>NZ_CP192774.1:0-2422500 GCF_033957765.2 Agrobacterium sp. rho-13.3
ATGAAATATGACGCGCTATTCGAACGTTTTAGCGCGCGGTTGAAGGCGCAGGTTGGACCGGAAGTTTATGCAAGCTGGTTCGCGCGTCTGAAACTTCACTCCGTATCCAAAAGCGTCGTGCGTTTTACCGTTCCAACGACGTTTCTGAAATCCTGGATCAACAACCGTTACATCGACCTCATCACCACGCTGGTGCAGGCCGAAGATGCGGATGTCTTGAAGGTCGAAATTCTGGTGCGCTCGGCAAGCCGCCCTGTGCAGCCTGCACGGGTCGAAGAACGCGCTTTGCCCGTATCGGACATGAATGGCACGGCGCAGCGCGCCAAGCCGTTCATTCCGCCACAGCCAACAACGGCTGCACAGACCCATGCTGCGGCATCTGCACCCGTGGTGCGCCACTCGGGTTCCGGCCCGCTGTTTGGCTCTCCTTTGGACACACGCTTCACCTTTGATACCTTTGTCGAAGGCGCGTCCAACCGCGTGGCTCTGGCTGCGGCAAAAACGATTGCCGAAGCTGGCGCCGGTGCCGTGCGCTTCAACCCGCTGTTCATTCATGCGGGTGTGGGCCTTGGAAAGACGCATCTTCTTCAGGCCATCGCCAATGCAGCCATTGACAGCCCGCGCAATCCGCGTGTGGTCTATCTGACGGCGGAATATTTCATGTGGCGTTTCGCAACCGCGATCCGTGACAATGATGCGCTGACGCTGAAGGACACGCTGCGCAATATCGACCTTCTGGTCATCGATGACATGCAGTTCCTGCAAGGCAAGATGATCCAGCACGAATTCTGCCATCTGCTGAATATGTTGCTGGACAGCGCCAAGCAGGTTGTCGTGGCCGCAGACCGCGCGCCATGGGAGCTGGAATCGCTTGATCCGCGTGTGCGTTCGCGCCTTCAGGGTGGCATGGCCATCGAAATCGAAGGCCCGGATTACGAAATGCGATATGAGATGCTGACACAGCGTATCGCAACGGCCCGCGTCGAAGATCCCGGTTTCGACATTCCCGAAGACATCGTCTCTCACGTTGCCCGCAGCGTCACCGCCAGCGGTCGTGAACTGGAAGGCGCGTTCAACCAGCTGATTTTCCGCCGCTCTTTCGAACCGAACCTTTCGGTCGAGCGCGTGGACGAATTGCTGGCGCATCTGGTGGGTGCTGGCGAAGCCAAACGCGTTCGCATCGAAGACATTCAGCGTATCGTCGCACGACACTACAATGTCTCGCGTCAGGAGCTGGTCTCCAACCGCCGCACCCGTGTCATCGTCAAGCCGCGTCAGGTCGCCATGTATCTTGCCAAGATGCTGACCCCACGCTCCTTCCCCGAAATCGGTCGCCGCTTCGGCGGACGCGATCACACCACAGTGCTTCACGCCGTGCGCAAGATCGAGGAACTGATCGGTGGAGACACGAAACTCGGTCACGAGGTGGAGTTGCTGAAGCGGTTGATCAACGAAAACAACGCTTAAGATTAAAGCTTAAGATTAAAACGGCCAAGGACACTTGGCCGTTTTACAATTCAGTCTCAACAGATGGTTGAATGCGGGATTGGTTGACGCAAGAAGACGATGGCCATGCCCGAAACAGACATAAGGTTCAGCGCTGCCAGCACGGCAGATGCGGAAGAGCTTGCAGACATCCGGGTTGAAGCCATGCGGCCTAGCCTGGAGGCTGTGGGGCGATTTGATCGCCAGCGCGCGAAAGATCGCTTCCTCAATTCTTTCAATCCCACGGAAACGAGTATCATTCGCAGAGCGGAAGAAACCGTTGGCTTCTTTGTCGTGCGCAAAAAGGTGGATCATCTTTACCTTGATCACCTCTACATTCGTGATCGTCATCAAGGCATGGGTATCGGCCGTATTGTGGTCGATACGCTAAAAAATCAAGCGCGGGACTTGTCGTTGCCGATACGGTTGATGGCATTGAAGGGCAGTCCTGCGAACACCTTTTATCTGTCACTGGGTTTTGAGTTTGTCTCGGCTGACGCCTTCGACACCCTCTACCAATGGTTGCCTGAACCTGCATAGGGCGCGGATTGGTCGACATTTGGGATCGATGAGCGATAAGGCGATATGGATCGAGCTTTTTTCGAGAAGCCGGGATTTTACACCACCGGCATAATTGTTGTGTTTAAATACTAATTAACGGTCTTTATTTACTGTTCCCCCTTGGTACGGTTGCGCCGCCTTTTCCCTCGCTGGCAGAGCGCGTGCGGCTTCGACAGTTTTATCTTTCAGGGGTCCGGAATGTCTCGTTTTCCTCAATTCGGCTTTGATGCGTCGGCCGTGCTTGATGCCCTTGGGCGGTCACAGGCTATCATCGAGTTCGATCTTTCCGGTAACATCCTGACGGCGAATGAAAATTTCTGCAAGGCTGTCGGTTATGGCAAGGCCGAGATCGTCGGTCGTCATCATAGCATCTTCGTTTTGCCGGAAGAGGTTGCCTCGCCCGAATATAAGGCGTTCTGGGCAAGGCTGGCGCGTGGCGAATACGACCGCCGCCAATACCGCAGACTGGCAAAAAATGGCGACGAGATATGGATTGAAGCGTCCTATAATCCGGTCTTCCGTTTCGGCAAGCCCTACAAGGTCGTCAAGATCGCCACCGACATCACGCTTTTGAAGCGCAAGAGCGCTGAGGATGAAGGCAAGCTCGCGGCGTTGTCACGGGCGCAAGCCGTCATCGAATTTACGCCGGATGGCCAGATTGTCAGCGCCAACGAGAACTTTCTCGCCACGCTGGGCTATAGTGCGGACGAGATTATCGGCAAACATCATTCTATGTTCTGCGAGCCTGCCCATGCGCAATCGCCGGAATACAAAAACTTCTGGAAAGAGCTCCGCGCAGGCAGATTTTCGGTTGGACAGTTTATGCGGATCGGCAAGGATAACCGTCGCGTTTTCATCCAGGCCTCCTACAACCCGATCTTTGATGACAAGGGGCGGGTGTTCAAGGTGGTTAAATTCGCCGCAGATGTGACGGAGCGCATGCATGCGGTAGAAGAAATCGGTGCCGCGCTGGAGCGACTGTCGCAGTGCAATATTCGCGTGACGATGGATCAACCCTTCGTCGGTGAGTTCGAACGGCTGCGGCAGGACTTCAACAAGTCTATTGGCGAATTCCAGCGCACTCTTGTCAATGTTCTCGGGCAAACCGGTGATCTCAGCAAGGGCAGCCAAGAGGTGCGCGAAGCCTCCGAGGATCTGGCGCAACGCTCTCTCAAGCAAGCGGCCGCCCTTGATGAGACATCTGCCGCGCTCGGCGAGATTACCAGCACCGTTGTTTCCGCCACCGAGAACACGAAGCAAACGCGCCAGCTTGTGCAGAGCGCCCGTGCCTCCACGGCGACGTCGACCGAGGTTGTGGAGCAGACAATCAACGCCATGCGCCGCATCGAGACCGCATCGGGAGAAATCAGCCAGATCATCGGCGTGATTGATGAAATTGCATTCCAGACCAATCTTCTGGCCTTGAATGCAGGCGTGGAAGCTGCCCGTGCAGGCGAG
This sequence comes from Agrobacterium sp. rho-13.3, assembly GCF_033957765.2. Taxonomy (NCBI): domain Bacteria; kingdom Pseudomonadati; phylum Pseudomonadota; class Alphaproteobacteria; order Hyphomicrobiales; family Rhizobiaceae; genus Agrobacterium; species Agrobacterium sp. rho-13.3. The sequence goes on from NZ_CP192774.1 coordinate 3,505, forward strand.
GCTGGCAAAGGTTTTGCGGTGGTGGCGCAGGAAGTGCGTGAACTGGCACAGCGCTCTGCCAATGCCGCCAAGGAAATCAAGATTCTCATCAACAATTCCGGCACCGAAGTGCTCGAAGGCGTGAGGTTGGTCGGCAGGACCGGCGAAGCGCTGAAGGAGATCAACACGCTGGTGAAGGAAATCGATGACAATGTCGAAAAGATCGCCCATGCCGCCGATGAGCAGGCATCAAGCCTGAGCGATATCAGCCAAGCCGTCAGCCGCTTGGACAAGATGACCAAGGAAAACACGGCCATGAGCGCCCGCACGACCGCGATCAGCAGCACGCTGGCGCATGGTGCTGAGGCGCTTGCGGAACTCGTCAGCCTGTTTAAACTCAACCGCCGTAACGTGCAACGCGAAGACGGTTCGTCGATAAAGTCGGATTATCCGGCCCGTCAAGGTTCAGGTAGCAAGGCCGCATAGGGACGGTAGAAGTCATCATCGCGAATGTTCGTCAGACGGTGGTTCGGCGTCACGGCGATGATAAGGGCAAGGCTCTAAAAGCTGGCGAAGTGTTTCTTTCACCGGCTACTCACGCCAGATCGGCCACGACCGAATCCAATATCAACATGCCGGATGGCGTGCAGCGCAGGCGGGAATTGCCGATGCGCTCGATAAAACCGTGTTGAAGAAGGAAGTCTTCCTTATCCGGGTCAAGATCACGGCCGGAGAGGTCGCTCCAGCGGGCAAGGTCTATGCCTTCGCGCAGGCGCAGGCCCATGAGCAACAACTCGTCGGACTGTTCTTCGACGCCTAAAAGCTCCTGATCGACGATGCCGTGGCCTTCGCGTTCGACGGCGTCCAACCATGTTTCCGGGTGCCGTTCAGTGGCGGTGGCGAGTTTTGCGTTGCCTTTGGTCAGGCGTCCGTGCGCGCCGGGGCCGATACCGGCGTAATCGCCATAACGCCAATAGGTCAGGTTATGGCGGCTTTCCGCGCCGGGGACGGCGTGGTTGGAGACCTCGTAAGCGAGCATCCCGTGGCGCGCGGTGATTTCTTGCGTGGCTTCATAGAGAAGGGCAGATTGATCGCCATCCGGCACGATGAGTTTGCCGGCCTTGTGCAGACCGTAAAAGGCCGTGCCTTCTTCAATCGTCAACTGGTAAAGCGACAGGTGATCGACCGCATAGGAAATGGCTTCCGCGAGCTCTTTTTCCCATTCCTCGACAGTCTGGTTGGGGCGGGCATAGATGAGGTCGAAAGACATGCGCGGAAAAATTTCGCGGGCAAGCCTGATGGCCTTCAGCGCATCGGCCACATCATGCAGGCGTCCAAGAAATTTCAGGTCGCGGTCGTTCAGTGCCTGCACGCCCATGGACACGCGGTTGACACCCGCGGCGCGGTAGCCGCGAAAACGCTCCGCTTCCACGCTGGAAGGGTTGGCTTCCATGGTGATCTCAATACCGTCAGGCACATGCCAGAAACGGGCGATGCCATCCAGAATGGCACCCACAGTCTGCGGATCCATGAGGGAGGGCGTGCCGCCGCCCATGAAGATGCTGGTGACGACTTTAGAGCCACTCAGCTGCCGCATCGTGTCCATTTCCTTCAGGAAAGCGGCAACGAAACGGTCCTGATCCACCGGCTTGTGGCGGACATGGCTGTTGAAATCGCAATAGGGACATTTGGCCGCGCAGAAGGGCCAGTGCACATAAACGCCGAAACCGGGATCACCTGTATCCGGCGCTATTGTGTTATTTGGGGCAGGGGAGAACCTGCTCCCAAGATCGGTCATCATGCGCTGAGACAGGTTTCGACGAATTTCTTGAAGGCGCGGGCGCGGTGGGACAGGGCGTGTTCATCGCCCGGTTTCCAGCCGTGTTTTTCCTCTGCACTCATCTCGCCGAATGTCGTCTCATAACCTTCCGGCTGAAACACAGGGTCATAACCAAAGCCGCTGAGACCACGGGGCGGCCATGCGACCGCACCTTCGACCTCGCCTCGGAAAAACTCCGTGTGGCCATCCGGCCATGCAAGGCACAGAACGCTGACGAAACGGGCAGTGCGGGCTTGGCTCTCGGTTGCGCCGCGCTCTTGAAGCGCGTCTTCAACCTTCTGCATCGCCATGGCGAAGTCGCGGGTGCCATCAGCCGTTTCTGCCCAGTTGGCGGTGTAAACGCCCGGTGCGCCATCCAGCGCATCGATCACCAAACCGCTGTCGTCGGAAAGGGCTGGCAGGCCGGAGGCCTTGGCGGATGCCAGCGCCTTGATTTCCGCGTTTTCTTCAAACGTCGTGCCTGTTTCGTCAGGCTCTGCGAAGTTCAGTTCCGCAGCAGATTTGGCAGAGAAACCGAATGGGCCGATCAGGTCGGCGATTTCGGCAATCTTGCCCTTGTTGTGGCTGGCAACGACGATGGTTCTGGTATCGAGTTTGCGCATGGTTTTCCGGTCCCGGTTCAGGCAATCGCCTGCTTTTGCAGCGCGACAAGCTCGGCGCAGCCGTTTTTGGCAAGGCCGAGCAGGGTCAGGAATTCGTCTTCCGAGAAAGGTGCGCCCTCGGCAGTGCCTTGAATTTCCACGATGCCGCCGGACCCCGTGATGACGAAGTTGGCATCGGTTTCAGCCGAGGAATCTTCAAGATAATCCAGATCGATCACGGGCTGGCTGGCAAAGATGCCGCAAGAGATCGCAGCGATATGGTCTTTGAGAACCTTTTCGACCTTGATCATGTTGCGGCTTTCCATCCACTTCAAGCAATCGTGAAGGGCGATCCACGCGCCGGTGATGGAGGCTGTGCGGGTGCCGCCATCGGCCTGAATGACATCGCAATCGATGCTGATCTGGCGCTCGCCCAGCGCCTGAAGATCGACCACGGCGCGCAGCGAACGACCAATGAGACGCTGGATTTCCTGCGTTCTGCCGCCCTGCTTGCCTGTCGAGGCTTCGCGCTTCATACGCTCATGGGTGGAGCGGGGCAACATGCCGTATTCGGCTGTGACCCAGCCTTTGCCGCTGTTGCGCAGCCATGGCGGCGTTTTTTCTTCAAGGCTGGCGGTGACGAGAACATGCGTATCGCCAAATTTGACCAGACAGGAACCCTCAGCGTGCTTGGAGAAATTGCGCTCGAAGGAAACCTTGCGCATCTGGTCGGTTTTTCTGCCTGAAGGCCGCATGTCTTGTGTCTCCGTTTTAATCTCCGCCTTCTACGGCGGCGTTAACGGTTTTGCAAAGGAAAAGCGGGGCGGAGTACGGCAGAGGCAGAATTTCCGCAGAATATCCATTGTGAGTTCTGGACGGGGGCGACTATATTCATTGTGCTGAATTCCATTAAAAAGAACGGGCGATATGAGCATCTCTCCTCCAATCGGTAAAGAACCGGGTGCACTTCTGGATGATCGCTCCCGCGAGATATTCCGGCGCATCGTGGAAGGTTATCTCGAAAACGGCGAACCGCTCGGCTCGCGCAATCTGTCGCGCGTGTTGCCGATGTCGCTATCGCCCGCGTCCGTTCGCAATGTGATGAGCGATCTGGAAGAGCTTGGCCTGATCTATTCGCCGCATATCAGCGCTGGCCGTCTGCCGACGCAGATTGGTCTGCGGTTCTTCGTGGACGCCTTCATGCAGGTGGGTGATCTGCCGGAAGAGCAGCGCGCCAGCATAGACCGGCAGATTGGCCCGGTCTCTGGCCGCGAGCAGCCGATCGAGGGGTTGCTGACGGAGGCAAGCCGCATGTTGTCCGGCATGTCCCGCGGGGCAGGGCTGGTGTTGACCACCAAAAGCGATGCGGTGCTGAAACATGTGGAGTTCATTCGTCTGGAGCCCACCAAGGGGCTTGCCATTCTGGTGGGCGACCACAATCAGGTCGAAAACCGCATTATCGAACTGCCCGCCGGCATTACCTCTTCGCAACTGACGGAAGCGGCCAATTTCATCAACGCGCATCTGGGCGGTCAGACGCTGCCGGAGTTGCGCAATTCGTTGCTGCGGCAAAAGAACGAGCTTCAGACCGCACTCAGCACACTGGCGCAGGATCTGGTGGAGCGCGGGCTGGCGGTGTGGTCTGGCGACAATGAAGAGGGCAAGATCGGGCGGCTGATCGTGCGCGGGCGCTCCAACCTTCTGGAAGGTCTGGCGGGGGAAGAGGACATCGACCGCGTGCGCCTGCTGTTTGATGATCTGGAGCGCAAGGACAATCTGATCGAGGTTCTCAATCTGGCCGAAACCGGCTCAGGGGTTAGAATCTTCATCGGCTCGGAGAACAAGCTGTTTTCGCTGTCCGGGTCATCGTTGATCGTGGCGCCTTACCGGGATGACGAAAACCGGGTCGTGGGCGCGGTGGGCGTGATCGGTCCGACGCGGCTGAATTACTCGCGTATCGTGCCGATGGTGGACTATACCGCGCAAATCATGGCCCGCCTTTCCAGCAAAAGACGCTGATTGTTAAAAGCTTGGTCGAAAAAGCGGCGGTTTTATCTGCGAGCCTTGATTTTTGCATGGCAAAGTTCGATATCGGGCTCAACCTATGAACATTTGTGAAGCTGGAGAACGTCATGACCGATAACACCAATAAAGCCGGACCTGACGCAGACGTCGTTGACGAGGCGCTTGAAGCCGAAGTTGCGGAAAATGCAGTGCCTGAGCAGGCAGAGCCGGATCCGCTGGACGTGCTGAAGGCCGAGAATGCCGATCTGCGCGACAAGTTCCTGCGCCTTGCTGCCGAAATGGACAATCTGCGCCGTCGCACCGAGCGTGAAGTCAAGGACGCCAAGGCCTATTCCGTTTCAGGTTTCGCCCGCGACATGCTGGCCGTTTCCGACAATCTTCGTCGTGCACTGGAAACCATTCCGGCTGAACTCAAGGCCAACGCCGATGCCGCCATCACCGGCGTGATCGAAGGCGTGGACATGACCGAACGCTCCATGCTGTCGGCGCTGGAACGTCACGGCATCCGCAAGATCGACGCGGAAGGCGAAAAGTTCGACCCGAACTTCCACCAGGCCATGTTTGAAATCCCAAACACCGCCGTGCCGAACAACACGGTTGTTCAGGTGGTGCAGGCTGGCTTTACCATCGGCGACCGCGTTCTGCGCCCTGCCATGGTGGGCGTCGCCAAGGGTGGCCCGAAGGGTGATGTGCCTGCGGGTGCAGAGCCGGGTACGAGCAGCGTGAACGAGAAAGACGCTTGAGTTAAACCGTCATGCTGGACTTGATCCGTCCAGCAGCGCCGCGTCTGCGGCGCGCAAGAGCCTTTTGACCGCGCAGATGCGCGGTCGCTGGACCCCGGATCGGGTTCGCGGTGACGGAGGATTTGGGGTAGGTCAGGCGTCTAATCACCGCCCAAACCGACCATCCAGCCAACCAAAAGCATAATCCTGCTGTTCCGTCTCGAACACATGGCCACAAGGCCAGAATTTGCTTTCGAAGCGGTCTGCTGCATTCCAGGCAGCCCAGACATTTTTCATTTTATCAAAAGCGTCGTTTACGGATGGCACGGGGAAGAGTCTATCTTCCTCACCGGCAAACATCAGCATCGGGTTTGGCGCGCTGAGGCTTGCGACATCTGGGTAATCCAGATGCTGCATCAGTCCCGGATGGGTCATGTGCCAGGCCGAACCGCCCCGTAACTGATTGTTGCCGGGCACCATCAGCCCGCCTGCCGTCCCCATCCAGTTGACGGCAATGGTTGCCTTGATGGTGTCGGTGAGAGCTGCGGCCTGCCATGCGCGGAATGCGCCCATGGAAAAACCGACCGACGCGATGCGCGATGTGTCCACTCGGCGAATGCTGGCGAGAAAACCTGCGGCGCGTGTGTCCTCCAACGCCATCAAGCCCGCCAGCGAAAGGCCCAGATTGGCGACGTTGGCAGCAAGGGCCTGCTGGCCGTCATAAATGAGGGGGCCACGATCGCCCCAGCCCAAAGCATCGGCTGCCAGCACGACATAACCACGTCGCGCCAATTCATCACCGACAAAGCGACCGGAGAAAAACCGCTCGGCCCAGGCTTGGGAGGATTGTGATCTGGCATCGTTCCCCCACGTCTCGATCAGCTTTTCCTTGCCGATATCGAAGGTCGAGCCGTGATCGTGGTAGACCACCGCAGCGGGGAACGGGCCATCACCCTTCGGCACCAGCAAGAGGGCCAGCACGCGGCTGTCGCGTGTGAGATTGAAGGCAATCTTCTTGGCAACATATGTGCCGCGATCGACTTCATCTATGATCTCTGCGTTAAAGTCCGTCTGATCAGGGTTTTGCAGCGTCAGTTCCCAGAGCTTGGCTCGGGCTTTTTTTTTCCATTCGGGAAGATCGGTGACGTGCGCCGACCAGCCCATCGGGAAGGTCAGCCGCTGTTTCAGCGCATCTGCGAACACCGGTAGATTGTCAGCTGTAATCCCACTTGTCTGGTAGCCCGCACCGTTTGCCGAAAGGGTGTCGTTGCAGCCAGCCATGACCAATGCATCCGCCGTCACGTTTCGGATCAGGCGGCGTTGGCCTGTTCCTGATTGAGAAAGGTGTAAATTGCCGTATCGGAATCCGTGGCACGCAATTTGGCCACCAGTTCCGTGTCGCGCAGAACGCGGGCGATGCGTGACAGTGCCTTCAAATGGTCGGCACCAGCACCTTCCGGTGCCAGCAACAGAAAGACGAGATCGACCGGCTGGTCATCCAGTGCTTCAAAATCCACGGCATTGTCCAGCCGTGCGAACACGCCGACAATCGAATTGATGCTGGCGAGCTTTCCATGTGGAATGGCGATGCCATGGCCGACACCTGTGGAGCCAAGCCGCTCACGCTGCAAGATGACGTCGAAAACTTCCCGTTCCGGCACTCCGGTGATCCGGGCTGCCTTTGCCGCCAGTTCCTGCAAGAGTTGCTTTTTGGAATTGACCTTGAGGGCGGGAATAATCGCATCTTGTTGCAGCAAATCTGCCAACGCCATTCTGTATATCCTTAATGCCATCCAGACAAACCGGGAGTGCAGCCGCGTTAGGGGCCGCACTCCCGGTGTCTTGTCAGACTATTCAGCTCTTTATCGTCGCCGCGTCGATCCAGCCGATGTTTCCATCGTTGCGACGGTAGACGATATTCAGTTCCTTACCCGGGCTGCGGAACAGCAACACCGGCTCGTCTGTCATGTCCAGCGCCATAACCGCGCTTGCAACCGTCATTGTTTTGACCTGCTTTGAGGTTTCCGCAACGATTGTTGGCGCGAAATCTTCCGGCACTTCATCATCTTCATCTGGCACGGCATCCATGACCGTGTAGGCATATTCTTCCAGAGTGCCATTGGACGAAGACGCGTTGTGATGATGGTCCTTCAGTTTTCTCTTGTATCTGCGAAGCCGTTTTTCAATTCTCAAGGCTGCCGCATCGAAACTCACCTGTGGATCGTTCGCCTCGCCAGCAGCATGCAACACAACCCCGGTATCGAGGTGGATTTTGCAATCGCTAGAGAAACGCGAACCGGATTTCTCCACAGTCACTTGACCAGAATACCCCCCATCAAAGTATTTGGTAATCGCCAGGCTAATGTTGTCCTCGATCCGCTGACGGAACGATTCGCCGATATCCATATGTTTACCAGATACACGCACACTCATGGAATTTTTCCTTCTTCAGTGATTTGCGCATACCAGCTTACGTCAACCTAAGCGCTCCTCCAAGCCTTTCGAGTCTCTTTCGAACTCATTCCAGCTTTGCGCCCCGGCACGGTGAACACTTTATCGTTGGTCTAGGCCCTGCCTTCTGTGCGGCGAGCTTCTAGCCTTGGTGGCATGAAGAGTCAATTAAGATTATTAACAACTTGAAATGTATGAATTTTTGGTTACGCCATCGCAACTTTTGCCATGGCTTTTTTCTCCCGACGCCTCTGGACGGACGAGGGAATATTCATGGCTTCACGATATTTTGCGACCGTTCGCCGCGCCAGATCGACGCCATTTTTTTTCAGATTTTCAACGATATCGTCATCCGACAGCACCGCATTCGAAGCTTCCTGCGCAATCATGATCTTGATGCGGTGGCGCACGGCTTCCGCAGAATGATTGTCGCCGCCCTCGACGGCGCCAATCGAGACGCTGAAGAAATATTTCAGCTCGAAAAGACCGCGTGGCGTGAGCATGTATTTGCGTGAGGTTACACGGCTGACGGTGGATTCATGCATCTTGATGGCGTCTGCCACCTGCCTGAGATTGAGCGGACGCAGGTGATCCACGCCATGCATCAGGAAGGCATCCTGCTGGCGCACAATCTCGCTGGCGACCTTCATGATGGTCTTGGCACGCTGATCCAGGCTGCGGGTCAGCCAACTGGCGGTCTGCATACATTCCGACAGAAAATCTCCATCCTCACCTTCACGCACCTTCACCTTGGAGACCTGCGCAAAATAAGTCTGGTTGACCAGAACGCGCGGCAAGGTTTCGGGGTTCAGTTCAATCAGCCAGCTTCCGTCGCTCGCTGGTCGCACGATGATGTCAGGCACGATGGTTTCTGAAATGCCGGTTTCAAACCCCGCACCGGGGCGGGGATTGAGGGAGCGGATTTCCGACAGCATATCGAGAAGATCTTCCTCACCCACGCCGCAGAGTTTTTTGAGAGAGGCAAAATCACGCTTGGCCAGCACTTCCAGATTGGAGACAAATGCCTTCATCGCGGGATCAAGGCGATCTTTCTGGGCAAGCTGGATGGACAGGCATTCGCTGAGCGATCGGGCGAAAATGCCGGGCGGGTCGAGACTTTGCAATGTGTGGAGAACGCGTTCCACGTCACGCTCGGCTTTGCCCAGCCGGCTCGATATTTCAGGCACGGCATCGGTCGCAATATAGCCGGTCTCATCCAGATGATCGAGCAGCGCATCCGCAATCAGACGGTCCTGCGGCGAAGAGATGGTGAAGGGAAGCTGCTGGCCGATATGGTCGCGAAGGCTGGGTTTGCTGGCAACGAAGTCGTCGAGGTCATAGGCTTCCGTGGAATTTGCGCCCGGCATGGACTTCCACTGCCCGACGAGTTCCGGGGCGTCGGCTTTCTGCTGCGCGACATCATCTTGAAAGACGTTTTCGAAACTCGTGTCGAGCTGTTCGTTCAGGCTGCTGGCGCGGTCGCCATACCATTCCTCTGGTTCTGCGGAGGGTTCTGAAAACGGTTCTTGCGGTTCGCCCGGGCCATCGAAACTGTCATCATTGGCGGCAGACGTGCTGCCTAAATCGCTGTCATTCGCCACAATTTCAAGCAGCGGGTTCTTTTCGACTTCCTGCGCGATGAATTGCGTCAGCTCAATATGCGTCATCTGAAGCAGCTGTATGGACTGCATCAATTGAGGGGTCATGACCAGAGACTGGCTTTGACGCAGCAGAAGACTGGCGGATAAGGCCATGGTGGACGCAATACTCCCCTGAACCCCTGTTTTTTTAAGAATTACAGGGGCAAAGTCTCAACTGGCCCAAAAATTGCTTTTTATTTTTGTTTGGTCAAGCTCAACGAGGGGCTGGGCGGAAGAATCTTTGCTGTACGCGCTAGCCAAGCGTCGTTTTTTCTAACCAGCCACTTAGAGGCTAAAATTATTGCCTAGATACAGGCGTCGAACATCCGCATTGTTCACAATCTCGGAAGCCCTGCCATGGGTCAAGACTTCGCCCGCATGAATGATATAGGCGCGGTCGATGAGGCCCAAGGTCTCACGCACATTATGGTCGGTGATCAAAACGCCGATGCCGCGTGCGGTGAGGTGGCGAACGAGATTCTGGATATCGCTGACGGAAATCGGATCAACGCCCGCAAAAGGCTCGTCCAGCAACATGAAGGTCGGGTCTGTCGCCAAGGCGCGGGCAATTTCCAAACGGCGGCGCTCACCACCTGACAAGGCAACGGCGGGAGACTTGCGCAGTTGCGAGATGTGAAACTCTTCCAGAAGCTCATCAAGCTTGCGGTTGCGCTTCGTTTCGTCCTTCTCATGCACTTCCAGAACAGCACGAATATTATCTTCGACCGTCAATCCACGGAAAATCGAGGCTTCCTGCGGAAGATAACCGACGCCAAGACGCGAGCGGCGATACATCGGCATACCGGTGACGTCATTGCCGTTGATGGCGATCTTGCCGCTATCAACCGGAACGAGACCGGTGATCATGTAAAAACAGGTGGTTTTGCCAGCACCGTTCGGGCCCAGGAGGCCAACGGCTTCGCCACGGCGAACGACCAGCGACACGCCGTTGACAACACGGCGCGTGTTGTAGGTCTTCGTCAAGCCGTGGGCGATCAACGTGCCTTCGTAACGCGCCTTGTCACCAAGGGCGCTATCGGTTTCCGCTGGGCGCGGCTGATCTTTGCCGAACAACTTTGAAATGGAAGGTATCTTCACGGGGTACGGACTACTGCTTTTTCTGTGTTTTCGGGTCGAGCATGATGCGCACTGGCCCGCCACAGCTTTCCAGCTTCGCTTCGCCTGTGGTCATGAAGACTGTCAGTTTGCAGCCGGTGAAGACATTCGTTTCCTGCGACAGCACAACCTGCTTGCCGGACAGAATGAAGGTCTGCGCCGCCATGTCGAACTCACCCTTGTCGGCGGTCGCCTTCTGGGTGCCGGATGTCAGGTAGACGGAGTTGTCGACAAAAATCTTGTCGATATCCGCGCCACCGCTGGTGATCGACGAATTTGCGGCCGCGCCATCGCCCTTGCTCTTATAAAGAACGGTCATCTTGCCGGCCTGCAAGGTTGTCGTTCCCTGAACGACTTTCACATTGCCGGTGAAATAAGCCTTGTGCTCCTGATCGCGCACCTCGAGCTGATCGCTTTCGATCGCGATAGGCTGATCATTGGAAAGCTTGAGGCCTTCCATGCTGCTTGTCGCGTTTTGCGCGGCCACGGGACCGGCAAGACAGCCAAGCGTCATGGCAGCGGCGAAATAAGCGGCGTTGGTGCAACGGACGTGGCGCAAAATCTGCATCATCTGGGTCGGGCTCTCACTTGCCTGCGTTCTGAATGGTCGATGCAGCTATACGAGCTCGTACCTGCCCCGAAAATGTAATCGTTCTGCCATTATCTGCAATACGTAAACTTTCTGCAACAATCGAACCGTCATTTGTCGTGATGGTGACAGTCTCTTGGCTGTCCATCGTTCCGGCTTTCAGGTCGACATTCGCAGATTTGAACTTAGCTTGTATGCCATTGCTAAGATTGATGTCAAAGGGCGCGGTCATTTGCAACTTGTTTGTGGCGCGATCAAAAAGACCTTCCTGCGCAACAACCTGAGCCACGATATCATTCATCGGCACTGCCGCCAGCACTTTTTCCAGTGTCATCAGGTTGGGGCTGGTAATATCCTGCAAGGCGCGCTCGGCATTCATGGAGTAGTCGAAGCCCTTATTGTTGCGTCCGGCAAGGGCAGGTTTTTCCATGACGATCTTGCCGTCTTCCACCGTTGCGCTTTTGAGAGACACCTCATCGGGAACCCATGTGCGGGCAAGAGACACGGCAATGAAGGCAAACGAAATGATGGCTGCGCCAAGAGGCAGGATGATCTTCAACCGTCTGACCCGCGCAGAATGGCGCAACGCCAATTCATAGGCACGTATGTGCCCATCGGCGAAAGGAAAACCGGGCGCTGGCTGGGTTAGTCGTTCAAGCATCTTTTACGGGTCCGAGGTCAATATCGGCGCGGCATGGGGCACTTGGGAGGCACACGGGCGACGTCATCCATCATTACGGTTGTCTTTGGCACGAGGGCCTTGCTCTGCCAATATGGTTTTTATCTGAAATAGCGCAAGGGTTACGATATTTTTATCAAAACAATGCTTTCCCGTTTGTTTCCTTGCAAGAGGTCGGTACAAGGCTCATATGGCGAGGCTTGAAAGCTCTAGCTAATCTTATCAAGGGTGAGACAATGGACCAGATGGCAATCGCAGATCGCAGACAGTTGCGGCGCAAGCTGACATTCTGGCGCGTGGCTGCCGTTGTTCTTCTGGTCGCGGCGTGTTTTGCGATTTACCGTTTCGCTTTCTCCGAGCCTCAACAAAGTATGCGCCCGCACATTGCACGTGTGGACATCAGCGGTCTTATTCAGGACGATACCGAGCTTCTGGAGCGTCTGCAAAAAATTGCCGATAGCGATAATGCCAAGGGGCTGATCGTTTCCATCTCTTCACCCGGCGGCACGACATACGGCGGCGAGCGCATTTTCAAGGCCATTCGCGCCGTTGCCGAAAAGAAGCCGGTTGTGTCTGACGTCCGTACCCTGGCGGCGTCCGCTGGTTATATGATTGCCACCGCAGGCGACACGATCATCGCAGGCGATACCTCGATCACCGGATCGATTGGCGTTATCTTCCAATATCCGCAGGTTGGACCGCTGCTGGACAAGCTTGGCGTTTCCTTGCAGGAAATCAAATCCTCACCGCTGAAGGCTGAGCCTTCGCCCTTCCACGAACCGCCGGAAGAAGCGAAAACCGTGATCCGCAACATGGTGATGGACAGCTACAACTGGTTTGTCGATCTGGTGGCAGATCGTCGCAAGCTACCGCGTGAAGACGTTTTGAAACTGGCCGACGGGTCTATTTTTACCGGACGTCAGGCCGTTGCCGTCAAGCTGGTCGACACGCTTGGTGGCGAAAAAGAAATTCGGGCCTATTTCGACACGCGCAAGGTGGCCAAGGATTTGCCGATCGTGGAATGGACGGCACCATCCAAACGCTCGCCGTTTTCGCTCTTTAGCGTTGCGGGTGTTGCCAAACTGCTCGGTTATGATGAATTTCTACCCTTTTCTGCCGCCCGCCAGCTCGGTGCCGACAAGTTGTTTCTTGACGGTCTTGTTTCCGTTTGGCAGGTTGGTGAGCGTTAAAAGTCCAATTCTTTCAGGGGGCAACCGTGATTAAGTCTGAACTGGTGCAGATCGTTGCTGCGCACAACCCGCACCTCTACCACCGTGACGTGGAAAATATCGTCAATGCGGTGCTGGACGAGATCACGGATGCTTTGGCCGCAGGCAATCGCGTCGAGCTACGCGGCTTTGGGGCATTCTCGGTGAAAAACCGTCCATCACGTTCCGGACGGAACCCGCGCACGGGTGAGTCTGTTTTTGTCGAAGAAAAATGGGTTCCTTTCTTCAAGACCGGCAAAGAGCTGCGTGAGCGGCTTAACCCCGGCATGGGCGATGTGGAAGACGAAGACTGAGTTCCTTGAACTTGGTGTTCGGCTTCTTAGATGGACGTCCATGCAGGTTTGTCTGAAGGCCCCTAAAGACGGAGTATTGTTGGATGTCAAAAAAGATCGTCAACCTCGTGGTTCTCGTGCCGCTGGCCATCATTCTGGTGGTGTTGTGCGTAGCGAACCGTCAGGCCGTTACGTTGGCGCTCAACCCTTTCCGGCCAGATGACAGCGTTTTGTCGTTTTCCGCACCGTTCTTCGTGTTCATTCTTTTGTCGGTTATTTTCGGCATCGGGCTGGGTTCGCTTGTCACCTGGTTTTCGCAGGGCAAACACCGCAAGCGCGCTCGTGTCGAAGCCAAGGAAGCCATTCGCTGGCACAATGAAGCAGACCGGCACAAGGCTGCTGCCAGTGCGGTTGCCATCGGCGCACCTGCGGATGCGCGCATTGCTGCGAAGTCACTAAACCAGAATTGATAGGCGTTATCGCCACACCCTTTGATAATATCGCGCCGTGATGTTATTCGCTGTCGCATGAGATACGGTCAGACTTGGCCAAGAGCTGGAAAGATTCCCGTTGAAGAAAAATGATAACCGCCCGGGCGGAAAAACACGCGCGGGGCAGGATAACCGGCAAAAAGGTCCAGCCAAGCCGACACGGCAGAAGGATAGCGCACCGCGCGGTCGCTCTGCCGACTATGTGCGCCCTGCCGCCACTGCCAGCGTGAAGGCCCCCGTAAAAGAAAAAGTGCAGGTCGCGCCGCCAACGACCGACCAGGCCCCACCACGCCCGTTGAAGGAGCGCACCGGCGCTCTGCCGGGTGAGCAGGTTCCTGTCATTCTGGAATCAATGGGTGCCGGTGATTTCCATCTGATCGACATGGGCAACGGGTTGAAGCTGGAACAATACGGCCAATACCGCATCGTGCGCCCGGAAGCGCAGGCGCTGTGGCGTCCGGCGCTGCCGCAGCGCGTGTGGGACAATGCCGACGCCATCTTCACCGGCGATACGGATGAAGACGGCATGGGCCGCTGGCGCTTTTCGAAAGAAGCGACCGGCGAAACATGGCCGCTGTCTCTTCTCGGCGTTAATTTTCTGGGCCGGTTCACCGCCTTTCGCCATGTCGGTGTTTTCCCGGAACAGATCGTTCATTGGGAATGGCTGAAAAACACCATCGAGGCTGCTGATCGCCCGCTGAAGGTGCTCAATCTGTTCGGTTATACCGGTGTTGCCTCGCTGGTGGCGGCGGCTGCCGGTGCGGAAGTGACGCATGTGGACGCCTCCAAGAAAGCCATTGGCTGGGCGCGGGAAAATCAGGCGCTGGCCGGGTTGGAAAACGCGCCGATCCGCTGGATTTGCGAAGATGCAATGAAGTTTATCCAGCGCGAAGAACGGCGCGGCAACACGTATGACATCATTCTCACTGATCCGCCGCACTTTGGCCGTGGCACCCATGGCGAGATCTGGCAACTGTTCGAACATTTGCCGCTGATGCTGGATATCTGCCGTGATATTCTGTCGCCGAAAGCCGTCGGCCTCGTCCTCACAGCCTATTCGATCCGCGCCAGCTTCTATTCCATGCACGAGTTGATGCGGGAAACCATGCGCGGCGCGGGCGGCGAGGTCACCTCCGGCGAACTCGTTATTCGGGAAGCCGGGCTTGATGGCAAAACGCCGGGCCGTGTGCTTTCCACCTCACTCTTCAGCCGCTGGATGCCGAAATGACCGATGATCGCCGTGAAAACAGACCGGGGCGGGTAGGGCAGGTCAAAGAGGTCACGAGCCTCGCCAACCCCATTATCAAAGACATCAAGAACCTGACCCAGAAAAAGGGCCGGGAAGAGACCGGCACCTTCATGGCCGAAGGCCTGAAGCTGGTGATCGATGCGTTGGAACTGGGCTGGACCATCCGCACGCTGGTGTATGCCAAAAACGTCAAGGGCAAGCCTTTGGTCGAGCAGGTGGCGGCGAAGACCGTTGCCTCCGGCGGATTGGTGCTGGAAGTCACCGAAAAAGTGCTTTCCTCCATCACGCGGCGCGACAATCCGCAGATGGTGGTGGGCATTTTCGACCAGAAATGGACGCCGCTGAAGGATATCGAGCCGCAGGATGGCCAGACCTATATCGCGCTCGACCGCGTGCGTGATCCGGGCAATCTCGGCACGATTATTCGCACGGCAGACGCTGCTGGCGCGTCCGGCGTTATTCTGGTGGGCGATTGCACCGATCCGTTTTCGCTGGAAACCGTGCGCGCCACGATGGGCTCTGTGTTTGCGATACCTGTCGCACACGCCACCGTCGACGAGTTTCTGAGCTGGAAGAAATCCGCCGGTGTCAGCGTTGTTGCCACGCATCTGGCCGGTTCGGTGGATTATCGCACCATCGATTACAAAAAGAAGCCGACCGTGATCTTGATGGGCAACGAACAGGCCGGCCTGCCGTCTGAACTGGCGTCCAAGGCTGACCAGCTGGCCCGTATTCCACAACAGGGACGGGCCGACTCGCTTAATCTGGCGATTGCAACAGCGGTCATGCTGTTTGAATCCCGCCGTCATCTTCTCGAACTTGCACCGGTAAAATGATGGCAAAAGCCGCCCTGTTCTCAAAGCCTGTTCCAGCCGTGGCGTTTATCGCCTTTGCGCTGATTGCCGACCAGATCATCAAGCTGTTGGTGGAAGCCTATCTTCCCTTGCAGAAATTGGTGCCGGTCATCCCGTTCTGGGCGCTTTATCGCACCTATAATCTGGGCGTCGCCTTCTCCATGCTGTCTGGCATGGAAGGCTGGTTCATCGTCACCATGCGCCTGGTCATCGTGGCTTTCGTGATCTGGTTGTGGCGCAAGACAGATAAAGACCGCACCTTCGCGCATCTGGGTTTCGCGCTGATTATCGCGGGCGCGGCGGGCAATATTTTCGACCGTTTTCTCTATGGCCATGTGATCGACTATATTCTGTTCCACACGGATACCTGGTCCTTTGCGGTGTTCAATCTGGCGGATTCGTTCATTACGATTGGTGCCGGTTGCGTCATTCTGGACGAGATTCTGCACGCAAGGACATCGAAAGCCGAGAAAAGCTAAAAGTTTAGCGTTCACGCCAAGCCAATCAACACCGCTGCCGTGGTAGCGGTGTAGGCATGAGCGAACTGGCGAAACTGAAAGACCGGCTTTCCGATGCGTTCGGCCCCACCGAGGCGGATGGGGTTTCTCCTGTCGCGCCCGCCATCGAGGCCTCGCAGGTCAGCGGTCAAAAACCGTCAGTCTCGCGTTTTTATCTCGATCTTCTGCGCGCTATCACGCTGTTTACGGCAGGCTGTGGCTTTGCGTTTGCCAGTGCGGTTTATCTGGGTGGCAATGTCGCGCTCTACATGGCGGCGTTGTCGGTTTCCATTTGTGTGTCCTGCGCCTTCTACATGATGCTGCGGGCAGCAGCGTTGCGTCAGGCATCGGTGCGCGATGTGAAAGTCGTGGAAGCAAGGCAGATGCAGAACGCCGCACTGGTGGCGGAAATGCATGAAGCCATGGGCGATATCGTCGTGACCCGCGACATGAACCGCCGCATTGTGCACGCCAATGGCATCTTTAGCGAAATGACCGGCTGCGGCGAGCCGCACGGCAAGACATGCGAGGAAATCGGCATCGCCTTCCGCCCCGGCGGCAAGGTGCATTGTTACGATGTCGAGATCGCCACGCCTTACGGCCAGCGGATTTTCACATGGCATGATGTGATTACGCATGATGGAACCAGCAGCCGTCTGGTCATCAGCAGCATCGCTCGTGATGTGACGGACGAACGCGCCGCTCTCGTGACCCGTGAAGATGCAAGGCAAAGAGCCGAAAATGCCAACGCGGCCAAGGGTCGTCTGCTGGCCACCGTCAGTCACGAAATCCGCCTGCCGCTTTCCGGCATTCTGGGCATGAACCATCTTCTGTCGCAAACACGGCTGAACCACGAGCAGCGCAATTATCTGGATGGTATGCGCCAGTCCGGTCAGGCGCTCGTGCAGTTGGTCGAGGATTTGCTGGATTTTTCCACCATGGAAGCGGGCCGTTTCCGGCTCAATCCAAGGGCAGAAAACCTTCGGCAGTTGATCGAAAGCGTTGTAGAAATGCTGGCGCACCGCGCCCATGAAAAAGGCATCGAAATCGCCTCTATCGTGATGCCCGATGTGCCGGATTATCTGGATTTTGACCCGGCGCGGCTGCGGCAGGTGCTATTCAACCTCATTGGCAACGCGGTCAAATTTACGGCCAAAGGCGGTGTAGTGGTTCGAGCTTCGATGATAGACAACGCACTGTCCATCGCCGTGGAAGACACCGGCCCTGGCATGAGCAAGGTGGAACAGGCGCGGGTTTTTGGTGAGTTCGAACAGGCAGGCTCCACCGCCCAGCGCAGTGCAGGAACCGGCCTTGGCCTTGCCATTTCTGCCCGTATCATTCGCGAATTCGGTGGTTCGCTGACTGTATCCAGCAAAAAAGGCAGGGGCAGCACTTTCATGCTCTCCTTCAAACCGGTGGAAAACGGCGCACAGATGCAGTCATCCAGCCGTCACGGCGCGTTGGACCAATCCCGCGTTTTGCTGCTCGTGCCGAAAGGCATCGTCGCAAACGCAACGGCGCAGTCGATCCGCGCCTTGGGCGGCATGTGTTTCGAGGCTGCCACGGCTGCCGATGTGGATGGGTTGCGGATGCGGGATCCCGAAAGTCTGACGATGATCACCGACATCATCGTCGATCACCGTGTGGCGCCGGAATTCCGCAAAATGCTCCAGAACTGGCCATCCGTTCCCGGTCGTGCCGTGCGGCACATCTTGCTCGTCAACCCGGAAGAACGCGCCTCGCAGCCGCAGGACGAGTTTGATGCGTGGTTGATCCGGCCT
Organism: Agrobacterium sp. rho-13.3; assembly: GCF_033957765.2. Classification (NCBI taxonomy): domain Bacteria; kingdom Pseudomonadati; phylum Pseudomonadota; class Alphaproteobacteria; order Hyphomicrobiales; family Rhizobiaceae; genus Agrobacterium; species Agrobacterium sp. rho-13.3. Next base: position 21,500 of record NZ_CP192774.1, read on the forward strand.
TTGCGGGAAAAGTCGCTGACGGACGTTCTGTGCGGTCGCTTGCGTGGCGTGGAACGGCGCGATGCGATCAATGACAATCATCCCGGTTTCGGCTTTTCCGACCTGCTGGATGAAAAGACGCACGAACTTGATATTCTGGTGGCCGAGGATGATCCGGTCAATGCGCGCATCATCCGCGCCGTGCTGGAAAAATCTGGCTGCAAGGTGCGGCTTGTGGCGGATTTCAAGGCTCTTTCCGACGTGCTCTCTGGCACGGAAAGCCTGCCCGATCTGGTGATCTCCGATATCAACATGCCCGGTGGCGATGGGCTGAACATTCTGCCACGCCTCTGCGCCATGTTGCGCGCCAAAAAACCGGTCCCACTGATCGTGCTGAGCGGGGATACGGCACCGGATACGCGCTCTCATTTGCTGGATGCAGGCGTTGCGACGGTTCTGGCAAAACCGGTTGAGCCGAAACGGTTGATCGAAGAAGTCCTTCGACTGTTTCCGCAAAAACGCATCGGCCGAATTTAGCTTTGCGGACTGTCATATGGGCCGGGATCTGTCACTGTTCTGTCGTCAATAAGTGATTTATGACAGCAAGAACCAGTTGGTTGCGGGGCGATTCTGCATGGTCACGGAAATTCTAGAATATGACATTGGCGAACGTAATGTCGCCAGCAATGTGCTTCCCATTACTGCGAAGCGCAACGACGATGTTTTGGGTCGCATCGGCAAATTGGAAACGCGCCTCGCCAGAAACGAGCGCGAGGTGGACGCTGCACAGCATGTCCGCTTCCGCGTTTTCGTGGAGGAAATGGGCGCGCGTCTTCCGGCAGACACGATGCGCCGCAACCGCGATATCGACGCTTTCGATGCGGTCTGTGACCATCTGCTGGTGCTGGACACCTCCATCGAAGGCGACCCGGAAGATCAGATCGTCGGCACCTACCGCCTGCTGCGGCAGGAAACGGCCTTTGCCCATAATGGTTTTTATTCGGCCAGCGAATTTGATATTGCCGGGCTGATCGAACGTCATCCGGGCAAGCGTTTTATGGAGCTGGGCCGCTCTTGCGTGCTGCCGGAATATCGCACCAAAAGAACCGTCGAGCTGCTGTGGCAGGGCAATTGGGCCTATGCTGTGCGGCACCGCATGGATGCGATGATCGGTTGCGCGTCCTTCCCCGGTGTGCAGCCGGAAGCTCACGCGCTGGCGCTGTCCTTCCTGCATCACAGCTGTGGTGCCAAGGGTGACTGGTTTGCCGCCGCAAGGCCAGAGCTTTACCATGAAATGGATATGATGCCGATGGAGGCGATCAATCCACGCCGGGCGCTGTTTGCCATGCCACCGCTGATCAAGGGTTACATGCGCATCGGTGCCGTGTTCGGCTCTGGCGCTGTGGTGGATCATGCGTTCAACACCACGGATGTGCTGGTCATTCTGCCGGTGTCATCCATCGCGGGGCGCTACATCAATTATTATGGCAGTGAGGCTCAACGCTTCAACGGCTGAAGCATGTCCCGCAAAAGTGTGAGGCGGTTTTGCGATAACGACATGCGCAAAACAAAGAGTGCAGCTTCCTGTGGGCAGGCGCATTGGGCGTGTTGTCCTGATGATGGCGGGCGGTTAGTGTCTGCGCTTCTTTCCCGCAACACGAAGCTGATATTGAAAAGCCATTGACGGACGTTCATTCCACCGCCTCGCTCATTTCGGAAGAGAGCCGTGCTTCGGCCACGCCGATGATGGAGCAGTATATCGAGATCAAGGCGAACAATCCCGGTTCGCTGCTGTTCTATCGCATGGGCGATTTCTACGAGCTGTTTTTCGAAGATGCGGTGGAAGCATCACGGGCGCTGGGCATTACTCTGACCAAGCGCGGCCAGCATCTGGGGCAGGATATCGCCATGTGTGGCGTGCCGATCCATGCTGCCGATGACTATCTGCAAAAGCTGATCCAGCGCGGTTATCGCGTGTCCGTCTGTGAGCAGATGGAAGACCCGGCGGAAGCCAAAAAGCGTGGTTCGAAATCCGTGGTGCGGCGGGATGTGGTGCGGTTGGTCACGCCCGGTACGCTGACTGAAGAAAAGCTGCTGTCGCCGACCGAATCCAATTACCTAATGGCACTTGCCCGCATTCGCGGCGGTGGTGACGCACAGTTTGCGCTGGCATGGATCGATATTTCCACTGGCGTTTTTCGTCTGGCCGAAACCACGTTGACGCGGCTTCTGGCCGATATCTGGCGTATCGATCCGCGTGAACTGATTGTCGCTGACAGCCTGTTTCACGATGAGGAATTGAAGCCAGTCTTCGATATGCTTGGTCGCGTGGCTGTGCCGCAACCTGCCGTACTGTTCGACAGTGCTGTGGCGGAGGGCCGTATTGCCCGTTATTTCGGTGTTTCGACGCTGGATGGTTTTGGCACGTTTTCCCGTGTCGAGATGGCCGCTGCCGCTGCTGCCGTGGCCTATGTGGAAAAAACCCAGATTGCCGAACGTCCTGCGCTGGCTGCTCCGGAGCGGGAAAGTGCTGCCTCCACGCTGTTCATCGACCCCGCCACACGTGCCAATCTGGAGCTGACGAAGACCCTTTCGGGTGAGCGTGACGGATCGCTGCTGCATTCGATCAACCGCACCGTCACCGGCGGCGGCGCGCGGCTTTTGGCAGAGCGGCTGATGTCGCCGTTGACGGATGCGCAAAAAATCAATGCGCGGCTGGATGCGGTTGCCTATCTGCTGGATGATGTTTCGCTATCGGATAGCCTGCGGGATGCGCTGAAACAGGTGGCGGATATGCCGCGTGCGCTGTCTCGCCTTGCGCTGGACCGCGGTGGGCCACGTGATCTCGGTGCAATCAGGCAGGGGCTTGTTGCTGCCACTGAGGTTGCGCAATTGCTGGATCACGGGTTGTTGCCGGATGAGCTGGCGGAGGCGCTGGCCAATCTGAAAGCGTTGCCCGCAGCCCTTGAGGCCATGTTGGGCGCAACGCTTGGCGAAGAACTGCCCTTGCTGAAACGCGATGGCGGTTTTGTGCGTGAAGGCTCCGACGCGGAACTGGATGAGATTCGTGCGCTGCGTGACCAGTCTCGCCGCGTGATTGCCGGGTTGCAACTGCAATATTCCGAAGAAACCGGCATCAAGTCGCTGAAGATCAAGCACAACAATGTGCTGGGGTATTTCATCGAGGTCACGGCGGGAAATGCCGATGTGATGATGGGAACGGATGAGGCGAAGGCTCGTTTCATCCACCGTCAGACCATGGCGGGCGCCATGCGTTTTACCACCACCGAACTTGCCGATCTGGAAAGCCGCATTGCCAATGCCGCCTCGCAGGCACTGACCATAGAGTTGGCGGCTTTCGCGCAAATGGTTGAGGCGGTGGTGTCTCATGCCGAGGCTATCAAGGCAGGTGCATCCGCGCTTGCCGCAATCGATGTTTCTACGGCTCTGGCCTATCTTGCGGCTGAACAGGCCTATTGCCGTCCTGTTATCGATGGGTCGATGATGTTTGCGATCAAGGGTGGGCGACACCCGGTGGTGGAGCAGGCCTTGCGCCGCCAATCGACCGGCCCGTTCATTGCCAACCATTGTGATCTTTCGGCGGTGAATGGCAATCGCAATGGCGCAATCTGGCTGCTGACCGGCCCGAACATGGGTGGTAAGTCCACCTTCCTGCGTCAGAATGCGTTGATTGCCATTCTCGGCCAGATCGGTTCTTTCGTTCCGGCGGAATCCGCGCATATCGGCATTGTCGACCGTCTATTCTCCCGTGTTGGCGCATCGGATGATCTGGCGCGGGGACGCTCCACCTTCATGGTGGAAATGGTGGAAACCGCCGCAATCCTCAATCAAGCCACGGATCGCTCACTGGTGATCCTCGACGAGATTGGGCGCGGCACGGCGACCTTTGATGGTCTTTCGATTGCGTGGGCAGCGGTGGAGCATCTGCATGAGGTGAACCGCTGCCGTGGTCTTTTCGCCACCCATTTTCACGAGTTGACGGTGCTGTCCGAAAAGCTTGGACGTCTTTCCAACGCCACCATGAAGGTGCGCGAGTGGGAAGGTGATGTGATTTTCCTGCATGAAGTTGGCCCCGGCGCGGCGGATCGTTCCTACGGTATTCAGGTGGCGAAGCTCGCGGGGCTTCCTGCCTCTGTAGTCGAGCGTGCGCGGGCGGTGCTGACCCAGCTGGAGGATGCCGACCGCAAGAACCCGGCCAGCCAGCTGATCGATGATCTACCGCTGTTTCAGATCGCCGTGCGGCGCGAGGAAAGCCGTTCCCAGGGAAATTCCAAGGTGGATGATGCACTGAAAGCGCTGAACCCGGATGAAATGACGCCGCGTGAGGCGCTGGACGCGCTTTATGCGCTCAAGAAACAACTTGGAAACGCTTCATAATTACAGTCCTGTCCATCACGCCTAAAAATCGCTATAGCGCTATGCCAAAAGCTAGCCTGCATGGAATGGATATCGGCATCAATGGCCTCTAAGGACCTGGATTATTCCGCGATACTGGATGTTGCGGCACTCAAGCATGAATGCGACCTCGTCTTTCAGGGCGATGGAAAACGTGTTGCCGATGTGCGCTCAGATTTGCTACCGATTTTTAAGAAAGCCAGCGCGCAGGGGCGCGACAAGGCGCGGGAATTGCTGGACACCGAAGGCGGCGGCATTGATTGCGCCCGCCGTATTTCATGGCTTCAGGATCGCCTGATCGAAGTTCTCTACGAACTGGCCTGCCAATATGTTTATCCGAATGATGCATCGCAGGTCGGCATCACAGCCGTTGGCGGTTATGGGCGCGGCACACTGGCACCGGGGTCGGATATCGACCTTCTGTTCCTGCTTCCGCCCAAGAATACACCGGATATGAACAAGGCTATCGAGTTCGTTCTCTATATTCTCTGGGATCTGGGTTTCAAGGTTGGCCACGCCACCCGCACGGTGGATGAGTGCATTCGCCTGTCCAAAGCCGATATGACCATCCGCACCGCCATTCTGGAAATGCGCGCCATCTGCGGCAAACGATCGCTTGCCGATGAGCTTGAGCGGCGCTTCGAAACCGAAGTCGTGACCAATAGCGGCCCGGAATTCATCGCTGCAAAGCTGGCCGAACGCGACCAGCGCCACCGTAAGGCGGGGGATACGCGCTATCTGGTGGAACCGAATGTGAAGGAAGGCAAGGGCGGCCTTCGCGACCTGCACACGCTGTTCTGGATTGCCAAATATTACTACCATGTGCGCGACACCGCAGAACTGGTGAAGCTGGGCGTGCTGTCGCGGCGCGAGTTGAAACTGTTCGAGAAGGCCGATGATTTTCTCTGGACGGTGCGGTGCCAGATGCACTTCATCACGGGCAAAGCCGAAGAGCGGCTGTCTTTCGATATTCAGCGCGAAATCGCAGCGTCATTGAATTATCAGCCACGGCCCGGCCTGTCTGCGGTCGAGCGTTTTATGAAGCATTACTTTCTTGTGGCCAAGGATGTGGGTGATCTGACGCGCATTCTGTGTGCGGCGCTGGAAGACAAGCAGGCGAAAGATGTGCCGGGCCTTTCCGGCGTGTTCAGCCGTTTTGCCCACCGCCTGCGCAAAATTCCGGGGTCGACAGAATTCGTGGAAGACCGGGGCCGCATCGCGCTCGCCAATGCCGATGTGTTCCGCAATGATCCGGTCAGCCTGATCCGGCTTTTTCATGTGGCCGACATCAACAATCTGGAGCTGCATCCGGATGCGCTGCGCGTCGTCACCCGCTCTCTGGCGCTGATCAACCATGAACTGCGTGAAAACGAAGAAGCCAACCGGCTGTTTCTGGCAATCCTGACCTCACGGCGCGATCCGGCACTGACGCTGCGGCGCATGAACGAGGCCGGTGTGCTGGGCAAGTTCATCCCGGAGTTCGGCAAGATCGTCGCGATGATGCAGTTCAACATGTACCACCATTATACGGTGGATGAGCATTTGATCCGTTCCGTGGCTGTATTGTCCGAGGTCGATAAGGGGCAGGCGGTCGATACCCATCCTCTGGTCAATCAACTCATGCCAGCCATCGAGGATCGCGAAGCGCTTTATATCGCTGTGTTGCTGCATGATGTGGCAAAGGGCCGGCAGGAGGATCATTCCATTGCGGGTGCGCGTGTGGCGCGCAAGCTTTGCCAGCGTTTCCGGTTGAACAGCAAGCGAACGGAAACCGTCGTCTGGCTGATTGAACAGCATTTGCTGATGTCTATGGTGGCGCAGACGCGTGACCTGCACGACCGCAAGACGATCACCGATTTTGCCGACAAGGTGCAGTCCATGGAGCGGCTGAAAATGCTGCTGATCCTGACGGTCTGCGATATTCGCGCGGTCGGGCCGGATGTGTGGAATGGCTGGAAAGGCCAGCTTCTGCGCACGCTCTATTATGAAACCGAGCTTCTTCTCTCCGGCGGCTTCTCGGAAACATCACGCAAGGAGCGCGCCAAGATCGCCCGTCAGGCGTTGTATGATTCGCTGACCGACTGGGGCCAGAAGGCGCGGCGCAAATACACCAACCTTCATTACGAACCTTATTTGCTCTCTGTCGCGCTGGAAGACCAGATTCGCCACACGCGGTTCCTGCGTGAAGCGGACAAGCAGGAAAAAGCGCTGTCCACCATCGTGCGCACCCATTCGTTTCACGCGATTACGGAAATCACCGTTCTGGCACCGGACCATCCGCGTCTGCTATCGATTATCACCGGGGCGTGTGCGGCGGCGGGTGCCAACATTGCCGATGCGCAAATCTTCACCACATCGGATGGGCGGGCGCTGGATACCATTCTCATCAACCGCGAATTCCCGATTGATGAGGACGAGATGCGCCGAGGCAACAACATCGGCAAGCTGATCGAAGAAGTTCTTTCGGGCAAAAAGCGCATCCCGGAAATGATTGCGACGCGCACAAAGGGCCGCAAGAAAAGCAAGACATTCAACATTCCGCCGTCCGTCACCATTTCGAACGGCCTGTCCAACAAGTTCTCGGTGATTGAGGTCGAATGCCTCGACCGCACCGGACTGTTGGCGGATATGACGGCTGTTCTGGCTGACCTTTCGCTGGACATCACCTCTGCCCGCATCACCACCTTTGGTGAAAAGGTCATCGATACGTTTTACGTCACCGACCTTTTCGGCCAGAAGGTGATGACCGAAAACCGGCAGGCCAGCATCGCCTCGCGCCTGAAAGCCGTGATGGCGGATCAGGAAGACGAACTGCGCGACCTGATGCCTTCCGGCATTATTGCCCACCCCGATGTTGCGGCTCTGCCCGCCGCACGCACCGCGAAGGCGTAAAATCCGATGGGCCTGATCGCCAAATTCGCAACTGTCGGCACGGCGACATTAGGCAGCCGTCTTTTCGGTTTCGTCCGTGAAATGCTGATGGCCGCTGCCGTTGGCACGGGGCCGGTGGCGGATGCGTTTAATGCGGCATTCCGTTTTCCCAACACGTTTCGACGCCTGTTTGCCGAAGGTGCATTCAACTCCGCTTTCGTGCCGCTGTTTGCCAAGGAGATCGAGGCAAACGGCATGGAAGGCGCAAAACGCTTTTCCGAAGAGGTTTTCGGCGTTCTGTTCACCGTGCTGATGACGTTGACGATCCTCATGGAATTGTCGATGCCGTTTCTGGTCAGCACCATCATTGCGCCGGGTTTCGTGGAAGACCCGGTGAAATTCGACAACACCGTGCGGCTTGCGACCATCATGTTCCCTTATCTCGCCTGCATGTCGCTGGCGGCAATGATGGGTGGGATGCTGAATTCGCTGCATCGGTATTTTGCGGCAGCGATTGCGCCGGTTTTCCTCAATATCATCCTCATCGGCGTGCTGGGTTTTGCGTGGTGGAAAAATTACCACCCGCTGGAGATTGGTTACGCCCTGTCCTGGGGGGTGATGGCGGCGGGTTTCGTGCAGCTTGCCATTGTCTGGATCGCCGTGCGGAACGCCGGTATCAAGATAGGCTTTCGACGCCCGCGCCTGACGAAAAACGTGTCGCGTCTGCTTGTGCTGGCCTTTCCCGCCGCGATTACCGGCGGCATCACCCAGATCAACCTGTTGATCAACACCAGCATTGCATCGGGGGGCGAGGGCGTGATTTCTTCGCTGGCCTATGCGGACCGAATCTATCAACTGCCGCTCGGCGTCGTCGGTATTGCGGTGGCAACGGTGCTGTTGCCGGAACTGGCCCGCGCCCTGCGCGGCGGGCATCAGGTGGAAGCGGCCAATCTGCAAAACCGTTCTGTGGAATTCGTGCTGTTTTTGACCCTGCCAGCGGCGGCAGCTTTGCTGGTCATGGCAGAACCTATCGTGCGGTTCCTCTATGAGCGCGGCAATTTTTCGCCGTCCGCGACGATCACCGTTGCCGAAATTCTCGGTATTTACGGTCTGGGACTTCCGGCCTTCGTGCTGATAAAAGCCTTTATTCCCGGCTTTTTCGCCCGGGAGGACACCCGCACGCCGATGATATTTGCAGCGATTTCGGTCGTCGTGAATGTCTCATTGGCGCTGACGCTGTTTCCGATTTACGGCGGTCCGGGCATCGCGACTGCGGAAATCACGGCGGGTTGGGTGAATGCGGCTCTGCTGTTCGGAATGCTGCTGTGGCGCGGTCACTGGAAGATCGACATTCCGTTGCTGACCCGTATTCCACGGCTGGTTTTCGCGGCGGGCCTGATGGCGGTGGCGATCCATTATGCGCTTGCCTATTTTGCGTTTGAGCTGTCGTCCGCTTCGCCGATTGCCGTGCGGGCCGGAACGCTACTCGCCCTCGTGGGTGCGGCCATGCTGGTCTATTTCGGACTGGCATTTGCCTCGGGTGGTGCAAGTCTTGCCATGATGAAACGCGGGTTGAAACGGCGGAAGGCAAAAACGGAAACTCAGCCGGACACTGCCGAAAACCCTTGATTGCAGGCTGTTGCGGGTGCATAAGCGCGGCGAAATTTGAAACACAGGGCAAGGCCCTCCACCAGCCTTTTCGGGGATGATTATGAACGAATTCAAGCCGCTGGTTTTCTCAGGTGTCCAGCCAACCGGAAACCTGCATCTCGGCAATTATCTCGGTGCCATCCGCAAGTTCGTCGCCCTGCAAGACGAAAACGACTGCATTTATTGCGTTGTGGATATGCACGCGATTACCGCGCAGCTGGTTCATAGCGACCTGAAGGCGCAGACGCGTTCCATCGCGGCTGCTTTCATCGCGTCGGGGATCGATCCGGTCAAACACATCGTGTTCAACCAGTCTGCCGTGCCGCAACATGCGGAACTGGCATGGGTGTTCAACTGTGTGGCGCGCATCGGCTGGATGGAGCGGATGACGCAGTTCAAGGACAAGTCCGGCAAGAATGCCGAGCAGGTCTCCCTTGGTCTCCTGGCCTATCCGAGCCTGATGGCGGCGGATATTCTGGTTTACCGCGCCACCCATGTACCTGTGGGCGATGACCAGAAACAGCATCTGGAACTGGCCCGCGACATTGCCCAGAAGTTCAACATCGACTTCAGCGATCATATCCACAAGACTGGCCTCGGTGTGGATATCAAGGTCGGCGATGAGCCGGTGCACGCCTATTTCCCGATGGTGGAGCCGCTGATCGGTGGCCCGGCACCGCGTGTCATGTCCTTGAAGGACGGCACGAAGAAAATGTCGAAGTCCGATCCGTCTGATCTGTCGCGCATCAACCTGATGGATGATGTCGATGCGATTTCCAGAAAGATCAAGAAGGCAAAGACCGACCCGGATGCGCTGCCGAGCGAAGTCGATGGTTTGAAGGGCCGTGCGGAAGCGGAAAATCTGGTCGGTATTTATGCGGCACTGTCGGATAAAACCAAGGCGGACGTGTTGGCCGAATTTGGTGGACAGCAGTTTTCCGCCTTCAAGCCTGCGCTTGTTGAACTGGCGGTCGACGTACTGGCCCCGATCAACGGCGAGATGCGCCGCCTGCTGGATGATGTCAGCCATATCGACGCCATTCTGAAACAGGGTGGTGAGCGGGCCGGTGCCATCGCGGAAAAGACGATGAACGAGGTTCGTGATATCATTGGTTTCCTGCGCTGATCGTCAGACGTTTTCCTCTGCGAGAAACGGGCGCAGAAACGTTTTGCAATCTCAGGATTTGATATAAAGTCCGCCCGGAACCTTCGGGCGACTTTTTATCGCGGCGAGAATACGGAGTACGCAATGGTATCGAAACGGCTTTCGCGTCTCGAAGGACACCGCCGCAAATTTCTGGCGGTGATTGACGGAACGCCTGAATGCGAAAAGGCCGTTCATTATGCCGGTCGCCGCGCCAAAAACTCCAACGGCGGTCTGGTTCTGCTTTATGTGATCCCGGAAGGCGATTTCCAGCAATGGCTGGGCGTGGAGCAGATCATGCGGGCCGAGGCAATGGAAGAGGCGGAGGCCTCGCTTGCCAAGGTGGCGCAAAAGGTGCGCGAAAGCGTGGGAATAGAGCCGGAAACGGTGATCCGCGAAGGCAATGCTGCCGAGCAGATCCATGGGCTGATCGAGGAGGATCGCGATATCGCGATTCTGGTGCTGGCAGCCGGCTCCACCAAGGAAGGTCCGGGTCCGCTGGTATCGTCTATCGCAGGACGTGGTGCGGCATTTCCTATTCCTGTCACCGTCTTGCCTGACACGCTGACGGATGAGGAAATGGATGCGCTGTCATAAGATTTCTTGACTATGTTTATCATGTCAGGGCTTGAAGTCGTGCAGCGTTCGTCATACTTTGGAAGAGTTCTAAGTTCCGGGGCGCAACTGCGCTGCCTCGAAGGAGATTGAAATGTTCATTCAGACCGAATCCACGCCTAACCCTGCCACGCTGAAGTTTCTTCCGGGCAAGGTTGTTCTGGAAACCGGCACAGCGGAATTCCTGAATGCCGCGCAGGCGCAAGCCTCGCCGCTGGCGTCAGTTTTGTTCGAAATTCCGGGCGTTACCGGCGTGTATTACGGTTTCGACTTCATCACCGTGTCCAAGGACGGCGCCGAGTGGCAGCATCTAAAGCCAGCCATTCTGGGTTCGATCATGGAACATTTCATGTCCGGTCGCCCATTGATGGGAACGGCTGTGGCTGCTGAGATTTCCGATGAAGAAGAAGAGTTTTTTGAACCGGGTGATGAAACCATCGTTGCCACCATCAAGGAACTTCTGGAAACCCGCGTTCGTCCCGCTGTTGCGCAGGACGGCGGCGACATTACCTTTCGCGGCTTCCGCGATGGCACCGTGTTCCTCAACATGAAGGGCGCGTGCTCCGGTTGCCCGTCTTCGACGGCGACGTTGAAGCACGGCGTGCAGAACCTGCTGCGCCACTTTGTGCCTGAGGTACAAGAGGTCGAGGCCGTTTGATAAACGGCCTCACATCATGATCGTTCTTTCCATCGATACATCTGGCGTGGATTGCGCTGCCTGTGTTTATGACAGCGCGGCGGATGCCGTGCTGGGTGAAGTGACCGAAAACATCGGCAAGGGCCATGCGGAACTTTTGATGGGCATCATTGATGGTGCCTTGCAGCAGGCGTCCGTGACGCTTCAAGAAATTGAGCGGATTGCGGTCACCATCGGTCCCGGCTCCTTTACGGGCATCCGCGTCGGCGTTGCTGCGGCGCGGGGTTTTGCCCTGTCGCTCGGCATTGATGCGGTGGGTGTGACCACGCTCGAAACGCTGGCGGCGCACCATTTGCGGGAGCATCCCGGTCAGCCGGTCGCGGTTGGTTTCGATGCCAAACGAGAAGAATGTTATCTCCAGACATTTGCGGCGGATGGATCGCCAACCAGCGATGCCGCTTTGCTGTCTCTGGAAGACGCAAAAGCCATCCTCGTAAAATTTGATGGTGTCATCATCGGCTCTGCCGCGCCGCTGTTCGCAGGCGCTGAAACCGGCTCCGGGCCGGATCATTTCCTTATTTCGACGGTGGCCCGCATTGGTGCACAAAAGCCGCAAGGCATGCCCAAACCAGCACCGCTTTATTTGCGCGGACCAGACGCCAAGCCCCAATCAGGATTTGCATTAGAGCGCCGTGCCCCCTTACAGGCGCCCTAAGGACGCTCTGCTGTTTGAATCTGCGCATCGTGCTCTCCGAAAATCGTTTCGATTTTCGGGCCGATGCGCTGGAACGTCTTGCGGTTGCCTGATACGGGCCTGTGATAGCCTGAATGCGGATGATTCCTTGCGATGTTTGACGATTACCTGAGCTGGAAACCTTATTTCGAAATCGTGCCGATGGAGCACGCGGACTGTGCGGAGGTTTCCGAACTTCACGCCGTGCGGTTCCCGCGCCCATGGAATGATGGCGAGTTTTCAAGCCTTCTCAGTCAGGGTAGCGTGTTCGGTGCCGTTGCCCGCCAGACGAATGCATTTTTCAGCAAGCCAATGGGCGGGTTCATTCTGGCGAGAGAGGCGGGTGGCGAGGCGGAAATTCTGACCGTGGCCGTTGGTGAAAAATACGGGCGTTGCGGCCTTGGCTGGCGGCTGATGCAGGCGGCAATGCGGGAAGCCGTGATGCGCGGTGCGGAAACCATGTTTCTGGAGGTCGACGGCGGCAATGTGCCGGCAATCGGTCTCTACAAGAAGCTCGGTTTCAAGACGGTGGCCGAGCGGCAGGCCTATTACACCGCCAAAGACGGTACGAAATCGACAGCGCTTGTCATGCGGCGCGATCTTCGTTAGGTCGAATAGACGATTAAACTGGCGCTGACCGCGTCATTCCAATGAAAGCACCTGAAGGCCAGAAGACGTGATAGACCTTTCGAAAACGCTGGAAGAATTATGTGCCGAGCGCGGTATGCGCATGACCGATCAGCGTCGTGTGATTGCCCGCGTTATTCAGGAATCCGTGGATCACCCGGATGTCGAAGAACTTTATCGCCGTTCGTCGGCCGTCGATCCGCGCATCTCCATTTCCACGGTCTATCGAACCGTGAAGCTTTTCGAAGATGCAGGCATCATCGAGCGGCACGATTTCCGCGATGGCCGCTCTCGTTATGAAACGATGCCGGAAGAACATCACGATCATCTGATTGACCTCAAGCATGGCGTTGTGATCGAGTTTCACTCCGCCGAGATCGAAGCATTGCAAGAAAAGATTGCGCGTGAACACGGTTTCAAGCTGGTGGATCACCGCCTTGAGCTTTACGGTGTTCCGCTCAAGCCCGAAGATCGCTGAACAGGAACCGGGGCCACGGAGCATATGACGCGATGATGTGGCTGAGGTTTGTGTATATGATCGTGGTCATGGCGCTCGCGACGCTCATCTTGTTGCCCGTTCAGCTTGTCGGGCTTTATTTTGATTTGCCTTTCCGCCGCCGCTTGCCGAGGCTTTGGCACAGGATCGCGTGTCATGCGCTGGGGATCAAGGTTCAGGTCCATGGCGATCTAGAGCGGGCAAAGCCGCTACTGCTGGTGGTCAACCATGTGTCGTGGAAAGACATCATGGTTCTCGGCAGCGTTGTCGATGTGGTGTTCATCGCCAAGACGGAAGTGCGGGATTGGCCCATTTTCGGCATTCTGGCCCGCTTGCAGAAAACCATTTTCGTGACGCGAGAGCAGAAGCGCAGCACCGGAACGCAGGTCAACGACATTGCCGACCGGCTGGCGAAGGGTGAGATCGTCGTTCTTTTTCCGGAGGGGACCACATCTGATGGCAACCGGCTTTTGCCCATCAAGTCGTCGCTTTTCGGGGCGGCCTCCAGTGCGGCGGATCAGGTGCCGGGGCAGCTGGTGTATGTCCAGCCGGTAGCAATTGCCTATACCGGCATTCAAGGCATGGCGATGGGCCGTTACCACCGCAGCGTTGCGGCATGGCCGGGAAGTCTTGAACTGCTGCCCTCCCTTTTTGGCCTGATGAAAGCCGGGGCCATCGATGTCGATGTGTCCTTCGGCGATGCGATCCCCTTTCATCGCGGCGATAATCGCAAGGCATTGAGCGCAGATTCCACGGCCTCCATCCGCACCATGCTGAATTTCAGCCTTCGTGGCGGATGGCGAAAGTCTCGCTAATGCCGTGTTGAATCATCGGATTTTCCGAAAACCGCGGTGCACTTTTCGGTCCGATGCTCTGACCACACATTTTTCTGTTTAATATGGACGCTAGAATCATTAGATAATGGCCATGACCCAGGAAACACGCAGCCACGACGCCACACCCACCACCCTTCGCGATGGCGCGAACAGCCGCAAGGTCTTCATCAAGACCTATGGCTGTCAGATGAACGTCTACGATTCCGTTCGCATGACCGACGCTTTGGCGAAAGACGGGTACGTTGCCACCGAGGATATGGGCGAGGCCGATCTGGTTCTGCTCAACACCTGTCATATTCGCGAAAAGGCTGCGGAAAAGGTGTATTCCGCACTAGGCCGTTTGCGCGACATGAAGAAGGTCCGCGAGGCGGAAGGCCGCGAATTCATGATCGGTGTTGCCGGTTGCGTGGCGCAGGCGGAAGGCGAGGAAATTCTGCGCCGTGCGCCCGTCGTGGACGTTGTCATCGGCCCACAGACCTACCATCGCCTGCCGGAAGCGCTGAAACGTGCACGGGGCGGTGAGCGGGTCATCGAAACGGAATATGCGGTCGAGGACAAATTCGAGCATCTGCCGATGGCGGAAAAAGCGATGCTGCGCAAGCGCGGCGTCACGGCTTTTCTGACCGTGCAGGAAGGCTGCGACAAGTTCTGTACCTTCTGCGTTGTACCATACACACGCGGTTCAGAGGTGTCCCGGCCCGTGCACCAGATCGTCGATGAGGCGAAGAAGCTCGTCGATGCCGGTGTGCGTGAAATCACCCTGCTGGGGCAAAACGTCAATGCCTGGCGCAGCACTGGTGCCAATGGCGAACAATTGGGCCTTGCCGAGTTGCTCTACAGGCTGGCGGAAATTCCGGGCCTTGCCCGTCTGCGCTACACCACCAGCCATCCGCGTGACATGGATGACGCGCTGATTGGCGCGCATCGTGATCTGCGGATTTTGATGCCCTATCTGCATCTGCCGGTGCAATCCGGCTCGGACCGTATTCTGAAGGCCATGAACCGCCGCCACACCGGCGAAGAGTATATTAGGCTTGTCGAAAAAATTCGCGCCGCCCGCCCTGATATTGCCATGTCGGGGGATTTTATTGTGGGTTTCCCCGGTGAGACGGATCAGGATTTCGAAGATACGCTCTCCATCGTGGAACAGGTGAAATACGCGCAGGCCTTTTCGTTCAAATATTCCACACGTCCCGGCACGCCGGGTGCAGATTTGACCGATCAGGTGCCGGAAGACGTAAAGTCCGAAAGGTTGGAGCGTCTTCAGGCTTTGTTGTTGAAACAACAGCATGAATTTGCCGCTTCGCTTGTGGATAAAACCATGGATGTGTTGCTGGAAAAGCCGGGTCGTATGCCTGGTCAGCTGATTGGACGATCTCCTTGGCTGCAATCTGTGAATCTTGATGCAAAAGACATGAAAATCGGCGACATTATTCATGTACGAATCACCGCTACGGGTCCAAACAGCTTGTTTGCCGAGGTGGCAGAAAGCTAGAGTGAGGAACCGACACTGAATTGGACGGGAGCCTGACCGCTTGAACGCACATGAATTGGTATCACCCTCATCGCGCCAGCCACGCTCAGCCGCGACCGACGCCAATCACTTCGTCCTCACGTTCGAGAATAACAGGATAGCGGGAGAGCTATTCGGTCAGTTCGATCAAAACCTCAAATTGCTGGAACAACGCCTCCACGTCGATGCGCGCCCACGCGGTAATTCTGTTGCCATCACGGGTGATCTCGTTGCCACCAATCAGGCACGCCGCGCACTGGATTTTCTCTACCAACGCCTGCTGAAAGGCGGAAGCGTCGAGGAGTCCGATGTCGAAGGCGCGATCCGCATGGCGGTTGCCGCTGATGACCAGTTGACGTTGCCGACCATGGAGCGCAAAGCCAAGGTTTCCATGGCGCAAATCTCCACCCGCAAGAAAACCATTGCCGCCCGCACACCGACGCAGGACGTCTATATGCGGGCGCTGGAACAGTCCGAGCTTGTTTTCGGGGTCGGTCCAGCCGGTACGGGCAAGACCTATCTTGCTGTGGCCCATGCCGCGCAATTGCTGGAACGGGGTGCTGTGGACCGCATCATCCTGTCGCGTCCGGCTGTTGAGGCGGGTGAGCGTCTGGGCTTCCTGCCCGGCGACATGAAGGAAAAGGTCGATCCTTACCTTCGTCCGCTGTATGACGCGCTTTATGACATGATGCCGGGTGACAAGGTGGAGCGTGCCATTCAGGCGGGCGTCATCGAAATCGCGCCTTTGGCTTTCATGCGTGGACGCACGCTTGCCAATGCTGCTGTCATTCTGGACGAAGCGCAAAACACCACCGCGATGCAGATGAAGATGTTTCTGACGCGCCTTGGTGAAAATGGCCGCATGATCGTGACCGGCGATCCAAGCCAGGTGGACTTGCCGCGCGGCGTGAAATCCGGACTTGTCGAGGCTCTGCAAATCCTCCCCGAAGTCGAGGGCGTGTCGATCGTCCGCTTCAAGGATGTGGATGTCGTTCGTCATCCCATGGTCGCACGCATCGTTCGCGCCTATGAAGCACAGACGGCGGTGCCGGATGAAAGTCTTCCAAGAGGTAACTAAAAAGGAAATCTTTAGATTTCCGTCATCCTCGGGCTTGTCCCGAGGATCTGTTACGCCTCATTTATGTCAACGTGATTAGATACTTGGGACAGACCCGAGGATGACGGAATACTGGGAAAACGTTCTCATATTAGAAACAGCCTTCAGCCATAGTTTGTCAAAAGGCTGGCAAGGGAAACTAAAGCAAGCATATGTCGTCACTGGATATTCAGATCAGCGTCGAGGCCGAAGCATGGCCCTCGGAAGAAGAGCTTTTTGATTTCAGCAGCCGAGTTTTGAACCCGGCTGTCGATTTTCTGACATCGGAAGAACAGCAGCCGTTTCCGAAAATGCCCACGGAATTATCGCTGGTCTTCACCGATGATGCGGCAATCCGGGAAATAAATGCCGAGTGGCGTGACAAGGACAAGGCAACGAATGTGCTGTCTTTTCCGGCATTTCCGCTGGAACCGGGCGGTATGCCGGGGCCAATGTTGGGCGATATCGTCATCGCACGCGAGACAGTGGAGCGGGAAGCCCTTGATCTTGACAAGAGTTTCGAGGATCATTTGACACATCTGCTGGTGCACGGATTTCTGCATCTCTTCGGTTACGACCACATGGACACCGAAGATGCGGAAGAAATGGAAGGGCTTGAGACTCGCATTTTGGCGAAGCTTGGGCTATCTGATCCATACGCGGGACAAGAGCCGCTTTGATTTAACAGTTTGGGACAATGAACGAGAACTCTGCAAGACCGCCCCACGAGGGCAAAGAAACCGGGGAGCAATCCTCATCGGAGGAGGGCAGTAGTCCCTTACGTGTGGAATATAACGCCAAACCCAGAGCGACACTCTGGGCGCGTATTGCGAGGCTGCTAAAGCCATCGCAGGGCGAGCGCCTCCGGGAAGACATTACCGATGCGCTAATGACCGATACCGAAATCGGTGCCGCCTTCACGCCCGAAGAACGGGCGATGCTCAACAATATTCTGCGGTTCAGAGAAGTTCGCGTCGAAGACATCATGATCCCCCGTGTCGATATTGACGGGCTGGATCAGAACATGACGGTTGGCGAAGCGATGATCCTGTTTGAAGAAACAGGGCGTTCCCGTATGCCGGTTTACGATGAGACGCTGGATAATCCCAAGGGCATGATCCATATTCGCGATCTGCTGTCCTTCGTCGGAAAGCAGGCCCGCAACAAACGCCGTGTCGGGTCTCGTTATGCCGCCAATGGTGAACCCAAAGCGCCGAAATCACCCCGCGCAAACTTCGATCTTGCCCGCGTCGATCTCGAAAAGACTTTGGCCGAAGCCGGTCTGGTGCGCAAAATTCTCTTTGCACCCGCGTCCATGCTGGCCTCAAGCCTTTTGAAAACCATGCAGGCTCAGCGCACGCAGCTTGCGCTTATCATCGATGAATATGGCGGAACCGATGGTCTCGTCAGCCACGAAGACATCGTCGAAATGGTGATCGGTGATATTGACGACGAGCATGACAAGGACGAGACGATGTTCTCGCAGCTGTCAGACGATGTTTTGATCGCCGATGCGCGCGCTGAACTGACCGAGCTTGCAGAGGCCATTGGCCCGGATTTCGATGTGCGCGAACATATCGAGGAAATCGACACGCTGGGCGGATTGATTTTCTTCGCTCTCGGTCGCATTCCGACGAAGGGCGAGGTTGTCCGTGCCGTGCCGGGCTTCGAGTTCCATATTCTCGACGCCGACAGCCGCCGTATCAAGGGTGTTCGTATCGTGCGCAATCAGTCCTCCGAAGGTGAGGACGATCAGGCGCCGGCAAATGCCGGAGCGGAAGTGGTGCTTGCACTGCCCGCGCCGTCCAACCGCGCAGACAGCGCCTCGGCCTGATTTGGCGTGGATTTATCCATCGACAGCCGTAGAGCAACCACTCTGCGGCTGTCTTGCATTTGGACGAGCTGCATTTGGCGAAAACGCTTGTTCTGCCCGACGTGTAGGGCTGTGGACGTGCGCTTTTTTTTACAGTAAGTCCCGTTATACAAAGGCAGGACAGCGTGTGTCGCTTCCCGTGTGAGTCGGACGGTGCCTTGAAACGGGTTGGAGACTGCATGGAGCGACTGGCGGGCAAAATCATGTTGGGCAGTGGTTTTGGCCGCGTTTGTATTGCCATTTTTGCTGGAGCCTTTGGCGCTCTGGCATTTCCGCCATTTGGTTTTTTCGCCGCTCTTTTCATCTCATTTACGCTGCTGGTTTGGTTGATCGATGGCACCACGGGCAATGCCGATGGCGGCGTCTTTTCACGTGGCTGGAAAACCTTCGTTCTCGGCTGGCTCTTTGGCTTTGGCTATTTCGTCGCCGGTCTTTGGTGGATGGGCAATGCGCTGCTTCTGGAGGCGGATGAATTCGCTTGGGCGCTGCCGCTGGCAATATTCGGTTTACCCGCCTGCCTGGCTATTTTTTACGGTCTTGCCGTCATGCTCGCAAACCTGCTGTGGTCTGACGGTTGGGGCAGGATCGCGGCCTTGGCAGCATCCTTCGGTCTTATCGAATGGATACGTAGTTTTATTCTGACCGGATTTCCCTGGAATGCCATCGGTTACGGCCTGATGCCCATTCCCCTCATGATGCAAACCTCCAATCTGATCGGCATTTTCGGAATGTCGATGGTCGCCGTTTTCGTGTTTTCCAGCCCCGCTCTGCTGGGTACGAAAAAAGGCATGTTGCCCGGATTGTCGATCGCTGCTTTGCTGATGGCGCTTCATCTGGGTTACGGCGCGTACCGCTTGCAACAGCCATTGCCGCCGGTTGAAGGTGATATGACGGTGCGGATCGTTCAGCCTGGCATCGACCAATCCCGCAAGATGCTAAATGCCGATCGCGCCGAGATTTTCAAGGAACACCTGCGCCTTTCGGCCCTGCCGCCCTCTGCGGGACAAAAGCGGCCCGATATCATTGTGTGGCCGGAAACATCGGTTCCGTTCATTTTGACGCAGAACCCGGATGCTCTGGAAGAGATCGCCAATACGCTGGAAGACGGGCAGATATTGCTGACGGGTGCCGTGCGCATGGAGGATGCGGGTGCTGGCCATGCGCCGCGCTATTATAACTCGGTCTACGCCATCGATAGTCAGGGGCAGATCATCGGCGCCACCGACAAGGTGCACCTTGTGCCGTTTGGCGAATACGTCCCGTTCGAGGATGTGCTGCGGCACTTTGGAATCACCAATATCATAAGCCTGCCGGGCGGTTTTTCACCCGCGGCGACACGCAACCCGATTACCCTTCCTTCGGGTAAAAAACTGCATTCCTTCATCTGTTACGAAATCATTTTTCCGGGGGAGGTTCCCGCCGATATCGCGTCGTCCACAGCCATTGTGAATGTCACGAATGACGGCTGGTTTGGAGATACACCCGGTCCTTATCAACATTTTCAGCAGGCGCGACTGCGTGCAGTGGAGACGGGTGTTCCTGTGATTCGCGCCGCAAATACGGGCATTTCGGCTATAATTGATCCTCTGGGGCGAATTGTCGCAGGTCTTGACTATGGTCAAAAAGGAATAATCGATTCCACTTTGGGTGGCGTGGTGACTGGCGCACTCACTTCAGATATGCGACAGATACACTTTTGGTTGTCCTTTGGTGTATTGCTCGTCGTCGCGGTGATTTCGCGACTTGGTTTGATTGATCGAAAGAATTGACCAAAAACCCCTAAAATTGCATAGTGCACTTGTTAGGTTGCACAACGCACATGATATATATTGTGCTGTGACAATCCTACGGTTCAGGATTTTTACAAGCGTGTCGTCGATAACCCCGAATAATCTGAATGTCAGGACCACAACAATGACAGAGAACAAGAAAAAGCCGAACCCGATTGACATTCATGTCGGGAGCCGTATCCGCCTCCGCCGCACCATGCTGGGCATGAGCCAGGAGAAGCTGGGCGAAAGCCTCGGCATTACATTCCAGCAAATTCAGAAATATGAGAAGGGCACGAACCGCGTTGGTGCCAGCCGCCTGCAGAATATTTCGAGCATTCTGAACGTACCGGTTTCCTTTTTCTTCGAAGATGCACCGGGCGATCAGGGCGTCAGCGCTTCCGGCATGGCAGAGGCTTCGAGCTCCAACTATGTCGTGGATTTCCTTTCGTCTTCCGAAGGTTTGCAACTGAACCGCGCATTCGTGAAGATCAATGACCCGAAGGTTCGCCGCCGCCTCGTTGATCTGGTGAAGGCATTGGCTGCTGAAGGCGACGCTGAATAAGCGAGTTAAAGCAGGGTTTTCTAAAGTATGTCGCGCTAAGTGCGAGGCGGTTTTGCGAAAACGACATGCATACAACAAAAAGTTAAACGGTCCTTCGGGGCCGTTTTTTATTGCGTAACCCACAGTTAGGAATTCCGATATAAAGATATATTTATGTCGTTGTGTCCTTGTTTTTCTCGGGCGAAATGGCTAACAAACGCAAAGCTATTTCTTTGAGGGGAATCCCGCATGCGCGCTAATTACCTGTTCACCAGCGAGTCTGTTGCTGAAGGCCATCCTGACAAGGTCTGTGACCGTATTTCAGATGAGATCGTTGATCTCGTCTACCGCGAGGCCGCCAAGACTGGCGTTGACCCATGGACTGTGCGCATTGCGTGTGAAACCCTTGCAACCACCAACCGCGTCATTATTGCCGGTGAAGTGCGTGTGCCCGACACATTGTTGAAGAAGGACAAGGACGGCAACGTCGTGAAGGACGCTGCTGGCCACCCGGTCATCAATCCATCCAAGTTCAAGTCTGCGGCCCGCAAGGCCATCCGCGACATCGGTTACGAGCAGGACGGCTTCCACTGGAAGACCGCCAAGATCGACGTGCTGCTCCATCCGCAGTCTGCGGACATCGCGCAGGGCGTGGATAACGCGTCTGACAAGCAGGGCGATGAAGGCGCTGGCGACCAGGGCATCATGTTCGGTTACGCCTGCCTGGAAACGCCGGACCTGATGCCGGCACCGATCTATTATTCGCACCGCATTCTTCAGCTTCTGGCCACGGCGCGTAAAAGTGGCGAAGGCGAAGCATCAAAGCTCGGTCCTGATGCCAAGAGCCAGGTGACCGTGCGTTATATCGATGGCAAGGCAGCGGAAGCTGTTTCCATTGTTCTGTCGACGCAGCATCTGGACGCAAGCTGGGACTCCAAGAAGGTTCGCGACGTTGTCGAACCTTACATCCGCGAAGCGCTGGGCGACCTTAAGATTGCCAATGATTGCCAGTGGTACATCAACCCAACCGGCAAATTCGTTATCGGTGGTCCTGATGGCGATGCCGGCCTGACCGGTCGCAAGATCATCGTGGATACCTATGGTGGGGCTGCTCCGCACGGTGGCGGCGCATTTTCCGGCAAGGACACCACCAAGGTTGACCGTTCGGCTGCTTACGCTGCGCGCTACATCGCCAAGAACGTCGTTGCGGCAGGATTGGCCGAGCGCTGCACGATCCAGCTCTCCTACGCCATCGGTGTTGCGCAGCCACTGTCGGTCTATGTCGATTTCCACCAGACCGGCAAGTTCAGCGAAGATGACGTCGAAGCCGCGATCCGCAAGGTCATCGACCTCTCGCCATCGGGCATTCGCCGCCACCTGGACCTGAACAAGCCGATCTATGCCAAGACATCGTCCTACGGCCATTTTGGTCGCAAGGCTGGCCGTGACGGCTCCTTCTCCTGGGAGAAGCTGGATCTCGTCAAGCCGCTCAAGGACGCATTGAAAGCCGCATAAGGCTTGTCAATCGGCCTAGACTAAGAGATATGACCCGTGCAGCGCCCCCAAAAGGTGCTGTGCGGGTTAAATTTATCTGTTTGAGAGTAGTGTTGAAATGACGGAAGAGCGACGCTCACGCGCAACCGAGGCGTTTTTTGGCCGGCGTAAAGGCAAGCCTTTGCGCACCCTTCAGGTGGATTCGATCGAGAACCTTCTGCCGTTGCTGAAAGTCGATCTTTCGACACAGCCCCCGAAGAATCTCGCGGCACTTTTCCCGGCAGATGTAAAATCCATCCGCCTCGAAATCGGCTTCGGCGGCGGCGAACATCTCATTCACCGCGCCTCAGAAAATCCCGCCACCGGCTTTATCGGCGTTGAGCCCTTCGTCAATTCCATGGCCAAACTGCTTGGCAGCGTTCGCGAGCTGGAGTTGATGAATATCCGTCTCTATGACGATGACGCGACGCAATTGCTGGATTGGCTGCCGGACGCATCGATCGACCATATCGATCTACTCTACCCTGATCCGTGGCCAAAGAAAAAACACTGGAAGCGTCGCTTCGTGTCAGATGTGAACCTGGCCCGTTTCCACCGTGTTTTGAAATCCGGTGGCAAATTCTGCTTCGCCTCGGATATCGACACCTATGTGAACTGGACGCTGCAACATTGCGCCAGCCATGGCGGTTTTGAATGGACAGCGAAGACGTCTGCCGATTGGCTGACGCCATATGACACATGGCCGGGCACACGGTATGAGAACAAGGCGAAGCGCGAAGGTCGCAGCTCCGCCTATCTCACGTTCATACGAACTTAAAGCCTCGCATCGACGTCCGACGCGACCGGGATAGAGGGCTGAGCGCCCTCTTTCGTGCAGGCCAACGAACCGGCGACGGCGGCGCGACGCAGTGCGGCCTCAAAATCAAGGCCTGCATCAAGGCTGGCGGCGAGATAACCGCAGAACGTATCCCCCGCGCCGACCGTATCGACCGGAACAATTTTGAGACCCTGCGCCTTGAAAACCTTGCCGTTGCGAATGGCGATAACGCCGTCCGCGCCAAGCGTGATGATGAGGGTTTGCCCTGTTTCGCCATGACGTGCCACGAGTTCCTTCTCCCGCTGTTCAGCGGAAAGGTCACTTTTACCGATCAGCAATTCAAATTCGGTTTCGTTGGCGATGACGATGTCGACCAAACGCGAAAGCTGCGCGGCCTGCGCTGTAAGCGGTGCGGTATTGATGATTGTTGTGACGCGCTTTGCCTTCGCAGCTTTCAGCGCTGCTTCGATGGCGTCGGCTGGCACTTCGAGTTGCAACATCAAAATGTCGCCCGCTGCCATTTCGGAGACGGCGCGTTCGGCATCTGTTTCCGACACTTCGCCATTGGCAGCCGGAATGACTGAAATCATGTTCTCGCCGCCCTCGCCAATGAGGATGACGGCAGTGCCGGTTGGACCTGCAACCGTCTTGACCAGAGAAAGATCAGCTTTCGCATCGCGCAACAGCGTCAGGGCGGGGGCTGCAAATGCGTCATCACCAATGGCGCCAGCCATCTTGACCTCTGCGCCCGCACGTCGCGCTGCAAGCGCCTGATTGGCACCTTTGCCGCCTGCTGCTGTGGCAAAGGCTTTGCCCGTTACAGTTTCGCCGGGTTTGGGCAGGCGGTCAGACGTGGCAACGAGGTCCATGTTGATGGAGCCGAAAACTGTGATCATGCGGAAAATTCCATGAAAGATGCGGGTGCGGTTCTAGACAGAAGGAGACTTTGCCCGACTGCATCACTCGTCGTCAACCACCCTTAGTTTGGCGGGGCTGGAGCGAACATCGGCCACGCGGCGCAAATGTTCCGCCTCCGTGTGGACGACTTCTTTTTGTGAGGGCGAAAAATCAAGACTCTCGATTTTCACGCCACGCGCTAGCACTTTTTCAGAGGATGTCAGCATCATGTCGACGTCCTTCTGGGCCAGCCCGAAATGTGCCTGCAATTTGCGGGTTCGCTCATCCAGCCGTTTCACATCGTCCATCAAAACGGCGACTTCGCCTTGAATGAGGTGCGCTTGCTCGCGCATACGCTGGTCTTTCAGCACGGACTGAATGACCTGCACGGACAGCATCAATAGCGACGGCGAAACGATGACCACGCGCGAGCGTTGGGCCCGCTGCACCAGATGTTCGAAATGCTGGTGGATATCCGCAAAGATCGATTCCGATGGTACGAAGATAAAGGCCGTATCCTGCGTTTCGCCCGAAATCAGATATTTTTCGGCCACATCGCGAATATGCACTTCCATATCGCGGCGAAACTGCTGGCTGGCGGCGCGTTTGGCCTCCGGCGTATCGTCGGCCTTCAGCGCGTTCCACGCTTCCAGCGGAAACTTCGCGTCGATGACCAAAGGCGGCGCGTTGTTGGGCATTCTGATGGTGCAATCGGGCCGGAAGCCGTTGGAAAGCGTCGGCTGCAAGCTATAGGACGATGAGGGCAGGGCATCGGCAATCAGCACTTCCATGCGGGCCTGGCCAAATGCACCGCGTGTCTGCTTGTTGGACAAAATCGCCTGCAAGCCAATCACGTCCTTTGCCAGATCGCGAATATTGCCCTGTGCAGCATCGATCACGGCCAGCCTCTCCTGAAGGCGGCTAAGGTTTTCGTGCGTGGAGCGGGTCTGTTCGGTAATGGTCGAGCCAATGCGTTGCGACATGCCATCCAGGCGCTCGTTCATCGTCTGGCTCATCTCGTTCTGGCGGGCACTCAGCGTCTCTGCCATGGCGGCGATGCGACCATGCAGTTCCGATTGGGTTTTTAGAAGTTCGGTGATGTCGTCACGGGATTGATCGGGCGCGGCAGGCTTGCGCAAAAACAGCGCAGTGACCAGCAAACACCCCGCCACAAAAATGCCGAGCAACGTGCCGACCGAAATAGGGATGCTGCCGAGACTGAAAGCCGTTGTGCCGAGCGCATTGAGATCGATGTTCATGAGCAAATCTAACAGATTTTGTGTGATTCGTAAGATCAAAACAAGAACATTTCCACGGCGGAATTGAGTCCTGATTTCTCCCGTAATTCCGGCTATTCGACACCTCTATTTTTTGTTTCCTCCAAAGATGAGATGCGTTATGGGAAGCCATGACGATCAAACCGCTTATTATTTTGCCCGATCCGCTGCTGCGCCAGCAATCCAAGCCCGTCGAACAGGTGGATGCCGAGATTTCGCGTCTTGCCGACGACATGCTGGAAACCATGTATGATGCGCCGGGAATTGGGCTTGCCGCCATCCAGATCGGCGTGCCGCGCCGCATGTTGGTCATCGATGTTTCGCGTGAGGATGAAGACAACAAGCCGGTTGTTTTCATCAACCCGGAAATCCTTAAAGTGTCGGACGAGGTTTCGACCTATGAGGAAGGCTGTCTCTCCATTCCGGATTATTATGCCGAGGTCGAGCGCCCTGCATCGCTGACGGTGAGCTACATCGACCGTGATGGCAAGAAGCAGACAGTCGAGGCTGATGGCCTGTTGGCCACCTGCCTGCAACACGAAATCGACCATCTGAACGGCATCCTGTTCATCGACCACATTTCTCGGCTGAAACGGGATATGGTCATCAAGAAATTCACCAAGGCGGCCCGCGCAAAGATTTGATCCTGTGTCGGAAGGCTGGCGATCACATCCAAAGGGCAGGGGATGAGCATGGCTCTTCGCATTATTTTCATGGGAACACCAGATTTTTCGGTTCCCACCCTGCGCGCACTGGTTGATGCCGGTCACGAGGTCGTGGCCGTTTATTCCCAGCCGCCGCGCCCCGGCGGGCGGCGTGGTCTGGATTTGCAGAAATCTCCGGTGCATCAAGCCGCCGAACTGCTCGGCATTCCGGTTTTCACGCCGCTGAATTTCAAGGCGGAAGAAGACAGGGCGCAGTTTAATGAATTCGAGGCGGATGTGGCTGTCGTCGTTGCTTATGGGTTGTTGTTGCCCGAGGCTATTCTGAAAGGCACGCGGCTCGGCTGTTACAACGGCCACGCATCGCTTCTGCCGCGCTGGCGCGGTGCCGCGCCGATCCAACGTGCCATCATGGCGGGAGACTCGGAAACCGGCATCATGGTGATGCAGATGGAAAAGGGGCTGGACACTGGCCCAGTTGCGCTGACAGCAAAGATCACCATCGGACCGAATATGACGGCGGGCGAGCTGCATGACGCTCTGATGCTGGCAGGGAGCCGCCTGATGCGCGAAGCGATGCAGAAGCTGGAAGACGGTGATCTGCCGCTGACACCACAAAACGAAGACGGTGTGCTTTACGCCGCCAAAATCGACAAAAGCGAGACGCGCATTAACTTCTCCCGGTCGGGACAGGACGTGCACAACCATATTCGCGGTCTGGCACCCTTTCCGGGCGCGTGGTTCGAGATGGACATCGGTGGCAAACCTGAGCGCGTGAAGGTGCTGGAAACGGAACTCACCACCGGCATGGGTGAGGCAGGTTCGGTTCTGGATGATGCCTTGACCGTTGCTTGTGGAAGCGGGGCCGTTCGGCTGGTGCGTTTGCAGAAGGCGGGCGGAAAGCCTTTGCTGGCAGCAGACTTTTTGCGCGGCACGCCTGTCTCTGTCGGAACGAGGCTCGGCTGATGCCGCGTTTTCGCATGACCGTGGAATATGATGGCTCCCCCTATTATGGCTGGCAGAGGCAAACCAACGGACCTTCCGTGCAGGGCGCGCTGGAAGCGGGCATTCTTTCGCTGACGGGTGAGGTCGTGAGCTTTCGCGGCGCTGGCCGCACCGATTCCGGTGTTCATGCCAAGGGACAGGTGACGCATGTGGACCTGTCTCGCGATTGGCAACCCTATAAGCTGCGCAACGCGCTCAACGCCCATCTTGCCATGGCGGGTGAGGCGGTTTCTGTGCTGGATGTGGAGGCCGTGACCGAGGATTTCGACGCGCGGTTTTCCGCACTTCGCCGCCATTATCTTTACCGCATCATCTGCCGCAAATCGCGGCTGGCGCTGGAGCATAAACGCGCTTGGTGGGTATCGAAAGATCTCGACCATGAGGCCATGCACACCGCTGCGCAGATGCTGGTCGGCAGGCATGATTTCACCACGTTCCGGTCTGTCCATTGTCAGGCCAACAGTCCGGTCAGAACGCTGGACCGGCTGGATGTGACACGCGATGGCGACCTGATTGAAATTCGCGCGACGGCGCAAAGCTTTCTGCACAATCAAATCCGCTCTTTCGCTGGCACGCTGAAGCTTGCAGGTGATGGTGGCATGACGCCGGATGATGTGAAGGCGGCGCTTGAGGCGCGCGACCGCAAGGCCTGTGGGCCGGTGGCACCGCCAGAGGGGCTTTATTTCATGCAGGTGGATTATCCCGATGTGATACCGCCACGGCAACCCAGAACGGAGATCAACGATGACGGTCACGATCTATCATAATCCCGCCTGCGGCACGTCGCGCAACACGCTGGAGATGATCCGCCAATCCGGCGAAGAACCTGTCATTATCGAATATCTGAAAACCCCGCCATCACGGCAGGAGATCGTTTCTCTGGCGGACAAGATCGGTGTGACGTTGCGCGAGATTTTGCGGGAAAAGGCACGCCTTACGCGGAGCTCGGTCTGGCGGATGAGAGCTTGGACGATGCGGAGTTGCTGGATGCCATTGAGGCGCATCCGATCCTGCTCAACCGGCCCATCGTGGTGACGGACAAAGGTGCGCGGCTTTGCCGTCCGTCTGAACTGGTGCTGGAGATTTTTCCGAATGACGCGATTGGTACGTTCACCAAGGAAGATGGCGAGATCGGACCAAAGCGCTGATTCTTAACGCATCATCCGGACGCAAAACCGCTTCGCACTTTTGTTGGAAATGCTCTAGTTCGGATAAACGCCCAAAAAGCGTTGCAGAATTTCGGACAGGATCATGCCGGGAACGAGCAGAGTCATCACCAGCGCCGTGACCAGCAGCGGTTGGTCACGGATAAAGAATTTGACGATCCGTGAGAAGCTGAACACCAGCGTCAGCAGCAGCACAAACCACAGGATGGCCACCAGCCCCTGCATGGAAGGCAGCAGCATGGCAATCAGGATCAGTGCCGCATAGCCATAGGAAAACGGCAGGGACAGCCAGTTTGCGACGACGACCAATGCCGGAAACTTTTCTTTCGCACCCAACGCGTACAGCAACAAACCGATGAGAATGAGTGGCACCATCCAGCAGATGGCTTCGACCATTGCCAGCCGCACGAAGAAGATCGGGCCGGTGCGGACACCTTCGGGGAATGTGGCTAGGTAGGCTTCGTGCCACCAATACCAGGATAGCGCCATGGAGGGCAGGCACCAAACGGCGGCATAAAAGGAGCGCGACATACCGCGTGACGTGAGATCCAGCAAACGTCCGCCTGCGGGATCGCCAAGAAACAGCAGCCACAGGCCGCGCATATAATAGGCGATTTCGCTACGCGGCGGCATGGGAAAACCAGCGTTCTATGAAGGTTTCGTAGATGCGGGTCAGTGTTTCAAGGTCCGCCACGGCCACGCGCTCATCCACCATATGCATGGTCTGGCCCACAAGCCCGAACTCCACCACCGGGCAATAATCCTTGATGAAGCGGGCATCCGATGTGCCGCCTGTCGTGGAAAGCTTCGGCTCGTTGCCTGTCACGTCCGCAACGGCACCGGACAGCGATGAAATCAGCGCGTTGTTGCGTGTGAGGAAAACATGGGCGGGGCGATCTGCCCAGACGAGATCATATTTCACCGGCGCACGATCCGGGCGGAGAACGCCGTTGACGGCGGCCTCATCCAGACGTCGGATGATTTCGGCGCGTAGCGTCTCAACGGTCCATGTATCGTTGAAACGGATATTGAAGGCAGCCGTTGCCTTGGACGGAATGACGTTGGTGGCCGGATTGCCGGTATCGATGGTTGTCACTTCCAGATTGGAGGGCTGGAAGTTGTCCGTGCCATTGTCGAATGGCGGGTCCATCAGCGCGTGGGTCAGCTGTAGCATCCCGCGAACGGGGTTGTCTGCCAGATGCGGATAGGCCGCATGGCCCTGAACGCCGTGGACCACAAGGCGACCCGACAGCGAGCCGCGACGACCGATCTTGATCATATCGCCAAGCTGGTCCGGGTTGGTCGGCTCACCCACCACGCAGGCATCCCATGTCTCGCCCTTGGCTGCGGCCCATTCCAGAAGCTTGGAGGTACCGTTGATCGACGGGCCTTCTTCATCGCCAGTGATGAGGAAAGAAACGGAGCCGTTCGGGTTCCCGTGCTTTTCGATATGGCGGGCAATTGCCGCCACGAAGCAGGCGATGCCGCCTTTCATATCCACCGCACCGCGACCAAACATCTCGCCACTGGCAATGTTGGCAGAAAACGGCGGGTGGCTCCAAGCCGCCTCATCGCCCACGGGTACGACATCGGTGTGGCCCGCAAACATAAGATGCGGACCGTCCGTGCCAATCCGGGCGTAGAGGTTTTCCACATCAGGCGTGCCTTCTTCCGTCGCCAACACCCGATCGACCTTAAAGCCCAAAGGCGTCAGCAGACTATCGAGCAGGGTCAGCGCTCCACCTTCTGCTGGCGTGACCGATGGGCAACGGATGAGGGCGGCAAGATTTGCGACGGGGTCGGTGGCGGTCATGTGCAGGTCTATCCGGTTCAGTCTCGCAGCAACTCGTTGATGCCAGTCTTGGAGCGGGTCTTCTCATCGACGGTCTTGACGATGACGGCGCAATAGAGGTTCGGGCCGGGTTCGCCATTCGGGAAAGGCTTGCCTGGCATGGTGCCAGCCACAACCACCGAATAAGGCGGCACTTCGCCATAGGTGATTGCGCCGGTGGCGCGGTCCACGATCTTGGTGGATTTGCCAATGAACACGCCCATGCCCAGAACGGCACCTTCACGCACGATGCAGCCTTCAACGACTTCGGAGCGGGCGCCGATAAAGCAATTGTCTTCGATGATGGTCGGGCCAGCCTGAAGCGGTTCCAGAACGCCGCCAATGCCAACGCCACCGGATAGGTGAACGTTCTTGCCGATCTGTGCGCAGGAGCCGACCGTTGCCCATGTATCGACCATCGTACCCTCATCGACATAAGCGCCGAGATTGACGAAGGACGGCATCAACACGACGTTCTTGCCGATATAGGCAGAGCGGCGCACGACGGCATTTGGCACGGCGCGGAAGCCTGCGGCGCGGAACTGGTTTTCACCCCAGTTTTCGAATTTGGACGGCACCTTGTCCCACCAGGTTGATTCGCCCGGACCGCCAGTGACGATTTCCATATCGTTGAGGCGGAAGGACAAAAGCACGGCCTTTTTCAGCCACTGGTTTACTGTCCAGTTTCCGTCGGCCTGCTTTTGGGCAACACGCACTTCACCGGCATCCAGCAGATTGAGGGAGGTGACCACGGCATCGCGAATTTCGCCCTTGGTCGAGACGTTGACGTTATCGCGATTATCGAATGCGGCTTCGATGATTTTTTCGAGGGAGCCAAGTTCCGAGCTGCTCATGAGAATTCCTTAAACTTCGCTGACTATCGTCAATGCAGGGAAACATCCGCACCGCTGGCCGGACACGGTTAATTGCTCTAAGCGAGTGTTTCGAGGGCGTCAATGTGATCTGGGCGATTTGAACGATTTGGCGCGGTCAGATGAAAGGCATGGAAATGGCAAAAGTGAAAAACGGCAAATTGCGGCGCAAGGATGGGGTTTGGGATCCGCTGAAAACCAGTTCGGATGACAAGCAACATGCGGAAGGCCTTCCCAAGACACCGCAATCGGCCTCGCCGTCCTATCGCCTTGCCTATAGCGACACGGATTTCCTGTGCCGGGAAGAGCTGCGTCCCATTCGGCTTCAGCTGGAGCTTTTGAAAACCGAAATGATCCTGTCCGAGCGTGGCATCAAATCCACGGTGGTGATGTTCGGTGGTGCGCGCATTCCAGAGCCCGGCGGCGAAGCTTGGGCGGCGCGCAACGAGACGCAGAAAAAGAACCTGACGGCGGCCTCTGTCTATTATGACGAAGCACGTAAATTCGCAAAACTCTGCGCCAGCGTGTCGGAAAAATACGATCATCGCGAATATGTGGTGATGACCGGCGGCGGGCCGGGCGTGATGGAAGCGGGCAATCGCGGTGCTTCAGAAGCCGGTGCACCATCCATCGGTCTCAACATTCTTCTGCCGCATGAACAGGCGCCCAACCCCTATGTGACACCGGAACTCAGCTTCAATTTCCACTACTTCGCCATCCGCAAAATGCACTTTCTGATGCGCGCCAAAGCCGTGGTGATTTTCCCCGGCGGCTTTGGCACCATGGATGAGCTGTTTGAAACGCTGACGCTGATCCAGACCAAACGTATGGCACCCATTCCGCTGGTTCTGTTCGGCGAGGCGTTCTGGCGCTCCGTTATCAATTTCGAAGCGCTGGCGGATTTCGGCACGATTTCCCCGGATGATATGAGCCTTCTGCATTTTGCAGAAACGGCTGATGATGCTTGGAAAGTGATTGCGGATAATTACGAGCTTTGAGAACACCCACCACCGTCACCCCGGACTAGATCCGGGGTCCAGTGCGGTCAAGTCCTTGATCGCGAAGATTTTTTGCGCCGCAGACGCGACGCTGCTGGACCCCGGCTCAAGGCCGGGGTGACGGAAGTTTGGCTCTTACGCAGCGGCTATCAAAGACGCGCAAAACGCTCCGTCAACAGTTCGAAGAAACCGTCTGCATCCACATCACGGTTCACGCGGGCATTGATTGCGCGATCCGTCACGCCCCACCAGTCCACCACTGTCATGCCGACGGTCAGTTCGGAGTTGACTTCGATTTCCACGTTGCAATCCCTGCCATCAAACAGCTCCGGTTTGATGAGATAGGCAATCACGGTCGGATCGTGCAGCGGCCCGCCGTCTGAACCATATTTCTCCACATCGAAGCGCTCGAAGAATTCCAGCATTTCCGCCATGGCAATGGCCGGGCGTGTGCCGATATCGCGAATGCGGGCGACGCGGGCTTTTGTCGTGAGAAGCTTGTGAGTCACGTCCAGCGGCATCACGACCAGCGGTATGCCGGAGCGGAACACGATATCTGCGGCATGAGGATCGACATAGATGTTGAATTCCGCAGCAGGCGTGATGTTGCCGCCTTCGAAGAAACCGCCACCCATCAGCACCAGTTCCTTGACGCGTGAGGCGATATCGGGAGCCTTCTGCAAGGCGGTCGCGATGTTGGTCAATGCGCCCAGCGTGCAAAGCGTAATCGTGCCTTCCGGCTCACGACGTAGCGTTTCGATGATGAAGTCCACGGCGTGTTGCGACTGCGCGGCCATTTCAGGCTCCGGCAGAATGGGGCCGTCGAGGCCGGTGCTGCCATGGACGTGTTCGGCGGTGATCGGGTCGCGCACCAGTGGGCGTTCGCAGCCTTCATAGACGGGGATTTCGGTGCGACTGCACAGTTCCAGAACGATGCGGATGTTGCGGCTGGTCAGTTTCAAAGGCACGTTGCCAGCGACAGCGCACAGGCCCAGAATCTCGATTTCGTCAGGGCTTGCCAAGGCCAGCATGATTGCGGCGGCATCGTCCTGTCCGGGGTCGGTGTCGATAATGATTTTTTTGCGCTCAGCCATGATGTTCCCGCTGTTAATGAGTGATGCCTTTTCAAGCCTGTTTGAACGGCTTGTCAAGCGTGGGCGTTGAGCGACTTTTCCCGTCCCGCCATTCTTGCGCTATCCCTCCTATATTCCCATATGCGGAAAAGCTGCCGTGAACGGGGCAAACAATCGTCGCTTGGATGCAAGGACTGAAAGACATGAGCCGTATGACACCTTTTACGCACCCGCTGATGCTGGGCTTCGATGCCATGGAAAAAACGCTGGAGCGGATGGCAAAGGCCAACGACGGATATCCTCCTTACAATATCGAACGTCTGATTGCTGAAGGTGGCAGCCCGGAGCGCCTGCGCATAACCATTGCGGTTGCAGGATTTTCGGAAGATGATCTTGATGTCACCACTGCTGAAAACCAGCTCATCATTCGCGGGCGTCAGCAGGAGCAGGATGCGCGCGACTACCTCTATCGCGGTATTGCCGCACGACAGTTTCAGCGTGTTTTCGTGCTGGCGGATGGCATGCAGGTCAGCGATGCGCGTCTGCGCAACGGGTTGTTGTCCATCGATCTGACCCGCCCGGAAATCTCAAGCATAGTAAAGAAAATTAACATTTCCGTCTCACAGTAGGACTCTGAACGCCAAATGATTCACATCAGCGCGGCGTCACAAGAATGTGGAGGCTGAAAAATGCTCTTGAAAGAAGCGCATGCGCGTTTGACCAAGTCCCAGCTCGCTCATATTGGAGCCGGCGAAGTGGGCTATATTCGAAAAATGTGCGCCGAAGAGGTCAATCGTTGTTTCCCGGAAGCTCCGAATATCGATCCCGGCCTTGATCTGTGGGCACTGTTCGGCGCAGACGGTACGCCAATCCTCTTGACGGACAATCGCTCCAGCACCTTTTTCAAGGCTGCCGAGGACGAGTTGCGCACCATCAGCCTGCACTGATCTCGCGAAGACAATCAAATGGCCTAAAAGTGCAAAGCCCGCGTCGAGCGGGCTTTGTCGTTCATGGTCGATCGATCAGAGGAACGGACGATCTGGCATGTCATCGATGCTGATGAAACCGTCATTGTTCTTGTCGAGGCGAGCGAAGAGTTTCTCACCAGCGGTCGTAAACTCTGCCTTGCTGATCTGGCCGTTGCCATCCGTGTCAACCATGGCGAACATGCCGTTCATCTTGCCGTGGCGACCCTTGCCACCTTCCATGCGGGCTTCGTGTTTGCGGCCCTCGTGGCGTTTTCCGTCACGATCCGCATGTTCTGGACCACCCTTTTTGCCATCCGGGCCTTTGGCGTCTTCACGCTCTGGGCGGGGATGAGCGGCGCGGAATTCTTCCATCTTGGCCTGGCGATAGTCGCGCATTTCCTTCGGCGTGATCGAGCCGTCCTTGTCCTTGTCGATCTCGGTGAAAAGCGCATCCTGACGGGCTGCAAACTCTTCCTTGGAAATCTTGCCGTCCTTGTTGGTATCGGCCATTTTCAGCAGATAGACAAAAGCGGCCTCAGGGCGCATTGGCGGACCGTGTCTATCCGGGCCACCGCGTGGTGCCGCCATGGCGAATGGAGCAGTCGCGCTCATCATAAGGGCTGCGCCAAGCGCAGTGAGAGCGATTTTTCGTTTCATCATCGTCGTTACCTTTCTAATGGTGTCCCTAAGAGAAAGGTAGGCTGCCGGTGCGGCCTTCACCACTTAAAGATAGGTAATGTGCATGACAAATCCGTAATGAGCGTCAGGCCGATACGGCGTGAAGCCCTTTCAGAAAGCCCGTCAGATCATCGGTGATGAAATCGATATGATCGTCGGTGGCCGCTGGAATTTCCCAGCGTTCCATGACGATGCCTTCGAGATTGCGCGGCACGAGCAGGACCGTTTTCATACCCAGCGCCTTGGGGGCGGCCAGATTGCGCGGAAGATCTTCGAACATCGCGGCCTTGTTCGTGTCGAGCTTGGCAAGGGCGGCAAACTTCTCGTATGTCGCGCTGGCAGGTTTCGGCAGATAGTTGGCCGCAACGATATCGAAAATATCTTCGAAATGGTCGAGAATGCCAAGCGCACCGGCGGCGGCCTCCGCATGCGGAACACTGCCATTGGTCAAAATAAACTTGCGACCCGGCAACGCCTTGATCGCTTCACCCAGTTCCGGGTTGGGCGAGAGCGCGGAATAATCGATGGCGTGGGCGCGCTCCAGAAATGCGTCGGGATCGATACCATAATTGATCATCAGGCCCTGAAGCGTCGTGCCATGTTCATGGTAATACCGCTTTTGCAAGGCGCGGGCGTCTTCCGGCTCCAATTTCAGCAATTCCGCCACATAGGCGGTCATGTTCCTGTCGATCTGTGAGAACAGGTTTATCTCATGCGGATAAAGCGTGTTGTCGAGATCGAACACCCATTCGGTCACATGGGAGAATTCGGAGGCGTCGGGCTGATTTTTCGGTTTCGTGCTCATGAGCATTGTTATGCAACGGCTTTGCCGCAAAGAAAATCGAAAAGGCGACGTTGCGCAAGAAAAGCGACCTTGGCGGATGCTTAAGGCCCATGATACCGCAGCTTTATGGAACTCTGGATCCCCATTACGATAGCCGCTGCTTTCATGCAGAACCTGCGCTCTGCCTTGCAGAAGCATTTGCAGGGATCGCTTGGCACGCGGGGCGCGAGCTTCGTCCGCTTCGGTTATGGTTTTCCGCTCGCCATCCTTTATGTGCTGTTTCTTCGCTTCGGCTTCGGTGAAATTCCTCCAACCTTCACACCGTCCTTTTTCGTGTGGGCTGTGGTGGGTGGACTGGCGCAAATCTTCGCCACGATGATGCTGGTGCATCTTTTCTCATTGCGAAATTTTGCGGTCGGCACGGCCTATTCCAAGACCGAGCCGGTACAAGCCGCCGTGTTTGGTTTTCTTCTGCTGGGCGAGAAGCTAACGCCGGGATCCATCGTGGCTATCATCGTCGGCGTTATTGGCGTGATGACCATATCGATGGCGCGCATGCCTTTGTCTGTGCGCAATACGGTGACGGCAATGACCAGCCGCACGGCTTTGATCGGCATCGCATCTGGCGGCGTCTTCGGCATATCGGCTGTGGCCTACCGAAGCGCGTCGCTCTCGCTGGAAGGGGCGGGGCCGATCATGTCTGCGGCGGTGACGCTGGCTTGCGTCACCACGTTCCAGACGGCGTTCATGTTGGTCTGGATGTTGTGGAAAGACAAACAGGAAATCGTGCAGGTTCTCGTCACATGGCGCTCGTCAGCGCTGGTGGGCATTGCCGGCGTGTTGGGCTCAGCCTGCTGGTTCACAGCCATGACCTTGCAACAGGTGGCCTATGTTCGTGCACTCGGCCAGATCGAACTGGTCTTCACCTTCATGGCATCGTGGTTTTTGTTCCGCGAACGTGTCAATGCCATGGAGCTGGCAGGATGCCTGCTGATCGTCAGCGGCATCCTGGGATTGCTGTTCTGGTAAAAGCGCGTGCAGGAAAAGTGTAAGCGGGTTTCCGTCCGGACGCGCGTAAACGAACATCAGGGAACGATGAGCGTTCCGGCACCTTCGGTAAAGATTTCCAGAAGCACGGCATGTGGCGTTTTGCCGTTGAGAATGACGACGCCCTGAACGCCCGCCTTGATGGCGTCGATGCAGGTTTCGACCTTCGGAATCATGCCGCCGGAAATCGTGCCATCCTTGATCAGTGCGCGCGCCTGCGACACCGTCAGTTCCTTGATGAGTTCCTTGTTCTTGTCGAGAACGCCCTCAACATCGGTCAGGAACAGCAGGCGGCTGGCATGAAGCGCACCGGCAATGGCACCGGCAAAGGTGTCGGCATTGATGTTGTAGGTCGCGCCATCGCGGCCCGGAGCAACCGGGGCGATAACCGGGATCATCTCGGATTTGGCCAGCAGGTCCAGCAAGGTGCGGTCTACTTCGACCACTTCGCCGACGAAGCCCAGGTCGAGAACGCGCTCGATATTGCTGTCCGGGTCGATGACGGTCTTCTTCGCCTTTTCGGCAAAGACCATGTTGCCATCCTTGCCGCACAGGCCAATGGCCCATTCGCCGGTCTGGTTGATGAGCGCCACGATCTGCTTGTTGATCGAACCGGCGAGAACCATTTCGACGATCTCGACTGTGCTGGCATCGGTGACGCGCAGGCCGCCTTCGAATTTCGATTCGATGCCCATCTTGCTCAGCATGGCGCCGATCTGCGGGCCGCCGCCATGCACGACGATGGGATTGATGCCGGACTGCTTGAGAAGCGCGATGTCTTCGGCAAAAGCCTTACCCAAGCCCGAATCGCCCATGGCATGGCCACCGTATTTCACGACGATGGTTTTATTCTCGTATTTCTGCATGAAGGGGAGGGCCTGAGCCAGAAGCCGGGCCTGCATTTCGCTTTCGGAACTCGCCATGAAAAAACCTCGTCATTGATTGCCGCGCTTTTAGCGCAAGTTTTTGACGGATGAAACAACGATGCGGCCTTTGAAGAGCAGAAAATTCAAACACCATCTCTTGAGTGGCGGTCAACGTGATTGACATGGCCGCATAATCGGACCAGCTTTGTGTTCGGGGAGTATGCGCCGGTGGGTCAAGGGTTGTGACCTGCAAGCCGCAATGAGTGCGGTGGCGTCTCAGCCAGGAGTTCGATGACGAATGACCTTGCCGGATCGGGAGAAGCGCAGCGGTTTGATGGATGAGGTGCTGGCGGGCGAATATGTGCTCGGCGCGCTGCCTGCCGATGTGAAGGCTGAGCTTGCCAAACGCATCAAAAAAGACCGCCAGTTTGCGGCCATGGTGCGCCGCTGGCAGGAAAATCTTTCCGACACCCACACGCAGGAGCGCCGGGCATTTTCATCTTACGTCGATGCGTCGATGGATCACGCTTTGCGGCGGTCGGACGACAAGCTTCACCGCAGCATCTATGGCCGCTTTGCCATTGTTTCAGCTTTGTGGAATTCGGCGCGGTTCTGGCGCTTGACGACGTCTGCGGCTCTGGTGTGGGCGGCTGTCGTGTTGTTCTCGGTTCACTGAGATCAGCGTGAGCGAGGTGGCGAACTATCTACGCCGCCACTTCGAAATCTTACTTGATGCCGACTGTCTTGCAAATCTCGGCGCGCACAGCATCCAGACCATCAAACTTTTCTGACGATGTCGCCAGAATTTCCGGGTAGGCAGCGGGACGCTTGCGGATTTTTTCCAGCGCCTCGTTGATGACCCGCGGAACGCCAACGTCCTTGATCTTGTCGGTTTTCGTCAACACGATCTGGTAGGAAACGGCGGCCTTGTCGAGAAGCGTCAAAACGTCCTCGTCATTTTTCTTGATGCCGTGGCGGGAGTCGATCAGCAGGTAGACGCGCTTCAAGGTGGCGCGGCCACGCAGATAGTCGAACACCAGCTTTGTCCAGGCATCCACATGGTCCTTGGGAGCCTGCGCGTATCCATAACCCGGCATATCCACAAGCGCCATCGGCGGAAGATCGCCCGGTTCGCCGGAATAGCCTTCAGGAACGAAGTAGTTCAGTTCCTGTGTGCGGCCCGGCGTGTTGGACGTGCGCGCCAGCCCTTTGTGGCCGACGAGCGCGTTGATGAGCGAAGACTTGCCAACGTTGGAGCGTCCGGCAAAGGCGATCTCCGGCGGGCCCTCCGGCGGCAAGAACTTCATGGAAGGCACGCCGCGGATGAAAATCCATGGTCGTCCGAAAAGCGGCTTTTCCTTTTCCGTTACCGGCTGCTCAGGCGCGACTTGCGCGCCTTTTGCTGGTCCACCCCTAATCGGCCCGCCCTTGACTGGCCCTGTCATTTTGATTCCACCGATTTCCGCTTGAACAGCCCTTTGATATTATCAAACAACTCGATCTTGGCACCGTGGCGCTTCATGATCAAGGCCTGCTGGGTAACCGACAGGGTGTTGTTCCATGCCCAGTAGATGACCAGACCGGCAGGGAAGGATGCCAGCATGAAGGTGAAGATCAGCGGCATCCACGTAAAGATCATCGCCTGTGTCGGATCTGGCGGTGTCGGGTTCATACGCATCTGCACGAACATGGTGATACCCATGATGAGCGGCCATACGCCGATCATCAGCATATGCGGCACATCGTAAGGCAACAGGCCGAACAGGTTGAACAGCGATGTTGGATCCGGCGCGGAAAGGTCGTGAATCCAGCCAAAGAACGGCGCGTGGCGCATTTCGATGGTGACGTAGATAACCTTGTAGAGCGCGAAGAACACCGGAATCTGCAACAGCATCGGCCAGCAACCGGCCACCGGGTTGATCTTCTCTTCCTTGTAGAGCGCCATCATCGCCTGCTGCATGCCCATGCGGTCATCGCCGTGCTTGGCTTTCAGCTCTTCCATCTTCGGCTGCACGCGCTTCATGTTGGCCATGGAGGCGTATTGCTTGCTGGCCAGCGGGAAGAACAGCAGCTTGACGACGATGGTGGTCATAAGGATTGCAAGGCCGAAATTGCCAAAATAACGGAAGAAGAAGTCCATCATTTTGAACATCGGCTTGGTGATGAAGTAGAACCAGCCCCAGTCGATCAGGCGATCGAACTTCGGAATGCTGTATTCCGCCTCATAACGGTCAACCAGCGGCACTTCCTTGGCACCCGCGAACACGAGGTTCTTGAGTTCGATGGACTGGCCGGGTGCAACCGTGACGGCATCGCTGCGGTAATCGGCCTGATAACGCGGCTGACCATCCGTGAAGTGCGAGTAGCGGGTTTCAACGGCAACGCTCTGTGGCGGAACAATCGCCGCAGCCCAATATTTGTCGGTAATGCCGAGCCAGCCGCCCATTGCCTTTGGCAGCGTGACAGGCTTTTCCTCGATGTTCTTGTAGGTGTCTTCGGTCAGGCCCGCATCCGTGCCGGCCACGCCAAGGAAGCCTTCGTGAATCACGAACACGGCAGGCGTCGTTGGCTTGTTGTTGCGGGTAATACGGCCATAGGTCGAGAAGGACACAGGGTTCTGGCCGGGGTTCTCGATCTTGTCCGTCACCGTAATCATGTAATGATCGTCGATGGCGAGCGTGCGTGTGAACACCACGCCAGCCTCGTTGGTATAGGTCAACGTAACAGGTGTCGTTTCCGTCAGCTTCGCGCCGTCGGTTGCTGTCCAGACGGTGCCTGGGCCGGGAGCCGAACCGCCAGCCTCACCCGCGATATAACCAAGTTCGGTGAAATAACCGTCATGGGTATCGGAGGGAGAAAACAGGGTGATGAGCGGGCTCGAGTCGTCCACCGTCTCGTGATATTCCTTGAGGCGGATGTCATCGAGACGCGCGCCCGTCAGGTTGATGGAGCCTTGAACCGCGTTCGTGTCGATCTGAACGCGCTGCGATTTCGCCAGCGATTCCTCGCGCGAAACTGTCGCTGCCGGCTGGCCGGTGGCTCCGGGCAGGGAGCCGCTGGGCGCGGCTGATGTGCCGGGGGCAGCGTTGGTCGTAGTTTGTGTCTGTTGCGCGGCCTGCTGCGCCTGTCGCGTCTCTTCGACGCGGCGCTGCTGCTCGATGCGCGGATTCATATACAGGAACTGCCAGGCAAGCACGATGACAACCGAAAGGCCTATCGCGATAAAGTAGTTGCGGTTTTTTTCCATCATTCTTTCCTGGAGCGGGTCTCCCGGGAGCGTCCGGATTTCGCTCGTCCCTCGATCCGCTCTATGAGCAAGTGTTCCAGTACGGCGAATTCGGTATTCAATGCGTCCCTTCGGGCGACAATCACATAGTCATGTCCGGGTTTCATTGCAAACCCTGCTGAAAGCCTGACGGCTTCCCTTAAACGGCGGCGCATACGGTTGCGTTCAACCGAATTTCCCTGCCGTTTCGTTACAGTGAAACCCACGCGAGGTGCGGTTTCAGGGTCTTTGCGATCCAGCACTTCCAGAAGGAACGTGCTGCCACGCCTTTTTTCCCCTGCCTGAACAGCAAGAAACTCCGGTCGGTTTTTCAACCGACCGGGTATTTTTTTCTCATGCGTCATGTGCCACGACTTTCATCGGGCTCAAGGCCCAATTAGGCCGAGAGGCTTGCGCGGCCGCGTGTGCGGCGAGCAGCCAGAACCTTACGACCGCCGGCAGTCGCCATACGGGCACGGAAACCATGACGACGCTTGCGAACAAGCTTGGATGGCTGAAAAGTACGCTTCGACATTTATTTAATACCGCGGGGTGCGGCCCTTCTTGACTTTGCCCCTTCTGGAGCAAGAGCGTTTCGTTTGATGTCCGGGCCAACAGCACAAGCGGTAAAATGCCCGAACGTGCGGGCTTATAAGGGCTTAGGGGCTGTAAAGTCAATTGCTGCCAGTCAACCCTCTGTCATCAGTTTGATTGCTCTGCTGCGCGTTTGTTTCTGCCGACCGTTTGAATGCACCGCTAATGCCTTCTTTTCAAGAGCAAAGGGGCAAACCGTTAAAGTCCGAAATGCTTTCTTAATGGAGCATTGATAAAAGTTATCGCGACGGACAATTATTTCAGTTTCGTTCTCACGTATATGTGAGTGGGGCGTTTTTTGAGGGGAATACGCAGTGAGGATACGGGGTAGGATAAATCTTCTGGTGGGGCTTCTTAGTCTTGTCGCATGCGTCATCGGCGGCCTGTCGATCTATGCCGTGAACGAGTCTTACAATCAGACCATCAGGCTGGACGCGGTGGCTGACAGGGCGCGTCAGGGCGAAGCATTGAACCGTCTGGTGACGGCTGTAGTCATGGAAGCGCGTGGTATATACGCCGCCAAAGACACGGCAACTGCGGCAAAATTTGCCGATGGCGTGGTCAAGAACCTTGCCGATATGGAGGTGCTGCTCAAGCAGTGGAAGCCAGAGGTTCCTGCCAGCCAGTCCGCACAATTTGCCAATCTTGAAAAACGTTTCGCAGAATTCCGCACTTTCCGCCTGGAAACCGCGCGCCTGGGTCGAGATGTCAATCCTCAGGACGCCAACACGCAAGGCAACAACGAGGCAAACCGCGAGAACCGTAAAGCCTATCAGGCCGACATCGATGCCGTCGTAAAGTCCGACCTCGTGGAACTCGAAGCCGTCAAAGCGAATATTGAAAGTTTCGGCCGGTTTATTTTCCTCATCGTGGCTGTCGTGACGGTGGGTGGTGTCGTTGCCGGTGCCGCGTTCGGTCTTTACGTTGGTTCCAAGCAGCTCAGCGTGCCTATTCTCAAAGTTTCCGACGCGATGAACGCGGTTGCCGAGGGCAATCTCGAAACCGATGTCCCCTATCTTGGCCGCAAGGACGAAATTGGTGAGATGGCCGCCGCCGTCGAAGTGTTCAAGCGCAATGGCCTCGAGGTTCGCCGCATGAATGCGCAGGAAGCGGCAACGCGGGCAAGAAGTGACGACTTGCAGGCGGGTATGGCCGAAGTCGTCAGCGCTGCGGCTGCGGGCGATTTTTCGAGCCGCATCACCAAGGATTATGGTGACGAAAACCTCAACCGCTTCGCGCACAACATCAATGCCCTGCTTGGCAGCGTCGATAGCGGCGTAACGGAAACGGGCCGTGTCATCGCAAGCCTCGCACATGGCGATTTGACGCAGACCATGAATGGCAACTTCCACGGCGTATTTGCCGAACTTCAGGCCAATGTGAACGAAACATTTGCCAAGCTGAAGGATACGATGTCGGAGGTGCGCAGCACCACGGAAAGCATCAACGGTAACGGCAACGAGTTGCGCTCCGCCGCGGACGATCTTTCCAAACGGACCGAGCAGCAGGCTGCCGCGCTGGAAGAAACATCTGCCGCGCTGGATGAAATCACCGCCGTTGTTCGCTCTTCCACAGAGCGTGCACAGGAAGCCAGCACCATGGTTTCTGAAACCAAGGAAAAGACGGCACAATCTGCAAAGGTCGTGCGGGACGCCGTCACCGCCATGGGCCGCATCGAACAGGCCTCGCGTGAAATCAGCCAGATCATCAACGTCATCGATGAGATTGCTTTCCAGACCAACCTGCTGGCGCTGAATGCCGGTGTGGAAGCCGCACGCGCTGGTGAAGCGGGCAAGGGCTTTGCGGTTGTTGCGCAGGAAGTGCGTGAACTGGCGCAACGCTCTGCCAATGCGGCAAAGGACATCAAGGCGCTGATCACCAAGTCGGGTGAAGAGGTTGGCAACGGTGTGAAGCTGGTGCAACGCACCGGCGAGGCGCTGGACGAGATCGAAACGCGCGTTCTCGGCATCAACGACCACATTCATTCCATTGCAACCGCTGCGAAGGAACAGTCGACCGGCTTGCAGGAAGTGAACACGGCCATCAACCAGATGGATCAGGTCACACAGCGCAACGCGGCCATGGTGGAGGAAACCTCCGCTGCCACCCATAAGCTGAGCGGTGAGGCGGCAAATCTCGTTTCGCTGGTCGGTCGCTTCCGGCTGGGCAACGAAACGGGCTCCAGAGTGGCCTATGCGGCACCTGCTGTCAGACCCGCTGCTGCATCCACCAGATCAGCGCCGGTGGTATCGCCCGCCCGCAAGATGATGGGCAATGTGGCCCGCGCTTTTAACGGTTCGGC
Source organism: Agrobacterium sp. rho-13.3 (assembly GCF_033957765.2). Classification (NCBI taxonomy): domain Bacteria; kingdom Pseudomonadati; phylum Pseudomonadota; class Alphaproteobacteria; order Hyphomicrobiales; family Rhizobiaceae; genus Agrobacterium; species Agrobacterium sp. rho-13.3. The sequence goes on from NZ_CP192774.1 coordinate 64,895, forward strand.
AGCCGTTGCCCAGAGCAAGGATGATTGGGAAGAGTTCTGAGAACTACAACAATCGAGACATCGGACGCCGCCAGACATGGCGGCGTTTTCGTTTTTGGGGTGCGGTTCACCGCAAGGATTGCCATGCATTTGAAAAACGAATGAAAAACCTTATTATGGCTTGGAATTCAGTCCTCGCGCCGATATGAAACCAGAGGCCCACGCATCAACAGGAACTGGCCCGGTGTTTTCGAAAGTCATAAACAGGACCGACCGTCAGAATGCGGAAACGCAGAGTGAGGTGCCTGCCTTGACCAAAGGGCTGTCCGGTCGTCTGCTGTTGCTGACCGTGATCTTCGTCATGATCGCCGAAGTGCTGATTTTCGTTCCCTCCGTCGCCAATATGCGCCTCTCATGGCTGCGTGACCGGCTCAACACCGCCGCCGCCGCAGGCGTGGTGATCGACGGCTTGCAGACCGAACTGCCCAGAAGCGTGCAAAACGACACGTTGCTGGCAACCGGCGCCAAACTCATAGCCTTGAAAAAAGATGGCACCTCTACGCTTCTTGCCGCCACCGAAGTGCCGCCCAGCGTCGATGACCAATATGATCTGTCCGATGTTTCACAACTGGAGGCGGTGCGCGACGCGTTTTCCGTTCTGCTGTTTGGCGGCAACCGCGTGATTCGCGTGTTCGACGTGATCGGTGACAGCAACATGATCATCGAAATCGTGATTGGAGAACACAAGCTCAGGGGGGCGATGATCGCTTACGCGGGCAATGTGCTGATGATTTCGATTGCCCTGTCGCTGATCACTGCAAGCCTGATTTTCGTGTCGATCAATCGTATTCTCATCCGCCCCATCCGCCGCCTGACGCTGGGTATGCAGGGTTTTTCCGAGCAGCCGGACGATCCTTCGCGTGTGTTCAAACCGGATGACGGCAGTGATGAACTGGCGGTGGCCGGACGGCATCTGGCCGATATGCAGACGCAACTTCAAAAAACCCTGAAGCAGCAAAAGAACCTTGCCGATCTCGGTCTTGCCGTCTCGAAGATCAACCACGACATGCGCAACATCCTGTCGTCCGCGCAACTGATGTCGGACAGGCTGGTGGATGTGGAAGACCCGATGGTGCGCAGCTTTGCGCCAAAACTGCTGCGCACGATTGACCGGGCCGTCGGTTATACAAGCGAGGTGCTGGCTTACGGGCAGGCGACCGAGGGCGCGCCGAAACGGCGTGTCATCAATCTGGATGAGCTTGTGCAGGATGTGAAAGACATTCTCGCCATCGATCCGGCAGGTGGCATAGAATTTATCGATCACGTTCCGCCAGAGCTGCGCATTGACGCCGATAGCGAGCAATTGTTCCGGGTGCTCTACAATCTCTGTCGCAACGCCGTGCAGGCGCTGCAACAGGCCAGTGGTGAGGCTTATCCTGACAAACGGCTGACCATTGCTGCCCAGCGCAACGCAAACGTTGTCAGCATCGTTATCGATGACAACGGGCCGGGTATGCCGCAGAAGGCAAGGGAGAACCTTTTCTCCGCCTTCAGAGGCTCCGCCCGCTCTGGTGGAACGGGCCTTGGTCTGGTCATTGCCCGCGAACTGGTGCTGTCCCACAAGGGCACCATCGCTCTCGTGGAGAAGCCCGGCCACGGCACCCAATTCCGCATCGAAATCGCCGATCGCACGGACGGTGAGCATGGTTCGTCCAACGGCGGCTGAACGTCCACTCCCATTTCGCATCCGAAAATTTTCAGCCAATTTTTAAGACCGTTTTTTTGGTCCTTATTTTATGCTTATCAAAAAAACCAATGATTTCAGCGCATTGCAAAATTCATTACACGAAAATGACAATTTCTCAGCAAAATCGCTTGCATTCGGAATGAGGACGTTTTAGAGGATCGCCACGCCAACGGAACACGCTTCCACGGCACGCACCCGTAGCTCAGCTGGATAGAGCACCAGACTACGAATCTGGGGGTCAGGAGTTCGAATCTCTTCGGGTGCGCCATTTTTTTTCCTAAAACCAACGGGTTTCCGGTGCAAAGCTGCAAATTGTTTGCGCTGAAAATCGCGCTTCTGTCTTGCCGTCTTGCCTAATCGACACAGTGTCTTTGAAAAACTGCCGCAGTCATTGCGATGGCTGGTCTCGCGGCTTCGCTTCTGCGATAACCGGATGAAGTTGAAGCCCTGTATCCGCGTGTTTTGGGCTGTGTGGCGTCCGGGAGAGTATACGATGGCCTTCAGGCTAGTGGCGATGTTGACGATGATCGCCTTTCTTGCGAGCTGCGGGGGCCGTCCTATTGGCGTGATGACGCCGACCGGGCAAATGGTGCAGGGCACGGCGCCGGTCAATCTTCTTGTTGCGACCACGCGTAAGCCGTCTGACGACAAGGCTATTCTGTTTGGTGGTGAGCGCGGCACAGGCTTGAAGGTCGATGCCATCACCGTGTCCATTCCACCGGCGGCCAACCGCACGGTTGGTCAGGTGCAATGGCCGAAGAAACTGCCGGCCGATCCGCTGAAAAGCTTCACCACCGTTTCCGTAGAGCCGATTGCCAATGAAGCGGAAAGCCGCAGCTGGATCAAACGCAATAGTTTGAAAAACAAGCGCGTGCTGGTCTTCGTGCATGGTTTCAACAACCGTTATGAGGAATCGGTCTATCGCTTTGCGCAGATCGTCCATGATTCCGGTTCCGACGTTTTGCCGGTGGTGTTCACATGGCCGTCACGCGCCAGCGTTTTCGATTATAATTACGATAAGGAAAGCACCAACTACTCCCGCGATGCGCTGGAAGAGATGTTAACGCGGCTGGCCAAGGATGGCTCTGTCAGCGATATCACCATCATGGCGCATTCCATGGGCACCTGGCTGGCCGTTGAGGCACTGCGCCAGATGGCAATCCGCAACGGTCAGGTCTATCCGAAAATCAACAATGTCATTCTCGCTGCACCTGATCTCGACGTGGATGTGTTCGCCCGTCAATATGAAAGCCTCGGCAAGAAAAAACCGAAATTCACCCTGTTCGTCTCGCAGGACGACAGGGCGCTCAGCCTTTCGCGCCGTATTTCCGGCAATGTCGACCGTCTCGGCCAGATCGATCCATCGGTGGAGCCTTATAGAAGCGCTCTGGAGAGTGCCGGCATTACGGTTCTGGACCTGACCAAGCTGAAATCCGGTGATAATCTCAACCATGGCAAATTTGCTGAAAGCCCGGAAGTCGTTCGCCTGATTGGGGACCGGCTGATTGCCGGGCAAACGGTCACGGACTCAGACGTGGGGCTGGGTGAAGCCATCGGCGCCGTGGGTATCGGTGCCGCGCAAACGGTCGGTACGGCGGCCAGCGTCGTCGTCAGTGCGCCGATTGCCGTGTTTGATCCGCGCACCCGTGAAAATTACGGACGTCAGGTGGAGCGGCTTGGCCGCTCGGTTGGCAACACGGTTGGTTCGGTGGGAGACACGGCAACCAGCGTCACCAATTCGCAGGGGCAGAGCAGCGGTGCGAACCGTTCCACCGATTGCGAATTATCGGTCAATCGCGGAAACTCGGAATGCCGGGATCGTTAAGTAATATACAAATAGTATATTATCGGCTATCACCGGCAAACGATAGTCCATTTTCGGAGTGACGCCCATGCGCATGAAACGCACCATTCAGCTTCTCGATGTTCATTGCGAGGGTGAAATCGGGCGTGTTGCGACTGGCGGCGTGCCGAAAATTCCGGGCAATACGGTGGCAGAACAGCTTGAATGGCTGAACACCGATCCAAAAGGCGAGGAGCTTCGCCGCTTTCTGACGCTGGAGCCGCGCGGCGCGCCCATCGGTTCCGTTAACCTGCTGTTGCCGCCCAAGCATCCGGATGCGGATGCGGCTTTCGTTATTCTCCAGCCTGATCAGGCACATGCAAGCTCCGGCTCCAACTCCATTTGCGCCACGACTGCGCTGCTGGAAAGCGGCATGGTGGAGATGAAAGAGCCGGAAACCATTGTGATGCTGGAAACGGCAGCCGGCCTGGTCAAGGCCACCGCCACCTGCCGCGATGGGCGTTGCGAGAAGGTGAAGCTCACCATGGTGCCGTCCTTCGTGCATGAGCTGGACGTGGAAATCGACACACCTGAATGGGGCCGCATCCGCATGGATATCGCCTATGGCGGCATTTTTTATGCGCTGGTGGATGTACAGCAGATCGGCCTGACGATCGATAAAGCCAATGCTGCGAAGCTGGTGGCGGCGGGCATGGTGCTGAAGGATATCGTCAACCGCGAAATCCCGGTGGCGCATCCTGAAATTCCTGCCATTTCTGGCGTGGCCTATGTGATGTTCCGCGATACGGAAGCCGATGGCACCATTCGCACCTGCACCACCATGTGGCCGGGCCGGGCAGATCGCTCTCCCTGCGGGACGGGCAATTCCGCCAATCTTGCCACGCTGCACGCACGTGGCAAGGTGAAGGTGGGTGACGTCTATAAATCCCGTTCCATCATCGGCACCGCGTTTGAAGTGGGCCTTTCCGCAACCACCGAGGTCGCTGGCAAGACGGCGGTGATCCCGACGATCGCCGGTCGTGGATTTACCTTCGGTTTGCACCAGGTATGGCTGGATCCGTTTGATCCGCTGGCGGATGGTTTTGCCATGACCGATGTGTGGGGTCCACAGGCGGGCGCGATTTAACCATTCTTTTGCGCTGAAAAAGTCGCTTCGGACGCTGTTTTCTTGCCGGGAAAGATGTTAAGCGGGCGGCACCCCAGCAAGTTCCGAGGTTCCCACGATGAAGTCGATCACCCTTCGCCGCCCTGATGACTGGCACCTGCACCTGCGCGATGGCGCAATGCTGGAAGGCGTGATTGGTGATAGCAGCCGGCATTTTGCCCGCGCCATCATCATGCCGAACCTCGTGCCGCCAGTGGTCACGACCGCAGATGCGATTGCCTACAGGGACCGCATCGTCAAAGCTATTCCGGCAGGCGACCGTTTCCAGCCGTTGATGACACTCTATCTCACCGAGCATACCAGCGCCGATGATGTGGAAGAGGGCAAAAACAGCGGACTCATCACTGCCGTCAAACTTTATCCCGCCGGTGCCACCACCAATTCCCACGGCGGCGTGCGGGATATGGACAAGGCGATGCCGGTGCTGGAGCGCATGGCGAAAATCGGCCTGCCGCTCTGCGTGCATGGTGAAGTCACGACCCCGGAAGTGGATATTTTCGACCGCGAAAAAGTGTTCATCGATACGGTTCTCGAGCCGCTGCGCCAGCGGCTGCCGGAACTGAAAGTGACGATGGAGCATGTGACGACCAAGGACGGTGTGGATTACATCAAGGCGTCCAAGGCCAATCTGGCCGGTTCCATCACCACCCATCACCTCATCATCAATCGCAACGCCATTCTGGTGGGTGGCATCAAGCCGCATTATTATTGCCTGCCGGTGGCCAAGCGTGAAGAACATCGCCTGGCCTTGCGCGCTGCCGCCATTTCTGGCGACAAGCACTTCTTCCTCGGCACGGATTCGGCCCCGCATGTGGACCCGCTGAAAGAATGCGCCTGTGGCTGCGCTGGCATTTACACCTCCATCAACACCATGAGTTGCCTAGCCCATGTGTTCGAGCAGGAGGAGGCGCTGGATAAGCTGGAGGCTTTCACCTCGCTCAACGGCCCGGCCTGGTATGGTCTGGCACCGAACGAGGACACCATCACTCTGGTCAAGCGCGATGCGCCGGTGAGCTTTCCAGGAAAAATCGAAACGGGCGATGGTCCGGTGACGGTGTTCGACCCCATGTTCCCGCTGCATTGGGACGTTGCCTGAATTTTCAATTGCTGCCGGTTCATCCGGCAGTTTTTTTATGCACTCGATGATCAAAAGAGGAAAACGCCGATGTCCCAATTCACATTCACGGATCGCGCCATTGTGGCAGAGCTTGTTGCGAAAATGTTGTGGGAGATAAAGGCGGTTCACTTCAATTCGGCCAGTCCTTACACGTTTGCATCCGGCATGAAGAGCCCCGTTTACATCGACATGCGCAAGCTGATTTCCTATCCGCGCATCCGCTCCGCGGTCATGGATTTTGCAGCGGCAAAGATCGTTGCCGATGCGGGCTTCGAGAAATTCGATTGCGTGGCCGGTGGCGAAACGGCTGGTATTCCGTTTGCGGCCTTTCTGGCGGAACGCCTCGGACTGCCAATGATCTACTGCCGCAAGAAGCCGAAGGGCCATGGCCGCAATGCGCAGATCGAAGGCCATATGCCGGAAGGTTCGCGCGTGCTGGTCATCGAAGATTTGACCACCGCTGGCGGCTCCATGTTTACCTTTATCGATGCAATCCGCGCAGCCGGTGGCATTGTCGATCACGGCATTGCGCTGTTTTATTACGGCATCTTCCCGGAAGCAGAAGCGCGTTTTGCCAACGGCAATGTGAAGCTGCACTACCTCAGCACATGGCGTGATGTCGTGGCTGCCGCGCGTGCTGAAAATCTGTTCGATGACAAGACCTTATCGGAAGTCGAGGCGTTTCTGGACAACCCGCTGCCATGGTCCGCTGCACAAGGCGGCGTCAGTGAATTGCCGCAATCCTGATTTTGGGTAGGGAAGAGCTTGACCGGCTGAATGCACAGCCGGTAAGCATCTAAATCGATTAGTATTCTGGAGGAGAGCCGAATGATCCTGTGTTGTGGTGAAGCCCTGATCGACATGCTGCCGCGTGAAACCACGAAAGGCGAGGCGGGTTTCGCACCCTATGCAGGCGGTGCGGTCTTCAACACAGCCATTGCTCTCGGTCGCCTCGGCGTCCCCTCCGCATTCTTCTCCGGCATTGCCGATGATATGATGGGCGAAATTCTGAAAGACACGCTGAAGGCCAGCAAGGTCGACTACAGCCTCTGCGCCTTCGCCAACCGCCCTTCCACAATCGCCTTCGTCAAACTGGTGGATGGCCACGCGACCTATGCTTTCTACGATGAGGGCACGGCGGGGCGGATGCTCTCTGAAACGGATTTGCCGAATTTGGGTGGCGATTGCGAAGCAATGCATTTTGGCGCCATCAGCCTCATTCCCGAACCCTGTGGTAGCACCTATGAAGCGCTGTTGGTGCGCGAACACGAAAAACGCGTCATCTCGCTAGACCCCAACATTCGCCCGGGTTTCATCAAGGACAAGCAGAAACACCTGGACCGCATCAACCGCATGGCCGCGCTGTCGGATATTGTCAAATTCTCCGATGAGGATCTGGCATGGTTCGGTCTGGAAGGCGATGAAGACACACTCGCCCGCCACTGGCTGCACCACGGCGCAAAACTCGTCGTCGTCACCCGTGGCTCCAAGGGCGCGGTTGGTTATACGGCAGGTCTGCGCGTCGAAGTGCCGAGCGAACGGGTCGAGGTCGTGGACACCGTCGGCGCTGGCGACACGTTTGATGCAGGCATCCTCGCGTCCCTCAAACTGCAAGGTCTCCTCACGAAGCCACAAGTTGCCGCGTTGACTGAAGATCAGATTGCCAAGGCGCTTGCACTAGGCGCGAAGGCTGCTGCGGTGACTGTGTCACGCGCGGGAGCAAACCCGCCTTGGGCGAATGAGATTGGGCTTTAAGCTTCAGGCGAGAACGGGCAGAACGAATGTTGCAGGTCAGAGCAGCCAATCGAAGCGACCTTCCTCAGTTGCTCGATCTCTATCAGCACCTTTCCGCAGGTGATGCGCGCCCGACTTTGGCTGAAGCGGAGAAGGTGTTTGAGCATTTCAACGCGTACTCCGGCAGCGTGATCTTCATCGGGGAGGTCGATGGTCTCGTTGTCGTATCCTGTTCGCTCATTGTCGTTCCGAACCTTACCCGCGGCGGCACGCCCTATGGGCTGATTGAAAACGTCGTTACGCACAGCGAGTTTAGAAAACGCGGCTTCGGCAAACGCGTTTTGCAATCCGCCACGGATGCGGCATGGGATGCGGGCTGTTACAAGGTTATGCTGATGACCGGTTCGCGGAACCCCGAAACGCTCAATTTCTACATGGGCGCTGGCTTTGAACAATCGAAGACGGGATTTCAGAAGCGGCGCGTGGAGGCGAGAGCAGAGTTCTCTCACTAAACTCCATATCTTTCATCGTTCACTGCTCCGTACCAACTCGTCGAAAAGAGCAGCTAAGGCAACGTCATCTGACACATCGACGGTTCTTAAACCGTGTTCCCGAGCAGTTGCATACATTTCCGAATTGTCACGCAAAGATCGATTTATGAATTTGTCGATGAGGCCGCGCCTGTTCTCGTCAGAGTGCGCGTAATGCGCTTCTGAACGCATTCTCTCTTTGAGGAAATCATTATCGGCGTGAAGACAAACACCCAACAGCCCGTCATTAAGGAGTGGTTTTATGTACTCCGGTCGAAGAGCGGTCCCTTCAAAAACGAATGGCTTGTTACGGTCGCTCTCCGCCTTGATTTTTTGTTTGATGCCAGGCCAAATGTTTTCGTGATGGACTTTGAGAAACCAGTAGATCGTCTCGTCAGACAGTCGAGAATAATATTCAGCTACGGGAACTGGCAGATTTGGCCAGGGCCTGCCCGGATGACGTGCCAAATTGTCGGTGGACGTTAGGCTGCATCTAAGAGCCTGAGCCAACAGTGTCGCAAATGTCGTTTTGCCAACGTGGGAACTTCCAGAGATCAATACGCCAAATGATTGTTTGGACATGTCCACCCACTATTTTTTCACGACGCTGCTTGTCCCAGACCGTCGCCCCTCGCATTCAAAGACCCCGGCGGATGTCCAACAATGCGTTTAAACGCACGGCTGAAGGCGGCTTGGGAGCCGTAGCCGAGTTTGAGGGCTGCTGTTTCGATGGGCATATGGTTTTTACCGATCCATTGCAGGGCGAGGCGCATGCGCAGTTCGGTGAGGTACCGCAGCGGCGTGACGCCGGTGACCTCTAGAAACCGTTCGGCAAAGACGGAGCGCGATGCGCCCATCTTGCTGGCGAGTTCGGCCAGCGACCAGTCGTGACCGGGATCATTGTGAATGGCCAGAATGACGCGGCCAAGGCGAGGGTCGCGGAGTGCTGCGATCCAGCCGGACGAATCGCCGCAGCCGCATTCCACCCATGCCCGTACGATGAAGGCGGCAACCACATCGGCAAGCCGTGCCAGAATGCCTGCAAAGCCCGCCCGCGCCTGCCGCGTTTCCCGCTCCATCGCTTCCAGCATTGGCAGCAGTTCGGGATAGCGGGTGATCAGTGTACTGACGAACATCACCTCCGGCATCAGGCCGACAAGCGGGTGCAGCCCACCCAGATCGAACTCCATGCAGCCGCTAAAAACCAAAATACGTTGTTCGTTTGGTGTGTCAGGATTGCAGGTCTTAATCGCGCTAACGGAATTGCACAGCGGCGCGGCATCCAGTAAGTGGATGTTCTGACAGGGCATGTCCGGGCTGGACACCAGCGAATGCGCCCCGCCACGCGGCAGCAGCACGGCATCACCCGTGTTCATGGTGTTGATGGTGCCAGATTGCGTTCGCAGATAGACGGGGCCACGTGCCACGAAATGGAACTGGGCCCGTCCTTCCACTTCGCCAAAGGTCAGACCAAAGGGGGCAGCGGCCTCTATCCGGCGGTAATCCAACCCGACCAGACGCATGCCCATCAGCAATTCACTGACAATATCGGGATCGGGCGAAAGATGATTTTCGGACGTTTGATCAAGCATAACGGATTATGTGACATAGATCGTCCGAAAAGTCCAGTTTATGGTGCATCATTCTCATCCTCCCCAAAGGACACGACTATGAACCCCACCTTTAATCCCGCTTCGACCGGGACAAGTCCGCAGGCGCCCGCTTGGGGCGCTGTTATTTCCATGGCACTTGGCGTATTCGGGCTGGTCACGGCAGAGTTTTTGCCTGCAAGCCTGTTGACACCCATTGCCGCTGAACTCGGCATTACCGAAGGCGCCGCCGGACAGGCCGTGACGGTCACAGCCGTTGTCGGCGTGTTCGCCAGCCTGTTCATCACCTCCGTTGCCAAAAACATAGACCGGCGGCATCTGATGATGTTGTTTTCGGCTCTGCTGGTTATCTCCAACCTGATGGTCGCTGCCGCACCCGACCTGACGATGCTTTTGATCGGGCGTCTGTTGCTGGGCGTGGCGCTAGGCGGCTTCTGGGCCATGTCGACGGCCATCGTCATTCGGCTCGTGCCGCCAGCCAGCATTCCGCGCGCCTTGTCCATAGTCTTCAGTGGTGTGTCTGCGGCAACCATCGCAGCGGCTCCCATCGGCAGCTATGTCGGTGAACTCGCCGGCTGGCGCTTCGTGTTCGTGCTGACGGCACTGTTGGGCGTCGTGGCTTTCGTCATGCAGTTCCTGACATTGCCAAAGCTGCCCGCCACTGGCACAAGCAGCTTGAAAACCCTCGGCGTCGTGCTGGCACGGCCCGGCATTGCACTGGGCCTTGCAGCGGCAACGCTGGTCTTCGGCGGTCATTTCGCCTTCTTCACGTACCTGCGGCCTTATCTGGAAGCAGATATCGGCGCGGGGATTGGCATGGTTTCGGCTTTGCTGCTCGGTTTCGGCCTTGCGAATTTCGTCGGCACACTGCTGGCCGGTTCGTTGATCAGCCGCAGTCTCAGATTTTCGCTGGCAGCCTTGCCGTTGCTGATGGCGTTGATTGCCTTGCTGATCGTGACGACCGAACCTCCTCTGCCATTCGCTGCGGTGATGGTTGCCGTCTGGGGCTTTTTGTTTGGTGCCGTTCCCGTGTCGTGGTCCACATGGCTGGCACGCACCATCCCGGATGAAGCCGAAAGTGCAGGCGGTCTGCTGGTGGCGTCGATCCAGTTTGCGATTGCCATGGGCGCCGCCGTTGGCGGAATTATCTTCGATCTGAACGGTGCGACAAGTGTGTTCGCCACAAGCGGTCTGGTCTTGGCCATCGCCGCAATCGGCATCATTCTCGGCGTAAAGCCGGGGCGGCAGGTGAGCGCGGCCATACCCGCAGAATAAATCGCAATAAAAAGCCGGGGCGCAAACCCCGGCTTTTTTGTTTTGTCGTGGTCGTTAGGCCTTCGCCAATCCGGCAAGCGCCTTGACCAATCCCTGCGTCGAGCTGTCGTGCCCGGCAGCACTCTCCTTGCCTTCCACCACAGGCAGCAGGCCGGTTGCCAGTTCCTTGCCCAGTTCCACGCCCCACTGGTCGAAGGAATTGATGCGGAACAGCACGCCTTCCACGAAGACGCGGTGTTCGTAAAGCGCGATCAGGCGACCCAGTGCAAAAGGCGTCAGCTTGTCATAGACGAAGGTGATCGACGGGCGATTGCCGGTGAAGACACGGTGCGGAGCAATGAAGTCAGCGTGTTTGTCGTCCGCACCCTTGGACGTCAGCTGAGCTTTGGCTTCTGCCAGCGTGCGGCCCTTCATCAAGGCCTCAGACTGCGCAAGGCAATTGGCGATCAACAACTGGTGCTGGTGGCGCAAATTCGGCTCGAAAGCGTTGGCGGCTATCAAGAATTCGGCGGGAATGACGCTCGTTCCCTGATGGATGAGCTGATAAAATGCGTGCTGGCCATTGGTGCCGGGCTCACCCCAAACCACAGGACCGGAATTGCCTTCCACCGGCGTGCCATCGATGGTGACGCCCTTGCCGTTGGATTCCATGTCGAGCTGTTGCAGATAGGCAGGGAAGCGCGACAGGCGCTGGTCGTAAGGCAGGATGGCGCGGGTCGAATAATCCAGAACATTGCGGTGATAAAAACCGATGAGGCCCAGCAGCACGGGCAGGTTCTGTCGTACCGGCGCTTCGCGGAAATGCGTGTCCATGGCGTGTGCGCCATCCAGGAATTTACCGAAGTTTTCTGGCCCGATGGCCAGCATCAACGGCAGGCCGATGGCGGACCAGATGGAGTACCGTCCGCCCACCCAATCCCAGAAACCGAAAACACGGTCGCTATCGATACCGAAGGCGGCAACCTTGTCGAGCGCGGTGGACACGGCAGCGAAGTGATGCTTCACGGCCTCTTCGCCCAGCTTGTCGGCGATGAATTTGCGGGCGGTGGCCGCATTCGTCATCGTTTCGATCGTGGTAAAAGTCTTGGACGCAACGATGAACAGCGATGTTTCCGGGTCAACCAGCTTTAGCGTATCGGCAATATGCGCGCCATCGATGTTGGAGACGAAATGCGCGCGCGGGCCGTCATGGAAAGGCGCCAGCGCCAGCGTCACCATCACCGGGCCAAGATCCGAACCGCCGATACCGATGTTGATGACATCGGTGATCTTTTTGCCGGTTGCGCCCTTGAGCGTACCGGAGCGGATGGCATCCGAGAACTTGCCCATGGCGGCCAGTACGCCGTTGACGTCAGGCATGACATCCTTGCCGTCCACCAGTACAGACGTGTTGGAACGGTTGCGCAAAGCCGTGTGCAAAACGGCGCGGTCTTCGGTGAAGTTGATGGCCTTGCCGGAGAACATCTCTTCGCGCTTGGTTTCGACGCCGCCTTCGATGGCCAGCTTTTCCAGCAGCGCCAGAATGTCGTCATTCACGGCACATTTGGAAAAATCCATCAGCAGGTCATCGAACCGCACGCTGAACCGCTCGAACCGTTTGTCGTCGGCGGCAAAAGCAGCGCGAATATCGGTGGCGTGGGTTGCGGCGGCGGTAGATTTCAGGGTCTCGACGATGGCCTGCATGGAATGCTCCTCATGCTCCGGGGAAGGATGAGGAAACTATTCTTTTTCATCAGCCTAAATCAAGGTGCGTTCCTCTAAATCGATTGAAATATCGCAAATGACCCCAATCAGTTAGCCAGCTTACGAAGTTCCCGACGCAATATCTTGCCAACATTGCTCTTGGGCAGTTCCGCAATGAACTCGATGTGTCTTGGCCGCTTGTAGTTTGTAAGGCTTTTGGCGCAGAAGGCTTTCAACTCTTCCACCGTCAGAGACTGATCTTTTTTCACCACATACAGTTTCACGGTTTCGCCGGAATGCTCATCGGCTACGCCAACGGCTGCACATTCCTGAACGCCGGGATGGGCCGCGGCCACTTCCTCGATTTCATTGGGATAAACGTTGAAGCCGGAAACCAGAATCATGTCCTTCTTGCGGTCCACGATTTTTGTGTAGCCGCGCTCATCCATGAAACCCATGTCGCCGGAGCGGAAAAACCCGTCCGCCGTCATCACCTTGGCGGTTTCATCCGGGCGCTGCCAGTAACCCGTCATCACCTGCGGGCCGCGAATACAAATCTCGCCCACGTCACCCAAAGCCAAACTGTTGCCGTCATCGTCGCGAATATCGACGTCGGTAGAAGGCATGGGCAGGCCGATGGTGCCGCTGAAATCCGATGTGCCCAGCGGGTTGACGGTGGCAACGGGCGAGGTCTCGGAAAGGCCATAGCCTTCACAGATGTGCGTGCTGGTGACAGAGGCCCAGCGCTCCGCGATGGGACGCTGCACGGCCATACCGCCGCCCATCACCAGAATAAGCGATGAGAGATCGAGCTTGCGGAAATCTTCGTTGTTCAGCAACGCGTTGAACAGCGTGTTGATGCCGGGGAAAATATGCGGTTTGTAGGTGGAAAGCTCCTTCACGAAGCCGGGAATATCGCGCGGGTTGGCAATAAGAAGATTGTGGCCTCCCAGCGCGATGCCCATCAGCGAATTCACCGTCAGCGCGAAAATATGATAGAGCGGCAGGGCGCAGACGAAATTCAGCACGTCTGGCCTGCTTTTGGCGACGAAACCGGGTTCCATCCAGAGCGCGATCTGGGCCTTGTTGGCCAGCAGATTGGCGTTGGACAGCGCAGCGCCCTTTGATATGCCCGTGGTGCCGCCGGTATATTGCAGGAAAGCAATGTCGTTCAGCTTGGCGCTGATGGGTTTCAGCTGCATCTGTCGGGATTGGTTGAGAACAGTCTTGAAGCTGATGGCCTGTGGCAAGGCAAAAGCGGGAACGAGCTTTTTGACCTTGCGCACCACCAGATTGACGATGTGGCCCTTGAGGCCGAGCATGTCGCCCATGGTCGCGACGATGACGTGTTTCACATCGGTTTTCGGCAGCGCCTGCTGCACCACATGGGCAAAATTTTCCAGCACGAACAGCGCCTTGGCACCGGAGTCCTTCAGCTGGTATTCCAGCTCCCGCGGGGTGTAGAGCGGGTTGACGTTTACGACCGTCAGGCCAGCGCGCAAAATCGCGTAGGTGGCAACCGGGTTCTGAAGAATATTCGGCATCATCACCGCAACGCGGTCGCCTTTTTGCAGGCCCAGCTGCTGAAGCCACGCGCCAATCCGGCGGGTCTGCTCTTCAAGCTGCCGGTAAGTCAGCGACTTTCCCATGCTGGTAAAAGCCTTGCGGTCCGCATAGCGGGCGCAGCTTTTTTCCAGAAGCTCTGCAATGGAGTTATGAACGGGATCGGGAAGCTCGGCAGGCACACCTGCGGGATAAGAGGCGAGCCAGGGACGCTGCACAATGCGCATTTGCTCGCTGCTCAAATTCGTGTCGCTCATAGTCTTCCTCCCATGCTGGCATTTGCAGCAATCCCCGGCATTCTATCACATGTGTCAGTTCCTCATCCCGACAGATATGGCCAGCGATTTTTGCAATCGTAGATGAAGCCTCCAAAACCATCTACTCACATCAGCGTATTTAACTCTAACGTAAACGTCAACTGTGGTTGTGGTGCGATTGGCTTTTGACTTTAATCCTGATTTGCGCGATCAACAAAACCACCAGCAATATATATGGAAACCGGGAATGTCAGATATAGCGGCGCTACAGCTCAACAATGTCGGAAAACACTTCGGCGGCGTAGAGGTTTTGGCCGGGATAGACCTTGATGTGAAGCGCGGTGAGATCATTTGCCTTGTTGGGCGTTCCGGCTGCGGCAAATCCACGTTGCTGCGCATTATTGCGGGTGTGGAAACCCCTGACGCCGGTTCCGTCAGCATGAATGGACAGGAAATCGCCGGTCCTGCCGCTTTCGTGGAACCGGAAAAACGCCGGATCGGCTTTGTGTTTCAAGACTACGCGCTGTTTCCGCATCTGACGGTTGAGCAGAACGTGCTCTTTGGCCTCAAAGGTCTGCCCAAGGCGCAAGCGCTGGCGCGCGCTGCGGATATGATCGAACATGTGCGCCTGACGGATCTGGCCAAGCGTTATCCGCACACGCTGTCGGGTGGCGAGCAGCAACGTGTGGCACTGGCGCGTGCGCTTGCACCAAAGCCCGATATTCTGCTGATGGATGAGCCGTTCTCCAATCTGGATCGCGGCCTTCGTGACAGCGTGCGGGAAGAAACCCTTGGCCTTTTGCGGGCGCTGAAAACCACCGCCATCATGGTGACTCATGACCCGGAAGAAGCGCTTTCGGCGGGAGACCGCGTGGTGTTGATGCAAAAGGGCTGTATCGTGCAGAGCGGTACGGGCTATGAGGTGCACGACAACCCCGTCAGCCGTTATGCCGCAGATTTTTTCTGCGCCTTCAACAAGGTGGAAGGCACAGTTCGCAACGGGCATCTGGAAACGCCGGTCGGTAATTTTCCGCATGGCGGTGATCTTCGTGAGGGCAGTGTGGCCCTTGCCTATATTCGCCCGAGCGCAATTACCCTTTCGCCACAGGGCGCGGGCACCGATATTTCCGGACGCATTGAAAGCAAAGTTTTTCTAGGCGAGATCGAACAGGTCTCCGTCAGCGTGCCTGGACTTGCGCATGAATTGCGCGTTCGCAGCATGGGTCGTAGCCCGGCAGAGATGCAGAATGTCAGCCTTTGGGTTGCTCCGGCAAGTGTTCTGGTTTTTACCGCTGATTGAATGGAGAGCTTTTCACCCACAAAATTGGCCGTTTATTCAACTCAAAGTGAAGATTGCCCCTAGGAATCTATGGGAAATAACTTGATCTTTTACATCATGTATGGTCGATGCATCTCCGACGTCAGTTTCAAGTGATAGGGGATACACATGACATCGTTGACTGCTACCAAGATCGCGCTTCTCGCGGGAACATTTGCTTTTGCGACCGGCACCGTAAACGCCGCCGAGCTGAACATCTACACCACTCGCGAACCTGCACTGGTTCAGCCGCTGCTGGATGCTTTCACCAAGGAAAGCGGCGTGAAGGTCAACACGGTGTTCCTCAAGGACGGTTTGGCCGAGCGTGTTCTTTCCGAAGGTGCCAGCTCTCCTGCCGACGTGCTGATGACGGTCGATGCCGGTAATCTGGTTGATCTGGCTGAGAAGGGCGTCACACAGCCGGTCGAGTCGGATGTTCTGACGAAGGCCATTCCAGCGGAACTTCGTGATGGCAAAGGCAACTGGTTTGCGCTTTCTCTGCGTGCCCGCGTTCTTTATGCTGCTAAAGACGTCGACGTTTCCTCATTCAACTACGAAGACCTTGCAGACGCCAAGTGGAAGGGCAAGGTTTGCATTCGCTCCGGCCAGCACCCTTACAACACGGCATTGTTTGCAGACTACATCGCCCACCATGGCGCTGAAGCCACTGAAACGTGGTTGGCAGGCGTGAAGGACAATCTGGCCCGCAAGGCTGGCGGCGGTGACCGTGACGTTGCCAAGGACATCCTCGGCGGCATTTGCGATATCGGCATCGCCAACTCTTACTATGTTGGCCTGATGAAGTCCGGCAAGGGCGGCGAAGAGCAGGTCAAGTGGGCCGAGGCTATCAAGGTCGTTCTGCCGACCTTCAAGGATGGCGGTACGCAGGTCAACGTATCAGGTGCGGCTGTTGCCAAGAACGCACCAAACAAGGCTGAAGCCGTGAAGCTTCTCGAATATCTGGTGTCCGATGAAGCCCAGAAGATTTACGCCGAAGCCAATTTCGAATATCCGGTCAAAAAGGGTGCAGCCCTGAACGACATCGTGGCATCCTTCGGCGATCTGAAGATCGACAACAAGCCTCTGGCTGAAATCGTTTCCCATCGTAAGGAAGCAAGCCAGTTGGTCGACAAGGTCGGTTTTGACAACTAAAGGCTGATGCGTAACTAACGCGGTCAATTTGGTGCATATAGCGCTCTTCAAACTCCGTCACTCCGCACTTGATGCGGGGTCCAGCCGCCCAAGTCATTGGGCGTAAGACTCTTCTACCGCGCAGACGCGCGGTGCTGGATACCGGCTCAAGGCCGGTATGACGGAACATGGTGTTTTTAACGCTACAGAAGTTGGCCGCCATTCATCTAAAGGCACCCGTTTTCAAACGGGTGCCTTGCCTGTTTTCAGCATCCGGTGTTCCTGCACGGCAAATTCTCAAGATCAGCATGGTTTCCAATATCAGCACCGCCACCTCCGCCAAACCACGCGTCCGGATCACCTCCGCGCTGTGGTGGCTGGTGGCGTCATGCATCATTGCCGCGCTTGCCATGCTGCCCGTTCTGGCGCTGTTGTCGCAAGCGATTCAGGGGTCGGAAGGCCTGTGGGCGCATCTCGGCAATACCGTCCTTGCCACCGCCCTGCCTGAAACGCTGATCCTGCTTCTCGGTGTCGGCGTGCTTGCCGGCGTTTTGGGAACCGGCACCGCGTGGCTGGTGTCGGCCTATGAGTTTCCCGGGCGCAAATTGCTTGAATGGGCCTTGCTGCTTCCTCTGGCCATGCCGACCTACATCATCGCCTATGCTTATCTGGATATCATGCATCCGCTGGGGCCGGTGCAGGGTGCCGTGCGCTGGGTGCTTGGATATTCCAGCCCGCGAGAGTTTCGCCTACCCGATATCCGCAACATGACCGGCTGCATTTTTCTGCTCGGTTTTGTGCTTTATCCCTATGTCTACATTCCTGTGCGGGCCATGTTCATGACGCAGGCCGGAAATCTGCTGGAAGCGGCGCGGATGCTGGGAACCTCACAGCGCTCTCTTTTCCTCCGGGTTGCCGTGCCTCTCGCTCGACCGGCCATTGCGGTCGGTGTCAGTCTGGCGTTGATGGAAGCGCTGAACGATATCGGCGCCTCGGAATTCCTCGGCGTTCGAACGTTGACCGTCTCGATCTACACCACATGGGTCACGAAGTCTGACCTGCCGGGCGCTTCGCAGATTGCGCTTTGTATGTTGCTTCTGGTGGTCGCGCTGGTGGCGATGGAGCGATGGGCGCGGCGCAGGCAGCGCTACTCTGTCTCGGCGCAGAAAAGCAACGTCCTGTCACCTCAGCGCCTCAACGGTTTGCGAGGCTGGTCGGCCTTTCTGCTGGGGACGGGGCCGATTGTTGTCGGCTTTATTGCCCCGGCCATCTATCTGGTGGTCGAGGCGTGGAAGCGGTTTCAGTTCAGCGGTCTGTCGTCCCGGTTTGCCGCGGAAGCGCTCAACACCATCATTTTTGCGGGCATCGCGACGTTTGCAACGCTGTGCGCAGGGCTGATCGTTGCTTATGCCATGCGGCTTTCTCCCGGCAAGACATCTCTCTGGTCCTTCCGTCTCGCGACCGTCGGCTACGCCGCGCCCGGAACCGTCATCGCTATTGGTGTTCTCATCGCACTCGGCGGGTTTGACAGATTTCTCGATCAAACCATGCAGCACTGGTTCGGCGTTTCGACGGGTCTTCTGCTCATCGGCAGCGGCGCGGCTTTGATCTTTGCCTACACAGTGCGGTTCCTGACCATTGCGGGTGGCGGCATCGATGCGGGGCTGAGCCGAATTCCGGTTTCGTTCGATCAGGCGTCGCGCACTTTGGGGCGCACGTCCACGTCCACATTTCGGGCGGTGCACCTGCCTTTGTCCAAAGCGGCCATGGCGGCAGCGGCACTCTTGGTTTTCGTGGACTGTGTGAAGGAACTGCCCGCAACCTTGCTTCTTCGCCCGCTGAATTTCGAAACCTTCTCCACCCATCTTTACGGTGAAGCGGCGCGCGGAACCTATGAGGAGGCCTCCATTGCCGCACTCGCCATCGTTCTGATTGGGATTTTACCCGTTATGTTGCTCGCCCGCGTCGGGCGAATAAAGTCGTAAAGCAGAGCGCTGCCGCTGCGGGTGGTGGGCGGAGTTTTGTTACCGCTTGTTCATTTGCCAAGTTTGTTCTCTCACTATAATCATGATTATGAAATTCATATTATAAGAGAAAGGCGATGACATGCTGGAAGCCAAGTCTGAATTGAAGACCGAAAGCGCGAGCAAATATCTCGTGCAACTTTTCAAACATTTTGCCCATAAAAGAGAAGTTACCTATACCGAAACGCACGGCGAAATCGCCTTCGATTTCGGAACCGCCAGCCTGGATGCAGAGCCGGACACGCTCAAAATTTTCGTGACTGCACCGGATGAAGAAAGTCTCGGACGTGCCAAGTCTGTCGTCGAAAGCCACCTGCTTCGGTTTGCGTTTCGCGAAAAAATCGAAACTCTCCACTGGCATTGATGAAATAAAACGCGGAACGATTTCGGCGTTGCGGGGTTTATAAACCATAACTGATACGAACAAAGAGGAGTATGTTATGGTACATCAGGAACCCACAGCTGGTCAGGATCCATACGTCAAGGATACGCCAAGCTTTATCGCCAGTGATAAAGTAGAGGGCACCAATGTATACGGTGCCGATAGCAAAAAGATCGGTTCCATCCAGCGCATAATTCTTGAAAAGCGCGGTGGAAAGGTTGCTTATGCTGTCCTTAGCTTCGGCGGCTTCCTAGGCATCGGTGATGACTATTACCCGCTGCCATGGGAGAAACTCCGCTACGACGAGGAGCTCGATGGCTACCGCATCGACCTGACGAAAGCGCAGCTTGAGAACGCTCCACGTTTCTCGGACCTCGACGACGAGAGCTATCTCGGTCGCGATGACCGGAAGGTCTATGATCACTATGGCGTACCGCCGTATTGGATGTAAAACCTAAAAAGAACGGCCCCGAAAGGGGCCGTTTCTTTATGCGCACTCACAGATGATGCCGTACTGTTAAGTACGCAATTACGACAAGCAAAAGCGCCATGCCTCTTTCGATGCACGGCGCTTGAAACTTTTTAATGTGAACTGTCACGCGTCGCTTCTGACACCGCATCCTCGAAGCATCTGCGGGCTTCTTCGGGCGTTTTGCGTCCATCCAGCGCTGCACGGCACGCACTTCGTGCTCTCACAAACGTCAGGCCACGCACATGCGGCCAATTGTCAGTCAGCAGCTCAAGGGCATCAAAAGGCCCGGAGACGACGTTTCTGGTATTTGTGTCGAAACTCACTTCGACTGGCTCTGTCCATATTGTTGGTTTCATCGGACGCCTCCCTAATAGCCCATGTCAACGATCAAGCCGTCGCCATGGTTCCCATCAAAGAGAATATTCGCAACTTCCGAAATTTACAATCACAATGTCGCGTTCAGCGGAAGCCGAAGAAAGACAGGATGGCGAGCACGATAACGACCAGGCCGACGATGTAGATAATCTGGTTCATGACACTATTCTCCGCGTTGTGGGCCGAGCTGAAGCTTGAGTTTGTTTGCGACAACATCCGGCTTTGATACATAAGACACTCACGCTAACGTGAGTGTCTTCGCGAAGTTCCATGGTCATTGGTTTTTTCGTTGTGCACGAACAGATTGTGCTCTGCGCAGACGGACCCAAAAGCTTTCGCTCAAGCCGCTTTCAGTTTGAACTGCACGACGTCGATCGTGCCGGCTCTGAAACCCGCCGCGCAATAGTGCAGATAATATTGCCACATTCTGCGGAAGCGTTCATCGAAACCAAGCGGCTCGATGCGGTGCCAGTTGTTGATGAAGGCCCGGTCCCACAGCATCAATGTGTGGTCGTAATCCTTGCCAAAACGAAGCAAATCCGGCACGGCAAATCCTTCGGTCGCTGCCGCCTCACGAAAAGCGGTAATGGAAGGCAGCATTCCGCCCGGAAAGATGTAGGTCTGGATAAAATCGGCGTTACGACGATATTCGTCAAAACGCTCCTCATCGATGGTGATGACCTGCACCATGGCTTCGCCGCCTGCCGCCAGCAGTTCGCGCACACGGCGGAAATAGGTGGGCCAATTTTCCTCACCCACAGCCTCGAACATTTCAATGGACACGATCTTGGAATAATGGCCCTGACAATCGCGGTAGTCTTCAAGCCTGATATCGGTGCGGTCTGCAAGACCCGCTTTTGCAAGGCGGGCTTTGGCAAAATCCGCCTGTTCGCGTGACAGTGTCAGGCCGGTGATGCGACATCCCGTTTTGGCCGCCGCATATTCTGCAAAACCGCCCCAACCGCAGCCGATTTCCAGCACGTGGTCATCAGCGCCAATCTGCAACTGCTCGACAATGCGGTCGTATTTGGCATTTTGCGCATCTGCCAGACTTTGCCCCGGATGCTCGAAAAGAGCCGAAGAATAGGTCATCGTCTCGTCAAGCCACGCCGAATAAAAGCGGTTGCCGAGATCATAGTGGAAGGCAATGTTGCGGCGGCTGCCGGATTTGGAATTGCGGCGCAGGCGGTGACGAAGATAGGCGAAGGCGGAGAAAAGGCGCGACGGCTCGGACACGGACGACCAGTTCTTCTCATTGGCAATGGCGACTTCCAGCAGGGTCGCAATATCAGGCGTGTCCCAATCTCCATCCATGTAGGATTGCGCAAAACCAAGGCTTCCGCCCATCAGCAACCGGCGCACAACGCGGCCGCGGTTCAGGGAAATGACGCCATGCGGGCCGGGATATTGCCCGTGCACCACATATTCATATCCGCCGGGAAATAACACAGTCAGACGCCCGTGTTGCATGTTGGTCAGGCGACGGCACAGCATACGTTGCCAGAGGGGGGCGTCCTCCATGAGAAAGGGAATGGTTTCCTGCTCAGCGTGGCTCATTTTTCATTCCTCCCATTGGTGCGCCCGCTGCAACGTCATTGACGTTGATAGAGCTGGCGATGCGATTGCTCGCGGGTTTGTGTCGGTAGATTGGATTGCCTTTTGCCCAAAGAAGCAGCGCTTCCCAATGGATCGCGCCCATGATTTTGAGCGTCATCAGCGGATAGGAAAGCAGTGCCCGCAGCAGTGCGCCGCTTGTCAGCGGGCGGCGTTCGCCAGCGAAGGACGCGAATAACAATGCGCCTTGGTCGTCGCTCTCGTTGATGGCGACAAGAACCTTTTCGCTGGGCGGCAGGATGCGAAAATCATAGGTGCATTCCATCGGCACGAAAGGCGAGACATACATCTCCTTGGCGCAGGAATGCCGCACCGTTCCGGTCTGCTCTGCATCTGTTGGGATGATATAGGTGTGGCGCTCGTGAAAGGTGTTGCGCACTTCGTAGAGAATGGCGACGAGCTGATTTTGGTCATAACAAAAATAGACGGTCAGCGGATTGAAGACATAACCGAACATGCGCGGATAACACAGCATATCGACGCGCAAGCTGCCGTCCGACACGGCCACGCCCGCATCCGCCAAATGCTGTCCCACCCAGCGCTTCAAACCGCCTGTTTCGCCTGCGCCATGGTCACTGTCACGGAAGCTGAACACGGCGCGGCGGTTATGGCCGAACAGGCGCAAGCCCTTATCCAGCAGTGGCAATTCATCCAGATCGAGCAGAAGCGAAAAAACCCGATAGCGCATTTTATGCGCACGAGGGCGGTGGCGCGCATGCACGACGTGACCGGCGTAGATGGCGGAGCGAAGGGTCATGGTGCCAGCACCGTTTCCGGGTTCAGGAAAATCCGCCCGGACTCGTTTTCCACTGTCCATGGACGTTTCACGCCGCCCAGGGCTTCGGCCACGGCGAGGCCCGATTGAATGCCATCCTCATGGAAGCCGCTGCCGAAATGCGCGCCGCAGAACCATGTGTTGCGCCGGCCTTGCAGGCTCCACAACAGCTTTTGCGCCTCCAGCGCCTTGGTGTTGAACAGCGGGTGCGCATAATCGAAGGCCCGGATCAGCTTGGCGGGATCGATGGCGCGGGACGGGTTGAGTGTGACGAACAGCGGGGTCGCCTCATCGATGTTTTGCAGCTTGTTCATCCAATAGGTCAGGCATAACTGTTCCGTGCCATCGGAATTGGGCTCGCTCAGATAATTCCAGCTGGACCAGACATTACGGCGCTTCGGCATCAATGTTTCGTCGGAGTGCAGAACGGCGGCGTTTCGGGTATATTCGAAGGCACCCAGCAACGAACGTTCGTCTGCATCCGCATCCGCCAGCAGCGCCAAAGCCTGATCGGCATGGGTGGCGATGACCACATCGTCAAAAACCGAAAGATGGCCGTATCGATCCAGCACCTTCACGCCTTCGTCGCTGCGTTGAATGCCGGCAATCTGGCTATCCAGAACGATGGTGCCTTTAAACTCCGCAATCAGGCGAGAGATATATTCACGGCTTCCGCGCTTCACCGTCCGCCATTGGGGGCGATCCGAAAGCTGAACGAGGCCGTGATTGACAAAAAACCGGATGAATGCTTGCAGAGGATAAGCACGCATATCGGCTGCGGTCGTGGACCAGATCGCCGCGCCCATCGGCAGCAGATGGTCATCGATGAAGCTTTTCGAATAACGGTTCCTATCCAGATAGTCGCCAAGGCTCATGCCATGCAACGAAGCATCGTTCAGCAAGGCAGGCGCCTGTTTGTAAAACCGCAGCACATCCCGCACCATGCGCCAGAAGCGTGGGCGAAACAGGTTCGACTTTTGCCCGAAAAGGCCGCCGAGACTGGAGCCGGAATATTCCAGACGGCCCGCCTGCAACGAAGCGGCAAAGGACATGTCCGAGGCTTCGGTCGGCACATCTAAATGTTCGAACAGTGCGACGAGGTTGGGGTAGTTGCGCACATTATAGACGATGAAGCCAGTATCGACGGGAATGGCGGCCTTGCCGGGTTGATCCACGAAAACCGTATTGGCGTGGCCGCCCAGTCGGCTATCGGATTCAAACAGGGTCACATCTGCGGATTTATCCAGCAACCAAGCCGCCGAAAGACCGGAGATGCCGGAACCGATGACGGCAATCCGACGCTTTGCATCTCGTTTGTTGGTCCCTGTCGTCAGATCCATATTATGCAGTCCCATTTTCTTTATGACAAACAATACGCACGGGGCGGGCATACGGATTGCTCGGATCGCATTTTTTTGTTCGGAGTGATCCACAAGGGCAGGGTTGGCGTAATCCGTTTCATGACAATAAACGTTTCCATAGCCGCGCCTGCGTGCCAGTATATAAGCCGAAACCGAAACGATCCGGTTGCGGTGAAACTGTTTGGAAGCGGAGTGAAGCCGATCCGCATGAATGATACCGTCAAGAACAATATCGATAGCGTGTGTCCGGGATTGCTCAAGGCAGTTGCGACAGAGCGTAGCGTCGAGGCGTTTGAAGTGATTTTCCGTCACTTCGGGCCACGCGTGCGGATTTATATGTTACGGCAGGTGCGTGATGCGCAGGCCGCTGAGGAACTGATGCAAGAAACCATGATGACGGTCTGGAACAAGGCCGCCCTGTTTGATCCGGCGCGAGGCAATGTCTCGGCGTGGATATTCAGAATAGCCAGAAATCTGAGAATAGACGCCCACCGCAGGGACAAGCGCCCCGAATTCGACATCAACGACCCCGCCTTCGTGCCGGATGATGCCCCTGCCGCTGATGTTCAGATGGAAGAGGTGCAGGATGCGGAGCGTCTGCACCGGGCGCTGGCGCTTCTGCCAAAAGAGCAGCTCGATCTTCTGAAACGCTCGTTTTTTGATGAGGTTTCTCACAGTGCCATTGCCGAGCAGTTGGGTCTGCCCATCGGCACGGTCAAATCGCGCATCCGGCTTGCCTTTGCCAAGCTGCGCGCAGCCTTGGAGTCACGCACATGAGTGTACGGCACCACGTTAGTGATGAATTGCTGATGGACTACGCATCCGGAAGTCTCGGCGAAAGCTGGAGCCTTGCAGTATCCACCCATCTGGCCCTGTGTCCTGAAAGCCGCCAGCGGCTTGCTGCATTTGAAATGACGGGCGGCGCGCTGCTGGACGATATCGAACCGACGCAACCGGCATCTGATGACGAGTGGCAGAAGATGCGGGCGCTGTTGCAGGCCCGTCCAGACCATGCCTCAGTGAACGGTACGCAAGACCAGACGAGACCCGCCGTGCTGCCGGAACCTCTTCGCTCTTATGCGGGCGGGGATGTGGACGCCTTGAAATGGAAGCCGCTTGGTCCCGGTGCCTATCATTTCCCCATTCGCACCGGCGATGGCGAAGCGAATGTCCGGTTGCTGCGCATCCCGGCTGGAAAACCGGTGCCGGAACATACCCATGGCGGACGGGAACTGACGGTCGTTCTTTCCGGCTATTTCCGCGATGGAGAAGACGTCTTTCGCCGTGGCGATTTCGAAGAGGCAGACGAGGATTTGACGCATCAGCCGATTGCGGGTGAAGGCGAAGATTGCATCTGCCTTGCCGTGACCGACGCGCCGCTGAAATTCAAAAGCTGGCTCGTTCGTCTGGTGCAGCCGGTTTTGGGTATTTAAGGAAAGTTGAACGATGGAATTTCTAGTCGCCTACATCGGCACGGCCATCGTTTTCTTCGGACTGGATTTCGTCTGGCTTTCGAAAGCATCCGGTTTCTACAAACGCGAGATTGGGCCGCTTTTGCTGCCGAAGCCCAACCTCACTGCTGCCGGTGTGTTCTATCTCTTTTACATCGCCGGCATCGTCTATTTCGCTGTTATGCCCGCGCTGAATGGCGGCGGCTGGCACACGGCGCTGCTTTCCGGCGCGGTCCTCGGTTTTATTGCTTATGGCACCTATGAGATGACCAACCTTTCCACGTTGAAAGGCTGGTCATTGCGGATGTGTCTTGTCGACATCGTCTGGGGAACGGCGCTGACCGGCGTTGCCTCCGTTGGCGGGTTCTGGATCACACGGGCCGTTGCGTAAGTTCACGCCACGTCCGATAATACTCTGAAATACCCTCAAGCGGCTGCGATGGGTGATAGGACTGTCTGGGCGCGTGGCGCGTTGCCAGCAATGCAGCCCCAAGCGCAGTGCCCGATGGGCTATTGCCATCCGTCACCAAGACGTGCCCACCGGTAATCCCAGCCAGCGCTTGCGTGAAATGCACATTCCCCCCAAACGGTCCTTCCACGATGGTCGTTTCCGCATGGCCGACAAGGTCAAGGCAAGTCGCGGTCATCATCGCCGCGTAGAAGGATGCGGCGACATAACGCTCCGCGTCGCTGCGCGGCTCATGCAGCCACCGACCTTTGCGACCCGGAAATGGCCCTGAACCCTCCACCGCATTTGGCAGATAGAGAATATTCCCAGCCAGAACACTTTGCCGCGCCGCGTTGAGTTCAGATTGTGTAAGCGGCGTTAGGCCTGCGGTCAGCATCTCGAATTCCCGCCCGCCCATGAAGCGGGCCGAAGGCACGGGTTTTCCGAAAGCATCGACATTGACGAGCGTATCGCGTGCCGGGTCCAGCTTTTCGAGCGGCGCACCGACACCAAAACAAATAACCCATGTTCCCGTCGAAACGACAGAGAAAGGCCCTTTGCGCACCATCAGATGCGGCAGAAGCGAGGCGTTGGAATCGTGCAGCCCGCAATAGACTGGCATATCGCCGGCAATGCCAATCCTGCCTGCGATTTCCGGAAGCACCGGCCCCAACGCATCGAAAGCGGAACGCACGGGCGGGAAAAGATCGGCGATGCCGAGCGTTTCCGGCAGGCTGGAAAAAGTGGCTTTGCCCGGTTGCCAGAGATCGGTGTGGCAACCCAGCGACGTCGATTCATTGGCTTTTACGCCAGTCAGGCGATAGGCCCAATATTGCGGATAGGTCAGAATATCGGTCACAGAGCCGAACGCATCGGCAAAGGCCATTTTCTGATAATGCAACTGCGCGCCGACATTCAGCCCCATGGACAGCGCGGGGGAGAAGGTTTCCGCAAAGGGCGGGCGCAGCGCGGCATAGGCCCTTTGAATGTCGTCTGGATAGCTGTGTTCATAATCCAGAACCGGCAGGGCAAGCTCACCTGTTGCATTCAACAGCACGGCACTCGCGCCATGGGTGGTGATGGAAATCGCCTGATATCCCGGCTGGGCGTGAAACGCCGCCAACCCTTCGATCATAAAATTCCAGAGCGTTTCGATGTCGTAATGCGGGTAGGGTGGCCCGCTCAAAACCCTGTTGGCAATTTTTCGAGAGGCGATTTCCTCGCCGGTCTCACCATCCACCACGATCAGTTTTGCATGGGTTTTGCCGATATCGATGACGGCGATATTGCGGATGGCTGCGCTCATGGCAGATGAAACAGCGTCACGAGGTTACGTACAACCGGGGAATTATCCGGGTTGCTTTCCATGATATCCGCCATATGCGCCCACCATCTTTTCATCACCGGATGATCGGGCAGCGATGCCATGCCATGGTTCTTCGGGCGGGTCAAAACGCCGAAGAGGATGTTGGTTTCCGAGTCCAGATGAATGGAATAATCGCTAACGCCAGCCTCGTGCAGAAGCTCTACAAGTTCCGGCCAGATGTCATCATGGCGCTTCTGGTACTCAGCCTGTTTGCCGGGAAAGAGCTTCATTTTGAAAGCGTGTTTTTCGAACTCTGACATAGCTCAAGACCTCATAAGGCGAAGACGGCGAACGACGATTGGGATGGCAATCGTCACGATCAGCAACAGGCCGACGAAGATCGACATGACGATGCCGGGTACGTTGAGCAGGCCCAAGCCGAAGGTGACGAGGCCCATGACAAAGGCCGCGATGACCACACCCCCGATGGTGCCGGAGCCACCGAGGATCGACACACCACCCAACACCACCATCGTCACCACTTCCAGCTCCCAGCCTTGGGCGATGGAAGGGCGGGTGGAGCCGAGGCGCGAGGTGAGGCAGACGGCGGCGATACCGCTCATCAAGCCGGTTAGCAGGAAGAGGATGAACTTCACCTTCTCCACCGGAATGCCGGAAAAGCGTGCGGCAAACGGATTGGTGCCGATGACGAAGACCTGGCGGCCGAAGTTTGTCGCGTGCAGCAGGATGGCGAAAATCACCGCCATCACGACGAACAAGACAAATTCAAACGAGATGACCCAGAACACATAACCCTGGCCGAAATAGGCGAAGTCTTCGGGGTATTTGCCAAACGCCTGATCGCCCAAAACCAGATAGGAAATGCCACGAAACAGGCTCATGGTGCCGATCGTGACGACAATGGAAGGCAGCTTTAGCCCTGCCACCAGAAAGCCGTTGAACGCGCCGCAGGCAAGGCCGGTGCCGATGCCTATCGCAACGAGGCCCGGCGTGCCAACGCCCATCTGCACTGCATACCCCATGGCCGTCGAGGCCAGCGCGATGATGGCGGCGACCGAAAGATCGATTTCACCGGCAATGATCAGAAGTGCCATGGCGAAGGCGATCAGGGCTTTTTCGGTGAAATTGAAGGTGGCGTCCGAGAGGTTATAGGCATCGAGGAAATAGGGCGAGGCAAGCGAGTTGGCGATGAAGATGAGGATCGCAACGCCTAGAAGCAGTACTTCCCAGCTTGCCATGATGCGTTTGAACGGCGTGCCGAGCTTATCGGGAATGACGCGCGGTGTTGTGGTGTCCGGTGCGGTCATGCTCATGCAGAGACCTCCTTGGCGATATCGGTTGCCGCCCTGTCACGCAGGATGATGCGGCCCTTCTTGGCTTCGGCGCGGGCGTTGAAGACCACGGCCAGAACGATGACGATGCCGGAAATCGCCATCTGCGCGAAGGGCGAAATGCCGATGACGGGCAGGGCGTTTTTGATAACGCCGAGGAACAGCGCGCCAAGCACGGCACCCGCGACCGAGCCGATGCCGCCCGCGATGGAAATGCCGCCGATGACATTGGCCGCAACGCTGTCCAGTTCGAAACCGGAAGCGATATCCACATAGGCCACGGCGTAACGCGATACCCAGAGATAGCTGGCAAGACCCGCCAGTGCGCCAGACAGCACGAAGGCCAGAAACCTCGTGCGACCCACATCAATGCCGGCATAAACGGCGGCGCCAGGATTGCCGCCGGAAGCATAGGCCGAGCGCCCGAATGACGTTCTGCTCAGCACCAGCCATGCGCCTGCCACGATGATGATCGCGACCCATGAGAGTGCAGGCACTCCAAGGATTGGCGTACGAGGCACATTCAGGAATGTTGGTGACATCTGGTGCGCGTTGACCCAGCTTCCGCCCGACAGAACGAAGGCCATGCCGCGGTAAATAGTGAGTGTACCCAATGTCACGACAATCGGCGGAATGCGCAGCCACCAGACGAGAACGCCGTTGATGGAACCGAGAAACGCGCCGATAGCCACCGCCATGATGACCAGCAGGGGCAGGGGGACACCCGGAAGGGCGGCATTGGTCATGGCCACGGCCATGCCGGTGAAGGCAAGATTGGCGGCGACGGAAAGATCGATGGATTTCGTCAGGATCACCGCCATCTGGCCGAGCGCCAGAATGATGAGGATCGACGTATCATTGAAGATATTGACCAGATTACCCGGCTTTTCGAAACCGGGTGCGCGCAGCGAAAACCCGGCGATCATCAGCACGATAATGCCTGCCAGCAGCACTTCGCGATTTTTGAGAAAACGTTGCATGGTCTGGCCCTTTTTAAGCATTACCCGTGGCTGCTCGCACCAGCTTTTCCGGTGAAAAATCGGCCCGGGCAAATTCCCCGGCCATCAGCCCTTCGCGCATGACGATGGCGCGGTCGGACATGCCGAGAATTTCCGGCAGCTCGGATGAAATCATGATGATGGAAAGCCCCTCTGCCGCCAGTTCGCTGATGAAACCGTGGACGGCAGCTTTGGAGCCGATATCGATGCCCTTTGTCGGTTCATCCAGAATGATGACCTTGGGCTGTGTCGCCAGCCACTTGCCAATGACCACCTTCTGCTGATTGCCACCGGACAGCGTGCCGACCGGAACGGAAAGGGCGGCGGCGCGAAGATCAAGCCGAGAGGCATATTTGCGGGCAAGCGCGAATTCATTGGCCGCAGTCAGAAAGCCCTTGCGGGAGGTGCGCGCCAGCGACGGCAGCGACATGTTCTGGTAAATCGGCATGTCCAGCGCCAGCCCATGCCGTCCGCGCTCTTCCGGCACATAAACGATACCGGCGCGGATCGCATCTTCCGGGGAGCGAATGGTGAGCGGCTGACCATTCAGCGTTAGCGCACCGGAGGCCGGGCGGGTAATGCCGAACAGCGACTGGCAAAGCTCGGAACGTCCCGCACCAATCAGGCCGTAAAGGCCGAGAATTTCGCCCTTGCGCAGATCAAAGGAAATGTCGCGGAACTCGGTGTCGTGGCAATATTTCTGCACGGAAAGAACGGTGCTGCCGATGTTGACTGCCTGTTTGGGGAAGGCGTCCTTCACATCGCGACCGACCATCAGGCGCACGATCTCATCCTGCGGCGTTTGCGCAAGCTCTCCGGAACCGACCATTTTTCCGTCCCGGAAAACGGCGTAGTTTTCGGCAATTTCATAAACTTCATCGAACTTGTGGCTGATGAAGAGGATGGCTTTGCCTTGACGTTTCAGGTTTTCGACAATGCGGAATAGATCGTCGATTTCCTTGCGCGAAAGCGCAGCTGTCGGCTCATCCATAATGACGATGCGTGCCTCCACAGACAGCGCACGGGCAATGGCCACCAGATGCCGCTGTGCAATCGACAGGTCTTTAAGGCGGATCGTCGGGTCGATCTTGCTTTCCAGCCGCTCCAGCAGGGCGCGGGATTTTTCGTTGATGGTTTTCCAGTCGATCAGTCCGAAACGACCTTTTGGCGCATGGCCGAGGAATATGTTTTCGCCCACCGATAACTCATCGAACAGCACGGTTTCCTGATGAATGGCGGTGACGCCCGCGTCGATGGCATCCTGTGCGCTGTGGAAATGGACCGGCTGATCATCCAGCAGAATTTCGCCCTCGTTGGGGCGGTAAATGCCGGTGAGGATTTTGACGAGCGTGGATTTGCCAGCACCGTTTTCGCCGATCAAGGCCGTGACTTTGCCGGCATAAAGGCGGATGTTGACGCCATCCAGCGCTTTGACACCGGGGAATATCTGGCTGATGCCGCGCATTTCGAGAATGGGCGTGGAGCTCGCCAATACCTGTGCGTGAGGCGCTACCGCGTCGGTCATTTTTTCTACAGCCATCGTCATTTACTGCGAACCTGAGCGCTCGTGATTGAGCAAGAAGAACACCACACACTCGACGTCATCCTCGGGCTTGTCCCGAGGATCTACTCACGTTGAATAATCCGATACGTCGCAGATCCTCGGGACAAGCCCGAGGATGACGTCGAGTGTGTGGTTTAAGGCGAAGGGCTCCCGGCGACGGTCTTCAAAAGAACGATGCCGCCGGGAGAACCGTCAGATCAGAAAATCTTCGAGAACTGATCGATGTTCTTCGCGTCATAAACAAACGGATCGGCCATGGCCGCTTCGCTGTTTTCACCGACCTTGATCTTGCCCATGCGGCCCGCCGCAATGTCCGAACCCGGCTTGCCGTCGGTTTCACCCTTTACCAAACGATAGGCGATCTGGGTTGCGGAGTAGCCGAGGTCGATCGGGTTCCAGATGGCGAATTCCTTTGTCGCACCGGACTTGATGGCACCCGCCATTTCAGAGGGAAGGCCAAGGCCGGTGACAAAAACCTTGCCGATCTTGCCCGCATCCTTCACCGCCTGAGACGCCGCCAGCACACCAACGGTGGTCGGGGCTACGATGACCTTGACGTTTGGCTGCGAGGTCAACAGGCCCTGTGCTTCACGGTAGCTCTTGTCGGCCAAGTCATCCCCATAAACGGTGGTAACGAGATTGAGACCGGGGAAATCCTTCAGCTGCTTTTTCATCTCGTCGATCCAGATATTCTGGTTCGTGGAAGTGGTGGTGGCAGAGAGGATTGCAAAATCACCCTTGCCGCCGTCCAGATGCGCTGCGGCGAGTTGCAGGCACATCTTGCCGATCAGCGCGTTGGACGATGGGTTGAGCTGAAGAATGCGGCCTGCCGGTGCAACGCCACTGTCCCAGGAAATAACCTTTATGCCGCGCTGTGCAGCTTTTTTCAGCGCTGGAACAACGGCATCCGGGTCGTTGGCGGAGATGGCGATGGCATCCACGCCCTGCGCGATCAGCGAGTTGATGACTTCGATCTGGCCTTCCGCCGTGGTGCTGGTCGGGCCGGTGTAGATGATCTCGACGCCGCCGAGTTCCTTGGCCGCTTCCTGCGCGCCCTTGTTGGCGGCTTCAAAGAAGCCATTGCCGAGCGACTTGACGACGAGCGCGATCTTGATGTCTTTCGCCTGTGCCACGCCGCCAAAACCGGCAACGCCGATTGCAACGCTGAGTGCCAAAGCCTGGCTGAGTTTTCTGCGTGTAAGTTTCATGTCCCTTTTCCTCCCGTTATGAACATTATTTTCCCCTGCGGTGCTCCTCAAGCAACCGAAGCGGAACTCTCCCCATCCGGCGGTCGCTGCGTTTGCGCAGCCACGGCACCGGCAATCAATAATTGAACGCCTGCATTTTCCACCATGCGGGCCGCCTCATCTGAAATCCCCTCATCGGTGATGATGGTGGTGACGTTTTCCAGTGGGCATAAAATAAGGCTGGAGCGTTTGCGGAACTTCGAGGAATCGACCATCACGATCAGCTCTTCGGCTTGGCGCATCAGCTTCTGTTCGCTCTGGATGACCATTGCGTCCGATTCCATGATGCCGAGTGCACCGATGCCCTGTGCGCCCAGAAAAATGCGGCGCGCATAAAAATTGCGGATCGCATCATTTTCGAACGGCGACAGGATCAGGCTCTGGTCGCGATAGATCGCGCCGCCGGGAACGCTGACATTGCACTTGGAATGTTTGACCAGATGTTCGGCAATGGCGAAAGAATTGGTCATGACCTGCAAACGGCGGGCGGCCATGTAATGCACCATCTGAAACGTCGTGGTGCCGCCATTGAGGATAATGGCGTCACCATCCTCACAGAGATCAACGGCTTTGCGCGCGATTGCGCGTTTCTTATCGATATTGACCGATTCGGATACGCGGAAAGGCCGTGCGGCCAGATTGCCGAGCTGCGGAGGGTGGACAGCTTCTGCCCCGCCACGCACACGGCGCAACTTTCCCTGCACATGCAAAGACGCGATATCCCGGCGGATTGTCGCTTCGGACGCATCCGTCAGTTCGGCAATATCCTGCACCGTCACCACAGGTTTTTCCTGTATCGCGCTCAAGATTATGCGATGGCGTTCGCGTTCGTGCATGGTGTCCTCCTGATCGCAATTATTCGTAAACTCTTTACAATGTCAATCAAGAACGATCAAATTATTCTATGTTGCGGCGCACAATGAAAATTTATGATCGTTTATGATTGACATTGCGCTTTTGAATGCGCGATACCTGCGTGCAATGGGAGGCGGGTCAGCATTGCGGCCCGCGAGTGAAGCGCACGATAGTTAAGTAATGGGAGGAAACGTCATGACGGGCAAAACCCGCCTTCTCGATAATCGCTGGGATGATGCCTATGCGGCCAAGCTGGATGAACCCGGCAAGCTGCTGTATCGCTCCAACCTCTTGGGTGCGGACAAGCGCATCACCAATTACGGTGGCGGCAACACCTCCGCGAAAGTTCTGGAAACCGATCCGCTGACGGGCGAAAAAGTTCGCGTCATGTGGGTCAAAGGTTCCGGTGGCGATGTCGGCACCATCAAGCTTGACGGGTTTTCGACGCTCTATCTCGATAAGCTGGAAGCCCTGAAGGGCATCTATAAGGGTGTGGAAGACGAAGACCGCATGGTCGGTTTCCTTCCCCATTGCACATACAATCTCAATCCGCGCGCGGCCTCCATCGATACGCCGCTGCATGGTTTTGTGCCGTTCGCGCATGTCGATCACATGCACCCGGATGCGATCATCGCCATCGCGGCCTCCAAGAACTCCAAGGAACTGACTCAGAAGATTTTCGGTGCCGATATCGGCTGGCTGCCATGGCGCCGCCCCGGTTTCCAGTTGGGTCTGGATCTGGAAGCTTTCGTCAAGGCAAACCCGAATTCCAAGGGCGTCGTGCTGGAAAGCCACGGCCTGTTTACGTGGGATAATGATGCAAAGGCCTGCTACGAGCTGACGCTGGATATCATCAACAAGGCCATTGAGTGGTTTGCCGCGGAAACCCAAGGCAAGACGATTTTCGGCGGTGCCGTTGCCAAGAGCCTGAGCGTTGAAGAACGCCGCACCATTGCCGCCCGCCTGATGCCGGAAATCCGTGGCCGCATCGGTCGTGCGGAACGCAAACTCGGTCATTTCGATGATCAGGATGCGGTGCTGGAATTCGTCAATTCCAAGGAGTTGAAGCCGCTGGGCGCTCTCGGCACATCCTGCCCAGACCACTTCCTGCGCACCAAAATCCGCCCGCTGATCCTCGATCTCGACACGGCAAAGCCGGATGTCGATGCTGTCGTGGCCGGTCTGGACAAGGCGCTGGAAGATTACCGCGCCGATTACACCCGCTATTACGAAACCTGCAAGCACGACAATTCACCAAAAATCCGCGATCCGAACCCGGTGATTTTTCTCATTCCCGGCGTCGGCCTGCTGTCCTTCGCCAAGGACAAGGCAACGGCGCGCATTGCCGGTGAGTTTTACGTCAACGCCATCAACGTCATGCGCGGTGCATCCACCGTGTCCGAATATCAGGGCCTGCCGGAACAGGAAGCTTTCGATATCGAATATTGGTTGCTGGAAGAGGCAAAACTTCAGCGTATGCCAAAGCCGAAAAGCCTTGCGGGCCGCGTGGCCTTCATCACCGGCGGCGCTGGCGGTATTGGCCGTGCGACAGCGGAGCGATTGGCCAATGAAGGTGCTTGCGTTGTGCTGGCGGATATCGATGAAAGCGCGCTGGAAAGCACCAAAGTCGATTTCGAGAAGCGTTTCAGCGCCGATGCGGTTCGCACAGTCAAGCTTGATGTGACGAAAGAAGATGCCGTGCTGTCTGCCTTTGTGGAAGCGAGCGTCGAGTTTGGTGGCGTCGATATTCTGGTGTCCAATGCGGGCATCGCCTCGTCCGCGCCGGTGGAAGATACAACGCTGGCCATGTGGAACAAAAACATCGATATTCTGGCGACGGGTTATTTTCTCGTGTCACGAGAAGCCTTCCGCCTGTTCCGCCGTCAAAATCTGGGTGGCAATGTTGTCTTCGTGGCATCCAAAAACGGCTTGGCCTCATCGCCCAACGCTTCCGCCTATTGCACGGCGAAGGCTGCGGAAATCCATCTGGCCCGTTGCCTGGCACTGGAGGGCGCAGACGCCGGTATTCGCGTCAACACGGTCAACCCGGATGCGGTTCTGCGCGGTTCGAAAATCTGGAATGGCGAGTGGCGCGAACAGCGTGCGGCTTCTTCCAAGATCGAAATCGATGATCTGGAGGAGCATTACCGCAAGCGTTCCATGCTGAAGCTGAATGTCTTCCCGGAAGACATTGCCGAGGCGATCTACTTCCTCGCCTCGGATGTTTCGGCAAAATCAACTGGTAACATCATCAATGTCGATGCCGGAAACGCACAGAGTTTCACCCGCTAATCGCGGGTGAAAACCTTATCTGCGCAGGATGACCCAGATGGCGTGAATAATGCCGGGGATGTAACCGCACAGCGTCAATAGAATGTTTAGCCAGAACTGAAGGCCAAGCCCGACCTGCAGAAACACGCCGACTGGCGGCAGGAAAATGGCAAGAAGAATACGAATAACGTCCACGATTGAATGCCCCATCTGTTTGTTTGCACGCTCATAACGTGGGAAGTGCGCAATTGGTTTCAATCGGCTGGCAAAAGGAGAGGGAGGAAGACATGACGGAATTGAAAATTGCGGCAGATATCGTAACCCGCGAGAATGAGAAGCGCGCTACCGCCCATGCCGCTGACTACGATGCGCTCGGCGCAAATCTGGCCCGCCGCAATATCGATATTGAAGCCATAACAGTGCAGGCCTCGAAATTTTTCGTGGCCGTTCCCTCCTGGGGTGTTGGCACCGGCGGTACGCGCTTTGCCCGCTTTCCCGGCACGGGAGAGCCGCGCGGCATTTTCGACAAGCTGGACGATTGCTCCGTCATCAATCAGTTGACTTCGGCAACGCCGAATGTGTCGCTGCATATTCCGTGGGACAAGGAAGATCCGAAAAAGCTGAAAGCTCACGCCAATGCTCTGGGCCTCGGCTTCGATGCCATGAATTCCAACACGTTTTCGGATGCGCCTGATCAAAAGCATTCTTACAAATACGGCTCTCTCAGCCACGCCGATGCGGCAACACGCAGCCAGGCGGTGGACCACAACATCGAATGTATCGAAATCGGTAATGCCCTTGGCTCCAAGGCACTGACGGTGTGGGTTGGCGATGGCTCGAATTTCCCCGGCCAGAGCAATTTCACCAGAAGCTTCGAGCGTTATCTGGCCGGAATGGCGGAGATTTATAAGGCTCTGCCGGATGACTGGCGGCTGTTCTCCGAACATAAAATGTACGAACCGGCCTTCTATTCCACGGTCGTGCAGGATTGGGGCACGAACTATCTCATCGCCAATACGCTGGGTGAAAAAGCCTTCTGCCTCGTCGATCTTGGCCACCACGCGCCAAACACCAACATCGAAATGATCGTCGCCCGCCTCATTCAGTTCGGCAAACTCGGCGGCTTCCACTTCAATGACAGCAAATACGGCGATGACGATCTGGATGCAGGCTCCATCGATCCTTACCGTCTGTTCCTCGTGTTCAACGAGTTGGTGGATGCTGAATATCGCGGCGTCAAAGCCTTCCATCCAGCCCACATGATCGATCAGTCGCACAATGTGACGGACCCGATTGAAAGCCTGATCTCCAGCGCCAACGAAATCCGCCGCGCCTATGCGCAGGCGCTGCTCGTGGACCGCAAAGCGCTGGATGGTTTCCAGCAGGACAATGATGCGCTGATGGCATCCGATACGCTAAAACGCGCCTATCGCACCGATGTGGAGCCCATTCTGGCCGAAGCCCGCAAACGCGCAGGCGGTGCCATCGATCCTGTAGCGACCTACCGCGCCAGCGGTTACCGCGCGAAAGTCGCAGGCGAACGCCCCGCATCCAAAGGCGGCAGCGGCGGCATCATCTAACGCGAACGCGCACCAACATGGTCAAAACAGTTACGGCACTCCATCGCGGGTGCCGTAACTGTTTGATAACCAAATATGTCCCGCCGTAAAGAAATGTGTGCTCCGCCCCACCATCTCCACATTCAAGTCTATGGTTGCGTCACATGAGAAAGCCAATAGACAAAGCAGGCCTGATTTTCGTGGCGCTCCTATGCGTGCTGATCGGCATCGTTCTCAGCATCACATTGCTGAATAAAAACAATCAGTTTGCTCCACAAACGCAAGATGGATCATTGATCCCGCGGACCGTGCAGCCGCAGCAATAATTGCTTGTGGTATTGAGCGTCAGTCAGATGTCCCGGATAATGAAATACTCCATAGGGTCTTCACCTTTGGTGTGGTCCCCTTTTCGGAACTTTAATCCGGCGCGCCCCAAAGTTTTTGAAAGATTGACAGGGCAAAGGCACAAATCCATTCGACGCCAATCTTGATCAACAGGCCAGCGTGAAAAAGGGTTTTTGTCTTGCCACACCAGGTTATCTATTCCGACGAGTTTTATCAACTCGTCGGGCCGGCTATACCCAAGATTGCCATCGATCACTGCGTTACACATCTCATCCTCTGTGGTTTTAAATGAGCGACCAAGTATTCCATTCGCGGAGAAATTCGCGTGGTTTCATATGTGTTGGTTCTGTCAAGCATATGGAAAACTGGTGCCGCTTACAGGACTCGAACCTGTGACCCCATCATTACGAATGATGTGCTCTACCACCTGAGCTAAAGCGGCTTGCCAAGCGCGGATGTAAGTCGGCGCGGCGTTATGGCGGGCTGATACAGGCAATGGGGATGGATTTCAAGTCTTGAGTTTGGCTTTGACAAAAAATCCATCACCGTTTTCACGCCCGCCTTGGCCGTCACGCGCAGAGCTTGGCCTTGGCTACGGTATATTCCGACGCGAGGCGGTCGACGAGTGCCGATACAGGCTCGACTGCCTTCACCGCGCCCACGCCTTGGCCTGCACCCCAAATATCCTTCCAGGCTTTTGCGCCGGTGGCGGCGGCTGCGAAATCCATTTTGGATGGATCGGCTTCTGGCAGGTTCTCCGGGTCGAGACCCGCGGCGATGATCGAGGCTTTCATGTAATTGCCGTGAATGCCGGTGAAATAGTTGGAATAGATGATGTCGCCGGCTTGGGCGTCCACGATGGCTTGTTTGTAGGCATCGGTTGCCCGCGCTTCTTTCGTGGCGATGAAGGGAGAGCCGATATAGGCCATGTCCGCGCCCATCGCTTGAGCGGCAAGGATTGCGCCGCCATTGGCAATCGCACCGGCCAGAAGCAGCGGGCCGTCAAACCATTCGCGAATTTCCTGCACCAGCGCGAAGGGTGAGAGCGTGCCAGCATGGCCGCCTGCACCCGTGGCGACGGCAATCAGCCCGTCTGCGCCTTTGCGAATAGCGGAATTGGCGTGGCGGTTGTTGATGATGTCATGCAACACGATGCCGCCATAAGAATGGATTGCGGCATTCACCTCCGGCACGGCGCCGAGCGACGAGATGACAATTGGTACTTTATATTTGACGCAAAGGCCGAGATCATGCTCCAGCCGCTTGTTGGAAGTATGGACGATCTGGTTGACGGCAAAGGGTGCTGCCGGGCGCTCGGGGTTGGCCGCATTGTGGGCAGCAAGGTCTTCCGTCAACATCGCCAGCCATTCATCCAGCTGGCTTTCCGGGCGTGCATTCAGCGCTGGAAATGAACCCACGACGCCAGCTTTACACTGCGCCAGTGTCAGTTCCGGGTGAGAAATGATGAACAGCGGGGATGCGACCACCGGCAGTCGAAGATTGTCCCTGAGTACGGACGGCAGCATGTTTCCTCCCATGAGTGACGTTTACGCGCACGTAAGATGTAGCGAAGCCGCTTTGATATGGAAAGCGAAAAGAGCAGAGTTTTGCGGTTTCTCGCCATGTCCTTCGGGCTATATTATGGATGTTTTCCCCAAGCCATTCCGACATTTGCGCAAGACTTCCCTTGCGGTTGGTCGTGCTTGTCGTTACCGAATCGTAAATGAGCATGGCGTAATGCCCAAAACCTTTTTGCATGGCAAAGAATAAGGACCGGTAGTGAGCGGACTGGAAACGGCAATCAGAAATGCCCTCGATAAATCGGACCGATCAAGCGCCGAGGTTCGTGCACGCATTTACCAGTCTTCGCGCCAGGCGCTGGAAGCGGGTTTGCGCAAGCAGGGTGTCGATGATCCCAATGTCGTGGCGCAGCAGCGCCAGCGGCTGGAGGCGCTTATTCACGCCATCGAGGGTGAAGAGCGAAACCGCCTTCTGGATGTCGTGCAGGATCACGTTCGCCGTGAGGCTTCAAGAACGACCGCTCCGCCGCCGCCCACGCGGCCGGTGACACCGAGTGTTTCTGCGACGCGGGATGACGACGATTTCTCCGTGGATGCGGAGGTGCGCGGTGACACACAGGATGCATCCGCGCCTGCTCAGGATAACGGTGATTTTCGCGCAGACCGTGGGCCTGAAACCGTTGCTCCAAGACCGATTGGCGGCGCCGATGCCGCATCGCTTGCTTTCACGCCGGAACGAGCCGCAAAGGCGCGTCGCAAGAAAGGGCTTGTCGCCCGACTTTTCATTTATTTCACGCTGCTGGCATTTATCGGCTTTGGCGCGTGGTGGGTGTATAGTTCCGGTCTGCTTTTGACGCCGGAGCAGCGCGATACCGGCGTGCCAAACCCGCCACCGGAAGTGCAATCGGAAGATTTCACCGGGGCGGAAGCAAAGCCACAACCAAGTCTTGAGGCGGGTCGCGGCTTTTCCGATGCATGGGAAGAAATCTTCAATGCCGAGAGCGGCAGCGCGGCTCTCAAGGCCGGCTCCTCCGCCGGTTTGGAAGGGATTGCGACCCCTGCCGGAAAAGCAGTTCGTCTCACCTCCCGCAGCGCGGATGACGCAGGTAATATTGCGATTACCGTTCCCGCTGATGTCCTGCGCGAAATGGCTGGCAAATCCTCGACCATCGCCGTGACCCTGCAATCATCCAGCGACCGGCAGACCCAGCTTTCCATCAGTTGCGATTTCGGCAGCCTCGGCAATTGCTCACGCCATCGGTTTACGGCAACGCCGGAACGGGCGGATATGTTGATCAACGTCACCTTCAACCGCACGCTGGCACCCAACAGCCCTGGCCGCATTCTCATCAACAGCGATATCGATGGCAGTGGCCGCCCGGTTAATCTCTATTCTGCGCGGATTTTGCCGGGAGAGTGAGGGAACCGGAAGGTGAGGGTGGACGAGCGTACTCACCACGTTCCACCGTCATGCCGGGCTTGACCCGGCATCCAGTGACCGCGCGTCTGCGCGGTCGAAGGAGTCTTTCATGATCAAGGACTTGATCATGCTGGACCCCGGATCAAGTCCGAGGTGCCGGAGATTTGGGAGACGTTTTCGGATACAATAAACTCTCGAGAACGTTTGCTGGCCATAACTCCTGCTACTTCAAAAAATCCGGCCCAAACCCCAAAATCTTGTCATCAACGTCACCAATCACCTTCTTGTCCTTGCCGTCATAATCCAGCGATTTCAAAATGTGCTTGATGAGGTTGATGCGCGCCCGGCGTTTGTCATTGGCCCGCACCACCGTCCACGGTGCGTCGTCGATGTGGGTTTTTTCCAGCATCAGGTCACGCATGGCGGTGTAGTCGTCCCACTTGGTCAGGGCAGCAATGTCCATGTCGGAAAGTTTCCACGATTTCAGCAGGCTGTGCCGCCGGTCGTGAAAGCGGTCGATCTGGGTTTCCCGGCCGGTGTCCAGCCAGAATTTGAACAGATAGGTGCCTTCATGCACCACCATCTTTTCAAGGCGCGGTGTTTCTTTCAGAAAACGCTTGTGTTCCTCCGGCGTGCAGAACCCCATAACGGGTTCGACACCGGCGCGGTTGTACCAGGAACGGTCGAACAGCACGAACTCGCCCGCCGTTGGGAAATGCGAAATGTAGCGCTGGAAATACCATTGGCCGCGTTCGGTTTCCGTCGGTTTCGTCAACGCCACGACGCGGGCGGCGCGGGGGTTGAGATATTGCGTTACGACCGAAATCGCCCCGCCTTTTCCGGCAGCATCGCGGCCCTCGAAAACAGACATGACGCGCTTGCCGGTTGCCTGAAGCCAGAACTGAACCTTCACCAGCTCGACTTGCAACGCCTCAAGCGTCTTGTCATAGTCGTCGCGGTTCATCTTTTTGTCGTAGGGAAAGCCGCCAGCGGAAAGCTTCTTGTCTTCCACCCAGTCCGGCAAAACAGGATCATCGATGTTAAAGATGCGGGTCTTTCCGTCGATTTGAAGTTCAACCGAACGGTCCTTGGCGTTTTCGCTCATCGTCGCTCCCTGTGTTCTGCCGTCTGGTCTCCGGCGTTGTTTTGATCAGGTCATATGTCGTGCTGGATTTCAAGAAGGCGCATCCGGCAAGAAGTAGCTGTGGGAAAAGACATAGTGATGAATCTCTGTCATGAAAGAGGGATAAGAGGTTTCGTTGCGCCGATTGCGACGCACGAGGAAAGCGGATGGATATGGCAGTGACGGAAGGCGGCGGCACGTTGGGGCGGTATTTGCGGAATCTTCGCCGCAGTTGGCTGCCCATTCTGGTTGTTTCCATGCTTGCTGTTGCGGCACTTTCAGAATTGCGGACGCCTTATGTCCCGGTGGTCCTGTGGTTAAGCGCCGTGCTGGCCATTCTGGCGTTACGCTCTGGCACAGGTGCGAAAGCGCCGAAACAAGTCGCCGCCAAGGAGGATACGGATTCAGAGCAAACCGTCAGCGAAAGCATGATTGCCGGTGTAAGGGCCGGTCTTGCCGCTCTCGACACGCCGGTTTTTATTCTGGATCGCAATGCCAGCGTGCTGTTTGAAAACAGTGCCGCAGACCGTGCTTTCGGCACGCTTCCCGTCGGTTCGCATATTTCAGGCCGCTTGCGTTCGCCAGGATTGCTGGATGCCATTCGCGAAACCATCGCAACCGGCGAACCCAACCAGTTGGAACATTCAGAACGCCTGCCGTCTGAGCGTGTCTTCACCATGCGCATCGCGCCTGCCGCCGCTCAGGCCCAACCCAGCGCGCCACTCTATATCCTCTCCTTCCGCGATATTTCAGAGCTGCGCCGTCTGGACCGGATGCGCAGTGATTTCGTTGCCAATGCCAGCCATGAGCTGCGTACGCCGCTGGCCTCGCTGCGCGGTTTCATCGAAACCATGCAAGGCCCGGCGCGGGACGATCCGAAGGCGCGTGAGCGGTTTCTGGGCATCATGCTGGACCAGGCCACCCGCATGAGCCGCCTTGTGGACGATCTCATGTCGCTCTCGCGGCTGGAACTGCGCGCCAATATTGCCCCGGATCAGAAGGTCGATCTCGTGCCGCTTCTAGGGCATGTGCGCGATGCACTTCTGCCGCTGGCGGGAGACCTCGATATCGCCATCAATCTCCACATGCCGGAAGGTAAGGTGGAGGTGACCGGCGACCGGGACGAGCTTGTGCAGGTCTTCCAGAACCTTGTCGAAAATGCCTGCAAATACGGGCAGGATGGCAAAGTGGTGGACGTGTTTTTGCGCACTGAGGTGGGAAAACACGTTGAGGTCAGCATCGTGGACAAGGGGCCGGGCATTCCGGCAGAGCACGTTCCGCGTCTGACGGAGCGGTTTTACCGCGTCAGTGTGGCCGATAGCCGCTCCAAAAAAGGCACGGGGCTGGGCCTTGCCATCGTCAAACACATCCTCACCCGCCATCGCGCCCGGCTTCTCATTCGCTCGGAACTCGAGGTCGGAACTGACTTTACCGTGAGATTTTGACATAAAGCCATTTAGTAGATTGTTTGAAAATAAAAAAGACCAATAAAATCAATAGATTAATCTGTCACAAATACTTCATCAAAGTGACATAAAAGGGTGTGGCAAGACTGGGTATGAAGAGGCCGCCGGGGCAGCTCAGTTTTGGGCGATAGGGTAAAAAGCTCGATGCCGGCAGCGTCCACAAAAGCCCACCACGGGCCCCATACGGGAGAGTCACATGAATATTCTTAAGTTGTCCGCAGCAGCCCTGGTGGCTTCCGTTGCTTTTGCCGGTGCTGCCGCTGCTCGCGATCAGATCCAGGTTGCTGGTTCGTCCACCGTTCTGCCTTACGCAAAGATCGTTGCTGAAACCTTCGCTGAGACCTATCCCGATTTCAAGGCTCCGGTCGTTGAATCCGGCGGCACAGGCGGCGGCTTGAAGGCATTCTGCTCCGGCGTTGGCGAAGGCACCATCGACGTTGCCAATGCTTCGCGGAAGATCAAAGCTGATGAGCTTGCAGCGTGCAAGGCCACTGGCGTGACCGACGTTCAGGAAGTGAAGATCGGTTATGACGGCATCGTGTTTGCGATGGACAAGTCCAACAAGGACGTCAAGCTCGAGCCTAAGGACCTCTACCTCGGTCTCGCCGCTGAAGTTGTCAAAGACGGCAAGCTGGTTGCCAACCCTTACAAGAAGTGGTCGGAAATCAACAAGGAACTGCCGGACGTAACGATTGCAGCTTACATTCCTGGTTCCAAGCACGGCACACGCGAAGTCTTCGAAGAGAAGATCATGGCTGACGGCTGCAAGGAAGCTGGCGCGACGGACGCTCTCAAGACCCTCGTTCCCGACGCCAAGCAGGCTGCTGCAAAGTGCATCGCAGTCCGTAAGGATGGCGCTGCTGTTGATATCGACGGCGACTACAGCGAAACGCTTGCTCGCATCGACGCCAACAAGACCGGCCTCGGCGTCTTCGGTCTGGCGTTCTACGAAAACAACAAGGACAAGCTGAAGGTTGCGACCGTCAGCGGCGTTGTTCCTTCCACTGAAACCGTTGCAAGCGGCAAGTACCCGGTTTCTCGCCCACTGTTCTTCTACGTCAAGAAGGCACATGTCGGCGTTATTCCTGGTCTCAAGGAATATGTAGAGTTCTTCGTTTCTGACGAAATGATCGGCCCTGACTCTCCACTCGCAAACTACGGTCTGGTTGCTGCTCCAGAAGCAGAGCGCAAGGAAATCCGCGCCCAGTTCGAAAAGGGCGTTGGCCTTTAATTTTACCGGAAAGCGCGGCTTAACCGCCGCGCTTTCCACCCAACTTTCTGTTGGCAAGCCTTTGTGTGGGTTGACAGTTCCTATTTATCATATGACCAAGCCGCTGATAAATATGATGTATCAACCCGGAATACTTGAGCCGAAATAAGAAGACGGCACGTCCATGCCTAACACGCTGAAAGCCGTTTTCTTCTCTGAACGTGTCTGATACCCGCATCGCGCCTGTTGGTGCGCCAAGGAAAGTTTCCATGAACACATCCATCCTTTTGCTGATATTGGCGCTGATCGGCATTGCCAGCTATCTGCTCGGCTCGCGCCGCGCCGTGGCTTTGGCGGGCGGTCGTCCATCGTCCATGCACTCCCGTGCCGGTTATCATGGCTCCTATGTTCTGATCTGGGCTATCATCCCCTCGGCGCTCATTCTGGGCCTGTGGCTTGTTATCAGCCCGCTTATCGTCACATCGTCGGTGCGCAGCGGATTTCCCGATGAGATCAAGGCGCAGTCCGAAGCCCAGCAGAGCCTGAGCTATGGCATGGTCGGCTCGATTGCCCGCGGCCTTTCGCTTCTGACGCCGGATGAGTTCAAGCAGGCGAAAGCCGATCCCGCCGCGGTGCGTCCGCTGCTCGGCGCCAAGGGCGTTGCCATCGCGGGTGATCCTCAGCCCTACATGATCGAGGCGGCCGAAACGCTCAACGCGCTGACGACAGCCAGCCGTATCGGGATGATCCTTGTGGTGTTCGGTGCAGCAATCGGTGGCGCAGTTTATGCTCTGC
The DNA here is from genome assembly GCF_033957765.2 of Agrobacterium sp. rho-13.3. Classification (NCBI taxonomy): domain Bacteria; kingdom Pseudomonadati; phylum Pseudomonadota; class Alphaproteobacteria; order Hyphomicrobiales; family Rhizobiaceae; genus Agrobacterium; species Agrobacterium sp. rho-13.3. Next base: position 109,741 of record NZ_CP192774.1, read on the forward strand.
GCGGCATTGCACCACGGTTTCGTGCACGCAATACGGTCGAGAAAGTTATTCTCGGCGCTCTGGTGCTGGCGTCGTCCATCGCCATTCTCACGACGGTCGGCATCGTCCTGTCGATGCTGTCGGAGGCGATCCAGTTCTTCAACATGGTGCCGGCCCACGAGTTTTTCTTTGGAACCGTCTGGGATCCGCGTTTTGCTGCGGCTGGTTCCACGGATAGCTCGGGTCAGTTCGGTCTTATTCCTCTGCTGGCTGGTACGCTCTACATCGGCTTCGTCGCCATGGTGGTTGCCGTTCCGGTGGGTCTGTTTTCGGCCATCTACATGGCGGAATATGCCACGCCGCGTTTCCGCTCTGTGGTAAAGCCGCTGCTGGAAGTGCTGGCCGGTATTCCAACCATCGTTTACGGCTTCTTCGCGCTCACCACCGTTGGCCCGTTCCTGCGGGATATCTCCGCGCAGATCAACGGTCTGGCCACGGGCGACTACTCCAACTTCATTCAGGCACAGAGCGTCATCACCGCCGGTTTCGTCATGGGCATCATGTTGATCCCTTACGTCTCCTCGCTGTCGGATGACATCATCACCGCTGTTCCTGGAGCGATGCGTGACGGTTCGCTTGGACTTGGTGCGACGCGATCGGAAACGATCAAAAAGGTCATCCTTCCCGCCGCCCTTCCTGGCATCGTGGGCGCTATTTTGATGACCGGTTCGCGCGCCATCGGTGAAACGATGATTGTGGTTCTGGCTGCCGGTGTTGCCGCCCGCCTGCAACTCAACCCGTTCGAGCCGATGACGACTGTGACCGTCAAGATCGTCAGCCAGCTGACGGGTGACCTTGAGTTCACCTCGCCACAGACACTGGTTGCCTTCGCGCTTGGCATCACACTCTTTGCCATCACGCTTTGCCTCAATATCTACGCGCTCTATATTGTGCGCAAATACCGGGAGCAGTACGAATGACCGACATCGTGACTTCGGGTATCAATGCCCCAGCCGCAACGAAGAAGGTCCGTCGCGATATCGGCATCAAGCGCCGCTACGCCGCCGAGCGCCGCTTCCGGACTTACGGACTTGCCGCGATTTCCTTCGGCCTGCTTTTCCTGGCCCTGCTTCTCTGGTCCGTCGTCGGCAAAGGCTATACGGCCTTCCAGCAGACCATGATTACGGTGCCGGTCGAGTTCTCCGAAAAGGTTATCGACCCCGATAACGTCCGCGCCCAGAACCCAGGCAAGCTGATGACGGCCAACTATCCCGTCATCGCCCGCAATGCCGTGGCAAAGGTGCTGGGTGTTTCGCCGGATAACCGCGATGGTCTGAAAGCTGTCAACGCCTTGATTTCGGACAGTGTCCGCACCCAGCTTCGCGACATCGTCGTGTCCGATCCATCCGTGATCGGCACCACACGCAACGTGTCCCTGCTCGCTGCGGGAGATATCGACAGCGCCGTCAAAGGCCAGGTCGATCTCTCCGTGAACGAGGCGAACCGCCGCGTTTCCGATCAGCAGCTTGGCTGGATGAAACAACTGACCGATAGTGGCCAGATGGCCAAACAGTTCAACACCGGCATCTTCTTCAACGGCGCATCCAGCCGTCCGGAAGCCGCAGGTGTGGGCGTGGCCCTCATCGGCTCCTTCTACATGATGCTCATCGTGCTGGTGTTGTCGCTGCCGATCGGTGTTGCCGCGTCCATCTATCTGGAAGAGTTCGCACCGAAGAACCGCCTGACGGATCTTATCGAGGTCAATATCAACAACCTCGCTGCCGTTCCGTCCATTGTTTATGGTCTGCTTGGCCTTTCGGTGTTCATCAACTTCATGGGCTTTCCGCGCTCGGCCTCGCTGGTGGGTGGTCTGGTTCTCACGCTGATGACGCTGCCCACCATCATCATCGCCACCCGCGCTGCCCTGAAGGCCGTGCCGCCATCCATCCGCGCCGCAGCCCTTGGCCTTGGCGCGTCGAAAATGCAGACGATTTTCCACCATGTGCTGCCGCTGGCCATGCCCGGTATTCTGACCGGCACCATCATCGGTCTGGCACATGCCCTTGGCGAAACCGCACCGCTGCTGCTCATCGGCATGGTGGCCTTCGTCGCGAATTATCCGACAACACCCATGGATCCATCCACGGCCTTGCCGGTCCAGATTTACATGTGGGCGAACGAAGCTGAGCGTGCCTTTGTTGAAAGAACCTCTGGCGCTATCATCATCCTGCTTATGTTCCTCATCGTCATGAATGTTGGCGCAATCCTGTTGCGTCGCCGCTTTGAACGGCGCTGGTAGAGCATCTCCACACACAGTGGAGATGGTTTTTCCGTTCGGAAATGCGACGAAACGCTCTAAGAAGGAGCTGAAGCTATGAACATGTTGTCGGAAGCAGCAGTTGAAAAGGCGCTGGACAAGAAAATGAATGAAGTTTCATACAAGATGATCGGCAAGGACGTTTCCGTCTATTACGGTGAAAAACGCGCCCTTTACGATGTGAACCTGAACGTTCGCGAAAACACCGTTACCGCACTGATCGGTCCTTCGGGCTGCGGCAAGTCCACGTTCCTGCGCACATTGAACCGCATGAACGATACCATCGATGGCTGCCGCGTCACCGGCAAGATCACGCTGGATGAGGACGATGTTTACGATCCAGCCATCGATGTGGTGGAGCTGCGCGCCCGTGTTGGCATGGTGTTCCAGAAGCCGAACCCATTCCCGAAGACGATCTATGAAAACATCGCCTACGGCCCGCGCATCCATGGTCTTGCCCGCAACAAGGCGGATATGGACCAGATCGTTGAAGCCAGCTTGCAGAAGGCCGGTCTCTGGAACGAAGCCAAGGATCGCCTGCATGAATCCGGCACGGGTCTGTCCGGCGGTCAGCAGCAGCGTCTGTGCATCGCACGCGCCATCGCTGTTTCCCCTGAAGTCATCCTCATGGATGAGCCATGCTCGGCGCTGGACCCGATTGCGACGGCCAAGGTGGAGGAGTTGATCCACGAACTGCGCGCCAATTACACCATCGTCATCGTTACCCACTCCATGCAGCAGGCTGCCCGCGTTTCGCAGCGCACGGCCATGTTCCACCTCGGTCATCTGGTGGAAGAGAACGACACCGACAAGATGTTCACCAACCCGGATGACCAGCGCACACAGGACTACATCATGGGTCGCTTCGGCTGATCCAGCCATTGCTGTGAGGAAATCGCGCTGCCGCTTGAGCCTGATAGGGCTTGTGGAGCGCGCCACGAAACTGGAGAATTCGAACATGCCGACACATTCGCATATTATGTCCGCTTACGATGAAGAGCTGAAGTTCCTCAGCCGCCGCATTGCCGAAATGGGCGGTCTGGCTGAGCAGATGTGTGCCGATGCGGTGCGCGCGCTCGTCAATTCGGATATGGCGCTGGCCCAGAAGGTCATCTCGGATGATGCCATCCTCGATCACGCAGAACGCGAGATCGGCGATAAGGCCATCGTCACCATCGCCAAACGCCAGCCTATGGCGTCCGACCTGCGCGATATCATCGGTTCACTGCGCATCGCAGCCGATCTGGAGCGCGTTGGCGATCTGGGCAAGAACACGGCCAAGCGCGTGATCGCAGTGTCTGGAACCGGTGTGCCGCGCAAGCTGGCCCGCGGTCTGGAGCATCTGTCCGAACTGGCGCTGGTGCAGCTAAAAGAAGTGCTGGACGTCTATTCCACGCGCTCCGCAGAAAAGGCGCAGGCCATCCGCGAGCGCGACGAGGAAATCGACGCCATGTACACCTCGCTGTTCCGCGAGCTGTTGACCTACATGATGGAAGATCCGCGCAACATCACCACCTGCACACACCTCTTGTTCTGCGCCAAGAACATCGAGCGCGTCGGTGACCATGCCACCAACATCGCGGAAACCATCTATTATATGGCCACCGGCAGCCAGCCTGAGGGTGAGCGTCCGAAGGACGATAGTTCCAACACACTCGGCGCAGTCACCGAGTAAGCCACAGATAAGACTGGCGGAGTTTCATGCCCATGGTGCCGAAAATCGCAGTTGTTGAAGATGAAGAGGCTTTGAGCGTTCTTCTTCGCTACAATCTGGAATCCGAAGGTTACGACGTCGACACCATTCCGCGTGGTGACGAAGCGGAAATCCGCTTGCAGGAACGCACGCCGGACCTGCTGATCCTCGACTGGATGTTGCCCGGCGTTTCCGGCATCGAACTCTGCCGTCGCTTGCGGATGCGTCCAGAGACCGAACGCCTGCCGATCATCATGTTGACGGCACGCGGTGAGGAAAGCGAACGTGTTCGTGGCCTGGCAACGGGTGCGGATGACTATGTGGTCAAGCCGTTCTCCACGCCGGAGCTGATGGCGCGTGTGAAAGCCATGTTGCGCCGCGCCCGCCCGGAAGTGCTGTCTTCCGTGCTGAAATGTGGCGATATCGAACTGGATCGGGAAACCCACCGTGTTCACCGCAAGACCCGCGAAGTGCGCCTTGGGCCAACCGAGTTCCGCCTGCTGGAATTCCTGATGGCATCTCCCGGTCGTGTTTATTCGCGCTCCCAACTTCTCGATGGTGTCTGGGGTCACGATATCTATGTGGATGAACGCACCGTCGACGTCCATGTCGGGCGCCTGCGCAAAGCGCTCAACTTCTCCAATATGCAGGATGTGATCCGCACCGTGCGCGGCGCGGGATATTCCATGGAAGCGTGATAGCCAACAAGAGGCCACGTGATCATTAGCCTCCCCACCGTCGGGGAGGTGCCGGTAGGGCAAAGGGCGACGGATATTTCAGCGTCCGTATTCGCCGGGATTTACTTGCCCACAGCGCTGAATAAAGCCTTTTCAACCCGCGCTTGTTGACCCTGATATTTCATCAGCAAAAGATTAAATTTGACAATCAATCGCTAAAGCTATATCACTGCGATATCGATATTTTGCTTGCTGAGCTTTGGTTGCCGCGCGATTAGCACCGCGTTTTGAACTAACCCTTCCTTTCAAAAAAATCGCTATACTCGCACACAGGGCGTCAGTTCTGTGATCTATAACTTATGCTTTGAAAGGGTTCATTATGACCACAGGCACAGTAAAATGGTTTAACTCCACTAAGGGCTTCGGCTTCATTCAGCCTGACAACGGCGGCACAGACGCATTCGTACACATCTCCGCTGTAGAGCGTGCAGGTATGCGCGAAATCGTTGAAGGCCAGAAGCTGAGCTACGACCTTGAGCGCGACAACAAGTCGGGCAAAATGTCTGCTTGCAACCTTCAGGCTGCATAATTCGGAATCTGCTTTCCCTTGACCACGGATGTACTGGCACTGTTGAAAGCGTGAAACCAATCGAGGTCAGGCACATTGCCTGGCCTTTTTTTGTGCCGCTTGCCGGCCACCCCCTTGGGTCTCTGCGGACACTCTAGGCGACTGAATATACGCACCGGACTTGTCGAAAATCGTTCCGATTTTCAGGCCGATGCGATAGGAAGGGAATTCCAATGACTGATGCACATAGCAAGTCTCGCAAACAGGCCGAGATTGCGTTCGGCGCAACGCAAACTCAGTTTTTCGCGCGTGGTCATGCGGTTGATGAACTCAACTCCATCACGCAGGCCCGTGAAGAAAAGACCATTCGGCTGCGAGAAGCGCGTCTTGCGAAAGAATTGGAAGACAGCAAGAAGCCACCGGCAATCGCCCCACCAAAACGCGTCAAAAAATCCTGACTTCTGTCGGCGTGACGCATCAACTGGAATAGAGATTTGAGAAACGTTCGAAACATTAGAAACAATGAAGTCTCCGACCGTCGTGGCGCTGCTGCGGAAGCCAAGGCTGCTCTTCTTCAGGCTTTTCGTGCCGCAAAAGAAGCTGCCGAGCCGACCCGTGAAGCCAGACAGGCAGAGCAAGCTGCAATTGCGGAAGCTCGTGAAGCTCGCCGCCTTGAGCGCGAACAGCTGAAAATCGAAGAGCAGAAGCGCATCGAAGCCGAAGCCGCGCAGCGCGAGGCTGAACTCGAAGCCGCTGCCAACGCTGAAGCTGACGCACGCAAACTGGCTGACAAAAACCGCATCGCCCGCGTCCTTGAGGACGAAGCTGCCCGCAAGGCAGAGCGCGATCGCCGTTATGCCAACCGCAAAGCCCGTCAAGGCTAATGCATTGCCCCAAAATCGGCGTCGGTTTTGGGGAATGACAATGCGCAGGTTGAATATGGTATAGCGACCTCTGCGCGTCCGCGAGACGCGCGGCACTCTCGTCTGCTGCGCCACAAAAGATTTAACATGAGCTTGCGTGATCGGAAGCTCATGTCCTGGAGCATTTCCAGCAAAAATTCGAAGCAGTTTTGCGCCCGGATAATGCGTCAAAACAAATAGATAGAGTATTTTCGCGTTTCGGAGAAAGGCGGAAATACTCTAGGCGTGCACGAAAATGCCACCAACCTTCTCCCATTGTCCAATTCAAATCAGCACGACGGACTTGGCAAAGTCATGCGCTTTCGTCTGAAGGATCACAGCGTGCTCCGCGAAAAAATCGCAATAAAAAAGCGGATCAGAAGACCCGCTTTTCCAATCGATAATGTCGCTGGCATCAAGCCCTGCGGCGTTCGCTGACCGGCTGGTAAGCCATCTTGGCGTGGAACTTGCAATAGGGCGATGCTTCAGACGCGTCACAGCCACAGAAGTGGAAGTCGTCCTTCAAAGGGTCGCCAACTGGCCATTTGCACGTGCGCTCTGTCAGTTCCGTCAGCGTCAGGCGAAGCGAGGTTGGCAGTACGGCATTGCTGATGGCTGTCGGACGGTATTCCAAAACCTCTGCCGTGTTGACGTCCGCATCGTCCTGCAACGCGGTTGCGCCTGCTGTGCGGGCAACCGGACGGGCCGTTGCAACGCGGGCAGGATAGTTTGGTGCGCGTGGAGCAGGGGAGGCCGGACGTTTTGCGGCAGGACGTGCCGTTGCAACGGTTCCACCTGCTTTCGCTCTGCCCGGCAGGCTGAGGCGGTGAACCTTGCCGATGACCGCGTTGCGGCTGACGCCACCGAGTTGCGCGGCAATCTGGCTGGCGCTCAGCCCTTCGGACCACAATCTTTTGAGTTTTTCGACTCGTTCGTCTGTCCAGTTCATGCCGCATCTCCGCTCGTCGTACAGGCAGAATCGATCTACGATGCCGCGGAGCGAACCGCGCGCAGAGCATCTGCCAGATTTTAGGTGACTAGTTCCGCCGCTTGCAGTCTAGTAATTGAGAGTTAACCTAATCGTAGGCTGACTCCGTGACAAGAGTCGGGAGAATCATCTGGAATCGATTTCGCGGTTTTCCCCAACTTGCTTCAATCGTGAGTCTGAAAAGCAACAGTTGGTGGTTCAATAAAATCAATCCACCACAGCTTGAGAATGCCGGAAAATGAGGACGTTTGTTGACATCGTTCAATGAAGTGACAATAGTGCCTGCGAACAGAAGACGATACCCCAAGCCGCCGCGAGGCGGCATTTTTGATTTTCGGGCACGGGATAACCGATCAGCCCTATTGATAGCGCGTTTGCGCAAGGAGTGATGCAGCCATGGCTGACAACGCGCCCCACGCTGGGCCCCAAGCCGGACCCCAAACCGGACCATTGTTCGATACGTTTTCCAGAGCCCCTTTGCGTTTCGAGCGCGGCGAGGGCGTGTGGCTCATCACGGAAACCGGCGAACGATATCTGGATTTCGGTGCGGGCGTTGCTGTCACGTCTGTCGGCCACAGCCACCCGCATATGGTCGATGCCATCAAGACGCAGGCCGAAAAAGTCTGGCACCTGTCCAACCTGTATGAAGTTGCGGGGCAGGAAGTGCTGGCCCAACGCCTCACGGACGCCACCTTTGCCGATAAGGTCTTCTTCACCAATTCCGGTGCGGAAGCGCTGGAATGCGCGATCAAAACGGCGCGGCGTTATCATTATACCCACGGCCACCCGGAAAAATTCCGCATCATCACCTTTGAAGGTGCTTTCCATGGGCGCACACTTGCCACCATCGCGGCTGGCGGCCAGGCGAAATATCTGGAAGGTTTCGGCCCCAAGGTCGAAGGGTTCGATCAGGTGCCATTCGGTGATCTGGAAGCCTTGAAAGCAGCGATTACGCCGGAAACAGCAGCATTGCTCATCGAGCCCATTCAGGGTGAGGGCGGTATTCGCCCCGTCGAGCTGGAATTCCTGCGCGCCCTTCGGGCGCTGTGTGAAGAACACGGCCTGCTGCTGATTTTTGACGAGGTCCAGACGGGCGTTGGCCGTACCGGCAAGTTCTTTGCTTATGAATGGTCTGGCGTGGCGCCTGATATCATGGCCGTTGCCAAGGGCATCGGCGGTGGTTTCCCGTTCGGCGCCTGCCTTGCAACAGCGGAAGCCGCGTCCGGCATGACGGCTGGCGTGCATGGCACGACTTATGGCGGCAATCCTCTCGCCATGGCCTGCGGCAATGCGGTTCTGGATATTGTTCTGGCCGATGATTTTCTTCAGCACGTGCGTGATGTCACGCTGATTTTCCGTCAGGGACTGGCCTCGCTGAAGGACCGTTATCCAGACGTCATAGAAGACATTCGCGGCGAAGGTCTTTTGCTCGGTGTGAAGGCCAAGGTACCGTCCACCGATCTGTTGCTGGCCATGCGCGCCGAGCACCTGCTGGGTGTTCCGGCGGGCGACAACGTCATCCGTTTGCTGCCGCCTCTGGTGGTCACAGCGGAAGAGGCACGCGAGGGGCTGGCACGGCTTGAAAAGGCTGCGGAAGCACTCACAACGAAACTGGCGAAAAGCGCCTGAAGCACAATGGGTCGGGCTGGCGTCGTGGACGTCGCCTGCATCGATGGGACAGCATAAAATGGCATCAGCAAAGCATTTTCTCGATCTTTCGGCCGTCGGTTCGGAAGACCTGCGGGTCATTCTGGATGACGCAGCCAAGCGAAAGATCGCCACGAAAAACGGCACGGCGGACAAGCCGCTGGCCGGCAAAATGCTGGCGATGATCTTCGAGAAGCCATCCACCCGCACCCGCGTGTCTTTCGATGTCGGTATGCGCCAGCTGGGCGGCGAAACGCTGTTTCTGTCGGGCACGGAAATGCAGCTTGGCCGCGCCGAAACCATTGGCGATACGGCCAAGGTTCTGTCGCGTTACGTCGATGCCATCATGATCCGCACCACCGATCATTCACGCCTGCTGGAGCTGGCCGAACACGCCACCGTGCCTGTCATCAATGGTCTGACGGATGACACGCATCCCTGCCAGATCATGGCCGATATTCTGACGTTCGAAGAACATCGTGGCCCGGTGAAGGGCAAGACGATTGCTTGGACGGGCGATGGCAACAACGTGCTGCATTCGCTGGTCGAAGGCTCTGCCCGTTTCGGTTATCGCATGAACATGGCCGTGCCGATGGGTTCCGAGCCGCATGACAGGTTCCTGAACTGGGCGCGCAACAATGGCGGCGAAGTCATGCTGTACCATGATGCGGAACGCGCTGTTGACGGTGCCGATTGCATCGTCACCGACACATGGGTTTCCATGAATCAGGAACACAAGGCCCGCGGCCACAACATTTTCCAGCCTTATCAGGTCAATGCTGCCCTGATGCAGAAGGCGAAAGATGATGCGCTCTTCATGCATTGCCTGCCTGCCCACCGCGGCGAAGAGGTGACGGACGAAGTCATCGACGGGCCGCAGTCCGTGGTGTTCGATGAGGCGGAAAACCGCCTCCATGCGCAAAAGGCGATCATCGCATGGTGCATGGGCGTGATCTAATATGACTGATATGCCGGGCGCTTGAATTTCCGGCATGGCTTCCCATCTGTAGCCCAGTTCAATGCTGCCGGTGTTTAAACGGCGGCTTTTCATCAATTGTTCGTCGCAATTTGGTCCCGGACGCGGTTTCGCTTTCCGGGCCTCTGTGCGAGAACGGATATTATGCCTGTCGATCGATGCCCTCCGGCGGTCTCGATTGTCTTGCGCGGGTCGCGCAGGTTACGGGTGGCAAGGAGTTGGAAAATGGCAGACGTAACGGTAGATCTGGACGATCTCGATTTTGCAGGCGATGACAAGGTTGTTCCCTTTCAGGTGGAAGGGCTGGACGTGCGTGGCCGTGCCATTCAGGTCGGTCCGCTTTTGAATGGCATCCTTGAACGCCATGATTATCCGCCCGCTGTTGCCCGTCTCTTGGCAGAGGCGGTCGTTCTGACGGCACTCATCGGCACGTCGCTGAAATTTTCCGGCAAGCTGACCGTTCAGACCAGAGGCGACGGTCCTGTGGATCTGCTGGTCGCGGATTTTACCTCGCCTGAAAATATGCGCGCCTATGCCCGCTTCGATGAAGAGCGTTTGGCGGAGGCGATAACCGCTGGCCAAACCTCGCCAGAGCAATTGCTCGGCAGCGGAATTCTTGCCTTCACCATCGACCAGGGTGAGGGCATGCATCCCTATCAGGGCATCGTGCCTTTGGATGGCTCATCGCTTGAAGAGGTTGCGGGCGTCTATTTCCGCCAGTCGGAACAATTGCCGACCCGGGTGCGCCTCGGCGTCGCAGAGCTTTTCGACCGGGATGAAGACGGCAAGCCACGCCATCGCTGGCGAGCAGGCGGCGTCATTGCCCAGTTTTTGCCGCAGGCACCAGAACGCTTGCGCCAGCTCGATCTGCACGGCGGTGACGGTGACGAAAACACGTTCGATCACGTCCACGACGATGCATGGAACGAAGCCGTAGCCCTGATCGATACGGTCCACACCGACGAGCTGACCGATCCGCATGTGCCCGCCGAAAAACTGTTGTTTCGGCTGTTCCACGAGCAGGGCGTGCGCGTCTTTGAGCCGCAGATCATTCTGGACCGATGCAACTGCTCCCGCGACAAGATCAAGGGCGTCATCTCCGGCTTTTCCGCCGAAGAAATTCAAGAAAGCCAGGAGGACGGCATCATTTCCGTCACCTGTGAGTTCTGCTCGACGACCTATCGTTACCCAGTCGAGGAATTGGTGGTCGCGAACTGAAAATAGAAAAGGCGGGATTTAAACCCGCCTTTTTCAGTTCAGCACCCGCGCCAACCCTGGGCTGTCCAGAGAGAATGCCGGGATGGCGACGATGAACACCTCGCCGGTGTCCGCCTGCATTTCATAATGGCCGAACATGAGTCCGGAGGGCGTGTCCAGCGGGCAACCGGAGGAGTACTCATACGTATCGCCGGGCTTGAGATGCGGCTGTTCGCCAATCACCCCGGGGCCGGAAACCTCGTCCACCTGTCCGTTCTGATCGGTAATGTGCCAATACCGATTGACCAGCGTGATCGCCAGATCGGAGTTGTTGGAGATCACAACTGTGTAGCCCCAGACATAACGATTATCGTCCGGGTCGGACTGCTCTTCAAGATAATAGGGGTCAACAGTGACCTCAATATCTCGTGTCAGGGCACGATACATTCACACAGCCTTAAGTAATTGCTTCATCAGCATTCTACACTACACGCACACGGTATCGTCAAGAAACCGGCAGGCCATATTAGCTTGGCTTAACGCAACAGTCGCGCATTTCGTCTGTTAGGGATAACTTTAATGGTAAATTTCGATCCCGTATGTGTGATCGGAAACCAGGTGAGGAAAACGGCCCGGGCGAAACGCTCCGGGCCGTTTTTGTGGTGTTAGGCAGAAACCTTGTCCAAAGCCGCAGCGAAATCTTCCAGCAGATCATCCGTGTCTTCGATACCGCAGGAAAGGCGCAAGGTGCCGCCGGAAATACCCAGTTCTGCCCGTGCTTCGTCCGTCAGGTTCTTGTGCGTTGTCGTGCCCGGATGGGTAATCAGGCTCTTTGCGTCGCCGAGATTGTTGGAAATCTTCACGACCTCAAGGGCGTTCTGCAACTTGAAAGCCGCTTCTTTGCCACCCTTGAGTTCAAACGCCACGAGCGTTGAGCCGCCGGTCATCTGCTTGGCGATGATATCGGCCTGCGGGTGGTCGGCACGGCCCGGATAGATAACCTTTGCGATCTTGTTCTGGCCCGCAAGGAAATCAGCAATCTTGCCCGCATTTTCCGTCTGCTGGCGCACGCGCAGCGGCAGAGTTTCGATGCCCTTCAGCAGTGTCCATGCGTTGAACGGCGACATGGCAGGGCCGGTGTGGCGGAAATAGTCCTGCAAATGTTCTTCGATCCACTGCTTGTCGGAAAGCACCACGCCACCGAGGCAGCGGCCCTGACCGTCAATGTGCTTCGTTGCCGAATAGACGACGATATGCGCGCCAAGTTCCAGCGGCTTCTGGAAAAGTGGCGTGGCGAACACGTTGTCGACAACGACCTTCGCGCCGATCTGGTTGGCAAGCTTGGCAACGCCTGCAATGTCGATGACCTCAAGCGTCGGGTTCGTCGGGCTTTCGAGGAAAAACAGCTTGGTGTTGGGCTGGATCGCCTTTTCCCAGTTGGCCAGATCGCGGCCGTCGACCAGCGTGCATTCAATGCCGTATTTCGGCGCCAAAGTTTCCACCACCCAACGGCAGGAGCCGAACAAAGCGCGGGCGGCAACGATGTGGTCGCCTGCCTTCAACTGGCATAAAATGGCGGCGCTGACAGCGGCCATGCCCGATGCGGTTGCGCGTGCGTCTTCGGCACCTTCCAGAAGGCACATGCGCTTTTCAAACATGTCGTTGGTGGGGCTGGCGTAACGGGCATAGATGAAGCCCTCCGTCTCGCCCTTGAAGCGCGCCTCGGCAGCTTCGGAACTGTCATAGACGAAACCTTGCGTCAGATAGATCGCTTCGGATGTTTCACCATATGGAGAACGCAGTGTGCCGCCGTGGACGAGTTGGGTTGCGGGGCGCCATTTCTTGCTCATGTTTTCACCTTACAAACAAAAAAACCGGTCGCAAAAGCAGACCGGTTACAAGCACCCGGTCTTTTTAGCTACTTATTTAACGTGGCTGCAAGCCGACCGGCCAAATCACCACGGGATAAGATTGCCTTACTTCCGCTAATAGCTTGCGTCAATGCTTTTCTTTTGGTTTTGTCGCCCCAAAAGGAACGATGAAAACATGACGAGAACAACGGGCATATTGGCGGATGGCGCAATCCGGGGGCTGTTCAGTGCCAGTCAGCTGAAGAGCGAGCGTGCACTGGACGCCGATCAGGTCCAGCCCGCCAGTCTCGATTTGCGGCTGGGCGCAAAAGCCTACCGCGTTCGCGCCAGTTTCATGCCCGGCCCCTCCACCAAAGTCATCGATAAGCTCACCCGTTTCAGCCTGCACGAGATTGATCTGAGCAACGGTGCTGTGCTGGAAACCGGCTGTGTTTACATCGTGCCGCTGATGGAATCTCTGGCGCTGCCAGCGCAGATGTCCGCCTCTGCCAACCCAAAAAGCTCCACCGGTCGTCTCGACATCTTCACCCGCGTCATGACGGACCATGCTCAGGAATTCGACAAGATCGCCGCAGGCTATACCGGCCCGCTCTATCTCGAAATCAGCCCACGCACGTTTCCGGTTGTCGTGCGGCAAGGCTCGCGCCTGTCACAAATCCGTTTCCGCATTGGCCAGTCCGTGCTCAACGATACCGAACTCTTGACGCTTCACGAGACCGAAACGCTGGTCGCCAGCGAAACCCCGAATGTTTCCGGCATCGGCATCGCGCTGTCGATCGACCTTCAGGGTTTCGGGGAGCAGGGCCTGATCGGTTATCGCGGCAAACATCACACGGCGGTTGTTGATGTCGATCAAAAAGCCGCGCACGATATTCTCGATTTCTGGGAGCCGCTGTATTCCAGAGGCCGCGCCGAACTCATTCTCGACCCGGATGAATTCTACATCCTCGTCTCGCGTGAGGCCGTGCATGTTCCGCCGCTTTATGCAGCCGAAATGACTCCGTTCGATCCGCTCGTCGGCGAATTCCGCGTCCACTATGCCGGCTTCTTCGACCCCGGTTTCGGCCACGCCAGCGCCGGCGGCACCGGCAGCCGCGCCGTGCTGGAAGTCAGAAGCCACGAAGTGCCCTTCATTCTGGAACACGGCCAGATCGTCGGGCGTCTGGTTTACGAACACATGCTGACCAAACCCGAAGGCCTCTACGGCACCGGCCTCGGCTCCAACTATCAGGCGCAGGGCCTGAAACTCTCCAAGCACTTCCGCGCCGAGTAATGCGCTTTCGCGATGCTTGACAGCATCGCCGAACTATCAGAGTTTCAAGCCGTGCGGGTGTAGCTCAATGGTAGAGCAGTTGCTTCCCAAGCAAAATACGAGGGTTCGATTCCCTTCACCCGCTCCGTGGATCTTTCCAATAAGATCAATTACGTCCAGTCAGTGCTGACTTTTCAGTGTTTTTGCCTCGTGTCCGCCTAACGAGGTGCAACGGTATCTTGCGCCGTCACAAAATCATCTCGTCACCGGAAAGCAACTACACCCGCCATAGGGAGCGCTACGGTTGCGCGCTCCCAGTGTGATAATTACGCAGGCACATGGCAGACTTGGTCGATACCTACAATTTTGGTCGCGTTCGGACGTTTTCTAGCGATGACGTCACATGAATTGGTCGGCAAAATCTGGAAAACCGTGCCGCATGGATTCATAAAACGTCGCTCCATCACATGCCTTGATTAAGCAATTTGCCTCTGGTTAACCGCATCGGCGAGTTTGCGCGCGCGTTCAAGGCAAGAAGGCTGTTGATCGGCAAAACGCTCTGCGCCGATTTCCATGATGAGCGTTGTATCGGGCAGAAACGTCAATTCGGAGAAAATCTCTTCCCAGGGAATGTCACCCCAACCGATCGGCAGATGCAAATCGCCGATGCCGAGTGCCGTTGCCTCGGCGCGGTGATAGAACTGCTTCATGGTGTAAGGCAGGCCAAAACTGTCATGCACATGCAGATGCCCGGCGACGGGAGCCATGGCACGCAACTCTTCGCGGAAGTCGAGGCCTTTGAAGGTGGCTTCGATGTAAGCGTGGCTGAAATCGATCAACGCGGCCAGATTGTCGTGACCAACGGCCTTGACGGTTTCTGCGACTTCACGCGGTGTCTGGCGGTACTGGCCGGGTTCGGTGGTAAAGATATTTTCTAGGACGATGCGCGTGCCATAGCCCTTGGCGATCTCGGCCATCTCGAACAGAGCTTCACGCTCCATCAGGTCCAGATCCGCACCCGTCACGCCCTGGGTGAGTTGCGCGTGGCCGCAGTGATGAACGAGAACACTAGCACCGAGCCGATCGCAGAGTTCCAGCATCGCCCGGACGACCTTTTTCTGCAAATGCAGATGTTCGCGGTCCATGAAGTTCGAGACGATCTGCCCGTGCAGCGACAGTTTCCGGAAGTCGTATTGTTTGACGATATCCGCCACACGTTGTGTGCGGTCTTCGATGATGCGGCCACCGGATACGATTTCTTCGCCGTAAATGCCGATTTCACAGGCATCCGCACCGGTATCGGCAATGATCTTAAGGGAAGTATCCAATGTGGAAATGTCGCCGGGGCCAGTGGCATTGCAAAAGCCGACAGCAGAAATGATAGAGGTCATGGCAGGGTTTCCTAAGAACCAAAATTAAAGTGGAAAAGAGTTCAGACACCGTGCTCCAAGGTATGTTCGGCTGAAACGTTGGCGTGTTGCGAGGGCATAGCATCCAGTTCAATACGACGACCGGTTTGCTTGTCGAAAAAATGCAGATGCAGCGGCGGGAATTGGAGCGTGATCCGATCGCCGGACCGGACCGGGAAATCCTCGCCGATGGTGGCAGCGAAGATCTGGCCACGGACCTCTGCGTGCACAACCCGGCCGGAGCCCAGTTCTTCGACGAAATCCACGATGGCTGAAATACCATCGCCTTCGTGAGACACGGTGCAATGTTCGGGGCGGATACCGACGATCACCTCTTTGCCCTGCAAGCCGGTCACGGCCTGCGGTGGCAACGGGACAGACCAGTTGCCGAACATGACGGAAGCAGTCTGCGCATCCACACTGCCATCGAAAAGGTTCATGGCAGGTGACCCGATGAAGGAGGCAACGAAGGTGCTTGCGGGACGATTATAGATGTCCAGTGGTTGCCCGACCTGCTCCACGTTGCCCTTGTTCATCACCACCAGCCGGTCTGCCAGCGTCATGGCCTCGACCTGATCGTGGGTGACGAAGACGGAGGTGGCGGAAAGCCGCTGATGCAGCTTGCGAATTTCAGAGCGCATGGTCACGCGCAGCTTTGCATCCAGATTGGACAGGGGTTCGTCGAACAGAAAAACCTCCGGTTCGCGAATGATGGCGCGGCCCATGGCCACACGTTGGCGCTGCCCACCGGAGAGAGCGGCTGGTTTGCGGTCCAGATACTCGGAAAGACCAACGATCTTTGCCGTTTCTTCTATTCTGCGCTGACGCTCTGCCTTTGGCACACCCGCAACCTTCAGCGCATAACCGATATTGGCTGCAACTGTCATATGCGGATAAAGCGCGTAGTTCTGGAAAACCATCGCGCAACCGCGCTCACGCGGCTCCAGCCGGTTGACCACCTTTCCGGCGATGGCAATTTCGCCCGAGGTGATGTCTTCAAGACCCGCAATCATCCGCAACAGTGTGGATTTGCCGCAGCCGGAGGGGCCGAGGATGACGACGAACTCGCCGGTTGGGAAGATCAGGTCGACGCCATGCAGCGTCTGGGTCTTGCCGTAGGATTTTCGTACCTGGCGAATGTCAATCTGTGCCATGAGCGTGAAGCCTTCTATTGGAGTTGCCGATCATTTTTCGGTCGAAACGAGGCCGCGCACGAACCATCGCTGCAACAACCCGACGACCAGAAGCGGCGGCAACATGATGATGAGAGAACCGGCAAGCGTAACGTTCCAGTCCGGCGTGCCGTTCTCGGAGGGTAGGAGGGTCTGGAGCGACATCATCACCGTCTTGTAGGAAGGGTCGGTCACCATCAGAAGTGGCCAGAGATACTGGTTCCACCCATAGACGAACATGATGGTCGTCAGTGCCAGCATGTTGGTGCGCGACAGTGGCAGGATCATATCGAGGAAAAAACGCATCGGTCCCGAACCGTCCATACGCGCGGCTTCCGCGAGCTCGTCCGGCAACGTCATGAAAAACTGGCGGTATAGAAACGTGCCCGTGGCCGTGGCGATGAGCGGTAATGTGAGGCCCGCATAGGAGTTCAGCAGGTTCCACTCGATATTGATGTCGATGCCCGAAACCGCATTGATGATGAGCCGGAAGGGATGGAACATGTCCGCCGCAACCGCATAGGTCGGCACGACGCGCACCTCCAATGGTAGCATCAGCGTTATGAAAACCGTCCAGAAAAACACATGCCGCAACGGTGAACGGAAAAATACGATTGCGAAGGCAGTGAAAGCAGAAAGAGCCACCTTACCGACCGTGACCAGCGAGGCCATGATAAAGCTGTTGAGCATGGCTTTGCCAAGGTTGGCCCGCGTCCATGCCGCCTCAAGGTTCTGGACAATCTGGTTGCCCGGCAGGAAGCTGAAAGGAACGCTGTTGATCTGGTGAAATGACTGGCTGGCACCAGCAATGACGACGATAAACGGGCCAATAAGCAGAAGAAAGCCAATGACCATGATGCCGTAGGTCAAGGCGTCGGCGTAGGGTGTGCGCTGTATCATCGCCGTCTCACTTGTAATGCACACGCCGCTCTATGAAGCGGAACTGGATGAAGGTGAAAACCATGATGAGACCGATCAACATCATGCTCTGGGCTGAGGCGCCGGAGTAGTTGAGACCATGGAAAGCCTCGTCAACAATGCGGAACACCATGACCTCTGTTGCATGGTTGGGTCCGCCCCCGGTGGTATAGTGAACGATACCGAACGTGTCGGAGCCGACAAAGCCCTCCGTCATCATGGTCACGAGCAGGAAGAACAGTGTGGGGGCCAGCAGCGGCACCTGAATGTCGATGGCACGTCGGATAGGACCGGAACCATCCATCGCTGCGGCTTCCGTCAGGCTTCGCGGCACGGATTGCAACCCGGCCAGCAGAAAGATGAAGGTATAGCCCGCCCATTTCCAGATGAAGATGATAATGACCAGCGCCAGCGCATGGCCGCCATATTTGGCCGGGTTCCAGATGTCGGGATACATCGCGTTGAGCGAGGCTGCCAGCCCGCGTTCGGGCGAGAGAATAAAACGGAACGCCATGCCCGCAGCCGGACCGGCAATGGCGAATGGCAGGATATACAGGACGCGGAAAAACCCGGAACCCGGCAATTGCCGATCGACGGCGAGAGCCAGTACAAGGCCGATGAGGATTGCGAAAAACGGACCGACGATCGCAAATATCAGGCTGACCGTCACAGAATTCCAGTACAGCGGATCGGAGAAGGCTTCCTGAAAGTTGGCAAGCCCAACGAATTCGGCAGTGCCACCAAATGGCGGTTCCAGCGTGAACGCCCAGTTTACGACAGCCACCACAGGCCAGTAAAAAAATAGGGCAATCAGAGCGAGCTGCGGCAGTGCGAACAACAAGGGCAGCCATGTACTTTTAAAGACAGCGCGCTTTTCCATAAAACGTCCCGGACAGAATACTCAGAGGGAAGAGCCACCCGGAAATGTCGGATGGCTCTGTCGGGAAAGTGCGATTTTTAGTTCAGTGTCGCGCCGGCATATGTTTTTTCAAAGCGGCGTAGTCCGACATTCGAGCGCTCCACGGCCTTGTCGAGTTCCTGCTGAATATCGGCATTCTGCATGAAAATGGCTTCAAGCGCTGTGGAAAGTTCCTTGCGGATCTGCGTGAAGTTGCCCAGACGAATACCGCGCGTATTGTCGGTCGGCTCTGTCATGGAGAGGCTGGCGATGGCGATTTCGCGCCCCTTGTACGGCGCCTTGTCATAGAAACCGTTCTTCTTCATGCTGTCGAAACCGGTCTTGGTGACAGGGATGTAGCCTGTCACCGTGGACCACCACTCGACCATGTCGGGCTGTGCAATGAAGTTCAGAAATGCGGCCGCACCCTTGTATTCGGCGTCTGGACGACCAGCCATAACCCAAAGCGATGCGCCGCCAACGAGCGACTTGGTGCGCTCTGTGCCCTTGAAAACGGGCAGCATGGCGACATCCCACTTCACGCCTTCAGGCAAGGTCTTGCCAGCCGTACCATGATCGGCAATCGAGCTCATCGCCATCTGGCAGGTCTGTGATGTAAAGGACGGGACGGTATCCATTCCGAGCGTCTTCGTCTTGACGACGAACAGCTTCTCGTCCTGCATTTTCTTGAAGAATTTCAGTTCGTCGACAACCTTGGTCTTGTTGACGGAAACTTCAGCGCCCAATCCCTTGTAGCCATTGCCTTCGGTGGCGAACGGCTGATTGTGGATGGCGGAAAACTGTTCAATCAGCGGCCATGTATCGAAATTGAAAGCCAACGGGCATTCGAAACCCGCAGCTTTAAGCTTCTTTGCGGCCTCTGCAACATCTTCCCAGGTGTCTGGCTTGCCGGTAATGCCTGCCTTTTCAAAAGCGCTGACATTATAATAAAAAACGGCGGTCGAGGAGTTGAAGGGGAACGAGTTCAGCTCGCCTGCGGCAGTTGCGTAGTAATTTGCAATGCCGGGGAAATAATTGTTCCAGTCGATATTGTAGCCATTGTCGGCCATCAGTTTCTTTGCCGGAACAAAAGCCTTGGACAGCATCATGTCCAGCGTGCCTGCATCGTAGATCTGGGTGATGGTTGGCTGCTTTTTCGCACGATATGCGGCGATGGTGTTTTGCAATGTGGTGTCATAACCATTCTGCGACGTGCAGACGATTTCATAATCTGGCTGCGAGGCGTTGAACTTCGCACATGTTTCCTGCACACGCTCACCGAGATCCCCAGAGAGGCCGTACCAGAACTCGAATTTGGTTGTTTCTGCATGGGCTGCCGTGGTGCCGAGCGCGGCAGCAACGGCCAGACCGGCCACGAAAGAGGGCAGAGTGAAAGTTTTCATGATGTGAGCCTCGTTGAGAAGAAACGATGGCTTGATCGGAAAGGACGTTGGGTCCAGCGAGCAAAACCGACCGCTCAGCTAGCAACCCCGCATGACAGTTTGCACACGTTTTCTTGAATATTGGATGACTGCACCGGGTCACTGGCCTGTCCCACCGGAAGCTTTCACCTCCTGATCTCACGCTTGTTCTGCGTGATGCCGCGCGTCATTTTGCCCGATTGCGTCTCGTGGGTCACGCCATCTGCTCACGCAGGGCAATTTCGATCCCGTTGATGTAAACCCTTAACCCCAGCTCGAAATATTCTTCACGGTTCAGAAGAAAATCCCCCGCGAGCGCCCAGCCTATATTGGGGTATTGATCCTTCATGGCCCTCAGAACCTCCTCGACCTCAGCCCCGCCTCTCAAGCTGACATTTCGGCGGTCCTGCTCTTCGTGAAGAGCCATGTCGGTTGCGTGTGAGATCATGCCGATACATGTCATATAGGCGAGGTCACCCTGAAAACCGGACTCCCGCAGAACTGCGATGGATCGGTCGACGACGGCGCAGGCGGCTGGTGTCGTCAGGCCGACTTCACGCACGAATTCGACCGATCCCGGCATTGAAAGCGTAACCTTGCGATAGTTTCTTGCCAGCACACGAAGATGTTCTTGCCAACTGTCCGTCTCTGGCAGCACGATCTTCTGGGAGACGATGTCTGTGCACAGCAAAAGGAGCTCGTCCTTTGATCCGACGTGCCGATAAAGCGCGCTGACGGCAACGTTCAGTCTGCGCGCGATCGTATGCATCGAGATGCCGCGAAAACCGATGTCGAGCGCGGCCTCGACAATCTTTTCGAGGCTGATATTTCCAGGTCGGCCACGCCTTCGTTCAGACGTGGTCTCGTTTTTCTCATTCGCCAAGCGAGGTCCTCATCAATAGAGAAGGGCGCAATAGCACATCGCCTCCATCCCGGTCTCTCGGGCATGTTCTGCAAAATCAGCGTCATGTTGACCAGCGGTAAAAGTGTCAGGACCGCTCTGTGCACAATCTCCCTCTGCGGTAAAAGCCAGGGCTAGTCAAGCGCCGCTGGAGACAGAGCGTTTCCGGGTTCAATAGAACCGTTCTGCCGGGCATATGCGCTGGCAAAACGGTTCTATTGAACCCGGAAAAACGCTAGCGGGTCATCCACCGCGATAGGATGGCCGTGAGACATAGAAAAGCGCCGCATCTCAAATGGGCAGCGGTGTGTCCTGTATCTTGTCCGGCGTGTTGCCGGTCGTTTCGAAAACCGTGGGCTCGCTTGCCTGATATGTCCCGGTCTCGACCCCCAAAAGCCTGAGAACCTGGTCCCGTAGGTCTATGAAGTCCCGGCTCGACCGGTCCCGCCGGGCCGTTTCCGGAATATTGAGGATCGTGGCGATCCGGCCCGGATGGGGCTGCATGACAACGATGCGGTGGCCGAGATGGACGGCTTCATCGACATCATGTGTCACCAGGAGGGCGGTCGTCTTTTCATGCTTCACAATACGCTTGAGTTCGTCCTGCAACTTGAGGCGCGTCAGCGCGTCCAGCGCGCCAAGCGGCTCATCCAGCAGCAAAAAACGCGGACGATTGACGAGCGCGCGGGCGATGGCAACGCGTTGAGCCATGCCACCGGACAGTTGGGAAGGGTAGGCCCGCGCGAATTGCGTCAAGCCCACGAGGTCGAGATGTTCCCGTACCGCGTCGTGTTTTTGGGCGCGTGAAAGAGGACTACGGCGCAGGGCGGCGGCGATGTTCGCTTCGACGGTGAGCCAGGGCAGCAGCCGATGATCCTGAAAAACGATCGATCGGTCGAGACCCGGCCGCTGAACCCGCGCACCATCGACGAGCAGATCGCCCTTATAGTCGAGATCGAGGCCGAGGATCAGACGTAGCAAAGTGGATTTGCCGCAGCCGGATGCACCGACAATCGTGACGAACTCCCCCGATTGGATGGAAAGGTCTATTCCTTCCAGCACCTTCAGCGTGCGCCCGGCGACGGCGAAACTCTTGTCCAGACCACGGATTTCCAGTGCCGGGACTGCCAGCTGAAAAGCGGATGTGTAAGATATCTGGTTCATCGTGTTCGTTTCCTGAGTATCCATGTTTCCAGCCAGAGGGCGGAGCTGTTGTAGAAAAGGCCGATCCCGCCCAGCACGATGATCCCTAGAAACAGCAGGTCCATGTCAAACAACTGGCTCGCTTCGTTCAGGCGTCCGCCGATGCCGGGCGTCACGTTGAGAAACAGCTCAGAACCGAGTGTCGCGAGCCAGGCGTAGATCAATCCGGTATGAAGGCCGGTAAAGATTGCGGGCAAAGCACCGGGCAACGCGACCAGGCGGGCGAAATCGACCCGGCTGAACAGCAGTACATCTGACAGCTCCCGGTAGGCCGCAGGTATCTCCCGCACGCCGCGCCATGTGTTGATCACCATCGGCTGCGAGGTGGCGACCGCGATGAAGGCGATCTTTCCGGCATCTCCGCCGCCAAACCAAACGGAGAGGAGCGGCACCCAGGCGAACAGTGCGATCTGGCGGAATGCCATCAGCGTCGGGCCGACGATCCGCTCTGCGGTGCGCGAAAAGCCGAGCACCAGTCCCAGAAAAAGGCCAGCAGAGGCGCCGATGGCAAAACCGGTCAGGTTTCTGCGCAAGCTCTCGCCGACATCGAACACCAACGTGCCGGCAGTGAGTTCGGCGACCGCACGGCTGGCGACACTCGCCGGCGAGGGCAAGAAACGCGGATCGACCCATCCGAACCGCCACGCTGCCAGCCAGATGAGGAGAACGATGCTGAAGGCTGCACAAGGGCGCCAAGACTGTGTGACGCGTGAAAGGCGACGAAGCGGTAAGGTCTTAGCGTTCATTGGTGGCGTCCGTCTTCCACGGCTGCACGAACCGCTCCAGATATTCCAGAGATAGGTTGAGAAGCAGGCCGACTGCGGCGATGACGATCATGGCAACGATAACGATTTCAAGCTGGAAGAGCTGGCGTCCCCAGACCATCAGATAGCCTAGTCCCTCGAACGAGGCGAGCAGTTCGACAATCACGATGGTCTGCCAGGCGGCGGACAGTCCCTCGCGGATGCCGGTAAACAGCGAGGGCAGGGACGCTGGTAGAACGATGGTCATTACGCGTTGCAGCGGTGTGAAATCGAGAACGCGTCCCAGTTCCAGCAGTTTCGGCGAAACGTTGGTCAGGGCGCGCGTCGTCGCCAGAAGGACCGGTATGAAGGTCGACCATGCGATACTGACATATTTCAGTTCTTCATCGATACCGACAAACAGAACAAGAAGCGGCAACCAAGCGAGGATGTTCACTTGGGCGATGGCAGTGAATACCGGCCAAACGAACGCCCTCAGTCGGGGAAGGAGACCCAATACCGCCCCCATGGTCAGGCCCAAAAGTGCGCCAATGGAAAACCCTGCGGCCACACGCCAAAGGCTGCGAAGCGTATGGTCGACCAGCGATCCGTCGCTCCAGAGTTCGACAAAAGTTGCCCAAACCACATGAG
The DNA here is from genome assembly GCF_033957765.2 of Agrobacterium sp. rho-13.3. Classification (NCBI taxonomy): domain Bacteria; kingdom Pseudomonadati; phylum Pseudomonadota; class Alphaproteobacteria; order Hyphomicrobiales; family Rhizobiaceae; genus Agrobacterium; species Agrobacterium sp. rho-13.3. Next base: position 133,124 of record NZ_CP192774.1, read on the forward strand.
GAGCGGGCAGGATTTGCTGGGGAAGCCAACCGAACCGCGATGAGCTTTCCCAGGCAAGCAGAAGGACAAGCGGCAGCGACAGGGCGTAAGCAAGATCCGTCAGCACAACCCGAACAGTCGTGGATCGTCGTTGCGAGGTCGGATCGGTGGCAACAGTCAATGTCATCTGTCGTCCTTTTGTGAAACAAACCGGTGCGTAGCCGTCGCGGCGCATGTCGGCTCAAGGTCGTTCATTCAGTTGCTCTGCTTTTTGTCGAGATCGCCGGTTGTTGCGATCTTGCCGTCTGCCTTGAAGCTCGACCAATAGGTTTCAAGCTTTAGGTCTTTGAGCGCCTGCTGGAGATATTTTGGCTCAAACCAGCCGTCCACATCGACATCGGTTTTGATCAGCCCGTAGTCTTTTGCGCGCGCAGCCTGCTCCTTGTAGCGGGCGACGACGAAATCATCGATCAATGGGTTCAGCCGGTTTGCCAACGTGTCGCCTTCGATGTCGGCCTCGAATGTCTCCTTGGGGAAACCGGAGAGCGACCAGGCATCGAAGACGTCATTTTTGTTGGCCGGGTCTGAGGATAAGGCCGCAGCCCTGACGAAGGTGTTGACCACGCGCTGCGTGATATCGGGGTGAGCCTGTTCGAAAGCGGTCGTCACCAGATAGGATGAATTTCGCCCCAGCGTCGGATCATCGCCCTTGGTGGTATATACGATCTTCACGTTCCCTTTTTGGGCCAACGCCAGATATTCCGGACCGCCAAACACCGCGTCGACATTACCGGATGTCAGGGCTGGAATTGCTGCGTTCCCATCGAGATTGATGAAGCGGAGATCCTTTTCCTTAAGGCCGTGGGTGGAGAGCACACGATCCGTCGCGAGCTGTAGGTTGGTTCCCTTGAACAGCGCGACCTTCTTGCCCTTCAGATCATCGATGGATTGGATGGAGCTGTCTGCCGGTACGGCCAGATAAAGCGGGTCGTGACGGCCGGTCGCGAAGATGAACTTGTGGTCGAGACCGCGTGAGCGTCCGACGATGGCCGGCAAATCGCCGAGGAGAAAAAAGTCGAGCCGACTGGCGGCAATCGCTTCATTGATGGCTGGACCCGCGCCGCGAAAGAAGGTCCACTCGATCTTGACATCCTTGTCGGTCGCGAATTCATTTTCAATGAACGCGCGGGCACGGGCATAGGCTATCGCATCGCCATACGAATATTGCCGATTGTCGAGGCCCGCACCGGGATAACCGAAGCGGATGGTCACATCCGCAGCAAAGGCCGAGGAACCGATAAGGGCGGCAAGGGCCGCGATCATAAGACGTTTCATGTTGTTTCCCTGATAAGACGTTTAACGTTATTTCCGTATCCGGCGCTCAGGCGACTTTCGCCGAAGGTTTGGCGCCCTTGACATGCGCGATGCTTCTGCGCGCCTCGACGCTGACCGGAATATCGCCATCAACCGATCCTTGCGTCGGATGCCGGAATGGTCTGGTGGATGGAGACTGGATTGTTCATGAAAATATCCCGGTCGTTTTGGACACTTACAGGACGTAAAATATCCAAAGTGACATATGGTAGAATTTAAAATATTGCCTCTAAAGGTCGCGTCTCTATCGAACGAAATATTCATGAGAATTTATAGAGAAAATATTCTAAATCTGCGAGATTTCATGAAAAATATCGGCTATTGAGTCGCTGATTTGTTTAATTACTATTTGAGTTTCTAATTTATAATGATCGAATATGGAAGATATACTTTATATGCCAAGCAACATCCCGTCGTGGAGTTGCTTTTTTTCATTCCATTCCTTGTTCGGTTTGCCGGTCGGCGCATCGCTATCGGGTACAGATATTCTGCCCGGCCACGCTGCAAAGCGGGCTCTGGTCAATCGGACTGATAAACCGGTTTTCCGGCAAAATACGTCGCCAGCACCTTGGTTTCCGCGATGTCTCTGGGATCGATCGAGAATATATCGCGATCGAGGATGATAAAATCTGCTGCTTTGCCGGTCTCAATGGATCCGGTACTCTCACCAAAGCCTATGCTTTCAGCGGCGTTGATCGTGTATAGCGGAAGAGCTTCTTCGAGGGTGATCGACTGCTCCGGCCTGAAAACGCCGGGGTTTGCCCGCCAAGGATCTTCCCGCGTGATGAGCGCCGACAGTCCTGGCCAGGGATTTGGAGAGGGTGCGACCGCTGGCCAATCGGAACCAATGGTCACGGCTGCACCGGAATTGATGATATCTCTGACAGGCCAGCCACGATGGCTACGCTCTTCGCCGAGCAACTGTATACTCCCGTTTAAGATAGGGCCCGGGAACCACATTGGCGGGCAAAGATCAGCCAGTACATTTAAGGACGAGAGCCGCTTGATGTCGTCACTGTCGATATAGGTGAGGTGGGCAATTGAATGCTGCGGTCCATCGAAACCGTTGGCGGCGCGCACCTGTTCTATCGCATCAAGCGTGTGCGTAATGGCTAGATCGCCAATGGCGTGAATCTTGACGGAAATACCCTGCGCATCCAGCGGCAAAATCAGGTTCCGTAATTCTTCGACAGAATAGAACGGTGCGGCAGACTGCGCACGTCCTCCATTGACCGAGCGATAGGGAGCTTTAAATGCAGCGGTCATCGATACCGCAACGCCATCCATGAAATATTTTACAAAATCGACATTCACGTATTGTGATGCATAGTCTTGCCGGCGGTCAATGACAGATGGCCCTGTGCCATCACGTTCAGAGGGTACGGGAGTATGGGTTGAAATGAACGTCGCTACCCGGACGGTCAGTTCTCCACGTCGGTCGGCATCGCGGAAACCCTGCATGGTCTGGGCCGACGTTACCGCATGGGCCAACCCTGTGATCCCGCAGGAATTGAACACATTCCCGGCATGGCGGATAACCGCGTCAACCTCGCCCGCCGACAAGCTGGGCATCGCTTCAAAAATCAAAGAGCTTGCGGTTTCCAGAAGGAGACCAACAGGATCCCCGTTCTCGTCCAGTACGATGCCGCCATGATCTGGGACTTTGGTATTCCTGTCGATCCCTGCCGCGCGCATCGCGGCGGTATTGACGAAAAGGGTGTGAAAGCTGATATCCCGAAGAACGGTTGGCCGGTGGCCCGTTGCTTCATCCAGGCGTTTCAGGGCATCGGGATGCGAGAGTATGGGTAGCAGCTTGCGTCCCTCCCAACCGCCACCCTTCAGCCATTGTCCATCGGGAAGAACGGCAGCCGCTGCGCGCACCCGTTCAATGATTTGGTCGAAATCATCGCGTGGGGAAAGGGCCAGTTCGAACAAAGCTGCACGCGCGCCTTCAAATGCATGGCAATGACCGTCAATCAATCCCGGCAACACGATGCGTCCGGCAAAATCGACAACTTTGGTTGCGTCATCGATAAGGGGTGTCATTTCGGCCAGAGACCCCGTGGCCATAAACTGACCATGTCGGATTGCCAGAGCTTCGACCCAGGGCTTTTTCGGATCAAGGGTGTAGATCCGGGCATTTTGGATCACGAGCTCAGCCGCTACCGGGTGTGACGACATGCAATTTCCTTTTTTTTAAAGAGGTCGAAGCGGTGCCGCGCTGATATCGCGCGCCGCCATCGCCTAAAATATCGCGGTTGTTGTTCTCAAAATTAAGTTCGTTCCGGTGGAGCGGCAGAAAACCCGTGCCCAGCGCCTATCGTCATATTAACAACGCTCTTGTTGCTGGAAGAAGGCGTTTTGGATAGGCTCAACCCGATGGGTGGCTTTCAAAGACACATCCTTAGCCAGCCTCAGTTCAACTGCCGTTTCCTTCCTTTCTGGGTTCGGTGGTATTTAGAGAATGCCGTTCTTGACATCGTCATGTGAATGCTATTCACTAATTTCGTCAAGTCAAAAATGAATTTAAACTATAAATTTAGTGTCCTATTTTTTTAGCGAAGGCGGCGGGGGGACGCGTCTACGACCGAAGAACGATGCGGTTTCATTGTGTATTGGCTCGGATGGATATTATCGGACGTCGCCATCAGCCACAGGCACGCCGCACTGTCCTGGGAGGCTCCGATTTAGCGTGATGGCCGCCTTGGAGCACGAGGGTCTAGCGCCAAGGGCGTGCGCCGCAGATGATGAGGGTATCCAACCGACACAGCTATTCCGTTGCCACCGCAACCACTCGGGTAAACGCGGGCTATGATCAGCTCACCATAAGCGAAGAGGAAAAAATGTCCGTCACAGCCGGTTTTAAACAACGCTGCGTGCGAACTGGAAAAACAATTTGGCGCACGCTCAGGGTTAGACTCGGTCTGGCTATCGGGTGTTCATCGCCCGTTGCCTCCTTCGCCGACCCCGTATTCGACAATCCCCAAAACCGATATGACCCCGGCCCCCCGCGCGATCTTTCGCCAATCGGCGTAAAAAGCCGCTTCGTTGTCTTGGGCAGCGGCCTGCCTCTTCCTTTGCCACATCGCCGTGGACCTGCTTCGGCGGTGCTTGTGAACGACCGGGCATATTTCTTCGATGCCGGGGCGGGAATCTGGGCTGGCATTGCCAACGCGGCCTCTGTTCACGGCGGTGAGGTTTCAAAGGCTTTGGACCGTCAGAGGCTGTCGCCGCTGTTTCTCACCCACCTTCACCCCGATCACACCGTCGGTATACCGGAGTTCCTGTTCCTGAGTTGGTTCCTTGGCCGCGCCACTCCGATTGACATCTATGGTCCGCCGGGGACAGAGCGCCGCGTCGATAAGATCATTGAGGCCTGGCAAGATACGATTGACGCCGAACTCACGTCAGGGCCGTTCCACGCGCCAGAAAATGGCTGGAAAGCCAACGGGATCGATGTGGCGGTTGGGAACCGAGGGGTCGTCTTTAAAGATGAGAACGTCACCGTCGAAGCGTTTTGGCATAAGCACACCAATCTGGACTATAATTACGCCTACCGGGTCACGACTCCGGATCGGGTGATCGTGATTGGCGGCGATGGCGGTGACGATGACAATCTCATCGAGGCCGCAAAAGATGCGGACATTTTTGTAATGGAACTGCAAACGGAAAAAGACCTTGCCAATACCCCCTGGGGAGGCGAGTCCCTCGAAGAAAAGAGGGATTATATCGGGTCTTTCCATATCTTCCCCGACCAACTGGCAAGGGTTGCCAAAGCGGCAAATGTAAAAACGCTGGTCCTCTATCATCTGGGCAATTATTCCCGTCCATTTGACGGTGAAGCTTTGCTGAAAGAGATGAGAAAAGTCTACGACGGCAAAATTTACCAATCCCGTGACGGGGATGTATTCTGACGAAGGCCAGCACTCGCGGGTTCGATTGCGCTGTCGCCGGTGATCGACTTGATGACCGATATCATGTCTTCGTTCGAAACCAGCCGAACGATTGGGATGGTGGCCGTTGAAGCCTTGCGCAGCCCGAGCTGTATGATCGAAGGCTCTAGAGTCGCGATCAACCCCGCCAGTTGACACCGATCAATGTGCGGTTGATCCTGAACGAATTCCGCCTCATGGCCTGCTGCTTGAAGACGCTTAGGCGGCTCGCGTCACAGCTGTGCCTTGAGTGTTGCGTATGCCATTTCGATGGCGTTCAGGTCTGACGAATGGAGCGGTCAGGCCAACCATTGGAAGGATCAGGCAGGGATTTGGCAGCATCAGGCATTCGGTCCCGCGGGAGACGGCCTATATTGGCGCCAGTCAAAGGAGACCTCTATGGATACCAACTCCCCCAACAGCTTCAACGCGACCTCGACCACCGACGACGTGCTCGACGGCATCGACCTTTCGGGCAAGCGCGTTTTTGTCACCGGTGTTTCGGCCGGGCTCGGCGTTGAGACCGCACGCGTGCTCGTCGCCCATGGCGCGCATGTCGTCGGCACCGCACGTGATCTCGACAAGGCGCGCCGTGCCACAAGCGGCGTCAAGGGACCGGGTAAGCTCGATATTTTTGAATGCGACCTCGCCTCTTTGGCCAGTGTGCGCGCTTGTGCCGACGCACTGAATGCGAAGGGCGACACGTTCGATGTGGTCATCGCCAATGCTGGCGTTATGGCTGTGCCTGAGAAGCGCGAGACCGTCGACGGCTTCGAGTTGCAGTTCGGCACGAACCATCTCGGCCATTTCGTGCTGGTCAACCGCATCGCGGCGTTGATCAAGGATGGCGGTCGGCTGGTCAACCTCTCTTCGAGAGGTCACCAGGGTTCGGACGTCAATCTTGACGACCCCGATTTCGAGCGCACCGAATATACCCCGTTCGGCGCCTATGGCCGCTCCAAGACCGCCAACATCCTGTTTGCGGTGGAGTTCGATCGTCGGCATCGGGGCCGCGGCGTGCGCGCCACCGCTTTGCATCCCGGCGTCATACAAACCGAGCTGGCCCGGCATATCAGCGCCGAAGATTTGAACAGGCAGGCCGAGATCGTCAAAGCCTCGATGCCCAAGGGACAGACCTTGACGTCAAAGAGCATCCCGCAGGGCGCTGCGACATCGGTTTGGGCTGGCTTCGTCGCCAGCAAGGACGAGGTGGGTGGGCGCTATTGCGAGGACTGCCATGTCGCCGAGCTTTTCGCGGGCGAGGGCGTCAGCAATGGTGTGAAGGCCTATGCGATCGACCCGGACAATGCGAAAGCGCTCTGGCTAAAGAGCGAGGAAATGGTCGGCGAGACGTTCTGATCGTCTTGCGGACGGCAATCGGGCAGAACGGCGTGGGGTGGTCAAGCTTGTCGGCTGACATCCCGCCCGTCGCTTCTCTGACCAGTCTTCCGCCAGCGAATATTGGCCGTCATTATTGAAGGATGGACATAGTATTCTCAGCGGAATGATGATCTGCGCAATGGCCTTTTATCGCTGAGAAGCCATATTTCATTTCCGCACCACCGGCCTGTGCGGTGTTTTGTTCCACACAAAAGGTTTACAGCGAAGCTCATAGACAGCGCGCCATGCGGCGGCGGAAAGCATGAGCCAATAGAGTGGGGTGGCCAGCCATCGCCTGCCGATGAGGCCGCGTTCGTGCGGGATCATGGCGCGGGTGCCCATCAGCAGGAAAATTGTGTAGCTGGCGAGGATGTTCAGCGTGTCGACCGCAAACAGGGCGAGTTGTGATGGCGGCAACGTGGCTGTTCCGTCCGTCCAGATCGTTTTTCCCATCGCCAGAACATAGACGATAAACAGCGGGTGGGTCAGGGATGACAGCAGCATACCGCCGATCAATAAATGGAAAACAAGATAGGCCCGCCAACCCATTTCTCGTGCAACCCGAATGGGCGAGCGCATCATGACAAGCCAGCTTTGCAGCCAGCCTTTGAACCACCGGGTTCGCTGGTTCATCCACACGGAAATCTCGGTCGGGGCATCCTCCAGGGTCTGATAGCTGATGACATCCGACGAATAGCCGAGCCGGTAAAGCCGCATCCCGAGATCGGCATCCTCCGTCACGTTATAGGGATCCCAGGCGCCGACCTTGCGTAAAATCGAAGCGCGGAAATGGTTGGATGTGCCGCCCAGCGGCAAGGGCATATTCATGCGGGCAAGCATGGGCAACATGCGCCTGAACAGGGCGGAATATTCCAGCGAGAAGGACGAGGTGATCCATGAGACGTTGGCATTGCTGATGATCAGCGGTGCCTGCAAGCAGGCCAGATGGTCAGGCGCGGAGCGAAAGCGCGCATGTGCCTCGCGCAACTGTTTGGGGTGGGGGCGATCCTCAGCGTCGTAAACCGCAATGAATTCACCGCGCGCACCAGCGAGTGTGTAACTCAAAGCCTTCGGTTTTGTTCGTGGCAGGGATGGCGGCACCTCGACGATTTCGACATGAGTTCCGGGATTGAGACGCCGGATCGCTTCAATGGTGGCTGTGTCGTCGGCTTCGCAGACGAGCTTGATATCCAGCAAGGATTTTGGCCAGTCCAGGCGATCAAGCGCGTTGACAAGCTGCTCGACGATCGCCTCTTCCCGGTAAAGCGCAACGAGAATCGTATAGACCGGCAGATTTTCCTCCGGGGCTTGCGCCAGCAAGACCAGCGTTTGACGCGCCGGTTTGGACCGCAGGGGCACCAGCCGGAACAGAACTGCCGCCGTGTAAAGCGACGCGGTCAGGATGTGCAGAAGCTGAAAGGTCAACGGAGGAGAAAGCAGCATCGAGCCGCACAGAATGGTTGCACCGACGCCCAGCACAAAGCCTTGTTTTCCATGCAAGGTGATGCGGGCCGAATGGTGCGGTGTTGCATCGAAAAGCGCGTTTATGGTCTGGCGGGTGCGTCTTTCCGATCCGGCCTCCCACACCGCTTTTCGCAGCGCAGAGGGTGTCGTCACGACCAGATCGGCGCAAATTCCCGGTCTGCTGTCCAATGCGTTTTTCAACCGTTCGATGCTGCTGACATCCGGTACGATGGCGATAAGCGGTTTGCTGTCATCCGGCGACAGGCGAACCATTCTGGTGTCCAGAAGCTGGACATCCAACGAAGGTGTATCCACCACGATGGTCGCGTTGAGTTCCGGCACGAAGGCCAGCCGCAGAAACCTTGCAAAAGCGCCGAAATAGGCATCTTCCGTGACCAGTCCGCTGGCCAGCAATTCGGCTTCGAACGTCGAGCCGTTGCGTGATGCGTGCGCGGTAAAACTATCGATATAGGGCTTTCCCAAGCCAAGTGTTTTGAGAAAAGCGACATCATTGCCTTCCGCCGGATTGCTGCTGAGGAACGCGAATGGATCATCTTCCAGAGGATTGAACGCAACAATTTCGTCCTGCACAAGCATCGCGTTTTGCGATTCTTGTGTATACTCGTCAAAACGCGACATACACATACTCATTCACCAAAACGGTGATACCACATCAATGCCCTGCGCCGGATCATACACATGCGCCCTCTAGTTGCATCCCTGAAAATAACTAGTATTCTTGCTGCGGTTGCTTTTTTTGCCGCTGTTCCGGTCAGCGCGGATGCCTTGGGGCAGGGTGGTCGTCTGCCAGTGCTGTTCGATGCGCAGGAACGATTGCCCGGCGCAGATTTGTCGACCCTCTCGCGTATCCGCATTGTGATGTCGGTGGATTTTCCGCCGTTCAACTTTACCGATCAGGATGGAAGGCTGGTGGGTTTCCACGTCGATCTTGCCCGCGAGATTTGTGCGCAACTGAAGATCGAAAGCAAATGCCAGGTGCAGGCGCTGCCTTTTGACGAGCTGGAAGCGGCTGTGGAAATGGGCGAGGGCGAGGCGGTCATGTCCGGCGTTGCGTCCAGCGCGGATCTGCGCAAAAGCTTCAGCTTCACCCGGCCTTATCTGCTTTTGCCCGCCCGGTTTGCCGTCAATAAATCGGTCAAGCTGAACGGACAATCGGCGGCCAGTGCGCTTGCCGCCAAAAAGGTGGGTGTTGTCACCAACTCCCGCCACGAAGCCATGCTCAAGGCATTTTTCCCCGCAGTCGCGGTCAACGGTTTCGGTGGTTATGAGCCGATGTACGAAGCGCTGAAAACCGGCAAAATCGATGCCGTCTTTGCCGATGGGCTGCGCTTGCCGTTCTGGGTCGCGGGCACGGCATCAGCCAATTGCTGCGTCATGTTCGACGGTCCTTACATGTCGGACAAATTTTTAGGCGAGGGGCTGTCGATCATGACGGTCGACCCGGAAAACAAGCTGGTTCCGGCCTTCGATCAGGCGCTGGCAGCGCTGTCCCGCAACGGGCGGCTGGAGGAAATCTACCGCCGTTATTTCCCGTATGGATTGTTCTAGAACACGCTACTGGCTGGCCCAGATAATCCGGGCCACCCATTCCACATCGGCCAGATCGAAGCTGCGATTGGGGTGTTCGGGGTTGAGCGAAAAAAGCTCGATGGTTTTTGCCGTCTGCCGCGCCAGCACCTTGGCCATCACTTCGCCCTCACGGCTTTTGACCACCACGCGGTCGCCGCGCCGCACCTGTGCGCCGGGTTCCACAATCAGTACATCACCGTCGCGGTACAGCGGCATCATGCTGTCGCCCTGGACTTCCAGCGCGTAGCAACCCGCCTTGTGGCCGGGCGAGGCGGGAAAATCCACCACATCCCAGCCTTGGCCAGCCGGAAAGCCGCCATCGTCGAAGAAACCGCCAGAGCCAGCCTGCGCAAAACCGAGCAGGGGAATGCCGCCTGTCTGGGGCGGGAAATTGCCTTCGGGCAGGCCACTCTTGCCGGCATGGCTCAAAGCGTAACCGAAGAACTGGTCGATTGTCGCGCCGGTTGCCTCCAGCACTTTGGAAATGGATTCCGTTGAAGGCCAGCGCTGGCGCCCATCCGGCCCCAGCCGCTTGGATTTGTTGAACGAGGTCGGATCCAGGCCCGCTTTCCGCGCCAAGCCGGACGGCGTCAGCTGGTTGCGGTCGGCAAGCGTGTCGATTGCACTCCAGATATTATCATGTGAAAGCATGGTTGCGCGCCCGGGTGGAGCTGCGTCGTCACGCGGCTCTTCAATACCTGCTTTAAATTAGACAAACAGATGAAAGGAGTAAAGCGAAAAAGGAATAAAATCCTTGCTCCTCTGCGCTTTACGCCACCAGCGCCGACATGTTGATTTTGGAAAGCTGAATGACCGCCTGCGTGCGGCTGTCCACTTTCAGCTTCAGCAGGATTGCCGAGACATGTGCCTTGATCGTGGCTTCGGAAACACTCAGCTCATAGGCAATCTGCTTGTTGAGCAGACCTTCCCCCAACATGCCCAGCACGCGGCTTTGCTGCGGCGTCAGCGTGCGCAAACGGTTGATGAGGTCAGCCATGTTAGGGTCGTGATCCTGCCCGCTCTGACAGGATGCGGGTATCCACACGTCACCTTCCAGCACGGCGCGCATTCCGGCGCGAATATCCTCGATGCCCGAGGATTTGGAGATGAAACCGGATGCGCCGAGTTCTATGGCCCGGCGCATGGTGGCGGGATCATCCGTGGCGGACACGATGACGATAGGCAGGCTGGAAAACTCGGCCCTCAGTGCCATCAGCCCGGAAAAACCGCTGACACCCGGCATGGCAAGGTCCAGCAGCATCAAATCCGCATCCGGTTGATTTTCAACGGCTTTCCGCGCCGCGTCGAAATCGCCCGCCTCGATGATCGTGTTGTCGCCGTCCAGCCCGGTCACCGCCTGGCGCAATGCGCCACGGAACAGCGGATGGTCATCTGCAATGATAATCGTAAGTTGTGACATGCCGCGCCCCCTCCCAAGAGCATTTCATGTAAAACTTATCTTTGGCGCAGTTTCACCCGGCGTCAAGCCTTCACATTTCGGCGGATACGCAAAAATCTGTGTGCAGTAATGGACAATCGATGCCATTTGCGGCAAACCGCCCAAAGTGTAAGGAGACGCCGCATGAGTGAAACGCCCCCAACCAGTTCCAAAACGCTCATTTACAAGATCGTGCCGAACGCCCTGTGGCGAGAGGCAAAGGAAGCGGGTGTTTTCAAGGGCGCAGCCATCGACCTTACGGATGGTTATATCCATTTCTCCACCGCCGCCCAGGCAAAGGAAACCGCGCAAAAACACTTTGCCGGTCAGGATGATCTTCTGCTGCTGGCCGTTGATGGCGCGGCCTTGGGTGATAAGCTCGTTTTTGAAACCTCACGCGGCGGCGCCCTGTTTCCGCATCTGTACGCAGACCTGCCGTTGAGCGCCGTTTTGTGGGAAACGCCGCTGACGCTTGATGATGATGGTGCCCACCAGTTTCCGGAGATTGCATGATGAGCGGAATTTTTTCCTCGATTGGCCGTCGCGGCCTGTTTCTGATCGATCCGGAAGTGGCGCACGGCATGTCGATCACCGCGCTGCGCAGTGGCTTTATGCCCACCTGCCATGTGCCGCATGACCCACGCTTGCAGCAAACCGTGGCGGGCCTCGTGTTCCCCAATCCACTCGGCATGGCAGCGGGTTATGACAAGAATGCGGAAGTGCCGGGACAGCTTTTGAAACTCGGCTTCGGTTTTACCGAAATCGGCACGGTCACGCCGCTTGCACAATCGGGCAACCCAAAGCCGCGCATTTTCCGCCTTGTGGAAAACGAAGCCGTCATCAACCGCCTCGGTTTCAACAATGAAGGCCATGCGGCAGCACTCGCCCGGCTTATCGCCGCTGGCCTGCGCGGCCTCGTCGGCGTCAATATCGGTGCGAACAAGGACAGCGCAGACCGCATCGGGGATTATGTGAAAGGCATCGAAACCTTCGCCTCGGTCGCCTCCTATTTCACCGCCAATATTTCCTCGCCCAACACACCGGGCCTGCGCGATTTGCAGGCGCGGGAAAGCCTGTCTGCACTTCTCAAAGCCGTGCTGGAAAAACGCGATGCCGAAGCGCAAAAGCTCAACCGCCCCATTCCGGTTTTCCTGAAAATCGCGCCTGATCTGACCGAAGAAGGGCTGGACGATATCGCCGCCGAAGCCCTGTCGCACGATCTCGATGGTCTGATCGTCTCCAACACCACGCTCTCGCGTGATGGCCTGCGCCCCGGCCAGAACAATGGCGAGATGGGCGGCCTTTCCGGCAAACCGCTGTTTGATCTGTCCACCACGGTTCTTGCCAAAATGCGCAAACGCGTCGGCCCGAACCTGCCCATCATCGGCGTTGGCGGCGTATCCTCTGCCGAAACCGCGCTGGCAAAAATCCGCGCAGGGGCCGATCTCGTGCAGCTTTATTCCTGCATGGTCTATGAAGGTCCAGGCCTGCCGGGCACAATCGTGCGCGGGCTTTCGAGCCTCATGGCACGGGATGGCGTGGCGAATATTCGCGAGTTGCGCGATAGCGCGGTGGAAAAGTGGGCGGAGCGGACGATTTAAGACGCGGCCTTTCCCTCTACACTTCCGTCATGCCGGGCTTGACCCGGTATCCAGCGGTGCCGCGTCTGCGGCAGGAAAGAGTCTTTAGCGATCAAGGACTTGATCGCACTGGACCCCGGATCAAGTCCGGGGTGACGGAGTGTCACGCACACAACACCATCGCCCAATAAGGCCGGTTCTTCGCGCTCGCATCATACGCCACGGCAACACCAAGCCCACCATAATTGCCCAGCATGTTCTCCAGATGGTGCGGAGAGCCGATCCAGGCTTTCACCACACGCTCGACCGTATCCTGTCCGGCGGCCACGTTCTCGGCGGCAGGCAGCGGCACGTTGCCGTCTTTCATGCGAATGAGAAAGCTGTCCGTCAGGCCAATCAGATGCGCCATCTTCTGGGCCTTCACCATACGGCTGGCCTGATAGATTGCCGCCTGTTGCGCAGCACTATTGGCAGACAGGGTGGATAGACCTTTGGAGCGGCGAAGCTCGTTGACCATGGGAAGCGAAGCGGCCGTTTCGTCGCGCGCACCGGAGGCAACGCCCTTGTTGGTGGGCATGGAAACGCAGGCGGAAAGCGCCGTGCCTGCGGAAACCAGCACGAAACCGCGACGTGAAAGCGTGAATAAAGACTGTTCGGTCATATCAGCGACGATAGCTCAGAAGGCGGAGAATAATGAAAACGGGAATAACGATGATCGCACCCGCCAACAGATAATCGCCAATGCTGCCCAGCGCACGGAAGCCCGAATACCACAGGTCCAGCACGAAATTACGAACACCATAAATGATGCCCCACGGCGTCAGGCCGAAAACTGCCATCACAAAACCGACGATCAGCGATACGACAAGCAACTTTACGATCGTGCGCGCCACGCTGTCACCCAGCACCTTATCAACCTCACCAGCCATCGGCATTATCTCCTTGTTCAATGCCAGACATATGAAGCACACGTCTTCTATGCAAGCTTTTCAGCCTCGCCATGAAATAGGACTTGAGTTTTTTTGTGGCCTGATAAAAGAGAGCCAACCTCTTTTCAGGAAACCGCGCATGGCCACCAACCAGTTTTCTTCCGGCGATGTCATTGCAGACCGCCGTGCCGATTATGCGCGTATGTTGGCGGAAAGCGGCGATCACGCCGCCGCCGCAGAGCTGATCGAGCAGGCGCTGGAGCTCGCTCCCCATTGGGCGGCAGGCTGGTCTCGGCTGGGGGAATACAGCGAAAAAGCGGGTCAGACGGCAAACGCCATCGCGGCTTACGAGAAAGTGGCAGAGCTGGACGCGGAAGGTATTTTCGCCGCACCCCTCAAACTCGCCGTGCTGGGTGCCGCCAAAACCCCGGAACAGCCACCAAGCCGTTATGTCGAAGGCCTGTTCGATGATTATGCAGACCGTTTCGAAACCTCGCTGGTGGAAAAGCTGGATTACAGCGTGCCGCAAAAGCTGGCCGCGCTGATTGAAACGGCAAAACCCGCCAACGACAAATTCCGCTGCATCGTCGATATCGGCTGCGGCACCGGCTTGCTGGGTTCAGAGGTGCACGCATGGGCGCAGCGTCTGGAAGGTTTTGATATTTCCACCAACATGCTGGCGAAGGCTGAGGGCAAGGGCATTTATGATCACCTCGCTCAAGCCGATCTTTCGCTGGAGGCTGACGCTTCGGGCCTGTTCAACGCGGACCTGCCGCATCACCGTGCCGATCTGGTCGCCGCAGCCGATGTGATGATGTATCTGGGCAGTCTGGAAACGGTCATGCCGCTGGTTCTGGGGCTGCTGGCACCGGGTGGCACCTTCGCGTTTTCGGTGGAAGATGCGGGCGATGAGGCCGGCTTCGTTTTGATGCCATCGCTGCGATACGCCCATTCGGAAACCTATGTTCGCACCCTTCTGACATCCTTTGGCTTGGAAACCCTGGAAACCCAGAAAACCACCATTCGCAAGGATGCCGGAAAACCCCTGTCCGGCATTCTGTTTCTTGCCGGAAAACCGGCCTGATCTTTTCGTTTCTTGCCTTTTTATCGATAGGTCAGCCTTGCTTACTTATCGATATTGAAATGCCTTCTGTTGCAGCGCAAAATAGACCCCGTCGAGCCGACTTGAGGCACGGCACTTTCAACGATATTGGGTCAATCTCTTCGGGGTCGCGGCATGGCATTCACAAGAAGCGTCTATGGCATGTGGAGTGCCGATCCGGCAAAACACGCGCCGCTGGAAGATATTCAGGGCATCGTCACCGGCAGCATCGTCTCGGCGCTCGGTTTTTACCTGCTGGCCAAGGTGGGTTTGCTCACCGGCGGCACGGCGGGCGTGGCGTTTCTTCTGCACTACGCCTTTGGCATCAGCTTCGGCCTGCTGTTTTTTCTCGTCAATCTGCCGTTTTATTACCTGTCCTTCCGTCGTTTGGGGCTGGCTTTCTCGCTCAAGACCTTCATCGCCATCGGCCTTGTTTCGGTGCTGACGGAGCTGGAAACCCGCTGGATGGTGATAGAAAGCATCAATCCACTCTGGGCGTCGCTGCTTGGCGGGCTGCTGCTGGGTTACGGGCTTCTGGCATTGTATCGCCACCGCGCCAGCCTTGGCGGCATCGGCATTCTGGCCATCTATATTCAGGATCGTTTCGGCATCCGCGCCGGTCTCATCCAGCTTGCCTTCGACAGCTGCGTCATGATCGCCGCTTTCGCCGTCATCAACCCGGAAACGGTGATCTATTCGATTGTCGGTGCTTTCGTGCTGAACATCTTCCTCACCATAAACCACCGCTCGGATCGCTATATCGTCGTGCGATGATCTCTTGAATTTTCGCCCGTTGCAGCGCAAAGACAAGGCAATAGGGGATTTGGGGAACGATCATGAGCGACGTTGCAGGGCGCAAGCTGCCGAAACTGTGGGCATCGACGCCATCACGCCATTCCGTGCTGGAAGATGCGCAGGGCGTGGTTGCGGGCAGCATGTTGATTTCGCTGGGTATCACGCTGTTTTCCTCTGCCGGTCTTTTGACCGGCGGCACGCCCGGCCTTTCCTTCCTCGTGCATTACTCCACGGATTTGAGTTTCGGCCTCATTTTCTTTCTCATAAACCTGCCGTTCTATTATCTGGCATTCCGCCGTTTCGGCCTCGCCTTCACCGTTAAAACCTTCTGCGCCATTGCGCTGACGGCAACGCTGTCCGAATACATGCCGCAGCTCTTCGCCTTCCAGAGCATCAACCCCATCGCCGCGGCCATGTTCGGCGGCTTGACCGTGGCCGCTGGCATGTTGGCCCTGTTTCGTCACCGCGCCAGCCTTGGCGGCTTCGGCATTCTGGCGCTTTATTTGCAGGACAGGTTGGGCTGGCGCGCAGGCTTCGTGCAACTGGGCTTTGATGGTATGGTGCTCATCGGCTCCTTCTTCATCGCAACGCCTCCCGTCATCGTCTGCTCCATCCTCGGCGCGCTCATCATGAACCTCACGCTTGCGATCAATCACCGCAACGATCGTTATATCGCGATCTGATCTGGCACAATGTTCCGTCATCCCGGACGTGATCCGGGATCCAGTCAGCCCAAGTCCTTGGGCTGAAAGGACTTTTCTCGACGCGCAAACGCGCGTCGGCTGGATTCCGGCTCAAGGCCGGAATACGGAGGAGAGGTCGCACTTACCTCTTATACCACCCTTCTTTTTCGAAAGATTTTCACTACCTTAGAGGTGTGAAACATACAGAGCCTCCCATTACCGGCACCCAGGTCGGCACTCTGCCCCTTCCATTCCAGAGATGGTTTGCTGAAAAAGGGTGGAGCCCGCGCGCCCATCAGCTGGAGCTTTCGGCCCGCGCCAGCGGCGGTGAAAACATGCTGCTGATTGCACCGACCGGGGCAGGCAAAACGCTCGGCGGTTTCATGGCCTCACTTACAGACCTTGCGCAGCGCGGCAAGGTGCCACCCGGCTCCGCCTTCGTCGGCGTACACACGCTCTACATCTCGCCGCTCAAAGCTCTGGCCGTGGATATCGAGCGCAATCTCATGAAGCCGGTGACCGATATGGGCCTGCCGATTTCCGTGGAGACCCGCACGGGAGACACGCCGCAAAACAAACGCCAGCGCCAGAAGCTGAAACCGCCGGATATTCTGCTGACCACGCCGGAGCAGGTCTCGCTTCTGCTGGCCAACAAGGAAGCCGAACGCTTCTTCAAAGACCTGAAATATGTGGTGCTGGATGAGTTGCACTCGCTCGTCACATCCAAACGCGGCCATCTGTTATCCTTAGCGCTGGCCCGCATTCGCAAACACGCCCCCGCCATGCGCACCATCGGCCTGTCCGCCACGGTGGCTGATCCCATGGATTTGCAGCGCTACCTCGCGCCACAGATGGAGGGCGAACCGCCCGCGGGTCTCATCACCGTGGATGGCGGGGCAAAGCCTGATATCGCAATTCTGGAAACGGAAGAGCGTATTCCATGGTCCGGCCATTCGGCGCGCTACGCCATGCAGGATCTCTACCCGGCGCTGAAACAGCACAAAACGACGCTGATCTTCGTCAACACCCGCTCCCAGGCCGAACGCATCTTTCAGGAACTCTGGACCATCAACGACGACAATCTGCCGATTGCCCTGCATCACGGTTCGCTGGATGCGGGCCAGCGCCGCCGCGTCGAAGCGGCCATGGCGGACAACAAATTGCGTGCCGTCGTCGCCACCTCCACGCTCGATCTCGGTATCGACTGGGGCGATGTCGATCTGGTCGTGCATGTCGGTGCGCCAAAAGGCGCAAGTCGTCTGGCCCAGCGCATTGGCCGGGCCAATCACCGCATGGATGAACCGTCAAAAGCCATCCTCGTGCCCGCCAACCGCTTCGAGGTCATGGAGTGCCGCGCCGCGCTGGATGCGAATTATGTCGGCGCGCAGGACACTCCGCCGATCGCCGAAGGCGCTTTGGATGTTCTGGCCCAACACGTCCTGGGCATGGCCTGCGCCGAACCCTTCGATGCCGATGAGCTTTACCGTGAAGTCACCAGCGCCTCGCCCTATGCGAACCTTCCGCGCCAGACGTTTGACCGCGTGGTGGATTTCACCGCCACCGGCGGTTACGCGTTGCGCACCTATGAACGTTACGCCCGTATCCGCCAGATGGCAGACGGTCGCTGGCGCGTGTCCAACCCGCAGGTGGCGCAACAATACCGCCTCAACCTCGGCACCATCGTCGAAGCGGCGGAACTCAACGTCCGCATGGTCAAGCGCAACGCCAAAGGCACGGTGGGTCGTGGCGGCATGTCCTTGGGCAAGGTGGAGGAGCATTTCCTCGAACAATTGGTCCAAGGCGATACATTCCTCTTCGCCGGTAAAGTGCTGCGCTTCGAAGGCATCCGTGAGAACGAATGCCTCGTCAGCCAGGCCTTTTCCATGGACCCGAAAATCCCGTCCTATGCGGGCGGCAAGTTCCCGCTCTCCACCTATCTGGCCGACCAGGTTCGCTCCATGCTGGCCGATCCGGCCCGCTGGAACGCGCTGCCGGATCAGGTGCGCGATTGGCTGGCCATCCAGAAAGAAAAGTCGATCATCCCCAAACGCGATGAGTTGCTGGTCGAGACATTCCCGTTCCGCAAACGTTTCTTCATGGTCATGTACCCGTTCGAAGGGCGGCTGGCGCACCAGACGCTCGGCATGTTGCTGACCCGTCGTTTGGAGCGGGCAGGGGCAAAACCCATGGGTTTCGTCGCCACGGATTATTCGCTGGCCATCTGGGCCATCGAGGATATCGGCCTGCGTCTGCAATCGGGCCGCCTGTCCCTTTCAGACCTTCTGGATGAGGACATGCTGGGCGATGATCTGGAAGCGTGGCTGGACGAATCTTTCATGCTGAAACGCACCTTTCGCAATTGCGCTGTCATCGCCGGCCTCATAGAGCGCCGCCATCCGGGTAAGGAAAAATCCGGGCGGCAGGTCACGGTGTCGGCTGATCTTATTTATGACGTCCTTCGCAGCCATGAGCCGGACCATATTCTGCTGGAAGCCACCCGCCGCGATGCGGCATCGGGACTTTTGGACATTGGCCGTCTTGGCGATATGCTAAGGCGAATCAAGGGTCACACCACCCATTGCGCGCTGGAACATGTCTCGCCGCTGGCCGTGCCGGTCATGCTGGAAATCGGCCGCGAAACGGTGGTGGGTCAAGCGCAGGATGATGTGCTGGCCGAAGCCGCCGATGAGCTGATCGCCGATGCGATGTCGTGATAAAGAAAGAAAATGCAAACGTGTTGAGCCGTCTTGCCTTGAGCGACAAATTTTCAAACGGCTTTGAATGCCTCGGCTCGGAAACCGTCATAAACGGTGTCGCGGGCTGGTGTGATCCGTTGGGCGGGCTTTATCTGCCCGATCTGTCCCTGCTCGTCGTGTCGGACTTACATCTGGAAAAAGGCGCTGCCTTCGCCCGGCGCGGGCACCTGTTGCCACCTTATGACACGATAGCCACGCTCAAAATCCTCTCCTCCCTCATCACCCGCTACGACCCCAAAATCGTCGTCAGCCTCGGCGATAATTTCCATGATCGGGTCGGCTCCAAACACCTGTCATTGCCCTTGCGCGATATCATCAAGGAGATGGCTGCGGGCCGCGAATGGATATGGATCAACGGCAACCACGATCCGGACGGAACCGTCGATCTGCCGGGCTCGTCCACGGATGAGATGTTTTACGGCAAGCTCATCTTCCGGCATGAGCCAAAAACCGGTGCCGCCCCCGGCGAGATCGCCGGACACCTCCACCCCGCCGCCACGGTGCGCCGCCGCGAAAAAACCGTCCGCCGTCCCTGCTTCGCCACAGATGGCACCCGCCTGTTGATGCCCGCCTTCGGCGTGTTAAGCGGCGGTCTGGATTTGCGCCACAAGGCCATGCACGGCCTGTTTGATCACGCCGCACTCGTAGCGCATATGATGGGGCGGGATCGGATTTACTCGGTACGGTTCACCAATCTGCTGGGGTGAGCTTGTTTGGAGAGGATATTCCACACTCCGTCATCCTCGGGCTTGCCACGGCCCAGTGCCGCCAACCTCTCCTCCGTCACCCCGGACCTGATCCGGGGTCCAGTCGCCTTGCGTCTGCAAGGCGAGAGAACCCTCTCCGTGCGTTCCGTCGGCAAAGGGTCTCTCGCCGCGCAGACGCGCGGCACTGGATCCCGGATCGGGTCCGGGATGACGGAGGTTGGAGTGGTCGCCGGAGTGAAATGGATAGCTAATATGATAAATTATTTAATGAAATCAATATTTTATAATAATAACCACCGAAGTAATAATAAATTTTCGCACTTTTCTCCACACGCCCAAAACTGCGCGCACAATGGTGCTGTTCCGCCCTCGGATACACCGCAAGGCGTTGCGGCGAGGCGGGATCGGTGCTGGTGGTGAAGGGGTTACGCAAACCTTCACCGCCGGGGCCGGACAGCAAATCCCCCCGGCGGCAACGGGAGGAGGATGACGCCGGTTGCGGACCGGCTGGCGTTGTCTTCCCGATGCCCGACAGGCTTAACCGCCGCCGGGTGTACCGACAGCTCATCGTCTTGTGGTCGAACGCGACCATCGGGATGGAAGCGAAAGTCAGGCGGTACACAGGAACACGCTGCATCTGCCCCGCACCGTAGCGATACGGCGCGGACGGATCGCGAGGACGATCCGCAGCCGTTGGTGCAGCGGGACGTCTTTGCGAAAAACGGATCGATCCTCCCGCCCCTTGATTATCGGCGCGGGAGCAAATCGAAGGCAGATGGGGCCGAACTGGCAGGCGGTGTTCTGGAAACAGGATATTGCCACCCGGATGGGAAGGGTTGGACCTTGATCATGTCCGACCGGTTCTCCGGCAAGGTTTCCCCTTCGCCCTCCGGGATTGCCAGCCATGGCAAGTGGATTGCTGTCCGGCAACAACAGCCGAGCGGGGCGCTGAGAGGTGCCATTCTTGAACTACCCCAACGAGGCAACTTTCTGCGCCCCGTCCGACATACCATGGCCGATCAGGCGGTGGACACTGAATGAAGATCACACCACGAGCAGATGCTGCCGCGTGAACGGCGAAGCTTGGGTACGAGTTGGCCGGGATTTTTGAGGATTGGATTTGCGGTTGAGTGCGTTGCCGGATGCTTCGAGGGCGCTGCGCGCCACCTCAGCGTGAGGTTGGTGGGTGTGGCGAGGATTGCAACGGTGACAGGCAGAGCTAACGGCGGGGAGTGCAACGTAACGGCAACGGGTGCGACAGTAGTAACCCTCATCCTGAGGCGGGAGCGAAGCGACCCTCGAAGGACGGGGGTTACGGGCAGAGTGGGCAGCCGGATGCTTCGAGGCTTTGCCCTTCGGACAAAGCGCCTCAGCATGAGGGCGGAGGGTGTGGCGAGGAGTGCAACGGTGACAGGCGGAGCAAGTGGCAACAAGTGCAACAGAATCGGGCAGAGTGCCACTCACCCCAACCCCTGCCGCCATCCGCTCACAACCTAATCCCGCCGGAACAAGATGCTAGCACCCCAACCCGTCACCACTGCCAGCAGCACACAAAGAAAGCCATAAACAACCGGGGTCTGATGCGCGGCATCGGTGATGGCCTGTTCCATGCCGGTTTTCACCACGCGCAGACGGAGTTCCTTCTGCGCAATCGGCGTCCCGCTTTTGAACAGATAGGCGCGGGCCGTGTGCACGCCGTTCGGCACATTGGCGGGCAGGCGCAGCGTGGCCCAGAACAGGCCGGTCCGCTCCAGCCGCACGCCGGTCGTGTCGTTGCGATAGATGCCGCTCGACAGTTTCAGGCGGCGATAGGCGTCCTGGAAATCATAGACATTGTCAGGCACGCCGGAAAATACGGCACTTTTCAGGGGCAGATGCTCCACCCCGAGACCCATGGCTTTCAAGGTGCCGGGTGTGGCGATATCGTCGATGTTGCGGGTGCTGGCCATGGAGTAGGATTCCGGCAGCGGCGCAAAGGTAATCGCGCTCGTGTTGATCCAGATGCCCGCCACCCGGCTTTTTTTGCGCACGGTGGAATAATCGTTAGGCCCTTCCAGCGTCACCACAATATCATACTGCCCGATGGCCAGCAGCAATTGGTCGGCGTTGTTCAGCGCCCCGAACATGGTGAAATCCGCGCCGCGAAAATCAGACGCGATGGAGATTTCCGTGGTGGATGCGCCGATCTCGATGTTTTCCTGCAAGGCGCGGGGCTTGCCCGAGGCGTCGGGCGAGATGGCCAGCGGTGGCGTTTGCGCGAAGGCTGTACCGCACAAGACGCTCAAAACGGTTGCGAACAGAGCTGCGCGGATCAATAGCCCAGCCCCCCCACCGCAACGGAGAACAGGTCTTCCGGTCGCACCACCAGCGCAATCGCCAATCGCACGCCAACCGCCAGAACCAGCAGCGCCAGCAGCGCACGCAATTGTTCACCGCGCAGCTTTTGTCCCACCCGCACGCCATATTGTGCGCCGACGACACCCGCCAGCATCAGAATGAAAGCCAGCACGATATCGACGGAAAAGTTCGTCGCGGCCTGAACGATGGTTGTATAGGCGGTGACGAAAATGATCTGGAACAGCGAGGTGCCGACAACAACGTTGGTCGGAATACGCAGCAGATAAATCATCGCCGGAACCATGATGAAGCCGCCGCCCACACCCATGATGGAGGTCAAAACGCCAATGCCGAAACCCAGCACGATGATGGGAATGACGCTGAGATAAAGCTTCGATTTTTTGAACCGCATTTTCAGCGGCAGGCGGTGCACCCAGTTGTGGTGGCCGGGGCGGCGCAGGGTCACCGTCTCGTTGCGGGCGCTGCGGCGAATGGCCGAAACGCTCTCCTTCAGCATCAAAACGCCCACGGTGGTCAGCAGGACCACATAAAGCAGCGAGATGATCAGGTCGAGCTGGCCGATGCTGCGCAAG
The DNA here is from genome assembly GCF_033957765.2 of Agrobacterium sp. rho-13.3. Lineage (NCBI taxonomy): Bacteria > Pseudomonadati > Pseudomonadota > Alphaproteobacteria > Hyphomicrobiales > Rhizobiaceae > Agrobacterium > Agrobacterium sp. rho-13.3. The sequence goes on from NZ_CP192774.1 coordinate 155,763, forward strand.
AGCGTAAACAGCCACACGCCAAGGGTTGCGCCACACAAACCGCCGATCAGCAGAATGCCCCCCAGCTTCATATCCAGTGTACCGCGCCGGAAATGGGTGATGGAGCCGGAAACGGAGGAGGCAACCACTTGGTTGGCGCCCGTGGCCACGGCCACGACGGGCGGAATGTTGTAAAAAATCAAAAGCGGCGTGATGAGAAAACCGCCACCCACGCCGAACATGCCCGACAGAAAGCCCACAGCCGCGCCCATGCCGAGAATGATGAAAATATTCACCGAAAGTTCTGCGATGGGCAGATAGACAGTCACAGGCGGACCTCGGATATGGTTCCGTGCAAAACGGCAAAAACCGCCGTCAGGCGGGGCTTGCCACGAAGGGGCGATCTCTGTCTGGAAGGCGAAGGCAAAGAGGGCCTTGCGACCTTTCATTGGTCATGCCCTTGGTGGGCATGGCTGTCAATTATTCAACGGCAAATACGTTGATAATTTGGAAAGATGGAAGGAAGACGAGAGGTTTTTCGCCTTTCTCCGAAACGCGAAAAACCTCTCTCCATTTGTTTTAACGCATTATCCGGACGCAAAACCGCTTCGCACTTTTGGCTCGGAAATGCTCCAAATTACTTGTTGCGCGCCAGCAACGCCGTCACCAGCTCGTCGGTAATGCGGCCATCCGGGTTCTGGCCAATGGACTTTTGAAAATCCTTGATGGCTGTCACCGTGTTGCGACCCAGCTTGCCGTCCGGCTCACCCGCTTTGAAGCCATTATTGTTGAGAATGGCCTGAATGTTGCGGATTGCCTTCTGCATGTCCACGGACGACGTCTTGATCTCCTCGCCACCCACCCATTCGGCTGGCGGGTTCACGGAATTCGCCTCATCGTTCAGCGGCGTCACCTTCCAGGCTTCAACCTTGGCCTTGGCGCTGGCAAGCTGCTCGGGCTTCATCGCCTTGGCAACGTCGTCACGCTTCTGGCCAGCATCGGCATCGCCATCCCGCGCTGCAATTGCAAACCACTTGTAGGATTCTTCAAGGCTTTGCGCCACGCCGCTGCCGCGCGCGTAAAGAATGGCAAGATTGAACTGGCTGTCACGGACACCAAGGTTTGACGCCTTGATGAACCAGTCACCAGCGGCTTTGAAATCCGGCGCGCCCGCAGCATCGGAGGCCAGAAGAACGGCCAGATTGTGCATGGCACCCGCATTGCCCTGATCTGCGGCCAGCTGATAATAACGCTTGGCTTCGGTCAGGTTGCGCTCAACGCCGTTCGCCTTTTCATACATGTTGCCAAGGCGATACTGGGCCGGTGCCAGGCCACGGTCAGCCGAAAGCTTGTACCACTTCGCGGCCTCGGCCCGGTCGGCAGCAACGCCGCGACCATCCGTGTAACGTGCGCCGATTTCAAACAGTGCCAGCCTGTCACCCTTGGCTGCGGCTTCACCCAGCGAGGCTGGTGTCATGCCCGCAGGCACAGCAATTGTTTCCGCCGTCCGCAACGTATCCTGCTGGATCACGGCATTCGGGGTCAAAGGTTGCAACTGTTCGGCAACATCGTTGCCGTGAGGAACGGTGGGAAGCCTCAAAGCAGGCGGATCTTGTGGCAAGGGTGCGCCACCGATGGCGCGTGCGTCGATCAAGCGTTCCTGCTTGTCGGCATCCACCTGCATACGGTCGGCGGCGGCCTGTGCCTTCTCGTCGATCGTCAGTTCGGCAGGCTCGGTCACAGCTGGCTGCACGCTGGCCGGTTGTGCATCGGCAGGTGCAGACATCGGCGCAGCTGTCGGTTCGGCTGGCGCTGGTTCAACGGCAATCGCGGCTGGTGTCGTTTCGCTGCCAACCAAGGACTTGATCGCAGGCATCGCCATCATGGCCAGAAGAATGGCGCCGATACCCAAAAGCAGCGGGCGGCGGTAACGGGACAGCGCGGAGCCTTCCTTTTCAGCCGCACCCTTGCGCGGCTGGCGGGCGGCAAAGCTCTTGTCCGGCACGCTTTCCTGCGCGGCAGCCTGTGCAGCGCGGCGGGCGGCGGCAATGAAATCGGCGCGGTTGTCGCTGTCATTCGATCCTGCACGGGCCGCAGCCGTCTGGCTGGCGCGCACCCGCTCCAGAATTTTCTTGATGTCAGGCGCGCCGGAACCCGGCTCCAGCAATTCGTTTTCAACATCCGCCTGCAACGTGTCGACGGGGTCCAGCGCGGGCGCAGGGTCGATCTGCGTGCGTGCGGTCACGTCGGTTTTTGGCGCCTCTTCGGTTTTAGCAGCGCTGGATTTGAAGCGGCGCGTCAGGCCGGAAAGAAGACCACGTTTTTCCTCCACGGGCGCCTTTGCGGCAGCCGGTGGCACCAGTGTCTCGGTCGCGAGTTCATTGTCGAATTCGCGGGCAGCCTCGTTATCGAACAAGGGCTTGGTGCCATTGGCAATCAGGCCTTCATCGGGAAAGGTCGCAGCGGGCATACGCACGCCGTCATATTCTGCCCAGTCGTGGTCGGCATTGGTGGGCGCAGGCTGCAAAGAGGCAGGGCGCGGGGCGCTGCGATTGTCCAGATTGTCGAGACGACCGGCAATCTGCACCAGCGTTTCATGCAGCGCTTCAAAGGTGCGGTGCGTGCGCTCTTCGGTGTTGCGGCTCAACCCTTCCAGCTTGCGCAGATCGTTGGCAAGCTCGGTCAGAATAACCATGTCGGCCGGGCTGGCGGTCTGCGAAAGATTGTTGCGCGTATGCGCTTCCAGAACGGCTTCCGCCGCCTGCCGTGCCGCTTCGATAATATATTCGTCGCTGGACGCCATGTAGTCTTCAATGGCGGACATGCGCTGGTCGAGTTCCGGCGACATGCCATTGGTATCAACGCGGGCAGGCGCCTTTGTTTCATCCAGCTTGGTGGCAATATCGCTGAGGCGATCTTCCAGACGCTTGAAGGCGACATCGTAGGATGCGACCTTGGCAGGCGCAGGCTTCGCCTCGATCTGCTCGATCCGGCGGGCGATTTTTTCCAGACGCTCGGCCATCTTGTCGTTGACGGCACCGGTATCAAGCTCATCGATCTTGCGCGAAATGTCGGTCAGAAACGATGTCAGTTCCGGCTGGCTGGACGGGCGCTGCGAACGCTCCAGCAGCAGCGAAAGCTGGTCCAGACGCTCACCCAGCTTTGCGGCGCTGCGCTCTGCGGACAGTTCTTCGATCCGGCTCGTCAGCGCGTCGAGGCGTGTACCCAATGCCTCGGACGGCTGCTCTTTTCTGGTGGCAGCGTCTGTCAGTACGCCGATTTGCGAGGACAGCGTGTCTAGCCTGTTTTCCAATCGCTCGGTCAACGCGACGTCCAGTGCGGGGGCAGGGCGGTTTCCAGCAGCGGCAATCGCCCGGCTGATTTCGTCCAAACGCTGGTCGAGACCGGAAAAATGCTCGGTCAGTACGCCGTCATTCGGCTGAATGTGTTTGCCCAGATGTTCGACCGCACTGGCAATGGTCAGCAGCTTTTCTTCCAGCGCACGCACCGGCGCGCTGCTGCTCATGGAGCCAAGCTGGGTTTTGATGTCGTCCAGACGGTAGGCGAGGGCGACGATTTCTTCCTGAAGCGGTGCCGTGTCGAAACCGCGCAACGTGTCTTCTACGTTGTCCCAACGGCTTTCCATGCGGTGCATACTGTCTTCACGGGCAACCTGATCCATCAGCACGCGCAGTTCTTCAAACTCGCTGCGCAGTGCCTCGACATCCGGCGATGTGCTGGCGCCCATGCGGTCGATGCTGGCGGCCAGCCGTGCGACGTCTTCGCGAATATCCTCGGCAAAATCCTGATTTTCGGCAAAGGAACGAATGTTGCGCAGTTCGGAACGCACGCCCTGCATTTCGCGGGCAACACCTTCAGAAATCTCGTGTTTCAGCTCTTGGCGCAGGCTGACCAGTGCTTCTGCCACTTCGCGCAGCGCCGCGTCGCCCTGGTTGGCGTTTTGGGTCGGTGCGGGGGCTGCACGCTCAAACCGGGCCGTCGGGCGGGGGCGGGATGCGGGAATGGCAGTGGAGGCGCGGTAATCGCGCTCGGCATAACGGCGTTCGCTTTCACGCTCAGCCACCATGTTGGCGCGCGGCGCTTCCGCCTGCTGGCGTTCCCAACGGGCATCAAGTGCCTGCTGGCGCTGGCGAATTTCGTTGACGGGGTCGAAACGCGGCTTGAGCGACGGTCTGGCTGTGCGGTTTTGAACGGGCGAACGGTCAGCCGACGATGGATCGTCATAAGCGCTGCGTGGAGCTTGTGCGCCAAGCAGATCTTCGATCCGGGCCTCAAGCCCTTCAATGGTGCGGTTAAGCGCATCCAGAGATGATCTGTCGTTATGCTGCTGGGAATTCGATCGCAATCCGTTCATCTTCCTGCTCGCTTCGTTGCCCGGTTGGTTTTCCTGCAAAGCCGCCTGAAAGGCTTGTAGGAGATAGGTCTTTTTTTAAATTCGCCTGACGGGAAACGCTTCGGCTTTCGAAGCAGTCCCCTTGAACTGAACAATTGCCGAAATATGGTAAAGAAATAGTTAATTAGCAGTTACTGTTTTAACCTTTTCTTCATCTAGGTAAACGGAAGTGGCTTTAATTCTAATGACACCAAGTTGACATAAGCTTGTAAGGCGCCGCGAAAATTCTCACCAAAGTCATTTGACGTTTACGCGCACGTCAAATATTGTCGTCTTATGTTTGAGGCCGGAGCAATCCGGTGAACGATGCGGAGGAACATCGGTAATGCCTGTTTACAAGGCCCCTGTTAAAGACACGCTTTTCATTCTCAATGATGTGCTCGGTTTGGAGCGCTACAATAATCTTCCCGGTTTTGAGGATGCCACCCCGGATATGATCGAAGCGATCACCGGCGAGGCGGCAAAGCTGGCGGAAGAACAGCTTTTCCCGCTCAACCTGTCCGGCGATCAGCAGGGCTGCACCCGCGCCGAAGACGGGTCCGTCTCCGTGCCGGAAGGTTTCAAGCAGGCTTATGACGCCTATTGTCAGGGCGGCTGGACCGGCCTTGCGGTGCCCACGGAATATGGCGGGCAGGGGCTTCCCTATACGCTGCACGCGGCCATTGGCGAATATATGTCGTCGGCCAACCTGTCGCTGATGATGTATCCGGGCCTGACCCAAGGCGCGATTGCCGCCATCCTCGTGCATGGATCGGACGCGCAGAAAGAGACCTATCTGCCCAAGATGATCGAAGGAACATGGTCCGGTACCATGAACCTGACCGAGCCGCATTGCGGCACCGACCTTGGCCTGTTGCGCACCAAAGCCGTGCCGCAGGGTGATGGCTCTTATAAAATCACCGGCCAGAAAATTTTCATTTCGGCTGGCGAACATTCCATGACGGACAATATCGTTCATCTGGTTCTCGCCCGCATCGAAGGCGCACCAGAAGGCACCAAGGGCATCTCGCTGTTCATCGTGCCGAAATTCCTCGTCAATGAGGATGGCTCGGTCGGTTCGCGCAACGGTGCGGTCTGCGGTGCCATCGAACACAAGATGGGCATTCACGGCAATTCCACCTGCGTCATGAATTACGATGACGCGACCGGCTATCTCATCGGCGCGGAAAACAAGGGCCTCTCGGCCATGTTCGTGATGATGAACGAAGCCCGCCTTGGCGTTGGCCTGCAAGGCCTGTCGATTGGTGAAATCGCCTATCAGAATGCCGTCGAATATGCCCGCGAGCGTATTCAGGGCCGCTCTCTTTCCGGCGTTAAGGCGCCCGAGAAGAAGGCCGACCCGATCATCGTCCACCCGGACGTGCGCCGCACATTGCTGACCATCCGCGCCTATAATGAAGCCAGCCGCGCCTTCCTGCTCTGGACCGCGCTGCAATCGGACATCGCCCACCGCTCGACGGACGAGAAAGACCGTCAGGCCGCAGACGACCTGCTTGGCCTGGTCACGCCTATTCTCAAGGGCGTGCTGACCGACAAAGGCTTCGACCATGCTGTCATGGCGCAGCAGGTTTTTGGTGGCCACGGTTACATCGAAGAACATGGCATGAGCCAATATGTTCGCGATGCCCGCATCACCATGATTTATGAAGGCGCCAACGGCATTCAGGCGCTTGATCTGGTGGGCCGCAAGCTCGGCCTCAATGGCGGCCGCGCCGTGATGGCACTGTTCAAGGAAATCGGTGATTTCTGCGAGGAAAATCGCGCCGACGAAGCGCTGGTGGTCTACACCAAGGGTCTCAAGAAGGGCTTGAACGACCTGCAAGCCGCAACCATGTGGTTTATGCAGCACGCCATGGCCAAGCCCGACAATGCCGGTGCCGGTTCGACCGACTACATGCACCTCTTCGGCCTCGTCGTTCTGGGTTACATGCACGCCCGCATGGCAAAAGCCGCGCAAGTGGCATTGTCTTCGGGTGGTTCGTCGGATGAGCAATATCTCAAGACCAAGCTCGTCACCGCCAAGTTCTTCATGGAGCGTATTCTGCCAGAAACCGCCCTGCGCAAGACCCGCATCGAGGCCGGCAGCGACACGATGATGGAACTGGCCGCTGAGGCATTTTGAGAATAACGGCATTCACGTGCCGACAGGGAGATGAGACATGACTGACGTTTATATTTACGACCACGTCCGCACCCCACGCGGGCGCGGCAAGAAGGATGGCAGCTTACACGAAGTGCCATCCGTTCGCCTTGCCGCCAAGACGCTGGAAGCCATCCGCGACCGCAACGGGCTTGATACCGCAACCGTCGATGACATCATCATGGGCTGCGTCGATCCTGTCATGGATGCGGGCGCGGTCATCGCCAAGGGTGCTGCTTTTGAGGCCGGTTATTCCAACAAGGCGCCGGGTATGCAGATTTCGCGCTTCTGCGCCTCTGGTCTGGACGCCATCAACTTCGCAGCCGGAAAGGTCGCAGCAGGCTCGGACGAGATCGTCATTGCGGGCGGCGTGGAAAGCATGTCACGTGTTGGCATGGGCATGTCCGGCGGTGCCTGGTACATGGACCCGTCCGTCAGCTTCCCGGCCTTTTTCATGCCGCAGGGCGTGTCCGCCGATCTCATTGCCACCAAATATGGTTTTAGCCGTGATGACGTGGATGCTTACGCCGTGGAAAGCCAGAGGCGGGCCGCCCACGCATGGGAAAACGGCTACTTCAAAAACTCCGTCGTTCCGGTGAAAGACCAGAACGGCATTGTGATCCTCGACCGCGATGAGCATATGCGCCCCGGCACGGATATGCAGGCGCTGGCCTCGCTCAACGCGTCCTTCCAGATGCCCGGCGAGATGGGCGGGTTTGAAGCCGTTGGCATCATGGCCCATCCGGAAGTGGAGCGCATCAACTACGTCCACCACGCGGGCAACTCATCCGGCATCGTCGATGGTGCCGCTGCCGTTCTGGTCGGCTCGAAAGCAGGCGGCGAGAGCATGGGCCTGAAACCCCGCGCCCGCATCCGCTCCTTCGCCAATATCGGCTCCGATCCGGCGCTGATGCTGACCGGCCCCGTGGACGTCACCGAAAAGCTGCTGGCGAAAACCGGCATGTCGATTGCCGATATCGACCTCTTCGAACTCAACGAAGCCTTCGCCGCCGTCGTGCTGCGTTACCTTCAGGCCTTCGACATCAGCCACGACAAGATGAACGTCAACGGCGGCGCGATTGCCATGGGCCACCCGTTGGGTGCCACCGGCGCGATGATCCTCGGCACGGTTCTGGATGAACTCGAACGCCGCGATCTCAACACCGCGCTGGTTACGCTGTGCATCGGTGCAGGCATGGGTACGGCAACGGTTATCGAGCGGGTTTAGTAAACGGCCATGACGAGGGAGATGTACGAACGACCCAAGAATGAAATCGAGCAGCAAATGGCTCGACACAATCTAGAAAAAGACATGGCGCAAGACTACGAGGCATCGACTCGCGTTCTCTCAAAAGACGATGTTCAAGGTCTCAAAGCGCAAAGTCTTGGTTTAATTGTGTTTATCGTTCTCATGTTCGTTTGTTTCGGTCTCGCCGTCTGGCTGTACTGACCTAAAAAGAATTCGGGGAAGAGGAATCCCAATATGAGCACTTACACCAATTTCACCGTCGAAACAGACGCAGACGGCATTGCCCTCGTCACCTGGGATATGCCGGAAAAATCCATGAACGTCTTCACGCAGGATGTGATGGACGAGTTGAACGCCATCATCGATGCCACTGTGGCAGATACTGCCGTGAAGGGCGTGGTTTTCACGTCGGGCAAGTCGTCCTTTTCCGGCGGTGCAGACCTGTCGATGATCAAATCGATGTTCTCCTTCTACACTGATGAGAAGGCAAACAACCCCGATCAGGCAGCACAGAAGCTGTTTGAACTGGTGGGCCGCATGACCGGCCTGTTCCGCAAGCTGGAAACCAACGGCAAGCCTTGGGTATCTGCCATCAACGGCACCTGCATGGGCGGTGCGTTCGAGCTGTCGCTCGCCTGCCATGGCCGCGTGGCGTCCAACGCCAAGAGCGTCAAGATCGCCCTGCCGGAAATCAAGGTCGGTATTTTCCCCGGTGCCGGTGGCACGCAGCGCGTGTCGCGCCTGACCGATGCGCAATCCGCACTCCAGATGATGACAACAGGCCAATCGCTGACGGCCAGCCGCGCCAAGGCCATGAACCTCGTGCACCAGGTGGTAGAGCCGGATCAGCTGATCCCCGCCGCCAAGCAAATGATCAAGGACGGTTTGAAACCCGTCGCGCCATGGGATGAAAAGGGCTTCAAAGCCCCCGGCGGCGGTATCTGGACGCCTGCTGCCGCGCAACTCTGGCCCGCTGCCCCGGCCATTCTGCGCCGCGAAAGCGCGGGCAATTATCCCGCCGCTCTTGCCATTCTCAAATGCGTCTACGAAGGCCTGCAATTGCCTTTCGACACGGCTTTGAAGGTCGAGCAGCGCTATTTCACGGAAATCCTTCGCTCGAAGGAAGCCTTCGCGATGATCCGTTCGCTGTTCATCTCCATGCAGGAACTGGGCAAGGGTGCCCGCCGTCCGGCCGGTCAGCCGAAGAGCGACCTGAAACATGTCGGCGTCGTCGGCGCTGGCTTCATGGGTGCATCCATCGCTTATGTGACCGCCGTTGCCGGCCTCGACGTCACCCTGATTGACCGTGATGACGAAGCCGCCGCCAAGGGTAAGGCCACCTGCGAAGGTCTGGTGAAGGACAGCGTCGGCAAAGGCCGCATGACCCAGGAAGAGGGTGCCGCCATCCTCGCCCGCATCACGCCAAGCGCCGATTACGCCTCGCTCAAAACCGCAAACCTTGTCATCGAAGCGGTGTTCGAAGACCGCGATGTGAAAAAGGCCGTCATCGAGGCCGTGGAGGCGGTGCTTCCCGAGGGCGCGATTTTCGCTTCCAACACCTCCACCCTGCCCATCACCGGCCTTGCGAAAAACGCCAAGCGCCCTGCGGATTTCATCGGCATCCACTTCTTTTCGCCGGTCGAAAAAATGATGCTGACCGAAGTTATTCTCGGCAAGGAAACCGGAGACAAGGCGCTGGCTGTTGCGCTGGATTACGTCGCGAAAATCAAGAAGACGCCTATTGTCGTCAACGACACGCGCGGCTTCTTCGTCAATCGCTGCGTGCTGCGCTACATGGCTGAAAGCTATGACATGCTCATCGAAGGCGTGCCCGCCGCCATGATCGAAAATGCGGCGAAATTCGCTGGTATGCCGGTTGGCCCGCTGGCGCTCAACGATGAAGTCGCTATCGACCTGTCCTACAAAATCCTCAAGGCCACGGTTGCCGATCTTGGCGAAAAGGCTGTCGATCCGCGTCATATGGAGCTGGTCAGAAAGCTGGTGGAAGGCGAGGGTCGTTTTGGCCGCAAAAACGCCAAGGGCTTTTACGATTACCCACCAAAGCCCGCGAAAAAGTCTCTCTGGCCGGGCCTCAAAGACCTCTACACGCAGAAGAAACCAGAAGATGTGGACATGGACGTGCTCAAACAGCGCTTCCTCGTCACCATCGCGCTGGAAGCGGCCCGCACGGTTGAGGAAGGCATCGTGACCGATCCGCGCGAAGCAGATGTCGGCTCCATCCTTGGCTTCGGTTTTGCGCCATACACGGGCGGCGCGCTGTCTTATATCGACGGTATGGGCGTGAAGACCTTCGTGGCACTGGCAGAAAAGCTGTCGGAAACCTACGGTCCACACTTCAAGCCCACGCCACTGCTGAAAGACATGGCCGCCAAGGGCGACACTTTCTATAGCCGGTTTGATCCCTACAAAACTGCCGCCCAGGCCGCTTGAAAGATCAGTTAAACGACAACAGGCCCTTCGGGGCCTGTTTCATGAAAGAAACATGCCAACAAAGCACACCTATGTATTCATGGTCGTTGCTTTCCCAATGCCGGATGGTCGGAGGATTTATTTGCACGGCGTATGTGCGACCGTAAAAATCACGCATAACAAAAACATAAATCCTTGGGTGTCGTTTCACCAAAGCAATCAAAAATCTTTTTTACATCAAATAATTTCGGATCGCCCGTTAACCGTCTCAATATCAATCTTCGTTACTTGACATTATTTAGTATCCTAAGTCTGGTTTTTTATTTTATATCCGCTCTAGAGCACGCCTTGACCCCAAAGGATTTCCCATGAAACGCGTTATTCTCGCCGCTGCCATCGCCCTTGCACCGTTTTTTGCTCAGGCGGAAACACTCAAATTTCCAAGCGACGCGCCTATTGCCTCGGTAAAAATTCCGGATGACTGGGAGCCGAAGGAGACGGTTTCCGGCATCGAAGCCACATCACCGGATGCGGCCATTTATTTCTCGATCGATGTTGCCACCGACAAGAACATGGACAAGGTCATCGACGACGCCATCAAATTCCTCACCGACAACGGTGTAACGATCGATGCGAAGACGAAATCCGATTCCGGCGATGTCGACATCAACGGCATGACATTCGGCAGCATCGAGTTTGACGGCAAGGATGCCGATGGTCCTGTGGAGGTCTCCCTCGGCTTTGCATCCCCGTCTGAAGGCAAAATGCTGGTCGTGACCTACTGGGGTACCAAAGAAACACAGGATGCCCACAACAAGGAACTGGTCGGTATTTTGAAGTCGCTCAAGCCAGCGAAATAACACATCACTTCTGATAGGCTTTTAGCGTACCTCGAAGGCCCGTTTGCCGTGCATGCGGGCCTTTTATCTTGCGTCCAATTCGGCACCGAACTCGTACGTGATCGAAATGACAAGTCGGTCGCAGCAACGATGAAACGAAACACTGCATCCTTTTCCCTCTTCCCGCGTTTTCAAAACATCCGCCATCATCCCGCCCATTCCCGGCGGCAAAACGCGTGTACGAGAGGACAATTGAATGCAGGCATCTGTACGCTCCCACGGCTTCGCCAAACCGTCAGACTTGGAAAACGAACTTTCTGAACTGGAGGATGATGTGAAGAAAACGGTCAAAACACCTGTCGCCCGCGCCAAAGCCGCTGCCACCAAGGCGACGACTGTAAAGGCGCCTGCAAAAACAACCGTGGACCCTGCGTTGCGCAAGGAAGTGGATGATCTTCGCAAGCAGGTCGAGACCATTCGCAAACAGGTGGAGAAGCTGCAAGCAGCCCAAATTCGCAAGCCGCAGTCCCAACCACAGGCACAGCGCCCATCAAAGGCATCAAGCCAGCACGCCGATATGGCAAACTGGCTTCCTGTCATCCGTTCCGTCGCCATCACTTCGCTGGCAGGCCGCATCTTCGCATCCTCGCCCATCATGGCCCTGCTGGTCGCTGCCGTTCCATTCGCGCTGGGGCTTTCTGCTGGGTCGAAGAATTAAGGCATCTCTGAAATCGCCGCGCCGCTGCCATGTACCGCTCTACCCATCTGATGTGGAACACGGGACGCAGCGGCAGCAACCGTCATCTACGCTTGTGTGCGGGATTATTGTGCAAGGAACCAGTTGGGTGACCCGCCCGAAAAATATACCGAAAAACTGGATGATTGCGCAATGATCCGCACCCGATCAACATCGGTTGCGCGCTCTCAAACAACGGTCGGAAAGTCATCCACAGGCAGCGCCAAAAAACTGTCAAAAAAGTTGTCACAGGCGCTTGCCATGTTCGAACAAGATGTTATAACCCCGCTCACTTCCGGGGGAAACAACTTCCCCGGCGCTTGTAAAAGCAAGGGTTCGTCCAGAGCCTGTAGTGCCCGAATAGCTCAGTTGGTAGAGCAGCGGATTGAAAATCCGCGTGTCGGTGGTTCAAATCCGCCTTCGGGCACCATTTTTCCCAAGTCTCATGAAAATCGGTGCAGCTTTGTTTGTCGAACTGATCGTGCGTGGCACGGAAGTTTACCGAACGTCAGAACCATGCCCATTAATCAGCAGGCGACACCACAGGTCGACCCGGAGACGTCGACCTCACTCCAGTGTTCAGAGACTTTGGCGGCTGTTGGGGTCTTGTTCGGCGCGGTCGCGGTAGAGGGCGGCCCGGCCTAGGAGCATGAGGGAGACCGGGGTGGTGACGGTCATGAAGATGCCGATGAAGATTTCGTGGAAGACGGGGCGTTCGCCCGATACCCAGAAATAGATGATCGACGCCATGACGATGCCGCCCGTGCCCCAGCTTGTGCCCAGCGTGGGGGCGTGGAGGCGCTCGTAGAAGCTTTGCAGCTTGGCAAAGCCGATTGTGCCGACCAGCGCAAGAGATGACCCCAGCAGCACGAAGAAGGCGACGAGGATGGCGGCCCAGAGGGGAAATTCGGCGGCGTTGCTCATTCGATAACCTCTCCGCGCATCATGAATTTGGAAAGCGCAACCGTTGAAACGAAGCCTAGAATGGCAATCAACAGTGAGGCCGTGAAATAGATGTCGTTGCCGGTGCGCAGGCCGAAGGTGAGGACCAGCAGCATGGCGTTGACGTAAAGCGTATCGACACCCAGCACGCGGTCTTGCGCGCGCGGGCCGATGGCGATGCGATAGACGGCAATCGCCATGGCGATGGCCAAAAAAAACTGGGCGATTGAAAACGACCAGAAAAGGATAACCGAACTCATTCGAATATCTCCATCAGCATTTTTTCATATCGGTTCTTGATAAGGCGCGTCCAACTGGCTTCGTTCACATTGTCCAGAACGTGAATGAGCAGGGTGCCTTGCGAGGAGTTGTATTCCAGCCATGCACTGCCGGGCGTTGCTGTTAAAATCACGGCCAGAACGGCAAGGCCCATCGGGTCGCGGATATCAAGCGGGATGGTCAGGAAGCCCGACTGGATTTTTCGGTCACGCCGGAACAGGATGATGGAGGCAACGGCGATGTTGGAGCGAATGATGTCGTAAAGCACGATGGCGATGAGCTTTATCAGCAGATGCCAGTTGCGAATGCGCGGCTTTGGCGGTCGCAATGAAGCCATGGCCCAGGAGGCAAATATCGCTACCGCTGTTCCAAGCAGCAGATGTCCGGGCGAAAAGCTGTTGATCGTCATCCAGAAGAGGATGAGCGACACCGTCAGCAGCGGATAGGGCAGGATACGGCCAATCATGGATTTCCCCCCTGTCCATTGTCAGAACGCGGCGCTGACATAACACCCTGAATATAGCTGGCGGGTAGATCAAGGATACGGGCCGTTTCCTGCATGTAGCGCATCACGGGCCCGGCAGCTATTGTCATGGCCAATGTCAACGACAAGAGCAGCAATATTGGCGCGATTTCGATGACGAGAACGCGCGGCACGGTGCCTTCGAGAGAACCCCAGAAGGTGCGAATGCCGGCGCGGGTCATGGAAATCAGCGAGGCAAGGCCGGAGAAAACGATCAGGAAAACGATCCACCATGAGAGGGTGGAAATGCTGTCATTCGCGCCAAGGCCGGAAGGGTTGAGAATGGCCGAGAGCATCGAGAACTTGGCGATGAAGCCAGAGAGGGGCGGTAAGCCGGCCAGCAGAATGCCGCAGGCGGCAAAGCATGTACCAATCACCGCCATCGTGCCGGGCATGGTGACGCCGACCTCATCCTCTTCCTCATCTTCCTCGCCCTCACCATATGCTTCCATCGTCACGGCGAGAACGTTGGCGCCGGCATCCTGGCCGCGCTCCACAAGCTCGATCAGCATGAAAAAGGCGCTGATCGTCAGCGTGGAACTGACGAGGTAATACAATGCGCCCGCGGCGACCGTGGGATTGCCGGTGCCCATGGCGGCAAGAAGTGTTCCGGATGACACGAGGACCGAGAAACCGGCAAGGCGGCCCAGCGCCTGCGAGGCAAGAACGCCTATGGTGCCGAAGACGATGGTGGCGATGCCACCGACCAGAAGTGCATCATGCCCGAAACCGGCAGATTCGCCTGCCGTCTGGCCGAACAGCAGGAAGGTCAAACGTGCGATGACGTAGATACCGACCTTACTCATAATCGCGAAGATGGCGGCAACCGGCGCGGATGCAGCGGTGTAGGCCGAAGGCAGCCAGAAATTCAGCGGCCACATACCTGCCTTGACCAGAAACGCGACGCCCAGCACGGCGGCACCCGTTTCCAGCAACATGCGTTGATCGGGGTTGAGACCTGCGATGCGTTGCGCCAGATCGCCCATGTTGAGCGTGCCGGTGACACCATAGATGAGGCTGACACCGATGAGGAAAAACAGCGCGGCAACGAGGTTGATGGCGATGTAATGCAGTCCTGCCTTCACACGCAGTTGACCGGAGCCATGCAGCAGCAGGCCATAGGACGCAGCGAGCATGACCTCGAAGAACACGAAGAGGTTAAACAGATCGCCCGTCAGAAACGCGCCGTTTACGCCCATCAGCATCAGATGGAACAGCGAGTGAAAATGCGCACCGGATCTGTGCCACTTCGCCAGCGAATAGATGAGCGAGGGTATGGCCAGCAAAGCGACCAGCAGAACCATCAGCCCGGAAAGGCGGTCTGCGACCAGAACGATGCCGAAGGGGGCAGGCCAGTTGCCGAGAAGATAAACGCCGGTGGAAATGACGGCGGCGACTTCCGTGTTGACCGTGGAGTTCACCTCCAGAAACAGCGCTATGGCCACAGCCAGCAGAATGAAGGAGGAAACGACGCTGACAACGGCCTTGGCGGCACGTTTGCGCTCGTCGATGAACAGCAGGATAGCGCCGGTGATCAGCGGCACCAGAATGGGCGCGACGATGAGATGGGATGGGAAGAAATTCATTTCGTTTCCCTCCCGTCAACATGGTCTGTGCCGGTAAGGCCGCGTGCGGCCAGCAGCACGACGAGGAAGAGCGCTGTCGTTGCAAATCCGATAACGATGGCCGTCAAAACCAGAGCCTGTGGCACAGGGTCGGTGAGGGTGGAGGTACTGACCCCATCCAGCAACAATGGCGGTGCATTGGTCTTTATGCCTCCAACGCCGAAAATGAACAGATTGACCGCATAGGACAAAAGCGACAGGCCAATGATGACCTGATAGGTGCGTGGTCGCAGGATCAGCCAGACGCCCGATCCCGTCATCACACCGATGCCGATGGCAAGAATGAGTTCCATTACGCGTCCTCCGCTTTTGCGGCGTCGGGCGTACGTATCTTGTAGTTACGCAGCGATTGGTGCGCCAATGCTATCAGAATAAGAACGGTTGCGCCGACGACGAGCGAAAAGACGCCAAGGTCGAACAGCAGCGCCGACGCTGTCGGCATTTTTCCAATGTAGGGGATTTCCGTATATTGGAAATAGGACGTCAGGAACGGGTAGCCGAAATACCACGATCCCATGCCCGTCGTTGCCGACATCAACAGGCCAAAGCCCATCCAGCGCAGCGGCAGAATGCGGATGCGGTCTTCCGCCCAGCGCGTGCCGCCTGCGAGATATTGCAGCAGGAACGCCACCGCCATGGTGATGCCTGCGGAGAAACCACCGCCCGGCAGATCATGGCCGCGCATGAACAGGAAGATCGAGAAGGTCACGATGACCGGGAACATCCACTGCATGATGACGGATGGCACCAGCAGATAATCGCGCACGGTGTCGCCCTTGGTGCGTTCCGGGCTGTCGGCATCGAAGGCGTTCTGGATGCGCTGTTGTTCTGGCAGGCCGATGCTTTCATGAGCGGGACGGAAACGGCGCAGCAGGGAGAAGACGGTGAGGCCGACAATGGCCAGAACCGCGATTTCGCCCATCGTGTCGAAACCACGGAAATCGACCAGAATGACATTGACGACATTGGTGCCGCCGCCTTCCGAATAGGCATTTTCCAGGAAATAATTGGCGATGGTGTTGGGCACGGGAAGTGTCATGACCGCAAAAGCGATGATCGCCATGCCGATGCCGGAAAACACGGCCAACAAAAAGTCCCGCCCGCGACGAAGCTGGGAGGGAAGCTCCGAACTGTTATCGACCTTCACCATGCGTTTCGGCAACCAGCGCAAGCCGAGCAGGATGAGAACCAGCGTGACGATTTCCACCAGCAACTGCGTGATGGCGAGATCCGGCGCAGACAGCCAGACGAAGGTGAGGCATGTCACGAGGCCGGACACGCCAAGCATGATGAGGGCTGCAAGCCGGTGATATTTCGCCTGCCATGCGGCACCCATGGCCGAGATCATGCCAATCGCCCAAAGGATCGCGAAAATCGGGTCGAATGTCTTAACGCTTGGCAAGGTCAGCGAGACTTTGGATGCCGCCAGTGGTGAGAAACCGGCGATCAGTGCGACCAGGATCAGCATACGGAGCTGCGGTTGCAGGCGTCGGGTGCCGAGCGTGCTTTCCAGCCAGCGCGCCCATTTCCACGAAACGGTAACAATGATGCGCTCGAAGATGCGCTGTCCGCGCAGGTGGCGGAAGAAGGGAGGCCCATCATCGCAACGGGAGAAATATCCGCCCAAAGTGACATAGATCACGATGCCGCCGATGAGTGCCACGAGGCTCATCATCAGGGGAAGATTGAAGCCGTGCCAGATGGACAGGCTGTATACCGGGGTTTGCGGGCCGAGAACCGAAAGCACGGCTGAATGCAGGAACGGACCGATGGAAAGGCTGGGGACGATGCCGACGATCAGGCAGGCAAGGACCAGAAACTCGATAGGGAAGCGCATCCAGCGGGGCGGTTCATGCGGTTTCGGATTGGGAATATCGTGCGGCGGTGGCCCGAAGAAAACCGTGTGGATGAAGCGCAGCGAGTACGCGACCGCGAATGCACCGGAAAGCGTTGCGACATAAGGCAGCGCCTTGTCCAGCAGGGAGTCCGCATGGGTTTCAACGGATTCTGCGAAGAACATTTCCTTGGACAGAAAGCCGTTGAACAGCGGAACACCGGCCATGGCCGCACTGGCCGCCATGGCGAGCGTGGCGGTGGCGGGCAAGAAACGATAAAGCCCGCTCAGCCGCCGCATGTCGCGGGTGCCTGTTTCGTGGTCGATAATGCCCGCCGCCATGAACAGCGATGCCTTGAAGGTGGCATGGTTCATCATGTGGAAAATGGCAGCAACCGCCGCAAGCGGGCTTCCAAGGCTCAAAAGGGTGGTGATAAGGCCGAGATGGCTGATGGTCGAATAGGCGAGCAGGCCCTTCAAATCCTGCTGGAACATGGCGAAATAGGCGCCGAGCAGCAGCGTCGAAATGCCTGCGAACCCCACCAACCAGAACCATTCCTGCGTTCCCGCCAGCACCGGCCACAGCCGCACGAGCAGGAAGACGCCTGCCTTCACCATGGTGGCCGAATGCAGATAGGCGGACACCGGCGTGGGTGCCGCCATGGCGTTGGGAAGCCAGAAGTGGAACGGGAACTGCGCGCTTTTGGTCAATGCACCGATCAGGATCAGAATGAGCGCGGGCAGGTAAAGCGCATGGGCGCGGATATCCGCGCCCTTTTCGATGATGACGTCCAGATCATAGCTGCCCGCCATATGGCCGAGGATCAACAGGCCCGCCAGAAGGCAGAAGCCGCCGATGCCGGTGACGGTCAAGGCCATGCGGGCGCCATCACGGGCGGTGGCATTGTGGTGCCAGTAGCCAATCAGCAGGAACGAGAAAATACTCGTCAGTTCCCAGAACATCGAAAGCAAAATGACATTGCCGGACAGCACGATGCCGAGCATCGAGCCCATGAAGGACAGAAAGAACGCGAAGAAACGCGGAATGGGGTCTTCCGCCGACATGTAATAACGGGCGTAAAGCACCACCAGCAGGCCGATGCCGGTGATCAATACGGTGAACATCCACGCGAATGCATCAAGCCGCAGCGTGAAGTTCAGACCGAGTTGCGGCAGCCACTCCAGATCATATTTGAGAACCGCGCCGCCTTTGACGCTGGTGTAGAGAAAAATCGTCGTGACGAGGCTGAACAGGGCAATGCCACCTGCGACGGCAGCAGGCGCGCGTGCCGCTCCGTCTCTCGGCATCATGGCGGTTATGACGCTGCCGATAAAAGGGAGGGCGATCAAAATGGGAAGAAGAAACTCAAGTCTCATATAGGGCGGCAATTTTCTCTGGCGTTAAGATTTGGCGGTTGGGGTGCCCGTCAGCTTCGCCAGATCCGTCAAAAGCAAGACGGAAGATTTGGCCGTTGCGGGCTATGAGGTCGTTTGCGGTGGGCCACGGGGTGAGGCCGTTTCGGTTGGTCGAGAAGCCTGCGCGGGGGATTGCCTGCCTTCGAACCCGATTTGGGCCTGTGTATAGTCCGATACCAGTGCTGCGCCCGGTAAAAACCCATAAACAAATTCGTGATTGGCCAATTGCGGGCAAAAGACATGACGAGAGCCGTCGCCGTGGCAATTTTGGCTGCCTTGCGCGGTTGGAAGCCAGCTTTGGTCAGGGGTCTGTGTGCGTTCCAGACGATGTGGCTTCAGAACCGTTCCCGTGGTGACTGAGGCCTGAATTCCCATAAACACGAACATGCCTGCGACGAAGACGTTGATGAGCCTTTTGGATTGGCGCAGGGGCCAGCGGCTTTTCCCCATCCATGGCAAAATCTTGTCTCCTTAGTCGTCGTCAGCGTTTCGTTGAAGCATCACCATGGAAGCGGATATTATGTCCTTTTGTTTTAGGGGAACGGTGTTGCGATTGTCCAGCGCAGGTCCCGGAAAAATAAGAAATATTTTCCAATTTTTCCAAGTTTCGGATGCGAACTGTGTTGCTGCGGCGCACGGAGAAAGTTAAATTATATAACAATTTTTATCATTTGAACGTGAACATGGGGTTTCTTAACTTTCGAGCAAGGAATTAACCATAAACATTGTTCGTATTTCACGGCGGAATGGGGCTTTCTAATCTCCTTCCAGGCATGACGCCGCACTGCCGTACCGGGACTGATCCGGTATTTCGTAGATTGCAGAAGGCTCAGCAGCGTCCGTGCGGCATCATTTTTTGATGCTCATATTCGTAAAATATCCCCATTGGATAACTGGCGTTCTCAATCGGTCATCTGCCGGTCTTTGCCGGCGCAGTTTTGGGGACGTCGCTTGGGGCAGGATTTGCCAACAGATCATACGCGAAAGACCACAGGCGGAAGCCTGGGTGGTCGTCTGCGTTTTGCTGGTCTTGATCAAGACCAGTGCGATCTGCTGCGCCGTTACCGCACCATGCTTGAGCCGCATGTGAAGGCCGGTCTGCGTGACCTGATGGTCCGCTTCCAGTCCATGCCAGACTGTTCCCCGTCTTTCGAGAGCGAAAACCAGCTCGACAGGCTGCACGACCTGCAAACATCGCACTGGAGCGTTTTGACCGACGCCCGGTTCGACGCCGTTTATGCAGAGCGGATCAAGGTTCTGTCCGATAGCGAAAGCCGCATGGGGCTTGACCCCCGCTGGCATGTTGCCGGTCACGCCGTGGTGCTGGAGAACATGCTGGGCGGGTTGATTGCCGAACACTCGCCGCGTTCTCTCCTGCCGGGCAATCGCAAACGTCACCGGGAACTGGCCGAGGCCGTCAAGGCTGTCGTGCGGCTGGTGATGGTCGATACGGAAATTGCGGTGTCGCTGCGTTTCAACGAATTGCGGCTCCGCCACACACAGGAGCTGGCAAAGCAGCGCGAAGACGATCAATCCGGCGCCACGCGCCTGTTGGGCGATGCATTGAATGCGTTTGCCGCAGGCGATCTGACGGCGCGAATTACCGGCGATATTCCAGAGGCTTACCGCGATCTGGCCGCAGCTTTCAACACTGCGCTGGAAAAGATCGGCGCATCCATGTCTACCGCACAGGCGGGCATTCAGGATGCCTATACTGCGACAGAACGTTTGGCGGCTGATGGCAAAACGCTGGCGTCCATCTCCACGCAGCAGGCTCAACGGTTTGCCAGCGCATCGGACACACTCGGCTCGGTCATCGGTGAGGTGCGAACCAGCAGCGACCATATTTCCGCTGCAGAAAGTGCCGTCTTGCAGGCCCGCAATGCGGCAACCGAAAGCGGAACGGCGGTCGGTGAGGCCATCAATGCCATGGCCGGCATCGAACAATCTGCCGAGCACATCGGTCGTATCATCGGCTCCATCGACGAGATTGCATTCCAGACCAATCTGCTTGCCCTGAATGCTGGCATTGAAGCGGCACGGGCTGGCGAAAGCGGTCGCGGTTTTGCCGTTGTCGCGCAGGAAGTGCGGGCCCTTGCCCAGCGATCTGCCGATGCGGCGCGTGAAATCAAAAACCTCGTCAACGGCACCAAAACGCAGGTGAATGAAGGCGTTCGCATGGTCAACCGCACGCAGGACGCCATCGGCGGCGTGGTGCGTCAGGTGTCGGGTGTCAGCGATATGATCGGCGACGTTGCGCGCAGAACCAGCGAAAACGTCGCCACCTTGCAGGCCGTCGCCATCGAACTCGGCTCCATCGGCACCGAGACGGAGCGCTCCGCCAACCGTCTGACGTCTTCGGCGCTGGAGGCTGACGATCTGCATACCGTTATTCTCGAACTTGGCCGCACGGTGCGGGAATTCCGCATTGCCCGCCAGATGCATGCGGCGGCAGAGCCAGCCCCGAGACACTATCAAAACAACGTGGCGGCCGTGCGCGAGGAACGCATCGACCAAGGCTACGTGCAGCAACAATTCAGACGCCAAGGAGTGATTTGATGGCAGGCAGGAAAGCAGCGCAGTCGACATTAAAATTGTCACCGGTGCTGGACCTCAATCAGGCATCCGTCTTGCACGGAAAACTGATGGAAATGAGGGGTGCCCCGCTTGCGGTGGATGCCTCTGAGGTCGAGCGCGTGGGCGTGCAATGCGCCCAGGTATTGATGGCTGGCATCAAGGCTTGGGAAGCCGATGGCAAGCCCTTCACTTTTTCCAAGGCATCCGATGCCTTTGACAAAACCCTTAAACTGATCGGCGTGGATATCGATCATATGCTCCCGAAGGAGATGTAAAATGAAGAAGAAGGTTCTGACCGTCGACGATTCCAGAACGATCCGCAACATGCTGCTCTTGACGCTGAACAATGCCGGGTTCGAAACGATCCAGGCAGAAGACGGCATCGAAGGGCTTGAAGTTCTCGAAGGCTGCAATCCGGATGTCATCGTCACCGACATCAACATGCCCCGCCTCGATGGTTTCGGCTTTATCGAAGGTGTTCGCCGCAACGAGAAATATCGTGCGGTTCCCATCCTCGTGCTGACCACTGAAAGCGACGCGGAAAAGAAAAATCGTGCCCGCCAGGCAGGGGCGACCGGCTGGATCGTCAAGCCGTTCGATCCTGCAAAGCTGATCGATGCCATTGAACGTGTAACAGCCTGATACGGGACCATTCACGATGGATATGAACGAAATCAAAGAAATCTTCTTCCAGGAGTGCGAGGAACAACTCGCGGAACTGGAATCGGGTCTTCTGAAATTAAATGACGGCGACCGTGACCCGGAAACCGTAAATGCTGTTTTTCGTGCCGTTCATTCCATCAAGGGTGGAGCTGGGGCATTCGGTCTAGAAGATCTGGTAGCCTTCGCTCACGTTTTCGAAACGACGCTGGATTGCGTTCGCTCGAACAAGCTTGAACCTGATCAGGACGTTCTGAAAGTCATGCTCAAGTCGGCCGACGTTCTGGCCGACTTGACCAATGCTGCCCGTGATGGCGGCAGTGTGGAAGAAGGCCGCACACGCGGTCTCGTCAAGGAACTGGAAGCGCTGGCCAATGGTGAAAAGCCATCCGGTGGCGCGGCCTCCGAGCCTGTTGCACCGAAGGCCGCAGCACCTGTTGCCGTGGCAGCACCTGCGCCAACCGACGATAGCGGCTTCCAGCCCGTTGCTTTCTCCTTTGGCGATTTTGAAGACGATACGGTTCCTTTGATGGAAACGCCGTGTTTCAACGTCACCTTCAAGCCGAACGCCTCGCTTTATTCCAAGGGCAATGAATCCGCGCTTCTGCTGCGTGATCTTTCCCGTATCGGCGAGATGAGCATCAATTGCGACATGAGCGCATTGCCGGCCCTTGAAAACGTCGATCCGGAAGCTGCCTATTTCCATTGGAAGATTTCGATCAAGACGGAAAAGGGCGAAGAAGGCATTCGCACGGTCTTTGAATTTGCCGAGTGGGATTGCGATCTCGAAATCTCCGAAATCATCTCGGAAACACCGGCAGAAGAAGAACTGCCGATGATCCCCGTGCCGTTCGATCTTTCTGCGCTGGATGATGATGTGCAGGAAGAGCCTGCCATTCAGCCTGCTATCGTTGAAGAAACGGTCGCAGCAAAGACCGTGGCAACGGCGTCTGCTGCAACGGAAGTCACGCGCGCCGTGTCCGCTGCTGCGGAGAAAAAAGAAACACCAGCGGCAGCCGCCGCGGCTGCCAACGCAAGCGCCGGTCAGACGATCCGAGTCGATCTCGACCGTGTCGACCGCCTCATCAACCTTGTTGGCGAGCTTGTCATCAATCAGGCGATGCTGTCGCAGAGCGTGATCGAGAACGATACGACCGGCACCTCCGCCGTCAATATGGGCCTTGAAGAACTTCAGCAGCTGACGCGTGAAATTCAGGACAGCGTTATGGCGATCCGTGCGCAGCCGGTGAAGCCGGTCTTCCAGCGCATGTCGCGTATCGTCCGCGAAGTGGCCGACATGATCGGCAAGCAGATCCGTCTGATCACCGAGGGTGAAAACACCGAAGTGGACAAGACGGTCATCGACAAGCTGGCCGAGCCGCTGACGCATATGATCCGTAATGCCGTGGACCACGGCATCGAAACGCCTGAAAAGCGTGAAGCCGCCGGCAAGAACCCGGAAGGTACCGTCAAGCTGACGGCGAAACACCGCTCGGGCCGCATTCTGATCGAACTTGCCGACGATGGCGCGGGTATCAACCGCGAGCGCGTTCGCCAGAAGGCCATCGACAACGATCTGATCGCTGCCGATGCCAACCTGACGGACGAAGAAATCGACAACCTGATCTTCGCGCCGGGCTTCTCCACCGCCGACAAGATTTCCGACATTTCGGGTCGTGGCGTGGGCATGGACGTGGTCAAGCGTTCGATCCAGGCTCTTGGTGGCCGTATCAGCATCACGTCGCGTCCGGGCCTCGGCTCGACCTTTACGATGAGCTTGCCGCTGACACTGGCCGTTCTCGACGGCATGGTGGTGACGGTTGCCGGTCAGACGCTTGTTGTGCCTTTGACGGCGATTGTCGAAACGCTTCAGCCTGAGGCCGTGAACATTCACTCCTTCGGCTCCAACCAGCGCCTGATTTCGATCCGCAACTCGTTCTGCCCGCTGGTGGATGTCGGTCGTATCCTGAACTTCCGCAACACTCAGGCCAACCCCGTAGAGGGCGTGGCGCTTCTGGTGGAATCGGAAGGTGGCGGCCAGCGCGCTCTGATGGTCGATGCCATCCAGGGTCAGCGTCAGGTCGTGATCAAATCGCTTGAAGCCAACTACACCCACGTTCCGGGCATTGCTGCTGCAACCATCCTCGGTGATGGCCGCGTTGCGCTTATTCTCGATGTGGATGCCGTTGTCGGTGCGTCTCGTGGCCAGTCGCTCAAGCAAGAGATGTCTCTTGCGGCAGCCGGTTGAAAAGTGGTGATGAATGACAGCGCCTAAATTTAACGATCAACGCCAGTCCCCGGACGAAGTGCTCGCCAGCGGAGAATATCCGCTGACGCGCCGCGATCTGTCCGAAATCGCTGCGATGATTTATGCCGATGCGGGTATTTATCTGAACGACACAAAGGCGTCGCTCGTTTATTCGCGCCTGTCAAAACACATCCGCAATCTCGGTATTTCCGGTTTCCGGGAATATTGCACCTTGGTATCCTCTCAGGAGGGCGCGCCTGCCCGCCGTGAGATGTTGTCGCATCTGACAACCAATTTCACGCGGTTCTTCCGCGAAAACCACCACTTCGAACATCTTCGCGACGAGGTTCTGCCGGGGCTTATCAACCGTGCAAAATCGGGCGGACGCGTTCGCATCTGGTCGGCGGCCTGCTCCGATGGGCAAGAGCCATATTCGATCGCACTGACCGTCCTGTCGATGTTTCCGAATGCCGCCGAGCATGATTTCCGCATCCTCGCGACCGATATCGACCCGAAGATTCTCGCTCAGGCCCGGGCAGGGGTCTATGACGAGAACGCTCTTGAAACCGTGTCTCCGGCCATTCGCAAGCAATGGTTTCAGGACGTGGATGTCGGTGGTCGGCGCAAGCACCAGATCAGCGACAAGGTCAAGCGCCTGATCACGTTCAATGAGCTGAACCTCATGACGCAATGGCCGTTCAAGGGCGGTTTCGACGTGATCTTCTGCCGCAACGTGGTGATCTATTTCGATGAGCCGACCCAGATGAAAATCTGGTCGCGTTTTGCCGGTTTGCTACCGGAGGGCGGGCATCTCTATATCGGCCATTCGGAGCGTGTTTCGGGCGATGCGAAAGCGTTGTTCGACAATACCGGTATCACCACATACCGTTTCCTAGGAAAATCCGGCGGGAGGAAGGCATGAGTTCACCCGCACGGGTTCTCGTTGTCGACGACTCTCCGACCATGCGCGGCCTGATTTCGGCTGTCCTGAAGGCCGACCCAGATGTTCAGGTCGTCGGGCAGGCGGGCAACGCCATGGAAGCACGCGCTGCGATCAAGGAACTCAACCCAGATGTCGTGACGCTGGATATCGAGATGCCGGAAATGAACGGCCTCGAATTCCTCGAAAAAATCATGCGCCTGCGGCCCATGCCGGTCATCATGGTATCGACGCTGACACATCGCGGCGCTGGTGCGTCGCTGGCGGCGCTGGAAATCGGCGCTTTCGACTGCGTGGGCAAACCCGCACCGGGCGATAGCAGACCGTTTGGCGATCTGGCTGAAAAGGTGAAGGCTGCGGCTCGTTCGCAGCATCAGACATACCGCGCCATGGCAACCGAGCGGCCCGCCGCACCACAGCCAATGGCGGTCAGTGATTATCGCGTCGGTCGCAAGATCGTCGCCATTGGCTCTTCGACCGGTGGTGTCGAAGCGTTGATTTCGGTTTTGCAGAAATTCCCGGCCAATTGCCCGCCAACGGTGATTACGCAACATATGCCGTCCACCTTCACAAAAAGCTTTGCGGAGCGGCTGAACCGTCTCTGCGCGCCGGTTGTTGAAGAGGCGACGGACGGCGCACGGCTTCAGACCGGCAAGATCTACCTTGCACCGGGCGGTGAGCGCCATTTGCAGGTCGTTAATCATTCCGCGCCAAGTTGCAGGCTTTTGGACAGGGAACCTGTTAATGGCCATCGGCCATCGGTGGACGTGTTGTTCGATTCAGTGGCCGAACTGGCTGGACGCAACGCTGTTGGTGTCATCCTGACCGGGATGGGGCGTGACGGTGCTGCGGGTCTGCTGAAAATGCGCCATGCCGGTGCCCGCACCATTGGCCAGAATGAAAAAACATGCGTCGTTTATGGAATGCCAAGGGTTGCGCATGAACTTGGTGCCGTTGAAACACAACTTTCGCTGAACGCCATCGGCGAAGAAATTCTGAAACTTACTGCTGCCCGAAAAGAAGGTTCTGACTAATGTCTCTTGCAGAGAAAATCAAAGTTCTGATCGTTGATGATCAGGTGACCAGCCGCCTGTTGCTCAGTGATGCGCTGACCCAGCTCGGCTTCAAGCAGATCACGTCCGCCGGTGACGGCGAACAGGGTATGAAGATCATGGAGCAGCAGCCCCATCATCTGGTCATCTCCGACTTCAACATGCCGAAGATGGACGGTCTTGGCTTCTTGCAGGCGGTTCGCACGAACCCGACCACCAAGAAGGCGGCCTTCATCATTTTGACGGCGCAGGGCGACCGTGCTCTGGTGCAGAAGGCTGCGGCGCTTGGCGCCAACAACGTTCTGGCAAAGCCCTTCTCGATCGACAAGATGAGGGCGGCGATCGAAGCCGTATTCGGATCACTGAAATGATCGAAACCGCAGCCAAGCGCGTTCACATTATTCAAGGCGAGTACAAGGTCATCAACGATCCGGACGTGGTCATGACGACAATCCTTGGCTCGTGCGTGGCTGCATGTCTCAGAGATCCCGTTGCGGGCGTCGGCGGCATGAACCATTTTTTGCTGCCGGGTACGGGGGGTATGGGGGGCGGAGATGCGACCCGTTATGGGGTGCATCTCATGGAGTTGCTGATCAACGGCTTGCTGAAGCAGGGGGCACGCCGTGATCGTCTTGAGGCAAAGATTTTCGGCGGGGCGAAAACCATTGCCAGCTTCTCGAATGTCGGCGAACAGAACGCCGCATTCGCGGTGCAGTTTTTGAAAGACGAAGGTATCCGCCTCGTCGGCTCATCAACCGGCGGAGACCAGGGCCGTAAAATAGAATTCTGGCCGGTCTCCGGTCGCGCGCGTCAGCATCCGCTCAGCGGTGCCGAAACGCAAAGCACGGTTGCGCTGGAAAAACGTCCAGCTCCGGCTCCCAAGCCAGCAGCCAGCGATATCGAGTTTTTCTAAGGCGGCACGCAAAGCGGGTTTTCCCGCGCCGTTCTACCTTTTTTGTCTCCGCATCGGACGGAAGCCGTTTTCAGGTTTTCGTCCGACGCTCTGGTCACGGAGTATTTTATGCATATCGCCGAGCATGCCGGATTTTCAGCATTTGAAGAGGCGCTTCCAGATGTTTTGATGCGGGTCGTTTCCGAACTGCACGATGTCGCCTATCTTATCGAGCGAATCGAACCCGAATTGCTGGAAGTGACCAGCGGCGCGGTATCGCACGAGGGAATGAAGCTTTTGCAGGGCATCGATCTTGCCGTTCAAAAAACAAGGGGTCTGGCCGAGTTCATCGACACGATAACGGGGTCCATCCCTCTGGATTGGGCGGTGGACGTTTCGACGGCTCTTAGTCTCGTCAAACTCGCTGAAATGCAGAAAGCGCTGGGTGCCGGCCTGCGACACGGTCACTCCCAGCCTCTCGACAAGGCATCGGGTGACATCGATCTATTTTAAGACAATGCGGCGATAGCGATATTGCAATCGCTTCGCCCGCACGGCGGTATGGTGGCGCGTGAACGAAGCAATATCCTCGCTCCGCTGTCGCTGTGAGTATCCATAAGCCGAAAAACGTCGATATTTTATCAAATAATGAGCAATGAAGCACAGTTTCTGTGCAAGTAAAGCGCCGCACAAGCTTGAAGGTATTAATCTGCACACCGGTTTCTAAAAGATAATGGTTCGTTTGCCGTTTCGGCACGCCAGTTCCGGGGTTTTGATTGATGAATAGTGTGACGACCGGTAGTTTTTCCAGTTCGCTCCTTCCAAATTTGCTGGAATTGGCCAGAACGCAACGCTTGTCGTTGATGGACCTGTTCAAATTTGCCGAAACCTTTGGCGCAGAAGGCCGCAGAACCGAGGCGGTGGAACTGTACAAAACCTGGTTGGCATTCAACGAATCCCAGCCCGGCCAGCAGATGGTCTATTTCAACTATTCCGTCACATTGCGCCAGCTTGGCGATCTTTCAGGGTCTATAAATGCGATGCGTGCGGCGTTGAAGGTCGATCCGCTATTCGGCCCCGCGCATATCAATCTCGGACGCGCTTATGAGGATGGCGGTGTGTCGACGCTGGCCATCCAGCAGTGGCAGAGCTTCGTGGACAGCACATCCGAAAGCACGCCCGACCGTCTATCCTATCGTTTGATGGCGTTGCAGCACATTGGCCGCGTTATGGAAAATGCCGGCTTGCTGGAGGAAGCGGAGACCGTGCTCTGGCAGGCCATGGAATTGCGGCCGGAAAAAACAGAGTCCGGGCAGCACTGGAGCGCATTGCGCCAGCGCCAATGCAAATGGCCTGTTCTGCTGCCTTCCAGCCACATCACGCCGCGCCAGATGATCGATTCCATGTCTCCGCTGACATTGGGATGCTACTCTGACGATCCGATGTTCCAGCTTGCCAAGGCGTGGAATTACAACAAGGGATTCGTCGGTCGCCTGAACCTCACGGGCTTTCCTCAAGGCAAGGTTAAGCAGAAGTCCGGTACGGGTGCACGCCTGCGGGTCGGCTACGTTTCCTCGGACCTGAGAGATCATGCTGTCGGCTTTGCGCTAAGAGACGTGCTGGAATTGCACGACAAGAGCAGTGTGGAAATTCACGCCTATTATTGCGGCGATCCGGTTGCGAATGATCCAACCCAAACGCGGATGAAAGCGGCTGTTGATTGCTGGCACGATATCGGTTCATTGACGGATGAAGCGGCCGCAAGGCAGATCGTCAGTGACGAAATCGACATTCTTGTGGACGTCAATGGTTACACGAAACATGCCAGAACGAAGATTTTCGCCTATCGTCCGGCCCCTGTGATCGTGAATTTCTGCGGTTATCCCGGTTCGATGGGTAGCCCCTTCCACCAGTATATGATCGCCGATCCGCACATCGTTCCGGAAGAAAGCGAAATCTATTACTCCGAGAAAGTCTTGCGGATCGCCTGCAATCAGCCGATCGACCGCAAGCGGACGATTGCGGAGAAGCCTTCGCGTCAGGAAGCAGGTCTGCCGGAAGATGCTTTCGTCTTTGCGTGCTTCAACGGTATGCAAAAAATCACGCCGAGCACATTCAATCACTGGATGGAAATTCTGACCGCAACACCGGGCAGCGTTTTGTGGCTCCTCAGCGGCAACGAGAAAGCCGATCAACGCTTGCGCGAGTTGGCCGAAGCCGCAGGCATTGCACCTGAGCGCATCCTTTTTGCCCCGAAAGCACCGAACGCGAAACACCTTGCACGCATCGCCGTGGCTGACCTGTTTCTGGACACGTTCCCTTACGGCGCACACTCCACGGCAGCCGATTCCCTGACGGTAGGACTGCCTGTGCTGACCTTCCCCGGAAAGAGTTTTGCGGCACGGTTCTGCACCAGCGTCGTTGCGGCGACTGGCGTGCCCGAACTGATTTGCGAAGGGCCACAGGATTATATCGCAAAGGCCATTGCCTACGCCCAAAATCCGGACAGCCTGAAGGCGGTTCGAAACAAGCTTGAGGCCAATCGCGAGACAAGCGTGCTGCGCGACATACCGGCATTGGCCCGACGCCTTGAAGAATTGTTCTGGCACATGCAGGGGGAAGCCGAACGGGGAGAGGCGCCTGTGCCCGATCTGCGAAATCTGGATGTCTATTACGAGATCGGCACCGAACTCGTGCAGGAAAATCTGGAATTCGTGGACGAAAAAACCTACCGCGACCGTTATTTGCAGAAGCTGACGGAATGGCATGGCTACTCCGCCATTCCGCACGACAACCGCCTGTGGACCAAAGACGCTTCGGCGAACGCATAACATCATAAGGGTAGGTTGATCGTGTCCCAGCATAAGAAGATTGCTATCGTCGGCGCCGGATTGTCTGGCGCCGTTATTGGACGTGAGCTTGCAGAGGCAGGTCATCAGGTCGAGATTTTCGATATCCGCGACCATATTGCAGGCAATTGCCATACGGAGCGCGACAGCGAAACGGGTGTGATGGTTCACGTCTACGGCCCGCATATTTTTCACACCGATGATGCGGAAGTGTGGGGCTATGTAAACAGTTTCCAGACCTTCATGCCCTATAAAAACCGGGTGAAGACGACCAGCAGGGGGCAGGTGTTTTCACTCCCCGTCAACCTGCACACCATCAATCAGTTTTTCGACAAGACGTTCAGGCCGGATGAGGCAAAGGCGTTTATCGACGAGCAGGCCGACAAGACCATCGAAGACCCGCAGACCTTTGAAGAGCAGGCGCTGCGCTTCGTCGGTCGCGATCTTTATGAGGCATTTTTTCAAGGCTATACCCAGAAGCAATGGGGTTGCTCGCCAACCGCCCTGCCGGCGTCGATCCTGAAACGATTGCCGGTTCGCTTCAATTACGACGACGATTATTTTTTCCACAAATACCAGGGTATGCCAGAGAGTGGTTATACGCCGATGGTGGAGAAAATTCTCGACCACACCGGTATCCGCGTTCATCTGAAAACGGCGTTCAGTCGGGATGACGTCAGTGGATACGATCACACATTTTACTCAGGCTCTCTGGATGGCTATTTTCACCATGTGAATGGCCGTTTGGGTTATCGCACGCTCGATTTCGAACGTTTTACCTATGACGGCGATTATCAGGGATGCGCTGTGATGAATTACGGGGAGGTGTCGGTGCCTTATACCCGCATCACCGAACACAAGCATTTTTCGCCGTGGGAACGCCACGACAGTTCTGTCTGCTACCGGGAATTTTCCCGGGAATGCGGACCGGATGATGTGCCCTATTACCCCATCCGGCTGGTCGAGGAAAAAGAACAGCTCGCGCAATATGTTGCACTTGCAGGGCAGGAAAAGGCCGTGACCTTTGTGGGAAGGCTTGGAACATACCGTTATCTGGACATGGATGTGACGATCCGCGAGGCGCTGGATACTGCGCGCCTGTTCCTGTCGCTCGGTGAGAAGGATCAGCCTATGCCATCCTTCCTCAACCCTCCGCTGTAGTTCGGCTTCGTGACACCCATAATCTGCTTTTCATATCGGAAAAACTGACAGCCTCGCGCAAGCAACGAAACCTAGGATTGTCAATGGTGAATGCCCTCAAGTCGTATGGCTAGGCGGCATTCAGCGCGGCGCGGGGGCGGGGCAAAAGACGTTCGTTTTCCTGTTCAGAACATTCATTTGGAGGTGTGGCAGCCTCCCCATTTGTTTCGACATTTGAGCTAGTGATCAAGGCTTGTAAATGACAACGATCGTACCTTCGCTAACCGTTAAGCAGATTACCTCTCTTTCGACAACGGCGATTGCCGCGTGGTCGACGGAAGATGTTGCATCGCTTTCGACAACGCAGATCAAGGCGCTTTCGTCGGCCCAAATTTCAGCGCTCGATACCGAAGACGTCAAGGTGCTTTCGAGCAGCCAGCTGAGTGCCATCACCACGGGCGCGATTGTCGGGCTGACGCTGGATCAGATTGCCGTTCTGAATAAAATCGCCATCGAAAGCATGAGTTCGAACCAGGTCGCGGCGTTAACGACCGCGCAACTGGGGCAACTGACGAGTGACCAGTCCGAAGCACTCACTCCGGCGCAGATCGCGGCGCTCAGTTCGGCACAACTGGCTGCTTTCTCGATAGAGGATTTGGCCACATTCTCCACCGCTGATATCGCGGCGATCTCGAGCAAGGCCGTTTCCGGTCTTAGCACCAAAGCCATTACCTCACTGTCCAACGACCAATTGGCGGCCCTGAATACCAAAACGATCACCGGACTGACAACTGCGCAGATCAGTGCTTTGAGTTCGACGCAAATCGATGGCGCGGGTCCAACCCGCATCAGTGCTTTGACGTCCGGCCAGATTGGCGCTTTGAAGGCCTCCCAAGTCAGCGCTCTCGGTACCCAATATCTTGTCAATATTTCAGCAGCGGCGATCTCAGGCTTGAGTACTGCCGCCATTGCCAGCCTGTCCGCAGACCAGATCGGGGCTTTTTCAACCGATCAGATTTCAAATTTGACCGCGCGGCAGCTCGGTGTTCTCAAATCTTCGCAGGTTCAGGCATTAGAGGAAGCTGGCATCGCCGTTCTGTCCACGGCGCAGATCGCGGCACTGGGAACCAAATCCATTGCGGGTCTTACCACTGAGCAGATCGCGGCGTTAACGACCGAGCAGGTTGCGGCGCTGACGGCGCCCCAGGTCAAAATGCTCAGTTCGGCACAGATCGCCGAGCTTACAGCCGAAAAGATCGCGACGTTTTCAACGGCGGATATTGCCGCGATCACGAGTGCTGCAGCAGCGGGTCTGAGCACGAGTATCATTGGCACATTGTCCAACGAGCATGTCGCAGCATTCAGCGGGAGCACCTTCGCGAACCTGACCACGGAACAGTTCTCGGCACTGAGCAGTACTCAGCTTCCGGCTTTGACCTCCGTGCAATTGGGTGCGCTGACGTCGACCCAAGCCTCGGTTCTGACCAAGGACAGCATTAAGCTACTCTCGTCCTCGGCCCTGGAATCTCTGTCGAGTAAAGCAGTTGCAGGGTTAGATGCAGCCATCGTCGGGGAACTGACGACCAGCCAGATTGCGGCACTCAGCACAAGTGCGGTTTCCAAACTCACGGCCGAGCAGATTAGCGCTTTGAGCACAAGCCAGGTCGCCGCACTGACCTCTGCGCAAATAGGTGTGCTTGGGTCTTTGCAGATCGGCGCCCTCGATGCCGATGACATAAAGACGTTTACTGCGGACGAGATCGCCGCGATTTCGACAAAGGGCATCGCCGGTCTTGGCGCTGGTGCCGTTGCTATCTTGACATCCGTACAGATAGCCGCACTGGGAGCCGCAGCCATCGCCGCCTTCTCGACGGATCAAATTGCGGCGCTGACGTCCGACCAGGTCAAACTTCTCACGACCCAGCAGTTGAGCGCTATTAAATCTGCGCAGATCAAATCGCTGAGCACGGAATATATCAAGTCTCTGACACCAGAACAGGTTGCATCTCTGGGAACGGCGGCAATTGCCGCGCTTTCTACTGCGCAGATTGCTGCGATAACGCCAGATAATCTCGGCGCTTTGTCCTCTGCTCAGGTAAAAGCGCTAAGCTCAACACAGCTGGCGGTATTGGAACCCACAGGCCTTGCCAAGTTCTCTGTTGAAGATATTGCAGCCATCGGATCGAAAGCCATTCAGGGACTGAGCACCGCTGCGATTGCTGCGCTCACCACTTTGCAAGTGGCGGC
The DNA here is from genome assembly GCF_033957765.2 of Agrobacterium sp. rho-13.3. NCBI lineage: Bacteria > Pseudomonadati > Pseudomonadota > Alphaproteobacteria > Hyphomicrobiales > Rhizobiaceae > Agrobacterium > Agrobacterium sp. rho-13.3. The sequence continues at coordinate 188,774 of NZ_CP192774.1, forward strand.
GCTATCAACGGTGGCTGTTGCCGGTCTAACGACCGATCAGGTTGACGCGCTGACTGCCCTCCAGTTTGGTGCCATGTCTGCGGCACAGGCTGCGGTCCTAACCTCATCACAGGTCGCGGTATTGGAGCCGGATGATATTGCCGCGTTCTCGGATGCCAATATTACAGCTTTGAACACCAAGGCGATCTCCAGCTTGTCGACCGCTGTTGTGGCTGCTTTGACTGCGGAGCAGGTTAAAGCAATCAGTGTCAGCTCCCTGTCCAAACTGAGTTCCGACCAGATTGCTGCGCTGTCGCCGACGCAGGTTGCAGCCCTTTCGACCACCCAGATCAAAGTGCTGAGCTCTGGACAAGTTGCAGCCTTGGATTCCGAATCGATCGTAAAGCTGACAACCGGCCAGATTGCAGCTCTGGCAACCAAGGCTTTGGCTGGCTTTGGCGCGGATCAGATATCCGCCTTGTCCACCACCCAGATCGCGTCTTTGACATCGTCGCAAATCGCTGCCCTGACGGGCAGCCAACTTGCGGGCTTGAAGGTGGAAGACATCAAGGTGATTTCGACTGCGGGAATTCAGGCGCTAACCGCAAGCGGCATCGCAGGGCTATCAACTGAGGTGATCGCCGCGCTTACGAGTGATAAGATCGCCGTTTTAAGCGTCGGTGCTATCGGCGCTTTGACGTCCGATCAAATTGAAGCGCTTTCGACAGCGCAAGTGGATTCCTTGACGACGCGGCAGATCGCGGCGCTCAAATCCTCGCAGATTGCGGGACTTGGAGCGGATGATCTCAAGACATTTTCCGACGAAGATATTGCTGCGATTGCGGCAAGAGCGATACTAGGTCTGAGCACATCCATCTTCGCAGGACTTTCGACACTCCAAATTCGGGCACTGGCCACCGGGGCAGTTGCAAGCCTGACATCTGAGCAAATTGAAAGCCTTGGAACAGCGCAGCTTGCAGCCCTGTCGATTAAGCAGATGGCTGCACTCACCTCGTCCCAGATTTCTGTCTTAACTCCCGCCAGTCTGGCGTCCCTGACCCCAGACCAAATTGCGGCAATGCGTGCCACGACCGTAACAACCTTGACGGACGAACAACTTGTGGCTCTCACGTCCGCGCAGCTTGCTGTTCTCACCACCACGCAGATCGCTGCATTGGGGTCGGCGCAAATTTCTGCGATGAGCAGCACGCAGATCGCTGCCCTGAGCACATTGCAGATTGCAGCAATCGGAACCTCGGGAATATCCGGGCTTTCCACCAAACAGATTGCCGCCCTCAGCACGAAGCAGGCAGAAGCGCTCACCAGCCTTCAGGTGTCGGCTCTGACCGGCGATCAGCTTGAGGCTTTCGGAAGCGATGATATCGCAACGTTCTCCGACAAGGATATCGCCGCCATCAATTCAACCGCAATTTCCGGCCTTTCGACCGCAGTGATTGCGTCTCTCTCGCCCGAGCAGGTCGCTGCCCTGAACTCGACCAGCTTCGCAAATCTTTCGACCAAACAGGTTGCCGCCCTGACCACCGAACAGATTGCCGCTTTGAAGACCAAACAGGTTTCCGCGTTGACGGCCCAACAGGTCGCCGTCTTCAGCGTCGATGACATCAAAAAACTATCGGTGGGACAGATTGCTGCACTGAGTACCGGCGGTATTTCTGGGCTGACCACCGCGCAACTGACTGCATTCACGACGTTGCAGGCAGAAGCGTTGACGGCCGTTCAAGTCGGAGCGCTGACGTCTTCCCAGCTTACGGTTCTTGGGACCGAGGGCATCGCAAAATTTTCCAGTGCGGATATTGGCGCAATCAATTCCGATATCATTGCGTCGCTGCCGACAAGCACCATTGCTGCCTTAACAGCCGATCAACTCGTATTCTTGAGCACGGGATCCGTGGCGAGCTTGTCCACAAACCAGGTTTCAGCTTTGACCTCGGGCCAACTCGTCGCGCTTTCGACAAAACAGATCGCCGCGCTGACATCCCAGCAGATTGCTGTGCTTGGCACCGCTAAGCTCGAATCCCTGTCCACGGGTGCTCTTGCTGCGATCAGTTCTGCGGCGATATCCGGATTGCCGACGGACACGATCGCAGCACTGACCCCGGAGACGATGAAGGCTATCAGTCCGGCTGCGATTGCCGGTCTGTCGACACGACAGGTCGCAGCCTTGACCATGGGCCAGGTCGAATCGCTCTCCTCCAAGCAGGTTGGCGCGCTGACGTCTAGACAGGTGGCGGCGCTGGGAACGAATGGCATCATCGCGCTCGAACCCCACCAGATAACAGCGTTGAGCACGGACGGCATTGCTGGACTTTCAAGCACCCAGATTGCAGTGCTCATGACGACGCAGACCGAGGCGCTGACCACGGCGCAGGTGGCTGTGCTCAGTTCCGCGCAGGTCGCCGCTCTCGGGACAGATGATCTTGCCGTATTTTCTTCAAAGGATATCGCTGCCCTTTCCAGTGGCGCCATTGCAGGACTGACGACCGAAACATTGGCTTTATTGTCGACTGCGACGGTCGCAGCTTTGTCGACGACCACGCTTCCAGGTCTTTCAACAGCCCAAATTGGCGCGTTGACAACGGACCAGTTGGGGGCGCTGACGACAGGCCAGATCGCGGCACTTGGTTCAAAACAGGTTGCGGCGATTGGGACAGCCGGGATCGGTGCGCTCTCCACAGCCCAGATCGCGGCCTTGAGTACGGTCGGTATTCCCGGCCTTTCCGCCACGCAGATTGCCGCCCTTTCCACAGCGCAGGTCGAGGCTTTCAACAGCACCCAGGTCGCGGTCCTGACCTCGGCTCAGGTCGGTGCGCTGGGCGTTGACGATCTCGCTACGTTTTCAACCGCTGAACTTGCGGCATTGACCTCAAGTGCCATTCTGGGTCTTTCCACAGACACAATTGCCGCCATGTCGAGCGACCGCGTTGCGGTGCTGGGCACGGCGAGCATCTCCGGTCTTTCCACCACCCAGATAGGGTCTCTCACGCCGGCGCAACTTGGCGCGCTGACCACAACGCAGATTGCGGCGCTTGGCTCAAAACAGGTTGCAGCGATTGGAACCGCCGGGATCGGCGCGCTTTCAACCGCGCAGATTGCAGCCTTAAGCACCCTGGGAATTGCCGGTCTTTCGACCACGCAGATTGCAGCACTTTCGACCACGCAAATTGAAGCGTTCAATACGTTGCAGGTTGCCGCGTTGACCTCCGTTCAGGTTGGCGCATTGGGTGCCGACGATATTGGCGTGTTTTCCACGGCGGAACTCGCGGCGTTGACGTCGAGCGCCATCCTCGGTCTTTCGACCGATACGATTGCCGGTCTGACCACTGAGCGTGTGGCCGTTCTGGGAACGGCAAGCATCTCCGGTCTCTCGTCGACGCAGATCGCGGCGCTGACGACGGCGCAATTGGAGGCGCTGACGGTGACGCAGATCGCGGCCCTCGGCTCGAAACAGGTCGCGGCTTTGGGAACTGTCGGTGCCGCGGTTCTGTCTTCGGCTCAGGTCGCCGCGCTGACGACGGCAGCCATCGCAGGTCTTTCGACCGGGCAGCTCGCGGCTCTCTCCACCGATCAGGTGGAGGCTTTGACGCCGATCCAGGTCGGTGCGCTGACGTCCACGCAACTATCCGCATTCGGAAAGGAAAGCATTGGCGTTTTCTCCACGGCAGATCTTGCCGCGCTGTCGTCCAATGCCATTTCGGGTCTCTCGCCCGCCGCTCTCGCTGCGATGTCGACAGACAGGATCGCTATCCTCAGCCCACTGGGTATTTCGGGACTAACGACCGGTCAGATCGACAGTTTGAGCACGGATCAGGTCGAGGCCTTCACCCCGGATCAGGTGGCAGCACTGGGAGCGAGACAACTCGCAGCCCTTGGTCTGGACGATCTGCGAACATTCTCGACGGCAGACATCGCTGCGATCAGCGCAGCGGCGATCTCGGGCATTTCAACGGCTTCGCTGGCATCGCTTCCGACGGAAACCATCAGCGTGTTGAGCACGCTTGGAATTTCCGGGCTTTCCTCGGCGCAGGTTGCCGCACTGACCGTCGATCAGGTCAGCGCCCTGACAACTGCACAGGTTGCAGCGTTTGGCTCGCGGCAGGTCGCCGCTCTGGAAACGATCGATCTGGCTGCTCTGTCGACTGGCCAGATTGCTGCGCTGAACTCGGTCGGTATTGCTGGTCTCACCAGCAATCAGGTTGCGGCCCTGAGCCTTGAGCAGCTTCATGCCTTCTCCACGGCCCAGATTGGCGCATTGACGTCCAACGCACTCTCCGGATTGACGGCAGAAGAGCTGGAAACACTCAGCTCGGCACAGATTGCAGCCATAAGTTCCTCCGCGATTGGCGGACTGCCGACCACGTTCATCGCGGCGCTGACATCCGGCGAACTGGCTGCCTTGGGTACGGCGGGCATATCGGGACTGACAAGCAGTCAGGTTGCTGTCCTCAGCAAAGACCAGATCGAATCCTTCACGACGACGCAGATCGCAGCGCTCAGTGCAGATGGCTTGGCCGGCTTGTCCACGGAGGGGATGTCGACATTCTCGACAGCGGATATCGCAGCCATCGCCTCCTCGGCCATCAGAGGGCTATCGACCGCCATTGTCGCGGCTCTGACCACGAGCGAGATAAATGTTCTGACTGCCGGCCAGGTTGGAGGGCTGAGTTACAACCAGATCGTCGCTCTTACGACAGCGCAAGTGGATGCGTTGACCACAACGCAACTCAATGCGCTGAATGCAATCCAGGCGGCGGCCCTGGGAACGGAAGATATCGCTTTGTTCTCGACGGACGATATCGTGTCGCTCAGCACCGGCGCGATTTCCGGCCTGTCCACGAGCGTGATCACAGTGTTGACCACGGCGCAGAGCGAAGCGCTGACACCTTCGCAGGTCGGCGCATTGACCTCGGCGCAGATTGCAGCCCTTTCAAAAGAGAACATTGGGAAGTTCTCCACGTCTGATATCGCTGCTTTGAGCTCGTCCGGGGTTGCCGGTCTGTCGACTGAGACATTGGTGAGCCTGTCAAGCGAGCAGATCGAGACGCTCCTCAACACCCATATGGGTGCATTGACCCCGGCTCAGGTATCCGCGATCATTTCCAGCTATATCGCGGCCTGATCCCGTCGGGGCGAGTAGGGCCACGAAACGTACCAGGGAAACGCTCGCGCAAGCTTCGCCGTCTAGTGTTGTATTGGGACCAGAAGGTCTCGGACTCATTTGAATGACGGTGCGGGACAGAATGAATCTGTTAAATCAATTCCCTCAGGTTTTAAAAAATTTTGCGGCTCTCGGTCAGACGCGGCTTTTGGTGCTGGGTGGTGTGGGCGTTTTGTCCATGGCAATCATTCTCGCCGCCGCGCTTTATGTGAACAAGCCTGCTTACGAAACACTTTATGTCGGCCTCGAAACTATGGATCTGAACAAGATCAGCATCGCTCTTGCAGAGTCGAATGTTAATTTTCAGGTTGGGGCCGATGGAACAAGCATCCAAGTTCCTGTTGGCATGACAAGCAAGGCACGTCTTCTGCTTGCCGAGCGCGGTCTGCCAGACAGTACCAACGCCGGTTATGAGCTTTTCGACAATGTCGGTTCGCTCGGCCTGACGTCTTTCATGCAGGAAGTAACCCGCGTTCGTGCGCTTGAAGGCGAAATCGGGCGCTCTATCCAGCAAATTGACGGTGTCGCTGCCGCACGCGTCCACATCGTCATGCCGGATGTCGGCAATTTTCGCCGTGGAGAACAAAAACCCACCGCGTCGGTGATGATTCGCGCCAGTGCTACGGCGGGCCGCAAGGCCGCTTCCTCTATTCGCCATCTCGTTGCTTCGGCAGTTCCCGGCCTTGAAGTCGATGACGTGACGCTTCTGGACTCCACAGGCCAGCTTTTGGCCTCCGGTGACGATGTTGGAAATGGTGCGTTGAACCGCTCCCTGACCCTGGCACAGAATTTCCAGCAGGAACTCGAAACCAAAATCGACAAGGCGCTTGCGCCATTCCTCGGCATGGACAACTTTCGCTCCAGCGTAACGGCCTCGCTCAACACTGACAGTCAGCAGGTTCAGGAAACCGTTTTCGATCCTGAATCGCGCGTCGAGCGCTCCGTTCGCACGACCAAGGAAGACCAGAAATCTCAGGAAACAACGCCGGATACGGCTGCGACGGTTGAGCAGAACGTGCCCCAGGCGGCGCCTCAGGGCGGCGGTGGCGGTCCTCGTACCTCTGATGAAACGGCGAAAAAAGAAGAGCAGACCAACTACGAGATCAACTCGAAGACAATAGCTACGGTTCGCAATGGCTATACGGTCGACAAGATTTCCATCGCAGTTGTCGTCAACAAGGGACGTCTGGCGAAAATGATCGGCGAGCCGTCCGATCAGGCAAAGATCGACGCCTATCTGGCTGAGATGCAAAAGATCGTGACCTCTGCGGCTGGTATCTCGACCAACCGCGGCGATGTCGTCACGATCACCGCCATGGATTTCCTTGAAACCCAATTGCTTGATCAGGCCGTGGCCGGTCCGGGCTTTATGGAAGTGCTGAGCCGCAATTCGGCAGGCATCATCAACTCTCTCGCCTTCGTCACCGTTGCCTTCCTCGTTGTCTGGCTTGGTGTGCGGCCCATGGTTCGCTCGGTTAACGGCGGTGCAACATCTCCTGCGGAAATCGGTCAGGAAGCCGCCGGTCTGGAACTTCCAGACTTCTCTCCGGGCCTCGGTGGAGCAAGTGCGGGTGGCCTTATGGATGGCTTCGGTGCGGACTTCGGCTTCGACAGTACCGACGATCTTCTCTCCGGCGACAATGGCGATGGCGACTTCAACCGGCGGGTCCGCGAGGGGCCAGAACGTCGTCTGTCCCGCATGGTGGAAATCAGCGAGGAACGCGCCGCGAAAATTCTCCGCAAGTGGGCGATCGAAAAAGCAGCTTAATACAGCAAAGGCCGGTTCTGAACCGGCCTTTGTCCGTTTTGCCCCTTGCATCGAAACGGCACACATGTTCTTTTTCAGGCCAGAATTTACCATTTGTTCATCAAATCGCCAGTTTGCACTGGAATACTGAAATCAACACTGTGCGAAACCGAGAACATCAATATGCTTTCGGTGTCATGACAAAGAGATGAAATACGTGGAACAGCTTTTGCTGGTTATGGTGTTTCATTGCTTGTCTTTTAAAATATAATGATTCGGTCACCAGACACGCAAATCATGGGTCCATGGCTGTGGTTCTGAATGGAAATGAGTTCCATCCCGGTTAAGTCATCTCCGTAAAGGAGACCAAGAGGGCGTAGGCTATTGAAGGTGGATGTTGATGTTCGCAGGCTATCTGCTGCGCCGTTTGATAGGTCGGTGAAGCCATTGCTACGCGATCAACTCATTCGTAATATTTCTCTTGTGGCTGCGGACGGCAACGTTACAGCCGCTATCGAGCTGCTTGCGTCCTACGCAGGCGCATCTCATTATCTGCTGGCCCGCGAAGATCTTTTGCAGGAAGCAGGCCTGAATTTTATCATTACCTCCGACTGGCCGTTTGATCTGGTGCGCAAGCTTGGCGCAGAGCTGACCAACAATCAAAACCGTGTCAGCGAAATGGAAAAATGCCTTTCGCTTTTAAAACCTCGCGTGCTTTTACTGCCGGATGATGCTGTCATCCCGCACGGCATTGACCGGCAATATTGCGCAATGACCTTTTGCGTCGGGCGCGTTCGTTTTTCACTTTTGCTGCTGTTTGCAGTCGATGCGGTTCCGGCCGATGATCGCTTGCGGGAGGCGGGGATGCTTGCAGGCTATTTTGCCAGCTCCGGTATCGTGGCCGAATCGCGGGTGGAGCGCGATATCGATCTGACCGAGCGTGAGCTTGAATGCCTTTTCTGGATCGCCGAAGGAAAAACCAGCGACGAAATGGCGACGATTCTCGGCATCTCTCGCAATACCATCAACAACTACATCACCAGCGTCATGCGCAAGACCGCAACCAAGACACGTTCCGAGGCGATTGCCTATGCGGTTCGTAATAATCTCGTATAGGGGCGCGTCGAATGGGATATTATAAGGATTCCGAGACAGCCAGCTTAGGGCACGGAACAGCACCGCGTGGCGGCAACTCCTCCAGTCGGTCTGACCTGTTTCCTAAACTCGTATCGATCCAGCGCATTCTGGGCGCGAAAAACTTCGTCGTTCTGCGTGCTGTCGCATCCGGTCTTCCCAATAAGCGCAAGCTGTTTTGCGAGTTGGAAAATTGGGGCATGAACGCCAATGAACAGAGCGCACGCCTGGTTCGCGTGCTGGGAGACCGTCTGCTTGAGCATCTGGAGCGGTCGCTGTTGCCGATCACCTGGAAGAGCGAAAGCGGTACGGGGTTTGCAGACATACCTGATGTTCCCGCGCTTATGGTGCGGCTTGTGAATGACGAGCTGTCCTATGCTGGTCTGGCGCTGCCTGTTCGTCTGGGCACAATCGGGAATGGGTATGTCGTGTTCTGCGGCGGAAGCCTCCTGCTCGACAATGAACTGGTGCTGGAGCAGCATATCAAATGCACGGAGATCATGGTCGATCTGCTGGCTCTTGATGAGCGTCGGGTGACGCCGGCGGAATCGTTGAGCGAACGTGAAGTGGCCTGCCTGCAACTGGCCGGAGATGGTCGCATCAGCGAAGAAATCGCCGTGAAGCTGGGCCTTTCGGTGCACACCGTCAATGCTTATCTCGGCTCGGCGACGATCAAGCTCGATTCCGTCAACCGTATTCAGGCGATCGCGAAAGCGATACGCATGGGCTATATCCACTAAATCACACACCTATATTCAAGGCTGCCTTATGAGAGGCGTGGGGGTTTGACGCCATTTTGTAACAACCATTGCGTGTTGATGTCGCAGGAGTTTGTGAGTCTGGATAATTTTAATTCTCTAATATAAGAGTATTTTCAGATACTTGATCATCGTCAAATAAGCGAAAAAGCGTAACGATATCCAGTGTTTACAACTGCCGAAATATTCCGTGAATTTTAATAGTTTTATTTCATTATCCCGACACCAATAATTCTCAGGGATGTGTGATGGCAACTTTCTTTTCGAGATCCATAGTTATTCAAATGGTTTGTCTAACTATCGGACTCATTTTTCTTGGCATTTTTGCCGTCGGCACATCGACCTATTTCCGTCTGAAGCAGGACGTTATGGAAAGCGCGCTGATGGATACCAAGCGCGCTCTTCGAAGCATGGCCATTCTTTATGAAATGAAGGTGGGTGGCGCGCAGGTTGCTATTGAAAATGGACAGTTGAAAACCGTCAGCAGACCGAGCATCGGAACATTGCTGGATTTCGACCTCGTGGACCGCACCGGCACCGCAAATGGTGGTGTTGCGACGGTGTTCCAGACGCAGGGCTCGGAGTATCTTCGTATTTCCACCAACGTTAAAAATGAAAAAGGCGAGCGTGCGGTCGGCACGAAGCTGGCGCTGGATCACCCCGCCTATGCGAACATGGCGAAGGGCGAGCCTTATTTCGGTCAGGCCACGCTGTTCGGCACGGAATATATGACGGGCTATCTGCCGGTTCTTTCCAAAACCGGCGCGACGGTTGGTATCCTGTTTGTGGGTGTGCCGATGGCGGTGTACCAGTCTCATATCGATGGCTTGCGCAACATCGTGTTATGGTGCGGCCTTGGCGTGATGCTGGTGTTTGGCTTCCTCGGCTATTTTGCCATAAAGCGCTTTTTGCGCCCGCTTGGTTTGCTGACGAATGCGGTCAAATCTCTGTCCGAAGGCAAGCTCGAAACGGATATTCCTTACACGCAGCGCAAAAACGAGTTTGGCAATATCGCCCGCGCGCTTGAGGTTTTCCGTGAAAACGCGCACGAAAAGCTCCTGATGGAAGGACGCAGCGTTGAAGAGCGGGCGCAAGCCGAAGCAGAACGTGGCCGTAGCGATGCTGAAAAGCGCGAAACGGACCGTCAGATCGATTTTGCGGTCAGCCAGCTTGCTGGTGGTTTGGCCCGCCTTTCCAGTGGCGATCTGACACAGACCATCGACACACCGTTCTCTGGCCGACTGGAGCAGCTGCGCACCGACTTCAATGGTTCGTTGCAGAACCTGAAAGATGTGTTGGCGCAGATTCGCGACAGAACGCTGGTCATCCAGAACAACGGTCTGGAAATGCTTGAGTCGTCTAACGACCTGTCGCGCCGCACGGAATCGCAGGCCGCCTCGCTGGAGCAGACAGCCGCAGCCGTTGAAGAAATCACCGTCACCGTGAAGTCTTCGGCAGAGCGGGCCCGCGAAGCAAACCAAGCCGTGCGCGTCACGCAAAAAAGCGCTGACAGTTCCGGCACGGTCGTCAAGAACGCGATCGATGCCATGGGGCGCATCGAGGATGCTTCGAAGAAGATCGAACAGATCATCGAAGTTATCGACGATATCGCTTTCCAGACAAACCTTTTGGCCTTGAATGCGGGTATTGAAGCAGCGCGTGCCGGTGAGGCAGGCAAGGGCTTCGCCGTTGTCGCACAGGAAGTTCGTGAGCTCGCCCAGCGCTCGGCAGATGCCGCCCGCGAAATCAAGACACTGATCAACCAGTCCACCAATGAAGTCGGCACGGGTGCACTGCTGGTACAAGAGGCCGGAGAAGTGCTCTCCACCATCAGCAAGCAGATCATCGTCGTCAGCCAGCACGTCGAAACCATTGCCACAGCAACGCAGGACCAGTCCTCGGCCCTTCAGGAAGTCAACGGTTCCGTCAACCAGATGGACCAGATGACCCAGCAGAACGCAGCGATGGCCGAGGAATCCAGCGCCGCGAGCCAGATGCTATCCGAAGAGGTTGAAGCTCTGCTTGGGTTGGTTCAGCGCTTCCGCATTGAAAATGCGCAGTCCAACCAGCAGAATAGGTATAACCGCGCAGCTTAAGGCTGGAACGCACGCCTCACCAAAAACAAACGGGCCGTCTGATATGCCTCAGGCGGCCCGTTTTTTATTCTGCCGCCGCCCGCGTCACGCTGAAGACCTGATTGATGTAGGCACGGAGTGCCGCTGGTTTCACCGGTTTGTGTTGTACGGCGATGTTTTCTTTTTCTGCCTGTGCGCGCACTTCGAGTGTGCGATCGGCCGTAATCAGAAGTGCCGGAATTTCCCTTTGATAGAGGTGCCTAAGACGTCGCACGGCATCGATCCCGTCGCCATCGTCCAAATGGTAATCGGCAACGATCATGTCTGGTGCTTGCGCTTGGCTCTCCGGCATCACGTCTATGGTCGCAAGAGATGCCGCTTGCGTCACGTCGCACCCCCAACCGGACATGAGCAGCGCCATGCCTTCCAAAATCTTGGGCTCGTTATCGATGCACAGGATGCGAAAGCCTTGCATTTGCTGGGCAATCACGTGCGGCGCGCTGCGTTCGACCGTTCTTGGTGCGCGGGCGTGTGTCATCTCTCGCGGCAGATGCACCCGAAACGATGTCCCCTTACCCTGAACCGACGTGAGATGAACGGGATGGTGCAATATGCGCGAAAGCCTATCGACGATGGAAAGGCCAAGCCCCAACCCCGACGCGGTTTTTGCACCTTCATCGAGACGGGCGAATTCCTTGAAAATCGTGCGGAATTTGGAAGACGGGATGCCAATCCCCGAATCAATGACCTGAATGACCGCTTCTTTGCCACGTCGGCGAACGCCAACGATGACTTTGCCGGAAATCGTATATTTGATGGCGTTGGACACCAGATTTTGCACGAGGCGCCTCAACAGATTGATGTCGGACTTTACCGTCAACGATGTGGGCATGACGATGAGTTCGAGGTTTTTCTCCCGGGCCATCGGCGCGAAATCGGTCTCTATGCGTTTGAACAAATCATTCAGCGGAACGGACGCCATGCGCGGTTTCATCGAGCCCGTATCGAGGCGGGAGATATCGAGAACCGCACCCAGAATGGTCTCGACCGATTCCAGCGCCGAGTCGATGTTCTGGACGAGCGCGCCGTTCTCTGACGCGCCCATGCGCTCCACGAGCGCGGAGGAATACAGTCGGGCCGCATTCAACGGTTGGAGAATATCATGGCCCGCGGCAGCGAAAAATCGCGTTTTGCCGATATTGGCTTCATCCGCCACTGCGCGCGCTTCGGCCAGTTGGTGATTTACGCGGGTCAGTTCTCCAGTGCGTTCCTCGACACGCTGCTCCAGCGTTTCATTGGCCTGTTTTAATGCCTGATCGCTTGCCACGCGCTGGGTAATATCGGTAAAGGTCGCAACGATACCCTTGTCCGGCATGGCGTTGGAGCGCACTTCGATGATGCGTGCACCGCCAGCCATGACCAGCGAAAACGGCATGTCCATCGTCAGAAGATGGTTGATAGTCTGCCTCTGTTCACCGGCGGCGATATCACCGCGTTCCTCCAGCATGGCAACGATGTCAGTCAGCGGTAGGCCGACACGGCCAAACTGTTCCGGCAGATCGAGCAAGGTGCGAAAGCGGCGGTTCCAGATGGTCAACTGTTGCGAACTATCGAACACGGCAATGCCCTGATCCATCTGTGCCAGAGCCGTCTGCAACATATCCTGATTGTATTGCAGCGCCTCACTGGCCTGATCCAGCAGCCAGACAGTGTCTGCACTGGTATCTTCGGCCTTCTGCAAAATCAGTGAGAGCACCAGTCGCGCCGACGAGGAACCGATGGCGCTGCCCAGCAATTGCTCGGAGAAATGGATGAGCGCCATATCCGCCGGCTGGTCGTCTTCCAGTTTCCGCCCTGCGGATTTTTCATAGGCCGCCAGCGACCGCAACATGCGCTCTTCACCGAGGTAACGGGCCACAGCGGTTTTCAAGTCCCCGACGCTGACGCGCGTTTTCCATCCGCGTGTCGCGAACTGAGATTTTGAATGGCGCTTGACGAAAATGCCCGATTGAATGCGCTCCACCGGGCGCGGGTTGCGTGACAGCGAACCAAGGACGAAGGCCGTGCAGTTGACAAGCAAGCTGAGCGTGACGGCGTTCACCAGCGGATCGGCGTGCGGGCCGCTGAACACGGTCGTTCCGGGCAGCAGGAAGCTTAAGATCGTCGCCGCGACTTGCGAGTTATCCGGTCCCCCAAGGCTGGGCAGGAACAGAAGGTATGCCCACACGATGAAGCCGGAACTCAGACCGGCAATGGCGCCCCGAGCATTCGCACGGCGCCAGACCAGGCCACCCAGAAGCGATGGTGCCATTTGTGCAATGGCAGCAAAGGCCAGCAGGCCGATCGAGGCAAGCCCCGAAGTGCTGTCTGCGGCTCGGTAATAGGCATATCCCAACAACAGCACGACGAAGATGGCAGTGCGGCGAATATTGAGCAGGGTCTTGGCAAAATTATCGCGGTGCGCTGATCTGTTCAGCAGCTTTTGCCGCAGGAAGATCGGCATCACAATATCGTTCGATACCATGATGGAGAGCGCCACTGATGCGACGATGACCATGGCCGTTGCCGCCGAAAATCCGCCTATAAAGGTGATGAGCGAGACGACCGGCATCTGGTTGACCAGAGGCAATTGCAGCACATAGAGGTCGGCCTCGCCATTGCTGCCAAGCGTCAGAAGGCCGGCAATCGCAATCGGCAGCACGAAGATATTGATGGCGATGAGATAAAGCGGCAGCAGAAAACCTGCCATGCGCAACTCATTCGGCGTGCGGTTCTCAACCACCGTCACATGAAACTGTCGCGGCAAAAGAATGATCGCGAAGGCGGACAGCAGGGTCAGCACGATCCAGCGACTGATCGGCGTCTGGTAGGACATCGCCTGCATGACCTGGCTGTTTTCAGAGGCGAGATGCCAAAGCTGCGATGGCCCGTCAAACAGGAAAAACACGACATAAACACCCGCCGTGCAGATCGCCACGAGCTTGACGACCGATTCCATGGAAATCGCCAGAATGAGGCCATCCTGATGTTCGGTCGCGTCCGTGTGGCGTGTTCCGAAGATGACGGCAAAGCCCGCCATGACCAGCGTTACGATCAGTGGAAGATCGAGAAAATAGAGGTTGCCGCTGCCAATACCGTAATCGCTGGGGTCCACCATGGCGGCAACGGAACTGGACACGGCCTTGAGCTGGAGCGCGATATAGGGAATGGCACCAACCAGTGCGATGATCGACACCAATGTGGCGACCGTGGGGTTCTTGCCGTAGCGGGCCGCGATGAAGTCGGCAACCGAGGTGAGTTTTTCGGCCTTAGCCAGTTCAACGATCCGCCGCAGGATCGGCATTCCAAGCGTGAAAGCGAGAATCGGGCCGGTGTAGATGCCTAGAAATTCCAGCCCGCGCTCAGACGCCAGGCCGACGCCGCCGAAATAGGTCCATGATGTGCAGTAGATCGCAAGGCTCAGCGCATAGACAATCGGGCGGCCTTTGTTGGAGGTTGTCTTTCGGCGGCTTTTACGGTCGCCATAACTCGCCACTGCAAACAGCAGGAGAATATAGGCGAATGCCGAAACAAATATGATCCACCCAGGAAGCACTTGGCTTTCTCCCACCATCCTTGCGGTCAAGCATATGACAGTTCGGGCAGAATGAGAATTGGCAGCGACTTGGCATAAAGTTTAAGAGGTGCAACGCAATGGGTTTGATTTTACTTCATATATCTGCACACTCGAAAATAAATGTTATGGTGGCGCCACCATGTGATGCGCATGGTGGAGATGGGTTGAAAGAGGGACATCTGGAATGCTCAACGAATTCAAAACTTTTATTGCACGCGGCAATGTCATGGACCTTGCCGTGGGTGTCATCATCGGCGCGGCGTTCAGTAAGATCGTCGATTCGGTTGTGAACGATCTGATCATGCCAATCGTCGGTGCCATTTTCGGCGGCTTCGATTTTGCCAACTACTTCCTGCCGCTCAGCTCGCAGGTTACAGCAACTTCGCTTGCCGCAGCGCGCGCGCAAGGCGCAGTGTTCGCTTATGGCAACTTCATTACCGTTGTCATCAACTTCGTCATCCTTGCATGGATCATCTTCCTGATGGTGAAGCTGGTGAACAAGCTGCGCTCATCCGTCGAGCGCCAGAAGATCGAAGAAGCAAAAGCACCACCGCCACCGCCAGAAGACGTGCGGCTTCTCACCGAAATCCGCGATCTCTTGAAGACGCGCTGACTCATCAGCAAAATCCGTGATCTCTTCACGGAATATCATGCACAGCAAGCATTTCATGCGTTAAGAAGGCACTCAAACAGGAGTGCCTTTTTTCATGTCGGTTCTGAAAAGTCTGAGTGCCCGCTCTCTGGCAACGCCCGAAAGCGGTATCGTTGAAGTCAAAAAATACGCCCATGCCCGGGAAAATCTCCTGCCGCTCTGGGTGGGCGAAGGTGATTTGCCCACGCCAGCCTTCATCGCGCAGGCCGCAGCAGATGCGCTGACAGCGGGGGAGACCTTCTACACCTGGCAGCGCGGTATTCCTGAACTTCGCGATGCGATGAGCCGCTATTACCAGCGCCATTTCTCGGCCAATCTTTCTCCAGACCATTTTTACGTCACAGGCTCAGGTATGCAGGCCATCGTGCTTGCCGTGCAGGCTATGACGTCGCCCGGCGACGAGCTGATTTATCTGACACCCACATGGCCGAACATCGTTGCGGCCATCGGCGTTGCAGGTGCCAAGGCTGTGCCTGTTGGCATCGATTTCACCAATGGAAAATGGGATATCGATATCGGCAAGCTGGAGCAGGCGATCACACCGAAGACCAAGGCGCTGTTCATCAACACGCCCTCCAACCCGACCGGCTGGACCGCGACGCATGACAACCTGCGCGATATTCTGGCTCTCGCCCGCAAGCATGGTCTCTGGATCATCGCTGACGAGATTTATGCGCTGTATCACTATGCCGAAACACGCGCACCGTCGTTCCTCGATATCATGGACGAAGGCGACCGCATCATTTTCGCCAATTCCTTCTCCAAGAACTGGTCGATGACCGGATGGCGCGTGGGTTGGCTCGTTGCTCCGCCGGAAATCGGACAGGTCATTGAAAACCTCATTCAATATTCCACATCTGGTGTCGCGCAGTTCATGCAACGCGGGGCGATTGCCGCGCTGGATCATGGTGATGATTTCATCAAGCAGAACTACGCCCGTGCCGCCAAATCGCGTGATATTCTGTGCGATGCACTGATCGCGACCAATCGGGTTGAGACCCTCAAGCCCGATGGCGCGCTCTATGCGTTCCTGAAAATCGATGGCGTAACAGACAGCCGCGCCGCCGCATTCGATATCGTCGACAAGGTCGGTGTCGGCCTTGCGCCGGGCAAAGCTTTCGGTGCTGGCGGGGAACTGTTCCTGCGTGCCTGCTTCCTGCGCAATCCTGCCCAGATACAGGATGCGGCAGAAAGATTGTCAGACTACATTCTCGGCAAATCTCTTTAAACGACAGGACGACGCCACCGAAAATCGGAACGGATTTTCAGCGGCGTCGTCCATAAATCAGATGAAGTGAGCTGTGTTGTTCGCGCAGTACCGGACGGGCCGCGCTTTAATGTGTCGCGTTGACGGCGGCTACATCGGTCTGGGTGTAAAACGATGCGTGGCGCAAGCTGTCGGCCAGAAAAGCTGTGTTTTCATTCGGATCATTCGACGGATTTTGGAACGTGATGTAGTTGATGTTGATGCCTGCCTGGTCTTTGCCCAACATCAACTGAGCATAAATCGTGACGCCCTTCGGCTTGATTTCCAAGTCTAGCGTGATCGAGGGATAGGTATCCCAATCCAGCGAATAATCGCCGCCGATCCCGAAATAGACCGTGCCCGGATGGAAATACAGCTCCGCTGCCGAATCCACCAGATCCGAGAGGCTGCTGTAATATTCGAACTTTAGTAGGGAGATCAAATCTCCAGCATCAATCAGACGAAGCTCCGCAGCCACAGGGCTTATCGCGCGAGCCAAAATCTCTTCCCGTTCCGCCGAATATGAGCATTTTTTCATCTTGATCAGTTTACCCGTCTTTTGTTTTGGCGTGCCGCGTAAACCTTGTGAATGAGTTCCGCGACTGCCTTATAAAATACTGACGGGATGACACTATCTACCGAGACTTGCGCAAACATGGAGCGTGCAAGTGGCGGGTCTTCAAAAATCGGAATTCCGTTTTCCTGGGCAATTTCTCTGATCCTGAGAGCGATCAAATCCTGTCCCTTGGCAACGATAACAGGCGCATCGCTCTCCTCTTTGACGTAGCGCAGCGCTATCGCATAGTGCGTCGGGTTGGTGATGACGAGGGTTGCTCTTGGCACGCCATCCATCATGCGGCGGCGGGCGCGATCGCGGGCAATCGAGCGCTGACGCGCTTTCACAATCGGGTCACCCTGCGACTGTTTGTGCTCGTCCTTAATTTCCTGCTTGGTCATTCTCAGTTCGCTGTACCAACGGTGATTGGCCCAGAAATAGTCGCCCACCGCCAAAATTCCCGTGGCGAAAAGCATCACCATCATCATCTTTTTCAGGATTTCATAACCCGTCGGCAAAATGGTTTTCGGGTCAGATACGATTGCATCCAGCAATCGGAAATAATCACTTTTCAGAACCATAACCATGATGGCCGACACGACCAGGACTTTGAAAAGCGACTTGCCGAAATTCACAAATCCATTAACGCCGTAGATGCGCTGAAAACCTTTGACGACCGATATTCTCGATACCTGCGGCGTGATCCGATCCAGCACGAATTGCGGCAGGTTTTGCGCGAAGGATTGGCCCAGCCCGAATACGATGAACATGATCGCCGCAGGCAAAAGCAGGGCGCTCACCTCTTTTGCGAGATGCAGGCCCAATGAAACAAGATCGGCTGCGGTGTTCAGCCGCCATTGTTCCGGTCGCTCGATGATGTCCTTGAGGGTTTCGCCCAGCCTTTGGATTCCATCGGCGGCGAAGAAAACGATGTAAATATAAAAGGCAAGCGTGGACGCGAATAGTGACGCTTCGTTCGATGAAGGGACATTCCCTTTTTCGACCGCGTCACTAAGTTTTTTCTCTGTTGGTTCTTCTGTTTTACTGTCTTTGTCTTCGCCGTCTGCCAAGACACACCCCTAACAAAAAAGGCCCGCCGGAACCCGGCAGGCCGTTCTTTACAGGGTATAGGTGGCGGCATTAGGCCGCAAGACGTTCAGTCCCGCCGATTGGCCTTATCAACCGCGAAGAGTTCACGCTGCGGCGGACTGTTCGCTCGTTACGGCTTCCTTCAAGAGAATCTGGCCGGAACTGGCCAGACGGATGGCTTCCTGTGCAACGGCGCGGCGTGCAATCGCCACTTCGCGCGTGTTGAGCGATGCTGTTGGCACGGCAAGGTCCGACTCGATCATGCGGCGTTGACGTGGACTGATGGAGGACAGAACACATTCCTTGATCTCGGATGTGGCACCGCGAAGCGCCAGCGTAAGGATGTCTCCCGACACATCGTTGAGCAATGTAACGCGGCTGCGCTGCGGCATAGACAAAAGGTCTTCGAAGAGGAAGATCTTCGGCTTGACCTTGTTTGCAGATTCCTTGCTGAGCGTCTCCAGAGAGCTGAGCAGGGTATCGACCTGCGGCTTCTCCAGTTCGTTCATCAGGTCCGCAACCTTTGCCGAACCACCTGCATTGCGTTCCGCATCCAGTTCCGCAATCAGCGAGATGACGCGCTTTTCAATGATCTGTGCAGCAGCGGGGCTGACTTCCTTCATGTTGACCGTACGGTTCATGATGTCGGCACGCTGCTCATCGGGAATGGTGAGAAGAACTTTTGCGCCAAACGAGGAGGGCAGCATGGAGAGGATGTAAGCGATTGTCTGTGGATGCTCGCGCAGCAGGAACGTGCCGATAAATTTCGGGTCTGCGTCCTGAAGCTGGTCCCAGATGGAGGTTTCGTAAGACTGGAATGCCGCACGGCGACCAAGAAGACCATCGACCTCTTCCGGTGTCAGGCCCTCTTCGAGAATGCTCTCGATGGCTTTGGCATTGTCCATCAGGCCGGTGCCTTCGGTGAACAGGTCTTCGAATTCGGCAACGATCACTGCGAGTTCATCTGGTGGGATAACCCGCAGTGTCTGGGCCGAATTGATGATTGTCTGCAATTCGGCCTGCGTGAAAAACTTCAACAGTTTTCCAGCCACACCTTTTCCCATCGCCAGAAGTACGGCGGCGGCCTTGTCAGCCTGAGACAACGGCTTCCCTGCCAGGGGATTACCGAAATCCTCAAAGTCCATCATGGTCTTTCCTCTCCGTCCCCACAGGGATTAGGCTTTCTTGGTACTCAGTACTTCAATCAGCTTCACGCCGAAACGTGTATCGTCATCTTCCAGTACGGTGATTTCGCCGCGTGCGATGCAACGGCCATTCACCATGATTTCCACAGGCTCGCCGATCCGTCGCTCAAGAGCAATCGTCGCGCCTTCTTCCAGTCCCATCAATCCCGATACCAGCATCCGGCTTGTGCCAAGCACGATCTGGACATCGATTGGGATATCCATGATCAGATCGAGGTTGTCTGAAAGGCCGCTGCCGAGAGGTGATGGCGATGAGGCCAGCGGTGCCGCTGTTGAACCGAAGTCCGACATGCCAAAGCTGTCCGCGCCGCCGCCGAAGGCTGCGAGGTCGTTGCCCGCCGGTTCAGCAGATGCCGCACCGAAGTCGCCAAAATCACCGAAGTCGGAAAGTGAACCTTCCGTATCGCTTTTCAGCACGCCGCGCAGATCGCCGATCGCCTGATCCAGATCGCTGGAATCATCAAGCGAAGGCAGCAAATCATCGTCGGTTAATGGTGTCTTTTTCGTAGCCATGCGCTAATTATTCCCTTTGAAACTTGCGTCAAGCTGCCCAAGCCGTGTGAAGCTCAGGCCCAAGATTTAACCTATCAAATGTCTTAGAATTTCGTCGTCCGTGCTGACGTTATTCTTCACCCTGACGGTGTAACGGTCTCCCGCGCGCCCAAACTCGCAGTTGTACATATTTGCGCCATTGGCGCTGACTTCCACGCAGATGTCGTCCTGCCGTATATCGCGGAAAGGAATGACGTCGCCCTCCACAAGCCGGGAGATCGTTTTCAGTGTCAGGCTCTGTAAACGTATTTTGGCTTCCAGTGTGACCTGCGAGCGCTTTACCTGCTCGGAGATCATCTCCATCCACTCTTCCTGCTTCTTCATCGCCTGCGCCGATGGTTTCGGTGCAACGATGGTGGTTTTGAGCAGGGTGCGCTGCGGGATGACCAAGGCGAACTCGGACGACACCTTGCCGATATCAATCCGCAGGCGCATCAACATGCCGAACTGTGCGGCAATGGCTTCCTCAAAAGCACTTTTACCATTGCCGTTGAAAGGCTGGTCGATGGTTGCCTCAAAGCCGCCGGGTGCATTGACGGACGAACGCA
The DNA here is from genome assembly GCF_033957765.2 of Agrobacterium sp. rho-13.3. Taxonomy (NCBI): domain Bacteria; kingdom Pseudomonadati; phylum Pseudomonadota; class Alphaproteobacteria; order Hyphomicrobiales; family Rhizobiaceae; genus Agrobacterium; species Agrobacterium sp. rho-13.3. The sequence goes on from NZ_CP192774.1 coordinate 209,107, forward strand.
GAACATCACCGATGCGACCCATGACGAGGGCTGCAAGATCAAGCTCGATCTGCGACAGGGAGCGGATTTCCGGGTCCATGATGGTGTCTGGCGCAGCACCGAGCATACGCTCCATCAAGGCCATGACGAAAGCCGTGCCGGTGGCCAGCATGAAGTTGGGGCACCAGTTGCGCAACGAGCAGTCGGCAACGGCAAAGTCCTTGCCGAGCTTCCGAATAAGATCGGTCATCAGGCCGGATTCGCAGCCGAGATAGTCGACCTCGATGGCAATGCCCGTCTCACTGTGGAAGATGTCAGGCAGAAAATTGCTGTAGATTTGACCGATATCGGCGCCGATCTTGGCGACTTTCTTGCTGTCGCCAAGGCCGCCCGTCAGCTTCGCCAGAAGCGCCGGGTCCATTGCCGTGACATTTGATTGTGCAGCATTTGCCATCATCAAGCCGCCTTCTGGTCGCCGCCGGGGTTCATCATTTCCTGCTCGACGGCATCAATCGATGGACGCTCGTAGTTGGAAATGGTCTTGCGTCCATATTCCAGCGCGACCTGTGGAACAGAGCCGTTCATGTATGCCAGCAATGTCTGCTTCACGATGATGTAGAGGCGATGCTGCTTGGTACGAACGATCTTGATCTGCGCCGAGAGCGGATTACAGATGGAGTAAGACAGGATAATGCCAAGCATGGTGCCGACGAGCGCTGCACCGATCAGGCCACCCAGAACCGCAGGCGATTCGTTGATCTTGCCCATGGCTTTGATAACGCCGAGAACGGCGGCCACGATGCCGATGGCGGGGAAGGAATCGCCCATCGCAGTGATGGCGTGATAGGGCTTCATCTTGTCGTGCAGGATGGTGTCGATTTCTTCGTCCATGAGAGCTTCGATTTCATGGCTGCGAGCATTGCCGATGATGATGAGGCGGACATAATCGCAGATGAAGGACGTCAGTTCCTTGTTCTTCAGAACCGATGGTGCGGTCTGGAAGATCGAGGATTCGTCTGGATTGTCGATGTGGGCTTCAATCTCGTTTCGCGATTTGGTGCGCAGGTCGCGCATCAGCGAGTAGAGAACACCCAAAACATCCAGATAGTGACGTTCTTTCGGCACGGCGAACTTGAATGCTTCGCCCAGCGCCTTTCCGCTATCCTTCACCACCTTCATCGGGTTGGCCATGATGAAGCCGCCCAGACCTGCGCCACCAATGATGACGAGCTCGAATGGCTGGAACAGCACGTCCAGATGACCACCCATGGCCATGTAACCGCCGATAATACAGCCGAAAGTAATTACTAGTCCGATAATGATATTCATCTGAAGCTCGCATCTGACGCCAATTTCGCACATCAGGGATATGGGACATGCCTTGCGCGAGGCTGGCTTGGAGGCTGCTGCCCAAGACTTTGTCCGCTTGCCCTCAACTTTGAGATGTCTTCGGTCATATTGCCAAAAGAGATTTCTTTTCTGCGTTTTGCAGCTTCTCCGGCGCGACGTCTCGAGGCACGCGAACCAAAAGCTTCGCGCAAGCAAACTCCAGTAGGCCTGTAGGAATATGGCGTTGTTGCGTGTCAGCGGTGCGCCTTTTGCCTTTGGTCTGGACAGGAGAGTAATATGCAATCTGGTATCTACGTCGGGATCTCCTCCCAGATTGCCCTGGAGCGTCGTCTCACTACCGTTGCCGACAACATTGCCAACATGAATACCGTTGGCTTTCGTGGCACGGAGGTGAAGTTCGATCAGGTGATGAGCCAGACGAAAAACGATCTCAAGGCAGACATCGCATTCGTTACGCAGGGCAACGATTACCTTTCGACCCGCAATGGTGAATTGATAAAAACCGGCAATCCTCTCGACTTTGCCGTGAAGGGTGAGGGCTGGTTTGCCATCAATACGCCTGCTGGACAGGTGATGACGCGCGATGGCCGGTTCTCCATGTCCGTGACGGGTGAGCTGGTGTCCACGCAAGGATATCCTGTTCTGGATGCGGGCGGTGGCCCTATCCAGCTCAATCCGGCCGCCGGTGAGCCGACAGTCGGAACCGATGGTCGCATCACGCAAAACGGCGCTCCCGTCGCGCAACTCGGTCTTTTTTCCGCAGATGCGACGAAGGGTTTCGTTCGCTATGAGAACAGCGGCGTCATCTTTACGGAAGCACCTCAGCCTATCGTCGATAATGCGCAGTTTGGCGTTCTTCAGGCCTATGTCGAGCAATCCAACGTGAACGCCATCTCACAGATGACGCAGCTGGTGCAGGTCAACCGGGCGTTTGAAGGCATTTCCTCCCTGATGAAGTCGACGGAAGATTCCTTTTCTCAAGCCATCCGAACCCTCGGTGGCGGCCAGTAATCGGCGTTTGATGTAAATGGAAACCCAAACCCAAATCCCAAAAAATATCTTTCCGAAGCTCGAAGCGCTGGCGCAGATGATCGAGGCGCAAGTCTCCTCCGGCATGCCCGTTTCACGCGGCGGAAGGGTCAGGACCATTGCAGCAGGCCACTACACGGTGAGCGGGCTTTCGCAACATGTGCGCCTTGGTGAATTTGTGGTTCACAAGAGTTCCACGGGTCTGCATCTGGGAGAGGTGGTTCGGGTCGAGCCGGAGCTGATCTATGTTTGCCCTATCGAACCGGGCGATCCCATTGGCGTCAACGACATCGTGCTGCGCGAGGGCGAATTCCGCGTTCAGCCGGATGATAGCTGGTGTGGCCGTACCATCAATTCGCTGTGCAAGCCGATAGACAATAAAGGTCCGCTTGTCGGTGGGCTGAAAAAACGTTCAGTGACCACGCTGCCACCGCCTTCGATGACGCGCAGCCGTGTTGTCACCGGCTTCCGCACGGGCGTGAAGGCAATCGATATTTTTACGCCGCTTTGCTTTGGCCAGCGCCTTGGCATTTTTGCCGGTTCGGGTGTGGGTAAATCCACACTCCTTTCCATGCTTGCCCGGGCAGACGCCTTCGACAAGGTCGTCATCGCTCTCGTGGGCGAACGTGGTCGTGAAGTGCGCGAATTCATCGAGGATACCCTCGGTGACAATATGAAAAAATCAATTGCCATCGTTGCAACCAGCGATGAGAGCCCGATGCTCAGAAAGATGGCGCCTCTCGTTGCCATGACGATTGCCGAACATTTCCGGGACAAGGGCGAAAACGTCCTGTTCATCGCCGATAGTATCACGCGATTTGCCCACGCCATCCGCGAAGTCGCGATTGCCGCGGGCGAGCCGCCGATCGCGCGTGGTTATCCTGCATCCGTCTTCACCGAACTTCCGCGTTTGCTGGAGCGTGCTGGCCCCGGCGAGGAGGGAACCGGCACGATCACGGCAATCATCTCCATTCTCGTTGATGGCGATAACCACAATGACCCGATTGCCGATTCGACGCGCGGTATTCTCGACGGGCACATCGTGCTCGACCGCGCTCTCGCGGATGAGGGCCGATATCCGCCCATCAATCCTCTCGCTTCGATTTCGCGCCTGTCTCACAAGGCCTGGACGCCGGATCAACAGAAACTTGTCTCAAGGCTCAAGTCATTGATCCACAACTATGAAGAGACAAAAGACCTGCGATTGATCGGCGGATATCGCCCCGGTGTCGATGCCGATCTGGATATGGCCGTCAAGCAAGTTCCATTTGTTTATGAAGTGCTGAAGCAATCTCCGGGGGATCGCACTGTCATCGATGCTTATGCCGAACTGGCAACAGCATTGCGAAATGCACCGGTTAACAACCAGCCGGTGCCCGGTATGCGGCGAGGGGCCTGATTATGCTAAAGTCAAAAAACGAAATGAGACATCAGGCGTTAGACGATCAGACCAAGGCAAGACGCTCGATACGGGAATTCGACAGGTTCTTGACGGGTGGTTTGATGGTGGTTGCCGCTGCCGCTGCTGCCTTGCCCTGGTATGTTTTCTTCAATCCGGAGAAATTCGGCATAAGAAGCGAAGGGTGGGAAGCGCTGCGAAACATGCCGCAAAAAGATGGCGGCGGTGTAGAAGCGGTGGTGCCTCACATCGACGAAGGCCCGACATCAGAGGGCGGGTCTGACGTTGCTGACATCGGTATCGATGCCCTGACGACGGCCACGGTCGCCATGCCCGCGAGTGGCGAAGCCAAAAACAATCAAGAAGATGGAAAGTCCCAACCTTTTCCCGGTGGTACGCGCTTCAAGTTGCTGCACGTTTCCAACGGCCGTGCCCTCATCGAAGACAAGTCAGGCATGTTCCTGGTTCAGATCGGCTCGATCCTGCCGGATGAAAGCCGGCTGCTTTCAATGAGCAATGTTGCCGGTAAATGGCAGATCGTTACGTCTTCCAACGAGATTTACGCCGAGTAACGGCTCGTCCGCTCTCCCGGACATCATTTCTTTAGCCCCAAATTAGATTGGGACGTTATCGGGTTCTCTGTCGTCGCGCTTCGGCCTTGCGGAGCACTGTAACGCGCGATGCGACGTGGCTCATCAAACGATGACCACGCTCAGGCCGACACCATCACTCAACGGCGCGAACGCTGTCCTTCCAATAGCGCCAACAAAAAAGAAGGCAATCATGGTGATTGCCTTCCTGATAACGCCATCTAGGAGTCGTCGCTTTTATACCGAGTGAAAAGGTCCGGTGCGCGGCGGAAGTGCAGGCACATCAAAATGATCTGGCTCGTCGCCTGCTTTTGCACGCTCGGTCATGATCTCATAAGCGGCCTCCAGGTGTCGGCAATAACGCTCTGCGTCGAACAACGGCATTGTGAACCGGTTCGCATCGATGCGTTCGCGAATGCCTTTGAGCGTTGACGGATCACGCGCATAGGTAACAGCCTGGTTGACGTATGCCTCTTCATCGTCCGCGACGAGTTCCGGGGTTCCAATGGCGTTGAGCAAGCTTTCGCTAACACGCGAAGCAAAATTCGTGCCTCTGGTGGTCAATACGGGCAAGCCTGACCAGAGCTGTTCCGATGTCGTGGTGTGGCCGTTGACAGGGAATGTATCCAGACCAAGATCGGCGACCGTGATACGGTTAAGGTGAAGCTCGAATTCCAGCTTTTCCATGAAGAAGATGCGCTTGGCGGGTATCCCGGACGCGAGGAACTTGTTCATGATGTTCACTCGGCTCGTCTTGCTGTTGTGCAAAACCCAGATGACGCTGTCTGGCGCCTTTTTCAAAATCTCGCACCAGAGGTCCATGGTCCGGGGCGTAATCTTGCGGTTCGCGTTGAAGGAGGCGAACACAAATGCATCTTCTGGAAGCCCGACATCAGACCTGCTGATCTGTTTGGCAAGCGGGCGGTTCACCGGATCGTTCGGTTGATATGTTTCCGGCAGGCGGACAAATTTCTCGTAATAATGTGGCTTTGAACTTTCGGGCAGCACGTAGTGGTCGCCGATGACGTAGTCCAGATCGACATTGACCGTCGATCCGGGAAAGCCGATCCAGGCGACCTGAATGGGTGCCGCACCCTTGTTGAGAATGGCCGTACGATTGCCCGCCGTGTGGCCTTTGAGGTCGACCAGGATGTCGATGCCGCGCGCCCGGATTGTTTCGAGTGCTTCATCATTATCCATCTCGCGAATGGTTACGATATCGCCCCAAAGGTTGCGGTCGGCTTCATTCGAATTGAGAAGGTCCACATCCGAGTGGCAAAACAGTGTGACTTCGAAGCGATCACGATCATGCAATTCGAGCACACGACGGATGAGCTTCATGGTCGCATGTTTGTCGAAAAAGTCGGACGAAAGATAACCGATACGGATCTTCTGCCCCCACTTATGCGGTAACTTGCGCCTTTTCGCGGTCATTTCCGGGGAGAAGGCGGGCGTGTTGCTTCGGGCTAGCTGGTTGATATGCTCGTCACCGCTCCAGTGCAGATTAAAGAACGTGCCATCAAGAGATATGAACGAGGTTTCGCCGTTCGCCACAGCCGCATCAATGATCGGCTGGTGTTTCTCCATGGCGTCGAACTTGCTGTGTTCGCGACTGAACACGAGATACATCAACCGCACAGCCTGCTGACGCGGCAATTTGGAGAGAAGGATGCGGGCGGTTTCGATATCGCTTGGATCAAAAAGATCCCAGGTGGTGATAGCGATCCGGGCGCCGAGCTTCATGTGCTCGATGCTATCGCTTTTCATAAGAATGTTTTTAAGTGCACGGGCAACTCGTGGCTCACCGCGGTCCAGCAAGATCGAGCCGACAATGTAGGCGATCTCGGGGTATTTGTGGAACCTGTGGATCAGCTTGTTGGAGAGCGACAGCGCTTTGTCTTTGTTGCCGCTCTCGAAATGAAGCTTGATGCTCTCTACCAGATAGCTTTCGGCATCCACGCCACCTTTCTGAGAAGCAAGCTCATAGGACGTCGCGGCCTGGTCGGGCATCCCAATACGCAACATTGTCTTGGCCAGCAGGACGTAGGTGCGCGAATCGCTTTGGGTGTCGATCAACCTGTTCAGCGTCGCCAATGCTTCCGTGTATTGTCCGGTTTTGAAGTGCTTCGATGCGGCCGCATAGCTGATTTCGTTCAACATTTGTCCCGATGTATCCTCTTGCCCTTACGTCCGTTAAGCGCGTTTCAACACGGACGCAGATCATGTCGATATAGAATTTCGCTCGACGATACGTTTTGAAGCTTGCTTGAAACAGGTCTGCGGTTCCGGAAGTGGGTTAATGGCGGCAGCAGTCGTTTGCGAGGTATTAACCAATAAAATCGACAGCTTGGTCGCTGGCCCCAAAATTAAGAAATTGGAAATCCTTGGCGCGCATTTTCATCCTTACGTGACGGGTTTGGTGTCCTGAAGAAAACGGAACCGAGTGGCATGATGCCGAACCGTTCGCGCCGGTCCTTTAAATCCGGCATGTCCCTCTGTTGTACCGCGTTTAAAGGGGCAAATAATGTCTAGCATTAACTACAATTCCAGCGCTTCGTCCGCACTCCAGACGTTGCGTGATATCAACAGCAACCTCACGACGACGCAGAACCGTGTTTCCACAGGTTTGAAGGTCGAGAAAGCCTCCGATAACGTAGCATACTGGTCCATCTCGACCACGATGAAGTCGGACAACAAGGCACTTGGCGCAGCATCTGACGCACTCGGCATTGGCGCAGCGAAGGTTGACACCGCGTATGCCGCCATGGACAGCGCGATTGATGTCGTCAACGAAATCAAGGCAAAGCTGACAACCGCCAGCGAAACATCCGTCGACAAGGACCAGGTTCAGCTTGAAGTTTCCAAGCTTCAGGAACAGCTGACCGCCATCGGTCAGGCCGCTTCCTTCAACGGCGAGAACTGGGTTGTTCAGGGATCTGGTTCGACAACCACAGTTGTCGACGGCTTTATCCGTGACTCCAGCGGTTCAGTGAAGGTTACGACAGCAAGCTTCGAAGCTGGTACATATGCGATGTTCTCCGCAATCTCCAGCGGCGTTGGCACAGGCGGCGTTCTCGGCGCGGTTATGACAATCGCGTTGTCCAGCGCTTCGACGCAGGGCGCGATCGACGCTTACCTCACGACTGTTGAAACTGCACTTGGCAATTTGACCAAGGGCGCAGCAGCTCTCGGTGCTTTGTCCACACGTATCGATCTTCAGGACCAGTTTGCTGGCAAGATTTCTGACGCGATCGACGCCGGCGTGAGCCGTCTGGTTGACGCGGACATGGAAGAGGAATCCGCAAGGCTTTCCGCTCTCCAGACACAGCAACAGTTGGCAGTCCAGTCGCTGTCGATTGCGAACTCCAGCTCGCAGAGCATCCTCAGCCTGTTCCGTTAAGATTTCTAACGTTGCCAAAAATCAGGCCGGACCGAAAGGTTCGGCCTTTTTTTATTTACTTTCATTAACAGAGTATTACTAATTTTTTTTTAAAATTAACTAAATATTTATCGAATGTTTTCCAGTCGTTAACCTTAATGATGTTAGATCGGTTTATCGAAACGACGGGCCGAAACAGTAATGTAGTATTCGGCAGGCATGACGCTGATCGTTGTTTCCCGGTAAATCCGGAATGTCCCTTCAAATATACTTGCCAAAGGGGCAAATAATACTATGACAAGCATCTTGACCAATACATCCGCTATGTCCGCTCTGCAGACTCTGCGCACTATCAACAGCAATCTGTCCACAACGCAGGACCGCGTGTCGTCTGGTGAGAAGGTCGGTAAGGCTTCCGATAACGTTGCCTATTGGTCGATTTCCACGACGATGAATTCCGACAACAAGGCTTTGAATGCTGCGACGGATGCGCTCGGCGTTGGTGCTGCGAAGGTTGACACCGCTTATGCCGCTATGGACAGCGCAATCGACGTCGTCAACGAAATCAAGGCAAAGCTGACAACCGCCAGCGAAACGTCTGTCGACAAGGAACAAGTTCAGCTCGAAGTTACGAAGTTGCAGGAACAGCTTTCTGCCATCAGCCAGGCTGCATCGTTCAACGGTGAAAACTGGACTGTTCAGGCTGATGCGGCTTCCGCAACCACAGTTGTCGATGGCTTCATCCGTGACTCTGCAGGCGCTGTTAAGGTAACTTCGGCCACCTTCGACGCTGGCAGCTATGCGATGTTCTCAGCGATTTCCAGCGGTGTTGGCACCGGTGGTGTTCTGGGTGCGGTCATGACAATCGCTCTGACCAGCGCGTCTACGCAGGGCGATATCGACGCATTCCTCACAACCGTTCAGACAGCTTTGGACGGCCTGACGGACGGTGCGGCTGCTTTGGGTGCTCTGTCGACCCGCATTGACTTGCAGGATGATTATTCCAGCAAGCTCAGCGACGCGATTGAAGCAGGCGTCAGCCGCCTGGTCGATGCCGACATGGAAGAAGAATCTGCGCGACTTTCGGCTCTTCAGACACAACAGCAGCTCGCTGTTCAGTCTCTGTCGATTGCCAACTCCAGCTCGCAGAATCTCCTCACTCTGTTCAGAGGCTAATCGCTTCAAAAAACGAGTTAGAAAAGCCGCGCTTTGCGCGGCTTTTTTTATGAAAAATATTAATATTTCGAAGCGAGTAATAATTAGATTATACAAGGGTTTAGGATTGTTAACGGCGGTGTATTCTCATTAAGAGTCCCTTCATCTAAGTAAAAAAACTCCTACGATTAAAACTTTGTTAACCATAAACCTGTCATCTGTGGCCATCGAAACAGCGCACCGAATATTTTAAATCGGTAAGCATGAAGCTGCCTGCTGCGTTTCCCGGCTTGACCGGAATGTCCCTTCTTAAAAAATTGCCAAAGGGGCGACCTAAAGATGACTAGTATTTTGACAAACACCTCTGCAATGTCCGCACTCCAGACATTGCGTTCGATCAACACGGATCTCTCCAGCACACAGGATCGAGTTTCTTCTGGTTTCAGAGTTGGTCAGGCTAAAGACAACGTTGCGTACTGGTCCATCTCCACCACGATGAATTCCGATAACAAAGCGCTCAATGCCGCTTCGGATGCTCTGGGTGTGGGCGCTGCCAAGGTTGACACTGCATATGCGGCAATGGAAAGCGCCATTAGCGCGGTCAACGAAATCAAGGCGAAACTCGTCACCGCCAGTGAACAGTCCACTGACAAAGACCAAATCCAGCTTGAAATCGGCAAACTTCAGGAACAGCTTTCCGCTATTGCGCAGGGCGCCTCGTTCTCCGGTGAAAACTGGATGGTCACGGGTGATGCCACCCAAGCGAGCGTTGTCGACGGCTTTATCCGCAACAGCAGTGGCGGTGTGAGCGTCACGACCGCAAAATTCAACATCGCCTCCTATGCCATGTTTGGCTCGATCGAAAACGGTGTCGGGACCGGCGGTATTCTTGGATCCATGATGAATGTGATCCTGACTGCGGGTTCGACGCAGGGCGAAATCGACGTTTTCATGGACACCGTTGAACTTGCCCTGAGCGGCTTGACGGACTCCGCAGCGGCCATCGGCGCCCTCCAGACCCGTATTGATTTGCAGGACGCTTATTCTGCGAAACTTTCCGACGCCATGGAATCCGGTGTGAGCCGTCTGGTGGACGCGGATATGGAAGAGGAATCTGCCAAACTGTCCGCTTTGCAGACACAGCAGCAGTTGGCGATCCAGTCTCTGTCGATTGCGAACTCCAGCGCTCAGAACATTCTCTCGCTCTTCCAGCAGTAAGTCTGGTTCATCGAACACTATGGCCGCGCTTCCTAACGGAAGTGCGGCTTTTCGTTTTTATATGTGGTGTGGAGTTTTTGCGTCCTTTTGGACGTTTTAACCCGCGACACAAGCTTCGCCATAGGTTGATCGTATATCTGGCTTGTCACCCGGTTTGCATTTCGTTAACCATAAGTCGCGCGTCGGACATCGGTTCGCGTTTGTGCCTCTTCATGATGAGAGTGCGGTTTTTCGCCAGATAGCTCTGGCATGTCCCATTTTCTCAGCTCTGATGTTGGTGCCATGACAAAGATTATCTCCGCTGGTTACGTGCAAAGCGCGCTTCAAACGCTTCTCTTCAGCGATGAATCCCTGTCAAAAACACAAGAGCGGGTCACCTCTGGCCTCAAAATCGCGTCAGCAGCGGATAACTCCGGTTATTGGTCGACCGCGACCAACCTAAAATCTGACGGAAGTGTTCTGAGTAGCATCGGTGACGCGCTGGATCTGGGCGCATCCAAGGCTGACACAGCATATGAGGCGGTAAATTCCCTCATAGACGTCGTCGATCAGATCATGACACAACTGACCACCGCTTACGAAACCGGTGCCGACAGGGGCAATATCAATCAGGCCATCACCGCCTTGAAAAACAACTTGCAGTCGGTTTCGCAAGCGGCAAGTTTTTCAGGTGATAATTGGATTTACAACACCTCTCCACAACTTGCCGAAACGAAATCAGTGCCTTACGCCTTTCAAAAAGACGTATCCGGTTCGATCACGTTGCAATATCTGAGTGTTGATACGGCACAAATGACGTTGGTTGATACCGATGATGCAAGTCGTGGCCTCTTGACGGCCGATGTCGATGCGAGCGCTCGCAACCCGGATGTCAGCTCGTCCGCCCGTGACTATTTTCTTCTGAACGCTGGATCATCAACCGGTGCTGCGGGTACGGAAATCGCTGTTTCTGACACCACGACGTCTGAGGAACTGGATGACATGGTGTATGTTGTTGGGCAATTGTCCAAGAAATTGAACGCATTGGGCGCTTCGCTCGGCAACATGTCAAACCGTATCGATCAACAAAGCGTATTCGTCGATTCCCTGAAAGATTCGATGGACAAGAGCGTGAGCCGTCTTGTCGATGCCAATATGGAAGAAGAGTCGAGCAGATTGGCTGCTGCCAAATCGCAGCGCGACCTGGCGGTCCAAGTCGTCTCTATGGCCAACAGCCACCGGAAAAGTCTCGCAAATCTGTTTGCTTGATGTGTTGCGGGGTTATCCTCGCACAAGTTTGGTTCTCTACCCTGAGCCACTAAACCGCCCTCGACGTTTCGTGGCTCTCTATGAGCGCGCGAGATCACGCTGGCGATCCCGTCTGAATGCCTTGCGGATTATGTGATGACTGTCTCAGGTAAAGAAATCTCGTGGACTCTGTCGGGCAAGGTGCGCCGATGAACGGAGCGCTGACCAAATATCTGAAGGATTTCAGCCAGATCACACCTCCCGATGTGTCCTCCTCTCTTGATCTGGACACTCCAGTCGCGGCGTTTGAAAATGATTGGCTTTCTGAACCGGAAGTCTCCATCGATCTTGAAGAGGAAAAGCGTAAGGCGTTTGCCGCGGGAGAAGAGGCAGGCAAACGACAAGCGCTGGACACTCACGAGGTTGAGCTGGAGGCGCTGCGCGCTTCTCACCAACAAGAGCTAGAGGCGATGCGGACGCGGTACGAAGAAGAGATCGCTATGCATCTCGCCACTTCGGTCACCTCGATGAAGAAGGCGATCACCGAACATGCCGAGACCGTGTGTTTTCGCCTGTTCTCAACGGTCATGGAGCGTGAATTCGCAGACAAAGCTTCGACTGAAGTGGCCGCACAGATTGTTCGGGAAATCGAGGGCGGTTTTGCCGGAACGATCAAAATTATGGGGCCGGAACTGCTTTTGTCAAAAATTCGCGAACATCTCCAAACCGTCGATAACCATATCGATTACGACGTTAACGCTGATATTGATGTTCAAGTTCAATTGGATAACTCAGTCCTGATGACGAGACTGTCGGAATTTTTTCAGACTGTAAGAGGGCTGGCAGATGAGTGAAGGCGAAAATCACCATCACGGCAAAAATGAAATCATCATCGTCAAGCGTCACAAGGGTGACCATGACGGTGCGCACGGTGGTGCATGGAAAATCGCCTATGCGGACTTCATGACCGCGATGATGGCTTTCTTCCTTGTGATGTGGCTGGTCAATGCCGCCAACGAGGAGACGAAAGCCTCCGTTGCCAGCTATTTCAATCCGATCAAATTAACCGATGAAAAGCCGGCGGATAGAGGCGTAAAACAGCCTGCCAAAACCGCAAAGGGAGAACAAACCCAGCAAACATCCGATACCAAGTCGGAGAAGCCGCAGGATGCAGCGGCTGCTGCGAGCGGCGACGACATGACATCGTCGGCCGGTGATAAAACGGCCTATTCGGAAGCGGCATTCTTCGAGAACCCCTATGCGGTTCTGGCCGAGATTGCGCAGGAAGTGGGACAGCAGGCCAATGTCAGCGCCAAGGGCGAAGGCGGTGCCAGCGATTCCGGCCCATCCACGGGCGCCTCCGGCGGTGAAGCCTATCGTGATCCGTTTGACCCTGATTTCTGGAGCAAGCAGGTTGATGTTCGGCCAGAGCAGGGCGGAGTGTCGATCCAGAATACGGCCTTGCCCGAGAAAGAGCAGAAAAAGCAGAACGCTCAGGCTCAGCAGGATATTGCAAGCGTTATAAGTGATAGCGACCCTTCGCCACCTATACCGACGCCCAATCCTCGATCGCAAAAGCCTGTGCAGGACGTCAGCGACAGCGCAGACGAACAAGCACCCGCGCAGGGTCAGGCTGTAGCGGCCAAAACCGATGCAGCTACGGCAGCGAAAGAGGAAAAGACGGCGGAAGAATTGCGGGACGAAATTTCGCAGCAGGTGTCCGGTGTTGCCGGAAAGCTGGCGGAAGGTATCGTCATTACGCCCGCCGAGGGTGGCACGCTGATTACCATTTCCGAAAAGGCAAATACGGCCATGTTCGACGTGGGTTCGGCAGTGCCGCAGAAAAATCTCGTTCTGGTCATGGAAAAGATCGGTGAGGTCTTGAGCAAGCAGAAGGGCGCGATCGTGATCCGCGGCCATACCGACGCCCGACCATACAGCAGTGGTGGAAAAGACAACTGGACGCTGTCGATGGATCGTGCCCACGCGGCCTTCTTTATGCTGTCGCGCGGCGGTCTCGACCAGACGCGGATCAAACAGCTGTCCGGCTTTGCGGACAGACGTTTGCAGAGCACGGACGATCCACTCAACGGTGCAAACCGCCGTATCGAAATCTTGCTAGAGGATAGTTGAGGCAGCGGATGATGAGAGCGACCCGCATTGCTGTCTTGTTTCTAGGCATTCCTTGGCTGGCCAGCGCCAGCTATGGGTATGCCCAGAGCGATTTGCCGCCCGCAAAGATTTTGCGATCTCTTCAGTTTGTCCAGGATTCCGTCGTCATGGGCGACCATTCTGCGCGAGAAATGCAAAAATATCTTCTTGAGACGATAGATAGCTCTCTAAGAACGTCAGATGCTTCGATTTTTGAAGATTCGCGCAATGCGGATGCCGCACTCGCTTACATCATGAGCGGTGGCAATCCGCAAACGCTCGACTATCTCGTTGCGCGCGATGTGCAGGGCCATTTTGATTCCCGCGTCATCAATATTCTCCAGAAATACTTCAACGGACGCGGTGTTCAGGTCGAGAAGATCATCACCGATATTCTCCCGGAATATCGCACAGGCGTTCTCGGCCCCTATCTGATGTTGATTGCCGGTAATATCGCCATCAGCAGAGATCCAGCCGCTTCGTTGGCATTCTTCGACGACGCACGTTTGACTGCACCAGGCACGATCATTGAAGAAGCTGCCTTGCGACGCTCTATCGTGGCCATGATCCAGGCCAAGGACCATGAAAAAACACTTCTCTATGTCCGGAAATACGCCGTGAGGTTTCTGCACTCACCCTATGCGTCTCAATTTGCCGATCTTTTCGTCAGCTTCGTGGTGGATGGCTTTGGGGCCATCACCAAAGAAAATATCGAGGAAATCGCACGGTTGATGGACCCGGAACGCGCAGAGGAAATCTATCTGCGCATTGCCCGTCAGGCGTCATTGCGGGGACAGGTGGAACTTGCGCGGTTTGCGACGGAAGAGGCAACGACCCTGTCTTCCGAAACCGGTGATGTTTCGCGCGTTGCCCTGTCAAAACTCTATTCGGGATTGGCAAGCGTTTCCAGCGATGCAGTACACACTGCAAGCGAAGCACTGGCGAGCATACCGAACGATGAACTGTCTTCACGCGACCTTGCTTTGCGTGATGCGGCAAGGTCGATTGCCGAACAAATTGTGCGCCAGCCCACGGGCGAAAGCTCTGGACAAGGCCAGAATACGAGCGTTGTAGCCCAAGGGAGCACAACAGCGCCGCAGGCGGTCGTTCAGGCCGCACAGCGGCAAAACCCGGCGGCGCAAGCGGTGGCTGAAGCACCGCTCATGGAATTCTTTGGCAAAAGCCGAGCGCGGTTGAACGAGATCGACTCGTTGCTGGATCAGGAGGAGAGATAAAAATGAACCTGGTAAAACCTCTTGTGTCTGGTAACTCTGACGCCATCAGTCTTGCAAACCGGCAGGACAACAAAGACAGTTCATCAAAACGCGAAGGGTCTGGCTTCTCCGACACTTTGGGGTCTTTGGGCAAGGCTGGCTCTTCCAAGCAAACCTCATCGGCTAGCGCAACAAACGCTCCGCCTGCGCGGCAGGGGCAGGGGCAGGGACAAACGCAAACGCCCGCAGCGAGCAATGCTGCATCGACGGATGCGAATAGCCAAAATGTTACAGATGCACCAACTGTAGCAACGGTCGTCGCGCCAGAAACTCCGGACGCCCCCGCGCCCGCAGCCTTTGATCTGGCAGGCTTGTTGGCTGGCATCAATGATGGACTAGGCGCGAAGGCTCCCGAGGTCGATGTCAAGAAGGTTGGGCTGGTTCCCGATGCCGATGAGGCAAACGCAAATCCGATTACTGATGCATTGACCGATCTGGCCGCACTGGTAACTGCTTTGAGCAAGACCGGAACCGCGACGGCACCGACCGAAGCGGATGGCCTTGAAAATACCGCTGAAGACAGCGCGGGTGATGATGCGCCACCAGAGACGGGCAGTGAGGATGTCGACCTATTGTCGCTTCTTGCGCCTCCTGTGGCGCCTACCAACCCAATGGTCGCTGCGCAGAACGCACCGTCGACGGGGCAAACCGCGAATGCGTTGGGCGGAGTATCCGCAAACGCGCTTGGTGGCGAACCGACAGCTGGCGATGGCACCGCGAGCTCCGCCTCCATTGTAAGATTACAAAAGCAGGACGCGCCAGCGATAGACCTTCATATCGACGCCAATGAAGATGGTACGGTGAAAGTCGATGTGGCGACGGCTTCCGGCAATGTTACAGATGTCGTGCAGGTCGTTGACAGCAGGCGTTATATTGGACTTGCAGCCACATCCAATGCTGCGGCCCTAACGACAGCGATGACGACCGATCCAGATTGGGCAAGCAGCATGAGCGGTCAGACGGCCGGTTCGCCTATGATTGCAAGCACCGGTCAGGTCGTTCACACATTGAAGCTGCAAATGAGCCCGGTTGATCTGGGGCATGTGACCGCAGCGCTTAAACTGGTCGGTGACGAGCTGAGCGTTCACCTGACCGCACACACGCTCAAGGCTTATAGCGAGCTTCAAAAAGATAGCTCCAGCATTCTGGATGCCTTGAAAGCGCAAGGGTTCAATGTCGAGCAGGTGACGGTGAATATTGCGAGCGACGCAGAGCGTCAGGACAGCAACCCCGGCAACCGTCAGGCCGCTGATTTGGGCCAGCAGAGCGCTCAACAGGGTAGCCAGCGCGGTAATGACGATAAATCTCAAGGGCAGTTCAGTCGGCAGGTTGGCGCTGGCGTAAGCGAGGAAGCGATCAGCTATGACAGCACTATTCAGCCTGCGACACCTGCTCGTGGTTCTTCCAGCGCTCGTCCTGACCACGTTTACCTGTGAGGCCTCTCCTTCCGCATCGCGAGTGGATTGTGAACGACAGATACAGGCGGCGGCGGGTCGGTATGGCATACCGGAAGGCATTCTTTATTCAGTTGGGCTAACGGAAACGGGACGCAAAGGCTCTCTCAGTCCTTACGCGATCAATATCGAAGGCAAGGCTCATTTCCCGGAAAGCATGCCGGAAGCCTATCAATTGGTAGAGGACGCACGACGTGGTGGCGCCAAGCTGATCGACATCGGCTGCATGCAGATCAATGTCTATTTCCACGGTGCCGAATTCGGTTCCGTTGCTGAAATGTTCGACCCGGCAAAGAACGTTGCCTACGCCGCGCAGTTTCTGAAAAAGCTCCACGACCGTCATGAGACATGGACGATGGCGGTAGCAAGATACCACGCCGGACCCAACAATGACCCCGCGCAACAGCAATATGTGTGCCGGGTCATCAGCAATCTCATCGCGACCGGGTACGGTCAGTGGACTGTCAACGCAAAGAAGTTTTGCCTCAATTAGCAATCTTTGGTTGTGATTAAAAGCCATTCTGATGGCTTCAAACAAATGCGGCGAGATTCAGTCAAAATTAATCAATCAATAGCAATGTTAGCTGATATACGCTTTTCCCCCGAAAAAAATATCCCTATTTTGAAATTCACCTACTATATGTAGATCAAATCGGAACAATATGGTTAATCAATTATTAATTATTACCTATTTGTTTCCGTAGTTGTGAGAGATTCCCGCGATTCGTACACCCTAGGACATAGAGAAGCTACACTGATTCGGAGGCGGACGAATGATCGTGGTAGTTGATGAGCGGAAGCTCGTTAAAGACGGATATACAGCCCTTTTTGGGCGAGAAGGCATTCCCTCCACAGGATTTGATCCAGCGGAATTTGGGGAATGGGTTAATACGGCGGCGGATTCTGATATTGCGGCTATCGAGGCTTTTCTGATTGGTCAGGCGGACACAACTCACGAGTTGCCGCGCACCATTCGGGACCGGTCACAGGCGCCTGTCATTGCAGTGAGCGATCATCATTCGCTTGACGCAACGCTTGCGCTATTTGACTGCGGTGTGGACGATGTCGTCCGCAAACCAGTTCATCCAAGGGAAATCCTTGCCCGTGCTGCGGCAATTCGTCGGCGGTTATCGGTCATCACGAATTTCACCGACGCTGGACCAATCCGCGTGTTTTCCGACGGTCGCGATCCGGAAGTCTGTGGCGAGGTATTTCCTTTGCCGCGCCGTGAGCGCCGAATTCTCGAATACTTAATCGCAAACCGTGGTCGCCGTGTTTCCAAGGCGCAAATCTTCAACGCGATTTACGGCATCTTCGACGAAGAAGTCGAAGAGAACGTCGTTGAAAGCCACATCAGCAAATTGCGTAAAAAGCTGCGGAAGAAGCTCGGTTTCGATCCCATCGATTCGAAGCGCTTTCTCGGTTATTGCATCGATTGGGCCCAAAGCTAACGCGAAAGTCTGATGCGACTTTCGAACAGCACATGCCCATCTCCACAGTCAGCGCCGCGGGTCTCAATCACCTGCGGCGTTTCTCGTTTAAGCGTTTCCGATCAATGCCTGGCCGCCAATTGGCCTATGGCGATAAATACGCGCAGTGCGCCGAATGGTTCCCTTCAAGACTTTCTTTTTGACTGATTTTTTCAAGCAGAGAGAAAAACAGACAGCCTCACGCAAGGCCCACATTCTAACTTTGCTACAGACAGGAACAGAGGATTCGAAATGAGCCTTTTTGGAACGATGAAGACGGCCGTATCTGGCATGAATGGGCAGGCGAACCGCTTGGGAACCGTTGGCGACAACATCGCGAACGCCAGCACCACGGGTTACAAGAGCGCATCCACTTCGTTTTCGTCGCTGGTCTTGTCTTCCAACGGTGGTAACTACAATTCCGGCGGCGTTATCACGAATGTCAATTACTCCATCTCACAGCAGGGCGCGCTCCAGTCGACGCAATCGTCGACCGACCTCGCGATCCAGGGCGATGGCTTCTTCGTGGTGCAGGACACCGCCGGCAACATATTCCTGACGCGCGCCGGTTCGTTTACGACGGATCAGAACGGCTTCCTCGTCAACGATGCAGGCTTCACGCTGCTTGGATATCAGTATTCAGGCACGACACCGACGACTGTTATCAACAGCTACGATGGTCTTGTCCCGGTCAATGTGTCTTCGAACGATCTGAGCGCGACAGCCTCCACGAGCGGCATTTTGAAGGGCAATCTGAGCGCTTCCGTTACAGCCGTGGATCCGGCAGACTTGCCTAGCGAGAATACGACGAGCACCAATGTCAACCAAGAGAACACGCTCAAGACATCGGTGACGGCATACGACGCCCTCGGCAATTCCATCAAGTACGATTTCTTCTTCTCGAAGACCGATGACGGTGAGTGGGAAGTTTCTGTTTATGATGCGGCGAATGCAACTCCGCCTTCAGATTTTCCTTACACCGACGGTCCGGTCACAACGTCGACGCTCAATTTTGACGGTACAGGCAAACTTGAAAGTATTGATGGCGATGCAGATTTGACCTCGATTGATGTCAACGGCGTTTCTATCGATCTTTCCAGCATGACGCAGCTCGCCGCGACGAAGTCGACCATTTCCGAAGGTGGCGTGAACGGTAACGCGGCAGAGGCTGTGCAGTCGATCCAGGTGAGCGCTGATGGTACGGTTTATGCGACTTACGCAAAATCAGCCGCGCGTCCACTCTTCCAGATTCCGCTGGCCGATGTTGCCAGCCCCGACAATCTGACTGTGCTTTCAGGAAATGTGTTCCAGACAAGCAATGATTCCGGTGTTGTCACACTCGGTTTTGCTGGTTCGAATGGTTTCGGTTCGATTGCCTCAAGCCAGCTCGAGTCTTCGAATGTGGATATCGCGACCGAACTGACCGAAATGATTCAGGCGCAACGCAGCTACACCGCAAATTCCAAGGTTTTCCAGACAGGTTCCGATCTGATGGACGTCCTGATCAATCTGGTACGTTAACCGCTCAAGGGAACGAATGAATGTCGCTTGGTTCAGCGCTTAATACGACAAAGGCTACTCTGAGCAATACTGCGCTTCAGAGTGGCGTTGTTTCGAACAATATCTCGAATGCCAGTTCTACGGATTATAATCGCCGGACCGCGATCACAGCCACGAATATCTATTCCGGGGCAACAACGGTCAAGATTGAGCGCACCGAAAATACGGCGCTGTTGAAGCAGACATTGGCCGCAACGTCCGACGACGCAGGCAAGCAGAAGTTCCTCGACGGTTTGAATTCGCTGAGTGTCGTACTCGGTGGTCAAGACTACACGGCGGCGCCTTCCACCTATCTCGCTACGCTACAGGAAGCCTTGCAAACCTATGCGGCGTCTCCAAGTGATGTCACGTTGGCTTCCGCAGTCATCAGCGCGTCCAGCGATGTCGCGAATGCCCTAAACACATCGACCCAGTCCCTTCAGCAATTGAGAACGGACACCGATAGCGACATTGCAACGACGGTCGCAAAACTGAATCAGCTTTTGGTTGATTTCGAAAAGGCCAATAGTGCTGTCACCTCGGCAACTGCGGCTGGCGGCGATCCGAACAATGCGCTGGATCAGCGCGAAGGTCTCCTCAAGCAGATTTCAGCGATCGTCGGTGTATCGACCTCCACGCGCTCAAACAATGATATGGCGATCTACACCAGCGACGGTACAACGCTTTTTGAGACGACGCCGAGAAAAATCACTTTTGATTCGCTGGCCGCTTATGATGCCAATACGGTTGGTGGCAGCATCTATATTGATGGCGTTGCGGTAAAAACCGGCGAGGGGAGCAACACCACCTCCAAGGGCACTCTGCCAGCACTTTTGCAGCTGCGTGACCAGGTTTATCCAACCTATCAGTCGCAGTTGGATGAGATTGCGCGCTCCGTAATTTCAGCCTTCTCGGAAACGGACGCTGGCGGTGACGCTATCGCTGGCCTGTTTACGACGAAAGACGGTTCGGTTGTCGATTTCGGTACGGCTGAAATCGTTCCCGGATTGGCAGGTCTGATTACGGTATCGCCCGATGCTCTCGCAAGCCCGATCAAACTGCGCGATGGCAACATCGCTGGCGATAGCCCAAATGTTGACGGTTCCAGTGGGTATTCCGACCTGCTCTACAAATACACCACGGCTTTGAACACGCAGGTGGATTTCGATCCCAAGGCAGGGATTTCCACCAATGTGAACCTGCTGAGCTTCGCGACGGATTCTGCCGGCTGGGTGGAAGAATATCGCAGCAATGCAACGACTGCGGCAGAAAGCACGTCTGCGATGCTGACGAAATCAAAAGAAGCTTATTCCAACTCGACCGGAGTGAATCTGGACGAGGAACTGATCCAGATGCTGGACATCGAGCAATCCTACAAGGCAGCCGCTAAACTGATGTCGACCATAGACGATCTGTTGAAGACGCTGATGGAGGCCGCGAACTGATATGAAAACAACGCCCATTTCATCGCTGTCTATTAGCAACGCCATGCAACTGACTGTCTCGAACGCGCAGACGGAAATCAGCAAGTTGCAGAAAGAAGCCGTGACCGGAACCTACGCTGATGTTGGCCTGGAGCTTGGCACACGTACGTCGACCAATCTCGACTACACGCGGGAAAGCAGCCGTCTGCAATCCATCGTGGATTCCAATGCTTTGGCTGAGCAGCGCATGGATGCGTCGCAGCTTGCCTTGCAAAACATGTCGTCATCCGCGCAGACCCTGCTGAACTCGGTTATCGCGCTCAGCGGCAACACGGATGCAAGCAGCTTGAGTGTTGCCGCGACCACAGCCAAGTCCGTGCTGGAGAATTTCACCAGCTACTCGAACACGGCTGTCAACGGTGAGTACCTCTTCTCCGGCATCAATACCGATGCTCAAACGCTGGATGACACGTTTATTCCCGACATTACGGCGGACTTCAACACGGCGTTTTCGGACTATATGTCCAGCAATGGCATTGCCAGCCCGGCGGACATGACGGCATCCGACATGAGCACGTTTTTGTCCGATTATCAGGATAGCTTCAACTGGTCCGACTGGAACAACGCGTCTGTCGATGCTGACGGCGCTGGAACGGTCATGAGCAGCCGCATTAGTACTTCGGAAACCGTATCCACATCGACAAGTGCCAATTCGGATGGTTTCAAAAGCCTTGTGCTTGCAGGTGTGATATCGTCTCAGCTGGTAGACCGTGGGTTGAGTTCAAGTGCGCTTGCGGTCGTGAACGATACGACGACAAGTCTCGCAGGTGCCGCCATTTCTGGCGTCGATACCCAGCGTGCAAAAATTGGCCTGTCCCAAGAACGTGTGGAAAAGGCAAATACGTACATGAGTGCGCAAAAAACAATCATCGACACGCAGCTGACGAACCTGATTGGCGTGGACACATACGAAGCGTCCACACGCCTGACGACTTTGCTGAACCAGGTCGAAACATCTTACACCATTACATCGAAGATACAGGGGCTGAGCCTCGTGAACTTCCTGTAGCGACAACATGAACGCCCATGACAGGCGGCAAATAAGGCCATGAAGGAAACATAAATGTTCCAGTTTTCATATGCGGAGATAATGGAGGATGACCCCAATATCGCCCGCGATAGGGAAAGACAGGTTCTAGAAAGATCGATTGAACTTCTTGCTGTTGCCAAGGGCCACGACAACTACGGCAAAGACGGCATAGAGGCAATTTTTTACACACGACGCGTTTGGACCAGGCTCATTGACGATCTCAAGCAGCCCGAAAATGAGCTTCCAGTTGAACTAAAAGCCAACCTGATATCCATCGCTATCTGGATTCTTAGAGAGTGTGAGCAGATACGCAAACGTAAATCGAAGAATTATCAGGGCATTATTGACGTTACAACCATCATCAAGGATGGATTAAAATGAAAAGTACGCTGCGCATCTCTCTGAAGTCCGGGGAAAAAATCTTCATCAACGGCGCTGTCCTGCGCGTTGATAGAAAGGTGTCCCTGGAATTTATGAATGACGTGACATTCCTTCTTGAAAATCACGTCTTGCAACTTGAAGACACGACCACGCCTTTGAGGCAGCTCTATTTTATTGTGCAGATGATGCTGATCAACCCGGAAGGCAAGGAGCAATCCCTGATCCTGTTCCGCAAGTCCATCACCATGCTGTTGACCACATTCAAGAACGAAGAAATTCGCTCTGAATTGAAGCGGATTGACGCAACGGTATCTTCCGGCCGCCCCTTTGACGCGCTGAAGACAATTCGTGGCCTTTACGCCAAGGAAGAAGTTATTCTCAACAGTCACGAGATCACCCCTGCGGTGGTGAACGAATTGAGACGGGAAATTGCACCATGGTGACTTCTGTAACCGGTACGACGTCGACGGCAAGCACCGCAGCCTCGACATCGACTGCCAAGACCGACTCGACGAAAGCGTCGCTGGATTACGATAATTTCCTCCAGCTTCTCATCGCGCAGATGAAAAATCAGGATCCGACCGATCCTATGGATGCCAGTGAGCAGGTTGCCCAGTTGGCAACCTTCTCTCAGGTCGAACAATCCATCAAGATGAATACCAATCTTGAAAGCCTGCTTTCGGTTTCGTCCCTCTCGAATGCGTCGTCCTATATTGGCAAGACGCTCACGAGCGCCGACGAAAAGACCACGGGCGTTGTCGCGTCCATCAAGGTAACGTCGGAAGGCCTTACGGCGACCACCACTGCCGGCGGTACAATCGTCATCGGCGAAGGTATAAAAATCGCGCAGACTCCGGCTTAACGATAAAGCCCGAATCATATATCATTCCGCATAGACGGTAGCGGCGTCACACACCTTTTTATTCTCCAATACGGCTTCGTGACGCCGATCAGACTGTGCGGACTGAGATGAACGAGGCCGACGCTCTCGATATTATGCAAAATGCTATCTGGACTGTCCTGATAGCATCCGGTCCGGCTGTTATGGCAGCGATGACCGTGGGGATTCTCATCGCTTTTTTCCAAGCTTTGACCCAGATTCAGGAAATGACACTCACATTCGTTCCCAAAATCATTGCTGTCATGGTTGCAATCGGACTATCGGCGCCCTTCGTGGGTTCGCAGATTGCCATGTTCACCAATCTCGTCTTTTCCCGTGTGCAATCAGGGTTCTAGACCCGCTTGCGTGTATGGCGCAGGAGAAGCGCTTCATGCGTTTAAGGCGGACGTTCTGCGCGAAGAAAAATGGCGCATCTTTGTACGAAAAGCAGCGCTTTAGACCATTTTTCAGCATACGCGCCGACTGAACGCATTTTCAATTAAGCAAATTTCTGACTTGTGGCTTTAAAAAACAGCCGGTCACTGAAAAGATATCGATAATCGTCAGCGCAGCGAGATCGTTGAATTTCTTCTGGAAAAATGGTGCTGCGAAAGAGGATTGAACTCTCGACCTCTCCCTTACCAAGGGAGTGCTCTACCACTGAGCTACCGCAGCATTCCGTGTCGAAGCATTTGCTCGACATCAAGTGGGCGCCTATTGCCATAGGTTTTTGATGAGTGCAAGCCGCAATGTAACACTTAGTCATTCCACAGGGCAAAAATCGGTGGGGACTGTTGAAAAGGCGGAAATTCGGCTATGGGTGCGGTCATGGACGATCATCACGATATTTTAGCGGGCAAAGCTGCCGCTTCCTCGGCCCAAGGCGGGCCGGGAGAGCGGGCCAAGCAGCAGGAGGCGGAGCGCAAGGCGCGTGCGGCCAAAAAGCTGCGCGAAAACCTCGCTCGACGCAAACAGCAGGCCCGTGCCCGCCGCGCCGGCGAGGCAGACGAGGCAATTGGGCTGCCTGCCGCAAAAACGGACGAATCGTGCTGACAAGAAATATTCAGCGGAAAATTGAAACAGCGCGGAGTTTGATCTACTGCATGATTTAGCAAATTATGCGGACAAGTCGTTTTTTCGGTCAGTTCAGCTTCGTCATCATTGACGGAACAAAGCCGAAGACGCCAGTGCTTCGCAAGGCATCAGGAAAGGCGGGCGTAAGGCCCGTAGGGACGTATGGATCGCATCAGAATTACCGGCGGAAACGAACTCAACGGCATTATCCCCATTTCAGGGGCAAAGAACGCAGCTTTGCCATTGATGATCGCATCACTGCTGACCAGTGATACGCTGACGCTGGAAAACGTGCCGCATTTGGCGGACGTGGAACAGCTCATTCGTATTCTCGGCAACCACGGTGTCGACATCTCCGTCAATGGTCGTCGCGAGAGCCAGGGCGAAAGCTATTCCCGTACCGTTCATTTCACCTGCCGCACGATTGTCGACACGACAGCGCCTTACGAGCTGGTGTCGAAGATGCGTGCCAGCTTCTGGGTGATTGGACCGCTTCTGGCGCGTGAGGGCAGGGCCCGTGTTTCGCTGCCCGGCGGTTGCGCCATCGGCACACGCCCGGTCGATCTTTTCATCGAAGGCCTGCAAGCGCTTGGCGCGACCATGGAAATCGATGGTGGATACATCAATGCCACGGCTCCCGCCGGTGGCTTGATCGGCACGACCTACACATTCCCCAAGGTGTCCGTCGGCGCAACGCATGTCATGCTGATGGCGGCGACGCTGGCCCGTGGCACAACCATTATTCACAACGCTGCTCGCGAACCTGAGGTCATCGATCTTGCCGACTGCCTGACTGCGATGGGGGCGAAGATCGAAGGTGCTGGCACCTCCACGATCATTATCGAAGGTGTGACATCACTTTCCGGCGCACGCCACCGGGTGCTGCCAGACCGTATCGAAACCGGCACCTATGCCATGGCTGTGGCGATGGCAGGTGGCGATGTCGTCCTGGAAGGAACGCGCGCTTCGCTTCTCGACAACGCGCTTGAAACGTTGAAACTCGCTGGCGCAACGATCACCGAGACGGAAAGCGGCCTGCGGGTGGTGCGCAATGGCAACGGCATTCACCCCGTGGATATCGTCACCGAACCTTTCCCCGGCTTCCCAACGGACCTTCAGGCGCAGTTCATGGCACTGATGACGCGGGCGCAGGGTGTTTCGCACATTACCGAGACGATCTTTGAAAACCGTTTCATGCATGTTCAGGAGCTTGCGCGTCTGGGTGCGAAGATTTCCATGTCCGGACAGATGGCCCGCATCGAAGGTGTATCGCGCCTCAAGGGCGCGCCCGTGATGGCGACAGACCTTCGTGCCTCTGTGTCGCTGGTGATTGCTGGTCTGGTGGCGGAAGGCGAGACCATCGTGTCGCGCGTATATCACCTCGACCGCGGCTTTGAGCGGCTGGAAGAAAAACTCACACGTTGCGGCGCGCAGGTTGAGCGCGTCAGCGACTAATAGCTTACGCTCATTGAAGCCCGCAGGTTGCAGAGCGGGCTTCGACTGCCTATCTCCAAGTCAGGTATTGGACATAAGCGGCCTTGTCCGCACAAAGAGGACATAGACACGATGAGCGGCCTTAAATTGATGGCGCTGGACGGGGAAGATCTCTCCGTTATTTCGACACATATGCAGGACAGCGTTTTTAAACTGAAAGACGTGTCCTTCGATCCCAAGCATGGTCACTTCCTTCTTTCCGCCAACCGTTTCGTTTGGGAAAATGGCGATAAGAAAGGCCACTCGCCTGAACGTCGCCGCACGGTTTTTGCGTTGAAGCGGGTCGGGAATGCACGTTCGCACGGGTTCAACCGCGATAATAAGGAACAGGTTTTGTCCCTGCTGGCATTGCGTTTCACGCAAAAAGGCGAGGGGCCGGACGGGACTGTCGAACTGACGCTATCCGGCGGCGGTGCCATCGCACTGGATGTCGAGTGCATCGAAGCGCAACTGACCGACGTGAGCGGCGGTTGGGACACCGCATCGAAGCCGCATCATCCTGAAGACCAATCTTAGAACAGAGCGGACAGGGAATTGCCTTGCCCGCCTGTTTCGATTTATGCCACATACCCAAGAGCGCACGTTAAAACGTGCAAGCCAAGCATTTCGCTCTGTCCACCGGGCAGAGCCTGAAGAGGGTAAGTTACGTGGCAATCTGGCTGGAGCAGGCGTCTGCTGATTTTGAACAGGCTTTCGCGGCATTCCTGACGACGAAGAGAGAAGTGTCCGAAGACGTCAACATCGTTGTGCGTGACATTATCGACGATGTGCGCAAACGCGGCGATGCGGCGCTGGCACATTACTCCCTCAAATTCGATGGGCTGGATTTCTCCAAAACATCCATGCGGGTGACGGCGGAAGAAATCGATGCGGCGATTGCGCAGGTCGAACCTGCCGTTCTCGACGCACTGAAGCTGGCAGCCAAGCGCATTGAAAAACACCACGCGCGACAGATGCCCAAGGACGATATTTACGAAGACGACATTGGCGTCGGTCTCGGTTCCCGGTGGACAGCTATCGAAGCGGTCGGCCTTTACGTGCCCGGCGGCACGGCGAGTTATCCAAGCTCGGTGTTGATGAACGCTGTTCCGGCCAAGGTTGCGGGCGTGGAACGTGTCGTCATGGTGGTTCCCGCCAATGATGGCGTCATCAACCCCGCAGTACTGGCCGCAGCGCGCATTGCCGGTGTTGAGGAAATATACCGCATTGGCGGCGCGCAGGCCGTTGCGGCGCTGGCCTACGGAACGGAAACCATCGCACCAGTCGCCAAGATCGTTGGTCCCGGTAATGCCTATGTCGCCGCTGCCAAGCGGCATGTTTTTGGTACGGTCGGCATCGATATGATTGCCGGACCTTCGGAAGTGCTGGTCATTGCTGATAAGAACAACAACCCGGAATGGATTGCTGCCGACCTTCTGGCGCAGGCTGAGCATGACGCGGGCGCGCAGTCCATTCTGATCACCGACGATGCCGACTTGGGCAAAGCGGTGGAACAGGCCGTGGAACGGCAACTGAAACTGCTGTCTCGTGCAGAAACGGCTGCCGCAAGCTGGCGGGATTTCGGCGCGATCATTCTGGTCGATGATCTGGCGGTTTCCGTGCCTCTCGCCAACCGCATCGCGGCTGAACATCTGGAGCTGGCAGTGGATGATCCAGACACATTGATGGCTGGCGTTCGCAATGCGGGTGCGATTTTCGTCGGGCGTCATACGCCTGAGGTTATCGGCGATTACGTTGGCGGCTCCAATCACGTTTTGCCAACCGCACGGTCTGCCCGTTTTTCGTCGGGGCTTTCCGTTCTGGATTTCGTCAAACGCACCTCGATCCTGCGATTGGGGCCGGAGCAGTTACGCCAGCTTGCACCGGCGGCCATCACGCTTGCCCATTCGGAAGGGCTGGATGCACACGCCCGTTCTGTTGCTATCCGTCTCAATCTGGAAGGGTGAGAGATGGACCCACGCACTTTCAGACTCTGCGATGTGGTTCTGGACGAGAGCATCGGCCGGTCCACGCCTGACGTAGAGCATGAACGCGCGGTGGCGATCTTCGATCTGATCGAGGAAAACAGTTTTGAGCCCTTCGGACATGAAGGTGGGCCTTACCGGCTGAACATTTCACTGGTCGATGCCAAGCTGGTGTTTTCCATCAAGACCGAAAATGATCAGGCTGTGGCAACCCATATCCTGTCGCTGACGCCGTTTCGACGCATTATCAAGGATTATTTCCTGATTTGCGAAAGCTATTATGAGGCGATCCGCTCTTCCACGCCAAGCCAGATCGAAGCCATCGACATGGGCAGGCGCGGTATACACAATGACGGTTCGCAAACGTTGATGGATCGGTTGTCCGGCAAGATAAAGGTGGATTTCGATACGGCGCGGCGTCTGTTCACACTGGTCTGTGTGCTCTATTGGCGGGGTTAGGGATGCGGGACCCGGCGGTTGTCGACTTGAAAGACAAGGTGCCGCGCGCCATATTGTTCATGTGCGGCATGAATTCCATCCGCTCTCCCATGGCCGAGGTCATTGCCAAGCAGATCGTGGCGCCCGGTATTTACATTCAATCAGCAGGCGTGCGGGCAGGCGAGCGTGACCCGTTTGTGGATGCAGTGCTGGACGAGGCGGGGCTGACGCTTGGAAAACATAAACCTCGAACGATGGATGAGATCGAGGATGATTTCTTCGATCTTATCATTACTTTGACACCAGAGGCGCATCATGCAGCCCTTGAACTGACGAGATATAACGCTCTCGATGTGGTCTATTGGCCAACCATGGACCCCACGGTTGCGACCGGCACCAGAGAGCATATTCTGGAAGCCTACCGCGAGGTGCGAAACCACCTGACGAGGTTGATTTCGGAACGGCTGCCACAGCGCGCAAAGCCGTTTTCCGAGACACTTTAAAACAAACGACAATTTAGGTTCACAAATGTGCGGCGATTGTGTAGTTTCCGCGCAATTTTCCGGGACTGTTCAAGACCGGCATTATCAACAGGAAGAAAAACCTTATATGACAAAAGAAGAAGTCCTCGAGTTTCCGGGCGTCGTTACCGAACTTTTGCCGAACGCCACGTTCCGCGTGAAGCTGGAAAACGAACACGAAATTATCGCCCACACAGCCGGCCGTATGCGCAAGAACCGTATTCGCGTTCTGGCGGGTGACAAAGTGCTTGTCGAAATGACGCCTTACGACCTGACCAAAGGTCGCATCACATATCGTTTCAAGTAATCGCCCGACAGATCGGACGGCTGGCAGAGCATGACAGACGCAAAACAAAAGCTGATTCTGGCTTCCGGGTCGCCACGCCGTCTAGAGCTGTTGCATCAGGTGGGCATCGAGCCTGCGCGACTGATGCCAATGGATATCGACGAGACGCCCGTTCGGCTTGAACACCCACGCACCCTGTGCCGTCGCCTTTCTCTGCAAAAGGCCGAAGCCGCCCACAAGGCGGTGAAGGGCGAACTTGCGTGGAAAGACGCCTATGTGCTGGGGTCGGATACCGTCGTCGCTGTCGGTCGCCGCATCGTCGGCAAGGCAGAATATATCGAAGACGCTTCCGCCGCGCTCCATTTGCTGTCTGGTCGCAGTCACTGGGTTTACACAGGCATCTGCCTGATTACCCCCGGCGGCAAGGTGCGCCAGAAGGTGGTAGAAACGAAAGTGCGCTTCAAACGTCTTTCGCAGCACGAAATCGATAGCTATATTGCCTCTGGCCAATGGCGCGGCAAAGCAGGTGCCTATGGCATTCAGGGCATTGCTGGCTGCTTCGTGCAGAAGCTGACAGGCTCGTATAGCAATGTCGTCGGGCTGCCGCTCTATGAGACGGCGCTGCTACTGGCCGGCGAAGGTTTCGAGGTCGCCTCTGCCTGGCAGGAAGGTTGATAGCATGACAGACGAATCCAAAGTCACGCCGTTGCGCAAGACACAGCCTTGCCCGGAGTGCAAAAAACCTTCGACACGCGAAGACTACCCCTTCTGCTCGGACCGTTGCCGGCAGCTGGATCTTTCCCGTTGGCTGAAAGGCTCCTATGCCATTCCGGTTGCGGATGACGAGAGCAATGCCGAAGGACAGGATGCAAGACGTCCTGGCGACGACGAGTATTAAGCGGATCGCATCCTCAAACCATAAGACAAAGGCCCGAAAATCCAAGTGATTTTCGGGCCTTTTGTTTGCCGATCAGAACGTGCTGCGGATGCTTACCCGGACTTTAACTGCGCAACTGCCAGAAGTGTGTCGGCGCTGATCGAGGTGCTGCCACTCAGAATGGAGAGTGTCGGTGATGTCGAATTGCTGTTTTGAAGATCATAAAGCGCCGTAAACCGCTTGACCATTTTACTAACGTAATCCGGGTCCTGAAGTTTGGTGATGTCGATATAGGACGTGACCATCTCGGCCTGTTTTGTGACATCCATATTGGCGATGGAGCTTGGCAGGCTGTAGGTGGTTTTGAAAAACTGGAACAGCGCATCATCGCTCAGGAAGCCGTAGGCGCTGGAAATTGTCGAGGCTTTGCGCTCGAAATACAGGGCAAGTCGCACACCAGCGTTGGATTCGCCCTGCTGTTCTTCCAGCGTTTGTCGGGCATACTGGTTTGTCGTCTCCAGCACGGCACCGCGCTGCTGTCCACCACTGGCCGCATCAGTGGTCAGATCACCCTTGGCATCGAAATTGAAAGAGGCGACAATCTGCGAGAACCTGTTGTCCTCCAGAGAGTTCACATAGCTCTTGGGATCCGACAAATCGGACGCGAACATCTTTTTCAGATCGTCGGACGAGACGCTTTTCGGGTCCACCCCGTTCGCTTCAAGAATGAATGTCGTCAAGCGACTATCGGCAAGCAGATCCTTCACCGAGGTGATGGATTTCATTTGCGTCTTGTAATACTCGACTTCCGCATCCGCTTTTTTGCCCGCGGCGTCTTTCGCTTGTCCTGTCAGGGTTCGCAGCTTGTTGCTCTCGTAGTCGGATGCATATTTGTCCGTGACACTCTCAGACTGGGCCAGAATGGGCGATGTCAACTCACCGTCAGAGGTGAAGTTGAAAGCCTTGTTGAGCGCGACGAAACGGTCATCCTTGAGTGTGTTGACGTAGCTTTTCTTGTCGTTCGCATCGCTCGTCAGAACGCGTTTGAGTTCTGACGTGCTGACCTCATCGGGATCGATCCCGAAAGCCCTCAGCGCCACATCCCAAACTTCGGTGACGCTATCATTATTCTTGTCGGCGTCTTTTTTGTTGGACACGAAAAAATCATCGAGGCTCTTGAAGCTGGTCACCCGCGTTTCGTAATTTGACACAGCCTCATCGATCGTCGTCGACTGGTTTTTGGCAAAGGCCGTCTGGTAAAGCTTGGCCAAATTCGTGGTCTGCGTTGCCGTCTGGGCGGTGTTGCCGCTGGCCAGAGAACCGTCGGTTTCAAAATTGAAATAATCCAGCAACTTGGTGTTGCCATAAACGTTGGCGAAGTTTTCGCTGGACATAAGGCTGGCAACACTGCTGCCCAGTATCGTCGGGTTCAGATCGAAGGCCGTTTTGACATAGGCCAGCATCTGAGGGTCGGATACGAGATCAGTAGCGCTCGTGACCGTTGCGATATTCTTCTCAAAATAGCGCTTGTTGGCATCAGCCAGCAAATTCGATTGGAACGTCGAATTGTTGAAGATGTAGTCCAGCTTCAGGTCTTCTGTCTGGTCCGCCGTTTGTGCAGTGCCATCGATAGTGCCATCCGTATTGAAGTTGAAGGCTTCGGCAAGCTTCTTCCACGCAGGGTTCTTGGCCTGATTGGCAACGCTGTTCGGGTCGTCGAGATCGCTGGTCAGAACCTGTTTCAGATAGCTCTTGGAGGTGTACGTGGAATCGAGGCCGACCGCATCGAGAGCGTAGGTGCGCAGTCTGGAATTGTTAATGAGGCTATCGACATCGGTGACCTTGCCGATCTGTGCGCCGAAATAGGTGGATTCATTTTTCAGCGATGTTTCTTCTGCAGAAAACGAGGCCTTGTAAGCGTCGGTTACGCTACCTGCCTGCGCGGAATTCTGCGCGGTTTTCGTATCGCCCTTGAAGTTGAAGGCTTCGGCAAATTGCAGATAGCGTTTGTCGGTCAGCGAATTGGCAAAGCTTGTACTGTCGGTGAGATCGCTTTCCAGCACCTTTCTCATAAAGGCCTTACCGTAGGTCATATCCTCCAGACCATAGGCCTTCATGGCATAGGAGTAGAGCCGGTAATCGCCAAGGAATTCGTCAGCAGATGTGACCTTGCCGATGTTTTCCTTGTAATACTCCGTATCGCGCGCAACCGTGGACTGGCTGGCAACCGTCGACAACGACGACTTCAGATCCCGGTTGATGGTGAGATAGCTGGTATATGTGGATATCGACGCCATAGGTAGCCTTGCAGAGTTTGGCCTTGTTCATGGCCAGCGGTGCACGCCATCATCGCGCGAATAACTTGACCAACATATTACAAAAATAATCTGAACCAAAGCCTAAATATTCGGGGGCAATTTGCATGTCGACGCAGAGGCTTTCGATGTGGTTTCCTCCACTCTCGCGCAAGCTTGATCGAATAACTCTCGGACGTCGATCTGTCTGTGATCGGCGGAAAAGGCTTTTCCATGAAAGAAAGGTCTGGACGCAGTTGCGAGTTCTCATGAAGAGATGGAGTTAGAATGGCTACGCCTCCGAGCATATTGCCTCTTGTGAAGGTCGCGCCGCGTGGCCGGGACATTGGATTTGCGGTAGGCATAGTTTCCATCCTCTGCATCTTGTTCCTGCCGATTCCGGCTTTCATGATCGATATGGGCCTTGCATTCTCGATTGCATTTTCCGTTCTGATCCTGATGGTGTCGCTGTGGATTCAGCGCCCGCTGGATTTTTCGTCCTTCCCGACCATTCTCCTGATTTCCACCATGATCCGCCTGGCGTTGAACATCGCCACGACGCGCGTTATTCTTTCGCATGGCCACCAGGGCCACGATGCGGCTGGCGGCGTGATCGCGGGTTTCTCCACGCTCGTGATGTCGGGCGATTTCGTCATCGGTCTTATCGTCTTCCTGATCCTTATCGTGGTGAACTTCATCGTCATCACCAAGGGTGCGACACGTATCGCGGAAGTCGGTGCGCGCTTCACCCTCGATGCTATCCCCGGCAAGCAGATGTCGATCGATGCCGACCTGTCTGCGGGTATCATCAACGAGAAAGAAGCCCAGTTGCGTCGTCGCGAGCTGGAGGAAGAAAGCGCTTTCTACGGTGCCATGGACGGTGCCTCCAAGTTCGTTCGTGGTGACGCGGTCGCAGGACTGCTGATTACGGCGATCAACATCTGTGGCGGCATCATCATCGGTGTTTTCCGTCATGGAATGCCGATCAGCGAAGCCGCAGACGTCTTTGTGAAACTGTCCGTGGGCGATGGTATCGTCTCTCAGGTGCCAGCGCTGATTGTCTCGCTGGCAGCCGGTCTTATCATTACCCGTGGCGGCGCGCAGGGCTCGACCGACACGGCTGTGATCAATCAGCTGAGCGGATATCCCAAGGCGCTGGGCGTGGCTGCCGGTCTGATGTTCACTCTGTCGCTCGTTCCAGGCTTGCCTCTGGTTCCGTTCATGTCCCTCGGCTTGCTGCTAGCATTCGGCGCCTGGTTCATTCCAAGGCAGCTGGAACAGGAGCGAGACGCGGCGCACGCGGAAGAAGTGCAAAAAACCAACACGGCAGAAGAAGCGGAAAAAGACACCGTCAAAAACTCCCTGCGCACGACGGAAATCGAGCTTGCGCTTGGAAAACAGGTATCACCAAGGCTGTTGGGCGCGCATCAGGAGCTTGGCTTCCGGGTTGGCAAGATGCGCAAGAAGTTTGCCGCGCAATACGGCTTCGTTGTGCCTGAAATCAAGGTTACGGACGATATTTCGATCCCGGATAAATCCTATCAGATCAGAATTCACGGCACGACCGTCTCGGCCAGCACGTTGCGGGTGGGTGAAGTGCTCGTCATCACCGGCAAGGGCCGCAAGCCTTCGGTTCCGGGCGATGATGTGCGCGAACCCGCGTTCGGTATGCCGGCTGTCTCGGTGCTGGAAAACTTCGTGGAAGACCTCAAGCGGGAAGGCTTCCATCCCATCGACAATATTTCGGCGCTGCTCACGCACGTCAGCGAAGTTATTCGGAACAATCTGCCGATGTTGCTGTCCTATAAGGACGTCAAAATCCTCATCGACCGGCTTGATCCCGAATATAAGAAGCTGGCAGACGAAATATGCTCGTCGCACATGTCCTATTCCGGTTTGCAGGCCATTCTGAAACTGCTGCTGGCAGAGCGTGTTTCCATTCGCAATCTCCATCTCATTCTCGAAGCGGTCGCGGAACTGGCGCCTCACCTTCGCAGGACAGAGCAGATCGTCGAACATGTTCGCATTCGCATGGCGCAGCAAATCTGCGGTGACCTTTCGGACAATGGTGTTCTGCGCGTTCTGCGGCTCGGAACGAAGTGGGACGTCGTATTCCAGCAAGCCATCAAACGTGATCCGAAGGGTGATGTGATTGAGTTTGATATCGATCCGCGTCAGGTGGAGGAGTTCAGCAACGAGGCCAGCAAAGTTATCCGTGAATATATGGATGTAGGACTGCCATTCGTACTTGTTACTTTGCCCGAAACCCGCTCATATGTGCGGATGATTACGGAACGTCTGTTCAGCACGCTGCCAGTGCTCTCCCATGTTGAATTGGCCAAGGGCACGGAAATAAAGATACTCGGCTCGATTTCATGATTTCAGATCCGCAGGGAACAGTCATGGCGCTCTTTCTGGCATTTTGCCGGATTGGCGCCTGCTTGATGGTGATGCCGGGTTTTTCTTCGGCAAGACTGCCGATGCAAATCCGACTGCTCCTCGCCCTGGCCATATCGCTGGCACTCCTGCCGCTGTTATGGGACACGATCTATCCCTTGGCGAAAACCGATACCGTCACCTACCTCAAATTCATCGTTTTTGAATCGCTTGTCGGCGGTATGTTCGGGTTGATCGCCCACCTCTACGTTCTCGGTATGCAGTTTGCCGCAACGGCAATCGGCACTGCGATTGCCTTCAACGGCCCGCCTGTGCAGGACGTGCTGGAAGACACGTCGGAGAACCAGCTTTCCAGCATGCTGTCCTATGGCGCGCTGCTTTTGCTGTTCATTCTCGATTTCCACCATGTCATTCTTCGCGCCATCGTGGAGTCTTACTCGTCCATCCCGTTGGGTGGGGTGATCAGTATGCAGAGAATGCTGATTTCGCTGACCGACACGCTGGTCGCGTCCATGAATATCGCTCTGCGGGTGGCAAGTCCCTTCATCCTTTACGGCTTCATGTTCAACGTCGCCGTCGGCTTCATCAACAAGCTGGCGCCGCAAATCCCGGTCTACTTCATCTCCACTCCTTACGCGCTGGGCGGTGGTTTGCTGCTGTTGTATTTTGGCATAGCGGCATTGGTGAACCAGTTCGTCAGCGGCTTCTTTCGTGTTTTCGCGAATGTGTGAGGTGAAGCATGGATCAGCTCAAATCCAAAAAGCTTGACAGACTGGCCAAGGTGCAAGGTCACCTCAAGAAAATGGCCGAAAACGAGCTTGCCATCACCACCCGTGAGAGAAACGAGCTTGCGGAAAAGATCGATACGCTCACTGGTTATCTGACGTCGCTCGATCCTCTTCACCAGCAAATGCTCAAGCATTATGCCA
The DNA here is from genome assembly GCF_033957765.2 of Agrobacterium sp. rho-13.3. NCBI lineage: Bacteria > Pseudomonadati > Pseudomonadota > Alphaproteobacteria > Hyphomicrobiales > Rhizobiaceae > Agrobacterium > Agrobacterium sp. rho-13.3. The sequence continues at coordinate 244,369 of NZ_CP192774.1, forward strand.
GCCGCCACGGTAGGCTGACGAGCCGTGACGTGAGGCTTGAGGCCATACAGCAGGCACAAGAGACGCAGATTTTGAAGGAAACAAAAAAGGGCGAGCGTCTCGAAGAAAAGCGTGACTCAGCGCGTGCCGATGAGTTGCGCGTGCGCGAGGACAACAGCGTTTATGAGCTGATTGATCTTCAGATGAGCCTGAAAGACTCCAGCCTCCAGCAAGGTTAAAGCGGTATCGTCATCCGATTAAAATGGAAAGGATGACGACGTGGCCATTTCTCCTCCAAGCGATCTCGTGCTTGATGTTGTGAATGCGGCTGACCCGACACAAGTGTTGGCGGCCAGAGAAAAGCTGCGTTCGGTCAGCGCTGCAAACGAGGCGTCGGTGTTGACCGCCAGCAATGCAGGATTTGCATCCGCGATCAACAGCATCGATACCGCTGCGGGCAAGGCCGGCATCGGCAACATCCATCCCCCGGTCTCGAGTGAAAAAATTCCTGACACCTATCGGAAATTCGAAGCCAGCATTCTCTCGACGATGCTTCAGAACATGATGCCCAAGGAGAGCGAAGAGGTTTACGGCAAGGGTTCTGCCGGGGATTTCTGGAAAAGCATGATGGCTGAACAGATGGCAGATGCCGTTTCCAAAAGAGGTGGCATCGGCATTGCTGAGCAGGCCTATTCGCAGGCGCTCCAGCGTGCGCGCAATGCGGAGCCCGTTTCGACAGGGAATGACCACGAGAAAAGTCTTGCGGTGAGCATGGTGACCGACTTTCAACGGCGCATCTTTTCCGTAACAGACACGAATAAAACCGAAACTTAAAGCGGCGGAGCACTGGAAGATTATGGAACTTGTAAATAACGACTACAGAGCTCAGGCCGTTTTGGGTCGTCTTGAAACAGTGATCGACAATGAAAACCAGCGGATCGGAAAAGACCCGGATTTCGATTTCAAACTGTCGAATGCACATAAGAGCCGTTGCCTTTATGAGCTGAGCATGTTGCTCCGCGATGTCGATGGTGTGCAGATTGCGACCACACACAAACGTCAAATCCTTGATATCAAGGAAAAGCTTGCCATCAATACCCGCCGCGTCGAAGCGAACCTCAACGCTGTGAAAGCAGTTGTTGACCTGCTGAAGAACGATGCCAAGCGTGCCGAAGACGATGGCACCTATTCGCTGCAACAGTTTGCGCGTGAGGCACAATGATCAAGCTGCTCGCGACAGGCATCTGGATTCTGGTTCTTACGCTCGGCGGTGTTTATGCCGCCGTAACGTTCGGAAACAAGGGTGCCGGTGATCAAGCTGCGGAGGTTGTCCGTCCTCCGCATTTTGTTCAAAGCGAAACTGTTACACTGCCCGTTGTGGCAGATGGCAAGGTCTCAGGTTATTTCCTCGTTCGCGCAACACTGGTCGTTGACGAAGATATATTGAAGGAAATCAAAGTCCCGGTTCCAACATTTTTGACGGATGAACTGTATTCGCTGCTGGTCGGTGACAAAGTGGTGGACGTCAAGAACGCCGGTAATTTCGACGTTCCGGGATTTAAGGCGCGGGTAAAAGACGGTTTGAATGCCAGCTTTGGAAAACCGGTCGTGAAAAATGTGCTGATCGAGCAGATGGACTTCATCTCGAAAGAAGAGATCGAGGCGAGAGACCCCAATCGCAAGCCGCAGAAGATCGTGGTCAATACCGACCCGCCACCGCCAAAGCCGGCGGCCGGCGCCAGCTCCGGTCATTGAAATTATCTGAAATTGCCAAAACCGCCTGAATGCATCGCGCCAATTCGGGCGGTTTTTATTATGGGCGCCTCTGCCTGAAACCCCAGTAGAGCAGACCGGGAAGTGGGAGAGGCCGCCTCAACCTCAAAAGATGCAGCGGTCCGCATCGGTGCGCCAAACCTCAAGCCTCGCGCTATCGCGCAGGGGTGTATTCGGCATGAAACGGTTCAGCGAAACCGTGTCAGGCTGCGGGCAGTTTCGAGCAGGGCGAGGGGATCAATAGAAGGATCGAACCAGCGATCCCACGAGCAAATTCCAGCCATCGATCAAGACGAAAAACAATATCTTGAACGGCAGTGAAATCGAGGTTGGCGGCAGCATCATCATGCCCATTGCCATGGTGATCGTTGCAACGACCATGTCGATGACCAGAAACGGCAGGATGATCAGAAAGCCGATCTCAAAGCCGCGGCGGATTTCAGACAGCATGAAAGCGGGAACCAGCACACGATACTGCGGTTGCGTTCCATTCATCGTTTCCTGTCCGCGTTCATTCGCCAAATCGACAAACAGCGCCAAATCCTTGGGGCGGGTGTTGGCAGACATGAAGGTGCGGAACGGTTCGGCAGCGCGTTCCACCGCTTGGGCTTCGGTGATCCGATCCTGCAACATCGGCTGGATACCGTCCTGCCAGGAGCGCTCGAATGTCGGTGCCATGACATAGAAGGTCATGAACAGCGCCATGCTGGTGAGGATCATCGTGGAGGGTGTTGTTCCAAGGCCCATGCCAGAGCGCAGAATGGAAAACGCGATGATGAAGCGCGGAAAGCTCGTCACCATGATGAGGATGCCAGGCGCGATCGACAGGATCGTCAGCAATCCGAATGTACGAATGATCCAGGCAGCCGCAGAGCCGTCGACCGGCAGATTGAGCAAATCCGCAGGTGACTGCTGGGCAAACGCCAGTCCCGGTATCAGGACGAAAATCAGTAGAAGTACAATTTTTCGAATCATTCGATCACAAAGGTTCTGAAGAGAACCTTGGATACGCGCCCTTTTGATCTGAGGTCAACGATTTCTCTCAGGTCATCCCTAAGATATTGAAAGCCACGCGGGCCCTGGATCTGCTGCAAAGAGACGGTTCTGAGGTAAGCCAGCAACTCCTGATGGATTTCCTGAGAGAGTGCAGTGTCGCCCGGACCGGAAAACTGGAGGGCAAGTTCAAGTCTGATCCAGTTGTCTGTCGGGTAACCCAGATTGGTCACGATCGGATCAAGCGCAATAAGGCTCGGTGCCGCAGCGCCCGGCGCGCCATGCTCGCCTGCGGCTGGCGCCGGTGCCGCCGCCCCGTGTCCACCCTCTGCTGCCACTTCGGGTGCGGGGGCTGGTGCGCTCGCGGCTGTGGCTGGCACGGCGGGCAAAAGCAACGTTTTACCGACGAACCACCCACCTCCGATACCCAGAAGTGAAAGCGCTGCTATGACGCCTGCGGTCACCACCACTGACGGCTTCTTTTGTGCGGAAGGTTCGGCTGCCGTAGGATTGCTCATGATCGTTTCTAACGTTTATGTCGGATAAAACCCTTGCGGTAATACAATGGGCCGGATGCTGGTCGATGGTGAAGGTTAGATCGGGGAGAACAGATCAACGACCTGCTGGCCCACCGGCGGCTGCTGAATTTCCATAATGCGACCACGACCGCCATAAGAAATGCGCGCTTCCGCAATCTTCTCGTAGGAAATCGTGTTTGCCGAATTGACGTCCTGCGGCCGCACGATACCTGCAACATTGAGGATACGCACTTCGTGGTTGACGCGCACTTCCTGCGAACCGCTGATCAACAGGTTGCCGTTCTCCAGAATGCCGGTAACGACAGCAGCCACCAGCAGGGTCAGCTTTTCGGCGCGGCTGATAGAGCCTTTGCCGTTTGCTTCGCTGGTATTGTCAAAGCTCAACGAGGAATCTGCCTGTGGCTTCCAGCCCAGAATTTCGGCGTCCGCTTTCCAGCCGGTGGCGCGATTGTTCTTGCGCGTGCGGTCCGTCTCGTTGTCGAACGTTGCCTTGTCGTTGATCTGGATATTAACGGTCAGAATGTCGCCGATGTTCAGCGCGCGCGCATCCTTGAACAGAGCGGCTTTGCTATCGCTCCACAACGAATATCCGCTGGCCGAGTGCAAAGGCTGCTTTGGGTAGGAGGCCAGTTGTGGCGCCTGGCTAAACTGAAGCCCACTGCCGATCGGGCTCATGGCAGGAGCATTGCCAATTTCCTTCAGCGTCTGGTTTTCCGTCACGCTTGTGCAGCCTGTCAGAATGCTTGAGGCGGCGAGGGCAAAGATTAGCGCTTTGTTCATGACGGATCTCTTGATGTGGTTTTGTCTGTCGCGCTGGACATGATGGCGGCAACGATGGCCGCCTTTTTGGCATTCATTTCACTCAGGATCAGACCAGACTGGCGAGGAGGCAGCTTCATGATAATGGCAGCAGCCAGACCCGGATTGACCTCTTCGAGCTGCGGTGCTGCGGCATCTGCTTTCATCGTCTTGTAAACGTTGACGAGGTTTGCCTCAGCTTGCTGCATGAAGTCATTGCGACGCTTCAACCAGTCTTCATATTCGGCCTTACGGGCTTCCATGATGGCGATACGGTCGTCAACATCTTTCTGAAGCTTTTCAAGATCCTGCTTTTGCAGAACGTAACGCTGATCACGTGCCTGATCGATGATGTTCGTGCAATATTTCTGGATTTCCTGCTCGCTCGTTTCACCGGAGGTGATCCGCAACTGCTCCTGCGCCTTTGCGGAAGGCAACGCTGCCACCATCACGAAAACGGCAAGCAGCGCGCCGCGCGGAGTAAAAAGTTCAAACGCTTTTGCCATCATTGCAATACCAGTTCTGCTTGCAGCGCACCGGCTGATTTAATTCCCTGAAGAATGGAGATGATGCCGTCCGGCTTGACGCCGATATTGTTCAGGCCAGCAACGAGGGAGCGCAGATTTGGCCCTTCCAAAATCGCCACGGGTCCGCCAGTCTTTTCAGCTGTAATATCCGTTTGAGGCTGAACAGCAGTCTCGCCGCGAGAGAACGGTGCGGGCTGAATGACCTGCGGCGTTTCCGTGACCTGCACGGTCAGCGTTCCGTAGCTGACGGCGACCTTGGAAATCCGAACATCGGCGCCGATGACGATTGTGCCAGTCCGCTCATTGATGACGACCTTGGCAGGCGTATCGGTTTCCACCGCAAGGTTTTCGATATTCGCCATCAGGCGGGTGAGGTCTGCCGTGCGCGGCTTTTGAATGAAAATGACCTGCGAGTCGCGGGCTTCCGCAATCGGCTCCCCAAACGACGAGCGGGCATAAGCATTGATCGCGTCGGCGACCCGCGTTGACGTCGAGAAATCTGGATTGCGCAGTTGCAGCACCAGATTGACGGAATCCTTGAATTGAGATGGCAGTTCGCGCTCGATGATCGCGCCGCTCGGCACGCGGCCAGACGTGGTCACGCCCTGCGTCAACTGTGCGGCCTGTCCCTCGGCATTGAAACCGGACACGATGACCGAACCCTGCGCAACCGCATAGATCTGGCCGTCCGCACCGGACATCGAGGTCATGATAAGCGTGCCGCCACGCAGTGACGATGCATCACCGAGAGAGCTGACATTGACGTCCAAACGGCTTCCCGGGCTTGCGAATGGCGGCAGATTTGCCGTTACCATCACAGCGGCCACGTTTTTAGAGCCTGTCTGGTTGCCCTGCATGGAAATGCCAAGGTTCTGCAACATGGCCCGCATGGACTGTTCGGTGAAGGGCGACGAACGCATACTGTCGCCAGACCCCTGAAGGCCGACGACAAGACCGTAACCGATAAGCTGGTTTTCGCGCCCGGCTTGCAAGGATGCGATGTCCTTTACGCGGGCATTGGCCTGGGAATAGGCCATCGGTGTCGTCACGAAAAGCGTGGCAACAATCAACGTGGCAGTGATCAAACCCTGACGAAAATTCATTTTTCGAAAACCTCCACGGTTCCGTCTTCCATGGCTGTTCCGCTGACGGTAACGCCGGTGTCACGGTTGCGGACACGCACGACTTCGCCGGCCATGGCATCTTCGTTGGCCGTGCCCGCCGCAGAAAGGTTCATGCCGCCCACGCTGTAGGTGATCCGAATGGTGGCGCCGCGCTGGATCGTGAAAGGGTCACGCAAGTCGCCGACCGGGATCGTCCGGCCAGCCACCAATGTGCGCTTTGAAACCTTGCCCACCACAATTTTCATGCTGTCGGCGTAGCCGGGTGCCAAATTCGGATTTGTAACAGGCACTTCGGTCACGCGCTCGCGGGTGATCATCTCGCCCGGAAAAATAGTGCCTGTTGGAACAACGGCGTGTCTCTGCTGCGAAATGGCAGCCTGTGGTGCAAGCACCAGCAAGATCATAAGCGCCGTTCTGCAAATGGTGCCAGGCACGATTTTCGGGCGAAACTTCATGTTACCCTACCTTCGGTTACTTCAGGTTCTGACTTACGATGGTCGCCATCTCGTCTGCGGTGGTGATGACCTTCGAGTTCATTTCATAAGCGCGTTGCGCCGAAATCAGGTCGGTGATCTCCTTGACGGAATCCACGTTCGAGCTTTCGAGGTAATGCTGCTTGATATAGCCGAAGCCGATCGACTGAGGCGTCGCATCAACGGCGTTGCCGGATGCTTCGGTCTGCGAAAACAGGTTGTCGCCAAGAGGCTTGAGACCCGCTTCGTTCGCAAAATTACTCATATTGAGCTGGCCGAGTTCAGTCATGGTGGTGGCTGTACCGATACGCACCGATACGATACCATCAGTGCTGATCGTCGTTTCCGTTGCGTCGGTCGGAATGGTGATGTTCGGCTGCACAGGATAGCCATCAACCGTCACCATACGTCCGGTGGAATCTCTGTTCAGTGCACCCGCGCGCGTGTACAGCGTGTTGCCGTCCGGGCCTTGAACCTGAAGCCAGCCCTTGCCCACGATCGCGATATCGAGATCGTTGCCCGTCTGGGTGATTTCGCCTTGAATGTGCAGCTTGCGCACGGCAGACGTCTGCACGCCGAGACCGATGTTGGCGCCTTCTGGAACCATGGTCTGGTTGGCACGGTTCATCACGCCTTGCGCGCGCTCTGTCTGGTACAGCAGGTCGGTAAATTCGGCGCGGCCGCGTTTGAACGCAGTCGTGTTGATGTTCGCGATGTTGTTCGCGATGACCTCAAGGTTTGTCTGCTGGGCATCCATGCCCGTCGCTGCGATAGCTAGTGCTCTCATTTTGAATTCCTCAAGCGTCAGATCTGCATTTTCACGATATCGAGATAGGCCGAGACGACCTTGTCTCGAAGGGCCACGGCGGTTTTCAGCGTCTGGTCCGCCTGCATCACCGCATCAACCACTTCACGGGTGTTGGCCTTGCCCTGAATACCGGCGAAAGACATGGCTTCGCTGTTCTTCAAAGATTGAACCGCGTCATTTGCCACGCCGCCCAGCACGCTTGCGAATGTGGGGCCTGTAACGGCGGTTGCAGCTGTTGAAACGGCGCTTCCGGCAAGAGATGTAAAGCTGCTGGCAACGTCCTTGAGGGCGTTTGTGGACGAGGTGCCGGTCAGCGACTTCAAACTGCTAATGGAATCGATCATCACTGACCCTTCAATAAGTCGATGGTTGAGGAAATCAGGTCACGTGTCTGCTTGATAACCTGCAAATTGGCGTCGTAACTGCGGTTTGCTTCGCGAAGGTCGGCCATCTCGATCAGCATGTTGACGTTCGGAAGCTTGACCATGCCTTTTTCGTCAGCAGCAGGACTGTCCGGATCATACTCCTGCGTGAAGTCGGAGCGGTCGACGCCCAGCTTCTTCACGCCGACGAGGTTCGTTTCGGTTGCGCGATCAAGTTCGTTCGCAAACGTAATGGTTTTGCGGCGATAGGGATCGGCACCCGGCGTGTCGCCTGTCGTGCGCGAGTTCGCGATATTTTCCGAAACGATACGCAGGCGCGTGGCCTGCGCTTCCATTCCGCTGCCTGCAATTTTCATTGAAGACGATAAAGGGTCCATTTTACTTGCCCACCGCTGTCAACATCATGTTGTGGAAAGAGCGAACGAGTTGCGTGTTCAGTTCGAACTGACGCTTGATCTCGCCTGTCTTGGCCATTTCCGTCGAAAGGGAAACCGTATTGCCGGATTCCTGCGTGCCGATTTCATTGTTCAGCGCGGCGTCTTCCATCGCCACCTTGCCACCGCCTGCCACCGCCAGCTCCATGTGCGCCGCGTTGGTGCGCGCCATCTGCATGCCGACCGATTGCAGCTCCGCATCGAAAGGCACGACGTCCTTGGCGCGGAATTTCGGTGTACTGGCATTCGCAATGTTGCCCGCGACGACTTCTTGACGGACAGAAAGCCATTCGGCCTGCCGGGATGCCAGCGCAAACAGCTGAATCGGCTGCATGACAATTCTCCGTGTTTAACTTGTCTCTGGTTTAGGGCGACAATCTTGCGCGGGACTTGCGAACGGTGGCTTTAGCGTCCGGCGTTGCGCCCACGGCTTTGCAGCATGGGGTGCGCGTAATATTAACCATTTGTTTGCCTTATCGCTTTAGGCTTTGTTTATATTTCCGCCAAAGCCGGAATTCTATGTAACCCTATGGGTTTGCGATGGTTTTTGAGAACAGCAGGCTGACACTATCGACTGTAGACAAACTCCGCGAAAAGCTCGGTACGCTTTCGTGGCGGCGCTTCCTGCTGTCGGCTGGAATTGTCGTATCGGTCACAACGTGCGGCGTTGTTCTGCCCGGAATGCTGCTTGATCCCGGCCTCAAGGGGTATGTTTCCCACGCCAGCGTCAAAATAGACGGCTTGCGCGAAACCCGTTCGGACGCCCGCCGGATTGCCGCTCATCTGCGGGAAAATCTCCTGTCTCCTGTTGGACTTAGCCTCGCCGTCTCAGACTTGAACCTACAGGCGAAAGACCTCACAGGCATTCAGGAACAGGGACGCATCGGCGTTTTGATAGACCTGTTGGCTGGTGGAGGCGAAAAGAGCAACGGTCTGGTCGGCGCAACCGAAAACGCGCTGAAAGAGGCGGTTTCCATCTCTTCCTCCGCTTCCGGTGACACGATCAATGTCGATTTGACCACGGCGAGCCCCGAATCGGCGCAGAGGATTGCGGACTATCTTTCCACGCGGGCAATCAACGCAATCGGCGGCGAACGACAGGAACCCGCACTGAGGGCCATCGACAATGCGCGCACTGCTCTTGATGGCGCCGAAGCGGCCCTGACAGGATTTCAGATGCGATATGGCGATGACGCCGTATCGCGGATGCAGGGGTTGCAGCTGAGAATTCGGGATGCGGATGCGGCGGCTTTGGAACTTGAGCACAAGAACGGGCAATTGACAGAGGCGATTGCTGTCGGCTCTCCAATGAAGACCGATGATATTCTCAACAATAGTCTGACTGAGATTGCCTATTTCGCACCGCTGGAAGCGATCCGCCAGAACTATACCAATGCCAAGCTGGCGCTTGCCGAAGTTAGCGTTGACCATGGACCGAAACACCCGCGTGCGATTGCGGCACAAGGCGTGGTAGATGCGGCCCGCGCAGCGGTCATGCCCGCCATGCGCCGTGTGCTGGAAGCATTGAAACGCGAACAGGCCACCGTTGCCGCCGCATTGGAAACGCAAACGCAGGTCCGCAGCGCGTTGAATGAACAGCTTCAGGCCATGGGTGATGCTCCTGCTGATCTGGCGCGGCTGGAGGCCGGTCTTGAAAAAGCCCGTCGTGATTATCTCACGGCCAGTGAGCTTGCGGGCACGTTTGCAACGGCCCCGCGTCTGACCGCAAGCCTTGTGACCAAGGCCGAAGCCGGATTGCCGCGCTATGATGGTTTCACCGCAAATGCCATGGCAATTGCGGGGGGAGCGGTTGGATTGTTGCTGTCTTTGTTCATGCTGAGCTTCAGACGTCAGGAATACGAAATTGAGACGCCCGCCCAGCTTTCTGACGCGGTGGAGCCGGAGGCACCTCTCGTCGAGGACGCTGTCGAGGAGGCTGCTTTTGCAGAGTTGGTGGAGATCGAACCCGCCATATTCGATGATCTGGATGATGTAGAAATTGTCTCTTCTGTCATCAGCGAAACCGAACCGGAGACGGAAACACCTCGCGACGAACCTGCCAACGATATCCCGCTTGATCAGCGCGTGCGGCAGGTGCTGATGCGCAATATGGCGCGACTTGATCGTGATGAGAGCGAACCACCCGTGTTCAGGCTTCCACCGTTGCTCGAAGCGGCTTTGGCTGGTCAGGCCGTCCACACGCAGGCGGAAACCGAGGAGCTGAAAGCCCTTCGTCAAGAGTTGGTTTTGTTGCGCGAGCGGCTGTCGGATCATGCCGCTTTTGAGGAAGAATACCGAAGCCAAGCCTGATCCGCCGATTTTCCTTGCAATCCACCATGCTCCAAAGCATTAGGGCCTAAAAGCACGTCGCTATCGGGTTCTCTGGAGGAAATTGCATGGCTGTGGTGATTGATGGAAAGGCAAAGGCTGCATCCGTTACGGAAGCGGTTCGCGAGGCGGCGGAAGGGCTGGAACAACAGACGGGCGTTAAGCCGGGTCTAGCGGTCGTCATCGTCGGCAATGATCCTGCCAGCCATGCCTATGTGAATTCCAAGAGCAAAACGGCCAAACAATGCGGTTTTAAGTCGGTTCAGCACACTCTGGCCGAAGACACGACGCAGGCCGATCTGGAAGCCCTGGTTGCAACGTTGAACGCCGATGCTTCCATTCACGGCATTCTGGTACAGCTGCCCTTGCCCAAGCACCTCAATTCCGATCCCGTCATCCAGTCCATCCTGCCGGAAAAGGATGTGGATGGCTTGAGCATTCTGAATGCCGGAAAGCTGGCAATAGGCGACATTGAAACGGGTCTGATTTCCTGCACGCCTGCGGGCTCCATGCTGCTGGTTCGCAGTATTCACGGCGAAGATTTGTCTGGCTTGAATGCCGTCGTCATCGGTCGTTCGAACCTGTTCGGCAAGCCGATGGGGCAATTGCTGCTGAACGCCAATGCCACTGTGACGATGGCGCATTCCCGCACCAAGGATCTCGCCTCGGTCTGCAAGAACGCCGATATTCTGGTGGCTGCCGTTGGACGTCCGCAGATGGTCAAGGGCGATTGGGTAAAGCCCGGTGCAACGGTGATCGATGTGGGCATCAACCGCGTGCCCGCCCCGGAAAAAGGCGAAGGCAAATCGCGACTGGTGGGCGATGTCGCTTACGATGAGGCAAGTGCCGTGGCCGCAGCCATCACACCCGTCCCGGGCGGCGTTGGCCCGATGACAATTGCAATGTTGATGGCAAACACGGTGATTGCCGCCCATCGCGCATTGGGCAAGCCCGCTCCAAAATTCTGATTTTTTTAGCGTGGTGCGGGGCCGGTTGAGCCACGCACCACAAGCTCCGCTTTCCAGAGCTCCTGAAGCGCGTCGACCTTGCCGGTTTTGATCTGTTGGATCAGCCGTTGCGCCACCCGCAAGCCCGCGGCCCGCAGCGAAGACCGCGTCGTGGTCAGCGGCACCGAGAAATTCACGGGCTTCAAAAGCGGCAACACGTCATCATGCGCGATGAGGGACACGTCCTGTCCGGGTTTCAATCCGCGCTGATTGAGCGACCGCACCGCGCCCAGCGCCAGTGCGGTCGATGCGCAAAGCACCGCCGTGGGCTTGTCCTTTTGCGATAGAAGCGCCTCCATTTTTATGAAGCCGGCTTCGTCGGTCATGGTGCTGTGGCTGACATTGTGCGCTTCAAGTAAAAATCCACGCTCCGCCAAAGCAGCCTCCACGCCGCGACGGCGGCGAAAGGTGAAGTCGTAGCCTTCCGGCCCGTTCATAAAGGCAATGTTGCGATGACCAAGTTGCAGCAGAAGCGACGTCGCATCGCGAAAAGCGCCTTCATTGTCCACATCGAGATAGGGGTAGTCCGCTTCCACACCCCATGAACGCCCGTGAACCATGAAGGGAATTGAAAGACTTTTCATCATCGCAATGCGATTATCGTTCTTTTTCATATAGGCAAGATAGATGCCATCCACGCTGCCACTGGTGGCGAGTTCCCTCAAGGCCTCTTCCTCATAGGCCGGGTCGGTCGGCATGATGACCAGATGAAAGCCGTTGCGGGCGGATTCTTCGCCCAGCCCGCTCAGAAACTCCCCGAAATGCACATCCGATTGATGCTCCGGCCCGGTCGGCATGACCAGCCCGATGGATTGCATTTTGCCTGTAGCCAGGCGCTGTGCAGCAGCATTGGGCCTGTAGCCGGTTTTTTGCGCCGCATCGACGATCTTGCGGCGGGTTTCGGCGTTAACCTCGGGATAGCCGTTCAGCGCACGGCTGATGGTGGTCTGCGAAATGCCGAGCATCTGCGATAATTGTTTCAGGTTCATTTTCACAGCCTCCTCCCGCATTGCCATAATACCCAAACCGCTTTGAACACTATCAAAACTTAGCACCTGTCACAATTGGCAACGGCGAATTTCTTCTCGCATAATGTGTATGTTGCGATGCAAAACATTTACTGCAACGTTATAGTTGCGCGAGCCCCTTGACTTCGCTTCCCACTCAGTGAGATGAATGGTCAGCCAAAGCGCTTTGAGTATTTTTGCGGGCTGTCAGCCTGTAATGTGATAGGAGGTAGATCACATGAAAAAGACTTTCTGGACGACCGTGGCCGTAGCCACGCTTTTGTCAGGTGCAGCCTTTGCGGCAGACCTGAAATTCAAGCCCGGGGAAGACGCGAAATTCAACTGGAAAAGCTATGAGGACTTCAAGGCCGCCAATGCGAGCCTGAAGGGCGAGACCCTGACGATTTTCGGTCCTTGGCGTGGTGAAGACGAGGCACTGTTCCAGTCGGTGTTGGCTTACTTCTCCGATGCAACAGGCGTGAACGTCCGTTATTCGTCCTCGGAAAACTACGAGCAGCAGATCGTTATCGATACGCAGGCCGGTTCTCCACCAAACGTTGCCATTCTTCCGCAGCCGGGCCTGCTTGCCGATTTGGCAGCAAAGGGCCTTCTTGTGCCGTTGGGCGATGAGACGGCCAATTGGGTGAAAGACAACTACGGTGCCGGCCAGTCCTGGCTCGACCTCGGCAGCTATGCCGGCAAGGATGGCAAAAAGGCGTATTTCGCCTTTCCATTCAAGGCAGACGTAAAGTCGCTGGTCTGGTACGTGCCTGAGAACTTCGAGGAAGCCGGTTATAAGGTTCCAGAGAGCATGGAAGACCTGCTCAAGCTGAGCGACCAGATCGTCAAGGATGGTGGCACACCATGGTGCATCGGCCTCGGTTCAGGCGGCGCAACCGGTTGGCCTGCGACCGACTGGGTCGAAGACATTATGCTGCGCACGCAGCCGCTTGATGTCTACCAGAAATGGACAACGAACGAAGTGAAGTTCAACGATCCGCGCGTCGTCGCGGCCATCGATGAGTTCGGCAAGTTTGCCAAGAATGATAAATATGTCAGCGGTGGCGTTGCCGCCGTTGCTTCCACTGACTTCCGCGATAGCCCGAAGGGTCTCTTCGATATCCCGCCGAAGTGCTACCTGCACCATCAGGCGTCCTTCGTTCCATCCTTCTTCCCGGAAGGCACGAAGGTCGGCACGGATGTCGATTTCTTCTACATGCCGACCTATGCCGCCAAGCCTGAGCTTGGAAAGCCGGTTCTGGGTGCGGGAACGCTGGTGACGATCACCAAGGAATCGACTGCGGCCAAGGCTTTCGTTGAATTCCTCAAAACCCCCATCGCCCATGAAGTGTGGATGGCGCAGTCCAGCTTCCTCACGCCTTACAAGGGTGTGAATACGAATGCCTACGCCAACGAGCAAATGAAGCGTCAGGGTGAAATCCTCACCTCCGCGACGACATTCGGCTTCGACGGTTCGGACCTTATGCCGGGCAAGATCGGTGCCGGTGCGTTCTGGACCGGCATGGTCGATTTTGTCGGCGGCAAGTCTGGCGAGCAGGTTGCGACCGATATCCAGAAGGCTTGGGACGGTCTCAAGTAATCAATGGTTCCACCCGGCAGTGCGTGCGTCGTCATTGCCGGGTCGTTCTTTTGCAGATGCCTGCCATCTGCGATGGGCATAAAACGGAATACGGGGAGGGACTATGATTACCCAGATCGTTTCAGCGCTCGGCGTGATGATCGTTGGCGTCTTCGCCTGTGCGGCCTATTACTGGCTGTCGGACAAGGCGCTTCAGCTCATTCTTCCTGTCAGGGATGGCGATGTCATTCAGGCATCACGCAATCTGAACAGGCGTGCGGCGATCCGACCGTGGCTGTTCGTCGGCCCCGCTCTGCTGCTGCTGATCGTTTATCTCGTCTATCCCGTCGTCGCCACGTTCATATTGTCGTTCCATGATAGGACCGGAAATGAATTCATCGGTCTGGCGAATTATCGCTGGGCTTTGTATGATGCCGGTTTCCGTCAATCGATCTTCAACAACATTCTCTGGCTGGCCGTCGTGCCTGCGGCTTGCACCTTTTTCGGCCTCGTCATCGCGGTGATGACCGACCGTATCTGGTGGGGCAATATCGCCAAATCCATCGTCTTCATGCCCATGGCCATTTCCTTCGTCGGCGCATCGGTCATCTGGAAGTTCATTTACGAATATCGCGGTGAAGGTCAGGTTCAGATCGGCCTTTTGAATGCCGTTGTGGAATTTTTCGGCGGTTCGCCAGAGGTGTGGATTTCCATGCCGTTCTGGAACAATTTCTTCCTGATGGTCATCCTCATCTGGATTCAGACCGGTTTTGCCATGGTCATTCTGTCCGCTGCCCTGCGCGGCATTCCCGAAGAAACCGTCGAGGCCGCCGTGATCGATGGCGCCAATGGCTGGCAAATCTTCTGGAAAATCCTCGTGCCACAAATCTGGGGCACCATCGCGGTGGTCTGGACGACCATCACCATTCTCGTTCTCAAGGTCTTCGATATCGTTCTGACCATGACCAACGGCCAATGGAACACCATGGTTCTCGCCAACCTCATGTTCGACTGGATGTTCCGGGGCGGCGGCGATAGCGGGCGAAGTGCTGTCATCGCGCTTGTCATCATGGCAGCTGTCACGCCGATCATGATCTGGAATATCCGTCAGGCAAACCGTGAGATGGAGGGTCGCTGAAATGAGCTTAGTTACGCGCATTCGCCGCATCGGCCTGCCTCGCCTTATCGTCCATGTCAGCGTTCTGTTCGTGGTCCTGCTGTGGCTGTTGCCAACGCTCGGCATTCTGGTCAGCTCTTTGCGAGACAAGGACCAGATCACCGTATCCGGCTGGTGGACGGCATTTTCCAGCTCCAGCCAGACGCAGGCGCTACGCCTTGCCGATCCCGCCACGCAAAAGCAGGAAGGCGACCGTTTCGTCATTTCCGGCAATGTCTTTGAAAGTGGTAAAGGCGGCAAAGTTTCCGCTTTCGGCGTGCGGGTACAGGAACCATCGGCTTTCGAGGCCGGAAAACTTGCTGATCTGGGTGATGGTGAAACGCTGCTCGTCAATGAAGACGGCACCTATCAATACAGCAAGAATGCCAGCTTCGAAGGGTCACGTGCCAAGCGTGTCTATCTCGCCGTTGGCACGCCACCCATCTTCACGCTCGACAATTATCGCACCGTCCTGACCTCGGAAGGCATCGGCCAATCCTTTGTCAATTCGCTGACCGTCGCCATTCCCGCAACGGTGATCCCGATCCTCATCGCAGCTTTCGCGGCCTATGCGCTGTCATGGATGAAATTTACTGGACGGTCGTTGATGATTGCGCTGGTCGTCGGCCTCATCGTCGTGCCGTTGCAGATGTCGCTCATCCCGCTGTTGCAGCTTTACAACTGGATTGGCAATGTCTTCGGCGTGCCATCCAAGACCTATGCGGGCATCTGGCTGGCCCATACGGCCTTCGGCCTGCCGCTCGCCATTTATCTGCTGCGCAATTATATTGCCGGTCTGCCGAAGGAAATCATCGAAAGCGCTCGCGTCGATGGTGCCAGCGATTTCGAAATCTTCGTCAAGATCATCCTTCCGCTGTCCTTCCCGGCGCTTGCATCCTTCTCCATCTTCCAGTTTCTCTGGACGTGGAACGACCTGCTGGTTGCCATGGTCTTCCTTGGCACACAGAAGGACGAGCTGGTGTTGACGGGGGCGCTCAACGCGCTGCTGGGCTCACGCGGCGGCAATTGGGAAATCCTCACCGCATCGGCCTTCGTCACCATCGTCGTGCCGCTCTGCGTTTTCTTCGCTCTCCAACGTTACCTTGTGCGTGGCCTTTTGACCGGCTCCGTCAAGGGAGGCTGATACACCATGAATGCCCATACTACACAGGATGCCACCATGACCTCTTCCGCTCTCGTCCCCAACAAGGATTGGTGGCGCGGTGCCGTGATCTACCAGATCTATCCGCGCTCCTATCAGGATTCCAATGGCGATGGCATTGGCGACCTGAAGGGCATCACGTCCCGTCTGGAACACATTGCCAATCTCGGCGCGGATGCGATCTGGATTTCGCCCTTCTTCACCTCACCGATGAAGGATTTTGGTTACGACGTGTCCAACTACGTCGATGTCGACCCGATGTTCGGCACGCTGGCGGATTTCGATGGACTGATTGCCGAAGCGCACCGCCTCGGCGTTCGTGTGATGATCGATCTGGTTCTGTCGCACACATCCGACCAGCATCCATGGTTTGTGGAAAGCCGGTCCAGCCGTCAGAACCCGAAAGCAGACTGGTATGTGTGGAGCGATGCAAAGCCGGATGGCACACCGCCCAACAACTGGCTGTCGATCTTCGGCGGTTCCGGCTGGCAGTGGGATCCGACCCGCATGCAATATTTCATGCACAACTTCCTCACCTCGCAGCCGGACCTGAACCTTCACAATCCAGAGGTTCAGGAGGAGTTGTTGAGCGCCACCCGCTTCTGGCTGAAGCGCGGTGTTGATGGATTCCGTCTGGATACCATCAACTTCTACTTCCACGACAAGGAACTGCGCGATAACCCGGCGCTGGCCCCGGAACGCCGCAATGCCTCCACGGCTCCCGCCGTGAACCCCTATAACTTCCAGGAGCACATCTACGACAAGAACCGCCCGGAAAATATTGCGTTCCTCAAGCGATTCCGCGCCGTACTGGACGAATTCCCGGATATCGCAGCTGTAGGCGAAGTGGGTGACAGCCAGCGTGGCCTTGAAATCGTTGGTGAATATACCTCCGGCGATGACAAGATGCAGATGTGCTACGCCTTCGAGTTTCTGGCGCCCGATGCACTGACCCCGCAGCGCATTGCCGATGTGCAGGCGGATTTCGCCCGCGCAGCACCGGAAGGTTGGGCCTGCTGGGCCTTCTCCAACCACGACGTTGTGCGCCATGTCAGTCGCTGGGGCGATGTGGTGGAAGACAAGGACGCTTTCGCCAAGGTTCTTTCAGCGCTGTTGATGACGCAGCGCGGCTCCGTCTGCATCTACGAGGGCGAAGAGCTTGGCTTGACCGAAGCCGATATCGCCTTTGAGGATTTGCAAGACCCTTATGGCATTCAGTTCTGGCCGGAATTCAAGGGCCGTGACGGTTGCCGCACGCCGATGGTGTGGGATGCAGGCCACGCGCAGGCCGGTTTCTCGACCTCTGAAAAAACATGGCTGCCCATCCCTGCTGAACACAAGCAACGCGCCGTCAGCGCCCAGCAGGGCAATGACGCATCCGTTCTGGAACATTACCGCCGCTTCCTGACGTTTAGAAAGCAGCATCCAGCCTTTGCCAAGGGCGGCATCGAGTTCCAGCCTGTCGACGGCAATGTTTCGAGCTACACCCGCACGCTGGGCAACGAGACCGTGCTTTGCCTGTTCAACCTTTCCGCAGAGCCATCCATTGCCACATTGCCAGAAGGCAATTGGCTGGTTCTGGAAGGCCATGGCTTCTCGGCACGTTTGAGCGGCAACACAGTTGAGCTACCGGCATGGGGCGCATTCTTTGCCCGTTACGCCTAAAAAGCCGTTACCCTGAGAGCATTGGGAGGAACACCACATGACTGGCCTTATTCTTAAAGATATTCGCAAATCCTACGGACAGGTCAAAGTCCTGCACGGCATTGATCTGGATATCAAACAGGGCGAATTCATCGTTTTCGTCGGCCCCTCCGGCTGCGGCAAGTCCACGCTTTTGCGGATGATTGCCGGGCTTGAGGAGATCACCGGCGGGGAGATGTATATTGACGGGCAGTTGGTGAACGAAATCCCACCCTCGCGGCGGGGTATCGCCATGGTGTTCCAGTCCTATGCGCTTTATCCGCATATGACGGTTTACGACAACATGGCCTTCGGCATGAAGATCGCCAAAGAAAACAAGCAGGAAATCGATCGACGCGTTCGCGCCGCTGCCGAGATTCTGCAATTGACGCAATATCTGGAGCGCCTGCCGAAAGCACTCTCCGGTGGTCAGCGCCAGCGCGTTGCCATCGGTCGCGCCATCTGCCGCAATCCCAAGGTCTTCCTGTTCGATGAACCCTTGTCGAACCTTGATGCCGCGCTTCGTGTCGCCACCCGCATCGAAATCGCCAAGCTCGGCGAACAGATGGCAGATACGACGATGATTTATGTCACGCACGATCAGGTCGAAGCCATGACGCTGGCTGACCGTATCGTTGTTCTGAATGGCGGGCATGTCGAACAGGTTGGGCCACCGTTGGAGCTTTATGAAAATCCGACCAACCTGTTTGTTGCACAGTTCATCGGTTCGCCCGCCATGAACATCATCGCTGCGAAGGTCAGAGGCACAGGCGCGCAAACCGCCATCGAACTCGCCGACGGCAAGACGTTGTCGGTCGATATTGCCACGCCTTCTGGCGAAGAGGGCAAGGCGGCATCCTTTGGCGTGCGCCCGGAAGATCTGTCGATTGCCACCGGCGATGACTATCTTTTCGAGGGCAAGGTTTCCATCGTGGAAGCGTTGGGCGAGGTGACGTTGCTGTATCTGGAAGCACCGGCGGGACAGGAGCCGATCATCGTCAAAATCCCCGGTATCGCCCAGGTCAAAAAAGGTCAGGTTCTTCGCTTCTCCGCGCCGTCCCAAAAGCTGCATCTCTTTGATGCGGAAGGTCGGACTTATCGCCGCTAAAAATGGATTTTTAACGGTCTCTTAACCATAAAAAGAGGCCGTTTGAATTCTCCGTTGCTTGTTCATTCGCGTTAAAATCGATAGATAACAAAGGCTTGGCAATGATGGTGCCATGCCATCGATACAACCCTGCCGAAATGCGCAGCCAGATTTCGCATGTGTTCCATATCGAAACGCAGAGAGAAATTCTTAATGACTTCTGGCTAGTCTTTTTCCTTGAAAAACGGAAAGAGGATTTCTCCAGTGAACGTCCGCGCAGACATCGGCAAACCCACCTATTTCAGCAGGGAAGAATCCTTCATGTATGACCGCGAAGCGCGGTTCCGCATGGAAGATACGATGAATGCAGCGCGCATCGAGTACACTGAAAAAGCCGTGATGAATATGGCGGCACGGCGTTGCGATGTGATCAAGATTTCTCAATCCGAGGCCGTTCTGGCGCTGCTGACGCAATATAACCTGCCACAGCAATTCTATCTCGATATTCCCGATGCCCGCATCACCAAGATCGGTTGTATGCTGATGAAGGTGCATCCCAATAACACCATTCAGGTCCGCTTTCTGCGCTTGCTGACCCAGAAGGATATGGATCGTATCTTCGTGTTCAGCACGCATCCCGCGCACCGCGACCGCAAGCTCGACATTCGCAGCTGGTAATTCCACTGTTCAAACAAAAAGGCCGCATTTCATTTGAAACGCGGCCTTTTTTGTCAGTCTATCTCATTCAGTGGAAGACGCTCGCGCCATGGTCGGCAGTGCCGACATTGCGGCGGAACGGCGCGAACAACTCGCGGCCCATGCCCCACTCATTGTGCGAAAGGTCTGCTCGTGCAGGCTCACGCTTGGAAAGCTCCGCTGCCGACACCAGAATTTCCAGCGTGCCGGAAATGGCATCCAGCCGCACGATATCGCCATCGCGGATGAGCGAGATCGGTCCGCCATCGCAGGCTTCCGGTGTGACGTGAATTGCCGCAGGCACCTTGCCTGAAGCACCGGACATGCGCCCGTCGGTCACCAGCGCCACCTTGAAACCACGGTCCTGCAACACGCCGAGCGGCGGGGTGAGGCGGTGCAGTTCCGGCATTCCACAGGCCTTCGGACCTTGGAAGCGCACGACAGCGATAAAATCGCGGTTCAGCTTGCCATCCTTGAACGCATCCTGAAGTTCCTGCTGATCGTGGAAGACGAGGGCAGGGGCTTCGATGATGTGGCGTTCCGGCTTGACGGCAGAAATCTTGATAACCGCTTTGCCGACATTTCCCACCAGCATTTTCAGGCCGCCGGTTGGCTGGAATGGTGTTTCGATCTGCGCCAGAACCTTCGGGTCATGGCTTTCCTCGGGCGAGGGGCTGCGAACGACATTGCCTTCTTCACCCAGCTTTGCATCGATGGTGTATGCCTCAAGACCGTGGCCGAACACGGTGCGCACATCATCATGCACGAAGCCCTGCTTCAGAAGCTGCTTGATCAGGAAGCCCATGCCCCCAGCCGCGTGGAAGTGGTTCACGTCCGCAAGACCGTTCGGATAAACGCGCGCCAGAAGCGGCACCGTGTCGGAGAGGTCGGAAATATCCTGCCATGTCAGGATAATGCCCGCCGCACGCGCCATGGCAATCAGGTGCATGGTGTGGTTGGTGGAGCCGCCGGTGGCGTGCAGGCCAACGACGCCGTTGACCACGGAACGCTCATCGATCATTTCGCCCGCAGGCGTAAACTCGTTGCCCTGCGCAGTGATCGCCAGCGCCCGTTTGGTCGCCTCGCGGGTCATCGCATCACGCAGTGGCGTGTTGGGGTTGATGAAGGATGTGCCGGGCATGTGGAAACCCATGATTTCCATCAGCATCTGGTTGGAGTTGGCGGTGCCGTAGAAGGTGCAGGTGCCGGGGCCGTGATAGGATTTCGACTCGGCTTCCAGCAACTCGGCGCGGCCAACCTTGCCTTCGGCATAGAGCTGGCGGATGCGCGACTTTTCATCATTTGGCAGGCCTGTGGTCATCGGCCCAGCCGGAATGAAAACGGCCGGCAGGTGGCCAAACGACAGCGCTGCAATAACGAGACCGGGAATGATCTTGTCGCAAACGCCGAGGTAAACAGCTGAATCGAACATATTGTGCGAAAGACCGATACCGGCGGCCATAGCGATTGCATCGCGGGAAAACAGCGAAAGCTCCATGCCCGGCTGGCCCTGCGTTACGCCATCGCACATCGCGGGAACCGCACCTGCCACCTGCGCGATACCACCCGCTTGTTTTGCGGCTTCGCGAATGATCGTGGGGTAAGTCTCATAGGGCTGGTGGGCGGACAGCATATCGTTATAGGCAGTGATGATGCCAAGATTGGGAACCCGGTCGCCGGCAAGAATATCCTTGTCGGCGGGGGAACAGACGGCAAATCCGTGTGCAAGATTTCCGCAGGACAGTGTCGAACGATGCACACCCTTGGAGACTTGAAGCCGGAGCCGTTCGAGATAAATCTCACGGCGCGGTTTCGAGCGTTCGACGATACGGGCTGTGATAGCCTGAATGCGTGAATCGGCAGCCATAGGCGTTCATCCTGTCCTTCTATTGAACGTCGGCCGCCGTTCGGGAACATCGGGGCCGACGATCATGTTGCTGTTAAAGCACTCAGCAAAATCTCCATCGCAAAGCGGGAGAGGTTAAGGTGCCCAGTAAATATTCACCTGCGAATCCGCCCGGTTCAGCACCGCGCGCACGGGCATGTCTTCCTCGTCCAGATCGGCCTGCGCCTTTTCGAGCGTCTCTTTCTTGGCCGCACCTTCGATGTGCAGCACCAGAAAAACTGCATCGTGAAGGGCTGAAAGATTGAACGTCAGCCTGTCTTCACCCGCTGTTTCGGCAACCATCGGCAAAACCGCACGCGGCTCATCAAGGTCGAGCGCTTCTTCGAGGTTATCGCCGCCGGGGAAGAACGAGGCCGTATGGCCGTCCGTTCCCATGCCGAGAATAACCACGTCGAACGGATCGCAGATCGCTTCGGTCTTGACGGTCGCCAGCGTGGCCGCATCGTCTACCGCCGCGAAAGGCTGGTAAAGAGGCACGAAATACGCGTCCTTTGCAGCATTTTGCAGCAGATTATCAGCCACCAGCTTGTGGTTCGAGCGGTCATTATCCGCTGGTACGAACCGTTCGTCCACCAGCGTCACGCTGATGTTTTTCCAGTCCAGCTCATGTTTTGAAAGCGCCTGAAAAAACACCTTCGGTGTGGAACCGCCAGAAACGGCAATGCTTGCCGTTCCGCGTTCCGCAACCGCGCTGCTCAAACGCTCGGCTACATCCGTTGCCAGCTTTTCCGCCAGTTCCGGGCCATTTGTGAAGACATGCATCTGTGCGTCCATCTGCATTTCTCCTCAGTCAGCTTCGTGCCAGGTGCGCCCATCACGTTCAATCAGTGCAATCGCGCCGCTCGGACCCCATGTGCCAGAGGTATAACCCTGAACGTTCTGCCCCACGGTTTCCCAGCTTTTCAGGATAGGATCGACCCACTTCCATGCGGCTTCCACTTCATCGCGGCGCATGAACAGCGTCTGATTGGAGCGGATGGTGTCCATCAACAGGCGTTCATAGGCATCCGGGCTACGCACGGCAAACGCCTGCGCAAAGCTCATATCCAGCGACACCTGACGAAGACGCATTCCGCCCGGACCTGGATCCTTGATGAGAAGCGATTGTTTGACGCCTTCATCCGGTTGCAGGCGAATGACCAGCTTGTTGGCTTCAACCTTGCCCGCCGCATCATCGAAAATCGAATGCGGAATTTGTTTGAAGGTCACGACGATTTCCGAAACGCGGGTCGCGAGGCGCTTGCCTGTGCGAATGTAGAAAGGCACGCCTGCCCAGCGCCAGTTGGCGATTTCTGCCTTGATGGCAACGAAGGTTTCTGTGTTGGAAACGCCGCCTTCCAGCTCTTCCAGATAACCCTTGACCGGCCCACCCGCAGAAGCGCCAGCACGGTACTGACCGCGAACGGTGTTCTTCTCGACATTGCTGTCGTTGATCGGCTTCAAGGCGCGCAGCACCTTAAGCTTTTCATCGCGCACCGCTTCTGCATTCATGGAAGATGGAGGTTCCATGGCAACGAGGCACAAAAGCTGGAGAATATGGTTCTGCACCATATCGCGCAGCGCACCGGCTTTGTCGTAATATCCAGCGCGGCCTTCGAGGCCAACGGATTCAGCAACGGTAATCTGTACATGGTCGATATGCGCGGAGTTCCACAACGGCTCATAAAGCGCGTTGGCGAAGCGCAGAACCATCAAGTTCTGCACGGTTTCCTTGCCGAGATAGTGGTCGATACGGAATATCTGCTCTTCCTTGAAGACGTTGCCCAGCGTGTCGTTGAGCTCCAGCGCAGACGCCAGATCGCGGCCAATCGGCTTTTCCACGACGATACGCGTGGATTTGGTGATCAGCTTGTGGTCGCGAATCTTGAAGGCGATATCGCCGAAAATGCCAGGGGCAACGGCCAGATAAAAGGCGCGGATGCGGTCCTTGCCTTCGTCCAGCAGCTTCTTGAGCTGATCCCAACCACCGTCGGACTTTGCATCGACCGGAATATAAAACAGACGGGCGCAGAATGTCGCGACCTGCGCATCGTCATATTCGCCGGCCTTCAAGTGTTCCTTGAGGGCATCCTGCGCGAATTTGCGGTACTCGTCATGGGTCATTACCGAACGGGAAGCACCAATAATGCGCGTTGGTTCGGACAACTGGTTTTCCACCTGACGGTGATAAAGTGCTGGCAAAAGCTTGCGCTCTGCCAGATCGCCAGTGCCGCCGAAGACGACGCAATCGAAGGGCTCGACTGGAATGATTTGACTGCTCATACCGATTCTCTCGATCTTTAGGTGTTGGAGGCATCCATAATCTAATCGATTTAAAAATGCCAGACTTGTTGTGCGAAATTATGATTTTTGCTGATAAGGCATTGTTTCTGCTCTGTTAGAGCATGTTTTATAAGCATTTACTTTGCCTGCCTCAATCAGAACCTGTCACGCAATGCGTACCATGAAAGCGCCAGAAACAGCAGCGGTGCGCGTAACGTTGCTCCACCCGGAAAGGACGGTATATCCAGCGAGGAAAACTGCTCAAGTGCATTTTCCTTGTTGATGACCATTTCCGCATAAAGCTTACCGCAATAATTGGACAGCATCACGCCATGGCCGGAATATCCGCCGATGGACAGGACGCCCGGCATGACTTCACGCACGAAGGGTTGCCGGTTCAACGTTATGCCGACGGAGCCACCCCAGGCATGGGTCATTTCGATGTTCTGCAAGGCCGGATAGATTTCGGCAATCTGCTTGCGGATATGCTTGGAAATGTCGCGTGGCGAATCCGCCGTGTAGGCCTCGCGGCCGCCAAACAGCAGGCGGTTATCCGGCGTCTTGCGGAAATAACGCACCACGAAACGACTGTCCGCAACGGCTTCTTTTCCGGGAATGATGGCCGGAAAATCGTCCAACGGCATGGTTGCGCCGATGAAGGAGCGGATGGGCATGACGTGGGCTGCCGTCACCGGCTCCAGATTGCCGATATAGGCATTGGTCGCAATCAACACGCGATTGGCGGTGATGGTACCGGATGACGTCTCGATCAGCGTCTTGCCGCTGGTCTGTTTGATCGATGTCGCAGGCGTCATTTCAAAGATGTGCGCACCCGCATCCCGCGCTGCCTTGGCCAGCCCGATGATGAGCTTTAGCGGATGAATATGGCCGGTGCCGGTATCACGAACGCCGAAATGATAATGGTCGGAGCCAAGCCGTTCCGCCGTTTCGGCCTTCTCCATAAAAGAGACTTGGCTATAACCGTAGCGGCTGGTCATGGCCTCGACGCTTTTGCGGTAGTCCTTCTCGTAACTCTGTTTGTGCAGGACGTTCAGTTGTCCGGGCAGAAAATCCATGTCGATGGCGTGTTCACGGGCAAAGTCCAGCACGTAGTGCTTTGCACTTTCCGCAATATCGAACAGCGCTTTTGAATGCTCAAAGCCGATGTCCTTTTCCAGATCATCCGGCCATGCCCGCTGGCCGGTGCCGAACTGCCCGCCATTGCGGCCAGACGCACCGTCTCCGAAACGATATCCCTCGATGAGCGTCACGGATACGCCGGCCTTGGCCAGAGTGTATGCGGCTTGCAGCCCGGTGAAGCCGCCGCCGATAATGGCGACATCCACCGTGCGTGAACCATCCATCGCCGGATATTGCGGCCTTGCCCCAACACTGTCCTGATACCAGGAAATGCCCGGCGCTATCGGGCTTTGCCATGTCATGCGCGGTTCCTCATACGTTCAGCAGCAGGAATTCCCGTTCCCACGGGCTGATAACCTGCATGAAAGTCTCGAACTCGCCGCGCTTCAGGCCCGAGTAAAGACCCACGAATTCGGTGCCAAATACCCGCGCAAGTTCCGGTTCGCCTTCCAGCAGAGCCACAGCTTCCAGCAAACCGCGTGGCAGTTCGATGGAGCCTTCGTTTGCGGTTTCATAGGTTGGTTCGGTCGGTTCGATATTGTTCATGATGCCGAGCCAGCCGCAGGCCAGTGAGGCTGCGATGGCAAGGTAAGGGTTGGCATCGGAACTGGGCAGGCGGTTTTCAACGCGTCGAGCAGACGGGCCGGAAATCGGCACGCGGAACGCGGTGGTCCGGTTGTCATAACCCCAGGCATTGTTGACCGGGCAAGCCATGTCCGGCGTCAGGCGACGATAGGAATTGACGTAAGGCGCTAGCATCACCAGCGCATTCGGCACATAACGCTGCATACCGCCCACAAAGGAGAAGAACTCCTTGGAAGGGCTGCCATCCTTGTTGGAAAACACATTCGCCCCGGTTTCGATATCCACGACCGACTGGTGAATGTGCATGGCCGAACCCGGCATGCCCTGCATGGGCTTTGCCATAAAGGTGGCATAGATGCCATGCTTCAGCGCCGCTTCGCGAATGGTGCGTTTGAACAGGAAAACCTGATCGGCAAGCTCGATCGGATCGCCATGGCGCAGGTTGATTTCAAGCTGGGCCGGACCTTCCTCGTGAATGAGGGTGTCGATCTCAAGACCCTGCTTTTCCGAGAAATGATAAATATCGTCGATCAACTCGTCGAATTCGTTAATGCCGGCAATCGAATAGCTTTGCCCACCGACGATGGACCGACCGGAACGACCCTTTGGCGGGTGCAGCGGGTAATCCGGGTCATCATTCATGGCAACGAGATAGAACTCGATTTCTGGTGCTACGACCGGCTTCCAGCCCTTTTCCTTGTAGAGATCAAGCACGTTTCTCAAAACGTTGCGCGGCGTATAGGGAACGAATGCGCCTTCCTGATCCACCACATCGCAGATGACTTGCGCAGTGGGATCGCTTTCCCAAGGCACGACGCAGAGCGTGGAAAGGTCTGGAACCAGCTTCAGATCGCTATCGCGCGGCTCATACCGGAAGTTCGCGGTCTCATCGGGATATTCGCCAGAAATCGTGTGGCGATAAAGCGCAGACGGCAGGGCAAGCGACGTGTCGCCCGTGAACTTCGAGGTCGGCATCATCTTGCCGCGTGGAACGCCTGCAAGGTCGGGGGTAATGCACTCAATATCCTCGATGCCGCGTGCTTTCAGCCATTGTGCCGCCTCCCGCCAGGAGGAGCAGCCGCGTGTCGAAGAAACGTCTACGGGAATCTTTTTTGCCATGTTTGCCGGTTTTTTCGGACGGAGCATGGTTTTCTTGGGGGACATAAATCACCGGGTGTGTGTTGCGAATGGGGCCATCATAAACAGACTTTGATAATTGGCGAGAGGGGAAAGCGCCATTGACAACGAGCCTGACTTCGAAAAGAGGAAGTGTACGGAAACTAGGGATATTCCATGACGGAAAAATGTAATGTGCTGATATTGGGCGCAGGGGCGGCAGGAATGATGTGCGCCATCCGCGCCGGTCAGCGTGGGCGTTCCGTCATCGTGGTGGATCATGCCAAGGCACCAGGCGAGAAAATCCGCATTTCCGGCGGTGGGCGCTGCAACTTTACCAATGTCCATGCCGGGCCGAAGAACTACCTGTCCAGCAATCCACATTTCGCCAAATCGGCTTTGGCGCGCTACACGCCGAAGGATTTCATCGCCCTTGTCGAAAAATACCGCATCGCATTTCATGAAAAAGCGCTGGGTCAGCTTTTCTGCGACGACAGCGCCAAGGACATCATTCGCCTGCTGCTGGAGGAGATGAAGGCCGTCGGCGCCAAATTGAAACTCTCCACGGACATCTCCACGGTGGAGCCCATTCCAACCGGCGGTTATCGCGTTACGACCTCGGCGGGTGTCATTGAAGCGGAAAGCCTCGTCATCGCCACAGGTGGGAAATCCATTCCAAAAATGGGCGCGACTGGTTTTGCCTATCGCATCGCCGAGCAATTCGGCCTGCCCATCGTGGAAACGCGGCCCGGTCTCGTGCCGCTGACGCTGGAGCCGACGCAGCTGGAAAAGATCGCCCCTCTCTCCGGCGTCGCCGTGCCTGCCGAGCTTTCGCATGGCAAAACGTCCTTCCGTGAAGCGCTGCTTTTCACCCATCGCGGCCTGAGCGGCCCCTCCATCCTGCAAATCTCGTCCTATTGGCGCGAGGGCGATAGCATCCGCCTGAAGCTCGAGCCTGATCTGGATATTGTCGAGCATCTCAAAGCGGCCAAAAAGACGAATGGCCGGCAATCCGCACAAACAGCACTTGGCGAGATTTTGCCAAAGCGATTGGCGCAGCATATCGTTGAGCAATCCGGCATCTCGAGCCATCTGGCCGATCTCTCCGACAAGGCACTCACGGCACTCGCCGCAGCCGTCCAGGACTGGCAGATCAAACCGTCCGGCTCTGAAGGCTATCGCACCGCAGAGGTGACCTTGGGCGGCGTCGATACCACCCATCTCGATTCCAAATCGATGCAGGCCAAAAACGTGCCGGGCCTTTATTTCGTCGGCGAATGCGTGGACGTGACCGGCTGGCTTGGCGGCTATAATTTCCAGTGGGCATGGGCATCCGGTCACGCCTGCGGAGAATCTGCGTAAAGCACCAATCTCTTAAGGCCTTGTTAAGAGACGTGGAGTCATGCTGACCGAATGCCAGCACAACGAAAGTTGTCACATGATGTCCCGCTGGACGCCGGAACCCGGCATCGAACGGTTATGTTTCTCGTCAGGAAGCCGCTCATGATGATGTCCAGAAAACGCGCCAGTGCCGTCGCTATCGCCCGCACCGCGAATGACAATGCCCTTTATGCCTTCCGCCTGAGCCTGATTTCGGCTGGCGCTCTTGCTGCTTTCCTCGTGCTGTGGTTCTGATCTCGCCGATCAGGTCAGTAAACCAGACGGCATAACCGTCCGGCTTGAGACTGCGATCATGCAGCTGCCTTGCCCTGCGCGACAATAACCGGGATCATCAAGTCTCCCCAGTTGCCGTCTCCGCCGTGGTGGCGGGCGGAGCGAACGAGTTCGACCGACACGCCTGCTTCAACCGCATTCATGACCGCTTGATTGAGGCGGTGCAGATCATTGGCCAGCATGCGGATGGCGCTTTGCTGTTCCTGCGTCATGGCAGAGGATTGTTCCTCGGTGCGTTCTCTTACTCTCGAAATCGAAGCCATTGTTTTTCCTCCGTTCAATGGATTGGAAGTTTTTGTTTGCCGCATGTCGTTATCGCAAAACCGCTGCGCACTTTTGCGCGACATGCTCGTTACTCCGCAGCAGGGCGGAACTGGTCGTGTTCGGTCGATTCTTTCATGGCCGTGGTCGATGACGTGCCGCCGGAAATGGCGACGGAAACCGCATCGAAATAGCCGGTGCCGACTTCGCGCTGATGTTTGGTTGCGGTGTACCCGTTGATTTCGGCTGCGAATTCCGCTTCCTGAAGTTCCGAATAGGCGGCCATCTGCCGGTCCTTATACCCACGTGCCAGTTCGAACATGCCGTAGTTGAGTTGGTGGAACCCGGCAAGTGTGATGAACTGGAACTTGTAGCCCATGGCACCTAGCTCGCGCTGGAACTTGGCAATGGTCGCGTCATCCAGATGTTTTTTCCAGTTGAAGGATGGCGAGCAGTTGTAAGCCAGCTTCTTGCCGGGATGCACCTTATGCACGCCTTCCGCAAACCTGCGCGCCTGCTCCAGATCCGGCTTGGATGTCTCGCACCAGATGAGATCGCAATAGGGCGCGTAAGCATTGGCGCGGGCGATGCAGGGTTCCAGCCCGTTTTTGACCTGATAAAAACCCTCGACCGTGCGGCCTGCCTCATAATCCACAAACGGCTGATCGCGCTCGTCGATGTCTGAGGTCAAAAGCTTGGCGGCTTCAGCATCGGTGCGGGCGATGACCAGCGTGGGTGTGCCCATGACGTCTGCTGCAAGACGTGCCGCCGTCAGATTGCGGATATGCGCCGCTGTCGGGATCAGAACCTTGCCGCCCAGATGGCCGCACTTCTTTTCAGACGCCAACTGGTCCTCATAATGAACGCCCGCAGCACCTGCCTCGATAAAGGCTTTCATGATTTCAAAGGCGTTGAGCGGGCCTCCGAAACCGGCCTCCGCATCCGCAACGATGGGCGCAAACCACGTATCGACGGACAGGCCATTGCCTTCGGCAGTTTCGATCTGGTCAGCGCGCTGCAACGTCTTGTTGATGCGCTTTGCCAGTTCCGGAGCGGCGTTGGCGGGATAAAGCGACTGGTCCGGGTACATGGCCGAGGCGGTGTTGGCATCTGCCGCAACCTGCCAGCCGGAAAGGTAGATCGCCTTCAGTCCAGCGCGTACCATCTGCATGGCCTGATTGCCGGAAAGAGCGCCAAGCGCATTGATGTAGCTCTCCTCATTGATGAGTTGCCACAGCCGGTTCGCGCCCATTTCCGCCAGCGAATGGCGGATTTCCACAGAGCCACGCAGTTTCTGCACGTCTGCCGCCGTATAGGTGCGCTGAACGCCATCGAAACGGCCTTGTGGTGCGCCGGGAACCAGTTTGTAAAAATCAGTCACATCTCTCTCCCTTGTGTGATCTGGAAACAATTGGCTTTTCTTCACTCCATCGAAAAGCGCAATCTCATGTCACTAAATTTACAGTTTATGGTTCGGATGCGCCATAGAAAAAGGAAAATCAGTGACTTGAAAGAGGTTAGGCTGTATGGTCTTTGACAGTGTGGATTTGTAAAAATGTAAATTTTGTAAAAGCAGAAGCACAGGACATCTGTGTTAATTTTGTCAAAGGGAGGTGGATTTGGCAGAAAGCAAGATTTTTGCGGGGCCGCGTGTTCGGCGCGTGCGCAACGGGCTGGGGCTAACGCAGACGGCTATGGCCGATGCTTTGTCGATCTCGCCGTCCTATCTCAATCTGATTGAGCGCAACCAGCGTCCGCTGACGGTTCAGTTGCTGCTGAAACTGGCGTCGGTTTATAAGGTCGATCTGGATGACTTGCAGGGCGAAAGCAATGGTGTTGCCAGCGAGTTGCGCGAGGTCTTCGCAGACCCGCTGCTGGCCGGTGAAGTGCCGCCGGGCCACGAGCTTGTAGACGTGGCGGAAGTCGCACCGAATGCGGCAAGCGGCATTGCCAAGCTTTACCGCGCCTATAAAGAACAGGCGCAGCGGCTGAGCGATCTTTCCGACCTTTTGGCGCGGGAGGGGCACCAGACCACGTTGTCCGCAGCGCGTCTGCCGATTGACGAGGTGCGGGAAGTCTTCGAGCGCAGACCTGCATATTTTGCGCAGCTGGATGCGGCAGCAGAAGCCTTCCATGCCAAGCTGGCACCGGGAGATGATCTGGCTGGTGCGCTGAGAGGTTGGCTTCAGAAAAATCACGGCATCGTCGTGCGCTCCATGCCGGTCCACGCCATGCCCAACCTGCGCAGGCGATACGACCGGCATTCCATGCGGTTGTTCCTGTCCGAGCGCCTGTCGCAGCAGGACCAGTTGCGGGAAATGGCGATGGAGGCCTGTCTTCTGGCGCTGACGGAGGAAATCGGCGCCGAGCTGCAAGACCTTGCACTGTCCAGTGAAGAAGCAAAACGCATCGCCCGTTTCGAGCTTGCACGATACGCCGCACATGCCGTGATGATGCCCTATGCGGCCTACCTTTCTGCGGCGCAGCGCGCCCGTTACGACATCGATATTATCCGTGGGCGCTTCAACGTGTCCTTTGAACAGGCGGCAAACCGCCTCGTGACACTGACGCGCCCCGGTGCCGCTGGCATCCCCTTCTTTTTGATGGAGATAGACAATGCCGGAAATCGTTTTCGCAAGAGCGGTACGCTGGGCTTTCCGCAAGCGCGCTTTGGCGGGCTCTGTCCCAAGCTGAATGTTCATGCCGCTTTTTCTCAACCCGGACATGTTTTTGTCGAGCAGGTCGAAATGCCGGATGGCGGCGCGTATCTGACGCTCGCGCGCACGCTGGAAGGTCCACAGGCCGGTTTCGCGGAGCGCATCCGTCGCACGGCTGTCATGGTTGCCTGCGAAACCTCGCACGCGAAGGAGACAGTTTACGGTGATGTGATCGGTGTGAGAGCCGCAAGCATCGCCATCGGCCCATCCTGTCGGCTGTGTGAGAGGCAGGGCTGTCTGTCGCGAGCAGAGGCACCTTTGACGCGTCCGCTGGGTCTGGATGAAATGGTAACGGGGCTTAGCGTTTTCGATTTTCAATAAAGGTCGTGAACACAATTGTTTGAAACTGACTTTGCAAACATTTCCTGCTTGCCGCCGCAACTTTTCCTTTCTAGTCTCTGCCAAAACAAGGGGTTCACGCGCTTTTCCCACTGCGCGTCAAAACAGGAGATATCATGAAGTATCGTTCGCTTCGTTTCAGTCTGGCCGTTGTTACTGCGGCTTTGGCTGCTGGCACCGCTTTTGCGCAGGAAAAGGTCGTCCACGTTTATAACTGGTCCGACTATATCGATCCCGTCCTTCTGGAAGAATTCACCAAGGAAACCGGCATTAAGGTTGTTTACGACGTCTACGACGGCAACGAGGTGCTTGAGACCAAATTGCTGGCCGGCAATTCCGGTTATGATGTGGTCGCACCCACGTCGCCGTTCCTGGCGCGGCAAATTCAGGCGGGTGTTTACCAGAAGTTGGATAAATCCAAGCTGCCGAACCTCAAGAACATGTGGCCTGAGATCACCGAGCGCCTGTCCAAGTATGACCCCGGCAACGAATATGCCGTCAACTATATGTGGGGCACCACGGGCATTGGCTATAACGTCGCCAAGATCAAGGCCGCTCTGGGCGATGTGCCGGTCGATAGCTGGGACATTCTGTTCAAGCCAGAAAACGCAGAGAAGCTGAAATCCTGCGGCATCAACATTCTCGACGCGTCCGACGAAACCTTCGCCATTGCCATGAACTATCTTGGCAAGAACCCGGACAGCAAGGAAACTGCCGATCTGGAAGCGGGCGGTGAGGTTTATCAGAAAATCCGTCCTTCTGTGAAAACCTTCAACTCGTCTGCCTATATCGATGAGCTTGCCAATGGCGATAGCTGCATCACCATCGGCTGGTCGGGTGATATTCTTCAGGCCAAAACCCGTGCTGAAGAGGCCAAGAACGGCGTCGAAGTTAACTATGTCATCCCCAAGGAAGGCACTTACATCTGGATGGATTCCTTCGCCATTCCGGCGGATGCC
The DNA here is from genome assembly GCF_033957765.2 of Agrobacterium sp. rho-13.3. Taxonomy (NCBI): domain Bacteria; kingdom Pseudomonadati; phylum Pseudomonadota; class Alphaproteobacteria; order Hyphomicrobiales; family Rhizobiaceae; genus Agrobacterium; species Agrobacterium sp. rho-13.3. The sequence goes on from NZ_CP192774.1 coordinate 276,864, forward strand.
AAGAATGTCGAGGAGGCACATGCCTTCATCAATTTCATGATGAAGCCTGACGTGGCCGCCAAGGCTTCCGACTATGTGCAATACGCCAACGGCAATCTGGCGTCGCAATCGGTGATGGACGAGGCTGTTGTCAAGAATCCGGGTGTTTATCCAGCGCCTGAGACAATGAAGAAGCTCTTCACCATTTCGCCTTACGGGCCAAAAGAACAGCGCGTTCTGAACCGCGTCTGGACCCAGATAAAAACGGGCAGCTGACCGGGCTTTTAAAAAGGGGCAGTTGGAAACTTCTGCCCCTTTCTCGTTCAGCTCTATAAGAAAAGAAGATGGGGTAGTACATGGCGAAATCTCTGGGTCCGGTAAAACGCAAATTCTCACCATGGACTGAGCCAGATTCGGTTCCATTCATCCGCTTCGAGAATGTCACCAAGAGATTTGGCGATTTCGTCGCCGTCGATAATCTGACACTGGATATTTACGAGCGGGAATTCTTCTCCCTGCTCGGTCCTTCCGGCTGCGGCAAGACCACGCTGATGCGGATGCTGGCCGGTTTCGAAGAGCCGACAAGCGGGCGTATACTCTTGCAGGGCAAGGACATTTCCGGGGTGCCGCCCTATAAGCGCCCCACCAATATGATGTTCCAGTCCTATGCGCTTTTTCCGCACATGTCGGTGGAAAAGAACATTGCCTTCGGTCTGGAGCAGGACAACTTGCCCAAAGCCGATATCAACAGCCGCGTTGAAGAAATGCTGCGTCTGGTGAAGCTTTCCGAATTTGCCAAACGCAAACCCAGCCAGCTGTCCGGTGGCCAGCGGCAGCGCGTGGCGCTGGCCCGTTCTCTGGCAAAGCGCCCCAAAGTGCTGCTGCTGGATGAGCCTCTGGGCGCGCTGGACAAGAAGCTGCGCGAGGAAACCCAGTTCGAACTGATGGACCTGCAACAGACGCTGGGCCTGACGTTCCTGATCGTAACGCACGATCAGGAAGAAGCGATGACAGTGTCAGACCGCATCGCAGTCATGGACAAAGGCATCGTCATGCAGGTGGCGACACCCGCCGAAATCTATGAAGCGCCGAACAGCCGATATGTGGCGGACTTTATCGGCGACATCAACATTTTCGATGCAGATGTGAAAGCTAACAGCCCCGGCGAAGGCAAGCCCGCAACCGTGCTGCTAGATTGCGAAGGCCTAGCCGTAACCGTGGAACAGGATTGCGCCGCCGTTGCCGGCAACAAGGTGGCCTTTGCGGTGAGGCCTGAGAAGGTTCGCATTTCGCTCGATCCACCTGCGGACACATCGATCAATGTTGGTCACGGTGAGGTCTGGGATATCGGTTATCTCGGCGATTTTTCGATTTTTATCGTCAAGCTGGATGATGGCCGTATCATGCGGGCCGCTCAAGCCAATGTCTCTCGCCTTGTCGACCGGCCAATCACCTTCGGGGATATGGTCTGGTTGAATTGGAAAGCCGATTCCGGTCTGGTCCTCACACGATAGAAGGAGAAAGCCGTGGCAATATCCTCTCCTGAAAACCGCCAAAGCCCGATGCGATGGCTGGTCGTTGCTGTACCCTACCTTTGGCTGGCGCTGTTCTTTGCGGCACCATTTTTCATCATCGTTAAAATCTCGCTGTCGGACAGTGCCATCGCCATGCCGCCTTATGTGCCGGTGTTCGAAGGCTTCAGCCGCATTGGCGAATTTTTCTCGCAACTCGATTTCGAGAACTATCTCTTCCTCACCAAAGACCCGCTTTATGTGAAGGCCTATCTGTCCTCGCTACGGATCGCACTGATCTCCACGGTCCTGTTGTTGCTGATCGGTTATCCCATGGCACTTGCCATGGCGCGTGCGCCCAGCACCATTCGGCCGATGCTGGTGATGCTGGTTGTGCTGCCCTTCTGGACGTCCTTCCTCATCCGCGTTTATGCGTGGATTGGTATTCTGAAGCCGGAAGGGTTGTTGACCGTACTGTTTCAGACCATCGGCCTTTTGGGGCCGGATGAGCAGGTGAATATTTTCCGCACGGAGACCTCCGTTTTCATCGGCATGGTTTATTCCTACCTGCCCTTCATGGTGCTGCCGCTTTATGCTGCGCTGGAAAAGCTGGACAATACACTGCTGGAAGCCGCTGCCGATCTCGGTTGCCCGCCGTGGAAAGCCTTCTGGAAAATCACCTTCCCGTTGTCTCTTCCAGGCGTCATTGCCGGATCGATGATCTGCTTCATTCCGATTACCGGCGAATTCGTCATTCCAGATTTGCTGGGCGGCGCGCAAACGCTGATGATCGGCAAAACGCTGTGGACTGAGTTTTTTGGCAACCGCGATTGGCCGCTGGCATCTGCCGTGGCCGTGCTGTTGCTGATCCTGCTCGTCGTTCCCATCGCCATCTTCCAGAACCAGCAAAAGAAGGTGGGGTAAGCCATGAAACGCGGCAAATTCGACACCACCATTCTCACCCTCTGCTTTGCCTTCCTCTATATTCCGATCATCATTCTGGTGGTCTATTCATTCAATGCCTCCAAACTGGTCACGGTCTGGGGCGGCTTTTCTCTGCAATGGTACAAGTCCATGTGGTCCAATCAGGGCCTGATGGACGCGGCATGGATCACGGTGCGTGTTGCACTTCTCAGCGCAACCATCGGCACCATTCTCGGCACCTTGGCAGCTTTGTCGCTCACGCGGTTTACCCGCTTTCCGGGCCGCATTCTGTTTTCCGGCATGATCTATGCGCCTTTGGTCATGCCGGAAGTCATCACCGGCCTGTCGCTTCTGCTGCTCTTCGTGTCCATTGGTGTGGATCGCGGCTTCTGGACGGTGGTAATTGCCCATACCACCTTCACCATGTGCTACGTGGCCATCGTCGTGCAATCACGCCTGCTGACGTTTGATCGCAGTCTGGAAGAAGCAGCCCTTGATCTGGGTTGCCCACCGGTCAAAACCTTCTTCCGCATCACCCTGCCACTCATTTTGCCCGCCGTCGTTGCGGGTTGGATGCTGGCGTTCTCGCTGTCGCTGGATGATTTGGTCATCGCCAGCTTCACCACAGGACCGGGTGCCACGACCTTGCCGATCAAGATTTACTCGCAGGTGCGCCTTGGCGTGACACCTGAGATCAACGCCATCTGCACCATTCTCATCGCCATGGTCACGGTCGGCGTCATCTGCGCATCGATCGCCTCGAAGCGAACCGAGCTTCAGCGGATGCGTGATGAACACGCCGCTGCGAAAGGTTGATCGAACGCGGGGCAGGGAGGAGGCACCGATGGACGATACGAAACCGCTGTGGGCTCCCTCTGCCGAGCGCATCGCCAACTCGCCCATGACGCAGTTCATGCGCTGGTGCGCTGAACGTTACGATGTGGCCTTTGAAAACTACGATTCGTTTCACCGGTGGTCGGTGGACGAACGGGAAAGCTTCTGGAGCGCAGTCTGGACCTATTGCAACGTCAAAGGCACCCAGGGTGAAAGGGTGCTGGTTGATGGCGATGACATGCTGGCCGCCCGTTTCTTCCCCGAGGCTGAACTCAACTTCGCAGAAAATCTTCTGGTCCGAACGGGGCCGGAAGACGCTCTGATCTTTCGCGGTGAAGACAAGGTGCAGGATCGCTGGTCGTGGGACAGGCTGCGCGATGAGGTTTCCCGTCTGCAACAAGCGTTCCGCAAGTCGGGCATTCAACCCGGTGATCGCATCGCGGCGATGATGCCGAATATGCCGCAGACCATCGCGCTGATGCTGGCGGCAACGTCACTCGGCGCGGTCTGGTCTTCCTGTTCACCGGATTTCGGAGAGCAGGGTGTGCTGGATCGTTTTGGCCAGATCGAACCGAGGGTTTTCATTTCCTGCGATGCCTATTGGTACAATGGCAAAAAGCAAGATGTGACGCAGAAGGCGCGGGCGGTTGCCGACAAACTCGGCATTTCCCTGTTGCTGGTGCCCTATGCCGGTAATATCGTTGCAGCGGATGGTGCTGTCTCTTATGACGATTTCATCAAGCCATTCGAGCCGCAAGAACTGTATTATACGCGCCTGCCGTTTGCGCATCCGCTCTACATTCTCTTTTCGTCCGGCACCACCGGCGTTCCCAAATGCATCGTGCATTCTGCCGGTGGCACGCTGCTGCAACATCTAAAAGAACACCGTTTTCATTGTGAACTGGAGGAGGGTGAAAAGCTCTTTTACTTCACCACCTGTGGCTGGATGATGTGGAACTGGCTGGTCAGCGGTCTGGCATCGGGTGCCACGCTCTGCCTTTACGATGGTTCACCCTTCGCACCGGATGGCAATGTGCTGTTCGATTATGCCGCACAGGAAGGGTTTGCGATTTTCGGCACATCGGCAAAATATATCGATGCCGTGAGAAAAGCCGGTCTAACGCCAGCCAACAGCCATGATCTATCAGCCTTGCGCTTGATAACCTCCACCGGATCGCCACTCTCGCCGGAGGGCTTCTCGTTTGTCTACGACGGCATCAAAAGCGACGTGCAACTCGCGTCCATTTCCGGCGGCACGGACATCGTTTCCTGCTTTGTCTTGGGCAATCCCGTCAAACCCGTCTGGCGCGGTGAAATTCAGGGGCCGGGTCTCGGCCTTGCCGTCGAAATCTGGAACGATGAAGGCAAGCCCGTTGGCGGTGAAAAAGGCGAACTTGTCTGCACAAAAGCCTTCCCCTGCCAGCCGGTGATGTTCTGGAATGACCCGGACGGAGAGAAATACCACGCCGCTTATTTTGAGCGCTTCGAAAACATATGGTGTCATGGCGATTTTGCCGAATGGACCGCGCATGGTGGCCTCATCATTCATGGGCGGTCGGACGCAACCCTCAACCCCGGTGGTGTGCGCATCGGAACGGCGGAAATCTACAATCAGGTTGAGAAGATGCACGAGGTGCTGGAAGCGCTGTGCATCGGCCAGGATTGGGACGATGATGTCCGGGTGGTGCTGTTCGTGAGACTTGCCGAAGGTGTCGTCTTGGATGACACGTTGATTGCCGCCATCAAAAGCCGTATCCGCACCGGCGCTTCACCACGCCACGTCCCGGCGAAAATCGTTGCGGTCGCCGATATTCCACGCACCAAATCCGGCAAGATCGTCGAACTGGCCGTTCGTGAGGTCGTCCACGGGCGTCCGGTCAAGAACAGGGAAGCGCTGGCCAACCCGGAAGCCTTAGCGCTTTTTCAGACTATAGCCGCCCTGAAAAGCTGACCTATATCGGGACGCTGCTGCGGCATCGCCCCCAATCCCTGTGCCATTATGTGCAGATCGCTGCATCGAATTAGGATTTATTGCCCCTAAATGGTCTAGCTCGCTTTTAACACTTTTTTAAACCGCGCCGTTCAAATGTAAATCCAACGTGGGTGCACTCAATGAGAGGGTTGCAGGGCCGTTGGCCCACAGACATGATGTTATTTTATTCCTTGCTCTCGTTATAAGCACAAACTTTCAAGGCAGCCTCGGCTGCCTTTTCTTTTGCGTCATTTTTGCCGGTCGAGAGACAGAGAGACAAGAATGACCGGAACCAGCCCTGCCGAGATGATGATCAGTGCGGGAATGGAGGCATCCTGCACGCGGGAGCGGGATGCGCTCTCGTAAACCAGTGTGGCCAGCGTGTTGAAGTTAAACGGCCGCAACAGGATGGTTGCCGGAAGTTCTTTCAGCGATTCAATGAAAACCAGCAGCGCCGCGGTAATCGCCGCCGGGCGTATGTTCGGCAATAGCACATGTATCAATGTCTGGGAGCGGGTGCGCCCGAGAGTTCTTGCCGCCATGTCGATGTGCGGGGAAAGTTTCTGGAAACCCGCATCAATCGTGCCTTCAGCAAGCGTCATGAAGCGGACGCTGTGGGCGTAGATGATGGCGAAGGCCGTTCCCGATAGCAAAAGTCCGGTGGAATAGTTGAGGTGAGACCGCAAAAAACCATCCAGCGCATTATCGAAGCCCGCCAGCGGAAGCAGAACGCCGATGGCAAGCACCGTGCCCGGAATGCCGTAACCGAGTGAGCCGATGCGGCTTGCCGAGCGTGCGACAGGTGATGTGTTGACGCGCTGCACATAAGCGAAGATGAAGCCGCAGATGAGTGTGATGAATGCTGCGGAAACAGACACTTCCAGACTGTGTCCGAGTGCCTTGAGGAGTTTGGGATCTGCCAGTGCACCAAGCCGCTTGGCGGCATAGCTGCCCAGAACAAGTACGGGGATGGCGAAGCCTAACATCACCGGCAGGCAGCAGAAAACTGTGGCCACCCAGCCATGGCTTAAGGATAGTTTTTGCAATCCGAAGCGCTGCGCCATCGCCGTGGATTTGGCTGCGCTAAAACGTTGCTGGCTGCGCGCTCTTCGCTCGGTCATGATGAGTGCTGCAACGACAATCACCAGAACGGATGCGATCTGCGTTGCGCCTGCGAGGTTGCCGCGATTAAGCCAGGTTTCATAAATCGCAAAGGTTAGCGTGCGGACGCCGAGATATTCGACGGCGCCGATATCGTTCAGCGTTTCCATCATCACCAATGCCAGACCGATGATGATGGCGGGCCGTGCCATGGGCAATTGCACGGACAGAAAAATCCGCAGCGGCCCAGCACCCAGCGTCCGTGCCGCTTCCGTGGCGAACCGACCTTGCAAGCCGAAAGCTGCCCGCGCTGACAGATAGACATAGGGGTAAAGAACCGAACTCAACACCAGCACGGCACCGCCAAGCGAACGGATATCTGGAAACCAGTAATCGCGAATGTTTTGGTATCCGAAGACGGCACGAACGGCACTTTGCACCGGCCCGGTAAAATCCAGAAATTCACCGAAGGCATAGGCCGCAATATAAGATGGAATTGCCAGCGGCAATACGAGCGCAAAGGACAGCAGACGGCGCAGGGGAAACTGGAAGGCGCTGACCAGCCAAGCCGTTACGATACCGAAAAACGCTGTCGTCACCCCGGTCATGACCAGAAGCGCCAAAGTCTGCCCGCCTGCACGCGGCAAGACATTCACCAGCAGATGCCGCCAGCCTTCCGTTCCGCCCGTTGCAGCGATGGAGAAAATGGCGATCAGCGGCATGGCGACCATGGCCGCGAGGACCAAAGCGCCGATTGAAAGCCCCGATGGCAAAAATCGCAGCGGCGATGTACGCGCGTTCATATGATGGGCTGGCTGCAATGCTGTTATCCTTCTGCCACCGGCACAGGCCGATGGCGCAACACATTGCTAATCCCGGACGTGCTCAGTTCGCAAGTACGCGCTGAGACGGAAAGCTGATTTCCACCAGCGTTCCTTCATTGGGCGTCGAAGTGATGGAGAAATTCGCACGGTTCGCGTCCACCATCGCCTTCGTCAAAGGCAGGCCAAGCCCCGTTCCATCCCCGCGCACACGGCTTGAGGAGGCGGACACCTGCCGGAACGGCTTCATGGCCTGCTCCAGCTCGGAACGGGTCATGCCGATGCCGGTATCGCGAATACGCAGGACCACGCTGCCATTGGTTTCATAGGCCGTGGACACCACGATCTGCCCGCCAGACGGTGTGAACTTGATGGCATTCGACAGAATGTTGAGCATGATCTGCTTGATCGAGCGAAGATCGGCAACGATCTGCGGTACGGACTGCGAGAGTGCAGTACGGATGATGACACGCTGGTTGTTCGCCTGTGGCTGCACGATCGAAACCGCCTCCGCGATCGTGTCGTTCAAGGCAACGGCCTTGAAATCCACATCCATCTGCCCGGCTTCAATCTTGGAAATATCCAGGAGATCGTTGACGATATCCAGAACATGGCGGCCCGAGCGGACGATATCATTGGAATATTCGATATAACGCTGATTGCCGATTGGTCCGAAATGTTCCGTTGCCATCAGGTCGGCAAAGCCGATGATCGCGTTCAAAGGCGTGCGAATTTCATGGCTGACGCGTGCCAGAAAGTCCGTCTTGTGGGCGTTGGCGGTTTCGGCGGCGCGCTTGGCGTTGCGCAAATCTTCTTCGGTCCGCTTCCACTGGGTGATGTCACGAATAACGGCACAATAGCCATTGGAGGATTTCAGCTTGCCTATTGTCATGAACAGAGGCAGGAACCCGCCGGATGCCTCGCGGCCAATAACCTCGCGGCCATCGTTCAGCACGCTTGCCACGCCATTGTTCGCAAGGCCGGACAAATAATCCAGCACGGCGCGCTGGCTTTCATGCGCAAACAGCGTCACGAACGGCTTGCCAGAAATCTCGTCATTGTCATAGTTGAACAGCGCGTTTGCAGACCGGTTCAGCGAACGGATGTGGCCGTCATCACCCAACAAAACGATGCCGTCGGTTGCTGTTTCCAGAATGGAATGCAACTCTTCGACTTCGCCTTTCAGGATGGTCACGTCTGCATCCGGCGCGGTCTGTACCAGTTCCGCCGGGGCATTTTCATTGGCGGGCAGGGGGCTTGTGGTTTTTTCGTCCGTCGGGATCAGCGAAAGCATCAGCGCGCTGGCATCGTCCCAACGCACAGATTGCAGCCGCGCCTTGACCGGGATCAGATCATTGTCGGCACTGACCGCGACCATGCCACCCGAACGTTCCGCGACAGCTTCAAGCTCATCACGCTGAAGCAGTGCATCAAGACCGCCAACCTCTGAGAGTTCGTTGAGAGTATCGTACCCCGTCAGCCGCAGGAATTCCGTGTTCGCATGGATCAGACTGTCGCCGCTGTGGATCAGCAGCGCAATCGGCATCTGGTCCACGGTGTCCGCCGTCAAAGATGCGGTGGTACGAACGGGAATGAACGTGTCAGCCGCTGGTCCGGAAAGGGCTTCCTGTTCCGTTGCACGCGCATATGTCTGCGGCAGCACGAAATGAACCGGCTCATCGCCGCGTGTATAGTCAGCAAAGTCGTCGTCATCGTCCGTGTCCGGAGCGGTTGGTTGAGCGTCCAAAACGGCAGGTTCATCTGTCTCTGACACCGGCTCAGTGACGACTTCAGGTTCAGGTGTCGGCGCAACGTCGGGCACGTTCGCCAGCACTGTTTCTTCCAGTTGCTCTGGTTCGGAAACATCTGCGACTTCAGGCTTCAGCACACGTGCAATCTCGCGGAAAGCGTCTTGTTCGCTGGCGCTCAGCTCATCGCGGCTTCTGCTGCGGCGCTCTTCAAATTGCACCACCTTGTCGGAATAACGCCGATTGGGTGTTTCGACAATTTTCAGAGCCGGAACTTCGCTTGCGGGCGGCATGTAGCTGCGCGGCGCTTCGGACGTCTCGGGCTCGGCAATATCGTCTTCCGGCGTTTCCGCAAGGGCAAGCTCTGCCTGCTCATCGTTTTCCGGCAGTGCGAACAGCGTTTCATCGTCAACTGCTGCAACGTCGACGGTGTCAACACCATCGTCGTCCACACCATTTTCATCGATTGTTTCGCCAATCAACGACAGGCCAACCGCGTTCGGGTCTTCCACCGCATCGGCAAGGCGCACGATGCCGAAACCACGGAAACCATCGAATTCGCGAGAGCGTGTATAGGTGGGCAAGGCTGCCAGATCGATCGGAACGGCCAGCGACGTGCCTTCCACCGGCCAGTAGATCGTCTTGCCGGACCAGGTATCGCGACGGTTCAAAAGTTCGGTGATCTTGCCGTCCGGGTCCAGATTGAACAGCGCGGCAAGATCGCTAAAGCTCATGCCCTCGACATTCGCCGCCTGCGGGCCGACCGCATCGGCGAACTCATGCGAAATGGAGCTGAAGCGGCCATTGGCATCGATCTTCCAGACAAAACGGGATGCCCGTCCATTGCGATTGAACTGGAAGGGAGCCATTTCTTCCGGCTGAACTGGATCGGCTGCGGATCCCTCAGTCGGTTCTTCCGGCTCGGAACCATGCTCCGCCAACAGGGGAAGTTCAGGCTCGGAAACTTCTGGTTCATGAGCAACGATGATTTCAGCCGGTTCTTCCACAGTCGGCTCATCGTCTTGCAACACGATCTCATCAGGTTCGGCCACGGAAGCATCCTCTGCGCTTACCGCCGGTGCAACCTGTTCCAGTTCGTCAGTTTCTTCTTGAGGCTCTGGCACATCCTCGATGTCGGCAACGGCATCCAGCACTTCGGCAAAGTCCTGGCTCGGGGCAACGCCCACATTCACCGCGGGAACGGCGGTTTCTGCTGGCTTCGGAGCCTCTTGCACATCGCCAAAGTCAGACGGATCAAGCCTGCCGATCACCGTTTCGACAACAAAAAGAAGATTGAGTTCAGGCTCTTTGGACATCTGCCCGGTGGCGGCGGGAAGATAGCCCTTGCCTGTGGGCACAGGCCGCTTCACCAGCTTGCCGGGTTGGTTGGACGCCATGGAAATCAGCGTGCGTGTCGTCAGCGGCGTAACGCCGAGAGCCGCAAAGCGTGGGGATGCCGCCACAACCTTGCTGTCTGCATCCAGCACAGCCATGTGGATATCAGGATCGTCAAAGCCCTCGATCATCCGGCGGGCGCGCTCTTCCAAGGAAGGAGTGGCCTGATCAACCGGTGCAGAAAACAGAACCGCCTGCTGGCCCGCTTCAACCTCGATGATTTCAGCCGTTGCATTCACCGATACGCTTTTGAAGCCCGAGTGAATGCGGATCATAAAGTGCTGGCGGTCGCCGGTGTTGACCAACCGTGCAGCGGTGGCTGCAAACTGGCGGAAGGTCACATCCTGCCGCTTTGGCCCGCGCTCCAGAAAGTCATAGATCAGCGGCGTTCCGAACAGGGTTGCTCCGCGACCATTGGCCCAAAGGGGGCTTTGCAGGTCCGTCGAGAACAAAGCCATGGCTTCCCCGCGACCGAAATGCTCCCGCACACGCTCATGCACTGCAATGTCTATAAATGGATATTGTACGGCGGGCATGGGAAACCTATTCTGGCACGACCTGACCTTTACAACCGCACGACCTCATCATGAGGCACCATACAGCCTGCATCGGCTTGATGTTAACAGAATCTTAAATAACTTCACAGCGCGGATCGGTCCATCATTTGCTGCGGGAATTGCCAATTACAGTTAATATGCAGACCATAGGTAAGCGTTGGTCAGCGCGGTTGATTTTGTGGTGCGCGGTCTCGTTTTGCAATCGCCTACGGCTGTTTGCGACACGCAATCCCATGGTTTTTGTTCGCGCCAATCCCGTCATCCATAAACGGACTTGCTTTCCCAAGCTTTTTTCGCAAAAATTACCGAAGGACTTGCAAAAGGGAAAAACTCCCCGTATGTGAGCCTCCGTGACGCCGACGCGGCGTTTGATGTGCGGTTGTAGCTCAGTTGGTTAGAGCGCAGGTTTGTGGATCCTGAGGTCGCTGGTTCGATTCCAGCCAACCGTACCATCCTTACCTTAAAATCCATTTCATCTGCTGGCCTATAGATTTTCAAGATGGCATTGCTGCGCTTGCCCATCTGGCTGTCGTTGCTGTTTCGTCTGGCAAAAATCGGTTGGCTAAAATGTCATGCGCTGGTATGGTTGCGTCAACGTAACCTTTATGGACGCCAGCAGCATCGCCTTCAGGCTTTCGCGCGGCGGAATGGATAAAACAGTGATTGACCCCGGCAACGGCGTAAAGCCGTCGGAATCAGGGGTGTCGGCGGTGGAAAAAGGGAGCGCGAAGCGTTCCCGTCGTGGCAAGGGCAAGCGTAGCGGAAAACCCCGCAACGTTTCTGCATCGCCGCAGCTTCACGACGCCGATTCCCGGTCAGATTCCCCACCAGTTGGCCCAACGGTTGGCAATGCCCAACCGGAGGCGGAGCCGCGAAAGCGCAAGCGACGCAGACGTTCGCGTGGGCAAGGCGGTGGTCAGCCGCAGGTTGCCCCTACGGTAGCGACCGAAAAAGCAGAACAAACTGCACCCTCTGCACCTGCCTCGCAGGGCAAGCGTAAGGCCCGTGGCGGAAAGCGCAACCAGCGTGGACCGCAGGGAAGACCGCTTGTCCCCACCCATGCGCCCAAACCGTCTGCGCGCCAGAATGGCGCCGCAACGCCTGCCCATTCGCCCGCTGCTTCGGATCAGCAGAGCCGTTTTAGTGCGCGGTCGCAGTCCTACAGAGATGCTGCTATTGACGGCGGCGCGGATATGTATGCTGCGCTGGATCTCGGCACCAACAATTGCCGCCTGCTGATTGCCCAGCCGACACGCCCCGGCCAGTTTCGCGTCGTGGATGCCTTTTCGCGCATCGTGCGTCTTGGCGAAGGTCTGGTATCGACGGGCAAGTTGTCGGATGAGGCGATGGACCGCGCCGTTGAAGCGTTGCGCGTCTGCGCGTCGAAACTTGCCGGTCGCTCTATCCGCCGGATGCGGCTGATCGCGACCGAAGCCTGCCGACAGGCAACCAATGGCGAAGAGTTCTTGAAGCGCGTGACGCGTGAAACCGGACTTGATCTGGAAATCATCAGCCGTGAGACGGAAGCCCGTCTTGCGGTGTCCGGCTGCTCTTCGCTGGTCGGGCGCGAGGCGCGCTCCGTTGTGCTGTTTGATATCGGCGGTGGATCGTCGGAAATCGCGGTCATTCGCGTCGGTGAAAACCGCTCCAACCGGCTGGCCAACCATATTACCCACTGGACATCGCTTCCGGTCGGCGTGGTGACACTGTCCGAACGCCACGGCGGGCGGGATGTGACACCGGATGTCTTTGCCGCCATGGTTGGCGAAGTCGAAGGCTTGCTCGACGGCTTCCAATGCCCGCCGATTGGCGAACATGTCTCGCAGGAAGATTTCCATCTTATCGGCACATCGGGAACGGTTACGACGCTGGCCGGTGTGCATCTGGATTTGCCGCGTTATGATCGCCGCAAGGTGGATGGCTTATGGTTGTCCGATGTCGAGGTGACGGCGATGCAAGACAAACTGCTGGCATGGGATTTTGCGGGCCGCGCGGCCAATGCGTGCATTGGGCCGGACCGCGCTGATCTGGTGCTCGCGGGCTGCGCCATTCTGGAGGCCATCCGCAAGCGGTGGCCGGCGCGGCGTATGCGGGTGGCAGACAGGGGCCTTCGCGAAGGCCTTTTGACAGATATGATGGCAGATGATGGCGCATGGCGCCGCAACAGAATTCGCCGGGCCCAGACGCAAGGCAAATTGGAACGGAAGAGTTGATATGAGCAAAGCGCCCACGAGTACCAATCGTACCGGACGCAAGATCGGACAGAAGGTGAAGAAGGCCAAGTTGAAGCCTTCGTCACGCCGTTGGATCGAACGTCACATCAACGACCCTTATGTGCAGCGTGCGAAGCTGGAAGGCTACCGCGCCCGCGCGGCCTTTAAGCTGCTTGAAATCAACGACAAGCACCAGATTTTGAAGGACGCGAAACGCATCATCGATCTAGGTGCTGCACCGGGCAGCTGGTCGCAGATTGCGGCCAAGGTGACGGATTCGACCGAAGACGATATCCGCGTTGCGGCGATCGATTTCCTTGAGCTTGACCCGATCCCTGGCGTCAAAATTCTTCATCTCGACTTTTTGGATGAGAACGCGCCCGATCTTCTGATCGAAGCCGTTGGCGGCACGCCGGATCTGGTGTTGTCGGATATGGCGGCGCCAACGACCGGTCACCAGAAAACCGACCACATTCGCACCATGCATCTTTGCGAAGTGGCGGCGGATTTTGCCGTGCAGGTGCTGGCTGAAGGTGGTCACTTCCTTGCCAAGACCTTCCAGGGCGGTACGGAAAAGACATTGCTGGATATGTTGAAGCAGAACTTCAAGCAGGTCATCCACATCAAGCCCGCTTCGTCCCGTTCAGAATCGGTGGAAATGTTCCTGCTGGCCAAGCACTTCAAAGGTCGCCCGCAGACGTCTGCCATTACGGAAGACGAACTCTAACTTACTCTGCTGCCTGCGACGCCTTGCCGCGATGACCGGAGACTGCGGCACCCGCACTCCGGTCCATGGTAATCAGTGGGAAGATGGCAATCAGCGAGACTGCGGCAACAACCGCGAATGCCGTGTGGAAGTCGGACAGCTGCAAATGCGCACCCGACATGAAACTGCTGACTTCAAGGATGGTCGCGGCAAAGGCCACACCCAGCGCAAGACTGATCTGCTGTAGCACTGATGCCATCGACGTTGCCTGACTAGCCTGTGCGTCTTCAATGTCCGAATAGCCGAGCGCGTTCGTGCCGGTGAAGAAGAACGAGCGGGCAAACCCTGCCGTCACCAGAAAAATCATGATGAGCGGATAAGGCGTGTTCGGCGTGAAGAATGCGTTGGCCAGTGTCGTGAACGCGCCGACGATACCCGCCCCAATCAAGACGCTTCTAAAGCCGGTTGCCGCAAACACGCGCCGCGCCATGAACTTGGTGGTGATGGCACCAATCGCGCCCGCAAACGTGATCATGCCCGACTGAAACGGGTTGAGCCCAAAACCGATCTGCAACATCAGCGGCATCAGGAATGGAATGGCGCCGGTCGAAACACGGAAGATCGTGCCGCTGACAGAGGCTGCTCTGAACGTCACATTGCGGAAAATCTTGAAATCAAGGATTGGCGCGGGATGGTGTTTTGCGTGTTGGAGATACCAGAAGCCGCAGATAAAACCGACAACCATCGCCGAAATGCCGATGATGGGCGGTAGCGCCGGAAGGCTGACGACCGACACGCCGAACACGACGCCGGAGGCGGCAAGCCCCGAAAGAACGAAGCCTTTGCCATCCATCGGCGGCGGATTGGTGGTTTCGATCTCCGGCAGATAAATCGTCGCCAGCCATATGCCGATGACGCCAATCGGCACGTTGATGAGAAAAATCCAGTGCCATGAGAAGTATGTGGTGATGAAACCACCGATGGGCGGGCCGGTGAGTGGCCCGACCAGACCGGGAATTGTCAGCAGCGCCATGGCAGACACCAGCTCGGTGCGTTTCGTCGTGCGCAGCAAAACCAGACGCCCCACAGGCGTCATCATCGCGCCACCCATGCCTTGCAGGAAGCGGGACACGACGAATTCAACGACGGATGAAGACACCGCGCAGCAGATCGAACCGACCACGAAAATCGCAATGGCAATGCGGAAGATTTTCTTTGCGCCAAATTTATCCGCCATCCATCCGCTGATCGGGATGAAAATCGCCAATGCCACCATGTAGGAGGTCAGCGCCAGCTTGAGCGTAATCGGGCCAACATTCAGGTCTGCGGCAATCGCGGGCAGGGATGTCGCGATGACGGTCGAATCCATCTGCTCCATAAAAAGAGCAACGGCGAGAATAAGCGGAATAATGCGGTTCATGGGAATGACTGCGGTGACCCGCATCCGTAGAAAATATTGATCCTTACCTACGCCTGAGCGTGGCATTTGCCAACTAAACTTTTGGCAATTTTTTGATTTCCATCACGTCTGTGTGAAACCGCCTTTTCTGCACAATGTCGGCATGATGGTGATGATAGTGCTTTTGCGCACAGCGAAATTATATTGGAGGAATTGATGAGCAGCTTTTTAAAGATGAACAGGCGCGGTCTGTTTGCCACCATGGGCATCAGCGCCATTGCCGCTCCCTTCGTGCTTCGTGGCACAGCATTCGCACAGGCAACCCAGCCACAAACATCCATGGAGGTCGATCACGTCATGCCGCCTGAAACAAACCGCTTCAAACTCGGAAAATTCGAGGTTCTGGTCGTCAAGGATGGTGCACGCCCGTCCGGCAAGCCGGGTGAAACCTTCGGCACGAACCAGAGCGCGGAAACGGTCGGCGAACTGCTGGACAAGAATTTTCTGCCAAAAGACCAGTTCGTCAACAGCTTTGCGCCTGCGCTGATCAATACCGGCTCCGATCTGGTGCTGTTCGATACGGGCTTTGGCGAAGCCGGTCGCAAGGATGGAAACGGTCGTCTGATTGAAGGTTTGGCGGCTGCCGGTTACAAGCCGGAAGACGTGACCGTCGTGGTTCTGACCCACCTGCATGGCGATCATATTGGCGGATTGATGGAAAAAGGTGCGCCTGCCTTCCCGAAGGCCCGATATGTCATCGGCCAGGCGGAATATGATTTCTGGACGGATGCAAAGCGCGTCGGAACGCCTGCCGAAAACGGTCAGAAGGGTGTGCTGGCCAGCGTGAAGCCACTCGCCGAAAAGGCAACCTTCATCGGTGACGGCGCAACCGTCGTTCCCGGCATTACCAGCGCTACCGCTTTCGGCCACTCACCGGGCCATATGATTTTCCGGGTCGAGTCCGAAGGAAAACAGCTGGTTTTGACGGCAGATACCGCCAACCACTACGTGCTGTCGCTTCAGCGGCCGGAATGGGAAGTGCGGTTTGACATGGACAAAGCCGCCGCTGCCGCCAGCCGCAAGAAGGTCTTCGACATGATCGCGACGGATCGCTTGCCGTTCCTCGGTTACCACATGCCGTTCCCGTCGGTGGGGTATGTCGAGAAACAGGATGCCGGTTATCGTTACGTGCCGAAATCCTACCAGTTCGACATTTAACGCTGCTGCAATCCAGCAACAGAGGAGCCCGGAACCCCTTTCCGGGTTTTTTCTATTCCCATACTGTCATGAACGTGTTACCAGCCCTCGCCAACTTCCAAGCAATCCTTTGCAGGGCCGCCGGGGTGAACTTTTCGTTCCGGGATGGCCATGCATTTTCAAAATAGGAATTTGGCCATGGCACGCATTATACAAACTCCCACCGGTCTTGACGCGCTGACGTTCGACGATGTGCTCCTTCAGCCGGGGCATTCCGAAGTCATGCCGGGTCAGACGAACATCGCCACGCGCATTGCCCGCGACATCGAATTGAACCTGCCAATTCTCTCTTCCGCGATGGATACGGTCACTGAAGGTCGCCTCGCGATCGCGATGGCGCAGGCTGGTGGTATTGGCGTTATTCACCGCAACCTGACACCCATCGAGCAGGCCGAAGAAGTTCGTCAGGTCAAGAAGTTCGAAAGCGGCATGGTCGTCAACCCGGTGACTATAGGGCCAGATGCGACATTGGCAGACGCGCAGGCGTTGATGAAGGCGCACGGCATTTCCGGTATTCCCGTTGTCGAAAATGGCGGCACCGGCGGTTACAAGGCGGGTCGTCTCGTTGGTATTCTGACCAACCGCGATGTGCGTTTTGCATCTGATCCACAGCAGAAAATCTACGAACTGATGACCCGCGAAAACCTGATCACAGTCAAGGAAAGCAGCGTCGATCAGCAGGAAGCCCGCCGTCTTCTGCACAAGCACCGCATTGAAAAGCTGGTGGTGGTGGATGGCAAGGGCAACTGCGTTGGCCTCATCACCGTCAAGGATATCGAAAAGTCGCAGCTTAACCCGAATGCCACCAAGGATGCGCAGGGCCGCCTTCGCGCCGCCGCTGCCATCAGCGTGGGGGCTGACGCCATCGAGCGCGCCGAGCGCCTGATCGCTGCCGGTGTCGACCTTCTGGTCGTGGACACCGCCCACGGCCATTCACAGCGCGTTCTGGACGCTGTCACGCAGGTCAAGAAGATGTCGAATTCGGTTCGCATCATCGCTGGCAACGTGGCAACCGCCGACGGCACCAAAGCCCTGATCGATGCGGGCGCGGATGGCGTAAAGGTCGGGATCGGCCCCGGCTCCATCTGCACCACGCGCATCGTCGCCGGCGTCGGCGTTCCACAGCTTGCGGCCATCATGTCGGCTGTCGAAGCGGCGCGTGAGCAGGACATTCCTGTGATCGCCGATGGCGGCATCAAGTTCTCAGGCGATCTTGCCAAGGCAATCGCTGCCGGTGCATCCGCCGTCATGATCGGCTCGCTGCTGGCCGGTACGGATGAAAGCCCCGGCGAAGTGTTCTTGTATCAGGGTCGTTCCTTCAAGGCCTATCGCGGCATGGGCTCCGTTGGTGCCATGGCACGCGGCTCGGCAGACCGTTATTTCCAGGCGGAAGTCCGCGATACGCTGAAACTCGTGCCAGAAGGCATCGAAGGTCAGGTTCCTTACAAGGGTCCGGTGTCCGGCGTTCTGCATCAGCTCGCGGGCGGCCTGAAGGCTGCCATGGGTTATGTCGGCGGCGCGACCATCAAGGACTTCCAGGAGCGCGCAACCTTTGTTCGTATTTCCGGTGCAGGTCTGCGCGAAAGCCACGCCCATGATGTGACGATCACCCGCGAGAGCCCGAACTATCCAGGCGCGATTTGATCTTTCGCATTAGAATATAATATGCTGACGACTATAGCGCTCCCCGAACCAAACCGTTCGGGGAGCGTCTTGCTGACAGAAGGAGAAACCATGTCACCGACGACCGCAATGTTCTGGCCCATGATCGCCCACGCTTTTCTGGTTTTCGGTCTCTATGTCCTTCTTTTCATTCGTCGCAAGAAATTCACCTTCACCAATAGCGAGGCGTTCAAGCGCTTCCGCGATGCGGGCGAAGAAGCGCGCGAAAGCCAGTTGGTGAACAAAAACATCGCCAACCAGTTTGAAATTCCCGTTCTGTTTTATGCCGCCTGCCTGCTGCTTTACATTACGGACGCCGACAATATCGCCACCATTATCCTCGGCTGGATTTTCGTCGTGTTTCGTTACGTGCACGCCTATGTGCATGTCACTAGCAATCGCTTGCGCTATCGCGCCCCTGCATTCGGCATCAGCTTTGCGGCGCTCGTGCTGATGTGGGGCTGGCTCGCCATCTGGCTGGCGCTTGAGTAGTCGCCGACGCGGGATCGCGAAGAATTGTTCCGCTGATCCCACAAGTCTGCCTCGTTCTCGGCAAAATTGCGGTATGTGTTGTTCTCCAGCAGCGTGAGATTGGAGCAGACGATGACCGATAGCCCGAAGATTTCGCAGGCGATGATCGATGCCTATGACGAATACACGCATTTAAGCCTTGATCGTCGCAAGTTCATGGAAAAGCTGACATTGCTGGCTGGGTCCGGCGCTGCGGCTGCGGCTATTGCTCCGTTGTTGGCCGCAAGCGGCGCGCAGGCGGCAATCGTGCCCGCGACTGATGAACGCCTGTCGGCGCAGGATGTGACTTACCCTGGTGCGAATGGCGAGATGAAGGGCTATCTCGTCACGCCTAAAAATGCATCCGGGCCACTGGGTTCCGTTATCGTCATTCATGAGAATCGCGGGTTGAACGAACACATTCGAGACGTCGCTCGCCGCGTCGCTCTGGAAGGCTTCGTTGCTTTGGCCCCCGATTTTCTGTCACCACAAGGCGGAACGCCAGCCGACGAGGACAAGGCGCGCGAATTGTTCAGCGGCCTGGACATGGGTGCCACCGTTGCCAATGCGGAAGCGACGCGGCTATGGCTGACGAAGCGAGATGGCGCCAATGGCAAGGTGGGCGCGGTCGGTTTCTGCTGGGGCGGTGGGCTCGTCAACCGTTTTGCAACCAAGTCGGCAGGGTTGAATGCAGGCGTTGCCTATTACGGTGCGCAGCCGCCGGTAGAGGATGTTCCCGCGATCAAAGCGCCGTTGCTTCTGCATTATGGTGGGCTGGATGAGCGCATCAATGCCGGGATCGACGCCTACCGCAAAGCGCTGGAAGCCAACGGCAAGACCTTCGAAATCTTTGTCTATGACGGCGTGAACCACGCCTTCAACAATGATACGTCCAGCGCACGTTATGACAAGACAGCGGCCGACCTCGCATGGGGCCGAACCATCGAGTTTTTCCGCAAGACCATCGCTTAAAAAGCGCCCTGTTTGGCGGATCGGTTGCGGGCTTGAGCCGCATAAGTTGGACCTGCATTAAAATGCGATCCGTCTTGTTCACGCGCCGTGAAATGTCCGGTGCCAAAAGTGAATAATGAGAAAAGATCCGCCGTATCTGGCGCGCATATAACGATGGTGGGGCCGAAATGGCTGGCGAACATCCGCCCAATACGAGGCGTTTACCGCAACAAGAGCGCAGCGTGCAGCGTGTCGAGACGATACTGGCCACAGCTGCCGAACTGATGACAGTGCACGGCGTTGCAAAGCTGAAAATTACCGACGTGGCCAAAAAAGCAGGATTGCCGATTGGTTCGATCTATCAATATTTTCCCGACAAAACGGCAATCGTGAAGGCGCTGTTCGAGCGTTCCATTCACAACGCCCGTGCCAGAGTTATCGAACGTTATGCAGAAATACAGTCTCTCGATCATGCTATCGAGGTCACGTTTGAAATTCTGCATTGGTATCAGGGAGAGATGACGTCAAACCCGGCGAAAATTGCGGTCTGGCTTGGCACAGAGACCGATCTGGACCTGATGAGGTTCCACCTTGCAGAAATCGAGCTTCTTGCAGACATATTCCTCAAATCCATTCAAAAATACCTGCCGCCCGATTTGCAAGCGGATATGGAGGCCCGGACTTTTTTGCTGTCCTACCTCACCGGTTCCGTCATGAAGATGGCTCTGCTGACGGATCAGGGCATGTCGCAACGGCTGCTGCGGGAATGGAAAGCGGTTCTGCTCATGACGCTCTTCAATCAGGGCGCGCCGGTTACCATCCCGGAGCCAGATGCGCCGCACGCAAACGCGGGAGTTTCGGAAAAGCCTTGATCTCGACATCCAGCTCTTCGGGTGCCGATGCCAGCGAGATGTTGTCCAGACACGCGGTGATGTGATCGGTGATCGCGTTGATGAGCGACGGCGAAAGGCCGGGGCGCTTCATCAGGCCGATTTGTACCGGCGGCAGGGGCGGGAAGCCATCTGCCGAGGTCATCACCTTCATCCCGGTTCGAAGCGTGGATTCAGGCAGAACAGATACCGCCATGCCCGCCAGAACGGCGGCTGCAATAACGGTCGATGACCAGCTAGTGAACAAAATCTGATAATCCCGGCCATCCGCATCCAGTGCGGAACAGGCCAGTTGCCGCCATTGGCAATCGCGCCGCCCAACGGCCAGCGGCACGGGAACGTCATCGCGAAGCGGATGGTTCGCAGATGCCACCCAGCACAACGGTTCTGTGCGAACGATGTCGGAGGCGCGGGTGCGTGGATTGTGGGTCACAAGCGCAATGTCCAGCTCTCCACGCGCCATTTTTTCGGCCAGACTGACAGATGGTTCGCAGACGATGTAAAGCTCGACATTGGGATGCGTCTTGGCAAAACGACCGATGATTTCCGGCATGTAACGGTCGGCATAGTCATCCGGCGTGCCAATGCGCAATGTGCCTTCAAGCCTGTTGTCGTCAAACGCCGCAACAGCCTCGTTGTTGAGGCGGATGATGCGCCGGGCATAATGCATCAGCTTGTCACCCTCGGCGGTCAGCCTGTTGCCGCGCCCATCTTTGGCAAAGAGCTGTTTTCCCAGCCGTTCTTCCAGCCGTCGCATCTGCATGGAAACTGCGGATTGCGTCTTGAACACCCTGTCTGCGGCCTTCGTGAAGCTGCCGGAATCGATGATCGCAATGAAGGTGTGCAACTGGTCTATGTCTAAAGGTGCGGACATCGGGCGCGATCCATAAGAGGGATTGATAGCTCACATTAGAAACATTCGTTGGACTGATCAATAGTCTTGCGACATTTTGACGCTCGAAGCAGAAAATAATCAAGGCCGCCCGCGGGCGGTCGAACCGGCGGCTTTCACACGTGGGTGGGAGGGCAGCGCCTCATCGTGCCTAAATGAAGGGATAGTGTCATGCGCACGGCAGAACGGAAGATGGAACTGGGATTGATCGCACCGCGCAGCGCCGCTTGGCAGAACGTGGTCGCTGGCATGAACAAAGGTTTCGTGACGTTTCTGCGCCGCATCCTCAACCGCGTTTCTGCAAACAGTCTGATCGAGATGGATGATCGGCAGTTGGCTGATATCGGTGTGACACGTCTCGATCTGGAGCGTGCGCTCAATACCGGGCTGCTGGAAGATCCGACCACGCATCTTGCCCATGCTGCCAAGGTGCGGGCACCAGCCCGCTTTACCAAGCTGCGCAAGCCACAGGCTCTGTTTGAAAACGTCGGACGGGTTGATCCGCCGCGTTCTCCACAGGTCCTAACAATTTCCCCCGCAGGGTGATTTTGCCAATAAGCCCTGCCTTTGCCCGGTGTTCGGCCTTAAGCCGCACCGGGCTTTTTTGTGCAAAGACAGTAGAAGCGTGTCACGTGACACGCCACTCTTTAGTATTGATATTCTTCGAAAGACGGCAGAACGGACTGGCCCCAGCGTCCGTTGTAGAGCGCCAGCATATCCTCTGCCAACGTCGATTTTTTCGCCAAAACCTCGTCCAGCGAGGTCAGGAAAACGCTCTCGTCCTGACCGTCTTCATTCAGGCGTTTACGGCTTTTCAGACCAGCGTGGGAAATCGCCAAGGTTTCACGCGCAATGTCGAGAAGGTCATGGCCCGCTACCCTTGCCTTCAAACCTTGTGATGGCACCGCATCGCGCAGCGCAAGCACGTCTTCAAAGCTCCAGTCGGCGGTTAAGGCATCGGCTGCGGCCAGAGCGCTATCGTCGTACAGCAGGCCGACCCAGAATGCAGGCAGCGCGCAGATACGGCGCCATGGGCCACCGTCGGCGCCACGCATTTCCAGAAAACGCTTCAGGCGCACATCCGGGAAAAGAGTGGAAAGGTGGTTCGTCCAGTCACCCATATTAGGCTGCCACTCGGCAATTTCGCCCTTCAGGGCGCCGTTCATGAACTGGCGGAAGGTGATGTTTGTACAGTCGCGATATCGTCCATCACGAACGATGAAATACATCGGGATATCCAGCGCCCACTCGACATAATCCTTGAAGCCGAAATCCGGCTTGAAGGTGAAGGGCAGGACACCCGAACGCTGATTGTCCGTATCGCGCCAAATATCGCCGCGCCATGATAGCAACCCATTCGGCTTGCCTTCGGTAAACGGCGAGGACGCAAACAAAGCGGTTGCCAAAGATTGCAGCTTCATCGACACGCGCATCTTGCGGCGCATGTCGTCTTCGGATGAAAAGTCGAGATTGACCTGGATCGTGCAGGTCCGGTACATCATGTCCAGACCCTGCGTACCGACCTTTGGCATGTAGCGCGTCATGATGGCATAACGAGACTTCGGCATTTGCGGTGTTTCATCATAGGTCCACAGCGGGCTTCCGCCGATACCCAGAAATCGAATGCCCATTGGTTCGGCAATTTCACGCACGGTTGCCAGATGGCGGTTGGATTCCTTGCAGGTCTCATGCAGGTTTTCCAAGGGTGCGCCAGAGAGCTCGAACTGGCCGCCGGGTTCGATGGAAATCGCGCCCATGCCATTCGGTTCGCCAAGACCGATGATGTTGCCTTCATCGATGATCGGTTCCCAGCCCAGCTTTTCCTGCATACCCTTCAAAAGCGCGGAAATGCTGGCATCACCGAAATAGGGAACGGGCGTGTTGTCTTCGCGGAAAAACGCGAATTTTTCATGCTCGGTGCCGATGCGGAATTTCTCTACTGGCTTACTGCCCTCGGCCAGATAATCAGTCAGCTCCTGCGTGGAGGAAATCGGTGTCTGGTCGGTGGTGTCGCGTGCCATTGAGTTACCTTGTCGTCGATCTATGCCGGTGGAGGCCTGTTAAATTCGCTGATAGGGCGCGGCGCTGCCGCACGCAAATGAATTTCTTTTAAGCATGGGCCGGCGCGTTTGTTTTACGCCATAACAACGCCTCTCATTCTCTATTTCCAGTCCCCCAAGGTTGCCTGAATGACTGCCAGTGCGGCAACGGCTGCCGTATCCGCCCGCAAAATACGCGGTCCAAGCGGAATGGGTGTGACGGATGGATGATTGCGCAGCAATTGTCGTTCTTCTTCCGAAAAACCACCCTCCGGCCCCACCAGCAGCGCGATGTGCTTTTCTTCGATACGGCTGAGAACGGGCAACGGGTTTTGACCCTCATCGCCCTCATCACAATAAATGATGCGACGGGAGGCAGGCCATGTCTCCAGCAGATCTTTCAGTTTTACAGGATCTTCTACCTGCGGCACGGCCAGAATACCACATTGTTCCGCAGCCTCTGTGACATTGGCGCGCAGTTTGTCGAGATTGGTGATCTTGCCCTGAACATGCTGCGTCATGACGGGTTGCAGCACGCCGGCACCCATTTCCACCGCTTTCTGGACCAGATAATCCATGCGGCCCACTTTCAGCGGCGCAAAGAGATAGTGAAGGTCTGGCGTTTCAGGCTGCGGTCGCGTCTGCTCGGCTGGCACCAGCAGAATTTTTTTGCGGGTGGGGTAGGAGAGATTGGCTTTCCACTCGCCGTCACGTCCGTTGAACACGAGGATTTCCGCGCCATCCGTCATGCGCAGGACATTGGCGAGATAATTGAACTGCTCGCTCGTCACCTCGAAGGCTTCGCCGGGGCTTAAAGACTGGCTGACGAAAAGCCGTTGCATTCGGAAGTTGGCGCGCATGTCTCTCTTCGATGTCGGTGGTCTAGTTCGTCATTATCGCGGTTTATACAAACAGGATATACATAATTCCATAAAAGGCTGCCGCCAGCGCGGCGCTGGTCGGAACCGTGATGATCCAGGCCGCAACAATCGTCATGAAGTGGGACCGGCGTACCAGATAGCGACGGCGAACCTCCGAGGAGTTTTCGTTGTCCTCTTCATTCGCCGCCTGCCCATCAGCACTGTCCATGCGTCCAGCCTCCAGCCGCCTCCGGGCGTTCTGGGTGTACCATTCGCGAAAAAATCCGACGCCAAACACAGCACCGATTGCCGTGTGCGTGGTGCTGACCGGCATTCCAAAGCGGGATGCGACCAGCACGGTCAGCGCCGTGGACACCGACACGCAAAAAGCCCGCATCGGGTTGAGCTTGGTGATTTGTTCACCCACCAGCCGGATGAGGCGCGGGCCGAACAGTAAAATGCCGCAGGACAGGCCGAATG
Organism: Agrobacterium sp. rho-13.3; assembly: GCF_033957765.2. NCBI lineage: Bacteria > Pseudomonadati > Pseudomonadota > Alphaproteobacteria > Hyphomicrobiales > Rhizobiaceae > Agrobacterium > Agrobacterium sp. rho-13.3. The sequence continues at coordinate 301,565 of NZ_CP192774.1, forward strand.
CGCCAATCAGCATAACCCATTGCGGCGCACGGGCTGTCTCACCAACGATTTCGCCCTGCATGGCACGAACGATGGCCACCACCGGCCCAATCGCATTGGAAACATCATTGGCGCCATGGGCAAAAGACATCAACGCGGCAGCGCAAATAAGCGGCCACTGAAACATCTTGCGCAGGGACTGGTTGCGGTTCTCCAGCCCTTCCGATTGTCTGGCAATCAACGGGATGCACAAACGCCAGCTGAGAAGACCGACGGCAAGCCCGGACAGACTGGCAGTGCCAAGCGCAACCTCCACGATCTGATGCAACCCCACCCGCATGAGATAGGCGGTAAAGACGCCGCTCATCACACCGATCAAAACCGGAACCCATTTGCGCGCAGCGGCAATCTTGTCATCCCGGTAGATGATGAATTCCTTGATGAAGGCGAGGAGCAAAATCGCGAAAAACGCGCTGATGAAGGGTGTTGCGACCCAGGTGAGGGCAATGCCGCCAAGCGAAACCCAATCGACCGCCCCGAAGCCATAGGCCGCAGTCCCAGCCCCTGCCACGCCGCCAACGACCGTGTGGGTGGTGGAAATGGGTGCTTTCAAGACGTTCGACAGGTTGACGAGCAAGCCTGCGGTGATCAGCGCAGACAACATGGCGAATGAGAAGATGGCGCTATCGGGAATGGTATTGGTGTTGATAATACCACGGGAGATGGTTTCAACGACATTGCCGCCGGTAATCAGCGCGCCCAAAACCTCGCATATGGCCGCGACAACAAGAGCCACCGTCAGCGGAATGGCTTTTGCGCCGACCGCAGGCCCGACATTGTTGGCCACGTCTTTCGCGCCTATGTTCATCGCCATATAACCGCCGATGATGGCGGCTGCCAGCACGATGACCGCGCCCGGCTGGCCGATGACATAGGCGCTGGCAAAAAGCGCCGTTATGATCAGGAACAGCAACCCCATGCTTGGTGCGTTCAAGCGGCGGGCGGTGTGGTATGTGGCTTCCTCAACACGCGTCAACTTATCCAGATCCTTGTCCAGAGTAGGCTTCATGCGGTGGAGAGGAGGTTGCGCCATGGGTCTGCTTTCATCTGCGGCTTATACCGCGTTTGCAGGCGCAGGAGCGGCAATTATTATAATTTACAAGGTGGCAGTTTTTTGAACGGGTGGCTGTTGCGTTTGCGCCATTTGTTTTCCGAACGACAGGAAAAGTTCTTTTAGTTCCGGCTCGTTGACGCGCAAGGACGCCTCTTGCGGCGAAACCCATTCCAGTGTTCGGCTTTCGCGCTCCGGGAAATTCTTGACCATATCGGTGACCTCGAGCAGATGCACTTGCACACGGCACAGAACATTCACGCCGTTGCGCAGCTTTTTTTCGTAGTCGAAAAAGCCGAATTGCTCTGTTTCCACTTTGCCGCGAACGCCTGCTTCTTCAAAGGCTTCCTGTGCCGCAACGGCATCGGCTTTTTTGCCTTCCATCGGCCAGCCCTTGGGTATGACCCATCGCCCCGTGTCACGGCTCGTCAAAAGCAACACGTCCACTTGGCCGGTCTTCTTTTTCCGTCGATAGCAAAGCGCCGCGTATTGCTGGCGCGGTGGGCGGCGCAGCATCAGGCAGACATCACTCGCCAATCGGGTTAACAGGTTCAAAGCGGTATATTTCCCTTAATTATTGAAAATTCTCATATAATCCAAATCGCCGGACATCATAGCGAATTCGCATGATTCGTTTGATTGTCCGGCTACAGTTGAGCTACGTCAAGAAGCCGCAGCCTGTATGGATCAGCATTTTTGATGTTGCTAACACATCTCATGTGATGTGTGCTTGTGGCTCTATCAAGATAGCCAGTGCTTCAGCCCGGATATAACGCCGTCGGCCTCTGATTCAAGTGCTGAAAAGATACTATCGCGATCTTTCGCCAGTGCCTTGAGTTCTGGCAGCGCATTGGAAACGACGATGCCGCGCACGCCCGGTAACTCGAACATCGCACGGTCATTGCCGGTATCGCCAGCAACAACGACCTCATCGAGACCGATTTCCAGGTGATCGCAAAGCCACGTTATCGCAGCGCCCTTGTCTGCGGCGCGTGGCAGAATATCCAGATCGCGATTGCTGGAATAAACGATGCGTGCGTCGATATCATGGTCAGCAAGCCGGTTTTCGATCGCCAACAAATCCGCTTCGCTGGCGTCATGCAGATACCAGCTGGATTTCAAACCATGCTGATACCGTTCCGGCTGGATGCTGGCGCCGGACACATCCGACACCAGCGCAATGATCTTTTCCGTGTCGAAGGCTTTGCCGAGTGAGGTCGTATAGGCCTGCCGCAAGGACGGTTGATCCCGACAGGACAACATGGTTCCCACGCCGCCGATCACATAGTCCGGGTCGGGGAGGGGAACGTCAGCCATCAATTCAAACTGGTCATCCAGCAGCCGCCCGCTGTTAAACACCAGCAAAGGCCGGGTATCAGCCGGCAGGGATTGCCAGAAGTCGCGGAAACGGGCCGTTGCGTCACGATTGCCGACAACGGTTCCGTCCAGATCGGTGGAGAAAAGGCGGACCTGTTTCAATCGCCATCATTCCATGGTTCGGCCCAGTCGGATTCTTCCAACACGGGCATCATCGTGCGTCCTTCGACAAGGGCCAGAAGCTGCTGCGCAATACCTGTCCATGTGAACAGGCTGCGCGCCTTGTGCGCCCCCATACGAGATAGTCGACCATAGAGCCGCTCATGTTTGAACGGCTTCATCATGGTGATGCCGAGGTCTTCCTTGTCGAACGGATCGGCAAACAGCGCATGGCGACCGTAGCTGATTGCCCGGAACAGACCGCCATGAATGGTGACCACGGTGGGCGTACCGCTGGCCATTGCCTCAATCGCGGTCATGCCAAACGGTTCGTAACGGCTTGAAAGCACAAAAAGGTCAGCTGCGCGGTAAATATCGGGCAAGTCTTCGTCTGCCACATAACCGGAGAACACAACTTTATCCTCCAGGTTCAAGGATTTGACGCGCTCCTTGAGTTGGTTGAGGATCGTCGTTTCCTGCTCGTCCATGTTCTCACCGCCAACAGCGAGATGCAGCTTCGCCTCTGGCTCGCGCGCAGCCAGGACTGAGAAGCCATCGATCAGCAAGTCATAACCCTTGTTCGTGGCCAGACGACCCAGCGCGAGCACGGTCTTGCCTTCAAAACCGAAGCGCTGACGTAGCATCTGCCGCGAACCTTCCGAGACTGGGAAGAACCGGTTGTCATCATAACCCGGGGGTATCATGTGGATGTGTTTGCGTTTCAGGCCATAATCTTCGATCAAGACATCCAACTGTACCGGCGTGGTGGCAATCACCATATCGCAACTACGGTAGATAATAAGCTCGTGCTGAATGCGTTCCTTGAAGTTGAACTCCAGCTCAAACGTATCGGCTTTTTCTGGATAGTCCGTCTCCATCTGGCGCTTTTTCCAGATCCCGATAGAATGCGGCGTGTGCAGATGCGGAATTTTCAACGCTTCGGAAAGCCGCTGACCACCTACGCCAGCATCCCAGTAATGACTGTTGATGAAGGTGTAGGTCAGATCGTTTTTTTTGATGAAGCGCAGTGCATTTTCACACCATTCCATCATGTTTCGATGCAGATATTCCTTTGGAATGAAGTCCTTGCCGCCGCAGGGGATGCGAACGACGCGCACGCGTTCATCCACCTCATCAAACTCAGGCTGATCCTCGAAGCGGCGGGTGTAGAGGTCGACGGTGTATCCGAGTTGCCCGAGTTTTTTGGCAAGCTCGAGAACATACACAACCTGTCCACCGGTATCTGCTGCACCCAAAGGCGGGTGCGCGGCTACGTAGCCATGTGTCGATATGAGTGCTATCCGTGGATAGCGTTCAGTTTCGCTCGTGGTCATCATAGCGTCCCATCGTAGTAAAAATTTTCAATCAACCTCATAAAAATGGCAGCAGGCGGAAAAAGTTCCATCGAAAAACGATAACTCTATCAACCACGTTCCCAATAGGGCACGGCACCGTAGAGCTCCGAAAGATAGTCGATGAACAGCCGGACCTTTGCGGGAAGGAAGCGGCGGCTGGAATAAACTGCCGAAAGCGCCAGGTTTTTCGAGCCCTCATACGCGGGCAAAACCTGCACCAGTTGTCCTGATTTCAGCTCCTTGCCGATATCCCATGTGGAGCGCAGCGCGATGCCGAGGCCAGAAATGACGGCTTCACGGATGACCTCGCTGGAATTGGTAATCAGCACACCCTCCGGGCGCAGGCTCAACGCGCCATCCGGCCCCTCCAAGCGCCACAGATCATTGTTGTGCGCGGCGAGGCAATGATGCTGCTTCAGAGCCTCGATCGTCAGCGGCATTCCGTGTTCCGCAATATAATCGCGAGACGCGCAAAGCACACGCCGCACCGGTGCAAGGCGTTTCGCCACAAGGCTGGAATCGGACAGATCGGCAATGCGGATCGCCAGATCATACCCGCCCGCAACGATGTCGATAAACTCGTCGCTCAGCACCAGATTGATGGAAAGGCCGGGATGTCTGTCCATAAAACCTTTCAAATGCGGAGCCACATGCATGCGCCCGAACGAGGTCGAGGCGGAAACTTTCAACGTGCCGTTCAACGTGTTGGAACGTCCCGAAACGAAATCCTCCGCTTCCTCCAGCCCTTCCAGCACGGCCAGAATGCGCTGGTGGAAACCGTGTCCTGCTTCCGTCAGCGAGATTTGCCGTGTGGTGCGGTGGAAAAGCCGCGCGCCGAGCTTTTCCTCAAGGCGTTTGATGCGTTTGGAAATGACGGCGGGCGAGTAGCCAAGGTCTTTGGCCGCCACGGACATGCTGCCGGAGGCGGCAACACTGGCAAAAACTTCAAGATCGCCCAGATTTGTCATCGATCAGCGCCAATTCTTTCCATATTGGAAAAAATGTCTAGCATCTACAAGCCTTGCGTCAAGGCGGCAAACACCCGTAGAATCAACCGCAAGAGTGCAGAGGAGGGGCTGTCATGTCGAAACCCATAGAGTTTTTGAAGCCGCGTCCGTCTGTCCTGTCCAGCCGCGACCGGATTGTTTCTGACCTCGCTGATCTGTTGCCGGAAGACTGTTTCGTGCATGAGCCGCGCGGGCTTGTGCCCTTTGAAACAGATGCTTTCGTGTCTTATCGGCAATTGCCACTGGCGGTGGCCTTGCCGAAAACGACAGAGCAGGTTTCGGCCATCATGAAATATTGCCATCGTTACGGCATTCCCATCGTGCCGCGTGGGGCTGGTACATCGCTTTCGGGCGGGGCCATTCCGCAGGAAGATGCGGTGGTGCTTGGCCTTTCAAAAATGGCGTCGATCCTTGAACTGGATTTCTTCAATCGCACCGCAACCGTGCAGGCGGGCGTCACCAATCTTTCGATTTCCGATGCGGCGGGTCCGGAGGGCTTCTTTTACGCGCCCGATCCAAGCTCCCAGCTTGCCTGCACCATTGGCGGCAATATCGGCATGAATTCCGGCGGCGCGCATTGCCTGAAATACGGCGTCACCACCAACAATCTGCTGGGCGTAAAGATGGTGCTGGTGGATGGTACCGTGCTGGAACTGGGCGGTAAACATCTGGACGCAAGCGGCTACGATCTGCTCGGCCTCGTTTGCGGCTCGGAAGGCCAGCTTGGCATCGTCACCGAAGCAACGGTGCGGCTGATTGCCAAACCGGAAGGGGCGCGGCCCGTTCTCTTCGGTTTTGAAACGTCGGAACAGGCGGGTTCCTGCGTGGCGGATATCATCGGCTCCGGCGTCATTCCCGTGGCCATCGAGTTCATGGACAAACCCGCCATCGAAATTTGCGAAGCCTTTGCCAAGGCTGGTTATCCGCTGGATGTCGGCGCGCTGCTGATTGTCGAAGTCGAAGGCTCGGAAGAGGAGATGGACGCGATGCTGGCGGATATCGTCACCATCGCCCGCAAACATGCGGTCAAAACGGTACGGGAATGTCAGTCTGCGATGGAGGCCGCCGCCATCTGGAAAGGCCGAAAATCCGCTTTCGGCGCAACCGGGCGCATCGCGGACTATATCTGCATGGATGGCACCGTGCCGCTCAGCCAACTGTCATATGTGCTGGAGAAAACTAGCCAAATCATCGACAGCCTCGGCCTTCGTGTCGCCAATGTTTTTCACGCGGGTGATGGCAACATGCACCCGCTGATCCTGTTCAACGCCAATGACCCGCAGGATGCGGCCAATGCGGAAGAAGCGGGCAATCAAATCCTTAAACTCTGCGTGGATGCGGGCGGCTGTCTGACGGGCGAACATGGCGTCGGCATCGAAAAACGCGACCTGATGCGCTATCAATTTTCCGATGCCGATCTGGCGCAACAGATGGCGGTGCGCGCTGCCTTTGACGAAGGCTGGATACTCAATCCGTCCAAGGTCTTCCCGCTCGACGGGCGGCCAGCATAATGAGCAGTATTCTTTTACCCACAACCGAAGCCGAAGCTGCTGATATCATTCGCGGCCATGCGGATGCCGGGCAGGCTCTAGAGATCATCGGCGGCAACACCCGATCCGGTTTCGGCAACCGTGTCGAGGCGGATGCGCCTCTCTCCTCGCGAAATATCAGCGGCATCGTCGCCTATAATCCCGCCGAGATGGTGATGACGGTGAAGGCCGGAACACCCGTTGCCGAGGTTGACGCCGCGCTTTCGGCCGCCAAGCAGATGATGGCATTCGAACCTATGGACCACCGCGCCGTCATGGGCACTGTCGGAGAGCCAACGATAGGCGGTATCTTCGCCGCCAATGTTTCCGGCCCACGCCGCTTTGTGGCAGGCGCTGCGCGTGACAGCTTGCTCGGCATTCGGTTCATCAACGGCCAGGGCGAGCCGATCAAGGCAGGCGGGCGCGTAATGAAAAACGTCACCGGGCTTGATCTGGTGAAACTTCTGGCAGGCTCATACGGAACACTTGGTTTTCTCACCGAAGTCACATTCCGCGTTCTGCCGGTGGCGCCCACACAAACCACGCTGGTCATGTCCGGTCTGGAAGACGCAGCCGCAAGCCATTCCATGGCCGCAGCCATGGCAACCAGCGTCGAGGTGTCCGGTGCGGCGCATCTGCCGGAAAGTGTGACGTCCCGTTTTCTGAATGGCGCACTGCCAGATGGCGCGGCGACCGTTCTGAGGCTGGAAGGTCTTGCTGCATCCGTGGAGGCGCGGTCGCGCAAATTACAAACCATGTTGGCAGGGCTCGGACCTTCGATGCTTTTGGACCCGGACGAGAGCCATTCGCTGTGGCAAGACATCCGCAATGTCGCGCCCTACGCTGCCACTCCCGCAAAGCCCCTCTGGCGCGTCTCTGTTGCCCCGTCTCAAGGTCATAAGCTGGTCGCAGCGCTGAGGTTGGAAGCCGGTATCGATGCTTTTTATGATTGGCAGGGCGGTTTGGTGTGGATGCAGATGGAAGCAGACCCGGAGGCGGATTTGCTACGTCATTACGTCAAGGCACTGGGCGGCGGACATGCCACGTTGATCCGCGCCACTGAAACTGCGCGTCAGGGTGTCGCGGCGTTCGAGCCGCTCTCAGCGGCGGAGGCAGCGCTTTCCAACCGTATCAGGGAAAAGCTTGATCCGGCTGGCATTTTTAATACGGGCAAGATGGGAGTATCGTGATGGTCGAGGTTGTGGCTTCCCCCCCTCTGTCCTGTCGGACATCTCCCCCACAAGGAGGGAGATCGGCAAGTCGCGACCTCCCGGCCTCGATTGACCTTGAAGATAGAGTGCCGTCGGTATGCCTAGCCGATCTCCCCACCTGTGGGAAAGATGTCCGGCAGGACAGAGGGGGGCACATCCGCACCCACGTTGAAGGAGTTGAGTGATGCAAACCTCCTTCACCCCCGAGCAGCTTGCCGATCCCCACGTCGCGGAATCCGAAAAAATTCTGCGAAAATGTGTGCATTGCGGCTTCTGCACGGCGACCTGTCCCACCTATGTGACTTTAGGCAATGAGCTGGATAGTCCACGCGGGCGCATCTATCTCATCAAGGATATGCTGGAAAACGACCGCGCTGCGGACCGCGAGGTGGTGACGCATATCGATCGCTGTCTCTCTTGCCTTGCCTGTACCACCACCTGTCCCTCCGGCGTGGACTATATGCATCTGATAGACCACGCCCGCGTCCACATCGAAAAAACCTACAAGCGGCCTTTGATGGATAGGGTCACGCGCAGCCTGCTGGCGTCTGTCCTGCCGTATCCAAGGCGATTCCGTTTTGCGCTCAAGCTTGCCAATCTGGCACAGCCTATGGCTGCGATTTTTCGGAAAACCAAGGTGCTAGCTCCTTTGGCATCGATGCTGGATCTGGCCCCAAAAACCATCCAAACATCCTCCCCCTTCGCAAATCCCGGCACCCATTCCGCCCAGATCAAACAGCGCGGACGTGTCGCCATCCTCACCGGCTGTGCACAGCCGGTTCTTGATCCGGCCATCAACGAAGCGACCATTCGCCTTCTCACCCGTCTCGGCGTCGACGTCGTGGTGCCGGAAGGTGAGGGCTGTTGCGGGGCGCTGGTGCACCATATGGGCCGCGAAGAACAGGCGCTTGCCTCCGCCCGGCGCAATGTGGATGTCTGGACCCGCGAAATTGAAAAAGGCGGGCTGGATGCCATCATCATCACCGCATCCGGCTGCGGCACGACGATCAAGGATTATGGTCATATGCTGCGGCTGGACCCGACCTATGCCGAAAAGGCAGCGAAGGTGTCGGCGCTAGCAAAGGATATCACCGAATATCTGGCCACGCTCGACTTGCCATCGCTGGAGCGAAAAGGCCTAACGGTCGCTTATCACTCCGCCTGTTCGATGCAGCATGGTCAGAAAATTACCACGCTGCCAAAGCTATTGCTCAAATCCGCAGGCTTTACAGTGCGTGATCCGGCAGAAGGGCATCTCTGTTGCGGCTCGGCAGGCACCTACAATATTCTCCAGCCGGAAATCTCTGCTCAACTCAAGGTCCGCAAGGTCAAAAATATTGAAGCCACCAAGGCCGATATCATCGCCACCGGCAATATTGGCTGCATGACGCAGATTGCGACAGGCACGGCCATGCCTATTCTGCACACAGTGGAATTGCTGAATTGGGCCTATGGCGGCGCAAAGCCGAAGAAGCTTGAAAGGGTCAACGAAAAACGGGCGGTATGACCGCCCGTTTTTCTTCCGGTGTGCAGCTGTGAAGCGCTACCGGCCCCTGGCGTCCCCCGCCAAAGTCTATGCCAGAACCGTAGCGCTTTATCGTTCACGCGCAAGCATAACCTTGCTGCAACTTCGTCTTGCAAGGTCAGGAATATATTAGGCGTGTCTATCAGATCACTATGTATCGATTAGATCACAACGTGTCGATCAGATCACAATCACCTTCGTACCAACCTTCACACGCTCGAAAAGATCGGTCACATCTTCATTGCGCATACGGATGCAGCCGGAAGAGGTGTTGGTGCCGATGGTCCAAGGCTGGTTCGTGCCATGAATACGATAAAGTGTGGAGCCGAGATACATGGCGCGTGCGCCCATGGGGTTCTGCGGGCCGCCTTCCATAAAGGCAGGCAAATAATGGCCCTTGGCGGCTTCGCGGGTAATCATTTCCTTTGGCGGCGTCCAGCTTGGCCATTCGTTCTTGCGCGTCACCTTGTGCGTGCCGGCCCACTCAAAGCCTGGTTTACCAACGCCCACGCCGTAACGCCGTGCTTTGCCATCTGCCATCACGAGGTAAAGAAAGCGGCTGGGCGTATCGATAACGAGTGTGCCCGGTGCTTCCTTGGTCTGATAGTTCACCATCTGCGGCAGGAATTGCGGGTCGATCCGAATGCGCGGAGCATTGGCTCTTGCGGCAACCGGCTGCGCACGCGGCTGAACCTGACGCTGGAAAAACGATGGGCGGGAGGCTGGCTGCTGCGGATACACAACAGGGCGAACATTGCCGCGACCAAGCTGTACCACCCACGGTGCCGTCAGGTCCGGGCTGACGATGACAGGCGGGCGCTCCCTATAGCGATCATTGGCGATTGCTGGCATGGAGATGGCGGAGACGATGCTCAGCGCCAGAAAAACGGATTTCATCGACATCGGGTGGACTCTCTACATGACACCGGAAAATAATCGTCACGTTCGCATCTCGGCGACAGCGAATGGTAAATGTCGGTTCGTTAAAGGACGCGATTTTGCCTAAACTTTTCAATAAGGTTAGCGCATGGTTTTGAAACAGGGTGAATCAATGGTAATCGCTTGTCCCGGCACAATAAGGCAGCAGGTTGAATGAGCGAGACCGGTCTTTTAACGGCGCAAGATGGCGTGGTCCGTTGTTCCTGGCAGCAGGGGCTGGGCGATTATGCCCTTTATCATGATGAGGAATGGGGCCGTCCGGTGACGGATGACACGCGCCTGTTTGAAAAGATTTGCCTTGAAGGGTTTCAGTCGGGTCTTTCGTGGTTGACGATCTTGAGAAAACGCGAGGCATTTCGCGCCGCTTTTGCCGGGTTCGATTTTGAGAAGGTCGCGCAGTTTGGCGATGAAGACATAGAGCGCTGCCTTGCAGACAAGGGCATCGTGCGCCATCGCGGCAAGATCGTTTCGACCATCAACAATGCCCGCCGCGCCATCGAACTGCGCCATGAATTCGGCTCGCTCGCCCGATATTTCTGGAGCTTTGAGCCGCAGCCGGAAGAGCGCCCGCTGGTGTTTGATTACGCCGTGCTTCGTGCCAACCCCATAACGCCCGCATCCACGCGGCTGTCGAAAGATTTGAAAAAACGCGGCTGGACTTTTGTAGGACCAACAACAGTATATGCTTTCATGCAGGCCATGGGCATGGTCAACGATCATATCGAAGGGTGCCATTGCCGCCCGCGCATAGAAACCCTTCGACTGGAGTTTTCACGTCCGTGAGCAAGTGTTCGAACGTTTTTATCGCCCTGTGCTTTGCGCTTTCCACCTCAGCGCCCGCCTTTGCCGAATCCCGCAATGTCGATGGTATCTGGCTGGATAGCGGCGAGACTTTAAAATCGGCGGCCTTGCCACCAGCGGGTCCACTTGTGCTGAACGGCTGGACACGGCAGGGCAGGGGCGATGTCTACCGCGTAAAGGTCAAGGCGGGCGAAAAGCTCAAGGTCAGCCTCACCAGCCGCAGCGAATTTGTGGTGATGGCGATATTTGATTTCTCAACGCCGGATGACGACGCGATCTTTTTCAGCGATGCGGGCAAAAACACCGCCGTGTTGACGCCAAAGGCCGATACGGAATGGTTGATCCGCCCCATCCTCGTCCTCAGCGCCTCGCGGCGCGGTCTGGGTGCAAACTACACGATAACGGTGGAGAAGCAGCCTTAAGCTGCTTCTCCGTTTTCAAGGCTCAATCAATAGCCTTTGGATGCCAGCCATTCTTTCATCATGGCAATTTCCGCTTCCTGCGCCTTGATCACCTCTTCGGCCAGCTTGCGGATTTCCGGGTCTTTGCCGTAGTCCAATTGCACCTTCGCCATGTCGATTGCGCCTTGGTGATGCGGAATCATGCCGCGCACAAAATCCACATCGGCATTGCCGGTGTATTCCAACGCCATATCGCCATGCATTTTCTTGCTGGCTTCGATGAAGGCTTTCGTTGAGGCATTTTCCGTCCCGGCAGCTTTGGGCATGACGTGGCCGGCGTGAGCGCCGCTGTCCTGAGCGTAGACGGGTGTGACAAGAGCAGCGGCAAAAGCTGCGATAATGGTGATTGTTTTCATAGACATGGATTGTCCTTCCTGTGTCTGACAGGTGTGTATGATTATGGGTTTTAAACGGTAAGCCTGTCAGGCGCGGGGCGGCGGCAGCGGTGGCGCGGGAATGGTGCCTATAAATGCCCGATGAAGATCCGGCACCGGATAGGCGTGGGGTGATTGACCTTTTTCCGCAAAACGAAGCTCGGGAATGAGCACAAGGCACGCCGCACAAAAGGGCGCGTGGGTCATTGTTTTGCTATGTGGGCAAGGGTCGCCATGATCCATACCGGATTCACTGACCATGTCAGACACATGCATATTGACACTGTCTGGCATTGATAAACTCAAGGCAGACTGCGCGGGCATTGCGCCGTACAGCATGCAGGCCAGAAACATCAATGTGCGAACAACAAGGCGCATGAGGCGGAACTTATCTCTTTAAAATGGATAATTAAATGGCAGTCATGTCAGTTCGCTGGCAACAACCTTGTGAATGATCTGATAATCCTTGCTTTCCTCACCAAAAGGCACCACCGGCCAATCCCAGCGTTGGGCAATTTTCGCTGGTTCCACGCCATGCAACAGGTCCTCCTGCTGATGCAGCGCGCCGTTTTTGTCGATCACCTCAAAACCCGTATCGGTAATGAGGCAGACTTTGCAGGGCAGGCCGGAGAGCCCATCGATATGCGCTCTGATAAGGCGGGGCAGCGTATTGTCCGGAATCACGCCAGCCGGTTCCTTTTCCAGCCGATGGCGGGCGCCGGTTCCGATTTGTGACAGCAGATTGGCGGAAATGACGAGATCAAGATAAGGCACCAGCCGCAGAAAGCTCAGCGGCTCCGGCTCTTTGCCCACCTTCAAATCCTCGTAACCGGAAAGATCGCGGCTGTTGAGAACGATGTTGTTTCGTCTTTGCCAATAAAGATGCGACCGAACGCTGGCCAGATGCACCAGATCAACCAGCACAACGGTATCGAACACCGCCGCCAATTGCCGCAAGGGCACATCCCGCACCAGACCGGAGCCTAGCACCACGGCTGTGCGCCTTTGCCGAAGTTTCGCACTCGCAGCCAGAATGAAGCGCCGACTGTTTTCCTCATGCTCCGCCCACGCCTTCTGGCAACGGTTCGCCCGCGCCCAGAGATTGACGGAATAACGCACATAAGGGCGAAACTCATCCGGTGTTTTGATGCGCGTGGCAGCGTAATTGATGGCTTCGAGGATCATGGACTAACGATAGACTTCCCGGCGGTGGCCGATTTCGATGACGAGAACCACAAGTTTATTGTCCTGAATATCGCAAAGAATGCGATAATCGCCGACACGGTAGCGCCAATAATTGCCGAGTTCCGAGCCTTGCAAGGCGGAGCCAATTTGACGCGGATCATCAAGCTTCGCTATACGCTCATGCAGATATGAGCGAATGCGATTTCGGGTTTGAGGGTCGATTTTTCTCAGTATTTTCTGGACGTCCGAGTTATATTCAATTGTCCAGTTCACGCCACATCTCTTCCGCGCTTATGACCTTGGATTCACCGCGTTGAATGCGCCGGGTCGCCTCTTCCGCGAGGTACAAATCCTCCATATCGTCGATATGTTTCTCGATCGCCTCGCGAATATAATAGGCCGAGGTGCGGCCCGTGCGCTCGGACAGCGCCTTCAGGCGTTCAAAGGTTTCATCTGGCAGACGAATGGCGGTTTGTTTGCTCATGGTTCTTGTTCCCCGGAGGCGATTGGGATGCATGTATCCCACATAGCATATCCTCGTCTGCCGTACCAGCAAAACCATCCCTCTGCGGCCTTGCCGCACAGGGCTTCATCCTCTACTACACCGACATCATTGCAAGAATACCGGATCAGCGAAAATGAGCGAAAAACAGAAGAAGCCTCAGAAACTGAAAGCCCGCCTGCCGCGCGGCTTCGTGGACCGTTCCGCTGCCGATATTCATGCCACCAACGAGATGATCGAAAAGATTCGCAGGGTCTATGAACTCTACGGTTTCGACCCGATTGAAACGCCGCTGTTCGAATATACCGATGCGCTTGGCAAATTCCTGCCGGATAGCGACCGCCCCAACGAAGGCGTGTTTTCGCTGACCGACGATGACGACCAGTGGATGAGCCTGCGTTATGATCTCACCGCACCGCTCGCCCGCCATGTCGCGGAAAATTTCAACGAAATCCAGCTGCCGTTCCGCACCTATCGCGCCGGTTACGTGTTCCGTAACGAAAAGCCCGGCCCCGGCCGCTTCCGCCAGTTCATGCAGTTCGATGCCGATACGATTGGCGCGTTCGGTGTTCAAGCGGATGCCGAAATGTGCATGATGATGGCGGATACGCTGGAAGCGCTTGGCATCAAGCGCGGCGATTACATCATCCGCGTCAACAACCGCAAGGTTCTGGACGGTGTGATGGAGGCCATCAGCCTTGGTGGTGAAGAAAACGCTGCCCGTCGCCTCAACGTTCTGCGCGCCATCGACAAGCTCGATAAGTTTGGCCCGGAAGGTGTGAAGCTCCTGCTTGGTCCCGGTCGCAAGGACGAGTCCGGCGACTTCACGAAGGGCGTAGGGCTGGATGAACAGCAGATCGACAAGGTTCTGTTCTTCGTCGGCATCAAGGATTACGCCGCAAGCGCCGACGATCTTGCCAAGCTTGTTGCTGGTACGTCGAAAGGCGAAGAAGGCGTTGATGAGTTGAACACCATCGGCGCATTGGTGTCCGGTGCCGGTTATGATGCTACGCGCATCAAGATCGACCCGTCTGTCGTTCGCGGCCTCGAATATTACACCGGCCCGGTCTACGAAGCCGAGCTCACCTTTGACGTGACCAACGAAAAAGGTGAAAAGGTCGTTTTCGGTTCTGTCGGCGGCGGTGGTCGTTATGATGGTCTGGTGTCGCGTTTCATGGGCCAGCCCGTTCCGGCGACCGGCTTTTCCATCGGCGTTTCGCGCCTGATGACGGCGCTGAAAAACCTCGGCAAGCTCGGTCAGGCAAAGCCGCTTGCACCTGTTCTCGTCACCGTTATGGACGGCGATGTGGAGAGCATGGGCCGCTACCAGCGCTTCACGCAGGCACTGCGCAATGAAGGCATTCGTGCTGAAATGTATCAGGGCAACTGGAAGAAATTCGGCAATCAGCTGAAATATGCCGACCGCATGGATGCACCGATTGCTATCATTCAGGGCAGTGACGAGCGCGATGCCAAGACCGTGCAGATCAAGGATTTGATCGAAGGCAAACGCCTGTCCGGTGAGATCGAAGACAATGCGTCCTGGCGTGAAGCCCGTGTTGCGCAGGAAACCGTGCCGGAAGCCGAAGTGGTGGCGAAGGTGAAGGCCATTCTTGCGGCGCAGGCCGAAGATCGGCTGCGGGCGGAAAGCAATTAAGCGATGAGCCTAGCCCGCCCCCCTCTGCCCTGCCTGGCATCTCCCCCACAGGTGGGGAGATCGGCAAGTGGTGCGCTCTTGACCTTCGTTAACGCTGCAAATAGAGCGACGAGCTTTCGTCTTGCTAATCTCCCTCCTTGTGGGGGAGATGCCCGGCAGGGCAGAGGGGGGTATGGCGCTCTCCGTACGGGAGATATTTCATGCCTCTAATCGACATGCCGGAATTTTCCGCTGAGCTTCTGGACGAATTCACTGCGCGCAAAACGGCGCGGGTGAACACGCCGGTTATCCAGCCCGCAGAGCCGTTTCTGGATATGGCGGGCGAAGAACTGCGCCGCCGGATTTTCATGACGGAAAGCGAAACGGGAGAAAGCCTGTGCCTGCGGCCAGAATTCACCATTCCCGTCTGCCTGCGCCACATCGAAACCGCGACAGGCACGCCGAAGCGTTATTCTTATCTCGGCGAAGTGTTCCGCCAGCGCCGCGATGGGGCCAATGAGTTTTATCAGGCCGGGATCGAAGATCTGGGCGACAGCAATATTGCCGCTGCCGATGCCCGCGCCATCAGCGATGCGACCGCCATTCTGAAACGGTTGCTGCCGGGACGTTCGCTTGTCGTGACGCTGGGCGATCAGCAGGTGTTTGAGGCTGTCGTCGCAGCCCTCGGTCTTCCGTCCGGTTGGCAGAAGCGGCTTGTGCAGGCATTTGGCGACACGGCGCAGCTTGAGGCGCTGCTTCAAAGCCTCGTCAGCCCCAAACCCATGACCGGGCTGGATGCGCGGGTCGCCGGGCTGCTGGCCACGGGTGAGGAAAAGGTTCTGGTCGATTATATCGACAGCGTTATGCAGGAAACCGGCTATTCCACCAATGCCAGCCGTGCGCCGCAGGAAATTGCCCGTCGTCTGCGCGAAAAGCTGGCGCTTGCCGCCACCCGCCTGCCGGATGACAGCTTTGAGCTGCTAAAGCAGTTTCTGAGTCTGCAAGCGCCTCTGACCGATGCATCGCAGACCCTGTCCGACTTTGCGGATAGAGCGAGGCTGAAACTGGACGGCGCGTTGTCTGCTTTCGATAAACGCGTTGCTGCGCTCGCCAATGGTGGTATCGATCTTGATACGATCACCTATGGCGCAGCGTTTGGACGTCCGCTCGATTATTACACCGGCCTCGTTTTCGAGGTCATGGTCAAGGGCGAGACGGCGGTGCTGGCCGGTGGCGGTCGGTTTGACCGGCTGATGACGTTGCTCGGCGCAAAGGACAAAATTCCAGCCGTCGGTTTCTCGCTCTGGCTGGATCGCATCGAAGCCGTGAGGGCCAACCCATGACCATCACCATTGCTTTGCCCTCGAAGGGCCGCATGAAAGAAGACGCCTCCGCCATTCTGGAGCGCGCAGGTTTGAAAGTCGTCGCCATTGGTAATGACCGCTCCTATCGCGGGCGCGTCGAAGGCCGCGACGATATTGAAATCGCCTATCTGTCCGCCTCCGAAATCGCCCGCGAGATCGGCAACGGCACGGTGGATTTCGGCGTCACGGGGGAAGATCTCGTGCGCGAAGACCTGAGCAATGTCGAAAGCCGGGTTGAGTTTTGCGCTCGCCTCGGTTTCGGCCATGCCGATGTCGTGGTGGCGGTGCCGGAAATCTGGCTGGATGTGGACAGCATGGCCGACCTCGGCGATGTGGCATCGGAATTCCGCGCCCGGCATGGCCGCAGATTGGCGATTGCCACGAAATACTGGCGGCTGACGCAGCAGTTCTTTTCGCGCCAGCACGGCATTCAGCTTTACCGGATTGTCGAAAGTCTGGGCGCAACGGAAGGCGCACCGGCAGCAGGGCAGGCGGATATCATTGTCGATATCACCTCCACCGGCTCGACGCTAAAGGCCAATCACCTGAAAATCCTGACCGATGGCGTTATCTTGCGCTCGGAAGCCTGCTTCGTACGGGCGCGCAAGCCAGAACATGAGGGCGATGCGGTGGTTCAGGATATCATTGCGTGCGTGCAATCCGCCGTTTAGCCTTGGTTTATCAAGTGTCTGCTTTATGATTGTCTCCTCGAGAAGAGGAGGCAGTCATGCACATCACAGGTCAATGCCATTGCGGCCACGTCACGTTTGAAGCGGACGCCAATCCTGATCGTGTCGGCATCTGCCATTGCACGGATTGCCAGCGGCTGACCGGCTCACCCTTTCGCGTCACCGTGATGGTCGAGCGCTCGGCGCTGAAACTTGGCGATAACCAGCCGAAGGTCTATCGCAAAACGGCGGATAACGGTCGCGGGCGCAAGCAGCATTTCTGCCCGCAGTGCGGGTCACCTCTGTTTACCAGTGGCGAGGGCGATGATGCGAATGAGTGGGGCATTCGCTGGGGAAGTATCAACGAGCGGGATGCATTGGTTCCCAAGGCCCAGATATGGACCCGGTCCGCCGTGGACTGGGTATCCGATATCGAGCGTTTACCGGGTTACGAAAAAGATCACGAAGAATAATAAAAAAGCCGCCGGATTGCTCCGACGGCCTTATGCTGTGCTGTCTATCGATCAGGCGCGTGCAGCAACCAGACCGCGGCGAGCGTCGATGGAATAGGCTCCAGCGCCGAACGTTGCGAGCAGGATGTAAGCGCCAGCCAGTGTGATGTTCTTCATCAGCATGATGCCGTTCAGCGCGTTGATCCAGCCGAGTGCCGCATCAGGCCAGCCTGGAACGGCAACAGTGCCGCTGTGGAACACGAGACCCGTGAAGACGCAGAATACGGCAAGTGCCCAAGCGGCGATCTTCGTCTGAAAACCAACCAGCACGGCAAGGCCGGTAACGAGTTCGAACACACCGGCGAGATAGGCAAGAGCCGTCGCAGCAGGAAGTCCCGCGCCGGTAATCATCCCAGCTGTTCCGGCAGGATCGGTCAGTTTGCCGAAGCCGGACAAGATGAAAATAAATGATAGAAGAATGCGTGCGATGAGGACGAGCACGTTCTGGCTGTTGGACATGGATATCTCCAGTGTTTGCAGGTGTTTACCTGAATGTAAATGAATGCCTGAAACGATCATGACTGAAAATTCGAAGACTAGAAAGATAAACGATCAGAGACTATTTGTCTTCATTTAGTGAACAATGGGATCGCAGGAATGACTTGGGGGCCGCCTTTTTTGGGTGCTTGACCCTACTGCCACGCCGCCCGTTTGCAGGCTCGAAACCTAAAAGTCCGAAAGCCTTGATAGGTGGCAACGAAAAAGGCGATCCGAAGACGCCCTTTCGTATTCCAGAGGTAGGACTGATTGGACGTCCATACCGCCCGTTTTGTGCGCTTGCGACACAAAACCACCAGTAGGCTTGGGCGGCAACGAAAAAGGGCGATCCGAAGACCGCCCTTTCGTATTCCAGAGGTAGGACTGATTAGAAGTCCATACCGCCCATGCCGCCGCCTGGCATTGCAGGTGCGCCAGAATCCTTCTTAGGAAGTTCTGCAATCATGGCTTCCGTCGTGATCAGCAGCGAAGCAACCGAAGCTGCGTTCTGGAGAGCTGTACGAACAACCTTGACCGGGTCAACGATACCCATGGCAATCATGTCGCCATATTCAGACGTCTGGGCATTGTAGCCGTAGTTGTCTTCGTTCTTGTCGAGGATCTTGCCAACAACGATGGACGCTTCGTCACCAGCGTTTTCAGCAATCTGGCGAACCAGCGACTGAAGAGCGCGGCGAACGATGTTGATGCCAGCTTCCTGGTCGTCGTTTGCACCCTTGACGGTGATCTTCGTGGAAGAGCGCAGAAGAGCAGTACCGCCGCCTGGGACAATGCCTTCCTGAACAGCAGCGCGTGTCGCGTTCAGAGCGTCGTCGATGCGGTCCTTGCGTTCCTTCACTTCGATTTCCGTCGAGCCGCCAACGCGGATAACGGCAACACCACCAGCGAGCTTTGCAAGACGTTCCTGCAACTTTTCGCGGTCGTAATCGGAAGAGGTTTCTTCGATCTGAGCCTTGATCTGGGCAACGCGGCCTTCGATGTCGGACTTCTGGCCAGAGCCATCAACGATCGTTGTGTTTTCCTTGGAGATCGAAACCTTCTTCGCCTTGCCGAGCATGTCGAGCGTGACGTTTTCGAGCTTGATGCCGATGTCTTCGGAGATAACGGTACCGCCGGTCAGGATCGCGATGTCTTCGAGCATTGCCTTGCGGCGATCGCCGAAGCCAGGAGCCTTGACAGCAGCAATCTTCAGGCCGCCACGCAGCTTGTTGACGACGAGCGTTGCAAGAGCTTCGCCTTCGACGTCTTCAGCGATGATGACGAGTGGCTTGCCGGTCTGAACGACAGCTTCGAGAACAGGCAGCATGGCCTGAAGGTTCGAAAGCTTCTTTTCGTGCAGCAGGATGTATGCGTCTTCGAGGTCCGCAATCATCTTTTCTGGGTTTGTCACGAAGTAAGGCGACAGGTAACCGCGGTCGAACTGCATGCCTTCAACGACTTCGAGTTCGGTTTCGGCGGTCTTGGCTTCTTCAACCGTGATAACGCCTTCGTTGCCAACCTTCTGCATGGCTTCAGCAATGTCGAGACCGACCTGCTTGTCGCCGTTTGCAGAGATCGTGCCGACCTGTGCAACTTCTTCAGATGTCGAGATCTTCTTGGCCTTGGCCTGGAGATCCTTGACAACTTCAGACACTGCGAGGTCGATACCGCGCTTCAGGTCCATTGGGTTCATGCCGGCTGCAACAGCCTTGTTGCCTTCGCGAACGATGGCCTGTGCAAGAACGGTCGCAGTCGTGGTGCCGTCACCAGCGATGTCGTTGGTCTTCGAAGCAACTTCGCGAACCATCTGTGCGCCCATGTTTTCGAACTTGTCTTCAAGTTCGATTTCCTTGGCGACAGAAACACCGTCCTTGGTGATGCGCGGTGCGCCGAAGGACTTGTCGATGATGACGTTACGGCCCTTAGGACCGAGCGTTACCTTCACTGCGTCTGCGAGAATGTCGACGCCACGAAGCATCTTTTCGCGCGCTGTGCGGCCGAATTTAATTTCTTTAGCTGCCATGGTAGAAAACTCCCGGGCTCATTGCCCATTGGTTGTCATATAAAGTGAGAAGAACCGGCTGATCAGCCGATAACGCCCATGATGTCGGATTCCTTCATGATCAGAAGGTCTTCGCCGTCGAGCTTGACTTCGGTGCCGGACCACTTGCCGAACAGAACGCGGTCGCCAGCCTTCACGTCCAAAGGAACGAGCTTGCCGCTATCGTCGCGCGCGCCGGTGCCAACAGCGACGATTTCGCCTTCCTGTGGCTTTTCCTTGGCGGTGTCAGGAATGATAATGCCGCCCTTGGTCTTTGCTTCAGACTCAACGCGACGAACAACGACGCGGTCATGCAGCGGGCGGAAAGTTGTGCTTGTCATTAGTCTAATCCCTCGATCAAATGACCTGTACGAACCTCAGTAAAAGGTCCGAGTGATGATTGTTAGCACTCTCTGTTGTGGAGTGCCAGCGAGACGGAGATAAGCAGGCTATGGGACTGAGTCAAGGATGGGCTGTCGGAAAAATTTCATGTAAAATGGTTACTACCGCTGCATGACAGATTTTTTACGCACTGATGGTTCCCTTGCCCGCCCCTCCTTCTGGGAGATGACCGCCACCTTTGGCCGCATCGGCCTTTTGAGTTTCGGCGGCCCCGCCGGTCAGATCGGCCTCATGCACCGTGTTCTGGTGGATGAGAAACGCTGGCTGTCCGAAGAGCGGTTTTTACACGCTTTGAACTATTGCATGTTGCTGCCGGGACCGGAGGCGCAACAACTGGCAACCTATTCCGGCTGGCTTTTGCACGGCAAACGTGGCGGCATTGTAGCAGGCACGCTGTTCATCCTGCCGGGCTTTCTGGTCATCGTCGCACTCGCATCCGCCTATGCGCTTTATCAGGACACGCACTGGCTGCCAGCACTTCTTTCCGGTTTGAAGGCGGGCGTTCTGGCCATCGTGATCGAGGCGCTGCTGCGCGTTGCCAAGAGAGCATTGACCAGCCGCTTTCTGGTCGGCATCGCCGCTGCGGCTTTTGTCGCGCTGTTTTGCTTCGGCGTGCCTTTTCCGCTGGTTATTCTCGCTGCCGGACTTATCGGTTTTGCAAGGGCTAAAGGAGGCGCTCTGCCGCCGCAAAGTGAAAACGCAAAAACAGCATCGCCATCGTGGAAGCGAGTGTTGGGAGGTCTGCTGCTCGGCCTCGTCATCTGGCAATTGCCCCTAGTGCTTTTATGGCTGAGCACCGCCCCCGGGACGCTGATCGATTTGCAAATATTCTTTTCCAAAATGGCGGTCGTGACCTTCGGCGGTGCCTATGCGGTGTTGGCCTATGTTGCGCAGGTGGCGGTGGAGACGCATGGCTGGATGATGCCGGGGGAAATGCTGGATGGGCTGGCGCTGGCAGAGGCGACGCCGGGACCGCTGGTGCTGGTCTTGTCCTATGTCGGCTTCCTCGCCGCTTTCCGTCACCCCGGCCTGTTCGATCCGCTGACCGCAGGCATTTTAGGCGCCAGCATTGCCGCATGGGCGACGTTTGTGCCGAGCTTCATGTTCATTTTTGCGGGCGCGCCCTACATCGAAAACCTGCGCAACAACCGCACGCTGTCCGCAGCCCTTTCGGCCATCACCGCCGCAGTCGTCGGCGTTATTCTCAATCTGTCGGTCTGGTTTGGCCTGCATGTCTTGTTCGGTCAGGTGGATCGCATCGCACTTCTGCCTCAACTCAATTTCAACGTGTCATGGCCCGTTTGGCAGACGCTTGATCTGTTGTCGTTTACCCTGTTTATCGTTTCCGCAATCATGCTTTTCCGGTTGAAACTGGGCATGTTGCCGGTTCTCGGGCTGTGTGTCGCGGCGGGCTTTCTGAAGCTTTGGCTGACATAACCCGCACTGCTTCATGCTTTTTTGCTTGCCATCGCCATTGTGCTTTGCAATGTCACAGCATGAATTCATGGAACGTTTGGAATTTTTGAAATGGCCCACCGCATTGCCACATTAGGCGACGTCACCGCTCAATTCGATGTTATTCTGTCCGATGTCTGGGGCGTGTTGCACAATGGCGTGACCGTTTTTCCAGATGCCGCCATCGCGCTGGAAACAGCGCGGAACGCTGGCAAAACGGTGGTGCTCATCACCAATTCTCCGCGCCCTGCACCCGGCGTTATCGCCCAGTTGCGCGCTTTCGGCGTGCCGGATAGCGCCTATGACCGCATCATCACCTCTGGCGATGTGACGCGCGGATTGATTGCCGAAGGCCCAAAAAAGGTCTTCCTTCTTGGTCCGGACCGCGACATGCCGTTGCTGGATGGCCTTGATGTCGAGCGCGTTTCTGAAAGCGAAGCGCAATCCATCGTCTGCACCGGCTTTTTCGATGACGAAACGGAAACACCGGAAGATTACACGGATATGCTCAAAGGCTTCATCGCCCGCGCCGTGCCGATGATCTGCGCCAACCCGGATCTGGTGGTGGAACGAGGAGAGCGCATCATTCCCTGCGCCGGTGCCATGGCAGCCTATTATGAGCAGCTTGGCGGCGAAGTCCGCATTGCCGGTAAACCCCATTCGCCGATTTACGAAGCCTGCATTGCCGCTGCAACAGACGTGCGCGGCGCTTTCACCAAGGACCGCGTGCTGGCCATTGGTGACGGAATGCCGACTGATGTGCGCGGCGCCATCGCTGCCGATCTCCAGCTTCTTTATGTCAGCGGCGGCATTCACGCCGCAGAATATACATTGAACGGCGAAACGGATGAGGCGCTTTTGAACGCCTATCTGAAAAGCCAGAATGCCGCCCCCGGCTGGTGGATGCCGCGTCTTGCCTGAGACGTTGGCTTAAAAACAGAGTTTGCCCATGACCGTTTTTCATCGCAATGAAAAAAAGGAACCGCTGCCGGAAGGTTTGAAGGGCGGCGTGATCGCCATTGGCAATTTCGATGGCGTGCATCGCGGGCATCGCGCCGTTTTGGACCGCGCACTGGAGCTGGCGCAGTCTCGCAATATTCCTGTTCTGGCGCTGACATTCGAGCCGCATCCGCGCACCATTTTCCGCCCGGAAATACCGGTGTTTCGCCTCACGCCAGCACCGATCAAGGCGCGGCTGCTGGCGGCGGAAGGCTTTCAATCGGTCATCGAATATCCATTTGATCGTGATTTTTCGCAGCGTTCGGCAGAGGATTTCGTCAAATCCGTTCTGGTGGACTGGCTGGGCGCGAGCGCGGTTGTGACAGGCTTTGACTTTCACTTCGGCAAGGGCCGCGAAGGTGGTCCGGCATTTTTGATGGAAGCGGGCGGTCGATATGGTTTTGACGTGACGCTGGTGGATGCGTTTCGTGATGAGGGTGCCGAAGTCGTGTCCTCCAGCCGCATTCGGCAACTGCTGTCTGAAGGCGATGTGGTGGGCGCTGCGGGCCTGCTGGGGTATCGTTACACGGTCGAAGCAGAGGTCATCGGCGGGCAAAAGCTTGGCCGCACGCTGGGTTACCCCACCGCCAACATGGCGCTGCCACCGGAGACAGAACTGAAAGCGGGCATTTATGCGGTGCGTTTCCGCCGGATGGATGGCAGGCTTTACGATGGTGTCGCAAGCTTTGGTTATCGCCCGACGGTCACAGACAATGGCGCGGCGCTTCTGGAAACCTATGTCTTCGATTTCTCTGGTGATCTTTACGGGGAAATCTGTTCCGTGTCCTTCTTCGGCCATCTGCGGGACGAGCTGAAATTCGACGGGCTGGAGCCGCTGGTGGCGCAGATCAAGCGGGATGAGGAAGAGGCGAGGGCGCTGCTTTCCGGCGTGACGCCTTTGGGCGAACTGGATGCGCGGATCGCTTTTTAAGGCGAATGGCGCCTCCGCGGCATCTATTCTCTTTTCAAATGCTGGAAAAACACATAAACAAACCGCCATGTACCAATTTCGGTTGACGTTCATATCCCGAATTATTGGCCCGGCCTTCCGCCCGCTCTGAGAGCCGGAAGGTCCGGGATTTCGGCGCTTTCACGGGCGCCTTCCGATTTAGTCATCTTGCACACAAGACGGCGCAGCCCATGTGGAGCGCCGCGAAAACGGTATGATCATGAACGACACCGCAGAAAAAATCGATTATTCCTCAACGCTTTACCTGCCGCAGACGGATTTTCCGATGCGCGCTGGCCTGCCGCAGAAAGAGCCTGAGACGGTCAAGCGCTGGCAGGAAATGGGGCTTTACAAAAAGCTGCGCGCTTCCGCTGCTGGCCGCGAAAAATTCGTGCTGCACGATGGCCCTCCCTATGCCAACGGCAACATCCATATCGGCCACGCGCTGAACAAAATCCTGAAAGACGTTATCACCCGCTCGTTCCAGATGCGCGGCTATGACTCGAACTATGTCCCCGGCTGGGATTGCCACGGCCTTCCTATCGAATGGAAGATCGAAGAAGCGTACCGCGCCAAGGGCAAGAACAAGGACGAAGTTCCCATCAACGAATTCCGTCAGGAATGCCGTGAGTTTGCCGCTGGCTGGATCGCAAAACAGTCGGACGAATTCAAACGCCTCGGCATCGAAGGCGATTTCGACAATCCCTACACGACCATGAACTTCCACGCGGAAGCCCGCATCGCTGGCGAACTTTTGAAGATCGCCAAGAGCGGTCAGCTCTATCGCGGCTCCAAGCCGGTCATGTGGTCGGTCGTCGAGCGCACGGCTTTGGCTGAGGCGGAAGTCGAGTATGCGGATGTCGAGAGCGACATGATCTGGGTGAAATTCCCGGTTGATTTTAACCGGGCGTATCTTTCCCAGGTATGGCAATCACCAGAAGCGGCCGTAAAAGGAGTTGAAATTGCCTCTCGTGCTTATCAAGCTGATGATCTTCAAGGCGCATCCGTCGTCATCTGGACGACAACGCCTTGGACGATCCCCGGCAACCGCGCGATCTCTTTTTCGTCGCGTTTCCCTTATGGCTTGTTCGAAGTCGAAACGGCAGAAAATGACTTCGGCCCACAACCCGGTGAAAAGCTGATCTTTGCGACCAAGCTGGCCGACGAAGCCGCCAAGAAGGCAAAGCTGACATTCAAGCTTGTTCGTCCTGTTACGCCGGAAGAACTTGGCGCGATCACCTGCGCTCATCCGCTGGCTTCGCTCGGTTACGATTTCGCCGTCCCGCTCCTCGATGGCGATCACGTCACCGATGATGCAGGCACGGGCTTCGTGCACACCGCACCAAGCCACGGTCGCGAGGACTTTGATGCTTGGACCTCCAAGGCTCGCGAGATCGAAGCGCGTGGCATCTCGTCCAAAATCCCGTTCCCGGTTGGCGACGATGGTTTTTATACCGAAGACGCGCCCGGTTTCGGCCCATCCGCTGAAGGCGGCGCTGCGCGTGTTATGGACGACAACGGCAAGAAGGGTGATGCCAATGATCGCGTCATCAAGGCGCTGATCGCGACCAACACCCTGTTTGCGCGTGGCCGTTTGAAGCACAGCTATCCGCATAGCTGGCGCTCCAAGAAGCCGGTCATCTTCCGCAACACGCCGCAATGGTTCGTGTATATGGACAAGGAACTGGGCGATGGCACCACGCTGCGTTCGCGCTCCCTGTCGGCCATCGATGACACCCGTTTCGTGCCCGCTGCTGGCCAGAACCGCCTGCGCGCCATGATCGAAAACCGCCCGGACTGGGTGCTGTCGCGTCAGCGCGCATGGGGCGTTCCCATCGCCGTTTTTGCCGATGAGCATGGCGAAGTTCTGATCGATGAGGCGGTCAACGCCCGCATTCTGGAGGCTTTCGAAGTCGAAGGTGCAGACGCATGGTTTGCGGATGGTGCCAAGGAACGCTTCCTTGGTAACGACCACGATCAAACCAAGTGGCATCAGGTGCGCGATATCCTCGACGTCTGGTTCGACAGTGGTTGCACGCACACTTTCACGCTCGAAGATCGCCCGGACCTGAAATGGCCTGCGGATGTCTATCTGGAAGGTTCTGACCAGCATCGCGGCTGGTTCCACTCGTCGCTGCTGGAAAGCTGCGCGACCCGTGGACATGCGCCTTATAAGGCCGTCGTCACCCATGGTTTCACCATGGATGAGCAGGGCCGCAAGCAGTCCAAGTCTCTCGGCAACGTGGTTGCTCCGCAGGACGTCATGAAGGAATCTGGCGCGGATATCCTGCGTCTTTGGGTCATGACCACGGATTATTGGGAAGATCAGCGTCTGGGCAAGGCGATCATCCAGACCAATATCGATGCCTATCGCAAGCTGCGCAACACCATCCGCTGGATGCTGGGAACGCTGGCGCATGACAAGGGTGAAGAGATCGCTTATGGCGATCTGCCAGAGCTTGAAAAGCTGGTGCTGCACCGCCTGTCCGAGCTGGATCAGGTCGTGCGCGAAGGTTACGACGCCTTCGATTTCAAGAAGATCACCCGCGCGCTGATCGATTTCGCCAATGTCGAGCTTTCGGCTTTCTATTTCGATATCCGCAAGGATGCGCTGTACTGCGATGCTCCGTCTTCGCTGAAGCGCCGCGCCTCACTGTCGGTCATCGCCAAGCTGTTCGATTGCCTTGTCACATGGCTGGCACCGATGCTGCCGTTCACCACGGAAGAAGCGTGGCTTTCGCGTTTCCCGGATGCGGAATCGGTTCACCTCGTGCAGTTCCCTGCAATTCCGGCGGAATGGAAAAACGAGGCGCTGGAAGCCAAGTGGGACAAAATCCGCAAGGTTCGCACGGTCGTCACCGGCGCTCTGGAAATCGAGCGTCGTGAAAAGCGCATCGGCTCCTCACTGGAAGCTGCCCCTGTGGTTCACATTGCCGATCCAGACCTGCTTGCAGCGCTGGAAGGTCAGGACTTTGCGGAAATCTGCATTACCTCGGCCATCTCGGTTGTCGCGGGTGAAGGTGCGGAAGATGCGTTCCGTCTGGGCGAAGTGCAGAATGTGTCTGTCGAGCAGAAGCTTGCGGAAGGTCAGAAATGCGCCCGTTCATGGCGCATCACCACCGATGTCGGCTCCGATCCCGCGTTTCCAGAGGTCTCGGCGCGTGATGCCGCTGCCCTGCGGGAACTTGGTGTTGCTGTCTAAGAAAATAGCCGGGTGAATTGCACTTTTGCGGTTCATCCGGTAAACCTGCCTGAAAATGGCCGGATTTTGAGCTTCAATGCGTGGCTCGCGGTCGTCTGGACGGCTTGGGCGGAAGGGTTTCTATGAGCATGACGCAGAGTTTTCGCATGTACGGCACCATTGCGGGCGCACTATCTGTTGGCCTCGCATTGAGTGCGTGCACCAGCCCGACCTATGGTACGGGCAAGTCTGCGGCTGAACAGCTGGTCGACGATCTGGGCAATGCCACGTCCATCACAGGCGATCAGAGCAAGCGTAACCTGAAATACAATCCACGCCCCGGCCTCGTCGTGCCTGCACAGGCCCGCGCCGAGCAATTGACGCAGCCGCAGCAGAGCCTCGCCAACCGCGAAACCAACCCGCAATGGCCGGAAACGCCGGAAGAAGCACGCCAGCGTCTGCGTGAAGAAGCCGATGCGAACAAGGACAACCCGAATTACCGCTCGCCGCTTCTGGCCGGTAACGGCACCAACGGTCAGATGACCGAAAGCCAGAAATGGGAAGCTTTCCGCAAGGCCAAGGCCGATGCGCAGGGCGGCACGGTTGTGAACAGCAACCAGCGCAAATTCCTGACCGATCCTCCGGTGGAATACCGCAACGTTCCACAGGACCAGCTTGCTGATCTCGGCACGCCGGAATCCAAGAAAGAAAAAGAGCGCAAGAAAAACGCTGCCATGGCCGGCACTGGCAAAAGCTGGTGGAACCCGTTCCAGTAAGGATAGCTAGGGTTCGCTTCTCTCATCCTTCAAGGTTGAGAACTTCGCGAAGCGTTTCCCCAAACTCCGTCACCCCGCACTTGATGCGGGGTCCAGTGCGATCAAGTCCTTGATCGCAAAAGACTCTTTTTCGCCGCAGACGCGGCTCTGCTGGATACCGGGTCAAGCCCGGCATGACGGAAAAGAGGCATGTTTATCATAGCTTCTCGTCATTCCGCTTCCCCTGAAAAAACGCGCGCAAAATCTCCCCGCTCTCCGTTTCCGCAAGTCCGGAATACACCTCCGGCGCATGGTGGCACGTTGGCTGGTTGAAAAATCGCACCCCGCTCTCAACCGCCCCACCTTTGGGGTCATTCGCGCCGTAATACAGGCGGCGGATGCGGGCGAAGGATATGGCAGCGGCGCACATGGTGCAGGGTTCCAGCGTCACGTAAAGGTCAGCACCCGGTAGTCGCTCCTGCCCCAATTCCTCGCAAGCCATGCGGATCACGGCGATCTCGGCATGGGCGGTCACGTCGTTCAATTGGCGTGTGCAATTGCCCGAACGGGCAATGACACGGCCATCCAGCACCAGCACCGCGCCGATGGGAACCTCGTCGCGCTCGCCCGCCGCCTGCGCTTCAGCAAGGGCAATGTCCATGAAATGCGTCGTTTCCGCCATTGTTCTTGCAATTTCCTCTTAACCACTGCCGCGTGACCTGATAGGACACGCCAAACAACAGGCAAACAACAAATGACATTCAAAGACAAGCCGACACGCGCTGGTGGCAAAACATTCGACCGGGACAAGGCGCCGAAATCCTCGGCCAAGCCTGATGCGGCGCGTGAGAAGAAGCCATTCGCGGCTAAAACGGAAAGTGCGTCCGCAGAAACAGCGGCAGTAAAACCGGAACGTATTTCCAAGATCATGGCACGCGCAGGCGTGGCCTCGCGCCGCGATGTCGAGCGTATGATCATGGAAGGCCGCGTCACACTGAACGGCGTGAAGCTGGAAAGCCCGGCGGTGAATGCCACCCTCGATGACAAGATCGAGGTTGATGGCGCGCCGATCCGTGGCGCAGAGCGCACGCGCCTGTGGCTGTACCACAAGCCTGCCGGTCTGGTGACGACCAATTCCGATCCGGAAGGCCGTCCGACCGTTTTCGACAATCTGCCGAAAGAGCTTCCCCGCGTTCTGTCCATCGGGCGTCTGGATATCAACACCGAAGGTCTGCTGCTGCTGACCAATGATGGTGGCCTGTCGCGTGTTCTGGAACTGCCCTCCACCGGCTGGCTGCGCCGTTACCGCGTCCGCGCCCATGGTGAGGTCGATCAGGCCGCATTGGACAAGCTGAAAGACGGTATTGCCGTTGACGGCGTGCTGTATGGCGCAATCGATGCGACGCTGGACCGCACGCAGGGCCGCAACGTCTGGATCACCATGGGTCTTCGCGAAGGCAAGAACCGCGAAATCAAGAACGTCCTCGGTGCGCTTGGTCTGGAAGTCAACCGCCTGATCCGCATTTCCTACGGTCCTTTCCAGCTGGGTGATCTGGCAGAAAGCAATGTCGTGGAAGTGCGCGGTCGCATGTTGCGTGACCAGCTCGGCCCACGCCTCATCGAAGCTGCCGGTGCCAATTTCGATGCGCCGATCTATGATGCCGTCTCTGAAGATGAAGACGCGATGTCTGAACGTCCGGTCAAATCCGAATGGGCCAAGCGTGGCGGCGAGCAGGACCGTCCGCGTGATGGCAAGTTTGGCGACAAGCGTGAAGGTGGCCGCGACGGCAACCGTGACCGGGCGCCCGCACGCCCGGATGCAAAGCGTGGCGCAAAACCTTTCGCCAAGGGTCGTGAAGACGGTCAGGAAGATACCCGTCCGAAGCGCCCGCCGATGGGCAGCAACCGCACGGCCAACGTCTGGATGGCACCCGGTGCCAAGCCGACCCGCGACGGCAAGGAACGCAAGTCTTTCCGCGCTGAAGCCGAAGCCGTTTTCGCAAAGCCATCCGCTGAGGCAGATTCCCGTCGCGCAATCGTAAGACATAGGGATTCCGAAGGCGAATGGATCCGTGCCGACAAGCCGGCGCAGGATGAAAGCCGTGGTCGCGGCAGAGATGGTGGCAGAGACGGCGGACGCGACGATCGCGGCGGCAAGTCCTTTGGTGACCGCAAGCCGCGTGACGGCGGCGACCGTGGCGACCGCCCTCGTGGTGAACGTTCCTTCGGAGATCGTCCCGCCCGCACTGGCGACCGTCCGTTCGGCGATCGCAAACCGCGTGATGCCGGTGATCGCCCGCGCGGAGATCGTCCGGACCGTGGCGACCGCCCCGCACGTCCAGAAAGATCATTTGGTGATCGCCCCGCCCGCAGTGGCGAGCGCAGTGAGCGTCCGTTCAGCGACCGCAAGCCGCGTGACGCGGGTGATCGTCCTCGTGGCGACCGTCCAGACCGTGGTGATCGCCCGGCGCGTCCAGAAAGATCGTTCGGTGACCGCCCGGCCCGCAGTGGTGAGCGTAGCGAACGTCCTTATGGTGACCGCAAGCCGCGCGAGGATGGTGATCGTCCACGCAGCGACCGCCCTTATGGCACAAAGCCGTTTGGCGATAAGCCGCGTGAAGGCAGACCTGCCGGTGGCAAGCCCGGCTTCGGCAAGCCACGTGGTGAGCGTTCCGAAGGTGGTTTTTCCGGCAAGGGCCCCGGTAACAAGGGGCCTGGCGGCAAAGGCCCGGGCAATGGCGGTGGCGGCAGAGGCCCCGGTGGTAAACCTTCTGGAGCTAAGGGAATGACGCGTAATGCGGATCGTAGGCGGTGAGTTTCGCGGCCGTTCATTGGCCGCTCCGAAGTCGAATACAATCAGGCCAACGATAGACCGCACGAGAGAAAGCCTCTTCAATATCCTGAGCCATGCCTATCCGGAAAGTCTGGATGGCACGCGCATTCTGGATGTGTTTGCGGGAACGGGCGCGGTTGGGCTGGAAGCCCTGTCGCGTGGGTGCCGCATTGCACTCTTCGTCGAAAACGGCGTTGAGGGCAGGGGACTTCTGTGGGAAAACATCGATGCGCTCGGCCTGCATGGTCGTGCCCGCATTTTGCGCCGTGATGCCACCAAGCTTGGCAGCGTCAACAATATCGAGCCTTTCGATGTTCTGTTCGCTGATCCGCCCTATGGTTTCGGTCATGGCGAAAAGGCCTTTGCCGCGGCCCATCTGGGTGGCTGGCTGGCACCGGGGGCGCTCGCTATTCTCGAAGAACGCGGTGATGTCCTCATCACTGTCGATCCCGTGTTCAAGCTGCTTGAAACACGGACCTTCGGCGATACGGTGATGCACTTCTACCGATACGAACCCTGATATATGCTCATGATGACGCGCGGCTTTGCGGTGCGCGTCACTCTCCTGTCGTCTTTGTGTCATAGAGCGAAGAGCTGATGACATAAGGAGATGCCGCTCTCGTGGCTGACAAGAAAAAGAAACTCTCTGACAAAAAGCGCAAACGCAAAGAGGCTGCAAACGCGGAAAAAGCCGCTGTTGCGGACGTGCGCGACCCGACGTTTGGCATAGCGCTGGGCGGTGGCGGCGCACGCGGCATTTGCCACATCAACGTCGTCGAAGTGTTTGACGAGCTAGGTATTCGCCCCAAGGCGATTGCCGGTTCCTCCATCGGCTCCATCATCGGTGCTGGCATGGCGGCGGGCATGAGCGGCAGGGACATTCGCGAATACACGCTGGAACTCATGGGCAAAAAGGGCAGCGTGGCCAATCGGCTATGGAGCCTCGGCCCCGCTTCCATGCGCCACGCCGCTTTCGGTTTCCGTTTCGGGCAGTTCAATCTAGAACTCATTCTGGATGCGCTGTTGCCCTCGGCCTTGCCCAAGGATTTTGCGGGCCTTGCCACGCCGCTCAAGGTCACGGCGACGGATTATTATGCCCAGTCGGAAGTCATCATCGAAAGTGGTGATCTGCGTCAGGCGCTTGCGGCATCCTCCGCCATCCCCGCACTGTTCATGCCCATCCGCATGAATGGCCGCATCATGATCGATGGCGGTATTTTCAATCCCATCCCCTACGAGCATCTGCTGGATGATGCGGATATCGTCATCGGCGTCGATGTGGTCGGTGGGCCGGAAGGCGATGGCAAGACGATGCCAAGCCGCGTCGAAAGCCTGTTCGGGGCCAGCCAGTTGATGATGCAATCTGCCATTGGTCTGAAGCTGCGTATGCGTCCACCGCATATTTTCCTGCGCCCCCCGGTCAACCGTTTTCGCGTGCTGGATTTTCGCAAAGCCCATGAGGTGCTGGCTGAATCCGAGGTGATCAAGGACGATCTCAAACGGCAAATTGATATGCAGGTGGAGCTTTATCACCGCGGACTGGGCATCGAAGCATAGCCATTCTGCTCAATTACAGGTGAAATGCCGCTTTGGCCTTGATGCGGAAGGTGTGCCGCAATAAATGAAGGTCAACGAAAGGCCACCACATGTCCTCAGAAATTGATTCCTCCAAGCTTCTCGACCGTGCGAGCGAACTGGTCGATCTGGCCCGCGCTGCTGGCGCAGATGAGGCCGATGCCGTTGTCGTGCGGTCACGCTCGCAATCTGTCGGCGTGCGGCTGGGCAAGGTGGAAAGCACCGAGTCCGCTGAAAGCGACGATTTCTCGCTGCGGGTCTTCGTCGGCAAGCGCGTTGCGAGCGTCTCGGCCAATCCAGGTTTTGATTTGAAAACACTGGCCGAACGCGCCGTGGCCATGGCCAAGGTGTCGCCGGAAGACCCCTATGCCTGCCTCGCGGACAGCAGCAGACTGGCCAATTCCTACGACGATCTGCAATTGTTCGATCCCACCGAAGTCTCCGCAGACCAATTGCGTGAGGCAGCGCTGGCGGCGGAAGAGGCGGCACTTGGTGTGCAGGGTGTTTCCAACTCCTCAGGGGCTGGCGCATCCAGCGGCATGGGCGGTCTGGTGCTGGTCACGTCCCACGGCTTTTCCGGCAGCTATATGGGCAGCCGTTTCAGCCGCTCGGTTAGCGTCATCGCTGGCGAAGGCACCAAGATGGAGCGCGACTACGATTTCGATAGCCGTCTTTATTTTGCAGACCTCGATGCAGCAGAAGAGATTGGCCGCAGAGCCGGTGAAAAAGTCGTCAAGCGCATCAACCCGAGACAGGTCGATACGGGAAGCAACGTCACCGTTGTGTTCGATCCACGCATCGCGCGCGGTTTCGTCGGTGCCATTGCCGGTGCCATCAACGGTGCATCCGTGGCCCGCAAGACCAGCTTCCTGCGCGACAAGATGGGTCAGCAGGTGCTGAAAAAAGGTCTGTCCATCACCGATGATCCACAGATCATACGCGGCCCGTCATCCCGTCCTTTCGATGGTGAGGGCGTGCGCGGCGAAAAAATGGTGATGATCGAGGATGGTGTGTTGAAACACTGGTTCCTGTCCACCTCCACGGCGCGGGAAATCGGGCTGGAAACCAATGGGCGCGGCGTGCGCGGTGGCACATCCGTGTCGCCTGCCTCCACCAATCTGGCGCTGGAGCCGGGCGATACCTCACCGGAAGATTTGATCGCCCAGGTCGGCACGGGCTTTTACGTCACCGAACTGATCGGCCATGGCGCCAACATGCTGACCGGCGAATATAGCTGCGGTGCAAGCGGTTTCTGGATCGAGAATGGCGAAAAAACCTTCGCGGTTTCGGAAGTGACCATCGCGTCCAACCTCAAGGATATGTTCATGCGGGTCACACCTGCCAATGACATAGACCGCAAATATGGTGTTGCTGCACCCACGCTCGCCATTGAAGGCATGACGATAGCGGGACGCTGACACCGTCAATAGACGGTTGCTTTGACGTCCGCATCGTGCGCATCTGCGCAGACGAAAACAGGCGCGGCATGGGCCGCGTGGAAACGACGATCCTATGACTGATAGTGCAGGGGCCGACTGGCGCTCCGATCTCAACCTCATTGTCGATGCCGCCCGCGAGGCTGGCCGTGTTGCCATGGAGTTTTTCCGCAAAGACCCGGAGGTCTGGTGGAAAAGCGGCCATTCCCCCGTCAGCGCTGCGGATTATGCTGCCAATGAAGTCCTGGCAACGATGCTGCGCGAGGCGCGTCCGCATTATGGCTGGCTTTCGGAAGAAACAGATGACGATGCGACACGGCTTTCCAAGGAAACGCTTTTTGTCGTTGACCCTATCGATGGCACACGCGCCTTTATCGGTGGCAAGGACACATGGTGCGTCAGCGTTGCGGTGGTGCATCTTGGCAGGCCGGTTGCCGGTGTTCTCGTTGCGCCTGCCTTCGCTGAAGAGTTCACGGCGGTGTCTGGCGGGCCTGCGCTGAAGAATGGCGCAGTCTTATCCGTGCCGCCATCAAACCCTGGTCAAGTGCAGCTGGCAGCTCCCGAAGATGTGATTGCCCATTTGCCGGTTGATTTCCGGTTGCGGGTTCGTCGCATCCCGCATGTGCCATCGCTGGCATACCGGCTGGCCATGGTTTCGGATGGGCGCATTGACGGAACATTGGTCAAAGCCAACTCCCATGACTGGGATCTGGCTGCCGCTGATCTGATTTTGCAGCAAGCAGGTGGCCAATTGGTCGACCTTGCCGGACAGCCGCTGATCTATAATCGCCAGAAGGTCAGCCACCCGGAATTGTGCGCTGCAACAGATTCTTTGCTGCCAGAGCTGCTGGCGCAACTGAACTCGTCTGTCAGAGGTTGATTTTCGCGATAAAATCCCGCAGATGAAGGCTTCTCGGGGCTATGAAACTTTAGAAAGAAGAAAAGAAAAATGACTGTAGCGGGCAACCAGAAACAGCTTTTGCACCTCGTATTCGGCGGTGAACTCGAAAATCTTCAGGACGTACAGTTCCGCGATTTGAAGGCGCTGGACATCGTTGGAATCTTTCCAGACTATGCAACCGCGCTAACAGTGTGGAAGTCCAAGGCACAACAAACAGTAGATAACGCTCATATGCGTTATTTTATAGTGCATATGCACCGTCTGCTGGATCCTGAAAGCAAATAATCGCTGCTTTCCTACTTCCTTTGTACTATGTTCTGAGATGTAGGAGGTTGTGCGAGTCTCTGGGGGACACGCACAACAAACCGTGTTCGGCGTGTGTTTTCGCTGGTGGCATCCTACGCTGAAACAAAAAAGACGCATTTTCATAACATGTAAGCTTCATTGCAGATGACAGGGGAATGCATTGCGCGAAATGATTGAAGGCAGCATGTCATGAATAGCCGTATCGCGCGCTTCGCCCTTTCGGGTTACAGGATTGCGGGTGTTGCAGCCTATCCTTTCGCCCGGCCTTACCTCTCTTACCGTGCAGCCAAGGGCAAAGAAGACAAACGGCGTAAGCTGGAACGTTTCGGTTACCCCAGTGCTGAGCGTCCACGCGGGCCACTGGTGTGGTTTCATGCTGCCAGTGTCGGCGAAACGCTGGCACTCGTGCCGCTGATCCGCGAAATTCGCAAACGCGATATTCACGTTCTTTTGACCACCGGCACAGTGACATCCGCAGAGCTGAGCCGCACGCGGCTGGGTGATGATGTCATTCACCAGTATGTGCCTTTGGACATCAAGATTTCAATCAACCGTTTCCTGACCTATTGGATGCCGGACGCCGCCATCACTGCCGAGTCAGAAATCTGGCCGGTGACGATGATGGAGCTTGAGCGTCGTCATATTCCACAAATTCGCGTCAATGCACGGCTGTCCGATCGGTCCTTCAATCGCTGGAGCAACCATTCCGAATTTGCCGAAGCGCTGTTCAGCAAGATGGCGCTGGTCGTGGCGCAGTCCGATGTGGACGCCGAACGTTTCCGCGATCTGGGTTCATGGCCGGTGGTCGTGTCTGGAAACCTGAAAGGCGATACAGACCCGCCGCCCTGTGATCCGGCTCTTTTGGAAACCTATCGTCGCCAGATCGGCACACGCAAGACCTGGGCCGCCATCTCCACATTCGATGGAGAAGAGAAGGCCGCAGCCACCGTTCACGCTGCCATCAAGTCTCGCAACGGACAATTGACGATCATCGTGCCGCGCCACCCGGAACGCGCCGACGAGATCGAGACCATGTTGAAGGGAATGAACCTCAACGTGGCGCGCAGAAGCCGCAACGACGTGATTACCCCGCAAACCGATATCTTGCTTGGCGACAGCATTGGCGAAATGGGCCTTTACCTGCGGCTGACGGAACTTGCTTTCGTGGGACGTTCGCTCACCGGGGAAGGCGGGCAGAACCCGCTGGAGCCGGCCATGCTGGGGTGCGCGGTTCTGTCCGGCGCGCATGTGCAGAACTTCCGCGAGGCCTATCAAAAGCTGCTTCGTTCCGGTGGCGGAAAAATCATCCGCGATGTGGAAATGCTGGCGAAGGCGGTGCATTATCTGCTCGTCAACGATAATGAGCGCTACAAGATGATCGATGCGGGCGGCAAGGTCATCCAGGATATGCGCGGCGCGCTGTCTTTGACGGTCAAGGCGCTGGAACCCTATATCAACCCCTTGACGGTGACGGCAAAACTTCAGCCACGCAGCGCGGTTGGCTGAGGATGAACGCGATCGATACCCCGAAGTCCGCAGCGGCAATCGCTGCAATCCTGTTCGACAAGGACGGCACGCTGATTGGTTATGATGCCAGTTGGGGTCCGGTTAACCGTGAACTCGCTGCCATCGCAGCGCAAGGCGATGCGGCATTGGCGGACAGGCTGCTTCTGGCCTGTGGCATGGATCCGGTCACGGGCCACGTGAAGGCCGACAGCCTGCTTGCCGCGGGCAACACCGCAGAAATTGCTGCGGGTCTGATCGCCGCTGGTTCCAGCTGCGATGAGCGAGAGTTGACGGTGCGGCTCGACCGCCTGTTCACCGAGGCCGCGGGAAAATCCGTGGCGGTGACGGATCTCAAGGCTTTTTTCGCACGCCTCAAGGGCAGGGGCTTCAAGCTCGGCATCGCCTCCAGCGACAACGAAGCGTCTATTCGTGAGCTGGCGAAACGCTTCGGTTTTGACGCCGATCTTGATTTCGTGGCCGGTTATGATAGCGGCCATGGCACCAAGCCGCAGCCGGGCATGGTTCTCGGTTTCTGTCGGGCCATCGGCCTAACACCGGAGCGGGTGGCGGTGGTGGGTGACAACAATCACGATCTGCATATGGGACGAAACGCTGGCGCTGGTTTAAGGGTCGCAGTTCTCACCGGCACAGGCTCCAAAGACAGCCTTGCAGCGGATTCCGATTATTGTTTTGACGATATTACCGGCCTCGAAAACCTGCTGCCCGACCGTGCGACGGTTTGAATCGTCGCGGCTTTTGCAAAATCATTACCTTTCTGGCGCATAACCTCTTCATCCAAAAGACAAAACAGCGGGAGTTTTGAGGCTGATGGTTTCTGAAGCGCCGCCATTCTGGTGGGAAAAGCCCGGTTGGCAGGCTTGGTTATTATCACCGTTTTCGCTGATCTACGGCAAAGTGGCCGGGCGTCGGATGCAAACTGCAACGCGCGCTTCTGTGCCTGTTCCGGTTCTCTGCATCGGTAATTTCACGGTCGGCGGTGCTGGAAAAACCCCCACCGCAATCGCCATCGCACGTGCCGCCCTCGACAAAGGCTTGAAGCCGGGTTTCCTCAGTCGCGGTTATGGCGGCACGCTGGATGTTACAACCTTGGTCGATCTTGACCAGCATCGCTCTGTCGACGTCGGGGATGAACCCCTGTTGCTGGCAAGAGAGGCAACCACCGTCATCTCCCGAAAACGGGTAGACGGTGCGCATCGCTTGGTGGGGGAGGGCGTCAATCTCATCATCATGGATGACGGCTTTCAAAGCGCCCGGTTGACGCTGGATTATGCGCTCTTGGTCATCGATACCCGGCGCGGCATTGGCAACGGACATCTGGTGCCCGGCGGTCCGGTTCGCGCCCCGATGGACGAGCAGATGCGCCAGCTTTCCGCCATTTTGAAAGTCGGTGATGGTCTCGCGGCAGACGCCATCGTCCGCACCGCGGCACGCGCCGGAAAACCCATTTTCGTGTCGTCCATCCAGCCACGGCCACAGCCGAATTTTGCCGGCAAACGTGTTCTGGCCTATGCGGGCATTGCCGATCCGAACAAGTTTTATCGCACAGTCGAGGCGCTGGGAGGCGTGGTCGTCGTCAAGCGATCCTTCCAGGACCATCATCATTTCAGCGATGACGAAATTCAGGATCTGGTGGATGAGGCAGCCAAATTGGACCTGTTGCTGGTGACAACGGCGAAAGACGCGGTGCGATTGGCTGGCCATCATGGCCGCGCTGCCGAATTGCTCTGGAGCAGCCTCGTCATCGAGATCGACATGGTTCTGGATGATCCCAACGCGGCGGGATCGATGATCGATGCGGCCATAGACCATTGCCGCCGCCGGACGCTTCAGCAGAAATAACTTCGGCTTCGTGCT
This sequence comes from Agrobacterium sp. rho-13.3, assembly GCF_033957765.2. Lineage (NCBI taxonomy): Bacteria > Pseudomonadati > Pseudomonadota > Alphaproteobacteria > Hyphomicrobiales > Rhizobiaceae > Agrobacterium > Agrobacterium sp. rho-13.3. Next base: position 339,891 of record NZ_CP192774.1, read on the forward strand.
GTCTTCCGCATCAAGCCATCAAACAAAAACCGGGCCACAAGCCCGGTTTTTGCATGTTTTTGATAAATCAAGCAGCTTTTTTGGCAGCCGCATTGACGGATGTGCTGGCAAGCTTGGTCAAAGCTTCGTCCGTCTTGGATTCTTCATTCAGCGTGGCGTCAAGCAGCGGCACAACCTTCGTATGGCCCAGCTTTTCAGCCCAAGCTTTCAGCGTGCCATACCGGGTGATTTCATAATGCTCCACCGCCTGAGCGGAGGAAATCAGGCCCGCGTCGAGTGCCGGTGTGCCCTTGTAGTCTTCGATAATCTCTTCACCTTCGGCAAGAATACCCTGAATGGCTTCACAGGTTTTGCCCTGTGCGCGCTTGCCAATCAGTTCGAAAACCTCCTGCAAGCGTTCGATGTGACCTTGGGTTTCTTCCTTGTGCTTTTCAAACGCGGCTTTCAGCTTGGTGTCACTAGCGGCACGCGCCATTTTCGGCAGCGCTTTCAAAACCTGACGCTCTGCATAATAAATGTCTTTCAGCGTATCGTAAAACAGGTCGTCGAGTGTCTTCTCGGCCATTGTCATCTCCCATTGAAATTGTGTTGTTTACATTTCACGAAAGACTAACAAACCCTGCCGTTTATGGTTCCGGGTCGGTTGTGCACAACTTCAATTATACTTTTGCGGAGATCGGCGCAGGCCTGATACCGATCAGGAACTGCGTTTCTGGTTCGGCAAAGCACCCGCCCGCTTTTCGGCTTCCATCGATGCGGCGGCATCGGCATAGGGTTCCTGCCGGGCCACACTCCAGTAACGCAGCTCATCAACGGGGATTTGTACGCCCGTCATGGCACAGACGACATAGGCGCCGGTCTGCACGATGCGCATATCGCCATCGAGATATTCGATCTTCGCCTCGCGGTGTCCGCCGCCTTCAAATCTGTTCATTCGTAGTGTCTCCTGACGTCTCGTCTTTTTAATCGCGTCACAACGAGAATGCCAGCCTGGCCGGCGATAATGGCTCAACTTCTGCCAAACAGTTTTTCGATATCGGCAAGCTTCAACTCGATATAGGTGGGACGTCCATGGTTGCACTGGCCGGAACCCGGTGTGTTTTCCATTTGCCGCAACAACGCATTCATTTCCTCTGGCCGCATACGTCGGCCTGAACGCACGGAACCATGGCAGGCCATCGTCGCCGCCACATATTCCAGCTTGTTGGCAAGACTGCCCGCCGTGTCCCATTCGGCAATCTCGTCGGCGAGTTGGCGCACCAGCCCCTGCACGTTCACTTCACCCAGCATGGCTGGCGTTTCGCGCACCGCCACCGCACCGGGACCGAACCGTTCGATGGTTAGCCCCATGCTGTCAAAGCCCGCGGCATGGTCCATCAATCGGTCGCAATCTTCTTCCGGCAGATCGATGATTTCGGGAATGAGCAGAACCTGCGAGGCTGGCCGCTTGGAGTGCAGGGCCTTGCGAATTTCCTCGAAAACCAGACGTTCATGCGCGGCGTGTTGATCCACGATCACAAGCCCGTCGTCGGTCTGCGCGACGATGTAATTGGCGTGCACCTGCGCCCGCGCAGCGCCCAGCGGATAGCGTGATGGTTCCAGGTCTGAGCCGGTCTGCGCGGTGCTGTGACCATGCTCCGCCCGCGCCGTGGGCATGGTGATATCGTTAAATTGCGATTGGGCGGTTTCGTGAAGTGCCAAACCATTTGAAACATTCAGTGGGCGCGAGGGCGAATGGGCCGGCGTCCAGGCTTGCGATGCAAAAGGCCGCACCGTTGATGGGCTGTAACCGGGACGGAAGGCATTCACCATCTGTGCTGCCCCCGTGGTCGCGGCACGGTCGCCCTCACGGGTCAAAGCCTGTCGGATTGCGCCAACGATCAGCCCGCGAACAAGCCCGGGATCGCGAAAGCGCACATCGGATTTGGCCGGATGCACATTCACATCCACCAGAGCCGGATCAAGCTTCAAGGACAGAACCGCAATCGGGTAACGCCCATGCGGTATTGTTTCGGCATAGGCACCACGAATGGCCGAGAGCAGCAGTTTGTCCTGCACCGGGCGCCCGTTCACGAACATATATTGATGCGCCGAGTTGCCACGGTTGAAGGTGGGCACACCGGCAAAACCCGTCAGCGTCACATCTTCACGCCCGGCGTCGATTTCGATGGCGTTGTCTTTAAAGTCCGCGCCGAGAATTTGCGCCATGCGCGCCAGATGGTCGTCACCGGTTGCCGGAAACTCCAGCGTCGAGCGGTCGGTGCCCGAAAGCACGAACCGGATGTGCGGAAAGGCAATTGCCATGCGTTTGACAATTTCGGTAATCGCCGCCGCTTCCGCCTTCTCTGTTTTCAGAAACTTCAGGCGCGCAGGTGTCGCGAAAAACAGGTCGCGCACTTCCACGATTGTGCCGGTGTTGGAGGCGGCTGGCCGCACCGGCGAAAGTTTGCCGCCCGCAACCGAAATAATCGCACCCTCTGCGGCCCCTTGCTGCCGGCTGGTGATCGTCAGCTTGGCGACGGAGCCGATGGAGGGCAGTGCTTCGCCACGAAAACCCAGGGTGCGAATATCGTCCAGCGTGGCCGAAATCTTGGAGGTGCAATGTCTGCGGATCGCCAGTTCCAGATCGGCTGGCGACATGCCACAGCCATTGTCGGTAATCCGCACCAATCCCTTGCCACCACCGGCGGTCGCAATCTCGATGCGCGTCGCACCGGCGTCAATGGCGTTTTCGATCAACTCCTTCGCGGCACTCGAAGGACGTTCGATGACCTCGCCGGCGGCGATCTGGTTGATGAGGGTTTCTGAAAGCTGTTTGATGGACATGCCGTCATTTTCGTGGATTCGGCTGCCGTATGAAAGCGAAATCCGATGAACGGACAAAGATGTCGTCGTTGTCCCGTAATATATTTCTCGTGCACAATGTTAAGCACCTTTTAAGGGGAAAACTCTAATATTCCACCAACTTGAAATGACTGCAGCATTATGTCCTTTCGGCATGGCCGAACGGGTGTGTGACGGAAAGCTGGGGACCGTTCACATTGTCTTGAAACGCTGCTTCAAGCCTCAAACCCGCATGTCCGACATCTTTCGCCGTGTCCCTATGGTCCGTGGCCGGTTTTTCGCGAGTGTATTGAGTTTTGAAACGTGCATGTGAGACTTCGCAATGAATGATATGGCGTCGCCTGTCGCAGCCATCCATGCTGCCATGCTTGACGTCGTTTGCGATGCGATTTCCTCTGCGCTCATCATTTACGATCGCGATGACCATATTGTTTTCATCAGCCGTGAGATTTTCAGTTATTTTTCCGCAGGCGGTATGCACGTCGCTGTGGGTATGCGCCTTCGCGACTTTATCGCTGTGGCCTATGATCTTCGTAAAACGACCAGCGGCGATCCGCTGCCGCGCGGTGTGGAACGGGAAGACTGGATTGCCGAGCAACTGGCATCCCATTGGAAAGAGCGCTCTGAAAATCTGGAGCAGCGCCCCGGCGACAGATGGGTTCGCGCCGCCAAAAGACGCCTCTCATCCGGCATGGGCATTTGCGTTTTCACGGACATTTCCGAGCAGAAAAAACGCGAGGATCAGTGGCGCTCAGACATCGAGCGGGTACAGCTGACCGAGGAAATTCTGGACACGCTGCCCCTTTCGGTTTTCGTCAAGGACCGAAATACCACCTATGTGGCCGTCAATAAGGCGGGTTGTGCGCTGCTGGAAACCCCTGCCGATCTTATTTTGGGACGCACGGTATCCGATATTCATGCCGATCCGCTGGCCTCGCGGATTGATGCCATGGATCATCATGTTCTTAAAACCGGCACACCCGCTATTTTGCCGGAACGGGTGACGCGCCTTACGGGCGAAGAAGTGCTCGTCATCACCAGAAAACAACGGGTGGGCAAGCCAGGCCGCTATTTTCTTGTCACGACCATGGATGACGTGACAGCCTTTGCAACGGTTGGAGCGGACGGCACAAGTGCCATTCCCGGTCTGGAACACCTGTCTTTCGTCCAGTCTTCTTATATGGATGATGAACATCATCAGGCCTCACAAATATTGAAGGGTCGCAGCATTCTGCTGGTCACGCCGAATGCCCATCTGGGCCAACTTGCGCACAAAAAAATGCTCTCCGTTGGCGTGGATTGTGCTGTTGCCGTCAGTCAGGCCGAACAGAAAGCCTTCATGGAGTTTGCCGCATCGGCGAACGTCCGCATTGATCTTGTGATCGTCGATGTCCAGATGAATATCGCCTGCCTCGATCTTCCGCAGGCCTATGGTGTGGAGGCGATGACTGCCGATGACTTCCAGCTGGAAAGTTCGCTCATCACCCAGATCACGCGGCACTTCCGGCTCAATAATCACCCCTTGTCAGCCGCGCCGACAGATGGAAACTGGGAAATATCCACCCAGCGGACGGCTGCAATCTCGAAAAAAGCATCGCTCGACGTTCTTGTGGTGGAAGACAACAACATCAACCAGATCGTCTTTTCGCAAATTCTCGAAGGTTTGGGCCTCAGCTATAAAATTGCCGCCACGGGGCAGGACGCCGTCCAGTTGTTCGAACAGGATCATCCCTCGTTTGTATTGATGGATACGACACTGCCGGACTTCGATGGTTTTGAAGCAACGCGCAGATTGCGAAAGCTCGCAGGCGCGGAGCGCCCGCGCACACCGGTCATCGGCGTCGTGGCCCAGGCATTTGAGGGGGATCGTCAGGCCTGTCTGGATGCCGGCATGGACGAGATGTTGTTGAAGCCGATTAGCCCGGATATGGTGGAGGTGCTATTCAGACGTTTTCTGCCGCAACAGGACCATCGTATTCGCGGCTGAGCGCGGTAAAATAGACCGTAGGGTTTACGATTACTGTTAATTTTGATGGCTATTTCACAGGCTTTCGAACTAGTGTTTTGTTAAGAATCAAATCTCATTGTCAGCGAAAATCTTCACAGTCTGTGGATCAGGATGCGCGAATGAAATCGCAGGGGCCAAATGTGCCGCAGGTAAGCCAGCATGAGCTGCAAGCGATGGCTTATAGCGATCCGCTGACGGGTTTGGGTAACAGATATCGGCTGCGCGATAAAATCCGCATGTTGGCGGCAGAACGCTCCAGTGATCCTGCGCCTTTTACCATCGGTGTCGCCAATATCGACGGTTTCAAGCCGATCAACGATCTTTTCGGCGTGGAAGCGGGCGACGAGATTCTCTGTCAGGTCGCACATCGGCTCAAGGCCTGCGTGCCGGATGGCGCCATCGTCACCCGCCATGATGGCGATGAATTCGCTTTTGTGCTGCCTTTGGTGTTCGAGCGCATGGGGGCAGAGCGTGTCGGCCAGATGATCAAGGATGTGCTTTCCGCGCCCTATGATCTCGGTGATCGAAATGTTCGATTGTCCTCGTCATTCGGCTTTGCCATCTACCCTTTTGCGGGCGAGGATTTCGAAGACCTGTTAAAGAGCGCGGAGACCGCCCTCTACCGCTCAAAGCGTCGCGGGCGCGGACAAATTACCGTCTATTCGCGGGAAATTGCGCAGGAAATGAAGCGCGCAACGCAGCTTGAGCAGGCGCTCAGAAACGCCATCATCACCGATGCGGTCGATGTGCATTTCCAGCCGATCGTGCGCCTCAATGATGGCACGCCGATTGGGTTTGAAGCTTTGGCGCGCTGGAACGACCCGGATCTGGGCTTCGTCACACCCTCGGTGTTTGTGCCCTTGGCGGAGGAACGTGGTTTTATCGATGCGCTTTCGGAAACATTGTTGCGAAAAGCAGCAGAAGCCGCGCTATCGTGGCCGCGTGAACTGTTCCTGTCATTCAATCTGTCCTCGGCGCAATTGATGGACCCCGGCACCTCGGAAAACATTCTCTCCATTCTGCGGCGGGTCGGTCTTGATCCCCGTCGTCTGGAGCTGGAAATCACCGAAACGGCGGTCATGACCTCCGCCGATACCGCGCAACGCATCATCTCCGACCTTCAAATGGCCGGTGTTCGCATTTCGCTGGATGATTTCGGCACTGGCCAGTCAAGCCTTGGCCGCCTGCGGGATTTTTCCTTCGACAAGGTCAAGATCGACCGCGCCTTCGTCTCTCGCATCAGCACCGATCGTCCGTCCGAACACATCATCAAGGCCATCGTCGCCATGTGCGACGGGTTGGATCTCCAGGTGGTTGCCGAGGGCATTGAAGACAAAAGCGAAGCCGAAAAACTGCGCGGCCTTGGCTGTGCGATGGGCCAGGGCTATTTTTACGGCCGCCCCGTGGATGCTGCCGCCACACAGCGCTACTTGCAGGAAAACTACCGGGATATCCCGCCATCTGGCCGGGATTTTGGGTGATTTTTTAGGTTGAATGCCGATCCCCCAAAACTCCGTCATCCCGGACCTGATCCGGGATCCAGTTCGATCAAGTCCTTGATCGAGAAAGACTCTTTCGCATCGCAGACGCGATGCTGCTGGATGCCGGGTCAAGCCCGGCATGACGGTGGGCAATCACCGAAGATCAGCGCTTAAACCCGATAAGCGCCGTCCAACACACCCTTCACCGATATTGCAAGATCAAACGTCGCACCATACAGAGGGTTCGCCTGCACGGTCGCCTCGTCCAGCCCTTCGCAAGCGGAGGTCACAGCCAAACGATCCGCCGCAGCGCCGAAAAAGGCCGGGCATGTCGATTGCAGCGCCGGCACTTCGTAGCGATCCAGATGTTGGCCTGCGGGCGAATAGCGATCCACAGCGCCGACACCCCAACAGGCATTCCAGATATTGCCATCCGCATCGCAGACAGAGCCGTCAATGCCACCCTTTTGCCCGGCCCGGTCGATGAGCACCTTGGCTGGGCCGGTCGGCAGGCCGGTGTCGGCGTTGAGCGGAACCGTCATGAGCTGGTTGGCCCGTGTGTCCACGTAATATCCCGTTGCACCGTCTGGCGAAAAGCAGATGGAGTTGGAGATGCTGATCGTGTCAAAAAGCGTTGTGACCACGCCCTTTGCGACGTGATAGATGGCTCCGGCGCCATCTTCCGCCTTTTTGCCCATGGTGCCGATCCACAATGCGCCGCTCTGGTGAATGCGGCCATCATTGGAGCGATTGCCGGGCTTGCCCGGTTCGAAATCGGCATGAAGGGACAGTTCGCCGGTTGCCCGGTCGCGAATGAAGATGCCATCTTCCGATGCCAGCAACTGCTGTTTATCATCGATGCGCGCCACCACGCTGGCCTTGAAGGGCAGGGCAATCACGGTCTTTTTGCCGGTGGCCGGGTCGAGTTCGTGAAGCTCTTTGCCCAGAATGTTGAGCCACCAGATCGAATTGGTGATCGGGTCGAAGCTCGGCCCTTCTCCCAACAGCAATTGCGTGGAATCCAGCACCGTGCCTAAAAATTTGTGAGTTTCAGCCATTCTTATGCTCCGATAACGGCGTCATAGGCCTTGACGGTAATCACTGCGCGTTCCCGCACGTCTGCCGCCGTCATGCCCGGCTTGTAAAGGCTGGTGCCGAGGCCGAAGGCTGTTACGCCGATGCTGGTGTAATCGCCAAAATTCTTGTCGGAAACGCCGCCAACCGCCGCAACCAGCGTATCCTTGGGCAGAATAGCCTTGATTGCGCTGATGCCGGATGGTCCAAGGACGCTCGCTGGGAAGAACTTCAGGCCCGTGGCTCCCGCTTTAAGGGCCAGAAGCGCCTCGGTTGGCGTCAGAACGCCGGGCAGGGTCACCATGCCTTTTTCGCGGGCGGCGGTGATAACCTCGACATCGACATTGGGGCTGACCATCAGCTTGCCGCCAGCCGCATCAAGTTTCGCAACGTCTTCAACCGTCAGCACGGTGCCCGCGCCAATCAGCGCGTCTGATGGGGCAAGCTTTGCGGCAATTTCGATGGAGCGGAAGGCGTCCGGTGAATTCAACGGAATTTCGATGGCGCGCAGGCCGCTTTCCAGAAGCGCAACAACGATACCTTCGGTTTCTTCAGGCTTGATGCCGCGCAAAATGGCGACCAGCGGGTATTTCATGGGAGGGAATGGAATGCGCATGATGGTGATCTCCTTGGAGCATCGGCCCGAAAATCGGAATCGATTTTCGGAAAGCACGATGCGTCATTTCAAAAAGTTAGAGCACCGCCGTGTGTCCAGTAGGACGCACGGCGCTCTAGTGCCAGATGGCGTTTGCGGCGGCAACAAGTCCACGGCGAACGGCCTCATCGGCATCTATCGTTACAAATTCAATGGAAAGAGCGTCAAAGGCGGCCTTGTAAAGCTCGCCCAGTGCGCCGGATGCAATCAGCACCACTTTTGATCCCTTAGGCGCGGTCGAATGCGCGCCTGCAATCTCCAGCCCAATCATGGTGCCGGACAGTTTTGCCTTCGCATCCGTGGCGGAAAGACCGTGTAGCAACTGGCCCGAGCGGACGGTGAACAGCCGGTTCGTTGCCATTTGCGGGTTGTTGTAGCTGTCGGCCACGGCAGCGCGGAAGGCTGGCAGATCGCCCGTAAAGAGTTCCGCCTCGGCAACGGCATGGGACAGGATGGAATGTTTCGAAATGACGTCGAACAGTTCCCCGGTCATGAAGGTGGAAAAACCAGTGACCTTGAGAGTGCTGACATTGACCCATTTGGAATGTGTGCCGGGCATACACACCAGTTGCTCGCCGGACCTGTAATCTGCCGATAGCGCGCCGAGAAGCTGGGTTTCCTCACCGCGAATGACGTCTGGCGTGTCTGTGCTGCGCTGGGCAAGTCCGGGCAGAATGCGAACATCGTCCTGCTGTCCGGGCACACGCACGGCGCCTTTCAAAACATCCGATAGGTCGGCGGGAACGTCCACATAGCCTGCTTCCACCCAGCCCTGACGCGCGCCTGCCATGCCGCAGATGATGACGGGAAGGCCAGAGGGTGCGGAAATTGCCGCAAGATGGGCGGCCAGCACCTCGGGAAATCCTGTCCGCATGGCGGTCGTCATGCCTTCGGCGCTGCGTCGCTCGGCCAGGATTTCACCGGATTGACCGATCAGCCAGAGCCGGAAACTGGTCGTACCCCAGTCCACGGCAACGAATGCGGCTTCAGACATTACAAAAGACCTCCATCAATGATGATTGTTTGAGCCGTCATTCCGGCAGATGCCGAAGAGGCCAGAAATAGGCAGGGGCCGACAAGATCGTCAGCCGTCAACGCGCGTTTGAGGCACTGGCGGGACACGGTGTGCGACACCGAATCCTCCGTCAGCCACAGTTCCTTCTGCCGCTCGGTCACGATCATGCCCGGCAGGATGGCGTTGACGCGAATGGTCTCGGGCCCAAGTCGTCCGGCGAGGCTTTTCGTCAGGCCGATAATGCCCGCTTTCGCAGTTGCATAGGCAGGCAAATCGCCCATATTCAACAGATAGGAAATGGACGAGAAATTGATGATCGACGCCGCTTGGGCCTTGCGCAGATAAGGCAAAGCCGCCTGCGTCACGAAAAACACCGGCTTCAGGTTCACCGCGTGGTTGGCGTCCCAATAGTCGCTGGTCACGGTGTCGATATCGTGCCGGTCATCCCACGCGGCATTGTTGATCAGAACACGAATGCCATCAGTCGCCTGAGCGGCGGTTTCCACCGCCTGCGCCAATTGTGGCTGGTCCCGAAGGTCCGCCCGCACAAATGTCACCGGATGCCGCGTATAGGTCGACAGCGTTTCGGCAAGGGCTTGGCTGGCTGGTTCATTGATATCGATGAACGCGACTTTCGCGCCCTGCTCTGCAAATGCAGTGACAAGCGATGCCCCAATGCCAGTGCCGCCACCGGTAATCAGCACGCCTTGATCCTGAAATTCGGACGTCCGTTCAGAGTTTTCCGTCGCCATGGCACCAGATAAGGATTGAAAGTTCCATTATTTGGAACTAAGTTTCATTGAATGGAATATTGCGCTTTGCCCGTTGCCAATGTCAAGGGTGGCAGATTGGCGCACGGAGAATAACATGTCCGTCAGCGATGGCGATAAAACAGAGGATAGCGCAACCGGCACGCTCGGCAAGGCCATCGCTTTGCTGGAAATCGTCGTCATGTCGCCCGTGCCGCTGCGGTTTACCGATCTTCTGCAGAAATCCGGCCAGCCACGCGGCACACTTCACCGGCAACTTGCCCATCTTCTGGAAGAGGGTTTGCTGGAGCAGAACGAAGACCAGACCTATGCGGCTGGCGTTCGGCTTTTGACGTTCGCATCGCAAGCCTGGAGTGGCAATGACCTGCGCTCCATCGCTGCACCCCACCTGCGTATCCTCCATGAAAAAACGCAGGAATCGGTCCACCTCGGCGTGCTGCGCGGCGCGGAAATCATCTATCTCGACAAGATCGATGGAAAGCACGCGGTGCGGATGTATTCGCAGATCGGTCGCGTCTCGCCCGTCTATTGTACGGGCGTCGGCAAGGCGGCGCTGTCTCTGTTGTCGGAAGCGGAGCTCACCGATGTCATCCGTGACGTGCAGTTTCGCGCCCACACGCCCAACACCATCCTGTCCGCCGACGCGTTGAAAACCGAGGTCGACCTCATTCGCCATCGCGGCTATGCGTTTGATCTGGAAGAGCATGAAAGCGGTATTCAATGCATCGCTGTTGCTGTGCCCGCGCCTGCAAAAAGATTTCAGGCGGCGATCTCCGTCACCGGTCCTGCCTATCGTCTGACGCGAGAACGTCTGGAGGAATGGGCCGATTTGGTCGTCGATGCCGCGCAGAATATTTCCAAAGATATGTCAGTACGTCTACCGCCAAATTAAGAGTGATTGAGCAGAGACAAAATACAATTATGTCTAAATTTTCGGGACTTGAGAAACTCTAGCAAATACTGGTCCAACTTTTGTTTGCAAAAAATTCATAAATTGATAATTGCGGTCATAGAAATTTAGTTTTACCGAATCCATATGAATTTAAGCTGACCTGTAAAGAATCATAATCAATGCCTAATACAGAAATTCCTCCTTCTGCCCCCATGGGAGCGGAATGTGCGCAAGAAGTGGCAGAAGCAAAAACGCAGTTTGATATTTTCCGCTTCATGAAAAGAATGGCGGAATCCTGGGGGATGACTACCTTCGTGGTTGCCAACTTTCCATCTCACCTCGCTCTTGAAATATCGCAATACACCGTCATCACCAATTGGCCGACAGAGCTTATCCATCAGTATGACGAGACGGGTCTTCTCCCGCGTAGCCATGTTATGCGCGAGTTGAAGCAATCCTCCGTTCCCTTTGTGGCCGATAAGGACTTTGTGGTCCGTGGGTACAAGGAGGACGAGGCAAAGATCGTGGTTGATCTTTTCGAACGCTTCGAAATGCTGAACGCGATGTGGTGCCCTGTTCAAGATGCCACGGGACAGAGAGGTGCGGTCGGAATGCACGGCAACAGGTCGACCTTCTCACCTCAGGAGATGGCCGAGATCGCTTATGTAGCGGCGCATGTTTTCAGCCGCCTTGCCTATATACGCAGCCTTGATTCACGCATCCCCGAAACACTGACCGATCGTGAAATCGACTGTCTGAACTGGACGGCGGCAGGAAAAACCAGCGCTGAAATCGCTGAAATTCTGGTTCTGTCGGAGCACACCGTCAATCATTATCTCAACCGCGCCACCAAGAAGCTGAGTACGGTCAATCGCACCCAGGCCGTAGCAAAGGCTTTGCGCGTGGGCTTGATAAAGTAGTAATATTTTCGTTTTTTTGATTGTTATCTGAACCAACGTGAGCAATTCTCGGATTGCTCACGGCAGAGGAGATTCGTTTGACGGGTGGGAATGGCTTCAAGGCTGGATTTTCTCCGACGATTGATTGCGCAGTCCTTGTTGTTGCTGCCGAAAAAGGCTTTGCCGCTGACGAGGGCATTTCCCTAGACCTTCTTAGAAAACCGTCTGTCCGTGATGTGTTGAGCGAGTGGAGCAAGAGCGAGCTTCACGGCCTCCATCTTCCGGCTTCACTTCCCGTCGCCTCTGCCCTTGGCCTGCCGGATTTGCCTGCCGGTCTGATTGCACCCTTCGTTCTGGCAACGGGCGGCGCCACGCTCGCCGTATCGCAAATTCTGCACGATGATCTGGCCGAACAGGGCATGAAAATCCCCGATCCCGGCACGGTCGCGCGCGCCTTGGCGCGCGTGTCGTCATCAAGGCGCGCCGCTAAATTGCCGTCACTGGTCTTTGCGGTCGAACATTTGCTGTCGGTCTCGTCATTCGAGTTTCGATATGTCATGGCAAGCGCCCGGCTGCTGAATGGGCGCGACTTTACCCTTGTCGATGCCGCGCCTGCCGAAATGCCGGATTTGCTGGAAAGCGGGCAGGTCGATGGTTTTTATGTCGCAGAACCCTATGGCTCCTTCGCCGTCTTGCGCGGCACCGCACGCATCCTGACCACGAAATCGCACATTTGGCAGAATGCGCCGGAAAAGGTTCTGGCTGTTTCACGTGCATGGGCAGACGCAAACTCCACGACGCTCGAAGCCCTGTTGCGTGCGCTTTACAGAGCGGGTGAATGGTGTTCCAGCCATGCCAATATTGAGGAACTTGCGGGCATTCTTGCCGCGCCCCACTATCTCGGAGTGGATGGTGATCTTATTTTGCCAGCACTGACAGGTTACATTTCCCATTCCCCGGCGCGAATGCTGGACTGTCCCGGTTTCTTTTCCACCAGCGGCAAGGCGGCAAACTTCCCTTGGCAAAGTCAGGCGCTGTGGTTCTTCAGCCAGATGCTGCAACGACAGGATTGCCCGGCAGATTTCATCGATGATGAAAAAGCCTATGAGGCGGCATGCGGTTCGTTTCGACCGGATATCTTCCGCAAGGCGGTAAAGCCAATTTTCGCGCCGGTGCCGTCTGCCAATATGAAGCTTGAGGGAACGTTGCACGCGCCCGTTCATGTTGGCGCATCGCGCTCCGGTCTCATGCTTGGGCCTGATGCTTTCTTCGATGGGCGGGTTTTCGACCCAGAAAAATTCCAGACCGAAAACGAAACCTGAGGATCCAGCGGAAGTTTGCGCTTTCCCATTGGCGAAGTGCGCCCGCTTGGTTATTGAGGGGTTAAAGCATGTCGCGCAAAAGTGTGCAGCGGTTTTGCGACAACGACATGCGCAAAACAAAAAAGCATAAAGCGTGTAGCGTGTTTTTTCACGCAACACGCTTTATCGGGCACAATGGAAGCTGGCATGACACAGGTTGACAAGAAGCAGATCGAACAGGCGTTGCAGAGCGTCGTCTATCCGGGCAGCGATAAAAACATTGTCGCGCTTGGCATGGTGTCGGAAATTTTCATTGCCGATGCCAAGGCTTTTTTCTCCATCACCGTTCCGGCGGATCAGGCCGATAGCATGGAGCCGTTGCGGCTCGCCGCTGAAAAAGCAGCGCTGAGTGTTTCCGGCATCAAGTCGGCCATGGTCGCGCTGACGGCAGATCGCAAACCCGGCGCAAATCCAGCCCCAAAACCCGCTGCGCCACAGGCCAAAGGCCCGCCGCAGCCGCGCACAAAAGCCGGCGTCCCCGGTATTGGCGCGATTATCGCGGTCGCCTCCGGTAAAGGCGGGGTGGGCAAATCCACCACTGCCGTCAATCTGGCGCTTGGCCTCCAGACGCTTGGCTTGCGTGTCGGCATATTGGACGCGGATATTTACGGCCCGTCGCTTCCCCGGCTTTTGAAGCTCTCCGGTCGTCCGCAACAGGGGGAAGGGCGCACCATCGTTCCCATGGAAAATTACGGCCTCAAGGTCATGTCCATGGGCTTTCTGGTGGATGAAGAAGCGGCAATGATCTGGCGCGGCCCGATGGTGCAATCCGCCTTGATGCAGATGTTGCGTGAAGTATTGTGGGGCGAGCTGGACGTGCTGGTGCTGGACATGCCGCCCGGCACGGGTGATGCACAATTGACCATTGCCCAGCAAGTGCCGCTGGCCGGTGCCGTCATCGTGTCCACCCCGCAGGATATGGCGCTGATCGATGCGCGCAAGGGCATCACCATGTTCGGCAAGGTCGAGGTGCCCATTCTCGGTGTGGTCGAAAACATGAGCTACTTTATCGCCCCGGATACGGGCAACCGATATGACATCTTCGGCCATGGCGGCGCGCGGGCGGAAGCAGAACGCATCGGCGTTCCTTTCCTCGGCGAAGTGCCGTTGACCATCTCTATTCGTGAGTTGTCGGATGCCGGAACGCCGGTCGTCGTGGCAGAGCCGGATGGGCCGCAGGCCCGTATTTATAAGGATATCGCACAAAAGGTGTGGACGGAGGTGAGTGCCGGGTCACGCAAACCCGCACCTCGCATCGTGTTTGAGTAGTTACCACAGGTAGTTCAGAGGCTAAAATACGCCCGAATGGCTGTGCTGTACGCATAGCTGTCATTCTTTTGTCTGGATTGACGGTTTGCAACACGAGAAATTTTTGCTGTAACCCTCTGTTTTGCTTCGTTTCTTCATGTCGTCACTGTGGTTTTCGATAATCGGCCACAACTGCACTGCAAAAATATCGCTTGCTTATTGGCCGTATTGGTCGCATAGGCCGCGCCGCTTGATCGCTCGCCCATTCCGGACGTTTGCGGAAGCTACACATGATGTGTTAGAGCAGCATTCCGGCAATAGTCCGGGTTGCTGACCGGAGAAACTGATTGATCAAAGCCTATCGCTCGAATTGCGAGGCAATCAGCCTGTCGGCGGACCATAAGGTCACGCAGATTTCGGACGATATTGTCTGGATCGACCTGATCAACCCCAGCAGAGCCGAGGAAATGCACGTCGAGAGCCTGCTTGGCATGGAGCTGCCGACCCGCGAAGACATGAAGGACATCGAGCCTTCCAGCCGTCTTTATATGGAAGACGGCAATGTGTTCATGACCGGCTCTCTGGTGTGGAATGCGGATTCCCGCGATCCACGGCTGACCGATGTTGCTTTCGTGCTGGCTGGCAAACGGCTGGTCACCATCCGTTATGCGGAACCCAAGTCCTTCAACCTGTTCATCGCTGCCATCACCCGCGTGCCGCACGAAATGCGCAGCGGCACGGCGCTGCTGATGAAGCTGCTCGAAACCATCGTGGATCGCACCGCCGAAATTCTGGAAAATTCCGTGGTCCGTATCGATACGGTTGCCGCAGGCATTTTCGGAGATCAGGCACGCAGCAAGCGCAAGGCACCGCGCTATCTGGAAGACAAGATTGCGGATATTTCCGCCTATCACCGGCTGATATCGAAGGTGCGTGATAGTCTGGCGTCTCTGTCACGCCTGCAATCGTTCCTGCACGCAACGCCAAATGTTCAGCAGGACAAGGAAGCCCGTGAAATGGGCCGTTCGCTCAGCCGGGATATCCAGTCCCTGTCGGAGCACGCGTCGTTCATTTCCGGCAATCTGACGTTCCTGCTCGATGCGGCGCTGGGCATTATCAATGTCGAGCAGAACGCCATCATCAAGATTTTCTCCATCGCATCGGTGGTTTTTCTGCCGCCGACGCTCGTGGCATCCGTTTACGGAATGAACTTTAATGTCATGCCGGAGTTGCAGTGGTCCTATGGTTATCCACTGGCAGTTTTCGTCATGCTCATATCGGCCATCATTCCGTTCATCTTTTTCCGCTGGAAGGGCTGGCTGTAACGAGCCAGAATCAACATGTCTCATGCCTTGGATAAGGACAATATCGACAAGCCCGAAGCGGATGATCACCGTAAGACCGGTTTGTTTGCCGCGATGCTTGGGTCTATCGGTGTCGTTTACGGCGATATCGGCACCAGCCCGCTTTACGCCTTTCGCGAAGCCTTGAAGCCCATTTCCTATGATGGCGTCACCGAAGCGGAAGTCATCGGCCTCATTTCGCTGATGATCTGGGCGCTTACCATCATCGTCACCATCAAATACATCTGTTTTCTGCTGCGGGCAGACAATGATGGCGAAGGCGGCACGCTGTCGCTTCTGGCACTGTTGATGAAAACGGCGGGCACAAAGCGCAGCCTTCTCATCATGCTTGGCCTCATTGGCGCGGCACTCTTCCTCGGCGACGCGATGATTACGCCGGCGCTCTCCGTCCTGTCGGCGGTGGAAGGCCTGAAGCTCGTCACACCGCAGATGGATTCCTTCATCATTCCCATCTCGGTCGGCATTCTGGTTGGCCTTTTTGCCATCCAGTCGCACGGCACGGAAGTTGTCGCCAAGTTCTTTGGCCCCATCACGGCCGTCTGGTTTCTCGTGATGGGCCTGGTCGGATTGCTGCATATTTCGGATGATTACAGCATTCTTTATGCCTTCAATCCCGTACACGCCGTCGAATTTCTGCTCAGCGAAGGTTTTTACGGCCTCGTGGTTCTCGGTGCCGTGTTCCTGACGATTACCGGTGCCGAAGCGCTCTATGCGGATTTGGGGCATTTTGGCCGCCGACCCATTCAGTGGGCGTGGTTCGTGCTGGTGTTTCCAGCCTTGACGCTCAATTATCTGGGGCAGGGCGCGCTCGTCCTGAAAGACCCGTCGGCCATGTCCAACCCGTTTTACCTGATGTTCCCGCAATGGGCCTTGTTGCCTGCGGTCATCTTGGCAACGGCGGCAACCATCATCGCAAGTCAGGCGGTGATAACAGGCGCGTTCTCGCTGGTGCGTCAGGCCATCAACCTTGGTTATCTGCCGCGCATGGAAATCCTGTTCACGTCTGAAACCAATACGGGGCAAATCTACCTGCCATCGGTCAACACCGTTCTTCTCTTCGGTGTCGTGGCACTGGTGCTGACATTCAAGAGTTCGGATGCGCTGGCCACCGCCTACGGCATCTCGGTCACAGGCGCGATGGTCGTCACCAGCCTGCTGTTCTTCCAGTTTGCACGCAGCCATTGGAAGTGGTCGAATTCGCTGGCGATGCTGGTCATCTTCCCGTTCATTTCGCTGGAGCTGATTTTCCTCGGGGCCAACCTTTTGAAAATCCATGATGGCGGTTACGTGCCGGTGCTGCTGGCGCTCGCTTTCGTCGTTATCATGACCACATGGCAGCGCGGCTCGAAAATCCTCTTCGCCAAAACCCGTCGCACGGACGTGCCGTTGAAGGCCTTCGTGTCATCGGTTGAAAAGGAAAGCTCGCACGCGCCGGTTCGCATTCCCGGCACGGCCATCTTCCTGACCGGCGACCCGGAAACCGCACCCGCAGCCCTGCTGCACAATCTCAAGCACAATCACGTCCTGCACGACAAGAACGTGATTTTGACGATCCGCACCGAAGACACGCCCCGCGTTCATCAGGAAAACCGCTATACGATCACCAAGGTCAGTGAGCGTTTTGTCATCGTGGAGCTGCACTTCGGCTTCATGGAAACGCAAAACGTGACGCAGGCGCTGGGCCATCTGCGCCGCACCGGTTACAAGTTCGATATCATGTCCACGTCGTTTTATCTGGGCAGACGAAAACTGGTGGCGGACCCCAAATCGGTCATGCCCGGTTGGCAGAACCGCCTGTTCATCGGGCTGGCCGAAACGGCGGCAGATCCTTCGGATTACTTCCGCCTTCCCACCAATCGCGTGGTGGAACTCGGCTCGCATGTGGTGATCTAAGCCACTCTGACCTGACACATTATAGTGGGCGCCATCTTCCAAACCGAAGGTGGCGCCTTTTTCGTGAACGGCCACACGTTAACGTGAAGCCGTGCCAAAGCGCGCCGTTAACCATGCATCAAGGTTAATGAGAGATTATCCGGCTGTATCCAAGTGTGTTGCGTGTGTCCGGAGTACTGGTTTTGCGTTCAAGAAATGTATCGCGTCGCGGGTCCTTCCTGTCGCTTGAGAAGTGGACATCGCCCGTTGTTTTTGGCCTCGCGGCTTGGCTCGCCTTTCCTTCATTTGCAGCACGGGCCGATCTGGCATCGCTGTTGGCCGGGCTGGATGCCGGTGGCCAGCAATGGCGCATGGTGCTGACCAATTCTCCCGCCGGTTCCGTGCACAGCGCATCGCTTGCATTCAACGATGCCGATGCCGCCTTGACACTCAGCGGTTCCGGCATGACCACGGCGGATGGCCGCAAGGTTGCCTTCGTCACGGGCAAAAGCGGCAAGGAAACCAGCCCCGATAGCGACCGCGTCAATCGCGCCGCCAAAAAGGGGCGGGTGGTCTCCAATGAAATCATGCAGCCGCCAAAATCCTTCACGGCAGGCTCCGTTCTGCAACGCACCAGCATGTTGGATATAGAGCCGCTGAAGCGCAAGGACCGCACCGCCTTCGTCAAAGACAAGAAGAGCAAGGATATCGAACTTGCCTCCTTCTATTTCCGCCGGGATGAAACCAAGTCGGAAAAAAGCGTCTCTCCCATGCTGGCGGAGCTGATCACCAATCGCAACGCCGATGTGCTGGCCACCGCCTATGCGCCGCCAGCCCCGGATTTCGCCCGCGAATCGCCGTTCGATGCCATTCTGAAAAAACCTGATGCGGGCCGCTTCATTCCAACGATTGACCCCGACGACCATTCCTGGGCGGCCACGCCTTTGCCAGCGGAGGTGTTTTCCGCCGCAGAACAGCAATGTCTGGCATCCGGCATCTATTTCGAGGCCAGAGGCGAATCGGTCAAAGGACAGGCTGCCGTCGCGCAGGTCATTCTCAACCGCGTCCGCAACCCCGCTTACCCCAAAACCATCTGCGGCGTGGTCTATCAGAACAAGGATTGGCGCAATCGCTGCCAGTTTTCCTTTGCCTGCGACAATATCAAGGACCGCATCAACTCCGAGCGCCATTGGAAAATGGCCCGTGAAGTGGCCATGGCGACCTCGGCTGGCAAGATTTGGCTGGCAGAAGTCGGGTCGGCCACCCATTATCACGCTGTTTATGTGCGCCCGGCCTGGGGCAAGAGCATGAAGAAGGTCGGTAGAATCGGCTTGCACGTCTTCTACCGCACCTATGGCGGCGGGTGGAGCTGATATTCCGGGCTTTTTGCCGGGATAAACGTGTCAAAATTGCCGATTCCGCGGGCCAACACTGTCATAAATCTTCAGATATACGGCAAGTAATTGTTTTAGCTCAATAATTTTGTGCTTAAACAAGGGCGTTGAGTGCCTTGACTACAGAAGCCCCTAAAACTATGTTGCGCGCGACTTCAGAGCGGGCTGGAACTGGCTTAAAGCCCTGCCGTTTACAACTCCAAAGAGTTCTGGCAACGCTGGAACGGAGCAAAAAGGCAGGATTTGAGAATGACCGGCAACCGTAACGATAGTCTGGATGAGCGCCGCAAGCACCTTGCCGAAGAACTGGCAAAAGTGCGGGTGGATGACGAGGCGGAGAAGCGGATAGAGCAGAACGCGCAGGAGAGCCGGAAAGGCTATGCACTCGCGATCAAGCTGTCTTCCGAATTTATCTCGGCCATTATCGTCGGTGCGATGCTGGGTTATCTTCTGGACTATTTTGCTGGCACGACGCCGTGGGGAATGATCATTCTTCTTCTTCTCGGTTTTTGTGCAGGCGTGCTGAACGTTCTGCGTTCTGCCGGAGTGGTGGCAAAACCGCCGCTTCTGGAAGGCGGACTGGGGAAAGACGAGGGTGGAAAGAAGGGCGAGTAATCGCCGCTTTCCATATAAAGAAGTAAGGCCGCATTTTGCGGCAATAGGTAAAGAGGGCATACGGTGGCAAACGATCCGACCCATCAGTTCATGGTAACGCCGATCATTCCGATTGAGATCGGTGGCGTCGATTTTTCGTTCACCAATGCGTCGCTTTTCATGGTCGCAACGGTGGCTGCTGCCTCCGGCTTCCTGTATTTCGCAACGTCGAACCGCGGTTTGATCCCAACCCGCATGCAGTCCGTTGCTGAAATGTCCTATGAATTCATCGCATCGATGCTGCGTGAAGGCGCTGGCAAAAAGGGAATGGTTTTCTTCCCGTTTGTCTTCTCGCTGTTCATGTTCGTGTTGACTGCAAACCTGCTCGGCATGTTCCCGTATTTCTTCACGGTCACCAGCCAGATCATCGTCACATTCGCGCTGTCATGCCTGGTTATCGCAACGGTCGTCGTTTACGGTTTCTATAAGCATGGCCTGCACTTCCTCGGCATTTTCGCTCCTGCGGGCGTGCCCAAGGTGCTGTTGCCGCTTGTGTCGTCGATTGAAATCATTTCCTTCCTGTCGCGTCCCATCAGCCTTTCCGTTCGTCTCTTTGCGAACATGCTGGCCGGTCACATCACGCTGAAGGTTTTCTCGGGCTTCGTCGCTTCCATGGGTGCTTTGGGCGCTCTGGGCATCGGTGGCGCAGTCCTGCCACTCATCATGACGGTCGCTATGACCGGTCTCGAATTTCTCGTAGCTTTCTTGCAGGCATATGTCTTTGCGGTACTCACTTGCATGTACCTGAACGACGCCGTGCATGGTGGTCACTGAGAATAAAGTCGCTGACCCCAAAACGGGTGTCAATAACAGCCGCAACAACCAGTTCTAAGGAGTCTTTACATGGAAGCGGAAGCAGCAAAGTACATCGGCGCAGGTCTCGCATGCCTCGGCATGGCTGGTACGTCCCTCGCTCTCGGCCGTATCTTCGGCGATTTCTTGTCCGGCGCACTGCGCAACCCGTCTGCCGCTGACAGCCAGTTTGGCCGTCTGGTATTCGGCTTCGCCGTTACCGAAGCTTTGGGCATCTTCTCGTTGCTCGTCGCTCTTCTTCTCCTGTTCGCTGTCTAATATCAGCATCAGGTATGGATCACGGCTCGCCAACAGCGTGCCGTGATCCTTCGCATTTGCAGTCCCCTGGAGGTGAGCATGTTCGTGACCGAGGCTTTTGCCCAGTCAGCACCGGCGTCAACTGAAACGAATACGGTAACACCGGCTGTCGGCCAAACAGCTCCGGAAGCCACACATACGGAAACCGGAGTGGCACATGATGCCGGTCACGGATCCCCTGTGTTCCCACCGTTCGATCAGTCCACTTATGCGTCCCAGCTTCTGTGGCTGGCAATTACATTTGGTCTTTTCTACGTCCTGATGAAAAAGGTCATCGTGCCCCGCGTTGGTGGCATTCTTGAAGACCGTCATGGCCGTATTGCACAGGATCTCGATGAAGCGTCCCGGCTGAAGGCCGAAGCGGATGCCGCTATCGAAACTTACGAAAAAGAACTCAGCGCTGCTCGCGCCAAGGCTGGCTCCATTGCCGCTGCCGCCCGCGAAGCCGCAAAGGTCAAGGCAGATGCAGATCGCGCCGCTATCGAAGCTTCGCTGGCTGAAAAGCTGGCCGCTGCGGAAGCACGCATCGCCGGCATCAAGCAGCAGGCACTTGCAGACGTCGGCACCATTGCCGAAGAAACTGCCACCGCGATCGTCGATCAGCTGATCGGCGTCAAGGTCAAGGATGCTGATGTCAAAGCAGCTGTAACAACTGCATCCGCAGTGAAGGGAGCTTGATATGGCGTTCGATGCAACATTTTTCGCACTCGTCGGCCTCGTTCTCTTCTTCGTCCTGATTGCCTATCTCAAGGTTCCAGGCATGTTGGCAGGCTCGCTCGATGAGCGCGCCGGCAACATCAAGGAAGAACTGGCAGAAGCCAAGCGGCTGCGTGAAGAAGCCCAGCACCTGTTGGCCGAATATCAGCGCAAGCGCAAAGAAGCCGAAGCTGATGCTGCCAACATCATCGCATCGGCTGAACGCGAAGCCGCAGCACTGACCGCAGACGCCAAGGTCAAGACGGAAGAGTTCGTCGCGCGCCGTAACGCTCTGTCGGAACAGAAGATCAAGCAGGCGGAAGCCGATGCCATCGGTGCTGTCCGCGCCGCTGCTGTCGACATCGCCATTGCCGCGTCCGAAAAGCTGATCGCAGAAAAAACAACTGCCGCAGCAAACGCAAAACTTTTCAAATCCGCCATCGGCGAAGTCAAGTCGCGCATGAACTGATAGGATCTTCGAGGGCGGTTATGCCGCTTGCGTTGTGAGGTCTGAAATTTCGAACCCCGTTGATGTTTATCGACGGGGTTTTTTGTTTGGTTTGTAGTTCAGTTGATTGATTCCGGGCAATGAGTTCAACGGACATGCGATGATGAAAATTGTCACGATAGCAGCCGCACAAACCCACGAGTATCAGGATGATTTTGAGGGCGCTCTATCCTGTTTGGTGGAGTTTTCGAGACAGGCAGAGATACGGGGTGCGAAATTACTGTGTTTCCCGGAAGCTTTCTTGCAGGGCTATGTAACCGAAGAGACATCAGCGAGAAAAATCGCCTTTGATATCGCGTCTGCGCGCTTCCAGCACATCCTTCAACTATTCTCGAAGACAACTCCCGTCATCGTTGTCGGATTTATTGAAGTGTCTGATGGTAAACTGTTCAACAGCGCCGCCGTCATCGAAGGTGGGAAAATGATCGGCTGTTATCGGAAGTCGTTTCTTTTACCCAAAGAGGCCGCCTTTTGCGCGGGGGAGGAAATGCCAGTTTTTAGCGTCGGTGCGCTGAAGTTCGGGATAAATATTTGCTACGATACGAACTTTCCCGCATCCGCTCGGCGGGTTGCCGACGGTGGTGCAACAGTCATCCTCTGTCCTGCGAACAACATGATGAGACGTGAGCGTGCTGAGACATTTCGCGACGTGCACAACGCTGTTCGCGGCAAGCGATGTCAGGAAACCGGCTTGTGGCTTTTATCTGCAGACGTGACGGGTGAAGGCAATGGCCGCGTTTCTTTGGGGCCAACCGCTTTATTAAACCCGGATGGTCAAGTTATCGCACAATTACCATTTGGGAAGCCGGGGCTGCTGGTGGTCGATGTTCCGATTGTTGTTTGAATAGAGTTCAATCCACCCTCAAAGGCCTGAAACTCATCCGATGCAGCGGGCAGGGGCCGTTTGTCTCAATGGCTTGCAAGTGGGCTGGCGTGCCGTATCCGGCGTGTTTTCCAAAACTGTATGCCGGATAAATCAAACCGGCCTTTTCCATCATCCGGTCTCTTGTGACTTTTGCGACGATGGAGGCGGCGGCGATGGAGACGGAGCGGGCGTCGCCCTTGATGACGGCCTTGGCGGCGCAGGGAATGCCGGGCGGCACGTCGCGGCCATCGGTCAACACCATTGCGGGCGCAATGTTCAGGCCCAGAACAGCGCGGCGCATGGCGTCCAGACTGGCGCGCAATATGTTCATCCTGTCGATCAGTTGTGGTCCGGATGAGGCGATGGAAACGATGGATGTTTCCATGATTTTTTCAAACAGCATTTCCCGTCGAGCTTTGGTCAGCTTCTTGGAATCATTCAGCCCATCGGGAATATGGTCGGGATCGAGAATCACAGCAGCGGCCACCACAGGCCCGGCCAGAGGGCCGCGCCCGGCTTCGTCCGTGCCGGCAACCGGCCAGTGGCCATGTTTTCTCGCCTCAAGCTCCAGACTGAAATCCGGGCCGGTGATGAGCAGATCAAAGAGGGCAGGAGAATCGGATGCTGTGCGTTGCTTCATGCGGCGGAAACTCGCACAGGCAACCGATCTCCTGCAAGCCCCCGGCCGCTGCGATATGTGCGGCAGCCGGATAAGGGGCGTGGCCACCGCGTGAGGTCGATCAAGATCTCGGGTGTTCTCTCAATTGGGGCGGAAAGAACACGAATCGCATGCGAGGCGGCAAATGCCGGGGGCATAGCCCGTAGCGCAGGGGTTAAGACACTACGGGTATTCTCAAAATGGCAACGACAAACATGCCATCATCAATATCAAAGCAGCGAAAGCTGCACGCCTGCACCTCCCGGCGCAATGAACAGATCATCACGCAGTTGAATGCCACGGCGAACGAGACCCAGCCTCTTGGTCGTCATCTCGAACCGACGGCCAATCTGCCAGGCATAGGGTCCAGCACCCTTCATGCGCTTGCCAAATTCCGCATCGTAATCCTTGCCATCGCGCATGGAGCGCACCAGCGACATGACGTGCTGGTAACGGTGCGGATAGTTGCGCAACAACCATTCGCGAAACAACGGGCTGACTTCCAGCGGCAGACGCAAAAGCACATAGGATGCTTCTGTCGCCCCGGCCGCTTTTCCGGCCTCCAGCACACGTTCGATTTCATGGTCGTTGAGCGCGGGAATGACAGGGGCCATCATCACGGCGGTGGGAATGCCCGCATCTGTCAGTGTCTTGATCGCTTCCAGCCGTTTGGAGGGCGTGGATGCCCTTGGCTCCATGCTGCGCGCCAGCTTCTTATCCAGCGTGGTGACGGAGATGCCGACCTTCAACAATCCCTTCTGCGCCATAGGAGCCAGAATATCGATATCGCGGGTGATCAGCGCCGATTTGGTGACGATGACCACCGGGTGTTCGGCCTTCGCCAATACCTCAAGGATCTGCCGCATGATGCGCCATTCCCGCTCGATGGGCTGGTAAGGGTCGGTATTGGTGCCGATGGCAATGACGCGGGCCTTGTAGCCCGGCTTTGCCAATTCCCGCTCCAGCACCTTTGCCGCATCCGGCTTGGCAAACAGCTTCGCCTCGAAATCCAGCCCTGGGGAAAGCCCCATATAACTGTGCGTGGGCCGTGCGAAACAATAGATGCAGCCATGTTCGCAGCCCCGATAGGGATTGATGGAGCGATCGAATGGAATATCAGGCGAATCATTGCGGCTGATGATCGTGCGTGGCTTTTCCACCTGCACTTCGGTGCGAAATTCCGGCAGTTCCTCCAGAATCTGCCAGCCATCATCGAAGGCTTCGCGCTGCAACGGTTCAAAACGTCCAGTCGGATTCATGCCCGCACCGCGCCCGCGGCGACGGTCTATCTCGATCCGCAAACCGGATGCGTCGGCCAGCGCATTGGCAATATCCGGCGTATGGCCCGGCTGAAAAGCAGCCTGCCCCGAAAGCACATCTTGTCTCATCTGGATACTCCTGCCAGCATTTGCCAGCTTGGTGGATAACCAGATTTCTAACTGAGAAGTGAGAACAATACAAGAACAAAATGAAATATCGGCAGATGGTATTTTGTTGTGCGTTGCAGTATGCTTTTGCTACTTTACCGACATAACGGCTCGCACACTGATAGGTACATGCTCACAGTCATCATGGAATGCCGGGACCAGGAACCGGAACTCGCGCACACGCTGTCTACACTTGTCTCTGGCGCCGTCGAAGGGCTGATCAGTGATGTGATCGTGCTTGACCACGCCTCGCAGGATGGCTCGTCACGGGTGGCGGAGGCAGCGGGCTGCCGTTTTTACACGGAGTGGGATATTGCCGATATCGTTGCTTCGGCGCGCGGCGAATGGATTTTGATGATGGAGCCGGGCAGCCGCCCGCAGAGCGGGTGGATCGAGGATATTCTCGAATATACCGCGCTCAATCAGGCATCGGCGCGGTTTTCGCCGTCGCGCCATTTCCGGCCATCGCTCATCGCCCGCTTCATACGCCGCAAGCCGCCGCTGGAGTATGGTCTGCTGTTGCGCAAGCAGGAGGCTTTGTCTCTGGCCAAATCCGGTATGTCGCTGGATCAGTTTCCAAAATCGCAAAAGCCGCGCCGCTTGAGCGCAGAACTCATTCCTTCTTCTGCGTTGCGGGCCGCACGATAATCAGGATTGCGCCTTGCCGCGTTTTAAATGCTCATCCAGACGCGGCATGATTTCCACGAAATTGCACGGCATGTGGCGGTAGTCGAACTGCGCTTTGAGAATGCCGTCCCACGCATCCTTGCAGGCACCCGGAGAACCGGGCAGCACAAAGATGAAGGTGGCATTGGCAAGCCCCGCCGTGGCGCGTGACTGGATGGTGGACGTGCCTATTTTGTCATAGGAAATGCGGTGGAACACGGCGGAAAAGCCATCCATGCGCTTCTCAAACAAAGGCTCCAGCGCGTCCGGCGTCACGTCACGGCCCGTAAAACCGGTGCCGCCGGTGGTGATGACCACGTCGATGTTGTCAGACAGCGTCCAGCCGCGAACCTTGTCCTGAATAGCTGCCTTGTCATCCGGCACAATCGCGCGGTCCACCAGCAGATGGCCTGCGTCTGCAATGCGGGCGGCCAGCGTATCGCCGGATTTGTCGTCAGCCAGCGTGCGGGTATCCGAAATGGTCAAAACCGCAATGCCAACGGGAATAAAGGGTCGCTCGGTGTTCATGTCTTTGGCCCTGTGATGGTTGCGGTCGCCTGAACATACCAGTCCGGGCGCTGGTCGCGAAGTCTGGTCGCGGCGGTTTCAGCCTCTGCCATTGTGGCAAAAAGCCCGAAACAGGTGGCGCCGGAACCGGACATCCGCACCAGCGATGCACCCGCTCGTGAAAGCTGATCGGAAACCTCTGAAATATCCGGCAGCACCACGCGCGCTGGCGGCTCAAGATCGTTGCGGCTTTTTTGAATGAATTCAAACCAACTGGTGTGGCCGCGCTCGCCAAGCGGCGGATGATTCTTCTCAGTCAAACGCCTGAAAATTTCCGGTGTCGAAACGCCCTTCAACGGATTGACCAGCACCATAAACAGCGTCGGCAGGTCATCAAGCAAATCGATGTGTTCGCCAATGCCGCGCGCGATCAGCGGCTGGCTGGCGAGGCACATCGGCACATCGGCCCCAAGCTTCACCGCGATGGTCTGGAGTGTCTCAGCATCTCGCGCGACGTTCCAGTGTCGCAACAATCCACGCAAAGCCGCCGCCGCATCTGCCGAGCCACCACCAATACCGGAAGAGATGGGCAGATTTTTTTCAAGGTGAATGGAAACGGGTCTTAGGTTTGAACCAAATGCTCCTCGCAGAAGATCACGCGCCTGAAGCACGAGATTGTTGCGCGGCTCACCTTGCGACAACAGGCGCGCGAATGGACCGGAGATGGAAAACCAATCCTCCGGCGCGTCCTGAATGCGGATCACATCACCCACCTCGGTGAAGGTCACCAGGGATTCGAGCAGATGATATCCATCTGCCCTCATGCCAACGACATGCAGAGCGAGGTTGATTTTGGCTGGAGCGGTCTCGATTGTCTCGACCGCTCCGATAGGCTCATGCGACCGCATACTGCGTCAGGATTTCTTGTCCGGGGTAGGGGCCGGTGCCACAGGCGGCGGTGGTGCCTGTTCCTTCTTGGCGGTGTTTTCCGCGTCTTTTTCCAAGGCTGGCAGGCCGTTGGCGATCTTTTCTTTCACCTTGGCCTTGTCCACATCGTCGCTATCGCCAATCAGCGCACGGTTCCACTGGTAGACGGCCTCGATCTTGCGGCCCACGCGCCAATAGGCATCGCCCAGATGGTCGTTGATCGTCGGGTCACCGGCGCGAAGCTCGATAGCACGCTCCAGTTCCGTCACCGCCTCATCGAAAGCGCCAAGGCGGAAATGTGCCCAGCCGAGCGAATCAACGATATAACCATCGTTGGGACGAAGCTCGACAGCACGGCGGATCATGTCGATCCCCTGATCGAGATTGATGTTCTTGTCGACCCAGGAATACCCCAGATAGTTCAGAACCTGCGGCTGTTCCGGGCTGAGTTCCAAAGCGCGCTTGAAGTTTGGCTCCGCCTTGTCCCAGTCTTTCAGGCGCTCATAGGCAATGCCGCGCTGGAAAAAGATCGTCCAGTCGGTTTTTTTCGGCACGGAACCGATAACCTCGACGGCCTTGTCATAATTCGCCGCCATGGCGGCGAAGTCCTTGGCATCTGATAGCACCGAGCCATAGGCAAGATAAGAGCGAAGGTCTGTGGGGTCGGATTCCAGCAAGGCTTTAAGGTGCGTGCGCGCCTCGCCAACCTTGTCGGTCTGCGCCAGCGTCAGGCCCAGTTGCAATTCGGAAATGCGGTGCATCGGCGAATCGGCCGGAACTTCACGGTAAAACTGAATGGCCCGATCAGACTGTTTCTGCGCCTCGGCCAGTCCGCCAAGCAGAATGAGCGTATCGGCACTTTTCGGGTCCAGCGCACGCGATGTCTGGAGGTAAAGCGTGACGATTTCTTCAGCGCCCTCGCGGTTCAGCGCACCGGCGATGGAGAACATCACGGCGGCGGCACCCTCAACGGCAGTTTCAACCTGCTGTGCTGGCTTGTCACCCTTGTCGATGCTCTGGCGCAGCGCCTTCAGCGGCGCATAATTGGGGGCAAAACCATCGCCCACGGCAATGGTGTCGAGTGCCTTCTGCTTGTTGCCGGCCTTGGCTTCCAGACGGGCCAACGCCATCACGGCGCGCATGTAGGTGTCGGTGGCGGTCGCGCCGCCTTCGCGGTCGGCCACGGCATCGTTCAGGCTCTTGCGTGCCGCTTCCGTGTTGCCGGTCACAAGGGCGATGGCACCTGCATGATATTTCTGGAAAATCGAGAACCAGCCCGGTCCCTTCATGCCGTTGACAAGAGCCAAGGCTTCCTTGCCTTTGCCGCTGCCTGCGCGTGCCCATGCCGTCAACAGCGTGTTGACCATGCGGTCCAGATCATTCGGACCGCTATATTTCAGGACTTTTTCCGCATTGGAAAATTCCTTGTTCTTGATGTCGGACAGCGCCCGAACGATGGTCGTCACGCGCTCCACGGAGCTGTCGTCTTTCAGCGAATCGGCAATCTTTGCGCCGGCGTCAAAATCACCGCTGAGCAATTGCGCGATCATCAGACGCTGGCGGATTTCCGAATTGGCCGTGTCGAAATCCAGCGCTTTTTTGTAAAGCGTGATGGCGGTCGCGTAATCCTGATCCACATCTGCGGTGCGGGCGGCAAGGAATGCGCCAGAAAAGGTGTTGACCTTGGCAGGGTCGAATTTGACGGTGTTGTCCGCCTTCGCGGTATCTTCTGCCTTGGCGGCGGCAGGCTTTGTCTGCGCAAACACGGTGCTGGGGCCAGCGCTGACAGAAAGTGCGGCAATGAACGCCGCGCCGCAGAGAAGACGAAATGCTGGTTTGCGCCGCATGAAGAAACCTTTGCTTTTGTGCATATGCACCGAAACGCCGTAATGCTTGAAGTGAAAATATGCCCGAACCGTTAAGTGATTCACGCGCTGACGCACCACGTCACGATAGAATGGCTTTTTTGGAGCAAGCCTGCAAGAAATTCCACCAGCGACTTTGGATTTGTAAAAAGTCAGCATCGCGGACAAACAGAACCGTTTGCCGCGACGCCCGGAAATCCGTCAGTTCACACGCTCGATGCAGAAGTCGATGACTTCCATCAATGCATCTTTCGAAGCGGAATGTGGCAGCGGTGCCAGCGCATCACGGGCAATGGTGCCGTAATGATTGGCGCGGGCAATGGTGTCGGACAGACCATTGTATTTTTTGATCAGACCCAGCGCCGTTTCCAGATTTTCATCCGTGCTTTCGCCGTTTTCGATGGCGCGTTTCCAGAAGGCGCGCTCCTGCTCCGTGCCGCGGCGATAGGACAGAATAACCGGAAGCGTGATTTTTCCTTCGCGGAAATCGTCGCCGGTGTTCTTGCCCAGATCAGCGGATTTGCCGCCATAATCCAGCACATCATCCACCAGCTGGAAGGCAAGACCGAGGTTCATGCCATAGGATTTCAAGGCGCTGCGGGTGGCCTTGTCGGTCTTGGCGACAATCGGCCCCACTTCGGCAGCGGCAGCGAACAAAGCTGCGGTCTTGGCGCGGATAACCTGAAGATAATCATCTTCGGTGGTTTCCATGTTCTTGGCAACGGAAAGCTGAAGAACCTCGCCTTCTGCGATAACGGATGCGGCGGTGGACAGCACATCCAGCGCATCCAGAGATCCGACATCCACCATCATGCGGAAGGCCTGGCCCAGCAGGAAGTCACCCACCAGAACGCTGGCCTGATTGCCCCAGATGGTGCGGGCCGTCGATTTGCCACGGCGCAGATCGCTTTCATCCACCACGTCGTCATGCAAAAGCGTCGCCGTGTGCATGAACTCCACGCTGGTCGCCAGCTTGATGTGGTTTTCGCCCTCGTAACCAAACATGGTGGCAGAGGCTAATGTCAGCATGGGGCGCAGGCGTTTTCCACCCGAAGAGATCAGGTGATTGGCCACTTCGGGGATCATCTGCACATCGGAACCGGCCTTGGAAAGAATAAGCTGGTTCACCCTTTCCATATCTGGACGGGTCAGGTCGACAAGCGGCTTGACGGATGCGAGTTTGTTTTTGCTTTCTTCAAGCGGTATGACGACGCCCAACGGACCGGACTCCTGTTCAGTAATTGGGGCCGACAATAGAAAGCGACGTGGAAAGCGGCAAGGGGCGAATTGCCTCACGCCGTTCAAAAAGATGGGAATTCTGGTGGAAATTGACCTATGCGTGAACTGATTCGGACAAATGATGCCGTTCTTCTGTCTTTTGCGGAAAGTCTTATGAAGGATGCCGGCATACATTGCTTCATCGCCGATCAAGGCATGAGTATTCTCGAAGGCTCTCTGGGGCTTCTGCCACGCCGCTTTCTGGTGGAGGATGAGCGCGCCGATGAGGCACGGCGTATCTTCATCGATGCCGGGCTTTCAGACGAGCTTCGCGAAGACAAGGCTTGAGAAAATCCATGGCTGACACCGTTTCCGAAACAATCGATGCGTTTCATCGCGGTCGCTTCCAAATTCTCCAACCCAAGGGTAGGGGCCACAGGGCGGGCATGGACGCCATGCTGCTGGCCTCGCTTGTGGCCGATGAAAGCGCGTGCCGGGTTGCGGATCTGGGTGCCGGGGCCGGTGCTGCTGGCATGGCCGTGGCGTCGCGTCTCAAAAACGCTCAGGTCACGCTGTTTGAAATGTCTCCAGAAATGGCCGATTTTGCCCAGCGAAGCCGCGAACTGCCCGCCAATGCCGAGTTTGCGCCGCGCATAACGGTGCGCCAGGCCGACGTAACACTCCGCGCCACGGCCCGCATCGAGGCTGGCCTGCTGGATAATCACTTCCACCACGTCATCATGAACCCGCCCTACAATGACGCGGGCGACCGCAAAACCCCGGATGCGCTGAAAGCCGCAGCCCACGCCATGACGGACGATCTGTTCGAACACTGGCTCAGAACCGCCGCAGCCATCATGGTTCCCGGCGGCCAACTGTCGCTCATCGCCAGACCCCAATCCATTGCCGACATCATCACCGCCTCCGGCCGCCGCTTCGGCGGCATCGAAGTCACCCTGATCCATCCGCGAGACGGTGAAGACGCGGTGCGTATGCTCCTCACCGCCATAAAAGGCTCCCGCGCCCGCCTCACGTTCCGCGCGCCGCTCATCATGCATGAAAATGGCAGCCATGCGTTTGCGCGTGTGGTGGATGATTTGAGCAATGGGCGGGTGGGGTATTTGCGGAATGATGTGCGAGAGCGGAAATAAAGACGATCTGAATCTTTGCTACTGCTCGTTAGCATAGGTTCAATTTTTATAATTTTATAAATTTCAGAATTTTTGAGGCCGTTTTGATTACGTTTACACCCGCTCGCGGTATGATTTTGATATGCAATTTCGATATGGCGACCGTGCCGCCAGAAATGCGAAAAATTCGCCGGGTCGTGGTTGTGTCTCCGAAATCATACAATAAGCGGCCCAGCATGGTCATCCCGGGGAAATGCGTTGTGGTGCCATTTTCAGCAACAGAGCCACGTACAACACAGCCATCTCATGTGCCGATACCCGCCGACGCGTATGAGAGTTTGACGAAGCCAGTGTGGGCGATATGTGAGATGGTCGCTCACGTGTCTCACGCCCGTCTCGATCGTGTAGCATCCGGGCAAAAATTCTTATCTGAGCCAATGACATCTACTGATATGGCGCTGATTGAGAAGGCCTTACGACATGCGTTAGGGCTTACAGTACCTTGACTTTTTAAGCGATGGGGGCTACAAAAAAGTCACTTCCCGAAAGGGGCTTGCGGGCCTGGCCAAAGCGAAAGCTTCGGTCAGGCCTAAATATTTTCAGCCTCTATTTGCCCAAATGAAGCTTCGCTAATGTTGGCGTCATAATCGCCCGTATCGCGCACATTGAGAGCTCAAGACACCGTCTTCTGCACCAAATTATCCCCACCCCGCCATTGCGTTTACCCACGCGATACATACATCCGTCATCAGAAACGAATTGAAATGAGGATAAGATGGCCGGATTTTTGAAGCGGTTGGTGCCGAAGCGGTTTCGCAAGACGGAGTTGGTGATTCCGGTTGTGCGGATGCACGGGGCCATCATGGCGGGCGGCAGTCAGCTTCGTCCGGCGCTCAATCTGGCATCTTATGCGCCGCTGCTGGACAAGGCGTTCGGCATGAAGGAAGCGCCTGCCGTTGCCATTTCGCTGAACTCGCCCGGTGGGTCGCCGGTGCAGTCGCGCATGATCTACAATCGCATTCGCCAGCTCGCCGAGGAAAAGAACAAGAAGGTGCTGATCTTCGTGGAAGATGTGGCGGCATCCGGCGGTTACATGATTGCGCTGGCAGGAGATGAAATCATTGCCGATCCCACCTCCATCGTCGGCTCTATCGGCGTTGTCTCCGGCGGCTTCGGTTTCCCTGAGTTGCTGAAAAAGCTTGGTATAGAGCGTCGCGTTTATACGGCGGGCCAGAACAAGGCCATTCTTGATCCTTTCCAGCCGGAAAAAGAAGGCGACATCGATTATCTGAAATCGCTTCAGCTCGAAATCCACAATGTTTTCATCGAGATGGTCAAGTTGCGTCGCGGGTCTAAACTCAAAGACGATCCGACAATCTTCTCCGGCCTGTTCTGGACGGGTATGCGCGGCCTCGATCTCGGCCTTATCGACGGGCTGGGCGACATGAAAGACGTGCTGCGCCGCCGTTACGGCGAAAAGGTCAAGCTTCAGCTCGTCAGCGGCGGCCGCAGCCTGTTTGGTAAAAAACTGCCGGGCGTTGGCTTCAACGCGGAAAGCATTGCCGCCTCTGCCGCTTCGGGACTTGCGGAAGTGGCGGAAGAAAAGGCATTGTGGGCGCGTTACGGATTCTGATGGAACAGACATAAATGGCCCAACTCATTACCATCGCCCTGCTCGTGTTCGGGGCGATCATTCTTTACAAGCGTTTCGTCCAAGACGCCGAAAAGCTGTCTTCCAAATCGAAGCGGCAGGAAAAAGAACGCGAAACAGGTGCCACCGGCACGCTGATCAAAGACCCGACAACGGGTGAATATCGCGTCAAGAAAGAGGACGAGGTTTAACCTTCGTCTGAGATTTCTGACAACTTAGGTTTGAAGCAAATTTACGGTGATTAAGCTTCCTTTTTTACGCCGTCATCCCGGACTTGATCCGAAAAGACTCTTTATCGCCGCAGACGCGAGGCTGCTGGATTTCGGTTGAAAGCCGGAGAGAACAAAGCGTTGGCGGTTACCAGCCGCCCCCACCACCGCCGCCGCCGCCAGACCCCGATGAACCGCCGCCGCCAGAAAAGCTGGAGGACGAGGAGGACGTGGTCGGCTGGGGAATGGTCGAGGCGATGGTGGATGCCATGGACGACGAAAAACCACCGATCCGGTCGCCGAAATTGCTGTAATTTCCGCTGTACCAGCCCGGCGCATAAGCGGCAGTCGCGACACCCGCTGCCGCAGTGGCCAGCCATGTTTCAAACGTGTTGCTCCATGGCTTTTCAACCCCCAGCGCCACGGCATAGGGCAAAAGCGTTTCAAAATGCTGCGGCGACATTTGCGGGGCACCCTGCATGTTCATCCGGTCTTTTTCAGCCAGCGTCAGATAGTTTCGCAAGCCTTCGATGCCATCCATCAACTTGCGTCCAAGCGGCGTCGGTGCGCCCATCAGAAACAGGAAAAGCACGTTGATGAGAACGATCAGCCCGATGGCCGCCACCGCCAGCGAATTGGCATCATGGACATGATCGAAGAAAATTTTTCCCAAAAGGCTGGCAACGAGGATGAAGCCCACAAAGCCTGAAACGGCCATGAAAAAGATGCTGCCGATGCGTGACAGCAGAGATCTGCCGGGTTTGCGCATCTTGCCAAAAATCGCCGCAGCCACGGCAAAAAAGATCGCCGTCATCAACAGCGTGATGATCCCGCCAATGTCGTTTTCATCGAAATCACCAACGATCAGCGTGGCAACGATAATGGCGATGCTGAGCGCCAGACCGCCAATGATGTAGACGATATTGCTCCTGTAATATTTGCCGCGATGCTCTTTTTCGATGGCTGATCGGAAATCGTCGCCTGCCTTCTGAACCTTCGTGCCATTTGCCTTGTCGATGGTCAGATCATCCCCCGGCGCACCGATCGAAGCCAGCAATGTGCGCTGTCCCACGGGCAAACTGTCCTCGATCTTTTTCTTCGTCCGTCGAATGACGATGGATTTTTTGAGGTCTTCCAGCGTCACATAGCCTTTCACCGCCAGATCAAGCGCGGTTGCCGCAAGCGCCGTCCATCCGGCACCGGAAAAACCTCTATTGTCGATGTAGTTGACCAGAGCGGGCGAGACACCATCCGGCGCATCCCAACGCGGCACGATGACGCCGCCTGCCGGGTCGCGCCCCACTGCCGCCCACGCTTTGTAATAATAGCCGAACACCACCAGCAGCCCGATGCCCGCAATGATAATCGCCAGATTATCCCGCAGCCACCAGCGTCTTTCCAGCGTGGAGGAAGGGGGCTCGATAGCGGCCTTCGGCAGCTTTACCGCCACGGTCATACCTTCACCCGCAGCGAAAGGCCGCGTTCCGGCAAAGAAAACCTCGTTGCCCTCCCGCAGCACTTTGGCGTCCTTGCCGGTCGCGCCGAGTACCCCGGTGTAAACCGCCGCATCGGTCGCGCTGACATCATCTGGCAGCGTGATGGTGGCCGAAATCTCACGCATCGGAAATTGCCAGCCATTGCCGGTCACGTTCCAGGTCAACTCGTCATAGCCATCGAAATAACGGATTTGCCGGTCGGTGGTGTAGGTGATCTGGAAAACGTGTTCGCCCGTGGCCAAAAACCGGTCGGCATTGCCGGTATAGATGCGGATGCCGCCATCAATGCTCTCCGTGCGCCAGTCCTCCGTCGAACCGTCACGCTCCACGGACACAACATCGAAACCGACTTTCGTGCGGCGATTGTTGCCATCCAGCGCGTAAAGCGGAAAATCGCGAAAAATCCCGCGCTTGATCTGGTCGCCCTCGGCGCGGGCGGTGATGGTTTCCGTCACCGTCAAGGTGCCGTCGCGGGCAACATCCACCACCGAATGGTAAGACCGGATAAACTCTTCCGCGTGTGCGGGCAGGGCCGCGAGGAAGAGGACGAGTAGCGCGAGACATCTGGCAGCAATGGTCTTCACGGGCGGCGTCCTCTTTGCGGTCAATCCTGTCCGGTTTCTTTATAGGTCACGCCCAGCGAAGCCAGTTCTTTCCAATAGGCCGGATAGGTCTTGCCCACGCAGGCCGGGTTCTGAATGGCAATGCCGCCGGTCTTCAAACCCGCCAGCGCAAAGCTCATGGCAATGCGGTGGTCGTGGAACGTATCGATGGAGGCCGAAACCGTCTGGCCCGCCAGAGCAGGGTCGGACTGCACGATCAGATCGTCGCCATCCTCATGCGCCAGCCCCTCGCGAATGCCATTAAGGCCGAGAGACAGCGCCCGAATACGGTCGCACTCCTTGACCCGCAGATTGGCAATGCCCACAAAACGCACCGGCGTGTTGTTGTAAGCGGCCAGCACGGCAATCGTCGGAATGGCGTCCTGCATCTGGCTGCCATCGATTTCGGCTGGCAGATTGGGAAATTGCGCCATGACAGCATAGGCTTTCGCATCCGGCTGCGTGAAGGCGTCGGCAGGCGTGCCGATGTCGATCTTGCCTTGTGTCAACAGTTCGGCGCCCCACAGATAGGTGGCGGCAGATGCGTCGGGTTCGATGTGGAAATCACTGGCCTTGTAGCCGGTCGGATGCACCCGCCAGATGGCGTTGCTCACCCGCTCCACCTTGGCGCCAAAGGCTTCCATGGCCGATACGGTCAGTTCGATATAGCCCTTCGCACCAATCTCTTCGCCCGCCAGAATAATGTCCAGCGGCTTTGACCCACAGGGCGCGGCCATCAAAAGGGCAGAGACATATTGGCTGGAAAGATTGGCGTCGATGGTGACGCTGTCCTTGGCAAAACCCTGTCCATTGCCCTTCACCGTCACCGGCGGGCAGCCAGTTGGTGCATCCGCTTCGATGCCCAGTGAAAGCAAAGCGTCCACCAGCGGCTTGATCGGGCGTTTGCGCATATGCTCATCGCCATCCACCACCACGGTGCCGTCAGCGGAAGCCACCGCCGCCGTCAAAAACCGCGTCGCCGTGCCAGCATTGCCGAGAAAAAGCGGCTCGGTGGGCGCAGTCAACACGCCGTTGCTTTCCACCACGAAGCTCGTCGCATCCGGCTCGGAAACCGTCACCCCCATGGCGCGCAGCGCCTGCGCCATAAATAGCGTGTCGTCGCTTTTCAGCGCGCCGGTCAGAACACTTTTGCCCTTGGCAAGACCTGCCAGCAGCAAAACGCGGTTGGTGATGGATTTGGAGCCGGGCGGCTCTACCTTGCCGGAAAGGGCGTGGTTTGGCGGAGTAATGGTCAGTTCGATCATGGCTTTATCGTCTTCTCGCCAGCTGCATCGCCAGCCTTGATTTTAGAATTTCACGGAAGGAACGGCGCGGTCCGCCTCGTTGGTAATCTCGAAATAGGGTGCCTTGGCAAAGCCGAATTGCCCCGCCACCAGATTGGACGGGAAGCTTTCCACCTTCACATTCAGGTCACGCGCCGCACCGTTGTAATACCGGCGTGACATCTGGATTTCACCTTCGATGGTTTCCAGCGAACGCTGCAATTCCAGAAAATTCTCGTTGGCTTTCAGATCGGGATAGGCTTCCGCCAGCGCAAACAACTTGCCCAGCGCTTGCCCGAGCAGACCTTCCGCCTGCGCCCGGCCTTCCACATCGCCCGCCGGCACGGCCTGCGCCCGGTTGCGCAGATTGACCACCTCCTCAAAGGTGCCCTTCTCGTGCGCGGCATAGCCTTTGACGGTTTCAATCAGGTTGGGAATAAGGTCAGCGCGGCGTTTCAGCTGCACGTCGATGCCCGACCATGCCTCTTCCTTCACCTGCCGCGCTTTGACGAGGCCGTTATAAATGAAGACGACATAGAGCGCGATTGCCGCAACGACGGCCAGTGCGATGAACATTTCAGATCCCCCTCATGAAACCCCAGATGAAATATTGTGCCGAACCGCACGTTACCGTGCAATCCGCTCCCCGTCATCACCCCGCCGCGTGCAAGACTCAGGCGGCTTTGTTCCAGTTCGCACCACCCGCATCCGTCATCAGGAACGCTTCGCCACACGCCTTGGACAGTGTGCGAACGCGCAAGATGTAGCTCTGCCGCTCCGTCACGGAAATCACGCCGCGCGCATCCAGCAGGTTGAAAACATGGCTTGCCTTGATGCACTGGTCATAGGCCGGAAACACGCATTTGTGCAGCATCTGGTTGGCATTGTCGCCCGGCGCGCCGGCATCCAGCAGCGCCTTGCATTCTTTTTCGGCGTCGATGAAGTGGCGATGCAGCATGGCCGTATCGGCATATTCAAAGTTATGGCGGGAATATTCCTGCTCGGCTTGCAGGAAAACATCGCCGTAAGAAATCTTCTCGTCGCCTTCGCGGCCGTTGAAGTTCAGGTCGTAAACATTGTCCACGCCCTGCACATACATCGCCAGACGCTCAAGACCATAGGTCAACTCACCCGCAACCGGGGAGCATTCAATGCCGCAAACCTGCTGGAAGTAGGTGAACTGCGACACCTCCATGCCGTCACACCAGCATTCCCAGCCCAGACCCCAGGCGCCCAGCGTCGGGCTTTCCCAATCGTCTTCCACAAAGCGCACATCATGCAGCAGCGGATCAAGACCAATGGCCTTCAACGAGCCGAGATACAGCTCCTGAAGGTTGGAAGGGTTGGGTTTGAGAATGACCTGATATTGGTAATAATGCTGCAACCGGTTGGGGTTTTCCCCGTACCGACCGTCAGACGGGCGGCGCGATGGCTGCACATAAGCGGCCTTCCACGGCTTGGGGCCGAGCGCCCGCAACGTGGTCGCCGGGTGAAACGTTCCCGCGCCCACTTCCATATCATAAGGCTGCAACACAGCACAGCCCTTGTCCGCCCAGTAATTGTGCAGCGTCAGGATCAGCGCCTGAAAGGAACGTTTCGGGTTCATATGGTCTGGAACGTCAGTCATTTCAGTCATCACGGTCAAAAGAGGGGTAGTAAGTGCTTACTTACTTCGATGCGGACAGGTGCCACGGGGAAGGGCTGCGGGTCAAGAACTTCTGTGTGGGTGGAGTGTGCAGCCCGATGCTTCGAGGCTCTGGCTTCGCCTGCGCACCTCAGCATGAGGGCGGAGGATTTGGCGAGGAGTGGGACGTAATAGCGAGGGTGCGGCCAAGGGTGCTATGGCAGCATCCCTCATCCCTCATCCATCATCCTGAGCTTGTCGAAGGAGAGGCGGGAGCGAAGCGACCCTCGAAGGACGAGGGATGCGGGCGACATGCGCCAACCAACCGATGCTTCGAGGCTTTGCCCTCCGGCCAAAGCACCTCAGCATGAGGATGGAGGGTAAGGCACGCCCATCAAAATTCCCACTGTCACAAAAATATAAAATAAAATCAATGCTTTATAAGATAAAACCACGTAATATGAAATTTTCGCAACTTTCTCCACACGCTCCAAACCTGAGAGATAATACCCCCGTTCCGCCCTCGGATACACCGCAAGGCGTTGCGGCGAGGCGGGATCGGTGCTGGCGGTGAAGGGGTTACGCAAACCTTCACCGCCGGGGCCGGGCAGCAAATCCCCCCGGCGGCAACGGGAGGAGGATGACGCCGGTTGCGGACCGGCTGGCGTTATCGTCCCGATGCCCGAAAGGCTTAACCGCCGCCGGGTGTACCGACAGCTCATCGTCTTGTGGTCGAACGCGACCATCGGGTGAGAGGCGAAAGTCAGGCGGTACACAGGAACACGCTGCATCTGCCCCGCACCGTAGCGATACGGCGCGGACGGATCGCGAGGACGACCCGCAGCCGTTGGTGCAGCGGGACGTCTTTGCGAAAAACGGATCGATCCTCCCGCCCCTTGATTATCGGCGCGGGAGCAAATCGAAGGCAGATGGGGCCGAACTGGCAGGCGGTGTTCTGGAAACAGGATATTGCCACCCGGATGGGAAGGGTTGGACCTTGATCATGTCCGACCGGTTCTCCGGCAAGGTTTTCCCTTCGCCCTCCGGGATTGCCAGCCATGGCAAGTGGATTGCTGTCCGGCAACAACAGCCGAGCGGGGCGCTGAGAGGTGCCATTCTTGAACTACCCAACGAGGCAACTTTCTGCGCCCCGTCCGACATACCATGGCCGATCAGGCGATGGACACTGAATGAAGATCACACCACGGGCAGATGATGCCGCGTGAACGGCGAAGCTTGGGTACGAGCAAGGCCGGGATTTTTGACATGGACATGAGGCAAGATTTGAGATGCAAGATGCAGAGCGCGACGGCAGTAACCCTCATCCTGAGGTGGGAGCGAAGCGACCCTCGAAGGACGAGGGTTACGGGCAGAGTGCGTGGGGCCGGATGCTTCGAGGGCGCTGCGCGCCACCTTGTATAAGAAAACCGTTGTAACATAGCCTCGCACTGAGGGGGCGGCCGCTTCCTGGGTGCGGCTGGTTTCGGATCGTTGCCACCTTAGCCTTCAGGGCTGTTGCTGAGCCGGATCGGACTGGCCTTTTCCCACAGGACCCGAATGGTTGTCTGAACTTTAGGTTCGCATGAACGCAAGGCGGGGTCGACGGAGAGGATCGCATGATCATGAAACATTCTGGTATCGACGTTTCCAAGAACAGACTGGATATTGCAATCGAAGGCATGAAAGCGGTGTTGAGCGAGAGCAATGACAGTGCCGGTCACCAGCGGCTGATTGACCGTTTCGCCAGCGAAGGCGTCACACGCATCGGCCTTGAGGCCAGCGGCAATTATGAGGCAGCGGCTGTTGCTGCCCTGCGAAGGGCGGGCTTTACCGTGCTTGTCCTTGATCCGCGCCAGATCCACGGCTTTCGCAAATTCCGCAATGGCAAGGCCAAGACCGACCGAATCGATGCCCAGCTCATTCTGGCTGCCGTCAGCCTCCTGGCTCCCGACCGTCAGGCACCGGACCCGCGCATGCCGTCGTTTGCAGAGGATCTGACCATGATCGAGCAGATTGCCGAGGATATTTGCCGTCTCAAAACACGGCGCGAGCGTTACAGTGCAAAGGCCAATCTGCAGCTCATCGATGACAATATCAAGCGGCTGGTCAAGCTCAAGGTCAAGCGGATGGCGCACCTGACCAAACGGCTGAAAGCCCATCCCGATCTGGCTGAAAAGCTGGACCTGCTGCAAAGCATCCCCACGATCGGACCGGCAACGGCGGTGACCTTCATCATCCGCATGCCCGAGCTCGGCCATCTCAGCCGAGCCGAGGCTGCAGCCCTTGTCGGCGTTGCGCCCTACAACAAGGACAGCGGCGCGTCCTCGTCCGACAGGCATATTGCCGGAGGGCGCGTGCGGCTGCGCAAGGTCGTCTTCATGGCCGCCTTCTCCGGCAGCCAGAAACACAATCCGGCCCTGCGCATTCTTTACAGGCGCCTCATCGATGCCGGCAAGAGCCACAAGGTCGCCGTGATTGCCTGCGCCAGAAAGCTCGTCCACTTCGCAAACGCTGTCCTCGCAAGACGCAAGCCGTGGACCGAAATTCCCCAATGACAGACAAACTTTGTCTCATGGTTGCTCAGCATGAGGGCGGAGGATGTGGCAAGGAGTGCAACGTTGAAAGTCAGAGGGGGGCGAGCTTGCTCCGGCACCAGCGATGAACCACCCCACCGATATTTACATTGTGCATCCGCCCAAAACTTTGCTAGCAGAGACCAACTGAAAATCTCCATGACACCGGAATATACATATGCCTGATCTTCTGCTCGAACTTCGCTCCGAGGAAATCCCGGCCCAGCCGTCCGCCCGCAGCGCCGAAGGCGTGAGGACGGACAAGACTGAAACAAGCATGCGGGCGAAGGAAATGAACAATGCCTGATCTTCTGCTCGAACTTCGCTCCGAAGAAATTCCTGCCCGTATGCAGCGCAAGGCGGCTGGCGATCTGAAGAAGCTCGTGACCGATGCGCTGGTGGAAGCAGGCTTGAGTTATGAGGGTGCGCGTGAATATTGGACGCCGCGCCGCCTGACGCTGGATATTCGTGGCCTCAACGCCCGCTCCGCCGATGTGCGTGAGGAAAAGAAGGGTCCGCGCACCGATGCGAATGAAAAGGCGATTGAAGGCTTTTTGCGCGGCGCAGGCTTGAGCGATATTTCGCAGGCGCAAGTCGTTTCCGACCCCAAGAAAGGCGATTTTTATATCGCCATCATCAACAAGCCCGGTCGCCCTGCGGAAGAGATTATTGCGGACGTGATGCCCGGCATCATTCGCGGTTTTCCATGGCCAAAATCCATGCGCTCCGGTCCGGCCTCCATGCCGAAAGGCTCAAGCTATGGCGGCATTGAAGGCAAGGGCTCGGAAAGCCTGCGCTGGGTGCGCCCGCTGCAATCCATCGTCTGCCTGTTTGGCCCCGAACATGATGAAACGCAGGTCATTCCCTTCGCGATTGACGGCATCGTCGCCAGCAACGTGACATACGGCCACCGCTTCCACGCACCAGACGCCATCACCGTGCGCCGCTTCGAGGACTATGTTTCGAACCTCGAAAAAGCCAAGGTCATTCTGGATGCGGAGCGCCGCAAGGACATCATCCTGCATGATGCCAAGGATCTGGCCTTCGCCAACGGTCTGGACCTTGTGGAAGACGAAGGCCTTTTGGAAGAAGTTTCCGGTCTCGTGGAATGGCCGCAGGTGCTGATCGGCACCTTCGAGGAAGACTATCTGCAAATCCCCGCGGAAATCATTCGCCTCACCATCAAGACCAACCAGAAGTGCTTCGTCACCCGCCCACAAGGCGCAGAAGAAGGCCTCTCCAACCGCTTCATTCTGGTGTCCAACATCGAAGCCAAGGATGGCGGCAAGGAAATCATTCACGGCAATGGCAAGGTCGTGCGCGCCCGCCTGTCCGACGCCAAGCATTTCTGGACCCGCGACCAGGGCGACCTGCCAGACCTCGAAACGCTGAACGATTCGGCCGCCAAATTCAGCCTCGACCTGAAAAAGCCGCTGGATCAGCGCATGGCAAAGCTCGACGCGCTGAACGTGACCTTCCACGCCAAGCTCGGCACACAGGGCGAGCGCGTGTCGCGCATTCGCGAACTGGCAAAGGCGCTCGCGCCGATCGTCGGTGCAGACGCAGCGCTTGTGGACCGCGCCGTGGTTCTCGCCAAGGCAGATTTGCGCACCGAGGCCGTCGGCGAATTCCCCGAACTTCAGGGCCTGATGGGCCGCAAATACGCGACGCTGCAAGGCGAAAACGAAAGCGTCGCCGCCGCCATCGAAGACCACTACAAACCGCAAGGCCCATCCGACCGCCTGCCTTCGGACAAGGTCGCCATCACCGTCGCACTGGCCGACAAGCTGGACACCCTCGCCGGCTTCTGGGCCATCGATGAAAAGCCGACAGGCTCGAAAGACCCGTTCGCTCTGCGTCGTGCGGCATTGGGTGTTGTGCGCATTCTATTGGAGCGCAGTGTAAGACTGCCATTACTCAGTGTTGTGAAGGATCAGGATTTGCTGTCCTTCTTCCACGACCGCCTGAAAGTCTACCTCCGCGATCTCGGCGCACGCTACGATCTGATCGATGCCGTGGTCACACCAGAGTCCGACGATCTGTTGATGATCGCCCGCCGCGTCGAAGCGCTGACGGCTTTCGTCACCGATCAGGATGGCATCAACCTTCTGGCGGGCACCAAGCGCGCCACCCAGCTTCTGGCCGCCGAAGAAAAGAAGGGCACTGTCGTTGCCGATCGCGTTTCGGAAGATCTGTTGAAGCTCGATGCCGAAAAAGCGCTTTATGCGGCGATCAAGACGGCCTCTGCCGATGCCGCTATGGCTGTCGCAACGGAGGACTTCCGCTCTGCCATGCAGGCGCTGTCCACGCTTCGCGCTCCGGTGGACAAATTCTTCGAGGACGTCCTCGTCAACGACGAAGACACGGCCATCCGCGCCAACCGTCTGGCCCTGCTGAAAGCCATCCGCGAAGCGACTGGAACGGTTGCCGACTTCTCGAAGATCAGCGGGTGATGCAAACTTGCCAATAGTAACGTTTATGGTACTATAGCGAATGCATATCGTTGAATATATCGACCGCTATGGTGCAAGTCCGTTTGGTCGGTGGTTCACGAAAATTGAAGCTCGTGCAGCTTCCAAAGTGACGATTGCCTTGACCCGGATGGGGCAAGGCAATTTTTCCAACGTCAAAACCGTCGGTTCGGGTGTGTTGGAATACAGGATCGATTATGGACCGGGCTATCGGATTTATTTCGGTCGGGATGGCGAGAAACTTGTGGTTCTCCTGGTTGGCGGAACCAAGACGCGGCAACAGAACGATATCGAAGCGGCTCATGCCTTCTGGCAGGATTATAAATCCAGAAAAGGTATTTGATATGGTACTCACGCGAGCATTCAAAGAGACAGTCAAGGCAAGGGCGCAAAAAGATCCCGGCTTTCGCGCCGCTCTGCTTTCGGACGCTGTAGAACTATTGCTGGAAGGTGATGTCGAGACGGGAAAAGCCGTCCTTCGGGATTTCATCAACGCCACAATCGGTTTTGAGGTGCTGGCAGGGCAGGTG
Organism: Agrobacterium sp. rho-13.3; assembly: GCF_033957765.2. NCBI lineage: Bacteria > Pseudomonadati > Pseudomonadota > Alphaproteobacteria > Hyphomicrobiales > Rhizobiaceae > Agrobacterium > Agrobacterium sp. rho-13.3. The sequence continues at coordinate 383,438 of NZ_CP192774.1, forward strand.
GATATGCCCGCTAAAAGCCTGATGCGGATGTTCGGTCCGAAGGGCAATCCGCGTGCCGACAATCTTTTTAACGTCATTCATGCCCTTCAAAAAGACTCCGGTATTCACCTCGCAGTCGCCGCTGCCTGAGGAACGTTCGCCACGCTGCCGCATTTATTCCTGTAATCATCATGGATTTCAGGGAGGAATGCATCATGGCCAAGAATACGATTTGCGTCTGGTACGATAAGGACGCCGAAGCCGCCGCACGCTTTTATGCGGACACATTTCCCGATAGCGTGGTTGGTCGCGTTCATCGCGCACCCGGTGATTACCCGTCCGGCAAGGAGGGTGATGTGCTGATGGTGGAGTTTACGGTGGCGGGTGTGGCCTGTGTTGGCCTCAATGGCGGGCCTGTTTTCAAGCACAATGAAGCATTTTCGTTTCAGATTTCCACGGAAGATCAGGCGGAAACCGACCGTTACTGGAATGCCATCGTCGACAATGGCGGGCAGGAAAGTGACTGCGGCTGGTGCAAGGACAAATGGGGCATCTCGTGGCAGATCACGCCGCGCGTGTTGATGGAAGCCATGGCCGCCGGTGGTGCCGAGGCGAAACGAGCCTTTGATGCGATGATGACCATGAAGAAGATCGACGTCGCCAAGATCGAGGCCGCACGGCGCGGCTGATTGCTCACGCCTCGCCACCTGAAAAATAAAACGCCGTGGATTTCTCCACGGCGTTTTGCGTCATGCGATACTGGCCTTCAAGGCCGATCAGCTTGCTTTCCGCATCTGCTGGCCTACGCCGTGCAGTGACGACGTGGAAGATTGAGACACGCGGAATGTGCGGATCAGATCGAGCAGTTCTTCGGTGTCCGTCGCCAGCGCTTCTGCCGATGCGGTCGTCTCTTCGGCCATCGCAGCATTGTGCTGGGTGGCGGCGTCCAGCTGGTTCAGCGAAGAGGAAATGGAGCGCAGGGTGGTGTCCTGCTCTGCTGCCGAGTGGGCGATCTTGCTGACGATTTCGCTGGCGGATTTGATCTGGTCGGAAATCCGTTTCAATGCATCTCCGGCTTCACCCACCAGACGCACGCCATTGCCCACCTGAGTGGAAGAGCGGGAAATCTGGTCCTTGATGCCCTTGGCGGCAGAGGCGGATTTCTGGGCCAGTTCGCGCACTTCCTGTGCCACGACGGCAAAGCCCTTACCGGCTTCACCGGCGCGGGCCGCTTCCACGCCTGCGTTCAAGGCAAGCAGGTTGGTTTGGAAGGCGATGTCGTCGATGACGCTGATGATCTTGGAGATTTCTTCCGAAGACTGCTCGATGCCGCTCATGGCGCCAATCGCCTGCTCAACGATCATGTCGCTGCGGCTTGCGTCGGTGCTGATGGAGGTGACGCGCTTTGCGGCCTCGGATGCACCATCCGCCGTTTGGCGCACGGCAACCGTCAACTCGTCCAGAGCCGCTGAGGTTTCCTCAAGGCTTGCGGCCTGACGCTCGGTGCGCTGCGAAAGCTCGTTGGAGGCGTTGCGGATTTCGTCCTTGGAGCCACCGATATCGATGCTCTTGGAATTGACCTTCGCCATGGCGGCGTCCAGATGCGAAAGCGCCTCGTTGAAGTTGTCGCGCAGTGCGGCGTAGCGGGGACCGAGGTCGCGGCAACGCACGGTCAGGTCTCCCTGCGCCAACTGTTCCAGCGCTTCGCCAATGGTGGCAACGACGCGGGCCTGAACCTCGGCTTCGTTCCGCTGCATATCCAGATTGGTCTGGCGCTCGGAGTTGAGCTGCTGCTGCTGCTCTTCCTGGCGCTGCTCCATGGTATGACGCTCGCGCACCTTCTGTTGCAGGGATGCCGTTGCCTTGGCCATGAGGCCGATTTCGTTTTTCATGCCGGTGTGGGGAATGGAAAGATTGACATTCTCATTGGCAACTTCACCCAACGCCTTGTGAATATCGTCCAGCGGTTTGGAAATGCCACGGATGACGACATAGGCTGCGGCAAGGCCAAGCAGGAACACAACGATGCCGAAGGAAAGCGCATCGATGATGGTGGAGCGAACCTGGGCCTGAAGATCATCGATGTAAACGCCGGTGACGACGACCACCTGCCACGGCTCAAACGCCATGGCGTAGGAGCTTTTGGGGAATTGCAGATCTTCGTTTTCGCCCGGCTTCGTCGCCAGAAAATCAACCTGCCCGCCACCGGCACGGCCCAGCCGCACAAGCTCATCACGAAAAGCGAAACCAGCGCTGTCCGTCTTGCCCTTGAAGCCTTGTCCGATACGTTTCGGATCGGGATGGAACATCATCTTTACATCATAATCGTAACCGAACATGTAACCATCAGGCGTGTAACGCATCGCCCCGACGACCGCGTAGGCCTGCTTCATGGCCTCCTCACGCGTCAGCGTGCCTGCTTTTTCCTTGTCGTAAAATGACTGAAGGATCGAGATGGAGGACTGCACCTGCGTCCGCATCATGCCGTAACGCTCTTCGTAAATCGCGTTGGCCGATGATCTGATCTGGAAATAGGTCGCAGTCGCAAACGCTACCATCAGCGCAACGACGAGCAGGATGAGTTGTCGGGAAATCGGCAGGTTCTTCATGAGCGCTCACAAGGGGACGAGCACCGGCACCAGAGGCAACGGAGCGACATCAATTTCGGATGAGGGAATAGCGCGTCCTGCGCCTCACATGTGCTTTCATCGCACCGTTAAGGACAGATGAAGCGTGAGAACTTTGAATAAAGATTTAAATTTTGCGTGGCATCGGGCCATCTGTAGAAAATAAATTGCGATTCGTCAAACATATGACGATTATTTTCTATCATCGGTTGTTTCGAATATTAGAACGTGACTCAGGGTGTAAGTCTTGTGAGGGTTATTGCGACTGGCGCAGGCTCAAACCTTCAAGCGCCAGAGGTGCGGTAACACCGGCTGTCACTGGTGCAATGCCTGCGCTGGTGATCACAGGTTCGACCGCAGCTGTTTTTGTCGCCGCATCGACAACGGGTGCTTTTTCAGCGAGCGCCGTTCCCACATCTTCCGCTGGAAGCCATGTTTGATTGTTGCTGACATAGGTGACGGGCGAACCGCCAAGCCATGCTTCGGTCCGCACGATCTGCTTTTTGCCGTTCACGTCGCGAATGGAAATGTCTTGCGTGCCGGGCTGCAAAGAGGAGGGGGCTCCGGTGGCGTCAACCTTTGTTTTGAGCGGAGGGCAGCTTGCGCAGGATGCGTTGACGACGCTGTCGTTCCCTGTGCGACTACCGTGGATGACTTCAATCGAAGATGCCATGGCGGAGCCGCTTGTCAGCACCAGCGCGACTGTCAGCAAAATCTTGCGCATGAAAACCCCCATCGATCGCGGTCGCTTTGCCGCTCTAACATGGGGTTATATTAGCGTGAGTTCCTTTCGATCCGGTCAGGAACTTTGGTAAAAATTGAACGAAATTACGAGTTTGCTATTTCGCGTTTTCGCGGGCAATCGCCTGCCAGCCGATGTCGCGGCGGCAGAAGCCGTTGTCCCACTTCACCTTGTCCGTCAGGGCATAGGCACGCTTCTGCGCTTCGGTAACGTCCTTGCCAAACGCGGTGACGTTCAGCACACGTCCGCCCGTCGCAACCAGTTGGCCATCCTTGAGGGCTGTGCCAGCATGAAACACTTTTGCCTCCTCGCTGGCATCGGGAACATGGGCAATCGGCGTGTTCTTGTCATAGGAAGCGGGGTAGCCCTTGGACGCCAGAACGACCGTCAGTGCGGCGTCATCGCGCCATTCAGCACTCACCTGATCCAGCGTGCCGGTGGCGGTGGCGTGGAGGATGGGCAGAAGATCGCTCTTCAAACGCATCATCAGCACCTGACATTCAGGATCGCCGAAACGGACGTTGTATTCGATCAACTCCGGGCCTTTTTGCGTGATCATCAGACCTGCGAAGAACACGCCGGAAAACGGATTGCCGTCCTTTGCCATGCCGGTGATGGTCGGTTCGATGATGTCCTTCATCGTCCGTTCGACCATCTCGGGTGTCATGACCGGGGCGGGGGAATAGGCGCCCATGCCGCCGGTGTTGGGGCCGGTGTCGCCATCACCCACGCGCTTGTGGTCCTGCGCTGTGGCCAGCGCCAGCGCCGTCTTGCCATCAGACAGGCAGAAGAAGCTGGCTTCTTCACCGTCGAGGAAGGCTTCTACGACAACTTCCGCGCCCGCCGCGCCAAATGCACCATCGAAACAGTCATCGATAGCGGACAGCGCTTCCGCCTCACTCATCGCAACGGTCACGCCCTTGCCGGCGGCCAGACCATCCGCCTTGATGACGATGGGTGCGCCCTGTTCGCGCACGTAAGCCTTGGCCGGTTCAGCGGATTTGAAGCGCTGGTAAGCGCCTGTTGGAATGTCATAACGGGCGCAAAGATCCTTGGTGAAACCCTTGGAGCCTTCAAGCTGCGCTGCTGCTTTCGATGGGCCGAAGGTGGCGATGCCTGCGGCACGCAAATCATCCGCCAGACCGGCAACAAGTGGTGCTTCCGGGCCGATGATAACGAACGCGACGCCATTTTCCTTGGCAAATGCGATGACGGCGGCATGGTCTTCGACATCAAGCGAAACCAGCGTGGCGTGGTCTGCGATGCCGGGATTGCCGGGGGCTGCAAAAAGCTGTGTGAGCAGGGGGGATTGGGCGATTTTCCACGCCAGTGCATGTTCGCGTCCGCCGGAACCAATCAACAGAACTTTCATGGTCAATATCCCTGTAATCTCGCCTTTACCGTTCTTGGTGGGGCGTTAAGGGCAGGGGCGGGAAAGGTCAAGGAGAAAGCTGCTTTTCTGTGGAATCCTGTAAGCTTCTTGTTGTCATGCCATAATCAGTATCTATGTTCGGGCAGATTTCAAAACAGCCAGAGAACCATATGTCCGCAGATAATGCCCGCCTCGCCCCGATCATCGCTTCCGAGATCAATGCCCGCGCCGAACAGGTGAAGGCCGCGATTGCGCTGCTGGATGAAGGCGCGACCGTGCCCTTCATCGCCCGTTATCGTAAAGAAGTGACCGGCGGGCTGGACGACACGCAGCTTCGCACCTTGGCGGAGCGGCTGTCTTATCTGCGCGAGTTCAACGCGCGCCGCGCTTCCATCGTCGAATCCATCAACGGTCAGGGCAAGATGACGGATGAGTTGATGGTGAAGATCATGTCATCCGTGACCAAGGCGGAACTGGAAGACCTCTACCTGCCTTACAAACCCAAGCGCCGCACCCGTGCCGAGATTGCCCGCGAGCGCGGCCTTGGCCCGCTGGCAGAGGCGATTTGGGACAACCGCAGCGCCGACCCCGCCAAGTTGGCGGAAGCCTATGTGCAGGGTGAGGTTGCCGACGTGAAGGCGGCACTGGAAGGCGCACGCGATATTGTGGCCGAAACCATGACGGAAAATGCCGATCTGCTGGGGCGTCTGCGTGACTATATGCGCCAGAACGCGACCTTCCGCGCCAAGGTGGTGGACGGCAAACAGGCGGCGGGCGAGAAGTTTTCGGACTATTTCGACCACTTCGAAAAATGGGCGACCGTTCCCGGTCACCGTGCACTGGCCATGCTGCGCGGCTGGAACGAAGAGATTTTGACGCTGACCATCGATGTGGATGCCGATGATCCATCGCCGGTGAAGCCCGCGCAGCGCAGCGTGGCAAGCGCCTTCAACATTCGCAACCTTGGCCCTGCCGACCAATGGCTGATGGATGTGGCTGGCTGGACATGGCGCGTGAAGCTTTCCACATCGCTTTCGTTGGACCTGATGCGCGAATTGCGTGAACGCTCCGAGCTGGAAGCGATCAATGTGTTTGCCCGCAACCTGAAAGATTTGCTGCTGGCAGCGCCCGCCGGTTCCCGCGCCACCATGGGGCTGGACCCCGGCATCCGTACCGGCGTCAAGGTCGCCGTCATCGATGGCACCGGCAAGCTGATAGACACAACGACGGTTTATCCTTTCCCGCCGAAGAACGATATTCGCGGCGCACAGGCCGAACTCGCAAGCCTCATTCGCAAACACAATGTCGAGCTGATTTCTATCGGCAACGGCACCGGCAGCCGTGAAACGGAACGGCTGGTGGCGGATATGCTGACGCAACTGACCGGGCCGAAGCCCACCAAGGTCATCGTGTCGGAAGCCGGCGCGTCGATCTATTCGGCTTCGGCAAGCGCTGCTGCCGAGTTCCCCAATCTGGACGTCTCCATTCGTGGCGCAGTGTCCATTGCCCGCCGCCTGCAAGACCCGCTGGCGGAGCTGGTGAAGATCGAGCCGAAGTCGATTGGCGTCGGCCAGTATCAGCATGACGTGGATCAGGGCAAACTGTCCCGCTCGCTGGATGCTGTCGTGGAAGATGCGGTGAACGCAGTGGGTGTTGATCTCAACACGGCGTCCGCTCCGCTTCTGGCGCGTGTTTCCGGCCTTGGCAGTTCCATTGCTGACGCCATCGTTCTGCACCGCGACCAGACCGGACCGTTTGCCAGCCGCAAGGAACTGTTGAAAGTGCCGCGCCTCGGCCAGCGCACATTTGAACAATGCGCTGGCTTTTTGCGCATCCCCAATGGCAAGGAGCCGCTGGATTCGTCCTCCGTGCATCCGGAAGCCTATGGCGTGGCAAAGAAGATCGTTGCGGCCTGCGGTCGTGATCTGCGCACGGTGATGGGCGACAGCGCGACCTTGAAGGCGCTTGACCCGAAAGCCTTTATCGATGAGCAGTTCGGTTTGCCGACCGTCAAAGACATTATCGCAGAACTGGAAAAGCCGGGCCGTGACCCGCGCCCCAGTTTCAAAACCGCGACCTTTGCCGATGGTGTGGATGAAATTACCGACCTGAAACCCGGTATGCTGCTGGAAGGCACCGTGACCAACGTTGCCGCCTTCGGCGCATTCGTGGATATCGGCGTGCATCAGGATGGTCTTGTACATGTGTCACAACTTGCCGACCGTTTCATCAAAGACCCGCATGAGGTGGTGAAGGCCGGTGACGTGGTGAAGGTGCGCGTGGTGGAAGTGGACGTGAAGCGCAAGCGCATCGGCCTGACCATGCGCAAGGACGGCGGCGAGGCTGCACCCCAACCCATGCGGGAAAAGGGCAACAGCAGCGCCATGCGCCATGCCAGTGCCAAACCACAGACGCGTGATGAAGGCTCGCAAGCCGGCGGCGCCTTGGCGGCAGCTTTGGCCGAGGCGATGAAGCGGCGGTGATTGGGTGAAACCGGTATTGCGCGGCAGCGGGCGTGGCTTACCCCTCTCTGCCCTGCCGGGCATCTCCCCCACAAGGAGGGAGATTGGCGAGACGCACATTCATCACGCAATTTGCAGCGTTAGAGATATGCGAGGGCTTTCCACTTGCTGATCTCCCCACCTGTGGGGGAGATGCCCGGCAGGGCAAAGGGGGGGAGCCACGCCCGCCGCCCACCACTATTGCCGCAAAAATCAACATGAAATCATTCAATTTTTTTGAAAATACACCCGCTTGAAACTTTGTATGAAAGAGATAGCTTCACTACATTATGTAAGTGTGACTTAGCTTGTTGGGGGTAAGATGGCCTCGTCTCTGCACGCGTTGTTTGCGAAAATAGTCAAAATCGGCAATCTCGTTGTGACCGGCCCCGGCGGTCTTCAGGTGTTTGGGGATGGCACCGGCAAAAGGGTGGCGCTGAACTTTACCGACGATGCCGCGATGGAGGACATCGCTGCCGATCCCGCCCTGAAACTGGCTGAGGTTTACATGGAAGGGCGCATGGTTGTCATCGAAGGTGACATCTATGATTTCCTCGCGCTCATCAAAAGCAACACACTCAGCGAAGCCCTGACCTTTGGCATGGTGTGGCGCGGCATGGCGCGCATCATTGCCGCCCGCATCAAGATGCATCTGCCGGTCAACCACAACAAACACAATGTGTCTCATCATTATGATCTCAGCGCCAAGCTGTTCGATCTTTTTCTGGATGAGGACTGGCAATATTCCTGCGCTTATTTCAACCCACCCGGTATTAGTCTCTATGAGGCGCAACTTGCCAAGAAACGGCATATCGCCGCAAAACTGATGCCGGAACCGGGGCAGCGGGTGCTGGAAATCGGCTCCGGCTGGGGCGGTATGGCCATGTATCTGGCGGAAAGTTCCGGCGTGGATGTGACCGGCATTACGCTGAGCGAAGAGCAGCTTCGGGTCTCGCGTGATCGCGCCCAAAAGCGTGGGCTGACCGACACTGTACGCTTCGAGCTTCAGGACTACCGTTATCTGCCCGCCACCACGACATACGATCGCATCGTTTCCGTCGGCATGTTCGAGCATGTCGGTCCGACGCACTACCGGGAGTATTTCACCAAAGCCGCAGAGGTGCTGGACGATAATGGCGTGATGCTTCTGCATTCCATCGGTCAGCCTTCTCCACCCTTGGCGACCAATCCGTTTATCGAAAAATATATTTTCCCCGGTGGGTATATTCCGTCGTTGGCAGAAGTGCTGCCCGCCGTGCAGAAATCCGGCCTGCTGGTGCGGGATATTGAAATATTGCCCATGCATTACGCCCACACATTGCGCGAATGGCGGCAACGTTTCGTGGCGCGGAAAGCGGAGGCGGTCGCACTTTACGACGAGCGGTTTTTCCGCATGTGGGAGTTTTATCTGGCCGGATCGGAAATGGCGTTCACGCACGAAAATCTATATATTTTCCAGCTGCAACTTGCCAAGCGTGGCGATGTTGTGCCGGACAATCGTGACTATATCGCCCGTAACGAGGCGCTTCTGCTGGAGTTTGAAAAGACCCGTGTGCCGCTCGAAAAGGTGAGTTTCTGACCATCACAGTCGGGCCAAGTCTGGTCGTGCTGGTTAACAGAATGGAAACTGAATCCTTCTAATTCTAAAGACCTCTGGTGTGTATTGCGTTTTCGGGGGCTTGTTATGGTCAAATCAAGGACGGCACTTGCCGCCTGCATTTTTTCGCTTTTTGCTGCGGGGCAGGCCTCTGCCGATGGCTGGTTTTCTGGCGATTGGTATTTGAAGCTGGGCGGAAAAGGGTTCTCCGCGCCGAATTATCAGGGCGATAACAAGAACGAGTTTCGTTTCGCGCCGATCATCGCGCTTGGTCGCGCCGGGCAGGGTGCCCGTTTTACCTCGCAAAATGACAGCGCTTCGGTGTCGCTGCTGGACAATGGCCCGATCAGCGTCGGTATTGCCGGTCGTTTCGTGCCGTCTCGCGATGCGGGTGATTCATCGGATTTGCGGGGAATGCGTGATGTGAAATGGGGTGCCGAGGTGGGCGGTTTCGCGGAAGCCTATCCAACAGACTGGCTGCGTGTTCGCGGCGAAGTGCGCCAGGGCATCCGCAGCCATACCGGCATCGTTGCGGATCTTTCTGCCGACGTCTTCACGGATTTGACGCCGGACATTCAGATATCGGCCGGTCCACGCGCGACATGGGCCAGCAAGAAATACAATGAACGTTACTTCGGCGTCAGCGCCGCGCAGTCTGCTGCGGGCGGGCCTTCGCCCTATTCGCCCGATGGCGGTCTCAACTCTGTCGGCGTCGGCGCTGGCATCACCTGGAAAGTGACCGAAAAAGCCGAGCTTGGCTCATTTGCCGAATATCGCCGCCTGATGGGAGATGCGGGTGACAGCACGCTGGTCCATGAGCGCGGCTCCAGAAACCAGTTCGTCGTCGGCGTTCAGGCCAGCTATAAATTCGGCTTCGGTCTTTGATATAACCTCACCAGACTTCTACGCTTGACGCTTTATTAAGCCAAAGCGTAGAACGCTGGCATGATTGACCACAGCGATCTTTCGGGCCGCGTTTCTGACGCGCCATCCAACAATTGGGTCTATCGGATTTTACCGAGAACCCTTTGGCCTTATGCGCAACTTGCCCGTTGGGACCGCCCCATCGGTTGGCAATTGCTGATGTGGCCATGCTTCTGGTCTGCGGCATTGGCGGCAAATGTGGCGCAGCACAGCGGCACCTTCTCATGGCCGGTTTTGCTATTCCATCTTCTGCTGTTTTTTGTCGGTTCCGTCGCCATGCGCGGTGCGGGCTGCACCTATAATGATCTGGTCGACCACAAGATCGATATGGCGGTTGCCAGAACCCGCTCGCGACCCTTGCCATCCGGCAGGGTCAGCCGACGCCAAGCCAAGATATTCATTGCCGCACAGGCTTTGGCGGGTCTGGTCGTGTTGTTGTGCTTCAACGGATTTGCGATTGTCGTCGGCCTGTCATCGCTGGTGTTCGTGGCGATTTACCCGTTTGCGAAACGCTTTACGAATTGGCCGCAATTTTTTCTCGGCCTTGCCTTTTCATGGGGCGCACTGATGGGCTGGGCGGGTCAATTCGGGTCGCTGTCGATTTCGCCCGTGCTGCTTTATATCGGCGCGATTGTCTGGACGATCGGTTATGACACAATCTATGCCCATCAGGACAAGGAAGACGACACCCTCGTCGGCATTGGCTCCACCGCACTTCTGTTCGGAGATAAAACACATGGCTGGCTGATTGCTCTTTATGGCACAGCTCTGCTCTGTATTTTTCTGGCGTTCCTGACAGCGGGCGTTAACGTGGCCGCCTATAGCGGGCTTGCCATCGCGTCCTTCATGCTGTTCCGGCAGGTGAAGGTGCTGGACATAGACGACGTCGCGCAATGCCTCGCGCTGTTCAAATCCAACAATCGGGTTGGCTTGCTGGTGTTTGCCGGGCTGCTTTTGCCATTGTTCTTTTATTGAAACAAAAACCCGGTCGCGGGTGCGCCGGGTTTTTGTGCGTCCGTAACCAGAACGCGTCCATCTGGTGGACGCGTTGCGGGTGGATCAGTTACGGGCGATGATTTCTTTGCCTTCGATCTTCATCGTCAGCCCAAGCGAACCTGTGCTGCGACGGACCAGAAAACGAGGGCGACGTTCCGCGAAGTAGGAATGGCGACGGCGTGGACGCACGGACTTGGTACGCATCGTGCCGAGGTGATCTTCCAGCGGGCGGGCAACGCCATCGGCTTCCACCATCAGCATTGGAATGCGGTAGGCTTCAGACCAGCTGCGCCAGTCAGCGGCGATGTCGCAGAGATCATGCGCCACCAAAAGCGGAATGCACAGGCTCGGATCATCATGGTGTAGTTCAAGCGTCACAGTCACCTGTCCATCACCGTGGTCGATGGCGCGTGCCGCAACACCTTTGAAAGCGCGGGCAGGAAGAGCGAAAGAAAGCGGAAGACCGCTGGAATTCAAAACCTTGCGCAACACCGCGCCGCGCTCATCAAGCGTGATAGCAACATCGGCTGAGCCGTTGTCCTTGCCATAGGTCAGCTGCTGCGGAAACCGCGTCGGGTCCATCCGGAGTGTTGCGTCTGCCCATTCGGGCTTCAGAACAGTGTTGGTCATGTCATGCTATCCTTGTTTTACCTGAGAGCCGTTTCATGGTCTCGCTCGGGACTTTTCGTCCTCTGATAAGTTCAAGATAGCCGGGGTATCTTCGTGACAGCTTAAAAATTGAGGTTAAGAAAACTTTGCATTCCCAAATGGTTAGCAAAACGCAGAGCAACAGGGTTTCGAATTCCTGAACTGGAACAAGGCTTGGTTTCCCGACGGTAAACAGCATTGGTCAAATGTGTGAAACTTTCCAGTCGCCAAAAAGGATGACGCATAAAGGGGGAGCGCATCCCCCAAACGGGTGGATCAGCTTTGGGTGGACAGAACCTTGCCAGGGTTCATGATGCCTGCCGGGTCGAAAGCTTTTTTGATGCGGTGCATCAGCTCCATTTCGATGCCGGGGCGGATAGAGGCGAGTTCATCACGCTTCAGCTGGCCGATGCCGTGTTCTGCGGAAATGGAACCGCCGAGGGACAGCACGATGCCGTGGACAATTGTGTTCATGTCACGCCAGCGGGCGATAAAGTCCGCTTTGTCGGCTCCAACCGGCTGGGAGATATTGTAATGAATATTGCCATCGCCCAGATGGCCGAAGGCGCAGATACGTGCACCGGGCAGGGCTTGCAGAACGGCGGTTTCGGCCTCAGCCATAAATTCCGGGATTTTTGACACCGGCACGGACACATCATGCTTGATGGACCCACCTTCCGGTTTCTGCGCATCCGACATGCTTTCGCGCATATGCCACAGCGCCTGCCGCTGCGCTTCGGACGAGGCGATGACGGCATCCTGAACCAACCCAGCCTCGAAGCCGGATTCCAGCAGGGTCTCAATCATCGTTTGCGCGGTTTCGGCGGAATCCGAGGTCGAGATATCGATCAGCGCATACCATGCATGGCGCGTCTGCAAGGGGTCGCGAACACCGGGAATGTGTTTGGCGGTAAATTCGATCCCGATGCGGGGCATCAGCTCAAAGCCTGTCAGCGCTGTGCCGCAGAGCGTGGATGCCCGGTCAAACAGCTTTAACGCATCCGCTGGCGAATTCAGGCCCGCAAAGGCGACCTGATGACCTTTGGGTTTGGGGAAGAGTTTCAGCACGGCGCCGGTGATGATGCCAAGCGTGCCTTCGGAGCCGATGAAGAGATCGCGCAGATCATAACCCGTATTGTCTTTTTTGAGGCGGCGAAGGCCATCCCAGATTTCGCCGGTTGGCAGAACCACCTCAAGCCCAAGGCACAATTGCCGCATATTGCCATAGGCAAGCACGGCGGTTCCGCCTGCATTGGTGGCGAGATTGCCGCCGATGCGGCAAGAGCCTTGCGAGCCGAGCGACAGCGGAAACATGCGCTCGACCTTATCTGCGGCCTGATGGACGTTATCGAGAATGCAGCCGCCATCAACGACGATGACATTGGCAACCGGGTCGATATCGCGAACGCCGCTCATGCGCTCCAGCGATAGAATGATGTCGCTCTGGTCGCTGCGCGGCGTCTGCCCGCCCACAAGGCCGGTATTGCCGGTCTGCGGCACGATGGCCGTGCCGGTGTCGCTGGCGAGTTTCATGATGGCCGAGACTTCTGCCGTCGATGCCGGTTTCAGCAGCAGGGGCGAGGCGCCCTTATAAAGACCACGATTTTCCACCAGATGCGGGGCAAGATCTGCCTCATCACGCACAGCGTTTTTCTCGCCGACGATGTCCACGAAACGCTTGATCAAATCATCGGGCAAAGTGGTTATCGTCATGAAGTCCTCGTGATGAAAGTCGTCAGGGGCGGGGGGCTGCGGCGCGGGTCAGCCGGTCGTTGATGGCTTCACCCAGACCTGTATCGGGTATGGCGGTGATGGCGATGCTGGCAGCGCCGCTGGCATCTGCGGTTTTGAGGTGATCGAACAGATTGGCGGCGGCTTCCGCCAGGTCGCCCTGTGGGCTGAGGTCGAGAACGATTGCGGCCTGCTCTTCACCGGGAATGGGTTGACCACCAAACCGGATCAAAGCCTCACCCTTTTCAACGGAGGTTGCATTCAGCCGCACCGATGCGCCGGGTGCGTAGTGGGAGGCCAGCATTCCGGGCGCTTCGATGGCGGCGGATGCTTTTTTCGGGCGGATCAGTTTGATGCCCGCCACGCGCTCGATGTCCTTGGCAACCAGACCACCGGGCCGCAACAGGCGAACGGAGCCATCCTTTTCGACTTTGACGATGGTGGATTCAACACCGACCGGTGCTGCGCCGTCATCCAGAATAAGGCTGATCCTGTCACCCAAATCCGCTTCCACATGGGCAGCGCTGGTGGAGCTTATCTTGCCGGAACTGTTGGCGCTGGGGGCGGCCAGCGGTCTGCCGAATGCCGCGATCAAGGCGCTGGCGAAACCTTTGGGAATGCGGATGCCGACGCTGTCCAAGCCTGCGGTTGCCAGCGCGTGGATGCCGCTATCCGGCTTCAATGGCAATATCAGGGTAAGGGGGCCGGGCCAGAAAGCCTCCGCCAATTTGCGCGAAATCGGATCGAAGAGCGCATACTCTTCCGCCATCGCGATGCTGGCCATGTGGCAGATCAGCGGGTTGAACTGTGGGCGACCCTTGGTTTCATAAATGCGGGCAATAGCGGCGGGGTTCGTGGCATCTGCGGCCAGGCCGTATACGGTCTCGGTGGGGATCGCGACGGGATGGCCGGATAACAAAACGTCGACGGCGTCATGCAGAGCCGTTTCCCGCTGTTTTTCAATGTCGATATGACGCGCCATATATGCTCGCACCCTTCAGGCGTGCTGCCCAAGACGGCGCACACTTTTGCGCGTCATGCTTTAGAGCGTTTCAGCCGGATTGGAAAGCCGTTTAGGCGGGATCAGAGCTTGCGGATAAACTTGCGCATCTCATCGGAGCGCGTGCCCAGCATCAGCACATTTTTCAGCGCGATTTTGGGATCGTGGGTGCGAAACAACAGGCCGTCCTGATGAATGGACTTATCGATCTGCACGGTTTTGCTGCCGTCCATATCCATGGCGATTGCGAAATACATGCGCGAATGGCGCGGATCGATATTTTCGAAAAACTGCTCGCCACCACACAATTCCGCAAAGAAATTGGCGAAATAGAAAGACCAGATCACCTGTTTTTGCGCATCGAAACTGGTGCGGGACGCGGTGACGTGGCAGTAGCCCAGATGCGGGCTGTCGTCGATGGTGCGATTAAACACCATGTTGGGAAAGCGGATGGAGGGGTGGAAGGAATTGAGCCGGGTGTAGGTCATTTCCCCCGCAGCCTGCAATTTGCGGCCGGTGATTTCGGCAACCTGATCATGTGTCAGATAGCGCGTTTCGCGGGGAACCCATTTTTCTTCATAACGGGCAATTTTGCCGGTGCGCAGAAAGTCGGAATGAGCGGTTTTGGAACGCGCAGGTGCGACTGTTTTCGCACTCGCATCGAAATACCGAATTTGCGTTCCCTTCTGCATCGGGGTGCTCCTGTTGCCGACCTTCCCTGTTTTTATCGGAGTTAAGTTAAAATTCTGTTGTCGCTCAATGGTTTATGTTAACCGTCGAGGCCGATGTCATTTGCGTCATATTGCGACGTCATTTGCGGGAAAATGAGTATCAAGTTGCTGTTTTTGAATTAAAATTCGCAAAATTCCACTTTTATGCGCCATGTCGCAATTTGTCGCCAATGCGGAAGCCGATGTCGCTGTATGTGGTGCCGAATAGGGGCGGGAATGGTTAGATCATTTCATGTAAACGCGGCATGGCACAAGAGACGTACCGCGACCCGATCGAGGACATGTCCATGGATTTGCGTGAAACCGTATTGCGCCAACTGAAAAACCGTCGTGAGGGCTTCACACTGGAGCAGCCTTTCTACGTGGATCAGGATTACTTTCAGCTGGACATGGAAAACATCTGGTATCGTGACTGGCTGTTTGTGGCGCATGATTGCGAAGTGCCGAAAACCGGCACCTATCTCACGGTTCAGGTCGGTGCCTACTCGGTCGTGATCGTGCGCGGCAAAGATGGTGTGATCCGCGCCTTCCACAATTCCTGTCGCCATCGCGGTTCGCGCGTCTGCACCACGCAAAAGGGCCAATCGGCCCGTTTGGTCTGTCCTTACCACCAGTGGACCTATGATCTGGATGGCAAGCTTTTGTTTGCGCGCCACATGGGAGAGGATTTCGACAAGGGTGATTTCGGCCTGAAGCCCGTCGCCTGCGAATCGGTTTCCGGTTACATTTTTATCTGTCTGGCCGAGCAGCCGATGGATTTTGCGCCGGTTCGCGCCGAAATCGAATCCTACATGGCGCCGCACCGCATTTGGGAGGCGAAGGTCGCCCATGAAAGCACCATCATTGAAAAGGGCAACTGGAAGCTCGTCTGGGAGAACAATCGCGAGTGCTATCACTGCGCCGCGAACCATCCTGAGCTTTGCCGCACCTACCCCGAAAACCCGAGCGTGACCGGTACCGATGGTGGGGCAAGCGACCCGGAAATCGGCGGGCATTGGGCGCGCTGCGAGGCTGCTGGCCTGCCAAGCCGTTTCAAGATCGATCCCAAGGGCCAGTTCCGTGTGGCGCGTATGCCGCTGATTGGCGATGCGGAGAGCTACACCATGTCCGGCAAACGTGCGGTTCGCCGCCCGCTGTCGGACGATGTCACCATCGGCCATATCGGCGCGCTGCTGTTGTTCCATTACCCAACGACATGGAACCACTTCCTGGGCGACCACCTGATTTCCTTCCGCGTTCTGCCGCTGGGGCCACAGGAAACGCAGGTCACGACCAAGTGGATCGTCCACAAGGATGCGGTGGAAGGAGTTGATTACAATCTCGAAGACCTGACCCATGTGTGGAACGAAACCAACGATCAGGATCGCCGCATCGTGGAAGAAAACGCCTTCGGCATTCGGTCCCCGGCCTATGAGCCCGGCCCTTATTCGCCGGAAGACGAGGGCGGTGTGATGCAGTTCGTGAATTGGTATTCCGATTTCATGATCGATCGTCTCTCTGGCGACAGGCAAAAACTGTCGGCTGTGGCGTGACGTTGATGACCATGGCCGTGACATACAAACACATCGATGAAATGAAACCGTGGAGCGACAAGCTTCACATGCTGGAATGCATTTCGGTGACGCCGGAAACGCCTGACGTGATGACGTTTCTGTTTCGCTCGGAAGGCACAAACTGGTTTCGCTACGTGCCGGGGCAGTTCGTAACGCTGGAACTTCCGGTCGGGCCAGAGCCGTTGTTTCGCACCTATACGCTGTCGTCCAGCCCTTCGCGTCCTTACGCATTGGCTGTGACCGTCAAGGCGCAGGCCAACAGCATCGGCACGCGCTGGATGTTCAATAACCTCAAGCCGGGTATGCGTATCCGTGCGCTTGGGCCGCTGGGTGACTTCTCTTATGTGCGCCACCCCGGCGACAAATATCTGTTCATCTCGGCGGGATCAGGCGTTACGCCGATGATGTCGATGGTGCGTGATATGAGCGACCGCGCGCCGCAGAGCGATATTTCCTTCATCAACTGCTCGCGTTCGCCATCCGACATCGTTTTTCGGCATGAGCTGGAATATCTCGCCCGCTTCATGCCCAACCTGTCGCTCGGTTTCATCGTCGAGCAATGCGGACGCACCGATCTCTGGTCTGGCCTCAAGGGCATGGTGGACAAGGCCAAGATCGCGCTGCTCTCCCACGACTTCATGGATCGCACCGTGTTTTGTTGTGGTCCGGAACCCTTCATGGCAGCAGTTCGCTCCATGCTGGAAGCTTCCGGCTTTGATATGGATCGTTATCATCAGGAAAGTTTTTCCCCGGCAACGCCCGTTGCGGTGGGGGAAAGCGCTGTTGCCCATGATGGCGAAGTGTTGGCGAAAATCGGCTTCACGCTGTCCGGCAAGGATGTTGCGTGCCAGCCGGGGCAGACCGTGCTGATGACGGCGCGTGCCGCGGGCGTGCGGATTGGTGCTGCCTGCGAATCCGGCATTTGCGGAACCTGCCGTGTGCTGAAACTCTCCGGTGAAGTCGAGATGAACCACAATGGCGGTATTCTCGATGAAGACATCGAGGAAGGCTATATCCTCGCCTGCTGCTCACGGCCATTGACCGATGTTCAGATAGAAGCATGAGTTAGAATCGGGTTCATTTCCCGCGAAGTGGAACCAATTTGCAATTTCTCCGTTTGCACACCATCGAAGCGCGGTTCAACGCGCGGTGTACAAAACGGAGGAAATTCATGCTGAATTTACGCAAGACGAGCGTTGCGACAGCAATTGTTGTGTTTTTGACGAGCTTCACCCCGTCTCAGGCGTTTCAGGTGCCTATTCCGATGCCGAAGCCAATTCAGATGACGACAGACAATGTCGTACCTGTGCAGTATGGCGGATGGGACAGACGAGACTGGCGCCGAGGCCGCGATTATCGCAGCGACCGTGATTTCCGCCGCTTGCCACCCCGTCAGGGTTATTACAACGGCCACCGGGGCTATCGTGATCGTCGTCCGGGCTACCGTCAGCACAATGGCTACTGGTTCCCACTGGCAGCATTTGCAGCAGGCGCGATCATCGGCGGCGCGGCCAATCAGGCCCGTCCATCCTATGGCAGCAGCCACCAGTCATGGTGTGCAAATCGCTGGCGCTCATATCGCGCTTACGACAACACCTATCAGCCAAGCAATGGTCCGCGCAGACAGTGCGTTTCGCCGTGACGTTTGATGTTTTGAAGAAGCCCGATGCAAATCGGGCTTTTTTCAGTTTATAGATTCAGATCCCGTTCAAGTAGCTGTGATTGCACTGTTAATCCCGGGTTCAGATACACATTTCTATTCTTGATATCATATAAAATACCTCACTCTGCGTGAGGCATACAGTGAGAGCAATCGTCGTTATTCACAGTGAGCCGGTCTTCAAGAACCGGTCGTGGATGGAGGAAGTCAGATGCAGAATTATATGAAAACCATTTGGGCTGCCGGGTTCTCGGCACTTGCTGTCGCCGGGTCGATCGTTCCGGCGCAGGCAATGCCGATCACGGTTGCACCGGCTGGGGTCGGTAACACCAACAATGGCGTGGTGAATGTCCAATACTGGCAGGAACGCGGCGGGTATGGCCGTGATTACGGTCGCGGCTGGTATCGCGGTCATCAGGGTTATCGCGATTATCGCCCCGGTTATCGCCAGCACAACGGCTATTATTTCCCGCTGGCGGCTTTCGCCACCGGTGCGATCATCGGCGGTGCGCTGTCTCAGCCTCGGGAAGTCTATCGCCCGATCCCTGAATATCGTCCACGTCCGGTTTATCGCGAATACACCCCGGCCCCTCGCCGTGCGGCGGGACAAAACCATGTGAACTGGTGCTTTGGTCGTTATCGGTCCTACGATGCCTATAGCAACACGTTCCAGCCTTACAACGGCCCGCGCCAGACCTGCTATTCGCCATACGGCTGATAGCATCGGCTCAAATCAAAAACCGCTCGGAACGCTCCGGGCGGTTTTTCTATGTCTGGGCGCTACAAAATCCCAACCCGCCGCAGCAGCACCCATGCAAACAATATCGACGCCACGATAAAGCTGGCCGCATAGATCGTTCCCTCGGTGCCTTCGGTGAACGGCAATGCGCCGGTGTTCATACCGAAAAAGCCTGTAACTAGCGTTGGTGGCAAGAGAAATGCCGTCATCAGCGACAGAATATAAAGGTGGCGGTTGGTTTCCGAGGAAAGCTTTGAATCGATTTCTTCATGCAGAAGCCGCGCCCGTTCCTGAAGCGCGTAAACATCATGGTCGACCGCTTCCAAACGGCTGGTCAAACGGGCGGCGACGTCTTCAAACCCCGATGGCATCTCTTCATCATCCGCGGCAGAGGCGCGGCGCATCAGCGTCAGGACCGTGCGCAAATGCCGGTGCAGACGCACGACGGTACGGCGCACGGGAGCGAGCCTGCGGCGCTCGTCCCGCGGTGCGGTGTCATAAACGAAATCCTCAATGGCGTTCAGCTCCTCGGTCGTCTCCATGACGAGGCCGATCAGAGTGCGCTGGAATTCCGCGACCAAGCCCTCAAAAACATGGGATGGTGTTGGATAACGTTTGGGGTTTTTGTCGATGGCGGCGCGAAGACGGTCTACCGAACGGAGCGGTTGCAGGCGGGTGGTGATGATGTAGCGTTCACCCACGGCAAAATGCAGCCAGCCGATATTGCGCGTTTCCTGATCGAACTCGCGCTGGAAATCGACCAGCGTTCCGTAAAGCGCACCATCGTCCACCACGATGGACGGGTGGGTCTCATGGGTCGTCAGACTGACCCGCACGCTGTCATCAAGCCCTTGCATGTTCTCGATAAAAGCGGCAACGCGTGCATCGGCTATGTTGAGATGGAGCCAGAAAAACCCGTCCTCGACCTGTAGATCGTCGAGTCGAAAGTCCGGCGGAAGGCGGGTGCATGGCTCTATCTCGGGACGGAAACGATAGGCCCAGACCAATCCGGGAATAGTGGGGTGGGGAATGTCCATGGACGTTATCCTGAGGCGAGCGTCGCGAATTGCGTCGAGGGGGAGCCGCATTCGAGGTTCGAACATGCAGAGCAGAGTTTCATGACAGTTTTATAACAGTGAAGTTGATCGACGGTCGGATTTTTGAAATTGACGTTTACGTAAAAATCATTTAGCCCCGAAGACAATCGCATTGCAGGCAGACGCTTCGGGAGGAGGCAGGATGTATACCGCACCGGTAGACGATATCGCTTTTACGCTGAAACATGTGGCAGGTCTTCAGGCCGCGCTGGACGAAGGCGTGTTCGGTGATCTCAGCGATGACATCGTCGATGCCATTCTCCACGAGGCCGGCCGGTTTGCGACGGATGAGATTGCGCCGCTTGCCGAGATTGGCGACAAGCAAGGTTCCAAGCTGGTGGATGGCGCGGTGCGTACACCCGATGGCTGGGCTGATCTTTATCGCCGCTGGGCGGACGGCGGTTGGAACGGACTGACCGCACCGGAGGACTTTGGCGGGCAGGCCCTGCCGCATCTGTTGAACGTTGCCGCGTTGGAAATGTGGAACTCCGGTTCCATGGCGTTTGCGCTTTGCCCCACGCTGACCATGGGCGCGGTAGAGGCGATATCGGCCCACGGCAGCGATGATCTCAAGGCAACCTATCTCGAAAAGCTGGTGTCCGGTACATGGACCGGCACCATGAACCTGACAGAGCCACATGCAGGATCGGACCTCGCCGCCTTGAAGGCGAGAGCAGAGCGCGTTGGCGATGGCAGTTACCGGATTTTCGGCCAGAAAATCTTCATCACATGGGGCGAACACGACGCAGCGGACAACATCATCCATCTGGTGCTGGCCCGTCTGCCCGATGCGCCCGCGGGCACACGCGGTATTTCGCTGTTTCTGGTGCCGAAGTTCTTGCCGGATGCGGCTGGAAACCCAGGCGAGCGCAACGATCTGTTCTGCCACGCGCTGGAACACAAGCTCGGCATTCACGGCTCTCCCACCTGCACGATGATTTTCGGGGATGGCCGTTATGGCGCTGAAAAGGGCGCGATTGGCTGGATCGTCGGTGAAGAGAACAAGGGTCTGGCCTGCATGTTCACGATGATGAACAATGCACGTCTGGCCGTCGGTATGCAGGGTGTGGCCATCTGCGAGGCGGCAACGCAAAAGGCGATTGCCTATGCGAAAGATCGCACGCAGGGCAAGGCACCCGGCACAAAGGCAACAGGCATGAGCCCGATCATCGAACATCCCGATATCGCCAGAACCTTGCTGACCATGAAGGCGCTGACGCAAGGCTCCCGTGCCATTTCCTTCTCCTGCGCCCACGCCATCGACATGAGCCATGCGAAGACCGATGCGGCTGAGCGAAAATTCTGGCAGGAGCGCGCCGCTCTACTGACGCCGATTGCCAAATCCTTCTCCACCGATGCCGGTGTGGATGTGGCGTCTTTCGGCATTCAGGTGCATGGCGGCATGGGTTTCATCGAGGAAACAGGCGCTGCCCGTTATCTGCGGGATGCCCGCATCGCGCCGATTTATGAAGGCACGAACGGCATTCAGGCCATTGATCTCGTCACCCGCAAGCTGCCGCTTTCCGAAGGTAGGCAGGTGCGTGGTTTCATTGGCGAGTTGAAAGAATTGGCGGATGCGGTGCGTGCGTCCAACAGGCCAGAGCTTGGCGAAACCGCCCGTTATCTCGACCAAAGCCTTACGGATCTGGAAGAGGCAACCGACTGGTTGCTGGACGCCTTGGCCAAGGGTGAAGCCACCGCAGCGCTGGCGGGAGCAACGCCCTACCAACGGCTGTTCGGGTTGGCTCTGACGGGCGCTTATCTCGCAAAAGGTGCCTTGGTGTCGGTGGAGGATGGGCAGGGGTCACACCGTGCTGCACTCTGCCGTTTCACAGCCGAAAACCTGCTGGCGGAAACATCTGCCTTGAAGGATCGCGTTATAGCCGGTGCTGCCAGCCTTGAAGCTGCCCGCACTGTCTTGGGTTAAGGAGTGTCCATGTCCACTGACCATATTCTTCTGGAACGCCCGGAAACAGCACCCGGCGTGCAGGTTATCCGCTTCAATCGCCCCGACAAAAAGAACGCGATTACGGATGCGATGTATCGCACGATGATCGAGGCATTGCAGGCGGCGGATGGGGATGGCGATATCCGCGCCATCGTATTCCTTGGCTCCGAGGGCTGTTTTTCCGCTGGCAATGACATGGCCGATTTTATGGCCTTTGCCATGTCCGGCGGCAAGGGACGGCTGGCGGCGGGGGATTTTCTGCACGCACTGGTCAGCGTCCAAAAACCCATCATCTCCGGCGTCGATGGTTTGGCGATTGGCATCGGCACGACGCTGAACCTGCATTGCGATCTGACCGTTGCCTCCAGCCGCAGCCTGTTCAAAACGCCGTTCGTGGATTTGGCGCTGGTGCCGGAAGCGGCGTCCAGCCTGCTCGTGCCGCGGATCATGGGCCACCAGCGGGCTTTTGCTTTGCTGGCGGCGGGCGAAGGTTTTTCAGCGGAGCAGGCGCTTCAGGCCGGTTTGATCTGGAAAGTGGTTTCGGAGGCCGACGTCGAACGCGAAACATTGAAGATCGCAGCGTCGCTTGCGGCCAAGCCACCGCAGGCGCTGAAAATCGCCCGCGATCTGTTGCGTGGTGATGGTGCTGAGGTTCGCCAGCGCATCGATGCGGAAATCGTGCATTTTGCAGCACAGTTGCAGAGCACTGAGGCCCGCGCAGCCTTTGAGGCATTCATGCGCCGTTAAGCGTGGCTGGTGAAAGTTGGCGGCCTTTACGGAACCGGAAGAGAAGGCGGCTATTCTTCGCCACTATCGCCCATTGTCTTGAGAAAGCCGCCACCCATGCGCAACATCGTTTTCGCAACGCTCACCTTCATATCCCTCTCCAACATCGCAGGGGCGGCAAGTTTTCAGCCGCCATTGATGTCGCAACCCGCGCAAAGCGATGTGATTGAGGTGCAGAACTTCAACAGCAGCGCAGGCCAATCCAACCAGAACAACAATGGAGACCGCCGCCGCCCTCGCTTCGTCTGCGTGGTAACGCCGCCCGATAGCGCCAATCGCTCACGCCCCTATGTCTGCCCCGTGCAGCAGGGCCGTGTCGGCGGCCGCTGCCGCTGCAATGGCGTGGTGGGGAACGGGAATATCGATACGGCTTGGTAAGGAATTGCCTTTCCCGTCATTCCGGCCTTGAGCCGGAATCCAGTCGCCGCGTCTGCGGCGCAAAAGAGCCGTTCGCGATCAAGGATTTGATCGCACTGAACCCCGGATCAAGTCCGGGGTGACGGAGGGAGAGTCCCTACTTCTCCAGCGTCGCGACCGCTTCCACATGCGGCGACCACAGGAACTGGTCGATGGGCGTAACCTTGGTGACGCGGTAGCCACCCTCGATCAGAATGGCAAGATCGCGGGCCAGCGACAGCGGATTGCAGCTGACCGCAACAATCTTCTTCACCGTGCTGCGCGCCAGTTCCTTGCATTGCGCTTCGGCACCGGCGCGGGGCGGATCGAAAACCACGGCGTCGTAATTCTTCAGCTCTTTGAGATTGAGCGGATGGCGGAAAAGGTCACGCTTTTCCGTGGTGACGGGTTTCAGACCCTGAGTGTTGCGGGCCGCGAGATCCAGCGCTTTCAGTGCCTTGTCTTCGGTTTCCACCGCATGAACCTTGCCAAGTCGGGCAAGCCGCAGCGCGAATGTTCCGGAGCCGCAAAACAGGTCGGCGATGCGCTTGGATTTGCCCACATGCGCCAGCACCAGTTCCGCCATGGCATCTTCTGCCTGTTTGGTGGCCTGTGCAAAGCCGCCCGATGGCGGGGTGATCGGCACGCCGTCGAAATCGATGACGGGCTTTTGTGGTTCGATCAGGATTTCGCCAGCAATCGAAACGCGGGCGATGCCGCGCGTGGAAAGCGCGATTTCGGTCGCCGTTCTGCGCTGCTTGTCGTTCGGGGCTTTGATGCCTTCAAACGAGATATCAAGGCCGGACAGCGTTTCCATCACGGTAATGCGGAACGGTTCTGCACTGGACACCAGCGGGAAGCCGATGGCGCGAATGACATCCAGACGCGCGACGATGCCATCAACCGCGACGGGACATTCCTCAATGGCGACGATATGGTGGCTGCCTGCCTGGCTGAAACCCAGCAACAGGCCTTTTTCTGTCTTGCGGGCGGAGAAGACAACGCGGCGTCTCTGGCCGGGAAGACAGTGCACCAGTGCATCGACCTCCGCGTCCAGCCCCTTCGATTTCAGGGCTGCGACAACGAGGTTGCGCTTGAAATCATGATAAGGCTCGTCGGCCAGATGTTGCAGGGAACAGCCACCGCATGTGCCATTCTTGCCGTCTGGGCCGAAGTGGCGACAGACAGGCTGGCGCCGGTCGGGTGAGGCCTCGGTGATCGACATGATCGTGCCCTGATCCTTGACACGGGCAATGGCCACCGTTTCGCCAGCAAGCGAAAAGGGCACATAGACCGGGCCGTCGGGACAGTGCGCAACGCCATCGCCCTGCGCACCAAGGCTCTGAATCTTCACGGTCTGGGTGGTCATGGCTTTCTGCCCCCGAGAAGGAATTCCACATTGCCATCGCCACCCGCAATGGGCGAGGGGATGAGGCCAAGGCTCACCCAGCCCATATCTTCTACCAGCCAGCGCTCTAGCTCTGCGGCAACATCCGGCGCGGTTTCCGGCTCTTTCAACAGGCCAGCCTTGCTGATGGCATCGCGACCCGCTTCAAATTGCGGCTTTACCAGCAATACGGCCAGCGCATTGGGCTCTGCCAATTCCAGTGCAGGCGCAAGCGCCAGCTTCAGCGAAATGAAGGACACGTCCGACACAATGAAGCTGATCGGGCGATTGTCGATATCGTCGCTGGTCAGGAATCGCGCATTGAAACCTTCGATGCTGGTGACGCGCCGGTTGCCTTCGACACGCGGGTGGATTTGCCCGTGGCCGACATCGATCGCCGTCACATGCCCAGCACCACGGTTCAACAGCACTTCGGTAAAGCCGCCCGTGGACGCGCCGACATCCAGACACTCATGGCCGGAAGGATCGAGTTTGAAATGGTCCAGTGCCGCCGCCAGTTTCAGCGCAGCGCGCGAGACATAACCCTGTGCCGGATCACTGACCTCGAAGACCGAGTTGCCCGGAAATGTGAGGCTTGGCTTGGTCACGATGTTGCCGTTGACGCGCACTGTGCCGCGTTGCACCGCATCGCGTGCGCGGGAGCGGCTGGCAAACAGCCCACGAGAGACCAGAAGCTGGTCCAGCCGTTGATTTTCAGATGAATTTGACATGGTTCGTGTCAATGACTGTCAAAAGCCCGGAGCGCAAGCGTTTTATGCGGTTTGTGAGGAAAGCACGCATGACTGTGGCCCGCGCGCAATTTAATTGCGGAGCAACTATAATTAGAAATCACGTATTTAAGCGAAAATAAACGTGTTTGTAGCACTCTGCCCCCACGTTGAGTTGATCTCATCATTTCTGCCATGACGGCGGCCCTCCCTGATAAATTTAGTGTGGTGTCACAGACTGTTTTTCCCATGCAGTCGCACCGGAAGCGTGTCGAAAGAGTTCTCGATGTCTTTGAAAAATCTCCCTATTAATCTGAAACTGGTGGCCACCTTCATTGCCTTGATGGGGGTTTGCCTGGTGGCATCGGCAGTTGTTTTCATGCAGACGATCGATGCCAAGCGCATCTCGGAGCAACAGACCAACACGGGCCGGATTGTATCCAGCGTTGATGGTGCACTGGCCGCAATGCTGGAGCAGGCTGTCAATCAGCGCGGCTTTCTGCTTTTTCGCAGCGATAGCACGTATAAGGACGTCTTCGCCCAGCGGGAGCTGATGCTGAAGAAACTGGATGACGCACGCGGCTTTGCTGCCGGTCAGCCTGAAATCCTCAAAGCCATTGATGAGATGCAGGCGACGGCCACGGTTTTCTACAAGGAACTGGCAGAGCCGCAGATGGCGGCACGCAAGACCACCGAAGCACCCATTTCCGAGATCATCGAGATCGGACGTAATCAGGCCAAGGGCCAGCTGGATAACTTCCGTGCGGCGGCCGCAAAAATCAGGGAACAATTGGCAACCGCCTCTGCCAGCCAGATTGCCGCACAGGAAAAGGCGCATAGCAACCTTGAGCTGGCGCTTCTTGGTGGCGGTGCCGCTGCTGGCGTCGTTGCCGTGCTGTTGATCTGGGCGCTGTCTCGCACCATCGTTGCGCCGATTGTCGGCATGACCAACGCCATGAGCCGCCTTGCCGGTGGCGATATGTCCGTTGACGTTCCCGCGCTCGACCGTGGCGACGAAGTGGGCAAGATGGCAAAGGCCGTTTTGGTCTTCAAGGAATCCGGTATCGAAAAATCCCGCCTTGCGGACGAAAGCGATCGTATGCGCTTCTCAACGGAAGCAGAGCGTCGCCAGAACGAAGCGGAAAAAGAACGCGCCGAAGCCGAACAGATGTTTGCCCGTGAAGAACTGGCCAAGGGTCTACAAGCGCTCTCCGATGGCAATCTGGCTTACCGCATCGAAAGCCCTTTCACCCAGTTCATCGAACCACTTCGCATCAACTTCAACACCTCGCTGGACAAGCTGCAAGACGCTCTGCGCAACGTGGGTGAAAACGCGTCCGCCATCAATGCCGGTGCTTCTGAAATGTTGTCTGCCGCAGACGATCTTTCCCGCCGCACCGAACAGCAGGCTGCTTCCATCGAAGAGACAGCAGCAGCACTGGAAGAAGTGACTACCACGGTGCGCGACAGCGCCAAGGGTGCGGAAGAGGCAAGTGCCCTGGTTCAGCGTGCGCGGGCAGGGGCTGAAAAGTCCGGCACCGTGGTTCGCAGCGCCGTGTCCGCCATGCAGGAAATCGAGAAGTCTTCCGGCGAAATCACCAAGATCATCAGCGTCATCGACGATATCGCTTTCCAGACCAATCTTCTGGCGCTGAACGCCGGTGTGGAAGCAGCGCGTGCCGGTGAAGCCGGTAAGGGCTTTGCGGTTGTGGCGCAGGAAGTGCGTGAACTGGCACAGCGCTCTGCCAATGCTGCCAAGGAAATCAAGACCCTAATCAGCGCGTCGAGCCGACAGGTTGAAAACGGTGTGAACCTGGTTGGTGAAACCGGCAAGGCGTTGCAGTTGATCATTGCCGAGGTTGAGGAAATCAATTCTCACGTCAGCACAATCGTCACGGCATCCCGCGAACAGGCCACCGGCCTTCAGGAAATCAACACCGCCGTCAACACCATGGATCAGGGCACGCAGCAAAATGCCGCGATGGTGGAGCAGCAGACCGCTGCAAGCCATGCACTGGCACGCGAAGCTGCCGCTTTGAACGGCCTTATCGGTCAGTTCAATCTCGGGGGCGGTGCGCGTGGAGCCACAGGGTTTGCGGCGTCCGCGTCGTCCATCGCGTCACGCCCGGCATCGTTTTCGGCACCAGCACCGGCCTTCACACCAAAGGCACGCCCTGCTGCGAAAATAGCGCCTTCAACCGCACGTCCGGTTTCGTCACCTGCACGCGCGCTTGGCCAAAGTCTTGCCAAGGCTTTCTCGCCAAGCACCAGCGCTGCGGCAAAGCCTGCGGAGCAGAACTGGGAAGAGTTCTGAGAGTGATCAACGCCTGAAACAACAAACCCGCCGGAGCGATCCGGCGGGTTTCGTTTGTTTGGTGATGTCTCAGGCGGAAACGCCGATGGTGATCGTCGCGGACAAGACGCCGCTGTCGAGTTTTTCGAAATCGAAGATGTGGTCGGTCGCATTGTCTGGAACGATACTGTCATCACCATTGGCGGTATCGCGTAGTGGTCGCCCCACGTAATCGGGATGCTGGCCGTAGACGATATCGCTCAGCGTATCGTCAAAATAAAGCTGGCTGACCAGCAGTTCTTTGCCCTCGACCACAATGCGACAATGGATATGCGGCGTTCGGCCGCTATACCAGCCCGGATAGGCGGTGAGGAAAATTGCCTGACCCTCTGCTTTCGTCAGTTGGCGCCCGCGAAACGCAAGGCCGCTGAGCGCCTCGGCATCACCGCCCGTGCACATGTCGGCGGCTTCGCGGCCCGAATAAATGCCCCGGTGATCCGTATGCCAGATTTCCACGTCCGCGTTTTCGATGGGGCGGCAATCGGCGGCGTGAACGATCCTGACAGCGAGGCGCATCGGAAGACCGACCTGGTTTTCAGACACATCCTCCCGCACGGGCACGTTGTTGACATGGCAGGGGCCAAGTGTCTGGGCGGCGGTGACGATGCAATTCGGGCTGCTGCGAAACACCGGCGCTGGCAGTTTCGCAACGTCCACGGCCCTGGTGCCGCCGCTCAGAAAATCGGTGCCTTTCCAGGTGAATTCGCGGGCGGCGATGGCTCTATGATGGCGCGGCCACAGCGCTACGCCCGAAGCAGACGCGGCCACAATGACGCCTCCTCCCAGAATAAGAGTTCTTCTTTTCATCGGCCTTTTCCATTCTTCAAAGCCAGAGCTTTTACGAACCGGAACAGGGAATCCAAGTTAAATCTTGTCCATGCTTGCCAAGCAAAGGGGGTGGCAAGGGGCGCGCAGCTGTGACGTCAAAAGCGGCTCGCGATTACCCGGCAACGCCGACATCAACCTGTTTCTGGCCGAGTGCTTTGAAAACCGTGGCGACGATGCCAGCGCGGTCCAGACCGGCATTGGCATACATGATTTCCGGTTTGGCCTGTTCCACCCATTGATCCGGCAGGGTCAGGGTGCGAACTTTCAAGCCCGTATCCAGAAGACCGGCACTTGCCATGAAGTGCAGCACATGCGCGCCAAATCCGCCCGCAGAACCCTCTTCGATTGTGATCAGCACCTCGTGATGGCTGGCGAGTTGGCGAATAAGATCAAGATCAAGCGGCTTGGCAAAACGGGCATCGGCCACCGTGGTCGGCAGGCCCGCCGCATCCAGATCTTCCGCTGCCGCCAGGCATTCCGCAAGGCGCGTGCCGAAGGAAAGCAACGCGATTTTGGAGCCTTCCTTGACGATGCGACCCTTGCCGATTTCCAGAATTTCGCCACGGGCAGGCATTTCGATGCCCACGCCTTCGCCACGCGGATAGCGGAAGGAAATCGGGCCTTCGTCATAGGCCGCAGCGGTGCGCACCATATGTTTCAGTTCCGCCTCATCCGATGCCGCCATCACCACCATGCCGGGCAGGGTGGCAAGGAATGTCGTGTCGAATGAACCCGCATGGGTGGGGCCGTCGGCACCGACAAAACCAGCTCGGTCTATGGGGAAGCGTACGGGCAATCCCTGGATCGCCACATCATGCACCAGCTGGTCATACCCGCGTTGCAGAAAGGTGGAATAAAGCGCGCAAAACGGCTTGTACCCATCGGCAGCAAGGCCAGCCGCGAATGTCACGGCGTGCTGTTCGGCAATGCCGACATCGAAAGAACGCTTCGGAAAGAGTTCGGCCAGCTTGTCCAGACCCGTGCCATTAGGCATGGCGGCGCTGACGCCGACGATCTTGTCGTCAAGCGTGGCTTCCTGCACCAAGGCTTCGGCAAAGACGCTGGTGTAACTCGGCGCATTCGGCTTGGCTTTGGCCTGTGCGCCGGTGATGACATCGAACTTGTTGACGCCGTGATATTTGTCGGCAGCGGCTTCGGCAGGGGCATAACCCTTGCCCTTCTGCGTCACGACATGGATGAGAACCGGACCCTTTTGGTTGTCGCGCACATTGCGCAGCACCGGAAGCAGATGGTCGAAGGAATGACCGTCGATAGGGCCGATATGGTAGAAGCCCAGCTCCTCGAACAGCGTTCCGCCTGTCACATAGCCCCGCGCATGGGTCACGGCGCGGGTAATGGCCCGGTCGATGGTTTTGCCCAGATAAGCCGTCAGTTTTTTGCCGAAATCGCGGAAGCCCATGTATGTGCGGCCAGAGGCCAGACGCGCGAGGTAAGCGCTCATGGCGCCGGTTGGCGGCGCAATCGACATGTCGTTGTCGTTGAGAATAACGATCAGGCGCGCATCCAGCGCACCGGCATTGTTCAACGCCTCGAACGCCATGCCAGCCGACATGGAGCCATCGCCGATGATGGCGATCACCTTGCGGTCGCTGCCATCAAGCTCGGCAGCAACAGCCATGCCGAGACCGGCGGAAATCGAGGTGGAGGAATGCCCCGCGCCAAAATCGTCATATTCGCTTTCTGCACGGCGGGTGAAGCCGGAAAGGCCACCTTCCTGCCGCAGCGTGCGAATGCGCTCCCGGCGACCCGTCAGAATTTTGTGTGGGTAGCACTGGTGGCCAACGTCGAAGATCAACCGATCGTCCGGCGTGTTGAAAACCTTGTGGATAGCAATCGTCAGTTCCACAACGCCGAGACCAGCACCCAGATGCCCGCCGGTCGTAGACACAGCATCGATCATCTCATCGCGCAGTTCCCGTGCCAGTTGCGGCAGGTCGCGATCTTCGATTGCCTTGAGGTCGGATGGGAAATTTACCCGGTCAAGCAACGGTGTCTTTGGCATTCCGGTCAATCGTTCGGCTTTCTTCTAATAGTGCTTACACCGACTAGATGGTGGATCATCGAGCCTTCGGCAAGATAAAGAGGCTGCTATCACCTATGTCTCATACTTGCTCCAAACCATAGCTGATAGCAGCCTCTATTCGTTTTAACGAATTTCAACCCTGCGGCAAAGGGACAAACTCTTCCTCATCCCCCGGGACGATGTCGAAGCGCCCGGTTCTCCACTCGTCCTTGGCTTTTTCTATGCGCTCTTTTGATGACGAAACAAAGTTCCACCAGATATAGCGTTTGGAATTCACCGCCGCACCGCCGAAAATCATGATGTGGCAACCGCTGAGGCCACCCTTCAGCGTAATGTCATCGCCCGCACGAAACACGATCAATTGATCGGCAGCAAAAACGTCTCCGGCCACATCCAGCGAGCCGGACAAAATGTAGATCGCCCGTTCCTCGTGATCGGTGGACAACGGCACCTTCACCCCGGCTTGCAGCGTCAGATCGACATAGAGCGTATCGGTGAAGGTTTTGACGGGGGATTTATAACCTGCAAAGGCGCCGATCACGACGCGTCCCGTTGCGCCGACGGCATCGATCAATGGCAGCGCTTCACGGGCCGTGTGGTCAAAATCGGGGGCGATTTCTTCCTTGTTGTCGGGCAGCGCCAACCAAGTCTGCAGGCCGGACATGGACAGTGGATGGCCGCGCAGATTTTCCGGTGTGCGTTCCGAATGCACGATGCCACGCCCCGCTGTCATCAGATTGATATCGCCGGGGCGGATGACGAGTTCGGTGCCGAGGCTATCGCGATGTTTGATTTCGCCATCGAACAGATAGGTGACCGTCGAAAGCCCGATATGCGGATGCGGCTTCACATCCAGCGCTTCGCCCGCTTTCAAAATGGCCGGCCCCATCCGATCAAAAAAGATAAACGGCCCCACCAGCCGCCGCTCCCGCGTTGGCAGTGCCCGGCGCACGGCAAAGCCGCCAATATCGCTGGATCGCGGAATAATCAGATTTTCAATGGCGTCACAGGCAAAGGCATCACCCGCAGCGGGGTCGTTTCCGGGAAAAAATGACATGGCAAATCTCCTGCGCGATTTGGCCTAGATTACCACGATCCGCCATGGGTGCGAGACCTCGATATCGAACGGTCTGTTCAAGATCGTCCAACACGTCCAGATGTCCTCTCGACATCATCCTCTGTTCTTTCCCGAGGGACAGGCCCGAGCATGACGGAGGAAAGGCTTACAAGCCTTATTCGCCGTCCAGCGGCTCCACCCCCTGTGGTTTGCCCGTGCGGTCCAGCCGGATTTTTTCGATGCGCTTTTCAGCAGCCGTCAGCAGGGTTTCGCAATGTTTCTTCAGGGCTTCGCCGCGCTCGTAAATGGCGATGGATTCGTCCAGCGCCACGTCGCCACGTTCCAGACGGGCGACAATGCTTTCCAGCTCGGCGACAGCCTTTTCGAAAGAATAACCGCTGACATCGGCTGTGTTGGCATTTTCCGTCATGTTCAACCCTTCATCATTCTCAAAATATGCATGGCCGCCGATTCCGCCAGCCCTTCCAGATCATAACCACCTTCAAGCAGGCTGACGACCCGGTTGGAGGCATATTTGTCGGCCATCTCCAGAATTCGCCCGGTCGCCCAATCGAAATCCTCACCCACCAGATTGATCTGTGCCAGCGGATCGCGGTGGTGGGCATCAAAACCCGCCGAGATGATGATGAGGTCCGGCGAAAAGTCGGCAAGCGCTGGCAACACGCGGGATTTGAATGCCTCGCGGAAATGGTCGCTGCCGGTGTTGGGCGAAAGCGGCGCATTGACCACATTGTTCTTGATGCCGGTCTCGTTTTTATCGCCACTCCACGGATAAAGCGGCATCTGGTGGGTGGAGCAGAACAGCACGGATGGGTCGTTCCAGACAATATCCTGCGTGCCATTGCCGTGGTGCACATCCCAATCCACAATGGCCACGCGCTCTGCGCCATAGGTCTTTTGCGCATGGCGGGCAGCAATGGCGGCATTGTTGAAAAAGCAAAAGCCCATGGCCTTTTCAGTTTCCGCATGGTGGCCGGGCGGGCGGCTGGCCACGAAAACATTGTCTGCGGCGCCACTAAAAACATCGTCCACCGCCGCCATGGCAGCGCCGATGCCGGTGAGCGCCGCTTGCAGGCTTTTGGAGGAGGCGTAGGTGTCCGCCTCGATGCGGTTGATCTCGCCGTCCTCTTCCGGGATTTGGCGCATGACCGAAATCAGGTGGCTTTCAGGGTGTGCCAGCAACACCGCATCTTCATTGGCCTGAGGTGCTTCCTTCCGCTCCAGCCGCTCGAAATTCGGATGTTCCAGCGCAATGTTGAGTGAGCGCAGCCGGTCGGGGCGCTCCGGGTGCCCCGCTGGCGTAATGTGTTCAAGGAATATCGGGTGCTCGTAAAGCCGTGTAGCCATAGCCATTACTCCTGAACAATTTTGACGGCCGTGTCAGGCGCGCTGCGGCAGCAGTGGATATCCAGCCATCACGGCACGACCAGCCAAGGCTGCAAGCACGGCTTTTAACACGTCGCCTGGAATAAAGGCCATGGAGCCGATGAATGCCTTGGTAAAACCAATGCCAGCCGCAAAGCCGAGATAGGTGATGCCAAAAGCATACAGCACGGCAACGCCACCGATGACGCTGGCCAGAAAGAAGCCGACGCCTTGCACCAACGCCGTCTGATCACGGTTGACCAGACGCTCGGAAAGATAACCAGTGACGAATGCAGCGGCGATCCAGCCGATCAGATAACCGGTTGTTGGCGTATAAAAAATGGATAGACCGCCGCGACCACCGGAAAGAACCGGCAGGCCGATGGCGGCAATGAGGATGGTGAGCAGAACAGCCAGCGTTCCACGCTTTGCACCCAGCACCACACCGGCCAGCATGACGCCGAGCGATTGCGCGGTGATGGGCACCGGAATGAAACCGAGCGGAATAGGTGGCAACAGGCCAAGCGCAATGATGATGGCTGAAAATAGCGCGATCAAAACGAGGTCACGTGTCTTCATGGGTCTTATGCTCCCCTCTCAAGCATGTCGCGCAAAACTACGCTGCGGTTTTGCGAAACGACATGCGCAACAACAAAGATTTAAAGCGTGTTGCGTCAATCCTTGCACGCAATTGGCTTTAAATATCTGAAAACGAGGTTTGGCCTCTGAAACCGCGCGCGTCAATGGCATCGGCAATCGCATCGGCGTCCTTCAACGTCATTATAATCAGCGGCACCAGAATTGTGTGCAGCTTTGCCTCTATACCGCGTGCGCGGTGGGCATCGCGCAACGTCTCGTAGCGATTGACCACCTCCGGCACAAAGCGAATGACGAGGCCAACTGCAAGCCCGACATCGGCGGCTTTCGCCAAGCCGATTTTCTCCAGCGGACGCAACGCAAAGGTGATCTCGTCCATGAACTGCGAAATGCTGACGCTGGCGGTGATCGCCGTTGCCAAAAGGGTCAGGGCCGAGAGACGCAGCAGGGCAATCGTCGCATCAAGTGCGGAAATCAGCAGGAAACTAAACAGCGCGATGACGATGATGGTGAGAAAAACCGGACGTAATCGCAAAATCGTTTCGCGCCAGCCCAGATGTGCTTGCGACAGAACGAAGAGGGCAAGGCACAGGCCTGCGACCAACAACAGCGGGTCGCGCGTCAGAAACAAGCCGATGCTGAAGGCAGCAAGGGCAATGAGCTTGATGCGCGGCGACAGCCTGTAGAGCCAGCCGGTGCCTTCGACGTGCAGGCTTCTCATGTCAGCGCCAGCTCCCGATAGAGGCGGATGGCTTCCGAGGGAGAGGCATCTGCGCTGAGCCTGCCCTGATGGAACACAAGCACACGATCAAAGCTCTCCAGCAGTGGCAGATCGTGGGTGATGACGAACAAATCCTGCTCAAGCCCAGCCATGGTCTTTTCCACCAGCGCCCGGTTTTTGAGGTCAAGCTGATTGGTCGGCTCATCCATGATGAGGATTTTCGGGCCAGTGATGGTGAGTGCGGCAAGTGCCGCAAGTTGCAATTCACCACCGGAAATCTCGTGCGCGCGGCGCTTGGCCAGATGTTCTATGCCGAAGCGTTGCAATGTTGCTTCGACTGCGGCCTCGACCGAAGACTTGTCCACGCCACGATTTTTCAGGCCGAACGCGATGTCATCGCGGATAATCGGCAGGATGATCTGATTTTGCGGGTTCTGGAAAACAAAACCGACATCTTTTAAGACCGACGGACCATCCGTGACCGTATCCAGCCCGTTGACGGTCACGCGACCGCTGGTGGGTTTCGTCAGCCCGTTGATCATCCGCGCAAATGTGGTCTTGCCGGACCCGTTGAGACCAATAATGCCGATGCGCCGTTCATGGAGCGAAAGCGTCAGGGGCTCGACAGCCACTCGCCGCTCGAAGGCCACACCCGCATCGTGAAAACCTATGTCCAAACCCAATTCCCCAAAATCCCTTGCCGCTTCTATAAACATATGAACGGCCAAGTAAAATCAAGAACAAAAAAAGAACATTGATTTTTCGGGCGCGCAACCCTAGGCTTTTGCCATGGCGATTCTGATTTCGAATGAAGCAGCAAGACGTATTTTCCTCGCGCGGCAAGGGCTGTCCGAGCCGCCAGGTCGTGCCATGAACAAGGCGGACCTGTTGAGGTTGATCACGGATATCGGCTTTGTGCAGGTGGATAGTATTGCGACGGTGGAGCGCGCCCATCACCAGATCATCTTTTCGCGCAATCAGACCTATAAACGGCATCACCTCACAGAGCTGATCGAAAAAGACCGGGCGCTGTTCGAGCATTGGACGCATGACGCGTCGATCCTGCCATCGACCTTCTATCCCTATTGGAAACATCGTTTCCGCCGTCGCGAACCGATCATTCAGGAGCGCTGGCGCAAATGGCACGGCGAGGGTTTCGATGCCGCATTCGAGGAAACCTACCGGCGCATTGCCGAAAACGGGCCGCTGATGTCGCGGGACACCAAGGCCGAGGATCATCAATCCGGGGGCTGGTGGAACTGGCATCCCTCCAAAACGGCGCTGGAATATCTGTGGCACACCGGCAAACTGGCGATTTCCGGCCGGGTCAATTTTCAGAAGGTGTATGACCTTGCCGAGCGCGTCATTCCTGCTGAACATCATGCGTTGGACGTGCACCATGATGTCTTTGTGGACTGGGCTTGCCGTGAGGCGCTGACCCGGCTGGGTTTCGCAACATCTGGAGAGATCGCAGCCTTTTTCGACATCGTCTCGGCGCAGGAGGCAAGGGACTGGGTCGTGGCGCATCGGGATGAGCTTTGCGAGGTTTCGCTGATGTCAGCCGATGGCGGCAAAGAGCGACCGTCCTACGCGTTTGAAGGGTTCACGGGCGATGCCGCGGCGGAACCCGCGCCACCACAACGCATCCGGGTTTTAAGTCCGTTCGATCCCCTGCTGCGCAATCGCGCCCGCACGGAGCGGCTGTTTGGTTTCTTCTACCGCATCGAAGTGTTCGTGCCGGAGCCGAAGCGGCAATATGGCTATTACGTCTTCCCGCTTCTGGAGGGCGACAGGCTGATTGGCCGCATCGATATGAAGGCAGAGCGCAAAGGTGGAACGCTGGATGTGAGGCGGCTTTGGCTGGAAAAGGGCGTGCGGGCTTCGACTGGCAGGCTGGAAAAGCTTGATGCGGAGTTGAGCCGACTTGCGAAGTTTACGGGCGTGGAGAGTGTGCGTTATCTGGCGGGGTGGCTTGAGGGGTAACATCACGCCCGTCATGCCGGACTCGATCCGGCATCCAGTGCGATCAAGTCCTTGATCGCAAAACAGCCTTCTCCCCGCGCAGACGCGCGGCTGGATTCCGGCTCAAGGCCGGAATGACGGAAAATTTATGGGTACGGCGTCTAAGGATCACCCGATATCCGTCGAAGCAATCTCGATGCCGAAACCTTCGAGGCCCACATAGTGGCGTTCGCGAGAGGTTAGCAACTTGATCGAGCTGATGCCGAGATCCTTGAGAATCTGTGCGCCAAGGCCGATTTCCAGCCATTCATGTTCGCGGGAGCGGGCCTGCGCGTGGTCTTCGTCGATGCTGGTTTTCTTGCGGTTGCGGCTGGGGTCGCTGACCTGTCCAACGCCGACAGAACCTTCCCGCAGATAAATGATCACGCCGCGTCCCTGTTCGGCAATCTTTCGCATGTAATGCTGCACGGGCTGTTTGTTGCCGAAAATATCGTCGGCCACGTTTTCCGGGTGCAGGCGCACGGGAATATCCACGCCATCGCGAATATCACCAAAAATCACCGCCATATGCTGCATCGGATCCCAAGGCAGCGAATAGGTGTGCGCCTTTGCCGGGCCATAGGGAGTGGTGATGGTGAATTCCGATTCCAGCTGGACCAGCGTTTCCTTGCGCTGACGATAGGCGATGAGATCAGCAACAGACACCTGCTTCATGCCGTGGGTATCTGCAAAAGCAGACACTTGTGGTCCGCGCATGACGGTGCCGTCATCATTGACCAGCTCACTGATGACGCCGATCAGCGGCAGTCCGGCCAGCTTGCAAAGATCGACCGCGGCTTCCGTATGGCCAGAGCGCATCAGCACGCCGCCCTCACGCGAAATCAACGGGAAGATGTGGCCGGGACGCGTGAAATCGGCGGCACCCGCATTGGGATTGGCCAGATTGCGAACTGTCACGTTGCGGTCACTGGCGGAAATGCCGGTGGTGGTGCCGTGCTTGAAATCCACCGACACGGTAAACGCGGTGGTGTGGGCGCTGTCGTTTTCCGCGACCATGGCGTTGAGGTTGAGGCGCTTTGCTTCTTCACGCGGCATGGGCGCACACACGATGCCGGAGGTGTGGCGCACGATGAAGGCCATCTTTTCCGGCGTGCAATGCACCGCCGCAACGATCAGATCGCCTTCGTTTTCACGGTCATCATCATCCATGACGACAACGATCTCGCCTGCCTCGAAGGCGCGGATAGCTTCAACGACACGCTTTTGATCATACGCCATGGTCAGGCTCCTATTTCAAACGGCCGGTCTGGCCACGATCTCTCAGATAATGGTCGGCAACGGTACATGCCACCATCGCTTCGCCAATCGGCACGGCGCGAATGCCCACGCATGGATCGTGACGGCCCTTGGTGCGAACATCGACATTTTTGCCATCGGCATTGATGGACTGTCGTTCCGTCAGAATGGAGGAGGTGGGCTTGATGGCGAAACGCGCAACAACTGGCTGACCTGTGGCGATGCCCCCCAGAATGCCGCCCGCATGGTTGGACAGGAAAATCGGCGTGCCATCATTGCCCATCCGCATTTCGTCGGCGTTTTCCTCGCCGGTCAGTTCGGCGGAGGCGAAACCTTCACCGATCTCCACGCCCTTCACGGCGTTGATCGACATGAGGTTGGAGGCGATATCCTGATCGAGCTTGGCGTAAATCGGCGCACCGATGCCGGCGGGAACACCTTCTGCGATGACCTCAACGACCGCACCGATGGAGGAACCGGCCTTGCGGATACCATCCAGATACTCTTCCCAAACGGGAACCATCTGCGCATCCGGGCAGAAGAACGGGTTCTGGTCGACCTGCGCCCAATCCCAGTTGGCGCGGTTGATCTTGTGTTTGCCGATCTGCACGAGGGCACCACGCACATTGAGGCTCGGCACCACCTTGCGGGCCAGCGCACCGGCAGCAACACGCGCCGCTGTTTCGCGGGCAGAGGAGCGTCCACCGCCGCGATAATCGCGGATGCCATATTTCAGGTCGTAGGTAAAATCGGCATGACCAGGGCGGAAGCTTCTGGCGATTTCGCCGTAATCCTTGGAGCGCTGGTCGGTGTTTTCAATCAGCATGGACACCGGCGTGCCTGTCGTAATCATCGTCTCGCCATCCTCATCCAGCATCACGCCGGAGAGAACTTTGACGATATCATCTTCGCGGCGCTGGGTGACGAAGCGGCTTTGGCCGGGCTTGCGTTTGTCCATCCACGCCTGAACTTCGGCCAGTGTAAAGCGGATGCCGGGTGGGCACCCATCGACAACACAGCCAAGGGCTGGTCCGTGGCTTTCGCCCCAGGTGGACACGCGGAAAAGATGACCGAAGGTATTATGCGACATATGATCAGACCGAAGCAGCGGCATTCCGCAAGCGGAACGCGTTTTCTAGAAACAGGCGGCCTTTTCATAGTGTAAAAAGCCGGGAAGGCAAAAGCCTTTCTTTTGCGCAAACGGTTCGGGGACGCAGCTTCTTTACGAAACCTTGCGCCATTGCCCTCCGGTCGCAAATTCTGCGAATTCATGCGGGGGAAGCGGTTTGGCAAAGGCGTAGCCCTGAAGCATATCGCAGCCCATTTGTTTCAGCAAAACGGCATGGTCCTGCGTTTCCACACCCTCGGCAATGGTTTCCACGCCCAGCGAATGGGCGATATCGATGATGGAGCGCACAAGCGAACGCTCCTGCGGTGAGGTCAGGATCGGCATGACCAATTGCCGGTCAATCTTCAGCCGCTTAGGTTTCAGGCGCAAAAGGCTGATGATCGAGGTGTGCCCCGTACCGAAATCGTCGATTTCAATATCGATGCCCAGCGCCTTGATGCGCTCGATATTGCTGGTGGCGATATCTTCGTTCTCATCGAGGAAAATCGATTCCACCAGTTCGAACGTGACTTCACCGGGGGTGATGGACAGCGCCTTGAGGCTTTCGATCAGGTGGTCGTCATGCAGGCGGCGGATCGAGACGTTGACCGAAACACGCGGCACATCAATGCCTTTCATGCTCCAGATTTTCTTGTCATTCAGCGCGTTTTGCAGAACGATCTGATCGATCTTCGAGACGACGTTCAACTCCTCAGCAATTTTGAGGAACTTGTCGGGCGTCAGAATGCCACGGGTAGGGTGGCGCCACCGCACCAGTGCTTCCACCCCTGCGAGGTGATGGGAATGCGCGCAAAATTGCGGCTGATACCAAGCTTCGAATTCGCCGTTTTCAAGCCCGGACAAAATCTCGTCTGCAATTCTCTTGTGGCTGACAATTTCGGCCTGAAGGTTCTGTGTGAAGAACTCGTATCTGTTACGGCCCAACGCCTTGGCACGATACAGCGCCAGATCGGCGTTGATCAGTGTTCTGCGGGCATCTGCCGCGCTGACTTCCCCGAATGCAATACCGATGGACACACCGCAGCGACATGTAAATCCATCGAAATCAAAGGGTTGTGCAAATGACGTGATGATTTTCGTGGCGATGGACTTGATATGGTCCTTGTCGCCCAGATGTTTGATGAGAATAACGAATTCGTCACCGCCGATGCGCGCAACGACGTCTCCGGCTCTGACATTGCCATTCAGAATGCCGGCGGCGTGAACAAGCACGGCATCGCCTGCGGCATGGCCAAGCGTATCGTTGATTTGTTTGAAGCGGTCCAGATCAAGATGGAGAATCGCGAAACGTTTCCGCTCTCCGTGCGCTGGCAAAGACAGGGCATCCAGTTCCTCATCCAGCTTGCGGCGATTGGCAAGGCCGGTGAGGGGATCGTGAAGGGCGTTGTGCTCGATACGGGTCTTGGCCTGTTCAAGCTCGGTATTTTTCGCTTCCGCCTCGTCCTTGGCGGTTTTCAATTGATCGGACAGCAAAACGTCTGCGGTCACATCAAACGCAATGCCGACAACCTTTTTGGAGCCATCGCGTTTGGTGTGAAAACGGCCGACAACCCTGACATAACGCAGGCTGCCATCAGGCAATATGATACGTTGCGTGCTGGTGCGGCCGGGATTTATATCGGTGCCGCTAAAGTCGGTGAGACCGGCCAGAGCGTGTTCGCGGTCATCCTTGTGCAGACAATTGAGGTAGTCCTGAAGCGTCACGCGTCGTTCAGCCTGTGGCGGGACACCATACAATTCGCACATGCGCTCGTTCCAGACGGCGCTGGCATAATCGTGGCTGGCTTCCCAAATGCCGCAATTGTAGGATTCCAAGGCGAGTTTGAACCGCCCGGACAGTTCTTCCAGTTCATGCTCCCGGCTTGAGAGTTCCTGAAGCGCCAGTTCAAGCTCGGCATTTTTGATGTCGCTGGTGTCTTTTGATTCGCGGAGTCGCTGTGCCATCATCATGTCGGACGTCACGTCCCACAGAATGCCGGTGGTTTGATGTGACCCATCCGGCTTGATATAGCTTGACCCGGCAGAGCGAAGATAACGCACCGTTCCACCTGATACGGGAATTCTGTAGACCTCGGAAAAGGTCTGCTGCCCGGAGGAACAGTTGAAGAAAAAACGGGCGGCCTTTGAGCGGTCTTCCGCAACCAGCGTCGTCAGCCACTCATTCAGGATCGGGCGCTGCTCAAGCATCGGGTACCCATGCAGACTTGCGGCACGTTCGTCCAGGTAACAGCGCGAGCTATCGTTTTCGATTTCCCATATGCCGATATTGGACGAATCCATCGCCAGCTTGAAGCGCTGCGAGAGTTCAAGGAGTTTGGTTTCGCGAGCGCGAAGTGCCTGAATATTCCGGTTTCGCTCTGACAGAAGAAGGCCAGCCACGATAATCGGCAGCAACATCGAAACGGCTGCGATGCTGGCTGTGGCGCGCAGCGAACGATAGGACGGCTGTGCGGCTTCCCACCCGGTATAGGGTGTTGCGTGAATTTCCCACCGTGCGCCAGGCAAATCCACGGCTTTCGAAACGGGGTTTTCATCAAGTGGCCCATGCGCGGCGGCAATGAGCTCATTGGTAAACTTGTTTCTGATCTCAAACCTGATTGCGTTGGATTGACTGTCGAGGCTCGTTCCGGGCGTGTAGCCGATCGTCTTCAGAAGGTCTGGGGTGTCGACGACGGCAAGAATGGCACCAGCTTTGTCATCTGATGTTGCCACATTCCCCTTGATGCCGACAATCAGCATGAGCTTGCCGTCCGCAACCGCTTCTACGATTGGCGCGTCTGCCAGCGCCTTGCCTTCGTCCGTTCCGGCAAGCCGGGTGAGGCGCTCCGTCATCATCGCCGTGATCTTGTCGCGAGGGACATCGGATGCCGATTGCGATGGGTAGACATTGCGAAGCTGGAAATCGGGCGCAAAGCCGATGCTGATCAGATACTGGCTCTGCTGCAATTGGTAGTCGGCCATGTCGTCCAGACCGTGTGGCGCGGCTTGTGTCGTCAGGCTTGCGTAATATCCGAGCGACGTGAGTGTCCTGATATCGTGACGAACGCGTGTGACGAGGCTGTCGTGCAAAAGATCGACGGCGTACTGGGCGTGGACTTTCATATCCTCCCGCAGTGCCACAGCACTTCGGTGGTCTATGACGTTGAAAGCACAAACTATGATGCCAGCCATGGCCAGTGCCATAAGGGCGGAAATAGCCCTTTTTTTGAGAATTCCGTTAAGGCACGCACCAATGTTAGCCCAAACATCCACTCAGTTTGTCCTTCGAATATATTGCATTTGTCCCTGCTATACCGTGTAAAGCACAATATATTATAAATCGAAAACTATAGCCCATAACGTCATGTCCGGCTTGATTGACGATTCATGAGCCGGACAGGTGGTGCACGCATAATATAGGAAGTCGAACGTTCCTAAGGGCTTGATAAAAGGTTAAAATCCGTTCATCAATTGCACCGAAAATGTCATGCTTGCGGGCGAATTCCGCCACATTCGGGAGGCAAATCTTGTTGCAGACGAAGTTTTTCAGCAGCCTTAAGAAAGCTATAGCGATGCGCCTGATGATTGCAGCACTTTTTGCCACGGCAAGCCTGTTCGCTCCGTTCAACAGCTTCGCGCAAAGCGTCGATGTCGAGTCGACCATCAGCAAGATAGACGTGAAAGGCCTGACGATTACGTTGGCCGATGGCAAAAGCTATCGCGTGCCGGAAGAGTTCAATTTTGAAGGTCTGAAGACGGGCGTAAAGGTCGTGGTGTTCTACACGGAAGTGGATGGCAAGCGCGTCGTGGACGATCTTGAGGTAATCCAGTAGAGACAGTCTTCGGCACACGGCAGTGGCTTAGCCCTTCTGCCGTCTACCGCTAAAACCTCACTCCACCCACTCGGCAGTTCGCTTGTCCGTTTCCACCTTCAATATCTGGTCTTGCGGAATAGGGATTTCCGAGGCCTCATCCTTGTCCATGCCAGACACCAGCCGGAAGATGGAGCGTATGACGCCGCCGTGGCAGACGCACACCGTCTCGCGATCGACCGAAGCAAGCCATGCGCCGATGCGCCATGAGAGGATTTCGTAGCTTTCCGCATCCTGACCCGGTGGAATGAAATCCCACTTTGCGGCTTTGCGAGCCCTTACCTTTTCAGGATGGGCGATTTTAAGTTCTGGAAGCGTGTGGCCTTCCCAATCTCCGAACGACACTTCCACGAGGCGTTCGTCCGTGCGGTAGGCCTTTGGGTCCAGCCCCATCGCACCGCGAATCAATTCCATGGTTTCGCGCGTGCGGCCGAGCGGGCTTGCGACGTAATCGAAATCATTGACCTTTGGGCCGAGAATGCGGGAGAGGGTTTTGCCGTTACCGACCGCCTGTGAGCGGCCGAAATCATTGAGCGGAATATCTTTTTGGCCTTGCAGCCTGCGTATCGCATTCCAGTCTGTCTGTCCGTGGCGGATAACATAGACCAGCAAAGCGATACTCCCGTCTTACGCAAATATGATAAACGCGCCGCATTTCCGAAAAAGGCGACGCATCCACTTAAAGCACCTTGCGTGAATAAGGTTGCACGCAATGTGCTTTCAGTATTTCTTTCCGCGCAGGTCTTTGCCGCAAAACCGCTACGCACTTTTGCGCGACATGCTTCAGTCCTTTACGACAGAGATGTCCGGTGCGTCTACCGCTTTCATGCCGATTGTGTGGTAACCGGAATCGACATGGTGAATTTCACCCGTCACGCCGGTGGACAGATCGGACAGAAGATAGAGAGCGGACTTGCCGACTTCTTCGATGGACACGGTGCGCTTCAGCGGCGCGTTATATTCGTTCCACTTGAGAATATAGCGGAAATCACCGATGCCGGATGCGGCCAGCGTCTTGATCGGGCCAGCCGACACGGCGTTGACGCGAATGCCGCGATTGCCGAGGTCCACCGCCAGATAACGTACGCTGGCTTCCAGTGCAGCCTTGGCAACGCCCATGACATTGTAGTTCGGCATGACTTTTTCCGCGCCGTAATAGGTCAGCGTCAGCAGCGCACCGCCATCGTTCATGATCGGCTCGGCGCGCTTGGCAACGGCGGCCAGCGAATAGACCGAGATATCCATGGTGCGATTGAAATTGTCACGGCTGGTGTCGAGGTAACGGCCCGTCAATTCATCCTTGTCGGAGAAGGCGATGGCGTGAACGACGAAATCGATCTTGCCCCAATGGGCTTCGAGATTTGCGAAAACGGTATCGATCGTTCCCAAATCCGTCACATCACAGTGGCCCGCCATAAACGCGCCAA
Organism: Agrobacterium sp. rho-13.3; assembly: GCF_033957765.2. Taxonomy (NCBI): domain Bacteria; kingdom Pseudomonadati; phylum Pseudomonadota; class Alphaproteobacteria; order Hyphomicrobiales; family Rhizobiaceae; genus Agrobacterium; species Agrobacterium sp. rho-13.3. The sequence continues at coordinate 427,231 of NZ_CP192774.1, forward strand.
GTTCCTGCGCCAGTGGTTCGACGCGCTTCTTCAGAGCATCACCCTGCCAGGTGAAGGCCAGTTCAGCGCCCGCATCGGCACATGCCTTTGCAATGCCCCAGGCAATCGAGCGATTGTTTGCGACGCCCATGATGAGGCCGCGCTTGCCAGCCATAAAGCCGGATGTCTGAGCCATTGTATGCTCCCTATACTTAAATCGAACTTGCCTATGGCATAGGCCGAACGCCGGTTCAAGCAGGGGGAGGATCATCTCCTGTTAGGGAGCGTAACAAAGGGTCATTGTTCACGGTTTATGTATCAGAGATAAAGTCCTTCGCGCATGTGGCGCATCAGATCCGTGACTTTGGCATCAGGCGTTTCCAGAAGAACGATACGAAGTTCCACGACGAAATCGCCATATCCGCCGGTGGCATCCTGCAAGCCCTTGCCGTCAACACGAATGGCGCGGTCCGAACCAGACCATGCGGGAACGGTCACTTTCAACTCGCCATGCGGTGATTGCACGGTGGCTTCGCAGCCCAGCACGGCATCTGCCAGAGAAATTGGCAAGCTTGTGTGGATATCAAAATTATGGATGGTGAACGCATCTTCTCGCGACGCCAGAAGCGTCACGACCAGATCGCCACGCGCAGCGTCCGGCAGTTTCAATCCTTGCGCTTTCAACCGAACCACATGGCCATCCGTCATGCCGGGTTCCAGCTGGAAGCGGACTTCCCGGTCCTCGGGCATGGTGATCGTCACCCATTTCTGCTCGATCAGATTGGACACGGTGAAAATGGCTTCGGCTGTCATATCCGGCGCTTTTTCAGGCGCTGCGGCGATCGTGCCGCGAATTCGGCGCAAAAGAGCGCTGAAGAAGCTGCTGGCCTGAGCGGCACGGGCTTCCGCCTTTTCATTCTGTGCTGCCGCGTTTTCTTCTGGCGACAGATCGGGATTGTCCGCTTCCGGTTTTGCGCCTGCGGCTTTTGCCTTTGCGTCGGCGCCGAAAATGCGCTCCAGCATGTCCTCAGCGGATTCCGGCTTGGTGTTTTCTGCGGCGGGGTCAGCCCTGGCCGTGCGGGCTTGCGCCTTGGCCAGCTCTTCCATCAGCTTTTCGGCAGCCTTGGCACGTTGTGCGGCCTCTCTTGCCGCATTGCGTTGCTGCATGATGGTCTGCTCGCTTTTTCTGCTTTCGGCCGCACGTCTGGCCTGATCGTAAAGACCACGTTTTTTCGGGTCTTTGAGAAGATCATAGGCCTGACCGATTTCCGCAAAACGTGCATTTGCGTCCGGGTCGGCACGGTTTTGATCGGGATGCACGGCTTTTGCCTGAGATCGCCAAGCGGCCTTTATTTCGTCCGAACCGGCATCTCGTTGTACGCCCAGAATAGAATAAGGATCACGCATGCGAACCACCAGTTACGCTTGTCGGTTCAGGCCGAATTTTTCCATCATGAAAAGCCTGAAACACGAAGAACACCCATCTTGAACGTGCACGCGGTCTTTTGCGTTGCATCGTTCGTTTTAAATTGGGTTTGACTGTCGCAAGAACTTGCTAATCAGACCTTTACAGGCCAACGGCTGCGGCCAATGGCTGTCTTAATCTGGAAGACAAGGTAAATGGTTTATTTCTGGCTGAAGCTGGTCATCAACCATTCACCCGTTTCAGAAAGACATGCCTGCCCGCTATAGCTGGCAATGCCCTCGAAGGAATGGCGCGTGGTGTTGAAATTGCGGCAGACGAAGCCGGTGCTTCTGTCTTCGCGAATGGCGGTTACGACGCCTGCGCTGCCTGTGGCAGCATTTGCCCAGGGAAGGGGCGAATCGGAAATTTTTGCCAGATCGGCAGAGGTCACGGCATTGCGAATTGTCGCATCATCGGACACAGTCTGGGTGTTCTGCTGGTTGGGAACGGAGGCAGTGGACAGCGATCTATCGACCTTTTCACCCCCGAACAAATCAAGGCTTACACAACTGGTCAGCATCACGAGCACGAGAGCGGCGGTGGAAAGATCCACGACCGAAGACAAGAAGCTCTTTGTTCGACTGTTCGACTTTGCTATGACGTTCACCATCTTTGAACCAGAAACCATCTCTGGCGTGCAAATCAGCTCAGGAGCATTTAAATCAATATGTCGGAAAGTGGGTTAACATCCAGTGACTTTACTGAGGAAAATGAACCTTTCTCCCTTTTCGCGGAGTGGTTGCGGGATGCAACCGCGTCTGAGATCAACGATCCGAACGCGGTAGCACTGGCCTCGGTGGACGAGGAAGGCATGCCCAGCGTACGTATGGTTCTGCTGAAACATGCCGACGAGCGCGGCTTTGTTTTCTACACGAATTTCGAAAGCCGCAAGGGTCGCGAACTTTTGGGCCAGCAAAAAGGCGCCCTGTGTTTTCACTGGAAAAGCCTGCGCAGACAGGTGCGCGTGCGCGGCCTGGTGGAAGTGGTTAGCAACGAAGAAGCGGATGAATATTACGCTACCCGCCCACGCGGCAGCCGCATCGGAGCCTGGGCATCCAAACAGTCCCGCCCGCTGGAAAGCCGCTTTGCGCTGGAAAAAGCCGTGGCGGAATATACCGCCCGCTACGCCATCGGCGACATTCCCCGCCCGCCGCACTGGTCCGGTTTTCGCATTCAGCCGCTGACCATCGAATTCTGGCACGACCGCAAATTCCGCCTGCATGACCGGGTGGAATTCCAGCGTGAAACGCCGGATGGTCCCTGGTCCAAGGTTAGAATGTATCCTTGATTTTGCGTGATGCCGACATAAAATCATGCGGCATTTGACAGAGTCACGAAGCTCTCCACCGTCATCCTCGGGCTTGTCCCGAGGATTTGCGACGTCGAATTTTTGGTGACGTGATTGGATCCTAGGGACAAGCCCTAGGATGACGTCGAGTTGTGAGCAGCCTCCATCTCCATAAACTGCACCTGCACTTTTCGAATCGACACGGCTGAGGAATCGTGGTCAATATTGCGCAGGAACAAAGGAAGAACGAATGCTTTCTCAACTCATGCTGCAATTCGAGCTGGCCTCGCAAAAATATGCGCGCGCCAATGATATCGAGCGAGACCCGGACTGGTTTCTTCTGAAACTTCAAGAGGAGGTGGGAGAGGTGACGCAGGCTTGGAACCGCTTGAGCGGTCGCGGACGCAGCAAGGGCAAAACGCCAGAGGAAATGCGCCAGGACCTCGCGGACGAAACCGCCGATCTGCTCGGGCATGTGCTTTTGCTGGCCCACAATAGCGGGCTGGATATCGAAACTTCCATCAAACGCAAGTGGCGTTTCGAGCCGGTGGGTTGAGGGTTCAGGCGGTTTTCAAAAGCGTTGCGACATCAAACAGGCTGTCGCAAATCGCCACGCATTTCTCCCGCATGATATCCGTCGCAGGGGCAACATCTGGCACCATCACCGTTTGTGTGCCGGCACTATAGGCGGATTGGACGCCGTGATAGGAATCTTCCAAAGCGATACAATCCCTGGGATCGATGCCCAACAGCTTTGCGGCGGTGAGGTAGGGCATGGGTGATGGTTTTGGCTGGTCATAATCCCCACGCGCCACGATATGATTGAAACGCGGGATGAGATCGAACGGGCCGAGATGCCGTTGAACGGAATTATGCTGGGAAGACGTGGCAATGGCCCGAGGCAATCCGAGTTCATCCAGCAGATCGAGAATTTCAACGACGCCGGCCTTCAATGCCACGCCATCGGCCATCTGTATTGCAAGATGACGCAACCATGCCTCACGGAACGCCTCCATGGGGAAATCCCGCCCGTATTCGGTCAGGATCGTCTGGGTGATAACGTCCCAAGGGCTGCCGCACACGCGTTGATAAACCTCCACCTCCATGCCGTGCCCGCCTTCATCGGAGGCGGCAAGAAATGAGTCGCGGTAGTGTTTTTCGCTTTCGATCAGAAGCCCGTCCATATCGAAGATGACGGCTTTCGGCTTGCGTATCAATTGGGCCATGTCACTCAACCAAATCGGAAGGCGCGTTCGCCCAGATGTTCGAAAGGCCGGATCAGATAGCCATCCGGGTCCGCAACGACGAATTGCCGATTGCCCACTTCCGTCTCACCTTTACGATACCATTTTTCTTCCAGCGGAAGAAAAAGTGTGATGCTCGCGCGCTCAAGTCTTTCAAGAATGGCTTCCAGCGATGACACGGCAATTTGCAGGTTCATGCCACGGCCAAATGGAAACTGGATTGGCGCCTGCGCCTGCTCAAAGGTGCGCCCCACACCCACCTGATCGATCATCAGTTGCGCGTCTCCCAACGCCAAATAGGTAAACCCTTCCTCTGGCCGCTCGTAAACCACATGAAACCCCAGCAGATCGCAATAAAAGCTACGGCTTCTGGGCCAATCGCTGACGGCAAGTTCGGGAACGAGAGCATTCGCTATGAAGGTCATATTTTCCTAACGTCGCAGTTGGACTGGAGTAAATTGACTATTCCAGCAACGGCCAGAGATAACAAACGCTTTATCTAAAAAATATTTACGCCTTTGTTCCGCCGACCGTAATCTGGTCCATGCGCAAATGCGGCTGGCCGACGCCAACCGGCACCCATTGGCCGCCCTTGCCGCAATTGCCGATGCCGGTGTCGAGTTTCATGTCGTTGCCGATCATCGTCACGCGCTTCATGGCATCCGGCCCATTACCGATCAGCATCGCACCCTTCACCGGTGCACCGATCTTGCCGTTTTCGATGAGGTAGGCTTCCGTGCAGCCAAAGACGAATTTGCCAGACGTGATATCCACCTGACCGCCACCGAAGGACACGGCATAGATGCCCTTCTTGACCGAGGCGATGATTTCTTCCGGCGTCTTGTCGCCGCCCAGCATGTAGGTATTGGTCATGCGCGGCATCGGGACGTGCGAATAACCCTGACGGCGTCCGTTGCCGGTTGCCTTCATGCCCATGAGGCGCGCATTCTGCCTGTCCTGCATATAGCCGACCAGTCTGCCGTTTTCGATCAGCACATTATAGGCCGATGGCGTGCCTTCGTCGTCCACGGTCAATGAGCCGCGACGGTTATCGATGGTGCCGTCGTCTACCACGGTCACGCCCGGTGCGGCCACCATCTCGCCCAGAAGGCCAGCAAAGGCGGAGGTCTTCTTGCGGTTGAAATCGCCTTCCAGACCGTGGCCCACCGCCTCATGCAACATCACGCCCGGCCAGCCGGAGCCAAGTACGACATCCATGGTGCCCGCCGGGGCGTCGATGGCGGTGAGGTTGACCAAGGCCTGCCGAAGCGCTTCATCCGCGCCATTCTGCCAGTTCTCGGTGGTGATGAAGTCGCCAAAACCGACACGACCGCCAATGCCATAGGAGCCGCTTTCCTGCCGGTCGCCTTCGCCCGCAACAACGGAAATATTGATACGGGTCATGGGCCTGACATCGCTGACGCGATGCCCATCGGCGCGCAATATATCCACCACCTGCCAGCTTGCAGAGACGCTTGCCGTGACCTGGCGAACCTTCGGGTCTTTGTCGCGCAGATAGGTATCGATCTCGGTGAGCAGCTTGACCTTTTCTTCGAAGCTCGGCGCGCCAATCGGGTTCTCGTCGCCGTAAAGCTTCTTGTTGGTGCGCTGGGGTGCGGCTGCATAGGAGCCTGAGTAACCTTTGGTCACGGCACCAACGGCATCCGAGGCGCGTTTCAGGGCACTGAGCGAAAGTTCGCCCGCATGGGCGTAGCCCACGGTTTCGCTTGCCACCGCACGAAGCCCAAAGCCTTGATCCGTATTGAAACTTCCGCCTTTCAGGCGGCCATTGTCGAATGTGAGAGATTCGGACTGTGCGTGTTCGACAAACAATTCACCATCGTCCGCGCCGGAAAGAGCGTCCGCCACGGCAGTGCGCAACTGTCCTTCATCGCAATCGAAAAGGGTTAAAAGGTCTTGGGTCATCGCAGGCTCCAGTCTCAGCTACTCTTTCGCAAGCATAGGAATATCCGAAAACCGCTTCACGCTTTTCGGTCCTATGCTACGCAGCATTTAAGTGCTGGAGCCTTTGGGCGCAAGATTGATCAAGGAAGCGTGTCGTAACCTTCGGCAAAACCGCGCAGCTCGATGGGAATACCGACACGATCCTGATCGACGGATTCACGCAGTGCAAAAACCGCGTTCTTGCCGGCGCGCAGAACCTTCAGCAACTCATCATCGATATCGACTTCCACATAGCAGCCTTCGGAGAAGCAGCGGGTGAAATAGGCACGGCCGATATTATTATTGTCGATGTAAAGTTCCATACCGTCCTTCAGCAAAACGCCGAGAGGGGCCAGAATGCGCAGGATGCGGGATTTGCGATCCGCCGTTTTCAGTATGACAACCGACAGGCCGACTTCGGGCCGGTCGTCGGCAATGACGTTCTGCATCAGGGCGCATTGCTCTTCTGAGGCACCTGCGGGCTTGTCGCAGATGACAGACCACGCGCCATGCGTCGATTTCGGCGTTCCCGGCTGTTGCTGGGCAAAACCCGCAGCCGGAACGATAATGGAAAGACCGGCGGCGAAAAGAAAAGCGCGCGCAATCGGGGACAGACGCATGGATACCTCAGGAATTCGAATCAGTGTGGCTATTTTGACGTCCCGCCCGGGAAATGAAAGAGCCGACACCCTCAATTCCAAGCGAGTGCGGCCAAAATAGGACTTCGCCCCGGCACTCATGCGGAGTTTCCACGTCTTATGGTGCGTTTCGTACGTCTTCTTCCCTCGGCTTTGCAGAGGAAAGACGCGACAAATGCGGCGCTTGCCAACCAAGGCGATATTGCGGCGAAGGGCAAACTATGATTTGAAGTCTAGTCTATAAGCATGGATTCTGCGTTTGAGATTGATCATGATCAAGCGCGTGAGGGAGAGGTACCGTGACTAACAGAATTTACGCAAGCTTGGTGGGCATTATCTGTCTGCTCACGGCTGGCGGCGCAAGCGCCGATCAGCCGAGAGTGTGGCAGATGGGATTGCAGGAGGCGGCAACGCCCATCATGCATGAAATTCGCTGGTTCGAACAATATACGCTTTGGTTTATCGTTCCGGTCACGCTGTTCGTGCTCGCTTTGTTGATTGTCGTCGCGGTTAAATTCCGCGCCAAGGCCAACCCGGTTGCCTCGAAAACAAGCCACAATACGGCTATCGAGATCGTCTGGACGCTGGCTCCGGTTCTCATCCTGATGTTCCTGGCGTTCCCGTCCTTCAATCTGCTCAATGCGCAGCTGACGCAGCCGGAAAACCCGGACCTGACGTTGAAGGCAACGGCGACGCAGTGGCAGTGGAATTATGAATACACCGCCGCAGAAGGTGCCGAAGCGCTGGCGTTCGACAGCTATCTGCTGAAAGACGTCGACCGTGCCGCCGCCGGCAAGGAAGACAAGGCCCGTTATCCACGCCTTCTGGCCGTCGATAACGAGATGGTCGTTCCTGTCGGCAAAACCGTGCGTTTGCTGGTCACCGCAGCGCCGACGGACGTTATTCACGCCTTCGCCATGCCTGCCTTCGGCGTCAAGATCGATGCCGTGCCGGGCCGTTTGAACGAAACATGGTTCAAGCCTGAAAAAGAAGGTCTTTATTACGGCCAATGTTCCGAGCTTTGCGGCAAGGATCATGCCTACATGCCAATCGCCATACGGGTGGTTTCCGAAGAGCAATATAAAACCTGGTACGCTGCCGCCGCTTCAGATTTGAGCGGTGCGAACCGGGCGCTCATGGCTTCTGTGGATGGTGCACCAAGCGCCCTCCAGGTCGCCAACAACGAAACCAAATAACGTAAGGAGTGAGGACAAATGGCTGGACCTTCCGCACACGACGACCATCACTCTCATGGTCTTGAAGCACATCATGAAGATCACGCGCACCACGCGCATACGCCGAGCTTTGCTCAGCGCTGGTTCTTCTCCACGAACCATAAAGATATCGGCACGCTCTATCTGATCTTCGCGATCATTGCGGGCATCATCGGTGGCGGCCTGTCGGTCGTCATGCGTATGGAGCTGCAAGAGCCGGGCATTCAGATTTTCCACGGCCTTGCAGCCATGGTCTATGGCTTTGAAGGCGATGCGGCCATCGACGGCGGCAAGCACATGTACAATGTGTTCACCACCGCGCACGCGCTCATCATGATCTTCTTCATGGTCATGCCTGCCATGATCGGCGGTTTTGCCAACTGGATGGTGCCGATCATGATCGGCGCGCCGGATATGGCTTTCCCGCGCCTCAACAACATTTCCTTCTGGCTGATCGTTCCGGCGTTCATCCTGCTGCTGCTGTCGCTGTTCGTGGAAGGACCGGCAGGTGCTTACGGCGTCGGTGGTGGCTGGACGATGTATCCGCCGCTATCAACCAGTGGAGCGCCCGGACCGGCGGTCGATCTTGCGATCTTCTCGTTGCACGTCGCTGGTGCGTCGTCCATTCTGGGCGCCATCAACTTCATCACCACCATTCTCAACATGCGCGCTCCGGGCATGACGCTGCACAAGATGCCGCTTTTCGCCTGGTCGGTTTTGGTCACGGCATTTCTGCTGCTGCTCTCCCTGCCGGTTCTGGCCGGTGGCATCACCATGTTGCTCACGGACCGCAACTTCGGCACATCGTTCTTCGCGCCTGAAGGCGGCGGTGATCCGATCCTCTACCAGCACCTGTTCTGGTTCTTCGGTCACCCGGAAGTTTACATCCTGATCCTGCCCGGCTTCGGCATCATCAGCCACATCATCTCGACCTTCTCCAAGAAGCCGATCTTCGGTTATCTCGGAATGGCCTATGCCATGGTCGCCATCGGTGCGGTCGGCTTCATCGTGTGGGCGCACCACATGTATACGGTCGGTCTGTCGCTGGAAGCGCAGCGTTATTTCGTCTTCGCAACCATGGTCATCGCCGTGCCGACAGGGATCAAGATCTTCTCGTGGATCGCGACCATGTGGGGCGGTTCGCTGACCTTCTCCACCCCCATGATCTGGGCCATCGGCTTCATCTTCCTGTTCACGGTGGGTGGTGTTACGGGCGTTCAACTGGCCAATGCCGGTCTCGACCGCTCGCTGCATGACACGTATTATGTGGTGGCGCACTTCCACTACGTGCTGTCTCTGGGTGCCGTGTTCGCGATCTTTGCGGGCTGGTATTACTGGTTCCCGAAGATCACCGGCTACATGTACAGCCAGAAGATCGGCAATCTGCACTTCTGGGTCATGTTCGTCGGCGTGAACCTGATCTTCTTCCCGCAGCACTTCCTCGGATTGGCCGGTATGCCACGTCGTTATATCGACTACCCGGATGCCTATGCGGGCTGGAATGCGGTATCCTCTTACGGCTCGTATATCTCGGCTGTTGCCGTCGTCATCTTCCTTTTCGGCGTGTGGGAAGCCTTCGCCAAGAAGCGTATTGCCGGCAACAATCCATGGGGTGAGGGTGCAACGACGTTGGAGTGGCAGCTGTCTTCTCCACCGCCATATCACCAGTGGGAAGAACTTCCCCGCATCCGCTGAGGCATTTTGTCAGAGCGTATATCGTCGCTGAACATGATAAATGTCAGTTTACGCTCAGACAAAAGACAATAAGGAGCGCCGCACCCATGCGCGGCGTTTCCTATGAAAGCAGGAAAAATGACACTCATCGACAATCGCGATACGCTGGGAATTGAAAGCCCTGAGCTTTCCGAAGCGGGTGCGCGCGATTATTTCGAATTGCTGAAACCCCGCGTCATGTCGCTGGTGGTGTTCACTGGTTTTGCAGGCCTCGTTCTCGCGCCCGGCACGATCAATCCGATCCTCGCCCTTGTTGCGATCCTCTGCATCGCGGTCGGCGCTGGCGCGTCCGGCGCGCTGAACATGTGGTATGATGCCGATATCGACGCCGTGATGAGCCGCACTGCCAATCGCCCGATCCCGTCTGGACGTGTGGCGCCCGGCGAAGCGCTTGCATTCGGGCTGACGCTATCGGCATTTTCGGTCATCATTCTTGGATTGGCGGTCAACTGGTTCGCGGCTGGTCTGCTGGCATTCACGATTTTCTTTTACGCCGTCGTTTATACGATGTGGCTGAAGCGCTCGACGCCTCAGAACATCGTCATTGGCGGTGCGGCTGGTGCTTTCCCGCCCATGCTCGGCTGGGCCTGCGTTACCGGCGGCGTGTCGCTGGATAGTATCATTCTGTTCCTCATCATCTTCCTCTGGACACCGGCCCATTTCTGGGCGCTGGCCCTGTTCAAGATGCGTGATTATGGCTCCGTCGGCATTCCGATGATGCCGAATGTCGCGGGCGAACGTTCCACCAAAAACCAGATGATCGCTTATGCCGTGCTGACAGCCGTTGCAGCCGTCGCACCATATTTCACCGGGCTTGCGGGCGCCGGTTACGGCATCTTCGCAGCGGTTCTGAGCGTGATTTTCATCGTCTGTTCCATCTCGGTGCGTCGTATGCCGGATGGTGACGAGCACATGATGCAGGCGAAGAAGATGTTCGCCTATTCGATTTTTTATCTGTTCGCGATTTTTTCCGGCCTCTTGGCCGATCATCTCGCACCGTCATTTCTGACGTTGGTGGGAGGAGTGGCATAATGGAAACCATAAAACTGAACGATGCGCAGCGGCGGTCGAGACGCGGCCGCAACATCGCGCTTGGTGTGGTGTTGGCGGCGCTGGTCGTTCTTTTCTACGTGATCACGATCATCAAAATCGGCGGGTTCTGATCACCGTATGGCAGGAGGGGGAGGAAACATGGCAATAGCAGAAACAACGACGAAAAAGACAAGCAACAGCGCCATTCTCGTGCTCTGTGTTGTCTTCGTCTGTGGCATGGTCGGTATGGCCTATGCGTCCGTTCCGCTTTACCGCCTGTTCTGTCAGGTCACCGGCTATAACGGTACCACCCAGCGCGTCGAGCAATATTCGGATGTCATTCTGGATAAGACGATCAAGGTGACGTTCGATTCCAACACGTCCAACGGGTTGAACTGGGATTTCCGCCCGGTCGATCAATCCGTTCAGCCGAGAATCGGTGAAACCATCCAGGTCATGTTCAGGGCGACGAATCGCTCGCCAGTTGCAACGAGCGGAACGGCGGTGTTCAACGTGACGCCGATGGAAGCAGGCGCCTATTTCAACAAGGTCGAGTGCTTCTGTTTTACCGAAACGACGCTGCAAGCGGGTCAAACGCTGGAAATGCCGGTGGTTTTCTTCGTTGATCCCGAAATCGTAAAGGCTCGGGAAACCAAGAACATCCATACATTGACGCTGTCCTACACATTTTATCCGTCCAAGACGGAAAAACCGGTTGCGTCCTTGCCGGTAAAGACTGAACGTGACGAAAGTAAACTTTGAGAGAGGGAGGTGCGGCCATTTTTAGGTCGCGCTGCATGGGTGTCACTTGATCAAGTGATGCTGGATCGAGTGAGACTAGGGAAGAGCCTGCGGGGATCGTTCACATGGCAGATACACACCAGAAAAAACACGACTACCATATTATAGACCCCAGCCCCTGGCCGCTGCTGGCCTCGTTTGGTGCCTTTTGGCTGACCTTCGGCGGCGTCTGTTATATGCGCTATCTGCACGGCGGTTCGTTCAAGCTGTTCGGGCTGGAATTTGCAAATCCGTGGCTGTTCTACATCGGCTTGGTCATCGTGCTTTACACCATGTATGCATGGTGGGCCGATACGGTGAAGGAAGGCAATGAGGGCCACCACACCCGCGTCGTTGCGCTGCACCTGCGGTACGGCATGATTATGTTCATCGCGTCGGAAGTGATGTTCTTCGTGGCGTGGTTCTGGGCTTATTTCGATGCCAGCCTTTATCCGCATGAGGCGATACAGGCATCGCGCCTGGCGTTTACGGGCGGGCAATGGCCACCGAAGGGCATTGAAGTCATCGACCCGTGGCACCTGCCGCTTTACAACACGGTCATCCTGTTGTTGTCCGGCACCTGCGTAACGTGGGCGCACCACGCTCTGTTGAACAACGACCGTAAGGGTCTCGTCACCGGTCTGGCCTTGACCGTGGCTCTTGGCGCGTTCTTCTCCTTCGTACAGGTGTATGAGTACTTTCACGCGCCGTTCGACTTCAAGAATTCGATCTATGGTGCCACGTTCTTCATGGCGACGGGTTTCCACGGTTTCCACGTCTTCATCGGAACCGTCTTCCTGCTCGTCTGCCTTTTCCGCGCCATCGCGGGCGGGTTTACGCCGAAACAGCATTTCGGTTTCGAAGCCGCTGCCTGGTACTGGCACTTCGTTGACGTCGTATGGCTCTTCCTGTTTTTCGCCATCTATGTCTGGGGTGGCTGGGGCGCGCCGCTGGCGGATTGAGCCTCATGGATTGACGATAAGAAGGGCGGCGCGTGCCGCCCTTTGTTTGTTGAGGACGTTTTTTGAGGTGGAGGAATCCTCTCTCCCGTCATTCCGGCCTTGCGCCGGTATCCAGCGGCGTCGCATCTTGGACGCGAAAGAGCCTCCTGCGATCAAAGGCTGGATCGCACGCCATCCCGGATCAAGTCCGGGATGAAGGAATTGTCGTAATCATCTCAATCGAGGAGGATAAAGATGACGGAGAACGAGGAGGCGCTTTATCCGCCCGTGGACCCCATAAGGGTCGGGCTTCAGGGGTGCTGCCCGCGTTGCGGACGAGGCAGGCTGTTTGAAGGCTTTTTGAAACTCAAGCCACAATGCAGCGCTTGCGGTTTGGATTATGACTTTGCAGATGCGGGAGATGGCCCAGCGGTTTTCGTCATGCTGATCATGGGCTTTTTGATTATCGGTCTCGCACTGTGGTTCGACGCACGTTTTGCGCCGCCGGTCTGGCTGCACGCGTTGATCTGGGTGCCTCTGGCCACGATCCTGTCGCTCGTCCTCCTCAAAAAATTCAAGGGCATCATGATCGCTCTGCAATATCGCAACAATGCAAGTGAAGGCAGGATCGATCGTGACTAAAACTGCTGTCATAAAGCCATTGCATCGTGGCCTGTGGTTCGCCGCCCCGCTGGTGCTGTTGGTGCTGGCTATCCTGCTTTTGCTGGGCACATGGCAGGTCAAGCGTCTGTACTGGAAAGAGGCTTTAATGGCCGATATCCAGCAGCGCATTCACGCTGAACCCGCCCCACTTGCCGAGATCGAGGCACTCACCGCATCCGGCGGGGATATCGAATATCGCACTGTCGCCCTTTCCGGCACGTTTGATCACACCAAAGAGCAGCATTTTTTCGCGACCTTTCAGGGCCAGAGCGGTTATTACATCTACACCCCGCTGCGTCTGGCGGATGGCAGGTCCATTTTCGTCAATCGCGGTTTCGTGCCTTACGAGATGAAAGAGCCGGCAAAGCGCGCGGAAGGCGAGATCGCGGGTGTCGTTTCCATCGAAGGGCTGGCACGGGCACGGTTGTCCGCCAAGCCATCCAGCCTGGTGCCGGACAATGATCTGGCGAAAAATATCTACTATTGGAAAGACCTGACAGCCATGGCGGGCAGGGCCGGAATTTCGCCCGGCGCGCTGGTTCCGTTTTTCGTGGATGCCAATGCCGCGCCTAATCCCGGCGGTTGGCCGAAGGGTGGTGTCACGCTGATAGACCTGCCAAATAATCACCTTCAATATGCGATAACGTGGTACGGATTGGCCGCTGCCCTTGTCATCGTGGCCGGTTTTGCCTATGTCCGTGGCTCCAGAAATTCTAACGAATGAAGCACCGGGGAGGCAGAAGGAGAAGGAATGAATATCGCCGTTTCCAAACCGCCTTTGACCATCCGGCTGTGCGGCCCGCGCGGGTTTTGCGCCGGTGTTGACCGCGCCATCCAGATCGTCGTTCTGGCGCTGAAAGCCTATGGCGCGCCGGTTTATGTGCGCCACGAGATCGTCCACAACCGTTATGTCGTGGAAGGGCTGGAAGCCAAGGGCGCAATTTTTGTTGAAGAGCTGAACGAAATTCCGGCGGAGCACCGCCAGCAGCCCGTGGTGTTTTCCGCCCATGGCGTGCCGAAATCCGTGCCGGAAGATGCGCAGGCCAGAAACCTGTTCTATCTCGATGCGACGTGCCCACTGGTGTCCAAAGTTCACAAACAGGCCATGCGCCACCAGCGTCTTGGCCGCCATGTCGTTCTCATCGGCCATGCGGGCCACCCGGAAGTCATTGGCACCATGGGCCAATTGCCCGAGGGTGCTGTGTCTCTGGTTGAGACCGTGGAAGACGCGGCGCGTTACGAGCCGGTCGATACGCAAAATCTGGGCTTCGTGACGCAGACGACGCTGTCCGTGGATGACACGGCGGGCGTTATCGCCAAGCTTCAGGAACGGTTTCCGGCCATGCAGGCACCTGCCGCTGACAGCATTTGTTACGCCACCACCAACCGTCAGGATGCGGTGAAGCAGGCGGCACCCGGTTGTGATCTGTTCATCGTCGTCGGTGCGCCGAATTCGTCCAATTCCAAACGGCTTGTAGAAGTGGCGTTGCGCGCTGGCGCAAAACACTCTGTGCTGGTGCAGCGTGCCGCGGAAATCGATTGGGACCAGATCGGTGATATAAAGACGGTTGGCCTGTCGGCGGGTGCATCTGCGCCAGAGGTCATCGTGGATGAGATCATTCAGGCTTTCAAGGCGCGTTACGAAACCACGCTTGATCTGGCCGTGACAGTTGAAGAAACCGAGCATTTTCTGGTCAACCGCGAACTGCGCGAAATTGAGCTGACCACGCAGGACATGGCCTTCGTCAACGGCAGTGCCAGCGATGCCTTGCCACCGAAACCAGCCCCCGGCGTTTGATCTTTCGATAATCCTTCTACTCATAAGAGTTCAGCAATTGGCAGTTTATACGGATATCAGCGAAGACGATTTGAAGAGTTTTCTCGGCCAATATGATGTTGGCGAGCTGACATCCTATAAGGGCATTGCCGAGGGTGTGGAGAACACCAACTTCCTGCTGCACACCACAAAAGATCCGCTGATCCTGACGCTGTATGAAAAACGCGTCGAGAAATCCGACCTGCCGTTTTTTCTCGGCTTGAAGCAACACCTGTTCGCCAAAGGCCTGTCCTGCCCGCTGCCATTGCCACGCAAGGACGGCGAGTTGCTGGGCGAACTTTCCGATCGCCCTGCCGCCCTCATTTCGTTTCTGGAAGGCATGTGGCTGCGCAAGCCCGAGGCGCGCCATTGCCGTGAAGTGGGCAAGGCGTTGGCCGCCATGCATCTGGCGGGCGAAGGTTTCGAACTCAAGCGCCCGAATGCGCTGTCCGTCGAAGGCTGGAAAGTGCTTTGGGAGAAATCCGAAGCCCGCGCCGACGAAGTCGAAAAGGGTTTGCAGCAGGAAATCCGCGCCGATCTCGATTTTCTCGCCGCGAATTGGCCGAAGGATTTGCCAGCGGGTGTTATCCATGCCGATCTCTTTCAGGACAACGTCTTCTTTCTGGGCGATGAATTGTCTGGCCTGATCGACTTCTACTTCGCCTGCAATGATCTGCTGGCCTATGACGTGTCCATCTGCCTGAACGCCTGGTGCTTTGAAAAAGATGGCGCTTATAACGTCACCAAGGGTAAGGCGCTGCTGGAAGGCTATCAGTCCGTGCGGCCGATGAGCCAAGCCGAGCTTGATGCGCTTCCGCTGCTGGCGCGCGGTTCTGCGCTGCGGTTTTTCCTCACCCGTCTTTATGACTGGCTGACGACGCCGGAAGGCGCGCTGGTGGTCAAAAAAGACCCGCTGGAATATCTGCGCAAGCTGCGTTTTCACCGCACCATCAGCCATGTGGCTGAATATGGGCTGGTTGGCCCATGAAGCATGTTGAGATTTATACCGACGGTGCCTGTTCCGGCAATCCGGGGCCGGGCGGCTGGGGCGCTGTTCTTCGTTATGGCGAAACCGAAAAAGAACTCTGCGGCGGCGAGGCTGATACCACCAACAATCGCATGGAGCTAATGGCCGCAATCGAATCGCTCAATGCCTTGAAAGCACCTTGCGAAGTCGATCTCTATACCGACAGCGCCTATGTGAAAGACGGCATCACCAAGTGGATTTTCGGCTGGAAGAAAAAAGGCTGGAAGACCGCTGACAATAAGCCGGTGAAAAATGTCGAGCTTTGGCAGGCGCTGGAAATCGCCCGTGAGCGCCATAAGGTCACGCTGCACTGGGTGAAGGGCCACGCCGGACACCCGGAAAATGAGCGTGCCGATGAACTGGCGCGAAAGGGCATGGAGCCGTTCAAGCGGAAGTAACGGACGGTGCTTTGGGGTTGCGTATCACGCTTGGCTGCCTATGGTCTGCTAAAGCAGAAGAGGGACATTCTATGATTTTGCATTGCGTTTTCGTGCGCTTCAAATCCGCCACCGCCACATCCGAGAAACACGCTGTCTACGAGGCGATTACCGCTCTGAAGGATGTCATCCCCGGCATTATTGATGTGAAATGCGGGCAGAATGTTTCTTCCGAGGGGCTGAACGGCGGCTTTCTCGATGGCTTCATCGTGAAACTGGAAAGCCTTGAAGCGCGGGATGAGTATCTCTCCCATCCGCAGCACATCGATGTCGGCAAACGTTTGATCGGTCTGACGGATGGTGGCGCGGCGGGACTGCTGGTGTTTGATATGGCGGAGTGAGTGTGGATTGTGCGTTCGTGTCAATCACGGAAGCACACCCACCATCGTCATGCTCGGGCTTGTCCCGAGTATCCGCGAGGTTGAATGTGTGGCACATTGAGTGGATCCTCGCCACAAGGGCGAGGATGACGGATGAGAGGTTGGCGACCCTTGCTTTTGGTTAGCTGGACTTGCTCATCGCCGCAGCTATCTGCTCCACGTTGTAGCGGAACATTTTCTCATAGGTCGGGGCTGGCCCCTTTGTTTTGGACAGGGATTCCACATAAAGCTCGCCGCCTGGCTCTGCGCCGGTTGCTTTGGCCACCTGTTTCACCAGGCGTGGATCGTTGGAATTCTCGAAGAAATAGGTCTTTACGTGTTCGGCCTTGATCTGCTCGATCAGCTTGGCAACGTCGCCGGCAGAGGCTTCCGTTTCGGTTGAAACGCCCAGCGGCGACATGAATGTGACTTTATATTCGCGTCCGAAATAACCAAAGGCATCATGGCTGGTCAAAACCTTGCGGCGGTCTTCCGGGATGGCGTCGAACGTGGCATGTGCGAAGGCGTTGAGGTCGTCCAGCGTCTTGAGGTAGGCTTGCGCATTGGCCTTGAAATCTGCCTTATCCGCTGGGTCTGCGGCGGCAAGTGCTGCTTCAATGTTTTCCACCCAGACTTTGACGTTGACCGGGCTGTTCCACACATGCGGATCAGTCACGGTCTTACCGTCCTCTTCCATGCTGCGGGTTTTGATGCCTTGGGAAACGGTGACGGGCGTGCCTTTGTAGCCGGATGCGGAGATGAGGCGGTCCATCCAGCCCTCAAGGCCAAGCCCGCTGACGAACACCACGTCGGCTGCTTTCAGATTTTTGGCATCGGAAGGCGCGGGTTCGAATTCATGCGGATCGCCATCCGGCTTCACGAGGCTGGTGACGGTGACATGTTTGCCGCCCACCTGTTTGACGATGTCAGCAAGCACGGTGAAGGAGGCAACGGCCTTCAATTCCGCCGCCGAAACCGGGGCGGAGAAGGCGATGAGCGCGGGTATCGCAGCACTGAGAAGAAATATGCGGGACAACATTGGGCAAGTCTCCTGATTTAGCCCTTCAGATGAGGGCGGGTGAAATAGCGACCTGCAAGACCCGCCGGTGCTGCCAGAATGGATAGCCCGTAAAGGCAGGTTGCAGCCATGATGATGGTGGGGCCGGAGGCGAGTTCGAAATGATAGGACACGACGAGGCCGAAATAGCCGGAGATCGCCGCGCTCACAGCTGAAATCACCAGCATGGAGGGCAGGCTGCGCGTCCACAATTGCGCGGTTGCCGCGGGCAACATCATTAAGCCAACGGCCATCAGCGTGCCGAGCGCCTGAAAACTGGCGACCAGATTGATGACGACAAGCACCAGGAAGATGACGTGATAAACCGGCCCGCGCCCGCCCACCGCACGTAGAAATCCGGGGTCGAAACATTCCGTCACCAAGGGGCGATAGATAATGGCAAGAACGACGAGGGTGAGCGTCGTGATCGCACCGATCTGGTAAAGCGCTGGCGCATCGATGGCGAGAATGGTGCCGAACAGCACGTGCAGAAGATCGACATTCGATCCATGCAAGGAAACGATCAAAACGCCCAAGGCCAGCGAGGCGAGGTAGAAACTGGCAAAGCTGGCATCTTCCTGCAACGGCGTGATGCGGCTGACGATGCCCGAGAGTAACGCAACGGACAGCCCGGCAACCAAGCCGCCAACTCCCATGGCGGTCAGCGAGAGTGAACCGGCGATGAGGTAGCCGATGGCGGCACCCGGCAATATGGCGTGGCTGAGCGCATCGCCCATCAGGCTCATACGCCGCAACATCAGGAAAACGCCAATGGGGCTGGCACCCGCCGCCAGGCAAAAACAGGCGACAAGCGCCCGGCGCATGAAGCCGTAATCCTGAAACGGCGCAAGGAATATGTCATAGGCGGTCATGTGGTTGGCTCGCAGACGTCGCCAGTTTCATCCCACCGCTCTGCCATCATCCGCGCCCGCATCAGGTTTGTGGGCGACATGGCGTGCGGTGTCGGCCCCCACGCGATCAACTCGCGGGCCATCAGCAGCGTCTCTGGAAAATGTCCACGGACCTGATCGAAATCATGCAGCACGGCAACCACGGTGCGGCCTTCGCCATGCCAGTTCGTGACGATTTGCAGCAGATCGCGGGTCGTTCGGGCATCGATTGCGGTAAACGGTTCGTCCAGCAGAATAACGCTGGCATCCTGCATCAGCAGGCGTGCAAACAGCACCCGCTGGAACTGGCCAGCGGACAGCGCGCCGATGGGGCGGCGCTCAAAGCCCGCAAGGCCCACGGTTGCGAGCGCTTCTTTGGCTCGGGTTTCATCGCCCGTGCCGATGTTGCCAAAAGCACCAGCAGTTTTCCACGCGCCGAGCAATACCGTTTCCAGAACTGAAATCGGGAAACGACGATTGATATCGGCTGCTTGCGGCAAATAGCCAAACTCCGTGCGTTTCAGCCTATGGGAAATGCGGCCTTCGGAGACTTTGATATCGCCGATGATCGCCTTCAGCAGCGTTGATTTTCCAGCCCCATTCGGCCCGGCAATGGCCGTCAAACTGCCCGCCGCGAATGTGCCGGAGACGTGGTGCACCGCCGGGTGTCGGTCATAGGCCACCGTCAGATTGTCTATCGTCAGCACCGCCGCGCCACTCATGACAGCAAAACCGCCCATTGAATGGCAAGCCAAAGCGGAATGAGAATGACAAGTGCGATAAGAAGGCGCGTTAAGACCGATTGCCGCAAGAGGCGCCGAAGGAAAAAGTGGTGCAGCATGGGATGCTCAGGATAATGTTATATAGTTACTGTAATGATATAACAATTAAGGCGAAACGATGGCGCGCGGGCGGGACGGGTGAAGGGGCATTTTTTTTGAAAGGGTCGCTTGGCTTGTTCGACCGCGAGAGGACTCGGCGTCGCTGGCCAAACTCTCTGTCGTAATGCTCGGGCTTGTCCCGGGCATCTGCTACGTCGCGTTTTTTGTAGACGTGATTGGATCCTCGGGACAAGCCCGAGGATGACGGTGGAGGAGTGTCAGAGCTTGAGGGGAACCCTGAAAGCCCGTTATTTTTGACAACAGCTTAAAGCTGCTCAATCATCGTTGCGGCGGAAGAAACAGTTGCCTGTCCTGGATTTTCTTCAACATTCAGCGATTTCACAACGCCGTTGTCCACCAGCATGGAATAACGCTTGGAGCGCACACCGAGGCCGCCTGCGGAGAGATCGGCGTCGAGGCCGAGTGCCTTGGTGAAGGATGCATCCCAATCTCCAAGGAAGTGGATTTTGCCCTGTCCGCCAGACGCCTGCGCCCATGCGCCCATGACGTGCCAGTCGTTAACGGCAATAACGGCAATGTCATCCACGCCGCGCGCCAGAATGGCATCGCGATTTTCGAGATAGCCGGGCAGGTGGTTCAGTGTGCAGGTGGGGGTAAACGCGCCGGGAACGGCGAAAACGACGACTTTTTTGCCGCTGAAAAGAGCGTCTGTGGTGGTTTCCACCGGGCCGTCTGCCGTCTTTTCCCGGAAGGTTGCGGAAGGGAGGTGGTCGCCGATCTTGATGGTCATAATATCGCTCCTGTGGCAATGATGGCGGGACTATAAATCACGCATCTGAAAAGTCGCCACCAAATTTTTGAAATTATTGCGCCGGAAAATCCAGTGGCGCTTCCATGGTTGTCTCTGCGGATTTCACAAGAATGGTCCAGCGCTGACCCTTCGGATTGTAGGATTTCGGAAGGCCCTTGATGTTCATGTAGAATGAGAGCTTGCGCTTGTCCCGCACCATGTTTTGCGGCTCGAAATAGGCATATCCCGATGGACCGGCAATGAAGATGTCGACGTCTTTTGGTGCGTTTTCCGGCAAGCGCAACTCTACACCCAGCAGGGTCTTGTCCGGCGTGATGTGGAAACTCTGGACTTTGAAGTCCTCGGAAGCCGGCTCTGGCAGGGCGCCTTTTGCGGCCTGAAGCACGTCTGTTTCTTGAGGCGTCGCAATCTTGCCCTTGTCTTTGCTGAACGCGAAATTCGCTTCGAAGGGGATGCAGATGTTCAGACAAACGCCGATGAACGCGCTCAGACGGACGTTCTCATCGTCCTTGCCGGGTTCCGTTTGTAACGTGAAGGGCAGGCCGACGGATGTGTTGTAGCCAATATCTTCTATCTCGCCGTTCTTGATAAGCTTCGGCACGGGAAAGGAGAGGGAGGAGAGACTTGCAACGCTTGATGGCTCGATTTTCAACTGTGGCGGAATGCCGGATTCGCCCGGTTCACGCCAGTAGGTGATCCAGCCAGGTTTGAGATCGATCTGCAATACGGCTTCTATTTTACCGCTGTCATCCGCGGGCAGACTGACGACGCGCATACGCCCGCCCTCACTTGTTTCCCACTCCGTCGTGTCGGCAAATGCCCGCTGGGTGGTGCATGTGAGAACCAGCATCAAGGCAAATGAAGACAGAGATGCACGGCAGAGGGTGGTGATTTTAGCGCTCATGTCCCCCGGTCTAACCTAACATCCGTCACCGGGCCAGTTACGATTTTAACCCACTCATCATTTTCGGTTGATTGATTGGCCTCAATGCCGCATCCTGACCGGATGACCAACCATGATGCTCTACCTGTTTGAACCAGAGTATGGCAGACCGGAGGCGCGAGTGAACTTTTCGACCCTGATGGACAAGAGCGAACGCGGCTTTCTGGATGGCCACTTCCTCATCGCTATGCCGGGACTGGAGAGCGGGTCGTTTGAGCGTTCCGTGGTCTATATCTGCGCCCATTCCAATGCGGGCGCGATGGGCTTCATCATCAACCGCGCCCAGCAGATTACCTTTACCGATGTGCTGCTGCATCTGAAGATGATGGACCGTAACGACGCCATCATGCTGCCAAACCGCACCCGTGACTTTCCCATCCAGTGCGGTGGGCCGGTGGAATCCGGTCGTGGTTTCGTGCTGCATTCGGATGATTACAGCAGCGATTCCAGCATTCCGGTCAGTGATGATATCTCTTTGACCTCGACGCTGGATATCGTGCGCGCCATTTCCAGCGGGCGTGGGCCGGACAGAGCCACCATGCTGCTGGGTTATGCCGGTTGGGGACCGGGACAGCTGGAAAACGAGATATCGAACAACGGTTGGCTGAATTGCCCGGCATCCGAAGACCTGATCTTCGATCGGACACTGGATAATAAGTACGAGCGCGCGCTTGGCCTTATGGGTGTCGATCCGCGCATGTTGTCCGCGCAAGCCGGTCATGCGTGAGGCAATTAAAATTTAGCGGAACCAAAACGGAATCCTGACGTTTTTACCCCGGTTGCCAGCGCCAAGTCTGGTAAAAAACTAGGGAGAATATCATGGGTAGCACATCTGATAAAATCGCTGGCAAGGCTAACGAAGTTGCTGGCAAGGTGAAGCAGGGTGTGGGTTCCGCAACCGGCAACGACCGTTTGCAGGCTGAAGGTGCTGCACAGGAAGTTAAGGGCAAGGTCCAGACCGCAACCGGCAAGGCCAAAGATGCCGTCAAGGGTACTGTTGACCGCCTATAATCAATCCCGTCCGTTCAGTTTTGAGCGGTAGAGGTCCCATCCAAAGCGCATGTGTCATGAAGGCACATGCGCTTTTCTATCTCTGATTCTTCATATTTCTTTTTGGCGCCGGATAGGTCGAAAATCGCATTATGCTTTTCGTTTCCGTGCGCGCGTTCAGGAGCGGGAAATGCAGCTTTTTTCATGTGCGGCCTGCGGGCAGCCTGTTCATTTCGACAATCGATCTTGCGTAAAATGCGGCCACAGACTGGTCTTCGTGCCTGAAACATTATCCATGGAGGCGCTGGAACCGGCGGGGGAGCCCAACTGGACGCTTGTTTCCAGGCCACAAAAAACAATCCGTTTTTGCGCCAATGAAGTGAATGACATTTGCAATTGGTCCGTTCCGGCGGAAAGCGAAAACAAGTTCTGCCCCGCATGTAGCCACAACAGGCTGGTGCCGGATACGTCGATGGAAGAGGGCATCGAACAATGGCGGCGGTTGAGCCAGGCGCAACGCCATTTGTTTTATTCCATGCTGCGCCTGAACCTGCCGCACCCCAACCGTGATGTGGACCCACAGGGCGGGTTGGTTTTTGACTTTCTGGTGGATGAAGTAGCACCCGACGGATCGATCATTCCCGCCATGACCGGCCATGATGAAGGTCTGATCGCGATCCGCGCCGCAGAAGCGGATGACGCGACGCGTGAGCAGATTAAAAGCAACATGAATGAGCCCTATCGCACGATGCTGGGTCATTTCCGCCATGAGGTTGGGCATTTCATCTGGAACAAACTGGTGCGGGATGCCAACCGGCTGGAGCCGTGCCGCGCCGTGTTTGGGGATGATACCTTGGATTATGGGGAAGCGTTAAAACGCAATTACGAACAGGGGCCGCAGCCCGGCTGGCAGCAGAACTACATCAGTTCCTATGCCTCCGTGCATCCATGGGAAGATTTTGCGGAATGTTTTGCGCATTACCTGCACATCGTCGATACGCTGGAAACGGCGCACGCCTTCGGCATCGCCATTGAGCCGGAGGGGCATCAGGAACTGGATGCGGATGTGGCGTTTGAGCCCTACCGGGCAAGAAGCGCCCAGCAACTGGTCAACGCGTGGATACCGCTCAGCGTCGCGCTCAACTCCATGCAGCGCAGCATGGGCGAGGCGGATCTCTATCCGTTCGTGCTAACGCCCGCTGTTGTCGACAAGCTGCAATTCATGCACGACTTGCTGCATGGCAATGTCGCGTCGCAGCAGCAAAGCAACTTCCAATCCGTGTTTCAGCAGCCTCAAGAGCAGAATCAGGCCCTTTTGACCACCTGAAAACGCTCGCGCAGCAACTTCAGCGCCGCATCGCCGGTGTCTGGCGTGCCAAACAGGAAGCTTTGCCCGTAATGGCAGTTCATACGGGCAAGCTCAGCCGCATCTTCCGGCGTTTCGATGCCTTCGGCCACGACCTGCATTTCCAACGCCCGCGCCATGGCAATGATGGAGCGCAGCAGCACGTTGCGTTTATCGCTGGTGTTGGCAACCAGTGCCTTGTCCAGTTTGATCGTGTCGAACGGGAAGCGCGTCAGATAGGCAAGCGATGAGTAGCCGGTGCCGAAATCATCCAGAGCAAGGCTCAAACCCGTTTCCTTGAGCTTCGCCAGCACAAGCCGCGCCTGTTCCGGGTTTTCCATCACCACGGATTCGGTCAGCTCCAGCTTCAACTGCTTCGGGTTACAACGGGTTCGCTGCAACATGCTGCGGACATCGGTGTAAAGCTCGTTGTTGAGCAACTGCGCACTGGAAATATTGACCGAGATGAAAATCGGCAACTTGTCGATGGCGTGTTGCCAGTCCATCAGGTCGGTTGCGGCACGTTCCAGCGCAAACATGCCAAGCGGCTCGATAAGGCCGGACGCTTCCGCCACGGGAATGAACTCGCTCGGCGGAATATTGCCGCGCTTGGGGTGTTCCCAGCGCATCAGCGCTTCGAAACCGGCCAAATCGCCATTGTCCAGCTTGATGATCGGCTGATAGGCCAGCGACAGTTCCTTGCGCTCGATAGCGCGGCGCAGATCGCTTTCCATTTGCAGGCGGTCGGTGCCGGAGGTGCGGAAGGCGGGACGGAACGGCTCGACACGGTTGCCGCCCGCGCGCTTGGCGCGGTACATGGCAAGCTCGGCGTCGCTCAAAAGACCGGCAGCACTTTCCTGCTGATCGATCCATGAAACGAGGCCGATGGATGCGGTGAGGATGATTTCGCGGTTGGCGAAATTGATCGGCACCATGATCGCCTTGTTCACCGCATCGGCAAAATCCGCCACGCGCTGCGGGTCGCGTTCCGACACGAGGATCAGGCCAAATTCATCGCCGGACAGGCGTGCCAGCGTGTCCTGTGGTTTCAGCAGACGGCGCAGGCGGCGTGTGAGCGCAATCAGAATATTGTCGCCAGCGGCAATGCCCAGCGTATCGTTGACCAGCTTGTAGCGGTCGATATCGATCGCCATCACCGTAGGGCGCACGGTCTCGCCATCCGGGGCCAGATTGAGGACAGATTGCAGGCGGTCGAGGAAAACCTGACGGTTCGGCAGGCCGGTCAGATTGTCACTCAGCGCATCCTGCAAAAGCCGTTCGATCGAGTTTTTCTGCTCGGTAATATCTGTAATGGTGCCAACGCAGCGAATGATTTCGCCGTTGGAGCCGAGCACAGGGCGGGCGCGAATTTGCAGCCAGTGGAAATGCCCGTCTTCGGCGCGAATGCGGAATTCGTGGTTGAGGCGACCTTTGCGGTGGTCCAGCAACACGTCCAGCGTCGCCTTGAAGCGATCCCGGTCATCCGGGTGCAGGCGGGGAAGCCAGTTGCGCGCCGCGCCATGCATGGTGCCGGGGTGCAGGCCGAGCTTGATGGAGACATCAGGTGTGGTGACGATGCGGTCACGCGTCACATCCCAATCCCAAACCGTATCGCCGCTGCCGGTCAGAGCGAGAGACTGTCGCTCCAGATCGGAGAAAAGACCCTGTTGATAGGCGCTGCCGGCAAAGGCGTGCTGAATGACGGTGAAACCAATCAGCAGCACGATCAGAACCAGACCGCCGCCGAGGGCGGGCTGAACAATGTCATTGTCCAGTTGCCCGGTGACAGTCAGCCAGCCTCCAAACAGCCAGACAAGAATAAGCGCCCAGGAAGGCACCAGCAGAATTGCGCGGTCATAACGGTTGAAGCCGAGATACACGATCAGCACGATGCCAGCGGTTGCCGTCAGCGCGAAGGACAGGCGGGCAATGCCTGACGCAATGGATGGATCGTAGATGGCCACGCCAAACAGCGCGCCAAGGCCGATGATCCACGCAAAGGTCGCGTAACCCAGATGCGCGTGCCAGCGGTTGAGGTTCAGATAGGTGAACAGGAACACCACGAAACTAGATGCGAGTGCGACCTCCGCCCCCGCTCGCCATATTCGCTCGTCGCTGGAGGTGACGGTAATCAGCTTTTCCAGAAAACCGAAGTCGACGCAGACATAGGCCAGAACCGCCCATGACAGCGCTGCCGAGGCTGGCAGAACGGAGGTTCCCTTGACCACGAAAAGAATGGTCAGCAACACCGCCAGAAGGCCGGAAATGCCCAGAACAATGCCGCGATAGAGCGTAAAAGCGTTGATCGTGTCTTTATAGGCTTCAGGTTCCCACAGGTAAATCTGCGGCAATTGCGGCGTTGAAAGTTCGGCCACGAAGGTAATTACCGCGCCAGGGTTCAAAGTGATGCGAAACACGTCCGCATCCGCGCTGGGTTGGCGGTCCAGCGCGAAACCTTCACTCGGTGTGATGGCAATGATGCGCTGTGAGCCGAGATCCGGCCAAAACAGTTTGGAGTTTACCAGACGAAAATGCGGCGCGACGATCACGCGCTCGAGCTGTTCTTCCGACACGTTGGCAAGCGCAAATACTGCCCAATCGCCCTGGTGGGCAGGAGAGCTGGCGCGCACTTCGATGCGCCGGCGAATACCATCCGGGCCGGGGGCGGTGGACACCTGAAACGCTTCACCCTGATTGGCGTAGATATCGGTCGTTGCGGTCAAATCCAGCGCCGTGTCGTCGCGGGAAATTTTCACCGGCTCGAAAGCGCGCGCCTGATCTGCGAAAAACAGGCACAGCAACAACAGCGGCATAAGGCGCACTGCGGCCATAAAACGTCCAAAAAAACGCGACGCGAGGTTGATGTCTGTCATTTATCCAACTTGCGTCCCGTCGGGATTTTGTGTGTCGGTGATCAGGGAGAACATGACATGGTCTCGCCACTCACCGTTTATTTTCAGATATTCCCGCAAGAGACCTTCCCGCTGAAATCCGGCATTTTCAAGCAGCCGTATGCTTTTGAAGTTCTCTGGAATACAGGCTGCCTCAATTCGGTGCAACTGAAGTCCGTTGAAGATGTAGGGTATTACCAGTTTTAATGCGGCAGACATATGGCCTTGGGCCGCATAAGCCTCGCCTATCCAATATCCAATCATGCAGCTTTGCGCAGCGCCGCGGCGAATATAACCGATGGTGATGCCACCCAGCAGCGTGCCATCGGTTTTAAACAGCAGAAGAGACACCGCCATGCCGGAGGAAAATTCCTGTCCATTGCGCGTGACGCGCACACGAAAAGAACTTTCGGTCAGCTCGTCAGCGCGCCATGTCGGCTCCCAGGGTTGCAGGAATTTCCGGCTTTCCGAGCGCAGTCTGTACCACTGCCTATAATCGGAATAGCGCGGCAATCTCAGCAGATACTCGGCATTGCGCAGTTCTGGCGTGTCGCTATATCGGGAAAGAAAACGCAGCATGTAAGGTCAGACCTCATCCCCCTTGCCGCGGACACATGCCCTTGCCGTCAGCCGTTTGCCTGAATTTTGATGGATGGCGTCGCAGAAAGCTCGGCCGCAATGTCTGCCAGCGGCGCGAGGTTTTCCAGCGGGCCGATAGCGGACAATGTTGGAACTTTATCGAAAAACAGGCGGCCCGCAAGATCGGTCAGGCGTTGTGTCGTAATATCGCCCAGACGCTGCATCATTTCGTCATTGGGAATGGGGCGACCGTACAGCATCATCTGCCGTGCAATCTGCCCGGCACGTGCCGCAGGGCTTTCCTGGCCCATCAAAAGCTGAGCGCGGATTTGCGCACGGGCGCGGTCGATTTCCGACTGATGAATTTCCTGGGAAGACTTGCGCAGCTCATCGATGATAACAGGCACCAGTTCCGGCAGATCATTGCTGCCGGTGGCGGCATGGATGCCGAAAATACCGGTGTCCGAAAAACCCCAATGGAAAGCGTAGACCGAATAGCACAGGCCACGATATTCGCGCACTTCCTGAAACAGCCGCGATGACATGCCGCCGCCCAGAATGTTGGCAAGAATTTGCGAACAGTAAAAATCGCGGGCGTGATAGGCCTTGCCCTCGAAACCGAGCAGAACCTGCGCATCCATCAAATCGCGTGTTTCGCGAATTTCACCACCGGTATAGATGGCTTTTTCCAGAACGGGCGTTACCACTGGCAACTGCGGCAGACCGGCAAAACGCTGTTCAACCTGCTTCACGAATGTTTCGTGATCGACCGCGCCCGCGGCAACCACATAGATCCGATCCGTCGTGTAATTGCGGGCCAGATAATGGCGGATCTGATCCGTGGTGAAGGATTGTACGGTTTCCGGTGTGCCAAGAATTGGGCGGCCGATGGTCTGATCGCGGTAGGCGACACCGGAGAAATTGTCAAAAATCACATCGTCAGGCGTATCGGTTGCAGCACCGATTTCCTGGAGAATGACGTGCTTTTCCCGCTCCAGCTCGGCCTCATCGAAGGCCGATTCCGTCAGAATATCGGCAAGGATATCGACGGCAAGAGGAACGTGGTCTTTCAGAACGCGGGCGTAATAGGATGTGGTTTCGGTCGATGTCGCGGCATTCACTTCGCCACCGACATTCTCGATTTCCTCAGCAATCTGCCGTGCCGTGCGCCGCGCCGTGCCTTTGAAGGCCATGTGTTCGAGAAGATGGGCGATGCCATGCTCGCCATCGGTCTCGTTGCGTGAACCAGATTTGATCCACACCCCGAGAGCAACGCTTTCAAGGTGTGGCATTCTTTCCGTGACAACCGTCAACCCAGAGGAAAGCCGGGTCAGATTCACATTCATGTTTACGTCTTTCCGCGCTTCTTAAACCTTGGCGCGAGCATGGTTGCCGATGTACGTTTGTACGGCGTCCAGCTCAGCATCCAGAATATCGAAACGCTCCTCCCGGTTCATAAGATCAGCAAGCCATACTGGAAGCGCCGGATCGATTTCGCAAGCGGATTTTACAGCCGCTGGAAATTTCGCCGGATGCGCAGTGGACAAAGTCACCATCGGGCTGCTTGATTTTTCATACTTTTTCGCAACAAAAACGCCTGTTGCCGTGTGTGGATCAAGCAGATATCCGGTCTGCGCCAAGGTCTCGCGAATGGTTTCGGCAACCTGTTTTTCCGTTGCACGACCAGCGCGGAAGTCACGCTTGATGAACTTCATCGCCTTTTCGGGAATGTCGAAAGCACCCGATTGTTTCAGCCCATCCATGGAGCGTTTGACGGCAGACGCATCACGACCATAGGCCTCAAACAGCAGGCGTTCGAAATTGGACGAGATCTGAATATCCATGGACGGCGACGTCGTTGCCTGCACGCCACGCATTTCATAACGACCGGTTTTCAGCGTGCGTGCCAGAATGTCGTTATCGTTGGTGGCAACCACCAGCTTATCGATCGGCAGGCCCATCTGCTTGGCAACATAGCCCGCAAAAATATCGCCGAAATTGCCGGTTGGAACCGTGAAGGACACCTTGCGGTCCGGTCCACCCAGCGAAAGGGCCGCGGTGAAATAATAGACCACCTGCGCCATGATGCGCGCCCAGTTGATGGAGTTGACGCCGGAAAGCTTGACGCTGTCACGGAACTTCACGTCATTGAACATGTCTTTGACGAGGTTCTGGCAGTCATCGAAATTGCCATGAACGGCAACCGCATGAACGTTGGATGCCGTGGAGCTGGTCATCTGGCGCTGCTGCACCGGCGACACCTTGCCGTGCGGGAAGAGAATGAAAATATCGGTGCGCTCACGGCCCGCAAAGGCGTCGATGGCGGCGCCACCTGTGTCACCAGATGTTGCGCCGACGATGGTGGCGCGCTCATTGCGCGCAGTCAGCGTGTAGTCCATCAGGCGGGCGATAAGCTGCATCGCCACGTCTTTAAACGCCAGTGTCGTGCCGTGGAAAAGCTCCAGAATGAAGGAGTTCGGGCCGGTCTGCACCAAAGGCACCACGGCGGGGTGGCGGAAGGTGGCATAGGCATCGTCAATCATGGCGCGGAATGTATCAGCCGGAATTTCGCCGCCGGTAAAACGGTAAAGCACCTCGAAAGCGACATCCTGATAGGACTTGCCCCGCAGCGCACGAATCTCTTTTTTTGACATGGTCGGCCATTTGCTGGGAACGTAAAGTCCGCCATCACGCGCCAGACCCGCCAGAAGCGCGTCGGAAAAACCCAGCGAAGGGGCGCCGCCCCTGGTCGATACATATTCCACGAGAGTGTCCCTTGTCCGTCTTTCAGGCAAATATCGTCAGCCGCTTAACCTCTGGAAGCCTTTATGTCTCGGGTTTCGGAAGCATTTTGCAAATTTAGAGCAAATCCGAACACAACCAATCGATTTTTTCCAGCGCCGCTGCTATAGACCATCGCCGACAGGCATGAAAGGCCAATAAATAGGTTCTCCGGTCCTGTATCGGGATAGTTTTAAAGGGTTGAACAGAGTGACACGGAATATTGTACGTTTGTCCGCCACCATATCGCTTCTGGCCGTGCTTGCAGGTTGCAACTCTTCCAATCCAACGGATTCGCTGGCCGTGAATCCGCCAGCCGCGACGGCGACGGCCCCGGTCGTGCAGGCCAATTGCCCGACGATCACCATTCTCGACGCAAATGCCGTGCACCGTGTTGCCGCAGGCGGCGCGAAGGATGATCCGACAAAGCTGATCTATCAGGCGTCTCTTTCCGATACGACACGCTCATGCAGCATGAGTGAATCGACACTGACGGTAAACGTTCTGGCGCAAGGCCGCCTCGTTCCCGGTCCACTCTCCAAACCTGGCCGCATCACCCTGCCAATCCGCGTGACGGTGAAGGACGGCGATGGCGAGATTTATTCGCAGGTCACGAATTTCGCGGTCGACCTTCCGGCAGGTTCGGCAGGAACGCAGTTCATCTTCAACAACCCCAACGTCGCCATTCCCAATGCACCCGGCGGGGCATCCCGCCAGACGAGCGTGTTCATCTCGTTTGATGAAACGGGCTCCAAGGCTGCGCCGAAGAGGGCGCGCCGGGGTTAAGGTGCAGGATACGACGTGCTTTTCTCCAGTTGCATGAAAGACAAAAACTTTGCGTATCCTGTCTTTGAATGCGTGGGGCGGCACTTTTCATCATGAGATGGTCGCTTATCTGAAGGACGTTGATCCAGACGTCATCTGCCTTCAGGAAGTGATCCGCAGCGAAAAACGCCTGTCCGATTGGCTGGTGTATCGCGATCACGGCGTGGAGTTGCAACAACGCGGCAATATGTTCGAAGAGCTGCGCGCCGCGTTTCCGCAGCACGATATCCATTTCTGCCAGTCCATGCGCGGCGAACTCTATGACGGTGACGCCCCTGTGTGGACCGGCTTTGGTCTGGCGACGCTGGTGCGGCGATCTTACGCCGTGATCGGCCAAGCGATGGATTTCGTCCACGGAGATTTTTCGGCGCACGGATGGGGCGATCACCCTCGATCAAGACACGCCCATGTCTTGCGTCTGTTTGGAATTGAAGATTCCCGAACGATCGTGGTTGCGCACATGCACGGCCTGCGCATTCCATCTGGAAAGCAGGATAATCCTGAACGACTTGCGCAGGCGCAAGCACTGCGTGGTTTGATAGAGGGCGTTCGCCGTCCGAATGAAAGGATCGTGGCCTGCGGAGATTTCAACGTGCTGCCATTCAGCGCCACATTCGAAATTCTCGGCACACTGGGTCTGACTGACCTCGTCACGACGCGAGGCTTTACCGATACTCGCACGTCGCATTACAGCAAGCCAGAACGCTACGCAGACTACATGCTGGTGACGCCAAATGTGGACGTCGCGCATTTCGACGTGGTGAAAGAGCCCGAGGTGTCAGACCACAGGGCGCTTTTATTGGATATCCGGTAATCTCGGTGGCTAATAAGGCTATAAGCCAACCGCTTTGCGCAGGGCCTCATTCATGCGGCCTTGCCAGCCTTTTCCGCTCTGGCGGAAACGGGCAATAACGTCTTCGTCAAGCCGAAGCGTGACTTGTTTTTTTGGACTTTCCAGAGCCGGGCGTCCACGGGACTTTCGTTGCTCTTCCATCGCCTTGAAAAATTCAGCGGGCAAAATCTCTGTTGCAGGACGTGCGGTCTCAAGCTCCTGATCTGTCATCTCAGGAAAGTCCACTGCGCTCCAGTCGGCTTCGCTATAGCCTTTGCCGGCTTGAAACCGTTTCACTTCTGGGGTCTTTGCCATGGAAGCGCCCTTCTTTTTTCCTTTTCGCTGGCCCGTCTGAAGCTGACGATGGATATCGCCTCTGCTCCGAGCGTCGCGAAGATGATGGCAGGAGTGCCATCGCGACAATATCCAACAGCTTTGAAGCGCCGTTGGTTAAATTCAACCGCTTGGCTCTCCACCACCATGGCGTCTTCCCAGTCAAAATCGCCAATGTCGGCAAAATCAAAGCCCTGTTTGGCGATATTGGCCAGCCGCTTAGGCTCGTCCCAGACAATCTTCATGAATTAATGTAACTACATTTATTAAAATATCAATGCGGTTACAAAAATCATAAAAAAGGCAGTGCGGCAACTCAGGCCACGCCAGCCCATTCGGACAGCGCTGCAATCGTCGCGGGCAGGTCCTGCATGCGGGAGATCACGGTTTCTGCGCCGGCATCCGTCAGGCGGTCGGCGTGGCTTGGGTAGGTGTGGGATGCGCCGGTGAAGCCGATGACGCGCATGCCTGCGGCGCGGGCGCCCTTGATGCCGTGGACCGAATCTTCGATGACAATGGCGCGGTCAGGCGCAACGTTGAACTGCTTGGCGCCGTGCAGGAAGATGTCCGGCTTTGGCTTGACGCGATCAGGCCCTAAGTCTTTGGCGGAGTAGATATGCCCGTTGAAATAGGGCTTCAGACCAACCTTGGTCAGCATCATATCCAGTCGGTGACTGGAGGAGTTGGAGCAGATGCAGCTCTGCGTCGTCAGCTTCGACAGCGCGAACTTGACGCCTTCGATGGCTTTGACATCACGCTCCAGGCGGGCATCCAGCAGCTTTTCGGATTTTTCCAGCAGCGAGGCGGACAGTGGAATGCTCGCTTCGCGCTCCACTTCCAGCAGAATGTTCTTCCATGTCATGCCCGCAAAGCGCTCGCCCATTTCCTCGGTGGAGATGGGGTAGCCAGCGTCGGTCAGCAGACGCGACTCGACCTGTGCGGCGATGATTTCGGAATCGACCAGAACGCCGTCGCAGTCGAAAATGATGAGGTCGAAGCCGCTCATGGGCTCTCCTTAACGATTGGGAATTGGAAGATTTGAGCGCTTTTAGACTAACTAAGCGCCAAGCTCAACCGATGGCCTTGCAAACGAGCCGTGCAGCAGGAGAAGCTTGCTCGACAATCTCTACGCCGCGCCTTATGTCAAATCATGGCCAAGACTCCGAAAAGCAAACCCGAAGACACCATTGCTGCAAAAATCAGCCGCACGCTGGCAGATCGCATCGTGCGCGGTGAGCTGGCACCTGGTGAACGGCTGCGGCAGGACCATATTGCCGAAGAGTTTGGCGCATCGCATGTGCCGGTGCGCGAAGCATTTCGTCGCCTTGAAGCGCAGGGACTTGCCGTCAGCATTCCACGCCGGGGCGTGCGGGTGGCGGATTTTGGTTTGGCGGACGTGCGGGAAGTGGCGGAAATGCGGGCCGCGCTGGAAGTCTTGGCGCTTCGCCATGCCATTCCCAATATGACCGCCGCCATTCTGGATGAGGCCGAAGCGGCCACGCTGGAAGGGGACAAGGCGATGGATGTGCGGCAGTGGGAAGAGGCAAACCGCCGCTTCCACCGGCTGATTACCGCGCCCTGCAATATGCCGCGTCTGATGGAAGCCATCGACGGATTGCACGCCGCCAGCGCCCGTTTTCTGTTTTCCGCATGGCGGGCAGGGTGGGAGCGACGCACCGACAAAGACCACCGCGCCATCATCGATGCGCTTCGTGGCAACCGTGCAGAGGAAGCAATTCGAGTTCTGGATGGTCATGTCCAATGGATTGGCCGCACGGCAATTCGTACGGCAACCGGCTCGACACGTGACGCATTCGCAATCGTCGGATAAATTATAGATAATTTTATTTGACTACATCCTATTGAAATTATGAGATTTATGCGGACGCTGTCCACATAGGGCGCACACCTGTATGCGAATTTTCAGATCTGCGTCTGGATTTCGTAGTTTTTTCGGTTATCAATCATAACGTCTTTATCGATTATCTATAATTTAAAAAGGAAGACGTGATGACTGCTCAAGTGCGTGCCGCGACACCCGGCTTTTTCGACCTTTCCACCAAGTCCTATGTCCAGCAGGCGATGTTCGTTATGGCCGGTACGATGGTGCTGGCCCTGGCCTCAAAAATCTCCGTGCCGATGATCCCGGTGCCGATCACCATGCAGACCTTTGCGGTCACGATGGTTGGTGCGCTGTATGGCTGGCGGCTCGGCACTTTGACCGTGCTGGCATGGCTGGGTGAAGCCATGCTCGGCCTTCCCGTTCTGGCAGGCGCGTCATCCGGCTTGGCACCTTTCGTCGGCCCGACCGCCGGTTACCTCGTGTCCTTCCCCATCATGGCCGCACTGGTTGGCTTTCTGACGCAAAAGGGCATCAACGGACATCGCCCCGTTGCTGGTCTCCTCCTGCATCTTGCCGCCAATGCACTCGGCCTTACCCTTGGCTGGCTATGGCTCTCTGGCCTTCTGGGTGCTGAAAAGGCGTGGATCGCAGGTGTCGCGCCCTTCATCCTGGGTGCCGTGCTGAAATCGGCTCTTGCCGCTGCGGTTCTCAAAGTCATCGCGTTGCGCACAGAAAGCGCCAAGTGACGGTTCGTCTGAGGGCGCACCACCTGCTCTGTATGCTGACCTATGTTGGCAAAGGCTACACGCCCGGCTTCACGGTCAATTATGACCGTGTGGCCAGGCGGCTGAACCGGGGCGAAGAGATCGAAATCGTCTCGGGGCCGGACGATATCTGTGCGCCATTGCTGCCAGACAAAACCGCCCACTGCTTCAACGAAAGTGTGGTGGTGCGAGATGCAAAAGCGCTGGAAACGGTGTCTTTGCTTGTGGGCAAGGTGCTTGTTATCGGAAGCCGCATCGTCCCGGACGAAGCCCATATCCGCACGCTTCGCGCCGGGTTTTCGAGTGACGACAGACGCGCCGCCTGTTCAGGCTGTGAGTGGAGCAACCTTTGCGACCGGGTTTCCGCCGCAGATTTCAGCGGCGCAAAAGTCGCACCGCCTCAACCCGCGGACATCACTGCGTGATGTTCAATTCGGTGCGCTCAGATGCCGTTACCGTTGCGCTGACTTCTTTCGGTTCGCGCTGCGTCTTCTTGTCATAGGTAATTTTCACGGAATAGTTTCCGGGGCGAAGTGTTTCCTGATGCGAGATGCCGTAGCGCCCGGACACTTCCTTTTGCGTGCCCTGCAAATCCTTCGTCGTTTCCAGGATGTCGATACGCTGTGCATCCGGCGCGGAAATCGCCAGCACGCCGGCGTCCAGATTAACCGTCACATTGGTGCGTTGACCCGCAGTCACCTTAAACGGTGTTTCCACGGTCACTTTGCCCAGACGCGCCCGCATGATGAAATCGCCCGCAGGCATCTGCATCAGCTTGCCGACGCCATAGGTGCCGGCAATCGATTCGCGCGTTCCATCCAGAGTTTCGGTCGGTGAAATCGTTTCGAAGCGAATATTGTCGGTTTCAACGGGGCGGCCGCCATCCTTGTAGACCGCATTGGCCACGACAACGCCGCTTGGGATCACCAGATCATGGCTGACGATCTCACCCGCCTTCACGCTGATGGTTTCCTCGGCACGGGCCGGACCAATCCGGCCTTCCAGTTTCAGCTCTCCGGCAGGAACGAAAATTTCCTTTGATCCATAGATGCTGTCGCTAAATCCCGTGCCCTGTTTGATCTCGACACGCGCCTGCGGCTCGGCGTCCTTGCTGTCTGCGCTGCGCTTGGGAATGATGGTCAGTTGGGCTGCTTCGAAATTGGCTTTCAGCTCGGCCACCGCGCCGTCCTTCACGTCGAAGGGAATATCCCGGCTGATATTGCCAAGCGCCGCCACCGCCACATATTTGCCCGGCGGAATTTTCTCTTCGAACGTCGCGTCATAAGCGCCGCCCACGTTTTCATCGCTGCGCGCACCCGTGCTATCGGCCTTGTAAAAATCCCACCGTACCCGGTCGCTATTGCCAAGCGAAGGCCCGCCCTGAAAAAGCACGGCATCCGTTCTGACATTGATCTGCGGTTTCGGGACTTGTGGTTGTGCTTGCTGTGCAAGCGCCGTGCTCGCGAAAAGCACGGAAATGACAATCAACGAAATACGCATTCTGAATTACCCCTGCGACCCTTATCTTACCCATCATATAGATGACGCGCAAAATTCCGAAATCACAACGTTAAAAGCTCCATCTGGTTCCATCGCCTGTTTATTTTGACTTTTCCGCCACTTGTTCAGGCTTTGATAACCATCTTCGGTAACCATAGGGACCAGTTCAGTCGAGTAAGTGTATGGAGCGAGTACCTATGGCATCAGTGTTTCCGCTGGCCGATTTTCGGCGTGCCGGTTTTGACCTTGCAGGTGAAAGCGATGGCTGGAAAGACAGCATCATCAAGGGTGATTGCGTAGCCGCACTTGAAGCGCTGCCCAGCCAGTCCGTCGATGTTATTTTTGCTGATCCACCATACAATCTTCAGCTTGGCGGCTCTTTGCACCGTCCGGACCAATCGCTTGTCGATGCTGTCGATAATGATTGGGATCAGTTTGCCTCTTTCGAAGCCTATGATGCTTTCACCCGCGCCTGGCTGCTGGCCTGCCGCCGTGTGTTGAAGCCGAATGGCACGATCTGGGTTATCGGCTCGTACCACAATATTTTCCGCGTCGGCGCCATTCTTCAGGACATGAACTTCTGGATTTTGAACGACGTTGTCTGGCGCAAGACCAACCCGATGCCGAACTTCAAGGGTCGCCGGTTCCAGAACGCGCATGAAACGATGATCTGGGCCAGCCGCGATGCGAAGGCCAAAAGCTACACCTTCAATTACGAAGCGCTGAAAGCATCCAACGACGATGTGCAGATGCGCTCCGACTGGCTGTTCCCGATTTGCAGCGGCGGAGAGCGTCTGAAAGGCGATGACGGCAAGAAGGTCCATCCGACCCAGAAGCCGGAAGCGCTGCTCGCCCGCGTCATCATGGCGTCCACAAAGCCGGGTGATGTCGTGCTGGACCCATTCTTCGGTTCCGGCACCACGGGTGCAGTGGCAAAGCGCCTTGGCCGTCATTTCGTCGGTATCGAACGTGAGCAGGATTATATCGATGCCGCGTCAGCCCGCATCGCTGCCGTCGAGCCGCTGGGCAAGGCCGAGCTGACCGTGATGACCGGCAAAAAGGCCGAGCCACGCGTTGCTTTCAACGTGCTGCTGGAAAGCGGTCTGGTTCGCCCCGGCCAGGTTCTGACCGATGTGAAGCGCCGTTACAGCGCGATTATACGCGCCGATGGCACGATTGCATCTGGCGGCACTGCCGGTTCCATCCATCGCCTTGGCGCGAAAGTGCAGGGGCTGGATGCCTGCAATGGCTGGACATTCTGGCACTACGAGGATGGCGAGGCACTCAAGCCAATCGACGATCTTAGAACCGTTATCCGCAGCGAAATGGCAAGTGCCGGCTAAAAAGCGATCCACCGCTCGCGCCTTGTCCACACTCGGTCCGGTTTCGTATCTCCAGTCCCGGACAGAGATAGATCAACGCCCGACGCTCCCAGAGCGTCGGGCGTTGATGTTTTTGTTGTTCATCATAATCTTATTTTCCGTAATATATCAATTGCATGACAAGTTTCGAGCAAGTATGGCTCTATAGCTAATTGGTCCAAGGGAGACACAATCAGCCGAAAGCCCATCTGCCCGGAAATCGAAACGGATTTTCGGAGTGTCTGATGCGGACAGAAAAATACGGCGGCTTTCCCGTCAATGAGATTTAGAAATCTGGCCGTTCGCGGCTAGACTGGTGCAGGTTGAAGACCGCCATTTTCGCCTGCACCAGAACTTCTCTTTCACCACGCTTAATGAAGTTTATTCGCCTTTGCGAATGCTGTAATCGCGTGGAATTCCCTGCGTCACCGTAAACCAGTGAGAGCTTTTTATACGCTGTTGATGGGCATCGAAAGCGGCCTGATCGGAAAATATTTCCGAGACAAGATATCGTCCTTCGATGTCCTGGCTGGGCACGACCTCGAAGAACATGCAGCCCGGTTCGGCATGGGTCAGCTCTATGTGCTGCGGCAATGCCTCAGCCACAGCCTCTCTGCGTTCGACGGGGACATCGATATGGCCTTCCAGATAGATTTTTTCGTCTGACATGGGTGAAGTGATCCCGTCTCTCAGGCTTTGATGCCGAATTCAGCCAAATCCGCTTTCAACTTATCAGCACCGGTAAAATGCACGGCCTGCCATCCGGCAGCTTTCGCGCCTTCCACGTTGGGCAACGTGTCATCGATAAAAATGCTGCTTGCGGGGTCGAGGCCGAATGTATCCGCGTGCAGCTTATAGATCGCCACATCGGGTTTGATCAGGCCAACATCGCCGGAGACCGTCACGCCGCGTGAGAGGGTGAGGAATGGATACATCTTCTGCGCTTCACGGAATGTGTCTGAGGCAAAGTTCGTCAGCATCGTCACATCATGGCCAGCGTCGATCAGGCCGGTCAGAACATCAACCGAGTCATCATAGGAATGGGACACCATCTCGTGCCAGTTCAGGCGAAAGGCGCGGATCATCTCTTCGCGGTCAGGATGCTCCTGCAAAAGAAGCGCTTCGGCCTCTTCCCACGTCCGGCCACGGTCCTGCTCGATGTTCCAGTCGTGGGTGCAGACATTCTCGAAAAACCACGCCCGCTCCGCAGCATCAGGAATAAGGCGGCTGTAGGGAATATGCGGATCGTAGTGGATCAGAACCTTGCCGATGTCGAACACGATATGCTTGATTTCAGTCATTCATTTCACCTGCTGATTTTAAATGCGCATCGAATGATCCGAAAACCGCTCACACTTTTCGGTTCGATGCGTCGAACGCCAACGGAATAGCCTGCGAGATGGCTTTTTTCATCACCGTTGGCAGGGCTTGCGCATCAAGATTTGTGACCGGCTCCCACCATTCGTCATTGGCAGATGGTTTCACCGCACCAGAAACCTTGGCGCGATAGACGGAAAGCCTGAGTTCAAAGTGGGTGAACACATGCACGATGGTGCCCGCCGCTTCCCACTTCGCATCGAACGGCGCGTGTTCCGTGCCGGTGCTGCCATCGATGCGCGCCGTCCACGCGGTTGTCGGCACTTCGGTCATGCCGCCCAACAGTCCGGTTTCGATCCGGCGTCGCAGCAGAATTTCGCCATGGTCATTCACGGCAATGAAGGCCGCGCCGACGCGCACTGGTTTCTCTTTCTTTGCCGCCTTCACCGGCAAACGCTGCGGATCATCCTTTGCCAACGCCAGACAGTGGCTGTTGAACGGACAGAGCGCGCAGGCGGGGCGTTTGGGCGTGCAGATCGTGGCGCCGAGGTCCATCATCGCTTGGGCAAAATCACCGGGGCGTTCAGCGGGCGTAATCTCTGCGACCTTCGCTTTGATTGCCGGTTTGGAGCCGGGCAGGGGTGCGTCGATGAGAAACAGGCGTGAAATCACCCGTTCCACATTGCCATCCATGACAGCGGCCTGCCGGTTGAACGCAATCGCCGCCACCGCCGCTGCCGTATAATCACCAATGCCGGGCAGCTTTCTCAAGCCCTCTTCGGTATCAGGAAAAACACCGCCATGCTCCCGCGCCACGGCCTCGGCACATTTTTTGAGATTGCGCGCGCGGGCATAATATCCAAGCCCCGCCCACGCCGCCATCACGTCATCACTTGGTGCCGCCGCCAGGTCTTCGACCCTCGGCCACAGGGCCAGAAACTTGGCGAAATAGGGCTTCACCGCCTGCACGGTGGTCTGTTGCAGCATGACCTCGGAAAGCCAGACATGGTAAGGATCAGCCCGCAGACCCTTCGCCATCATGGGTGGCGATGTGCGCCACGGCAGGTCGCGGTGGTGCCGGTCGTACCATGCCAGCAGCATGTCCGCATAAGGCGGGTTTTCGATTTTCTGAAGCATGGTTTGCTGTGGCCCTCGTATTGCGCCTATACTTGGTTCATCCGCTTGCGCCGATCAAGCCACCAGTTCACGAGTTCAAAATGAAAAAGCCCCGCAAAGGCGTTATCCAGATTGCCGAAATTGCGAACGGCATCATCGATCCGGTTCTGGCAAAACGCGCCGGTATCAGCACCGCCTTGCTCGGGTCGTGGGATGAAATTGCCGGTGCGGATTTTGCAGATTGCACCCGGCCTGAGAAAATTACCTGGCCGCGCCGCGACGAGGGGCCGGATCGTGGTGGATATCAGGCGGGTGTTCTGACCATTGCCTGCGAAGGTGCGCGCGCCCTTTTTCTGACCCATGCGCAGGGCGAGTTGATTGCCCGCATCAACGGCTTTTTCGGTTTTCCGGCTGTGCGGCAAATCAGAATTGTGCAAAAGCCGGTGTCGCGAACGCTCAATCGTCGTCCCAAGCCGCAACCGTTGCGCGGCGAGGCCGCCAAGCGCCTTGAGGGCATGATGGACGGCATTGAAAGTGAAGCGTTGCGCAAGGCTGTCGAGCGCCTTGGCACGGCCGTTTTGCAGAAGCGCGCACGCGGGCGGACGATTTGAAGCAGGCTGAAAAACTGCACTGTCCTTGACTGGTCACAATTCTTTGACAAAAAGAAACGGAATGGCCGCTTGTTCTGAACAGATGGCCGCGATATCGCAATTGCAGACAATAGAGTCTTTCACACACAGGTGCGTTCATGCATTTCGCCGAACTTAACATTACCCGCCGCAGCCTTCTTGGTGGCGTTGCCTTTGCCGCAGTCGCCGCTGCCCTGCCATTCGCATTTGCGCCAAGCGTAGCTCTTGCGCAGGATTTGCCTGAATCCTCCGGCAATGTGGACATGGCTGAGGTGATGAAGCCCGGCCCGCTGCCAGACCGCGGTTTGGGAGACGTGAATGCACCGGTGAAGATCGTCGAATACATGTCCATGACATGCCCGCACTGCGCGCATTTCCACAACACGACGTTCGATGAGATCAAGAAGAAGTACATCGATACGGGCAAGGTCTATTTCGTCATCCGCGAATTCCCGTTCGATCCACGCGCCGCCGCTGCCTTCATGCTGGCGCGTTGCGCACCGGAACAGCAATATTACCCGTTCGTTTCCATGCTGTTCAAGCAGCAGCAGGGCTGGGCAACGGCGCAGGATGCACGCGGCGCACTGCTGCAAATGTCGAAACTGGCCGGTTTTTCACAGGAGACATTCGAGGCCTGCTTGACGAACCAGAAACTTCTGGATGATGTGAACGCAACGATGCAACGCGGTGCGACGGAATTCGGCGTCAACTCGACCCCGACCTTCATCATCAACGGAAAGCGCTACGCTGGAGATATGTCTGTTGAAAATATGTCGGCTCTGGTCGACAGCCTTCTCAAATAGACGTTACCGGATAAAAACGGGCGACGGATGGTTCCGTGCGCCCGTTTTTTCTGACTGCAGGGCGCTCGCATGAAGTTCAACAAGCTGCGCCTGCTGGGCTTCAAATCCTTCGTTGAGCCATCGGAATTCATCATCGAGCCGGGGCTCACCGGCGTGGTCGGCCCCAATGGCTGCGGCAAGTCCAATCTTGTCGAGGCGCTTCGCTGGGTGATGGGCGAAAACTCCTACAAGAACATGCGTGCATCCGGCATGGATGACGTCATTT
Source organism: Agrobacterium sp. rho-13.3 (assembly GCF_033957765.2). Classification (NCBI taxonomy): domain Bacteria; kingdom Pseudomonadati; phylum Pseudomonadota; class Alphaproteobacteria; order Hyphomicrobiales; family Rhizobiaceae; genus Agrobacterium; species Agrobacterium sp. rho-13.3. The sequence goes on from NZ_CP192774.1 coordinate 468,509, forward strand.
TCTCCGGCTCCGGCAATCGACCGGCCCGCAACACCGCCGAAGTCGGCCTTTATCTCGACAATGCGGATCGCACCGCACCTGCCGCTTTCAACGATAGTGATGAAATTCAGGTCACACGCCGCATCGAGCGCGAAAACGGCTCCGTTTATCGCATCAATGGCAAGGAAGCCCGCGCCAAGGATGTGCAGCTTCTGTTTGCCGATGCTTCCACCGGCGCACGCTCGCCCTCCATGGTGGGGCAGGGGCGGATCGGTGAACTCATCAATGCCAAGCCACAGGCGCGACGGCAGTTGCTGGAAGAAGCGGCAGGCATTTCCGGCCTGCATTCCCGCCGTCACGAGGCGGAACTGCGCCTGCGCGCCGCCGAGGCCAATCTGGAGCGGCTGGAAGACGTTACCGCACAACTGGAAAGCCAGATCGAAAGCCTGAAACGTCAGGCGCGTCAGGCCAACCGCTTCAAAATGCTGTCGGCAGATATCCGCGCCCGTGAGGCGACGTTGCTGCATATTCGCTGGGTGGAGGCGAAACAGGCCGAGGGCGAGGCGGAAAGCGCGCTCAATCAGGCGACCAATGTTGTGGCGGAAAAAGCGCAAAGCCAGATGGAGCGGGCCAAGGCGCAAGGCATTGCCAGCTTCAAGCTGCCGGAACTGCGTGAGAACGAAGCCAAGGTTGCTGCCGCCTTGCAGCGCCTGCAAATTGCCCGCACGCAACTGGATGAAGAATCCAACCGCATTCTGCGTCGTCGCGATGAGCTTGCCCGCCGTCTGGCGCAATTGGGTGAAGACATTCAACGCGAAGAACGCATGGTGTCCGACAATGCCGAAGTGCTGGCGCGTCTGGATTCCGAAGAGGCGGACATTCTCGAAATTCTGGCTGATTCGGGCCGTTATGCGGAAGAAACCCGTGAGGCATTCGAAGAGGCTTCCGCAAAGCTTGCCCAAAGCGAACAGGCGTTTGCAGCACTGACAGCAGAACGCGCCGAAGCCTCTGCCAACCGCACCCAACTGGAACGCACCATCCGCGATCTGGCCGATCGAAAGCTGAGGCTCGAACGGCAGGCATCGGACGCCGCAGCGGAAATCGAAAACATCGATCAAAAGCTGTCTGGCCTGCCGGACCCTTCGGAAAAACGCGACAGTGTGGAAGCCGCCGAAATCGCCGTCGAAGATGCGATGATCGTGGTGGAAGAAGCAGAGACAGCGGTTGCGCAAGCCCGCTCTGCCGAAGCACTGGCGCGTGGCCCGGTGGATGCGGCCCGCAGCCGTCTGAATGCGCTGGAAACCGAATCCCGGACGATTTCGAAAATGCTGGCGGCGGGCGCGGCCTCCGGCTCCTTCACGCCGGTGGCGGAGGAGCTGAAAGTGGATCGCGGTTTTGAGGCGGCCTTGGGTGCGGCCTTGGGCGACGATCTTGAAAGCCCGCTTGATCCCGCTGCCCCGGCCTACTGGACGGCCAATGGCGATGGCGCTGATGATCCGGCTCTGCCAGCCGGTGTGCCGTCTTTGCTTGCCCATGTGTCGGGTCCGAATGCCTTGAAACGCAAGCTGCAACAGGTCGGCATTGTGGCCACTGCCGACGAAGCGCTGCGTTTGATGCCAGTGCTGAAACCCGGCCAGCGGCTCGTCACCAAAGACGGCGCGCTGTTGCGTTGGGATGGTCATATCACCGGTGCCGATGCACCCGGCAATGCCGCCCTGCGACTGGCCCAGAAAAACCGTCTGGCCGAGCTGGAAGGTGAAGTCGAAGAGGCGCGGTATGCGCTGGAGGAAGCACAGGAGCAGCTTGCGGCCAGCGCTGATGAGATTCGCATGGCTGAAAGCCAGCTCGCGGATGCGCGGGAACGCAGCCGCCTTGTATCGCGCCAGCTTGTCGAGGCCCGGGATGCTTTGTCCATGGCCGAACGAGCCTCCGGTGATCTTCTGCGCCGCCGCGATGTCGTGTCCGAAGCGATCAACCAGATCAGCGGCCAGATCGACGAGATTGCCGTTCAGGAAGAGACGGCACAGATTGAGCTTGAAGAGGCCGCCGATCTCTCTGACCTCGATTTCCGTCTGCGTGAAAGCCAGCTGGAAGTTGCGACGGATCGCAGCCTGTTGGCCGAAGCCCGCGCGCGTCACGAAGGGCTGAACCGCGAGGCGGAAGCTCACCAGCGCCGCATCAACGCCATCGCGCAGGAACGTGCCACATGGCAGGCGCGGGCAGCCAGCGCAAGCGGCCATATCGCAACGCTGCGGGAGCGCGAAGAAGAAGCCCGCGAGGAGCTTGCGGAACTGGATATCGCGCCGGAAGAGTTCGATGAGAAACGCCGCAATCTTCTGACGCAATTGCAAAAAACCGAGGAAGCGCGTCGTCTGGCCGCAGACCAGCTTGTCGAAGCCGAAAACCTGCAACGCGAGGCAGACCGCACCGCAGCTACCGCGTTGTCGGAACTGGCGGAAGCCCGCGAAAAGCGCGGACGTGCCGAAGAACGCCTCGTTTCCGCCCGCGAAAAACGGCAGGAAACCGAACATCGCATTCGTGAAGCGCTGAATGTCGAACCACATCTGGCCTTCCGTCTAACGGGCCTTGGCGCTGATGCCCCAATGCCGGAAGTACGCGATGTGGAGCGCGATCTGGACCGGCTGAAAATCGAGCGTGAACGGCTGGGCGCTGTCAACCTGCGTGCCGAAGAAGAGCAGGCCGAGCTATCGGATAAGCTGGCAGCACTCATCAAGGAGCGCGACGATATCATCGACGCGGTGCGTAAACTGCGCGCCGGTATCCAGAACCTCAACCGCGAGGGCCGGGAACGTCTGGTTGCCGCATTCGATGTGGTCAACACGCAGTTTCAACGCCTCTTCACCCACCTGTTCGGCGGCGGAACGGCGGAACTGCAACTGATCGAATCCGATGATCCGCTGGAAGCGGGCCTCGAAATCCTCGCCCGCCCACCCGGCAAAAAGCCGCAGACCATGACATTGCTGTCGGGCGGTGAACAGGCGTTGACGGCCATGGCCCTGATCTTCGCCGTGTTCCTCACCAACCCCGCACCCATCTGCGTGCTGGACGAAGTGGACGCACCGCTGGATGACCATAACGTCGAGCGTTATTGCAACCTGATGGATGAGATGGTGGCATCGACGGAAACCCGTTTCGTCATCATTACCCACAACCCCATCACCATGGCCCGCATGGACCGCCTGTTCGGCGTGACCATGGCAGAGCAGGGCGTGTCGCAACTCGTCTCCGTGGATCTGCAAATGGCAGAACAGCTTGTCGAGGTTGCCTGACGCATCCGACGTCGCTTCTTACACGCTCACCAGCCGCAGCTTCGTTCCCCATGGATCGATGGCTTCGACGCCGCCGGTGATGGAAGAGATGCCATAACCGCTGTCACGCAGCCGTTTTTCCTGCGCCGCAAACACGCCCTTGTCACTGACGGTCAACGAAAACCAGTCCAATCCGGTTTGTGCCGCATCGCGATTGCCGGCGCCTCGGCTGTTCCAGGAGTTGATCGCCAGATGGTGATGATAATGGCCTGACGACAGAAAAGCGGCATCGGCTCTTTCAGTCCGTGTCGATTGAAGGCCCACGGCGTTTTCGTAGAATGTTCTGCCCTTGGCCACATCACCGACCCGCAAATGCATATGCCCGATGCGCAGTCCCTGCGGAGCGAGCGTATAGTCATCGCGGCTGGTATCCGTCAGTGCCACCAGATTGTCGATGTCGAGCTGTTCCGTACCCATGGTGACGATGCCGCCGTTCCACGTCCACGCGTCGCGCGGCCGGTCGCTATAGACCTCGATGCCATTGCCTTCTGGATCGTTGAGATAAATCGCTTCGCTGACACTGTGATCGGCAACGCCCGTCAACGGCACCCGGTTTGTCACCGCGTGCACCAGCCACCGGGCAAGATCTTTCCGTGTCGGCATCAGATAGGCAATGTGAAATAACCCTGCCGCACTTTGGCTTTCATAGGACGCTGACGGTGCATGGATCAGCGTCAGCAAGGGCTTTCCGCCCGCTCCCAGAATGACGCTGCCAGTGTCAGTGGCGATTTTGGAAAGACCCAGAACCGAGCCGTAATAGGCGATCATCGCATCCATATCGCGCACTTTCAGTGCGGCCTGATCGACGTGAACGGGCGTTGTCAATGCAAAGGGCAGGGCGATTGATGAGGTGGGTATGTTGCCTTCAGCTCGAACAGCGCCAGCCATTGCAACAGATGCACAGGAAAGACCCGAAAGTTTCAATAGATTTCTGCGGCTCAATTTCATTTTAAATCTCTTAAAATCGTCAACCAAAAAACAGTACGTCACTACTGCGTGATGGCGCGGCCCGCATCTCACAAATGCGTCACTCTGTCACTTAAATCGGGTGCTTATTTCTGGTTGAGCAAAGGCCACCGCCGCATTTATGCTGCACTGCGATGTAATCTTGGTGGAACTGGCGTTCCCAACAGTATGACAATGCTGTAAGGGTCAAAAAACAGAACGCTTCTGGGTGGAGAGCGTAGAATGAAAAAATGGGCCTATACCTTCGGCAACGGTGCTGCCGAGGGACGCGCGAGCGATATCGCCATATTGGGCGGCAAGGGTGCAAACCTTGCCGAAATGGCGAGCCTCGGCCTGCCAGTTCCCCCCGGTCTCACCATCATCAGCGAAGCCTGCGCGCGTTATCACCAAGGCGGCCGCACGTTGCCGGAAGATTTGAAGCTGCAAGTCGCCAGCGGCATTGCCGGCATGGAAGCCATTACCGGTCGCAAATTTGGCTCCGGCAAACATCCGCTGCTGTTGTCCGTGCGATCAGGTGCACGCGCCTCCATGCCCGGCATGATGGACACCGTGCTCAATCTCGGCCTCAATGACGAGACGGTTCAGGCGCTGGGGCATGATTCCGGTGATGCCCGTTTCGCGTGGGATAGCTATCGCCGTTTTATCCAGATGTATGCCGATGTGGTCATGGGGCTGGATCACGAAATCTTCGAGGAAATTCTCGAAGATGAAAAAGGCCGTCTGGGCTACGAATATGACACGGAGCTTTCCGCCGTCGAGTGGCAGCATATCGTGTCGCTCTACAAGACCCTGATAGACGAGGAACTGGGCCAGCCTTTTCCGCAGGATACGCAGGTGCAGTTGTGGGGCGCCATCGGTGCCGTTTTCGCAAGCTGGATGAACCCGCGCGCCGTAACCTACCGCCACCTGCACAATATTCCCGGAGATTGGGGCACGGCTGTCAACGTCCAGGCCATGGTGTTCGGCAATCTCGGCTCGTCCTCGGCCACCGGCGTTGCCTTTACCCGCAACCCTTCGACGGGTGAAAAAGCGCTGTACGGCGAATTCCTCGTCAATGCGCAGGGTGAAGATGTGGTCGCGGGCATTCGCACGCCGCAGTCCATCACCGAAGAAGCACGTCTCGTTTCAGGCTCCGACAAGCCTTCGATGGAAAAGCTGATGCCGGAAGCATTTGCGGATTTCATGAGCATTTGCGGGCGGTTGGAAACCCACTACCGCGATATGCAGGACATGGAATTCACCATAGAGCGCGGCACTTTGTGGATGTTGCAGACGCGCTCCGGCAAGCGTACCACCCGCGCCGCGATGAAAATCGCCGTCGATATGGTGGAAGAGGGGTTGATCAGCACCGACGAGGCGATCTGCCGTATCGAGCCATCCTCGCTCGACCAGTTGCTGCACCCGACGATCGATCCATCCGTGGAACGCCCCATCATCGGCTCCGGCCTTCCGGCATCGCCGGGTGCTGCGTCCGGCGAGATCGTGTTTACCTCGGAAGAGGCCGTTGCTGCGGAAGCAGAAGGCCGTCGCGTCATCCTGGTGCGCATGGAGACCAGCCCGGAAGATATCCACGGTATGCACGCGGCGGAAGGCATTTTGACCACCCGCGGCGGCATGACCAGCCATGCGGCGGTGGTGGCACGCGGCATGGGCATTCCCTGTGTTTCCGGCGCAGGGTCCATGCGTGTGGATTTGCGCAGCGGCGTATTGATCGGCGTGGGTTGCATGTTGAAAAAGGGTGATATCATCACCATCGATGGTTCGTCCGGGCGCGTCATGAAGGGCGAAGTGCCGATGACGCAGCCGGAATTGTCCGGTGATTTCGCCAAGCTGATGCAATGGGCCGACGCCACCCGCCGCATGACGGTGCGCACCAATGCAGACACGCCGGCAGACGCCCGCGCTGCCCGCGCCTTTGGCGCGGAAGGCATTGGTCTATGCCGCACCGAACATATGTTTTTTGAGGGTGACCGCATTCAGGTGATGCGCGAAATGATCCTTGCCGAACATGAAGAGGGCAGACGCGCCGCACTCGATCAACTGCTGCCCATGCAGCGGCAGGATTTTACCGAGCTGTTTTCCATCATGCACGGCCTGCCGGTCACCATCCGCCTGCTGGACCCGCCTTTGCACGAGTTCCTGCCGAAGACAGATGGCGAGATCGTGGAAGTGGCAGCCGCCATGGGCATACCGCAAACGCTGTTCCGGCAGCGGCTGGATGCGCTGCACGAATTCAACCCCATGCTGGGGCATCGCGGTTGCCGACTGGCCATTTCCTATCCCGAAATTGCCGAAATGCAGGCCCGCGCCATTTTTGAAGCGGCAGTGGAAGCCGCTCGCCAGACCGGCGCTCCCATCGTGCCGGAAATCATGGTGCCGCTGGTCGGCCTTCGTTCGGAACTGGATTATGTCCGCGCCGTCATCGACCGTGTCGCCGCAGCCGTTGCGCAGGAAACCGGCGTTACGCTGGAATATCTGACCGGAACCATGATCGAACTGCCGCGTGCCGCCCTGCGCGCCCACGTCATTGCCGAGGCGGCAGAGTTCTTTTCCTTCGGCACCAACGATTTGACGCAGACCACATTCGGCATTTCGCGTGATGATGCCGCCCGTTTCATCGATACCTACCAGCGCAAGGGTATCATCGAGCGTGACCCGTTCATCTCCCTGGATTTCGACGGTGTTGGAGAACTGATCCGCATCGCGGCAGACCGTGGCCGCCAGACGCGGCCAGAGCTGAAACTCGGCATTTGCGGAGAACATGGCGGCGACCCGGCATCCATCCATTTCTGCGAGGATGCAGGGCTGGATTACGTATCCTGTTCGCCGTTTCGCGTTCCCATCGCGAGATTGTCCGCAGCGCAGGCAACCCTTGCCATGGCAGCAAAGGCGCCGACGGAGACACCATCCAAGGTGGTGCCGATCAGCGGTTTTGCACGATAATACGGCGTTCCACGACAACAGGACGATAGAACATATCGCGGTTTACCTGCGCCTGCCACGCGCGCGCATCGGCGCGTCGGTCCAGATCAATGTCCAGCAGGCAACCGGCCATCTGGTCTGTGTTGGGGCGGAACCCATAGCTTCGGCAGGTTGCCTCGTCACGCGCTCGCCGCTCTTCCGGCGACAGCGTCTGGCAGGCGGATAACGCCAGCGTGGCCGCAAGCGCGCCGAAAACGATGGAAATACGCATGATGATAACTCCCTGTAACAACAGCTCTGTATAGCCCACTGATACGACTGTTCTTCGGTGTAGAAAAGTCCGCGCAGGCGCAAAGGTTGCGTTATCAAAGCCGCAATTTTGGGTGAAGCGATTCCCTTCGGCGCTGAAACGCATTATGAATTGTTGAACCGGCGATTCCCTCAAAGTGTCATCTGTCGCTTCGAGCGCCATCGTCGCCAAAATTCGTGTCTCCGGGTGCCGCTTTATGACTGTGCGTTTCGTTCGGCCCGTGTCCTATGCGGCATATCTTTCCCGTTACCTCGGGCTGTCGGCGCTCGTGCTGTTTCTCATTGCCGCACCGCTGCACCGCTTTGGGCCACTGACCACACCCGACTTCATCTCTCTGGCATTGATTTCCGCCGCCATCGCCGGTGTCGCTTTCGTGCTTGCCATCATCGGCTTGCAGCGTCTGTGGTCTGCCGGTGCAAAGGGCGGCTTGTGGTCGCTTTATGCGCTGGTGCTGTCTGCCGTGCCTTTAGGCATCGTCGGTTTTGCAACATTTCTCTATTGGCAAAAACCACAGATTTACGATGTCTCCACAGATGTGGCAGACGCGCCGAACTGGCTTTCCATTCCCACCGCCAACCAGCAATGGCTGCCGCGCCCTGCCATCATCTCGAAAGCCGATCGGGATTTGCAGGCCGCCGCCTATCCAACCCTGGCAGGACACCGTTATGAAGGCGCGATAGACCGTGTTTACACGGCCGCCCGCAAGGTGGCGAAAGCGCAGCGCATTCGTATCATCCACACGGATGGCCTTATCGGCTCGCTGCCGGATGTGCAGCCCGGAATTCCCAAGCAAGACCAGACGGAAGGCGCGACAGACACGCCGGTGGAAGACCTTCCGACCAATGTGCCCGTGCCTTTGGCAAGACCCGCAGACGCTCCCGCACCCACCTTTTTCAACGGAAGCGGCATTGTGCTGTTGCAAGGCGACGTGCGCACCCTCATCTGGGGCCAGCGCTTCGATATCCTCATTCGCCTGCGGGAAGACACCGAAACAACCCTGGTAGACGTCCGCGTCGCCTCCCGCTTCGGCCCGCATGATCTGGGCATGGGTGCCGAAATTGCCGAGGCCTATCTCGATGCGCTGGACGCCGAAATGCAGGGCTTGAACGATAATTGAGTGGTCTCAAACGGGCAGATAGATCCCGGTCAGCGAAGGTGGGCCATTCGTCTGCACTTCGCCTTTTTCAATCAAATCTTCGATGTGAGCGAGAACGGAAAGAGCGGCGGCACCGTGAAGGCGCGGGTCGGTGCTTCTGTAGATGATTTTCACCATCTCCGGTATCGTCCGGTCGCCCGCCTTGATGCGGGTGAGAACCGCTTTTTCGCGCATACGACGGTGGGCGCGAAGGCCGCGCATGAAGGCAGTGGGGTCATTGACCGGCCCGCCATGACCCGGCAGAAACAGCCGGTCCTTGCGTTTCAGCAGCTTTGCCAGCGATGCCATATAATCGCTCATCGCGCCATCCGGCGGGGCGACGATGGTGGTTGCCCATGCCATGACGTGATCTGCCGAAAACACGATGCCGCTGCCCTCCAGCGCAAAGGCAGCGTGGTTGGCCGTGTGTCCGGGCGTGTGCAGCGCGGTTAGTGTCCAGCCATCGCCGGAGATGCTTTTGCCATCACCGAGCGCGATATCCGGCACAAAATCCATATCGGAGCTTTCGGCAAACGGGTTGCGCTCACCCTCATGCAAAGGCCGCGCAGCGCGGTGCGGCCCTTCGGCCACCGTCCGCGCACCCGTTGCTTGCTTCAAGCGCTTCGCCAGCGGCGAGTGATCGCGGTGCGTATGGCTGACGAAAATATGCGTCACCTCACGCCCCTCCAGCGCCGCCATCAGCGCCTGGAAATGCGCTTCGTCTTCCGGGCCGGGATCGATAACCGCGACGGATTCGCCGCCGACAATATAGCTGTTGGTGCCGTGAAAGGTGAACGCGGACGGATTGTTGACGGTGATGCGCTGGACATTGTCCGCCACAGGCATAGCTATGCCATAGGCGGGCTGAAAATCGCGGTTGAATTCCGGGTCAGTCATCGGTTTGGCAAGCGCCCTTATTTGTATTCGATCTCAATGAAAGACATCGGCTCGCTGCCCGCATTGACGACATTGTGCGAGATACCAGCCTCACGCCGATAAGCCGCGCCCTTGGCAATATCCACCCTGCGGCTGCCACCTTCCTCTTCAATCAGAAATTCACAATCGGTCATCGGCACCACCACATAACCAAGCCCATGCGTGTGATGACCGGTATCTGCACCGGGTTCAAAATCCCAACGGATGATGCGGACGACCGCATCATCCAGCAGCGTTGTGGGTATGGCAGGTGGACGGGCACTATATTTGCTCATGAGCGCTTTCACCGGAAAATGGCCTTAAAGGCCGGTTGTTTCCTGACGTAACATGAAGCTGGCACCCGACACACAAGAAATATTGCCGTTCTTTCAACTTAATCATTGCCGCTGCCGTTCTGCTTTGCTAATCAGGCGCCGTTCAGGCAGCGGCGTTTCGCCAATCTGCCCTGTTGGGGCGTCGCCAAGCGGTAAGGCACCGGTTTTTGGTACCGGCATTCCCAGGTTCGAATCCTGGCGCCCCAGCCATGTTTTCTCTCATAAAAAATAAATAGAGTTTCGGCGTGTTTGCGGTCATCCGCCTCCGCCCGCAATCGTTTCAACCATCGTTACCCTGAAACAAAAAAAGCGCCGCACACACAAATGCACGGCGCTTGATAGTCACGCTGCTTCGAAACGACGTCCGAAGCGATCTGGCTCGGTTACGGCGCCAAATCACCCACCGGCTTTGCCGGAGCAGTCTCCACCGCAACCGGCGCAGGCGCCGCAGCGGCAGGCTTTGAAAAGGCTGCAACATCGATCTGTGGTGGAGTTGGCAGTTGCAGGTGTTCGCTGGTGTAGGCCCATTCCTCAAAGACCTTCTGCGGGTCATCGTTCAGGTTGGTGCCGTAGCTTGGAACGATCTGACGGATTTTGGCCTGCCAGTCTGGTGATGCGACCTTTTCGGCGAAGACTTTTTCCAGAACCTTGAGCATGATCGGTGCTGCGGTGGAAGCACCCGGAGAGGCACCGAGAAGGGCTGCGATGCTGCCATCCTTGGCGCTGACGATTTCCGTGCCGAGTTTCAGCACGCCGCCCTTTTCTTCGTCACGCTTGATGATCTGCACGCGCTGGCCTGCCTGCCACAAACGCCAATCGCCCTGCTTGGCATTCGGGAAATATTCCTTGAGCGCTGCAAAGCGGTCGTCGTCGGACAGCATCAGCTGGCCGGCCAGATATTCCACCAGCGGATATTCATCGATGCCAACGCTGACCATCGGCCATGCATTGCTGATGGTCGTGGAGGAGAGAAGGTCGAAATAGGAGCCTTCCTTCAGGAACTTGGTGGAGAAGGTGGCGAATGGGCCAAATAGCAGCACGCGCTTGCCACCCAGAACGCGGGTGTCGAGATGCGGAACGGACATCGGAGGAGAGCCGACCGAAGCCTTGCCATAGGCCTTGGCCAGATGCAGCATGGTTACGTCAGGGTTTTCGTTGACGAGGAACGAGCCGCCAACCGGGAAGCCGGCGTAATCGTCACCTTCCGGAATACCGGACATTTGCAGCAGGTGCAGTGCGCCGCCACCTGCGCCGATAAACACGAACTTTGCATCCACCGTGTGCGCTGTGCCGTCCGTGGTCTTGCTGTAGCTGACGCGCCATGTGCCATCGGCGTTGCGCTCGATGGCATCGACTTCGCTGGACACCTGCAAATTGAAGTTTGGCTGGCTTTTCAGATGCGCAACGAACTGGCGGGTGATTTCGCCAAATTCCATGTCGGTGCCCAGAGGAGACCACGTCGCGCCGATTTTCTGGCTGGGGTCGCGCCCTTCCATCATCAGCGGAACCCACTTTTTGATCTGCTCCGGATCGGTGGAATATTCCATGCCGGCAAATAGCGGGCTGGCCTTCAACGCTTCGAAACGTTTGCCGAGGAATTCAACGTTTTCATCGCCCCACACAAAGCTCATATGCGGTGTGTGGTTGATAAAGGAGCGCGGGTTCTTCAGAACGCCGTTGCGCACCTGCCACGCCCAGAACTGGCGGGAGATCTGGAAGGACTCGTTGATGCCAACGGCCTGCGTGATCTTGACGCCACCCTTGCCGTCTTCCGGCGTGTAGTTCAATTCGGCAAGCGCCGAGTGGCCGGTGCCGGCATTGTTCCAGCCGTTGGAGCTTTCCAGCGCAACGGCGTCCAGACGCTCAAGCATCTCGACGGACCAATTCGGCTCCAGCTCGCGCAGCCACACGCCAAGTGTGGCACTCATAATGCCGCCGCCGATCAACAGAACGTCGACCTTCTTGTCCGCAGCCTGCGCCAATGCGGGTGCGCCGGGCACCGTGACTGCGGCCAGACCGGCAAGGGCCGTGCCCAGCACCTGGCGACGATTCATGGTGAAGTTGTCGTGCGAAAATCCGGTGGTCAGGCCGTTGCCTTTATCATCTTCGATCACGTCTTTTCCTAACCTCTTGATAATTTTCAAATTTGTGCGGCGCAATAACGCATACAGTCGACCAAGACAACTCACGCAGGTGGGAGCGCGGGGAGGGCGAGGCGGCATCTATGATTTTGAGGAACGAGGAAGAGGCGTGTTTAAATTCGGGCGGAAAAATGTCCTGTGCGACATTTTGCCTTAGTTTTCCGCATCATAAGCTCACTGGCGCTATCCAGATTACTGGCAGAGATAATATATTTCCAAGAATTATAATCGTTTATATAATACATGATGCGCTGTGCGCATGACAGCTGTGCGGGTGCAATTTTCGCCGCATACGACGAAGCGAAGCAGCGAAAAAGCCATCTGTTTTTGACATAAAAAAGCCCGCCGGAATGATCGCAGCGGGCTTTGTGAAGGCAATGATGCCTGTCTTTATTCGGCGGCAAGAAACTCTGCGCAATAGCTCGGTCCGTTCACGCCTGGGCGGTCGGACACTGTGCGAACGGAGCGGATTTTGTAATCGTCACCCACAACGACCTGTACGGTGCAGGAAAGATAGCTTGTGCGTGCAGCCGCAGTCTGGCGACCACGTTTGCCATCTTTGCCCTCTTCAAACTGGGCCGGAATCTTCGCAGTTTTGTAACCACCACGCCATGTGAACGTTGTGGTGCCGCCGGAGTCCACATCGCTCAATGGCGGGCCGAACTTGGCGAAAAATACGCCTGCCGACTGGCCAACCCAGCGTGTTTCCACTGGGTTTCTGGTTGCGATAGAAGGTGTGGTGGTGCAGGCGGACAAGGCAATGGCCAGCCCTGCGAATGTTACGCCGCGAAAACGCATGTCGAAAGATCCTTGTTGTGCCGTGTCCGGTGTTTTTGCCGGATGTCATGTTCCCCTAGCAGATTTGATGGGCCGCGGCAGGGGAGGATGACACTCTGCCGCATATTTTTTGCCACAATTGCTTTTTTGTAACGTTTTGCGGTGTGTGTGGCCCGTCGGGCAAGGTGTTTTCCATCCTTTGGAAACGCGTCACAAAATTTTCAAAAAGGCCGCTTGTCGAAGCCGAATGGCTGGTCTATAGACACGCCGTTGGCCACGGAGTGTAGCGCAGTCTGGTAGCGCATCTGGTTTGGGACCAGAGGGTCGGGAGTTCGAATCTCTCCACTCCGACCAGCCAAAGTCCTCGTATAAAAGGGCTTCTGGTTGTTGATTGCATTCGTCCAATAATAAATCTATCTCATAGGTGAACAGTTTCAGAATGCGTTTGCAGCGCTGTGTCGAAACCCCTGCGCATTGTGCAGGTATCCCGAACATTTGGCATCAGAATAGCCAGCTGGCCCAGGAAGTTGATATGTCTAAGAAAGCAAAACTGGAGCATTCCGAATTCTCGGGCGAGTTCGAAGATGACGGCGTCACCGTCCTCGTTGATATTTATCGACCCGCTGGCACCCAGAATGACTGGCGAATGGACGTGGTCAGCGAAGAGGATGATGTAACGTCGTGGGAGGAAGCTTTCACGACCGACAAGGACGCATGGGAAGAGTTTCTTGCCACCGTCGAAAAGGATGGCATTCGCACCTTTCTTGAGAGTGACGATCCAGCAGTGCATTGAACGCCAATGATCGTTTGAGCATCGTTGGGAATATCGATATCGACCAGAACAGATCACGGTGCCGTCATGCGGCACTCTTTAAACGCGCGGCTACGCTACGCGCAACCAACGTGACTATTTTTGGGCTACGCAAGATTTCCGTCATTTTTTACGTGAAAGCCATTGGATTACGTTAGGTAAGGTGTGGCGCTTTACAAAAAATAATAGTGTAATCGATTGCTACAAAAGCAGAAAAAACCTCGCTGTAACGTTTCAGATTAACTCTTGCGTTAATCTTCTCAGATCAAGGGCGCCTATATGCCGCACCGGAGCAAGCATAACATCACAACGAAAGTGACGTTGCAGGATGTGGCGAAGAGGACCGGTGTGAGCGCGATTACGGTTTCGCGCGCCCTGCGAGAGCCTGAAAAGGTGTCTGAGGCGCTACGGGATCATATTCTCGCCGTCGTCAACGAGATGGGTTACGTTCCAGATTTGAATGCAAGAGCTTTGGCCAGCGGCACTAGCGCGTTTATCGGCGTGCTTCTTCCGTCACTCTCGCACCCGGGGGTGAGTGCGGTGCTGAACGGCATCGAGGCGAGGGTGAGGGGAACCGAATATCGCATTCAATACGCCAACACGCATTATGATGCTGATGAGGAGATAAGGCAGTTACGCTCCTTTGCGGCACAGCGCCCCACGGGCATCATTGTGGCTGGCACTGAGAGCTGCGAAAATTTAAATGTGCTGGTGAATGAAGCCAAATGTCCTGTGGTGCAGACCATTGATTCCACTCTGGCCATGGACGGCATAGCCGTGGCGGTGGACCACAAGAAGGCGGCCATGGTCGCCACCCGACACCTGTTATCTCAAGGTTACAGGCGCTTCGGCTTGCTGGGCGGCGGGCAGGATATCAGAGTGCGCCTGCGTCAAGAGGGTTACACGGAAGTCATGCAGCAGGCGGGGCTGTTCGATGAGCGTCTCATCATCTGGCATGATGCGACGTCCAGTATCCATCTCGGCTCCCGGCTGATACGACGTTTCATCGAAGCCATGCCGGATGCCGATGGTGTGCTGTGCCACAACGACGATCTGGCCCTCGGCGCAATCTTTGAATGCCAGAGGCTGGGCATCCGGGTGCCGGAAGATTTCGGCATCTGCGGTTTCACCGACGTGGACTTCGCGGCCTCCATCGAACCACCCTTGACCACCATACGCGTGCCCCGCTTCGAGATGGGCTACACCGCCGCCGACATTCTGATCACGCTGGGCGAAGGCGGGGTTGTGAAGGAAAAAACACTGAACCTGGGCCTCGAACTGATGGAGCGAAGCACCACCCGGCGCGCCACCACAGCCTTGTCAGCCTAATCGACGACGGAACATTTCTCTCAAACAGCGCGTTACCTCTCCAACTTGAAAAGGAGAAGACATATGCTGAGAGCAATGATTTTATGGGCACTTGGCGTGCCGTTTTTCGTCGTATTGCTAATCTGGATGTTTTTCTTCTGATTACACGCTGAATATGCTGAAAATAATAGAAAAAGCGCGGGTTTCGACCTGCGCTTTTTGTTTGCACACCCAATTTTCCGAGGGGCGTGATATTTTCAGTGGAAGCATGTCGCGCAAAAGCGTTCAGCGGTCCGCGATACGCTTTTAGTTCAAGCCGCCCGGAATCGATGTTCGACGAACATCAATAATCAATCCTGTCGAATTGGCGGAGATTGCCGTTAGGGTGGTGCGGGCCACGTCATCCGGGTCCAGCAGTGTTAGCGGGTCTTCAATGCCAAAGTTTGCGGTGCGCATTGGCGTCTTCGTGCGCTCTGGATTGATGCAGTGAACGCGGATGCCATCATTGTGCCATTCCTCGGCAAGCGCTTGGGTCAGGTTCACAATCGCAGACTTTGTGGATGAGTAGATTGCGTAATATGCGCGGCCTCTCGTGTAAGAGCTCGATGTGAAATTGATAAGGGCTCCTCTTGACCGTATCAGATGTTCACGAGCAGCAGAGGCAACGTTGATGGCGCCATGGTAGTTGATTGCAACCATCTCGTTGATTTGCTGATGGGTCATTTGCGAAAGCGGGCGCTTGATCAAGATACCAGCGGTGTTGACGATTGCATCAATCGGGCGATCGTCGGAAGCAACTTTCGCAAGGAAACTATTCACTGAATTAAAATCAGCGACGTCCACGCTGTTGGATGAGCGGCTGGCGACGATGGCTTCGGCACCGTTGACGAGCGCCAAATCTCGAATGGACTTTCCAATACCGCTGCTGCCACCAAACAGCACAAGTCTCTTTCCGGCCAGCGATCTGAGATCAGCCTCGTTCGTCAAGTCGCTGGTGCGGGACTGCATGAGTTTTTCTGCAAGAAAAAGGTCTGTGGGTGTCGTGACCTTGATGTTGGTGTCGGCACCCTGAACCGTAGCGACGGGGAGATGGGGGAGCATTCCACGCACAACACCACAATCACATGTGAAGTCTTTCAGCCCCCCGGCGAGCGCTTTTTCATAGGCTTGCTTTAGCACGCCGAGAGTGAAGGCTTGAGGCGTCTGGCCTCTGCGCATCGTGCTTCTTGGCGGAATGCTGGAGATGCAGCCATTGTCATGGACGGCAACGATGGTGTCAGACGACGGAATAACCACGTCGACAGCGGGAAATACGTCCAATGCAGCGACGCAACGATGCAGAATTTCCTCGGTTACGAATGGTCGGACAGCATCGTGAAGCAGGACTTTTGTGCCGTCGTCATAATCATTCAGGGATTTGATGGCGGAATATGTCGAGTCCATCCGCTCATTGCCGCCGACGATGACCTTCGTAACCTTCGACCAACCGTTCAAATTGACGAGATGCCAGCATTGATCGACATAGTCCAAGCGGGTCACGACGACAATTTCGTCAATATGCGGGCTTTTTTCAAAGACGTCGACCGTATGCTCGATGACCATACGACCTGCCAGCTTCAAGAACTGTTTGGGGGTGGTTGCGCCAAAGCGCGCGCCAACGCCGCCACCCAAGATAACACCAACAGTCTTCATTTATGGCTCCGCTTGATTATGTCTGACGTATCGCGTGCGTCGTTTGAACGCTTCAGTTTAGACCGTCCCGGATACCTTCGGCGATCGTGTCGAGAATGACGGCAGAGGCTTTTCCGCGATGAGGAAGGATGTTGTCCAGGAGCGCTTTTCGTTCTTCTTCAAACTCCCACACCTTGCCGTCCTTGTATTCAAGAACGGCGTGCTTGAGCTGATCGAAGGTGGTGACGCGTCTGGAGGCTGCTTCTGCCAGCTTTCCTAAGCCATTGAACTCGACATGATTCTGGGAGTCGAAAAAGACCAATGGCTTGTTGAAGAGGTGGTATTCCGCAAGGAAGGATAGTCCATCCGATATCATAAGGTCCGATGCGGCAAAGAGCTGCCCGTACTGCTCCTCTGAAAAGGTGCAGTTTGGCAAATCATTCCATGCGTTTCTGATGATCGTACGCGCCTCAGGCGAGAGTACGCTGCCAAAAAGAGCCGGATGAGGTTTCAGCACGAAATCGATATCCGGGCTTTGTTTGGCCCACGACAACATCGATTCCCAGATGCGATCGAATACGCCAAAACCCAAACCGCCTCCGGTCCCTAGCGAATAGTGAGGTGCCCATACGACCTTGAAGTTCTGGCGATCCTTGTGAGAAATCGGCCAGGATGGCGCCTTATTGTCATCAAGCAAGCGGTCAAATTTTGGAAAGCCGCTGGTGATAAACTTCTTTGGGTCAGAATGCTCGAACGAACGGAAATACTCTTGTATTTTGGGCGTTTCGCAAAAAATCCGCCAAGCTGCGCGGTGAAAGGGCTGGTCAAAGCCGAACGCCGAAACATCTGTCACAACCGGATCGCCCAGCGACGCTGCGAGACTGAGCGCGTAGGGAACATAGCAAAGGCGGCTGAAGGTAAGCTCCTGAGTCCGAAATGCGGGCTGGACGCCCATATCCCACTGCTGCTGGCGGAATATTACGGCGGGTTTCAATGCCTTGAGAATATCCAGAGCGGCATAGGAATCGTCCATATTGAAGCGAAGATGGGGAATCCCTTTCTCCGAAAATGTGCTGCTCACCTTATCCTCACCCTCGAAAACGCCGCGCCCCAGAGTGGCGACATGAATGGAGATGATAATCGGATCGAACCTGTCATCCGCCACCATGGCATCATAGACGTCCGAAAGCGCATCCCACATGGGGATGGACTGGATGAGGAAAACCGTACGGATTGGAAAAATTCCGCGCGTCTGGTCGCGCAGGGCGATATTCGCGCTTTGCTTCAAGGAGGCGATCTCAAGTGCCTTCTGCCTGCTGTCATGTATGAAAGCCAGACCGATTTTTGATAGATCGCTGCGAAAGCTTCCGTCGGCGGTGGTCGTAACGGCGTTGGATAGCTCGGTGACTTTGCCGTCCAGCTCCAGTTGGACATGCTGCATATGTTGCAGCAGCTTCACCACTTCGATTTGGATTTCGCCGTGCGTTTCGGCGTTTTGCATCAAGGCATCCAGCCTCATGCCCATTTCGTCGATTTTCGCGGCGACAGAGTCAAGTCGGTCAGTCAATTGCAGAGAGATTGAAGCGTCCATAGAACCTGTTCCGAGTTTAACTGTGAATTCCGGAAGCGCGATCAGCGCATATACGGATTCGGACAGTGAATAAATTAACTACGGAAGTATCCTGCTGAACTGTAGTGGGGCTTGCGCGGCAACGCTCATCGACAAGATTGGGCTGTATGGCGGTAAAAAATATCTCGAAGCGCAAAAGGCACCGGTTTTGACCGATGCCTTTTATTGTGCGTCATCCAGATTTATCAATCCAGCTCGTTGATCAAACGAGATGCCGTGTCCGCGCTGACGCGGCGGACTTCGACTTCGTCGCGGCGGCTGGAGAGGAGCTCGTGGGCGAGCAGCGCTTCGGCCAGATCGGCGGGAAGGGAGACGATGACCCGTTCGCCTTGCGAGATTTTGCCCGTGTCGGCGCGTTTGCCGCTGATCATGCCGCCTGCCACCGTGTTGTTGGTGTCAGGGTCGATCAGGATGAAGGAGCCGGTCGCGCGGTTCTGCTCGTAGGCGTCGAAAATTGCGGTTTCGTCAAACGCGAGGCGCACCTTGCCGATGGCGTTCATCGGGAGCGTGTCCGTGTGCGCCTGCCATTGGCCATTTTTCAGGTCGAGCTGGGTCACGGGCTGCACGGTGACGCGCTGGCGGCGGCTGCCGCTTTTCAGCCAGTAACGCTTCGATGGTTCGATACCGCCCGGCTGCAAGGCCACGATCTGCGCATCGAACGCATGGCCGGTTTGCGGCTGTGCTTCGATGGACACAATCATATCGCCGCGCGAAACGTCCACCTGACGGTCCAGCACCAGCGTGATGGCATCGCCTGCAACGGCAGCGTTGCGCACCAGATCGAAGGTGACGATCTGCTTGACGTTTGCAACCATGCCGGATGGCAGGATGACGACGGAATCGCCGGGCTTCACAGATCCACCGGCCACGGTGCCCTGATAACCACGGAAGCTTTCGCCGGGGCGCGAAACGCGCTGGATCGGCAGGCGGAAACCACCCGTCTGCGTGGTGCGAACTGTCGCCAGTTCCAGCGCCTCGGCCAGTGTCGGGCCTTCATACCAAGGCATGGGTGCCTTGCCAGACAGAACGACATTTTCGCCCTTCAGCGCCGACATCGGAATAGAGGTGATCTGCTTGATGCCGAGCGATTTCGCAAATTCACGGAAGTCATGGGCGATCAGTTCGAAACCGGCCTTGTCATAATTCGTCAGGTCGATCTTGTTGACGGCCAGCACGAACTGACGGATGCCCATCAGCGCTGCGATTGTGGCATGGCGGCGGGTTTGTTCCAGAATGCCGGTGCGGGCGTCAACCAGCAGCACGGCCAGATCGGCCGTGGATGCGCCGGTTGCCATGTTGCGAGTGTACTGCTCGTGGCCGGGCGTGTCCGCCACGATAAAGGCGCGCTTGTCAGTCGCGAAATAACGATAGGCGACATCGATGGTGATGCCCTGTTCGCGTTCGGCCTGAAGACCATCCAGCAAGAGTGCGAAATCGGGCAGGCCGAGATCGTTCTGCTTGCCACTATCGCGGTGAAGCGTTGCGGCCTGGTCTTCCTTCACGGCCTTGGTGTCCCACAGCAGGCGGCCGATCAGGGTGGATTTGCCGTCATCAACGCTGCCGCAGGTGATGAGGCGCAATGGTCGTGTATCTCTCACGGCTTTTGCAGGCTCCACAAAAGGCAAAATGGTGGCGGATTGCGCATTGGTATTCTGTGTCATCAGAAATAGCCCTCACGCTTTTTCTTTTCCATGGAGCCGGACTGGTCGCGGTCGATAGCGCGGCCCTGACGTTCCGAAACGGTGGCGATTTCCAGCTCGGAAATCACCTCGTCCAGCGTTTTTGCTTCGGAGCGAATGGCGCCGGTCAGCGGGAAGCAGCCCAAAGTGCGGAAGCGGATCGTGTCCTCCTTCACCTCTTCGCCGGGTTGCAGTTCCAGGCGCTCGTCTTCGGCAAGGATCATCATGCCGTCACGCTCGACGTAACGACGGTTCTTGGCGTAATAGAGCGGCACGAGCGGAATGTTTTCCGCCTGAATGTAACGCCAGATATCCACCTCGGTCCAGTTGGACAGCGGGAAGGCGCGAACGCTCTCACCCTGACGAACCATGCCGTTATAGATGTTCCACAGTTCCGGGCGCTGGTTGCGCGGATCCCATTTGTGGTCGGGCGTGCGGAAGGAATAGATGCGTTCTTTGGCGCGGCTGGCCTCTTCATCGCGGCGTGCACCGCCGAATGCGGCGTCGAACTTGCCGGCATCCAGTGCCTGACGCAGCGCTTCGGTTTTCATGATGTCCGTATAGAGCGCCGAACCGTGACTGAACGGCGTCACGTTTTCGGTCTCGCCACGCGGGTTGGTGTGGGAAATCAGATCGAGATCGTATTCCTTGACGATATTATCGCGGAATTCGATCATTTCCTTGAATTTCCAGCCTGTATTGACGTGGAGCAGCGGAAAGGGAATGCGACCTGGGAAAAACGCCTTGCGCGCCAGATGCAGCAGCACGGACGAATCCTTGCCGATGGAATAAAGCATCACGGGATTGTCGAACTCTGCGGCGACTTCGCGGAAAATATGAATGGCTTCGTTTTCAAGGGCTTTGAGATGAGGATCGAGCGGCTGCTTGGGTGTGCTTACGCTGTTGCCTTCCGTTTCCGGAACTGCATTGGACATTTTAAACTCCGGCAAATACTGAATTTCAATTATCGGGAGAAGCTGATGGAATTGTGGAAGCTTGACGCTCGTCGGCCACATGCAGGCCGCACTCGCGCGTCTCGTCATTTTCCCACCACCATCGACCGGCGCGTTCTGGTTCGCCGGGTTTGATGGAGCGTGTACACGGCTCGCAGCCGATGGAGGGATAGCCTCTGCCATGCAGCGGGTTCACGGGAATGTTTTCCACGGAGACATGCGCCTTGATGGTGTCTATGTCCCAATCCGCCAGCGGATTGATTTTGATCAGATTGCGCTCTGCATCGAATTCCGCAAATGGCGTTGTCGCCCGGTTGCCGGATTGGCCACGGCGCAGGCCAGTGACCCAGAAACTTGCACCGTCCAGTGCTTTGGCCAGCGGCACCAGCTTGCGCACATGACAGCAGGCATGGCGCGCTTCAACACTGTCATAAAAACCGTTCAGACCGAATTTCGCGGCATAGGCGTCAATGTCATCCTGTTCAGGATAAAAGCGCTTGATCTTAATATCGTAACGCTCTTCCGTTTCAGAGATGAGGTTGACGGTTTCGGGAAACAGACGCCCGGTTTCCAGCGTGGAAACATCCACCGGCAGGCGATGCGTGCCGATCGCTGCCGTGATAACCTGATCTTCGATGCCGAGGCTGGTGGTAAACACCACACGTCCACCAAGCCCCGCAACACATGCGAGACGTCCCGCCAAATCAAGGCCCGCAAGCGTATCATCAAGCGATGCAACATCGTGGCTGGAAAGGGCATGTGGCGGGGTATTGATGGTCATTTCACCGGGTCCGAACTCTACTGGCTCGGATAATCCCAGAAATGCGCAAATTTTAACAGGAATGGCTATGCTTCTGCGCGCCGCTAAAGAGTAAATATCTCTCCTTCAAAGGCAATATGCGCAAAAGACTCCCATGGCCGCAATATATCAGCCCAACCGCACCGCATAAAACCAATTCGGCTTCGAAATGCAAGATGTTTTTGCGATATTTTCTGTAATTTTTGTAGATTTCTACTTCGAGGGATGAATGTGTACGGTGAACCAATAACCGCCAAAGATGCAGGCGGGGAGGATGGTTGTAGGAAAAACATTCCATTCACGGAAAATTTTAGCGCGGATGTGGCGAAAATACGGTAAAAATACGAACTGATTTTGCTCGTCGTGGTAATTTTCCACGTTACTTATTGCGTGTTTTGCGCAGAGCGCGGTGCATTTGTTGCCGTTGAAGTAACCTGAAAGGAAACACTTTTGCGAACGCGCCCAGCCTGATTGACCAACTCGACTGAACAAGTAGTGTTAAGCCCAGAGCATCTAGGAGGGTACCGATGTCCAAACTTCTTTCCAGCCTCAGCGCCATCGCGCTCAGCCTGTCATTCACTCTGGGTGCTGTTGCCACGGCGTCGGCAGAGACAAAACTTCTCAACGTGTCTTATGATCCGACCCGCGAGCTGTACAAGGATTTCAACGAGGCTTTCGCTAAAAATTGGAAAGCCGACACGGGTGAAGACGTCACCATTCAGCAGTCGCACGGCGGTTCCGGCAAGCAGGCCCGGTCGGTTATCGACGGCCTTGAAGCCGATGTCGTCACGCTGGCGCTTCAGAGCGACATCGACGCGATCGTCGCCAACAGCGGCAAGATCAATGCCGACTGGCGCACCCGCCTGCCGCACAACTCTTCGCCATACACATCCACAATCGTTTTCCTCGTCCGCAAGGGCAACCCGAAGGGCATCCATAACTGGGGTGATCTCGTCAAGGGCGACATCCAGATCGTCACGCCAAA
Organism: Agrobacterium sp. rho-13.3; assembly: GCF_033957765.2. Taxonomy (NCBI): domain Bacteria; kingdom Pseudomonadati; phylum Pseudomonadota; class Alphaproteobacteria; order Hyphomicrobiales; family Rhizobiaceae; genus Agrobacterium; species Agrobacterium sp. rho-13.3. The sequence goes on from NZ_CP192774.1 coordinate 491,154, forward strand.
CCCGAAGACGTCCGGTGGCGCACGCTGGAACTACCTTGCTGCATGGGCATGGGCAAACGAAGAGTTCAAGGGCGACAAGGACAAGATCAAGGCCTATGTCGGTGAAGTGTACAAGCGCGCTCCAGTGCTCGACACCGGTGCTCGTGGTTCCACGGTCACCTTCGCACAGCGACAGATTGGTGACGTGCTGCTGGCTTGGGAAAACGAAGCCTATCTGGCCGGTGAAGAATTCGGCAAGGACGCTTTCGAAATCGTCGTTCCACCAATCTCCATTCTTGCCGAGCCTCCGGTTGCCGTCGTTGACAAGAACGTCGATGCCAAGGGAACACGCAAGGCGGCTGAAGCTTACCTGAACTATCTCTATTCGGACGAAGGCCAGAACATCGCTGCCAAGCACTTCTACCGTCCGTCCAACCCGGCGGTGGTTTCCAAGGATCTGTTGAAGCAGCTTCCGGATATCAAGCTCGTCACCATTGACGATCCACAGTTTGGTGGTTGGGCAAAGGCACAGCCGGAACATTTCGGTGACGGCGGCATCTTCGACCAGATTTACAAGCCCGCCAAGTAAGCGGATGATGTGAACAGACTGGACAGTTCGCACCACGTGCGGTCTGCACCGGAACGGATAAAAGATCGACCGGCCACAAGCCGGTCGTTGGCGCATAAGAGCATCGGACCGAAAAGCGTGCAGCGGTTTTCGTTTCGATGCTCAGACAAAAGCTGGTAGCGGACCGCTGCCTCGACTTTACCCCGGAGCCTTGATGAGCAATACCCCATCGCCAAGCAGATGGAAGTGGCGTCAGTCGAGTGTCCTGCCAGGATTTGGCCTGACGCTCGGTTACACGATTACCTACCTGTTTCTGATTATCCTTATTCCACTTGCCGGTCTGGTCTGGTCCACGGCACAACTGGGTCTGGCGGATTTTATCGCCATCGCCACAGACAGCAGAACACTCAATGCGCTGCGCGTCAGCTTCGGTACCGCCTTTCTGGCCGCACTCGTCAACGCCGTTTTCGGTGTCATCATCGCCTGGGTGCTGGTGCGGTATCGCTTTCCCGGTCGCCGTTTCGTGGACGCCATCGTGGATTTGCCATTCGCGCTGCCCACGGCTGTTGCCGGTATCGCGCTGACGGCGCTCTATTCCAATCGCGGCTGGGTTGGTTCGCTGTTTGAACCCTTCGGCATCAAAATCGCCTTCACACCATCCGGCATCGTCATCGCGCTGATCTTCATCGGTCTGCCTTTCGTGGTGCGCACGGTTCAGCCCGTCATGGAAGAAATCGACCGGCAGGTGGAAGAGGTTGCGGCCACACTTGGCGCAAACCGTTTCCAGACCATTTCCCGCATTCTGCTGCCGGGTCTGGTGCCTGCCATTTTGACCGGATTTGCGCTGGCCTTCGCGCGTGGCGTGGGTGAATACGGCTCGGTCATCTTCATCGCGGGCAACATTCCCTATGTCTCGGAAATCGCACCGCTTTTGATCGTCATCCGGCTGGAAGAATTCAATTATGCCGGTGCCACGGGCATCGCTACGATCATGCTGATCATTTCTTTTGCCATGCTCTTCGTCATCAATCTCATTCAGGCGTGGAGCCGCAAGAGGTACGGTTATGCCTGATAACGCGCACGCCATCAAAACCCGTCCGTTTCAAGACCCGGCAAGCGAAAGCCCGACGGCGAAGCTGGCGCTCATCGCCATCGCCTTTCTGTTTTTGGCGCTGGTCCTGTTTCTGCCTCTGGTCTCGGTGTTTTTCGAAGCTTTCCGCAAGGGGGCAGGTGCTTTCTGGGCCGCAATCGTTGAGCCGGATGCGCTATCCGCCATCCGCCTGACGCTGCTTGTCGCAGCCATTTCCGTTCCACTGAACCTTGTGTTCGGTGTTGCCGCCGCATGGGCCATTGCGAAATTCGAGTTCAAGGGCAAGGCGTTTCTGATCACGCTGATCGACCTGCCATTCTCTATTTCGCCGGTTATATCAGGCCTCGTCTACGTCATCCTGTTTTCATCGCACAGCCTGCTTGGCCCGTGGCTGAAAAGTTATGGCATCGACATTCTGTTCGCCGTGCCGGGCATCGTGCTGGCCACCATTTTCGTGACCTTTCCCTTCGTGGCGCGTGAATTGATCCCGCTGATGCAGGACCAAGGTACGGGCGATGAGGAAGCGGCGATTTCGCTCGGTGCGACCGGCTTGCAGACCTTCTGGTATGTCACGTTGCCCAACATCAAATGGGGGCTGCTCTACGGGGTGTTGCTGTGTAATGCGCGTGCCATGGGCGAGTTCGGTGCCGTCTCGGTGGTCTCCGGCCACATTCGCGGCGAAACCAACACCATGCCGCTGCACGTCGAAATTCTCTATAACGAGTACAATCTCAGCGCGGCCTTTGCAGTGGCGACATTGCTTGCGGGTCTGGCGCTCGTTACCCTCGTTCTCAAAACCATTCTTGAAATTCGCTTTGGCGCGGGCAACGCCGCCAGCAAGCATTAAAGGGCATTTTTATGGAAGTAAAAGTTTCCGGTATCACCAAGCAGTTCGACCGCTTTCCGGCGTTGAACGATGTGTCTCTGAACATTCGTTCCGGTGAGTTGATCGCACTTCTTGGTCCATCCGGCTCCGGTAAAACGACGCTTCTGCGCCTGATTGCCGGTCTGGAACAGCCGACACATGGCCAGATATTTTTTGGCGATGAAGATGCTTCCCACCGCACGGTTCAGGAACGCAATGTCGGCTTCGTGTTCCAGCACTACGCGCTGTTTCGCCACATGACGGTGGCCGAAAACATCGGCTTTGGCCTCAAGGTTCGGCCTTCATCCAGCCGTCCGCCGAAAAAGGAAATCCGCAAGCGCGTGTCCGATCTTCTGGACATGGTGCACCTTTCCGGCCTTGAAAAGCGTTACCCCAACCAGCTTTCCGGCGGCCAGCGCCAGCGCGTGGCGCTTGCCCGGGCCGTTGCCATCGAACCCAAGGTTCTGCTTCTGGATGAGCCGTTTGGCGCGCTGGATGCAAAGGTGCGCAAGGAACTGCGCCGCTGGCTGCGCGAATTCCACGACCGCACGGGCCACACCACCGTTTTCGTCACGCATGATCAGGAAGAAGCGCTGGAACTGGCCGACCGCGTGGTCGTCATGAGCCAGGGCAAGATCGAACAGGTCGGCACGGCGGATGATGTCTATGACACGCCCAACTCGCCCTTCGTCTTCTCCTTCATCGGCGATTCGTCCAACCTGCCGATTACCATCCGGGATGGCCATGTGCTGTTCCAGGGGGAAAGCATCGGTATCAGCGAAAGCGAAGCAGGCGAGGGCGATCTTTTCTTCCGTCCCGAAGATGTGGTGCTGACGACCGAGCGCGACGCGCTCTACGGCAAAGTCACCACCTGTCGCCGCCTCGCCGGCACCCGCATTGCCGAAATCGACATCGCCAATAACGGCCACGAGCCCTATCACCTCGAAATCGAAGTGCCGCTCGACGCATCTGTCGCGGTGGGTAACGAATTGCGCTTTCGCCCAACGCGATGGAAAGTGTTTCGTAAGTAAGAGCCGACACAGCCCGAAATGCCGTCGTCTGCTGTAGGCACAATAGGAAAAGGGCCGCTTTTGGCGGCCCTTCCATGAGTTTGGTCATTGTTACAGACCCGAAACGTTTATCAACGTTTCATTGGAAGGCGGATCAAGCCGAGGGCTGCCTCGTCAAAATCAAATCCTTTCCACTGCCTGCTACGAAGACCGAAATCTCATTAGACATTGGATCACCTTCCTTTCACTACGTTGAACATAAGAAGAAGGTAATACGATTCGGCGAGATTGCAAGAGGGTTGAGAAGCAGAAAGGCTGCGCCTGACAAATGCGCAACGGGTCGCTCTTTACAATAATACGCAAATTACGTATTTTGCGTATTATTAGAGGAGATACGCTATGGCACATTCAATACAAGTTCCGGCCACCGCTTTTTCCCGCAGCTTCGGAAAATATCGGGATGAAGTCTATAAGGCTGGTGTGATTGAGGTTACCTCGCACGACCGCGTTGTGGGCGCCTACATCAGTCCGAAAGAGCTCGACCATTTCAATGAGCTGAAAAAGCGTGAACGTCAGGCAATCCACGTTAGCGAAGCCGATGACGATCTAATTGAGGCGATCAAGAACGCTCGATGGGGTGAAGTTTCCGAGTGAAGTATCCCGTTCCATCTCAAGGTTTGGTTGTTCGATATAATTATCTTTGGCATAAAGATCACATCGCAGGTGTGTCCGATAGTGGAAAGGATAGACCTTGTGCTATTGTCCTCTATTCATCCAAAAAGGGAAACGCTGCTGTCGTGCCGATTACTCATTCTCCTCCGGAGGTGGGTGAGGAGGATTTGTCGATGGAAATTCCTCCCGATATCTGCAAGGCGATTGGTCTTGATGAAGACGTGAATTGGATACGGGTAAGCGAGCTTAATATGTTCGACTGGCCGAGTGTGCATCTTCGGCCTCTCCCGAATGATCCGTCCCGGTTTGATTATGGTTTGATGCCACGCGAGTTCTTTGAGCAGGTTCGCGATCGTGTGGTTGAACTGATGATGCAGAAACGTGTCGTTCAGACGAAGCGATAAACTCGTTCTTGGTGCAAACCAATGACCCTCACGAAACCCGCATCACAATCTTGCCGATATGCCCGCTGGTTTCCATCAGCCTGTGCCCATCCGCCACCTTGTCAAAATCAATCACATCGTGAATGACCGGCGCGATCTCGCCCGCTTCCAGCAGTGGCCAGACCTCTGCCACCAGCTCATCACGAATGGCGCGTTTTTCATCTGCGGTGCGCGGGCGCATGGTGGAGCCGGTGATGGTCAGGCGTTTGACCATGATGGGGCCGAGGTTGACCTTTTCGGCCACGGCGCCACCCAGAAACGCGATGATGGACAGGCAGCCGTCCTTGGCAAGAGAGGCGATGTTCTTCTCGAAATAGGACGCGCCGATCATGTCGAGAATGACGTCCACACCCTTGCCGCCGGTCTCAGCCTTGATGACCGTGGCGAAATCGTCCTCGCGGTAATTGATCGCCCGTTTTGCACCTAATGTCTCGCAGGCATCGCATTTGTCCTTCGAACCCGCTGTCACATAAACCTCTGCGCCAAAGGCTTTGGCGAGCTGAATGGCGGTTGTGCCAATGCCGCTGCTGCCGCCGTGGATCAGCACGCTTTCGCCTTCCGTCAGCCCCGCCATCTGGAACAGATTGGCCCAGACGGTGAAGAAGGTTTCCGGCAGGGCGGCGGCTTTCACCGCGTCATATCCCTTGGGAAACGGCAGGGCCTGCCCGGCTGGCACAACGCAATATTCCGCATAACCGCCACCATTAGCCAGTGCACAGACGGGATCACCGAGCTTGAACTCGTTCACCCCTTCGCCAACGGCCACGACTTCTCCGGCAATTTCCAGTCCCAGAACCGGGCTTGCATCCTTTGGCGCGGGATAGGTGCCCTGGCGCTGTGCCACATCGGGCCGGTTGATGCCTGCTGCCTGCACCTTCACCAGAATTTCGCCTGCCTTGGGGGAGGGAACCGGGCCTGTTGCAAATGTCATTACGTCGGGTGCGCCGAAGCTTGGCAAATCAACAAATCGCATGGTCGTGGGCAAAGTCATGGCGGGCCTCCATCGAGTTTCATAGCGGCAAACTTAAAGCATGTCGCGCAAAAGTGTGCAGCGGTTTTGCGATAACGACATGCGCAAAAACAAAGAGCTAACGCGTGTTGCGTGAATCCTTTGTCACGCAATACGCTTTAGGCGAGGTATGGGGCGGATGAAAGGAGGCGTTTTGACGCTGACGCTTTAACGTTCCGATTTTGCTGCTAGGGTGGGGCGGACAAACAGCGCCTCGAAAGGACGATGGATGAGCAAGGTGAGCGTTCGGCCAGTGAGCGTTGATGATCGTGCGGAATGGGACGTGCTATATCAAGCCTATGCGGCTTTTTACAACGTCACTCAAACCGTCGAAATGCGGGACACGGTATGGGCGTGGCTGCACGATGAAGCCAAGGAATCACGCGGCCTTGTGGCCTTAAACGCAGATGGAAAACTCATCGGGCTTACGCATTTCCGGCCCTTCGCACGTCCGCTGTCTGCCACGACTGGCTGCTTCCTCGATGACCTTTTCGTTTCGCCCGATGCGCGTGGCACTGGCTGCGCCGACGTGCTGATAGACGGCGTGCGCGCCATTGCCGCCCGCGAGGGATGGTCAGTTGTCCGGTGGATCACCGCCGAGAATAATTATCGCGGCCGTGCCCTCTACGACCGCGTCGCCACGAAAACCAACTGGGTCACCTACGACATCAAGGTGTAGATGTTAATTGGTCGTGCTGTGACTGTGCAGCACCAAGCCTGTGTCGCTCTCCTTGGCCGCTTTCTTGATGGCCGCGATCTCGGTGCCAATGCGTTCGGGATTGGCAATGATATGGCCCTTGGGAAGCTGCAAAACACCAATCGAGCAGCGTAAAAGGGCAAAATCGCGCTCGATACCGAAACGGTCATGACCTCTGATCTGGCCGGCTTCACGGTCCTCATCGGAATAAAGCTCGATGACGTCCTCATGGAAATCGCTGAGCAGCCGTTCGAGAATTTCCGTCACCTCTTCGCTCGTCCAGTCGCGTACGCCGATGAAGAAATCGTCACCGCCAATATGGCCGAGAAAGCAGTCGCCGGAAAAGAAATAGCGCTTTAGCAGAGCTGAAAACAGCGTGATGGCGTGGTCGCCAACGTGGAAACCGTATTTGTCATTGAATGGTTTGAAGTTGTCGAAATCGCAGTAACAAAAGAAGCGATCATCATCGCTGTCGTGGCAACTGTCTTCAATGAAACTGCTGATGGCGCGGTTGCCGGGAAGGGCTGTCAGCGGGTTCTGTTCCTGCGCCAGTTTCAACTGTTTTTCGTTGATAACCTTGATGAGAGACGCGGCGGAAACCACGCCGATATAACGCATATTTTCCGTGAGGATAACGCAGGCGCTGCCGCCGGTATTGGCAAAGATATTCATCAACTGGTCGGCATCGGCATCCAGCCCGACAATCGGTGCACCATCCACGAAGTGCGAAATCGTCCGCTCATACACCTTGTTTTTCAACAGGTCGCGCCCAAACGGCTGGTAGATGTATTCCTTCAGATGATGCTCGTTGATAACGCCGCGCGGCTCGCCATTGGCATTCAGAACCGGGAAGAAGGCTTGCGCCGGGTTGCGGCGAAACAGCTCGAACACCGTGTCGATGCTGTCGTTTTCGTAAACGGTCGGAAGCCGCTCGATCTGGCGGCGGATGAGGATTTCATCCAGCGTTTGGCGACTGCGACGGGTTTCGCCAAGGTGCTGGAGATGCGGAAACGCACTTTGCAATTCACTGACGAAGGTGGTGGGGCGAGAGATGAACCAGCCCTGCACCAAGTCCACGCCATATTCGCGGCAGGCCAGAAATTCCGCTTCGGTTTCAATGCCTTCGGCGATGACCCTCACGCCCAGGACATGGGCGATGTTGACGATGTTTTTCACCAGATGGCGCTTGCGCGGGTTGCGGTCCACACCGTCGATGAAATAGCGGTCGATCTTCAGGTAATCGACCGGGAATTCGCACAGAAGCTTCATCTCGCCGTGACCGACGCCAAAGTCGTCGATGGCCAGCTTGAAGCCCTCCTTACGCATACGGGCAATCAGCGCGCTGAACTCCGGCACGCTGGTATTGTCGAAACGTTCCGACAGTTCAAAGCAGATGGAGGAGGGCGGAATGGAGGCCTTGGCAAGATGCTCCAGAAGCTTGTCCAGAATAGCATCGCCATGCGGTATCAGCCGCACATCCAGATTGAGGAACAGCGTGGCGGAGGAAAACTCCGGCAGTGTGGAGAATTTTGTCAGCGCCCGTCCGGCCAGCATCTGCTCCAGCGTCACCAGCTGGCCATCAGCCTCGACATGGTCCAGCAATTCCAGCGGATTGGAAAAACCGATGCGGTCAAAACCGCGCATGAGCGACTCGTAACCAAACACGGTTCCGGTCGTTGCCTCGACTATGGGCTGAAACGCCGTTTCTAAAACCAGTTTTGCCATGGACACCATCTGCCCGCTGGCAAACCGCCGTATTACGTCAGGGTCGATCGCCGTCGACAGCATACGTTCTCTCCACTGTTGCACCCATATAATTGGACGCATTTTGGAATGGAGAGTGACCGATAACCCTCAACAAAAACTTATCCGCAGATGAAAGTTTTTTGAAGCTTTTATGACAGCATAATAACATGCTTAAATAGCGTTAGCCGTGCCGCCTTTTTGTCGTGTGTGCCGCATAGAGTTCAGCGACATTCAAGCGTTCTTCCACGGCTGTGTGGGGGCGAAGGGTGCTGGCGCCGTTTTCTCGTTCAAAAGATGTCGCCCATAGGCGCAGTGCTTCACGGACAACTTCACTTCCCGAAGCATAGGCCCCGCCATCGACAGCGTCCCGCATCTTTGCTGCCTGTTCCGGGGAAATGGATACTGTCACCATCGGCATCGTGTTTCTCCCTATCATGACGGCACGCCTCCAACATTCATGTGGACGCCATGCCGTATTGGCCGTTTTTGTGTGTTCGCCACTGGCCAGATGTCAGCGAACTTAAGCGATTTATTATATTAGCACGCACTCGTTACGCGGACAAAGAAACGCCAGTCTTCGCGGAAGGTTCCAAGCGAAACGTCATTTTACGAGAGTGAGAAGGGGTGGCAAAAACCACCAGGTCGCCAGTCGTTGCGCAGGTGTCTGCCTGCCTCCGGCGTTCAACGTTTTTTATCAAGCGAATGCTGTCGGTCATGTCTCGACATTCCATCGGCTGTCTGGCCAGACCCTATCACATTCACATCTTGGGGCAAAGTGTTCCCGCCGCCTTGATATGGCGCAAGTCACACATTTTCGTGTCGCATTTATTATTGATTGATCAGTCAATCAATAATAAATAGAGGACAAGGAGATTGCTATGCCGAAACTCGGAATGGAGCCGTTACGCAAAAAGGCGCTGGTGGATGCAGCCCTGCGCGCCATCGGCCACCACGGTTCGTTGAATGTCACGATGTCGGATATCGCCCGCGAGGCGGGGGTCTCGGCAGCGCTTGCGCATCATTATTTCGGCAGCAAACAACAGCTTTTGCTGGAAACCATCCGCAGCCTGCTGCGGGAGCTTCGCCGGGATGCGATTGCAGCTTTGGCCCATGTGTCTGGCCCGCGGGCGCGGTTGAGCGCCATTGTGCGCGTGTCGTTCCAAAGCGATCAGTTTACCAATGAAACCGTGGCCGCCTGGCTTGCCTTTTACGTGGAAGCACAGCGGTCAGAAGAGATGCGCCGCCTGCTCGTCATCTATAACAGGCGGCTTCGTTCCAACATCATGGACAGCCTCAACCGCCTGTGCCCGCCGGATGATGCGGCGCGGATTGCGGAAGGTGCCGCCGCCCTTATCGATGGGCTTTACATTCGCCACAGTCTTCAGGCCGCGCCGCTCGGCATCTCCGCCGCACCCATGCTGGTGGAGAATTATTTCGACACGCAGCTCAAATCTTTTGTCGACGCAAAGCCGTCCATCCGTATTCTTTGAGGACCGTTCTTATGACTTTGAAAGCCCAGCCCGTTGCCTCGCATTTCATTGATGGCGCGTATGTGGAAGACACCAACGGCACCGTGTTTGAAAGCATCTATCCGGCAACGGGCGAGGTTATCGCCAGGCTCCACGCCGCAACGCCCGTCATTGTGGAACGTGCCATCGCCTCCGCCAAGCGCGCCCAGAAAGAATGGGCCGCGCTAAGCCCCACCGCACGCGGTCGCATTCTGCGCAAGGCAGCAGACATGATCCGCGAGCGTAACCGCGCGCTTTCCGAGCTTGAAACGCTGGATACGGGCAAGCCCATTCAGGAAACAATCGTTGCCGATTCCACCTCCGGTGCGGACGCCTTCGAATTTTTCGGCGGCATTGCACCATCGGCATTGAACGGCGATTACATTCCGCTCGGAGGTGATTTTGCCTATACCAAGCGCGTGCCGCTGGGCGTTTGCGTTGGCATCGGCGCATGGAACTACCCGCAGCAGATCGCCTGCTGGAAGGCGGCTCCGGCGCTGGTGGCGGGCAATGCCATGGTGTTCAAGCCCTCGGAAAACACGCCGCTTGGCGCGCTGAAAATCGCCGAAATTTTGCATGAGGCCGGGTTGCCCAAAGGTCTGTTCAACGTCATTCAGGGCGACCGGGACACAGGCCCGTTGCTGGTCAACCACCCAGATGTCGCGAAGGTGTCGCTCACCGGCTCGGTGCCGACAGGCCGCAAGGTGGCTGCCGCCGCCGCCGGTCAGTTGAAGCATGTGACGATGGAACTCGGCGGTAAATCTCCGCTGATCGTTTTTGACGATGCGGATATCGAAAGCGCCGTCGGTGGCGCGATGCTGGGGAACTTCTACTCGGCGGGTCAGGTCTGCTCCAACGGCACCCGCGTTTTCGTGCAGCGCGGTGCAAAACAGCGCTTCCTCGAAAACCTGAAAAGCCGCACGGAAGCGATATTGCTGGGCGATCCGCTGGATGAGGCCACACAAATGGGGCCGCTGGTGTCCAAGGCGCAGCAGGAAAAAGTCCTGTCCTATATGGCAAAGGGCAAGGCAGAAGGCGCAACCCTGATCACCGGTGGCGGCATTCCCAACAACGTGTCCGGCGAGGGGGCCTATGTGCAGCCGACCGTGTTTGCCGATGTGACGGATGGCATGACCATCGCCCGCGAAGAAATCTTCGGGCCTGTCATGTGCGTGCTGGATTTCGACACTGAGGAAGAAGTCATCACCCGCGCCAACGCCACCGAATTCGGTCTGGCCGGTGGTGTGTTTACCGCCGACATTTCCCGCGCCCACCGGGTTGTCGATCAACTTGAGGCGGGGACGTTGTGGATCAATACCTACAATCTCTGCCCGGTGGAGATGCCGTTTGGTGGTTCGAAGCAATCGGGTTTTGGGCGCGAGAATTCAGCGTCGGCGCTCAATCATTATAGCGAGTTGAAGACGGTGTATGTGGCGAGCGGGAAGGTTGACGCGCCGTATTGAGGAAGGCTCACCGGCTCATCCTCGCCCTTCGAGGCCCGTTTCACGGGCACCTCAGGATGAGGATGAAAGTGAGCGTCCCGTGATGAGGTGCTCGACGACAGTGTTTCCTAACCTCGTCTTGATGCGCCTATGACGCGGGCGTCGAGGGGACACAGAACGCACTTCCATATTCTCTCCACCTTATCCCGAGGTACCCATAAGGCGGGTATCAAGGGAAGAGGCAAACAAGACAAACGCCATGTTCTCTCCACTTCATCCTGAGGTGCCCGTGCAACGGGCCTCGAAGGACGGGGTGGCCACAACAGCAGAGACCTCTCCATGCAACAAGCAGATTTCGTCATCGTTGGCTCCGGTTCAGCAGGCTCTGCCATGGCATACCGCCTGTCGGAAGACGGCCGCTATTCCGTCATCGTCATCGAGGCCGGCGGCAGCGATTTCGGGCCTTTCATCCAGATGCCCGCAGCGCTGGCATGGCCGATGAGCATGAAGCGCTACAATTGGGGTTATCTCTCCGAACCGCAGGCCAACCTCAACAACCGCCGCATCACCGCGCCGCGGGGCAAGGTTATTGGCGGCTCGTCTTCCATCAATGGTCTTGTTTATGTTCGCGGCCATGCGGAAGATTTCAACCGCTGGGAAGAGCTTGGCGCGCACTGCTGGTCCTATGCGGATGTGCTGCCATACTTCAAGCGTATGGAACACAGCCATGGCGGGGAAGAGGGTTGGCGCGGCACGGATGGGCCTTTGCATGTGCAGCGCGGACCGATGAACAATCCGCTCAACCACGCCTTCGTGAAAGCAGGGTCGCAGGCCGGTTTTGAACTGACGGAGGATTACAACGGCTCCAAGCAGGAAGGTTTCGGCCTGATGGAACAGACCATCCACAATGGTCGCCGCTGGTCCGCCGCCAATGCCTATCTGAGACCTGCGTTAAAGCGCGGCAATGTCACGCTGGTGCATGGCTTTGCGCAGAAAATTATCATTGAAAACGGGCGCGCAACGGGCGTCGAGATCGAGCGCAAGGGCGTGGTGGAGGTCATCAAGGCCAACCGTGAAGTCATCGTGTCTGCATCATCCTTCAACTCGCCCAAGCTGCTGATGTTATCCGGCATCGGCCCGGCGGCGCATTTGCAGGCGATGGGGATCGAGGTGAAGGCTGACCGCCCCGGCGTCGGTGAAAACCTTCAGGATCATATGGAAATTTATTTCCAGCAGATATCCACCAAGCCTGTCTCGCTTTATTCCTGGTTGCCTTGGTTCTGGCAGGGTGTTGCGGGCGCGCAGTGGTTGCTGACGAAAAGCGGGCTTGGCGCATCCAACCAATTCGAAGCCTGCGCCTTCCTGCGCTCCGGGCCTGATGTAAAGCAGCCGGATATCCAGTTCCACTTCCTGCCCGTCGCCATTTCCTATGATGGCAAAGCGGCGGCGAAAAGCCATGGTTTTCAGGTGCATGTGGGTTACAACCTGTCCAAATCCCGTGGCAATGTCACGCTGCGCTCAGCCGATCCGAAGGACGATCCGGTTATTCAGTTCAACTATATGAGCCATGCGGAAGACTGGGAAAAGTTTCGTCACTGCGTGCGCCTGACGCGCGAAATCTTCAGCCAGCAGGCTTTCGATGAGTTTCGCGGGCCAGAAATTCAGCCGGGTGACAAGGTACAGACGGACGAGGAGATCGATGCCTTCCTGCGCGAGCATCTGGAAAGCGCCTATCACCCCTGCGGCACCTGCCGGATGGGCGACCGCAACGACCCGATGGCCGTCGTCGATCCCGAATGCCGGGTGATTGGTGTGGATGGCCTGCGCGTGGCCGATAGCTCCATCTTCCCGCATGTCACCTACGGCAACCTCAATGGCCCATCGATCATGACGGGCGAAAAGGCGGCGGACCATATTCTCGGAAAGCAGCCATTGCCGCGCTCCAATCAGGAGCCGTGGGTCAATCCGCGCGTCGGAGTGAGTGATCGATAGGGCTTAATGATAATCGTCTTCGCGCTGGTGGCGCACGGCAGCAATTGTGACCGTTTGGGCATCATCAATGCGAAATAGAACGATGTAGCCAGATGATCCGAAAGGTACGAGAAGTTCGCGTATCAGGCTGTTGCCACCTTCTACCTTGCGACAACTGAATGGAAATTCTGTCAGAAGCTGCAAGCCTGCTCGGACAGCATGGATCGCTCTTTCCGCAAGTTCGATATCATAAACAACAAGAAAATCGTAAATCCTGTCGAAGTCTTCCAATGCGGCTGTGGTGTAACGGAGATCATAACTCATTGATCTTTTTGGGCCTTAGCAGCCTTTGCGGCATCCAGTTTTCTCTGCATCATAGAGAGAACGTCTTCAGTCGTGTAATAAATGCCGGTCCGTTCTGCTTCGTTCAACGAAGCAAGTCCACGCGCAATAAACTCTGACTGTGATCTACGAATTTCGACTTGGCGGCGTATGGAATCCTCTGCGAAAGCTGAAAGGGTTTCACCGTCCTTCAAAACACTTTCCACGGCCTCGCGAAAATCGGATGTTACCCGAAGCGATGGGATCGTCGCGGTTTTCATAAACACAACTCCTTGCGTTGCAATTGCGATGCACGATCTTGCCTTCCGATTTCCAGATTGTCAAATGCTCGTCGCCTGCCTCTCCGGCGCGGGTCCGAACGACTTGGTTCCGAAGTAACCCAGTCCCGGAATTTTGATGCCGGGGTTCATGATGTCGACACCGGCCACCAGTCCAAGAAAGTTGACCTCGAAGCCGCTTCTGGCGCCCGCCGAGATGCCGAAAAGGCCGCCGAGGGACAGGTTTACATCTTTCCAGTCATCAGCGATGTGGATCAATTCGCCATTCGGCAAATAGTCGCGCCCGACCGCATCCGGCGGCAATACCACGCCGAGTTCAGGGACGCTGCGCAGCACGTGCGCCACGAAAGTGTTGGAGTTCGGGCCGGGATAGATGCGATAGCCACCGGGTTGAGCGTAGGGGTAATCGGCAATGGCTTTCTGGATTTTGGGGATCAGCCGTTCGGCCTCTTCGCCATGCAGTTCCAGCACCCGTCGCGGCATGTTGGAGTACCAGTAGGCGTCTGGCGCATAGGCATTGCGGCGGATGGGGGTGCCCCAGCCGACCTTGTCGTAACGCTCATAAGCGAGGGCATTTTCCTGCTTCATGACGATCCACGCGTGGCTGGCAATCGAGCCTTTGAAACCGCCGGTCATGGCAGAATAGACGTAGATGGCTGCGGGCTTGTCGACCTTGGCTTCTGGCAGAATACCTGCGGAAGACCACCGTGCATTCCGAAAGCCGGTCGGATGCTCCTTCATGGCCCACAGACCCGCCGAGGCCAGCGCGGGCAGGAGATAAATAACGAAAACGACAGCTAAAAAACGTTTGGCGAATTTCAATGAAGGAGCCTCGTGCATCATTCGTATAATTTGGATAGAACGATCCCAATTTCGTATTTTTTGAGGCCGAAACCATGCACAACCCCGTTACCGTTGAAGTCACCCGCGGAAATCTGGTCGAAAGCCGCCATCGTGGCATGGCCGTGGTGGTGGATGGCAGCGGGAAGGTTCTGTTTTCAGCCGGTGATGTGGAGACCGGCGTGTTTCCGCGTTCCGCCTGCAAAGCCATGCAGGCACTGCCGCTGGTGGAAAGCGGTGCGGCGGACGCTTACGGATTTGGCAATCGGGAACTTGCGCTCTCCTGCGCGTCCCACTCCGGAGAGGACGCCCATGTGGACCTCGCTGCCGCCATGCTGGCAAAGGCGGGCAAGGATGTCGAGGCGCTGGAATGCGGTGCACATTGGTCATCCTTGAGCCAGCCCACCCTCATTCATCAGGCTCGCACGCTGGACAAGCCCTCGGCGCTTCACAACAATTGCTCCGGAAAACATTCCGGTTTCGTCTGCGCCTGCGCCCACACCGGTATAGAGACAAAGGGTTATGTTGAATACGACCACCCTCTTCAGCAGGAAATCCGCGCCACCATGGAAAGCCTGACGGGTTCTGCAATCGGTTATGACAATTGCGGCGTGGATGGCTGCTCCATTCCCAACTACGCAGTTCCGCTGAAAAATCTTGCCCATGGTTTCGCCAAGATGGTGACGGGGCAGGGGCTGGAAACGGCGCGGGCAACGGCCTCCCGTCGCCTGATCGACGCGTGTATGGCCGAGCCATTTTATGTGGCCGGAACCGGGCGCACCTGCACAAAGCTGATGGATATTGCTCCGGGCCGCATCTTTGCCAAAACCGGCGCGGAAGGCGTGTTTGTTGCGGCCTTGCCGGAACAGGGCATCGCCATGGCGGTAAAATGTGAGGATGGCACCACCCGCGCCGCAGAGGCCATGATATCAGCTCTGCTGGCGCGGTATGTGGAAAAGGGCAGCGCCGAACAATCCGCGCTCTCCAGCATGGCAAACCGTCCCATGAAAAACTGGAACGGCATCCATGTCGGCGATATTCGCGTTACGCCGTTTTAAAGCATTCCGCTTTGACTACGCCGCTTCCCGACCGCGTGCCTCCCACATGGCTTTGAAAGCGGGGCGGTCCTGGCAGCGCTCCAGCCATGCCTTCACTGACGGGTTGGCAGTGAACAGGGGCGTATGCTCTTGCGCGTAGCGCACCACTTCGGCGGCGTTGATATCCGCGACACTGAACCTGTCGCCCACCAGATAATCATGGTTGGCAAGGTGCTGATCCAGAACCTTGAACGGCCGCCGCAACATGCGCGCCGCCACCTCGATCACGGCGCGGCCTGCTTCGCTGTTGGCGAGACCCTCGGCAAAGGCGGACGAAATCTTGAGCGCGTTGGTTTCAATCTCCGTGGCCGCAAAGAAGGACCACTGCATCATGTGGGCGTCTTCCGCCAAATCCACCGGGGCCAGCGATGTGCCATGCTTGCGCGCAAGGTAGAGATTGATCGCCATGGATTCATAAAGAACCATCCCGTCATCATCGATGCAGGGAATGGTGCCCATCGGGTTGACGGTGAGATAAGACGGCGTCAACGTGTTGATCTGCGCGCCCTCTGCAAGAGGGTCTGTCACGCGCCTGGCCTGAACAACCGGTACGTGTTTGAAATCGAGTTTCAGTTCTCCCGCCAGCCACAATGTGCGCGTGGCGCGTGAGCGGTAGACCCCATAAATGGTCAGCATTCTAAATCCCCTTCGATGACGTGGCAGCAACCTATTGCCGAGCATCGCAAAACGAAAGCACGAAATATCTCTTTTACGGTTGATTTATCGAACCACTTTGTGCATCTTGCGATTGCACTCATTTCAGATCAGTGGTACTTGCATCTATATTGTGCTAATATAGTTATTCGTAAATATATATCGTCAATATAGACAGCGTTACGACCAATTTTAATGCAACTTAAGTAATTTTACTCCATTGTTGAGTCCGCTGAACTGTGTTCGTAAAGTATGGTGTGCGGCCATTTGAGCAATTGTGAGTGGGGGAGACTCAAGATGGTTGGAGGTCCTTTGGCGATGCGTGACGAAAATGGCGCTCGTTCGTTCAGCGTTCAATCATCGGTCATAGATTTGCTTCAGGCTGGCCTGACGGATACGCCATTGGCTCATCTTCTCGATAATATCCCGGAACTCGTGTTCGTGAAGGATATCGCGGGATATTATACTTACATGAATGTGGCGGCTCGTAAGGGTTTCGGCTGCGGTTCAGAGTGCGTAAAAGGTCGCAAACTGACGATATTCGATGTGGCGCCGCATGATTTTGCGCACAGCGTTGATGAGATCGATCGCCGCATCATGTCCACAGGCGTCGGTTCATTTAATACAGAGGAATGCCTGCCCGGCCCGGATGGGCAAATTCAGTGGTTCTCCTGCACCCGTATACCCATCCACAATGCCAAGTGCGAGGTGATTGGTATTGCCGGCATCATGCGCGATATCACCGCCACGAAACGGCAGGAAACCCTGCGCCGCAGCCACGCTGCCCTTTTGGAAATGATCGTCCAGGGCGACCCTTTGCCTATCATCCTCGACGCTGTGGTCAACACGGTCGAGAGCCTGCTGGATAATCTCTGCGGCTCCATCATGTTGCTGGATGAAAAGCAGGCCGTGTTGCGGAATGGGGCCGCGCCATCGCTTCCGGAAAACTACCTTTCGCTGGTCGATGGTGTGAAGATCGGTCCGAATGTCGGTTCCTGCGGAACGACGGCATGGCGGCGTGAAGCGGTTTATGTGTGCGATACGTTTCAGGATGTGCTCTGGAAGGACTATGTTGAAATCGTCATGCGCCATGGCCTTCGTTCCTGCTGGTCCACCCCCATCATGGGCAATGGCGGCGTGTTGCTCGGCACATTCGCGCTGTATTCCGGCACGGTGAGGCTGCCATCTGCTCTGGAGCAGGAAATCATTGAAATGGCGACGAATATCGCCGGTATTGCCATTGACCGCCGCCGCGCCGAAGAGCGCGTGCATTTCATGGCGCATCATGATCCGCTCACCGGCCTGTCCAACAGAAACCTGTTCTGGACGCAGTTCTGCCGCGCCCTTCACGAAGCCAAACGTGAAAACCGGTTGGTCGCCATTACCTATATCGATCTGGATAATTTCAAGCAGATCAATGACATGCATGGACATGCGGCGGGCGACGAGGTTCTTCGCAATGTGGCGGAACGTATCATGGGCTGCATCCGCGCTTCGGATATTGCGGTCCGGCTGGGTGGCGACGAATTCGCCATCATTTTCAGCAATGTCGTCCATGATGAGCCAGGAATTCTGCGGCGACTGGAAGCAATCCGCGAACGTGCGGCAGAGCCGATTGTGCTGGAAAACACCTCTGTTACCGTAACCTGTTCATCCGGTACGGCCTTTTATCCGCAGGATGGCGATACGCCTGAAAGCCTGTTGGCCAAGGCGGATGCAGCAATGTACGAGGCCAAGAAAACCGGACGAAATCGGGTACGCATCTTCCAGCAGGAATATGGTTCTGGCATCTGAAGATTTTAGCGTGCTTTGAGTGTCTTCAATATTTTTACGATGCGGGTGGGGTTCACCCCCCCCTGTGCCCTGCCGGGCATCTCCCCTACAGGTGGGGAGATCATCTGGGCGCGCGCCCCTCGTTTCATTCGTAGCGTTCAAGATGGCCAAGAGATTGCCGCGGCTTGATCTCCCTCCTTGTGGGGGAGATGCCCGGCAGGGCAGAAGGGGCGGGCTACACCCACTGTCACCGACTTCAAAAAACACACACAGAAAACTCACTTATTCAAAGCAAGAGCCGTCAGCTCCCACCGTCTTTCGAAAATGTAGTCAAAGCGATAGCGTCCGGGGAGAGGCGCTTTTCGAACCGCCCGATGAAACGATCGAACAGTTTTGCGAATTCTGCCACGTCCTCATGTGGCCAGTCGCTGACCACGTCGCGAATAATGCCGATCTTGGCGCTGCGCATCTCTTCCAGAATACTGTGACCAAGTGGCGTGATGTCGATGATGCTGCGCCGTCCGTCTTCCTGCGAAACCTCGCGTTTCAATAGGCCTCTTCCCACCATTTCCGCCACCACGCGGCTACCGCGGGATGGGTCGAGGCGCATGGCCTCGGCAATGGCACCGACGGTCACGTCACCATCCGTGCGGTTGACGATATCCAGCACATCGATGTGTGAAAGCTCCAGCCCCGGTGCCAGCTTGGCAATGGCCATGCGGCCGATGACCCGCCGCCCGATCATCAGGCGCATACGCGTCATGGTGTGGCTGATATCCAGCACCTCATCGCTGCCGGGCTTGTCACATGGTTTGGAAATTCGTGCCTGTTCGTTCATTCGTGCCATTCCGTGGAGATTTGGGTCAGCATAACACAGGTGTAAAAATATGCCATTGACATATATATGCGAAAGGCACATAAATTGCCCATCAAATGTGAGAGTTCCCCATGAACATGTCCGTTACGCCTGTGGCACCTCTTGTCGCGGATCCCCGTCGCAGGCTCGTCGTTTTTTTCTTTTTGATGTTTGCCATGTTCATGGCCACGCTGGATAACCAGATCGTCTCCACGGCCCTGCCGACGATTGTGGGCGAGTTCGGCGCGCTGGAGCGTTTTGGCTGGATCGGCTCTGCCTATCTTCTGGCAACCAGCGCGGTCATGCCGGTGTATGGAAAGCTGGGCGACCTGTTCGGGCGCAAATACGTCATGATATCGGCCGTCGTGATTTTCACGCTCGGCTCTCTGGCCTGCGGCCTCGCATGGTCCATGAATTCGCTGATTGCGGCGCGCGTGCTTCAGGGCCTGGGCGGCGGCGGCATCATGGTGTCGATCTTTTCCGTCAATGCCGATCTGTTCGAGGCACGGGAGAGGGCGCGGTATCAGAGCTATTCCAGCCTTGTCATCATGGCATCGGGCAGCGTCGGGCCAATTCTCGGCGGAACGATGAGCGATCTGTTCGGCTGGCGCTCCATCTTCCTCATCAACCTGCCCATCGGTATCCTCGTCATCACCGGACTTGCGCTGCTGCTGCCCTATCGCCGCCCGGATCGTCAGCCGAAGATCGATTATATCGGTGCGATTCTGCTGGCCGCGACGATTTCCAGCGTGGTGTTCTGGGCCGATAGCGGCGAAATTTTCGGTTCGCTGTTTGCCTGGCAAAGCCTTGCCATCGTCGCTTTTGCCGTCGTGACCGCGTCTCTGTGGGTGCAGGTGGAACGCCGTGCGCCAGAACCCATCGTGCCGCTGCGGCTGTTCAAGGACAGCAGTTTTCCGCTGTTCATGGTCATTTCCCTGGTCAGTGGCGCTCTGGGCATCGGCATGGTCAATTATTATGCGCTGTTCTTGCAAACGACGACCGGCCTTTCGCCGTCTTCGGCGGGTCTGTTCTTCATCGCCATCACCAGCGGCATTGTCATGGGGTCGTTGACGGCAGGACGGCTGATCTCGAAAACCGGCAGTTACAAGCCGTTTTCCATCATAAGCCTCAGCATGGCCGTGGTGACGATGCTGGTGTTTTCGCAGCTCCACGCGGGTACACCGCTGCCGCTTCTGGCCATCGTCATGTGGATGCAGGGCCTTGGTGTGGGTCTTGGGCAGCAGGCACCGATTATCGGTGTGCAAAACTCTGCGCTCAAGTCAGATATCGGCGCCGCCAGCGGTGCGGTTGCCCTGACGCGCATGGGCGGCGCTGCCATCGGCATCTCCATCTATGGCGCGATCATTTCCTCCAACCTGAAAAGCGTTGCCGTGGATATTCCCGGTGTCGGCAGAATTCAGGAACTGACGCCGAAGATGCTGGCAGAACTGCCTGCCGCCTCGCAAAGCGCTGTTGCCAGTCTTTACTCCGGTGCGTTCACACCGTTGTTTTACGCAGCAGCCATCACCGCAGTGGTCGGTTTGATTGCGGCTTTGGGTCTGAAGAATGTCAGGCTGCCGGTGGCGTCTGGTGAAAAGGCTGCCGCCAAGACATAAATCGGCTTGTTTGGATGTAAAACCTGACATCAGAAGGAACGTGTTCATCAGGTCCGCGTTTCCTTTTGTCATCCAACAGCCGATAGTCCCCTATGAAGCCTGAAAAACTGCTGAACCCCACGCCGAAAGGGCTTTATTGCCCGGCGGGCGACTTTTATGTGGACCCGGTGCGCCCTGTGCCAAGGGCGCTGATTACCCACGGTCATGCCGACCATGCGCGGGCCGGACATGAGAAGGTTTTGGCGACCCGTCAGACACTCGACATCATGCGTATTCGCTATGGCGAAGACTTTACGACCAGCGAACAGGCGGTCGGTTTTGGCGAAACTGTCGACATCAATGGCGTCACGGTGGGTTTTCATCCTGCTGGTCACGTGCTGGGTTCGGCGCAAATCTCCATTGACCATGGCGGAACGCGCATCGTTGCATCTGGCGATTACAAACGCGGTGTGGACCCCACCTGCGCACCGTTTGAGCCGGTGGCGTGTGATGTCTTCATCACCGAAGCAACTTTCGGGCTTCCGGTGTTTCACCACCCCAAACCGGCCACGGAAATTGCCAAGCTTCTGACCTCCATCAAACAGTTTCCGGATCGCACCCATCTCGTCGGCGCGTATTCGCTGGGCAAAGCGCAGCGCGTATTGCGGCTGTTGCGCGACAATGGATATTCCGAGCCGGTCTATATCCACGGCGCACTGGCAAAGCTCTGCGACTATTATGTTTCGCAGGGCATCGACCTTGGCGACCTTCGCCCGGCGACATTGGAAAAGAGCAACCCCGCCCAGTTCAAAGGCGCCATCGTCGTCGGCCCACCCTCGGCGTTTCAGGAAAAATGGGCGCGCCGTTTCAACGAACCCCTGATTGCTTTCGCCTCCGGCTGGATGATGGTGCGCCAGCGCGCCAAACAGGGCGGCGTGGAACTGCCACTGGTCATTTCCGACCATTGCGATTGGCCGGAACTGCTGGAAACCATCAAGGAAGTCGCGCCCTCACAGGTCTGGGTGACGCATGGGCGCGAGGAGGCGCTGGTGCGGTGGTGCGAGCTGGAGGGCATTCCGGCCCGGCCATTGCATCTGGTGGGCTATGAGGATGAGGGGGATTGATGGCCATGTGGAACTGCGTGCTTTGCAACACCCCTCTCCAACTCCTCCCCGCAAGGGGGAGGGGCTTAACCCAGCCTCGTCGCCATTGCCTTAATGGAGCCGGGTGCTTGCCGCACGGTTTCTCTCCCCTTGTGTGGGAGATGCGCGGTAGGGCAGAAGGGGTTCTCTTGCGCGGTGAGGCCACATGAAAGCCTTCGCGACCCTCCTGGACCGCCTCGTCCTCACCCCATCCCGCAACGGCAAACTCAAACTGCTCACCGACTACTTCCGCGACACGCCCGACCCGGATCGGGGTTACGGCCTTGCGGCCATTGCCGGAACGTTGGACCTTAAAAGCGTCAAACCCGCGATGCTGCGCGAACTCGTTCTGGAACGCATGGACGAGGTGCTGTTCCGCTATTCCTATGATTACGTCGGCGATCTGGCCGAAACCATTTCTCTGGTGTGGGACACAAGCCAGACAGCCGACCAGCCTGAATTGACCGATCCGGGCCTTGGCGACGTCGTCACTTTGATGAATTCACTCGGGCGAACCGAGGTCCGCTCTGCTGTTCGCGATTTGCTGGACAGGCTGGAGACGTCCTCCCGTTTTGGCTTCCTGAAGCTCGTCACCGGTGGGCTGCGCATCGGCGTTTCCGCCCGCATGGCACGGCAGGCGCTGGCGGATTTTGCGGGCAGGGACATCACCGAGATCGAAACCCTGTGGCATGGTCTGACCCCGCCCTATGAGCCGCTGTTTGCATGGCTGGAGGGCAAGGCGGATCGCCCGGTTCTCGCCACGCCCGCCATCTTCCACTCCGTCATGCTGTCCACGCCGGTGGGTGACAATGACCTGACCAACCTCGACCCGAAGGACTTTGTCGCAGAGTGGAAGTGGGATGGCATTCGCGTGCAGCTTTCCCGCTCCGGCGATACGCGAAAACTCTATTCCCGGTCCGGTGACGATATTTCCGGCGCCTTCCCCGATGTTCTTGAGCAGATCAACTTCGAGGGCGTGATGGACGGCGAGTTGCTGATCGGCGGCACCGCCCGTTCCAACAGTTCCACCCGCACCTTCTCCGACCTTCAGCAACGCCTGAACCGCAAGACGGTGACGGGTCGGATGATCGAGGAGTATCCCGCCTTCATCCGCGCTTATGATCTCCTGTTCGAAGGCGAGGAGGATATTCGTGGCGAAGGCTTTTTGCAGCGCCGCGAAAAGCTCACGCACCTCATCGACAACGCCCCGCATGATCGCTTCGACCTTTCGCCGCTCGTACCTTTTTCAAGCTGGCAAGAGCTGGATGATCTGCGAAAAGCGCCGCCCGATGCCGTCATCGAAGGGGTGATGATCAAACGCAAGGACAGCATCTATCAGGCCGGGCGGGCCAAGGGGCCGTGGTTCAAATGGAAACGTGATCCTTACAACATCGATGCCGTGATGATGTACGCGCAGCGCGGCCACGGCAAACGCTCCAGCTATTATTCCGACTTCACCTTCGGTGTCTGGTCGGAAAATGAAGATGGCGAACAATTGGTGCCTGTTGGCAAGGCCTATTTCGGCTTTACCGATGCGGAGCTGGAAGTGCTGGATAAGTTCGTGCGCGACAACACGGTGGAGCGTTTCGGCCCGGTGCGCTCCGTGCGCGCCAAACCGGATTTCGGTTTTGTGTTGGAAAT
Source organism: Agrobacterium sp. rho-13.3 (assembly GCF_033957765.2). NCBI lineage: Bacteria > Pseudomonadati > Pseudomonadota > Alphaproteobacteria > Hyphomicrobiales > Rhizobiaceae > Agrobacterium > Agrobacterium sp. rho-13.3. The sequence continues at coordinate 514,372 of NZ_CP192774.1, forward strand.
CGCTTTTGAGGGTATAAATCGCTCCAATCGCCACAAATCCGGCGTTGCCATGCGTTTTCCTCGAATCGCAAGACTGCGTGCCGACAAACTGCCATCAGAGGCAGATCGTTTGTCCACGCTGGTTGCGATGATTGATGAGAAGTCGGAATAGAATATGGCTGCTTCGCGAAACAGTGAGTGGACAATTGGATTGCTGAATGTTGAAATTGAAACGTGCGCAACGCTGACTTGGGTTATCGCATATGGAGGATAAAAACATATCCTGTTCCCCAAACGGCCTATCACGCCGCACGCTTCTAGCGGGAGCCGCCGGACTTTCTGTGGCGGCAGTGCTGCCGGGCGCAGCGCGTGCCAGTTTGACGATACCGGAAAGTTTGCCGTTGGAAACGCAGGACTATGCGGAGGCGCGCACGCATTTTCGCACCCGTTTGCTGCGCAGAATTTCTGCACCGGAACTGTCCGGGCCGCTTGGCACGCCACCAGGGGCTACGCGGGTGACATATCCCGGCGGGCCGCATGGCTCGATAGAGCTGGTTGCGTGGCTTTCACATTATGAACCATCGAAAAAGCTGAAACCGGCCGTTCTTTTTCTGCACGGTGGAAATGCCACGGGTGATGGGCATTGGGCGTTGATGAAGCCCTATTGGGACGCGGGTTATGTGGTTCTTTTGCCGTCATTTCGCGGTGAAAACGGCCAGAAGGGCGATTATTCCGGCTTTTACGATGAAACGGCGGATGCGCTGGCTGCGGCCTCCTATCTCGAAAACCTGCCGGGAATCGACAAGGACAGGCTGTTTTTAGCAGGACATTCAAATGGCGGCACATTATCGCTGCTGGCGTCCATGGCCCGTAAATTCCGGGCAGCGGTTCCCATGTCCGCTGGTGTCAATTCGTGGCGTTATTTCAACCGTTATTCCGATGAGCTTTGTTTTGACGATGCCAACCCGAAAGAGTTCATCATGCGCTCTTCGGTGTGTTTCGGGCCGAGCCTGAAATGCCCAACGCTGTTGTTGCGCGGCTCGGAAGAACGCCCCTTCGATGCGGACCATAAGCTTCTGATGAATCGTGTCCTTTCGGCAGGCATCATGATCGATAACATGGTGTTGCCCGGCACCCACAACGGCGTCGTGCCGGCTGCTGTGGCGCAAAGCATCCATTTCTTCGATCACTTCTCGTAAATGTCGCTGTAACCTGTCGGTTTCTCCAGCCTCGCGCCAGCCGGGCGAGTCATTGTCGCGCCAACGATGACTCCAGTGAAGCGGTTCAATGACAGTTCTACTCTTAAAAAGCTGCCGTCGCCTTGTGTCCCTGATGGCGCTTGCGCTCCTGCCATTTTTGAGCGGCTGCCTGTTGGTGACCGATACCAGCCGCATGAACCCGGATGTTTTCGTGCGGGAAACGGCGCCCGTGTTCAATTACAACAATGTCGGCTCCATTCCGCGCGAGCCGCTGCCACCGACGCCCGGTTCGATCAACAGCCGTCCGCCAGACCTCTTCCGTTCGCAGTTCCAGCAGCTTTACGGTCCGCCATCCACGGCCCGCCCAACAGGTTCGGGTCTATCGCCCGCCTACGGCAATAACACCGTTGGCTACGGTCTGCCGGTGTCCAATCCCCTGCACCGCGCCATGTATGACCAGGTCAGTGATGAAGGCCACACGCTGCCCGCCATTCCCTACAGCCGCGTCGATCCGCGTTTTCTGCGCCAGGAAGTACGCTACCAGACGGCGGAAGCGCCCGGCACGATCGTGGTCGATACCAAGCAGCATTTCCTCTATCTGGTGCAGTCGGATGGCAAAGCCGTTCGTTACGGTGTCGGGCTTGGCCGGGATGGTTACGCCTGGGCCGGTCGCGGCAAGATACAGTGGAAAGCAAAATGGCCGCGCTGGACGCCGCCGGATGAGATGGTGCAGCGACAACCGGAGCTGGCCTCCATCTCTGCTGCCAATGGCGGCATGGTTCCCGGTCTCAACAATCCGCTCGGTGCCCGGGCGCTTTACATTTTTAAGGATGGCAAAGATACGCTGTACCGCGTTCACGGCACGCCGGACTGGCAATCTGTGGGCAAGGCCACGTCATCCGGCTGCGTGCGGATGCTCAATCAGGATGTCATCGATCTGTTTGACCGGGTGCCCCAGGGTGCGCCAATTGTGGTTATCTGATCACGCACTCGAATAATGCTTGGTGAATGGGGCCATGTTGCAAAGGCGCAACTGGCCTTTAGTTATGTATTAACTACTATACCAATACGTGATCTGTCGTGGAACAAACGACGTACAGCGAAATTGAAGGACGGTTCTGCAAATCCGCGTAACCTTCGCCATTCGCTTCGATGTGAGAAAAAACGGCCTTATGATGAGCACCGACACAGATTTTTCCAGACGCACCTTTCTTTCCCTTCTTGGCCTTTCCTCTGCATCGCTTCTGGCGGGCTGCGCGTCTACGGGCGTCAGACCGTTCAATAGCGCGCAGCCGGGCGGTTTTGCAGGTGGTTTCGCGAGCGATGTTCGCCAGATGTTTTCGCCCGGCATTTCCGATGCCGAGCTGGCCGTGATGTATGGCACGGTTGAGGATGGCGGCTTCGTCATTCCGGCAGTGCCGTACCAGAAAATCGATTCCCGGTATTACCGCCAGCGCGTGGTAGACCCAACCGGCGAACGCCCCGGCACGATTGTCGTCGATACCCGTTCGCGCTTCCTTTATGTCGTTGAGCCGGGCGGTTCCGCCATGCGCTACGGCGTTGGCATCGGCCGCGAAGGTTTTGCATGGTCGGGTGAGGGCGTTATCCAGTGGCGTCAGAAATGGCCAAAATGGACCCCGCCAGACGAAATGGTGGCCCGCCAGCCAGAACTCGTAAAGTTTTCCTCCAAGAACGGCGGAATGCCACCGGGCCTCAAAAACCCGCTGGGCGCACGCGCGCTCTACATTTTCCAGAACGGTCAGGACACGCTGTATCGCCTGCACGGCAACCCGGAATGGAACTCCATCGGCAAGGCCGTGTCCTCCGGCTGCGTTCGCCTGATGAACCAGGATATCATCGATCTCTATGACCGCGTGCCGAATAAGGCGCGGGTTGTGGTTTGGCAGTAAGAACGAACTGTAAATCTGATGTCATAAAGCCGCAGGCGATCAAACATCGTCTGCGGCTTTATTTAATATTATTCGGTCATGGCGCGTCGGTCGTCTGGTATGGGATAGTGCTCTCCGTCATAGATCAGGCGCAGTATCTGCGGCTTGCTTGTGACGGTCGTGTCCTTGCAGCTCTGGTCTTTTTCGACAAAGCTGGTCTTTGTCGACTTCGTTTCAACTGTCATGATCTCCGCAAACTCGCGGGTTTTGTTCGCAGCCATGGAAAGCGTGGTCTGCTTGGACTGAAATTCACCGGCACAGTTGGTATCCCATTCGCCAGTCCTCTCCGAAACGATCATGCCGTCAAGCACGGGGCGAAGCGAACCCTTGTCGATAACGTAAAGCCACAAGCTCACATTATCATAAGGGTTTGGTCTCGAACTGTTTGCCGTGGATATGCGCAAGCCAAAGGCAATCTGGTCTTTCGCCAGCCTGTATGGCGCCGTGTCGAATTCGATTGCGCTGATGCTCACGGCATCGTCGGTCATTCTGTTGTCGAGAAGCAGGCGATGTTTCACCGCGTCAGTGGCCGTGTCGATGACCAGAAGCTCAAGGTCGCCCATCGTCCCGTCGTCGTTCGAGGACTTGATCAAAGGCACTGCGACCAGCGTGAGGTGCGGATTTGCTGGCCAGACACGGCATTTGATCATGTGCGGCGTGTCGCTGACGGTTTCGCCTTCTTTGATCGAGATTGTTGATCCGCCGAACTGAAATGTTTCGTCGTCACGCTTCGTCGCATCAGGATAGGCGTTATGGATAATGATCTCAGCTCTGCCATCGCAACTCGGACCATTTGCGGCCTGTGCCTTGTCCAGCCCAAGCAAGCCCAGGGTAGCGAATAATAGAACGACCCTGATAAATTGAGCAGGCATTGGTGAGTTCCATGAGGCTTGATTGGGTGCGCGTGACAGTACCGGGATCACCCCATGTTTCAAACCTGGTCCTTCACCAAATTCTCCTTCAGCGCATTCAGCCGATCCCGCAACTGCCCCAATTCCTCAAGGCTGCACCCCGTCGCCTCACCGATGGAGCGCATGACATTCGCTGCTTTTTTCTTCAAATCCGCACCTTCCGTCGTCAGCGCAATCACAACCTGCCGCTCATCCACCGTGCCGCGTTTGCGGGTTATCAGACCTGCCTGTTCCAGACGTTTTAGGAGCGGGGAGAGCGTGCCGGAATCGAGGCCGAGCATTTCGCCCAGGGTTTTGACGGTTGCCGTTTCTTTTTCCCACAGCGCCATCATCACCAGATATTGCGGATAGGTCAGGCCCAGAGGCTCCAGCAGCGGTTTATAGGCGCGGTTGAAGGCATGTGCGGCACCATAAAGCGCGAAGCATATTTGCACGTCCAGCCTCAAAAGGCCTTCCATCGTCCCGTCATCCATAATGTGAGCTCCAAAATGCGGCTGGACAGGGAACAATTTATCCCGTCACTCGGTTCCTGCCACATGCAAAATGCACAGCAATCTCTCATCCCTTATCGCAGAAGCCTGAAAATTTCTCAATGTGCAAAATTGTATTGCGCGCAATTTAATTGTGAGCTATATGGTATTCAACATCAACCCGAAGGAAGTAATTGACATGGCAATTCTCTACACCACCAAGGCAAGCGCAACAGGCGGCCGTGCAGGCAACGCCAAGTCTGAAGACGGCGTTCTGGACGTCACGCTGACCGTTCCCAAGGAATTGGGTGGCGACGGCGCAACCGGTACAAACCCTGAGCAGCTGTTTGCCGCCGGTTATTCCGCTTGCTTCCTCGGCGCGCTGAAAGCGGTCGGCGGCAAGGAGAAGGTAAAGATTCCTGAAGACACGACTGTGACGGCCACCGTGGGCATTGGCCCGCGTGACGATGGCACCGGCTTCGGCATCGACGTTTCCCTCAAGGTAAACATTCCCGGCATCGACAAGGACGTCGCAGAGGATTTGATCAAGAAGGCGCATATCGTTTGCCCTTACAGCCACGCGCTGCGCACCTCGACTGAAGTTCCAGTTTCTTTGGCGTAATTTCGTCCCCACGACTTGCGCTAAAGGGAAGGGCTGGCCCGTTGCCAGCCCTTCTTGTTTTTAGAAATAAATTTGCTATATTCTTTCCATGGAAAGGATTTTGCCATGAACATACAGATCAAGCCCGTTGCCGAACCGGTAGCGCAGGGCAGGGTGGTCACGAAGGCCGTGATTGCCGCCGCAGATCATCTCGGTCTCAACGCGGCGCGTCTTGCCGATGTTCTTGGCGTTTCCGCGCCCACCGTCTCACGCATGAAGCGGCAGGATTTTGTGCTGGAGCAGGGCAGCAAATCCTTCGAGCTGGCAGTCCTGCTCATTCGTGTTTTCCGTTCGCTGGATGCCATTGTCGGCGGTGATGAAGCCGTGGCGCGCACATGGCTGCGCAATCACAACGAAGCCTTGATGGCTGTTCCCGCAGAAAAAATCACCCAAATCACCGGATTGCTCGATGTCCTTGCCTATCTGGACGCTAGACGCGCTCCAATCTGAAACGCGTAAAATCTCCGGCCTCTGGTGGCGGTTGGTGGAGGCGCAACACCATGTCTCCACCATGAAGCTGGTCGACACTGTGGATGAGCAATCGCTGCTGGAAGATATTCTGGAAGGCAGCAAGCGCCGTTTTCCGCCGGAATGCGCTGGTCTGGATTATCTGCTTGCCACCCCGTTTCGGTATGATGCGGCCTATCCCTATGGCTCACGCTTCCGCCGAGCTGGATACACAAAGGGCGTTTATTATGCGGCGGCCAAGGTGGAAACGGCGCTGGCCGAAATGGCGTTTTATCGGCTGTTGTTCTACGCCGAATCACCTGCCACACCGTTTCCCGCCAATGCGGCGGAATACACCGCTTTTTCCGTCGAGATCGGCACCAGCGCAGCAATCGATCTGACGCTGCCGCCTTTGTCCGACAACGACGCCGTCTGGACACATCCCACCCAATACGAACCATGTCAGGCGCTTGCAGATGTGGCGCGAGAGGCGGAGGTCGAGGCGATCCTCTATCGTTCCGTGCGCGATCCCGAAGGCGGGCAGAATGTGGCACTTCTGACGCCGCTCGGTTTCAAGAAAAAACAGCCGGTGGAGCGGATAAGCTGGCGCATAAGACTGGCGAAAACCGGCATTCAGGCGCTCTGCGAATTTCCCATGCGGCGCATCGGGTTTGCCGTGGAGGATTTTGCTGGAGACCCGCGTATTGATCGTTTGCTGAATACCTAACCCAAATCCATCAAATCCCGCCGAAGCCGGTTGGCATCGCCACTTTCAATCTGTGCCTCCACCTCGCCATGAGTCCGCGTCCAGATGGGAACGGCAGACGCAAGCACGGCCACGCCTTGCGGTGTCAATCTCAGCCGCTTACCGCGCTTGTCCTTCGGGTCGGCTTCAATCGAAAGCAAACCGCGCTTTTCGAGTGGCTTTAGCGCTGCCGTCAGCGTGGTGCGGTCCATGGCCAGCAGGTTGGCGACTGGCCCCATGGGCGGCGGCTCTGGCCGGTTGAGAGACATCAGCAGCGAAAATTGTCCGTTCGTCAGGCCCACGGGCTTTAACGCCGCATCGAAACGGCGCGCCAAGGCGCGTGCAGCACGCTGCGCATGCAGGCACAGGCAGGTGTCACGCACCAGAAGAGTTGTCGCAAATGGAATCACGGCTGCATTTGACATCGTCGATTTATGTTGATATCAACCTAAATAGTCAAGCGAATTCCGTTGTCCGGCGCTCACCATTTCGCATCCGTGATGCACCAAATCCGTGCGCTGATCGTTATTCTCAATTCGCACTGACCGTGGAAGATCAAAGGAGGAATGATCATGCCGCATGCCGTTGTTTCCAGAGAGGAATGGTTGGAGGCCCGCAAGGCGCTTCTCGTTCAGGAAAAAGAACACACCCGCGCCCGTGATAGGTTGAATGAAGCGCGCCGCGCTTTGCCGTGGGAGCCGGTGACGAAGGAATATATCTTCGATACGCCATCCGGCCCGAAATCGCTGAAAGAACTCTTTGGTGATTGCAGCCAGCTGATTGTCTATCACTTCATGCTGGCGCCGGATTGGGAAGAGGGCTGCGTCGGCTGCTCATTCCTTGCCGACCATCTGGATGGTGCGATTGTTCACCTGAAACAAGGGGATGCCGCTTTCGTGGCCGCTTCCCGCGCGCCGCTGGACAAGATCGAGGCTTACAAAAAACGCATGGGCTGGAAATTCCCATGGGTGTCGGCCAGCGGCAGCGATTTCAATTATGATTATCAGGCCTCGTTCCGCGACGAAGACATCGCTTCCGGCACCATCAACTACAATTACACCGAGATGCCTGCCATGGGCGATCTGAAGGATCTGCACGGCACCAGCGTTTTTGCCAAGGGCGAGGACGGCAGGATTTACCACACCTATTCCACCTATGCCCGCGGCGCGGAGCAAACGCTGACGACTCTGATGCTGCTGGACCTCGTGCCTAAGGGCCGCAACGAGGAAGGCACCATGAACTGGGTGCGCCGCCACGATCAATATGAGGATGCGCCCAAGCCTGCCAGCTGCTGCCATTAGAGCATTTCCGCCTTTCTCTGAAACGCGAAAACGCTCTATCTATTTGTGTTTACGCATTGTCCGGACGCAAAACCGCTTCGCACTTTTGCTGGAAATGCTCTGAAATGCAAGGGAGGAGACGATGATGGAAAGCGCCAGACCGCAGAAGGAACACGCGTTCCTGCAACGCCTTGTCGGCGAATGGGAAATGGTGTCCAGCACGGGTTATGACAACTTCGATCCCGATGACCCCGAACAGCGTTTTACCGAATCGGTCCGCTCCATTGGCGGCGTGTGGATCATCAGTGACGGCAAGGGAAAGATGCCGGATGGCACGCCCATGGAAGCGGTCATCACACTCGGCTTCGATCCCGCCAAAGGCCAATATGTCGGCACCTGGGTTGGGTCGATGATGGCCAATCTGTGGGTCTACAAAGGGTGGCTGGAACCGGACGGCAAAACGCTGACGCTGGAGGCCGAAGGGCCGTCCTTTGATGGAACGCCCGGCACCTCGGTCTATCATGACGTTGTGACATTGCATGACGATAATCGCCGCAGCTTTTCCGGCAGTGTCCGCCAGCCGGATGGAAGCTTCAAGGAATTCATGTCTTCGGAATTACGCCGTAAACAATAACGGAGAAAAACAATGTCGGATTCGCATGGAAAGTTTATCTGGGCCGAATTGATGACGCCGGACAAGGATGTCGCAGGCCGATTTTACAGCCACGTTGTTGGCTGGCAGATCAAGGATTTCGGCTCACCCGAAATGGGCTATAAAATATTCGAGGCCAATGGCATTGGCGTCGGCGGCATGATGGAACTGACGGACCAGCACAAGGCCGAAGGCATTCCACCCAACTGGACGCGTTATGTCGCCGTGGATGATGTGGATGCCTCCGCCAAATTGTTCGAGGACAAGGGCGGTAAAATCATGCGCCCCCCCAGCGACATACCAGAGGTCGGACGTTTCGCCGTGGTGACAGACCCTTACGGCGCGGTGCTGTGCATCATGAAACCGTTGCCGATGGACGGTGGCACGAATTTTCCAGAAAACCCGCAGAGCCTTGCCGGCCATGTCGGCTGGAACGAGCTTTTCACCGATGATGTGGACGGCGCCATGGCCTTCTACAGCGATGTCTTCGGCTGGGCGAAAGACCATGACTTCGACATGGGCGAGATGGGTCCATACCGCATCTTCACCTATGACGGCAAACAGATCGGCGGCATCATGAAACGGATGCCGCAAATCCCGGTCTGCCATTGGGGATATTATTTCAACGTCGATGGCTTGGATGACGCCATAACCCGCGTCAGCACCGGCGGCGGCAAGGTCGTAAACGGCCCGATGCAGGTGCCTGGCGACATGTGGATCGTCAATTGCCAAGACCCGCAGGGCGCGTATTTCTCGCTGTTATCGCAGCGGAAATAACACCTCTGTTCAGGCGGGATCGTTCGCGAGCCGCGCTGATATCAGGCGCGTCTCGGCAAACGAACATGATCGATGAAAGCGCGCAGTTTCGGCGCCAGATTGCGGCGGCTGGGATAATAGAGATAGAAGCCCGCGAACGGGGGTGAGTAGTCTTCCAGCATGGAGATGAGCTGTCCGCTCTCCAGATAGGGGCGAAATGTCTCTTCCATTCCGAAAGTGATGCCAGCGCCGGCACAGGCGAGTTTTGTCATCAATTGCATGTCGTTGGTGGTAAATTCCGGCTGCACCGCCACGGCAAATTCCCGGTCATTCTCTGCAAACTCCCATCGATAGGGCGCAACGCCGGGGCGGGGACGCCAGCCTATACATTTGTGGCCGATCAGTTCGGCTGGATGCGAAGGCAATCCATGGCGATCCCTGTAGGCGGGCGAGCAGACTGCAAGCTGCCGCTGTTCTCCCGAAACCGGAACGGCAATCATATCCTGCGCGATCAGTTCACCCAGCCGCACCCCCGCATCATATTGCTCCGCGACGATATCGAATTCATCATCGGTGACGACGATGTCCAGTTGGACTTGCGGGTGCGCCTCGGCAAAACTTGCCAGCAGCGGGCCTGATAAAAACCGCTCCGCAATGGAGGACACGGCCAGCCGCAATTGTCCGCGCACGGCTCCACTCAGCGACGAAGCGGCCAGCGTTGCTTGTACCAGATTACCAATGGACGGAGACACGTCGGCATACAGTTGTTGCCCTGCTTCCGTCAGGCTCACACTGCGCGTCGTGCGCTGCACCAGCGCGATGCCCATCGTTTCTTCCAGCTTGCGGATGGTCTGGCTGACCGCAGAACGGGTGACGCCCAGCCGATCGGCAGCAGCCCGGAAATTGCGCTCTTCGGCGACCATGCAGAAAATGGAGAGTGCGTTGAGGTCAATGTTCATTGGTTAGAATTTCTACCCATTGAGGTTATGATTGAGATAGTTATCACGACAATGGCAAAGCTTTATCTCTGTTGCAACGGTGCTGCCCAGCGAAAACGGGCGGGCCGGAACATCAAGGAGATCAGTCATGACATTGAACAAAGTCGTTCTCATCACAGGTGCATCAAGCGGTATTGGCGCGGGCATCGCGCGTGAACTTGCCGCCGCAGGCGCAAAACTGGTCATCGGCGCACGCCGCATGGACCGTCTGGACGCCTTGGCGGACGAGCTTCGCCAGTCGGGCGCAGAGGTGATCACCCATCCGTTGAACGTGACGGACCGGGAAAGCGTTGCTGAATTTGCCGAGGCAGGCCGCAAGGCTTTCGGACGGATCGACGTCATCGTCAACAATGCCGGCGTCATGCCTTTGTCGCTGATGTCGTCACTCAAGGTGGCCGAGTGGGACCGCATGATCGACGTCAACATCAAGGGCGTGCTGTACGGCATTGCTGCCGTCTTGCCTGACATGACCAGCCGCCGTTCCGGCCAGATCATCAACATCGCCTCCATCGGCGCGCTTGCCGTTTCACCCACGGCTGCGGTCTATTGCGCGACCAAATTTGCGGTCCGCGCCATTTCCGATGGTTTGCGTCAGGAAAACAAGGATATCCGCGTCACCTGCATCCATCCCGGCGTGGTGGAAAGCGAACTGGCCGACACGATCACCGATCCCGCTGCTGCGGAACTGATGAAGGTCTACCGCGCAATCGCTCTCAAGCCCGACGCCATCGGAAGGGCCGTGCGCTTTGCCATCGAGCAACCGGACGACGTGGACATCAACGAAATCGTCGTTCGTCCCACCGCAGGTTAAGGAGGGATGGCGATGAGCATGGTTTCAACATCGATTGTTCTGGCCCTTGCGACAGCAGCCATCGATGCCAATTCACCAAGAACGAACTCCGGCATGGAGGCAAGCATGAGCAACCAAACGTCCCAGAAACAGACCCACCCTTATATCGGGATGTGGGTGACGGGCGATGGCCATATCCGTCAGGAGCTCTTGCCGAGCGGACGATATGACGAGGCGCGTGGCAACCGCAAAAGCGCCTATCAGGGCCGATATGAGGTCAAGGGAAATCATATCGACTATTGGGACGATACGGGTTTCACCGCCGATGGGGAGTTCATCGATGATGTGCTCCACCATGGCGGGATGATCTTCTATCGGGAGAAGTAGCCCCTTACGACGCAAACGCACTCCCCATCATTCCTGTACTCGTCACAGGAATGATGGGGATGCTGCGGCAGATTCTCGCGGTGGCTTTTACCGCCGCAAACTCCCCAAAATACCCCGCACCAATGCCCGTCCAACAGAGGTCGCAACAGACCGTGCGGCGCTTTTCATCGCCGCCTGGATGACCGTTTCGCGCTGATAACCACTGGCCTTTTTGGATGCGCCTCCGGTGGAGGCTTGGGTTGGCTCGTCATCGCCAAAGCCGGGAAGTTTCCAGCGGCCTGCGGCCGTGTCGGGCTGGCTTGCCTGTTCTTCTGCCGCGCGCTTGGCGGCTTCCGCATCGGCTGCTTTTTGTGCTCTGGCCGCCAGAATTTCGAAAGCCGATTCGCGGTCGATATCCTGATCATAGATACCCGCCACGGCGCTGGAGGCGATGAGGCTGCGGCGCTCGTCATCCGTCAACGGGCCAACGCGGCCGGATGGGGGGCGGATGAGGGTGCGTTCCACGATGGAGGGTGCGCCTTTGTCGCCCAGCGTCGACACCAGCGCTTCGCCGGTGCCCAGCGTGGTGATGGCATCTGCGGTGCTGAAAGCCGGGTTCTGGCGGAATGTATCGGCGGCGGTGCGCACGGCCTTCTGCTCACGCGGCGTATAGGCGCGCAGCGCGTGCTGCACGCGGTTGCCAAGCTGTGCCAGCACGGTTTCAGGCACGTCCAGCGGGTTTTGCGTGACGAAATAAACGCCCACACCCTTGGAGCGGATAAGGCGAACCACTTGCTCCACACGCTCCACCAGCACCTTTGGCGCGTCGTTGAACAGCAAGTGGGCTTCATCGAAAAAGAAGACGAGTTTCGGCTTGGCCGGATCACCCACTTCCGGCAGTTCCTCGAACAGTTCAGACAGCATCCACAGCAGGAACGTGCCGTAAAGGCGCGGGTTCATCATCAGCTTGTCTGCGGCCAGAACGGAAATCGTGCCGCGACCATCGCTGGTTGTGCGCATGATGTCGGAAATTTTCAGCGCCGGTTCGCCGAAGAAATGTTCCGCACCCTGTTGTTCCAGCACCAGCAAGCCGCGCTGCAAGGAACCGACGGAGGATTTGGAAATCAGGCCGAACTGGCTGGAAAGCTCCGACGCATGGTCACCCATATAATTCAGCAGCGCCTGCAAATCCTTCAGGTCCAGCAGCGGCAAGCCGCCCTGATCGGCAATCTTGAAGGCAATGTTCAACACACCTTCCTGCGCCTCGGAGGCATCCATCAAACGCGCCAGCAGAAGCGGCCCCATTTCCGCGATGGTGGCGCGAATGCGGTGGCCTTTTTCGCCGTACAAATCCCAGAAAATCACCGGAAACTGCTCGAAGACGAGGTCGGAAAAGCCGATCTGTTCGGCACGTTTCGTCACCCAGTCTTTCGCTTCGCCCTTGGCCGCGATGCCGGAAAGATCGCCCTTGATGTCGGCGCAGAACACCGGCACGCCGGCCTTGGCAAAGCCTTCTGCCAGCACCTGCAACGACACGGTTTTGCCCGTACCCGTTGCCCCGGTGATAAGGCCGTGGCGGTTGCCGAATTTGAAATCCAGATATTCACCTTTGTTGAGGCTGTCGTCGGGATTGCGGCTCGTGCCGATATAAAGCTTACCATCCTGCAACATGTCGGCATTTCCTCCAAAGGCAGGGCAACAGTGCCCTTTATCCAATCTTTGCGATACACTTATAGGAACTGTTGTGGCTCTCAACAACTGTTTGATAAGGCTGTTGAAGTCGGTAAGACAAACTTGTTTTCGGCGCGGCCTGCATCTTGAGTCCGTTTCTCATTTGATTTACGTTGACGTGAACGTAATTTTATTCTCAGGAGGAAGACTATGAGCGAGATCGTCACCCAGGTGGCTGACAAGGTGGGCATTGCGCCTGACGTGGCGGAAAAAGCCCTTGGCATGATGCTGGGTTTCCTGCAACGCGAAGCCGATGACGGCGCGGTTGCCAAGATGATTGAAGCCATTCCCGGTGGCCCGGATCTGGTCGCCCGCTTCAATGGCGCAGGCCAGGGCGGCGGCGGTTTGCTGGGTGGCCTGATGAGCGCCATCGGCGGCGGCGGCATCATGGGTCTTGGCCAGCAGTTGATGAGCCAGGGTCTCGGCATGGGCGAAATCTCCGCACTTGCCAAAGAAACCATCGCCATCGCCCGCCAGTATGCAGGCGACGAAGTGGTGGATCAGGTTATCGCGTCCGTTCCGGGCCTGAGCCAGTTCGCCTAATCCAAACTTTAAATTGCCGGGCGTGGAGGGTGTTTCAAAAATGCCTCCCGCGCCTTTTCTATCTCGGCATGGTGCGCTTCCGCCCATATCCACACGCCGCAAAACGCACTGCCGAGGCTTCGCCCGAGTGCCGTCAGGCTGTAATCCACATGCGGCGGGATAACGGGATGCACGATGCGGCGCACCAGCCCGTCGCATTCCATCTGCCGTAGTGTTTTCGTCAGCATTTTCTGGCTGATGCCGTGGACATGATGGCCGATCTGCGTGAAGCGCAACGTGCCATTGTCTTCCAGAACCTCCAGAATAAGCATCGTCCACTTGTCCGCCACCTTGGCGATAATGTCACGCACCAGCGCCTCGATGACCGGGTTCGTCTCTTCCGGCGGTGGAAATTCACGCCGCATTTCAATGGCGGGATCAGCGGAATGCCTTTTCATCCAGACACTCTCCTTTGGGTAAGTATAGATATTTCGGGTGCCTACTTTCACATGGAGAGCAATCTACCTAATCTTTACCCATACAACAAGGAAAGGTATTCCCATGAACCTCACAGGAAACACGGTTCTCATCACTGGCGGCGGTTCCGGCATTGGCAGGGCGCTGGCCGAAGCGTTTCACGCGCTCGGCAATCAGGTCATCATTTCCGGTCGTCGCGCAGCCGTTCTGGAAGAGGTGACGAAGGCCAATCCCGGCATGGCATGGCTGTCGATGGATGCGACGGACGCCGAAGGCATCCGCACCTTTGCGGATCAGCTGATTGCCGCTCATCCTGATCTCAATGTCGTCATCAACAATGCCGGCATTATGAAGAACGAGCATATCAAAGCGGCGCCGGATTATCTGGATATTGCCGAAGAAACGATTGCCACCAATCTCCTCGCGCCTATCCGGCTCACGGCGGCACTGCTGCCGCATTTTCTGCAAAAGCCGCGAGCCGCAGTGCTGACCGTATCCTCCGGTCTCGCCTTCGTGCCCATGGTCGCGACCCCCACCTACAGCGCCACCAAATCCGCCATCCACGCCTATTCCGTTGCGTTGCGCGAACAGCTTAAAGGCACATCCGTCGAAGTGATCGAAATCGTACCGCCCTATGTGCAGACCACATTGCAGGGCGATCATCAGGCAACGGATGAACGCGCCATGCCGCTGGATGCCTATATTTCAGAAGTGATGGATATCCTCACCAACCGACCCGATGAAAAGGAAGTGGTGGTGGAACGCTGCAAGCCGCTGCGCTTTGCCGCGCAAAACGGCAATTTCGATCAGGTGTTTGCAATGGTAAATGGGGTGCATTCTTGAGGTGTTGAGGGGCGCGAGGCTCAACCTAAAAACACCGTCACCCCGGCCTTGAGCCGGGGTCCAGCCAACCCAAGTCCTTGGGTTGGAAGACTCCTTTGACCTGACAGACGTCAGGTCGCTGGAATCCGGCTCAAGGCCGGAATGACGCAGAGTTTAAGCCATCAGTTAACCCAGGCCTAGTTATCCCATTCCGGCGCCAGATGGCCGGGGTTGACGATGCGGCTGCCGCTTTTTGCCAGGCCGTGAATGGCTGTCATCTCACCGCTGGACAGTTCGAAATCGAAGATATCGAAGTTTTCCTTGAGGCGGCTTTCGGTTGCCGTTTTGGAAAGCGCGATGATATCGGGCTGCTGGACAGCCCAGCGCAAGGCCACCTGCGCGGCGGTTTTGCCGTGTTTGGCACCGATGTCGTTCAAAACCGGATCGCTTGGCACCTTGCCGTCTGCCATCAGGAAGTAGGCGGTGGTCGAAATGCCGTGTTTGCGCGCGGCTTCGATCACTTTTTTCTGGTCCAGATAGGGGTGATATTCGATCTGGTTGTTGGCAATCGGCGCGTCTGAGAGCTTGACCGATTCCTCCAGCAGCGCGACGTTGAAGTTGGAAATGCCGATATTGCGCACTTTTCCGGCCTTATGAACCTCGTTCAGCGCGCCGATGCGTTCCGCAAGCGGAACATCGCTTTTGGGCCAGTGCAGAAGAAGCAGATCGACATAGTCGGTTTTCAGCTTTTTCAGGCTTTCATCCACGGATGCGATGAACTTGTCGTGCTTGTATTCATCCACCCACACCTTGGTGGTGAGGAAAATGTCGCCACGCGCAATGCCTGAATTGGCGATGACATCACCGACCGAAGCCTCGTTCTTGTAAATCTGCGCGGTATCGACATGGCGAAAGCCAAGCGCCAGCGCCTGCGGCAGAATGCGGTGGACATCCTCGTCCGGCATACGGAATGTTCCGAAACCCAGAGCCGGAATATTGGCTCCATTGGCGTTGATCGTCTGCATGGTAGTCTCCATTGTGGGAGGTGGCCCCGCATGTGCGGGGCAGGATGGACGCTTCTATTAAGTGTATCAGCGCGGAGTTAGTTCAAGCGGGCTGTTGAAACTTTACGGTGCGACGGTCCAGCGAACCGCTGAAAATGGTAAGACCCAGAGCGCCCGCCACATCGACAGCGCCGGGACGGAAACGGTTTGCCAGTTGCACGACATAAAGCTGAAAGCCGGATGCGTTGGTGGGGCGGATTATCGCGCCCGTTGCGGGGCCTAGCCAGTTCGCTTGATTTCGAATTAAAATTGCGAAAAGCGGAGGGCGTTCATTAAGTCTTCCGTTTTCATGTCGGGATACGTGAATAAAGTGCCGTTTATTACGATTGTTATTTACAAAAATATAATTCTAGGTTGAGGCAAGCTTCGTGTGTCAACCTCCCTCAATAACAATTTGGGAGTTTTCAAAATGACATCAATTGCGGCAGCAACGTATTCGAATAGCACGGTAAACTCTGGTTCCTCTGGCAAAGATCAAACTGGTGCAGGAGGTACTCAAGAATTCAGTGAACTGGTCGGAAGTGATGAAAATTTGACCCCTAATGGCAACGGCTTTGTCGCCGCATCCGCCTCGCATGGCCCTATAGCGATCACAAGTCTCATGTCGGTTTTGAGCCTTGCCGATTTCATTGAGAAAAATCCATCTGCCGGTTATCGCCTCGCAGAATTGCCGGAAGATCAATTCCAAGTCTATTTAGAGGGCGAAGTGCGCACTATTGACTCGCTGAAGACCAAGCTTGAAAATGATCACCCGGATTTTTCGTTTTCTGAATTCCAGATTGATCAAAAGACGGATAATGAGTTACTGAAAAACGACCCCTTATATGAAGAGTTTCAAAAGATATACTCCAGTTATCATGATATTCAGCGGGATAGGATGGAGTACTTAGAGAAAAATAACTATTAAATATACATGGAAAAAATTTAAATCTGTCAGTCAATTTTTAGAGAATGAAGGCGGTATATCCAAAAATATACTGCCTTCATCTATGTTATGTTCAAAATTTAAGCTGCGAATGCGGTAGGGAATATATCTGAGAAATTATAAACACCATTCGCTGTTTGTAGACTTTCAATAGCGTAGTGTCCCCCTGCAAAGAAATTTTCAATGACAATGTAGTTTTCGATGAGGCCATCCGCGGCGTCGATTGCCGAGGTGATCAAGAGGTTTTGGTTTTCTAAAGAGGTGTAGAATTCAATCTCATTCGACGTATAGCTGACAACAAGCCTGTCAGCGGTATCGTATGCTGTATCCGACCTCACGCTTCCACTACTCGTTAAGCCATCGTTAATAATGTCTTGTCCCTGACCACTAAAGTAATATGTGTCGTTTCCCGCTCCGCCCCAAAGGCGATCATTTCCGGCTTCGCCTCGCATAATATCGGCACCCGCCTCTCCAAATATGACATCATTTCCCGCGCCGCCCCAGATGACGTCATTTCCGGCACCGCCAACCACCGTGTCATCTCCAGCACGACCGTAAATTGTATCATTGCCGTTATCGCCAAAAAACCAATCGTCGCCGTTCCCGCCGTCGAGATTATCATTGCCCTCGCCTCCGCGAAGCCAATCATTCCCTTCGCCGCCGAAGAGATTGTCAATTCCTGCGCCGCCATCGAGTGAATCATTTCCGGCATTGCCGTAGAGCGTATCACTGCCGTCGCCGCCGTAAATGTCATCTTTGAACGGGCTGCCATAAATGGTGTCGTTGCCGCCAAGTCCATTGATCGTGAGCCATATCTGCACCTCTGGCCAATCCGCAGGTGGCCCATACGGATGTGCACTGTAGTCCATGATGTCATTGCCAGACGTTCCGTTGAATGCCATTTTGCTTTTCCTCAGGTTGCCGGCGAATTATTCGCCGGTTTCAGGCGGGCGCGGCAGCCTTGGGTTCCAGCTTCAGGCCTGCTGCGTCCGTATCTCGTGCGGGCACGTTCGCCGAATGGTTACGTCAATACACTCTGGCGTTATGCAACACGCGAATTTTCAAAGGATGTTGATTTTGGTTGGGGCAGGTCACTGGCAACTAAAGCCAGTGACGCCAAACTTTAACTTGTTTGAAAAATTGATTTTATTTGATGCTTTGGGTTCTAAAATCTTCATCCCAGTTCCAACCTAAAATCGTGTACTGCTGGAGATTAGCGCGCATAAAGTGTTTTATGCAATCTTAAAATTTATCATTGAAAAATTAAATCTAGGATTGATATTTTTGTAGGTCACGGGCTCGAATGTCTATTCCGTCGCTCGTTATGTTAAGGCTCCTCTCATCGGCTTCAACGCAGATAACAGGAGCCTATGGCAACTCAACTCGTCAAACGGGGCGACGTGATAACCCGTTTGAACAGCGCCGACATGGCTTCGGTGATGCCTTCCGTGGGGCTGACTTCGAAAAACAGGCCGGGGGAGGCGCATTCCTGCATTTTGCTGCTGATCTGGGTCTGGAAAGGGCTGATCCAGGTGTTGTACCAGCTGTTTGTCGGCAAAGGCAGGTAGGTGGTGTACAGCACCGCGATCCGGTAACCCTTGTCCTTCAACGTTGCGCAGAACTTGGTGTCGATGGGTTCCTGACAGCGGCCACCGGTGGTCTTTTTCGTGCAGCTTGAAGGCTTGTAGCTATCGCCGACGCCGTCCGACACGAAGAATACGACCTTGTCGGGCGTGGCTGCACTTGTGCCATTGCCGGGCTTGCCCATCTTGTCGGTGATCTGCGTCAGGGCGCGGTCGAAATCCGTCTGCTGGTCGTTGTTGTAGCCCTGCTGCGGAATGGACATGAGATCGATGCCGCTTGCCTTCTTTTTCGCGACCGCCAGATCGGTGGTCAGCGGCACGACTTCCAGAAGTTTGGTGTCTTCGGCCTTTTCACCGAAAGTGTAGACGGCCATTCTATACTGGTTGCTGCTTTTTCTGGCGTCGACGGCGGTGTCCATCAGGCTGGCTGTCGCCTTTGCCACCACGTTGATGCGCGTTGTGACGCCAAGCTGCTTTGCCTTGAAATAATAGCTGTTCGGGTCTGCAACGCCGTCTTTGACGATGTGACAGGCAAAGGCGCATTTATCGCTGGTGTTGGCCACCAGTTTGGAGACGTCCGCAGGCGTGGCGCCCACACCCATGGACGGCGTGTTGTCGAGCAGCAGATAGAAATCGCTGAACATTTCCGTCTCGTATTTCGCAGTGGCTCTGCCGGAAACGGTGACAAACTCTTTGCCCAGCAACCGCGTCAGCGTGGTGTTGACCGTGGCCTGATAGGTCACGACCGCTTCTACGAGGTTACCTTTTTTCTCTACCGAAACTTCGACGGAGTCGACCTCGAAATCCTCACGGCCCACGGTGTCGCTTTTGAAAAAATTCAGTGCCTCATCGTCTGGCAGTACGATTTTGCCATCACCAGACATTTTCCGCGCCGCTTCAACATGAGCCGACATTTTGGCGACCGATGACAGAACGGCGGCGTCTGCGGCGTTCTGCAAATCTGACTTCACCGCCATGGCCTGGCCGATATCCAGCGCGACACCGGCGGAGCCGAAAATCGGCACCACGAGCAATGCCGTGAGAACACCGAAGTTACCTGATCTGTCACGCCAAAAATTTCGCACGTTTCGCCCCCGAAGCTGAACTTTCGAAAAGCATAAACAAGTAAAATTGAAAACTCGTTTCTTTAGATAACTAACGTCTGGTGAATATGTTTTATCAATATACTGATGTCTGTAATGCATCAGTTGTCTCTAAAATAGTTGTCGCCCATCAGGAAGTGTCCCTTGTCCCGTTCCCAACGCCTGCTTGATCTTCTGCAAACATTGCGCACACACCGCAGGCCGGTCAGCGGTGCGGAACTGGCGCAAGCAACGGGTGTCAGCCTGCGAACCCTTTACCGCGACATCGCAACGCTTCAGTCGCAGGGTGCCAACATCGAAGGCGAAGCGGGCGTGGGATATGTGTTGCGCCCCGGTTATCTCCTGCCGCCCTTGATGTTCAGCGAAGCGGAAATCGAAGCGCTGGTGCTGGGCTCACGCTGGGTGGCGGGCCGGGCGGATGGACCGATGGCAGCGGCTGCGCGAGCCGCACTGGCAAAAATATCCGCCGTTTTGCCGAAAGAGCTTTCCGAAGAATTGGAAAATTCCACGCTGCTGATTGGCCCCGGCAAGGTGCTGGACATGGATCACGTCGATCTATCCGCTGTTCGCGCGACGATCCGCAGCCAGTTGAGAGCGGATATCGATTACGGCGACGAAGGCGGGCGCAGTTCGAAACGCACCATCTGGCCCTTCGCATTGGCGTTTTTCGATCAGGTGCGGGTGGTCGTGGCCTGGTGTGAGCTGCGACAGGATTTTCGCAGCTTTCGGGCAGATCGCATCACGTCCTTTCAGCCGCTGACCACGAAATACAGCCGCAGCCGTCAGTCTCTTTTGAAGGAATGGCGCAGCAGGCAAGTCAAGGCTGCTGACAAAAACTGACAGTAGGCCGCGCTAGTGTCTCCTCATCATCACAAAGGAGACAGACAGATGACAAACCCATATTTCACAATTTTGTTCGTTGATAGCCCGGTCAAAAGCGCCGTTTTTTATGAGACCCTGCTTGGCATCAAACCCGTCGAGGCGTCTGAGACGTTCGGGCTTTTCATTTTGAAATCGGGGTTGAAGCTCGGCCTGTGGTCCCGCCACACGGCAGAACCGACCGTTTCCGTGACGGGCGGCGGCACGGAACTGGCCTTTCAGGTGGAAAAGGACGAAGAGGTGGATCAGCACCATGCGGCGTGGGTGGCGAAGGGGTTGCCCATTCTGCAATCCCCGGCGCTTGTGGATTTTGGCTATACATTTCTCGCCGCCGATCCTGACGGGCACCGCCTGCGCGTTTACGCCCCTCACGACTAAATCATGTCTTTATCGCAAAACGGCTGCACTTTTTTGCGAGACACGCTTTAACTTTTCGTGGCCACCACGAACAGCCGTGGAAAACGCAACAGCCGCCGCCCGTCCGCCATGGGCGGGTAGGCGGCGTCGATGCGTTTCAGGTAATCATCCAGAAGAGCGGCGCGGTTTTCTTCGCCCGCCGTGTCGAGATAAGGCCGAAGGCCCGTGCCTTTCACCCATTCCACAATGGCCTGTGCGTCGCGCATGGGGTGGTTGTACACGGTGTGCCAGACATCGACCCGGGCGGATTTTGGCGAAAGCCGGTCAAAATAATCGACGGGGGAGGGCAAGGGTTGCCGGCGCAAATTTGCGTTCTCAATTGCATGTTTCCACGGGCCGGAGGCGCCGGTTTCCTGCATCGCAATGTGCGTTGGTTCGTTTAGATTATCCGGCATTTGCACGGCCAGAACGCCACCGGGTTTCAGCTGGTCCATAAGCGCCACCAGCACGTCGATATGGTTCGGCACCCACTGAAAAACCGCGTTGGCGTAAAACAGGTCCGCTTTTTGTGTCGGCTTCCAGCGGGCAATATCGGCCTTTTGAAACTCCGTATTGGGAAGCCGAATGCGTGCCTTTTCCAGCATATCCTCGTCACTGTCGATGCCGGTGATGACGTTGACGCCAAAGCGTTCGGCCAGAAGCTCGGTGGAATTGCCAGGCCCGCAGCCCAGATCATATCCGGTGATCAGCCGCTCCAGCGGCACCTGCGCCAAGAGATCGCGGGCAGGGCGGGTGCGCTCATCTTCGAACTTCAGATATTGCTGCGCGGACCAAACCATGGCGATCTCCCTTATCACGCGCCAAGGATGGCATGGCGCTGTGGCATCGGCCAGAGGCTGACCTATCAAAACTTGTGATGAGTGTATCGCTCCTGCTTTTGGCTTGGCGCAATAAAATCCAAGCAGGGGGCCGATTTTCTGCAACTTTCCATCAATTTCATAGATCGGCTGAATTTGGTCTTGACGCACAGGGTGCGGCAGCATTCATTCCAGCCGCATAAGCTTAAGGAGAGTTCCATGTCCGTCGATACCGCACCCCGTTCCACCACCTGGACTTATGTGGATGGTCAATGGCTGCCCGGCAACCCGCCGCTGATTGGGCCAACCTCGCACGCCATGTGGCTGGCATCCACGGTGTTCGACGGCGCACGCTGGTTCAACGGTCTGGCACCGGACCTCGACCTGCACTGCCAGCGCGTCAACCGCTCTGCCATCAACATGGGCATGAAGCCGACCATGACGCCTGAGGAAATCGAGCAGCTGGCGCTGGAAGGTGTCACGAAATTCGACGGCAATATCGCCATTTACATCAAGCCGATGTATTGGGCCGAACATGGCACACGCGGCAGCATCGTAGCACCCGATGCCGAATCCACCCGCTTCGCGCTCTGCCTGTTCGAAGCGCCGATGGATGCCGGAGCGCCGGTTACCCTCACCGTATCATCACTGCGCCGCCCGTCGCCGGAAACGGCCATGACCGATGCCAAGGCTGGCAGCCTTTATCCCAACAGCGGTCGCGCCATTCTGGAAGCGCGCGCCCGTGGTTTCGACAACGCGCTGATGCTGGACATGAATGGCAACGTCGCCGAATCCGCATCCTCCAACGTCTTTATGGTGAAAGACGGCGTGGTGTTTACGCCCGTGCCCAACCGCACCTTCCTTGCCGGCATCACCCGCTCCCGCGTCATGGGTCTGCTCCGCCAGGCCGGTTTCGAGGTGCGCGAAGCCACGCTTTCGGTCGAGGATTTCCGCAATGCGGACGAAATTTTCTGCTCCGGC
Source organism: Agrobacterium sp. rho-13.3 (assembly GCF_033957765.2). Lineage (NCBI taxonomy): Bacteria > Pseudomonadati > Pseudomonadota > Alphaproteobacteria > Hyphomicrobiales > Rhizobiaceae > Agrobacterium > Agrobacterium sp. rho-13.3. Next base: position 536,876 of record NZ_CP192774.1, read on the forward strand.
AACTACTCCAAGGTCTCGCCGGTGACAAAGCTGGATGAGCGGGAGTTGCAGGCCGGTCCCGTGGCGCGCAAGGCACTGGATTTGTATCTGGAATGGGCCGGGGCTGCGACATCTGAGTCGGAGTGAGGTTTTCACTATTTCTCCATCATCCCGGACTTGATCCGGGATCCAGCCACCGCGCGTCCGCGCGGTGATGAAGGGTCTTCGCGCCGCAGACGCGGTGCTGCTGGATGCCGGGTCAAGCCCGGCATGACGGATGTATGTGCCGCAAAGCTTATTGCACCAACTCCCCCCGCGCCACATCCACCACCGCCCGCGTCAACTCCTTCAGCCCATCCGCCGCCAGTCTGTTGACCTGCCAGTACAGTGGAATGTCCAGCGGCGTATCCGGCATAACCTCCACCAAACGGCCAGTGGCAAGGTGGTCTTTCACCAACAGATGCGGGTTCATGCCCCAGCCCATGCCCAGAAGGGCGGCATCTACGAAGCTCTGTGTGGAGGGCAGCCAATGGGTGGGGTGAACCACCGGCACGCCAAAAACCTGCGAAATCCATTGCTGTTGCAGCCGGTCTTTCTGGTTGAAGGTTATTGACGGAGCTTGCGCCAGCCGCGCTGTCGTCACGCCGCCAGCGAAATACCGCTCCATAAATTCCGGGCTGGCCGTTGCGTGGTAGCGAAGCGAACCCAAGGGTGTGACGCGGCAACCCTGCACCGGCTTTTCAAGGCTGGTGACGGCGGCCAGAACGCGGCCGCGTTGCAGCCATTCAGCGGTATGGTCCTGATCATCCACCGCGATATTCAATAAATAACCCGAGGTCTTTGCAAAGCCGGACGCCGCCTCCAGAAACCATGTGCCAAGGCTATCGGCATTGGTGGCAATGTGCAGCGTGACCTTCTGCCCCGGTTGCTCCGGTGCCAGAAGCGATGGCAGCTGGCCGAAAAGCTCGGTTTCCAACATGCCCACATGCTCCATGTGGCGGCAGACCCATTCACCTTTTTCTGTCGGCGTGCAGGGGTTTCCGCGCAGAATAAGAACGGCCCCAAGCCGTTCTTCCAACTGCTTGACCCGTTGGGAAATGGCAGACGGGGTGACATGCAGCACGATCGCCGCTTTTTCAAAGCTGCCCGTTTGCACCACCATGGCCACCGCACGCAGCGCCGCATAATCCAGCATGACATTAGCCTGACTTAACTCGTGTAAGCATATTTAACTGGATTAATGTGTTGGCGCCACCTACCGAAAGTGCAAATTGAGGGCAGGGCATGGATTTTTCGGTTTATATAACGGGTCTGACAATGGGGTTGACGCTGATTGTCGCGATCGGCGCGCAGAATGCCTTCGTGCTGCGGCAGGGCTTGCGGGGCGATCACGTCTTTGCCGTGTGCCTCGCCTGTGCCGTGTCGGATGCAATCCTCATCACCGTCGGCATCACCGCGTTTAGGCAGATATCCGCCGTCATGCCGGCACTGGAACCCGCGATGCGCTATGCGGGCGCGGCATTTCTGTTCTGGTACGGTGCCAAAAGTCTGCAATCGGCGCTGCGCTCGTCGCATGTGCTGGTCGCAGCCTCGGGGAATGCCGTTTCCCTATCCACCACGCTCGCCACATGCCTTGCGCTGACATGGCTCAACCCGCATGTCTATCTGGATACGGTCGTGCTGCTCGGGACCATCTCCACCCAGTTTCCTGGTGCCGAAACGGCGTTCTGGGCTGGCGCGGTCACGGCCTCTTTTGCGTTCTTCTTCTGCCTCGGTTACGGCGCTCGCTGGCTGCGCCCCATCTTCGCCAACCCCGCCGCATGGCGGGTGCTGGAAGGGGTAATCGCGCTGACCATGTGGCTCATTGCCATCAAGCTTTTGACGGGCGGTTGATGGCGGATGAAAGCGCCCGCAACGGCGCGGTCATATGTTTGTCCCGGCGCAAGGCGAGTGCAAGTGTGCGCTCAAGTTTCGGGAAAAGAGGGCGGACGACGAGTGGCGAGGACGTAGCGTTATGCTGCATGGCCATGGCGGGAATGATGGCAACCCCAAGGCCAGCTTCGCACAGTTTTTTCAGTGCTTCCACACTGCCCAGTTCCATCACCGGCTTGACCCGCTTGCCGCTGGCTTTCAGCCATTCATTCACCAGTCTCCGCGTGTTGCCGCCTTCGTATAACAGCAGCGGTTGGGTCGACAGAAAATCGGCCGTGATTTCACGGGGTGGAATATCCGCATCGGCCGGAAATATCGCCACCAGTTCATCCTGATGGATTTCAAGCATATCAAGGCTGCGCCCGCTGGCGGGCAGGGTCACGATGGCCGCATCGACACTGTTGTCTTCCAGAAGCCGCAGAATATCCGGCGTATTGCCGGTTTGAACCTGTATCTCGATGCCCGGCATGGCATGACGAATCTGGCCAAGAATGGCGGGCAGAAAGTAGATAAGCGCGGTCGCGCCGGTGCCGATCCGTAAGCGTCCGGTCGCGTCACTGCGGTGCGGAGCCACGGCCTCTATGGCCTGCGCCACATCCTCCGCAATCCGTCGCGCATGGACAAGCAGATCGCGACCCGCCGATGTGGGTTGCGCACGCCGCCCCACACGCTCGATCAACCGTGTCCCCAATTGTTTTTCAAGCAGGCGAATGTGCAGGCTGATCGCCGGTTGGGTGACGCCCACCTTGTCCGCCGCTGCTGAAAAACTGCCCAGATCCGCCACATCGATAAAGCTGCGAAGCTGCTTGAGATCGAAATCCATAAACAAAGAAATCCTTATGGTTTGCATAAGATGGATAATCTTTATTTTGGTTTCTCTCTGGTGCAAACTGTTTGCGTGAAAATACCTCAGGACATTGAAATGCATTCCCATCCCAAACCCGTCGTCACCATCCGCCCCTGCGAAGAGGGCGATATCGTCATCATTACCGAAATTTACAGCCACGCGGTGCTGCACGGCACAGCCAGCTTCGAACTGGAGCCACCCTCCGTGGAAACCATGATCGAGCGCCGCAAAGCACTGGTTTCAGGCGGTTTTTCCTATCTGGTGGCGGAAGTGGACGGTGTGGTTGCGGGATACGCCTATGCCGGTGCCCACCGCGCCCGCCCGGCCTATGGTGCAACGGTCGAAGATTCGATCTATGTCGACCCAGACCGCAAAGGCCTCGGCATCGGTAAAGCTCTGCTGCTGGCCTTGATCAAAGACTCAACCGCACGCGGTTTTCGCCAGATGGTGGCGGTGGTGGGAGATTCGGACAACGCGGCTTCTGTCGGCGTCCACCGTGCCGCCGGTTTCGAAATGGTCGGCACGCTGAAATCCGTCGGCTGGAAACATGGTCGCTGGCTGGATATCGTTTTGATGCAGCGCCCGCTGGGCGAGGCGGATGCGACGCCGCGTTTTTAGCATCGAGACATCGGCATTCAGGCAGGGCGAACCGTTTGCCCATTAACGGTACGCAAGTGCGCCCACTTGAGACGAATTTTCTCTTTTGCCGGAACATTTTGATATTTCACAGGTTGCCTCAACTGACGTCGGCTTTTATGGTCCGCGCACACGGTTTCAAGGAGCGGTCAACGCCGCTGCAACAAGGAGTAACACCATGGCCTTTGAACTTCCCGCACTGCCTTACGATTATGATGCGCTTGCGCCTTACGTATCGCGCGAAACGCTTGAGTTTCACCACGACAAGCACCACAAGGCCTATGTAGACAACGGCAACAAGCTTGCTGTGGAAGCAGGTCTTGCTGATCTGTCTCTGGAAGAGATCGTCAAGAAGTCCTTCGGCACCCATGCTGGCCTGTTCAACAATGCAGCCCAGCATTACAACCACCTTCACTTCTGGAACTGGCAGAAGAAAGACGGCGGCGGAAACAAGCTGCCGGGCAAGCTGGAGCAGGCTTTCGCGTCTGACCTCGGCGGTTACGACAAGTTCAAGGCCGACTTCATCGCCGCTGGCACAACACAGTTCGGCTCTGGCTGGGCATGGGTTTCCGTGAAGGATGGCAAGCTCGAAATCTCCAAGACACCAAACGGCGAAAACCCGCTGGTTCACGGCGCAGAGCCAATCCTCGGCGTCGACGTATGGGAACACTCCTACTACATCGACTACCGCAACCTGCGTCCAAAGTACCTCGAAGCTTTCGTCGATAATCTCATCAACTGGGATTACGTTCTGGAGCGCTACGAGGCTGCTACCAAGTAAGCTTTCGACGATTGATCGACGTGAACACCCGGCCTCAGCGCCGGGTGTTTTCGTTCTGTCATATGGGTGTCATTCACCCGGCCTATGCGGGGGCATCATGACAGACACATCCGCACCGCTTTTCTCCTTCGGCATCGTCGCCGATCCGCAATATGCCGATATCCCGCCGCGCCCGGAAATGGGCCGTTATTATGCGCAAAGCCCGGCCAAGCTGGCAGAGGCGATTGAGGTGTTCAACACGCAAGACCTCGCTTTCGTCGTGACGTTAGGGGATATCATCGACCGTGGCTGGGAGAGTTTCGACGCCATTCTGGCCTGTTATGACAAGCTCAAGCACCGCTCCGTCCTGCTGCCGGGAAACCATGATTTCGCAGTTGAGCCGGAACATCTCGCAAAAATCCATGCGCGGCTGAACATGCCATCGCCATGGTATGATTTTGCGCTCGGGGGCATGCGTTTCGTGGTGCTGGATGGCAATGATGTCAGCCTGTTTGCTCCGCCGCCCGGTGATTTAAGGCGCGATCTGGCCGAGAAGCGGCTGAACGAATTGAGAGAGGCGGGTGCTATCAACGCCCATGACTGGAACGGTTCTTTCAGCGATGAACAGTTGCATTGGCTGGCTGATACGCTGGACGCGGCGGATGCGGCGGGTGAAAACGTCATCCTGTTTTGCCATTATCCGCTCTACCCGGAAAACGCCCATAACATGTGGGATGCACCGGAAATCCTGACGCTTCTGAACCGGCACAAAAGCGTCAAAGCATGGTTCAACGGTCATAATCACGAGGGCAATTACGGGCTGCTGGACACCAGGCATTTTGTGAATTTCAAAGGCATGGTGGATACGCCAGACGAAAACACCTTCGCCATTGCCGATGTTTACGAAGACCGCATCGATATTCGCGGCTTTGGCCGGGAAGACAGTCGCACTTTGTCATTTTGAGCTTTGCGGTTGGTATGTCTGCCAGCCGCTCATCCACAATTGCCGCAGGCTTTCGCCTTCACCTTTGAAGCGCTCTCCCGTCACTTCGCAGGCCAAAACCCTGTCGCCGCGAAAATTGCGGATGGCTTGGCGCAACTCGCACCACGCCACGATATTCGCGACCTCCGAATAATAGATGACGGCGATGGGGCGAACAACGCGCTCGGTCTGTGCGCCGCTCTCATCGCGGTAGGTCAGGCGCAGCTTTTCCTCATCCCGCACTGCACGGCGCACGAGACCCAGATCCATCACGGTTGATGTCGCGGAAAAACCCCATGCGTGTAACGCCGTGGTGGAGAGAATGCGGCCCAGCGGGTCCGGCAGTGACGCGGCAATTTTGCCGCTGACCCGCTGTGCCGCTTGCGCCAGTTCCCTGTCACCTGCACGCTCCACCATGGCCAGCGCCAGCACGATGGCCTCGGTCTCTTCGATGGTAAACATCAGCGGCGGCAGGTCGAAGCCGGGTCGCAATATGTAGCCAATACCGCGCTCCCCTTCGATTGGCACGCGCATCCCCTGAAGCACAACGATATCGCGATAGACCGAGCGCGCCGTCACCTCCAGCTGCTCGGCAATGCGCTGCGCCGTCACCGGTTTTTTCGCCTGCCGCAAAATCTGTATGATTTCAAAAAGGCGGGATGCCTTGCGCATGAATTTCTTTCGCCACCAACTGTTACTACTGACAATACGCTGTCAGTTGCCCTTTTCTATAAACGGGTGGATTTCACTGGAAAACAAGTGGAATCATCAATTTCACCCGCCGCCGCATTTTAGGAATACTGACATGACCTACACCGAAAACCTCTGGCTTTATTTCACCCTGCTGTTCGGCATCATCATTCTGCCGGGCATCGATATGCTGTTCGTGCTGGCCAGTTCGTTGACCGGCGGAAGAAGGGTGGGGCTGGCGGCGACATCGGGCATCATGGCGGGCGGCGCGGTGCATTCGCTTTATGGCGCGGTCGGCATCGGCCTGTTGGCCAGCCTCATTCCGGTACTGTTCACGCCCCTGCTGGTGTTCGGGGCTGGCTATATGATCTGGATCGGCATTGGCCTCATGCGCAGTTCCATCGTCATCGAGGGGGATGAGGTGAATGCCAGTGCATCCGCATGGCGGGCCTTTCGGCGCGGCATGGTGACGTGCCTCAGCAATCCAAAAGCCTACCTCTTCATGATGGCCGTTTACCCGCAATTCTTGAAGCCGGTGTACGGGCCGATCTGGATACAGGGCCTTATCATGGGGCTGATGACGGCGGCAACGCAGCTTGCGGTTTATGGTGCTTTGGCGCTCACGGCGGGCAAAAGTCGCGATTTGCTGATTTCCTCGCCCCAAATCACGATTTTTATCGGTCGTGCGGCGGGTCTATTGCTGGTTCTGGTGGCCGGTTTCACACTTTGGGAGGGTATCGGGCATCAATGATATGCGTCTGATTTTGCTTCAAAAATCACCGGAATGTGACTTCTTTTTGCCATGGGAAACGGGCATCTTCTCTCTCGTTCATCAACAGACCAGCCGGCGTGCCGGACCCAGGAGAGAGACATGAAACTTAAAACCATTGCCGCATCCCTATTGATAGGCTGTCTTTGCGCCGGTGCGGTTTCCGCAGCCGGCGAGGTTGAAAAGCGCGAAGGACTGATGAAGGGCATCGGCGGTGCCATGGGCGCGCTGGGCGCCATTGCCAAGGGTGAAAAGCCCTTTGACGCCGAAGCGGTCAAAACTGCCGTCACCACCATCAGCGCCAATGCCAAGGCGTTTCCGGACCAGTTCCCTGCCGGTTCTGAAGGCGGCGCAGCGGCCCCTGCCATCTGGCAGAACTTTGCTGATTTCAAGTCGAAGTCCGAAAAGCTGGGCACAGATGCCGATACGGTTCTAGCACAATTGCCGACAGATCAGGCCGGCGTTGGCGCAACCCTGAAACTGTTGGGTGCAGATTGCAGCAGCTGCCACCAGACATATCGTTTGAAGAAATAATCCGGTTCCATGCGGTCCGCCTTAACTGGCGGACCTTTTTTATGATGAATAGAGAAGAATCGGAGACGGCGATGGCTTCCATCTGGGCGAAGCTGGCGGGTGGCGCTGTTATTGCGGGCGTTGCCGGGTTTGGCGTTTTCATGTGGGTGACGGCACCGCAACGGCAGGCACCCAGCCACTGGGCAAATCTGGGTGAGCCTAACCTTGCCAATGGCGAAACGCTGTTTTGGGCCGGTGGTTGCGCCAGCTGTCACGCCGCACCGGATGCGACGGGCGATGCGCTGAAAACACTGTCCGGCGGACAGCCGTTGCCAAGCCCGTTCGGCACGTTCCACATGCCCAATATCTCGCCTGATCCACAGCACGGCATCGGCGCATGGACGGTCGCTGAATTCGGCGATGCGATGACGCGGGGCGTGGGCAAAGATGGTGAGCATCTTTATCCGTCCTTTCCCTATGCGTCCTATGCGCGGATGACGCCGCAGGACATCAACGATCTTTTCGCCTATCTGAAAACGCTGCCCGCCAGCGCCAATGATGCGCCGGGGCATGATCTGCCGTTTCCGTTCAACGTGCGCCTGTCGCTGGGCGGCTGGAAATTCCTGTATTTCGACAAGGGACAGCCCCGCGTTCAAATTGCCAATGCGGATGCCGAAGTGGTTCGCGGGCAATATCTGGTGGAAGGTCCGGGCCATTGCGGCGAGTGCCACACGCCGCGCGATGCGCTGGGTGGTTTCCTGAAAGATCAATGGCTTGCCGGTGGGCCGAACCCGGAAGGGGAAGGACGCATTCCCAGCATCACGCCCGGCTCTCAAGCCATCGGTTCGTGGACGAAGGACGATATCGCCAATTATCTCGAAACCGGCTTCACACCGGATTTCGATAGCGCCGGCGGGTCCATGGTCAAGGTGCAGCAGAACATGGCGCGTCTTTCCGCAGAGGACCGCAACGCCATTGCGGCCTATCTCAAAGCGGTGCCTTCGCGTTGATTGGTCATTGACTCACGCCACGTTGCGCCGGATAACTCAAGCGTGATGGTCTTTCCGGGTTCGCCCGGAAAGTGAAAAGGGAACACGATAGAAGCGTCTGCTTTCATTCGTGGCTGCCCCCGCAACTGTGAGCGGATAGCCTGAAAACGCAAAACCACTGGCATCAACGTGTCGGGAAGGTGTTTTCAAGGTCGAGACCCGTGAGCCAGGAGACCTGCCATCACGAAAGTGTCGTCAATACCGGCGGGGTGTCCGGAACAGCACGGTTGGCAGGTCGGATTATTCCGGCCTTTAAAACCATGTGTCTCTTTCCCCGTGGTGAAAGTTGAATGCGGTCGTGCGGCTTTTGATCAGCAATGCGCCCACCCGCACAGGAAAGGGTCACCATGTCTATCCAGCAGAATACGGCGTCATCAGCCGTCTCTTCCAAAACATCGAAAATTACGCAATCGCTGACGGCAGCCGTGCTCGGCCTGTTCATCGTTGGCTTTGTCGGCTTTTCGCATGTCGAGGCCGTGCACAATGCGGCGCATGACACGCGCCACGCCAACGCTTTCCCTTGCCATTAAGGGGAAACGCCATGCCATTTTTTCGCAATATTGTTTTTACCGCCGTCCTCGTCGGGCTGATTGCGGGTCTCGCCGTCAGCGCCATGCAGGCCATCGGCACCACACCGCTCATTCTTCAGGCGGAAACTTTTGAAAACGCCGGTGGCGAAGCCGCTCCCGCCCACAGCCACGATGCCGCCACGCCGGCAGACCACCACCATGATGCCGAAGCCTGGGCGCCTGCCGATGGTTTCGAGCGCAATGCCTATACCATTGCCGCCAATGTGCTGACCGCTATCGGTTATGCGTTGGTATTGACGGGATTGATTTCCCTTCGTGGATCGCAGGGTGGCTGGCGTGAAGGCCTGTTCTGGGGTCTTGCAGGTTTTGCCGCCGTCATGCTGGCCCCGATGATCGGCCTCCCGCCGGAACTGCCGGGAAGCCCGGCCGCTGAACTCGGCGCACGCCAAATCTGGTGGATTTCAACCGTCGCCGCAACAGCGGGTGGTCTGGCACTTCTCGTCTTCAAACGCGGTGAACCGTGGGCAGCCATTCTGGCCGTGCTGCTGATCGTTGCTCCGCACGTCATCGGCGCGCCGTTGCCGCCAGAGGGCGAACATGCGCTGGCGCCTCTGCCGCTGGAGCGTCGTTTTGTGGTTCTTGCCACCGTCACCAGCTTTGTCTTCTGGCTTATTCTCGGCACGTTGAGCGGGTTTTTCTTCAAGCGCTTCGACGCGACAGCGCAATAAGACGATGCCCGACAAGAGGAAGGACGCAGCGGAATGGAGTGATGAACTCGATGCGTTGCGTTTTTCCGTCCCCGGTCATGGCGCGCCCTGTGCCATGCACCGGCTGGCCTTCAAGGCGCTGCTGGCCGCAGAGCCGCTTAAAGAGGCTTGCCTCGCATTTTTTGCAGCCAATGAGCAGGCGTTTTTCACTGCCGCCGCAACCAAGATCACACGGCTCTCGCTTCCTGCCGACCGCAGCCTGCATATCAACAGCCGAGATCTCAGGCGCGCTATGACGGTGGATCACGCCGAAGGACCGCTTCGCGCCTGCCGCGTTCTGGGCCGACGGCCTTGATGGTCTCACAAAGACCCAAAGGGCGGCGCGGATGGGAGCTAGCGGCTATTAGCACCCGCTCACGCTCGCGTTGCTCTGAAAACAATCATTAGGATAGTGCCTCTAAAGATTGACGTAATTATATTTAAAAGTTACTTTTGATTGAAATTTAATTGATAAATTCTACTTTAGAAATTTATAATTTGATAGATTGCGCTTAGGTTGAGAATATCCTTGGATTCCATAGTCAGTGGTATCGAGGTGGCTCCCGGACCGTAACCTCAGGTCGGCGGTACATGTGTTGGAGGCGATAGTCTAGCCGGTGCAATTACACCAGTGATCACCAGATAACGTCTCAGATGAAAGTAGGAAACGTCAGCGGCGGATTGTTAAATCGACCTTCCATTGAAAGCTGTGACGTAACTGCACGGTACAATGACTGCGTTAATGAGAAGGTGGCCAGACCTTCTTCCAAGTGGGGAACTATATATGACGGTTTCAGGAGTGGACGCAACAAGATCACTTCAGCTTAGCGGGTCGCGTTCCCGTCGGGAAAAAGGCGATTGTGATTTTGGGCAGTTTCTGGAAAAAGAGCTCGTCCAAAATGCCGATTCTGATATCGGGGCCAATACCTCCCCTGAGAACGAGTGGAGTGAGACAACAGGACCGAGCGAAGGCGTGACTATGTACACGGCTCCAGATGGGACCGTGTGGACACATTACGATATTGGAGCCATCCTGACAGATCACGATAAAATGGTTCTTGGCTGGCCTATTTCGCCAGATGATGAACAGCGTGGCATGATAGCGGGTATGGTTGCGATGGACCGGGCTGATGGAACGCTCACCGGCGCGATTTCGACTGATTACATTCTCGGAAATAAACTGACGGGAACTGTGGGCCTTTTCGAACGCTGGCCATCTGGCGTCATAGATGGCGCCACTCTTTCCGATATACTTTCATACCTTTAATCACTGCAACAGCACACACCTCGGCTCTCGCTTCCTGCCGACCGCAGCCTGCATATCAACAGCCGCGATCGCAGGCGTGCGATGACGGCGGATCACGCCGAAGGACCGCTTCGCGCCTGCCGCGTTCTGGACCGGCGGCCTTGATGGTCTTCTTTGCGTAGAACGCTTTAACAGCGTGGCCCTTCGTTGCCCGTCACTCTCTCCACGTTTCTTATGGAGCTGTCCAGATTGCGCATGGTTTCGACGCGGGGGTGCAGATGTTCGCGCGGCGCGGGCTTTTCCGGTGGCAGGATGGTGTAAGGCTGAGGCTCCTGCCTTGCAGGTCGAACATGCTGCCGTAAATGATAGAGATAGAGCGCCGCAAAACTCAAAGCGAAAACACCGGGCATATAGATCAGCAGCACCTTTACACTGTCTGACATCATGCGGAATGTGTGCAGCAGATCTGCCCAGACGCTGTAATTTTCCATTTCATGTCTCCCATCGGCGGCCCCCCCCGGCGAGCGTAGCGCCATGGGAAGCCATCAAGCTGAAACGGAAACGACCACCGGAGGACAAACCTCTGGTGGCCGGGGAGTTAGAAAGCCGTACACAAACGACCACCCTGACCTTTAGGCGTGAACCTTGGACATACGACAGGGCCTCCCCAGCCATAGAGAAAGGCAGCGGAGCTATATAGTCACAATGGACCGCCTCAGCCACACATATATATGGCTGAGGGGTGTCATCACGGTCGACACCGACCGTTGTGTAAGGGGTTTCTATGCCCCAAGACCGGCCCGTTACTTCCGGTCTCGATGCAACCTTAACGAAAGTTGCGCCGCGATGAAATGGCTATTTTTAGGAGGGTAGGGACGTAAAATGCTTGGCACACACAGATTATGGAAGACCACGTTCTGACGTCAATTTTACGGGTGTTCAGCCGTTGCCCGGGACACGAACAGATAAGTAGCGTCATCCGATAGATGACCGACCTCGCCAAACACTCTGCCGTCATCCTCGGGCTTGTCCCGAGGATCTGCAACCGATCGTTTTTGTTGACAGTCGTAGATCCTCGGGACAAGCCCGAGGATGACGTCGAGAACAGGCGCACCGTTTTTCGTCAATTCTAACGCCATGGAATACGTCGACGACGTTAAGCCAGCGCCTGCATGAAGCGCATACCCGTGACGGGGCGGGGCACGAAATCCATATTTTCGTAGAACTTGTGTGCGGCGAAATTACCGGTCGCGGCACCCACGGAAAGGAAATCACAGCCGCAACGCTTGGCGACATCACGGGCGCGGCCAACCAGATGCTGGCCGGTGCCGTGTCCACGGTGTCCATCCCGCACGAAAAGATGGTGCAGCTCCATGCCGCGACGGCCTTCCTGCGCGCGGTACAGCGGCACCAGAATGGCGTAGCCGATCAAATCACCATCCGCTTCCGCAACCAGCGCCGTAATCCATGGAATCTGGCCAAACAGATCACGTTCCAGCTTTGCAGCGGTAATCGCCGCCGCATCACCATGATGTTCGGCAAGCAGGGTAATCATCTCGTTGAGTTCGGGCAGATCAGCCTTACGCGCACCACGAATGGTGACAACCGGCGGTCTGGGCAATGTCAGGAGGCTATCCTCGTTCATTTCAGTCGTCCTTCGGGTTCTTGGTAATTTCGCCGTCAGGACATTTGAAAACAACAAAGCCGCCTGACGGCGGCTTGTTGACAAAGTGATCTGTCGAGCCGCCCTTAAAGGAAGGCCCAAAAATACGTGCAGGAAATGGGTGCGCGTGCGTTGATCATGCACGATTCAATGCGCTCGAATCGAAAAGCTGTCAAGTGGGTTTTGACGCTTCAATGCTCATGCTCGCACAAGCTATGGTCGGACAGCGCCCGGATGACATAACAATCCTCCATCGAGTGCCCTTCGCAATGGGAGAGGATACGCTCCAGTTCGTGTTCCAGCTTTTTCAGCCGGGCAATCTTTTCGCGGACATCGGCAAGGTGATCGGCGGCGATGCGGTCGGCGCCGTCGCAGGGCATTTCGCGGTGCTGGCTGAGCGCAATCAATTCGCGGATGGCCTCGATGTTGAGGCCAAGGTCGCGGGCGTGGCGCACGAAGGCCAGACGTTCCAGGTCGGACTTTTCATACCGCCGCTGATTGCCCTCGGATCGCTCCACCGCACGCAGCAGGCCCATCTGCTCATAATAACGAATGGTCGGCACCTTGACGCCGGTGTGTTTTGAAAGATCGCCGATGGAATACATGGTGGCCTCATAGCTATAGCTTCTAGAGATATAGCTATGGCCGAGACGACTGGCAAGCCGGCGGAGAAGTCCGCGTTGCAAAATTTCTGATCTCATATACTATACCCCCCTATACTATATGGAAAGAAAGCCATGTCACATACGGTTCAGAATAAAGACAAGCTGCTGGCCCGTGTCCGGCGCTTGAAAGGGCAGATGGACGCCGTTGAACGGGCGTTGGAAACTGGCAAGCCGTGCGGTGATGTTTTGCAGCTTCTGGCGTCCGTACGGGGCGCGCTGTCCGGACTGACCAATGAGGTCATGCTGGAGCATCTGCATGAGCATGTGGTTCATGCCGAAAACGACGACGAGCGCGCCAAGGCTGCCGATGAACTGGCGCAGGTGCTCAAGACCTATCTGCGATAAGGAAAAAGCGATGACGACGATGGTTGAACATCCTGATGTCCCCGGCACGCATGGGCATGTGTTTCTGGGTCGCGACCATGAGCGCAATGAGCGCCGCGTTTGGACGGTGATCGCGCTGACGACAGCGATGATGGTGGCGGAAATTGCGGCCGGAAGCTGGTTCGGCTCCATGGCGCTGACGGCGGATGGCTGGCACATGGCCACCCACGCGGGCGCGATGCTGATTTCGGCGCTGGCGTATCTTTATGCCCGCCGCCAATCCAAAAATCCGCGCTTCACCTTCGGAACCGGCAAGTTTGGCGACCTGGCCGGTTTTGCAAGTGCTGTCGTTCTGGGCGTTGCGGCGCTGATGATTGCGTGGGAAAGCCTGCTGCGGTTCTTCGCGCCGGTGACGATCGATTTCAATCAGGCGATTGCCGTTGCGGCCATTGGCCTGGCCGTGAACCTCATCAGTGCATGGCTGCTGAAGGACGACCATCATCATGGGTACGACCACGACCATGGCCATTCCCATGGCAGCCATGCCCATCACGGGCACCACGGTGAACACGCGCACCATGGCGACCACGGGCACCACGGGCACCACGCCCATCATGGAGGCCACGGCGGCAGGGACAATAATCTGCGCTCCGCTTATCTGCATGTGCTGGCCGATGCGCTAACCTCGGTTCTGGCCATCGCGGCGCTGTTGTTGGGTAAGTGGAACGGCTGGACATTTCTTGACCCGGCCATGGGCATCGTCGGCGGCATTGTGATTGCCCGCTGGTCGTGGGGGCTGGTGCGCTCAACGGCAACCGTGTTGGTGGATGCGGCCCCGGAGGCGGCGGATATATCCAGACAGGTTCGAACAGCCGTCGAGACGGATGAGGAGCGCATCACGGATCTGCATATCTGGCAGGTAGGGCCGGGGCATCATGCCGCCATCGTCGCCATTAAAGCGCCATCACCCAAAGCACCGGCATTTTATCGGCAAAAACTGGCAGAGATAAAAGCGCTCTCGCACATCACGCTTGAAATCAACACAACAAGCGACGCTTAACACGCCTGTCACACTTGTATTTCGAGGATTGATTGAGCCGCCTGTGTGCGGCTTTTTCGTAAATATTAATCAGAAATTAATGTCAAATATGTTTGGTGCGTAGGTCTTGGGTGGTTCGGTCTAGGCAGACGTGCAGCAGATATCAGTGTTCCGTATAGGCTTGGCGAAGCCAGGCAGATTCGAGCTGGGCAGAGGTTTCTGCGCCGCCCTGTTCAGGTGCGCCGTCCGCAGCTTCATTGTTGACGGTCCACAAAACGTTGGCAAGCGACGTGGCTTGCAGCACGTTTACGAACGAAATCCTGTCGCCGCTCATCGTCGTTGGCAATTGTTCGGAAACCACTGCCTCACTCTGCCGCTTTTCAAGGTGTTGGGAGCGGTTTTGGTGTGCAGAGCCGCCGATGTTGTTATCGATATTCATCGCAAGCCTCATCTATGACTGGTTAACGATTTATTAACTGCCGAAGCTTGCGCGAAACTTGCGTCATGGCGTTTTGGGCGTGTTCTTCGCTTGACAGCAGCAAAGGTGCTGCTTCGTTTTTGCAATTTTGCCGCTTGCAAAATCCAAAAACAGCGCGTTTTGGCCGATTCCCTAACGTGAAGCACCCTCCGCACCGTGAGTCGCGAAGGGTGAGGGGAGAATCAGGCGATCTGCTTTTCCGGCTCCGCCGTTTCGGGCGGCAGAATCACGGACGGTTCGGAGTCTTGCGCGGCGGGCGTGACCATGGCCGCCACCAGCGTTTCGATGCCGATGCTGCCCACCGCCTTGCCATCTTCATCCACCACATGCGCGGTGGTCTCGTTGGCGTCGGTCATGTCGCGGGCAATGGTTTCCAGCGTGTCGGTTTCCAGCACGGACATGCTTTCCGGTGCAGTCATCACCGGCTCCATGACGGTGGTTGCCTGAAGCACACGGCCGCGATTGACGTCACGCACGAAGTCGCTGACGTAATCATTGGCGGGAGACAGAATAATGCTCTGCCCATCGCCCTGCTGCACCATCTCGCCGTCCTTGAGAATGGCGATGTGGTCGCCCAGCCGCAAAGCCTCGTCCAGATCATGGGTGATGAACACCACGGTCTTCTTCAACTCCTGCTGAAGATTGAGCAGCATGGTTTGCATATCCACGCGGATCAGCGGGTCCAGTGCGGAGTAGGCCTCGTCCATCAACAGAATGTCGGCATCGTTGGACAGCGCCCGCGCCAGGCCCACGCGCTGCTGCATGCCGCCGGACAGCTGGTTGGGGTAATGATCCTCGTAGCCGTCAAGGCCCACACGCTCCAGCCAATAACGGCCTTTCGGTTCGCTCTCCTTGCGTGGCACACCTTGAATATCCAGACCATACAGGCTGTTTTCCAGAACGGTGCGGTGCGGCAAAAGGCCGAATTTCTGAAACACCATCGCCGTTTTGTGGCGGCGGAATTCCCGCAGACTGGAGGTGTTCATGGAGCAGATATCCTGCCCGTCATAAAACACTTCGCCAGCGCTCGGCTCGATCAGCCGGTTGATGTGGCGGATCAGCGTTGATTTGCCGGAGCCGGAAAGCCCCATGACAACGGTAATCTTGCCGCTCGGCATGGTCAGGTTGATGTTGTTGAGACCCAGAACGTGGTTATGCGTATCGTTCAGCTCGGTCTTGCTCATCCCGTTTTGAACGGCTTTAAGATGTTTCTCAGGGTGCTTGCCAAAGATCTTGTAAAGACTCCTGATTTCAATGTCCTTAGCCATGCTGCACCTCGCGATATTTCTGTAAACGCTTGCCGAAGGCCTGACTTGCGCGATCAAACATGATGGCGATGGCCACCAGCGCAAAGCCGTTCAGAAAGCCGATTGTAAAGAACTGGTTGTTGATGGCCTGAAGCACGTTTTTGCCCAGACCGCCGACGCCGACCATGGAGGCGACCACGACCATGGCCAGCGACATCATGATGGTCTGGTTGATGCCGGTCATGATGGTGGGCAGCGCCAGGGGCAGTTGCACGTTCATCAGCTTTTGCATGTTGGATGAGCCAAAGGCGTCCGCCGCTTCCAGCGTTTCCCGGTCCACCATGCGAATGCCCAGATTGGTCAGGCGGATCATCGGCGGCACGGCGTAAATCACGACAGCAATCAGGCCCGGCACCTTGCCGATACCGAAAATCACCACCACGGGAATGAGGTAAACGAAGCTCGGCATCGTCTGCATCACGTCCAGACCGGGGTTGATGAAGCGCTGTAGCTTCTCGGAACGTGCCATCAGAATGCCAAGCGGCAGGCCGATCAGAACCGCGATCAATGTCGCAATCGCCACGATCGACAGCGTCACCATGGAATCGCGCCACAGGCCAACCGCGCCGATCAGACACAGCGAAATGGCCGTGCCGATGGTGATGCGGGTGCTGCGCCCGACAATATGGACGAGTGCCAGCAGCCCGAGAAAAATGACGATCCACGGTGTCTGGGTAAAAAAGCGTTCGGATGCATTCAGAAACAATTGCAGCGGATGCACGATGGTATCGATGACATCGCCGTAACTGCGAACAATATCGCGAAATCCGTCGTCGATTGTCTTGCGTGCCACGCGCATGGAGCCGTTGCTGATGGCCGGAAACTTGCACAGCATATCCGGCATGAAATCACAGAGGGCCATTATTGTTGTTTTCCCTTGTTGGTTTTGGAGGGGCGGGTGTGGCGAAGACCCCCTCTGCCTGCCGGCATCTCCCCCACAAGGGGGAGAAAACGAGCGGCAGCCTCTCATCCATCTCGAACGTCGATATTGGAGAGAAGGGCATACCACCAGCGCTCTCCCCCCTTGTGGGGGAGATGCCGGCAGGCAGAGGGGGAGCCACGAGTGTCGTAGGCCGCGATCAGGCGCGGCCCCTGACACTCACCTCAAATCGAAGCCTTGATCTTCTCCGCCACATCAGGCGAAACCCACTTCGTCCAGATTTCCTCGTGGTTTTCGAGGAAATAGGCAGCACCGTCTTCATTGGTGCCCTGGTTTTCATCCATCCAGGCAAGAACGCCGGCAACCGTGGCGTTGTCCCACTGGCGCTTCTTGACGTATTCGGCCGAGACACCGGCCTTTTCCGCGAATTTCGGCGTCACGACGGTATAGACTTCGGCAACCGGGTAGGCGTTCGGCTTGGGGTCGGCGCAGTCGGCTTTGGCGATGCAGCTGTCGTAAGCCGCACGGTCCAGTTCTACGCCGTCATCCAGTTTGACCATGTCGTATTTGCCGAGAATGGCCGTGGGCGCCCAATAGTAACCGAGCCAGCCCTGCTTCTTCTCATAGGCATTGGAAATGGAGCCATCGAGGCCTGCCGCAGAGCCGGTGTCGACCAGCGTAAAGCCCTTTTCATCCGCTTTGCGCGCCTTGAAAAGATTGGCTGTGGTGGGCTGGCAGCCCCAGCCGGGAGGGCAACCGAAGACGGCGCCTTTGCTGGCATCTTCCGGTGCGGGAAACAGTTCGGGGTGCTTGAGCGCATCTTCTACCGTTTTGATGTCCGGGTGCGCGTCGGCAAGGTATTTGGGAATCCACCAGCCTTCTACGCCGCCTTCATTGAGGATTTTAACCTCCTGAATGACAGTGCCCTTCTTGACGGCGTCGCCATAAGAGGTGCCAAGCGTGTTCACCCACATTTCAGGCGCCATATCCGGCTGGCCTTTTTCATTCATGGAGGTGAATGTCGGCGTGGTGTCACCGGTCACGATGTTGACCGTGCAGTCATAGCCGTTTTCCATAATGAACTTATCGACATAAGCCGCAACACCTGCGGATGCCCAGTTCATTTCTGCGATGGAGATATTGCCGCAGTCTTCAGCGGCGTTGGCGGAGCTTGCAGCCGCAGCGGCAAGGGTGAAGCCCGTTACAAGAATGGTCGAGGCGAGGAGTTTCTTCATTTGTAAGACCCCCAAGTCTGATGCAGTGTTTTCAAAAGGCGCACCGGGGCACTGCAAAGCCCGGCTCGCCAAAGCACCGGCCAGAAAATCACGGGGATTTTCGTAAGGACACGATGCAGAGCTATGCTCATAGAACGATGGTTCCGCATGGGTTTATGCGGACGTTCTAGAACCAAATGACACGGCGCGGAAAAGACGAGCGAGAGCTCGCCAAAGAATAGCCGCCAAACAGCGACAGAAAATGCCACGGCCAGCGCGGCAGAAAAGCGCAAAAATATGTCAACGTCGCTATAATACGGCGAGAAAATGATATTGCAACGCAAAATGCCGCATTGCAGCCATGCGCGGCATTGTGGAACCATTTTGCGGAATATACAATACTATCCAGTCGTCGTTTTTTACTGATAAAATTCAGCGCTTAACTGCATAAAAAATTAAAATGCGATTAATATCGATGCTATATTACAATAGATCATAGTTTTGATTTTTTGTGGAAAAAAATCTCGAAAAATGGATTTTAGAAAGTATTTTTCTCCATTTGGAGGGGGGTTCGTCGTCCTCGGACTTGTCCCGAGGATCCCATCACCTCTCCAAAATTTTAACGTCGCGATGCTCGGGACAACCCCGAGCATCACGATTTGTGCGGTTCCTGTTGCGTCAAACAGTAGCCTTGCCAGCCACCTTCAGCGCGAACGCGTATTCAAACGCGATCTCTTCAAGCCGCTGGAAACGGCCAGACTTGCCGCCATGGCCCGCCGCCATGTTGGTTTTCAGCAGAATGGGCGCATCGCCCGTCGTGTGCTCGCGCAGCTTCGCCACCCACTTGGTCGGTTCCCAATAGGTCACACGCGGGTCGGTGAGGCCGGAAATGGCCAGCAGCGGCGGGTAGGGTTTTGCGCTGACATTATCGTAAGGCGAATAGGCGGCGATCCACTGATATTCCTCTTGCGATTCCAGCGGGTTGCCCCATTCCGGCCATTCCGGCGGCGTCAGCGGCAGGGTATCGTCCAGCATCGTTGTCAGCACGTCGACGAAAGGAACGGCGGCGATGATGCCGGCGAATTTTTCCGGCGCGATGTTGGCAACCGCCCCCATCAACATGCCGCCCGCAGAACCACCCTCCGCGATAATGCCGGTGTAAGAGGTAAATCCATCCTTCACCAGATGGTCGGCAGCGGCGATGAAGTCTTTGAACGTGTTCTGCTTGTGCTCCATCTTGCCGTTTTCATACCACTCGAAGCCCTTGTCCTTGCCGCCGCGAATATGCGCGACCGCATAGACAAAACCACGATCGGCCAGCGACAGGTTGTTGGTGCTGAACGAAGCCGGAATGGAAATCCCGTAAGCGCCATAACCATACAGCAGGCAGGGTGCGGAACCATCCAGCGGCGTATCCTTGCGGTATAGCAGGGACACCGGCACCAGCGCGCCATCATGCGACGTCGCCATAACGCGGCGCGTCACGTAATCATCCGGGTTGTGGCCGGAGGGGACTTCCTGTGTTTTTAACAGCACACGCTCACGCGTTACCATGTTGTAGTCAAACAACTGGCTCGGCGTGGTCATGGAGGAATAGCTGAAGCGGATGACGTCCGTGTCGTATTCCGCAGCGCCGTGCAGACCCAGCGAATAGGCCTCTTCGGCAAAGGCAATCGCATGTTCTTCACCGCTTACACGATCACGAATGACGATCCGCGGCAGACCATCGCGGCGCTCCAGCCACAGCAGGTGACGGGCATAGGCATCGATATCCAGAATGAGGCGGCCCGGTTCGTGCGGCACCAGTTCCTTCCAGTTGTCCTTGCCCGGTGCGCCAACCGGCGTTTCCATGATGCGGAAGTCCTTGGCATCGCCTTCATTGGTCAGAATGAAGAACACATCGCCGCCTTCGCACAGCGAATATTCGATGCCCTCTTCACGCTCCGCCACGATCTGCGGCTCAGCGGTCAAGTCCTTGGTGGACAGAAGACGGTACTCGCTGGTTTCGTGGTCGTGGATATCGATGAAGATAAAGTCGTCCAGAACCGATGCGCCCACGCCCATGAAAAAGCCGGGGTCGGTTTCTTCATAGACCAAACGGTCAGACGATTGCGGTTGGCCAACGATGTGGTGAAACACCTTGGAAGGACGATGGTTTTCGTCCTGAAGCGTGTAGAAAAAGCTTTTGCCATCCGGTGCCCAGGCACCGCCACCGCCGGTGTTTTCAATCACATCGGCCAGATCGTGCCCGGTTTCCAGCTCGCGAATCCGCAGCGTGTAATATTCCGAACCCTTGTCGTCATAACCCCAGATGCCACGGCTGTGGTCCGTGGATTGGTCAAGCCCGGCCAAACGGAAATAATCCTTGCCTTCGGCTTCCTTGTCACCGTTCAACAAAACGTGCTTTTCACCGCCACCGCGTGGGGTGCGGAAATAATGCGGCTGCTCACCGCCGGTCACGAAGAGCGTGCCGTAAGCATAAGGCCCGTCATTGACCGGAACGGAGGAATCATCCTGCTTGATGCGGCCTTTCATTTCCTCAAACAGCGTTTCCTGCAACGGCTTGGTGTCCGCCATCGCCGCTTCCATATAGGTGTTTTCCGCTTCCAGATGGGTGCGGATGGCCGGGTCAAGCAGGGTCGGGTCCTTGAACATGGCCTGCCAGTTATCGGCCCGGAACCAGGCGTAATCATCCGTGCGGGCAATGCCGTGATGCGTATCCGTCACCGGCTTTTTTTCGGCGACAGGTGCGGCGGGCAGGTTTTTAAAAATGGACAAGGTCACTCGCTTTCGTAGGGAAATCGGTCTGCGTGTTTTAAGATGTAGAGTGCGCCCAAGGGTGTATCAAGTTTGAAATCTCTGTTGAGCAATAAACAGTCGGGCACAATTTGGTCGGGTTTCGATCACATTTTAGCAATAGAGCGCATGTCCTCGGTGCCCGTTGTTGCTGATGTGCGCTGAAGACAGATGATTTGCGACGCGAATCGAAAAGAAGAAACGAAAAGCCCGACAGGATCTCATGCACAAGCTTCTCCCCGTTGCCCTTCTTGCAGCCCTTACCTGCTCGGCCGTCGCCATGCCCGCCATGGCCATAGACAGCAGCATCCTGCGCCAGTTGAATGCGCTGGCACCGGAAGAGCGGCTTGAGCAACGCTGCGATATCGAAGCCATGGAGCGTATCGCCAAGGAGCAGACGGGCATGAAGCCCGACAAGGTCATCGCCTATGCCTTCGGCGACCCCGATGTCACCCCCGATTCCATCAAGGCATCAGGTGCCGTGTTCCGCAGCGCCGGAGAATGGTATCGCCTGCGCTACAAATGCCAGATCGCCCCGACCACGCTGGGCATTCGCAATTTCGATTATAAGGTGGGGGAAAAGGTGCCGGAAGAGCAGTGGGCGAAGCATTATTTGTATGATTGAGAAGGGCTTTTACTCTCCGTCATCCCGGACTTGATCCGGGATCCAGTCAACCCAAGTCCTTGGGTTGCAAGACTCTTTTGCACCGCAGACGCGGCGGTGCTGGATACCGGGTCAAGCCCGGTATGACGGAATAGAGGTGGCCTTGTTATAATCCCATCCAACTTCATCCACATTCCTATTGCCGCCCGCTCAATCCCCGCTTAATCCTCGTTCCCAGAGGGTTTTTAGGGGCGGGTTGCATGAGCGTCAAATTTCACGGGCTTTCGGCGTTTCCGCTGACACCGGCAGACGAAAACGGCCATGTCGACGTGGAAGCACTGTCGCGTCTCATCGAGCGGCTGGATGCAGCGCACGTCGATTCCATCGGTCTGTTGGGCAGTACCGGCAGCTACGCCTATCTCTCCCGCGAACAGCGCCGCCGCACGGTGCAGACCGCCGCCGAAACGCTGAAAGGCCGCCGCCCGCTGATCGTGGGTGTTGGCATATTGCGCACGGATGAGGCGATTGCTTTGGCGAGGGATGCGGAGGAGGCGGGTGCCGATGCGCTGCTCCTCGCCCCGGTTTCCTACACACCGCTGACGCAGGAAGAGGTGTACCACCACTTTGCCGCCATCGCCGGTTCCACCGCCTTGCCGCTCTGCATTTACAACAATCCGTCCACCACGCATTTCTCGTTCAGCGATGAGTTGCTGGTGCGGCTTGCCTATATTCCGCATATCCGCGCCGTTAAAATGCCGCTGCCTGCCGACATGGCATTCAAAGCGGAGCTGGAGCGGCTGCGCCCACGCTTGGGCGAGGATTTTGCGATTGGTTATAGCGGAGACTGGGGTTGCGCGGAGGCTGTGCTGCAAGGTGGCGATAGCTGGTACAGCGTCATCGCCGGGCTGCTGCCGGTGCCGAGCCTTCGCCTGCTGCGCGCCGCACAAGCGGGCGATGCTGCCGAAGTCAGCCGCGTGGAGGAATATTTTCAACCGCTCTGGGCGCTGTTTAAAGAATTCGGCAGTTTCCGCGTGGTCTACGCCGCCGCCAACCTGCTCTCGCTCACCCACCGCCAACCGCCTTTGCCGGTCATGCCGCTCAGCGTCAGCGATAACCAGCGGGTGGAAGAGGCCTTGGCAAAGCTTAGTGAGCTGGATGGTCTGCCCGCCGCCACGCCATAATTCCGGCACTTTGCGGGCAGAATGCCGTTGTTATTGACTGATCGAAAGCCTCTGAAATGCTGAAAAATCTGCCCATTGCCGCATTCCTGCTTGCCATGGCGTCTCCCGCTTTTGCGGGATCCGGCCTTGTTGAGCCGACCTTGAAAATGCAGGGCAAGACGACGCCACCGCGTGTTGCCATCACGTTGGATGCCTGCATGGGCAAAACGGATTTCCGCATTCTCGATACGCTGGTCGGCGAAAAAATCCCCGCCACCATCTTCGTCACCGCGCGCTGGCTCAAACACAATCCGCAAGCGCTGGGCGTGCTGATGTCTCACCCCGATCTTTTCGAAATCGAAAACCACGGCGAAAACCACGTTCCAGCCGTCGATAAACCAGTCTTGATCTACGGCATCGCGGCTGCGGGCTCCGAGGCGGCGGTGGAACAGGAAGTGGAAGGCGGCAGACTGGCCATCGTGGCGGCCACCGGCAACCAGCCGCACTGGTTTCGCGGCGCAACGGCCAAATACACCCAGTCCTCCATGGCCACCATCAATCACCTCGGCGAACGGGTGGCGGGATACTCCATCAACGGCGATGGCGGCTCACTGCTGGGTGCGGGCATGACGGCCAAACACATCGCCTCCGCAAAAGACGGCGACGTCGTCATCGCCCACATCAACCAGCCCACCCATGAAGCCGGCGAGGGCGTGGTGCGCGGGCTGCTGGCGCTCAAGGCCCGCGGCGTAACGTTCACACGCCTCGACGACCCAGCGTTCCACTCGCCATCGAATTGACAGGTCTTAAGAGACCGCACGCTCCAGCGCCATAGCAACCCATTTGTTGAGGCTTACGCCCTCGCGTCTGGCAGCGCTGGACACGGCCTTGTGAAGCTTTGGTTCGGTGCGGACAACGAACTGGCCTGAGAATGGCTTTTCAGGTTCTTCGCCGCGCTCAGTGCAAAAAGCGATGTAGTCTTCGATGGATTCGGCCAAGGCTTTTTTAAGCTCGCTGGCAGATTCGCCTTGAAAGGTGATGACATCGCGCAGGTTGATGACCTCGCCGTGAAAAATCTCGGCATCCTCATCAAACTCTATAACCGCCTCATACCCCTTATAATGCATCATGTTCATGGTCTTATTCCTGCTTCACTGAGGAAACGCCGAACGGATTTCACAGCGCCCTTGTCGGTTTCCTTGTGGGGATGCGGGCGGTGGAAAACCGCACGCACGTCGTTAAGCGCTACCCGCACCCGTGATCCCTGTCCCTCGGTGATTTCGGCTCCACATGCGACAAACAGCGCTTCTATATCGCGCCACGCGATGCCAGCTCGAACGGGATCAGAAAAAACAGCTTCCAGCACGGCCAAATGCTTCTTGCTCAAGTCCATATGATATCACTTTTCAGTATCATTTTCAATATTGCTGTCAGCGCTTGGCTTACAACTTGAAATGATATCGAAATCAACTTTTGATAGAATTTACAAGTCGGATAAAACTTGATCAGGACGGCAAATTCGGCACCACGCGGCGGGAGGGGAACAGTTCTCTTGCCACTGTCATGCCGATGAGCGAGAGGGGCAGGGCCAGCATGGCGCCTGCGGCGCCCCACATCCACGTCCAGAAAATGATGGCGACGAAAACGAGGAAGGGGTTGATTTCCATGTTTTTGCCAACGACCGTCGGAAACACCAGATTTTCCATCAAAAGGTGGATGGTGAAGAACACGATGGCGGGCAGCAGGCCGAGAAGCAGGCTGTCATGGGTCAAAATTCCAGCCACGGTCAGTGACAGCGTCATCACGGTGACGCCAAGGAACGGCACGAAGCTGGAGAGAAATGCGAACAGCCCCCATAGAAATGGCATGGCAAGGCCACCGACCATAGCGATGACCACCATCGTAACGCCAAGCCCGGCATACATCAGCGAGGCGGTTGCGAAGTAGGAGCTGAGCACGTGCTCGATGGAGGCGATGGTGCGGATTGTTCTCAAACGCTGGTGCCGCTGTGGAAACGCCATAATCATCGCCTTGCGCAGCCGCACGCGGCTGTAAAGAAACATCAACAGGGCGGCGAAGAATATCAAGCCCTGCACAATGGCGGGTGTGAGGTTCGATCCGATGACGGAAATCACGTCGCCGCTGCGCGAAATGAGCGATTCCATCGACATCGAACTCAGGCTGAATGTGGATGATGAGATATTCACCCAACGCAGGCTTTGCAGGTAGGGCATAAAGCGATCGATCGCTTTTTCAACAATACCCGGCCCTTCCGATGCCAGCGTAGACAGCGGATCGATCAGCGAATTCACGACGAAAAACAGCACCAGTGCCACGGCGGAAGACAGAATAATCGCCACGACAGAGCCCGGAATTCCGTAGGAACTCAGCTTGCTGGCTGCCACGCCCAAAATCATGCCCACCACGATGGCCAAAACGATGGGAATAAGGATGAGCTGCAAGGCGTGAATGACGCCAAGCAGGATGATGACAAAAATGCCAACAATCGACCAGGCGACCGCCACATCCAGAGCTTCACGCCCCAATGGTTGCTGGCTTCGTTCATCATCATGGGCAGCCCCCAAAGCCCCGCGCATGACCGGGTCCTTGTGATCGATATTTGCCGTGTTTTTTCGGCTGGTTATCGCCTGTTCATTCATCGATCTGTCCCCCATCAAATCCTATAACGCTCGACGTGTGGCGCGGTTCCGGGGGATGGGAAATTTCGGTTGGCGGGTGTGGCTTACCCCCTCTGCCATGCCGGGCATCTCCCCACAAGGAGGGGAGATTCAATTGCCGTAACCTCTCGATCATCTTAAACTTTGAGAGAGAAGTGATGTCGGTGCGCCCAGCACATCTCCCCACCTGTGGGGGAGATGCCCGGCAGGGCAGAGGGGGCAGCCACGCGGCAAAACGCTAGCTGCCCGACAAAGCCCTCAAGCCGAAAGCTTCAAGCCAATTCCCCATGGGTCTTTCACCACAATGCCGTCACTCTGTCGCTCACTGGCAATTTCCAGTCTGTCCAGTGCTGCGATGGCGTTATCCAAGGCGGTTTTATCGTTGAACTTCAGTGAATAACCGGAAAGCCCTGTCATGGTCTCTGAACGCGCCTGAGCGCCACGGCTGTTCCAGATGTTGGCTGCGACGTGGTGATGGTAGGCACCGGAACCGAAGAAGCTTGCACCGGGATACCGCGCCATGATCTTCAGCCCAAGAACGTCCTGATAGAAGGCATCCGCCTGCGGAATATCGCCCACCTGCAAGTGAATATGGCCGATGGCGGTGCCGTCTGCGGCCTTTGTAAAGGTCGCTTTCGGTGCGCTGTTGTAAAGCTCCTGAAGGTCCAGCCGCAGCGTGGACATGCTGACCGTGCCATCCGGCTGATATTTCCATTCGTCAGGGTGGCGGTCGCGGTAGACCTCGATGCCGTTGCCTTCCGGATCGGCCAGATAGATGGCCTCGCTGACCAGATGGTCGGATGCGCCCTGAAGCTGCACATTGTGTTGCGCCACATTCGTCAGCCACAGGGCAAGATCGTCGCGGCTCGGCATCAGGAATGCGGTGTGGAACAGACCGGCTGCGCCGCTTGGCGCGCGCGTGGCATTGCCAGAGGTCGTCAGTGTCAAAAGCGGTTGGCCGTTCACGCCCAGCACTTCGCCGCTCGGTGATTTTTCGATGACCGAAAGGCCGATGATCTTCTGGTAAAACTCTGAAACGCGTGGCAGATCCCGCACGACGAGATGTGCCTGCCCGACGTAAGCGGGCCGCGTCAGCGCAAATTGTTGGTTTTCACTCATTCCCTGCACTCCGATCTTGCCGCCGTTTCACGGCGATGTTGAGGGGACTATGCGCGCAGTTCATCGTTCAGAAAAGATAGCCATTTGGTGATGCAGCGTGCACTATTTGTTGACAGTGAAAAAGATGCGCGCCTTGATGCGGATCAATTCCCTCTACGCCCATACCGTGTAAATATAAGCAGCTTCGAAAGAAGAAGACGTCTTTTCATGGTTGAAGGGAGAAACACATGTACAAGAAAATCCTCGTTCCAGTGGATTTGAGCGCCCCGGAAAAAGCAGACAAAGCACTGAAAAAAGCCGAGGCGCTTCTGGATCATGGCGGCCAGATCGCGCTTTTGAACGTGGTGGAAGATCTACCCGGTTATCTCGCCATCGACCTTCCCGTGGACCTGATTGAAAACGCAATCAACGACGCCAGAACCAAACTGACTGACCTCAAGAAAAAATCAGCCTTTGTCGGCCCCGTCGAAATTCGCAGCGGCGCGCCCGCCCGCGAAATTCTGGCCGCAGCGGAAGACCTGAAGGCAGACCTGATCATCATCGCGTCTCACACGCCGGACTTTTCCAACTATTTCATCGGTGCAACCGCGGACCGCGTTGTGCGCCACGCCAAATGCTCCGTGTTGGTAGATCGGTAACCGTAGTTTCGTTTTGCAACAGTCGTGAACGCAAAGTGATCGCGATTTGCAGCACTCGTCTTGTTCCGGTCTCATATTGCCTGCATGATCTGAGCAACATTATGCGGGAATGAACTATGAGTGACCTTTGGCGGTTTGGACGCCGTTACGATCTTCATGAAATCGTCGCCGATGGCATCGTTCATGGCGTCGGCATCGTCTTTGCGCTGATTGGCGCAACGGCGCTCATATTCTATGTCACGCTGTGGGGCAGTCTCAGCGCCATCGCGGCGGTGTGGGTGTATGCGTTTGGCCTCATTCTGTGCCTGTCCATTTCATTTACCTATAACATCTGGCCGCATTCCAATGTGAAATGGTATCTGCGCAGGCTGGATCATTCCGGCATCTTCATTCTCATCGCCGCAACCTACACGCCCATTCTCCAGCGTGGCATCGAAGACCCGTTGATTGCCTTTACGCTGGCCGGGATTTGGGTGGCGGCGCTGTCGGGCATTCTTCTGAAATGTTTCTTTCCGGGCCGGTTCGATCGCCTGACGATCCTGCTTTATCTGTTGATGGGCTGGAGCGGCGTGATGGTTGCCGAGCGACTGTCCACCCACCTGCCGCCCATCACCCTGTGGCTGGTCATCATCGGCGGCATTATTTATTCCATGGGCGTTATTTTCCATGTGTGGGAAAGGCTGCGTTTCCAGAATGCCATCTGGCACGGCTTCGTCGTGGTCGCCGCCGCCGTGCATTACACCGCCGTCATGACCAGTTTCAGCCTCGCACCATCCGTATTGTCCTAAACCGTACGCGATCTTTCAGATTCGCTCCTGACGCTTTAGATTTTTGTTTTTTCGCATGTCGTTATCGCAAAACCGCGGCACACTTTTGCGCGACATGCTCTGATGACTTGAATACCGCAACATGCTTTATGGTCGCGAAAACTCTGATTTGCAGCGGACCTGAAAAAGCATGACCATCGAACTGCGCGACGCCACCATCGACGACCTTTCCGGCATCATGGATATCTACAACGACGCGGTGCTGAACACGACCGCGATCTGGAACGAGGTTCTGGTCGATCTGGAAAACCGCAAAGAGTGGTTCAAAGCCCGCAAGGATCGCGGCTTTCCGGTCATCGTCGCCATCAAAGACGGCGCGGTTGCCGGTTACGCCTCCTACGGAGACTGGCGCGCTTTCGATGGTTACCGCCACACCCGCGAACATTCCATCTATGTTCATAAGGATGCGCGCGGTTCCGGCATCGGCAAATTGTTGATGCTGGCGCTGATCGATCACGCCAGAACCAACGACGTCCACGTCCTCATCGGCGCCATCGAATCCGAAAACACCGCCTCCATCCGCCTTCACGAAACGCTCGGCTTTCGCGTTGCCGGTCGCTTTTCCGAAGTCGGCACCAAGTTTGGCCGCTGGCTGGACCTGACATGCATGGAACTCAAGCTTCCAGTGGCGTGACGTTTTTCGTGCCGAAGCTTTCGCGATACGCCGCAGGCGTGGTCGAAAATTGCTGGCGGAAATGGTGCCGCAGATTGGCGGCGCTGCCCAATCCGCTGGCCTCCGCAATGGTTTCAATACCGAGTTTGGAGGTTTCCAGCAGGTCTTTGGCTTTTGCCAGCCGTTGCAGCAGCAACCATTTCGCAGGCGTCGTGCCGGTTGCGGCTTCAAACCGGCGAAGAAGCGTGCGGCTGCTCATGCCTGCCATGCTGGCCAGTCGCGCAACCGTATAATCATCCGCCAGTTCGGTACGCATGGCGTCCAGCAATGGCCCAAGGCGGGCCTTTTCATGGATTTCCGGCACGGCCTTGTCGATAAACTGCGCCTGTCCACCATCGCGATGCGGCGGCACAACCAGCCTTCGCGCCACCAAATTGGCGGCTTTGGTGCCGAAATCCCGGCGGATGAGGTGCAGGCATAGGTCAATGGCCGCCGCACTTCCGGCAGAGGTCAGCACAGAACCTTCATCCACATACAGAACCTCCGGAAGCACCGCGATATCGGCAAACCGCGCTTTTAAGGCATCGGTATAACGCCAGTGGGTCGTTGCCTTTTTGCCGTTCAGCAGACCCGCAGCCGCGAGCACGAAAACGCCGGAACAGAAGGACAGCAGCGTTGCGCCATTGTCATGCGCTGTGCGCAGCGCCGCACATAGTGCTTCCGGCACAGCTTCGTGGATGCCACGCCATCCGGGCACGATAATCGTTCCCGCCCGTTCGATGAGCTCCATGCCGCCATCGGCCACGAAACGCACGCCGCCGGTGGTCCGCATCTCGCCGTCATCCACGGCGGCAACGGCAAAACGATACCAGTCACTGCCCATTTCCGGGCGGGCCAGCCCGAACACTTCCACGGCAATGCCAAATTCAAACGCGCACAGCCCGTCATAGGCCAGGGCAACAACAAGGCGATTGAGTGCTGAGGAGGGAATGGGTTTTGGCATGATGTTTACGATATATGGCAATCATGCCATCTGCCAGTGTTTTTCTGCACGCAGTACAGTCGCATCACCACATCACAGGAGGCACATATGAGCTACGTCACCGAAATCCCCGCTGCACCGGCTGATATCGCGATCGACCATTTTTCCAGACGGCTTTCCGTTGAGACCGATTGCTCGGACGTCGCCGCCTCCATCAAAAAAGGCGAGCAGGATTTTGTGCTTTTGCATGTGGTGGGGTCCGCGCAAACCTTCGCCGCCAAGCACATTCCCGGTGCCATTCATCTGCGCCACGCGGAGATGACGCAGGCGCGTATGGCGGAATGGCCGATGGAAACCCTGTTCGTGGTGTATTGCGCCGGCCCGCATTGCAACGGCGCAGACCGCGCAGCGCTCAACCTGGCGCGTTTGGGTCGCCCGGTTAAGATCATGATTGGTGGCATTACGGGTTGGGCGGATGAAGGGTTGGCGTTTGCCACAAATCAGGTCCACGAAGTGGCGTGAATACAGGCGGTCACCTCTCCGCACCCTCCGTCACCCCGGACTTGATCCGGGGTCCAGTGCGATCAAGTCCTTGATCGCAAAAGATTCTTCCACACCGCAGACGCTCGGGACACGAAACGATGCGTGCCGTCATCCTCGGGCTTGTCCCGAGGATCTGCGACGGATCGTTTTTGGTGACGGTCGTAGATCCTTGGGACAAGCCCCAGGATGACGTCGAGAACAGGCGCAGCTTTTTTCATCAATTCTAACGTTATGGAATACGTCAAAAAACTTCAATCGGACACCAGTGGGTCATGCCCGGCATGACGGTGGGGGTGTTGCCCTCAACCCTTTGCCAGCGACCACGATCAAGGCGTGCCGTCGCAGGCAGGCTATTCTGAGGAATGCGCAATTCGCGAGAATATTTTTTCCGCTACTGCGCTTGCGTAACAGTTGCTGCCTTTAGATCGCAGATGTGTTGCGTCATTATTGCCTCAGCGTGAAAGGGATAGATGAATGGCAATGCAGAGTGCGGAAGTGGTCGATTTGAAGGCTTATCGCGATCAGCGAAAGCGCAGCCAGTCTCCTGTCGAGGTCAAGGCCGTCAGCCCGCAGCCTTTCATCATGTGGATGCCTGTCTGGGCTTATGTTCCCGTTGCTGCTCGGTCGTGGAATTATGGCGCTTTTTCCCTTTGAGGGCCAGCGAACGGTGGAGTTTCACGAGGTCATCATCTCGCCGCATCACACCGAAATGCCAATCTGACGGGCGCTCTGGCGCGGCATGGATACTCTCGCGGCGTGCTTGGCACGCGGTATGCGCTTGCTCTGGAATGCAGCGCGGCATAGGCGCAAAAAAAGCGGCCCGAAGGCCGCTTGCTCGATCTGGACAATAAAAGGCTTTAGTCCTGCGGTTCAAACACCATCGAGTGGCCGTTGATGCAGTACCGCAGGCCGGTGGGTGGTGGGCCGTCCGGGAAGACATGGCCGAGATGCCCATCGCAATTGGCGCAGCGAATTTCCGTACGCACCATGCCGTGCGCTGTATCGCGCAGTTCAATGACTGCATCCGGTTTCACCGGCTCGAAATAGCTCGGCCAGCCGCAACCGGCATCGAATTTCGTATCGGAATAAAACAGCGGCTCGTCACAGGCGGCGCAACGGTACAGGCCTTTTTCCGTGCTGTTCCAATAGGGGCCGGTAAACGGGCGTTCCGTGCCATGCTCGCGCAGGATACGGTATTGATCCGCCGTCAGCTCCTCGCGCCATTGTGCATCGGACTTGGTGATTCTGGGTGATTTGAGATCGCTCATCGGGTGATCCTTTCTGCTGCCCCCAAGATAGTGTGTCTGGCACGCGGTTGAAAGAGGAAGGAGCGTTTTGTGCGGAAAACAGCGCATAAACCCGGTTTTCGCCGCGCAAGGGTTGAGGCTCAGGCACCTATGCCGTAATTGGAATATTCAAAACAAGAGGAAGCCGGAAAACGGCGAAAGGGCTGGGGAGACGATATGATCGCCAATGTCACGTTGCTGACATTCGCCGTGCTTTTTTTGCCTTTCGTTGCGGCAGTGTGCGCGCCTTTGACCGTGGGCAGGTTGGGCCATAAAGCCGCCTGGCTGCTGGCGCTGGCGCCTGGTCTTGCCTTCGTTCATTTCCTCGGTTTCATTCCGGCCGTGTCGGCAGGCGAAGTCGTGACCGGCGGTTACGTCTGGGTGCCCAGCTTCAATCTCAGCTTCTCATGGTTCATCGATGGCCTGTCGCTGACCTTTGCGCTTCTCATCACCGGCATCGGCACACTCATCGTTCTGTATGCGGGTGGTTATATGAAGGGCCATCCGCAGCAGGGCCGCTTCATGGCGTTTCTGCTGCTGTTCATGGGCGCCATGCTAGGCGTGGTGGTGTCGGACAGCCTGTTGATGCTGTTCGTCTATTGGGAACTCACCTCCATCACCTCCTTCCTGCTCATCGGCTTTGACCATAAAAGACCGGCTGCCCGTCGTGCTGCCTTGCAGGCGCTGGTGGTGACGGGCGGCGGCGGGCTGGTGCTGCTGGCGGGCCTGATTTTCATCTGGAACATCAGCGGCACCACGCAGCTGTCCCTGCTGGTCCATGGTGGCGATGTGCTGCGCCAAAGCCCGTTTTATTTCGCGACGTTATTGCTGGTGCTGGGTGGTGCCTTCACCAAATCGGCGCAGTTTCCGTTTCACTTCTGGCTGCCCAATGCCATGGAAGCGCCGACGCCGGTGTCTGCTTACCTGCACTCCGCCACCATGGTCAAAGCCGGTGTTTACCTGTTGATGCGGCTGAACCCGGTGCTGGGGGATACGGCGGCATGGGAAATTCTGCTGCCCTTCTTCGGCGGGCTGACGATGCTGACCGGCGCGTTTCTCGCCATTCGCCAGACCGATCTGAAACTCATGCTGGCTTATACGACTGTGTCGTCGCTTGGCCTGCTGGTCATGCTCACGGGCTTCGGGTCGGATCACGCCATCGAAGCGGCGGTGCTGTATCTGGTGGCGCATTCGCTGTTCAAAGGCGCGCTGTTCATGGTTGCCGGCATTATCGATCACGAGGCCGGAACACGCGATGTGACGACGTTGGGCGGTCTGCGCAAGGCCATGCCCATCACCTTTGCCGCGGCGTTGACGGCAGCAATTTCCATGGCGGGCCTGCCGCCGTTTTTCGGCTTTCTGGCCAAGGAAGAAATCTATTACGCGCTGGCCCACGCCAATCCACGCGCCATTCTCTTCACCGGCATCGCAGTCATCGGCAACGCGCTGATGCTGGCCATTGCTTTGGCCGTGGGGCTGAAGCCCTTTGTCGGCAAGCCGGTCAAAAACCCGAAACAGGTGCATGAAGGACCGGTGCTGCTCTGGCTCGGGCCTGTCGTCTTGGCCCTTGTCGGCCTGCTTGCCGCGCTGTTTTCCGGCGCATTCCATGCCGTGGTGTCCACGCCCATGGCAACGGCCATTGCCGCAGAGCCGCGAACGGTGGACATGTCTCTGGTGCCGCATATCGGTGTGCCGCTGGCGCTGTCACTGTTTACCGTGGCGCTGGGCGTGATGGTCTTCACCAAACTATCACTGGCCCGCAAGCTGATGATCCGCACGATAGAGGCCGTTGGGCCCGGGCCGGACAAGGCGTTTGACGGCGTGCTTTCCCGGTTTATCAAGCTGTCCTTCTATATCACGCGCATCCTTCAGCCGGGCAGGCTGGAATTTTACGTCACGGCCACCTTTGCCATCATCGCACTTGTTCTGCTCGTGCCGCTGTTTGCCTATGGCGAATTGCCCGCAATGCCGGTCTGGCCTGCGGACATACGCATCCATGAGGTGGTGTTTATCGCTATTGCCATCATCGGCCTCATCGCTGTGTTGACGGCTTCCAGCCGCCTCACGGCCATCGTGGCGCTTGGCATTCAGGGGTTTGCCGTGGCGGTTCTGTTCCTGCTGTTCGGCGCGCCCGACCTGTCGTTCACACAGTTCATGGTGGAAACGCTCTCCGTCGTCATTCTCGCGCTTGTCATGACGCGGCTGCGCCTTTCGCCATCCGATCACCGAAAACGTGGCCAGAAGCTGCTGGATGGCACCATCGCCATTGCCTGTGGCACCGGCTTTGCGCTGATGCTGCTGAAATCCACCGAAAGACCGTTCAACACCAGCCTGACGGAATTTTTCAGCGCCTATTCCAAAATCATCGCGCATGGCAACAACGTCGTAAACGTCATCATCGTGGATTTTCGCGGCACGGATACGCTGGGCGAAATCGCCGTGGTGATGATCACAGGCCTTGCCATCCTGGCGCTCATCCGCATCCGCGCCGGGGTTAAAGTCGATAACAATGATCCTGACGCAAAGGAGGGCAGGGCATGAACACGCTGATCCTGCGCACCGTCGCCCCCGTCATCATCAGCCTTATGGTGCTGTTTTCCATCTTCGTTTTGCTGCGCGGTCATAATGAGCCGGGTGGCGGGTTCATTGGCGGGTTGATTGCCGTCTCGGCGCTGGCCATCTTCGGCATCGCTTATGGGGTGCAGGCCGTGCGCCGCGCCATCATCTTTCATCCGCTGTCCATTGCCGGTTTCGGCCTGCTGCTGGCCACGCTGTCTGGCCTGTTCTCGGTCTTTTTCGGCGTGCCTTTTATGACGGGCCTGTGGGTCTATCCCAGCCTTCTTGGCGTGGAGGTGCCGCTTGCCACCGTCATGTCATTTGATGTCGGCGTCTATCTGGTGGTGGTTGGCGGCTTTGCGTCGATTGCGCTCGGGCTTGAAGAAAGGGACCATGATTGATGGAAGCGGTTTTCTCGATCCTTGTCGGCATTTTCTTCTCGGTGGCGATTTATCTCATGTTGTCGCGCCACAGCGTGCGCCTGCTGCTCGGCATCGCCATTCTCGGCAATGCCGTCAACCTGCTGCTGTTGACCGCAGGGCGGCTGACACGCGAAGTGCCGCCCATCATTGGCGCGGGGCAAGACACGCTTGCCTCAAGCGCGGCCAACCCGTTGCCGCAGGCATTGATCCTCACGGCCATCGTCATTTCCTTCTGCTTTTTCTGCTTCCTGATGGTTCTCGTCTGGCGGGCGTTTCAGGAGTTGAAAACCGATGACACGCATGAAATGCGCGCCGCAGAACCGGTGAGCGCACCGCTGCCGCCGCTCGGCTATTGATGGACGGATAACAGACATATGGCCGCTTCCGGTTCCGCCCCCATCGATCTTTCCGCTGCATTGACCATGCAGCCAACCACTCTTGTGGAGTGGCTGGTGGTCGCGCCCGTGGCGCTGTGCATTTGCGTCGGTGCCATTCTCATGATGGTGCGCCATTCCACCCGCCTCCATGCCGGTATCGCCATTGCGGGGCTTGTCCTGCTGGTCGTCATCGATGCAGCGCTGTTGTGGAATGTCGCCACCAACGGCCCCATCACCATGGTCATGGGCCGCTGGCTGCCGCCCTTCGGCATCGCTTTCACCGCTGATCTTACGGGCGCTGCGCTGGCGCTGGCCGGTGCCATCGCGGCCCTTGCCTGCGGCGTGCACGCGGCCAGCGATGTGGATGAGACGGGCAAGCGGTATGGCTTCTATCCGTTCCTGATGTTGCTGATGGCGGGTGTCAGCGGCGCGTTTCTGACCGGAGACATCTTCAACCTCTATGTCTGGTTCGAGGTGCTGCTGATCTCGTCCTTCGGCCTTATCGTACTCGGCTCCACACGCCAGCAGATCGATGGTGCGCTGAAATATGCGGTGCTCAATCTCATCGGCACCACGCTGTTTCTCATCACGGTGGGATATCTTTATGCCATCTTCGGCACGCTCAACATGGCCGATATCGCGCTCAAGGCGACCGTGCTGGGCGATGACGCACCCCTGATGACGCTGGCCGCACTCTTCACATTGGCGTTTGCGATGAAGGCGGCGGCCTTCCCGGTCAATTTCTGGCTTCCCGCATCGTATCACACGCCCAAGGTCGTGGTGTCCGCCCTGTTCGGCGGGTTGCTGACCAAGGTGGGCATTTATGCGTTGCTGCGCGTCATGGTCATGCTGTTTCCGGTGCAGCGGGAAGCGTTGAGTTTCCCCATCGCGGTCGTCGCCGCCCTCACCATGATCCTCGGTGCGATGGGCGCATTGGCGCAGAATGATCTTCGCCGGATGCTGGGCTACGTCGTCATATCAGGCATCGGCACGATGCTGGCCGGTGTGGCGATCGGGTCGCCCGCCAGTATCAGCGGTGTCATCTTTTATGCGCTGAACTCCGTGGTGCTGATGACGGCGCTCTATCTCGTCATGGGCCACGCCGCCCGTGTCGGCGGCGCGTCCACCCTGTCAGAACTCGGTGGTCTTTACGCCAAAGCGCCGTGGTTTTCTGGACTTGCGCTGGCACTGTTTTTCGCAGGCTCCGGCCTGCCGCCATTTTCCGGTTTTTGGCCAAAAGCCATGCTCACCAAATCCGCCATCGATATCGGCGCCTGGTGGTTGGCCTCGGCCATTCTCGTTTCCGGTTTTATCGTCACCATCACCTTTGCGCGGGCGTTTCTGTTGTGTTTCTGGCGGCCGCTGCCAGCGGGCGGGCATCCATTGCCTGCTACAGTCAAAACGCCAACGCTGGCCCCCGTGGTGGCCCTCACAGTGCTGATCGTTGGCTTCGGCCTCTTCCCGGAAACCATCATGCGGCTCAGCCAGCACGCTGCTGATGGCCTTGCAGACCCATCCGCCTATATCCGCTCGGTTTTCCCACAGGGAGCATCACAATGAGCCGTTACATCATGGGCCTGCTGTTTGTGGTCATATGGCTGGCCGTATCGGGAAGCTACACCCTCGCCAATCTGCTGCTCGGCGCGCTGGTCGCGGCCCTGTCGCTCGGCCTCATCCGCCATCAACTCAAAACCACCGACACCTATTGGGGCCGTGTTCCTGCCATCCTGTCGCTGGGCGCTTTGTTCATCAAGGAGCTGGCACTGTCCGCATGGTCGGTCGCCGTTATGGCGGTGACACCAAAGATGAACCTGAAGCCGGGAATTTTTGCCTATCCGCTGAAACTGAGCAGTGATTTCGAAATTACCCTGCTGGCCAACCTCATCACGCTCACCCCCGGCACGTTGTCCGTCGATGTCTCGGAGGATCGCTCCGTCCTTTATGTGCACGCGCTGGATTGCAACGATATCGATGCGACCAAGCGCGCCATCGCGCAAGGGTTCGAGCGCAAAATCATGGAGGCGTTTCGCAGATGACACCCGAAGCGCTGGTCTCCGTCGCGACTATAATCGCCACGATTATTCTCTCCGTTGCTTTCCTGTTGACAGTTTACCGAGTCGTCAAAGGCCCAACCCTGCCGGACAGGGTCATCGCGCTTGATATGCTGGTCGGAATCGCTATCGGCTTTATTGCGGTCATTGCTATAAGGACCGGCTTTGATCTTTACGTGGATATTGCCATCGCCCTTTGCCTGGTCGGTTTTCTTGCGACGGTTGCATTCGCCCGCTTCATTTTGTCTCGCCAACCGGACGAGGGAGATCGTCGAAAACAGGTGCTGGATGGCACCGATGTGCTGCCCGCCACCCACGTGGCACGGCGTGCCAAACACAAGAAAAAAACAGGGAAGGGGACCCAAAAATGAGCTGGATTTTTGCCATTCCGGTCGCGTTTCTGCTGGTCGGCGGCGCACTGTTTTCATTGACGGCAGCCATAGGTATCAACCGTTTTCCCGATCTTTATACTCGTATGCATGCCGCATCGAAGGCCGGAACAGTGGGTTCTGGACTTCTTCTTCTTGCCGTCGGCATCGCTTCACTTGAGCTGGCTGTTTTTGCGCGCTCGCTGGCCGGATTTTTCTTTGTTGTGTTGACTGCCCCAGTATCTGCACATTTGCTTGCCAAAGCTGCACATCAGGTGGGATATCGCTTATCCGCGACAACAGTATCAGATGAACTGAAAGCAGACCGTAAGTTGAAGTGAAGCGCTTTTCCCATGTTAACTTGGTGGCAATTCATGGATATAGAATTATTTTGTTACCCGTGATTTTTTACATATAGAATAGGCCGCTTTTGGTCTGGATTATCCTAAAATAATAATTGGACTTTTTTTGGTTTGGTGCTATCCACATTAGGTAAAGTAGCTAATGTGGATTTGCGTCCTGCGTTATTGATGTTCTGTTTAGGCATTTTATTGATGGCTAAACTATCTCTCCCAGAGAATATCCGGATATCTCTTTCGTTTTTCGCAGTTACCGAAAGAATTCTTCGCCTTTTCTGTAAATATCAGAAGGCGAATTTGAACAGTCGGTAGAACGCAAGTCAGTGGGCTAGGGGTTAATTTTGCTTCCTTGGCAAACGGGCTGGGTCCGATGCCAGAGAAGATATGAACAGGAGACACATAAATGACGGAAACTACATACGGCGGCGCTCAGGATTTGCTTGTCGAACTGACGGCGGATATCGTTGCTGCCTATGTTAGCCACCACGTCGTTCCGGTTACGGAGCTTCCTGGCCTTATCTCCGATGTGCACACAGCGCTCAGCGGCACCTCCACCCCTGTGGTCGCCGCGGTGAATGTTGAGAAGCAGAAGCCAGCGGTTTCTGTACGCAAGTCGGTTCAGGATGATCAGATCATCTGCCTGGAATGTGGTGGCTCTTTCAAGTCGCTCAAGCGTCACTTGACGACGCATCACAGCATCACGCCGGAAGAATACCGCGAAAAGTGGGATTTGCCGGTGGATTACCCGATGGTTGCACCAGCTTACGCAGAAGCGCGCTCGCGCCTAGCAAAAGAAATGGGCCTCGGCCAGCGCCGCAAGGCTGCTCGCTGATCCATCCAGAATTTGCATGAGCTGCAAAAGCCGGTCCCCGTGGCCGGCTTTTTTGCGCCCTGGCATCGCTTTTGTGGCGGACTTTTGTGTGCTGTGCCCGTACCAAACACTCTGCCGTCATCCTTAGGCTTATCCCGAGGATCTGCCACGTCTCATTGGGTATCGACGGTCGCGGATCCTTGGGACAAGCCCAAGGATGCCGTCGAGAACAGGCGCGTCTTTTCGATAAGAAAATAATCCTCATTTCTCAAATCGAAAAGAATCTCCTGGCTTTTCAACCCGTTATTTTCATCCATAATTTCACAACTTGTCGGCGTTAAAATCAAGGTGTATGAATTAATTCCTATTTAGTGAGGAGTTGCATATGCCTGTCAGCCCGCAGCCGTTTGAAACGGCCTCAGCCTTTGGCGGTCGATATTCCGCCTGTCTGTCCCTGTCGTCGCTGCCGCCCGTACCTGCGGCGCATCGCGAAGCCTGCCAGCGTGTTCGTAAGATGACCAGCGATACATTCGGTGACATCGTCGAGCGGGATATGCCGGGCCGGGACCGGCGACATGCGATGGCACATATCCGCCAGATCGCGATGTATGTCTGCCATGTCACGCTGTCACTGCCCATTACCGAAGTTGCCGTCTGTTTCGGGCGACATCACTCCACCGTCAGCATCACCTGCCAGCGGGTGGAAGACAGGCGCGAGGATGCAGCCTTCGATGAATTCGTCACCGCCGTCGAGCAATCGGCCAAATCCGTTCTCGAAATGCTTCAGGCAGGTGCCCATGACTGAGGGTAAAAACAAACCGCTACAGAGCGCTAACCGCGCACTCGTGCGCCTGCTTCGCTTCATCGGGCGTGGCCCGGCCTTGGTCACGGACCACGGCGCACATCTGGACATCAGCCTCGAACAATCGGCTGAACGGCGACAGGTGGAAAAGCCTGTGCTGGAACAGGCGATCTCCGCCGGTCTGTTGCGCTTGGAAGAAAACCGGCTGTATCCGCAAGACACCGTCCGCGCCTTCCTCAAACGTGCCATGGTGAAAGAGCGTGACGAGATTTTTCAGGAGCAGCATCGTCTCTTGGATGTCGTGTCACTGGAGGTGGCGGGCGAGCGCCAGACGGTGCGGCGCAACGAACTGTCCTCCCCATTGCTGGCCCTTGTGCGGCTGAAGGATCGCGATGGGCAACCCTTTTTCCCGCCCGATGCGCTGGACGCAGGCGAAAGACTGTCCAGCGATTTCCACCGCGGCCTTTTAAGCCCCCGCATCACCGCGTCATGGGAACCGCGCCTGTCAAAGCGCATGAAAGGACAGACGAGCGGGGCGCAGGACCTGAGTGATTCCGCCCTGTCCGCGCGGCTGCGCTTTTCCAAAGCGGCAGATGCCATGGGACCGGAACTGGCAGGCGTGGCCATCGATGTCTGCTGCTTCGAGAAAGGTCTGGAACTGGTGGAGCGGGAGCGGCAATGGCCGGTGCGCTCGGCAAAACTCATGCTGCGCGCCGCCTTGCAGGCCCTGGCCAGACACTACGCCCCACCACCACCACCCACCCGCAAACGCGACAGCCACCATTGGGGCGCGAAGGATTACAGGCCGAATTTGTGAAGCTGGTGCCGTCGACAAGGCTGAAGGCGCGTATCGAATGCGTGCCTTTTAGGTCTTTTGCTTTTTTGCAGAACTCATGGCCCTGTCGAGCCGTTTTTCCACATCGCCATCCGACGCTGCTTTCAGAAGTTTTTCCCAGTCATCTGGCGGATTGCCACTGGTCAGCATATCTCTGAACACCGCATAGGCATCTGTTTTGGAGCCATATGTTCTGAGCGTGTTTTCGTCGTTCACCCACGCGAAGATGATGACTTTTGCCCGGGTGCTATAGCGGAAAAACAGACGAAACCGTGCGCCGCCGAACTTTGCCCGAAACCAATGGCGTCGGCTGGTGCCAAGCGTATGTCCTTGAACATACGATGTTGACGCTGGATCCTGCGGTATCTTGTCGAAAAGGAGAAGCTGGAGTGCCGCCAGCAATTTGGCGTTTGCGCTTTGTTGGTATCCTTCAGGGTCTTTCTGCGAGAGGATTTCAACCGATGCTGTCAGCCTCTCAAGTTGATCAAGCAGAAGCGGATGCGCGCGTACGGTCCAGCCGTTGATGACAGGCATTTCAGATGGTCACATCGC
This sequence comes from Agrobacterium sp. rho-13.3, assembly GCF_033957765.2. NCBI lineage: Bacteria > Pseudomonadati > Pseudomonadota > Alphaproteobacteria > Hyphomicrobiales > Rhizobiaceae > Agrobacterium > Agrobacterium sp. rho-13.3. The sequence goes on from NZ_CP192774.1 coordinate 577,504, forward strand.
CGATGATGGGTTCATCGAGATCGACCTGCATGCCCTTGGTGAGTTCCATCATCCGTTGACGCAACGCGGCGGGGAATTCCTGGACATGTTCAGGATGCTTCTCCATGTCCTGCGATAGAAAAGTGAGGAAGCTGTCAACGACCGGATCATCCTCGTCTTCGATTTCCTTCTCGATGGAAACGTGGCGATTTTCATCGATGTAGAAAGCGACCCGACCGCCATAACCAAGCCCAAGCGCTTCCCGCACGGATTTGGGCACAGTGACCTGGCCTTTTTCTGTGATCGTGCTGACTTTTTTCAATAACGCAGGCATGTCGGACTCCATGACAGAGTCATAAAGTAAGGAAAAATCCTTACTTGTCAATCTCTGTCCTTCAAGCCGCCAGCACCTGCGCCTCTGCGCGAATGCGGTTGACCATGGAGCGCAGGCCGTTGGCGCGTTGCGAGGACAGATGCTCTACGAGGCCGATCTTGCCGAACACTTCGATGGCGTCCAGTGCTGCAATCTCCGAGGCATGTTTGCCGGAATAAACCGCCAGCACGATGGCGACCAGACCGCGCACGATATGCGCGTCGGAATCACCTTCGAAGGTCAGAACGGGGTCTGCAGCGCCATCGCTGTGGCTGACCACCCACACCTGACTGGCGCAGCCCTGCACCTTGTTTTCGGCAGTCTTCTTCTCGTCGGCCAGATCCGGCAGGTCTTTGCCCAGTTCGATCACGTAGCGATAGCGATCTTCCCAATCATCCAGAAAGGAAAAGTCGTCCAAGATTTTGTCGAGAGAAGCCATCTGTCCGTCATCCGTTGTTTTCAGCCTGCATATAACGCATGTCGCGCAAAAGTGTGAAGCGGTTTTGCGATAACGACATGCGCAAGAAAAAAGACCGAAAGCGCACCCGAGTTGAACCATCATCCGCCCGAAAAAAAGCCCTGCGACGAATGAACTTCGTGCAGGGCCTGTGAGTCGGGCAGTCCGGCGGCTCAACGAGGAGCCGCAAGGGGGGGGGGAAACTTAAGACGCAGGGCGGCGCTGCGGCAGGGGAATGTAGGGCGCGGATTTGATGGTGCCGGTTTTGATGTCGTCGCTGCTATCGGGGCTGTTGTCTGAAACTTCGACGCTGACGGCTGGAACCGGGGCGGCGGCATCGGCAACTTTCGTTGCGGCTTCGCTGCCAGCCAGTTGCGCGTCGATGAGTTGGTAGGCCACTTTTGCGCCTTCGCGGGCTCTTTCGCCCAGAGCGTGGAATGTTTCGGCACCCTTTACGCACACGTCCGGTTTTTCAACGCAGATGGCACTGACGTAGCGATACGCCTCGCTGGCAGCCGAAACGGCGCCTGCGACGTTCATCTGCGAGGTTTGCGACGTGCTGTTACTGGAACCGCTGAAGTAAGACAGCGCGACCAGAACCAGCGAAAAGAAGATCGATGACTTGATCAAAAACCACATTGCGACACTACCCTGTTTGACCGGCGCCCTTTTCGGGTCATCCGTGTTTGCCCTGTTGTTCGGGCTTCGCATCACCCTAGAGCCAACAGACCAACAGCCATTTGCAAAAAACCGCAGGATTTAATTCAAATTGTATCTTTTTGTTCCGCAGCAGCACGGCAACCGGCATTTCGTTACAAGTTTAACGGCCGGTGTTAAGCATAATTGCGGCGGTGGCCCACGAAAGCAGGGGATAGCGGTGGGCAGGCGTGCCACAAAGATTAACGAAAACGGAAAAATATAACAATATCCTTCGCTTACCCGTCATTAACCATGAAATGCAAAGTCTGGTGCAAATGCCTCGAAATGGGATTCTGTCGGGTTTTAACCGGGGTTGAGGCCTTGGCTTTTAGCCTTTCCTTAAGCCGCGCCACCCTATTGTCAGGCATGGTTAAGGGGCGTTCTGCCCCACGGGATTCGGTGTTCAAGTATTGCGTAAGATAATGGAAAAAGCGATTGCGTTGATCGATCATGCCACGGGCATGTGGCTTTCGCGCATGGAAGAGGACGCCAGCGCGCGGGCCGCCACGGTCCATTCGTTGCGGCGTCTTGTGGCATTGGGCATCGCCGCGCTGTTCGTCGTGCCTGCCGTATTCTGCCTGGCATTTCCCGTGTCCGTCGCGCTGCCGCTGGGCGTCACCACCGTTTTCGTCGTTTTTCTCGCGGCCTCCGCATCGTTGCTGGCGTTCCACAGACCACGCAAGCAGGAAGAGGCCGCTGCTGCACCCGTCGAAAACACGTTGCTCGCATCGCAGGTGCCGGGCCTGCTGCTGTTCTTTGATGAGCACGGTGTGGTCAAAAGTGTTTCGGGCCGCGATCTTCTGGAGTTTCCGGTCCACTTCCGCAATTGCACAGGCCATGTTTTTGCCGAGCTGGTGCATGTGTCGGATCGCATCGGCTTGATGCAGGCTTTCGATGCGCTGCGTCAGGGCGACAATAACGCCATTGCCGATCTTCGTTTTGAAAATGGCGGCGCTTTGCGTCAGGAACAGTTCATCTACGCGCGTATGGATATGACGGCCGAGCGGGATCGTTTCGGACGGCTGGTGCGCATCGTCGGGCAATTGCGCGATGTCACCGAAAAGGAAAACCTGCGCCACGAAGCCGCCCGGAAAACCGCAGAGGCGGAATCCGCCAATGATGCCAAGTCGCGTTTCCTCGCTGCCGTCAGCCATGAACTGCGCACGCCGCTGAACGCCGTTCTCGGTTTTTCGGATATCCTTGCGGGCGAATATTTCGGCAAGCTGGAGAATGATCGCCAGCGCGAATATGTCTCGCTCATCCGCCAGTCCGGCGCGCATCTCCTGTCCGTGGTCAACACCATGCTGGATATGAGCAAGCTGGAGGCAGGCCATTATGAGCTGATGATGGAGCCGTTCCGCATCGGTGATGCAGTGTCCGCCTGTGAAGGTATGCTCGGTCTTCAGGCCAAACAAAAGGGCCTGACGCTGACCAGCCGCATTCAGCGGGATATCGGTGAAGTGGTGGCAGATCAGCGCGCCATTCAGCAGGTTCTCATCAATCTTGCGGGCAATGCCATCAAGTTTACCGAATCGGGTGGTGTGGTGTCCATGGACGCCGCGCTGGAAGGCACCACGCTCAAACTCACCGTCAGCGATACCGGCATTGGTATTGCGGAGGATAAGATTGCGCTTCTGGGCCAGCCTTTCATGCAGGTTCAAAATGAATATTCCCGTCGCTATGAGGGCACGGGTCTGGGACTTTCGCTGGTCAAGGGGCTGGTGGAGTTGCATGGCGGCAGCTTTGCGATTTCCAGCCGCGCCGGCGAGGGAACAGTGGTGACGATTCTGCTGCCTGCGGACGGCTCCGGCTATGTCAGCGCGGCGGATCGTGATGAAGCCGACGGTCTGGTGGAGTTTCCGCCACGCCTCAAGCAGCACGCGCCCAGTGCAGAGATGATGACGAAGAAGGATGTTGCGGATGGCCGCGCCAAAGCGAAAATCGCCTAGGAAAACACCGGCCCGCAAGGAGCCAGGCTTTGTTTCCGTGGCCGCTTTGGCCATAGGCCGGGAGATCGTGCGCCACCCCAAATTGCTGGGCGGCTGCACGGCCTTTATGGTCGTCTTCGGTTTTGTCGCCGCCAACGCGCTCTGGTATCAGCCCGGCCATCACCCATCGCCCTTCCTGCGCACACGCGATGAGGAAAACCCCAACGGCATTCCCGGATATCGCCTTGCCGCAGGGGTGGGAGACCACGGCAACGTCACCACCTTCCGCATAGAGCGGCAGACCGACACGCCTCAGGCACCAGCCTTGCCGCAGGCCATGGCACCCGCTGCCACGCCGCAAACGGGCACCCATCAGCCGTCCGAAATCGTCGCCGAAATCCAGCGGGAACTCACGCGCCGCGGCCTTTACGAAGGCCCGGCAGATGGAATGCCGGGACCACGCACCACGGCGGCTATTCTGTTCTTCGAAGAAACGGTCGGCATGGAGCAGACCGGCGAGCCGACAAGCCGCATTCTCTCTGCGCTGAAAATCGATAGCGCCACCACGGTTGCCGCTATTCCAAAAGCCTTGCCGAAGGATCGCCCCGCTGCGGCCAATTCCGGCGGCGTGGCCATCGATCCCGTGGCTGCCGCCATTCGCAATGCGGAGGCCAGCCAGCCCAAGCCGCAGACCGTATCTTTGAACTCTGCCAAGCCTGCAACGAAAGATCTCGTCGCGAAAATCCAGCAGGGCCTCGTTAACATCGCCTACGCCGATGTGAAGGTGGATGGCCTGCCCGGCGAACAGACCCGCACCGCCATCCGCAATTTCGAAAAACACTACCGCCTGCCGGAAACCGGCGAGCCGAATGAAGCGGTGCTGAAAAAGCTGAAATCCATCGGCGCTTTGTGAGGTTGCGGCTTGTTGCCTCTCCCACCCCTTCGGCAAGCTCAGGAGGGAGAGGTGACCCAGCCGCACCTTTGGGCCGTTGACTTCCTCATTGTGACAGACAGGAAAACACTGGCCTCAAGCCCACCCACACCCTATAAACCCACCGCATGCGCTTAAAATCCGAAATCTTCGTCTCCGCCCTGGTCCGCCGTGTCTTCTCCGCAGGCGATTTCGCCGCGATTGAACGCAAGGGCGCAGATGCCGCAGGCGCAATCTTCATCCGCCAACGCCTTCGCAGCGGTCTGGAAAACCTCTACGGCCCGGCACCCCAAAGCTTTTCCGACGATGAAGAGGTGAGGGCGGAACGCCGTTTCGAGTTGCGTTTAAGCGGCGTCGAGGCCCCGGAGGCCGAGGCGTTGCTGGAGAAGGAACGCCGTTTCGATAGCGACCTTTGGGTCGTGGAGATTGAGACGGAGACGGTCGAGGGGTTGTTTACGGTCGTACTGGAATAGATACGTCCCAATCACAGGCTCTTTCCGAGGTTTCGGCATCCTGCATCGTCATCAGTTTGGCGAGATCAAAATCTCTGCATGGGACATTCGGCTTTTCTGGAGCTGCTCACGATAGGCGAACCCAGGAAAACTATCCTTCTTTGAAGAATTGCGAAGATGGCGCGTAGTGCGAGAGAAACATCGCTATGGCATCGTCTATGATCGCACGCCCCTCTATCTCATCCAGCGGTTCCGCTCCGGTCAGGAAGCGCGGCCAAAAGAAGAATGTCTTAAGCATCCCGGTGAGCTGTGCTGCTGCATAGATAGGGTCAGCATTTCGTAACAGCCCGGCTGCCATAGCTTGCATCATCATATTTTCGATGGGCCCAGCCGCCATGGTTTCCCGTGAGGATACACCTTTCGAGCGAGCCGGATCAGCGATGAATTCGGCAACCAGAATGCGTGAAACGGTCACATATTCGTCGGTGGCGATCACGCCCATATATTGCGTGAGCAGGGCAGTCAGCTGTTCAGCGATAGGACAAGCCGGATCGAAGGACGGTGCTGAATTTCGAGGTAACGGCATGACTGCATTGGCAGCAATGGCATCGAACATCGCGTTCTTGCTGGAAAAATGCTTGTAAAGCGTACGTTTCGATACTCCGGCGCGCTCAGCGATCCGTTCGATCCGGCCGCCAGCGAACCCGTGGGCGCGAAATTCGGCGATGCAAGCCGCCATGATGTCGGCGCGTTTGCGCTGGCTCAAAGATAAGGTTGGTGGGCTGCTGTCGGTCAAAGGAAACTTTTCTGTTTACATTGGGTTGGTTTCATCGGAGTATACCAATCTGTTTACCTAAAGCAAACGTGAAGGATTGCCATGATACTCTATGACGCCGACGTCCCTAGCCCCAACGCCATCGTACCGCGACTTTTTGCTCATGAGCGTGGCGGCTTGCAGTTTGAGGCGCAAACCGTTGCGTTGAGCACGCTTGAAAACCGCTCCAGTCCCTATGTTACCGAGGTGAATCCACGCGGGGAGGTGCCGGCGCTGCGGTTTAACGATGGGCGTGTGCTGACCGAGGTGACAGCCATCTGCGAATATTTCGACGAAGTAGCAGTAGGTGGTCGATCAATGATTGGTGAAACTGCTGAAGAGCGTGCATTGACCCGGATGTGGACGCGGCGAGTCGACCTGGAAATCGCCGAACCGGTGGTGGCATGGTGGCGTGGGGGTGACGATGCGGAAGCATTTTATCGCGGCAATCGTATCCTTTCACCTGCGGGTCGGCGTGATAATCGTCTGATTGCCGATCGTGGCCTAAACCAGTTGGATGATGATCTGGCGGGGCGCGGCTTCATCTGTTGCAATCGGCCGATGCTGGCAGACATTTTATTGTTTGGATTCTTGCTGACGATGCAACACGTCGCCCCTTGGGCGAATGTACCCGGCAGAAAGTCAGTGTCGGCGTGGTTCGAGCGCATGAGCGCGCGGGAATCTATGGAAAAAGCAATGGTTTCATTTGATGGAGCCGTCACCCTTTAGAGCTTTGGCGAATTCTGCACTGTTCTGTTGGGGCTGTCGTGCGAGATCAGAGACAATGCCCGGCCGGGCAGACCGGGGGTAAGCCACACCCGCTGCCCTTCATGACAAAGCACCCTACCGCCGAACCACCAACCGCTGCACATCCCCCGCATCCGCACGCGCCGCAACGGCCTCGCGGTTGGGATCGATCGTGTAGCTGTCCGCACGGCGCCAGCTTTCGATGCGGTCTTCGCACTGGGCGGCGTCCAGTTGGTCCAGCATGGTTTCGGCGCGTGTCATGTCACCATCACGCGCGGTGAGGTGCGGGTAGAAACATTCCAGCACGAAGGCGGCATCGGCGAAGTCCATGCCGAGGCCGGTCATGGTGGTGGCGAGTTGCTGGCCTGAAATGTCCAGCATGACCCGTTCCGACAGCCAGTGGCTGGCCGAGAGCGAATCCGACAGCGCCGTGCAGAATTGCCGTGCATTGCGTTCACGCGCAAAGCGCACCAGCAGTGCTTCCTGCACATCCGTCAGGCGGCGCACACCCAGCGCGTCGCCCAGCGGGCGGCGGAACTGGCGGGCCATGGTGCGCAATTGCTCGCGCAAATTCTCTTCACGGTCGGCAATCGTGGTGTCCGTGGCGTTTGAAACACCGGGCAACGCGGCCTTGTTCTCATCACTCGCCCGTTTTGGCATTTGGTGGGAGTGGCGCAGGCCAACCAGCGCATCGATGACGGTGGGGGAGAGGTCTTCGCGGCGCACGATGGTGCGGGCATGTGCACCGCCTTGTGTGCGGGCAATGGCAATCAGCGTGTCGTCATTCAGGGCTTTGGACGAGACCAGAAACGGCGCAGACAGCGCAATGGGCTGGCACGCGATAAAGAAAGCCACGGCCGACGGCACATTGGGATTTTGAGACAGAGCCGCAATGGCCTCACGTTTCGCCTCTGCGGTGCAGGCAGCGAAAAGCGGCGTGAACAGTTCGGCAAATTGCCGAAGTTCAGATTTGGATGGATGAGAAAGCCCTTCAAAACTCGAAACAGTGGCCATTAGCACCACATCTTTCTTCCTCTCGGCACTGGGCCTCTCAAGCTCTCGAAAGCGGTCGGTCAACGCAATACCCAATAGACGCAAAACAAAACGATTGGTTCAAATTAGAACAAACGTGTTGACGCCCTGTTAACCACCCAAGGGGCAAAGCGGTTTTTTGCGTTTATGCACAGCGAATTTTTAAGAAAAGAATTTTTGAGAACGGTGGGAACCGAAGGCGCTGACATACGTTTCATGGCGCGCGCGGGGACTCGCCGACCGTGGTTGTGACATGGAAAGACGAGCCCCTGACCGTCATCATGACAGCTACCTGCCTTAAACATGAGGCAGTGTAGCCGCGTCAAACAGATCATCTCGTAAATATAATCCATTACATTACGTAGTCGGGAAGATTAGTGTTGAATTCCAACGACTTTGGACTTTGTGAAACTTTTTTGTTCACAGGGCTGTGAAGTCACGATTTATAAAAAGTTCAGAGGTCGACACGAAATCTAATGATTTTTGTGTCGAAACAAGAATATTAGTATTAACGAATGATTAACTTCTTCATGTTTGTAATTGCATAGTCAGTGAACAGATTCGGTGCTAGATTTTACATATGACATCTAGCATTCGGGGGACGAGCACTATCGCTCCCGTCGTTCTGGCGCAGCGCCCCGAAAATCACCTTGGATTTTCAAGGCACACTGCGCAAACTGGGCAGTAGAGCGTTCATACAGCGTCCAGTGACGCGCCACCCTCTACTCTTTCATGCCAGTCTGTGGGCTGGAAATGCACAATGTTGTGGTGATGGCATTCCCGCGCGTCCTTTGCGCCCGCGCGTTTTATTCATTCAAGCAATCGTCATGCCCCGTGAAAGGAGAAGATTATGGCAGACATTATCTCGTTTTATGCAGCTGCCCGCCGCCTGAGCAAACCCGCTGAGGCTGACAAGCCGGTCGTTGGACCTGCGCAAGTGCTGTTCTTTACCGGTGTTCGTTATGAGCGTCGGGACATGGAAGCGCAGAAAAAATTGCGCAAGCGCAAGCCTCTGGCCTTGCTGACGGATGCCGCTATCGGCTCCTGATCCTGAGCTGCGTTGTTTGACGTCGGCCCGTCATTTCCATGGCGTCGGCTCGCACTTTGCGTCGCCCAGAAACCGCTCTGCTTCTTCCACAAAACTGGCCTGCGGCACCATGGTCCGCAGCACGGCATATCCCTTGTCGCGGTCTGCCTCCACCAGAATGGACTTCGAAAGTCCCTCTGGCTGCGCCTTGCGAATGGCCGCAAGCTGCACCTGGTTTGCAATCAGAATATCCAGCTCGCCGCCCGCCGATGTGCGGTCGTTCATGCTGAAAATCTCGTTGGATGCGCTGTCGAAAATCGCCACCGACCAGAATGGCACGGCCCCGAATGCCGCCAGCCGCACCGCTTTTTCCTCCACACTGAACGTGCAGACAGCCACCCGCATAAAGGGATCACCGCTGCCCAGCTCGGTTTTTTCACGGCTGTCATCCAGCAGGTGAAAAACATGCGGCCTGCCTTCCGCAACCGAGCGCGTATAGGCATCGCGGTTGGAAAAATGCGGCGTGGACAACAGAATGATCAGGTGCAGAACGGCGGCGCCGACAAGGCCGGTGAAGATGGCGAGGATGAGCCTAAGCATTGCCACATCCCGTTTTTTGAATATCCGGCATGGTAATGTCGATCAAACCCGTGCTGCTCGCAACCGGCGTATCCAGCAACGTCAGAACCAGCTTGAAATTGCCGCCCGCCGGCACGGCCAGCCAGTTGAATGTCTGTGCAACGGACGCAATGCCGATCTCCAGCCCGCCCTCCGGCCCATGCAACAATGTGCGCGAGTTGAGCGCAAACGGCCTGCCGGAACCATCATCCAGAAGATTGCCCTGCTGGTCTGCGGCATAGAGCGTCCAGAAGCGGGAAGGGGGCACCTTGCCGGTCAGGCGGTACCGGCATCCGCCGCTCAGCCGCTGGCCAGCGTTGTCGGCTGCGGCGGTAAAACTTAAGCCCTCGGCCGTGCCATAAAGCAGCTTGCCTGAATCCGCCCGGTGCGATTTCGCATAAGGGTCGGCCTCGATCGTCTGCGCTTCGGGAAATGCGTCCCACACGCCGATTTTGATCGAGCCAAAACCATCGGTCGCTTCCAGCGCCGCAAGCGTGGACAAAATTCCACCGCCAAAAGCTATAATAAGCGAAATTGCAACAAGAAATGGAACTCGAAACACGCTGTTTTCCCGTTTTGGAACAGGTGAGGGTTAGCACTGATTCCGGTTCGGGGAAATGGCAAGAACGCGCATGACGCAGGCTTTCCATAAATCTCCACGCCTGTTGCTGAGGATGTGCTAATTTAATGCAAAATTCCATTCGCCGAGGAGGCCAAAATGGCCAGCGCACCCGAGACTGCCGCACCCATCGATGCATCCCGCGAAATCGATCAACGCATTGCCGAACTGACCGACTGGCGTGGCAAAACGCTGGCGCGGCTGCGCGCCATCATCAAAGACGCCGACCCGGATATCATCGAAGAATGGAAGTGGCGCGGCGTCCCCGTCTGGGAGCAGCACGGCATCATTTGTACGGGCGAAACCTACAAGGCGGTGGTGAAGCTGACTTTCGCCCACGGTGCCAAGCTGGAAGACCCAACGGGCCTGTTCAACGCCAGTCTGGAGGGCAGCACCCGCCGCGCAATCGATGTGCGCGAAGGGGAGGCGTTGGGTGAGGGGGCGCTGACGGCGCTGGTTCGGGCGGCGATTGCGTTGAATGTGTCGAAGGCCAAGCCGAAGCGGAAGTAGGCTCAGTGTTTGAGAACACGTCTACTTCCTTCAACCGTCATGCCGGACTTGATCCGGCATCCAGTGCCGCGTGTCCACGCGGCAAAGACTCTTTTTCGCGCCACAGACTCGGCGCTGCCGGACCCCGGATCAAGTCCGGGGTCACGGAGACTGTGTTTTAAGGTCGACGCCAAAAACCTAATTCGTTATCGCCGCAGCCACGCCACCCGCCGACACATCATCCGTCGCAATCGGTGCTGGGGTCACTTTTCCGTCCGCCGCCGCAACGCGCCAGACGGAATTGCCTGCATCATCGGCAATCAGCAACGCGCCGGTGCCATCTATGCCCACACCGACCGGGCGGCCTCTGGCTTTGTCGCCCTGGATGAAGCCTGTCACCACATCCTGTGCCTTTCCACTTGGCTTGCCGTTTTCAAACGGCACATAGCTGACCCGGTAGCCGTTAAATGCGGTGCGATTCCAGCTGCCGTGTTCGCCAATAAACGCGCCATTGGCATAGGCCGCAGGCATGGCGGAATTCAGCGAGAATGTTAGGCCAAGCGCCGCAACATGGCTGGACAGCGCGTAATCCGGCTTGATGGCTTTTTCCACCATATCCGGGCGCGGCGGGTGCACGCGGGCGTCGACGTGGTTGCCGTAATAACTCCACGGCCAGCCGTAAAAACCACCGTCCTTCACCGATGTCATATAATCGGGAACCAGGTTCGGTCCCAGCTCATCCCGCTCGTTGATAACCGCCCAAAGCTCCTTGGATTGCGGATTGAAGGCCAAGCCATTGGGGTTGCGAAGGCCGGAGCCATAGACCCGGAACGCGCCCGTCTGGCGGTCCACCTGCAAAATGGCGGCGCGGTTTTTCTCCGCTTCCATGCCATTTTCAACGATGTTGGAGTTGGAGCCGACCGACACGTAGAGCATCTTGCCATCCGGGCTGAGCGCCAGGTCCTTCGTCCAGTGATGGTTGATCGGCCCGCCGGGAAGCGGCGTCAAAACCTTCGGCTCGGCAGTGATGTCATTTTGGCCAAGCTGGTACGGATAGGCCAGAATGTTGGACGAGGTTGCCACGTAAAGCGTGTTGTCCGCAAAGGCCACGCCAAACGGCGAATCGAGATTTTTCAACAGGTCGTGCCGCTCATCCACGGTGCCATCGCGGTTGGTATCGCGCAGCAAGGTTATGATATTGCTCGGCTTCTGCTCACCACCACCGCCGCCATGGGCAATGGCCATGATCCAGCCGCGGATGATATCCTTGGGCCGCGAGGGCGCCTGACCTGCGGGCGCACGGGATTGCACCACCAGCACGTCGCCATTCGGCAGCGTGTGCACCGTGCGCGGATTGACTAGGTCTTTCTGGTAGAGCGTCACCTTCAAGCCTTCCGGCACCGTCGGCGTTTCGCCGTCCTTCCAGCCGATGACCTCGGCGACCTTCAGGTCTGGAATGAGGCTCATCGAAGGTTCCGGCAAAACCGGATCAGCACCAATCTGCTGCGACACATCAAAATTGGCATTCTGATCGCTGCACGCGGGCAGAATAACGGCGACGCTGGCCATCAGCAGAGCAGGGGGTAAAATACGGGAAACCATCATCATACTCTCCAGGCCAAACGTGCATATTTGCCGGTGGACGCCGTCACGGCCATCAGCGACACGGCGAAGGTCACGGCAGACAGCAGCAGGCCGTAGGGCACAACCGCCGTCCATCCATCACCCGCGTGCACAAGACTGTTGACGAAGGCCAGAACCAGCATCACCACAAACAAAATGATTGCCAAAAACGAAGGTCGCAAAGGCCTTGTGCGGGCGCGCAGCAGATCGATCAATCCCGCCAAAAGCGCCAGTCCACCGGCCACTAGCCCGGCAAACAGCAGCCAAGCCGAAAAATTCTGCCACATCAAATCTCCCGTCTGCCAAAACGCAACATCCGTCCCCAGCGCCAGCGAAAAACAGACGAAGGGAAACGGCACGAACAGGGATTGAAAGGGATAAGCAGAGGCCTCTCTGCGCGACACGTCATTCATAGGCTGGGCTCCAACCGGTACACACCGAAACGGCAATGAGCGCCGCTGGTTTTATAAGGTTGAAGATGCAACGATTTGTGGGGGATTTGGTTGCAGTGCGCGCAACAGAGTTGGCACGGCCCTGCACGTCGTGCGGTTAAATCTGCGCTATAGTCGACAGTCCTGTCGGAACCTCATTCAGCCATTCGTCTCTAAAAAGAACAAGCGATGGAGAACAGCAATGACCATTACAATGACCGCCTTTGAAAATTCCCCGGATCGCGGCCAGGGGCTGGCGCGAGATATGCGGGTCCGCTGGGCGCTTGAAGAAGTGGGCCAGCCCTACGAGGTGCGTTTGCTCTCCTTCAAGGCCATGAAGGAGCCGGCCCATCTGACGCTCCAGCCCTTCGGCCAGATTCCGACCTATGAGGAGGGTGATCTCGTTCTGTTTGAGACGGGGGCCATCGTGCTGCACATCGCCGAGCAATATTCCGGTCTGTTGCCGCAAGATACGGATGCCAGAGCCCGCACTATCACATGGATGTTCTGCGCCCTCAACACGATAGAAACACCGATCATCGATCTCCAAAACACAAAAATTCTGGAGCGTCAAAAGCCGTGGTACGAAGAGCGCCTGCCATTGGTCGAGCAGCGCATCCACCACGTGTTGCGCCCGTTATCCATCCGCCTGGGTTATGCCGAATGGCTGGACGGCCCCTTCACCGCCGCCGATCTTATGATGGTATCGGTGCTGATCAGGTTGAAACCATCAGGCCTATTGGGCGACTATCCCAACCTTTCCGACTATGTCGCACGAGGCGAAGCGCGGCCTGCCTATAAGCGCGCGTTTGCGGCGCAACTGGCAGTGTTCAGGGCGGCTTCGGGTGGGTGAGGACGTGGTCGCACATCTTGTTTGGGCCGTTTGTTCACTGGAGAAGCTCGGGCCATGATCGATTTGAGATTGCATTCGTTGTGTTCGGCTGTATCGAAAAACCCATGACGTTTGACTGAAGGTGATTTTCCCATGGCACCCCGCATCAGGTTGCGAATTCTGGAAGGCATATATGCGGTTGCCCGCCTGCGCCCGTCCGATCCTATTCCATCATGGGCGGATGGGAACGGGTTTGTCAGCATCAGCCGTAATGATGACGAGCTTTCCATCGTCTGTCTGCGCGACCGTATCCCGAAAGGGGTGCAGGTTGATGATGGCTGGTCGTCTCTGAAATTTCAGGGGCCGTTTGCCTTTGATGAAACGGGCATCGTGTTGTCGGTCATCGAACCCTTGTCGAAAAATGACATTGGAATATTCGTGGTTTCTACCTTCGATGGGGACCATTTGCTTCTTAAAGCAAGTGATTTAGACAGAGCTGTCGATTTGCTGGTGCGTGCCGGGCATTCTTTTGTCTAAGCGCTTCCAGCTTTCCATGAAGAGGTGACCTTTGAGTCTTGAAATTGAACGGCCTGTCCAACAACAGCTTGAGGCTTATAACGCCCGCGATATCGACGCATTTATGCTGTGGTGGGCCGATGATTGCCAGTATTACGCTTTTCCATCCACGCTTTTGGCGGGCAGCGCGGCGGAAATACGAGCGCGCCATATCGAACGGTTCAAAGAGCCTGATCTGCATGGCACATTGCTGACGCGCATCGTGGTGGGAAATATGGTCGTGGACCATGAGACGGTCACACGGAATTTTCCGGAAGGGCGTGGCGAAATCGATGTCGTTTGCATTTACGAGATCGAAAACGCCAAGATTGCCAAAGCCTGGTTCAAAATCAGCGAACCCCGAATGTTGGGGTAGGCTGAGCGGCTGAGGTCAAACCCTACCGCTTCACCCCCGCATCAGTCCCCACTTCCGCAACCTTCTGCACCGCCAGCGACGGTGCGGACGCTTCTTTCAGTTTTTTGCCGATGGAGCGAATGACACGGGTGGCTTCGGCGGAAAGCGAGCGGGGACGGGTGAGGGCCGGGAGCGCATCGGCTGTGGCCACTTCTGCGCCGGCCGCTGGTTTGGGGCGGGAGCCTGATGGAAGCGGGTTCTGGATGCCGGGAATGGGGCGCAGCTCCATGCCCTGGTGAGCGTAGTCCATCAGCCGTTTGAACGTCATGGCGGGCAGTGCGCCGCCTGTCATGTTGTTCATGGAGGTGAAGTCGTCGTTTCCGAACCACACAGCCGTGGTGTAATTGCCGGTAAAGCCGATATACCACGCGTCGCGGTAGGCTTGCGATGTGCCGGTTTTGCCGCCGGAAACGATGCCGTTGTCCAATGCGCCGCGCCGCGCCGTGCCTTCCACCGGAATGGTCACCAACATGCGGTTCATTTTGGAGGTCGCGTCTTCGGACAGCACGCGGTGGGCGGGTGGTTCATCGCGGTCGAAATCGTAAAGAACCTTGCCCTCGTAATCCAGCACCTGCGCAATGCCGTGGCGGCGTGATTGCATGCCGTCGGCGGGAAATACCGCGTAACCCGTTGCCTGATCCAGCACCGTGACTTCCGAGGTGCCGAGCGGAATGGTCTTGTCGGTGCGCAAAGGCGTGGTCACGCCCATGGCCTTGGCGGTATCGACGATGATCTGCGTGCCCAGCACGTCTTTTGCCAGCCGCACCGGCACCGTGTTGTAGGATTTGGCCAGCGCCACCTGCAACGTCACCTTGCCCGCATAGGAGCGGCCATAGTTTTGCGGAGACCAGCCGCGCCATGTGACGGGGGCGTCGGAAATCAGCGTTTCCGGCTTGTAACCCTTCTCCATGGCGGCGGAATAGGTATAGACCTTGAAGGACGATCCGGGCTGGCGAAGTGCGGCAGTGGCGCGGTTAAACTGGCTTTCGCCATAATCCCGCCCGCCGACCATGGCGCGAATACCGCCGCCATTTTCGATCATCACCATCGCACCCTGCTTGACCTTGTAGCCTTCGCCAAACTCGCGAAGGCTGCCTTCCAAGGCCTGTTCGGCGGCTTGCTGGAGGCCGGTGTCGATGGTGGTGCGGACCACGACCGTGTGGTCCTTGATCTTGTCTTGCGCGGCCAGCCGCTGAACCTCTTCAAAGGCCCAGTCGAGGAAATAATCCGGTGCCTTCACGTCCACGCGGTCGATGACGGTTGCCGGGTTGCGGCGGGCGCCAACCACCTGTCCTTCGGTCATCAATCCGCCTTGCACGAGGTTGGACAGAACCGTGTTGGCACGCGCACGCGCCGCAGGCAGGTTGACATGAGGTGCGTATTTCGCAGGCGCCTTGAACAGACCGGCGAGGATGGCGGATTCCGCCAGCGTCACATCCGTCAGGTTCTTGCCGAAATAAAACTGCGCCGCTGCTGCCGCGCCGAACGTGCCGCCGCCCATGTAGGCGCGGTCCAGATAAAGGCTGAGGATTTCCTTTTTGGACATGTTGGCTTCCAGCCACAGCGCCAAAAAGGCTTCCTTGATCTTGCGTTCCAGCGAACGCTCATTGGTCAGAAACAGGTTTTTCGCAAGCTGCTGTGTCAGCGTCGAGCCGCCCTGCACGACGCCGCCAGCGCGGGCGTTCTCGCTCATGGCGCGGGCAAGGCCGATGAAATCGATGCCGAAATGTTCGAAGAAACGACGGTCTTCGGTGGCGAGAACCGCCTTGATGAAATGGTCCGGCATTTCATCGATGGGGACCGAATCCTCGTGAATAATGCCGCGATGGCCGATGGTGTTGCCGTAACGGTCCAAGAAGGTCACGGCGAAATCACCGCGATAACGCCAGTCCTTTTTGGTTTCTTCAAAGGCGGGCAGGGCCAGCGCCAGCATCAGCACGGTGCCGGCGGTGCCAACCGTCAGCGCATCATCGGTGATGTTGATGAGGAATTTTTTCCAGCCCCGCACATGCAGCTTGCGCGATGCGATGGTGACTTCTTCCCAGAAATCGAAAACGCGGGATGCGGCTGTCCAGAGGCCGGAATCGATCCAAGAATCGATCCGTAGCAGAATGTGGCGGTTGCGACGCGCCGGTTTCTTGGTCTTGTCTTCCTGCACCTGAAGCGAATTCCTGTTCGATGTGGCAAGGGGATGCTTGACGCAGCAACCTTGTGCGGGTCATTCCTCACCACCACTCTGCCAGATTTAAGAAATATCTTATAATCTAGCGGATTGCGATATGACAAAACGGGCTAAACCAAATTGCCGCCATTGCCCCAAAATGAAACGGAAATGTTAACGATGAGTGACGCGCCATTCTGGAAAACGAAAACGCTGGCGCAAATGTCCGGCACGGAGTGGGAAAGCCTGTGCGATGGCTGTGGCCTGTGCTGTCTTAACAAGCTGGAAGACTGGGATAGCGGCGAAGTGGTGTTCACCTCGGTAGCCTGTCAGTTGCTGGATGGGGAAAGCTGTCGGTGCTCGGATTACCCCAAACGGTTCGACACGGTGCCGGACTGCATTCAGCTGACCGTGGAATTGATCAACGAAATCCACTGGTTGCCGCCCACCTGCGGTTACCGGCTGGTGAAAGAGGGCCAAGACCTCTACTGGTGGCACCCGCTGGTTTCCGGTGATGCGGAGACCGTTCATATCGCAGGCATTTCGGCGCGGGGACGCACGGTAAGCGAAAAAGAGGTCGATGTGGATGACTTCGAGGATTATGTCGTGGATTGGCCGCTGACGGTGGGGGAAGAGGCGCAGGCGCAGCGGCGTTGAGGGTGATGTTTTCTCCCGCTATGCACCGCACTCTCCTCATTCCTGTGCTTGTCACAGGAATCCAGCCAGCCCAAGTCCTTGGGCTGAAAAGAGTTTTTCCGTCGCGCAGACGCGCAACGACTGGATTCCTGTGACAAGCACAGGAATGAGGGAAAAAAGGACACGTCCTATTCCTGCCCTATCCATCCGCTATTCAACATCAATCACTTTTCATAAGCACCCGTTACCGGCTATGATGATGGCTGGATATTCAAGGAACATGCATGCTGCCCCGGTGCGCCCTTCTCAAATCTTTGTGTCTTGCAGCGTTCGGCTTAATCCCATTGGGGGCGCAGGCCGCGCAGCCTTATGATTGCACGCTGGTGACATCGGTGGAAACCGGTGCTGTCATCACCCAGCAGGGCACATGCGACAGGCGCGTTTCTCCGGCCTCCACCTTCAAGGTGCCCTTGGCGCTGATCGGGTTTGATGCCAGCATTTTGCAGGACGAGTTCAACCCCGTCTGGGAGTGGAGCCAAGGCATGGATGCCGCGCCGCAAGAGCGCAAAAAGGTTGACCCCACCACATGGCAAAAGGACTCCATCCGCTGGTATTCCCGCGAAATCACCAGCCGTCTGGGCCGGGAAAAATTCGCGTCCTATGTGAAGCGGCTGGGTTTCGGCAATGCGGATGTGGCCGGTGAGGCAGGCAAGGATAACGGCCTGACCGACGCATGGGTCGGCACCTCGCTGGAAATTTCGCCCGTCGAACAGATCGGCTTCATGCGCCGTCTTCTGGGCAATAACCTGCCATTTTCCCGCGATGCGCAAAACAAGACCAAGGCCATCATTCCCGTTTATGACGGCCCCGAAGCCTGGAGCGCCCACGGCACGACAGGCACCGGTAACCTGAAAGGCGACGACGGCCAACCGGACCCCAACCGCCCCTTCGGCTGGTTCGTCGGCTGGGCAGAACGCGAAGGCCAGCACATCGTCTTCGTGCGCTTCCGCGTCGCCGACAAACCATCGGAAAAGCCCATGGGGCAGGTGGTGCGGGAAGAGTTTTTACGCGATATTCCGCGGTATTCCGTGCATCGGTAGGGTTGGGCTGCGTTTATCGACGTTTACAGGGCCAGCACCCGGTTGCGACCGGCACGTTTGGACAGATACAATCCCTGGTCGGCGCGTTTGAGGATATCGTCAGACACGCGATCCGGCTGGTTGAACTCGCTGACGCCACCGCTGATCGTCGCGTCATACTGCAAATTTTCCCGCAGAGTGATTTGAACGTGCTTGCGCAGCCGTTCTGCGATTTCCAAGGCGTCGTGACGATGGGTGCCGGGCATCACGACCACGAATTCATCGCCCCCGAAGCGTGCAATCACATCGCTCTGGCGCAGATGCTGTCGGCAAAGGCGTGCAATTTCCAGCAGGGCCGCATCGCCTGCCTGATGCCCCATCTGATCATTGAGCCGCTTGAAATTATCGAGATCGAACACCAGCACCGACGTCTGAGACTTTTCGCGTTCAAAGATCGCCAAACGGTCATCCAGCGTCTCAATCAGCTTCCGTCGGTTGTATAGGCCCGTCAGGGCGTCCGTTTCGCTCAATTGGCGCAGCGTTTGCTGAATTTCATTCTTGTGGGTGATATTGCTGGCCACCCAGACGACGGCATCCTCACCCTCGACCTGAAAACTCAGCGCCTGTACGCGGCCCTCAAACCAGAGGGAGTGGCCGGGGCCTTCGCCGGCGCCCTTAACGTCACTGCCGCTGAGTTCGTATTCCACGATATGAAGCACACCGCCTTCCAGCGCCTTTTCAATTTCCGCCGCAAACCAATGGGCCTTTTCCTCCTTCAGCACTTCAAACATGCTGCAGCCGACAAGGGCCTTGCTGTCATGATAATGCCGGAGATCTTTTCCTCCGAAGATCGCTGCATATCGGCCACTGCGCGTCAGAATAAATGCCGGGTCCGGAAGGGCGGAAAGGATTGACGTCAATTGCTGCTGTGTGAACAAGGAACCGTTTTCCCACGTTGCCGAACGATGAGGCCATGCAACAAATTACCCTTACATGCGCCTCCACTCGACATGTATTTCATCTGCAAATCAGCCTCTTGATCGTATCAGTTTGACACAGCAAGATTTCATTTTTCTAAATGAACACTTGCGGCGATACAAAAGGCGTCTTCGGTTGACGAACGCACAAATTACTTCAATCATCGCTTGACCTTCCCATGATGGGAAGGATTACATAGGGTCTCGAAAGAGGATTTTCCTATGAACGAGACTGTAAGACACGACCTTTCGAGCGAACCCATCTCCATCCCGGTGGATGGAATGACCTGCGCCTCTTGCGTGCGACGAGTGGAACATGCGGCGGCCAAGGTGCCGGGTGTGGCGGCAAGCTCTGTCAACTTCGCCACCAAAAAGCTGACGGTGGAGCCGGGGCAGGGCTTTTCGGCGCGCACACTGGCGGCGGCGGTGAAGAAGATTGGTTATGAGGTTGCACCGCAGCGGCACGCGCTCTTTGTAGACGGCCCAAAGGGCGATCTGGAGCGGCTGAAAACGGTGCTGGAGGCGATTGCCACCACCATCAGCGTTACCGTTGATGCGGCCAGTGGCGCGGTGCTGGTGGACAGCATGGGCAACGGGCGTGAGCGGGATTTGCTGATCGAAACCGCCAAACTCGCCGGGTTTACGCTGAAAGCAGAACGGACGCAGCATGGTCACCATGACCATCACGCAGGTGACGAATCGAAGTTAAAGCGGGATGTGGCTATCGCCGCCATTCTGACCGCGCCCCTGTTCGTGCTGGAAATGGGCGGGCATATTTATGCGCCTGTTCATCATTGGCTGATGGGCGTTATCGACACACAGAACCTCTATTACGTCTATTTTGCTCTGGCGACGCTGGTGATTTTCGGGCCGGGATTGCGGTTCCTGAAATCCGGTTTTCCAGCATTGTGGCACGGCGCGCCGGAGATGAATTCGCTGGTGGCGCTTGGGGTGAGTGCTGCTTACCTCTACTCGCTTGTGACCACATTTGCGCCCGGTCTGCTGCCGGAAAATGCCCGCCATGTCTATTATGAAGCGGCCTGTGTCATCGTCACGCTCATCCTCATCGGGCGGTTGCTGGAAGCGCGCGCCAGCGGCAAAACCGGCGATGCCATTCGCAAACTGGCCAGCCTTCAAGCCAAAACGGCGCGGGTGGAGCGGGATGGCACGGTGCTGGATATCCCGGCGGATGCGGTGGCGACAGGTGACATCGTCATCATCCGCCCCGGCGAGCGTCTGCCCGTCGATGGCGAGGTGGTGGACGGCACGTCCTATGTCGATGAATCGATGATTTCGGGTGAGCCGGTGCCGGTGGAAAAGACTATCGGCGCGCATGTCGTGGGCGGTACCATCAACAAGACCGGCGCGTTCAAATTTCGGGCCACCAAGGTGGGTGCCGACACCATGCTGGCGCAAATCATCCGGCTGGTGGAGCAGGCGCAGGGCGCAAAACTGCCCATCCAGCTTCTGGTGGATCGTGTGACTGCGCTGTTCGTCCCCGTGGTTATCGCCGTGGCCGTGCTGACATTCATTCTCTGGGCGATCTTCGGGCCGGACCCTGCTTATACCTTTGCGCTCATCAATGCGGTCGCTGTTCTCATCATCGCCTGCCCCTGCGCCATGGGTCTGGCCACGCCCACCTCCATCATGGTCGGCACGGGCAGGGCCGCAGAACTTGGCGTGCTGTTCCGCAAGGGAGAGGCGTTGCAGGCACTGCGCTCTGCGGACATCGTGGTGGTGGACAAGACCGGGACCGTGACAAAGGGCAGGCCGGAATTGACGGATTTCGTGGTGTCGGAAGGTTTTGGCAAGGACGAAGTGTTGCGGTTGGTCGCCGCCGTCGAGAGCCGCTCGGAACATCCGATTGCGGAGGCGATTGTGCGAGCGGCAGAAAATATGCGAGTCCCTGCAGGATTCGAACCTGCCACCATCACCAATTTCGAAAGCATCACCGGCTACGGCATCTCTGCCACGGTGGATGGCCGCAACGTCAACGTCGGAGCCGATCGTTTCATGACAAAGCTCGGAATTTCCGTCCAACCCTTTGACGAATCAGCCAAAAAGCTGGGCGATGAAGGCAAGACACCGCTTTATGCCGCGATCGATGGAAAGCTTGCAGCCATTATCGCCGTTGCCGATCCGCTGAAGCTCTCCAGCGCCAAAGCCATCAAAGCCCTGCAAGACATGGGCATCGAAGTGGTGATGGTGACGGGCGATAATGAGCGCACGGCGAAAGCCATCGCACGCCAGGTCGGCATTGAAAATGTCGTCGCCGAGGTTCTGCCGGAAGGTAAGGTCAAGGCGATCCATGATCTGCGCCAAGGCGGCAAAACGCTCGCTTTCGTGGGAGATGGCATCAATGATGCCCCGGCGCTGGCGCAGGCTGATATCGGCATTGCCATCGGCACGGGAACGGATGTGGCCATCGAAAGCGCCGATGTGGTGCTGGTGGGGGGCGATCTGATGGGCGCGGTCCACGCCATAGAACTCAGCCGCGCCACCATGCGCAACATTCGCCAAAACCTGTTCTGGGCGTTTGGCTATAACGTGGCGTTGATCCCCGTTGCGGCGGGCGCGCTTTATCCGGCCTTTGGCATTACGCTTTCGCCGATGATCGGGGCCGGGGCCATGGCGCTGTCTTCGGTCTTCGTTCTGGGCAATGCGTTGCGGTTGAAAACGGCAAAGGTGGCAGTATGAACATCGGTCAGGCATCGGATGCATCCGGCGTATCCGCGAAGATGATCCGCTATTACGAACAGATCGGCCTCATCACCCCCGCGGCCCGCACCGGCAATAATTACCGGACCTATGCCGCGCAGGACATACACAATCTGCGCTTCATCAAACGCGCCCGCACGCTGGGTTTTTCGCTGGAAGAAACGGAAACCCTGCTGAAACTCTGGCAGGACAAAAGCCGCGAAAGTTCAGCCGTGAAGGACATCGCGCTCTCCCACATTACCGAGCTGGAGCGCAAAATCGCCGAGATGAAAGCCATGGTGAAAACCCTGTCGCATCTCGCCCACTGCTGCGGCGGCGACCACCGGCCCGATTGTCCGATCCTCGATGATCTGGCCGGTCTCGACACAAAATCCATCGACCAAAAATAAAGGACATTCCCATGACAGCCACCACCTTCTCCGTCCCCGACATGACCTGCGGCCACTGCGAAAAAACCGTGCGCAACGCCCTTTCCGAAGCACTGCCGGGAGCGGATATCACCATCGACCTTGCCGCCCAAAGGGTGACGATTGACGGCGATGCGGCCACGGCTGAGGGCGTTATGCGGGACGTTGGGTATAGCCCTGAGCGGGTGGGGTAGTTTTGCCAGGCGGTCACGTTTTTGACGGCTGGTTTCCAATAGCGAAATATGCTACTCAGTAGTAGTTATTGTATCCTTCGAGGGCGGATTATGTCAGTCAAAGCATCTGTTTCCATCCAAGAACAGCAGGATTCTTTTGCCCGCAAACTGGTGGAAGATGGCCGTTTTTCTAGCCTCAGTGCCGTTGTACAGCGTGGGCTTGAGCTTGTTCGGCATGAAACGGAACTTCAGGATGCTGAACTTGCAGCGCTTAAAAATTTGCTGGATGAACGCAGACAGGGCGAGTTTGTGTCTTTGGAAGAAGGACGTAAACGCACTGAAAAGATGATTGCAGCCAAGAAAGCCGCTTATGGTCTATGAGGTCATACGCTCTGGAGACAGTGAGCGTGATCTGGGTCTCATTTTCGATCATCTTGTTGAGGCATATGTGTCTTTGGGTGATGATCTGTCCGATGCCTTGGAACGTGCTGCGGAAAGATTGAGGGCTCTGGAAGACCAAATGGAACTGATAGGCGAAACGCCCTATCAGGGAACATTATTGCCAAACCTGTCTCACGGATTGCGGAACGTCACAAAAAATCAGGCCATATTTTATTTCGAAGTCAGTGAAGAAGAGCAGCAGGTTCGTATCCTTGCTGTTTTCTTTGGCGGGCAAGATCATCAGCGCCATATGCTGGCGCGGCTTGGAAAAAAGACGGCGTAAACTTACGCCGCCTTTGCCCGACAGGTCTCAAACCTCATCAAACTTCCCACCCTCACGAGACGGGTTGCGGTCGATCACCCGTTCTTCCTCGTCATCCGGCAGAGCGTCGTCGCTTTCCTGATAGGGGTCGTCTTCGCTTTCGGCCTCTTCTTCCGCCAGTTCATGTTCTATGGATTGGGACAGTTCGCCGTCGGCGGAAAGATCATCCACGTCGACATCAAGAATGTCTTCGTCCAGGGCGTCTTCGTTTTCGGGCACGGGTTTGCGCGGGTCCATGGGGTGGAACTCCTTGGTTGGATTGCGAAAAAGGCAGCTTAGGCTCGCGTCGTCATGACGACGATCATCGCCATGTAGATCACGAATGCGAGAATGCCGACACCGGCGATGACGAGGATGATGCCTTGTCCGGCCCGCTTCTTTTTGCCCTTATCCTCATTGGCTTCCGAAGGAAAAAGAATGGGATCGGTTCCCTGTATCTTTGTCATGAGGATGTCCTTGTCTGATATGTCTGTTCCTGAAGAGAACGGACATATCCGACGAAGGTTCCTGCCTATTATTGCTTGAGCGACCAGACGGTGGCGTGGGCAACCGTCCCATCGATGGTTTTCAGTTGCGCGGCGCGCACCGGCTCGAAGCTTTCGATGCGTTTGGTGCCGACATATCTGCCGTGGTCGGCAAAGACCTCGATGGAGCCGTAATCGAGGAAAATGCGCAGCCGATAGGGGCGGGCACCCTCGGAAATATAGCGTGGTCCGGGGCTACTGCGGCCATCCTCATGGCGTATCCACAGGCCCGTTTCATCGCAGATAACGCCCAGGCGCACGGTGGGGTGGTCCAGTTCAAGCTCGAACGGCATACCGGGTTTGGTCAGTTCGAACAGGATTTCCACGGCGCCGGTGGGAAACGCGATGCGCTCTCCGACGGCCAGCCGGGTGCGATCCAAAATGCGATGGCGCAGGCTTTCGGCTGCACCGATGGGCGGGGTCAGCAGCGCGCCTTTGGAGAAGTGCAGACGCCGTGGCAGGGTCATGGCGGTGGGGAAATCAATCTCCGGTGTGGCATCCGCCCAGTTGGCCAGCCAGCCGATGCCGACAATGGTGTCGCCATCCAGAAAGGCCTGAAACGCGTAATTATCCGTGCCGAAATCCAGCTCCTGTCCAAATTCCTTGACGAAGCTCTTGCCGTCGAACCAGCCGACATCGGCCATGGTCAGGTTCTTGCGGCCGGTCTTCACATCATCGGAATGCATCAGGCCATACACCAGCACCCAGCGGGTGGAGCGGGCATTGGCCGGGCCATCCAGCGGCAGCAGGCACGGGCATTCCACGGCGGTGGTCTTATAGCGCGTTTCCACCCACAGCTTGCCCACATAGGTCCAGCCGGAGGCGGCTGTCGGGTCTTGCGTTTCGTAAAGCAGAATGACGCCACCGCCATCGCTCTGGCTGCCCAGCAGCATTTTCCACAGGCCATCCGGCCCACGAAACACATAGGGGTCGCGGAAATCCGGCGTCAGTCCTTGGCCATCGGGCCGGTGGCCGAGAATGACCTCGGCCTGTCCGGCCATGATGAGATCGGATGAGGTGGCGGTGAGCTGAATCTGTTGTTCCGGCACGCGGTCCTGCACCTGCTCGGTAAAAAACACACGAATGCCGGTGCCTTCCACCAGCGGAATGGTGGAGCCGGAATAGGCGCCGCCGCGCTTGTCTGGCCGGGTCGTGAGGTCTTCGGAAGGGAACAGAAAGATCGGCAAATGCCGCCAGCGCAGGTAATCGGAAGACACCGCATGACCCCAATGCATGGTGTTCCAGCGCAGGCCGTGGGAATAATGCTGATAGAACAAATGCGGACGTCCCTCGAAACGGCCAAAGCCATTGGGGTCGTTCATCCAGCCGAAAGGCGGGCGAAAATGATAGCTGTCCGGCAGGTCCGGGGCGGCATTGTCCGGCTTTGTGTGGACAACGGTGATGCCGGTTTCCAGCACGTCGGAGGCGGTAAACCAGTAGATGACGGACACGGCGGTCGTCACCGTATCGTAGCTCAGCTCCACACGCCCGCCGCCGAAAACCTGATAAATGCGGAAGCTGAATTCATCGACATTGCTGGTGGAAACCTCACCAAACTTGCCGTTATTGTTGGAAAATGCCAGCGAGCCCGGTTCTTCCGGCTTCTTTGCTTTCAGCCAGATGTGGATGGTCGCATTGACCGGAAGATCGGTTTGAATGGTGCGGATTGCGCTTTCGATCTCGTCTGTCGGAGTGATCTCTGCGGGCAAGGCTTTATCATTCATTCCAATATCCTTCCATTCCTATCAAGACACAGAATAGGAACGAAAGTGGCAGGTTAAAGTTCATTCACGCGCATGACAGATGCTGCCAGCCACTACAGCGTGATTTGTGTTTTCTGCCAGGTCCGGCTTTTTTGCTGCTCAGGTCGCGCGTCGAGTATCTCTCTGGAGAAGGCCTCGAACGCATCGTCGTCGATCGCGGATGCCTGCTCCAATGCATTGCTGTTCAGCAGGCGACCGTTGAAGTCGGCGCGTGTAGGGGTTGTGTCAAAGCTGTAACGCGTGCCAAAAACTGCAATTTCCGGTGTTCGGCAGGCGAAAGAGGTCAGACCATTTACCGGATGCGCGGCGACACTTGAGACCGGAAAAGCATCCAGCAGGTTCTCCGAAGGCTCTTTCATCGGCGTGTAACCGTAACGGGCAACGCCGCTTGACTGAAAGCTTTTACCGCGCGGTTGTTTCAACCCGTCCAGCCAGGACACCGCAATGATGCGCTCGCCTTGAGCGCGCGTATAATGCAGTGTGTTTTTTACGGGGTTGAAATTGCTGTGTGTTTTAGAGGTTAGAAGTGCTTGTGCAGTCGGGACGCTGGACGGACCAGATAAAAATACGCATGCGGCAACAGCCGTTACAAAACGAAGATTTATCATAAGAAATGCCCCCAGAGCAGAATGATAAGCCTGCCGAATCAGTTGATTCCATCAGAATGCTCGGACTAACGAAAGAATTCAATTATAAATTAATTAAGCAATATCTTTTGCACGTATTGATTATGAAGATGACGTAATTCTCCGTGAGTTTGTTGAGCGGGCGCGAGTTCAGTCGGCGCACTGCCGGGCTGGTATATGTCCGTAAAAGTGCCCATATATGCGCTGAAACAGGGAGCAGACCCGTGATCCATTTTGACAATTCCTATGCGCGCCTGCCAGAGCGCTTCAGTGCCGCCGCGTTGCCGACGCCGGTGCGGGCACCGCAGTTGATTGCGTTCAACAGGCCGCTGGCGGCAGAGCTTGGGCTGGAGCTTGACGGCGTGGACGATGCGCGGTTGGCGGCGATATTTTCCGGCAATGTGGTGCCGCAGGGTGCAGAGCCGCTGGCCATGGCCTATGCCGGGCATCAGTTCGGCAATTTCGTGCCTAAACTGGGTGACGGGCGGGCCATATTGCTGGGTGAAGTCATTGATAATATTGGAAGAAGACGCGATATCCAGCTAAAGGGTTCCGGCCCCACGCATTTTTCGCGCAGAGGCGATGGACGCGCGGCCCTTGGGCCGGTGTTGCGGGAATATATCGTTTCCGAGGCGATGTTTGCGCTGGGCATTCCAGCCACGCGGGCGCTGGCGGCGGTGGCCACGGGGGAGCGGGTGCAGCGCGAAACGGGCCTGCCCGGTGGCGTGGTGACGCGGGTTGCGGCCAGCCATATTCGTGTCGGTACGTTCCAGTTCTTCGCGGCGCGCGAGGACAATGAGGCCATTAAGACGCTGGCGGATTACGTGATCGAGCGGCATTACCCGGACGCGAAACACGCCGAGAGACCGTATTTTGTCCTGTTGCAAAGCATTGCCGAACGGCAGCGTGAGCTTGTGTGCCGCTGGATGATGGTGGGTTTCATCCACGGCGTGATGAACACCGACAATGTGGCGATTTCCGGCGAAACCATCGATTTCGGACCCTGTGCCTTTATGGATGAATATAATCCTAACAAGGTGTTCTCCTCCATCGATGCGCAGGGGCGGTACGCCTATAACAGCCAGCCCGGTATTGCGCAGTGGAACATTGCGCGGCTGGCCGAATGCCTGCTGCCGCTGCTGGACGAAGATGCGGACACGGCGGTTGATCTGGCCAATGGTGTGCTGGCGGAGTTTGCCAGCCAGTTCCCCAAACGCTGGCTATCCGGTATGCGCGGCAAGCTGGGCCTGACGACGCAGGATGATGCCGACGAACAATTGGTGCAGGATTTGCTGGCGCTGATGCAGCGATCCGAGGTGGATTTCACCCTGACATTCCGCAGGCTATGTGACGCGGCAGACGGCGACGCCGAGGCGTTTCGCGGCATGTTTATCGATCTGGCCGGTGCGGATGAATGGCTGTCCCGCTGGCGGGCGCGGACATGGCGCGAGAGCGTGACGGAGGGTGATAGGGCCAAGGCGATGCGGGCGGTGAACCCTGCAGTCATTCCCCGCAACCACCGCATCGAAGAGGTGATTGCGGCGGCTGTGGAAGATGAGGATTTCGCGCCGTTTCATGAGGTGCTGCGGGCGACGGCACGGCCCTTTGAGGAGGTGGCGGAGTTCGCGGTTTATGCGCAGGCCCCGATGGGGCATGAGCGGGTGTTTCGGACGTTTTGTGGGACGTGAGTATGAGTAGCAAGGACGGTGGGTGTGGCTTACCCCCCTCTGTCCTGCCGGACATCTCCCCCTCAGGTGGGGAGATCGACTCGCGGCCTGCTCTCGATCTTATCTTACGTTGAGATTGAGCAGCGTAGGAGCGTCTAGCCGATCTCCCCCCTTGAGGGGGAGATGCCTGGCAAGGCAGAGGGGGGTGAGCCGCGCATGCTGTGGCTAACGTGCTAAGGCACTACCCTACCTTCGCCAAACCACCCTGCGGCGCATAATACTGTCCAAACCGATTGGCCAAGAAATCGGCAAGCCCGATATCTTCCTGTTTTACAAAGCCTTTTTGCGGCAGCTTGCCATCTTTCAGAAGATCAAGAACCGTGGTGATGCCGGACGCGGTGGTGATCTGGATGGCGCTCATCATGCGGCCGGAGACGGGGCCGGCATAGACTTTGTGGGCGTAGGTTTCCTGCATGAAGCGGCCGTTTTTCGTGCCGCAGACGGTGACGAAAACGATGACGACATCCTGCATGGTGGCGGGAAGGGCGTTTTCGAACAGGTCTTTCAGCACATCGCGGCGGTTGCGCAGGTTGAGGTCGTTGAGCAGCGCCTTCATGATGGAGGCGTGGCCGGGATAACGGATGGTGCGGTAATTCATGGTGCGCACCTTGCCTTCCAGCGTGGCGGCCAGAGTGCCGAGACCGCCGGACGTGTTGAAGGCCTCATAGGTGACGCCATCCAGCGAAAATTCCTCGCGCTCTTCCAGTGCCGGAACGGCGGTGAGGCGGCCTTCAACGATGGCTTCGCAGGGTTCGATATATTCGTTGATGAGGCCGTCCGTGCTCCAGGTGAGGTTATAGTTCAAGGCGTTGGACGGATATTGCGGCAGAGCGCCGACGCGCATACGCACGCTGTCCAGCTTGTCAAACCGTGCAGCGAGATCAGCCGCGACGATGGAAATGAAGCCGGGCGCAAGGCCACATTGCGGGATGAGGGCGATCTCGGACGTTTCGGCCAGTTTCTTGACCTTGCGGGTGGATTCCACGTCTTCGGTGAGGTCCAGATAATGGGTGCCGACGGCAACGGCTGCCTCTGCAATGCCTGCGGTGAGGTGGAAGGGGGCGGCGGACAGCACCGCAAACTTCTCCTTCAGCAGCGCTTGCAGGCCGAGGCGATCGGTAATGTCGACGATCTCGGTATCGACCCGCTCATGGGCGGGGACGTTGGCAAGCTGGTCTGCGGAGCGATCCGCGACCGTGACGCGGTAGTCTCCCGTGACGGCCAGCATCCAAGCGATTGCCGATCCGATATTGCCTGCGCCGATGATTACGATGTGTTTCATGTCTGTCCCCCGAAGATTATTGTGAGGTAACAGAATGCCGTATCTGGCACACGATTCGTAGCTTCACATTATGCGATTTAACGTATAAAATTAGGCATATCGCCAACAGGATTGCGCAGAATGACGACGAGCGACAAGGACCGGGCGCTGCTTTCACTGCTGGCGGAAAATGCCCGTATGCCGGTGGCGGAACTGGCGCGCAAACTCGGCCTTTCCCGCACCACGGTGCAGGCGCGCATAGAGCGGCTGGAAGCCGAAGGGGTGATTGCCGGGTATGGCATCAAGCTGTCGGAAAGCTATCTTTCCGGGCTGGTGCGGGCGCATGTGCTGATTACCATCGCCCCCAAAGCGCTGGGTGGTGTGACGGCGGCGCTGGCGGCGATCAATGAGGTGACCACACTGCATTCCGTCAGCGGCACCTTCGATCTGATAGCCATTCTGGCCGCACCTTCGATCGCCGATCTGGATCGGTTGCTGGACCGCATTGGTGGGTTGGACGGGGTGGAGCGCACGCTGTCTTCGGTGATTTTATCGACGCGGATTTCGCGGTGAGACCGTGCAGGCGGGTTACGCCCGCTTCAAATTCTCGACTTCTTCCGGGTGTTTGTCCAACATGCGGAAGAGGTTGATGACCGCGGGTGTAGGCGTGACTTTGCCGGTTTCGTAACGCGAAAAGGCAT
Organism: Agrobacterium sp. rho-13.3; assembly: GCF_033957765.2. Lineage (NCBI taxonomy): Bacteria > Pseudomonadati > Pseudomonadota > Alphaproteobacteria > Hyphomicrobiales > Rhizobiaceae > Agrobacterium > Agrobacterium sp. rho-13.3. The sequence goes on from NZ_CP192774.1 coordinate 607,041, forward strand.
TGTGGCCGCCACCCGTGAGCTTTGACGCTTCGGCCTGATTGATATTCAGTTTCTTGCGAATACGACGCAATTCCTCTCCTGTGGAGCGGCGGGCTTCCAGCACCAATGCATCACTGGCTGCCGCATAACGTTCAGCACTTTGCGCATCATATTCGATTTCGCCGCAGGCGGCGCAGCGAAAGCCGGACAAGCCTTCGACGTTGGTCACTAGTCCTCGATGATCTATGCGGTGGGTTTCGTTGGCGAAAGCTTCCATTCTTGCGCCAGAATCGCAGGACATGCAAAGTTCAGTCATGGTTGCAACTCCTTGAATTGTATTACCAGTGCTCCATCAGCACGAAGCGTCAGCTTGATGTAGGCTTTGCCGCTTTTGGTATCGGCATGGTACACATCCTGCCAGACGGTGTTGTCACTATGGGTCGTCATAGATTTGTAGAGGCATTTGTTATTGAGCTTGCAAATGACCTCGACCATTTCCGCCACGGTCAGATCCATCCGTCTTCCGCCATCGATTGCAGTTTTTGTGAACACCGCTGCTTTTCGTTGCTTCACAATGGCGATGATGGCCTGAAGACTGTAATGGGCTATCCGTTTTTCCATACCACATATTACCCTTAAAGGGTAATTTTACAAGATGGCATCTTTATGGCTGTCTTTTTATCAAGCCGGGTCCGTGCTCCCACGCTTCGCCTTGAAAAACATCTTTAGTCGCTGGATGTCTTGCGCGGTCCAGCCTTGCGGTTGGGTCACTTCCAGCCATGCGTCGATGTAATGTTCCGGGGCGTAAACATGGCCGTAGCCCATGGGGGCTGTGGTGGCGGCGGCGACGTCCAGGAGCAGTTGCAGGGAGGTGACGACGGGGAACCAGCGGAAGGAGGAGGAGACATCGCGGCCGCGGGGTTGGTCCATCCATTCCGGGCGGCGATAGAGGGCGGCGGGCTCAAAAAAGGTGATGGGATCGCTGGCATATTGCAGGTAGACGATACGCATCGGCCCCCAGTTTTTATCCGGCATATGGGCGTTTGTGTATTGATCTGCAAAGCGGATGACCGAGGAATCACGGAAGGTTGGCAGCCATTGCGGGGTGCCGGGAACGCGGCCATTGGTGGCCATGCGCCAGGTGGGGCTGGAGAAGGGTGGGCCGCTCCACAATGCGCCCTGGAAGGGATCAGCCAAAACATCATAAAGATCGGAGGATTTCTGGCTATTGAGCGCGCCGAGGCTGAGGCCGTGCAGATAGAGCTTCGGGCGGGTGTCTTTGGGCAGCGTTGTCCAGTAGCCGTAGATGGCTTCGAACAGCGCACGCCCGGTTTCCACGCCGTAATCCGGTTCTGTCAGCAGGGCTATCCAGCTTGAAAGATAGGAATATTGCACGGAGACGCTGGCGATGTTGCCATTGTGCAAATATTCAACCGTATCAATGGCTTCCGGGTCTATCCAGCCGGTGCCGGTGGGCACCACGACAAGCAGCGTTTCCCGCTCGAAACCGCCGGTGCGCTTCAACTCATCCAGCGCCAGTTGGGCACGTTTTGCGGGCGTATCGGCGGAATTGAGACCGGCGTAAACGCGGATGGGTTCCATGGCGGTACGGCCCGTGAAGGCGGAAATGTCCGCACTTTTCGGGCCTGTGGCGACGAATTCCCGGCCCCGGCGACCGAGCGATTCCCACGACATAAGCGAGGCTTCGCTGCCGGTTTTCAGAGGCTCGGAGGGGCGGGGGACATCGGGTTGGATGAGGCTGTCGACCTGTTTCAGCGAACTGTCCATGAAGCGCAGGCCGATATCGACAATCAATCCGTTCAGCAGCAGCACCGCGATGACGGCGGCTGCGCCGATGCCCACGACATTGGCCAGTCTTCGCGGCAAAAAGCGGCGGGTGCGCAGGGCAAACAGGCGCCGCACGATTTGAAACAACCGCCCAAAACCGATGAGAAGGCCGGAAACACCGACGGCGATTGCGCCGGTTTTAACGCGGTGGGCGCTATCCAGCGGTTCCAGTTCCATCAAAACACGAATGGAATTTTGCCATGTGGCGGCCTGCCAGAGAAAGCCAACGGCGGCAACGATGGCGGCCAGCGAGATGACGAAAAGAATGCCGCGCTTATCATGCCGGGAGGGCTGCGGCAGGCCGAGATAGACGACGATATCCTTCAGCAAAACGCCGATGAGATAACCGATGGCAAAGGAAAAACCGCACAGCACGCCTTGCATGACAAAGGTGCGGGGAAGCAGCGAGGGCGTGAGCGATGCGCAGAGCAGCACCGTGCCGACGACGATGCCCGTGCTCGAAAGCGGTATGACCAAACGCCTGATCCATCTCAATGTTTTGCATCCTTCCCCGTGGTTTGCGCGGGCAGTGTAATATGCGGGGAGGGTGTGTGGAAGAAAGATTACGGAATATATTTTGAGGGAAATAGGAATTTAATCCTTGACGGCGTGACGGTCGTTTGGTAGGTTTATGGCACAGTCGGAGATTTGCGGTTGGGCGGTGGTGGTGATTAACCCTCTTACCTTTGTGGGTGGGGCATCCCCCTCTGCCTGCCGGCATCTCCCCCACAAGGGGGGAGATAAATCGCGGCGACCTCTCGGCCATCTGAAACGTTGCATTTGTGGCAGTGATTGCCGGATTTGCTGTCTCCCCCCTTGTGGGGGAGATGCCGGCAGGCAGAGGGGGTCTATTCTGCGTTTAGTGCCCTTACCCAAAGGCAAACCATGACATTGATGATCGACCACGACCTTTCGCTTTACTGCGATTGGCCGCAGAGGCGTGTTTATGCGCCTGATACAGCTCTTGAAACAAAGTCGGTTCAGCAGGACGGTGCCATTGACGGGCCGGACGCGTTGTGGCGGCTGATGAATGAGATGACGGCGGAGATGCGGGAGCAGTTTCGGTTTTTTCGCGAGTTGCGCGAAGGGGCCGGGGCGGCGCTGGATGAAGCTGCGGACGATGCGGCGGGGAAGTTGGCGCGGGCCGATGTGAAGGCCGCGACCGATGCGATGTCGCTGATTGTCCGGACGCTGGAAAAAATCGACACGTTGCAACGGCAACTGGCCCGTGACCGCGAGGCGCAGGCAGAGAGCGAAGCGGACAATCAGGATTATGAGCAGGCCGTTGCATTCTTCCAAAAGCGGATCGACGACCTCGTCGAGCAGAAGCTGCGGGCAAGACTTGGCGCTGCCGGTCTGGCGCCGGAAGGGCAACCGGCTGACGGGGGAGAATGATGCGGGAAAAGCATCGCTGCCGCGCATCGGTTCTGACAGGCCGGACATTCGTGCCCGAGAGATTGCCAGGGGCATGACGGAGCCGTTGGCCGACCGATATAAACGGGATCACGTCGATCGTTTCAACCGCGATTGGCGTTTTGTGGGAAATTATCCGCAGCAGCAGCCGGACGGCGACTGGCGCAACTGGTTGCTGATTGGCGGGCGAGGCTCCGGCAAAACACGGGCCGGGGCGGAGTGGGTGCATGTTGTTGCATCCGCAGGCGACACATCCGATCTGCGCATTGCGCTGGTGGCGGAAACGCTGGGCGATGCGCGTGAGGTGATGATCGACGGGGTTTCCGGCATTTGCCGCGTGGCCCGGTTCAAACGGCCGGATTTCGAAGCGTCTCGCCGCAGGCTGGTGTGGCCAAACGGGGCGATGGCGCAAATATTTTCTTCCGAAGACCCGGAAAGTCTGCGCGGTCCGCAATTTCATTTTGCCTGGGCCGATGAGCTGGCAAAGTGGCGTTATGCGCAGGAAACCTGGGACATGCTGCAATTCGGCCTCCGCTTGGGGGACCGGCCGCAGCAACTGATTACCACCACGCCGAGGCCAATACCGCTGTTGAAGGCGCTGATGGCCGATCCGGCCAGTCGGGTGGTGCGGATGCGAACGCATGACAATGCGGATAATCTTTCGCCCGGTTTCATCGACGCGATGATGCAGCGTTACGGCGGCACGCGGCTGGGGCGTCAGGAGTTGGACGGCGAGCTGATTGCGCAGCGTGATGATGCGCTGTGGAAACGCGCCGATCTGGAAGCGATTTTCGATGCCAGACCGGATGTTTTGGCGCGGATCGTGGTGGCGGTGGACCCGCCTGCGGGAAGCGGCGAGGGGTCTTGCTGCGGCATCGTTGTGGCAGGGGTGGGCATCGATGGGCGCTTCTGGGTTCTGGCGGATTGCTCTGTTGAAAGTGCTTCGCCCGCCGGATGGGCGCGGGCCGTGGTGGCCGCGCACCGGCGCTTTGAGGCTGACCGCGTGGTGGCCGAGGTGAACCAGGGCGGGGAGATGGTGACTGCGATGCTGAAAAGCATCGATGTCAATCTGCCGGTGACGATGGTGCGAGCCAGCCGAGGCAAGTTTACCCGCGCTGAGCCCGTGGCCGCACTTTATGAGCAGGGCCGGGTGCGGCACGCGGCGCGGTTTGAAAAACTGGAAGACCAGATGGCGGATTTCGGGCCGGATGGTTTGTCTTCCGGCAAATCACCGGACCGGCTGGACGCGCTGGTGTGGGCACTGACGGCGCTGGCGATGGAGGTGATGGCGGAGCCGCGGGTGCGGGGGATGTAAGGCGTGTTTTAGGACGATTGCGAGCGGGCCAATGGCGAGGAATGTGCACGACCGTCTTATGGGCTTTGTTCAAAAAAAGCACGCAACGGCTTTGCGCCGGACGGTGTTTGGGATGTGTTCGATTTGGGAAAGAAGTTCGGCATTGAAGTTTCTTATGGATAACCCTATTCCTAAAAATACACACGTCTTGGTAGAAGCGTACGCAGGTTTCGGATTTCGTAAATGAATGAACAATTCATCATTAGTCGAGCTATTTTGATCGCGAACTATACAGGGATAGCGGTCAGCTTTTTTCTATTTCTTTGGTTCGAGTTTCGGCCAGCAATCACGTCATTCTGGAAAAGATTCTTCGCGGGCTATGCAGCGTATTACGTTACGTTCGTATTAATCGTACACATAATCGACCGCTACATAACCTACCGGGTTTACACATTTGATCATGACGGCGATCAGGTTTTTCAGGACCACGAACTTGTGGGAGAACTGGGTTTTTTCTGGGATGCCATGATATTGGATGCGGGCCGAAATTTTGCGCCATTCACCGGGATCATCTATGGTGTCATCATAGCATGTATCGGCTATGGGCTGGCTTTCGCGTGCGGTCGCGCCTTTAAATACTTCCGCGCTAAGCTTAGTTCGCCACAATAAGCAAAAGACGCCCGCGATTGGCTTAGAGCCATTTCACGGGCGAATTTCATAGATCGAACAATGCAATTATAGTGCCTTCGCCCATCACTTCTTAGGAGACTGGGAAGGCTTTGGCTGTGCGCCAACTTCGCGCATCTGCCGCCATTCGTTTTCGAGGCGGTCGTAGGTTTGCTGGGGAATTGTCGCTGTCATGGCATTCCTCCTTACGGGATGAGCGCGGCTGGGTTGCGCGGGCTGAAACCAAGTAAGCGGACGGAAGTTCCCTATTTCAAGGCAAATTTTACCCTTAAAACGGTTCGCATGAATTAAAATCGATTAATATTTTTTCAAATCGATTTAGGTGCCGTTTGCTGGTTGTGGAAAAACGGGGGGTTAGGCCTCCTTCATTCGGAAAGGTCATAATGATGATCGACAGGCAGCGATTCTTTTCAACCATGCGCGGTATTCTTTTTGGCGGAAAATTGACCGTTGCGCAGGTGCGCGGCACGGAGATGGTGCTGGATATGTTTCAACAACGGGCAGCGGGCGGTGATGTCAGACATCTGGCCTATGCGCTGGCGACCGCGTTTCACGAGACTGGCGCGACCATGCAGCCGGTGCGGGAAACCATGGCGCCGAATGATGACGCGGCCATTGGCATTCTGGACCGCGCCTTTGCGGCGGGCAGGCTGGGGCAGGTGAAGGTGCCCTATTGGCGGCGGGATGCGGAGGGCAAAAGCTGGCTGGGGCGCGGGCTGGTGCAACTGACGCATAGGCGCAATTACGAGGCGATGTCTGCCGTGACCGGCATCGACCTTGTTGGAAGACCGGAGCGGGCGATGGAGCCGCAGGTTTCAGCTCTGATTCTGGTCGAGGGCATGATGCGGGGCAGTTTCACCGGGCGGCGGCTTTCGCACTATTTCAGCGGTGTTCGGGCCGATTGGGAAGGGGCGCGGGCCATTATTAATGGCACGGACCGGGCGGGTCTGGTGGCGGGTTATGGCAGGGCTTTTCACATGGGCATGACGGCAAGCCGGATTGAACAGGCCGCAGCGGGATGATACGCGGTTTCTCATCCAAAATTTGCATGACAGGTGCTACCATGATCCGCCATATCGTTTTTTTCACCGTGCCAGAAGCCAACCGCGATGCGGTGCGCAAAGGTCTTTCCGGCCTGACCGGCATTTCCCATGCGCTGAAACTGGAAATTGGCGAGAACGTGAAGAAGGACCAGTGGGGCAATTCGGTGGACTTCGTTGTTTATGGCGAGTTCGAGAACGAGGCGGCGCTGGCCGCGTATAAGGCCGATCCGGCCTATGACCTTTCCACCAGCACAGTGAAGCCGCTGCGCGACACGCGGGTGGCTGCGGATTTTGACAGCGATACGGCGGTGAAGCAGCCGATTGGGTGACGTGAAGATTTTCACAGCCCTGCTTTATTTGAAAAATTCATATTGAATATTATATCCTGCGAGATATATTTGGAGTTATAAATGCCTTACAAAGTTCGTTTTCATTCCGGCTTCATACCGGAGTGGAAAGCGTTCGAGATGGGCTTGAAAGAGCTGGTCGGCGAGGTGTTGGATCATCTGGAAGATGACGGCCCGTTTCTGGGTCGGCCAGACGTTGACACGCTGAATGCTTCTCGGCACGCGAATATGAAAGAGATCAGAGTTAAGCATGGCAAGCAGATCTGGCGTTTTGCATTCGCTTTTGATCCGAAGCAGAGTGCAATCATTCTGTGTGGAGCTGACAAACAGGGTGTAGACAAGGCACGGTTTTACCGACAACTCATTGCCAAAGCCGATGACCGTTTTGACGCGTGGCTGAAAGAGATGAAGACATGAGCGACGCTTGGAAAAGTTTCAGGGCAGAACTACCAGACGATGTGCAGAAGCGTCTGGACGCCAAGCGTGAGGAGCGTCGTCTCGGAAAAGCTTTGGCTGAGGTTCGTAAAGCGATGAACGCCACTCAGCAGGATGTTGCAGCCAAAGCCAGCACCACTCAGAACGCAATTTCGAAAATGGAAAATGCAGACGATGTTTTGCTTTCTTCTGTCGTTCGTTACATGCACGCGATTGGTGGCGGAGTAGAGTTGGTGTTGAAAACAGCGGATGGTCAGGCGCGGCGCGTCGATTTCGACCCGGAAATTTATGTAAAAAATATCATCCCTGTATAAAGGGAGTTGAATGCGCGCTATCGCCCGCTGACTGCAATCTCTTGAACGACCAAGGCTATTTTGCCCGTTCTGCTTCCAGCAGAACGGGTTTTCGTGTTTTCGTGAAGGATAATTCCATGCGATTTTTTGTGAACTTGCCGTGGCGGCGCGCAATGGGACGTAAGGGGGGGCGTGAGGTTGTGCGCGAAGAGAAGGCGGCGGGCGGGTTTCTGGTGCTTTCCGGCGAGGCCGGGCGGGCGCATTGGTCCGGGCGGTCTTATGCAGCGCTGTCTCGTGAAGGATTTATGCGCAACCCGGTGGCGCACCGGGCGGCACGGATGGTGGCGGAAGCTGCGGCGTCTGTGAGCTGGCTGCTGTATGAAGGCGAGGACGAGATTGCCGACCATGCGCTGCTGCGATTGCTGGCGCGACCCAACGGGCAGATGAGCGGGCCGGATTTTTTCGAGGCGCTGTACGGGCATCTGCTGCTGTCCGGCAATGCCTATATCGAGCCGCTGCTGGTGGGGGAGCGGTTGCGGGAGCTGCATCTGCTGCGGCCGGATCGGGTTAATGTTGTCGAAGGGGCGGATGGCTGGCCGATGGCGTTTGATTATCGCGCTGAGGGCCGGGCCGGGCGACGGATTGCGGCTGACCGGGACGGGTTGGGTTTGCTGCATCTGAAACTGTTCAATCCGCTGGATGACCATGGCGGATTTTCACCCTTGGCGGCGGCGGGAGCGGCACTGGATTTGCACAATGCCGCCAGCATCTGGAACAAGCGGCTGCTGGAAAATTCCGCCCGGCCTTCCGGTGCGCTGGTGTATCAACCAAAGGAGGGCGGCAATCTTTCCACCGACCAGTATGAGCGGCTGAAACGGGAGCTGGAAGAGTGCTATGCCGGAGCGGTGAATGCCGGGCGCCCGTTGCTGCTTGAGGGCGGTCTGGACTGGAAAAGCATGGGTCTTTCGCCCAAGGACATGGACTTTATGGAGGCCAAGAACGGTGCGGCGCGGGATATTGCGCTGGCACTGGGCGTGCCGCCGATGCTGCTGGGCATTCCCGGTGACAACACCTTTGCGAATTATCAGGAAGCGAACCGGGCGTTTTACCGGCTGACCGTTCTGCCGCTGATCAACCGCACGGCGGCGAGCCTTTCCGGCTGGCTGGCGCCTCTGTTTAAGGGCGCGCTAAGGCTGGAGGCTGATCTGGACAAGATTGCGGGGCTGGCGAGCGAGCGGGATGCCTTGTGGGCGCGGGTGGGGGCTGCGGGGTTTTTGAGCGATGAGGAGAAGCGAGAGGCGGTGGGGTATTGATGGAGTTTCTGCTCCGTCATTCCGGCCTTGAGCCGGAATCCAGTCGCCGCGTCCGCGGCGCGAAAGAGTTTTTTGCGATCAAGGACTTGATCGCGCTGGACCCCGGATCAGCTCTGGCGTGACGGAGGGTGGGTGGGCGCTGTCGTCCCCCGATTTCTACACCGTTGAATCAGTTTATGAACGACCGGAATCCGTTTGTGAGGGCTTCGCCTCAACCGATTCTGATGACTCAGGAAATGGCGCTTTGTCGCACGGGTCATTCGGCTCCAACGTCCTTCACTCTAATCTGGAAACATTACCCATGTCTGAATTTGCCAATGAGGGCGGCATTTGGGCTGCTCGGTTTACCGGGGCCGTGGCGGGCGCCGGGGTTTCGTTGATCTATCTCCTGCCGCAGACGCACCGCGAGGCGGCCAGCCGGTTTTTGACTGGCTTGGCCTGCGGCATGATCTTTGGCGGGCCGGTGGGGCTTTGGATCGTCAAGCACCTGGATATTGCCGATGGGCTTTCGCGGCAGGACGTTATGTTGACGGGTTCTGCCGCCGCAAGCCTCTGTGCCTGGTGGGGGCTGGGGGTGATGGTGCGGGTTGCGGAGCGTTATGCGACGCGGCCCAGGGGATAGCTCAAAGCTTGCCGTCGTCATGCTCGGGCTTGTCCCGGGCATTTGCGACGTCGAATTCTTATCGACGTGATTAGATCCTCGCCACAAGGGCGAGAATGACGAAAAGTAGCGATGCGGGGTTCATCGCGCATCCGTCGTTCCTTCCTCAATATCGCAGGAGATTTTCATGCACGCTTATCGCGGGCCGCGGCCCGCCACGCGCAAATTTGCCACGCTGGACGTGCGCGGCATTGCTTTTGATGGCTCGTTTTCCGGTTATGCCAGCGTTTTCGGCGAGGTGGATCTGGGCCGCGACGTGATTGAACGGGGGGCGTTTCGGCGCTCCATTGAGGAGCGCGGGGCGGGTGGGATTCGGATGCTTTATCAGCATGACCCCGCCCAGCCGATCGGGGCGTGGCGCACCATTCGCGAGGACGAGCGCGGGCTTTATGTCGAGGGCGTGCTGGCGCCGGATGTGGCGCGGGCGAAAGAGGTGCACTCGCTGATGAAAACCGGCGCGCTGGACGGGCTTTCCATCGGCTTTCAGACGGTGCGGGCGGGCAAGGCTTCGCGCAGCGGCGTGCGGCGAATTCTTGAGGCCGACCTATGGGAGATTTCCGTGGTGACGTTTCCGATGCTGCCTTCGGCGCGGGTGTCCGACGTGAAGAACGCACGGTTCTTTCGCGACCGGGAAACGGAACTGGTGCGGACGATGCGCCTGATGGCGAAGAGTTTGGCGGCGGGTGCTTTTGGGCGGTGAGGCCCATCTCCGTCATGCCGGCCTTGAGCCGGTATCCAGCGCAGGCGCGTCTGCGCCCCGAAAGAGTCTTTTGCATCGCAGACGCGACGCTGCTGGACCCCGGATCAGGTCCGGGGTGACGGAGGTTGGGTGGGATGTCGCCTTCCACATTTCTACAAACAATCAACAGAGGAAGACCACATGACAGAACAGAGGGTTGCACCGCAGATCAAGGCTGTGCCGGACACGATGACGGCGGCGTTTGATGATTTTATGGAGGCGTTCGAGGCGTTTCGGGAGACCAATGATCAGCGCTTGGGCGACATCGAGCGCAAGATGGGCAGCGATGTGCTGACGCGTGAAAAGCTGGAGCGCATCGACAAGGCGCTGGATGACAACAAAAGGATCATGGATGATCTTTCGCTGAAAAGGGCGCGTCCGGCGCTGGGCCGCAGGGGCGCGGCCTCTGCGGAAACGGAGGAGCACAAGGCGGCTTTCGAGGCCTATATTCGCCGCGGTGACGAGGGTGCGCTGCGCGATCTGGAGGCCAAGGCTTTCGCGGGGAATGTGGGGGCGGATGGCGGTTATCTGGTGCCGAATGAGACGGACAGCGACATTGGCAGGCGCATGGCGGTGGTTTCGCCGATGCGTGGGCTGGCAACGGTGCGGCAGGTTTCTGGTGCGGTGCTGAAAAAGCCGTTTGCGCCGAGCGGCCTTGCGACCGGCTGGGTTTCCGAAACGGCAGCGCGACCGCAGACCAACACGCCGCAGCTTTCCGAGCTGACCTTTCCGACCATGGAGCTTTACGCCATGCCGGCGGCCACCCAGGCGTTGCTGGATGATGCGGCTGTTGACATCGAGGCGTGGATTGCTGCCGAGGTGGATGTGGCCTTTGCCGAGCAGGAGGGCACGGCGTTTATTTCCGGTGATGGCGTGAACAAGCCCAAGGGCGTGCTGGCCTATGACACGGTGGCGAATGCGAATTGGGAGTGGGGCAAACTCGGTTATCTGGCGACGGGGGCTGCGGGTGCGTTTGCCTCTGCCGGGCCGCAGGATGTGCTGATCGACACGGTGTATTCGCTGAAAGCCGGGCACCGCCAGAATGGCAGCTTCATGATGAACCGCAAGACGCAGTCCACGCTGCGCCGCATGAAGGACACGACCGGCAATTACATGTGGCAACCGCCAGCCTCTGCCGGGCAATCCGCATCGCTGCTGGGATTTCCGGTGGCCGAGGCTGAGGATATGCCGGATGTGGGGCCAAGCAGCATGTCCATCGCCTTTGGTGATTTCCGCGCTGGGTATCTGGTGGTGGACCGCACGGGCATTCGCGTGCTTCGCGACCCTTATTCCGCCAAGCCTTATGTGCTGTTTTACACCACCAAACGTGTTGGCGGTGGGGTGCAGAACTTTGAGGCGGTGAAGCTGGTGAAATTTGCGGCTTCGTGATTTTTAGGCTCAGACTTCTCTCTCCGTCATGCCGGGTTTGACCCGGCATGACGGACGGCCAAATACATGTCATCGCCTGTGGCTTACCCCCCTCTGTCCTGCCGGACATCTCCCCCTCAAGGGGGGAGATCGGAAAGACGATCCTTCTTAATTTCAATCGCAACGTTTGAGTTTGGCGAGAGGCTGCCGCAGATCGATCTCCCCCCTTGAGGGGGAGATGTCCGGCAGGACAGAGGGGGGTAGGCCACAGGCGATGACGGGCGATACTTGCGGTAGTGGACGCAAGTACACGCTCCTTTCGTTCCCACCTGCCCGGAGACACTATGACCTATGCAACAATCACCCCGCCGCAGGCGGAGGCGTTGACGCTTGCCGAGACGAAAGCGCATTTGCGGCTGGATGGCGAGCATGAGGATGCGCTGTTGATCTCGTTGATCCAGACGGCACGCGCTTATCTGGAACGCCAGACCGGGCTTTGCCTGATGCGTCAAAGCCTTCGACTTTACCTCGACGACTGGCCACGCGATGGCGTGATTCAGATTGCGAAGGGGCCGGTGCAAGCTATCGAAAAGATTCTGGTTTTCGATGATGCGGGCGATCCGCAAGACGTGACCGCAACGGACAAGCTGCTGGATGGCGAGGCGCGACCGGCGAGGTTGTGGCTGCGCACGCCGCGCGCACCGGGGCAACCGCTGAACGGCATCGAAATCGATTTTACCGCCGGTTTTGGGGAAAGCGGTGCTGATGTTCCCGACACGCTGAAGCGGGCGATGCTGATCCACATTGCGCATATGTTTGCGTTTCGCGGGGCGGTTTCTGCCGCCGACCAGCCCGCTGGCGTGCCTGCGGGATATGAACGGCTGATTGGGCCGTTTCGCCGAATGGGGCTGTGAGTCATGAACCTGACTTTTCTGGACCCTGGCCAGCTGACCGCGCGGCTGGAGCTTGAGGCGCCGGAGGATGTGCCTGACGGGCAGGGCGGCGTGAGCGCGGGGTGGCTTTTGCTTCGGTCTTTGTGGGCGGCAATCGAGCCGGTGTCGCAAGGGGCTTATGAGCGGGCATCTGCCGATGGCGTGGCGATAACTCACCGCATCTGGATGGGTTTTCGCACCGATATCGCAGCGGGGATGCGGTTTCGAAAAGGGAGCCGCGTGTTTGCGGTGAAATCTGTGATCGACCCGGATGAAACGGGCCGCTTCATCGTCGGCCGCTGCGAGGAGGACAGCCGATGAGGGCGGGCAATGCGCTGTTGCAGGCCATTTATGCGCAGCTTGCGGGTGATGCGACGCTGGTGGAACTGGTGGGGCCGCGTGGTTTTGTTGACCGGCTGTTGCCAAGGCCGGTTCTGCCCTGTGTGGCCTATGGCGAAATCGACAGCCGTGATTATTCGACCGGCTCTGAAAAGGGCGAGGAGCATTTTCTCAACATCGAGGTGTGGAGCCACGAGGGCGGACGGAAACTGGCGCAGACTATTGCCGTGCGCATTCTGACGCTGCTGGACGATGCGCCTCTGGTGCTGGGGGACGGGATTGCGCTGGTGAGCCTGTTTTATCGCTCCAGCCGGTCTGTGCGAGAGCCGAAATCGAAGCTGTTTTTGACGGAAATACGGTTTCGGGCGGTGACGGAGTAGCACCAATTTCAAGTTGAAAGGACGAGACATGGTGGCGCAGAAAGGCAAAGACCTGCTGCTGAAGATCGATAATGGCGGGGCGTTCGTGACTGTCGCGGGGCTTCGCACGAAACGGCTGGCGTTTAACGCCGAGGCGGTGGACGTGACGGATGCCGAAAGCGCCGGGCGCTGGCGGGAATTGCTGGCCGGGGTTGGCATTCAGCGGGCGGGACTGACGGCCTCGGGGATTTTCAAGGACCAGCAAAGCGATGCGCTGGTGCGCGGAGCGTTTTTTGCCGGGCAAATTCCTGGCTGGCAGATCGTTATCCCGGATTTTGGGGCGGTGGCCGGGCTGTTTCAGATTACGGCGCTGGAGTATTCCGGGCGGCATGACGGCGAGGTGCAGTTTGAAATCGCGCTGGAATCCGCCGGTGCCATCACGTTTGGAGCCTTGTGATGGAGCCTAAGAATTTCGGGCGGGCGAACCGTCGCCGGGGCGAGGTGGAGGCGGTGCTGGATGGCGAAAGGCGGATTTTGTGCCTGACGCTGGGTGCGCTGGCGGAACTGGAAACCGCCTTTGCCGCCGATGATCTGACGGGCTTGGCCAGCCGGTTTGCCAGCGGGCGGATGAAATCCGCAGACATGATCCGCGTGATTGGCGCGGGGTTGCGCGGGGCGGGAAATGTGTTTTCCGACGACGATGTGGCGGCCATGAGCATCGAGGGCGGGATTGCCGGTTACGCCGGGATCGTGGGCGATCTGCTGACCGCAACCTTTGCCGGAACCGGTGCGGAGGCCACGGCCTCCCCTTGAGAGCCGCAGCGGGCGCATCGCATGAGGCACGGCCCTTTCCCTGGGGGCAGGTGATTCATGCGGGCATGTGCCTGCTGCGGCTTTCTCCTGATGTGTTTTGGGCACTGACGCCCGTGGAGTTCTTCGCCATGACGGGCGGGATGCGGCCACAGGGACGCGGGCTGGACAGGGCGGGCATGGAGGGATTGATGCGGGCGTTTCCGGATGGGTGATCAGGGCTTGGTGGTTTTCTTGGGGCGACCGCCTTTTGCACCGTTGGCACGGCTGGCTGCGGCTTTTGCGGGGGAGCGGCTTTGGCCGCCGCGACGTTGCGCCTGCATGAAGGAATTGCTGCCGAATATGCCGTTCATGAGGCCAATGATGGTGTAATCCACGTCGAGGTTTTCCCAGTGTAGCCCGGTTTCGCCCAGTAATTCTACCTCTGCAAGTTGGGTGGGGGTGGCGAGTTCCAAGCCTTCCACAGCACGGGCGGGAAACATGAAGGATGCGCCGTTGGTGAAATCCACAATGATCCGTTCAGAGGAATGATCGAACCGGACAGCGTTTGGGATGGGTCGCTCAGTGCGTTCCTCTGCCCAGCGTTGTTTCGCCTGAGCAAGCTCCTGATCGCTGATTTCAACCATGATATTGTCTCCAGGCTTCGAGGAATAGTTGCTGGTTTTCTTCAATCACGGCCACGGCGCGTCTCACATCCCGATCTGACATTCCGCCTTGGGTTATGACACCGAGGTTGATCATATCGATGCGGCTTTCACCTTCGCCATAGACATGAACGTGGTGTGGTTCGTGGTCTGCCGTATAGATGACGAAACGCATTCCGTATTGTCGAAAACTGTCACCATCCAATACTTAACCTAACTTCTTGGGTTTTTCAAGTTGTGTGGCAATTGTTGCGTAATTCCAATCCCCTACCTTCCCAACTTGAATCAGAAAGGCAAGGCCGATGGCTGATGAGATGAATTTTGTTGAGGGGCGCGAGCAGGCGGAGGCTTTGGCGTCGGTGATGGATGATCTGGAGCGGCGGTCGCAGCGGTTTGGCTCGGCGCTGACGTCTGCGTTGCAGCAGGCGACGACCGGGGGCAAGGGGTTGGACAGCGTGTTGCAGGGGCTTGGGACAAGGCTGTCCAACATTGCGCTGTCGGCCGGGCTGAAGCCTATGGAGACTATGCTGTCTTCCGCTGTCAGCAGTCTTGCCTCCGGTGCGGGCTCGCTTTTTGCTTTTGCCAATGGCGGCGTGCCGGGTCGCGTGACGCCCTTTGCGGAGGGCGGGGTGGTCTCCAGCCCGACGTTTTTTCCCATGGGTGGCGATATGGGGCTGATGGGCGAGGCGGGGAGCGAAGCCATTTTGCCGCTGAAACGTGGGGCGGATGGATCACTCGGCGTGGCGGCTGCCGGTGGCGGTGGTGGGGCGCAGATCGTGTTCAACGTGACGGCGACGGATGCGGCGAGTTTCCGGCGCAGCGAAGGGCAGATTTCGGCGATGCTGGCGCGCAGTGTGGGGCGGGGTCAGCGGGGGCTGTGATGCTCTTTTGCGTTGGAGGGCGTGGCTTCCCCCCCTCTGCCCTGCCGGGCATCTCCCCCACGGGTGGGGAGATTGGCCAGTGTTTGCCGTCTCGCCCAGCCTTTATGCGATGCGGCTCATTAATTCAGGATCAATAACATGACGGCTTTTCATGAGGTGCGGTTTCCGTTGCGGTTGGCGCTGGGGACGAGTGGTGGGCCGGTGCGGCGGACGGATATTGTCAATGTGTCCAACGGGCGGGAGAACCGGAACCAGCGGTGGAGGAATTCGCGGCGGGCGTATGATGCGGGGTCCGGGGTTCGTTCTGTGAGCGATCTTTATGCCGTGCTGGAGTTTTTCGAGGCGCGGGGCGGGCAGCTTTATGGGTTCCGGTTTCGCGATCCGGTGGATTTTCGGTCTTGCCCGCCGCTGACGGCACCCACTGCTATGGACCAGCGGATCGGGACCGGGGATGGGGTGACTGCGAAGTTTCAGCTTTCCAAGACCTATGCCGATGCGGGCGGTGGGTGGACGCGCACGATTGCCAAGCCGGTGGAAGGGTCGGTGAAGGTTTCCGTGAATGGTGTGGCTGTTGCAGGTTTCAGCGTGGACCATGAGACGGGGATCGTGACCTTTGCGCCGGGGCAGGTTCCCGCCATAGGCGCGGCTGTAAGGGCAGGGTTTGAGTTCGATGTGCCGGTGCGTTTCGATATTGATCGCATCGATGTGAGCCTGAGTGCTTTTGAGGCCGGGCGTATTCCTTCCATTCCGCTTGTGGAGATTTTGCCGTGAAAAACGTGCCAGAGGATTTTGCTGCGCATTTGGGCAGCGAGGCGACGACGACGTGCCATTGTTGGAGGGTGAGCCTTCGCGATGGCGTGGTGCTGGGTTTTACCGAGCATGACGAGGCGCTGGCCTTTGGTGGCGTGACCTATCTGGCGGCCAGCGGGTTTCAGGCCAGTGAAAGCGACAGCGAGGCGGGGCTGGCGGCGAGTTCCGGTGAGGTGGCGGGTGGGTTTTCCAGCGAGGCGGTGAGCGAGGAGGATCTGGCGGCGGGGCGGTATGATGGCGCGAAGGTGGAGCTTTTTCTCGTCAACTGGAAAGAACCTGAGCAGCATATGCTGCTGAAGGTCCGCCAAATTGGCGAGGTGACGCGGGCGGGTGGGGCTTTTAAGGCCGAGCTGCGCAGCTTCGCGCATCAACTGAGCCAGCCGCAGGGCCGGGTTTATGGACGGCGGTGCGATGCGGCGCTGGGGGATGCAAAATGCGGGGCAAGCCTTGCGGCGTTTCAGGCGAGTGGTGCTGTGGTTTCGGTTGATCGTTCCGGGCGGATGGTGGTGTCCGGGCTTGGCGCTTTTGAGGAAGGGTTTTTCCGGCAGGGGAAAATTCGGTTTTCGGGAGGGGCGAATGCGGGGCGCAGTTTCGATCTGGACGACCATGCGGTGCGGGACGGGATGGTCAACTTGAGTTTCTGGCTGCCGCTGGAGGTGCCGCCGCAGGTGGGGGATGCCTTTACGGTGACGGCGGGGTGCGACAAGACGTTTGCCACCTGTAAGGCGAAGTTTGCCAACCATCTGAATTTTCGAGGGTTTCCGCATATGCCGGGGGCGGATTTTGCCTATTCCTATGTGACCAGCCGCACGCAGCATGATGGCGGGGCATTATTTTCATGAGTGCCATTGGTGAACGGGTTTTGGCCGCTGCCCAGGGCTGGATTGGTACGCCTTATCGGCATCAGGCTTCGTTGAAAGGTGTTGGCTGCGATTGCCTTGGGCTGGTGCGGGGCATCTGGTGCGAACTTTATGGGCGCGAGCCGGAGCTGCCGCCGCCTTACGCCCAAGACTGGGCCGAGCGCAGCGGCGAGGACCGGCTGATGGCGGCGGCAGGGCGGCATTTTGTGTCGGTCGAGAACATGGCGCAGGCGCTGCCGGGGGATATGTTGCTGTTTCGCTGGAGGCCGGATTGCGCGGCCAAACATCTGGGCATTCTGGCGGGGCCGGACCACTTTATCCATGCCTATGAGGCGGCGGCGGTGTTGCGGTCTGCGCTGGTGCCAGCGTGGCGAAAGCGCATTGCCGGCGTATTTCGATTTCCCGACATGTGAGGCCTTCGGCTATGGCAACTGTGGTTTTTCAGGCGGCGGGTGCTGCGATTGGCAGTGTGTTCGGGCCTGTTGGCGCGATGATTGGCAGGGCGGCGGGCGCGCTGGTGGGAAGTGCTGTGGACCGTGCGGTCCTTTCGCCCTCCAGCACGATCAGCGGCGCAAGGCTTTCCACGGCGCGCATTCCGGGCGCTGAGGAGGGCGGGGCGATTGCGCGGGCTTACGGCACGGTGCGTATTGGCGGCACGCTGATCTGGGCCACGCGCTTTGAGGAAAGCGTGACGCAGGAAAGGCAAGGCGGAAAAAGCAGCAGCAGCGGCAGTACGACTGTGGAGACCTATACCTATTTCGCCAACATTGCCGTTGGGCTGTGCGAGGGCGAGGTGGCCATGGTGCGGCGCGTGTGGGCGGATGGACAGGAGCTGGACCTGACCGCGACCAATATGCGGTTTTATCCCGGCAGCGCCGAGCAACTGCCCGACCCTTTGATTGAGGCCAAGCAGGGAGCGGGCAATGCGCCGGCCTATCGCGGGCTGTGTTATGTGGTGTTTGAACGCTTGCCGCTGGATGGGTTTGGCAACCGTATTCCGCTGTTGCAGTTTGAGGTGGTAAGGCCTGTTGGCAGGCTGGAAAGTCAAATCCGGGCCGTAACGATGATACCCGGTGCGACGGAGCATGGTTATTCCACCGTTGCTGTTTCCGAGCGGACCGGTGCGGGTGAAAGCCGGGTGATGAACCGCCATATGCTGACGGCAGGGACCGACTGGCAGGCGTCCCTCGACGAATTGCAGGCGCTGTGCCCGAACCTGGAGAGCGTGGCGCTGGTGGTGACGTGGTTTGGCACCGATATGCGGGCGGGCGAATGCCGCATTTTACCCGGTGTGGAGGTGGCCTATCGTGACCGGGAAAGTGCCTATTGGTCTGTGGCGGGCATGGCGCGCGGGCAGGTGCGGCCGGTGAGCCAGCGTGACGGCGGCCCAGCCTATGGCGGAACGCCCAGCGATGCCAGCGTGTTGCAGGCGATTGCCGATTTGAAGGCACGCGGATTGAAGGTGTGCCTTTATCCCTTTGTTATGATGGATGTTCCGGCAAACAATGGATTGCCGGACCCTTATGGCAAGGCCAGCCAAGACGCCTATGGCTGGCGCGGCAATATTACCTGCCACCCGGCGCCGGGGCAAAGCGGAACTGTGGACACCACCGCTGCGGCGCGGACGCAAATCGCGACATTCTGCACGCGCGCCGATGGATACCGACGCATGGTGCTGCATTATGCGGCGCTGGCGAAACAGGCGGGCGGGGTGGATGCGTTTCTGATCGGCTCTGAACTGCGCGGGCTGACGCGGGTGCGGGCGCAGGGCAACGCTTTTCCCTTTGTGGAAGAGCTGGTGCGGCTGGCGGGTGATGTGCGCGCTGTGGTTGGCGCTTCGACGAAGCTGACCTATGCCGCCGACTGGAGTGAATATTTCGGTTATCACCCTGCGGATAGCACGGGCGATGTGTTTTTCAATCTTGATCCGCTGTGGGCGAGTGCCGCTATCGATGCTGTTGGCATCGACAATTACATGCCGCTTTCCGACTGGCGTGATGAGGATGTGGGCGGCGGCAACCCGGATGGGTTTGAGGGTGGCGACGATGCGGCGGGATTTGGTCGCAACATAGAAGGCGGCGAGGGATTTGACTGGTATTATGCCAGCGAAGCCGATCGATTAGGCCGGACACGAACGGCGATTTCCGATGGGCTGAAGGGCAAACATTGGGTCTATCGCACCAAGGACTTGCGCGGCTGGTGGCAGAACCGGCATTTCAACCGGGTGGGCGGCGTGGAAAGTGCGGTGCCGACCGCCTGGGCGGCGGCGATGAAGCCGATCTGGTTTACCGAGCTGGGTTGCCCGGCCATCGACAAGGGTGCGAACCGGCCCAACACCTTTATCGACCCGAAATCATCCGAAAGCGCTTATCCGCATTTTTCCAGCCGGATGCGGGCAGACAGCCAGCAGAGGCGGTTTCTGGAAGCGCATCACGACCATTGGGCGGGTGGTTTGGCATTGGCTGGCATGGTCGATCCGGCGCGGATTTTTGTCTGGACATGGGATGCGCGGCCTTATCCGGCGTTTCCGCAGGACACTGTCGCGTGGAGTGACGGGGCGAATTGGCGGACCGGCCACTGGCTGAATGGCAGGCTGGGGGCGACGACCCTGGCGGACCTGATTGCCTCGGTGCTGCGCGACCACGACTTTGCGGATTTCGATGTTTCTGCGGTGACGGGAGACATTGCCGGTTATGCGCAGGGCGATGTGGTGGCGGCGCGCACCCTGCTGGAGCCGCTGCTGGACGCGTTTCAGGTGGATGTGATTGAGGATGGGGCGAGGCTTCGGTTTCTGTCACGCGGGAGGGCGGTTGCGCAGACGACGGTGATTTCCGCCTATGCCGACATTGACGATTCGCCGCTGTGGTCTGAGGCGCGGGGGCATGAGAGCGATTTTGCGGCGGAGGCGGTGCTGACGGCGTTCAATCCGGCGCTGGATTATGAGCAGGCAAGCGTGCGCTCACGGCGCATCGACAATGCCGGGAACCGGGTGCTGCGCTATGATCTGGGTGCTGTGCTGGCGCAGGAGACGGCGCAAAATGCGGTGGAGGCGCTGTTGCGCGACAACCGGCTGGCGCGGCGCACGGTGACGTTTGCGATCTCGCCGCAGGAAATTGCGCTGGACCCCGGTGACTGCGTGGAACTGGAGGGTGGCCCCTCGGGGCGGTTTCTGGTGAGCCGGATCGAGGACGGCGATGTCAGGCGGATCGAGGCGCGGGAGTTTTCGCCTGCGGCCAGTACGTTTTCCGGGGACGCGGAGACGCCGCGTAGCGGTGCCGGCGGTGCTTCCGATGGCTTTGACCCGGATATCGTGCTGATGGATTTGCCGCGATTTGAGGTCGGCGAGGTGCAGAGCTTTGCACGGGTTGCGGCCTTCGCACGGCCTTGGCGACGCATGGCGCTTTCTGTTTCGGCCGGAACCGAAGGCTATGAGGCGCGGGCGGTGCTGGACCAGCCTGCCAAGATTGGCACGCTTGCGGCGGCTCTGCCGACGGGGTTTGCGGGGCGGTTCAATTCCGCCGGGTCGATCGACATCACGCTGCCCTATGGCGATCTGGCGTCTGCTTCCGATCTTGCCGTTCTGAATGGGGCCAATCGCATTGCTATTCGCTGTGCGAATGGTGCCTGGGAGGTGGTTGGCTTTGCAACGGCGCAGGAGGTGGCCTCCAAACGCTGGCAACTGACACGGTTGCTGCGCGGGCTGGCGGGCACCGAAGATGCGATGCGCGCCGGTGCGACCGAGGGCGCCGAGGTGGTGGTGCTGGACGCGGGCGTGGTGTCGATGGGACTGCGCGGCGATGAGCGCGGGCTGCAACTGAACTGGATTATCGAGGCGGCGGGTGGGCAGATTTCCCGCGTTGGGCCCTTTGCTTTTGCGGGTGGAATGCGGGCCGAAACGCCTTTGGCGCCGGTGCATCTGCGGGGTATTCGGCAAACGCAGGGCGTGCGCCTGACATGGGTGCGGCGCGGGCGCGTCGAGGCCGATGGCTGGGACGCAGCCGACATTCCACTGGATGAGGTTTCCGAGCGTTATCGCGTTGAGATTCTGTCTGGCGAACTCGTGCGCCGCACGATGGAGGTGGGTGAGGCGACCTGCCTTTATGCGGCGAGCGATGAGGTGTCGGACTTTGGTGCGGCACAGCGCGCGCTGGCGATTCGGGTGCGGCAACTGGGCCGTGCAGTGCCGCTGGGGTTGGCTGCGAGCGCCACGTTGAGCCTTTAGACTTCACAATAATGTCAACCGAGAAAGGGTATGAGAATGGACAGCATGAAGGCTTGGTATCAATCCAAAACCGTATGGGGTGCGTTGCTTGCGGTGTTGGCACCGCTGCTGCATGTGGTGGGGCTTAACCTGCCGACAGGCTTTGAAAACGAGCTTGCGGAAGGGCTTGTGACGGTTGCAGGCGGTGTGGGCGGGCTGATTGCGCTCTACGGGCGACTGGCTGCGACGAGTGCGATAAAATAAGGCGTTTGTGCCGTAGAGGGCGGTGGTTGTCGCTTACCCCCCTCTGCCCTGCCGGGCATCTCCCCCACAAGGAGGGAGATCGGCTGGACTTATGCTTCCCACTTTATTCACAGCGTTTAAGATGGGCGAAAGCTGTCCCCTTGCCAATCTCCCCACCTGTGGGGGAGATGCCCGGCAGGGCAGAGGGGGGTGAGCGGCACCCACCGCCGTGTACTATGCCTTCAAGCGAGGACAGCCCACATTCATTTGCCATTCAGAAGCTTTACGATACATATTCGGACAAGAATTCGTTTTGACGTGCATCCGATTTTTCTTTGGAAGTTTTTGCAATGGCCTCACCTCTCATCATCGCGACGCTTGCAGCCGGGCTTTCCGGCTTTGCCGCGCCGCAGGCTGATTTGAAGGCGGATGCCTTTGGCCAGGTTATTCAGGTGGCCAGCGATTGCGGCTCTGCGGTCTCCCGCGTGGTGCGCGAAACGGGTGGGCAATTGCTGTCTGTCTATCCCACCAATGATGGCCAGAGTTGCGTTGTGACCGTGCTGGTGCAGGGCAATGGCGAGCGTCCGCGCAAGGTGACGATGCGCGTACCGATGTGAGTTCGCACTCTCCAAAATTCTGATATAGAGATGATTTAGCCGGTCTGATTCAGGGGCCGGACGGAATGAAAGGGCGGACGATGCGCATTCTCGTGGTCGAGGACGATACAAACCTCAATCGGCAATTGACGGACGCGCTGAAAGAAGCGGGTTATGTTGTCGATCAGGCCTTCGACGGCGAAGAGGGGCATTATCTGGGCGATACCGAGCCCTATGACGCCATTGTTCTGGATATCGGCCTGCCGCAGATGGACGGCATTACCGTTGTGGAAAAATGGCGTGCCGGCGGCAAGACCGTGCCGGTGCTGATTTTGACCGCGCGCGATCGCTGGAGCGACAAGGTGGCTGGCATCGATGCCGGGGCGGATGACTACGTGACCAAGCCGTTCCATGTGGAAGAAGTGCTGGCGCGCGTGCGCGCCCTGATCCGCCGTGCGGCGGGCCATGCCTCCTCCGAAATTACCTGCGGGCCGGTGCGGCTCGATACAAAATCCTCCAAGGCGACCGTCAATGGCGTGACGCTGAAGCTGACCTCGCATGAGTTCCGGCTTTTATCCTATCTCATGCACCACATGGGGGAGGTGGTGTCGCGCACGGAACTGGTCGAGCATATGTATGATCAGGATTTCGACCGCGATTCCAACACGATAGAAGTGTTCGTTGGACGTCTGCGCAAAAAACTGGGTGTGGACCTGATCGAAACAATTCGTGGCCTTGGTTATCGGATGCAAGCTCCCGCAGATGCGAAGTAACTCACTTACCGCCCGCGTTCTTCTTCTCGCCTCCGCCTGGTCGGCGCTGGCGCTGGTGGTGATTGCGGTGGTGATTTCCACGCTTTACAGGCAGGGCGTGGAGCGCAGTTTTACCGATCTGCTGCGCGCCCAGCTTTATAATGTCATCAACTCCGTGACGGTTTCCAACGAAAACACGCTGGCCGGAAGCCCGCAGCTGGGCGATCTCAGGTTTTCGCAGCCTGATACTGGTTGGTACTGGGTGGTGGAGCCGCTGGGGAATTTCCAGACGGCACCCTTGGTTTCCTCGTCGCTGGGTGTTTCGACGCTGCCGGTTCCGGGCATTCTGGATGCGCCTTTCGACAATCGCTACGAACGTTATTACGTCATCACCGACGATGCCAACAACCGCGTGCAGGTGGCGGAAACCGAGGTGGTTCTGGACGGAGAGGGCCGGGCTGCACGGTTTCGCGTGACCGGCAACCTGAATGTCGTGGAACAGGACGTGCGCGACTTTTCCAACAGCCTTTATCTGGCGCTGGCGGTGTTTGGCGTGGGCAGTCTGGTGGTGAACGGTCTTGCCATTCTCTACAGCCTGCGACCGCTGGATCAGGCGCGTGTGGCGCTGGGCAAGATACGCGGTGGCGAGGCGGAAAGTCTGGAGGGGGAATTCCCGCGTGAAATTCAGCCTCTCGCCAACGAGATCAACGCGCTGATCGACAGCAACCGCCGGATTGTGGAGCGGGCGCGGATGCAGGTGGGCAACCTTGCGCATTCGCTGAAAACGCCGATTGCGGTGTTGCTGAACGAGGCGCGGACGCTGGACACGCAGCATGGTGACCTGGTGCGAACGCAGGCCGATGCGATGCAGGCGCAGGTGCAGACCTATCTTTCCCGTGCACGCATTGCTGCGCAGCGCGGCTCCATTCTGGCGCGTGCCGAAGCGGAACCGGCGTTGGAGCGGCTGGTGCGGGTGATGCGGCGTCTGAACCCGGACAAGACGTTCGAGCTTGATATTCAGCAGCCCGCGACGGTGGTGGCGATGGAGCAGCAGGATCTGGAAGAAATTGTCGGCAATCTGCTGGAAAATGCGGCGCGTTTTGCTGATGAGAAGGTGGTTGTCACCATTGCTGCCGGTTCTCATCCGTCTTCCGACCCTGATGTGACACGCCGTGCCTGGGTAACGTTGACGGTGGAAGACGATGGGCACGGATTGGAGCCGGAGCAGATCAAGGAAGCCATGAAGCGCGGCAGTCGGCTGGACGAAAGCCGTCCCGGCACCGGGCTTGGATTGTCCATCGTCAGCGAGGTGGTTTCCGAATACCACGGCACCTTTGCCATGTCGCGCAGCGCGCTGGGCGGGCTGAAAGCCGAACTGCTTCTGCCCGGCCTATCGAAAGAGCTTGCATGACGCCTGAAAACTGGCAAGAGATTGCGTGATAAATACCGCATTGCGTAGTGCGTCCGCATGGGCGCACGCTGACGCTCTGCATTTTAGAACGCATCGTGCTTTGCGAAAATCGATTTCGATTTTCGGGCCGATGCGCAGGATGGCGCGTTGATAAGGAGTGTATTCTTGGTTGAAGTGATGGGCAAAGCCGGGTTTGCGGGAATGAACTCCAATTTTATGCGCCCTGCGGTTCTTTCGTTGATCTGCCTTTCGGCTCTCAGCTCCTGCACCACGTCCAACACGCGCATGTCTGGCGGCGGACTTTTTGGGCGCAGTGCCTCGTCTGCAACGCCCTATATCGCCAGCCTTCAGGGTGGCATTGTTGGTCGAAGCGGCTTGCAGATGGACCGCAGAGATTTCAACAAGGCGCTGGAAGCGGAATATCGCGCGCTGGAAACAGCGCCCGGCGGGCAGGCCGTGATGTGGGGCGAGGACGACACCAAGGGTGAGGTGATTGCCAACGCGCCCTATCAGGTCGGCAACCAGAATTGCCGCCAATATACGCATTCTCTGACGGTGGATGGCAAGCAGGCGAAGGTGCGCGGCGCTGCCTGTCGCAACGCCGATGGCACCTGGACACCGCTGATCTGATCTTGGATTGACGTGTATCAAGGTCAGCGCTGGTCCAACCGTTCAGAACACGCATGTGGCATGTTGCCTCAAATTCACGTCATCCCGCTGAGGCTTATTTCAAAGCGGTGCGCATTCGAGTAATTGAAACGGCATGTTCTGGATTCTTATCGCCTTATTGACGGCTCTCGTGGCCATCGTCCTGACGTATCCGCTGATGCGCAGCAAGGGCGCATCCGACACCGGCCGTGAGGGCGAGGTGGCGGTGTACCGTGACCAGCTGGTCGAATTGCAGCGCGAGCGGGCCAGCGGGCTGATTGGCGAAACGGAAGCGGAATATGCGCGGGCCGAAATCGGACGACGGCTTCTGGCCGCCGCGTCCAGCAAAACAGGTGGGGATGCAACGGCCACGCCGCGCCGCCATAATACGCTTGCCAGTGTTGTGACCATTCTGCTGCCGCTGACGGGGCTCTGTCTTTATTTGTTCATGGGCAGTCCTGGTATGCCGGACATGCCGCTGGAAGCCCGTCTTGAAAAGCCGGGCAACGACATGAACCTGCTGATTGCCAAGGCCGAGCGGCATCTGGCGCAGAATCCGGATGATGGAGCCGGCTGGGACGTGCTGGCGCCGATCTATTTCAAAACCATGCGCCTTGGCGATGCCGAAATGGCCTATCGCAACGCTATCCGTATTCTGGGCGAAAATCCGGAGCGGCTGACCGGGCTTGCCGAGACGCTGATCGCGGCCAATCAGGGCATTGTCATCCAAGATGCGCGGTCTGCCTTGGCCGACGCCGAGAAGATGCGCCCCGGCAATCCGCGTGCGCAGTTTTATCTGGCGCTGGCGCTGGAGCAGGCGGGCAGGATGCCCGAAGCGCGGGCGGCATTTACGGCGATATTGAAGAATTCGCCGGACGGTGCGCCATGGATACCGCTGGTGCAGGCGCATATTGAAACCACAGGCGGCGATGCCGCTGCTGTGGCCACGGCGCCGAAACCCGAAGCGCCGGGCAACCCGAGTGCTGAGGACGTCGCTGCGGCCAGCGCCATGTCCGCCGAGGACCGGCGGGCCATGATTTCGGGCATGGTGGACAGTCTGGATGCCAAGCTGAAGGAAAACCCGGATAATTTCGAAGGATGGGTGCGGTTGGTGCAATCCTATGCGATGTTGAAGGACGATGCGAAGGCGAAGGAAGCCTTGGCAAACGGCCTCAAAGCGTTTCCGCCTGCCGGAGAGCAGGGCAAGCAGTTGCTGGTGCTGGCGCAACAGCTTGGCGTGGATGCGCAGGGGGTAAAACAATGACCCGCAAGCAGAAAAGACTGGCGATCATCGGCGGCGGCGTAAGCTTCATCATGATCGCGGCGTTTCTGGTGATGTTCGCATTCGGCCAGTCCATCGCCTATTTCTACATGCCCGGTGATCTGGAAAAAACGACGGTTGGCCCCGGAACGCGCATTCGCCTTGGCGGGCTGGTGGCGGAAGGGTCCGTCAAGCGCGGTGAAGGCCGCACGGTAAGCTTTGCGGTGACGGATGGCGCAGCCACTGTGCCGGTGAGCTATACCGGCATTCTGCCAGACCTGTTTCGCGAGGGGCAGGGCGTTGTGACCGAAGGCACATTCGATGCCGCGACACATGCCTTTGTGGCCGATAGCGTGCTGGCGAAACACGATGAAAATTATATGCCGAAGGAGGTTGCCGACCGCCTGAAAGACAAGGGCCTGTGGCAAAAGACCGAGGACGGCAACAAGACCGGGGCAACGCCATGATAACAGAAATCGGCCATTATGCTCTGGTTCTGGCGCTTGGCGTGGCGCTTGTCGTGTCCACGCTGCCGGTGCTCGGCGCGCGCCGCAACGACAAGGCGCTGATGGACATCGCGCCGCTGGGGTCCGTGCTGCTGTTTCTGCTCGTGGGCCTGTCTTTTGCGGCGCTGACGCGGGCTTATGCGGTGTCCGATTTCTCATTGAAAAACGTCTATGAGAACTCCCATTCGCTGATGCCGATGCTGTACAAGCTGACCGGCGTTTGGGGCAACCACGAAGGATCGATGCTGCTGTGGCTGCTGATCCTCGTGCTGTTCAGCGCACTGGTGGCGGTTTATGGCCGCAATCTGCCGGACACGCTGCGGGCCAATGTGCTGGCGGTGCAAGCGTGGGTGACGACGGCGTTTCTGCTGTTTATTCTGCTGACATCCAACCCTTTTGCACGATTAAGCCCGGTGCCAGCCGAGGGGCAGGATCTGAACCCGGTCCTCCAGGATTTCGGTCTGGCGATCCATCCGCCGCTGCTTTACCTCGGTTATGTCGGCTTTTCCGTGTGCTTCTCCTTCGCCGTTGCGGCTCTCATGGAAGGGCGCATCGACGCGGCTTGGGCGCGTTGGGTGCGGCCCTGGACGCTGGCCGCCTGGACATTTCTGACGGCTGGTATTTCGATGGGGTCTTACTGGGCCTATTATGAACTCGGCTGGGGCGGCTGGTGGTTCTGGGATCCGGTGGAAAATGCGTCCTTCATGCCATGGCTGGCGGGAACGGCGCTGCTGCATTCCGCACTCGTGATGGAAAAGCGCGAGGCGCTGAAAATCTGGACCGTGCTGCTGGCGATCATGACGTTTTCGCTGTCGCTGCTTGGCACCTTCCTCGTGCGTTCCGGCGTGCTGACGTCCGTGCACGCCTTTGCGACGGACCCGAGCCGCGGCATCTTCATTCTCTGTATTCTGATGATCTTCATTGGCGGGGCCTTTGCGCTGTTTGCGTGGCGCGCGCCGATGCTGAAAGCGGGCGGTCTGTTCGCGCCGATTTCGCGTGAGGGTGCGCTGGTGCTGAACAACCTGATCCTGACGGTCGCGACGGCGACGGTGCTGATCGGCACGCTCTACCCGCTGGTGTTGGAAACACTGACCGGTGAGAAAATCTCGGTTGGTGCGCCGTTCTTCAACCTGACCTTCGGCCTGTTGATGATCCCGGTGCTGATCGTTGCGCCCTTCGGGCCGATGCTGGCGTGGAAACGCGGCGACCTGCTGGGTGCATTTCAGCGGCTTTATGTGGCAGCAGCGCTGGCGGCGGTGGCGGGTCTGACGTTGTGGTACATCGAACATGGCGGGCCGGTTTTGGCTGTGCTCGGTATCATCGCCGGTTTCTGGCTGATTTTCGGTGCGCTGGCGGATCTCTGGTACCGCGCCAATTTCGGCAAGCTGGCGTTGGGCATAGCGTTTCGCCGGCTGAAAGGCCTGCCGCGATCCACCTTTGGCACGGCGCTGGCCCATATGGGGCTTGGCGTGACGGTGCTTGGCATCGTGATTGTGACGACCTTCGAGACGGAAACCGTTGTCGAAATGAAGCAGGGCACGGTGGTGGATGCGGGTGGCTACAGCCTGACATTCGACGGCATTCGCCATCACGTCGGACCGAACTATACGGAAGATCGCGGCCATTTTACTGCGCGCAAGGGCGGCGTGGATGTGGCGGATGTGTGGTCCTCCAAGCGGCTTTACACGGCGCGGCGAATGCCGACGACGGAAGCGGGCATCATGACATTTGGCCTGAGCCAGCTGTATGTGTCGTTGGGCGACCCGATGGATGATGGCGGCATGGTCGTCCGCATCTGGTGGAAGCCGTACATTCTCTGCATCTGGGGCGGCACGGTGTTCATGATGATTGGCGGGTTCGTTTCGCTGTCTGACCGGCGCTTGCGGGTGGGCGCCCCGACGCGCAAGGCGAAGGCTGTGAAGGCCGGGCCAGTGCCGGAGCCTGCGGAATGATGGGCGGCGTTTTGAACAAGAAACCCTCCCCAACCCCTCCCCACAAGGGGGAGGGACTTAACCCAGCCGCACCGCTGTCGTTTCAAGAAACGTTCGAGGGTGCAGCACGGTTTCTCCCCCCTTGTGGGGGAGGTGGCCGGCAGGCCAGCGGGGGTTTTGTTCGTTTTCGCAGAAATATAGTTGTTTTTCTTGCGCTTCTTTTCGCATCACTTCCCGCATATGCCTTCAATCCCAATGAAGTCCTTTCCGACCCTGTTCTGGAGGCCAGAGCGCGGGGATTGACCGTACAACTGCGCTGCATGGTGTGCCAGAACCAATCCATCGATGACAGTAATGCGGAACTGGCGCGTGATCTTCGGGTATTGGTGCGCGAGCGGCTGACGCAGGGTGACAGTGACGAAGCGGTGATCGATTATGTGGTGTCGCGTTACGGTGAATTCGTTCTCCTGAAACCGCGATTTGCGGTTCGCACGCTGGCTTTGTGGGGTGCGCCGATTGTACTGATCCTGATCGGTGCGACAGCCATTTTTGTTTTTGCCAGACGGCGGGTTGTCGTGTCCGAAGGACAGACGCTGACGGCAGACGAAGAGGCGCGCATTCGCGATCTTCTGGAAAAATAACGACTTAGGCCTATTGGCGGAATCTTTTTAGCAACATTACGGATTTTTCATTCGCTAGACACTTCGCTGTAAGGTGAAGGCTCCTATATCTTTGGTCATCCACCGCTTCCCCGGTCATGCGGGGCTCCAGTCTGAATGAAGAAAGAAGGTAGTATCCATGTCTAATTCTCAAAATGGACGTTCCACGTTGAAGACGTTTCTCCAGTCTTCGGCTGTTGGCGGTCTCGCTGCCCTGATGCTCAGCACGGGTATCGCAGGACCAATCGCACACTCCTTCGCCGCGCCAGTCGAGGTCAAAGCGCCTCAGGTGCAGAGCTTTGCAGATGTGGTCGATGCGGTTTCCCCTGCGGTTGTTTCCGTTCGTGTCCAATCGAACGTGCAGCCCGCATCCGATGACACCAGCAACTTTTCCTTTAACTTCGGCGGTCGCGGTCTTGACCAGCTTCCCGATGACCACCCCCTGAAGCGCTTCTTCAAGGAGTTTGGTGGTCCGGGTGCAGGCCAGAACGACAAGCGTGCCGACCGTGGCCCGAACAAACATCGCGGCGATGGCAAGGGTCCATTGCGTCCCGTAGCGCAGGGTTCCGGTTTCTTCATCTCTGAAGACGGTTATCTGGTCACCAACAACCATGTTGTCGATGATGGCTCTGCCTACACGGTCGTGATGAACGATGGCACGGAACTCGATGCCAAGCTGGTGGGTCGTGATACGCGCACCGACCTTGCCGTGCTGAAAGTGGATGTGAACCGCAAGTTCACCTATGTGCAATTTGCCGACGACAGCAAAATTCGCGTTGGCGACTGGGTGGTGGCCGTTGGCAATCCGTTCGGTCTTGGCGGCACGGTGACTTCAGGTATCGTTTCGGCCCGTGGTCGTGACATCGGCTCCGGTCCTTATGACGATTACCTCCAGATCGACGCTGCCGTGAACCGTGGTAACTCTGGTGGTCCGGCCTTTAACCTGAACGGTGAAGTTGTCGGTATCAACACCGCGATCTTCTCGCCATCAGGCGGTAACGTCGGCATCGCCTTTGCCATTCCGGCTTCTGTTGCCAAGGATGTGGTGCAGGATCTGATCAAGGACGGCAAGGTTGAGCGCGGCTGGCTTGGCGTGCAAATCCAGCCAGTGAGCAAGGATATCGCAGAATCGCTCGGCCTTTCCGAAGCAAGCGGTGCGCTGGTTGTTGCTCCGCAGGCCGGTTCTCCCGGTGACAAGGCCGGTATCAAGCAGGGCGACATCATTACGGCCCTCAATGGCGACACGATCAAAGACGCCCGCGATCTTTCACGCCGCATCGGTGCGCTGGCACCCAACACGAAGGTCGAGCTTTCGCTGTGGCGTGCCGGAAAATCGCAGCCCGTGACTGTGACACTGGGCGACCTTGCAAGCGATGATGCCTCCAAGGCCGCAGCGACCCCGAATGACGACAAAAGTGGTGGCCAGACATCCAGCGAGAAAGTTCTCTCGAGCCTTGGCCTGACGGTTGCCCCCTCTGAGGATGGCACTGGTCTTGCTGTCACCGATGTCGATCCTGACTCCGATGCTGCTGCGCGCGGTTTGAAGGCCGGTGAGACCATCACCTCCGTCAACAACCAGCAGGTTGCCTCCGCTGCCGATGTCGAGAAAATTCTTGAACAGGCGAAGAAGGACGGTCGTTCCAAGGCACTGTTCCAGGTGCAGACCGAACAGGGTAGCCGCTTTATCGCGCTGGATATCGACCAGGGTTGATAGGTCAATGTGGTGGGATAGGCGATTGCCTTTCCCACCATGATTGTTTTTTGAACCGCGCATTCATGGCAACGGTATTAGATCCTCGCCACAAGGGCGAGGATGACGTCGAGAGTGACGGACGCTTCGTCTTCGGAGGAATCTCATGGAAAACAAAGCTCAGGAATTGTCTCCCGCATCTGTTTCCGGTTGTGCGAAGAATGCTGAGGACGCTATTGTCCCGCACATGAAGATTCTCGTTATTGAAGATGATCTGGAAGCCGCAGCCTATATGACCAAGGCGTTCCGGGAAGCAGGTATTGTGGCCGATCACGCCAGCGATGGCGAGAGCGGCCTGTTTATGGGCGTCGAAAACGCCTATGACGTGATTGTCATCGACCGCATGTTGCCGCGCCGGGATGGTCTTTCCGTCATCAGCGAATTGCGCAGACGTGGCATTGAAACGCCGGTGCTGATCCTGTCCGCATTGGGGCAGGTGGATGACCGCGTCACCGGCTTGCGGGCGGGTGGCGATGATTATCTGCCGAAACCCTATGCTTTCAGTGAGCTTCTGGCCCGCATTGAAGTGCTGGGCCGCCGCAAGGGCAAGCCTGAGCAGGACATGGTCTACCGGGTCGGTGATCTGGAACTGGACCGGCTTTCGCATGATGTGCGCCGGGGCGGTAAGGAAATTCTGCTCCAGCCGCGTGAGTTTCGTCTGCTCGAATATTTGATGAAGAATGCCGGTCAGGTCGTGACCCGCACCATGCTTCTGGAAAATGTCTGGGATTACCATTTCGATCCGCAGACCAATGTGATCGACGTGCATGTGTCGCGCCTGCGTTCCAAGATCGAAAAGGATTTTGACAAGCCGCTGCTGAAAACCATTCGCGGCGCGGGTTACATGATGAAGGACGAGGGATAAGGTCGCCCTATGGCACGTCTGCGTCTTCTGTTCGGCTCGACGGCGGTGCGCCTTTCGGCGCTGTATATTCTGCTTTTTGCGCTGTGCGCGGCGTTTCTCGTTTTCTATGTCACGGCTCTTTCCGAGCGGCTGCTGAACCAGCAGACGCGCGATGCCGTGCAGCAGGAGGTGAACGATGTTCAGCGCATTTACAATCGCGGCGGCATAAACCCGTTGCTGCGGATGATGGAGCGCCGCGCCCGCCAACCGGGCGCAAGCCTTTATGTGATTGCCGGGCCGAACGGTGAAATTCTGGCGGGCAATGTGGCCTCCGTCCAGCCGGGTGTTCTGGACAATGAAGGCTGGACCGAGTTCCCCTTCGGTTATGAACGTTATTCCGAAAGCGGCGACAGCGTAAAACATCTGGCGACCGCCAATATTTTTGTTCTGGACAATGGCCTGCGCCTGCTGATTGGCCGAGACCTTGGCGAACCGACGAAATTTCGCCTGCTGGTGCGCAATGCGCTGATGGTGGCGCTGGCCATTATGGGCAGCGGCGCCGTTGTGATCTGGTTCGCGATTGGCCGCAATGCGTTGAAACGTATTGATCGCATGTCCGCCGCGACCAAGAAGATCATGGCGGGCGACTTGTCCCAGCGTTTGCCGCAGGGGCGATCCGGTGACGAGTTCGACCGGCTTTCAGGCTCCTTGAACGCCATGC
Source organism: Agrobacterium sp. rho-13.3 (assembly GCF_033957765.2). NCBI lineage: Bacteria > Pseudomonadati > Pseudomonadota > Alphaproteobacteria > Hyphomicrobiales > Rhizobiaceae > Agrobacterium > Agrobacterium sp. rho-13.3. Next base: position 639,619 of record NZ_CP192774.1, read on the forward strand.
TGGGACGCATCGAAAAGCTGAACGAAGGCTTGCGGCAGGTTTCCGACAACATTGCGCATGATCTGAAAACACCGCTGACCCGCCTGCGCAACAAGGCCGCAGAAGCGCTGGAAGACCGGGACGAGAAGAAGCGGCGGGCGGCATTGGAGGGCATCATCGCCGAGTCGGACCAGTTGATCCGCACATTCAATGCGTTGCTGATGATTTCTCGCGTCGAGGCAGGGTCGATTGCTGCCGAGATGAGCGACGTGGATGTGTCCGCGATTGCTGAGGACAGCGCGGAGCTTTACGAGCCGGTGGCGGACGAAGAGGGTTTGGCGCTGACGGCTGACATCGCGCCGGGGTTGATCGTGCAGGGCAACCGCGAACTGATCGGTCAGGCGCTGACCAACCTCATCGATAATGCCATCAAATATGCCGGTGGGCATGTGGGTAAGAAGACACTCCTGGTGCGGCTGGAAGCGCAGGAAGACGGTATCGTGCTGTCTGTCGCGGACAATGGCCCCGGCGTTCCCGCCGAAAAGCGCGGCGAGGTGACGAAACGGTTCGTGCGGCTGGACGAAAGCCGCTCCAAGCCCGGCACGGGTCTCGGCCTTTCACTGGTGGAGGCGGTGATGGAACTGCATGGCGGTTCGCTCAGGCTTTCCGACACCGATCCCGGCAATGCCGAGGCACCCGGCCTGACTGTTTCGATGGTTTTTCCTGTTTCCACACCGTAAGGTCGTACCCAAAAACAATGAAGCCGATTCCGTGAGGGGTGGCATTCTGCGTGCAAGGGAGAGAGACATTGACACAAGCCGGGGAAAAAACGGCGACCGTTGAAAGACGGCTCGATGAGGTGCAGCCGGGCGTTATCCGCGCTTATACGCAAGCGGAACTGAAATCCGTTCTCTCTACCCTGAAAGACATCGGCAAAAACGAGCCTGCGGTTGCGGAACTCCTAGCGAGCGAAGAGCCGCTCAAGGATTTTATCGCTTACGCATTGACGCTGTCTCCCTATCTGCGCGATGCAGCCGTGGCCGATGAGGGGTTGCTGACGCTTGCCATGTCGGGTGGGCTGGAAACGACGCTTGGACGTCTGGTGGAGGACGCTCGCACCTGCTGGAAGCCGAATGACGATGGTGCTGTTCCCTCCGAAGCTGAGGTGATGACGCGGCTGCGGGTTGCCAAAAGACGGCTTTCCTTCATCGCTGCATTGGCCGATCTGGCGCGGATATTCACGGCGCGCGACACGACACGATGGTTGAGCGATATGGCCGATGCCAGCCTTGCTGCGGCGATCGACCACCTGCTTCTGGCCAACCACCATAGTGGCAAGTTGAAGCTGACGAATCTTGAAGCACCGAGTGAAGGCTCTGGCCTGCTGGTGCTGGGCATGGGCAAGCTGGGCGCGCAGGAACTCAATTATTCGTCCGATATCGATGCGGTGGTGTTCTTCGAACCAACGGCGGGCATCGTGCCTGATCCGCTGGACGCGTTGGAAACCTTTGGCCGGATGATGCGCCGCCTCATCCGCATCATGCAGGAGCGCACAGCGGATGGCTATGTGTTTCGAACTGACTTGCGGCTGCGGCCCGACCCCGGCTCAACGCCGCTGGCCATTCCGGTGGAGGCCGCACTGACCTATTACGAAGGCAGAGGCCAGAACTGGGAGCGGGCGGCCTATATCAAGGCGCGGCCTGTCGCCGGAGATATCAAGGCGGGTGAGAATTTTCTGCGCGAACTTACGCCGTTCGTGTTTCGCAAATATCTGGATTATGCGGCGATTGCCGATATTCATTCGATCAAACGGCAAATCCACGCTCATAAGGGCCATGGCGCGATTGCGGTGAAGGGGCATAACGTCAAGCTTGGTCGCGGCGGCATACGCGAGATCGAGTTCTTCGCGCAGACGCAGCAACTGATTGCGGGCGGGCGCATGGCACCGTTGCGGGTGCGCTCCACGCAACAAGCCTTGTCGGCGCTGACCGAAGCGAAATGGATCGATGCCGAAACGCGCGATAGTCTCACGGATGCATACTGGTTTTTGCGTGAGGTTGAGCATCGCATTCAGATGGTGCGCGACGAGCAGACGCATATTCTCCCCGATACGGAAACAGAGCTGAAGCGCATTGCCTTCATGCTGGGTTTTGCGGACACCAAGGCGTTTTCCGAACAGCTGGAAAGTGTTTTGCGGCTGGTGGAGCGCAAATATTCCGCGCTGTTCGAGCAGGAAACGAAACTTTCAGGCGAAAGCGGCAATCTGGTTTTTACCGGCCAGAAGGACGATCCCGATACGCTGAAAACACTGGCACGGCTGGGGTTTGAACGCCCGGAAGATATGTCTAGGGTTATTCGCACATGGCACAATGGGCGATATCGCGCCACGCAATCCGTGGAGGCACGCGAGAGGCTGACGGAGTTGACGCCGGATTTGCTCAAGGCTTTCGGTGAGAGCAAACGGGCCGATGAGGCGCTGTTGCGGTTCGATAATTTCCTGTCTGGTCTGCCAGCGGGCATCCAGCTTTTCTCGTTGCTGGGCAACAATCCGGCGCTGCTGTCTCTGCTGGTGACGATCATGTCATCCGCGCCGCGACTGGCGGAAATCATTGCTGCACGTCCGCATGTGTTCGACGGCATGTTGGACCCGGGGTTGATGACGGACATTCCGACCCGCGACTACCTTTCACAACGCATGGATGGCTTTGTTTCACCAGCAAGGCACTATGAAGACATTCTCGACAGACTGCGGATTTTTGCTGCCGAACAGCGATTTCTGATCGGGGTGCGGTTGTTGACAGGCGCGATTTCCGGTGAGGTGGCGGCGCGGGCGTTCACGCACCTTGCCGATCTGGTGATCGAGGCATCGCTGAATGCGGTGCTGGCCGAAATGGACGTTGCGCATGGCAAGTACCCCGGCGGGCGCGTGGCCGTTATGGGCATGGGCAAGCTCGGCAGCTTTGAACTGACGGCTGGCTCTGATGTCGATTTGATCCTGCTTTATGATTACGACGATGCGGTGGAGGAGTCGGATGGGGCCAAGCCGCTGGATGCGGTGCGCTATTTCACCCGTGTGACGCAGCGGTTGATTTCCGCCCTTTCCGCGCCAACTGCGGAGGGTGTGCTTTACGAAGTCGACATGCGCCTGCGCCCTTCCGGCAACAAAGGGCCGGTGGCAACGCGTATTTCGACATTCGAGAAATATCAGCGCGAAGAGGCGTGGACGTGGGAGCATCTGGCGCTCTCGCGTGCGCGGTTGATCTGCGGCGATCCCTCGCTGATGGCGGATGCGAAGGGTATTATTGCCTCCGTGTTATCGCAAAAACGAGACGTGGCAAAAATCGCAGCGGACGTTCAGGACATGCGCAACCTGATCGGCAAAGAAAAGCCGCCCGCCAATATCTGGGATTTCAAGCTCATTCCCGGTGGTCTGGTCGATCTGGAGTTTATCGCGCAATATCTGACGCTTGTTGCGCCTTCCAGGGGCTTGCCTCCGCATGTGGCGGGCGAGAGCACATCCGACGTTTTGAAGCGCGTGGCATCCGGCACGATGGAGAGCCAAGCCTATGACGAGTGTATGGCGGCGATGCACCTCTTCACCGAGTTGTCCCAGATCATCCGGCTGTGCATCGACAGCGATTTCGAGCCGAAGGAAGCACCGGCGGGGCTGAATGATCTTGTGTGCCGCGCGGGAGATTGCCCGGATATCGGCACGCTTGAGGGTGAGGTAAAGCGCTTGTCAAAAACTGTGCGAAAGGCGTTTACGTCGGTTGTGGGTGGCAAGGACTAAATTATAGGATGTACCCGACGCAAGACTATGGAGCAGCGCATGATTGGGTACACAATGGTCGGGACGACCGATCTGGAACGGGCGGTGTCGTTCTACGACCCGATCTTCGAGGTGATGGGGCTGAAACAATGCTTCAAGGATGAGCAGGTCGCGTTCTGGGGAGACAAGGCCGACGTCGTCGCGCCACGTTTTGCGACCGGTTATCCTTTTGATGGCGCAAAGGCGAGTGTCGGCAACGGCACGATGACCGCTTTCGTGATCGACGGTTCGGACAAGATCGACAGGCTATTTGAGATCGCCATATCCAAAGGCGGTGCGGACGAAGGTGTGCCGGGTCTGCGTCCTGATTATGGTGACGGTTTTTATGCGGCCTATGTGCGCGACCCGGATGGCAACAAGATTGCGTTTGTCTGTTACGATGTGACCAAGACGGCTTCGTGAGGGTCTCAAGTTTAGCCTTGCCGGAAGAGAGCAAGCTTCCTTTCAGCTTCATGGGCCAGATGTGGTTTCTGCCGAATTGCGCCCGCATGTGGGATGATAAGGGTGACGACGGTGCCTTTGCCCTCGCAGGAGCGGATTTTCATGGTGCCGCCGTGGAGCTTGACCAGTGAGCGGGAGATGGCAAGGCCGAGACCGGAGCCGCCTTGGCTTTTGGCGTATTGGCTTTGAACCTGCTCGAAAGGCTGGCCGATTTTTTTGATGGCGGTGGAGGGGATACCGATGCCGGTGTCGGCAATGGTCAGCATCAGACCGCCCTGGTGGATATGGGTGCGAAGCTCGACACGGCCACCGTTACCGGTGAATTTCACGGCGTTGGACAGCAGGTTGAGCATGATCTGTTTCATGGCGCGGCGGTCGCCGGTCATGTGCATGTCTTTGCAAACGCGCTGCTGGATGGAGATGTTTTTCTGCGCGGCCTGTATGGCGGTGAGGCGAAGGGTTTCTTCGACCAGCGGGGCCAGATCGACCTTCTCCTGATTGATGCGCATGTGTCCGGCTTCGATCTTCGACATATCGAGGATATCGTTGATGACGTGTAACAGGTGCTTGCCGCTATCGTGGATATCGCGGGCATATTCGCTGTATTTGGGCGAGCCGACCGGGCCGAACATTTCCGCCAGCAGGATTTCAGAAAAACCGAGGATGGCATTGAGCGGCGTGCGCAACTCATGGCTCATATTGGCGAGGAATTCCGACTTCGCCGTGTTGGCGGCCTCGGCGCGGTCTTTCTCGGCCTGATAATTGGCGTTGGCGTCGGAAAGCTCGGTCTTCTGACGCTCCAGCTTGTGGCGGGAGGCGGACAGGTCGCCAATGGTTGCCATCAGACGTTTTTCGGAATCGCGCAGGCGCTCTTCATGGCGTTTGAGAAGGGTGATGTTGGTGCCGACCGACACCAGACCGCCATCACGGGTGCGGCGTTCGTTGATTTGCAGCCAGCGCGCATCGGCAAGCTGGACTTCTGTGGTGCGGGACAGGCCGGACTGGTCCGGGTCGGCCACACGGCGCTCCACCACCGGCTTACAAGCGGCGGCATTGACGACGGAACGTTCCGTGCCAGCCACAAGCGCGCTGTCCGGCAGGCCGTAGGCTTGCTGGAAATGGGCGTTGCACATGACCAGACGATCGTTCTTGTCCCACAACACGAAGGCTTCCGATGTGCTTTCAATGGCGTCCGCAAGGCGCTGGTCGGCCTCGGCATAACGCTGGGCAAGACGGTGCTGCTCGGTCACGTCCATGGCAATGCCGATGACTCGTGGGCCATTGGTGGTGTGGATGACCTGTGCGCGGGCGCGCAGCCATACATAGTGTCCGTGGGCGTGGCGCATACGGAAAATCTGGTCGATCTGGCGAAGATCACCACAGCCGACAGAACGGGCGATTTCGTAAAGATTGCCATCTTCGGAGTGCATCATGCGGGCAGCATCGCTGAAGGTCAGCGGTTCGGTTCTGGGCGGTAGGCCGAGAATTTCGTAGAGCGATGTGGACCAGAACATGCGGCGGGTGGAGAGATCGAAATCCCAAAGGCCGCAGCGTCCGCGAGACAGGGCGGTTTCAACACGCAGGTTGGATTCCAGGAAGATGTCGTCTGCCGTGCGAGCGCGCTTAACCTGCATGTAATAGGCATAAAGAATGACGAGAAGAATGGCGGAAATGCCGGTGAACAAAGTCACATTCATGGCGACTTCGCTGCGCCAGAAGGAGCGGATCGGTTCCAGCGAACGGGCGGCGATAATCATGCCGCCATCGGTGCCAAGAGGCAGCATGGTCGCGTAATGCGGCGTGCCTTCGATATCGGTTTCGATGGTGCCGGGCGCGCCGGGAAAACGGCGCACGATGGCGATTTCCGGCAGGAGATTGGTGAGCGATGCGCCGAGATAGCCGGAGGCTTTTGCGCCTATGCCGCCAAATACCCGGCCATCCGTGCCCGCAACGAGAAGAAGAACATCTTCATCCAGACTGCCAGCGGGGAATGATGCGCCGAGGCGTTTTTCGATTGCCGCACCGTCCTGCATGGCAAAGAGCGCTTCGCCGCCGGTAAGTGATGCCTTTGCAGCCAGAGCCGAGAGAGCGGTTGTCTGCCGGGCGGCTTCATCCATACGACCATATTCGGAGACGATGCCCAACATGCGCGATGCAGCAACGACCACAAGAAAGGCGAGGATCAATACGGGGATCAAGCGCTTGAGCAGCGTTTCCACATGAGGCAATTGGAAGCCAGCAGTCGGGCGACCGGCATAAGCCATAAGGTTCCCGGAAAGCCTCTCTCCCCATGCAGCCATGTCACAGAATTTGGCATACGGGCGCTCATCGCCCGCAGTCGCCCGCCGCACGTCAGTCATTGTCCCGCCCTGATGTCCCTCTTAATTCGAAGCGCCGCCGCTCGAATCTGACACCAGTGAATCAAAGCTGATTCGGCTTGTCCAGAGCTTAAGGTTAAAAGAGTTTTAACCCCTTGAACCGACTCCTTATTTTTTTGGGATAAGGCTGGATTTTTTTGGGACAGGGCTGGCGACCACGGTTTTGGTCGCCAGGCTGACGTAACGTCAGGCTTTCAACATGCGTTCGACGATGTCGCGGACGTCTGTGGAAAGGGCAGGCGCTCGCTCGATTATGGTCAAGGCAGCGCGGGCTTTCTCGGCGCGAACCGGTTCCAGCGAACGCCATGAGCGCATGGAGGTGAGGATGCGCGCCGCCAATTGCGGGTTGCGTTTGTCGATCGCAATGATCTGTTCCGCAAGGAAGCTGTAGGCTTCGCCATCGGCGCGGTTGAAGCCTGTCGGGTTTCCAAAGGCGAACGTGCCGATGAGCGAGCGAACACGGTTCGGATTGGTGGCGATGAAGTGCTTGGAACCTGTCAGCGCCTTGATGCGCGCAAGCGCACCTTCACCGGGAATGGCCGCCTGAATAGACAGCCACTTGTCTAGCACCAGCGCGTTGTCCGCAAAGCGGCTTTCGAAGGTTGCCAGTGCATCCGCCGTTTCCGGCGCATCGGGGAAGCGCTGCGTCAGAATGCTGAGCGCGTGCGCCAGATCCGTCATGTTGGTGGCCGCGACGAATGCCGCAGAGGCGCGCTCCGGTGTTTCTTCCACAAACGACAGATAGCCCATGGCAATGTTGCGCAGCGACCGGCGACCGGCACTGGTCGCGTCTGGCGAGTAAGCACCCTTGTCTTCGGAAGCCGCAAACAATGTTTTGAACGTATCGATACCAGCCGTGGCAATGGCCGCCATGGCGGCGTTGCGGGCCTTATGGATGGCTTCCGGATCGTTGTTGCTGCCGATTTCGCGCGCAACATCGGACTCGCTTGGTAGGGCAAGTGCCTGAGCGCGGAATGCGGGTTCCAGAGTGTTATCGCCTGCGATTTCGATGAGCGCGGCCACGAAAGCCGGATCGAACTCCACGGCAGTACCTTCGCGCACCGCGTGCGTTGCCTTGACGAGATTTGGCATGGCCAAAGTCGTCAATGCCTGCCAGCGGGAGAACATATCCGTTTCATGACGGGCAATCAGCACCAGATCATCGGAAGACTGTTCCAGATGAAGGTTGATGGGCGCGGAGAAGCTGCGGTTGAGCGACAATGCCGGGCGGGACGAGACACCAGAAAAAATGAAGGTCTGGCTGCGTTCCGTCAGATGCAGAACGCCATCCCTATAGTCGCCGCCTTCCACCTTCGACGGTTCGGCAATCTGGCCGTTGTCGAGGATCAGCGCGGTGGACAGCGGAATGTGCAGGGCTTCCTTCTTGCTCTGGCCGGGGGTGGCCGGAACGGTCTGTTCCAGCGAGAGCGTGAAGGTGGCACTGGCCGCATCATAGGACGCCGAAGCGCTGACGAGAGGCGTGCCAGCCTGAATATACCAGCGGAAGAATTGCGTGAGATCGCGACCGCTTGCTTCCTCGAAGCACTTGACGAAATCCTCAACGGTGGAGGCATCGCCGTCATGGCGCTCAAAATAGAGGTCCATGCCCTTGCGGAAATCGTCGGCGCCCAGAATGGTTGCGATCATGCCGGTGATTTCGGCACCCTTCTCATACACGGTCGTCGTATAGAAGTTGTTGATTTCGCGATATTTATCAGGACGTGGCGGATGCGCCAGCGGGCCACCATCTTCCGGGAACTGTTCCGATTTGAGGTGGCGCACGTCTGCGATGCGCTTGACCGAACGGGAGCGCATATCGGAGGAAAACTCCTGATCGCGGTAAACCGTCAGGCCTTCTTTCAGGCAAAGCTGGAACCAGTCGCGGCAGGTGATGCGGTTGCCCGTCCAGTTGTGGAAATATTCATGCGCGATGATGCGCTCGATATTGGCATAATCGGCATCGGTTGCGGTTTCAGGATCGGCCAGAACATATTTGTCGTTGAAGACGTTGAGGCCCTTGTTCTCCATCGCGCCCATGTTGAAATCGGACACGGCGACGATCATGAAAATATCCAGATCGTACTCGCGACCGAAGCGCTCCTCATCCCATTTCATGGAGCGTTTCAGCGCATCCATGGCGTAAGCGGCACGTGGCTCTTTGCCGTGCTCGACATAAATCTTCAGAGCGACGTCGCGACCCGATACGGTGGTGAAGGTGTCTTCGACCAAGCCGAGATCGCCCGCGACCAGCGCAAAGAGATAGCTTGGTTTTGGATGTGGATCGAACCATGCGGCGAAGTGACGGCCTTCATCATAATTGCCGCCGCCGAGGAAATTGCCGTTGGACAGGAGGAAGGTGTTGCCTTCCTTCGCAGCTATTATGGTGATGGTATAGGGCGCCAAAACGTCCGGGCGGTCCGGGAAATAGGTGATGCGGCGGAAGCCTTCGGCCTCGCACTGGGTGCAATAGACGCCGTTGGTGCGGTAAAGGCCCATCAACTGGGTGTTGGTTTGCGGATTGATGTAGTTCGTCACGCAAATTTCGAACGGAATTTCTTCCGGCAGGTCGCGGATGGTCAGACTATCCGGGGTCGCATCATACTGCGCCGCAGGGATGTCGATCTGATCCAGCAACAGGCCGGAAAGCGTCAACTCGTCACCATCCAGAACCAGTGGGGCCGATTTATCAGCGCCTTCGCGCCGATGAAAAATCAGTCGCGCTTCGACCTTGGTATTTTCAGGATCGAGTTCGAAAGTGAGGTCAACTCGTTCGAGAACGAAATTGGTAGGGCGATAATCCGCCAGGTGAACGATCTGGCCCGTGTCTGTTCGCATGACTATTCCTGAATGAACCTTGTCTGCCACAATTCAGGTTTCATGCCACATGTTACCTGAAGCTAAAAATCGAATTAGGGTCACGTTCATGTGAGATTCGCAAGACATTCTGTCCTGCGTTTTGGTATCAAACGAGGGTTTCAATGAGGATCAAAGAATGTGTCTCGAATTCAGACATCATTTCATTAAATGTTGAACGATTACTGAAATTATAGCCGGTAAGAAATTATATTACGACAAAACGTTCGATTGGTTAGCAATTTTACTAAATTATAACATCGCGCGACTGCCCATATACGCCTGAGCGCATAATTCGGTGCTAGGATTTTTGCCATGCATCCATGCAGTTTTTGATGGAAGTCTCCTCGCTATCCGGGCTAAGCTCGATTCTCTAACAATGCCGTGCGTCAGAGCACGTCGCCGGTTGAGAGTTCCTTTTCGTATGAGTGCCGCCGCCTATAACCCCATTCGGGGGATAAGCTTCAAGCTGATATCCGTTGCGTTTTTTCTGGTCATGCAGACCTGCATCAAGGCGGCAGGGCCGAATGTGCCCGCCGGAGAAATCAGCTTTTTTCGCTCCACCTTCGCCATCATCCCGATCATTATCTATCTGGCATGGCTGCGGAGCCTGCCCAGGGCATTCCACACACAGAACCTGGCCGGGCATTTCAAGCGTGGCTTTCTTGGTGTTCTGTCGATGATCTGCGGCTTCTACGGGCTGACGCTGCTGCCATTGCCGGAGTTCATTGCCATCGGTTACGCGTCTCCGTTGATGGCGGTGATGTTTGCGGCGCTGTTGCTGGGCGAGGCCGTGCGTATCTATCGCTGGTCGGCGGTGCTTGTCGGCATGACGGGCGTTATCATCATCCTTTGGCCCAAACTGACATTGTTGCAGGAGGGCGGCTTTGCGGCGGGCGAGGGGATTGGCGCGCTTGCGGTTCTTTTCGGGGCGGTGCTGGGCGGCCTTGCCATGGTGCAGGTGCGCCAGCTGGTGGTAACGGAAAAGACGGCCACGATCGTTCTTTATTTTTCGCTGACGGGCAGTTTCCTGTCGGCGCTCAGCCTGCCGTTTTATTGGGAATGGCTGGACATGAAGCAGACGATATTGCTGATTTCCAGCGGTATTGCTGGCGGCATCGCGCAGATTTTGCTGACAGAGAGCTATCGGCACGCGGAAGTTTCAACCATCGCGCCCTTCGAATACAGCTCGATCCTGTTCGGGATCGGCGTTTCCTACATTCTTTTCGGCGATATACCCACGGTGACGATGCTGGTCGGGACTGCAATTGTCATCTTGGCAGGTATCTTCATTATCTTTCGTGAGCACCAGCTTGGACTGGCGCGCAAGGCAGCCAGAAAAGCCTCCACGCCGCAGGGTTGAAATATCCGACTTTGCCGCATGAAGGCTCACCTGTTGTCGGGTGTTGAAAACCTTTGTTTTTTAACAAAGTTTTATTCAATTTTCGCACGAACGTGTTATTCACGTTGGCTGTGGTAAGGGTAAAGTTCTGGGTGGCGGATCGTGTTTGGGGTAAGACGCGGAATGCCTGATTGCGCCCGGCTGTTCATTGTGAACCGCTGTGATACGCGACAGGAAAATGATGGTGCGGCAGTCAGCCGCCGCAAATTTGCAAATTCTATTCTGTTCGTAGTGCAGGATCGGCCATGACATATTCCCATGCCGAACTTATTGCAAATCCCGGCCTTTTGGGTGCCGTGCGGGGTCTCGCACGTCGTTTGCGCGCGACGTACAACGACAATCCACGGATCGCACGGCTGTTATCTGCCCACCAAAAGTGGCTTTTGACGCAGGCTGGCATGGCGCTGAATCTTGAGGCTGGGCCACGCGGTTTCACCGTGGCGCAGTTTCGCGAACTTGTAACGCTCAACGGCGTTGCCAGCCGCAACACGGTTCAGAACTATCTCGATCAGCTGGAAATCTACCGCTACGTGGAGAAGGTCGGAGCAGCTTCCGTGCGGCCACGGCGCTACCGGGCGACGGCGATCAGCGAGCAAACCATGCTGATGTGGTTGATCGCCAATCTGGCCGCGCTCGACGCTCTGGACGACGGATCAAGAGCCGCAGAAATGATGGCGCGCCCGCAACTCATGGCGCTGGTGCAGCCGCGTGCGGCGCGTGCCTGCCTTGCCGACAAGGATTGGGTGGAGCCGCCGGCGCGCGTCGGGGCGTTCCTCTGGACGGAAGCTGGCGCTTTGGTGATGGACGAATTCATCAGCCGCATTGACGATGCCCACAGCCAATCCGACCGTATCGACATCGGTTTTGTCGATGCGCGGGCCTTGGCCGCAGATTTCATGATGTCCCGCACCCATTTGCAAAGGCTGCTGAACAAGGCGGCGGAGCAGGGCAGCATGGGCTGGCACGATGACAGCCTGCGCAGCGGCATGTGGTTTTCCCGTGACTTTCTGGATGAATACCGCACCTGGCAGGCCATCAAGTTCAAATATGTGAATGATGCTTTTCTCTGGGCGAAAGAACAGGCTGACGATGCGGCGTTTGCCGACGTGTCGGAAACATCCTGATATAGTGCGGCACGCCTAGGCAATCTCCTGCGCGACTTCCCAGACATGTCCCGATGGATCGGCAAAGGCGGCTGTGCGCCGTCCCCAAGGGCGATCTATAGGGCCGTTGAGGATGGTCGCGCCGCGTTTGGTGAGTTCCGTGCAGACCGCATCGACATTCTCGACTTTGATCGTCAGTAACATTCGTGTTCCGCTGCCGGACGCGGCAACCGCCAAGGGTGTCACGAGTTCCGGTGCCTCGCTGGCTTGAAGCAGATTGATGAGGGTGCCCGAGAATTTGAGAACGGCGGAGACGTCATCCTGATAAATGATCTGTGGGCGAAAGACGTTTTCGTAGAATTGCCTTGCCGCGCCGATGTCATCGACGAACAGCGTGACGACTTCAATCTCATTTGAAAACATGGCGCACTCCCAAAAAAGCCGGCGCTATTTCCTGTTGGACTGCTTCCTTTGATCAGGCGTCTTCCCTGCATATGGCGATACCATAAGGCGGAATTCTTTTCAGACGCAAGAAAAACAACCCATGGATGACTTTTTTTGGAGTCGTCCAAAAGTTGCATTGACTCGTGGGTGCAATTTGAAATGATTGCAATTGTAAATTGCACCTGAAGGGATATCTCACGTGAGTGAAATTATTGATATTGAAATCGTCGTAGACGTTAACAACCTCATTGCCAACACGTCGAATCCGAGCAAGGATCCGAAAAATCCGACATGGGTGGGGCATAATTATGCCTATATGATTGCCGCCAATCAGTATGTCAAAAGCGGTCAGGCAACAGGCGACCTCAGCATTTCCGCCGATGTTGGCGACACCATTCGCTGGCGCGTGGTGTCCCAATCAGGCAACACCAGCTATTCGGCCAATATCACCAATATTACCTATCTCAGCGGCACCAAAATCACCGCAGATACCGAAGGTAAACTCATTCAACCACAAACGCCCGTTCCAGGAACGGTGCCGGGCACCATTGCGCTTCCTCCTTCGGGCAGCAATGCTTATATAGCAACGCAGCAGTATGATTTTTATGTACAGGCGGATGTCGTAACGGGCGGACAGGAGAATTACAGCGTTCTCTTTGAAGTGCTGTACTACCATGGCGGGAGCCTGAGCGTCATCGGTTACTTCGCCTGGGATCCGGCACTCACCGCTTCATGATCAGCGCGGTTTTTCTGAGCAGGGAATAAACACGTCTTGGACCTGCCTGTTTGATTGGTTAAACAGGCAGGTCTGAACGCCTGCTGCGTGCAGCCACGGCATTCGCCTGAAAGACGATTCCGATTTTCGGGCAGGTTTTGTCAGTGATGGCTTGAAACGCAAAAGCGCCTCTTCATAGGAAAGGCGCTGCAAAGCGTCGGATTGTAAAACCTTCCAGTGTTAACCGGAGGGCTGATCCATCTTAGCGTTCACGGAAATCCGCGAAGACCGCTGAAGGACGGGTCGTACGAACCTGCTGAGAAGACGCGCGAGCGGTCAGCTGTTCGTTCGTTACACCGAAACGGTGATATCCCTGACTGGAGCGTGGGCCGAGGCCCGCCAGGCGGAGAGTTTCGAAGCCGGAGTGAACCGGACGGAAGCGAGTGGTCATTGCCTTGGTTCCTTAAACCTATTCCTCCCAAGACAAGGCGACTTATTGCAGTGCAGCAGGGATTCGGCAAGAAACGCAAATGCGCCGCTGTTATGCGCCATTTGCATGGCTTTCTTCATAAATGATTCACATTGATCAAAAAGGAAGCATTCACAGTTTTTGGATAAGCGCCTGAAACGCCAATAAGTCCTGCCATGCCAATGGTTTACTGGCCGGAGCATTCAAAAGTTCCTGCGGATGCAGGGTTGCGATTGCCGGCACGATGCCGGGTCCGGCTGCGACATCACGCCACTGTCCGCGCAGTGTATGAATGGTGCCTGTGGCGCCAAAGAAAAAACGGGCGGTGAAGTTGCCCAAAAGCAACAGTGCTTTTGGCTCCGCCAGCGCGACCTGCCGTTCGATGAACGGGCGGCAGATTTCCATTTCCGGGCCAGATGGCGGGCGATTGCCGGGCGGACGCCATGGCACGACATTGGTGAGCAGCAGGTTGGCGCGGTTGAGCCCGATGGCTGCCAGCATACGGCCCAGCAGAAGGCCGGTTTTGCCCATGAAGGGCTGGCCTTCGCGGTCATCATCCGCATCCGGCATCGGGCCGATGACCATGATACCGGAGGAGGGGTCACCCTCTGCAAAGATGGTCGTGCGGGCGCTGTTTTTCAGATTACAGCCGTTGAAGCTTTCCAGCGCGGTTTTGAGTTCCGGCAGCGAACGGGCGGTTTCTGCTGCAAAACGAGCCGCCGCGATGGCCTGCTCATCCGGCATCGCCACGTTGGTCTGAATGGCCGGTGCTGCTATCGCGGCGCTGCGTGACGGCGTTGCCGTGCTACCCGGCGTTGCCGGGCTACCACGGCGGGCGGCGTCGTTTTGTGTGTGTTGCTGTTGAGGCTGCGCCTCTCTCTGAACGGGGCGGCCTTGGCGGGTTGCCGCAAACTCCGCGAAACGATCGATAGACGTGTCTTCCAGCAGCCAGTCCACGCCCGCATCCGCATGAAAATGCAGAAGCGCCGCCAGTTCTGCGGAGGTAAGGTCTTGTGCCGAGATCATGGGCTTAGAACTACCCCATGTCCCGGCTGCATGAAACCCCGTAAATTACGCTGTCCAGCGCTGAATATCACCGCTTTCGCCGATCATGGCGAGACCGTGGGCGATGGAGAGCAACTCGCCGCCGCTTTCGATCTTGTCGGCATCAAAACGGCGGGTAAACAGCTGGCGCACCGCAGGCACGAAAGATGTGCCGCCCGTCAGGAACACCTTGTCGATGGCCTCAGGTGCGGTCTGGGTCTTTTCCAGAACCTCATCCAGAGCGCCTTCGATCTTGGCCAGATCGTCCACGATCCAATTGTCGAAATCAGAGCGCTTGACTGTCTTGCGACCAGCGCTGCCCAAAGGCGCGAAGTTGAACTCCGCTTCCTCGTTGGAAGACAGGGCCATCTTGGTGGCGGAAATGGCCTGATAGAGCGGATAGCCCTCATCATGATCGACAAGATCGATGAACATTTCCAGCTTTTCCGGCTCCAGCGCAGAGCGCACCAGCGACTTCAGATCGGAAAATTCCTTGGAGGTCTTGAAGATGGACAGCTGGTTCCAGCGTCCGAAATTCACGTAATAACCGCCGGGAACATCCAGAACCTTATCGAAGCTCTTGAACTTGCTGCCCTTTCCGATTTCGGGCGACACCAGATTGTCGATCATGCGGAAGTCGAAGTGATCGCCTGCCACGCCCACGCCGGAATGGCCGATGGGGGTGGCGGAAAGCTTGCCGGCATGGGTCTCAAAACGGATCAAGGAATAGTCGGTGGTGCCGCCGCCAAAGTCTGCGACGAGCACGTTGGCGTCCTTCTTCAAGCTCTGGGCGAAGTAATAGGCGGCTGCGACCGGCTCATAAACATAGTGGATTTCCGGGAAACCGGCGCGGGTCAGTGCTTCATTATAACGGGCTATCGCCAGGTCTTCATCCGGGTTGCCACCGGCGAAACGCACCGGGCGACCGGCAATGACGGTAGACACATCCTGCGGCCACTCATCGCCCGCATAGGTCCTCAGCTTGCGCAGGAAGACCTCCATCAAATCCTCAAAGCTCTGGCGCTTGGCAAACACCAGCGTCCCTTGGAACAGGGATGACGCGGCAAAGGTTTTTATGGATTGCAGGAAGCGACAATCACCGGGATTATCGATGAACTGGCGGATGGCGGCATGGCCTGCTTCCACCTGAAGGGCGGCGGCACCAAACGTGCCTGTTTTCATGAAGGACAGCGCGGTCCGCATACTGTCCGTCGTGCCCGCGCTGCTGGTGAAGCGCATGGAATGGCTGGTGTTGCCCGTGTCGGACAGTGCCATGACCGTGTTGGTCGTGCCGAAATCAAGGCCGAGTGTTCTTGCCATAGCGCGTGGTCCTTAGCGTCGAAATAAATTGTGCCGGAGGCCAGACGGCAACCGGGCATGAGATGAGACACTAAAAAGCGCCCGCCTGTTTTGAAGAGGGCGCGTGATGGCATAGCGGATTGTGAATGGCAAGCGCGGCACCCACGTTTTCTCCGTTTCCGCCGCAATAATGCCATCGGTATTGTCCCTATGGCCGTCGGGGGAAGCATCAAGTTTCGCAGACACGGAGGATGGCCGATGGCCTTGAATACACGTTTGGCAGCAACCTTTTGTGCGGCTATGACAATGTCTTGTTTGCATGTTTCCGGTGCGTCTGCGGCAGACGCCGTGCACTGCACGGTTGTTCTGGACGCAGCAAGCGGGAAGCCTTTGCACCGTGAGGGTGCCTGCGACCAAGCGTTTGCGCCGCAATCCAGCTTCAAGCTGCCGCTTGCCATCATGGGATATGATGCCGGCATTCTAACGGACGCCACAACGCCGCGCTGGGACTACAAGGCTGAATGGAAAAGGCCGAAGCGCGAGCAGAAATCTGTCGATCCCACCGTATGGGAGAAGGATTCCATCGTCTGGTATTCGCAGGAAATTACCCGCCGCTTGGGTAAACAGAAGTTTGCCGATTATGTGCGCCGCTTCGATTACGGCAATGCCGATGTGAAGGGTGTCAAAGGCCAAACGGACGGGCTGACGGAATCCTGGCTGATGTCGTCGCTGAAAATTTCAGGGGATGGGCAAGTGGGTTTTATGCACCGTTTCGTGACGGGACAATTGCCGGTGTCCAAGGCGGCTTACGACAGGACCATGGCCATCATTCCCAAATTCACTGCCGCCGATGGCTGGCAGGTGCATGGCAAGACCGGCTCTGGCCGGATGCGCGACAAGGCGGGCAAGTTTGATGGCAGCTATTGGTTGGGATGGTTCGTTGGCTGGGCGGAAAAGGGCGACCGGAAGGTCGTATTTGCCACGCTCAATGTCAAAGACTGGAAAAGCGATGAACCCATCAGCTTTGCCACCCGCGACGCGCTGATTGCCGACCTGCCCAAGCTGGTGAAATAAGCCTATCGCACGAAGCGGCGCGCGGCGAAGATCATGGCCAGACCGACAATGGCGGCAAGCGCGCCGCGCAGCATCCACGGTGTCTGGTTGATCATGAAACTGGAGGCGGGGTAGGGGAACAATCCGCTGCCCTGCCCAATCCAGACAAGGCCGATAAGGGTCAGAAGCGCGCCGAAAACGGTGAGGGAAACTCGAAGGACCTGCATCATACGCTCCCAAAAGGAAAAACCTGCCCGGAGCTTAACCCGGAGAGGGTTCAATAGCTATGCGGTTGCGCGTGATGGCTCAGGCCTCGGCGTAGTATTTTTCGACGAGGCTGGGTTTTGTCGCTTCCGCGTCGTCATCTTTCAAAAGCTCGCGGCCTTCCACCGTCTTGTCGCTGCTGACAATGGCGTCGAGCAAGCCGCGAATGATGCGGTCTTTCTGAACCTCGGCAGCACTGCTGCGCAAAGACGCTCTGGCGCTGACAGCGTCACTCACATTGGAATTACCGGCCTGTTTGACTACCCCTGCGGTTGATGGCTGCTCGACCGGAGCAGGCGCAATCGGTGCTGGCCGGGACGTCTCGTTTTGAACGGGCGTTTCAGACGCGGCAGGCTGTTCCTCAACCGGCGACGTCGCAACGTCGTCTGGCTGGTCGAGGTGCCGAAAAACTGGCTGCTGCCCTGCGTGGAACCGGATGATGGATTGCCGGAAGACGAGTCACCCGTCGAAGGCGATGTGTATGGCGTGGACGCGGGTGGGAGTATATTTTCGAACATGGCATGAACGCCGGACATTGATGATGGGCAACTCCTAGATGCCATCCCCCAAAGTTTGCGTTTCAGTGGTCGAATATAATTATGGTGGAGCCGAATTTTCCGGCTCCAACGCTTCATTTCGTCAGATGGATTTGGATGCGCCGCCATCGACGCGCAGCATGGTGCCGGTGATGTAGCTGGCCGGTTGCGAGCAGAGGAAAGCACCCGCGGCGGCGAATTCTTCGACCTTGCCAAGACGTCCGGCAGGAATGCTCTTGAGCGATGCTTCGCGCACGTCTTCCACGCTTTTACCCAGTCTCTTGGCGTTGGCGCCATCCAGCTCATCGATGCGATCCGTGTGGATGCGGCCCGGCAAAAGCATGTTGGACGTGATGCCGAAACCGGCCACTTCCGCCGCAAGCGTCTTGTTCCAGCCCACCAGCGCGCCACGCAGGGTGTTGGACAGTGCCAGGTTGGGAATGGGTTCGAAAACGCCGGAGGATGCGACCGTGAGAATGCGGCCCCAGCCTTGTTCCTTCATCTGCGGCAGGAAGGTGTTGGTCAGCGTGATGACGCGCAGCACCATGGACTGAAAGAACGTGTCGAGCTTGTCGATGGTGATGTCTTGAGCCGTGCCGGGCGTTGGACCACCGGTGTTGTTGACGAGAATATCGATGCCGCCGAGCTTTGTGTTTACGGCTTCAACCATGGACGGCACGAAGTTGTCTTCGGAAAGATCACCCCACACCCAATCCGCCTTGCCCTTGCCCAGCGCGTTGATGGCCTGCGCATTTGCCGCCAGCTTTTCACCGCTGCGCCCGACCAGAAGCACGTTGGCGCCTTCATTGGCAAGTGCCGTGGCAATGCCGAGGCCAAGCCCGCGAGAAGAAGCCAGAACGAGGGCGCGTTTGCCGGAAATGCCGAAATCCATGAAAGAACCTTTCTGATAGTCACATGATGCTGTTTCCTCAGTCTTAGCCGTTGAACAAATGAACGAAAAGCGATTTGCGCCACGGCGGCCACTTTTCGGGCAAGCTGCTGATGGAGATGGTTGTAATATACGCCAGCAAAACTCATAAGGAGTTGCCAGATGTAAGCGGAAAATTCGTGGGGTATGTTGTGTGGTATGAGCGTCAGGAACCAATAAAACGTCAGGATGATGATGCCCGCAGCGATAGTGATATTGATTATGCCCGGATCATTCATTCTGCGTCATTCCGGCGATTGCAAAGCAAAACCCAGATTCTCAATCTCGGCGACAGCGATTTTTATCGCACGAGATTGACCCATTCCCTTGAAGTCGCCCAAATCGCCGGAGGCTTGATAAAGCAGCTCAAGATGTTGCTGCCGGATCATCCGGCGACGGCTGATTTGCCAGATCATAGCCTGATTCAAACCATTGGTAGCGCCCATGACATTGGCCACCCGCCGTTTGGCCATGGCGGAGAGGTCGCGCTGAATTATTGTATGCGCGTTGACCAGACGCCGGAAAAAGCCGGTTTCGAGGGCAACGGCCAGACACTGCGGATTCTGAGCAAGCTGGAAGCCTTTTCCAAATCATCGGGCGCAAACCTGACGCGGCGGTCTTTGCTGGGTGTGCTGAAATATCCTGTTGCCTATTCAACTGCCGCAAATCCCGCGCTTGTTCCAAAGTTGCAGGACGGCCCATCCACCTTGCGCATCATCGATACGAATGCCTCCAAACCACCCAAATGTTATCTGGATTGCGAAGGGAGCGTGGTGTCGTGGGTGCTGGAGCCTCTTTCAACGGATGAGCGCGAAGCGTTTCAAGCCGTTGAAAAATCAGGCGATAAGCACGGTAGCACGCTGCACAAATCGCTTGATTGCAGCATCATGGATCTGGCGGATGATATTTCCTACGGCGTGCATGACCTTGAAGACGCCATTGCGATGCGTCTCCTGACACGGCAGAGTTTTGAGGACACGGTTACACGTGAGGTTTGCAGTGGTTTTCTGGAGTTTCTGACGAAACGTTACGCACGCAAGATGACCAATAATGCCTATGACCAGATGCTTGAAGCACTGTTCGGCGAGAGCGAAAAACGCAAGCTCTATATCAACATGCTCGTGCCCTATTTCATGACCGAACTTGCCTATGAAGACCATGAGCAATTCAGTCTGCCTTTGATCCGTTACCGTCTGACGATCAATGAGGACAGGAAGCAGCTTTTGAAGGCGCTGAAAAAGGTTGTCTTCAACCATGTCATCAAAAGCCCGCGCGTTCAGCAGCTGGAGTTCAAGGGGCAGGGCATGGTCGTTGCCGTGTTCGAGGCCTTGCAATCCGACCCGAAACGTTTGCTGCCAGAGGATGCCTTCAAGCGATATGACGCGGCACAGGGTGATCTTCGCGTGATCTGCGATTTTGTTGCCGGAATGACAGACGGGTATCTGCTCAAGACATATGAGCGGCTCTTTGCGCCCGGCGTCGGCTCTGTGTTCGACAAGCTTTAAACTTTTTAACCCGCAGCGTGTCTGCCCCTGCGTGTCGTCTGATGGTGATGCACGCTTGACCGCTGTGGGGCGTTTATACTAGCTTGTATTACGTGCACGTAAAAGTAAAGTATTACCAGGGCGCCAGAGAATGTAATAATGCCTGAACAGAATTTGCCGCACTTGAACCTCGACAACGGCTTTGTGCTTTGCGAAGAAAGAGTTGAGACAATAGCTTGAAAAAGCAGGTTGGGCGCGACATCAGCGCTTGCAGGCGGTTGAGAATACAAGACCGGACGGGACCGGCGAACGGACGAGGACAGGATGACTGAAGCGATGGAACTGCCGGAACGCGAATCAATGGAATTCGACGTTGTTATCGTTGGTGCTGGGCCTGCGGGTCTCTCGGCTGCGATACGGTTGAAGCAGATCAATCCTGATCTTTCCGTTGTGGTGCTGGAAAAAGGTGCCGAAGTCGGGGCGCATATTCTGTCCGGCGCGGTGGTCGATCCTATCGGGATCGATCGTTTGCTGCCGGGTTGGCGCGAAGAGGAGGGGCATCCCTTCAAGACCGAAGTGAAGGATGACCAGTTCCTGTTGCTCGGGCCTGCTGGTTCCATTCGCCTGCCGAACTTCGCCATGCCGCCGCTGATGAACAACCATGGCAATTACATCGTCTCGCTCGGGCTGGTCTGTCGGTGGCTGGCGGAAAAGGCGGAAGCGCTCGGTGTCGAGATCTATCCCGGCTTTGCTGCCAGCGAAGTGCTGTATAATGACGATGGCGCGGTGATTGGCGTTGCCACCGGCGATATGGGCGTGGAGCGCAACGGCGAACCCGGCCCTGCCTTTACTCGCGGCATGGCGCTGATGGGCAAATATGTGCTGATCGGCGAAGGCGTGCGCGGCTCTCTGGCCAAGCAGCTCATCCAGAAATTTGATCTGTCCAAGGACAGCGACGTTCAGAAATTCGGCATCGGCATCAAGGAACTCTGGCAGGTCAAGCCGGAGAAGCACAAACAGGGTCTTGTGCAGCACTCCTTTGGTTGGCCGCTGGGCCTGAAAACCGGTGGCGGTTCTTTCCTCTACCATCTGGAAGACAACCTCGTTGCCGTGGGTTTCGTGGTGCACCTGAACTACAAAAATCCGTATCTCTATCCGTTCGAGGAATTCCAGCGGTACAAGACGCACCCGGCTATTGCCCCGACCTTCGAGGGTGCCAAGCGCCTGTCTTACGGCGCGCGGGCGATTACCGAAGGCGGATATCAATCCGTGCCGAAACTGACCTTCCCTGGCGGCGCGCTGATTGGCTGTTCGGCAGGCTTCGTCAACGTGCCGCGCATCAAGGGCAGCCACAACGCCGTGCTATCAGGCCTGATGGCGGCAGACCGCATTGCCGAGGCCGTTGCAGCGGGCCGCGCCAATGATGAAGTGATCGAGATCGAAAACGAATGGCGCGATAGTGACATCGGCAAGGATCTGAAGCGCGTGCGCAACGTCAAGCCGCTGTGGTCGAAATTCGGCACGGCCATCGGCGTTGCTCTTGGCGGGTTGGACATGTGGACCAACCAGCTGTTCGGCTTCTCCATTTTCGGCACGCTGAAACATGGCAAGACGGATGCGGAATGCCTCGAACCCGCCTCTCAGCACAAGCCAATCGCCTATCCACGGCCTGATGGCGTGCTGACCTTCGACCGCCTCTCGTCGGTCTTCCTGTCCTCCACCAACCACGAGGAGGACCAACCTGTTCATCTTCAGGTGAAGGACATGGAAGTGCAGAAGCGCTCCGAACACGATGTTTATGGCGGCCCTTCGACACGCTACTGTCCGGCGGGCGTTTATGAATGGGTGGAGAAGGACGGTCAGCCAACCTACGTCATCAACGCGCAGAACTGCGTGCACTGTAAAACCTGCGATATCAAAGACCCCAACCAGAACATCAACTGGGTGCCGCCGCAGGGTGGTGAAGGGCCGGTTTACGCGAATATGTGATGGTGGACATCAGCATCAGGGACGCGCATCGCCATGAGTTCGATGCGCTGGCAGCGATAGAAATCGACGCCTTCCAGACTTTGAGCAATGCGGGTGGGGTGGATGGAATGCCATCTGCCATGGCGCACGAGAAGCTTGAGGAAGCGCTTGTCGCCGGAATGTTGCTCGTTGCTGTCGATGCGCAGGATGTTCCCGTCGGCTTCATTGCCGCATGGCCGTTTGATGGTGGTGCCTATCTCGCAGAAATCGATGTCGCCGTCGCATATCAGGGGAAGGGGATTGGTCGCAGGTTAATCCACAGTCTTATTGACCGTGTGACGGAACTTGGGCTTCCCAGCGTTGTTTTAACCACAGATCGTTTCATCGCTTTTAATGGTCCCTTCTACACCACCTGTGGTTTCAGGGTCTTGGAAGACGATGAAACGCCCGCAACGCTGAAGGCCGTTCTCGCTGATGAAATCAAAAATGGCATGCAGGCGGAGCGAAGAGTGGCAATGAGGCTCCTGCTGTAGCGCAGATGACATGACCCTATTTGCAGGATCGCTGCGGATACTTTACTAAAGGCTAAGCTGGAAGTGGTATGATGAGCGTACCGGGAAACGAGGCTGGGAGTGAGTGTATGTTTGCGGTTGTCGGCGTATCATCGAACAAGCGATGGACCACTACGATTGCGGGAGCGGCGCTGTCGCTTCTAGCGGTCGTGACCGTGGGTGAACGCCCGGCGCAGGCGGCGAGTTGCCGCGCCGATGCTTCGGCAGAAATCGACTGGAGCGCGTGCAACAAGCGCCTTCTGATGCTGGGTGGCAGTATGCTGGACGGTGCGGACTTACGCGGAACGGATTTCACCTTCACCGATCTTCGCGGCTCGTCTTTCAAAAAGGCCAATCTGGAAAAAGCAAAACTGATCCGCACATCGCTGGCGTCTTCGCAGTTGCAAGACGCCAACTTCATCAAGGTCGAGGCCTATCGCGGTGATTTCAGCGATGCGGATGCGGAGAACGCCAAATTCAACAGCGCAGAAATGCAGCGCGCCAGTTTCGAAAACGCGAAACTGGCAGGGGCCAACTTTACCAAGGCAGAGCTGGGCCGCACCGATTTTAGTGGCGCAACGCTGACAGGTGCAAAGTTTACCATGACCAACCTTTCCCGCTCCAATTTCGAAGGCGCGACATTTACCGGCGCGATTGACTTCGAAAATGCCTTTCTTCTGTTGACCCGCATCGAAGGGCTGGACCTGTCTGCCGCAACCGGTCTTGAGCAGAAACAAATCGATATGGCGTGCGGCGATGCCAAGACCAAGCTGCCACAAGGACTGACCACGCCAACCTCTTGGCCGTGCGCGGAAGATCCTGACGAGGATTGAGAAATATAGAACCCGGCGGGTGTGGCTTACCCCCCTCTGTCGGACATCTCCCCCACAAGGAGGGAGATCGAATCGTGGCAGCCTATTGGCCATCTTGAGCGTTACGTATGAAGCGGCGAGGGTGCGTCTTGCCAATCTCCCCACCTGTGGGGGAGATGTCCGGCAGGACAGAGGGGGGGGTAAGCGGCGGTCTCACCCGCTTACGATTTACCCCATCAAAACCCCGACAAAACAATCTTCCCTTTTGCCGTGCCACTCTCGATCAACCTGTGCGCCTTGATGAGATTGGCGGCGTTGATGGTGCCGAACACCTCTGTCAGTGTCGTTTTGATTTTGCCTGCATCCACCAGTTCGGACACATGGTTCAGCAGATTGTGTTGTTCGATGATATCCGCGGTTTCGAAAACCGGGCGGGCGAACATCATTTCCCAGTGGATGGAGATGGCCTTGCGTTTGAACGGCATGGCATCGAAACCGCCTTTGGGATCATCAATCAGCGCAAAACGGCCCTGTGGTGCGATGAGTGCCACGCTGTCGGCGGCGTGCTGGTCGCTCTGTGTGGTGGAGAAGACGAAGCCGGGTGCGCCGAGGCCGAGTGCTTCCACTTGGGGCGCAAGCGGCTGGCTGTGGTCGATCACATGATGCGCGCCGAGCGCTTTTACCCATTCTTTCGTTTCCGGGCGTGAGGCGGTGGCGATGACGGTGAGATCGGTCAGTTGCCGGGCAAGCTGGACGGCGATGGAGCCGACGCCGCCAGCACCGCCGATGATGAGAATGGCATTGGCAGAACCAGGCACGGGGTCTTTCACCTTCAGCCGATCAAACAGCGCTTCATAGGCGGTGATCGCCGTCAGGGGCAAAGCAGCGGCTTCCTCAAAGCTGAGGCTTTTGGGTTTGGCTCCGACGATGCGCTCATCCACCAGTTGGAATTCGCTGTTGGAGCCGGGGCGGTTGATCGCACCGGCGTAAAACACCTCATCGCCCGGCTTGAAGAGCGTGACACCTTCGCCGACCGCTTTGACGATGCCTGCAGCATCGAAACCCAAAACGCGGGTCGCGCCGTTTTCCGGTGGCTGGCCAAGGCGTATTTTCGCATCGACAGGATTGACCGAAACCGCCTTCACTTCCACCAGAAGATCGTGGCCTTTGGCTTGCGGCACGGGCAGATCGAAATCGATCAGCGCATCCGCCTCTGTTACGGGTTTCGAGTTTTTGTAGCCGATAGCGCGCATGGCGTTGTGTCCTTTGCTTGTTGCGTTGGCTCTTATTTGATAGATATGGACGCAAGCTGCAAGAATGCACATATTCTGTATATACGTACAAAAAGGATACTGTGATGTCCCGACCTCGTGCCAAATTGACCGGTAATTTTCCCGGTTGTCCGGTGGAATCCACGCTGAGTTTTCTGGATGGAAAATGGAAGGGCGTGATCCTCTACCATCTGACGAATGAAGGCACGTTGCGCTTCAACCAATTGCGCCGCCATATTCCAAGCGTCACCCAGCGCATGTTGACCAAGCAGTTGCGCGAGCTGGAAGAGGCGGGGCTGATTTCCCGCAAGGTCTTTGCCGTGGTGCCGCCGCGGGTGGATTACGCTTTAACGCCGCTGGGCCACAGTATGCAGCCGGTGATTTCCGCGTTGAAAGCGTGGGGTGACGCACATGTCGTGTGCAAAAATGGCGAAAAATATGTGGTGCCACCCACGGAAGTGATTGAGCCTTTGGTCGCTGCCGAATGAGCGAAACCGATATTCTGGCAAGGCAACGGGCTGCTTTTCTGCGTGATGGCCCTCCGACATTTGACACACGTATCGCGGATTTGAAGGCATTGCGGGCAGCGGTCATTGCGCGAAGGCGTGAGATCGAAGCGGCGGTGGATGCAGATTTCGGCGGGCGTTCCGCCACCGAAACGGCGCTGCTGGATATTGTCGGTGTCATTCAGGCCATCGATTATCTGAGCCGCAATCTCAAGCGCTTCATGAAACCGGAGCGCCGCCATGTGTCGATGACCTTCCAGCTTGGCCGGGCTTATGTGGACTACCAGCCGCTTGGCGTTATCGGCGTGATGTCGCCGTGGAACTATCCGTTTTTGCTGGCCATGGTGCCGCTGGCGACAGCGCTTGCCGCCGGTAATCGCGTTATGCTGAAGCCATCCGAACTGACGCCGCGCACCAGCCAGTTGATGAAAGACATGCTGGCCGGGATTTTCACGGAAGAAAAAGTGGCGGTTGTTCTGGGGGATGCAACGGTGGGTGCGACCTTCAGCGGCCTTGCCTTCGATCACCTGTTTTTCACTGGCAGCACCCATGTGGGCCGTGCCGTGATGAAGGCAGCGAGTGACAACCTGGTGCCGGTGACGCTGGAACTCGGCGGCAAAAGCCCGACGATCGTTCAGCAAGGCCATGCGACTGATAAAAATATTGCGTCCATCGTGTTCGGCAAACTCGCCAATGCAGGGCAAACCTGCGTGGCGCCGGATTATGTTTTTGTGCATGAAGATGATCTGGACGGTTTCGTTGACGGTTACGCAAAGGCCGTGGCGAAGTCCTATCCGGCAGGCCCGCAAAGCGCGGATTACGCGTCCATCATCAGCGAACGGCATTTTGCGCGGCTGAATGGTTTGCTGGACGATGCACGGACCAAGGGCGCGCGGGTGGTGGAGGTTGGCAATGTCAGTTCCGCGACAGGCAGAAACCGTGTCCTCCCGCCCATGCTGGTTCTCGGCGCCTGCGACGATATGACGATCATGCAGGAAGAAATCTTCGGGCCGATCCTTCCCGTTCGCACCTACCGCGCAATCTCCGACGCCATCGACGACATCAATGCAAGGCCACGCCCGCTGGCGCTGTATGTGTTTGGTGATGAGAAGAGCGACGCGTGCCGGGACATCCTCACCCGCACCACGTCAGGCAATGTCGGCATCAACAACACGGTGCTGCATGTGGCGCAGGATGATCTGCCATTTGGCGGGGTTGGGGCCAGCGGCATCGGGTCTTATCACGGCATTGAAGGCTTTCGGCGCATGAGCCATGCCAAGGGTGTTTTCGTGCAGGGCCGGTTCAGCCTGCCCAGCCTCTTGCGTGCGCCGTTTGGGCGGCTGACGCGGTGGGCTCTTGCTTTTCTTTTGCGATAAGCGGAAACATTCGGCGCGGCTGTTCTGCCGCGTTCTACTCTTATAAAAATTCCGCATTGCAACATGGAACTGCCCGGATTGCTTCATAGTGTCGCGGCAGTGATTCTTAGCCAGGGACGGACAAGCATGACAATCGGTTGGATCGAGGCGGCAATTCTCGGTTTTATTCAGGGGCTTACAGAGTTCCTCCCCATTTCTTCCAGCGCCCATTTGCGCATTGCGGGCGAGTTTATGTCCTCCGCCGATCCAGGTGCCGCCTTCACGGCCATCATCCAGATCGGCACGGAACTGGCCGTGCTGGTGTACTTCTGGTCTGACATCATGCGCATCGCGACCGCATGGCTGCGCCAGAACCTGCGGCTGGGTGCTTATGACCAGACAGACGCGCGCATGGGCTGGATGATTATCGTCGGCTCCATCCCGATCGTGCTGCTGGGGCTGCTGTTTAAGGATGCTATCGAACATTCGTTGCGCAACCTTTACATCACCGCAATCATGCTCATCGTTTTCGGCATTGTTCTCGGTTTTGCCGACAGGATCGGCCAAAAGAAATATCCGATCAAAAAGCTGATCTGGCGCGACGCGGTGTTGTTTGGCTTCGCGCAGGCCATGGCGCTTATTCCCGGCGTTTCCCGTTCCGGTGGTACCATCACGGCGGGCTTGCTGCTTGGTTACACCCGCGAAGCGGCGGCGCGCTACTCTTTCCTGCTGGCCATTCCTGCGGTGTTCGGCTCCGGTTTCTACCAGCTGTTCAAAAGCATCGGGCAGGAAAATCCGGTGGGTTGGGGGCCGACGGCACTGGCGACGGTGATCTCTTTCTTCGTCGGTTACGCCGTCATCGTGTTCTTCCTGAAACTCGTGTCCACCAAGAGCTATCTGCCCTTCGTGTATTACCGCGTGGTGCTGGGCGCGGTGCTTCTGGTGCTGCTTTCCACGGGCGTCATCAGCGCCGGTGGTTGAGCCGGGACAACGGATTTAAGCCGAAACAAAACCCCGCTTCGAGCGGGGTTTTGTGCTTTTGGTGTCCGCCCGCTATTTATTTCCTTCATGATCTTGCGAATGGAATGATTTTTCATCTTCGATGTGCAATAGAGCGCGTTATTGCGCGCATTTTTCGGTTTATTCGTTCAAATCCATCCAGGATCAGGCCAGTCGGGACCATTTGATGAGTATTGAAAACTCTTACGCTTTGGCGGTGGAGGATATCCATAAGAGCTTTGGTGCTCATGAGGTTCTGAAAGGCATTTCGCTGAAAGCCCATAAGGGCGATGTGATTTCCATCATCGGCTCATCCGGTTCCGGCAAAAGCACATTTCTGCGCTGCATCAATTTTCTGGAAATGCCGGATCGTGGCCGTGTCACGGTCAATGGCGAGGAAGTGTCTGTCAAGATTGGCCGGGATGGCAAGGCCGTGCCCAAAAGCTGGCGACAGGTGGAGCGCCTGCGGACCGGGCTTGGCATGGTGTTTCAAAACTTCAATCTCTGGGCGCACCGCACCGTTCTGGAAAACATCATCGAAGCGCCGGTGCATGTGATGGGCGTGAAGCGGCAGGACGCGATTGCCAAGGCCGAAGCGCTGCTGAACAAGGTTGGCCTTTACGACAAAAAAGACGCCTATCCGGCCTTTTTATCCGGCGGGCAGCAACAGCGCGCCGCCATTGCCCGTGCGCTTTGCGTAGAGCCCGCCGTGATGCTGTTCGATGAGCCGACCTCGGCCCTCGACCCCGAGCTGGTGGGCGAGGTGCTGAAGGTCATCCGCGATCTGGCTGAAGAAGGCCGCACCATGCTGCTGGTGACGCATGAAATGCGGTTCGCCCGTGATGTGTCCAACCACGTCATGTTTCTGCATCAGGGCCGCGTTGAGGAAGAGGGCACGCCGGAACAGGTGTTCGGCAATCCGGTCAGCGCCCGCACCCGCGAATTTACCGGCGCCCTCGCCAACTGATTTATCATCACATTTAACAGGAGAGATTTACGTGAAACTGTTCGCCACGCTGCTTGCCGGATCGGCCTTTGCATTGTCCGCCTTCACTGCCAGCGCCGATGTGCGCTTCGGCATCATGAACGAATCCTACCCGCCATTTTTCGCCAAGGATGCGTCCGGCAAATGGCAGGGTTGGGAAATCGACCTGATGGATGCGGTTTGCGCGGAAATCAAGGAAAAATGCTCGATCGTCGAGCTGTCCTGGGATGGACTTATTCCGGCATTGCAGAGCAAAAAGTTCGATGTGATCTGGTCTTCCATGTCCAACACCGAAGAGCGCCAGAAGGTCATCGACTTTACCGACAAATATTACAACACGCCAAGCAAGCTGATTGGCGCCAAGGGTGACAAGGCGGGTGCAACGGCCGAGGACGTCAAGGGCAAGACGATAGGCATTCAGGTGGCAACCATCCAGTCCGCTTATTATGCCAAGTATTTCAAGGACGTGGCTGACGAAAAGACCTACCAGACACTGGACGAGGCGTTTCAGGATCTGGCCGCTGGCCGTATTGATTACGTCTTCGGCGATTCCATCGTTCTCGACGCGTTCATCAAGAGCGATGCGGGCAAGGATTGCTGCGCCGATGCTGGCAACGTGGCTGACGACAAGGAAATTCTCGGCCTTGGCGTATCCGGCGGTCTTCGCAAGGATGACACCGAGCTGAAGCAGAAGCTGAACGCCGGACTTGCTGCCGTTCGTGCCAGCGGCAAATATGACGAAATCACCAAGAAATATTTCACCTTTGATATCTACGGCGCGAAGTAAATCAAACTGTGCTGCGTGAACAAGTCTTCCCGCAGCACAGTTTGGGTCTTTGTTTTTTCGCATGTCGTTATCGCAAAACCGCTTCACACTTTTGCGCGACATCCTCTAATCGGTTTCGTTAATGGCAAGCTTTGAAAACATGCTGCAACTTCTGTCGCCCTATCCTCCGGGATGGGGTGGCACGCTGTTGACCGGTGCTGTTTCCACGCTTGCCATTTCCGCCGGTGCCTATCTCATCGGCATCGTCATTGGCATGGCCGGTGCGCTGGGCAAACTGTCCGGCAACAGGCCGCTGGGTGTGGTGCTGAACCTTTATACGACAGGCATTCGTGCCGTGCCGGAGCTTATTCTCATCGTCGGGCTGTATTACGCGGGGACCGATGGGCTGAACCGCTTGCTTCAACTGGGTGGAATGCCGCCCCTGGAAATCAACGGTTTTGTGGCGGCCATCGCCGTGCTCGGCTTCGTGCAGGGTGCCTATATGACCGAGGTGCTGCGCGGTGCGATCCTTGCCATTCCCAATGGCCAGATCGAAGCGGCGCGGGCTTTTGGCATGTCGCCGTTTCTGCGGTTTCGTCGTGTGGTGCTGCCGGCACTTATTCCCAATGCCTTGCCGGGACTTGCCAATCTGTGGCTGGCCGTGACCAAGGACAGCGCGCTGGTGGCCGTTGTCGGTTATCAGGAATTGGCACTGGCGACGCGTCTTGCCGGGGCCAGCACCAAGCAATATTTCCTGTTTTTCATGGCGGCGGCATTGCTTTATCTGGCGATAACGCTCGTCTCCAATCTCGTCTTTTCGCTGATCGAACGCCGTGTGCGGCGTGGTCAACCGGCGCTGGTTTAGGGAGAGATCATGGAATTCTCCTGGATCGAAAAATACTGGCCGCTGCTTCTGTCTGGTGCATGGCAGACGATAGCGCTGCTGGTCATCTCTGTCAGCATCGGCTTCATTCTCGCCATTGGTCTTGCCTTTGCGCAGGTCAGCGGCGGCAGGGTGACGCGGATTTTGGCGCGGGGTTACTGCACCTTCTTTCGTGGCACGCCGTTGCTGATCCAGCTTTGGCTTTTGTATTATGGCGTCGGCTCACTGCTGCCGATGATCCCCGGTCTGCGCCAGAGCTTCATGTGGCCGGTGCTGCGCGAAGGGTTCTTTTTCGCCGCCGTCAGCTTCACTCTCAATTATGCGGCCTATGAAGCCGAAGTGCTGCGCGGCGCGTTGCTGGCTGTGCCGAAGGGCGAGCTGGAGGCGGGCAGGGCTTTCGGCATGAGCCGTTTCACCCTCATTCGCCGCATCTGGCTGCCCCGCGCCATCCGCATCGCATTGCCGACCATCGCGGGCGAAGTGGTGATGCAGCTCAAAGCCACACCGCTGGCATTCACCGTGACCGTGATGGATCTCTACGCCGTGGCCTACAAGGTGCGGCAGGACACGCTGCTGGTCTATGAACCGTTGTTCGTCGTCACCATTTTCTACCTCATCCTCACCGCCATCATCGTGCGCTGCTTCGGCTTTGTCGAAGCGCAGGTGCCGCAGCGACGGTAACAATCCAAGGAGTTTCACATGGGCGATATTCGTATTCTCGACGGCGGCATGAGCCGTGAACTGCTGCGTCTGGGCGCGGAACTGAAGCAGCCGGAATGGTCTGCACTGGCGCTTGTTGACGCACCTGACATCGTGCGCCAGGTCCATGCGGAGTTCATCGAGGCCGGTGCGGATGTCGTCACCACGAATTCTTACGCGCTTGTGCCGTTTCACATCGGCGAAGAGCGCTTCCAGACGGAAGGCGCATCGCTGATCGCGCTGTCTGGCAAACTCGCCCGCGAGGCTGTGGATGCTTCAGGCCGCAACGCGCTGGTGGCCGGTTCGCTGCCGCCAATCTTCGGCTCCTATGAGCCGCAAAACTTCGATCCGGCCCGCGTGCAGGATTACCTCAAGGTCCTGGTCGAAAACCTTGCCCCTCATGTCGATGTCTGGCTGGGCGAAACATTGAGCCTGATTGCCGAAGGTGATGCGGTACGCGAAGCCGTTGCCAATACCGGCAAACCCTTCTGGATTTCCTTCACGCTCAACGACGATGCCGCGCAGGTGAGCGGCGGCGAACCGCAGCTTCGCTCCGGCGAAACCGTGCGTGCCGCAGCGGAATGGGCGGCCGGTTCTGGCGCTGCCGCGCTGCTGTTCAATTGCAGCAAACCGGAAGTCATGAAGGCCGCCGTCGAAACGGCGTCCTCCGTCTTCAAGGACAAAGGTGTCTCGTTGGAAATCGGTGTTTATGCCAATGCATTCGAAGGCGAACAGGGCGATGCCGCCGCCAACGAAGGTCTGCACGGAACGCGCGCGGATTTGACGGACGATGCCTATTCGCGCTTCGCCTGCTCTTGGGCCGATGCCGGCGCCACAATGATCGGCGGCTGCTGCGGCATTGGCGCGGCGCATATTCACACGGTTGCGGGTGCGCTTCGGGCGCGGTGAGAGGTGGAATAGCTGGGTTGATGACGCTGCGCGAGACGGTTTTCGTTTATCACGCAGCGTCCAGAACCTGCATTTCAACGTGCAGGCCAGCTGCAACCACCATATTGACCAGAGTATCCAAACCGAACAGGGTGATTTTACCACGCAGAAGATCCGACACGCGAGGTTGTGTTACACCGAGCTTGCGTGCCGCTTCCATCTGCGTCCAGCCTTTTGCCTGTATGTGTCGCTCCAGCGCCATCATCAAGGTGGAGCGCAGCTTCATATTTTCCGCTACTGCGGTCGTGTCTTCGATTGCATCCCATACGCTCTCGAATGTTTCGCTGCTCATTGGCCTAACTCCTTCACCAGATCGCCATAGCGTTTCGCTGCCAAGTCGATATCGGTCTTGCTGGTCTTCTGTGTTTTCTTCTGAAAGCAGTGCAGCACGTAGATCGCATCACTGAATTTGGCCACGTAGATGACGCGGAAAGCGCCGCTCTCGTCTCTGATCCTGATTTCCTGGACACCTTTGCCGATTGTCGCCATCGGCTTCCAATCGGTAGGTGTTTGCTCGTGCTGCACTTTGTCCAGCTGATAGCCAGCTTCTCGCCGTACCGATTCCGGGAACGCACGTAAATCACCCAATGCGCTGCCGCGAAACTTGATCGTCTTCATATCAGGATTATACAAAAAATTATATACTATTCGCAAGCCTGTTCAACAACAGGCATGTCCGGCCGCACCGAATGCGACCGGATAACGACCTGTTTGCCGCTTACAGCAAAGTCCCGCTCAAAATGACCAGCGCGACCGAGAAGTAGATCACCAGACCGCTGACATCCACCAGTGTTGCCACGAAGGGGGCAGAGGCGCTGGCGGGGTCCAGCCGCAGGCGTTGCAGCAGGAAGGGCAGCATGGAGCCGCAGACCGAGCCGAAGGTGACGATGCCGACGAGGGCGGCGAAGACGGTGAAGCCAACCAGCAGCCAGTGTTCGCCGTAGTCGTAAAAGCCGGCATGTTGCCAGATGCTGAGGCGCAGGAAGCCGATGGCACCGAGAATGCAGCCGAGTGTGAGGCCGGTGGGCAGTTCACGCAGCAGCACCCGCCACCAGTCCGACAGCTTCAATTCGCCCAGCGCCAAAGCCCGGATGATGAGCGATGTTGCCTGTGAACCGGAGTTGCCACCCGACGACATGATGAGCGGAATGAACAGGGTCAGGACCACCGCTTTTTCCAGTTCACCCTCAAAATGCTGCATGGCGCTGGCAGTCAGCATTTCACCCAGGAAGAGGGCGGCAAGCCAGCCGGCGCGTTTGCGGATCATGTCCACAAAACCCATGGCCATATAGGGTTTGCCGAGCGCCTCCATACCACCGAACTTGTGGGCGTCTTCCGTGGTATCGGCAATCATGGTGTCGATCACGTCATCCACGGTGACGATGCCCAGAACATGGGCGTGCTCATCCACCACAGGCAGGGCCAGAAGGTCATGCTTGCGGATGAGGCGGGCGACGTCTTCCTGCGACATCAAGGGGTCGGCATAGGTGATGCCTTCCTTGGATGCGACGGAGGAAATGGGGGCGGAGGGTTCGCCGGTCAGCAGGCGGCGCAGCGTGACCACCTTGGCCAGCGTGCCGTCTTCAGCCAGAACATAGATGGCGTAGACCGTTTCGCGCGACCGCTCGACCACGCGGATGTGCGAAAGGGTCTGTTCCACCGTCCAGCTGTCCGGCACGCTGACGAACTCCGTCGTCATGATGGAGCCAGCCGTGCGGGGCGGATAGGTCATCAGGTGCTGGATGGCGATGGCCGTTACGCGGTCCAGCCGGGAAAATAGCCGGGTGCGGTGGGCCTCGTCCATCTCTGCCATCACGTCCGCAACGCGGTCGTCGGACATCAGATTGACGAAGCGGGCGGCCTGATCCAGCGGAATCTGGGCGATGATCTCGGCTGCGTGGTGCAGCTCTGGCCGGTCCAGAACGGCGACCGCCTTTGCCTGCGGCATTTTCAGCAGGGCCTCGACGGCTTCGGTTACGTCGAGAGCGTTCAGCTGATCGACGCGTTCTGCAATTGTGTTTGGTCCTGCGTTACCGCTGCGAAAAAGACGTGCGGCTTTGCTGGCTCTTTGGGAGAGTGTGTAAAAGTTCATGATTGCTCACCTTCTCATCGATCCGCCGATCTCGGCGGAACGTGGTGAGCCGACAGGGTCAGATCAGTGCACGTCTCGCCGGTCTCGGCAAAGGCAATCGACTACTACTGTCGCTAGACATCTAATGATGCTCCGTGGATATCCGCGTACAATTCACGAAAAGAATTGCGCGTAATTCATGTGGTGCGCCTGAAACTGAAAATAGTCAAGCGGGGCAAATATGAAATTTTTGCAAGGTCTGTTTGCTTGGTTAATCGGGCGATTTAGAACAATCTAAAGCGCCTTTATATCAAGCCGTTAAGGCTGCTTTCTCACGCCGCTCCAGCACCACGGCAACGCCGAAGACCAGCAGTCCGCCGAAGGACAGAACCGCGCCGATATAACCGGTGGCGGCATAACCGTAACCCATGGCGATGACCACGCCGCCAAGCCACGCGCCGAGTGCGTTGGCGATGTTGAAGGCGGAGTGGTTGGAGGCGGCGGCCAGCGTCTGCGCGTCGGCAGCCACGTCCATCAACCGCGTCTGCACCGCAGGGCAGGCGGCAAAACCGCAGCCGATGAGGAAGACGCAGAGGCACAGCATATAGGGATTATGTGCGGTGAGGCTGAACAGTGCCATGAGCAGCACGTTGAGCGCCAGCATACCGCCAATGGTGCCTTTGAGCGACACATCGGCCAGCCGAGAGCCGACAATGTTGCCGACATTCATGCCGATGCCGAATAGGGCCAGCACCATCGACACGGTGGACACCGGCATCATGGCGACATCGGTGGTGGTTTTGGCGATATAGCTGAAGACGGCGAACATGCCGCCAAAACCGACGGACGCGACGGCCAGCGTCAGCCAAACCTGCACGCGGCGGAATGCGCCGAGTTCGCGCCAGATGCTGGCACCTTCCTGCACCTTGTCGCGCGGCTGGAACAGCCACAGCAGGGCAACCGTCAACAGCGCAATGCCACCCACCATCATGAAGGCGGCACGCCATGAGAACATCTGGCCGAAAAAGGTGGCAAGCGGCGTGCCGAGCAGGGTGGCGATGGTCAACCCCAGCATGACGCGCCCCACCGCTCGGGCGCGTTTATGGACGGGCGCCATGGAGGCGGCAACCAGCGCCGCCACGCCGAAATAGGCACCGTGCGGCAGGCCGGTGATGAAGCGCAGGGCCGTGAAGGTGGCGAAATCCGGCGCGATGGCGCTGAGGATATTGCCCGCAGCAAAGACACCCATCAACGCAAGCAGAAGCACGCGCCGGGTCATGCGGGCAGCCAGCACGGCAATGATCGGCGCGCCGATGACGACGCCGAGTGCATAAGCCGCAATGACATAACCCGCCTGCGGAACCGTGACGCCGTAGGTCGTCGCGACCTCTGGCAACAGGCCCATAATGGCGAACTCCCCCGTGCCGATGCCAAAACCACCGGCGGCAAGCGCCAGTTCGATCAGCGCGACAGACAGGGGTGTGAGCGTGGTTACGGGCAATGGCGCAACGGCAACGGCGTCCGCATCGGAGCGGTTTTCGGACAGGTGTATTTGGGTCATGATTTCTGCGAGGCGTGCGAAGAAAAAAAAGGCAAGATCGAAGGTCTTCGATCTTGCCCTGACTGGAAGTGTTTGGCCACCTATAAATGACCTTTTCATCTAAATATCATAGAAGTGTGCAGTGCGGTAGTATCTGATTCTATAAAATATTATTTTCACGCAATAGTGTACGGAACCGAAACGTCAACGTGGCATTAAGAGTTCGTTTGAACATGTCGGACGGTCGATCCGATGGTGATTTTGCCCTTGGTTTTGTCGAAAATCCTGCCGATATCATCAGGTATCGTCTGGTATTTTCTCTTGATCAGGACCAAAAATCACGCGCCGGCTCTTCGTCGACAAGGTTTCAAACGGACTCCGAGACTGCGCTTTGCGCTTAACAGGGGCTAGATAATCATATGAAGCTGGTGGCGATCTTCAACCGCGATGGCGGTACTTTCAGAACCACCGATATGGATGCCTATTGCGACCATGCCAAAACGGTCTTCCAGAATGCTGGACATGAGATCGAATGCCGCCTCGTTGCTGGCAAGGATATTGTCGCGGAAATGGAGCGTGTTGCGGATGACGAAGGGCTGGACGGCCTGATTGCGGGCGGCGGCGATGGCACGATTTCAGCCGCAGCAGGCATTGCATGGAAGCATGGTATTGCGTTGGGCGTGGTGCCTGCCGGCACGATGAACCTGTTTGCCCGATCGTTGAAACTGCCTTTGGACATCTGGCAGGCGGTGGATACGCTGGCCGAAGGGCACGTCCAAAACGTCGATATTGCCAGCGCCAACGGACGGCCCTTCGTGCACCAGTTTTCAGCCGGTCTGCACGCGCGCATGGTGCGTTACCGTGACAAGATGGAATATGCGTCACGGCTCGGAAAAATCCGGGCGAATATTCGTGCCGCCATTGGTGTGGTGCTCAACCCGCCGGTCTTTGAAGTGGAGTTCACGGTGGCTGGCGAAACGCAGCATCGCCGCGTTTGCGCCATCTCTGCATCCAACAACGAATTCGGCCCCAGCCCGCTGTTGGTGGCGGATGATATCACGCGCGGTCGTCTCGGCTTTTATCTGGCGCAAGCGCTGACGCCGTCCGCCGTGGCGGGACTTGCCATCGATATTCTGCGTGGAAAGCTGAAAGAAAGCGAAAGCGTGATCGCCATGGCGGTGGAAGATGTGGAACTGCATTTCCCCAAGCGCCGCCATGATGTGAAGTGTGTGATGGACGGTGAATTGTTGCCGATGAAGCGCGATGTGACGCTGAAAATTCATGCTGGCGAATTGAAAGTCATCGTTGCAAAAGATTTCTCAAATATATGATATTGTTGAGGCCGCGCAGCCCTAAACCTGCGGCGCGGCCTTGCAAAACAGATCGCCGCCCGCCATGCTCCCATTCTGCAAGTCGAAGGGGAGTGCCTGACGCGATGAACGAGTTTTCCAACACGATATCCAATCTCGCCGCCATCGATGCCGCCCATCACCTGCACCCCTTTTCCGATATGGGCAAGCTGAACGCCTCCGGCACCCGCATCATAGAGCGGGCGGAAGGCGTGTTTATTTACGACAGCACGGGCAAAAAATATCTGGATGCTTTCGCCGGACTTTGGTGCGTCAACATCGGTTATTCAAGGCCCGAAATGACCGAGGCCGTTGCCCGGCAGATGAACGAGCTGCCCTATTACAACGCCTTCTTCGGCACCACGACGCCACCCGCAACGCTTTTGGCGCAGAAGATCACCGCCCATGCGGGGCCGACTATGAACCATGTGTTCTTCACCAATTCCGGTTCAGAGGCGACCGATACGTGGTTTCGCATGGTTCGCGTTTACTGGAAGGCGCTGGGGCATCCCACCAAAACGCAGGTCATCGCACGACGCAATGGCTATCACGGCTCCACCGTGGCGGGCGCATCGCTGGGTGGCATGACGTGGATGCATGAGCAGGGTAATCTGCCCATTGACGGCGTTTCGCATATCGGCCAGCCATACTGGTACGCGGAAGGTGGCGATCTTTCCCCCGCCGAATTCGGTCTGAAGGCGGCGCGGGAGCTGGATGCCAAAATCGATGAGCTGGGCGAGGACAATGTTGCCGCGTTTGTCGCCGAACCCATTCAGGGCGCTGGCGGGGTGATCGTGCCGCCGGAGACCTATTGGCCGGAAATTGCCCGCATCTGCAAGGCCCGCAACATTTTGCTGGTTTCCGACGAGGTGATTTGCGGTTTCGGGCGGCTGGGGTCTTGGTTCGGTTATCAGCATTTCGGGTATGAGCCGGATTTGGCACCCGTGGCCAAGGGGCTGTCGTCTGGTTATCTGCCGATTGGTGGCGTGTTGGTGTCTGACCGCGTGGCCGAGGTGATGCTGACGAAGGTGGGTGATTTCAACCACGGCTTTACCTATTCCGGCCACCCCGTTTGTGCGGCTGCGGCGCTGGAAAACCTGCGGATTATTGAAGATGAAGGGCTGGTCGAGCGCGTGCGCGATGATATCGGCCCTTATTTTACGGAGGGCTGGCAAAGCCTGCTGGACCATGAAACCGTGGGCGAAGCGGTAAATGTCGGTCTTATGGGCGGGTTGCAATTGACCGCTGACAAAGCAACGCGTTTGCGGTTTGAAAAGCCGGACGATATAGGGACGCTGGTGCGCAACCATTGCCTTGAAAACGGACTGGTCATGCGGGCCACAGGCGACCGCATGTTGGCATCCCCCGCGCTGACCATCAGCCGCTCGGAAGTCGATCAGATCATCGAGACACTGCGCAAGGGGCTGGATCATTTGCGCGAAAACGTAAGGGCATAACGTGGCAGAGCATGAGCATCACTACAAGGTTCAGGTCACATGGACCGGCAACAACGGCACCGGCACATCCGGTTACCGCGAATACGACCGTTCACATGTGATTTCCGCTGACGGCAAACCAGACATTGCAGGGTCTTCCGATCCCGCCTTTCGCGGTGATGCCGCCCGCTGGAACCCGGAAGAGTTGCTGCTGGCCTCCGTCTCCGCCTGTCACAAGCTGTGGTATCTGCACTTCTGCGCGGTCTCCGGTGTTGTCGTTACCGATTATGTGGACGTGCCGGAAGGGAAGATGACGCTTGTGCGGGATGGCGCCGGGCATTTTACCGAGGTCGTCTTGAAGCCGGTCGTGACCATTTCCAAGGGCGACCCGCAGACGGCACTTGAACTGCACGAAGACGCCCACGACAAATGTTTCATCGCCAACTCGGTGAATTTCCCGATTCGCATCGAGGCTTCCGTGAACGTGGCCTGACCTTCACTTCTGGCCGATGACGGACCAGGCGTAATAAAAGGCGTGCTTTTTGGTATTGTCGCCACCGGAATAAGGCACTTCCATGTGCCGGATATCCGTGGGCGGTGGCAGCGATGCACGCGCCGCCAGTGCGGCAAGGTTCTGGCCCGGATTTTCCGGCAATTTGCCATCATCATCCGTTCCGGCAATCAGTACGGTGGCGCCTTGCGGCCATTCCGCAGGCAAAGTCTCAATCGCTGGGTTGCCGGTAAATACCGTCGCATCTGGATACTGTATCTTGAAATTGCCGCCTAGCAGTTGTCCGGATGTGACGACATAGCGAGGTTCGGCAAAACCCTCCCCCCTGATGGAGTTCGCGAACGTCTCGTAGGGAATGTTGATAAGCGAATATCGCCCGAAATAAGGTGCGGCAAGCCCGCGTGAAAGCAGGATGACCAGCACGCCGATTGTCAGTGTGGATGCAATGGCCAACATGGCAGGCAGCTTCGGTTTGGTCTCAATGTTCGCCGCACGGATTTTCAGGCTGAGATATAGTGGCAGTAGAATGAGATAAACTGCGAGCCATTTTTGCCTGATATTGGTGGCGCCGAGAGCAAAGACGATGACCAGCACCATGACGAGACAAATCAGTAGCATCCGCCCGGTAATACGCGTCCACGGATCGCTGGCAGCAAGAATTCGTTTTATGTCCTTGTAAAATAGTGCAGCGAAGATGGCAGCGGTTGTTGCAGAGCCTTTCGCCGCCGCCAGAAGCAAATCCAGTGCACCGCTGAAACCATGAAATGACAGGTTTTGATGCCCCTCTGTCATTTCGCCAATTGTCTGACCCGTGGCAATGCCGGCATTATGCAGCATCCAAAGGCCGTGCGGCAGCACGATGACGACCGAGACCGCCACCGCCAGCACCAT
Source organism: Agrobacterium sp. rho-13.3 (assembly GCF_033957765.2). Classification (NCBI taxonomy): domain Bacteria; kingdom Pseudomonadati; phylum Pseudomonadota; class Alphaproteobacteria; order Hyphomicrobiales; family Rhizobiaceae; genus Agrobacterium; species Agrobacterium sp. rho-13.3. The sequence goes on from NZ_CP192774.1 coordinate 679,381, forward strand.
GCGCCAATCCAGCACCCGTGCACGCAAATCCTTTTCAGGCAGGACGGCGATGATGGCCGCCAGCGGGACGAGGACGAAATTGTATTTCGACAGTGCGCCAAGTCCTACGGCGACGCCTGCGAGAATATATCCGGCAAGGCTTGGCTGCTTTAATGTTGAGAAGAACGCGTAGAGAAACAGTGAAACGGTAAAAAGCGCCATGATCGTGTGCGAAAGATCACGCTGTGCCATCAGGAAAATTGGCGGCAGCGTCAGCACGCCGAGTGTTGCCAGGCCAGATGAAGGGCGATCTTCCATCAGAACCCGCGCCGTCAGCCAGAAGAAGAGACAACAGAGAAACAGCAGCCCGTTTTTTAGCAGGCTCAATGTGGCAATCGACATGCCGAACAGTTCGGAAAGCCCGTATTGCAGCCAATGGTAAAGTGGGGGTTGCGAGCCGTAACCCCAAAACAGAAATTGGGAGAGGGCCGCCTGTGTTTCATCCACCTCCAGCGCGGGGGAGCGAATGATGCGCACGACAATGGCAGCCAAGAAATATCCCGCAATCAGAAACATGATTAGATCAGGATTGCGGGAAAGAGACTTGCGCATGGGACGGTTATGTCTCCGTTTGATAGACCTTGCCGATAATGTAGTTGGGGGTGAGATCATCGCGGTAATACAGCCGCGCAATCATTTCCGCCAGAATGCCTGTGGTGATGAGCTGGACGGAGGAGAGCAGCAGCACGACGCCGACCATCAACATCGGCCTTGTGCCGATATCGTTGCCGAATATGAATTTGTCGATGAACAGATAGGTCAGGATGACGCCTGCCAGCCCACCAAGCCCAAGACCCAGCGAGCCGAAGAAGTGGCCCGGCCGTGCCTTGTAGCGCATGAAGAACATCACCGACAGCAGATCCAGAATGACCCGGAACGTGCGGGAAATGCCGTATTTCGACGCGCCATATTGCCGTGCATGATGCGTCACCGGCATTTCGCCGATACGCGTGCTTGGCACGACACCGGCGACCCAGGCCGGGATGAATCGATGCATCTCGCCCATCAGCTTGACCTGCTTGATGATGGAGGAGCGGTAGATCTTCAGACTGCACCCATAATCATGCAGGCGCACGCCGGTGATCTTGCCGATCAGCCGGTTGGCGATCCATGAGGGGATTTTGCGCAGGAAAAGTCCGTCCTGACGGTTCTTGCGCCAGCCAACCAGAAGATCGAGTTCGCGCCGCTCCAGTTCCGAAACGAGCATCGGAATGTCTTTCGGGTCGTTTTGCAAGTCGCCGTCGAGCGTGGCAATCAGACGACCTTGCGCCGTATCGATGCCCGCCTGCATGGCTGCCGTCTGGCCGAAATTGCGCTGCAATGCAACGATTTTGAGGTCCAGACCGCTGCGACAGAGGTAACTCTTGGCATCGGCGACGGTGGCATCCGTGCTGCCATCGTCCACAAGAATGAGTTCCCATGACGATGGATAACTCGCCATGGCTTCGATGATGCGTTCGATCAGTGGACCGACGCTTTCCTCTTCATTGAAGATTGGAACGACAAGCGAAAGTTCAAGCGCTTCTGCCGTCGAGAGTTCGGTTTCAAGTCCGGCAGTTGTCGGCACGAGCGCTTTCTCCTAAGAAGGCGACAGAGAGTTATTCAAATTAGCCGGATAGACTGCACGCCGGTGTTTGTCCAGCAAAGCGACAGGCCATATGAACAAACCTGATACCGTGACCAGCGCCACGTGGCTTTCCCGCAACGCAATGGCACTTCTGACGATCATCATTCTCATGGCCTATGCCGGGTTCATCCAGTGGGTCTGGGGCTGGAACACCATCATTCTGGTGTGGGAAGAGGTGGGGCTGGCACCGATATGTGCAGCGCTGGCACTGCTGTTGGCGACCTATTTTCTACGCACATGGCGTATTTACGATTATTTTCCGCACCAGACGGCAGGGCATTTTGCGCGGCTGTTTCGTGTTGTGCAAATTCACAATCTGCTCAACATCATGCTGCCGTTTCGGTCTGGCGAAACCAGCTTTCCGCTGCTGATGAAAAAGGAGTTCGACGTGCGGCTCGCACGCGGAACCTCCGCCTTGCTGGTGATGCGGCTGTTTGATCTGCACGCGCTTCTGGCCGCTGCGGGGCTTGGGTTGATCCTGGAGAAAAACACCGTTCCGGTCCGGGGGCTCTGGGTTGTTTTTCTGCTTTTGCCTGTTGCTGCCTTTGCTGCGCGAGGTCCGGTGTTCAAGCTCGCCCATCATCTCGCTCCCCAAAAAGCAAAAACGATCATTCATGAATTGCAGGCGGGGTTGCCTGTGGATGGCCGCGCATTTCTGCGCGCATGGGGCGTTACCATTATCAACTGGTTTGTGAAGATCGCGGTCCTGGCCTGGGTGCTGGTGCTGATGGGCAGTTTGAGCTTGCCCGCGGGCTTCGGCGGCGCACTGGGGGGAGAGCTTTCCTCCGTGCTGCCGGTCCATGCCCCCGGCGGTGTCGGAACCTATCCGGCAGGCATAACCGCAGGCGCAATCGGCTTTGGCGCGTCCTCCGATGAGGCCGCACTGCTATCGCTCGGAAAAGCGGCGGTTAACCTGCATTTGCTGGTCGTTTTGTCTTCGCTGATCGGCACAGCTCTGGCGCTATTCGTGCCTGCACGGAAGTAGCTATGCGATTTGAAGACCGAGATGCTCCGCCATCGGCTCGAAATCCCGGTCGGCGTGCAGCAGGTGATGACCGTTTTCGATGCAATATGTGCCGATGATGAGATCGGTGGTTTTTCTGATGGTAATGCCGCGTTGACGAAGGTGTCTGTAGTTCTGTGCCGCTTTAATAGCCATGGGCGGTGACGACATGGCGCTGCAAGGAAATGCCCGTAACTGCCGTTGCAGGTGCTCGGCATGGCGGTCGGTTTGCGCCCCCTGAAGAACCTCAAGCAAAATAATGTCACCGATCATGATGAGACCGCGTGGTATGTAGGAGCGTAATTTCTCCGTGACGTCATCATCCGAGTTGCGAATGAGAGAGATCCATACCGACGTATCGACGACGATCATTTGTGTTGCTCGAGGCTCCAGTCGACCCTGGGCGTCCAGTCATTGCGCATCTGTTCAAGGTCGCCGTCCCAGCCAATGCCGCGAAGAGCTTCAAGGGCGCTTTGTTGTCTGCGAATACGCACAAACTCTTCCAAAGCACGCTGCACGGTGGCTTTTTTCGTGGACAAGCCGGTGATTTCCATCGCCTCGGCAATCAACGCGTCATCAAGTTCGATATTGGTGCGCATGGTCAAAGTCCTTGGTGTATCGATTTTTAAAATCATACACCAAGGAGGTTCTGGCAGCAAATATTACTGAAACGCCGTCTCGTAGAAGCTTCTAAGCTTGCGGGAGTGCAGGGTTTCTTTCTGCATGGCGGCCAGCTTTTGCACGGCGCGGATGCCGATTTGCAGGTGTTGAGACACCTGCGTGCGGTAGAACTCTGTCGCCATGCCGGGCAGTTTCAACTCACCATGCAGCGGTTTATCGGATACGCAGAGCAGTGTGCCGTAGGGCACGCGGAAGCGGAAGCCGTTGGCGGCTATCGTGGCCGATTCCATGTCGAGCGCGATGGCGCGCGCTTGCGACAGGCGTTTGACCGGCCCGGCCTGATCGCGCAGTTCCCAGTTGCGGTTGTCGATGGTGGCGACGGTGCCGGTGCGCATGATGCGTTTCAGCTCGAAGCCTTCATAACCGGTGATTTCCGCAACGGCACCTTCCAGCGCCATCTGCACTTCTGCCAAGGCGGGAATTGGAACCCAAACCGGCAGGTCGTCATCCAGAACGTGATCTTCGCGCATATAGGCGTGCGCCAGCACATAATCGCCCAATCGCTGGCTGTTGCGCAGGCCTGCGCAGTGGCCAACCATCAACCATGCATGGGGTCGCAACACGGCAATATGGTCGGTGATCGTTTTGGCATTGGAAGGGCCAACGCCGATATTGACCAGCGTAATGCCCGCATGACCCTTTTTCTTCAGGTGATAAGCAGGCATCTGCGGCAGGCGGCCCAGTGTCATGTCGGTTATCGGCCGGTCGGAACCCGCCAGCGTCACGATGTTGCCCGGCTCCACGAATTCCGTGTAGCCCTCGCCACCATCCGCCATCATCTTTCGCGCCCATGTGGCGAATTCATCGATGTAGAACTGGTAGTTGGTAAACAGCACGAAGTTCTGGAAATGGTTTGCGCTGGTGGCCGTGTAATGGCTGAGGCGCGCCAGCGAATAATCGATGCGTTGCGCAGTAAATGGCGCAAGCGGGGCCGGCTCTCCCGGAACCTGATCATATTCGCCATTGGCAATCAGGTCATCGGTGTTGTTGAGGTCGGGCGTGTCGAACAGATCGCGCAACGGCACATCGGCCAGCGACGATGCAGCAGACGCTTCCACAAACGCACCTTCGCCAAACGCAAAATGCAGCGGAATGGGCGTGGCCGATTCGGCAACCGTTACCGGAACACCGTGGTTCTTGATCAACAGACCCAGCTGCTCTTTCAGATAATGCCTGAAAAGCTGCGGGCGGGTGATGGTGGTGGTGTAGACGCCGGGCGCTGATACATGACCGTAAGACAGCCGCGAATCCACATGGCCGAAACTTGCCGTTTCGATGCTGACCTGCGGATAACAGGCGCGGTAACGGCCCTCGATCGGCTCGCCTTTGGCGAGGTCCGTAAAGGACTTTATCAGGAAGTTCGTGTTGCGCTCATAAAGCGCGGTCAACGCATCGACGGCGTCTTTCGGGTCCGTAAAAGTCTGCGGCGCGAAAGGCTCTGGCGTGATGAAACCTAGGGGCGGAATCGTGTGCTTTGCTATTGTCATGGCCTATTATAGAGAGCCAATTTAGACAGGCAAGCGACAGAAATATGTGCGTTTGAAAAACAAACAGGAAATCGTTGATAGCGGCCAAAATGACCGTGTCGCGGGCTCCATACCGGCGAGGTGCCCGCGCATTCCAGACAGCATCGTTTCGTTTACAATGTGATGTGGCAGTTGCTGGAAAGGCTGTGCTGGCAAGCCATGGACGCGCCCACATTCACGCGCTGAAAACTGCGGTTCGGGTTGATCACCAGCGACGCAAACGACATGGCGAAAATCGCCATCAGAAGTACGATGATTGTGCAACGCCGTATCAAGATTGCCATATCCATTCCCCTTTGCATCATGCTTCCCCTCATGTTGAACACGAGATTGCCACAGTGGGACTGAACCGATGCTGAGGGTCAGGTTCATTTCGGGTTCAGGGTCGTTAATGGGATCGGGTGGGTTGCCTCCCTTATGCATGACGTTTTAGGACATGTGGATTGAAGCGCTGGACGATCGGTTTCAATCCGTTGGCAGAGGCCAGCGTAAAGGTCCAAAAACCATATGACGAATAAGGACATGATGTGAAAATTATCAAAGTGCTGACGATGGTTGCCATCATCATTCTGGGAGTGTTGGGCTGGCGCTGGTACAGCTATGTCACCAACGCGGAAAGCCCCTATAACGAGGTGGGTATCGAGCTGAACAGCCGTATGCCATCTCCGATCAGAAAATGGGGATGTGACAAACTGCACGAAACATTCGGGAACGTGCTGCCGCCTTACGGATGTCAGGCCGACGGAAATGGCCAGCAGTGGCTGTGATATTCAAGGATTGCTCTCACAACGGGCCTTGACGCGCTGCTCGGCAATCAGGTCGAGGAAGGCGCGCAGGGGGGCGGGGACGAAACGGTTTGAAAAGTAAAGCTTCGGACCGTCAAACCCTGTCCACCATTCCGGCAGAACAGGCGACAGCGCGCCAGTGGCGAAATGGGGCGCCAGCCAGTTTTCAAACGTGTAAATGATACCATTGCCCGAGCAGGCAAAATCTATGGCGGACGCCACGGCATCGACGCCGACAATCAGACGGCCTTGCGGGTCGACCGTCAGGTCTTCACCGTCTTTCTCAAATTCCCAGTCCACGACTGCGCCGCTGGAAAATCTCAGGCGTATGCAATCATGGTTCAGAAGATCACGCGGATGGGCGGGAATTCCGTGCGTTTTGAGATAGGCAGGCGAGGCGGCAAGCGCCGATCGCTGGAAGGCTGGCCCGATCGGAACCGCGATCATATCCTGTGCCAGATGTTCGCCATAACGGATACCCGCATCGCAACCGGCGGCGGTCGCGTCCACCAGCCGGTTTTCAACCACGAACTCAACGCGCACGTCCGGGTGCCTCTGGAGGAAAAGCTCGATCAGCGGCGGCAATATATCAACCATGACGGCGCCAGGAACATTCAGTCGCAAAAGCCCACGCACGTCATCTTGAGAGCTTGCCGCATCCTGAAGTGCCGCTCTTGCTTCGTTGAACAGCGGGTTGAGGCGATTCGCTAGGGCTCTGCCTGCTTCTGTCGGTCGAACGCTGCGTGTCGTGCGCGTCAGCAACGGCACGCCAAGCGTCGCTTCCAGTCTGGATATTTTCTCACTGACGGATGAGGGCGATATGCCAAGCCGCTTTGCAGTCGAACGGAAACCGTCCGTCTCGCAGATGTCGAGAAAGATGGAGATGTCATCATAGCTTGGAACGTCATCATTGTTCGCCATGGCGATCAGACTATCCGCTTTGTGGCCGATTATCAAACGATGCTGAGCAGTGGTATAAATTGACCCAGGTTCAAAAACGCAAAACGATTTTCAACACCTCAAGGGACACCGAAAATGACCGGCAAGACAGTTCTGATAACAGGCGCAAACAAAAGCATCGGCTTCGAGACCGCTCGCCAACTCGGGCAGTTGGGCTACCGGATATGGCTGGGAGCCCGCGATGAAGAGCGCGGTAAGGTTGCGGCAGCGACGCTGGTGGCGCAAGGATATGATGTCCGGGCACTGGCCATCGATGTGACCGATGACGAGAGCGTAAAGGTCGCGGCCGCACGGGTGCAGAGTGAGGACGGCAAGCTCGATGTTCTCATCAACAATGCAGGTATTCTGGGTGGGGAGATGATCGCGCCAAGCCAGCAATCCGTCGATATCGTGCGCGAGGTTTATGAAACGAACGTGCTCGGCCCGATCCGGGTTACGCAAAGCTTCCTGCCGCTTCTTAAAGCCGCTGATGGCGCGAACGTCGTGATGGTCAGCAGTGGTCTTGGTTCGCTTGGCTGGCTGTCAGATCCCGACAACCAGTTCCACGGGATCAATGTCCTTGCCTATAACAGCTCCAAGACCGCACTCAATGCGGTGACGGTGGCCTTCGCCAAGGAGTTCTCGGCCTTCGGTATCCATGTGAATTCAGCCGATCCCGGCTACACCGCAACCGACTTCAACGGGCATTCGGGGTATCGAACGGTCGAGCAGGCAGGGAAGGGTATCGTGTGGTTGGCGGCACAGGACAAATCCGGTCCCACCGGCGGGTTCTATTTTGATGGAACCACCGTGCCCTGGTAATGACGCCCTGGTAATGGCGCCCTGAGAGTAAAGCCCACAAGCGACCCTGTTCGCTTGTGGGCCATTTTGTTTTTAAAGTCGCGACCATGTCTGTGATTTGCACAGTATCTTCAGCACGCAGCCCTTCATGCTCAGCGATGCGCCGGAAACGGTCCCGGTGCCGGAGTAGGTCTTGTCGTTTGCCGGGTCGGTGATTTCGCCGGAATAGCTGTTGCCGGTGCCGCTCATCTTGCCGATTTGTTTTCCGGCGTGTTTGCCGGTCTTCAAGGTGACGCAGAAAGCGGAGCCGCAGGGGGCGATGACGGCGGTTTCGCCGCTGGCCGTTTTCCAGTTGCCTTCGATTGCCTCTGCGGCAAAGGCCGTGCTGCCCATCAGAAACGCAGCAGTGGCAAGAATCATCATTCTTTTCATATGGACCTCCCAATCCAGCTTCGCCGGAACCCTGGTGATTGAGGCCCGGCGCTCGCAACTCCTCATGCGAATGCGCCGATTTATAATTTACGTGGACGTAAAAGGAAATATGCGTGAGGTCGAAAATCACCGCTTTTTCGCTGTTCCGTGCCTCGAAAAATCATCGTTCACAAAATGGCAGTTCGAGACGTGGTTAGGGAAGGGTTTAAATCCAGACGTAAATTTTTCGTAAAATTGTCTGGAAAGTCCTTAATTTCCGGGCCTTGTGATATTTAACAAAAACACAAGTTTACGGATCGTTTGGACTTTGTTTGCAGCCCATTAATCATGGATTTTAAGCGCCCGTTGAACCCCGTTTGGCATAGTGGGGACATCGAAAGAGCAGGGAAAACCTGCCAGCCGGAAGGACCGGAAAAGCCGCAGAAGACGGTACGGTCCAAACGGAAGGGCCTCTAAAAAGAGGCGAATAAACAAATGCTTAAGAGCGAAACAGGGATAGACGAAGATGGCACGCTTTGAAGTTCGCGATATCGAAATGGCAGTTGCCGGTGGCCAGAGCCGCGCCGATGTCTTCTGCAATCTCGGCCTGATTTATGCGACAGGCCGCGGCTGCCCGGTGAACCTCATTGCGGCCCATAAATGGCTGAACATCGCCGCGATAAAGGGGTCGGAACGGGCCGCAGCACTGCGCGCCGATCTTGCCCGCAACATGAGCAAAGCCGACCTCGCAACGGCCCTTCGTGCCGCCCGCGACTGGATGACAGTTCACTGAGATAAAATCGGCAATCCACGGCCGACATAAAAAGACAGAGCGATCCAAAGATCGCCAGACATTCCCCGGCTGGTTTCCTCCAGTCCCGGCCGGACATAACAAACATTATAAATAAGCAGCTTATAACGCTGACACATCAAACCGTGACCGGCAGAAACAAGGCCGGCACGGTTTTTTATTGTTTGAAATTGGGGGGGTGATCCGTCAGCCCAGTGCTTTCAGCACCTGTGGCAAGGCGTCTGCAAACAAATTCAGCTTGTCATCGGGCGCTGCACTCACGCGGATGCAGCGGTTGAGCGGCTCCACACCCGGCATACGGATGAAAACGCCGTGCTCCATCAGACCATCCACGATGGCTCTGGCGTATGCGCCGTCCTTGTGGCAATCGATGGTCACGAAATTCGTGGCGGAGGGCAGGGGCGACAGGCCGTTTTGGCGGGCGATGGTGGAGATGCGCTCGCGGGCATTGGCGATGCGTTTCACCACATCGCGCAAATAGGCCTGATCCTTCAACGCGGCGAGTGCTGCGGCGACGGAGATGCGCGACATGCCGAAGTGATTGCGGATTTTGTCGAAGGCCTGCGCATTTCCCAATGTGCCGATGGCATATCCCACGCGTGCGCCTGCCAGCCCATACGCCTTCGAGAAGGTCCGCATCCGTAGCACATTGGGCATACCAATCATGGCGCGAACGCTGGGAATGGCGCTTTCCGGGGCGGTTTCGCAATAGGCTTCGTCCAGCACCAGAAGGCAGGTGTCAGGCAGGGCTTTGGCAAAGGTCAGCACTTCGCTTGCTTCCCACCAGCTGCCCATGGGGTTATCCGGATTGGCGAAATACACCAGCGGCGCGTTTTCCTTGATCACGAGATCCAGCAGACCGTCCAGATTCTCGTGGTCGTCCAGATAAGGCGTCGTCACCAGCCGTCCGCCAAAACCATTCACATGGTAATTGAAGGTGGGATAACCGCCGAACGATGTCACGACCGGCGCGCCCGGCTCCACCACCAACCGCACGATTTCGCCCAGCAGGCCATCCACGCCATTGCCGATGGCAATATTTTCACGCGATACGCCATGATAAATGGCAAGCGCTTCCCGCAATTCGTAATTTTCCGGGTCGGCATACATCCATGTTTCTGTCGCAGCTTGTTTTATGGCGTCCAGAACCGAAGGGGCGGGGCCGAAACCGCTTTCGTTTGCACCGATGCGGGCCTTCACGGCAAGCTTGCGATTGCGCTCGATGGCCTCTGGGCCAACGAAAGGCACGGAAGACGGCAGCGAAGCGGCGAGCGGTGTAAAGCGCGAAAATGCGGACATTTCAGAGGGTTCCGTAATCCGTTGAAAGGAGGACTGTAATACAAGGCTGTGCGCGCAGTTCACCCCCCTCTGTCCTGCCGGACATCTCCCCCACAAGGAGGGAGATCGAATTGCGGCGACCTCTCATACACCTCCAACGTGGAGATTGAGGTGACGTAAGCTCGTCTTGCCAATCTCCCCACCTGTGGGGGAGATGCCCGGCAGGGCAGAGGGGGTGAGCCGCGCACACTGCCGTGTACGATGAACATGCACACAACAATAGAAACAAAATTGGCCCGCGCAAGGCGAGCCAGAAAAAATGCCCCTGTTTTGAAAGGGTTTTTCGTCGGTGCGCCGCGTCTTACACGGCCGTTTCAAAACTCAGACGGCGAATGTGGTGCAGGAACTCCGCATCGATCAACATGTTGAAGCCAACCGTTGCCTGCTCTTCTTCACGGCGGATCAGCGTGCAGCCGATCTCATCGCGAATGCCTAAAACTTCCAGATAAAAGTTGGCGGGCAAATCCAGATGCGGGCTGACTTCTATATCCGCCCCGTAAAGCGAAATCTTGCGAATGAGGCAGCGCATCGTATTCTTGGCGCTGAGGTGATGGCCAATGAAGGTGATCTTGCCGGGACGATCGATCGTGTATTTGTCATACATTTCGTCCTGCGGAACGGCGTCTTTGGTATCGATGTTTATATTCAGCGCCATGACAACCTCCCGATTGCCTTTTGTCTTCATGCAATCATACGCTCGCTTCATTGCCAGAAGCTGAACGAAAATGTTAAAATTCAGCCAGTTATGGCCTGTTTTGCCACACGGTGTTTCTCTGCGCGGTGGCGTCGTGCGTAACAACGTCTCTACGGAAATAAGGTTGCGCAAAGCTGTTGGCGCTGTGGTTTGGGCAGAACGTGCGGAGCCTCTAATGTGGTTGACGTGCGGCGTACTTGGCGTTACGCCTGCCATCATCTTATGATGTGAATGGAGCGGCAGATGGCGGGCAGACTGGTCATTGTTGGTGCGGGCCAGGCTGGTTTTGCGCTTGCGGCCAAATTACGCGCCCTGAAAGACGAAAGGCCGATGACCATTATCGGCTCTGAAGAGGTGCTGCCGTACCAGCGCCCGCCGCTGTCCAAGAAATATCTGATGGGCGAGATGAGCTTTGATCGCCTGCAATTTCGCGGGCCCGAATGGTTTGCCGAAAACAACGTCGAGGTCCGCCTTTCGACCTGGGTGGAAGACATAGACCGTTCTGCAAAAACCGTGCGGATGCAGGATGGCAGCACAGTCGCTTATGACAAGCTGGCGCTGGCGACCGGCTCAACGCCGCGCCGCCTGCCCGCAGGCGTGGGCGGTGATCTGGAAGGCGTGTTGACCGTTCGTGACAAGCGGGATGCTGACCGGCTGATGGAAGAAATGCAGCCAGGACGGAAGCTTCTGGTCATCGGTGGCGGTTACATCGGGCTGGAAGCCGCGGCTGTTGCACGCAAGCTGGGGCTTGAGGTGACGCTGATCGAAATGGCCGACCGCATCTTGCAGCGAGTCGCCGCCAGCGAAACCGCCACTATTATGCGCGACATTCATCTGGCCCATGGCGTTTTGATTCGCGAGAAAACTGGTCTTGTGAGGCTGATCGGCACGGATGGTCGTGTCAGCGCCGCCGAACTGTCCGATGGATCGGTGATCGATGTGGATTTCGTCATCGTGGGCATCGGTGTGACGCCCAACGACCGGCTGGCCCGCGAATCTGGCCTTGATGTGGGCAACGGCATTGTGGTGGATCAATTCACCCGCACATCAGACCCCGATATTCATGCCATGGGCGATTGCGCATTGTTGCCGCTGAATGAAGCGCAGGTGCGGCTGGAATCCGTGCAGAACGCGGTCGATCAAGCCGAGGCCGCAGCCCTTGTTTTGAACGGCGAGGAAAAGCCCTATCAGCCAAAGCCGTGGTTCTGGTCCGACCAATATGATGTGAAGCTGCAAATCGCTGGCTTTAATATGGGTTATGACGAGACCGTGCTTCGCCCCGGCCAGCGTGAGGGCAGCCACTCCGTTTGGTATTTCCGGCAAGGCCGCTTCATTGCGGTGGATGCGATCAATGACGCGAAAGCCTATGTCAGCGGCAAAAAACTGCTCGACACCGGCGTTGAGCCGAATCGCGCCATTCTTGCCGACCACTCTGCCGATCTCAAACTGCTGCTTGCCTGAAGGACTGCCAAATGACTGTGCCAGAAAACCGCTTCAAAACCGCCATCAGCCAGGGCAAGCCGCAAATCGGCCTCTGGCTGGATCTGGGGGAGGCCATTACGGCGGAGATTGCCGGCAAGGCCGGTTTCGATTGGCTGGTCATCGATGGAGAGCATGGTCCGAACGATCTGCGCAGTATTATTGAACAATTGCGCGCCCTTGCGACGTCGCCTGCCGAGCCGGTTGTGCGCGTGCCAATCGGTGAAAGCTGGATCATCAAGCAGTTTCTGGATGCCGGTGCGCGCACATTGCTGGTGCCGATGGTCGATTCGGCAGCGCAGGCCGAGGCGCTGGTTGCTGCCATGCATTATCCACCACGCGGCATTCGCGGCATGGGTGCCGCTGTTGCCCGTGCTTCGGGCTACAACACCATTGATCATTACGCAGAAACCGCCGCAGACGGGCTTTGCCTTCTGATACAGGCAGAAACCCGCGCGGCCATCGCCGATCTGGACAACATTTTGAAGGTAGACGGCGTTGACGGCGTTTTCATCGGCCCCGCAGATCTTGCCGCTGATATGGGATATCTGGGCCGGGTTGATGAGAAAGACGTGCAGGACACGATCGAAGCCGCGATTATCAAGATCGTCGCATCTGGCAAGGCTGCTGGCATCCTCACCTTCAACGAGACATTCAATAAGCGGTATCTGGAACTCGGCGCCACCTTTGTCGCCGTGGGCGCTGATGTGACGGAATTTGCCAACGCCCTCAAATCCCTTTCGGCTCGTTATAAGGGCGGGGTCGTTGCCAAAGCCTCCAGCTACTGATTCTGGTCAGTCGTCATTGCTGGCGTTGAGCTTTTCCGGCGAAATACCTTCCTCACCGGAAAACAGAAAGCCCTTCTGCAAAAGCCAGTCTCTCAAAATGCGCTGCACAGCCTCTTCGCGACCGATATCGTTCTCCTGAGCGAAGGCGGCGAGGGCGGTTTCTATCTCGTGAGTAAAGTTCATCGTATTTCTCCCCGTTACGTAACAAAAAAGCCGAATAACAAAAAAGGCAAGGAGATGACCTCTCCTTGCCTGTTGTGAAATATGCGTCGAGTGGTTAGCGCCAGCGGAAACCGCTGCTGTTGTTCTGCTGGCTCGCCGCGTTTGCGACGCAATAACCAAGCGCAAAACCGAGCGCACCAACCACCGTCAAAAGTGATGTTGCTGTGCCGGGATTTTCTTTCACGGCCTCAACTACGTTCTGGCCCTGCGCCTTGACCGTTTTGGCAGCGCGTTGCACGCGCCCACGCGCATCATCGACAAATTCCGATGCATCATCGGAAAAAGCACCTGCGCGTGCCGTTACGGATTTGGAAAGCGAAGCGATCTGCGACCGCAACTCTTCAATCTGATTCTCGACTGTATCTTCCACAACATTCAATTTGGTCTGAGCCATCTGAAATCACCTCTTGCTGTTTCCGAGTTGGTAACGCGATAGGCGAGCGAATGTTCCGCACTGCGGCAATATTGATGTGGGAAATTTTAAGTGGGGATTGAAGTCGGTCATATGGCGGAGAGGATGGGATTCGAACCCACGATACGCTTTTGACGTATACTCCCTTAGCAGGGGAGCGCCTTCGACCACTCGGCCACCTCTCCGGTGCCGCCTGATTATTGTGTAAAAAAATTGAATGCAAGGCCTTTTCTATAAAGAGACGAAAAAGAACCATTCCTTTTGATGTTTTCAACGGATCCAGCAGCCCCGATAAGGGGAAACCCAAGCTAGCTCGAATGGAGTAGGGGCGAATCGTCGACCGTGCGATTCTCGTTTGCGCGCCTTACGCCACCACACTCCACTGACTTTGAGCTTGATAGCCATGATAAAGAGAGGGTGCTGGTTCGCACTAAAGCCCTGTCAGCTAGGCTGTTCGTTGTATTTCTAATATATACAGAGCTACCAGAATTCTTGCTGAATCATTATAAGTCACGGATTCAAAAGGCATTTTTTAATAGTTCGTAAACCTTTTCGACTGTGCGCACATCCAAATGTGCTTTTTTAGCAACATTACAAAATGAACCTGACCTGGAAAGGTGCCCTATCCGCTTTTGCCGATTGCAAGTGAAGGAAGCTTCCGTATTTTCAGCAACGGAAGCGAGGCGGTGGATCGTCCGTTTTCAAGAACACGGGAATGGGGCAGGGAATGCTGTCCTTCAGCTTAAAGAACCCAGACCCTTTTGAAACTTGACTGGAGGTCAACATGAACATTAAGAGCCTTTTGATCGGCTCCGCTGCAGCTCTCGCAGCAGTATCCGGCGCACAGGCAGCTGACGCTATCGTCGCTGCTGAACCTGAGCCACTCGAATACGTTCGCGTTTGCGACGCTTTCGGCACAGGCTTCTTCTACATTCCTGGCACCGAAACCTGCCTGAAGTTCGGCGGTTACGTTCGTTTCCAGACTGATTTCCAGCGCGGTAACGGCGGTCCTGGTACTGGAACAGGCAATGGCGGCAACTCTGATTGGGATTCGTTCACACGCGCTCAGTTCGAAGTTGACACACGTACAGACACCGAACTCGGCGCTCTGCGTGGCTTCATCGGCTTCCGTGGCAACGCAGACCAGGGTTCTGCTGGTTCTTCTTCCGTATTCGTTGACCAGGCGTTCATCGAACTCGGTGGCCTGAAGGTTGGTAAGTTCTACAACTGGTGGGACGATGGCCTCTCTGGCGAATCGGACGTTCTGTCTTCCAACGCTCTCTTCAATTCCGCTCGCTACACCTATGATGCGGGCTCTTTCTGGGCTGGCGTTTCGGTTGACGAACTGGAAGGTCTGAACACTCAGCTTATTCGTCTTGATAACGGTGTTGTAACGCAGGAACTCGACAACAACGTTGGTATCTCTGCTGGCGTTGGCGCGAAGCTCGGTGGCGCAACTGTCGCACTTATCGGCGGCTATGACATCGACCAGGAAGAAGGCGCAGTTCGCCTGATCGCAACAGCTGATATCGGTCCAGGTACACTTGGCCTTGCAGGCGTCTACGCAAGTGGTGGTAACGCTTACTACGCTCGTTCTGAATGGGCCGTTGCTGCTGAATATGCAATCAAGGCAACTGACAAGCTGACAATCACTCCAGGCGCTCAGTACTTCGGTAGCGTTGCCGATGGTGTAACATCCGCTGGTCTCCCCGGTACAGCTATCAATAGCTCTGTCCGTCGTGGCGACGACTTCTCTAACCGCGATGCATGGCAGGCCGGTTTGACTGTTGATTACAAAATCACACAGGGTCTCTCTGCTAAGGTTGCAGTTAACTACTTCGACGAAGACAACCGTGACGACCAGGTTAACGGCTTCGTTCGTCTGCAGCGTTCGTTCTAATCTGATCTGACTTAGGTTAGTGATGGGAAGCCCGGCTCTTGAGCCGGGCTTTTTTTATTTGATGTGGTCTTTCAACGCGAACTTTGAACAAAGCATGTTGGGCAGACGTGTACGGCGATTTTGCAAAAGCGAAATTCGTAAAAGTAAAAAATTAAAGGGATATTGCTGAGCCCGTTTTCACGCAACATGCGGTAAAGCTAAGGCTTTTCCTGTTAACTTCGTATTAATTTCTTATGCTCGGAAAGCTCAATTTGTAGCGAATGGGCAACAGCTACAAATGAAGCCAATGCATTTGTGACAAAATCAATTCCTTCAAGATTGCGCGACTCTCTTCTTTTAGCTCTAATATATTCCCAGAGCAGCACTGCATTTATGCAATCCCACCCGCTGCTTGAATGAATTTGACTGGAGGTCAACCATGAACATTAAGAGCCTTTTGATCGGCTCCGCTGCAGCTCTCGCAGCAGTATCCGGCGCCCAGGCTGCAGACGCAATCGTTGCTGCTGAACCTGAGCCCCTCGAATACGTTCGCGTTTGCGACGCTTTCGGCACAGGCTTCTTCTACATCCCTGGAACCGAAACTTGCCTGAAGTTCGGCGGTTACATTCGTTTCCAGACTGATTTTCAGCGTGGTAACGGCGGTCCTGGTACTGGAACAGGCAATGGCGGCAACTCTGATTGGGATTCGTTCACACGCGCCCAGTTCGAAGTTGATACACGTACAGACACCGAACTCGGCGCTCTGCGTGGCTTCATCGGCTTCCGCGGCAACGCTGACAACGGCTCTGCATCTGGCTCAAGCGTTTTTGTTGACCAGGCGTTCATCGAACTTGGCGGCCTGAAGGTCGGTAAGCAGTACAACTGGTGGGATGACGATCTTTCTGGCGAAACGGACCTTCTGTCTTCGAATACATTGTTCAACTCGGTTCGTTACGTTTACGATGCTGGCTCCTTCTCTGCTGGTCTCTCCGTTGACGAACTCGAAGGCATTTCCTTCGATGCAGCTGACGTACTCAATAACCAGGACAACAACGTCGGTATTTCCGGTAGCCTTGCTGCCAAGCTTGGTGGTGCAAGCCTTTCGCTCATCGGCGGCTACGACGTTGACCGTGAAGACGGCGCTGTTCGCCTGATCGCAACGGCTGATATCGGTCCTGGTACGCTTGGCCTTGCTGGTGTGTACGCTTCTGGCGTAAACTCCTATTACGCTCTGTCCGAGTGGACTGTTGCTGCTGAATACGCAATCAAGGCAACTGATCGTTTGACGATCACTCCAGGCGCACAGTGGCTGGGCAACGTTGCTGTTAAGGATGCGACAGACGGTTACTCCATCGTCAACGCTGACTGGTCCAACAACGATGCTTGGACTGCTGGTCTGACAGTTGACTACAAGATCACCGATGGTCTGGCGACTAAGGTTACTGCGAACTACTACGACGAAGACAACCGTCCTGAATTCTGGACTGGTTTCGTTCGCTTGCAGCGTTCGTTCTAATCTGATCTGACTTTTAGTCAGTGATGGAAGCCCGGCTCTTGAGCCGGGCTTTTTCTTTTGGTGGGTACGCAACTCCAAGTGCTGTTCTGCCGATACAAAAAAGCGCCGACGGTGCGGCGCTTTGGTTTCTCCGGCAATGTGGATTTCGCTCAGTCAGCCCGACCATCTCGCAGATCGGTGACGATGTCCGCCTTCTGACCGAGGCGGGTTTTATAGACTTGGTAGTTTTCCATCACCCGCTGCACATAGTTGCGGGTTTCGGGGAAGGGGATGCGCTCGATCCAGTCCACCACGTCGTCGATGGGTTTGCCGCGCGGGTCGCCGTAACGGGTTATCCATTCTGGCACCCGCTTGGGGCCGGCATTGTACGCGATGAAGGTCAGGATGTAGGAGCCGCCGAAGCTGTCGATCTGTTCGCCCAGATAATGGGCGCCTAACGTGGCGTTGTATCCGGCATCCGTGGTGAGTTTCGCTTGCGTGAAATCCATGCCGTGGCGGCTGGCGACGCCTTTTGCGGTTCCGGGCAGAAGCTGCAACAGACCACGCGCATTGGCGGGCGAGACGGCGGCGGGGTTGAAGGCGCTTTCTTGCCGTGCGATGGCATAGGCCAGCGCTTTGCCGGATCCGGAAATATTGGCGCTGCCGGGAATGACCCCGATGGGGTAGGCGAGGGCTGCCGCATCGATGCCGCGGCTGAATGCCGTTTTGCCGATTTGCAGTGAAACCTGATGATTGTTGTTCTTCTCCGCCCGGGAGGCAAGAATCGCAAGCTCGCCCGGACTGTCGACCTGTTCTGCCAAAGCGCGGTAAAGACCATCGGCACGCCAGCTATAACCGGCCGCTTCCAAACGTTCTATGGCGCGCACGGCCTCGCGGTCGGCAAAATGCTGTCTGTCTGCATCTGTCGGAGAGGGGTAGGTCACGTTCAACGTGGTCGTGCCAATCCGTGCGGCGGCGAGTTGCCCATAAAATGTGCCGGGATGGGCGGCGGCTTTGGTGAAATAGTCACGCGCATTGCCAGGTCCGCCAGCCTCGGCGGTGCGCCCCAACCAGTAATTGGCGCGGGAGGCGGAAAGCGGGCGATTGGATGTTTGCAACAGGGTGTTGAAATGCCTGGCCGCAGAAGCGGTATCGTGCAGTGCCCGCAGGGCATACCAGCCCGCATGGAATTCTGCATCGGCAATGTCCGTTGGTGATGTCGCCGAATGGTTTGCGACAATGGTGTAGGCGCCCTTGAAGTCGCCAAGGTCCGCCAATCCACGCGCCACGATGCGGCGTTCGTTCCACCATTCACCGGGGTTGACGAGTTTGCCCTGGTCTTTCGGCGCTTGAGCCAAAAACTTTGCGGCATCCTCATATTTCTGCTGATGCCGCAGATTTTCAATACGGGCAAAGAGATAGGCAGGATCATTCCGCAAAGCCGGATCGACGGCATTTAGCGCGGCGGGCGCATTGTTCGCCCGTTGGAGTACAGCGGCCCACGCCGTGTAAAGTGATGGCGCTTTGCCCAGATCGCCAAACCGCTTCGCCTGACTGACCCGGCTGCGATACATCAGGTAATCCATGCGCGTTTTGTGATCGGCGGTGGAAAGCAGGCTGGAAAACTGGCTGAGAACACGGTCCTCCAGTTCCTTGTCCATGCCGTCGCTGATCCAAAGCTGGCGGATGAGATTTTGCGCCTGCGCGGATTGACCGGAGGCGTTCAATGCCTGTGCCAAGGCAATCGTGCCTTCCGGCGTTTCCGGGCGGTTGGCGCCGAAAGACGCGATGATCTGCGGTGCGGGCACATTTTCCCGCAGCATGGCGCGCTCTGCATTGGCGCGGAATGTTGCGGTGCCTGGCCATCCGGTCAACTCGCGTTGTGCGGTGACAATCTCGCTGGAGGCCACATCTTTCTGGCCTGAAATGGCAATCGCCCAGGTCAATATGTGGCGGTCGAGACTTGTGGCGGGCAACGCATTGCGAATGGAAATCGCCCGCAATGCGTCACGGCTGGAAAGCGCGTCGAGACCGGCCTTGAGATCAGAGACATCCAGCGGCGCGTTGGGACGAAGGATGGATCCAGTCACTTCGGGCGTGGCTGACAAAAAAGCGGGCAGGGTGGGCGCATCCGGTTTCACGAAGGGCAGCGGAATAACGGCGTCAGGCGCTGGACCCGCCCATGCACTCCACACGGTTGCCGCAAGCGTCGCTGCCATCAAGCCAAAAGCTGTTTTCTTCATGCCATCACTCACGACTTTGGAGCGTCTCGCCTGCCGCGCGCCAAGGTTTCGTTCGAGCATCGGATTATCCGAAAAACGCTTCATATTTCGGTCCAAAGCTCCGGCGACGAATAGGACCTCTATTAGCCGCTTTCAGCGTTAATGAAACCTTAACCGAAAGCAGCGCTTTTGATCAAATTTAGGTCACGGCATTGTTGCTTCAAGCGTTGCCTCCCACAATTCGCGCTTTGCTGTTGATGCTCGAACTATTTGCGTTTCGCGGGCAAAACGCGCGGTAAACAGGCTTGTCGCTGGCGTGGCCCCACACTAATGTGACTTCGTTTTAACCATGGAATGCGGCTGAAGCATGAACTGGCTCACCGCAAGGAGTATTGCATGTTCAAGGGATCCATTCCCGCCCTCATTACGCCGTTCACCGCGCAAGGCGCTGTGGACGAAACGGCGTTTGCCGCCCATGTGGAGTGGCAGATTGCCGAAGGCAGCAGCGGCCTCGTGCCCGTCGGCACCACAGGGGAGTCTCCGACCCTGTCGCATGACGAGCATAAACGGGTTGTCGAACTGTGCGTGGAAACGGCGGGCAAACGGGTTCCGGTCATCGCCGGTGCGGGTTCCAACAACACCAGCGAAGCCATCGAGCTTGCCCTGCATGCGCAGGAAGTGGGTGCGGATGCGCTGCTGGTGGTGACGCCCTATTACAATAAGCCGACACAAAAGGGCCTGTTCGCGCATTTTTCGGCCATTGCCGAAGCCACGTCGCTGCCCATCGTCATCTATAATATTCCGCCGCGTTCCGTCATCGATATGACGCCGGAAACGATGGGTGCGCTGGTCAAGGCACATAAAAACATCGTTGGTGTAAAAGACGCGACCGGCAAGCTGGATCGCGTGTCCGAACAGCGCATCAGCTGTGGCAAGGATTTCATCCAGCTTTCCGGCGAAGATGGCACGGCGCTTGGTTTCAACGCGCATGGCGGCGTTGGCTGTATTTCCGTGGCGGCCAATGTTGCGCCGCGTCTCTGTGCGGAGTTTCAGGCGGCAACGCTGGCTGGCAACTACGCGCTGGCGCTGGAATATCAGGACAGGCTGATGCCGCTGCACAAGGCGATCTTTATGGAGCCCGGCGTTTGCGGCACGAAATACGCGCTGTCGCGCACCCGTAACGGCAGCCGCAAGGTGCGTTCGCCCTTGATGGATACGCTGGAGCCAGCGACGGAAGCAGCCATCGATGCGGCGCTGAAACATGCAGGCCTGATTAACTGATAAACACAAAGGTGCGCGGGCCACCGCGCGCCTTCACTTTTGGCAGCTTTGTCACTACATAGAGCATGTCGCGCGAAAGTGTGGAGCGGTTTTGCGGCGACGACATGCGAGAAACAAAGAGCCGAAGCCGCGAATAAGCGTCGCGGGCGAATGAAACGGATTGAAAAATGGCCCCCAAAGGCAGTCAGCGTGTAGTGAAGAAGATCGTTGCGGAAAACCGCAAGGCTCGCTTCAACTATGAGATCCTCGATACATACGAGGCAGGCATCATGCTGACCGGAACAGAGGTCAAATCTCTGCGCGAGGGCAAGGCCAATATTGCCGAATCCTATGCGTCGGATGAGGGCGGCGAAATCTGGCTCATCAACTCGCATCTGCCGGAATATTTGCAGGCCAACCGTTTTAACCACGAGCCACGCCGCCGCCGCAAGCTGTTGCTATCGAAGCGGGAAATTCACCGCATGCGCATTGGCATCAACCGCGAGGGCATGACGCTGGTGCCGTTGAAGATTTACTTCAACGATCAAGGTCGCGCGAAACTTGAACTTGCCATCGCCAAGGGCAAAAAGCTGCACGACAAGCGCGAGACGGAAAAAGAACGCGACTGGAACCGTCAGAAGTCCCGTTTGCTCAAGGGTGGCGCTAGCCAGTAACCACTCTGTCCGGAAGTCGATCCGCTTTTTCGGGCAGATATGGTCCTAAGAGACCGTCATGATATGGGTGATTTCCCCCAAGAATTAGTCGTGGTCTCACGCGCGGTGCTTATTCACCGACCTCGATAACCAACGTCATCGGCGCACGGAAGGTCGCGACCAAACCGGTGGGCGTGAAATACTTTTCCACATCTCCGGTTCCGGCGATGCCCATGCCGATCAGGCGGGTGCCAAAGCCCTTGCGTTCCGGCTCCAACGCGGGTGGACCGCCTTTTTCTTCCCATTTCAGTGTCAAAACAAGCTTGTCGGCCTCGCCGGACACATCCCAGCTGATTTCAACAGTGCCTGTTTCGGTGGACAAGGAGCCATATTTTATGGCGTTGGTGCCCAGTTCATGCAGCAGCAGTGAAAGCGACAATCCGGCCTTTGGACCAAGCGGAACATCCGGGCCAGACACAAGGATTTTTCCGTCAGAGGCATGAAGATGCATGACTTTTTCAATCACTTCGCGCAGCCGTGCCGTGGACCATGATTGCCGCACCAGAACGTCATGGGCGGAACTTAGCGCCTGAAGACGACCATTGAACGCGGCAACCGCGTCTTTTTCTGTGACGTTGCGCAAGGTCTGCGCGGCAATCGCCTGAACGATGGACAAGGTGTTTTTCAGGCGGTGGCTGAGTTCCTGATTGAGAATGCGTTGTTCCGCTTCGGCGTTCAGCCGCGCAATTGCGGCATAGGCTCTGTCGGCCACGCCCCAGGCGAAATCAAGCTCGGGCTTGCTCCAGAACCGTGGTTTGGAATCATGCGCAAACAACATGCCGACCAACACGCCACGGTCGATGATCGGCACTTTGACGAATGATCTTACCCCGATGGCGGTATAGGCTTCGGCGTCTTTCTCCAGCCAGCTTGCGGCGTTGATGTTGGGAACCGCCAATGTATCCCCGACTTCAAGGCGATTGATGGTCGCGCGGAAACCATTCAGCGCGTGATGGCCAGCAATGGAAACCGCATCCGGCGCCAGCCAGTTGAACTCGACATATAAACTATCTGTCGAGCTGTTCAGGGTCGAATATCCGGCACGGTTGACGGCCAGACCTTCGGCCAGAATTTCAGAGGTGATGCGGGCGATATCCTCGACGGTCTTGCCCACGCGCAGTCGGTCACCAAGCGAAAGAAGCGCGGCGATCCGCGCATCCTTGCGTTTCGTGTCGGTGATATCGATGATGACCCCGATCATCTTAACGGGCTTGCCAGCCTCGTCTTCAACGAACTGTGCCCGGCGCGCGATCCAGCGAACGCGCTGGTCACTGCCGCGCCGCACGCGGTACTCCACGCTCAAAGGTGCCGTGGTATCGCCCCGGCTTACGGCCTCGGACGCCTTTTTTTTATCTTCGTCGATGATAAGCTTTTGGAAAACGGACGTCGCATAATGTCGCTGTAGCGGGACGCCGAAGATGCGACAGAATTCTTCGGAAACAATCATCTCATCCGTCGCGATATCGACTTCGAATATGCCGATGCGGCCAGCATCATGCGCGGCCTTGGAGCGCGCATCATTGACCAGAAGCTCTTCGTTTTTGGACTCTACCTTGCTGGCGCGGATATGTCGTTTGGCAGAAAGGCGACGTTCCAGTGCAAGATCATGCGACATGGAATGCAGGGTGCGCCGCAGTTCCAGTTGCGACATGACCTGACGGGCAAGCGCCTGCAACGAGGTCTTTTGCCCCTCGGTCAGTTCTTTCGGCTCGTAACCAAGGGCGCAGACCGTGCCGATTGCCAGCCCGTCATCTGATTTTAAAAGTGCACCGGCATAAAAGCGAATGTGCGGTTCGCCGGTTACAAGCGGATTGCAAACGAAACGAGGGTCTTTCGTGGCATCTGGAATGACCATGAAATCTTGCTCAAGGATCGCTCTTGCGCAGAACGAACTGTCCAGAGGCGTCTCGCGAACACCCAGACCAACTTCAGCCTTGAAGAACTGTCTGCCGTCGCCAATCAGGTTTACGACAGCAATAGGTGTGCCGCAAATCGCCGATGCCAATGCCGCGATGTCGTCGAAATCCTGCTCTCTTGGCGTATCGAGTACGTTGTAGCTTTCAAGCGCTGCCAAGCGACGCTGCTCTTTCGGCGTAATACCTTCCATGGACCTTCGTAATCTGCTTCTATCGTTACCGTGGGATGTTTACCTATGTGATACAAAAACATCCGCATTTCCATAAGAAAACGCGGATGTAATCATTTGTTTAGATATTTGTTCTGGCAGTACACGATCTATCTTTTTAAATTGATATTCGTGCGCACTGTGCCCCACCCAGCCAGTTCCAAGTCTTTGGACTGAAAGGACTCTTCCCGCCGTGCAGACGCGCGACGACTGAATTCGTGTGACAGGCACAGGAATGAGGGAAGAGAAGGTTATACCCTGCTGATCCGGTATCACGCCGCCCGGTATGTCGGCTGCCGATAGCTCATGGACTTTTGCACGTTAAAACGGCTGACCAGAGCTGCAAGATTGGCGCTGACATCGCTCAGACCGTGTGTGGCGGCGTTGGTTTCCTCCACCATGGCGGCGTTTTTCTGCGTCAACTGGTCCATGCTGGTGATGGCCGAGTTGATTTCCTGAATACCCATGGCCTGTTCCTGAACCGCCTGCGTGATGGCGCTGATATGTTCATGGATGTGGTCGACCTTGCCGCCGATGGAATTCAGGGCTTCGCCGGTGCGGTTGACCAGCGAAACGCCGTTGGCCACATCCTGCGAGGATTTATCGATCAGCGTGCGGATTTCCTTGGCGGCATTGGCGGAGCGCTGCGCAAGCTCGCGCACTTCCTGGGCAACCACGGCAAAGCCTTTGCCAGCCTCGCCAGCGCGGGCGGCCTCGACACCGGCATTCAGCGCCAGAAGGTTCGTCTGAAACGAGATTTCATCGATTACGCTGATGATCTGGGTGATCTTCTGCGAGGAATCTTCAATCGCGCTCATCGCTTCCACGGCTTCGGTCACGATGTGGCGTGAGCGCTCGGCCTCTTCGGCAGAGCTTTTAACGATATCCTGCGCCTGCTGGGTCCGCTGCGAGGATTGTTTGGAGATCGTGGTGATCTGCTCGATGGCGGCGGCGGTCTGTTCCAGCGATGCTGCCTGCTGTTCGGTGCGGCGCGCCATGTCGTCGGTGGATGCTGTGAGTTCGCGGGTGTTGCCGGAAATCTTGTGCGACTCTTCGATGATCTCGGCAAACGCACCGGAAAGCTTGGCAAGCGCAGTGTTGAAATTGTTCTTCAACCCGTCGAACTGCACGGCAAGCTCATCATCGACACGCGATGTGAGATCGCCTTTTGCCATCTGGTTCAGGGCATGGTTCAGCACGGACAGAACCTGTTCCTGCTCCTGCTTCATGCGCAATTGTTCCTGCTCGACTTTGACACGCTCTTCGGCCAGCGCTTCCAGATAGACCGAAATCGAGTAGTCCATGTCCAGCATGGCTGCTTTCATGGCAACGGTGATGTCCTTGGCGACCTTCTTGCCCTTCTTCTCGACCATGAAGCCTTTGAGCTGGGTCTCGACAACGGCTTTGATGATGCCTTCGAGAATGAGTGCGTAACCGCCAATGTACCAGCGCGGCTCAAGTCCAAGGCGCGCATGGGTGCGGCCAATGGCAGTCACGGCTGTGGTATATTCACTGTCGAAAGACGCAGAAGCGATGCGCGACCAGTGTTTGATCTGCATGGTCTTGGCGTGCTGGAGATGGGCCTCATTGGCAAAGAACTTTGCCGTTTCCGGCACGGCTCGCGCTTTTTTGTAAAAGTCGTTCAACGAGCCATCGAGAGACGCAGTAATGATCGGCTTCAATGCGGCAAGGTCTTGTTTCTGTTCGTGGCCCAAACCTAAAAACTCAAGTCTTTCCTTGAGTTGGTTGCCGCCCTGCTGTCCGCTCATTCCGTAAAACCCCCGAGGTGCGACGCGATGGAACCGCGCCTGAAATATGGAGGTAGAAAACACTTTCATGCTTAATTATTTGATAAAAAACGACTTCATTTTAGTAACTTAAAATAAAAACGCACGCCTCTGGTCAAGGCGTGCGCTGAAGCAAAATAGGCAGCTGTGTGGATTATTCGGCTGATTCGACGTGTTCCGTCACGCGGGGTGCGCGCTCGCTTGGATCGCGGCCAATTTCAGCTTTCAACGACAACAGATCGATGAAGTGATCGGCCTGACGGCGCAGGTCATCGGCAATCATGGGCGGCTGTGTGGACATGGTGGAGATGACGGAAACCTTGCGGCCCCGGCGCTGAAGCGCATCAACCAACGTCGTGAAATCGCCATCGCCGGAAAACAGCACAAGGTGATCCACAGTCTCGGACTGCTCCATGGCATCGACAGCAAGTTCGATATCCATATTGCCCTTGATCTTGCGGCGGCCCATGGCGTCGGTGAATTCCTTCGCGGGCTTTGTCACAACCTTGTAACCATTATAGTCCAACCAGTCTATCAGCGGACGGATGGAGGAATACTCCTGATCTTCGATCAGGGCGGTGTAATAATAAGCCCGCAGCAGATAGCCTCTTTTTTGAAAGGCTTTCAGAAGTTTGCGATAGTCAATATCAAAGCCGAGGCTTTTGGAGGCGGCATAAAGATTGGCCCCATCGATAAAGAGTGCAATTTTCTCGCGTGGGTCGAACATTAAAACCAAATCCTTCCTAGGCGAACAAGCCGCCAATAATTCAAACAGTAACGGTCTAGCGAATATATCCGCATGATAAATTATTAAGCATTCATATAAGCGTCATTAATCGGCAGTCCAGTCCCCCTGCATAGAATTATGTGTAAAATTTAATCTCACATATAAAAATGCAGGTTGCCGCATGCTTGTGAACAAGTCGCGATCAGGAAAAACTTGAATTCTGCGGCCAATGCCTGTATCGGGACGGTTAATCCGCGACATAAAGACCGCAAAGGACAGGCAATGGCCCGTGTCACCGTAGAAGATTGCATCGATAAAGTAGACAACCGTTTCGAACTGGTTCTGCTGGCCAGCCATCGCGCGCGCCAGATTTCCCAAGGTTCGCATATCACGATTGATCGCGATAATGACAAGAATCCTGTCGTTGCCCTGCGCGAAATCGCCGACGAAACGCTTTCGCCGGACGACCTGAAGGAAGACCTCATCCACTCGCTTCAGAAGCATGTTGAAGTGGACGAGCCGGAGCCAGACGCCGCTGCCGTGTCTCTGGCTATCGCCAATGGCGAAGCAGAGGAAGACGATGCACCAGAAAACGTCAACTTCGACCAGATGACCGAAGAAGATCTTCTGGCCGGCATCGAAGGCCTTGTGCCGCCAGAAAAGAACGACGATTATTGATTTACCAAGGCGTCATCGGGCAATTGCCGGTTACGCTCTGTAAAGCTTTGTCGTCATAATCTGGACCCAGATTATGCAGCATTGTGCGCCGACCTACATCGGCGCGCTTTCTTTTTCGGGGCATCCCATACATGATGCGACAGTACGAACTCGTCGAGCGGGTTCAAAAATATAAGCCGGAAGCCAATGAGGCCTTGCTGAACAAGGCCTATGTTTATGCCATGCAAAAACATGGCCAGCAAAAGCGCGCCAACGGCGATCCCTACATATCGCATCCGCTGGAAGTCGCAGCGATCCTCACCGAAATGCATCTCGACGAATCGACGATTGCGGTTGCCCTGCTGCATGACACGATTGAAGACACGAGCGCCACGCGCGCCGAAATCGATGAACTTTTTGGCGAAGATATCGGCCGTCTGGTCGAGGGGCTGACAAAGCTCAAGAAGCTCGATCTGGTCACCAAAAAAGCCAAGCAGGCGGAAAACCTGCGCAAGCTGCTTCTGGCGATTTCGAACGATGTGCGCGTGCTGCTGGTAAAACTGGCAGACCGCCTGCACAATATGCGCACCATGGAGCATATGCCTGCGGACAAGCGCAGCCGGATTTCCGAAGAAACCATGGAAATCTATGCGCCGCTTGCCAGCCGCATGGGTATGCAGGAAATGAGCGACGAGCTGGAAAACCTCTCGTTCCGCTACCTTAATCCGCAGGCTTTCGAAACCGTCACCAAACGGCTGCACGAGCTGGAAGAACGCAATCAGGGTCTCGTCAAAAAGATCGAGGACGAATTGCGGGAGTTGCTGCTGACCAACGGCGTCGAAGGCGCAAACGTCAAGGGACGGCAGAAGAAACCCTATTCCGTGTTCCGCAAGATGCAGTCCAAATCGCTGTCCTTCGAGCAACTGTCGGATGTCTACGGTTTCCGCATTCTGGTGCAGGATATTCCGGCCTGTTACAGCGCACTCGGCATCGTGCACACGCGCTGGCGCGTGGTGCCGGGTCGTTTCAAGGATTACATCTCGACGCCCAAGCAGAACGATTATCGGTCCATCCACACCACCATCGTTGGTCCGTCGCGTCAGCGCATCGAACTGCAAATTCGCACAAAGCGTATGCATGAGATTGCCGAATTGGGCATTGCCGCCCATGCGCTTTACAAGGATGGCGAGATTGCCGACGGCGATGTGTTGTCGCCCGAATCCAACGCCTATTCCTGGCTGCGCCACACCATCGAAGCACTGGCGGAAGGCGATACGCCGGAAGAGTTTCTGGAGCACACCAAGCTTGAGCTGTTTCAGGATCAGGTGTTCTGTTTCACACCCAAAGGCAAGCTCATTGCGCTGCCGCGTGGTGCCACGCCGATCGATTTTGCCTATGCGGTTCACACCAATATCGGTGACACCACCGTTGGCGCCAAGATCAACGGTCGCATCATGCCGCTGGTGACGCGTCTGAACAATGGTGACGAGGTCGAGATCATTCGCTCCGGCGTGCAGGTTCCGCCTGCCGCATGGGAAGAGGTGGTCGTGACCGGCAAGGCGCGCTCCGCCATTCGCCGTGCGACGCGCATGGCCATTCGTAAACAATATGCAGGCCTTGGGTATCGCATTCTGGAGCGCACATTCGAGCGCGCAGGCAAGCCGTTCTCGCGTGACGCGCTGAAACCCGTGCTGCACCGGCTGGCGCAAAAGGACGTGGAGGACGCCATCGCAGCGGTTGGCCGTGGTGAAATGTCCTCGCTGGATGTGTTGCGTGCCGTCTATCCTGATTATCAGGATGAGCGCGTGACCGTGAAGATGACCGGCGACGATGGCTGGTTCAATATGCGCAGCGCATCGGGCATGATCTTCAAGATACCGGGCAAATCCCGCTCGGTGCTGGAAGACGATGGTGCCGCCGAAGTGCTGGATGGACCAGACCCACTGCCGATTCGCGGGCTTTCCGATAATGTCGAGGTGCATTTCGGGGCGGCGGGTGCCGTGCCGGGAGACCGCATCGTCGGCATCATGGAAAAAGGCAAGGGCATCACCATCTATCCTATTCAGTCGCCAGCGCTTCAGCGCTTCGATGATGAACCGGAGCGCTGGATCGATGTTCGCTGGGATCTGGATGAGGCCAACAAATCCCGTTTCATGGCGCGTGTGATGATCAATGCGTTGAACGAGCCGGGCACGCTGGCATCCGTCGCGCAGTCCATCGCAACACTGGATGTCAACATCCGGGGACTGAACATGATGCGGATCGGAACGGATTTTTCCGAACTGGCGCTGGATATCGAGGTTTGGGATTTACGGCAGTTGAACCAGCTTCTGTCTCAATTGAAAGACCTGGATTGCGTTTCCACGGTGAAACGTGCCTTCGATTAAGGCAATTCTGCCTGAAAAGTGACCTTCAAGGCCGTTGCTATGCGCTCAATGCATGGCAGCGGCCTTGTCCTGTCTGTAGTCATGAGCGGCATTCGAGACTATCTTCACATCAGAAATCAAGACGAAACAAAACGGCCCGCCGAACCAAATTCGATGATGTGGCCGTTGTCTCTGAAAAGGAAAAGAAGATGTTTGGACCACTCCGTAAGATCGCCCGTGCTGTTCGTGGCAAGACTGTTCAGGAACGCGAATTCGATTACCTCAGCGATTCTGCATCGCGCATCGACCTGGAATTCCGCCAGCGTGAAGTTGACCGTGGCATGTTCCGCCGTTAACTCAAAAATGCATACCGGCCATGTCGGTGTGTAAGTATGCCGGTTTACCGACGTACAGCGTAAGATGGCGCGTTTGAAATGCGCCATTCGGGTCGGGGTCGAGACTTTCTCCCCTTGGCGTAATCGAAATGATGCAATAAGTTGGCACCATGCCGTTTCGTCGCCGTACACCCGTTGGTTCTCTTGAAAGATTGCGCGCCATGATTTGGCCGCGCATGGGATTTCGCCGTTCGCTTCGTTATATGAAGCTGAAGCTCGTGCGGCTGTCGGCTTCGCCCTATTCCGTGGCGGCGGGTGTGGCGATTGGCGTGGCAGTCGCATGGACGCCTTTTCTCGGCGTCCACATCATCATCGCCATGGCGCTCGGTTTTATCCTGAGAGCCAATCTCGTTGCTGCCGCGCTCGGCACAACCTTTGCCAATCCCATAACATTTCCCCTGATCTGGGCCTCCACCTGGGAGTTGGGTCACTTCATGCTTGGACGTGGTGATTCAAACGCGTCTGGTCATGTCGATTTCGTGACGATGTTCAGCCACATGAATTTCCTGCAACTGTGGCGGCCCGTGCTGGAGCCGATGACCGTGGGCGCGCTTATTCCCGCAGCCCTGTCGGCCATCATCGCCTATGTCAGCGTTTACGCAATCATTCGCGGTTTCAGAACGCGAAAGCACCAGTTGCTGGCGCAGCACGCCGCCAATCGCAATTCCGCTCTGAGTGCCATCAAATGATTATAGGCATGGGCAGCGATCTCATCGATATCAGGCGTATCGAGACCTCCATCTCGCGTTTCGGCGACCGTTTCACGCATCGCTGTTTTACTAAGATCGAGCAGGCCAAATCCGATGGCCGCAAAAACCGGGCAGCATCCTATGCAAAGCGTTTTGCCGCCAAGGAGGCCTGTTCCAAGGCTTTGGGAACAGGCTTGGCGCAGGGCGTTTTCTGGAAAGACATGGGCGTCGTCAACCTGCCCAGCGGCAAGCCGACCATGCTGTTGACCAATGGCGCCGCCACGCGGCTGGCAAAGCTTCTGCCCGCAGGCCACGAGGCCGTCATTCATCTGACGATCACGGATGAGTTTCCTTACGCACAAGCCTTTGTGATTATTGAAGCGCTTCCGCTCATTAAATGATGCGCTTCCGGTAACCAAATAACGTCGAATTGCGGTGGTTACGCGGGTTTACAGACCCATAACCCATGGAAACGCTTTCTTTTGTTCTGGAAACGTTTTAGAGAAGTCGCTCAAAATGAAGCACAAGCAGGCAGGTCGTTAAGTGTCCGAAAAAGCTGAGAAGAAGCAAAGCGCCCTTTGGGAAAACGTCAAAGTCATCGTTCAGGCGTTGCTGTTGGCAATGGTTATCCGCACGGTGCTTTTCCAGCCTTTCACCATTCCGTCCGGCTCCATGATGCCAACGCTTTTGGTGGGCGACTACCTGTTCGTGAACAAGTTCTCCTACGGCTATTCGAAATATTCGCTGCCGTTTTCGCCGAACCTGTTTTCCGGTCGTATTCTGGAATTCAGCGAACCCAAGCGTGGCGATGTGGTGGTGTTCCGCCTGCCGCCAAACCCTGATGTCGATTACATCAAGCGCCTCGTTGGCCTGCCGGGTGACCGCATTCAGGTGACGAACGGCGTATTGTTCATCAATGGCACCCCTGTTCCCAAGCAGGCAGACGGCGTATTCACCTCTGATTACCGTGCTGATCCCGGCGCCAACGTGCCTGTGTTCCGCGAAACGCTGGACAACGGCGTGACCTATGACACGCTGGACCAGTCGCCTGACTCGCGTGGCGACAACACCCGCGAATTCATCGTGCCGGAAGGCCATTATTTCATGATGGGCGACAACCGCGACAACTCGCTGGACAGCCGTTTCGACGTTGGTTTCGTGCCTGCTGAAAACCTGATTGGTCGCGCAAGCGTCATCTTCTTCTCGCTTGGCAACGACACACCGTTCAGCCGTATTTGGGACTGGCCTGCCAACATGCGTTGGGACCGTCTGTTCAAGGGCGTGAAATGAGTAAGGCCAAGCCGCTTTCGATGGACGAAATTGGCCGTCTGGAAGCTCTCATCGGTTACGAATTCAAGGAAAAGGCCCGGCTTGACCGGGCCTTGACACATGCAAGCGCCCGTTCTGCCAAAGAAGGCAATTACGAGCGGCTGGAATTTCTGGGCGACCGTGTTCTGGGCCTGTGCGTTGCCGAAATGCTGTTTGCCACCTTCCGCCATGCAACGGAGGGGGAGCTTTCCGTTCGCCTGAACCAACTCGTGAGCGCTGATTCCTGCGCCGCGATTGCCGACGAGATGGCGCTTCATCTGTTCATCCGCACCGGCTCTGACGTGAAGAAGCTGACCGGCAAAACCATGCTCAACGTGCGCGCCGATGTGGTGGAAAGCCTGATTGCGACCATCTATCTCGACGGTGGGCTGGAGGCTTCGCGCAAGTTCATTTTAAAGTACTGGCAGAAACGCGCCGTCAGTGTTGATGCCGGGCGGCGTGATGCCAAGACCGAATTGCAGGAATGGGCGCATGCGAAATTTACCGCAACCCCATCATACAGGATTGACGAGCGCACCGGACCGGACCACGATCCGAGTTTCACGGTGACGGTTGAAATACCCGGCGTTGCGCCGGAAACGGGCGTTGATCGCTCAAAGCGCGCTGCCGAGCAGATGGCCGCAACACGACTATTGGAACGCGAAGGCGTTTGGCAGAAACCGTCTGCCGCAAATTGATTGGATACCCCATGACAGAACATGAAATCGACGCCACGCCGGCAGACGACAACGATACCGAAAATACCAGCACCGACAATGGCGGCACCGAGAATGTCGAAACCAGACCGACTCATTCCGGCTTCGTCGCGATGATTGGCCCGACGAATGCGGGCAAGTCGACGCTGGTGAACCGCCTTGTTGGCGCAAAAGTGTCCATCGTCAGCCACAAGGTGCAGACGACGCGCGCCGTGATGCGCGGCATTGCCATTCATGACAATGCCCAGATCGTGTTCATGGACACACCCGGTATCTTCAAGCCACGCCGCAGGCTGGACCGCGCCATGGTGACGTCCGCATGGGGCGGCGCCAAGGATGCCGACATCATTCTGCTTTTGATCGATAGCGAACGCGGCTTGAAGGGCGATGCGCAGAACATTCTGGAAGGCTTGAAAGATGTTCGCCAGAAGAAAATCCTCTGCCTCAACAAGATCGATCAGGTGCAGCGCGAGGATTTGCTGAAGCTGGCCTCTGCGGCCAATGAGATCGTGCCTTTCGAGCGCACCTTCATGATTTCAGCCACCACCGGTTCGGGTTGCGATGACTTGATGAACTACCTGTCGGCGGAACTGCCGCAGGGTCCGTGGTATTATCCGGAGGATCAGATTTCCGATCTGCCGATGCGCCAGCTGGCCGCCGAAATCACCCGCGAAAAGCTGTTTCTG
The DNA here is from genome assembly GCF_033957765.2 of Agrobacterium sp. rho-13.3. Lineage (NCBI taxonomy): Bacteria > Pseudomonadati > Pseudomonadota > Alphaproteobacteria > Hyphomicrobiales > Rhizobiaceae > Agrobacterium > Agrobacterium sp. rho-13.3. The sequence goes on from NZ_CP192774.1 coordinate 711,962, forward strand.
CGTCTGCACCAGGAATTGCCTTACGCGTCCCACGTCGAAACCGAATCGTGGGAAGAGCGCAAGGATGGCTCTGTTCGCATCGAACAGGTGATCTATGTGGAGCGTGAGAGCCAGAAGAAAATAGCACTCGGCAAAGGCGGGGAGGCCATCAAGGCTATCTCGTCTTCGTCCCGCAAAGAGCTCTCGCAAATCCTCGAACAGCCGGTGCATTTGTTCCTGTTTGTGAAGGTGCGCGAGAATTGGGGCGATGATCCCGAACGCTTCCGCGAAATGGGTCTGGAATTCCCACGAAATTGATTGTGCACAACGGAACCAAATCGGCTGTCAGGGGTTGAAGCCCTTGATAGCCTTAATGGTTTTGTTGCTCACGGATTTTCATGTCGCCCAAAAAGCCAAACGGAACTTCAACCACACCTTGTGAGCAATGTCCTTTAAGGGCGCGCTCACATTTCCGGGATTTTACGTCGCCGGAACTGGACTTCGTCTCCCGTTTTAAGACAGGCGAACTGTCTGTCGAGCCGGGCGCGATTGTCCTCATGGAAGGCTCCCACAGCGCTCACCTTTACACCGTGCTGAACGGTTGGGGTTTTCGCTACAAAACCCTTGAAGATGGCCGTCGCCAAATCCTCAATTACCTGATGCCGGGCGATCTTGTGGGTTTGCAAGGCACCGTGATGGGCGAAATGCAGCACTCTGTCGAAGCGCTGTCACCGGTTACGCTCTGCGTCTTCGAACGCGGTCGGCTGAACAGCCTGTTCGGCGACCATCCATCCCTTGCCTATGACCTGACCTGGATTGCCGCCAGCGAAGAGCGGATGCTGGACAGCCACCTGCTGAGTGTCGGGCGGCGCACCGCATTGGAGCGGGCGGCATACCTTCTGGCATTCCTCTATGACAAGGCATCGAGCGTTGGTTTGATGGAAAAAGACCGGCTGATTCCCGTCACGCAGCAGCATGTGGCCGATACGCTCGGCCTGTCTATCGTCCATACAAACAAGACGTTGCGCAAACTTGCGGACCGCGATCTGATCCGCTGGACGGACAAGGGATGTCTTGTTCTGGACGATGGAGGGCTTGCCCAGATTGCCAGTTGGGATCGAGATAACAAGCAGGCACGACCTTTTATTTAGAATACCCTTATGTAATCTCAACCTTTTTGCTATGTCTTTTTTAAATGACGTCTTGGCGTCTATCTGCGATGTCATAGCAATCAATCCCATATATTTTAGTGGGAGATTCGCATGACACCGCGTGTCGCGCGCTTTTTGGGAAGAGTAATAACATGTTGCCTCAGCGGGTTCTTATCGTGGAGGACGAATATCTCGTGGCGATGGATGTCGAGACATCCCTTCAGTCCATGGGCGTCAAATCCATCGACATCGCAACCACATTGTTTCAGGCAAAGGAATCACTTTCGCGTGCCACGCCCGATTGTGTGCTTCTGGACGTTAGCCTGTCGGATGGCATGAGCTATGAGCTTGCGCGCCATCTCAAGGAACATTCGATTCGCTTCGGTTTCGTCAGTGGATATGGCGATACCAGTGGCTTTCCGCCGGATTTTGCGGATGCTCACCTCTTGGACAAACCATTCGGTGAAACCGAGCTGAAGGCATTCGTTGCGCGATTGATGGAAAATTAGACGCAAAGCCCGCTGCCTCGGTTATACTGTGTTGAATCGGCGCCGGATCTGCTTCCGGCAACACCCTCTCAACGTTGAGAAAACCACCTCATGCAGTGGCAGGACGACGCAATCATTCTGGGCATAAAACGCCTTGGCGAAACGAGTGTCATCGCCGAGGTGATGACCCGTACGCGTGGTCGCCATCTGGGCATGGTGCGGTCTGGCCGCTCTCGCAATATGCAACCTGTGCTACAGCCCGGAAACCGCGTTGAGGTGATCTGGCGCGCGCGGCTGGATGATCATCTGGGCGAATATAAAATAGAGCCTTTGCAACTGCGCGCTGCGCAATTGATGGAAACGGCCACCGCCGTTTACGGCGTGCAGGCCATGGCCGCCCTTCTGCGGCTTTTGCCGGAGCGTGATCCGCACCCGCATCTTTACGAAGCGCTGGATGTGATTCTCGACAATCTTTCGGATCCGGCGGATGCAGGGGAACTGTTCGTGCGGTTTGAACTGGCCGTGCTGAACGATCTGGGCTTCGGGCTGGACCTGACGGAATGCGCGGCAACAGGTCTGCGCACCGATCTGGTCTATGTGTCACCCAAAACGGGCAGGGCAGTGTGCCGCACCGCAGGCGCGCCCTATGCCGACCGTATGCTTTCGCTGCCACCGTTTCTCAGTACGGAACAGTCCAAGGCGGCTGATTGCCAGAGCCTTGCCGCAGCCTTTCGCCTCACCAACCATTTTCTGACCCGGCATGTTTACGAGCCACGAGGCATGAACGAAAATGCCACCCGCGACGGTTTCGTGCAGGCGGCATTAAAGGCTTTGGAGACCAAACTGTCGCTGCCCGCTGTCCAACGGGCAGTCTGATTAGAGGCTTAAGCCGTCGCGGGTCTTTGTACCGCGCGTTCTTCAATCGGCCAATGCACGGCGGCTGCAAACAGGCCCATGATAACGCCCAGCCACCACACCAGATCATAAGACCCAAGCTTGTCGTAAAGAAAGCCGCCCATCCACACGCCGAGGAACGAACCGATCTGGTGCGACAGGAAGACCACACCGCCCAGCATACCAAGATGCCGGGTGCCGAACATGATGGCGACAAGGCCATTTGTCGGCGGCACGGTGGAAAGCCACAACAAGCCCATCACGGCTGCAAATATAATGACCGAGAGTGGCGATTGCGGTAGCAGCAGGAAGGCGGTCACCGCGATTGACCGGCCAATATAGATATAGGCGAGGAAATAGGGCTTGGAATAACGCTGACCGATGAAACCGGCGGCAAGCGATCCCGCAATATTAAAGAAGCCAATCAGCGCCATCGCAATCACCGCATAACGCGGCTCAATGCCGATATCTCCCAGATAGGCGGGGAAATGCGCCGTGATAAAAGCCACCTGAAAGCCGCACACAAAAAAGCCCGTGGTCAGAAGCAGATAGCTCTTGTGACCCAGCGCTTCCTTCAACGCTTGCCCCGCCGTTTGCTGAAACTGCGCCTGAGACTGGGTGCCGGACGACGAATTGCCACGCAACGGCCAGGCCAGAAGCGGCACCATCAGCATCATTGCGCCCATCCACACCAGACCATCAGACCAGCCATAATTAGAAATCAACGCCTGACTGATGGGTGCGAAAATGAACATGCCTGCCGAACCGGCAGCCGTGCCAATGCCGAACGCCATGGAGCGCTGTTCCGGCGTCACATGGCGGGCAAAGGCCGACAGGATGACGCTGAAAGACCCCGCTGCAATGCCAAGACCCACAAGCACGCCGCCGCCAAAGTGCAGCCAAAATGGCGATGTGCCAAAGGACATGCACACAAGTCCCGTCGCATACAGCAGAGACGAGAGTATCAGAACACGCCCGGTCCCGTATTTATCCGCCGCCGCCCCAAAGAACGGCTGGCCAAGCCCCCAGAACAGGTTCTGCAACGCCATCGCAAGCCCGAAAGTCGAGCGATCCCAGCTCGTATCGGCCAGCATGGGCAATTGAAAAAAGCCCATGGCCGAGCGCGGACCGAAGGTAAAAACGGCGATCAGCGATCCGGCAAGAATAATCAGCCATGGCATGTGCTGGCGTTTGGTGGTGCGTATAGCAATCGACATGGATTATTCTCCCGGCTGGAGAATAATATTATCTTTTGCGGGCATATCAGGCTAGCGACTTTTCTTGACGGGTATATCAGCGCTGTTGATGCGTTGTGCTTCGCTTTTGGCGCTCGGACGTCATGCCCGATGGAGGGTGTGGCTTACCCCCCTCTGCCCTGCCGGGCATCTCCCCCACAGGTGGGGAGATCGACTCGTTGCAACCTCGCGCGCATCTTGGACCTTGCTTCAGGAGTAAGAAGCGTGCGCCTTGCTGATCTCCCTCCTTGTGGGGGAGATGCCCGGCAGGGCAGAGGGGGGTAAGCCACACGCATTGCCGGTCACTATTTACGAACGCAAAGCGCCAAACGAATTAATTCAACCTCTCTTCTTGATCGCCCAACCTTCCGGCCTCGCCGCCACAACCTTCGCCACATCGCCAACCGCAATCTTGCCTACGCCGCGTGGTGTCACGTTCCATCCGAACAGCACGCCGGGCACGCGACGGTCGGCGGACATGCGGATGCGGCCCATGGCTTTCATGGGGGAGGGCACGTCGCGGGAGCCGGTTTGCTGGTCTTGCGTGGTCATGATGCAGCGGGCGCAGGGTTTGACGAGATCGAAGCGGATGCCGTTGATCTCCAGCGCTTCCCATTCGTCCTCGGCCCATGGCTCGTCTGTTTCCAGCACGATATTGGGCCGGAAGCGGTCCATGCCGACGCTATCTTCGCCGTTGGCGGCCATATTTTCGTTCAGTGCGGCCAGCGACGCAGTGGTGGTGACGAGGATCTGGTAGCCATCTGCAAAGGTGACGGGTGTTTCGTTGCCGGTCCAATCTACGTTGGCGATGCGCTGCGCCTGCTCATCGAAAAACACGAATTTGACCTCACGTCCGAGCCAGCCGGAAAGTGTTGTATTGACGTCATCCGTTGCGACGGATGCATTGACAACGGATTTCCAGACGGTCGCATCGATGCGCGTCGATGAGGGGTGGGCGAGAACCTCGCCCTTGTCGTCGATCGAGATATGAAATCCGTGTCCCTCAGCGCGCACCATCATCGCGGCGATTGCCGGCAACTCCCGCTGGGTGATGAAGTTGCCGGAAGGATCGACCAGCATGGCGCGGCGATCTCCGGGCAGGCCTTCGGCAGAAATAGCGCTTTCCGAAAGGGAGATGCCGCGACCGCTTTTCAACGGATAGATATTCAGTTCGGTGATACGCATTGTGGGCCTCATATCTCATCCAGAAACAGGTCGAGAACCTGCTGCAATCGCTCATGTCGTTCTTTGGCAATCTGCCGTCCGGTTTCGGTTTGAAAACCATCGGCCAGTTTGAACAGCTTGTTTTCAAAATGATCGATGGCAAAGCGCCGGTCGTCCAGCGGACGGTTTTTTGCCAGCGGATCGGCGGGATCATAAAGCGCAGACCCCATGCGGCCCGCAATGTAAAAACAACGCGCCGCACCCACCATGCCGATGGCATCCAGCCGGTCCGCATCCTGAAGGATTTTGGCTTCCAGCGTTTCCGGCGCGATGTTGGCGGAGAAACTATGCGTCAGGATGGCATGGGTGACCGCCTGGATTTCTGTGTCGTTCCATCCCAAGTCACTGAGAATGCCAGAGGCCTTTTCCGCCGCCAGCCGCGATGCTTGCGCGCGCAGGGGAGAGTTTTTCTCGACCGCCACACAATCATGCAACAGAACGCTGGCCACCAGCACCTTTCCATCACCGCCTTCCTGAGCGTGAATGCGCGTGGCGTTGCGAAACACGCGGTGGATATGCGCCAGATCATGCGATCCGTCATCACCTTCGGCGGCGTGTGGAATCAGCGTTTCGGCAAGCGCCTCGTAGGGCGCAAAAGCATGGGCCTGCATGTCACGCCTCTGCCTTGGGCTGTGCGGTCAATATCTTTTGATAGAACAGGCCGATGCCGATCAACACCGCGCCGAGACCAATGAAGGACAGGGCGCGCAACACACCTTCCAGATTGCTCATATCAATCAGGAAAGCCTTGGCAACGGCCAGAAACACCAGAACGGCTGAGGCAAGGCGCAGGCTTTTGGCGTTGAAGCGCGAACCGAGCAGCAGCAGCAATACGCCGATGGCAAGCCAGACGACGGAATAGCTGTAGGTTTCACCCTGAAGGAAACCCTTCCAATCCGCGATGTTTTCCCCTTGCCAGAAACGGCGCACCGAAAGCGTTGCCCACGCAAAACCAAGCGCCGCACCTGAGAGTGCCAGCAGCGTAACGTAAAGCGCCGGGCGCTTGCCACGGGCATACCAGGCCAATCCACCATAGGCGATTGCCGGAAGCAGATAACCGATGAGCAGCAGGTTGAGGAACGGCCATGGGCCGGTATTTTCGCCGGTGAAATACGGGTTCAGGGCGAGGAAATGCGCCACCAGCACGTTGAACATGGCAATGACACCCGCCAGCATCGAGCCGTATCGGAAAACCGGGCTTGGGCTTTTCAGGTCCAGCGTCATCAGCACGCCAGACATGCCTATCGTCAGCAGCGTATAGATCGACTGTTCACCAAGCGTCGGCTGTGCGTCGTTCAGCACGCCGCCATTCATGGCGTGGCGAATGAGGATTGCGATGGCCAGAAGCCCCATGAGGCTGGCAATGGCTTGCAGGAAATTCTTGGCCCGCACACCTGGCCAGTTGCGCAGCAACCATGCCGACGCGATGGCCAGTACGGCGGGAATGCCGTAGCCGGGCAGAAGCGCGTTGAAAACAGGCGTGGTGCCAAGGTTCTGCGGCCCGACGATGGTGGGTTCCCACGCAATGCGACCCAGAACGAAACCGCAGGCAATGGCCATGACCCAAGGCAGAGCAGGCCATGGGCGATACCGGGTGGCCAGCACATAACCAAAGCCGAGGATGGGGAGCAACAGCGTTGTCGCCAGCCCTTCGGTCAAGGCATGGATGGTCAGCGCGAAGGCAGCAAATGAGCCGACAAGCAGCGCATTCAGCGGCCATTTGTAAGCTTCGTTATTTTTCCGATGCAGCCATTCGGCACTGGCGAGAAGCGTAAGGCCCAAAGCCAGACCATAGGCCGCGTGCAGCCAATCCCGGCTGAGATTGCCGAATGTCGCAAAGCTGGTGACGCCGATCCAGACCGGGAAAAGTGCGACGATAACGGCCCACAGCTTGGCAAAGGCTTCATCCTGCGCACCCTTGCGTGCAATGAATGTCAGGCCGAACACCACAAAAATGGCACCGAGCAAAAGTGCCGCGGCGATATCGCCCGTGCTGCCCACGCTGGTTGCAGGCAGGCTGATACTTGGGGCGTTGCCCAGCACCGGAACGAAGTCCAGAGCGATTTGACCCAGAATCGAAATGCCAGCCTGCGCCGTCAGTGCCGCAAAAATTGCAGGCCAGACCGCAAAATTGCGGCTGGCACCAAGCGCTGCCAGCGCGATGATAATCGCTGTCATGGCAAAGGTTGGGTGGATGGACAGGCCCGAGCCGGAGATGATGAAGGCAATCGCTGGCAGTGCAGCGGCCAGCGATACCGTCAGCGTGATCGCCAGAGGCGAGCGGGCAAGCAGGCGCAGCACCCGGATTGCTCTTCTCTCCTTATCACTTTCGCTCCGGGCTTCGCCCTCATCCGCACTCGGCACCACGGCGCTGTGATGCTCGAGATCGAACCTGTTGCCCGGCCAGATCCAGATCGTGCCGGCAATCATCGCAAGCAAGCTGAAGATCACAGGCTCTGCCTGCACGGTGGTTGACGCGAAGATATAGCCCAGCGCCCAGAGGCCCAGACCCGTATTGGCAAGAGAAGGAACGACCGTCCAGCGCTGGCGGCGGGCTGCCGCCGCCGTGGCAAGCCAAGAGATGGTGAGGAAGCCGAACAGCGCCCAGATATTCGGCGTTTCGGTGGAAATCAGCGCAGGCGTGACCATGGAGCCGAAAAGGCCAAGCCCGGCCAGCGCCTGTCCGTGCAGCAAAGAGAGACCCAATGTGGCGAAGGCAACCAATGCCAAAGCCACAAAAGCAAAAGTAGGGCCGATATAGTCGTAAATGCCATAGGCGGCATAAACGACGCCGAACAGCGTCAATACGCCCGCAGCCGTCAGCACACCGGGAATCATGGCGTTGGAATAGGATGCAGCGATGCCGGGAACGGCCTTGCGGCGGATCGCTTCACCCGCAGCCATCAAAAGCAGACCGAAGACTGCTGCCATGGCGAGGCGCACGGCGGGGCTGAGAAGGCCACTCTCGATGGAATATTTGACCAGCAATATGCCGCCAAGACCGAGCGCAATGCCGCCGACCCACACGGCCCAGCGTGCGCCGAGTTTGCTCTCGAAGCTTTCCTTCGGGCGGGCGGGGGGCGCTGCGGACGTTTCCTCATCGGCAACGGCCCGCGCCGCAATCGGCAATTCCGCTTCCGGTTCCTGCTCCGCTTGGGGACGTGGGGTGTCCTCTTCCTCCGCACCAAGCAGAGGCTCTTCCGGCTCAGGCGCCGCGATCGGCACACCGCCGGTGGCGATTTGCGCCTTGAGGTTCGTCAGTTCCGTTTCCACCGCCGCCAGCCGCTTCGAATTCTTGAAACTCGTCGTCAGCGTATAAACAAAGGCGACGATATAACCGACAATCAGCAGAAACAGGAACAGTGTCATAGGAACCCCACATATGGTCCTGTTTTTTAAGCCTTTTCTAACAGGTTATGCAAGGCCGGTTGTGGACAATGCTTTTGCCCAGGACTTTGCCAGTTCCACGTCCTCAAGGCCCAGATCATGATTGTGGGGCAGGGTTTTCACCGTGGCGGCTGCGCCATTGCTGGCAAGGTGCTGCTGCAACTCAGACGCCCTTTCGCGGTAACGGTCCGTTTCGCCAGCCGCCAGCGTGAAGTGATTGCCGGAAAGATCGGCCTCCGGCCAGTGCGTCAACACCGGCATGGGCCGCAAAAGCAGCGCATGGGCAGCGCAATGCGGATGCAGCGCAGAGAAGGCCGCAAGGAAATTCGCACCGTTGGAATGGCCGATGAAGCTGAGGTTTGTACGATCCAATCCGTAGGCGTGCATGGCACCTTCCATGAACGCGGCGAAGGCTTCAGCTTCTGCGGCAATGTCCTTCTCGTCAAAGGTGAAGTCGGCAAAACGGCGGAACCATCGGGCCGTATCTTCCTCCGTGCTGCGTCCGCGCACGCCAAGCAGCGTGGCGCGTGGGTTGGCTTTGTGCGCCAGCGCCATCAGGCTGGTTTCGCTGCCGCCGGTGCCGTGCAGCAGTACGATCGTGCTGCCATCCGGCTCCGCAGGCGTGTAAAACCGGTGCACGAAAGGCAGGTCGCGGTAAATGACGCGTTCCTCTCCGTACAGCGAAAATTGCGGCAGCGCCACGCGCACGTCTTCTTCATCGCGCATGAACAGCGGCGGGATGAACAGTTCTTCGCCCAGCGTTTCCAGCGGCTCATCTACCGTCATGCCCGGCGCATCCGTCGCCATTTCAATCAGGACGCCGCCGGGTTCACGCACATAAAGCGACGCGAAATATTTGCGGTCATGCGCGTTCGTGGTGGAGGAGTTGAGGGATTTCAGGTTGCCCAGCGCCTCGTTCAGATCATCCATATCTGCGGCGCGAAAGGCGATGTGATCCACCGTGCCGGTGCCGGGTGCGCTGGACCAGAAGCCGGTCGCATCGCGCACATCGATGATATCGCCGGAGCCGGAAACCACGCGGCGGATGGCACCGTTCTGGCTGACGCGGGCATAACCGAAGTGCTTTGCCAGAAAACTTTCCGTTTCTTCCGGTACTTCGCTCAAAACGGTCGCGCCGCGAATGCGGCGGATGGCGTGTTCCAGCGGAATGCCCGGTGCTTCATGCGGCACGGCCTGCGCAAAAGCTTTGGTGCCCACCAGTTTGACGATGATGCCATCCGGGTCTTTCAGGCGAATCACGTGCTCGCCAAATTCTTCCATCGGGCCTTCGCTGCGAATGCCCGCCTGAAGCGCGCGCGTCAGCCAAAAGCCTATGCTGGCGGGATCTATGGCCAGCGAGATTTCCAGCGTTTGACCATAGCCAATCCGGCCTTGCCCGCCATCTTCCCACACAAGGAACGTGATGAGCGAACCGGGCGATCCGGCATGGTCTCCATAAAGCAAATGAAGCTGCATGGCGTCTTCAAAGCCAGCCGTGCGCTTGACCAGTCTCAAGCCGAGAAAGCCGGTGTAAAAATCCACATTGGCCTGCACTTTGCGGGTAATCATGGTGATGTGGTGAATGCCAAGGGCCGATGTCATTTGGGTGTCTCCCGCGTCTTTTTGCTGTGCCTTATGTTCTTCGCTACGGGTTTTTTCGCAATCCCGTTAATTGCGAACGATGTGTTGCCATTGTGAACAATCGTGTGACAGGGGCAGCGTTTTGCCCAAAATTCATACTAGACACGCCAACAGAATTACCAAACTGCCTATTATATAGACGTATTCATTTTATGGTCAAATTGTGTGCGATTTATGCTTGCAATGACGGTTTAAATTGGGTTGTATGGTCGCAACTTAAAAAAATCTCCAAGGGGAACGATCAGAATGTTGAAGCGTAGGCTGTTTGCAAAAACGGCGGCTATGGCCGCTATTGGTATGTTCGCAGGTCTCTCAATACCGTTTGCTCCGGCCTACGCAGAAACGCCGATTAAATTTACACTGGACTGGAAATTCGAAGGCCCAGCCGCCGGTTTCCTGCTGGCGTTGGACAAGGGTTACTTCAAGGCCGAAGGTCTGGACGTGACCATCGATAGCGGCAATGGTTCTGTCGAGGCCATTCCGCGTGTCGCCACCGGCGCTTACCAGATGGGCTTTGGCGATATCAATTCCGTCATGAAGTTTCTGGATGAAGACCCGAGCCAGAAGGTGAAGGCCGTTTATATGGTCTATGAGCGCCCGACCTTCGCCGTCGTGGGCCGCAAGTCGCTGGGCGTCACGGGTGATCCCAAGTCGCTGGAAGGCAAGAAACTCGGCGCACCGCCGCCGGATGGCGCTTTTGCGCAGTGGAAGGCGTTCAAGCAGGTTGCCAAGATCGACGACAGCAAGATCGATATCCAGTCCATCGGCTTCCCGGTGCGTGAACCGATGCTGGCCAAGGGTGATGTGGACGCCGTTTTCGGCTTCGCTTTCTCCGTTATCCTGAACCTCAAGGCGCAGGGCATTGCGGATGACGATATCTCCACCATTTTGATGGCTGAACATGGCCTGAATCTGTATGGCAACTCGGTGCTGGTAAACACTGATTTTGCTGAGAAAAATCCGGCTGCCGTCAAAGGTTTCCTGAAGGCGTTGGCCAAGGGTTTTGCAGATTCGGTCAAGAACCCGCAAGAGGGTGTGGCCGCTGTGTTGAAGCGCAACGAAACGCTGAACACCGACATCGAATTGCAGCGCCTGACCATGGCGAACGCCATGAACATCAAGACACCTTATGTGGTTGAACACGGCATGGGCGGCGTGGACCCGGCGCGTCTGGCCGCCTCCATCGAAACGCTGAAAGTGTCCGTTGGTTTGAAGGGCAATGTGAAGGCCGAGCAGGTTTTTGATGCGAGTTATCTGCCTGCGAAGGACGAGCGTTTGCTTCCGTGATTGAGTGCCGTTGAGTTTACCGTCACCCCGGCCTTGAGCCGGGGTCCAGCGCGATCAAGTCCTTGATCGCAAAAGGACTCTTTCCCGCCGCAGACGCGGCACTGCTGGATCCCGGATCAAGTCCGGGATGACGAAAAATATTTGCTGCGGCTTTTGACGAATTCTACGAACAGGAAACCCCATGCCTCATCTGGTTGAAATCGATGGCGTTGATATGCGCTATGGCGGCGCGGCTGGCACGCTGGCCGTCTCAAACCTCAATCTCAAGGTTGATAAGGGTGAGTTCGCAGCCGTGGTCGGCCCGTCCGGCTGTGGCAAATCCACACTGATGAAGCTTGTCACCGGCCTGCATATTCCGCAAAAAGGCAATGTCATCGTGGCGAATAAACAGGTCACGGAGCCGGTGTCCATCGTCGGCATGGCCTTCCAGAACCCCACCATGCTGCCATGGCGCACGACGCTGGAAAACATTCTGCTGCCGTTGGAAATCGTGGAAAGACACCGCCGCCGACTGCGCGCGCACAAGGCGGAATATGTTGCCAAGGCAGAGCGCCTGCTTGATATCGTCGGGCTGAAAGGCTTTGGCTCCAAGTTTCCCTGGCAGCTTTCCGGCGGGATGCAGCAGCGCGCCAATCTTTGCCGCGCACTGATCCATGAGCCGGACCTGTTGATGCTGGATGAGCCTTTCGGTGCACTGGATGCCTTTACGCGCGAAGAGCTGTGGTGCGTCATCCGCGATCTCCATGCTGCGCAGCGCGTCACCATCATTCTCGTGACCCATGATCTGCGCGAGGCGACGTTTCTGGCCGACAAGATTTTCGTGATGAGCGCAAGGCCGGGCCGGGTGCTGGCAGAGCATCAGGTGCCTTTCGCACGCCCGCGCCAACTCGACCTGATGTATGAAAAGGGCTTCAACGACATGGTTCAGCAGCTGCATGGTGAAATCGCACATGCGAGGGTGGCGGCATGAGCATGTTTGTTGAAAGCCGTGTGGCTGCAACGCCGCGCAAGCCCTTGGTTGAACGCATCAACTGGGTGAAGGCAGCGCCGTGGCTTTATACGCTGGCGCTGTTTGCGCTGTGGGAGTTGCTGGTTTACGCACTGAAAATGCCGCAGACCATTTTGCCATCGCCGGTGCGGGTGGGGCAGGCCATCGTGCAATACTGGTCGCCGATCTGGAAGAACTCGCTGCAAACGCTGTATACGACAACACTCGGCTTTGCGCTGGCGGTCGTCGCTGGCCTCGCCATCGGCCTGTTCATCGGCTGGTCTAAGACCATCTATGCCGGTCTTTACCCGTTGATGATCGGCTTTAACGCCATTCCCAAAGTGGCGCTTGTTCCCATCCTCGTCATCTGGTTCGGCATTGGTACCGTGCCAGCGGTGCTGACGGCATTTCTGATTTCCTTCTTTCCCATCGTCGTCAATGTCGCGACCGGCCTTGCAACGATCGAGCCGGAAACGGAAGACGTGTTGCGGGCGCTGGGCGCCAAAAAGATGGACATCATGCTGAAAGTCGGCATTCCGCGGTCCATGCCCTATTTCTTCGGTTCGCTGAAAGTCGCCATCACACTCGCCTTCGTTGGCTCGGTGGTCTCTGAAACTGTGGCCTCGAACTACGGCCTCGGCAACATGATGAGTTCGGCCCAGAGCCAGTTCAACGTGCCACTGGTCTTCGCTGGCCTGCTTATGCTCGCCGTGGAAGGCATCGTCATGTACGCGGTCATGGCATGGATCGAAAAACGCATGACCGGCTGGGCGCATCGCTCGACCATGGGGCAGTAAGCGGCTGACGACCGCCCCGCGCGCAAGGGTGGGGCGATCCTCTTCGAAGAAAAAGCCGAAACGCTCTAGTGCGCCGACATTTCTTTCACGATGCCAGCGGCGTCGAGGTTGGCGGGGTAGTAGGTCGGCCAATTGGTCACTTCCTCAAGCAGCGACGTGCGATCATTGCCCCAGTAAAGGTGATAGTGTTCCGCCTTGGTGGGCTCGATCGTGTGGTCGCTGAACTGAATGAATTGCGGCGCCGTTTCGTCTCCGCTGATTTTCTTGAAAATATACCGGACGCCTCTGTTGCCTTTTTTATAGGTCAGAATTTCATGGCCATCGTCCGCATATGTCGCCTCCAGCGGCTTGCCCTCGCGATAGAACGTCACATTCCCGTCCTTGATCACGATGCGGTTGACGTCCGTTTTGTAGCCAATCGCATAATAGGCGCGGTATTCTTCGGCGCTCTTGTCGCCATGTGCAGCCTTCTCCACCATAACGGGATCAAGCGAGCCGTTGAGCAGATACGGATACACCGATTGCCAGTCTCCCTCCCAGTCGGAGAGCATCCGCGGCTTGACCTGAGCGTCTTTGAAATAACCGTTATAGACATCCTTATCGGCGTGAGAGTGAGCGTGGTCATGGCTGTGACTATGCGGCTTGGACGATGATGTATCGTTTCCGGCGGCCAGCAAGGGTGATGCCGCCGCTGCCAGCAGCATGGAGCCGATGGCAAACACTTTGGTCAGGCGGGTGAGGGTTTTCTTCATCGTACGGACCTCGTCTTTATACTGTTTATATTTGATATGTAATAACGTTACATGAGGCCGTATAGACACATCTGATCCATGGCGCAATAGGACGGCGCGTTCACCCTTTGGAAAAGATCGGCGACCGATAAGAGATCAGCCGCCTTATGGGGTAGGTGTCAGAACGTTTGTTCAGCCAGCTGAGCATCGCGTTTATCAAAGGCAAGTCTCAACGCCTTCGTGACATCGCGCGTGGTGGCAAACCAGTTTTCGCTTCGCGCCCAGTAGCGCAACGTCACCGTCGCACCGTCATTGCTGATGGAGTCGATGAAGGTTGTGGGCGCGGGGTCCAACAGCACGCGGCTTTCTGAGCGAACGACATCCATCAGCATGTCCTGTGCTTCCGCAGCGCTCTCGCCCTTTGGTACGGTGACGCTCAGTTCATGGCGGCGGGACGGGAAGCGGCTGTAATTGGTGATGGGCACGTTCCAAAGCGTGGAATTGGGTGCCAGTCGGTAAAGACCATCGCTGGTTTTCAATTCTGTTGCGAACAGACCGATTTCCACGACGGTGCCGGTAACGGCGCTGGTTTCGATGTATTCACCAACGCGAAACGGACGCAGCACGAGCAGCATGATGCCCGCTGCGATATTTTGCAGCGTGCCCTGAAGCGCAAGGCCAACGGCCAAACCGGCGGCACCGAGAGCGGCGAGAATGGAAGCCGTCTGAACGCCGAACTGGCCTAGCACCATGACGAGAACGAGGATGAGGACGACATAACGAACTGCGCCGGAGAAGAACCGCGCCAGCGTTTCGTCAAACCCGCGAATGCGGGACAATCCTTCAAAAGCCCAGCGCTGCAACAGGGTTGCCGCAATCCAGCCGATGATGAGAAGAAGAAACGCGCCCACAATCGAAAAGGAGTATTGAACCATCAGCGCGCTTGCCTGGCGAAGTGCCGCCTGCGACGCGACGATGAGATCCGTTGCCTGTTGTTCCATAAGATGCCCTTGTTCGTTTTCAAAATAGCTCGTTTTGGTAACGAGCGACGCGGAGGAGGGTTCCGCAATTATCGGTCTCTACGCTTTCAGCGGCAAGACGAACGGTACGCTGCCATCCGCATCTGCGCCGCGGCCGATTTTTTTGATGGCGGCAACCAATGCTCCGCCACGGCCCAGAAGCCGGTCGCCGATTTCGACAATGCGGGCATTGGGCGTGGCATAGGGAGACACGTCGCGAAGCCGGGCGGCAAGCGCGCCTTCGTCCTGCTCAGGGTAAAGGGCAAGTGCTGCAATGATGGCTGCGGCGGGTGAGCGGGACACGCCCATCCAGCAGTGGATCAGCAGGGGTGCGGACTGAACCCACTTATGGGCGAAATCGATCAGCATTTGAACGTGCACATCATCCGGCGCGATCAGCTTGTCGGTGCCTTTGAAGGTGATGTCGTTCATTTGCAGCGTCAGGTGACGCTCCGGAGCAATCACTGCGGGACGGTGAAACGCCTGCTCCCTGGCAATCAACGTCACCATTTCACGGGCCTTGTGGCGAACGGCCATTTCCGCAATGCGTGACAGCGGTGAAACGATGATCGCGCTCATGGTTTGGCTTTCCGAAGCGTTTCGATGGCCTCGAAACGGGTCATGAAGCGGCCTTGCGCTTCCAGTGCCGGAACGGGCTCGATCTCGAACATGTCTTTGGTGATGCCGCGGGGCAGGCCGAAAAACTTCTGCGCTTCTGCCATGGAAAACCCGGCAAGCTCCGTCGCCTCGAAATACGCCGCAACCGTATCCGCCTTCTTGATGCGGTCCTTGAGGTCTTTGGACGGATGCGGCGGCAGGGCAAAACGCAGGTGCACGGCTGCCTCCAGCCGCTTTTCCACCAGCTTGTAACCGCCACCAACGACGGCTTTGAACGGCGAGATCATATCGCCGATCACATATTCCGGCGCATCGTGCAGCAGTGCCATCAGCATGTCATCCGGCGAGGCCAGCGCATTCAGGCGGCAGAAAATCGTCTCGACAATCAGGCTGTGTTGCGCCACGGAAAATGCGTGGTCGCCGCGTGTCTGGCCATTCCAGCGCGCAACGCGGGCAAGGCCATGTGCGATATCGGCAAGCTCCACGTCCAGCGCCGAGGGGTCCAGTAGATCAAGCCGTCTGCCGGACAGCATACGTTGCCATGCGCGTGGCGTTTTCGTCACCGCCACGCTCAGTCCTCCGCGTTGGCAGCGGGATCGACTGCGGGAAAGCTGAGACCACTCCATGCGGGCAGCGCAACGGTAACGGCAACGCCGCCTGCGGTGATGTCTGCTCCCGATGCCATGGCGTCGGCCGCACGGTCGGTGCGGATGATGGCCAGCGCTTGGGTGCCGAGAACGGTGCCGAGCGTGCCGATGGGCTTGCCGCCCGCAACAATGTCCGTGCCTGTTGCCGGCAGCTCTGCCACGCCAGAAACAATCACCACGCGCCGCCGCGCCGTGCCACGATGTTTCATGCGGGAAACGACTTCCTGCCCCACAAAGCAGCCTTTTTTAAAAGAAACGCCGTCATTCACATCCATCAGCACATCATGGGGGAAAGCGTCTTGCAGCGCGTAGTCGGCACCCGCAACGACAATACCTGTGGCAATGCGCAGAGCATCATAGCTGGAGGCATCACCCGAAACGGACGGACCGGCCAAGCGATAAAGCGCGATACCCGCTTTGGCAAAACGGCTGTCTTTGATCGCACCTTCCGGTGCATTTTCGTCCCAGAAGACGCTGACGCCTTCGGCGTCGTCCACCTTTAAATCCACTGGTGCGCGCAGCTTGTACATGGTCAGGCGGCGAAGCAGGGTGTCTTGCTGGTCGGCACTCGTTTCCAGCACATAGTCCGTACCATCGCGCCAGATCAGAAATTCGAACATGATTTTGCCCTGCGGCGTCAGCAGCGCGCCTGCGCGTGCTTCACCGTCGGGCAGTGATTCGAGATCGGGCGTGATCAGATTTTGCAGAAACTCCGTGGCTCCAGTGCCGGAAACACGGATGAATGTGCGATTTGAGAGAAAGGCAGAGGACATGGGCGTTACCGTTCGGGTTTGTTTATTACCCGAACAGCTAGACCGTTTCCGGGCCAAATGGAACCGTTCTGGGTTTTTTAAGCCTCAACGGCAAGCGTAGCGAGATCAATCACCGGCGCTAAAGAACTTCCACTGGCCATCTGGCGAAATGCCGATGCGGTAAAAGCTGTAATTGCCATATTCCTGCATGTCGGCCAGATCACCCGCCGTAATGATGCGCAGAAGCTCTACCTTCTCCGGTGCCGTCAGCGTGTTGAGCGGCTTTCCAGCGAAATAGGGGAATACGTACATTTCATCCGGTGTGCCGGCATCCACATGCGCGTAGCCGGTGGACAGAAGGTCGATGATGATAGCCAGAACTTCCAGACCGTCGGGATCGCCGGAAAAACTTTTCAGCGCAGCAATCGGATCGTCGCTGCCATCGCCATCCACGCGGGCCTGATTGGGGCCGGGATTGACGAGCGGGCGCAGCTTTTCGATATTGCCGGTGGCGGCGGCATCGATGATGAGCTGGCGCAAACGGCGCACAGGCTCCGGTGCCTTGCTGATATCATGTTCGATCTGCGCCGAGATTTGCGGTGTGTCGCTTTGCGCTGGCGCGGTCTGCTGTCCCGATGGGCGGTTTACCAGCGGGTCTGGCATCGGAATGCCGTCCGAATCACCTTCGACCTGCGTGGGTTCCAAAGGCTGCTGCTTGTCCGCAGGCTTGTCTTCGCTCGTCGTACTGGGCACCGGGCGAAGCTCGGACAGCGCATAGGCGTTATGAGGCAGACTGACAGCTGATAGCGTCAGGGGAAGCATCAAGGAAAGAGCGGCGCAAGACCGCAAAAGCCCTTTGCTAGAGCACAACATGACTGAACTCCGGCTTACTGAATAATGCGGTGAGGGGAGAATTCTCCCTCGAGCATACGCTGGCGCAAGGATTCGAGCATCGCTTCGGCACCTGCTTCACCGTGCATACGGATGGTCTCGCGCATGGCCAAAGCGATAGCGGCATCTGCGATGATCTCCGGCTCGATGCCATCGGCCATACCATCGGCCCATGCCTCGTTCTGATGTTCCAGAGCTACCTGCATTTTTTCATGCACGATCATATCGTGGATTTCGTTACGGCTTGTTTGCATCTTTCATCCTCGACAGGCAGGCAACTCGTTACCACCCTGTTAATAACTCTAACAGTCTTTTATCAAAACGGCACGGGTCGCAGTCAAAAGAGGTTAATAAACCTCTAATTTCCGAACCTAGACGCGATTTCTTGCGCGAGTGTTGCCCCTTCGATACGGTATTGCTCTTCCGCAGAAATCGCCGCCGGTGTGCAACTGGTGTGCACAGCCGCAAATGTCCGATAGCCACGGTTGAATGCAGCAGTCATGCGCTGGCGGCGCTGCGGTTCGCTGGCGGTATCTGCCGCCAGAAGATCGCTCATCGCCTTGCGCCATTCTTCAGACCCCGTTGCCGGGCAAAGCGTGCGCAGATATTGCACCGCGCCCAGTATTTCCGACAGCCGCGCCAGCTGGTTGTCATAGGGCGCCGGTTTGCTTTCCAGGGCTTCAACAGGTGTTTTCTGCGGAGCCGGCGCGGGTTTCTGCGCAGCACTGTGCGTAGCAAACGGCAAAACCGCGCTTACCCCCAGAAACAGCAAAACATAAACCCGTGGCTTCATCAGTGGTGCATGACCGAATCTGGAATTTCAGGAAACTTTACGCAGATAGACGCGATTCTAGCGCGCATGCAACTGGCTCAAAGCACGTTCGGCACATTCCACAACGCTTGTCGGGGCGTTTAGGGCGCGGATTTCCTCAAGCGTATACCAGCCCGCATCCGCAGCATCGTCTGCCGCCAAAACAGGGGCTGTGTCATCGGCTTCCACAGTGAAAACCGACAGAAAAAAGTGGCTGGTCAGCGTGCCATCGGCGTCATATCCCGGCAGATCATAGGTTGCAAAAAGCTGTGGATGACGTGCCGTTATGCCGGTTTCTTCATGAAGCTCACGCAGCGCCGTCTCATCCGGTGCTTCTCCCGGCTCAGCCCTGCCGCCGGGAAATGCAAACATGTCCTGTGACGGCGGGTTGATGCGGCGCACCAGAAGCACACGGTCGCCACGTCGAACGATAGCCGATGAGGCCGGTTGGGGCAGGGGCATACGGTATCCTTATTCTGTCTTGCCCTGGATTATACGCTCAACCTTGCAGGAAAAGTGGCAAGGCGATTTTATTCGTCGTGCCTGCGATATTATGCCCCACAGCCACGGTATATTCAGCCGATTCGACGTTGAGGACCGACATGAAAGTCTACGCCATCTATGCCGCAGCCGCGCTGGCGGAAATTGCCGGATGCTTCGCATTCTGGGTGTGGCTGCGCATGGAAAAGTCCGCGCTCTGGCTATTGCCGGGCATGGTGTGCCTTGCGGCTTTTGCATGGTTGCTGACCATGGTGCCGACAGAGGCGGCGGGCAGGGCCTATGCGGCCTATGGCGGCATTTATATTGTCGCCTCGCTCATCTGGCTGTGGGGTGTCGAAGGCCATGTGCCGGATCGTTGGGATGTTGCGGGCGGCATCATTTGCCTTGGCGGCGCATCGCTTATTCTGTTTGGCCCAAGAGGATAGGGACATGTGCGGACGCTTTGTTTTGAATGCATCGCCGGAAGAGATCGCCGATTATCTGGATCTGATTGGCCTCGAGGATTTTCCGGGGCGTTTCAACATTGCGCCCACGCAGCCCATTCTCATCGTGGTGGAGGGGACGAAGCCTGAGCCGGGCAGCAACCTGCCCAACCGGCAGGCCATGCTGGTGCGCTGGGGTTTCATGCCCGGCTGGGTCAAAGACCCAAAGGAATTTCCGCTGCTCATCAATGCCCGGTCGGAAACGGCCATCGGCAAGGCCTCGTTTCGCGCCGCGATGCGCCACCGCCGCATTCTCATTCCGGCAACCGGGTTTTACGAGTGGCGCAGACCGCCGAAAGACGAGGGCGGCAAGCCACAAGCCTATTACATCAAACCGAAAAACGGCGGCATCGTCGCCTTTGCCGGGTTGATGGAAACATGGTCATCCGCGGATGGTTCTGAGGTCGATACGGGCGCAATCCTCACCACCTCTGCGAACCGTTCCATCGCGCGCATTCACGACCGTATGCCGGTGGTGATTTCGCCTGAGGATTTCACGCGTTGGCTGGATTGCAAAACGCAGGAACCGCGTGAGGTTATCGACCTCATGAAAGCGGCGGACGAGGATTTTTTCGAGATGATCCCCGTGTCGGATAAGGTCAATAAGGTCGCGAATACGGGGGCGGACCTGATTGAGCCAGTGGCGCAGAGGCTGGAGCCTGCGGCAAAGGTGGTCAAAAAAGACGATGGGCAGATGTCGTTGTTTTGATGGGGTGAGACAACCTTAAAACTCGTTTTCCGTCATGCCGGGCTTGACCCGGCATCCAGTCGCAGCGCGTCTGCGCTGCGGAAAGAGTCTTTTGCGATCAAGGACTTGATCGAGCTGGATCCCGGATCAAGTCCGGGATGACGGAGTGATTTGAACAGTCAAATCAAGCCGTCTTCGGCTCCTTTGGCTTGCGCGTCAGCATCATCGCTGCGGCGGCCACGGCCTTCAGGCCGAGTGGGCGGTAATGGCTGTTGAGATCAGGCTTTGCCGGTGCCTCGGTGGTCTTTGTTTCCGTCATTTTCAGTCTCCGAAATTCCCCTTGAAGCCGTCGACTCGACGGCGTTCTTGACAGTCTCTCTCCTGGGAAATCGTGACAAATTCGAGGCGAATTTGATCAATTAAAAATTGCGTTCTGCGACATTTCGTGTGCGGTGAACGCCATCAAACAGCCGTAATGAAGCTGGCGGTTGCCTTGACCTCAAATCCCGCGATCCAGTCCATCACCATGGTCATCTTCAATGGTCAACGTGCCATAGCGCTTGTGCCACAGGCGGGCGCTGAACGGCAGGAAGATGAGATACACGACAACGGTTGAAACCAGCACTTCCCAGGTGAAGCTCATCAACAGCGCGACATAAAGCACAACGGCCAAAATGGCGGGCAGTACCAAGTCGCGACGGATGCGGCTTTCGGATTTGCCAGACCAGACCGGCAGACGGCTGATGAGGAGGTAACCAATCAACACCGTATAAGCGCTGCCGATATAGGCGAAGGTTTTGGTGGGTTCGATGCCGAGAAAACCGAGATAGACCGGCAGAAGCACCAGCATGGCACCCATGGGGGCGGGCACACCGACGAAGAACTCGTTTTGCCATGGCGCTTTGACTTCACGTTCAATCATGACGTTGAAGCGGGCGAGGCGAAGACCTGCGGCGATGACATAGATCAGCGCAGCGATCCATCCGAAGGACGGGGTGTGATCCAGCAGATAGGCGTAGACCACCAAAGCCGGCGCCACACCAAAATTGACGATATCGGCCAGCGAATCCATCTGTGCGCCGAACTTCGATGTCGCCTTCATCATGCGGGCCAGCCGCCCATCGACGCCATCAAGGAAAGCCGCCAGCAGCACCATGCCGACAGCCAGTTCAAACCGGCCTTCGAAGGCAAGCCGAACGCCGCTGAGGCCCGCGCAGATGGCGAGGACAGTGACGAGATTGGGAATGACGAGACGGAGTGGAATTTCCCGCAGGCGAGGACCGCGCCCGCTGTCATTGCTGATCTCGTGTTTGCCGTTCGTGCTTGGCTGAGGCGTCGGCGTTTCCATGGCGTGCTTCCCCTTATTCAGTATCAGCCGCGGCGGCTGACGACCGCGCCCTTGGCTGAACCGAATTCTGCCAGAACGGTTTCACCGGCAATGGCAGTCTGGCCCACGGAAACGCGCGGCTGGAAGCCTGCTGGCAGGAAGATATCGAGACGCGAACCAAAGCGGATCAGGCCGAAACGCTCACCGGCATCCACCGGCTCGTTCGGCTTGACCCAGCACACGATGCGACGGGCAACCATGCCGGCGATCTGCACGACGCCGACCTTGCCATGCGCTGTTTCGATGACAAGGCCGTTGCGCTCGTTGTCTTCGGATGCCTTGTCCACCTCTGCGTTGAGGAAGAGGCCGGGGCGGTAAGCCACGTTGATGATGCGGCCACGCACGGGGGCGCGGTTCACATGGCAGTTGAACACGTTCATGAAGACCGAGATGCGAACCATCGGCTCTTTGCCGAGTTCCAGTTCCAGCGGCGGAATAACGCTCTGAATGGCGGAGACCTTGCCATCGGCAGGGCTGATGACGAGATCGTCGTCCTGCGGGGTCACACGTTCCGGATCACGGAAGAAATAGGCGCACCAGGCGGTCAGAACCAGACCCACCCAGAACAGCGGTTCGGCTATCCAGCCAAGCACCAAGGAAGCCACGAAGAAGGCTGCGACGAAAACATAACCTTCCTTATGGACGGGAACGATGGTGTTGCGAATTGTGTCGAACAGGCTCATTGATCTTTCTTCTCCGAATTTATCTTATCGCTTGCCTATATAG
Organism: Agrobacterium sp. rho-13.3; assembly: GCF_033957765.2. Taxonomy (NCBI): domain Bacteria; kingdom Pseudomonadati; phylum Pseudomonadota; class Alphaproteobacteria; order Hyphomicrobiales; family Rhizobiaceae; genus Agrobacterium; species Agrobacterium sp. rho-13.3. The sequence continues at coordinate 734,286 of NZ_CP192774.1, forward strand.
TCGCTGCGCGACGATATACATGTCCTGACGCGACAAAACACGCATTGGTGACTACAGGCAAATAGTCTCATGGGCAATGTGTTGCAGCGCTTGAGGGCGGGTTATACCCGTCAATGCGCTGGTTCACCGCGATCCACGACACCCAGATCGTCCTTCTCACGCACTTCGCGCAACCGCTCTTCGGCCTGAATGGCCTCCCGCTGGCGGCTCCACATGGACGCGTAAAGCCCACCCGCCGCAATCAGCGAGACATGCGTGCCGCGCTCGGCAATGGTGCCATCCTTCAAAACGATGATTTCATCCGCGCTGATGACCGTCGAAAGCCGGTGCGCGATGACCAGCGTGGTGCGATTTTTGGACACGACATCCAGCGCGCTCTGGATTTCCTGTTCCGTGTGCGTGTCGAGCGCCGATGTCGCCTCATCGAGAATGAGAATGGGCGGGGCTTTCAAAATCGTGCGGGCAATGGCAACGCGCTGCTTCTCTCCGCCGGACAGCTTCAAGCCGCGTTCGCCCACCATGGTCTGAAAACCGTGCGGCAGTTTATCGATGAACCCGCTGATTTGGGCGGCTCTGGCCGCGGCAATCACTTCGGCGTCCGTCGCACTGGGCCGTCCGTAGCGGATGTTATAGGCCAGCGTATCATTGAACAGCACTGTATCCTGCGGAACCATGCCGATGACGGCGCGCAGGCTCTTTTGCGTCAGATCCCGTATATCCTGCCCGTCGATGGTAATCGCGCCGTCCTGAATATCGTAGAAGCGATAGAGGAGGCGGGAGAGGGTGGATTTTCCAGCGCCGGAAGGGCCGACGATGGCCACGGTTTTGCCTGCGGGAACGTCAAAAGAAATGCCCTTGAGGATGGGGCGTTCCGCATCATAGGCGAAATGCACGTCGCGAAAACAGAGTGCGCCAGCGCCGATTTGCAGTGGTTTGGCATGGGGCGCATCCACCACTTCGGCTTCCACTTCCAGCAGATCGAACATCTCTTCGATATCCGTCAGGCCCTGGCGAATTTCACGATAGACGAAGCCGATGAAGTTGAGCGGAACGGAAAGCTGCAACAGCAGCGCATTGATGAACACGAAGTCACCGATGCTCTGTTCGCCGCGCTGCACGGCCATGGCCGACATCACCATCATGACGGTCGAACCAATGCCGAAGATCACGCCTTGGCCGAAGTTCAGCCAGCCGAGCGATGTCCAGATCGCGGTCGCGGATTTTTCGTACTTCGCCATGGAGCTATCGAAGCGGCGGGCCTCCATATCCTCATTGCCGAAATATTTGACGGTTTCGAAATTCAACAGCGAATCGATGGCCTTGGTGTTGGCGTCCGTGTCGCTGTCATTCATGGAACGGCGTATGGAGATGCGCCAATTGCTGGCCTTCACCGTAAACCAGATATAGGCCCAGACCGTGACTGTGGTGATCGCCACGTACCAGAACCCGTAGGACAGCCAGAAGATTACGGCGGTCAGCAGGAATTCGATGAAGGTTGGGGCGGTGTTGAGAATGGTGAAGCGGACGATGGTTTCGATACCCTTCGTGCCGCGCTCTATGATGCGCGACAGCCCGCCCGTCTTGCGTTCCAGATGAAAGCGCAGAGAAAGCTTGTGCATATGCACGAAGGTTCTGTAGGCCAGTTGGCGCACCGCATGTTGACCCACGCTGGCAAACAGACTGTCGCGCAACTGGTTCAAGCCCACCTGAATAAGCCGCGTCAGATTATAAGCGATGACCAGTGCAACGGCACCCAGCAGGAAAACCGGAACGAGGCCTGCAATATCCATTTTGCCGTTCAGCGCATCCGTTGCCCATTTGAAGAAATAGGGAACGGAAATCAGCACCAGCTTTGCAAGGATGAGAAAGGCGGTTGCCCAGATCACACGCATCTTCAGGTCTGGCCTGCCGTCTGGCCACATATAGGGCCAAAGATTGCGAAGCGTCTGGGTCGGATTGCTGGAATCCGCTGAAATCGTCTTTTTGTTATTGCTCATGCTTTGCTCCGGCGTCTGCGGGGAATGCAGACAGCAAGACGGCGGCCCACATGTGTGCCGCCGTCTTTTACGTTAGATAATATTCGCACATCGCCTTTGCAATGCCGCGCAGGTTGAGATCACTGTCCGGTCAGGCGCTTGCGGTGCAGTTCTTCCGCATTCGGCAAGGCATTTTCAGGCACACCGAAAATCTGGCCGGGTTCGATCAGGTCCGGATTTTTGATCTGGTCCTGATTGGCGAGATAGATGGTGGTGTAACGCACACCCTGACCATAAACGCGGCGCGAAATCTGCCACAGCGTGTCACCACGGCGAATGATGACCGCACTGTCGCTGTGGGCCAACGGTGCCTGTTCGAAGGTTTTTGGACCTGTCGTGGTCTGCGCCGAGATCGGTTCGGCCGTGGCCGGTAGCGCAGCATTCAGCTCTGCAAAGCGACCGGTGAGGCCAGCAATCTGCTTGCCAATCGCGGCAACATCATTCGGCAATCCATCGATGACCGACAGCAAGGCGCGGGCCTTGGCAGCAATATCCCCCACGAAGGCCGTGAAGGCAGCATCTGCCGTTGCCGCGGTGCGGAACTCAGACAGCGAGCGAAGTGCAATCGATGTTGCGGATTTCGCAGCGGCAACCTCATCCAGCGCCGGTGTTTTGCCATCCTTGTAGAGACCGGAAAGAATGGAAAACGCCTTCGTCACTTCAACCCGCAAAGCTTCGAACGCCGTGCGGTCGCTGACAACGCCGGGAACGGATGGCGCGTTTGTCGCGGGTGCGGACGGCGCCTGTTGCATGGCAACGGTTGCCTGATCCGTGACGGGGCGTACAAATGGCACGCGAACGCGCATGGTCACATTACCAGCCGCATCCAGCGCCTCAGCCGTCACGATGTGGTTGCCGACGGTGAGATCGACATTGCCTTCGATCACGAAGCTGCCGGAGGCTTCGGCCTTGGCACTGCCAAGCGGCTTGTCATCGACCAGAACGCGGACATTGGTGCTTGCAGGCGCGGAACCGGCAACGAAGATTTTCGAGCCTTCAAACTCCACTGCGACAACGCGGATGGACGGAACCTCCGCCTGCACGGGTGCGGCAGATGGTGCCGTTTCGGCGGGTGCAGCGGCTGCCGTCTGAGGCTGTGTCGCTGAATTTTGCGCAGGAACCGTAGCCGGGGCCGGGGTCGCGGCTTGCGGCTGTAGCGCTGGCGGTGCCGCTTCCGGCATGGTCAGCACGCGGCTTGCCTTGCCCGGTGTGGTCACCATGGCAAGAAGTTCACCGCTTTTCTGTGCAGGCACGGAAACCGTTGCGATTTCCTGAGACTGTGCAGCCTGACCATCCTTGCCCGTGGCGCGAAGAATGATTTCATGGTCGCCGGCAGGAAGAGGATTTTCGAGCACGGCAGCAAAATCGCCGCTGCCTTGAACCGTCGTCTGCGCAATCACCTGACCATTGTTGACGATTTCCAGCTTCGATCCCGGTGCAGCCTTGCCCGCGATGACAGCGGAGCCATCCGGCTCGACGCGAAGAACATCGAATGTGGGGACTTGCGCAGCGTTGGTGGGCGCAGGTGTTGGGGCTGTTGCGGCAGCAGGCTGTTGCGGCAACACAGCACCATCGTCCGTTCCCGTGAATACACCGGCAAGGCGGCGTACCTGAGCCGCAGCGGCCGTTGCATCTGTCGGCAGGCCGCGCAGGAAGGCGATCGTTCTTTCCGCCGCCGTGCGGGCCGTGGTAATCAGGCGCGAGGTTGTTTCATCGAGAGAGTCCGGAATATCGACGTTTTCCAGCTCCTTCAAAGAGTCCTCGACCTTTTTGCGGTCGGCAGCAAACTCTTCATTGGTGGGAACCTTGTTGTCTGCAAACCGGCCCGTCATGTCCTTGATGGACTGGGTGGCCGATGCAGCCAAGCGACCGACCTTGTCGGCAATATTGGCGGTGTCCTTGGCGGCATCCGACAGCAGATCGCCCGCTTTTTCGCTACCCATTTCCACGCTGTTCTTGACTGCGTTTCCGGCCTGATTGATGGCATCACCAATCGGCTTGTCGTCGCTGGACAGACGTGGAAGAACGAAGAAGACCATCAGCAGCGTCGCGACGCCAAGCACGATAAGCGCCAGCAGTCCGGCCCTTTTGTTGTTCATCATCAATCTCCGGGTAACTTTCCTGTTTATAAGTTGCGATAGCTAACGTTTAAGTCGTGCGCGCACAAGCGGCAGCCCCGCAAAAGCAGCGTTTCCAGCCTATGATCCACCCAAATTTTCTTTGCCGCCATTTTTTAGGCAGCCAAATTTCTTGACGAATTGCTCTGCCCATAGTTCCTTCCCTTCATGACTGAAGAAAATACAACGATTCGATCCATCTGCGTCTATTGCGGTTCCCAACCCGGACGTGACCCTGCCTACATGGACGCTGGCCGCGCGCTTGGAAAATCCATCGCCGAAAATGGCATTCGCCTCGTTTACGGCGGCGGTACCAAAGGCATCATGGGCGCTGTTGCCAGCGGTGTTTTGGCCAATGGCGGCGAAGTCACGGGCATCATACCGGAATTTCTGGTTGATATGGAGGCCACACGCCATTCTCTCGGACAATTGAACGAGCTGATCATCACCCAGGACATGCATGAGCGTAAGCACATGATGTTTGAGCGGTCTGATGCATTCGTCACCTTGCCGGGCGGCATCGGCACGCTGGAAGAGATCGTCGAGATCATGACCTGGGCGCAGCTCGGACGTCACGCCAAGCCGATGGTCTTTGCCAATATCAATGGTTTCTGGGATCCGATGCTGGAACTGATCCGCCACATGCGCGATCAGGGCTTCATCCACCGCGCCCACCTGCTCAACCCGCTGGTGATCGATGATGTGACGAATATCGTGCCTGCGATCATCGAGCGCGCCGCGTCACAGCAAAACCCCGAAGGCGACCCCTCGGTGATTTCACAGCTTTAAACGATCGAGCGTGGCGAAGTCGGCTTTCGGCCTACTTCGCCACCTTGTTTCGCATCAGGCTCGGTGCCGTATAGATCACCAGTGCTGACCAGATCATGATGAAGGCAATCAGCCGCACCGTGTCGAACTGCTCCTTGAAGACGAAGATCGCGATGATGAAGATGATCGACGGGGCGATGTATTGCATGATGCCGATGGTGGAGAGTTTCAGCAGTTTTGCACCATTGCCGTAAAAGATGAGCGGGGTGGCGGTGACAATGCCGCTGGCCGCCAGGAGCCATGTATCGACTGTGCTTTCAGACAGGAAGTGCGCTTGCCCGCTGAGGCCCAGATACAGAATATAGGCCAGCGCGATTGGCGACAGCAGCAGCACTTCCAGCAGAAACCCTTGAGTGGGGCCAATCGGCAGGGTTTTGCGGAAGAAGGCGTAAAAACCCCATGAAACGGTTAGCGCAATTGCCACCCATGGCACAGTGCCAGCGTGCCAGGTGAGCAGCGCCACGGCCAGCACCACAAGCGAAATGGCCGCCAATTGTATGCGGGAGAGTTTTTCTTTCAGCAGCACGGCGCCCATAAAAATGCTGAAAAGCGGGTTGATGAAATACCCCAAGGCAGCGTCCAGCGCATGGCCGGAGCCAATGGCCCAGATATAGACACCCCAATTGAGGCTGATCAGCGTTGCCGTGAGGCACGCCATGGCCAACATGCGTGGCGAGGTCAGCGCCTGCTTCACTTCAGCCGTACGACCAAGCGCAATCAGCACACATGCGGCAATTGGCACAGACCAAATGACGCGGTGCGCAATGACCTCAAATGGCGAGACATGCGCGACGGCCTTCATATAAAGCGGCAGAAAACCCCACAGGATATAGGCGGTGAGCGCATAGGCGAAGCCGTGCAGGCTATCGCGAGACTGCGGGGCCGGAATTGTCTGGTTCATTGCCATGGAAAACTGCCAATCTGACTGGAATTGCCCCGGACTATTCCTCTTTGCGGTTATACACCAATTCATTTCAGTGAAGCTTGTGATGAAAAAAGCTTCATTTGCTGAAAAAATGACTACGCCGCCTGAATCAAAATATCAGGCGGCGCACCGAAAGCATTGAAAAGGCGCCTTTTATTTCCCGGCAAAACGGTCCGTCGCACGAATGAGCTGGTCGAGAATGCCCGGTTCGCTCATCGCGTGACCCGCCGCCTCGACAATCTGCAAATCGGCCTTCGGCCACGCCTTTGAAAGCTGCCAGGCATATTTCAGCGGGCAGGGCATGTCGTACCTTCCATGCACGATAACGCCGGGAATATCCTTCAGTCTATAGGCATCGCGTTGCAGCTGACCCTCTTCAAACCAACCGGCATTGACGAAGAAATGGGTTTCGATGCGCGCAAAAGCGATGGCATATTGCTCCTCGCCAAAATCATCCACGCGGCTCTGGTCCGTCACAAGCGCAATCGTCGCACCTTCCCACTGGCTCCACGCCTTGGCGCATTCCAGCTTCTTTTTCTGGTCCGTGCCGGTCAGATAGCGGTTATAGGCCACCATCATCTCGCCGCGCTCTGCCTCAGGAATGGGTGCGATAAAGGTTTCCCAGCGATCGGGGTACATTTCCGAAACGCCGAACTGGTAGTACCAGTCCAGCTCCGGCTTCGTCAGCGTATAGATGCCGCGCAGCACCAGTTCACTGACGCGCTCCGGGTGCGTTTGTGCATAGGCCAAAGCCAGTGTCGAACCCCAGGAGCCACCAAAGACCTGCCACTTGTCAAAGCCGAATTTCTCGCGCAGTTTTTCGATATCCGCCACCAGGTGCCATGTGGTGTTGGCTTCCAGATGCGCGTGCGGCGTGGAGCGGCCACAGCCGCGCTGGTCAAACAGGATCACATCATAAAGCGCAGGATCGAAAACGCGCCTCTGTGTCGGGTTGACGCCACCACCGGGACCGCCATGCAGGAAGACCGCAGGCTTGCCACCCTTGGTGCCGACGCGCTCCCAATAAATCACATGCCCATCACCCACATCCAGCATCCCGGTCTCGAAGGGTTCGATCTCCGGATAAAAGCTGCGCAATTCTTCACTCATGCTGTCTTTTCCTGTGGTGGCCAATGCTGTGTATCATGGTCTGGATGCTGGCGGTTTTTGACGGTCTGGCCCGCGCCATCCGCCGGTTCCGGCTCAACGGACAAAGTATCGAGATGAGAAAACCAGCTCATCTTGTTGGAAAGATTCGATTGTGCCTGCGGCAACACGCTCTGTGGCTCATCCAGTGAACCAAGCGTGACATTGATGAAATCCAAGCCGGGACTATCATAAAACAGGGGCGTGCCGCATGAGGCGCAGAAGCCGCGCCTGATATGGTCGGACGATTGAAACCAGTTGGGCTCGCCGCGTGTCAGCGTAAAGCGGTCACGACTGCTCGCGCCCAGCGGCAGGAAATAATTGCCGGATGCCTTCTGGCACATGCGGCAGTGGCAGACATGCGGATACCGAAGATCTCCGTCGATCCTGTAACGCACCGCCCCGCATTGGCATCCGCCGGAAAATGCCTTTGCACTCATTGGTTCACATTGTCTTCAGGCGGCCAGACGTGCGTATCGTGATCCGGGTGCTGGTAGGAGAGGATGCTTGCCGGATCGACGCTTTGTTCTATTAAAGGCTTCTCAAACAATGTCTTGATCCACGGCAATTGCAGATGCGCATTGACCTGAACCTGCGGCTCGATCTGTTCGGGATGGTCGAATGCACCGATGGCAATCTCCACGCCGCCGGGGTGATGATAGGTCAGCGGCGTGCCGCATTTGTTGCAAAAACCGCGATGGATTTTGGCCGAAGAGCGGAACAGGCTCGGCTGGCCGCGTGTCCATGTCAGATGCGCCTGATCGGCTGTGACCAGCGCGCCGAAGAAATTGCCGAAATGTTTTTGGCACATGCGGCAATGGCAGATGGAAGGGCGGCCAAGCTTGCCCGCATGAAACCGCACCGCGCCACACTGGCAACCGCCGGAATAACCTGCATCGCTCATTGATTCTTCTCCTGGGGCCAACTGTCCGTATCGTGATCCGGGTGCTGATAAGACACAAGATCGGCCAGATAGTCCACCGACGTCAAATCCTCTTCCGTTGCTACTGCGGGTAGGGTGTGCAGACTGTCCACAAAGCCGATCTTCTTTTCAACACCCCACTGCATGACCGGCGGCAAAGCGGACGGATCATCAAATGCGCCCGCAGCAATCGCCATGCCATCTGGTGCTTCATAGGTCAGCGGCGTGCCGCAATCTGCGCAGAAACCCCGTTGCACCACACTGGAAGATTGAAAACGCTTAGGCTCCCCTCGCGTCCATTTGAAATCCGTCCCGCGCACGGAAACCAGCGGGGCATAATAGGCACCAAATGCCTTCTGGCACATGCGGCAGTGGCAAATAGAACTGTCTTCCAGCTCAGCCTCGACCCGAAACCGCACAGCACCGCACTGGCATCCGCCGGTGTGAATTGTCATGGTTGGTCCTCCTCTATGACCCGCAGAATATGGAGGCAAACATTGTCGATGTCTTTGAGAATGTCATCGTTCCAGAAGCGGATAACGGTCCAGCCATGTTGCTGAAGATTGGCGGTTCTTTGACGATCATAATTCATGGCAGTTTCGTCCGCATGTTGAAAACCATCGAGTTCGACAACCAGCTTATGCGAGGGACAAGCGAAATCAACGATATATCCGAGAATAGGCAATTGTCGCCTGAAGCTTAGTCCTTCAAGCCTGTGGGCTCGAAGCGCATTCCACAATTTTACCTCCGCATCCGTCATGCTCTTTCGCATCTTACGTGCGTTTGTGCGATGCTGCGGCTTTACATCTGTGTGGGGCATGAACGGCTCGCCGGTTTGGGTTGTAACGAGAAGTTCTTACACGAGCGCACAAAGCGCAACAGGGAGATTGCGGCAAGGCACCCCCCTCTGTCCTGCCGGACATCTCCCCCTCAAGGGGGGAGATCGATATGCGGCTGCGTTCCTGCCCAACTCGACTGTCGCAAATGAAGCGCGGTGCGTGCGTCTTGCTAATCTCCCCCCTTGAGGGGGAGATGCCCGGCAGGGCAGAGGGGGGCGAGCTTGCTCCGGCGTTAAAGTGCAGGATGCTGAAGGAATGTGATCGAAGTTTACCGCTTCAACTCCCAAGTCGTAACCCGCTCGCCGCTATCCTTGTCCTTGCCGTCCTTCAGCTGAATGCCCTTGGCGGAAAGATCGTCGCGAATGCGGTCGGCCTCGGCAAAATTCTTGGCTTTCAGCATTTCCAGACGCATAGCAACCAGCGCATCCACTGCCGCGACAATCGCCTCATCCATCTCCGCCTTTTTTGGCAGAACGCCAAGAAGCGCGGCGCTGGCAGCGAAGCTTGGTAGTTGTTCCGGGTCGGCATTGGCGGTCTGTGCCAACGCATGAAGCGCTTGCACTGCGGCAACCGTGTTCAGGTCATCGGAAAGCGCATCCAGAACCGTTTGATCCGGCTCTGCATCGCCAATGTCAGCCGCAGGCCACTTTGCCAGCAGACGCTCTGCCTCTTCCAACCGCTTGACCGAAAAATCAATCGGCTCGCGATAATGCGTCATCAACATAGCCAGCCGCAGCACGTCGCCCGGCCATTGGCGACCGCCGAATTTATCCGTGTGCAGCAGCTCATAAATGGTGATGAAGTTGCCGTCGGACTTCGACATCTTGCGGCCTTCGACCTGCACGAAACCATTGTGCATCCACACATTGGCCATGACGTGCGTGCCATGGGCGCAACGGGATTGGGCGATCTCATTTTCGTGGTGGGGGAAGATCAGATCCAGCCCGCCGCCGTGAATATCGAAGGTCTCGCCAACATAACGCCCGGCCATGGCAGAGCATTCGATATGCCAGCCGGGACGACCAAGGCCCCAAGGGCTTTCCCAGCCCGGCTCGTTATGGCTCGACAATTTCCACAGCACGAAATCCTGCGCGTTCTTCTTGTGCACATCGACGGCGATGCGCGCACCCGCCTGCTGCTCATCCAGCGGGCGCTTGGAAAGCTGGCCGTAATCGCTCATCGATTTGGTGTCGAACAACACTTCGCCGCTGGCGACATAGGCGTGTCCGCGCGCAATCAGCTTTTCGATGATCTCGATCATTTGGGCGATGTTGTCGGTGGCGCGGGGCTCAATGGTCGGCTCAAGGCAGCCGAGTGAGGCCACATCTGCGTGAAACTGCTGTGCCGTCTTTTCCGTCACGGCGTGAATGGCATCGTTCAAAGGCAGGTGGGGGTAATCCCGCAGCGCACGCGCATTGATCTTGTCGTCAACGTCGGTGATGTTGCGCGCATACGTAACCTGCGCATCGCCATAAACATGGCGCAGCAGGCGGTACAGCACGTCAAAAACGATGACCGGGCGCGCATTGCCAATGTGGGCAAAATCATAAACCGTGGGGCCGCAGACATACATGCGCACATTGTCGGCATCGATCGGCTGAAAGTCAGCTTTTTCGCGGGTCAGTGTATTGTGGAGTTTCAGGCGCAAGGACATGCGGAATTTCCTTCGGGAGATAAGTTTCCCCAACCGGAGCGTTTGTCTGCTTTTGACCTTTCGGGAGACGAAAACGATCTGGCCGGATGTTAGACCAGCAAAATTAGTTTCAGCAACAGGTGCAGATCGTCATTCTCATATCTTGCCTTATGGCGCGGCGCGCAATTTTGGTCAAGAGCGCTGCGCCATGAGGATGCATGGAGCGTGGCGTTATTCCGGTGCGCGGTAACTGACGAATTTCTGGTCCCGAACCACGTAAATCTTGCCTGTTTCCGTCAGCTCCGGTGAAGCCAGCGGCAGCAGGGCTGCGGCAATTGAGGACGGATGGGGCAGGGTGTCCGGGTCTTCGCCGGGCATGGCCTGCGCGCGCATGGCCGTGCGGGTAGCGCCGGGGTTGATGCTGTTGACCCGAAGCGCGGTCTGTTCGGTTTCCGCAGCCCACGTGCGGGCGAGCGCTTCAACGGCGGCTTTCGAGGTGGAGTATGCACCCCAGAATGGACGACAGGAATGCGGTGCGCCAGAGGAAAGAATAAGCGCACGCCCGGCATCGGATTTTAGCAAAAGCGGTTCGACCGAGCGGATCAGCCGCCAGGTGGCGGTGACATTGATGGTCATGACCTTTTCGAATACCTTGGCTTCGATGTGTCCAACCGGGGAGATGACGCCGAGAACACCAGCATTGGCAACCAGAATGTCCAGCTTGCCCCAGCGCTCGTTGATGGACGCGCCCAGCGCATCGATGGCATTCATATCCGCCAGATCGAACGGCACCAAAGTTGCCGTGCCGCCCGCAGCTTTGATCGCATCGTCCAGATCTTCGAGGCCGCCGACCGTGCGCGCGCAGGCAATCACATGCGCCCCCGCCTTTGCCAGTTCCAATGCGGTGAAATAACCGATGCCGCGCGATGCGCCGGTCACGAGTGCGATGCGGCCTTTAAGGTCTGTCGTCATTTTCCCCCCGAGAATGATTTGGTCATGCGTCTGCCGTCTTATGAAGCGGCGGAAGATACAGCAATGGGCCAGAAGGTCGCATGAAATATGCGCAAAGAAAAAGCCCGCACGGTGATGTGCGGGCTGTGTAAGATATCAGCCGTTGCTGGCCAGCATGGAAATCTTGTTGCCCATCGCTTCGCCGTTCTTGTCGAGAAGGCGGGTCGGGTATTCACCGGTGAAATAGTGGTCGGTGAACTGCGGACGTGCCGGGTTGCGGTCAACGCCGCCAACGGCGCGGTAAAGCCCGTTGATGGAGAGGAAAGCCAGCGAATCCACGCCGATAAATTTCGCCATGTCGTTGACGTCGGCATACTGGTTTGCCAGCAGCTTGTCGGCATCCGGTGTGTCGATGCCGTAGAAATCCGGGTGGAAGATCATCGGGCTGGCAACGCGGATATGAACTTCCTTGGCACCCGCTTCGCGGATCATCTGCACGATTTTCACAGACGTGGTGCCACGGACGATGGAATCGTCAACGAGAACAACACGCTTGCCTTCGATCATGGCGCGGTTGGCAGAATGCTTCAGCTTCACGCCGAACGCACGAATGGACTGGGTGGGCTCGATGAAGGTACGACCAACATAATGGTTGCGGATGATGCCGTATTCGAACGGAATGCCGCTTTCCTGCGCAAAGCCGAGTGCGGCGGGCGTGCCGCCATCCGGTACAGGCACAACCACATCCGCTTCAAGCGGCGCTTCCTTGGCGAGATTGATGCCCATGTTTTTGCGGGTCGTATAAACGCTACGTCCGCCGACAACGGAATCGGGACGGGCGAAGTAAACATATTCGAACAGGCAGAGGCGTTCAGGCTGTGGCTTCACAGGCTTGCGCGCATCGATGCTGATCGAACCGTCCGGCTGGATTTCGCAAATGATGACTTCGCCATTCTCCACGTCACGGACGAACTTCGCACCGATGATGTCCAGCGCACAGGTTTCCGAGCAGAAGATCGGCTTGCCGTCGAGGTCGCCCATCACCAGCGGGCGGATGCCCGTGGGGTCGCGGGCAGCAATCAGCTTGGTGCGGGTCATCGCCAGCATCGAATAACCGCCTTCCATCTGGCGGATCGCGTCGATGAAGCGGTCTGCTGTGGAGGAGTGGCGGGAGCGGGCGATGAGGTGAAGAACGACTTCCGTGTCCGAGGTGGACTGACAGATGGCGCCGGTGGCAATAATCTGGCGGCGCAGCGTCAGGCCGTTGGTGAAGTTACCATTATGGGCAACGGCAATGCCGCCGTCTTCCAGTTCGGCAAACAGTGGCTGCACGTTGCGCATCGCCACTTCGCCGGTGGTGGAATAACGTGTGTGGCCGATGGTGATGCTGCCGGGCAGGCGGGCAAGGGTTGCCGGATTGGTGTAATGGTCGCCAACGAGGCCCATATGGCGTTCCTGATAGAAACGCTTGCCATCGAAGGACACCATGCCGGCAGCTTCCTGCCCGCGATGTTGCAGGGCGTGCAGACCAAGCGCCGTCAGTGCCGCCGCATCCGGGTGGCCAAGAATGCCGAACACGCCGCATTCTTCATGCAAGGTATCGCCATCTAGGACTTCGTTGAAACTGGAATGCGAAAGCGGCTCATTCATCTGGCTTGCCTTTGCTTATTGCCAAAAACAAAAACCGAACCGGCGAGTTTTCCGCCAGTTTGGTCTGTCTGCTGCCTATATTGAATATTTAGCACAAATAGCGCGCCTTGCATGTATTGCAAGGCGCGTCTTGACATCAATTTGTTGTCGCCGGTGGATTTGTTGCCGGAGCATCGTCCGCAGGCGTCTGATCCGTGGTGCCCTCAGCCGGTTTGCCGAGGATGCGCGCCCGGATTTGCGGCTCGATATTATCTGGCAGCGCCGCTTCCAGCTTGGCAACGAGGCCATCGAGGAATGGCTTGGATTTCGCCTGCGTGACCCAGGTTGGCTGTGTCTTGACGTCCACCAGCCAGTTCCAGAACGCAACCGCGACGACCAGAAGCAGAATGCCGCGTGCCGCACCGAACAGGAAGCCCAGGGTGCGATCCAGCGCGCCGATGCGGCTGTCGATAATAAAATCGGCAATGCGCGATGTTATGAAGGAAATGATGATGAGCGCGACGAGAAAGATGACACCGGCGGAACCGGCAATGGCGATCTTGTCGTCATCCGTGTAGTTGCGCGCATAGGGCAACAGGACCGGATAAAGATAATAAGCGGCGGCGACGGAACCGCCCCAGCTTGCGATGGACAGAATTTCACGCGAAAACCCCCGCACCATGGCGAGAACAGCGGAGAACAGGACAACGGCGAGAACGATGCCGTCGAAAATCGTAATGGGCATTTACCAACTCCGGGGGCGCAGCACTTCATACAAGGGCCACTGTGCCAATTTGCGATCCTCATACACTAGCCGCTTAGCCAGCGAAAGGATCATTATTCATCTTCAACCTGTCTGAACCGGCTAGCCGAACCCGCAATACGCGAGACGAGGTCCGGCAGGCTCTCGATTTCCGTCCAGCGCCCTTTTGCACCTTTCGGCAGTTCCGCAGAAGCCGAAGGCAAAAATGCGGCAGAAAACCCAAGTTTTTCAGCCTCTTTCAAACGCTGTCCCGTGTGCGAGACCGTTCTGACAGCGCCTGACAGGCTGACCTCGCCGAAATAGACGCAATCGGCAGGCAGTGCAACACCGGCAAGCGATGAAACCAGTGCAGAGGCGATGGCCATGTCCGCCGCCGGTTCAGAAATGCGATACCCGCCCGCCACATTGAGATAAACATCGTGGCTTCCAAGCTTCACGCCGCAATGCGCCTCCAGCACGGCGAGAATCATGGCAAGCCGGGACGAATCCCAACCGACGACGGCGCGGCGCGGCGTGCCGAGCGAGGTGGGGGCGACAAGCGCCTGCACTTCCACCAGCACGGGCCGCGTGCCCTCCATGCCTGCGAAGACGGCGGCACCCGGTGATTTTTCGTTGCGTTCGCCCAGAAACAGTTCCGAAGGGTTGGAAACCTCGCGCAAACCCTTGTCGGACATTTCGAATACGCCGATTTCATCGGTGGGTCCGAAACGGTTTTTCACGGTGCGCAGAATTCGGTAGTGATGGCCCCGGTCGCCTTCGAAATAAAGAACCGCATCCACCATGTGTTCCACCACGCGAGGCCCGGCTATCTGACCATCCTTCGTCACGTGGCCCACCAGAACCATGGTGGCACCCGTCTGTTTGGCAAAACGGATCATCGCCTGAACGCCGGTGCGAACCTGCGTCACCGTTCCGGGGGCAGAATCAGCCGTATCGCTCCACAGCGTCTGGATGGAGTCGATGATGATCAGATCAGGCCGTTTGCCTTCGGAAATCGTCGCCAGAATGTCTTCGACATTGGTTTCCGCCGCCAGCAGAACATCGGTATCTGCGGCACCCAGACGTTGCGCACGAAGCCGAACCTGCGCCACCGCTTCTTCGCCGGAGACATAAACAATGCGATGCCCTCGCCGCGAAAGTGCTGCCGCCGCCTGCATCAGCAGCGTGGATTTACCAATGCCCGGATCACCACCGATCAACACCGCCGAACCGCGCACGAAACCACCGCCGGTTGCCCGGTCCAGCTCGCTCATGCCGGTCGGAATACGTGGGGCTTCTTCGATTTCACCGGACAGCGAGGTGAGGGTGACGGGTCTGCCCTTTTTCGGCGTCTTGCCGGGGCCGGAGCCGATACCACCCATCGGGTCTTCTTCGACGATGGTATTCCACTCGCCGCAGCCCTCGCACTTCCCCGCCCAGCGATTGTGTACCGTGCCGCAGTTCTGGCAAATGAATTGTGTCTTGGCTTTGGCCATTGATGTCAGTTTTCTTCTTGTTCGAAATTTTTTGCAGAAATGTCTTGGTGGCCGTGCAAAATACGCACCACAATGAGTTCTTGGTCGTTGATCAGGAAAACGATTATCCGTTCGCGGTATGCGAAGCTTCGCAGGCCGGTGCCTAGCTCATCGCGTTTTATGCCGGTTAAGCCGCCATGAGAGAAAGACCTGACTTTCTCGTCGATATCGAAAACGAATCTGTCAGCGGCCGCCGGATTAGCTCGGGCAATATAGATATAGTCTTCCAGAAGGTCTTCGCTTGCGGTCGTCGTCCACACAGGTTCACGCGTTTTAATGGCCTGTCCCCGTCTTCATTTGGCGTTCTTTTGCCATGCGCTTGATGTCATTCAGGAATTCATCTGCTGAGCCATATCGATGAACACGTCCTGCTTCGACATCATCCAGTCCTTCCTGAATAAGCCGCTGAAGCTCTACCAATTTTCCTTCTTCGCTGCCCAACAACCGCAAACCGGCTGCCACGACATCGTCGGCGCTCCTGTAGATGCCAGCACTTACCTGCTCATCAATAAACGCACGATCCTGCTCGCTAAGATGGATTTCGGCCATTTCGATCTCCTTTTGTTCTCGTATAGCACAGGTCGATCCGGCTTTCCAAGAGCCAAAAAACAAGCGTCACTCGTCGTCGATCAGATATTGCCGCTCATAGCGAAGTCCAAGGCCGGTCAGCATTTCGTAACCAATGGTGCCTGCGGCGCGTGCCGCTTCATCCACCGGCACATTGGGGCCGAAGAGTTCGATGTAATCGCCAGCGCGAATGGCGTTGGCCGGAACGTCGGTGACGTCGAAGATGGTGAGGTCCATCGTCACGCGGCCTGCAACCGGCACTTCGTAACCGTTGATGAAACCGTAAGCGCCGCCATAGCCCATTTCGCGCAACGGAATGCCGGAACCGGACAGCGAACGGTGGTAGCCATCGGCATAACCAACGGCGGCAATCGCCAGACGGCTGGCGCGTTTCAGAAGGAACGTGCCGCCATAGCTCACCGTCTGGCCTTCGCCAGCCTCGCGAATCTGGATAATGCGCGCTTCAGCTTTTGCCACGGGCCGCATCGGGTTTGCCATCTCGTTGACGGCTTCACCGCCATAGAGTGTGATGCCGGGGCGGGTGAGATCGAAGTGATAGTCGGGCCCGAGGAAAATTCCGGCAGACGCTGAAAGGCTTGATTCGATGCCTTCGAAAGCCTCGCTAACCCTGCGGAATGATTCAAGCTGCACCCTGTTCATGGGCGAAGACGGGGTATCGGCGCAGGCGAGGTGGGAGAGGACCAGAACAGGATCGAAGCTGGCGGGACGGGTAGGATCATCGGCGAGGTAAAGCGCGTCGTCCAGCGGCAGTCCGAGCCGGTTGAAGCCGGTGTCCACATGCAGCGCGAAAGGATGCTCGCCCCGGTCGGCAAGCGTTCCCATCCAGAACGAAAGCTGCTCTTCCGAAGCGATAACCGGCACCAGATCATTGTTGAAAATCTGGCGTTCCTGACCGGGCCAGATGCCGGATAGAACGAAAATACGGGCTTCCGGCGCGTGCGGGCGAAGCGTGACGCCTTCCGCAGCGGTCGCCACGAAAAAGTCCCGTGCGCCCGCGTGATAAAGCGTCGAACCGCAATCCTCGATGCCCAGGCCATAAGCATCTGCCTTCACCACCGCACTGGCGCGGGCTTTGCCGGAGCGCGTGTTCATGCCGCGCCAATTGTCGGCCAGTGCGCCCAGGTCCACGCTCAGGCGAAGCGAAGCAGCCTCAAATGCGTCCATGTCCGCGTCGGGCAGGGTGTCGTCGAATTCATCAGTCATCGTCGTGCGTCCGGTGAGGGGGATTGATAGTGCTGTATCACTTTTGTTCAAGACGGTAATGTCCGTTTGGACTAAACTGCCGCCATGCACAATGTTTCGCAGGAACAGGCCATCGACTTCATGCCGCTTGCCGCGGCAGAAACCACGCGTTTCTGGCGCGACGGGCGTTTTGATGGCATGGAATGCCTGAGCGCGACATTTCTGACGCATGAATATTCCCCGCACGCACACGAGACATTTTCCATCGGTGCCATCGAGAGCGGTTCGCAAATATCGACCATTCAGGGTGCAACTGAACAGACCGGGCCGGGTCATCTTTATCTCATCAACCCAGATGAAATTCATGATGGTGCGCCGGGTGGTGGCGGGTATCGCTACCGCATGATTTATCCCGGCGTTGCTCTATTGCGTGATGTGCTGGAGGATGTGACGGGCCGTGCATTCCACGGCACGCCGTCCTTTCCGCGTTTCCTGCCGCACGATCCGCAGATGGCAACGGCGTTTCAGATGGCCCATCGGCGTATGGAAATGAAGGCAGGCGCGCTGGAAACGGATGAGGGCATGTATTCCGTCATGGCCGAACTGTTTCGCCGTTATGGCAGCACCATTATTCTTCCGTTGGAAAAGAGAGAAAAAACGGCGGTTCATACCACGCGGGATTATCTGAACGACAATTTCGATACGGATATCGGGCTGGAGGAATTGGCGAAGATAGCAGGCCTCAGCCGCGCCCATCTCATTCGGGCATTCCGCAAGGAGTTTCACATCACGCCGCACGCCTATCTGACCGATGTGCGTATCCGCAAAGCCAAAAAGCTTCTGCGCACGGGCGAGCCACTGGCAGATATCGCGGCATTGTGCGGTTTTGCAGATCAAGCCCACTTCAACCGCCATTTCAAGGCGCGCATGGGCATTACGCCGGGTCAATTTCGCGCGGCATGATCTGGATGTCATTTTCGTTCAAGACGACCATGCAAACCACACGTTAAGCGCATCTCCAGAACAGGAGACTGCCATGCCACGGACCATAGAGAGTGCCGAATTTACCGCCGGGTTAAAAGCCGCAGCCCCTTTGCTTGTCGCAATGGTGCCGATTGGCGTGGTGTTCGGCGCGGTTGCCGTGGCCAAGGGCTTGTCGCCACTCGAAGCCTGTCTCATGTCGCTTCTGGTTTTTGCGGGCGGGGCGCAATTTGTCGCCATGGACCTGTGGACACACCCGGCGAGCTGGACGGCGCTGGGCTTTGCCGCGCTTCTGGTCAACCTGCGCCATGTGTTGATGAGCGCGTCGATTGCCGGAAAGATGCAGGGCTTCAAGGAATGGCAGAAATTCGCCGCCATGCCTGTGCTCACGGATGAATCCTGGGCCTTGTCTGAATTCCGCGTCATGCGCGCCCATTTGACACCCGCCTTTTTCGCCGCCGCCGCCCTGTCGATTTATGCACTGTGGAACGTCTCCACGCTGGCGGGCGCTTTGCTGGGCTCGGTCATGGGGGATACGGCCGTCATCGGTCTGGATTTCGCCTTTCCAGCGGTCTTCATCGTGTTGTTGATGGGGTTCTGGAAAGGCAGTGAAACTGGCCTCGTGCTGCTGGCGAGCGCCACCGCGTCCTATCTGACGCACACCTATATTGCTGGTGCTTGGTACATCGCCGCCGGTGCGCTGGCCGGTCTTCTGGTGGCTGCATTCGGCAGGCAAAAAACGGAGCAGCCAGCATGACCCTTGATGCGAACACCCTGTTTGCCATTCTCGCCATGGCGGCGGCAACCATCGCCACCCGCATGGGCGGGTTGCTGCTTGTTCGATATGTGGAGTTCACGGGCCGCACGAAAAAAGCGCTGACGGCTGTTCCACCCGCCGTTCTGATGGCGGTGGTCACGCCCACGGCCATTTCCACCGGCATTGCCGAAACCATTGCCTGCGGTGTGACGGCGCTTGCGGCCACGCGCCTGTCGTTGCTGCCCGCTGCTGCAACGGGCGTGGTGACGGTGGCTGTGCTGCGCGGAATCGGTTTGTAAACCGATATCGCCAAGCGCTTGAAAAGATTCAGCCCCGCAACTTTCGTGGCAGGGCTGAATCGGAGATCAATGTTCTTCGTATTGCGTAAAGGATGGGTCGGCCAGATCCGCAAAGCGGGTGAATTCCGCCTGGAACGCCAGCTTCACCGTGCCCGTCGGTCCGTGACGCTGCTTGGCGATGATGACATCAGCCGTGCCTTTGACCTTGTCGAACAATGCTTCCCACTCGGCATATTTCGGGTCGGAAATATCGCGCGGTTCCATGTTCTTGACGTAATATTCCTCACGAAACACGAACAGCACCACGTCCGCGTCCTGCTCGATAGAACCGGATTCACGAAGGTCGGAGAGCTGCGGGCGCTTGTCTTCACGGCTTTCCACCTGACGGGAGAGCTGTGAGAGCGCGATGATCGGAACGTTGAGTTCTTTGCCCAGTGCCTTCAGGCCGGTGGTGATCTGGGTGATTTCCTGCACACGGTTTTCACCGCTTTTGCCAGAACCCGTCATCAGCTGAATATAGTCCACCACAAGGCAATCAAGGCCGCGCTGGCGCTTGAGGCGTCGGGCGCGGGCAGAAAGCTGGGCGATGGAGATACCACCCGTCTGGTCGATATAAAGCGGCACTTTCTGCATCATCTGGCTGCACGCCACCAGCTTTTCAAAATCGGCCTCGGTAATTTCACCACGGCGGATTTTGGAAGAGGACACTTCCGTCTGCTCGGAAATGATACGCGTTGCCAGCTGTTCCGACGACATTTCGAGCGAGTAGAAACCGACAACGCCGCCGTTTTTCGCCTTGTAGGAACCGTCCGGCTGAATTTCCTGCTCATAGGACGCAGCAATATTATAAGCGATGTTGGTGGCAAGCGAGGTCTTGCCCATGCCCGGACGTCCCGCGAGCACGATCAAGTCAGACCGTTGCAAGCCACCCATGCGGCCATCCAGAGAATGGATGCCGGTGGAAATGCCCGAGAGGTTGCCGTCGCGTTCAAAGGCAGCCCCCGCCATGTCGATGGCAAGCGATACGGCGTCGTTGAAGGACTGGAAACCGCCGTCATAACGGCCCGTTTCGGCCAATTCGAACAGGCGGCGCTCGGTGTCTTCGATTTGGCTTTGCGGCGGCATGTCCAGCGGTGCGTCGTAAGCGATGTTGACGACGTCCTCACCGATCTGGATCAGCGCACGGCGAAGTGCCAGATCGTAAATGGCACGGCCATAATCTTCCGCGTTGATGATCGATACCGCTTCGGAAGCCAATCGGGCGAGGTATTGCGCAACCGTCAGGTCGCCAACCTTGCCGTCTGCGGGCAGGAAGGTCTTGATCGTCACCGGGTTGGCGGTCTTGCCCATACGAATGATATCACCAGCGACTTCGAAAATCTTGCGGTGCAGCGGCTCGTAGAGGTGCACGGGCTTCAGGAAGTCCGATACGCGATAATAGGCGTCGTTGTTGACGAGAATAGCGCCCAGCAACGCCTGCTCGGCTTCAATATTGTTCGGTGCCTCGCGGTACAGCGGTTCGGCAGCCGGGGCGGGGGTGATCTTCCTCACAGCGTCATTCATGGTTTGTGTGATCTCCCTTGAGCCTTCTTGATCTTGCAAGTCTGCCGGTTTGAAGCGTGCCATGGCGGCAGTCAATGACATTGCGGCAACAGTGTCGCCAGCATTGCGGGATTGGCGACAAGTGGCATCACAAAGCACGTTGTCCCCACTAATCCACAGGGTGATTCGCACTCCTGTGAGCAGCGAAAACGAATCACTCGTGCCGTGCCATGATTCTACGGCATGGCTGCCATCCGGGCAAAGCATCTTGCGTTTTCTCGAAATCGAAAATAAATAGGCATAAAATAGATAGCGTGCTAATTATAAGGTGTGATTACATTGTCTCGGGCAACTGAAAAAGAGCAGCTTTTTGATGAGATGGCGGCTTTCAACCGAAAGCTCCGGTCTTTCTTCGATGCGCGTGTGGCTGAGAAGGGGCTGACCCTTGCGCGGGCCAGAATGCTGTTTGCCCTGTCGCGCCGTGGTCCGCTGACGCAAAAGGAACTGGCCGAGGAGCTGGAAATCGAAACGCCGACTTTGGTGCGTGTGCTTGATGCCATGGAGAAACAAAGTCTCATAGAGCGGCGTTCTGACGAAGTGGACCGGCGCGCAAAGCGCATACACATGACGCCGGAAGGTGTTAGTGTATTTGGAGACGTGGATATGCAGGCAAAGGCCATGCGCGCAGAGATCGCCGCCGATATTTCGACGGATAATATCCGCGCCGCATTGGAGGTGGTTCGCCGCCTCTCGGCCAACCTGCAAAATCTCGCTGGGGAAAAGGTGCAGCCGTGAGCAATGCTGTTTCAGATATGCGCGACGTGCCGGAAGAGGAAACTGCCAAACCAGCGGCAGTGGAGGCCACAGCTGCGCCCGCGCAGCCAGCGGAAAAATCCTTTTGGATGAAGCTGCTCTATATTGCCTCCGGCATGTGTTTTTTCATCACGCAGGGCATGGGCATGAACATCGTCATGGCCAATCTTTACCAGTTGCAGGGTGAATTCTCGGCCACTGTTGCAGAGGTCGCGTGGCTTTCAGCAGCCTATATGGCCCCTTATGCCACGCTCTCCATCGCGCTGTTCAAAATACGGTCTCAATATGGACTTCGCCCGTTCGCTGAAATCAGCATCATCATGTTTGTCTTTGCGTCCTGTCTGAACCTCTTTGTGACGGACCTGCATTCGGCCATCGTTGTGCGCTTCGTCAGCGGCATGGCGGCAGCACCACTATCTTCGCTTGGCTTTCTTTATATTCTGGAAGCCTTCCCGGCTCATCGCAAACTGACGGTGGGCCTCAGCATCGCGCTCACAGGCACACTCTTGTCATCGCCAATTGCCCGCATCGTGTCGCCATCGCTGCTGCAAATAGATGGTTGGCAGGCGCTTTACAGCATGGAGGTGGGACTTGCGCTTGCGGTTCTGCCCATCATTTACCTGCTGCCACTTACGGCACCCCCACGCGTCAAGGTCATAGAGCGCATCGATATCTTGAGTTATCTGCTGTTTGCCGGTGGTCTGGGCTGTCTGGCGGTGTTCCTCACGCTCGGGCGCTTCTACTGGTGGTTCGAAACGTGGTGGCTTGGCGTGTTGCTGGCAACATCTGTCGGCCTTTTGACCGTGATGACCTTGATCGAGCTGCCGCGAAAGAACCCGATGCTGGATTTTCGCTGGATATTTTCCCGCACCAATCTGCATATGATCGCGGTCCTGCTGATCTACCGTGCCGTATCGTCTGAACAGGCATCAACGGCAGTCGGTCTCTACCAGCAGCTTGGTCTGTTGAACGATCAGACGACCAGTCTCTACACGCTCATCATTGTGGCCACCCTGCTTGGCGGCGCGGCATGTGCGTTGCTGATGATGACGAAATATGTCGATACGGCGCATGTGATCTCTCTGTCCTTGATTGCGCTTGGCGCTTTCATGGATAGCGATTTGACCAATCTGGTCAGACCCGAGCAAATGTATCTGAGCCAGGCGATGATTGCCTTCGGTGCCGCCATGTTCCTGCCGCCGGTCATGGCGAAGGGGTTTGGTGCGGCCCTTGCCAAAGGCGCGCCTTATCTCGTCAACTTCATCACCATCTTCCTGTTCACGCAGATTACGGGATCGATGCTGACATCCGGCCTTCTCGGCAGCTTTGTGACGTTGCGCGAAAAATTCCATTCCAATATTCTGACGGAAAGCATTCTCTTGCAAAACCCGCAGGTCGCGCAGCGTGTCAGCCAACTTTCGGCAGCATATAGCCACGTCATCAACGATCCGTTGTTGTTAAAGGCGGAAGGTCTCTCCCTGCTTGGCCAGCAGGTGACACGCGAAGCTTACATACTGGCGTATAATGACACGTTTTTGCTCATCTCCGTCTGCGCCGCTGCTGCTCTTGTCATGCTTCTCATTCATCTTGCGTGGTTGCGTATCAAGCCTTTGCTGCAAAGCGGGCAGGATGCTATCGCCACTCCTCAGTCCTGATTATCCAGAGATATAAAAATGCTGAAGAAAATATTCACTCCCCTTACTCTCATCGTGCTCATGGGTGGCGTTGCAGGTGTTGCACTGGTGCTTTACGCCTGGCGCCTGCCCCCGTTTTCCAGCTCCGTGGAAACGACCGATAACGCCTATGTGCGCGGTTACGTCACCACACTCAGCCCGCAAATCAGCGGTTATGTCATGGATGTTCCGGTGAAGGATTATCAGGAGGTCAAACAGGGCGACCTTCTGGCCAAGGTCGATGACCGCATTTTCCGCCAGAAACTGGCGCAGGCCGACGCCTCACTCGACAGCCAGAAAGCGGCTTTCGACAATTCGCGCCAGCAGGAAATTGCCGCAAATGCCAACATCGCTTCCGGCCAGGCAGCAATCGATGGCGCGCAAGCCTCGCTGAAACAGGCGCAGCTTGCCGCAGATCGTCAGGACAATTTGATCCGCAGCGGTGTCGGCACCTCCAGCTTGCAGGAAGAGGCACAAGCCAGCCTCGACAAAGCCCGGGCCGGTCTTTCACAGGCCAAGGCCGCACTCGAAGTGGCACGGCAGGATTTGCAGACCATCATCATCAATCGCGGCTCGTTGCAGGCCGCAGTCGCCAACGCCGAAGCGGCAGTGGAACTGGCAAAGATCGATCTTCAAAACACCGAAATCCGCACTCCGATAGATGGCAAATTGGGTGAAGTCGGCGTTCGCATCGGCCAGTACGTTACGGCGGGAACGCAACTGATGGCGGTTGTTCCGCATGACATCTGGGTCGTTGCCAATTTCAAGGAAACCCAGCTCGCCGGCATGGAAGCCGGACAAGTCGTATCGATCTCCGTGGATGCCCTGCACCGCAGAAAACTGACAGGAAAAGTGGAGCGCTTCTCCCCCGCCGCCGGCTCCGAATTCGCCGTCATCAAACCAGACAACGCCACCGGCAACTTCGTAAAAATTGCCCAACGCCTCGGCGTGCGGATCTCCATCGATGCCGATCAACCGCTGGCGGCAGAGCTTTCACCGGGCATGTCGGTTGAGGTGCGGGTGGATAAAAGCAAGGCACCGCAAGGTGGAGAGACTGCTGCGAAATAAACGCAAACCGCCGCGGGCAGGGCGCTGTTCCTGTCCGCGACTACACTGCGTTCCAATCTGCCGGCAGGCAGAAGATGTCGCGAAAGCCCCTATCGCCTAAAGGCGTGATCCGCAGTGCCCGGCTGTCCGGGCGCCTAGCGATCCACCCCAATTCCAGCGTCCGATCCAGAAGGGCGGCACCCACGCGCCCTGCAATGTGGTGACGGCGCTCGCTCCAATCCAGACATACCAGGCACAGTGGTCGCTTCGAGCGTGTGCCATCGTCAAGATCGATCCCGAAATCCTTCAAGAATCCCTTGCCGTCATCGGTTACGAGCGCGCCTTCGTCTGACAGAATGATGCGTCCGCTTGTCGAAAGACTATCGGCCATGGCGACGGCCAGCCTGCCTGCGATATGGTCGTAACAGCTACGGGCGGTGCGCATGTCCTTTTCTTTCGGACCGACGGGATGGTGTCGCTTCGGTCCATCGGCGGCGATGTTCATCAAGGCATCGATGCCATGCGCCACTTGGCGGGAGGCCAGACGGTAATAGCGATGCCGCCCCTGTTTCACGGTCGAGAGAAGATTGGCGTCCACCATCTTTGCCAGATGGCCACTGCCGGTTTGCGCGGTTATACCGGCCTGCCGGGAAAGCTCTCCAGCGGTCAGGGCCTGTCCGCCCATCAATGCGCAGAGCATATTGGCACGGGTGGTATCACCGATGAGATGTGCGATGGCGGCGATTGTGTTGGGCGAAGCGATATTGGTCATTTCAGAAAGTTAGCACCAAAGCGCGTGGCCGTCAGCGGGGCATTGTTCGGTCGCTGCCGAAGCATCCGGGCTGCCAACATCGCTATAGGGATGAGCCTATGCGTGATTTAAGGAAGAAATGAATGACTGGAAAATTCGGGCTGCTTCGGGAACTCGGCCTGCTGGTTCTCCTGGGGTGCCTCTGGGGCAGCTCCTACACATTTATCAAGATCGGTATCGAGACCATACCGCCAATCACGTTGATTGCGGCGCGAACCGCGATTGCGGGAGGTATCCTGCTGGCCATCATCCTTTTGCGAGGACTGAGCCTGCCGAAAGACCTTGATCTCTGGAAGCGCTTCGCCATTCAGGCGCTTCTCAACAGCGTGCTGCCATTCACGCTGATCGCTTGGGCAGAGCACTATATCGACGCCGGGCTGGCGGTGATCCTCAATTCACTGACGCCGGTTTTCACTTTTCTCCTGACGCTTCTCATCACGCGTCATGAGACGTTGAGCGGTCGCAAACTGTTCGGCGTTATGATCGGTCTGGTCGGCACGGTGGTGATGATCGGC
Source organism: Agrobacterium sp. rho-13.3 (assembly GCF_033957765.2). NCBI lineage: Bacteria > Pseudomonadati > Pseudomonadota > Alphaproteobacteria > Hyphomicrobiales > Rhizobiaceae > Agrobacterium > Agrobacterium sp. rho-13.3. Next base: position 759,797 of record NZ_CP192774.1, read on the forward strand.
ATTCAGGCTCTCGATGGCTTGGGAAATGTCGTGCTCGCCCAGCTTGCCGTTATTCTGGCAACGGTCTTTTATGCAGGCGCTGCGATCTTCGGAAAGAATTTCAAAGGCATCGATTCGATGATACCTGCTGCCGCCTCGCTGATGTGCGGCGCGGTCATTCTTATTCCGCTCAGCGCAGTCGTAGACCGTCCATGGGAGCTTGCACCATCGGCCAGATCGATCATGGCGTTGCTGGGCCTATCGGTGTTTTCCACGGCGCTCGCCTTCACCATCTACTTCCGGCTTGTCCACACGCTGGGGTCTTTGGGAACAACCGCGCAGGCCTATGTGAGAGTGCCCGTGGGTGTTGCCATCGGCGTCGTGTTTCTGGGGGAGCAACTCCATGCCACGACGATGATTGGCCTCGTCTGCATCTTGGCGGGTGTCATCGCCATGACGATGCCATCGCGGGCTCTGAGCTTTGGACGGCGATCGGTTGCTGCAAAGCAGGATGCTTAGGCATCTTCAAATCGCCTATAGACACGCAAAAACCCCGGATGTCTCCATCCGGGGTTTCTGTGTTCAGCCGTAAAGGCTGAAAACGATTACTCGTCGTCGCCGTTGAATTCTGCGTCTGGATCAAAGAAGTCTTCTGGGCGAAGAGCGTCTTCGTCAACGCCGTAGATGGCGTCAGCAGATGTGAGGCTTTCACCCTTGGACTGACGCTCGGCTTCTTCACCAGAACGAGCAACGTTCAGTTCAACAGACAGTTCAACTTCGGAGTGAAGGTGAAGCGTAACGTTGTGCAAACCGATGGTCTTGATCGGTGTGTTGAGTTCGACCTGGTTGCGGCCGATGTTGAAGCCTTCAGCGCCGAGGATTTCAACAACGTCACGGGCAGCAACAGAGCCGTACAGCTGGCCGGTTTCGCCAGCGGAACGAACAACGATGAAGCTCTTGCCTGCGAGGGCGTCGGCAACAGTCTGTGCTTCGGACTTGCGCTCAAGGTTACGAGCTTCGAGCGTTGCGCGCTCAGCTTCGAAACGGTTCTTGTTGGCAGCGTTGGCGCGAAGAGCCTTGCCCTGTGGCAGCAGGAAGTTACGTGCGTAGCCGTCACGAACCTTTACGGTTTCGCCCATCTGGCCAAGCTTTGCGATGCGTTCGAGAAGGATGACTTGCATCTTCTTGATCCTTTCTAGTTTTTGGTTTCGTTTGTGTTGTCGGTGTTCCGCACCGGGGTGAGGGAGATTGTGCTGCGCACGTCCCTCAAACCCAGTACAAGAATGATGAGCAGCGGAAATACAAAGATCGCTGAAAGATAGGCAAGAACGAGAACCGGCAAACGCCAGTCCTTGCCCTTGGAACGGTGGTGCAGCGAGGCATAGCCCGCCATCAGGAAGCCAGCGCCGAACGTGCCGCAGATGACTGCGCCAACCATCGATGCCACGCCTCCGAAGAATGTCAGCACGATGCCGCCGAGGAAGATGAAGATTGCATTGCGGTGCATACGCAGCGCTGCTGAAATATCTTCACGCGGACGCAGACCCTTGCCGAAGGAGCGCACCATACGGCTGGCAAAATAATAGGCGGCGAAAAGGATGATGACCCAAAGCCCGCCCTGAACCATGGGCAACATCAGCACCAGCAGGGACTTGGTTTGCCCCAGCGCTGCGGCGTCAGGTGTGAAGGATGGCTCGCGCGTCTGAACAGACGTCATCATCAAATCGACCATCTGCGAAACGAGATCCGGGCCGTAGCCGATCATCGTGCCGAGAATGATGACGGAGATGGTGATCAATCCACAGAGATGCAGAACGATGCCGGAAAGCGGATACCAGGCGATCAGATCGTCAGGGCCGCCGATTTCGGAGGCAGGACGTGCAAGATTGGCAAGGTGGGAGAGCCAGCCAGCCGGGACCAGCGTAAAAATCGAGATCGTCACGGCAAACAGCGGCGAAACCGCAAGCGCGCCAAGGAAGGCAGCGGACAGCACGGCGACGATGGCAGAGGCATTGCCCCAACCCAGACCGGCAACCAGCACGGGCATGGCGGACGCAGCATACAGCAGGAAAGACATGGACGACTGTGCCGTTGCGCCGAGCGTGAGAAACGCTGCGCATATGCCGGCAAGGATGCCGGAGATCAGCACTGTCTGGTTCAGTTTTGGCACTTCGCTGTCCTGCTTAACGTTTGTAGCAGTTAGAGGATGGTTCGATGAACCTGATCCCCAACATGGGTTTTCATTTCAAGATCGATCCGCGCCCAACGCGGAAGGAAACGAGGCCGCGCTAACAAGCGCAGCCTCGTCAAGTCAATTAAGACAGAACGTAAGGCAGCAGGCCGAGGAAACGAGCGCGCTTGATCGCCTGAGCGAGTTCGCGCTGCTTCTTCTGGGAAACAGCTGTGATACGGGAAGGAACGATCTTGCCACGCTCAGAAATGTAGCGCTGCAAAAGACGTACATCCTTGTAGTCGATCTTCGGTGCGTTTGCGCCGGAGAAAGGGCACGTCTTGCGACGGCGGTGGAACGGGCGGCGTGCCTGAGAAGAAGATGCGTCAGCCATTATATATGCTCCTTATGCACGGTCTTCGCGCGGACGGCGCGGACGGTCTTCACGGTCGCCGAAGCCACCTTCGCGTGGTGGACGAGGACCACGATCGAAGCCGCCTTCACGCGGGCCACGGTCAGGACGGTCGCCATCGCGGCGCGGACGGTCATCACGGTCGCGCTTCTGCATCATTGCAGATGGGCCTTCTTCGTGGGCTTCCACGGAGATGGTCATGTAGCGAAGAACGTCTTCGTTGATGCGCATCTGACGCTCAACTTCGTGAACAGCCGCTGCAGGAGCGTCGATGTCCAGAAGAGCGTAGTGAGCCTTGCGGTTCTTCTTGATGCGGTATGTCAGGGACTTGAGGCCCCAGTTTTCGACGCGTCCGACTTTACCGCCGAACGATTCGATAACGCCCTTGTACTGCTCGACAAGTGCGTCAACCTGCTGGGCAGTGATATCCTGCCGGGCAAGGAAGATGTGTTCGTAAAGAGCCATTGTAGCTTTTGCCTTTCTTGCGTTTATCAAACAACCCGGCAACGGCGCTAAGCCTCAACGACTGCTCCTGAACGGCCAAAAGCCGTAGGCAAGAAAAGTGTTGTTCGAGACGGTCGAGAGCGGAGACACGGGAGGCCGGAAAAACCTTATGGTTCCTGCTGTTCCGTTTCCGAAACCAGCCCTCCGTTCAGCCACCAGCCATAAGACCGGGTGTTGTGAACAGCGCGCTTATACGGATTTCTGGCAGGAATGCAAGTGTTCCATAGAAAAGCGCGCTGAGGATCCTTCAATTAGATCGGCATTGGATACTGGCGGTGAATATCGGCAATGGCCTTCAAGACTTCATCCGAGAGCTTCACATCAGCCGAACCAATATCGACCTTCAACTGCTCGACGCTGGTTGCGCCGATGATGGAGGAGGCGAGGAAGGGGCGGGTGAGGGTGAAGGCGATGGCGAGTTGGGCCGGGTCGATTTCGTGTTTGTTCGCCAGTTCCAGATAGGCCTTGACCGGCGCTTCCTGCAAGGGTTGCAGACGTCCGCCGATATCCTTGTTGATGCTGCCGCGTGACCCTTCTGGCCGTCCGCCGTTCTGGTACTTGCCGGTCAGAATGCCGCCAGCCAGTGGCGAATAGGCCAGCAGGCCGACATTTTCGTGGTGTGCCACCTCTGACAGATCGAGATCGAAGGCGCGGTAGAGCAGGTTATATTCGTTCTGGATGGAGGCGACGCGCGGCAGGCCCTTGGCCTCTGCAATATCAATGTATTTCTGCGTGCCCCATGCGCTTTCATTGGAAAGGCCGATGGCGCGAATCTTTCCGGCCTTCACCAGTTCGCCCAGCGTTTCCAGCTTTTCATTGATTTCGGACAGGGTCTTTTGTGTATCCTGACCGGAAGCATCAAAGCCCCATGCGCCACGGAAGTGGTAGGTGCCACGGTTTGGCCAATGGATCTGGTAAAGATCGATATAATCGGTTTTCAGCCGCGTCAGACTGGTTTCAACAGCTTCGCGAATAGAAGCCGCGTCGATATCGCGACCGCCGCGAATGTAATCACGTCCCGAACCGGCAACCTTGGTGGCAAGAACGACATCCTTGCGCTTGCCGGATTTCTGGAACCATGTGCCGATATATTCTTCGGTGCGGCCCTGCGTTTCGGGAGACACCGGCGTTGTGGGATAAAGTTCAGCCGTATCGAAAAAATTGACGCCATGTTCGATGGCGTAATCCATCTGGGCATGGGCTTCCGCTTCGCTGTTCTGGGTGCCCCATGTCATCGTGCCAAGGCAGATTTCGGACACGGAGATATCCGTGCGGCCCAAGATATTTTGTTTCATGGAAATGTCTCGCTAATGGGAAGGTGGCATGAAGGTAGTGCGGAATTGTCGTGGCGCAAGAAAAAATATTCCAAAGCATATTTCGCAAAAGTGTGCAGCGGTTTTGCGATGAAGACATGCGCCAGAACAAATGAATCTCTGTGGAGTAGATGGGTGAAAACCCGCTCCAATGAGCCTCAAAAGTCGTAAAGCCTTGACTCTGCGGGCGGGAATGTGAATGGAAAACCCAATAATGATAGGGACGGCCAGAAGAGAAGGACCATATCCCATGGCTATCGCATTTACATTTCCAGGTCAGGGCAGCCAGGCTGTCGGCATGGGCAAGGAACTTGCTGAAAACTTTGCGGAGGCCCGCGCGGTCTTTGAAGAGGTCGATGAGGCGCTGGGCCAGAAGCTTTCCGACGTTCTGTGGAATGGCCCGGAAGAAACATTGACGCTGACGGCAAATGCCCAGCCAGCGCTGATGGCTGTTTCCGTTGCCGTCATCCGTGTGCTGGAAGCGCGTGGCTTGAACCTCGCTGACAAGGTCTCCTATGTCGCCGGTCATTCGCTTGGCGAATATTCGGCGCTCTGTGCTGCCGGAACCTTCTCGCTTGCTGATACAGCCCGTCTGCTGCGCATTCGTGGCAATGCCATGCAGGCTGCAGTGCCGGTGGGTCAGGGCGCGATGGCCGCCATTATTGGTCTTGAGCATGGCGATGTCGAAGCCATCTGCAAGGAAGCCGCTGCGGACGGCATTTGCCAGATTGCCAACGACAATGGCGGCGGACAGCTGGTTATTTCCGGTGCGAAGGCTCCTGTTGAAAAAGCAGCGGCGCTAGCCTCTGAAAAAGGTGCAAAGCGCGCCATCATGCTGCCGGTTTCTGCGCCCTTCCATTCGGCGCTCATGGCCCCTGCGGCAGACGCGATGCGCGAAGCACTGGCAGGTGTAACAAAGCATAGCCCCATCGTTCCTTTGATCGCCAACGTGCGTGCTGCTCCAGTGACGGATGCAAGCGAAATCGCAAAGCTGCTGGTAGAGCAGGTCACGGGTCAGGTTCGCTGGCGCGAAACCGTGGAGTGGTTTGCGGCAAACGATGTTACGACGCTGTATGAAATCGGCTCCGGTAAGGTGCTGACGGGTCTTGCCCGCCGCATCGACAAGACGGTGAACGGCATTGCCGTCAACACGCCTGCCGATATCGACGCCGCCCTGCAAACTCTTCTCGGCTGAGACCAAGATATAACAAAGGATAAACACCATGTTTGATCTGACCGGCCGCAAGGCTCTTATTACCGGTGCTACCGGCGGCATTGGCGAAGAAATTGCCCGCACGCTGCATGCACAGGGTGCAATCGTTGGCCTGCACGGCACCCGCGTTGAAAAGCTGGAAGCGCTGGCTTCCGAGCTTGGCGAACGCGTCAAGATTTTCCCGGCAAACCTTGCCGACCGCGCTGAAGTGAAGGCGCTGGGCGAAAAGGCTGAAGCCGATCTGGAAGGTGTGGACATTCTCGTCAACAATGCCGGCATCACCAAGGACGGTCTTTTTGTTCGCATGAGCGATGAGGACTGGGACAATGTGATCGAGGTCAATCTGACATCGATGTTCCGCCTGACGCGCGAACTGACACATCCGATGATGCGCCGCCGTTTTGGCCGCATCATCAACATCACATCCATCGTTGGCGTCACCGGCAATCCGGGACAGGCAAACTATTGCGCGTCCAAGGCTGGCATGATTGGCCTGTCCAAGTCGCTGGCGCAGGAAATCGCCACCCGCAACGTGACGGTCAACTGTGTTGCCCCCGGTTTCATTGAAAGCGCGATGACCGGTAAGCTGAACGACAAGCAGAAAGATGCCATCATGGGCGCCATTCCCATGAAGCGTATGGGCACAGGTGCGGAAATTGCATCTGCTGTTCTCTATCTCGCATCCAACGAAGCGAGCTATATGACGGGCCAGACGCTGCACGTTAACGGCGGTATGGCGATGATTTAACAATCTCGTGCGCGGCGCGGTGCGGGAAAAATGCCTGTAGAGCAAGATGGTTAGCACTATTTTAAGGCTTTTTTCCCGCAGAAAACCGTGTTAAGCGGGCGAAGACTGTGAACAGTCGTCCCGGAAACAAAAGCGACCGTTGCGATTTCTCGCGGCGATGTTTAGCTTGAACCGGGTTGAACGGGTTTGCCCACGGTGCCTTCCTTGAAAGGCGCTTGGGGGTTGTAACAGGGCAGGGTGTCTGAAGAGGGCATTCCTTTCAAAATAAAGGTCGAGGAAACCGACATGAGCGATATCGCAGAACGCGTAAAGAAAATTGTAGTTGATCATCTTGGCGTTGACGCCGAAAAAGTCGTTGAGGGCGCAAGCTTTATCGACGATCTGGGCGCCGACTCGCTCGACACCGTTGAACTGGTTATGGCGTTCGAAGAAGAATTCGGCGTTGAAATCCCGGACGACGCAGCTGACTCGATCCTGACTGTGGGCGACGCTGTCAAGTTCATCGAAAAGGCTCAGGCCTAATCGCTTGAAAAGCCAAGGGAAGGCATCTGCCTTCCCGATATGGCCCGGCCAGTCCGGGCCAATATTTTATCCTGCGGCACTCGGCATCGCGCGAGTGTTGTAAATAGCATAGCGATGAATGGGTAAGGGCGGAGCATTGGCGATGAGACGTGTCGTTATCACCGGTACCGGCATGGTATCTCCTCTTGGATGCGGAACGGAAATCACCTGGGAACGGCTTTTGGCCGGACACAATGGTGCGCGTCTCGTAACCGAGTTTGAGGTCGAAGATCTTCCTGCAAAAATTGCATGCCGCATCCCCGTCGGCGATGGTTCCAATGGAACGTTCAATGCCGATGACTGGATGGAGCCCAAAGAGCAGCGCAAGGTCGATCCCTTCATTGTTTATGGCATGGCAGCCGCCGAAATGGCGCTGATCGATGCCGACTGGCACCCTTCCAAGGGAACCGACGAAGACCAGATCATGACCGGCGTTCTGATCGGCTCCGGCATTGGTGGTCTGGATGGTATTGTCGAGGCTGGCTATACGCTGCGCGACAAGGGCCCACGCCGCATCTCTCCATTTTTCATTCCCGGCCGTCTGATCAACCTCATTTCCGGACAGGTTTCCATTCGCCACAAGCTGCGCGGACCGAACCATTCCGTCGTGACTGCCTGCTCCACCGGCGCGCACGCCATTGGCGATGCAGCCCGTCTCATCATGCTTGGTGATGCCGATGTGATGGTGGCCGGCGGGGCAGAATCGCCCGTCTGCCGCATTTCGCTTGCCGGTTTTGCCGCCTGCAAGGCGCTGTCCACCCAGCATAATGACGACCCGCAAAAGGCATCGCGCCCCTATGACAAGGACCGTGACGGTTTCGTCATGGGTGAGGGTGCCGGTATTGTCGTGCTGGAAGAGCTGGAACACGCCAAGGCACGCGGCGCAAAGATTTATGCAGAAGTCGTCGGCTACGGCCTTTCCGGCGATGCGTTCCACATCACCGCTCCATCCGAAGATGGCGACGGCGCTTACCGCTGCATGGCGATGGCGCTGAAGCGCGCTGGACTGACGCCTGCCGACATCGACTACATTAACGCGCATGGCACATCCACCATGGCTGATACGATCGAGCTTGGTGCGGTCGAGCGTCTGGTTGGCGATTCGGCATCGAAGATTTCCATGTCGTCCACCAAGTCCGCGACAGGCCATTTGCTGGGTGCAGCCGGTGCCATCGAAGCGATTTTCGCAACGCTTGCCATTCGCGACAACATCGTTCCGCCGACGCTCAACCTCGATAATCCCGATGTTGAAACGCAGATCGATCTGGTGCCGCACAAGGCGCGCAAGCGTCAGGTCAATGTGGCGCTGTCCAACTCCTTCGGTTTTGGTGGCACCAACGCATCTTTGGTTCTGCGCCGTTACGAAGCGTAAATCCAAACGGCCCTTGCCGTTTTGTCAGGAATCACCGAAAAACAGATAGTCAAATCTCCCGGCGTAACCGCCGGGATGTTTTTATGCGCTGTGTGGCTTGAAGTTTTTCGAGTATGAACCAGCCTCGCGAAACAAAAACACTGCTCTGTTTCAAACAGAAATGTGTTCGATGTTTCCATTTATACCGAGTGCAGAATAGCCTGCCGAACCTGTTTTTGCCGCATTGCCTGCTCACATAAGCCGCTGTAATGCCGAACTGAAAAGGACCGCCGGTGAGCGATACGAGAGATAACAACCAAGCTCCCAATGGCCGCGACGGCCTGAACGAAAGCAAGGGCGGACCGATCATTCCGAAATCGCCGACCGAGGCGTTGCGGCCAGAGAGAGTTCCTGCCCCGCCAAAGCGTTCGCGCAAGGCGCACAGCCAAGTGGTTATCTTCCTGAATTTTCTGATGACGCTTGTGGTGGCTGTGTGTGTGATCGGCGTTGCCGGTTTCTACTACATGATCAACACGTTCCATGAGCCGGGTCCGTTGGAAACCAACACGACCATTCCTGTGCGCAATGGTGCTGGTCTGGCAGAAATCGCCAACAATCTGGAGCGCAGTGGCGCGATTTCCAACGCCCGCATCTTCCGCCTGATGGCTGACCGTTACATGACGGCAGGGCAATCCCCCAAGCCCGGTGAATACGAGATCAAGGCCCGCACCTCGATGAAGGATATTCTGGCTTTGCTGGAATCGGGCAAGTCCATTCTCTACACGGTTTCGATGCCAGAAGGCCTGACGGTCAAGCAGATGTTTGCGCGCCTTGCCGCCGACACCGTGCTGGAAGGCGACCTTCCCGCCGAGCTGCCAAAGGAAGGCAGCCTTCGCCCTGATACCTATCCTTACACACGCGGTACGAAGCGTGAAGAGATCGTCAGCCAGATGCGTGCGGCGCAGACCAAACTCATTCAAATGATCTGGGAGCGCCGTGATGCCGATCTGCCGCTCAAGACCATCGAGGAATTTGTGACCTTCGCCTCGATCGTGGAAAAAGAAACCGGCAAGGACGACGAACGCGGCCATGTCGCGTCGGTGTTCTACAACCGCATCAAAAAGAACATGCGTCTGCAATCTGATCCGACGATCATTTACGGCTTGTTCGGTGGGGAAGGTAAGCCGTCCGACAGACCGATCTACCAGTCGGATTTGCAGAAGGAGACGCCTTTTAACACCTATATCATTCGCGGCCTGCCGCCGCATCCGATTGCCAATCCGGGCCGGGCGGCACTGGAGGCCACAGCCAACCCCTGGCGCACGGATGACCTTTATTTCGTGGCAGACGGAACCGGTGGCCACACCTTTGCCAAGACGCTGGAGGAGCACAACAGCAATGTTCGCCGTTGGCGCAAAATAGAGGCTGAGAAGGCTGCGACCAGTGGGGCGCCGGAAACAGCCGTCGACGGACAGCCGGGCGGCACGCAGGCGGAAAAGCCATCCAATAATTAAAGGACGCCATGGCCGCGCTCTTCAGGGGCCGCAGCCATCGCTTTTTGTGGGGTTATTTCATGACATTGCAATCTATGACCGGCTTTGCGCGCAGCGAAGGCTCAAGCGGGCGCTACCGCTGGGCGTGGGAGCTTCGCTCCGTCAATGGCAAGGGGTTGGACCTGCGTTTGCGTCTGCCCACAGGCTTGGAAGCACTGGAAACAGAGTTGCGGGATATTGCTGCCAGGAACCTCTCCCGTGGCAACATACAGGCGGGCCTGAGCCTCTCTGCCTCCGAAGCCAAGCTTGAAGCCGTCGTCAATCGCGATGCGCTGGATGCCGTCCTTTTGCTGAAGCGGGATTTGGGTGATGCGGTCAGCGATGCGCCCTTGAGTTTCGATACGCTGCTCTCCGTGCGCGGGCTGGTGGAATTTCGCGAGCCGGAAGAAGGTACGGATGCGCAGGATGCACGCAACAGCGATATTACCGCAGGTTTTGTGGCGGCGATTGCCAGCCTGAAAACCATGCGCGAGCGCGAGGGTGCCTCGCTATTTGCCATTCTTTCCGGTCACATCGACAAGATAGAGCAGCTGACCCACATCATTGAAGCCGACCCTTCGCGCCAGCCGGACCAGATCCGTGCGCGCCTTACAGCCCAGATTGCGTTGATCTCAGATGGCAATAGCGGGCTGGACCGTGACCGCCTGCACGCCGAAGCGGTGTTGCTGGCCACCAAGGCGGATTTGCGCGAAGAGATCGACCGTTTGAACGGCCATGTGGTTGCGGCGAGAGAGCTTTTGGGAAGCGGCGTGCCGGTTGGCCGCAAGTTGGATTTTCTTGCACAGGAATTTAACCGGGAGTCGAATACAATCTGTTCCAAATCCAATGCCAGTGCTGTAACCGCTGCTGGTATCGAATTGAAAGTCGTGATCGATCAATTCCGCGAACAGGTCCAAAATCTGGAGTAGACCCCATGGCGTCAGCCAGCATTCCTCCCGTCCATATCGCCCGCAGAGGCTTGATGCTGGTCATTTCTTCGCCATCGGGTGCGGGCAAGTCTACCATTGCCCGTAATCTGCTGGAGAAGGACAAGAACATCAGCCTGTCCGTCAGCGTCACCACGCGCCCGCGCCGCCAAAGTGAGATCGAAGGTATTCATTACCACTTCATTTCCAAGCGCGAATTCGAGGTTATGCGTGACAGCGAGTCGCTGCTGGAATGGGCTGAGGTGCATGGCAATTACTACGGCACGCCGCGTGAACCCGTCGAAACTGCGATGACCGAAGGCAAGGACATGCTGTTCGACATCGACTGGCAGGGTGCCGAGCAGCTTCAGGACAAGATGAAGGCCGACGTCGTGTCGATCTTCATCCTGCCGCCCACCATGACCGAACTGCAATCGCGCCTGCATCGCCGCGCCGAAGACACGGAAGAGGTCATCCAGACGCGCCTGCTCAACTCACGCTCTGAAATCGAGCACTGGCGCGATTATGACTACGTCATCCTCAACGATGACCTGCAAGCCGCGTTCGAAGCCATAGAAGCCATCGTCAAAGCCGAACGCGTCCGCCGCGACCGCCGCCACGGCATGTTCGATTTCGTGCGCGAGCTTTTGCAGGAAGAGCCGAAGTTGCAGGTTCGGTGATAGGGTTCTGACCCATATCTTGAATTTCAGGCAAAGCTGGAGTACGTATATGCCAATTGGATATACGAGGTTTTGCTATGACGACGTCAACGGTTTTTCTTAGTAATCGCAGCCAGGCTGTGAGACTTCCCAAGGCTGTGGCTTTTCCAGACGATGTACATCAGGTGGACATCCTCAAAATTGGCGGCAGCCGCGTTATCGTGCCTCACGGTAAGCGGTGGGACGATTTGTTTGCGGCTGGGCCGCTTGCCAGTGAGGACTTCTTGTCTAATCGCGATCAGCCGATGGGTGAAGAGCGCGAGTCTTTTTAATGCTGACCTACATGCTCGATACCAACATTTGCATTTACGTCATGAAGACATATCCGCCAGAGCTTCGCGACAAGTTTAATGTATTGGCGGATCAACTGTGCATATCCAGCATAACCCTTGGTGAACTTTGTTACGGTGCCGAGAAATCCGCCCGCCGCACGGAAAATCTAAACGCCATCGAAAATTTCGTCGCGAGGCTGGATGTGCTGCCGTTTGCCGACAAGGCCGCGGCTCATTATGGGCAAATCAGAGCCGAACTTGCGCGGGCGGGAACGCCTTGCGGCGTACACGACATGCAAATTGGTGGCCATGCACGCAGCGAGGGGCTGATCGTCGTTACCAATAATATGCGGGAATTTATCAGAATGCCGGGCTTGAGAGTGGAAAACTGGGTGTAGCCACCCAGTCTTCCTGACCCTATCCAAGCATATTCGCCAGCCGCACGAACTCTTCCACGGATAGTGTTTCGGCTCGTCGTGTCGGGTCTATGCCGGCCTTTTCCAGAAGCGCTTCGCCACCAATCGATTTCACGCTTTGGCGCAGCATTTTGCGGCGTTGGCCGAAGGCGGCTTCGGTGACTTTTTCCAGATTGGAGACGTCGCAGGGAAACGGCTTGTCTTTTGGAAGCAGATGCACAACCGTTGAGGTGACTTTCGGCGGCGGGCTGAAGGCCTGTGCTGGCACATCGAAGGCCATTTCCGGCACGGTGCGCCAACCGGTGAGCACACCGAGGCGACCATAATGATTGTCGCCTTCTTCCGCCACGATGCGCTGGCCGACTTCCTTCTGGAACATCAGCGTCATCGACAGCCAGAAGGGTGGCCATGCCTTCGGCAACAGCCAGTTTATCAGCAACTGCGTACCGACGTTGTAAGGGAGGTTTGCGATGATGCGAACCGGCTCTCCCTTTGGCACCAGCGTTTCGAAATCCACCTTCAGCGCATCGCCATCGATGATGTCCAAACGTCCTGGATAATGATCCGAGATTTCTGCAAGGGCTGGCAGACAGCGGCTATCCCGCTCGACGGCAATCACTTTTTTGGCGCCGAGCGACAGGATGGCGCGCGTCAGGCCACCGGGGCCGGGGCCAACTTCGAACACGGTCACGCCCTCAAGCGGACCCGCCGTGCGGGCGATCTTTTGCGTCAGATTCAAATCCAGCAAAAAATTCTGGCCGAGCGATTTCTTCGCATCCAGCCCGTGGCGCTGAATGACATCGCGCAGGGGCGGTAGACCATCGATTGCTGCCATTATGCTGTTACCTGTCGTGCTGCAATATCGGCAGCCATTTTTAGAGCGGCGACAAGGCTCGATTCGTTGGCGATGCCCTGACCGGCAATGCCGAAAGCGGTGCCGTGATCAGGCGATGTACGGATGAAGGGCAGACCCAGCGTGACATTGACGGAATCGTCGAAGCCCAGCGCCTTTGCAGGGATCAGCGCCTGATCATGATACATGCAGACAGCCACATCGTAACGTTTGCGCGCAGCATCGTGGAACATCGTGTCAGCGGGTAGCGGGCCAAAGGCGTCGATACCATCCTTACGAAGCTGGATAGTTGCTGGATGAATGATGTCGCGGTCCTCGGTGCCAATGGCGCCATCTTCACCCGCATGTGGGTTCAGACCGGCAACGGCGAGGCGAGGGGCGGCGATACCGAACTTCTGTGTGAGATCAGCCGCGATGATGCGGCAGGTTTCGATGACCAGCTCTTCAGTCAACGCGCCCGGAACATCTTTTACCGGAATGTGGATCGTCACCGGAACGACGCGGAGTTTCGGTCCTGCAATCATCATCACGGGCGTGACGTTTTGCCCTGTAAATTTGGTGGCGAGATCCGCCAGAAATTCGGTGTGTCCGGGAAAGCCAAAGCCTGCTTCGTACAACACCGATTTTGCAATCGGGTTGGTCACGACCGCAGACACTCTTTTTTCCAGGGTGAGCGAGACTGCCGTTTCAATCGCCTTGATTGTCGAAAGCGCTGCGCCGACATGCGGCTGCCCGGCCTGCACGTCAAAGCCGACAGGAATGGCGAGAACGGGCAGAGCGTCTGGAAAGACCGATGCCGCCTGCTCGGGTTCGCAGACCTTTACCTCGACAGGAATGCCGAGCAAATTGGCGCGTGCGAGAAGAACGTCGGGATCGCCAATAAAGATGAAGGGAGGCAGCCCCAATTCATGACGTTTCGACCAGGCGGTCACGGTAATATCCGGGCCAATCCCGGCAGGGTCGCCCTGTGTGAGAGCGAGAGGCAGTTGCGGCAGGGTCACAAATTGGGCTTTCACATCAGGTGCTGGTGATCTGGGCTTTCTTCCGCAGCTCTTCCAGATATTTCTTATCGTTCGGGTTTTCACCCTTTTCGGCCTTCATCAAATCCTCGGCGCGGAACACGACCTCCGCCGCGTAGTCATCCGACACTTGCTGCTTTTTGCAGACCGCCAGATATTCCACGCCCTTTTCGGTGACGCGCGTGCCGGTGGTGCCACCTTCCGCTGTCTTCTCTACCAGTGGCTTCCACTCTGTCGGCAGTTCCGGCTCAAGAATGCGACCGAGATCCTTGATCGATACATCCAGCATCGTTGCTGCAAAGGTCTTTGCCTGCTCACAACCGGGATAACGCTTGCGCGATACTTCCGCCTCTGCCGTGCGCTTGCCGGTGATCGTCTTGCGCTTCGCTTCCGGGATGACGAAGATGATCTGCTGCAAAAAATATTCGCTCGTTACAGGCTTTGCACCGCGCTCTTTGAGCTTTGTGACGAAATCCTGCGTGGACATTTTATTGCGACCGCCATAGCGGGCATTCACCAGACGTGGCCAGCTCATTTGCACGGCGATGAACGACTTGAAGTGTTCTGCGCCCACGCCAGCCTGAGCCAGAACCTTGGTCAGCTGGTCGGTGCTCATCTTGTTGGTGGCAGCGAAACGCGCAAAGGACGCATCCACATCAGCGGTGCTGACGGACATTTTGACGCGACCGATTTCTTCACGTTTCAGCGCTTCGTCAATCAGTTGCTCACGGGCTTTATCATTGAGGTTGCCAGACTGACGTTGCAGCTTCAGGAAGGCGACACGCCTCGCAATATCATCGGTGGTGATGGGTGTCTTGTTGACCACGACCTTAACCGCGCTGGCAGCAAAGGCTTGATGAGCCTGCGGCGCGATGATCATGGGAGCTGCGAAAATCGCAAAGGCGAATGCTACACTGCGCAACGCCGTCTTTCCGAATTCCATCCTGTTCTCTCCCTGTCGACAAGCCGTTTGAACAACCGTCACGACTTTGTTTTTTTAAAACATTTCACCTTATCGGATGAAGCGGATACTTCCGCTCGTCAACCTATAAAGTGACGTTTTGTTGCAGTTTTAACTTGAACGCGCCCGTATATATCATCGGAACAAATAAAACAGCAATCATTTGCGTGGGCGAACAGTGCAGATATCTTGCGGCAAAACGGTGGCGCAGCTGAAACTCTGCCAATCACAGTCGGTAAAATAAAAACGGCGGAGTTTTCACTCCGCCGTCATTTGAGAATTAGAAATTGTTGGGCTTCCAGCCAATCTCGGCGTCGTCCCAATCCGTTCCAGCCGAACCGACGCTGATATCACCCAGCGTTCTGAAGGCGAGGCGGGCGTTGATCGACCAGTCATTCGCAGATTCACGGACAGAGTTGATATTACCCTCATCCGAGTAGCTGACGGTAAAGATCGTGCACTCATCCTGATAAAGAATGCCGACGCGACGCTCGCTGGAGAACTTGTTGTTGATGTCATAGTTGATGGCACCAAACAGCGACCAGTTATCATCCAGACGCAGTTTTCCAGACGCCTGTACGATATCGCGCTTTCTGTCATAGCCATATTCCGGCTGTGCCTCGACCTGAGTGTAGCTGACTTTGCCGGAAACGCGGTTGTCGGTATAGGCAACCGCCGTTTCAGAGCGGTTGACCTCTAGATTGTCCTTGTCGAAGCGGAAACTGGACGACAGTGACAGGCCGATCGGCGCGTCGATGGCAGCCATTGCCACGTAATCCGAGCGATCTGTTTCCAGGCCGGAATCGGCGCCGACATTCACGAGATCGTTGGAGGCAAAGGAGTTTTCGCCGGCAAGATGGAACGACTGACCTGCAATGGCGCGAACGCCATATCCATTATCGAACGTGCCGTTGTAGCGGAAGCCGAGATTGGCGCGGGTGCCGCCTTCGATACGGTCGAAGCCAGAGAACTTGTCACGCTCGAACAGGTTGGTGGCATCGAACACGAATGCCTCTGCATCTTCGTTGGGCAGCCGGCCCGCATAGGATTCGTTCGGGCGAACAAAGATTTGCGCGATGGGTTCGATCACATGGTTGCTATGGAGCGCAGTGAAGAGAACGGGATATCGTGCTTCAAGACCGAACGTTGCCATGCCGCGAAGCGTCGCATCGTTATTGATGGTGCCATCATAGCTTGATGTACCAAACGAGTTTGCGGACATGTCGGTCCACAACGCATCACTGCGGGCGGCCAGAAGTGGTGTGAGCTGCAAGCCGCTATCGAATGTTACGGTCCGCTTCCATTCCGCTTCCGTGGAAAGGCGCGTGTAGTTTCCTTCAAGCCCGTTGTAACGCGTGGAGGAACCAAGTGCATATGCATCCTGACTTTGCCGTGTCAGACTTGTGAAGTTAGTGGTCAGCGAAAGTTCGCCACCATAAACCGGGTCCGGGAAGAAATAACGATAGTCGATTGCCGGATGGACAATCGCCTGTTTGCGCTCTTGTGTTTCCGAATCGTCCTTGTCCTGAACGTTGAAATAGTAGGCGTTCGCATCAAAAAAGTTACGTTCGCCAACACCCGTCAGATGCAGCCTATTGGTCTGAACTTCTTCCTTGTAGTCCTTGAGACCGTAAGTGCGCGAGAAGTTATTGTCGCTCTGCACCATCGCATCCCAGCCGAATGACCAGCGTGGGTTGATTTGGAATTCACCCTTCGACGCGATCATGGCGCGTGTATCGTTGAGCGAATCACTGGTGCCCGCATCGAAATCCTTCGAGTTCAGCTGGTCGATGCCGGCCGCGCGTAGCGTGTGCGTTCCCATTTCGAAACGCTGGCGCACTTCGCCCTCGAGCAGCAAGCCCTGCGAGGAATAATAGGTGGGTGTCACAGTGAAATCAGACGTATCGGACATCACATAGAAATAAGGAACGCCGACACCGAAGCCTAGATTGTCGGTAATGCTCATGCGCGGGAACAAAAAGCCCGATTTGCGCTTTACCGTGTTATCAGGAACCGTGATGAACGGGAGGTAGGCGATCGATTTTCCGAAAAGCTCGAAACGGGCTTTCTCCAGACGGACCGTGTGGGTCTTGCCGTCTTGAATAACGCGCTCTGCTTTCACCTGCCACAACGGCGCCTTTTCGGGGCGCTCGGCGCAGGGAAGACATGCGGTGTAAACGCCATTGTTCAGGACCATGACGTCTTCGGAAAGACGTTCCGCGCTTTCGCCGATGATGCGTGTGTTGTCGGTGGTCTCAACGCGAAGTGCGTTGATGAAGCCTTGACCGAAATCGTCTGTGACATCCAGCTCATCCGCATAGATGCGGTTGCCGCCGGGTTCGATCAATTCGATGTTGCCGCGTGCAAGCACGCGACCTGTCGACTGATTATATTCGACGCGCTGGGATACCATGCGATATCCCGAATAATGCATGCGCACGCCACCCGTCGCGATAACGCGCTCCGAGTCACGATTATAGGTCAGTTCATTCGCTGTAAGCAGGAGTTTTGATTGGTCTTGTGGGTCGCCCACGATGACACCGTCTTCAGCGAAAACGCTGGAAGCGGTGGCAACATATGCGCACACAGCAGCCCCAGTCAGAAGGGCTGTCGCAAGCCGTCTGATATTCCCGCGGTCAAATACCGCCACTAGCCGTCCTCCTGATGAAGCAGAATGGTTGCCCCCAATGCCAACGCTACGACGACTGGAACCCAGACCGCAACGATGGGAGGGAAAACGCCGCTACTCCCAAATGCCCTTACGAGCACGGTTACTACATAAAGCACGAAGCCGGAAACGATTCCACCCAGAATCACTGAACGAGACTGTGCAAAACGGCTGAACTTTAATGAAACAGTCGCAGCAATCAAGGTCATCGCCACGAGAAGAAAAGGCATGGACAGCAGGAAATGGTACTGCGTCTCAAGCGCCTTCGAAGAGATGCCGAAAGACTGGGCAACATCTATTTTGTGAGAAAGATCAAAGAAAGCAACGGTTTCCGGCTGAGTCATCCGCTCCTGAACGAATTCCCGTCTCAAATTGGTACTGATTCTGGTGGTCGCTTCCCGGACTGGAACATGTCCGGGGCGGATCTCCGAAACGTTGTTAAGAAGCCAGTAACCATCTTCCAACTTAGCCGACTGTGCATCCTGTCGCAGAAGGATGTTACCGTCTTTATCGAGATGGATCAGCACCACGTCGTGAAGGAGGGTGCCGTTGTCTTCGAAGCTCTTGGCACCGATGATCGTGTCTTGCCCGCCGCTGCTCTGGCGCAGCCATGGAAGAACCTGTTGCTGGCGTGACGATCCGCCGTCCTCGCGCCATCCGGCTTCGACGGAAAGCGCCTTGCTTTCCCCCCAGGCGGCGACGGGATTGAGAACGGTGACCGACAGAAGGCCAAGTACCAAAGCTCCGCCCACGAAGGGGAGAATAAATTGCCACGCGGAAATGCCCGCGGCCCGCGTCACCACCAGCTCATAACGGCGGTTGAGCGAGATGAGCGTCGTCATTCCCACGAAGAGGGCGACGAAAGGAATCGTCTGTTGCAGGATCAGCGGCATACGCAAAGCCGTCAGGCCGAGCGCTGCCGGCACGGAATATCCCGGCAGACCGGACATGCGCCTTGCCGTCTCACTGAAATCGGCAAGAAAAATGATCGCGGACACGCCAAGCAGAAACCAGACCGTCGTAATGGCATAGCGCGTGAGGAAATAGCGGGCGAGGGTGCCGAACATCATGCCTTTTGCCCTCCTGAACCCGGTGCCTTTGGCGGCGACAGCCGCTTTTGAATATTTTGCAGGGCATTGCCGAAGGCCACCGGCATTCGCAGCTTTTGGCCCGTGACCAGCAGGAACGTGGCAATGCCGCCGCTGACGACAGGCACCGCGTAGACCAGCGGAATGAAGGCGGCATTCTGCTTGACCTGGTTGGTGAAATAGAAACCGAGCCAGCGCAGCATGAAGGCGGTAATCAATGCAGCCACCATCGGGTGCAGCCGCGCTTCACGGTGGGAGCGGGCATCTCCGGCAACCACCAGCGAAATCAGCGCGAAGACGAACGGGAACATCCAGTCGACAAGACGACGATGCAGTTCCGAGCGGAATCCGCCCGGTGCCTTTCTGTAGCTTTCCACCGTGGGGTCCGGCATCAGAAGGAATGACAGGCTGGCGTCGCTGGACGATATCGACGGTTCGCTGTCTGCCTTTTCGGACATGGTCGACAGGTCAAACGCGTAGGACAGGAATTTCACCACGGAAACCTTGCCGTCCGGTGTCTTCTGCTGCACTTCGCCGTCGCGCATGGTCAGCGATGTACCGCTTTCGTCGATCATGCCTTCCTTGGCGTAATAGATGAGATCGTAATTGGGATCGCGCCGGTCGGCGACGAAAAGCCCGCGCAGAATTCGGCCCTGACGCTGGGCAATCTGGACGTAAAGACCATCCTGAATGGTGCGGAACGTCTTTTCTTCGATCACAGACGACAACAGATCGGCATAGGCTGCGGCCACCATCTGCCGCGCGGCGGTGCGGGCGGGCGGCTCTGCAAAATTGGTGATTCCAAAGGAAACGAGGCTCAAAACCGCGCCAAGAATGAGGATGGGCTTGTAGATGATCGAGCGTGATGCGCCGGATGCATCGATGATCGCCAGTTCCGAATCGGTGTTCATCGCTGTCAGCGTCTGGGTAATCGCGATGACGAGTGCGAATGGCAGAACGACCGGAATGAGGGTTGGCAACAGCATGGTCGCCAGCGTGACGAACGAGCCCATGGACTGGCCGGTGTCCGTAACGAGATTGATTCTTTGGAGAACCTGAATCGTCCAGATAATCGCCAGAACAGGCAGCAACGCGACCAGAAACATCTGCGTCGTGCGTCGCAATATGTATCGTTCAAGAAGCGCCATTCGGTCCCTGGTGACGTATGTTTATGCCAGTTCCCCCTGTGGGAACCGCCACTATCTAGCTGCAACAATCGCGAATTGCGACTCCGCACCGCACACAAATCTGTTTTCTATGGCAATTTTTATTCAAGCTGTGTCTTTTGTTAAGGGTAAATTTTCTGACGCCTGCATGGCGTGATTCACAAAAATGCCATCGCAACATTGGATTGCAGGGTTGCGCCGGAGCAGGAAAACGCCATGATCCGGCCCACCCTGAAATGTATTTATGAGCGAGAACATGTCCGCCAAATTCGATATCTCCTTTTCAAATTCCGCCACCCTTGATCATGCCAGCGTATTTCTGCTTCAGGCGTCCGGTGAAAACGCCCCCGCTGGTCAGGCGCAGGTTGATCCCGCTGGCATACTCGCCAAGGCGGCGAAAGTTGCGGGTTTTTCCGCCAAATCGACAAGCGTGCTGGATGTGCTGGCCCCGCAAGGATCTGACGCAGACAGGATCGTCGTCATCGGTCTGGGCAAGGCTGCGAAGCTGACGGCGCATGACTGGCTGCGGGCTGGCGGCACGGCGGCGGCCAATTTCAAGAAGGCGGAAAAGGTCGTCATCTATCTGGACGCGCTTGGCGTTGATGTAACCGGCAAGGCGGCTGCGGATTTCGCGCTGGGCCTGCTGCTGCGCGCTTACAGCTTCGATACCTACAAGACGAAAAAGAAGTCCGACGACGACAAAACGCCAAAGAGCGTGGACGTCACGATCGTAACGGCGGTTCATGCCGAGGCAAAAGAAGCCTTCGAAACAGCTGAAGCTGAGGCGCACGGCGTGATTCTGGCGCGTGATCTGGTCAACCTGCCGCCAAACGTGCTTGGTCCCGTGGAGTTTGCCGAAAAGGCCGAAGAGCTGAAAAAGCTCGGTGTCGAGGTCGAAATCCTTGGCGAAAAGGAACTGAAAAAGCTTGGCATGGGCGCGCTTCTGGGCGTTGCGCAGGGTTCTGTTCGTCCGCCACGGCTGGCCATCATGCAGTGGAAGGGCGGTTCCAAGAAAGATGAGCCGATTGCCTTCGTCGGCAAGGGCGTTGTGTTTGACACCGGCGGCATTTCGCTGAAGCCCGGTGCGGGCATGGAAGACATGAAGGGTGACATGGGTGGCGCTGCCGCCGTGACCGGCCTCATGCACACGCTTGCAGCCCGCAAGGCGAAGGCCAATGTCATTGGCGTTATCGGTCTTGTGGAAAACATGCCGGATGGCAATGCGCAGCGTCCGGGCGATATCGTCACCTCCATGTCTGGCCAGACTATCGAAATCATCAACACGGATGCGGAAGGTCGCCTCGTGCTGGCGGATGCGTTGTGGTACACCAACGACCGCTTCAAGCCGAAGTTCATCATCAATCTGGCAACCTTGACCGGCGCGATCACCGTTGCACTGGGCAACCTTCAGGCTGGCCTGTTTTCGAACGATGATGAGTTGGCTGAGCGTCTGTTCAAGGCGGGCGAAACCACTCAGGAAAAGCTGTGGCGTATGCCGTTGGGCAAGGACTATGACAAGATCATCGATTCCAAATTCGCGGATATGAAGAACAGCTCTGGCCGTCTTGCTGGCTCTGTTACCGCCGCGCAGTTCCTCAAGCGTTTTGTGGGCGATACGCCTTGGGCGCATCTGGATATTGCCGGAACAGCGATGGGTTCACCGCTGACCGAAATCAACCAGTCCTGGGGTTCGGGTTATGGTGTTCGCCTGCTGAACGAGCTTGTCCGCGCCCATTATGAGGATTGAGGATTGACCGGCAAATGGCTACGGCCAGTCCTATGACAGAGATACTGTTTTACCATCTGACAGAATCAAAGCTGGAGGATGCCTTGCCGCCGCTTCTGGAAAAGTCACTGGAGCGCGGCTGGAAAGTCGCGGTCCAGACGACAGGTGAGGAACGGCGCGATGCACTGGATGTTCATCTGTGGACGTTTCGCGACGACAGTTTCCTCGCCCATGGCACGGATGCTTCGGAGCGTGCCTCCGATCAACCCATCGTGCTGACTGCGACCGGCGAAAACGCCAACGCCGCCAATGTTCGTTTCATCGTGGATGGTGCGGAACCACCCGCCATCGATACCTATGAGCGCATCGTCTTCATGTTTGACGGCTATGATGCGGGGCAATTGGAAGGTGCGAGGGCGCAGTGGAAAAAGCTGAAAGGCGAAGGTCATGCACTGACCTACTGGCAGCAATCACCCGAAGGGCGCTGGCAGAAGAAGGCGTGATGCCGAGTTTTGTCCGTTAAGCGTCTTGCGTAAAAAAGCAATTACGCCAGATGCTTTAACCGATTGTTTTTGTGCCCAACAGCAAACATCACTCCATAAAAAATGGCCGGGTCATACCCGGCCATTTTCATTTTCAAAGCAGATTGCGACGTCTTACTTCTGTCCCGGCAAAGCGTAAGCGATGACGTAATCGCCGCGATCCGGGGACTGGCGTGCGCCACCGGCGGAGATCACCACGTATTGCTTGCCGGTCTTTGGCGACTTGTAGCTCATTGGGCCGCCTTGGCTGCCAACGGGCAGGCGGGCTTTCCAGACTTCTTCGCCAGTCGCCGTGCTAAAGGCGCGCAGGTAATAATCCTGTGTGCCAGCGATGAACACGAGACCGCCCTGTGTGGCGAGCGTGCCGCCAAGTGTCGGCATGCCAATGGGGATCGGCAGGCCCATCTTGAAGCCCAGCGGTCCGGTGTCTTCGACCGTGCCGACTGGCACCTGCCACTTGATCTTCTGCGTCTTCATGTCGATGGCAGTCATCGAACCGAACGGTGGTTCCTGGCACGGAATGCCGAGTTCAGACAGGAACCGGTTCTTGTTGACCGCGTAAGGTGTGCCCTTCATCGGCACGACGCCCATCACCGTGTTGGTGGCTTCCGAACCGCTGTTGACGGCCGTTGTCGGTGCCGCTTCCTGCATCTGGATCCACAGACCAAGGCGCATGTCGTTGACGAAGATGGTGTCGGTCGTCGGGTCGGTGGAGATACCGCCCCAGTTCATGCCACCAAGCGAGCCGGGAAAGTTGAGCGCCAGATCGGTGCCGGGCACAGTGTAGACGCCGTCATAACGCATGCCCTTGAAGGCCACGCGGCATAGAAGCTGGTCAAACGGGGTTGCGCCCCACATGTCGCTTTCTGTCAGCGTCTGAGCGCCGATCTGCGGCATACCGACGGAGAGTGGCTGTGTTGGTGCGTATTTCTCTTTCGCGATATTGCCCGGCTTGACGGGAACGTCCTTAACGTCGGTCAGGGGCTTTCCGGTTGCGCGATCAAGCACATAGAGCTGGCCAGCCTTGGTGCCGAACACCAGTGCCGGAACTGTCGAGCCGTCTGCCTTGGGGAAGTCGATGAACGATGGCTGCATCGGTACGTCGAAATCCCACAGATCGTTATGCACGGTCTGATAGACCCACTTTTCGCGACCGGTGGAGGCGTCCAGCGCCAGCATGGATGCGCCGTATTTATGATCGAGGTCCGTGCGGGTTGCCCCGTAGAGATCGACCGACGGGCTGCCCACCGGCATGAACACGGTGTTGGAAGCCGCGTCATAGGACATGGACGCCCACACATTTGGTGTGGAGCGTGTATAGGTCTGGCCCGGAGGCGGCAGCAGTGTGATGTCCGGATTGCCCGGATCAAACGCCCAGCGCAGCTGACCGGTGATGACGTCGAAGCCACGCATGACACCGCCCGGCATGTCCACCTGCACGTTGTCGGCAATACGGCCGCCAATAACGACGGTGGTGCCGGCAAGCGTTGGGGCCGAAGTCAGCACATAGCTCGGGTCCGGTGCATTGCCGAGGCCTTCCTTCAGATCAACGCGACCATTGGTGCCGAAATCCGGGCAAAATGCGCCGGTGTCGGCGTCCAGAGCGATCAGCTCGGCGGTGATGGTGTTCATCAGAATGCGGCGCTGGCAAAGAGCGCCTTCGGCAACGGTTGCTGCCGTCACAGGCGTGGAGCCGGGAACGCTTGGCTGATCGACTGGACGGGTGGCATCGAAATAGGCCAGACCACGGCAGCGCATCCATACGGAAGACTTGGCGTTGATCTCGTTCTTCCAGATTTCCTTGCCGGTATCGGCATCCAGCGCGATGACGTTGTTGTGCGGTGTGCACAGGAACACGCGGTCGCCGACCTGAAGAGGCGTCTGCTGGTCTTCGGCACCGCCGCCGCCGGGGCTTATGGGCGTATCACCGGTGTGGTAGGTCCACGCGACTTCGAGATTGGCAACGGTATCACGGTTGATTTCGTCAAGCGCAACGAAGCGGCTGCCGCCCGACGTATTGCCGTAGTGTTCCCAGTTCTTCTGCTCTGTCTCTGCGGTCACAGGTGTCAGAGCCGGAATATTGCCGCTTGCTGTCACCGTGGGATGTGGCACGAACATGCCAGCCATACCGGCAGCCGAAGCGACGGCGAGAAGCAATGCGAGAGCAAACGAGCCGCGATAGGCTGGTGTCTTTCCAGCTGAGCGACGCAGCAATGGCACGGAAAGAGCAACAACCGTCGCGCCGACCGTCAGCGCCAGAAGGCGTGATATCAGCGGCCAGTAATCAAACCCGGCGTCCCAGATGGACCATACGAGCGTGCCGATGAAGACGAGGCCGAAAAGCAGGCCACCGGCGGGTTTGCGAAGTGCAATCAGCAGTCCGCCAATAAGGAGGCCAACACCAGAAATGACAAAATAAAGGCTGCCGCCAAGCATCACGAGCTTGCCGCCAAAATAGACAAAGAAAATGCCCGCAGCGACAAGGACGAGGCCGAGAAATGCCAGCCATATCTTTGAAAGTGCGGATAGGGGTTTTGGTTGATCAACCATCAAGAGTTCCTGACTGTTTAAATTAGGCAGTCAGACGAAAAGCCGTTGTGCTTTTGCTGAGCAGAAAGGATTCCGTGCTGACAAATGGCACGGGATCTTGAGCCACGGTGGGACTGGTGGCTGGGGAAACAAGCCAGGCTGCGCAACGTTAACGTCCGAAACATGGTGTGCATAATAGCTTTCCACATTGGGAAATATCGAAGGTCCAAAAAGCTGTTTGACAGCTCAAAAGACAATAGATCCCATCAAGATCCGAGTTCCCCTCGCAACCCCACTCCTCCAACGGATTGGTTCGGGCGATTGGTTTTCACCAACCGACTGTGTGAATACGCCTCAGTTGCAGCGTAAACAAGCTTGAAAACACGCAGTGTTCTCTCAAAACTCGACGGTAAGGGATTCTTTGCGCTTACTTTATTCGAATCTCACTTTTTTTTGAACAGGGATATGAGCGTTGCGGGAAACACCCAATCCGAAATACCTAGAGACTTGATAATGATTAGCAGGCGTCAACGAAACGTGGTTTGGCGCTGCGTCGATTCTTGCATCTGATGTAGTGCATTGCCAAAAATGCTGTATGTAACATTGCTTGAGGGGCGCATTGGAAGACAGTTGAGGAAAAACATATGGGTCAATCCGCTCCATGGCCAAACAACGAAACCGAGCGCCTTGTCGCAGTACGGTCCATCCTTTCCCTAGGCTCAGGCCCAACACCGGAATTGGCTGCTCTCTCGGAGCTTGCCCAAGGTGTGTTTGATATGCCGCGTGCTGCGGTGCATGTGCTGGATGAGGATTGGCTGCATATCGCACATCAGGCCGGTATTCAGGTCGACGAATGTTCTCGCGACATTTCCATTTGTACGCGGGTTGTTCTGTCCAATGATGTGCTGATCGTTCCGGATCTCGGTGCTCATCCCGAACTGAGCTTTTTACCCTATGTGCAAGGCGCGCCGCAGTTTCGCTTTTATGCCGGTGCGCCGATCGAGCTAGAGCCGGGTCTGGCTGTGGGCGCTTTCTGTATTCTGGATACGTCGCCCCGGCAGCTGGAGCCGGGCGAGGTGGATAGTCTGCGGCGTTTTGCCGTGCTGGCCGGTGCGCTGCTGCGTCTTCAAAAAGCAAATTTCACCATGAGTCTTGCGGAAACCGCGCTGCGCGATGCGGCGATGACCGACCCGCTGACCGGTTTTTACAATCGCCATGCGCTCAGCGTGCTGGTGGACCGGCAGATGCACACGGCCTTGCAGTCCAACGAAACGTTTGGTGCACTCTATCTGGATATGGATGGCTTCAAGCAGATCAACGACACGTTTGGGCACGGTGTTGGTGATCGGGTTCTTTATGAAGCAGCAGCGCGCATTCGCAATGTCATACGTGCTGAGGACATTGCTGTGCGTATGGGGGGAGACGAGTTTGCCGTATTCGTTCCACGGCCTGCCGGATCAGACGTGCTTGCAGGGATGGCAAACCGATTGCTGGAAGCGTTCCGTGAGCCCTTCGATATCGATGGTCAATCCGTGCGCGCGCTTCTCAGCATCGGCGGCGCCATTGCCCCGCAGGCTGGCATTGACCGCATCTCATTGCTTCGCAGTGTGGATGAAGCACTTTATCAGGCCAAAAAAGATGGGCGCGACCGTTTCGTCAGTCGCGCCATATAGGTCAAGCGCAGATCAGTCGTAGAACGAATCCACGAACTTGTGGCGGCCGAGCAGGAATGCGTCGGCCACATGCATCAGCGGCGCGAGGTCCACGTCAGAGGTCTTGGCCTTGATGATTTCAGCGAAGCGTTCGTAAAGGGCAGGGTATTCGCGCTCTGGTTCGGACAGCTTCAGCTCGCCATTGATGGCAAGTTTCGCGCCGCCTTCGGACAGAACGAGCTGACCGGCTTCTGTCTCAGCGACGATATCCCAGCTCTGCTTGCCCGTCTGGCGCCAATCGAATTCGGCGTGAACCGGCACTTTCGTCACGTCCGAGAAGTGGATATCAGCGGCAATCGGCGCGTCGCGGTTTTCCGGGAACTCCAGCGTTGCCTTGGTGATGAACAATGCGCGCGGCAGAATGTGGGTGATGATCGACAGGGCGTTGATGCCCGGATCAAACACGCCAAGACCGCCAGCCTGCCATATCCACTCCTGATTCGGATGCCACTGGCGCACGTCTTCTTTCCAGATGATGTGGACGCTGTTGATCTTGGTGGATGCGAGGAAACTCTTCGCGGCTTCAACGGCAGGGGCGTAGCGCGAATGCCAGCTGGCAAACAGCGACAGTCCCTTGGAATCGGCAAGGCGCACCAGATCCTGCACTTCGGAAAGCGTCGCACCCGGTGGCTTTTCAAGGAAAACATGTTTGCCAGCATTCAGCGCTGCATAGGCGGCCGTGTAACGGTACTGCGGCGGCATGCAGAGCGATACGGCCTGCACCTCTGGCACGGCCTCAAGCAGCGCTTCGATGGTGCCGTAAGACGGCACGCCATCCACGGTGCCGTGGCGGCTTGCGGTGGCGATCAGATCGAAATCCGGATTGGCTGCAATGGCTGGAAGATGCTGATCGCGAACGATTTTACCGACGCCGACGATGGCAAGTTTAGTGGCTGACATGAAAGAAAAACCCGTCTGAATGTTTCACTCGAATAATAGTATTTTATCGAGTTCTAGCAGAAACGAAGACGTCGGCAAGAGTTCGTATTGTTCAGTCCAGCGATGCAACGACCAGCGGCTTGTGGGCCGGTTTTTTATAAACCAGATGCACGACCTTATAGCCTTCCGCCTTCAGCTGGGTCAGCAGCGCGGGCAGCATTGAGGCCGTTCGCTTGTGGATATCATGCATGAGAATAATGCCGCTGCCGCGATGGTGAAGGGCCGACATGGTGCGTGACGCGACAACCGCAGGCGAATCGGTGAAGTAATCCTTCGAATCGATCTGGACATCCATGATGACCATGCCACGATCTGTCACCATGTGGCGCAGGCGGCCATTATCCGCCAGATAAGGGAAGCGGAAGAAGGACGCATCCGTGTCGGTTGCCTTGGCAACGGCATTCGAGCCCTTGGAAACCTCGGCCAGAGCGCGGTCGAACGACAGGCCGCGCAGATTGGGATGGCTGAACGTGTGGCTGCCGATGCTGTGACCTTCTGCGACGACTTTTTTGGCTATGGCGGGATGTGCCTGCGCCATTTCACCGACCATCAGGAAGGTGGCCTTGACGCCAAACTCATCCAGCGTTGCCAGAATGCTTTCCGTCTTGCCCGGGACGGGGCCGTCATCGAAGCTGAGAACAACTTCCTTGTTGGCAAGTGCAATATCATTGAACGAGGAAACCGCGATATCGCGTCCCGCAAGTCCCAAAGGGTTGCGTGGTTTCAGCCATGCGGCCGGTGAAAGCGGAATGGGGTCGCTTGCCTTTGCCGGGTGGCCTGCGGGCATCGTGGCGGCAAAGGATGTCTTGAGGGAACTGTCGGCTTGGGGTTTGCCAGCACAGCTGGACAGGCATGCGGCAACGAATGCAGCAATGTAGACGTGGCGCAAAACCATTTTTGATTCTCGAAAAAATACAGGAATGAATTGCGGAGAATTTCGCTGATTATGGTTAACGCCCAGTTACCAAACGGCGAAAGCATCGCGTCGCGAACCCCGAGCAGACGGACAGTATTCGTTCGCAAGGGACGAGTATGAAAACCCAAATGCATCAAATAATAGAATATGTATCTGTTAAAATTTATAGTTGTATGTCGCCAAGGCTGTTGTATTGATAAGGTGTAAATACAACCTTATGGAGATTTTTATGGCAGATCGTACAATTGCGGGTACAATCAACGGAAATGGCACCGTAAAATTCGGCACGGGTTTTACCGCCACGCGTTCGAGCGAAGGCTTTTATCTGATCTCTTTTCGTCCGGGCTTCAGTGCAATCGGCGGCGCGTCGGTCACGCAAATCTTTTCGAATGGGGATACGCGCGACAACGCCGTCATCCAGAGTCTGACAAGCACCGAACTTTACGTGAAGGTCGGGGACAGCGGTGGCAAAGCGAAGGACCGGGATTTCTCGTTCGTCGCAGCCGGTGATGGCTCCGTGACTGCGAAGTAAAGAGCGTTGTTTTGAGCGCAAGGACGGAATCAATGACCGTCCCATTATATCAGCGGCGACATTCGCCCGCTGATATAAGTGTTACCCGGCCATCGCGTCTTCATATTCGCTCGAAAGCATCAGCCATTGCTCTTCTGCATTGGCCAGCTTGGCTGCGGCTTCGCCGCGTTCCTTCACCTTCAGCGCTGCCTTGGCAGGCGCTTTTTCATAAAGGGCAGGGTCGCCAAGTTCTTTATCAAGAAACTGAATCTGCTTCTCAAGCTTTGCCGTCAAGGATTCGATATCGTTGATCTTTTTCTTGAGAGGGGCAAGCGAGGCGCGCTTTTCAGCATTCGCCTTGCGTTGATCCGCCTTTGAAGCGCCGTCTATGACGACTTCAATTTTTTCGTCTTTTTTTTTACCCGAAGAGACAATCAGGTCGCGATATTCATCCATATCGCCTTCGAACGTCGTCACCGTGCCGTTGTTGACCAGCCACAGCCGGTCCACGGTTGCTTCGATGAGGTGGCGATCATGCGAGATGAGTATGACGGCGCCGTTATAGTCGTTCAGCGCTTCGATCAACGCGCGACGGCTATCGATATCCAGGTGGTTGGTCGGTTCGTCGAGAATGAGCAGGTTCGGCGCATGAAACGCCGCAAGGCCCATCAGCAGACGCGCCTTTTCGCCACCCGACAAATCCTTGGCGGGCGTCGACATCTTTTCCGTCGCAAGGCCCATCTGTGCCACGCGGGCGCGCACCTTGGCTTCCGGTGCCTGCGGCATCAGCTTGCGCACATGCTCCACAGGATTGTCTTCCGGCACGAGATCGTCCAGCTGATGCTGGGCGAAGAAACCGATTTTCAAGGACGGCGCCAGCCGCAGATCACCCGCCTCAGGCGCAAGACGCCCGGAGATGAACTTGGCGAAAGTGGACTTACCATTGCCGTTGGAACCGAGCAGCGCGATGCGGTCATCATTGTCGATGCGCAGGTTCAAGCCCTTGAGGATCGGATTGCCGGGCTCGTAACCCACGGAGCCACTATTGATGGCAACGATGGGTGAGGCGGGTTGCTTTTCCGGTTCCGGGAAGGTGATCGGCTGGACGTGATCTTCAATCACGGATGAAACCGTGCCCATGCGTTCCAGTGCCTTGACGCGGCTCTGCGCCTGCTTGGCCTTGGAAGCTTTGGCCTTGAAACGATCGATGAAGCTCTGCAAATGTTTGCGGGCTGCATCGTTCTTGACCTTTGCCTTGGTCTGCAACTCGTCGGCTTCCGCCTTCTGGCGCTCGAACTGGTCGTAACCGCCGCGATAGAAGGTCAGCTTCTTCTGGTCCAGATGAACAATGGCGTTGACGGCATTGTTCAGCAGATCACGGTCATGGCTGATGATGATGACGGTGAAGGGATAACGGCGGATATAATCTTCCAGCCACAACGTGCCTTCAAGGTCGAGATAGTTGGTTGGTTCGTCCAGCAGCAAAAGGTCCGGCTCTGCGAAGAGAACGGACGCCAGCGCCACGCGCATGCGCCAGCCGCCTGAAAAGGAGGAGGCGGGGCGAAGCTGGGCTTCCTGATTAAAACCGAGACCGGCCAGAATGCTGGAGGCGCGGGCTTCCGCCGAATGCGCGTCGATATCCACCAGCCGCATCTGAATTTCAGCAATGCGGTGCGGATCGGTCGCAGTTTCTGATTCAATCATCAGCGCGGCGCGTTCCTTATCGGCGGCCAGCACGATGTCGATCAGGCTGTCTTCCGTTGCCGGTGCTTCCTGCGCAACCTGCCCCATACGGGCATTCTTGGGAATGAAGACTTCACCGGTCTCAGCGCCAAGGTCGCCGGTGATGACGCGGAAAAGGGTGGATTTGCCTGCGCCATTGCGGCCAACCAAGCCAGCCTTCGTGCCCGCTGGAAGCGTCACGCTGGCATGATCGAGGAGGAGGCGGCCTGCAATGCGGGCGGAAACGTCTGAAATCGTAATCATGGCGCCGTTTTGGCCGAACTCACGTCCGAACGCAAGAGCCGGAAAGCCACAGTTTTAAGACAGTTTCATGCGCCGATCTGCATAAGGTAACTGCTGCGAGACCGATGCGCTACTTCCCGGGAGTACGGCACGACGCAGTTGCGTGCGCCGCTGCGGGCGGCAAGCAGCGCAAGCTCCGCGTGACCATAAAATTCCGCAGCGCTGGCCGAGCCTTCGGAAGCGGTGACGCCCATGGACACGGTCAGATGAACGCCATCGCCTTCCTTCGTCGCAAAACGCAGGTTCTCGACGGTATGGCGCAGCCGTTCGGCAATGCTTTGTGCGGTGCTTTGCGAAACGTCGGAAAACAGGAATGCGAACTCGTTGCCGCCAATGCGAGCCACGAAATCGTCCTTCTTGATCGATTTGCGAAACAGGGCGGCCAAGCGGCGCAAAGCCTTGTTGCCGGCAACAGCGCCATAGTTCTCATTGATCTCGCGGAAGCGGTCGATATTGACCAGCACCAGACAAACCGCAGTGTCGCCTTCACCCTGAAAAATATCCGCCAGCCTTGCCAGAAAGGCGGCGCGGTTGGGCAAGGTCGTCAAGGCATCCTTCAGGGACACGGCCTGAAGTTTGCGGCTGCTGCTTTCCTGTTCACGAATTTTCGCCAATCCCTGACGCACGAAGTTCTGCAAACTTGCCTGTTCGTGGTGGATATCCAGAAGCACTTCCGCCAGATATTCCTGCTTCGTGGCAGATGCGGGATGTTCGGATATGGAGGCGAGCAGAGCTTCCGAACGTTCCATGGCAGCCGAAAGTCGCACGGATATCTGCTCGATTGCATCGGCGGCCTCGGCTGCGGCGTGGGCCGCTGCCATGCGCGAAAAGCTGGGCAGATTGTGTGTCTGGCCGATCATGTCGATATCATGCTGCTGTGGCGCATTGCCCAGGGCTAAAATATCATGGCCCATCTTGGGATTGTGGCCAGACAGCACTTCAAAGAAAAGTTCGTAATTGCGCGGCAGCGGAGCAAGATTCATTCTGGCAATGAACTGCGTGATCTTGGTGACGATCATGGTGCTGCGAGACGTATCCCGACCGTTATTATTCGTTGATATTGTCATGCCCCGCATCTCCACACGCACACTGTGCCGCAACGTGCGGCAATGTTGACTGGATGACCATCTATATGTCGGCGACACTTTAAAATACGATAAAGGAGCAGTGCTAATTTCGGCGCGCATCGTTATTATGGTGACTGATGTGTTCCATCAGTTTTCGTCATTTGATTCCGTCCAGCACCGCTGATTTTATCGCGTGGCACTTTCCAGCATTGAAAGGACCGTCCATGACTTCCAGAACACTCTATTCTCTTTGCGGCAGCGATGATGCGCGGCCATTTTCTCCCCATTGCTGGAAAACGGTTCTTTCATTGGCGCACAAAGGGCTGGACTTCGAAGAGCGGCCGCTGGCCTTCACGGCCATTCCCGGCGTTGAGAACGGTTTTTCCAAAACGGTGCCGATCCTTCGGGATGGCGACCAGCTGATAAAAGACAGCTTCGAGATCGCGCTCTATCTGGATGAAGCCTATCCGGACGCGCCGTCGCTTTTTAACGGGGAGGGTGGCAAATCGCTGGCCCGTTTTGTGGAAAGCTGGTCGCAGACCACGCTGCACCCGGCCATCGTCAAAATCGCTGTTCTCGATATTCACGACATGCTGGATGAGACGGACCGCACCTATTTCCGTGAAAGCCGCACCAAGGCTTTGGGTCGCACTCTGGAAGACGTCGTGGCGCACCGGGACGCGGAAATCGCGGCTTTTCCGGCGAAGCTTGAGCCAATTCGCCGTATGCTGAGTTTCCAGCCATTCATTGGCGGCGATAGCCCGCTGTTTGCGGATTATATCGTGTTTGGCGCGCTGCAATGGGCGCGGGTCACGTCCGGTGTTGATCTGTTTGCCCAGAATGATCCGGTCAGCGGCTGGTTCGAACGCTGCCTTGATCTGCACGGCGCACGGGGACGGAGTGTGACAGCGGCGTGAAATGTGACGCCATGCTGTGCTAATCCAGCCATCCCCCTTGTTTTCGGGCCTTTGGGCGGTTAAACACCGCCCACTTTCTTTCAAGGACAAGGAAAACGACATATGGCGATTGAACGCACATTTTCGATGATCAAGCCGGACGCAACAAAGCGTAACCTCACTGGCGCCATCACCAAGGTATTCGAAGACAACGGCCTACGCATCATCGCATCCAAGCGCGTTTGGATGAGCAAGCGCGAAGCAGAAGGCTTCTACGCTGTTCACAAAGAGCGCCCTTTCTTCGGCGAACTGGTTGAAGGCATGACTTCAGGCCCAACCATCGTTCAGGTTCTGGAAGGCGAAAACGCAATCCTCAAGAACCGCGAAATCATGGGCGCAACCAACCCTGCAAACGCAGACGAAGGCACCATCCGCAAGAGCTTCGCCCTGTCCATCGGCGAAAACTCCGTTCACGGTTCGGATGCTCCTGAAACTGCTGCCCAGGAAATCGCTTACTGGTTCGCAGAAACCGAAATCGTCGGCTGATTCAGTGTGTGATGCAGCGGACTCACCTTGTGAGACGTTTGCTTCAAGTCACTGAAATGCATTGAAGAACGGAGCCCCAAAGGCTCCGTTCTTTGTTGCGCGTATTTGGGCGTTGTACCGTGCGGCTCACGCCATATGCAATCACCCCGGACACCCCTGCGCCTGCCTCATATCCACACTCCCGTCAGCGTGAAAAACCTCCGGGTTTGGTGTGTAAAGCGGCCCCACCACCAGTGGCTTTGCGGGCAAAAGTGATTGGTCGGTATCGGATGTGATTGTGGTTGTGATCGTTTGTATCACATGCCCATCTGGCGCTCGCAGCCTTATCGTCACCGTGTAAGGGCGGTCCTGCTTCACGCATTCGACTGGCGGGCTTTGCAAAACTATTTTTGGATTTTTGGGAAACAGCGGTTCTTTGATCGAGAAAGCCTCGCCGCCACGCGGGTTTTCGAAGTCGGCTTCAATCGTGCTGCCATCCTGAATGGGCGCTGTGGGCTGTAATGTCACCAGATAGGTTGCCGTTGCCACGCGATAGTTGAACACGAACATGCGACCGGACACTTTGGCGACTTCGCGCTGCTCTTCCCGCTGGCACGCGGTGAGCGAAAGGGCGGCAAGAGCGAGGACAGTGATGCGCCTCATAATGCCGTCTCCTTTTTTCGCCGGTAATGTTTGGCCGCTTTCTGGCGGTTGCCGCACACGGCCATGTCGCACCAGATGCGGCTGCGGTTTTTGCTGCGGTCCAGGAACAGCCAGCCGCAATTTCCACAGATGCGAATGCGCTCCCGATCTGGCCCTGCCAGCAGGCCCAAAACGGACCGGGCGGTTGAGCTTTCAAGGCTGTGTTTGTTCGGTGCGTTTCGCAAGGCGTTTGCGGAAGCTGTTAGAAGATCGGCCAAGGCACCATCATCGTCCAATCCATCTGCAATCAGCGTGCGAAAATAACGATCCGTTGCTTCACGAAGATCAATCAGACTCTGTCGGTTTGCAGAGGTGGGAGGAAGCAGTGCAGGGAAAACGTCGCGTTCTCCCGAAAGCAAAATCGCGGCTTCGCAAAAACTGTCGATCTGCTCAGACGCCGCAAAGCGGTCGACCGATTTTTCAGTCTCGGCGCGCAGAATGACGCTGTTGGCGACATCAAGCGCCAAGGCACCTCCGGCGAAACGATGGGCTGTCCAGGTGAAAGTCATATTCCAATTATAACTGTCAAAATTCATTTTACCAGTTATAATAAATTCGAAGGGGGAGGGGATGACTTACTTTCTGCAACAGATCCTGAATGCGATACCGATTGCGGCACTCTACGCCGCGCTCGCCTTCGGTTACGCCATCGCCTTTTCCATCACCAAGCGCGCCGATGTCACCTATGGTGCGATTTTCGCATTTGCGGGTTTGACATGTCTGTTGTTTGCGGATTTTGGCTGGAACCAGCTGTGGCTCATCCTACCTGCAACATTGGCGCTTGGTGCGGCGGCGGGTATCTTCGGTGGGCTATGGGCCGGGGTGTTTATCGGCAGATCGGTGATGCGCCCGTTGTCGAAAGCGTCACCCAATGCAGTCACGGTCGCATCCATCGGCGTGCTGATCGCGCTGATGGAAAGCGCAAGATTGGCTGCGGGAACGCGGTCGTTATGGCTGCCGCCGATTTTGAATGATCCCATCTATATCTGGCGCAGCATTGATTTTGCCGTCACGACCACGCCGATGCAGCTCATCAATTCCCTTGTTTTTGTGGGAATGGTGGCCGCCGGCTATGTCTTCCTGCAAAAATCCAGCTTCGGGCGACACTGGAAAGCCGTCTCGGAGGATGCGCTGGCCGCATCGCTTCTCGGCGTCAACGCCGGAAGACTGTTTCTGGTCTCATATTGTTTGTCAGCGCTGATCGCGTCTATCTGCGGTGTGCTGGCAACGTTTTATTACGGCAATATGGATTTTGGGGCGGGGCTGGTTTTTGGCCTGAAAGTGGTGCTGATTTCTGCCGCAGGTGGTTATTCCAGCCCGCTCAAATGTGCAGTCGGAGCAGCCGCCATCGGTGTTGCCGAAACATTCTGGGCCGCTTACGGACCTGTTGCGTGGCGAGATGCGGCGGTGCTGGCTATGCTGGTTTTATGGCTTATTATCATGCGAAGCCACAAGGATACGCCCTAGCGCCACTTGTCCTTGGCGCTGTCATCAACGCTTTTGGCGGCGATCCATTCGCCCGCCGTACCATCCTTGCCGTGTTCTTTTTTCCAGAATGGGGCGGAGGTCTTGAGGTAGTCCATCACGAAATTCGCGCCATCGAAAGCAGCCTGCCGGTGCTGGGAGGCGGCGATGACGAGGACGATGTTTTCCCCGGTGGCGATCTTGCCGAGGCGGTGGATGGCGGTGAGGCCGAGAAGCTGAAAACGTTCGATGGCGAGTTGCGCAATGCGCAACATTTCGGCTTCCGCCATGCCGGGGTAATGCTCAAGCTCCAGTGCCGAAAGCACGCCGCCATCATCCCGGCAAAGGCCGGTGAAGGTGACGACAGCGCCGATGCTCTTATCCGCCTGCGTCAGCATCTTAGCTTCCGCAGCGGCATCGAAATCCTCTGCCTGTACGCGGATGGTTGGCTGCACGCTCATCGGTTCAACCACCCGTCATTGGCGGGAAAATGCCGATTTCGCGGGCGCCGATGATGCTTTCGTGGTGGTCGATATGTTCCTGATTGACCGCAACGCGGATCACATCCGGAAACTGAAACGCCGCTTTATAGTCCTCGCCGAGCGTTGTCAGATGGTGGATCAACTGCCGTGCCGTGGTGACATCCGCAGGCAGATCGATATCCTCTTCGGATTTTCCAATCCGCTCTCGCACCCATGCGAAGTAGACGAGGTGAACCATCAATCTTCATCCATGATGTGCTTGAGGCCAGCCTTGAAATAATCATAGCCGGTGTAAATCGTCAGCGCTGCGGCGATCCACAGTAGGGTGATGCCGATTTCCGTGGTGTAAGGCAGGACTTTGTCACCCGCTGGGCCGGCCAGCAGGAATGCGATCGAGACCATCTGAATGGTGGTTTTCCATTTGGCGATCTGCGTCACTGGCACGGAAACTTTTAGCGCCGCCAGATATTCGCGCAGGCCGGACACCAGAATTTCACGGCACAGAATGGTGATCGCGGCCCAGAGAGACCAGCCTGCAATCGTGCCGTCTGCCGCCAAGAGCAGCAGAATGGAGGCGATCAGCAGCTTGTCTGCAATCGGGTCCAGCATACGACCGATATTGGAAGTCTGGTTCCAGATGCGGGCCAGATAACCATCCAGAAAATCGGTGAGCGAGGCGATGATGAACAGCCAAAGGGCGGTCCAACGCGCAAAATCCGAACTTTCCAGCTTTCCTTCGATGAAGAAACACAAAACGATGACCGGAACCGCCAGAATGCGGCCATAAGTCAGAAGATTCGGAATATTGTACGTGCGCGAAGCCATGGGGAACCTGTCATTCTATGTCCAAATGTTGATGCCGCCCTAAGAGCCAAGCGTCAACACCTCATTGTGTTTTTTTAGCGAGTGCACCCAGAAGTGCCAGCTTACTCGTGACCACTCTCGTGGAAGTGATTGTAAACCTGTTTGGCAACAGCCTCGGAAATGCCGCCAACGGCCATCAGATCGCTGAGTGCTGCGCGGGAAACAGCCTTGGCCGTGCCGAAATGTTGCAGCAAGGCCCGTTTGCGACTGGGGCCGATGCCGCTGATTTCATCCAGCGGGTTTTTGATCATTTCTTTCTTGCGGCGGGCACGGTGTGTACCAATGGCAAAACGGTGCGCTTCATCGCGCATACGCTGAACGAAATACAGCACAGGATCACGCGGCGGCAGCGAAAAATCACTGCGCGTATCGGTAAAGAACCGCTCGCGGCCCGCATCACGGTCCACACCTTTGGCAACGCCGATGGCGGTGACGCAATCGCGAATGCCAAGCTCATCCAGAATGCCGCGCACCGCCGTCATCTGGCCCTGTCCGCCATCGATGAGGATGACATCTGGCCAGGCCGGGAAGGGCATATCGACAGCATCTTCCGGGGCGACGGTCTGGTTGCGGTCTGGTCTGCCTTCTTCTTTCAGCAGACGAGAGAAGCGCCGCGTCATCACTTCGCGCATCATGCCGAAGTCATCGCCGGGGGTGATGTCGGTCGATTTGATGTTGAACTTGCGGTACTGGCTTTTGGTAAAACCATCCGGCCCTGCCACCACCATGCCGCCCACGGCGTTGGTGCCCATGATGTGCGAGTTATCGTAAATCTCGATTCGGCGCGGCACATAGGGCAGGGCGAACGTTTCGGCCAGCCCTTTCAGAAGGCGTTCCTGAGACGATGTTTCCGCCATTTTACGACCATGCGCCTCGCGGGCATTGGCCAGAACATGGTCGGCAACGTCCTTCTTCTCTCCGCGCTGCGGCACGGAAATCGTCACCTTGTGGTTTGCCTTTTCGCTGAACGCTGCCGCCAGCAAGTCCTGCTCGTCGACATTCTCGGACAGCAGGATTTGTTTCGGGACGGGCTTGTCATCATAAAACTGCGCAAGAAATGCGCTGAGAATTTCAGAACCGGGAAGCGAAGGATCGGCCTTGGGGAAATAGGCGCGGTTGCCCCAATTCTGTCCGGTCCGGAAAAAGAACACCTGAATGCAAGACACGCCGCCCTCATGATGAATGGCAAAAACATCCGCCTCATCGATGCTGGCCGGGTTGATGCCCTGATAGCTTTGCACATGGGAAAGAGCGGCTAAGCGATCGCGGTAAACGGCGGCGCGCTCGAAATCGAGGTCTTCCGCTGCCTCGTTCATCTGCCCGGCGATCGTCGCCTTCACGCTCTGGCTTTTGCCCGAGAGGAAGTCTTTCGCCTCTTTCACCAGCTCCGCATAACCCTCATCGCTGACCTCATGCGTGCAGGGTCCGGAACAGCGTTTGATCTGGTGCAGAAGACAGGGACGCGTGCGGCTTTCGAACACGCTGTCCGTACAGGTGCGAAGGAGGAAGGCGCGTTGCAGCGAATTGATGGTGCGGCCCACCGCGCCAGCGGATGCAAAGGGGCCGAAATAATCACCCTTGCGCGCCCGCGCGCCGCGATGTTTGAAAATGGCCGGGGCGCGATTGTCTGCGGTGATGAAGATGTAGGGGAAGGATTTGTCGTCACGAAGCAGAACATTAAAACGCGGGCGCAAGCGCTTGATGAGATTCGCTTCCAGCAGCAGGGCTTCGATTTCGGTGCGCGTCGTGACGAATTCCATATGTGTCGTCAGACGCACCATCTGGCCAATGCGGTTGGAATGAAAACGCCCCTGCGCATAATTGCCGACACGTTTTTTCAGCGAACGCGCCTTGCCTACGTAAAGCACATCGCCCGCTTCGTTGAACATGCGGTAGACGCCGGGATTGTTGGGCAGGTGTTTGACGAATTCGGCAATCAGATCCATGCCCTTAAGGCCGGATTCATTTTGCCAACCCGCATTCCAATCCATGGACGCAGCAGAATATTCCCCCACCACATCTGATGTGGAGGAGGTTACATCGTCTTCATCATCGTCACTATCGTCGAAGAGAACACCGCCATCCGGCAGCTTCTGTCCGTTCATTCAGGTATCTCCGCCACATCAGGGGTTTCCCAGCCAAGATGCTGGCCACCGTCGAGTGCGATCATTTGTCCGGTGATCGACGGGGTGTCATATAAAAAGCGAATGGTCCGCCCGAACTCATCCGGATCAGGCCCACGCTTTAATATAAGGGCGTCGATCTGCGCCTGAAAGTCCTCAGGCTCCTGTCTTTCACTTTTAAACGATGGGCCGGGGCCAATCGCATTCACCCGAACGCGCGGCGCAAAGCTCTGCGCCATGGTTTTCGTGGCTGTCCACATGGCCGATTTCGACAGCGTGTAGGAATAGAAGCGCGGCGTGAGCGCCAGAACCCGCTGGTCGATAATATTGACGATCAGGCCTGAGGCGCCCTCCGGCAATTGCTTTACGAGCGCTGCACCCAGAATGGACGGTGCGCGAACGTGAACGGCAAAATGTGTGTCGAACGCCGCGCTATCGAACTCTTCAGCCGTGTCGTGGCGGAAAACAGAGGCGTTGTTGACAAGGACTCCGATAGGGCCAAGCGCCGAATTTGCGCGCTCCATCAATTTTTCCGTCGAGGCCGCATCTTCCAGATCGGCCTGCAAAACGGCGGCCGTGCCACCCTTTTGCCGTATTGTGTTAGCGAATTCCTCCGCTTCAGACAGCGAAGAGCGGGCATGAATGCCCACGGCAAAGCCTTCCAAAGCAAGATATTGCGCGATTGCGCGGCCCATGCGGCGGGCGGCGCCGGTGATCAAGACGGTTTTGGGTATATTCTCGTTCAAAGCTGACCTGCGCTCTGCTCATGTCGTTTCCGACATACGATATAAATGGAAACGCCAAGTTTTGCCCAGAGTGCGTGCCATTTATACAGAGTTATGCTCCAACCCTGCCTTTGAAGTAATTTTATTTAAATACATGTAAAAGTGGCGCGTTCTTCAGTTAACCTCTCATTATCCCTAATAGAAAATTGTGTCATTTTAGCAACGTCCAATTTCCGTCACGCCGTTGCCTCAATCAATTCATATTTTGGCTGTGTGATCTCCTCAATCACCCATCATTTTGATTATCAGACGGGCAGGGAACCAACTGTTTTATACCGCGTTTGGGAACAAGTGTTTGAGCACCCCGCGGGTTTGAAAAGGAGAATAGCATGCGTACTATCGTTGCAACACTTATGGCGACCACAATGGCAGCTGCGGCGTTTTCGGCAGCAAAGGCAGCCGACGCTGTGAACGAAGTGCCGCAGGCACCTGTCGCTTACGAACAGCCAGCCCCCATCAAGGATTGGTCCGGCGCGTACCTCGGCGGTACCGTAAACTACGACTGGGGCCGTTTCAGCGGCAACGGCGGCGATCGTAATGCAGACGGATTTGGTGGCGGCCTTTACGGTGGTTACAACTTCCAGAGCGGCCAGATCGTTTACGGTGCTGAAGCAGACATCGCTTATGGCGACGAAAAGGGTTCTGCCGGTGCCGGTCTTGAAGGACAGCAGAAGCTGAACGGCTCGTTGCGTGCCCGCGTTGGTTACGACATGAACCCGTTCCTGCTCTACGGTACAGGTGGTCTGGCCATCTCCAACAACGAGATCAAAAGCACGACAACTGGCGACAAGGACGATGCAACCGCTCTCGGTTACACAGTCGGTGCCGGTGTTGAAGCTCTCGTTACGGACAACATCACTGCACGTCTGGAATATCGCTACAGCGACTACCAGAACAAGGACTTCTCCATCGATGGCGGCTCCGTATCGCGCGGCTTCGACGATCACAGCGTTAAGGCTGGTATCGGCGTAAAGTTCTAATCCCGACAGGGATTGATGTTAAAAGCCGGGGTTCGCCCCGGCTTTTTTCGTTTGTGCGTTTTGAATATTGCGGGATGGGTGAAAGCCCATCCCGCTTTTTGTCGTTCAGGCAGGCGCCTTCATCTCGGCATAATCCTTGAAACGCTTGCCGAATTTTTCCGGCCATTCCGCCAGCGTCTTTCGACCGTTGGCCCATTCGCCGGCAAAGCGCAGGTCGAGATAGCCGATCATGGCCGCCAGCGCGAAGTGCCCGCCATGCAGTTTCTTTTCCGTCTTCGGCAGATTGGCATTCAGGTAGTCCAGACCCTTGACCACCTTGCCCCACTGCTTGTCGACCCATGGCTGATAGACTTTTTCTTCCGGGCGGAAGCGGCGCTCATAGACGATGGCCAGAAGGCAATCCATGATGCCGTCGCACAGCGCTTCCAGCACTTCTGCCTCGGTGCGCTTCTCATGCTTTTTCGGGTACAGCTTGTTGCCCGAAACCCGGTCCAGATAATGCATGATGGCGATGCTGTCATAAATCGAGCCGCCGTCATCCAGAAGCAGAACCGGGATTTTGCCCAGCGGGTTATTGTCCATCAGCGTTGCCGGTTCGGCATTGGTGTCGACGCGAACATCGGTGATGCCGATGCCCAGATAGCGCGATGCCATGCGAACCTTGGCGGAGTAGGGAGACGCGGGAGAATAGAGCAGTTCCATACGATTATTCCTGTGATGATGAGCGGATGGGGATTATTTCTGTGGTGTTGGAGCGGCAGCCCTGGCGGTCGACGTCCGGGCAGGCGCGGAAACTGAGGTCTTTGGTCAGGCAGATACGCACTTCTTCCAGCTTCGGTCCTTCGCAGCTGATGGCGATGCCCTGTTTCGTCATGCCCGGATTGGACGTTATGAATGCACTTTCGATGGCGTCTGTGGAAAGTGTTTTGTTGCTGGCACCCGATGCGATGTCCTTGGGCAGCGTAACCCGCTCATAGGCGGCGCGAGTCGTTTCGAAATAATCCTTCTGCGAAAGCCCGCTGCATGAGCCGTGCTTGCGCCACTGGTGGCCGATAAGCCCCATGGAGGGCATGATGTCGAACATGCTGCGACCAAGGCTCTCCGTCACGCGCTCTTCACGATCCTTGCCGCAAAATTCGGGATAACCCCTGTCATTCTGCGGCCAAAGACCGTGGACGACAAACCCGTACTGGCGATTCGTACCACATTGCTGGCGGCTGTTGCGGCCTGCATCGCTGGCGCAAAAGGCCGGAGACCACGATAGGGACAGCACGTAGAAATCGAAACCGGAGCCTTTGGGCGACTTGGAGGTTTGTGCAGGTGACGGCGTGTTGGCGGGAGCGTTTACGGGTCGGGGTGAATTCTCACGTGCCTGATGTCCAAAGATAGCCCAGCCAGCAGCGGCAAGTGACAGCACGGCCAACGTGATAAAACCGGCATATTGTTTCATCGGCCAAATGTCTTCCCACGCAACGATGACGAATTCTTGAACAAGGTTGGGTTTTATACCATCCGGTGCCTGTGGCAAACAGGCGGCCGAAAAATGAAATATTGGCAACAGTCTTTGTTGTAACGGAGCTTGTATAACGAATAAGCTCTACGAATCCGGCAAAGAGTGGCGCTGCCGGAAGGAGGCGTAGGTTCGGGCATGTCCGTATGAAATTAAAGAAATACATCTGGCCCATCGTAGGCGTGGCGACAATCGGATTTTCCGTATGGCTGCTCTATAAGGAGTTACGGCATCTTTCCCTGGATGACGTTTGGGACAGTCTTGCCGCCATCGGCACGCATGACTGGATCATGTCGGGCGTTTGCACCCTCGTCGCCTATGCCGCGCTGGCCGGATATGACCGGATTGCCCTGCAACATTTAAAACGCAAGGT
Organism: Agrobacterium sp. rho-13.3; assembly: GCF_033957765.2. Classification (NCBI taxonomy): domain Bacteria; kingdom Pseudomonadati; phylum Pseudomonadota; class Alphaproteobacteria; order Hyphomicrobiales; family Rhizobiaceae; genus Agrobacterium; species Agrobacterium sp. rho-13.3. The sequence goes on from NZ_CP192774.1 coordinate 802,339, forward strand.
CGGCTGGGTGTTCATCACACTCACCTCTTTCACAACCTATGCCCTGTCGCACAATGTTGGTGCGTCCGTATTTTCCGGTGCCGTGGTGCGATACCGCGCCTACACATCCAAAGGCCTGAGCGTTTCGGAAATCGGCGTTCTCGTTGCCTTGTGTTCCTTCACATTCGTCATCGGCACAATCATGCTGATTGGCTTCATTCTGGTCTATGAGCCCGACATCACAGAACGCTTCGTGGGTGTGCTTCCTGTCGAGGCATCCACCACAACCGGCATTCTTTTGCTGGCGATTGCGGGGCTCTATCTTGTTGGCAGCCTGTTAAAGCTGCGCGCCCTGAAAATCGGGTCGTTCACGCTGTTTTATCCTGCGCCACGCCTTGTGTTGCAGCAATTGGTCATTGGCCCCATCGAATTGCTGGGTGCTGCGGGCATTATTTATTATGCGTTGCCGGATGCCGGAAATCCGGGCTTCATGATTATTCTCGGCATATTCCTGATATCCTTTTCCGCAGCGCTCATATCGCACGCGCCCGGCGGATTGGGTGTTCTGGAACTGGTGTTCGTGACCGGCCTGCCGGATATGAACCCGGCAGATGTTATTGCGGCTTTGCTGGTGTTCCGCATGTTTTACCTCATCATTCCCTTTATCATCGGGCTTTTCATCATCCTGTTTTTCGAACGGTCACAATTGGCGGCTGCGGAAAAACAGGAGAAGAGGCTGGAGCAGCGGTAACTACTCTCCGCGTAGCCAGAAGGCGCGGTGCGACGCATAACGATCCTGCGCCATGATGCTTTTCAGAACCGGCAGCATCGTGTGTAACTCGTCCTTCAGGGTGAAGGGCGGGTTGACGATGATGAGGCCTGAACCGCTGAGACCCTCAACCCGGTCGCTGCGCACAGACAGTTCCGCACACAGCATTTTTGGAATGTCATAGGATTGCAGGAGTTCGTGAAACTCCTTGATCGGCGCATTTTTCTTTATCGGATACCAGAGGCAATAGGTGCCGGTCGCAAAGCGGCGATAGGCCTTGTGGAAGCCTTCGGCCAGTCGCTCATATTCGTTTTCTTTTTCAAAAGGCGGGTCGACAAGCACCAGTCCGCGCTTTTCTTTTGGCGGCAGGTGCGCGCCCAGTGACAGCCAGCCGTCCAGCTCTGTGGCGCGAACCTGATAATCACTTTCGAACAGGCGTGACAAAGCGCGGAAATCATCCGGGTGCAGTTCCATGGCCGAAAGCCGGTCCTGCGGGCGGAACAACATACGGGCGAGCTTGGGCGAGCCGGGGTAGAACTGGATGCCACCGTCCGGGTTCAGTTCCTTCACCGCCGTCAGATAAGGCTCCAGCAGTTCGGCCACCGCTGGCGGCAGGTCGGCATCCAGCAGTTTGCCGATGCCGGTTTGCCATTCGCCGGTTTTCTGAGCTTCCTCGGAGGAAAGATCGTAAAGGCCGATGCCGGCATGTGTATCCAGCACGCGGAACGCCTTATCCTTGTTTTGCAGATAACGAACGAGCCGCGCCATGACCGCATGTTTGAGAACATCGGCAAAATTGCCTGCGTGATATATGTGCCGATAGTTCATGCGCGCCGATGCCTTTTATGAATAATCTTGATGGTCGTCACTTGGCCCTTTTGGCCGCATTGCCTTTGCAATATACAAAACTGATGAATGATGCGACCCCGATTTCCGCCAAAGCCGTGACTGGTGCCACCCGCATCGGTCACACCGTCTGTCCGCACGACTGTCCAAGCGCCTGCGCGCTGGAGGTTGATATTACCACGGAAGGCCGCATTGGCCGCGTGCGTGGTGCGAATGCCAACACATATACGGCAGGTGTGATCTGCGCCAAGGTGGCGCGATATTCCGAACGCATCTACCATCCGGACCGTTTGCTGACACCCAAACGCCGCAAGGGCGCAAAAGGTGCGGGTGATTGGCAGGACATCAACTGGAATGACGCTCTGGACGAGATTGCCGATGCCTTCGTCAAGGCGGAAGCCAAGCACGGCGCCGAAGCCATCTGGCCCTATTTCTATGCCGGAACCATGGGGCAGGTGCAGCGCGACAGCATAGAGCGGCTGCGCCACGCCAAGAAGTATTCCGGCTTTTTCGGCTCCATCTGCACCAACATGGCATGGACCGGTTACGTGATGGGCACAGGTGCTCTCCGCGGCCCGGACCCACGCGAAATGGCAAAGGCCGATGTCGTCGTGATCTGGGGCACCAATGCGGTGGCCACGCAGATCAACGTCATGACCCATGCGGTGAAGGCCCGCAAAGAGCGCGGTGCAAAGATCGTCGTCGTGGATATCTACGATAATCCGACCATGAAACAGGCGGATATGAAGCTGATCGTGCGTCCGGGAACGGACGCCGCACTTGCCTGTGCGGTGATGCACATCGCCTTCCGTGATGGTTATGCCGACCGCGCCTATATGGCAAAATTTGCGGACGATCCGGTCGGTCTTGAGGCGCATCTCGCCTCCAAGACACCGCAATGGGCCGCCGATATCACCGGGCTTTCGGTGGAGGAAATCGAGGCTTTCGCAAGGCTGGTCGGCACGACGCAGAAAAGCTTTTTCCGTTTGGGGTACGGTTTTGCCCGCCAGCGCAACGGCGCTGTCGCCATGCACGCAGCCCTCTCCATCGCCACGGTTTTGGGAAGCTGGCAACATGAGGGCGGCGGCGCGTTTCACAACAATGGTGACATTTTCCGGCTGAACAAAGCCGAGCTGATGGGCACGGCTTACGCCGACCCGAATGTGCGCCAGCTCGACCAATCCCAGATTGGCCGCGTTCTGACCGGAGATGCTGAGGCGTTGCGCTATGGCGGGCCGGTGACGGCGCTGCTGATCCAGAACACCAATCCGGTCAATGTCTGCCCGGAACAGCGGCTGGTGAAGCAGGGTTTCCTGCGCGACGATTTGTTCGTGGCCGTGCATGAGCAGTTCATGACCGAAACGGCAGAGGTGGCCGATATCGTGCTGCCCGCCACGATGTTCCTTGAACATGACGATATCTACCGCGCCGGTGGGCAGAACCACATTCTGCTCGGGCCAAAGCTGGTGGAGCCGCCGGAAACGGTGCGCACCAACCTGTTCGTCATCGAAGAACTGGCCAAACGCCTCGGCGTGGCTGACATGCCAGGCTTCGGTTTGACCGAGCGTGAGCATGTCGACAACATTCTGCGACCCGGCGAATGGGGCAATTTCGATAGTCTTGCCGAAGAAAAGTGGATCGATGCCCAGCCGGAATTCGAGGTCGCGCATTATCTGCAAGGCTTTGGATATGCCGATGGCAAATTCCGCTTTAGCCCGGATTGGAAAAGCGGGCCTTCGCCCAACAAACCGCCGAAAAACGTGCCTGTCATGGGCCCGGTCGCCGAGCTGCCGACATTCCCCGATCAGGTGGATATCATCGAAGTTGCGGATGCGGACCATCCGTTCCGGCTGGCAACGTCACCCGCCCGCAATTTTCTGAACTCTACTTTTGCGGAAACAAAAACCTCGGTTCAAAAAGAAGGCCGTCCAGAGCTGATGATCTGTCCGGCAGATGCCGAGCGGCTGGAGATTGCCGGTGGCGATATTGTGCGGATTGGCAACGAGCGCGGCGAACTGCGCATTCACACGAGGATCGTGGAGGGTGCGCGGGCAGGTGTGTTGATTGCTGAGGGTCTGTGGCCCAACAAGGCGCATCTGGATGGCGAAGGTATCAACGTGCTGACCGGCGGCGATGCCGTGGCACCTTATGGCGGTGCGGCGTTTCATGACAACAAGGTCTGGCTTAGAAAAGATTGATGGGAATGCCGCATGGCGAAATTCGATAATGTGAAGATCGAGATATTAGAAGACGAGACGCTTTCCAAAAACTGGTATCACCTTCGTAACATCACCTATAATTACACCAATTCCAGCGGTGAGACGAAAAAGCTGAAACGCGAGGCCTATGATCGCGGCAACGGCGCGACGATCCTGCTTTATGATCCCAAACGCGAAACGGTGATCTTGGTGCGGCAATTCCGCGTGCCGACCTTCGTGAATCGCTATCACGGCTGGTTGCTGGAAACGCCTGCCGGTCTTCTGGATGGTGATCACCCGGAAGAAGCCATTCGCCGCGAGGTGATGGAGGAAACTGGCTACCAGATCGGCACGGTGCGCCACCTCTTTCAAGCCTTCATGTCGCCCGGATCGGTTACGGAAATCGTCCACTTTTTTGCCGCCGCCATCGATTCTGCTGAGCGTATCAATGACGGTGGCGGGGCAGAGCACGAGGATGAAGATATCGAAGTGCTGGAAATCACCCTGCCGAATGCGATGAAGATGATCGAAAGCGGCGAGATTTGCGACGGCAAAACCATCATGCTGTTGCAATGGGCGATGCTGAACAAGCAGACTTTCACATAACAGGCGAGAACAGGAACGTTGACCGTGCAAAAAACGACCGATGAGGGACGTATCCGGCTGGTGCATCAGGAAACGGTGTGGAAACGCTTCGTGCATATGCAAACGCTGGTTTTCGATCAACGTATGCCGAACGGCCAGGTCGTCCGCATTGATCGCGAAGTGCACGATCACGGCAGTGCTGCGGCTATTTTGCTGTTCGACCCGCAAAAGGATGCCGTGGTTCTTGTCCGCCAATTCCGGCCTGCCGTTTTCATCAATGGCGATCCAAGTTTCATGCTGGAAGTGCCAGCCGGTCTGACGGATGGCGATGCGCCGGACGAAGCGATCCGTCGAGAAGCAATGGAAGAAACGGGTTATGCGGTCAAAGAGGTGCGGTATCTTTTCGACACCTATTCCAGCCCCGGCACACTGACGGAAAAAGTCGGCCTGTTTTACGCGCGGGTGGATCTGGATGAAAAAGCCGGTCTTGGCGGCGGGCTGGAGACGGAGGGCGAGGATATCGAAGTCATCTCCATCGGTCTGGATCAGGCTTTTGCCATGATATCATCCGGTGAGATCACCGATGCGAAAACCATTATCCTACTGCAATGGGCCATGCTCAATCGCGCTGGGTTGTGAGAGCTATAATCGAGACGTGTGCATTCGCTGATGCAGAATGCGGACAACCTCGACAATGTCATTGTTCTCTTTGAAAAATATAATGTGCGAACCAACCGATATCTTTCGATAATTTTCACGAATATGATTGGCGGATTGTGAAATGACAGTGCGATCACAAAGTCCTATCAGTGTTTTTTGTATCGAGGCGAGATAAACCTCGGCTTGCGCTACTCCCCACGTCTCTTCGGCATAGTCCCAGATAAGGTTGAGATCGCAACGGGCTTTCGGGGAAAGAACGTATCGTTTCATCCCTTATTTTTCTTGGCTCGAACAAACTCATCAAAATCAAAAGGCGTTGCGGGCCCGGAGTCTTCACCCTCTATCAATGCCGTACGCAAATGCGCCAATTCTGTTTCTTTTTCTTCGAGAAGCCTCAATCCGGCGCGAACAACTTCGCTGGCGGACGTATAGCGGCCTTCCTCAATCTGCTGTGCGATAAAAGCATCGAAATGGTCGTTGAGATTAACCGACGTGTTCTTACCCATCGCGCGCTCCTTAAATGCACAACAATATACCAAAGATTGGTATTCGAAGAAACAGCCAACCATCGCGAATTGCGTTTAGCGGAAATCCGACTGCAATTGCTGAGTTTTTGAATAGTGTTCGTGATTAGCTGAAATCCACATTTTCAGCCGCCGCTGCCGCCGCGAGCTTCTTGTCGTTGGTCGCCAGCGGTATTGAACGTGACACGGCAAGGGCCAGATAGGCCGCGTCATAGGCGGATAGTGAATGCTTTTTCGCAAGACGCATGATCGCGACATGGTCGCCGCCAATGGCAAGCGTCAGTGGTAGGCTTGTGAAGCGCAAAAGAATGGAAAATACCGCATCTTGATCGATGCGCTTTCTTCGTTCTGCGGAAAGCAGGATATTGCGTAACTCGTGTGACAGAAGATCCGGCGCGATGGCGTCTTCGGTTTCCAGCTTTTCCAGCGCTTTTTCAGCAACGTCGCTGATCTCATCCGGCAAGAACCATGCAGCGACAACGGACGCATCAACGACAAATGCCATCAACGCCTGCCTTCGGTTTTCCATGCCTGAATTTCGTCAGCGCCGACCTTTGATCTTTGCGCTCTTTCGGTACGTAGAGTGTCGAGCATTCTACGCCGCTCTGTCGAATCGGTCGCTTTCACCAAACGGGCAACGGGTTCATTACCGCGGGCGATAACAACGTCTTCACCCGCTTCGACCTTCGCCAAAAGCTCTGAAAGATGTGTTTTTGCTTCACCAACTTTGACTGTCAGAGTCATGGGCATAGCTCCGTTTCGACTAGAAAATATCAGTCGGAGGACGGCTTGGTCAAGTGGTTGGCTAAGTTGGTTGCTTCAAGCAGAAAGCAACTGCTGTCCTGCGTCACACGCATCGTCACCGCGAACGGCCTTGCCGTCTTCCATCCGCACTTTGCCCTCAGACAGAAGCTTCAGAGAAAGCGGATAGAGCTGATGTTCTATCGTCAGAACGCGGGCGGCCAGTGTATCTGCCGTATCACCCACCAGCACCGGCACCGCCGCCTGGCCGATGACCGGGCCTTCGTCCATGCCTTCGGTGACGAAATGCACCGTGCAGCCGGTGATTTTCATGCCGCTTTCGATGGCGCGCTCGTGCGTGTGCAGGCCGGGGAAAAGCGGGAGCAGGGAAGGGTGGATGTTGATGATCCGGCCTTCATAGGGTGCGATGAATTCGCCGGAAATCAGGCGCATGTAGCCTGCAAGGCAGATGATGTCAGGCGCAATTTCGCTGAGCGCAGCCAGAATGGCGGTTTCGTGTTCGGCCTTGCTGGCATAGGTTTTACGCTCGAAGACCAGCGTAGCAATGCCCAAGCCTTGCGCCTTGGCCAGCCCACCAGCCGTTGCTTTATCCGAAATAACGCAAGCAATTTCCGCCGGAAAATCCGGTGCCTGACAGGCTTGTGCCAGCGCCATCATGTTGGAGCCGCTGCCGGAAATGAAAACGACGACGCGTTTGCGGGCAGATGGCGTGCTCATAGACCGAGCGTACCCTTGTAGATCGTGCCATGGTCGCCTTCCGCACGCGCCACCATGCGGCCCAGCGGGAACACGGTTTCGCCTTCGGCGGTCAGCGCGTCTGTTACCTTCTGCGCGTCCTCGGCAGCAACGACCACGATCATGCCGACGCCGCAGTTGAAGGTGCGCAGCATTTCATTGGGCGCCACGCCGCCTGTCTTGGCAAGCCATGAGAAGACGGCAGGAACCCTGATCGATTCCAGATCGATTTCAGCGGCCAGATGTTTTGGCAGAACACGCGGAATATTTTCGGGGAAACCGCCGCCGGTGATGTGCGCCAGCGCCTTCAAAGCGCCGGTTTCGCGGATCGCCTTCAAAAGCGGTTTTACATAGATGCGGGTCGGGGTCAGCAAAGCCTCGCCCAGCTTCTTATCCTCTGCGAATGGGGCAGGTGCATCCCACTCAAGGCCGGAAAGCGTGACGATCTTGCGCACCAGCGAAAACCCGTTGGAATGAACGCCGGAGGAGGACAGACCGAGAATGACATCGCCTTCGGCGATGTCGCCCTTTGGCAGAAGCTGGCCGCGCTCGGCGGCACCCACGGCAAAGCCTGCAAGGTCATAATCGCCATCGGAATACATGCCCGGCATTTCGGCGGTCTCACCACCGATCAGCGCACAGCCCGATTCACGGCAACCGGCAGCAATGCCGGTGACGATGGAGGCACCCTGATCCGGGTCCAGCTTGCCTGTCGCGAAGTAGTCGAGGAAGAACAGCGGCTCTGCACCCTGCACCACGAGATCGTTGACGCACATGGCAACGAGGTCGATGCCGACGGTGTCATGGTAGTTCGCGTCGATGGCGATCTTGAGCTTGGTGCCCACGCCGTCATTGGCTGCGACGAGAACCGGGTCTGTGAATCCTGCGGCCTTCAGATCGAACAAACCGCCGAAGCCACCAATTTCACCATCCGCACCGGGGCGGCGGGTGGAGCGCACGGCTGGCTTGATTTTCTCGACCATCAGGTTTCCGGCGTCGATATCCACGCCTGCATCGCTGTAGGTAAGACCGTTCTTGCCCGACTGGCTCATGGCTCTCGTCTCCGCTGGTTCCGTTTCGCGTGCCATTCGCATGAGACGGTTGCCGATGCAAGTATGGGCGGGGCAAAACGCATGTTTTTCACGCCTTTTGGATGTTTTAGCCGTATTGTTATGGGAAAGATCGGCCTTCGTGAAATTGCGAATGGCGTTACCCTTGACCATTCTGCTCCACGCATCCTATTTCCATGCTACAGCGTTAGGCTAACATACGCTCATAAGGAGCAGACGATGCAACCACATATCAGAGGCTTGAATCTGAGGCGCCAGATATTTTTCTGGCTGGGCGCTCTCGTCTTTTTCATTCTGTTTTTGATGGTGTTCAGCTCCATCCTTCTGCCTTTCGTGGCGGGCATGGCGCTGGCCTATTTCCTCGACCCCATCGCCGATTGGCTGGAGCGTCGCGGGTTGAGCCGCATGATGGCAAGCGTGATGATTCTCGTCTCCTTCGTGCTGCTGTTTGCGTTGTCGCTTATCATCATCATTCCCCTGATCGTCGCGCAGGCGTCGGAGTTCATAACGCGCATTCCCCAGTATATTTCATCGCTTCAGCAACTCATCGCCGGGGCCGATAGCAACCTTTTGCCCGGCTGGGTCAGCGCACAGATCGATACGGTGAAGGAAAACTTCTCCAAGCTGCTGGCCGAAGGTGCCGGATTTATTGGCACGTTGCTGACGCAAATCTGGAATTCCGGCAAGTCGCTGGTCGACGTCATATCGCTGCTGGTCGTCACGCCCGTCGTGGCCTTCTATTTGCTGCTGGATTGGGACCGGATGATCAACAAGGTCGATAGCTGGATACCGCGTGACCATGTGGCGACCGTGCGCCAGATCGCTAGAGACATGGACTCGACCATTGCAGGCTTCATTCGCGGACAGGGTTCGCTCTGCCTTATCCTTGGCGTCTATTATGCGGTGGGCCTGTCGCTCGTCGGGCTGAATTTCGGCTTGCTGATCGGCTTTTTTGCGGGCGCCATCAGCTTCATTCCCTATATTGGCTCCATGGTTGGCCTTGTGCTGGCCGTTGGCGTAGCGCTGGTGCAATTCTGGCCGGATTATATCTATGTGATCCTGACGCTGGCCGTGTTCTTCTCCGGGCAGTTCCTGGAAGGCAATATCTTGCAGCCGAAACTGGTTGGCAGCAGCGTTGGTCTTCATCCGGTCTGGCTGATGTTTGCGCTGTTTGCATTCGGCGCATTGTTCGGCTTCGTGGGTCTGATGGTGGCTGTGCCTGCGGCAGCGGCGGTTGGCGTGCTTGTCCGGTTTGTCCTGTCGCGTTATCTTGACAGCGATCTTTACCACGGCCGTGCTGCCAATCTTCCATGGGAGAATGACGGGCAACAGTTGGAAGCCTTGCCGCCGCAGAAGATCGATTCTCAGGGCTGATATATGACCGAAAACAATAAACCCGGTTCTGCTCGGTCCAAGGCCGAGCAGTTGCCACTTGCTTTTTCACACCAGACGGCAACAGGCCGCGAAGACCTTCTGGTGGCAGCACCTTTGGAGGCTGCGGTCAGCATCGTGGATGAATGGCCGCGCTGGCCGTCGCCCGTTGTCATTCTGGTTGGGCCGCAGGGCTCCGGAAAATCCCATCTTGCCAGCATCTGGAAAAACACCAGCAATGCTGTGGCTATCGAACCCAAGGCGGGTGCGGAAGCGGCAAGGGCGGCGGAAAGCAGCCCGGTTCTGTTTGAAGACGCGGACAGAACCGGTTTCGATGATACCGAGCTGTTCCACGTCATCAACAGCGTGCGGGAAAATGGCACCTCGCTTCTCATCACCACGCGGCAATGGCCAGCCGCATGGCCGGTGACATTGCCGGACCTTCGTTCACGCCTGAAGGCGGCGACGGTGGTGGAAATCGGGGAGCCGGATGAGGACTTGCTGGCGCAGGTGTTGATGAAACTCTTTGCCGACCGGCAGCTTTACATGGATGACAAACTTGTCAGCTATATTGTCGCGCGAATGGAGCGTTCGCTGGATACTGCGCAAACGATTGTCGAAAGACTGGATCGTCTTGCCATGTCACGCGGCAGCCGCATCAGCCGTGCGCTGGCAGCGGAGGTTCTGACGGAGCTTGGCAGCCAACCCGAAGAGGATTGACTGTCACAGTTCCGTCGTCAAATTGTTATACTGGAACGAGAAATTTAACGGGCGGAGTGTGTGATGGATTCGGCGGTGCAGGACGGTTTCGAACAGGAAAGCAAGCCAGCGCCGGAGGTGCAAAACCTTTGGGATAGCCCTGCGCGCTTCATCAACCGCGAATTCTCATGGCTGCAATTCAACCGCCGTGTTCTGGAAGAAACGCTGAACACCGACCATCCCTTGCTGGAGCGGTTGCGTTTTCTCTCCATTTCCGCCGCCAACCTTGATGAATTTTTCATGGTGCGCGTTGCCGGGTTGGAAGGCCAGGTGCGCCAGTCCATCACCGTCAAGACGCCGGATGGCAAGACGCCCGCCGAGCAGCTTGAGGATATTCTCAAGGAAATCGATAATCTCCAGATGGAGCAGCAGGCATCGCTTGCCGTTCTCCAGCAATATCTTGCCAAGGAGGATATCTATGTCGTCCGTCCGGCATCGCTATCGGATGAAGATCGCAACTGGCTCGCAAACGATTTTGAAGACTTGATCTTCCCCGTGCTGACGCCTTTGTCCATTGATCCGGCGCATCCGTTCCCCTTCATTCCCAATCTCGGTTTTTCGATGGGCTTGCAGTTGGACAGCGTCAACGGTCGCGAACCGATGACAGCGCTTTTGCGCCTGCCGACAGCGCTGGACCGCTTCATTCGCCTGCCGGATGAGAAAGGCGCGATCCGCTACATCACGCTGGAAGATGTGGTTGGCATGTTTATCCACCGGCTTTATCCGGGATATACGGTCAGCGGCTTCGGCACTTTCCGTATCATTCGCGACAGCGATATCGAGCTTGAAGAAGAAGCCGAAGATCTGGTGCTGTATTTCGAAAGCGCCCTGAAGCGCCGCCGTCGCGGCTCGGTCATTCGAATCGAAACCGATAGCGAAATGCCGCAATCGCTTCGCCAGTTCGTCGTGGATGAATTGGGCGTGCCGGAAAATCGCGTGGCCGTTCTGCCGGGTCTTCTGGCGCTGAACACGATTTCGGAACTCGTCAAGGCACCTCGCGATGACCTGAAATTCGAGCCTTACAACGCGCGTTTCCCTGAGCGTGTTCGTGAACATGCGGGCGATTGCCTTGCTGCCATTCGCGAAAAGGACATGGTGGTTCACCATCCTTATGAAAGCTTCGACGTGGTTGCGCAGTTCCTGCATCAAGCAGCGCGTGATCCCAACGTTCTTGCCATCAAGCAGACGCTTTACCGCACCTCCAACGATAGCCCGATCGTCCGCGCGCTGATCGATGCCGCTGAACTCGGCAAATCGGTCACGGCGCTGGTGGAACTCAAGGCGCGCTTCGACGAAGAGGCGAATATTCGCTGGGCGCGCGATCTGGAGCGCGCTGGCGTGCAGGTGGTGTTCGGCTTTATCGAACTGAAAACCCACGCCAAGATGTCCATGGTCGTGCGCCGTGAAGACGGAAAGCTGCGGACCTATTGCCACCTCGGTACAGGCAATTACCACCCCGTGACGGCGAAGGTTTATACGGACCTTTCGTTCTTCACCTGCAATCCCAAGATTGCACATGATATGGCGAATATCTTCAACTTCATCACCGGTTACGGTGAGCCGGAAGAAGGCATGAAGCTGGCTGTTTCGCCCTATACGCTGCGGTCGCGCATTCTCAAGCATATTCATGATGAGATGGAACATGCCAAGGCCGGTGCGCCGGCAGCCATCTGGATGAAGATGAACTCGCTGGTCGATCCGGAAATCATCGATGCGTTGTACCGCGCCAGCGAAGCCGGTGTGGAAATCGATCTGGTCATCCGTGGCATTTGCTGCCTGCGCCCGCAGGTTCCGGGTCTTTCGGACAATATCCGCGTCAAATCCATCGTCGGACGTTTTCTGGAACACAGCCGTATTTTCTGCTTCGGCAATGGTTACGGCCTGCCGTCCGACAAGGCGCTGGTCTACATCGGCTCTGCCGACATGATGCCGCGCAATCTGGATCGCCGCGTCGAAACAATGGTGCCCTTGGTCAATCCAACGGTGCACGAGCAGGTTCTTTCGCAGATCATGCTGGGCAATCTCATTGACAATCAGCAGAGCTACGAGATACTTCCGGACGGAACGTCCAGGCGCATCGAAGTGCGCAAGGGCGAAGAACCGTTCAACGCGCAGCACTATTTCATGACCAATCCCAGCCTTTCAGGACGTGGTGAAGCCTTGAAGTCCAGTGCGCCTAAACTGATTGCAGGGTTGATCTCATCCCGCAAGAAACAGGCTGAATGACAAGATCAGAAGCACAGGGGCGGCTGTCAGGGCTGGCCCCCGTTTCCGTCATAGATATTGGTTCGAACTCCGTTCGCCTCGTCGTCTATGAAGGTCTCTCGCGCGCCCCTGCGGTGCTGTTCAACGAAAAAGTTCTCTGCGGTCTGGGCAAGGGTCTGGCACTGACCGGACGCATGGATGACGAAGGCGTGCGCCGCGCGCTGACGGCGCTTCGCCGTTTCCACGCTTTGTCGGAACAGGCGCAGGCGCATAAGCTGTATGTGCTGGCCACCGCCGCTGCGCGTGAAGCCGCCAATGGCGCGGATTTCATTCGCGAGGCGGAAGCCATTCTCGGCTGCGAAATCGAAGTGCTGTCCGGCGAAAAGGAAGCGCTCTATTCCGCCTACGGCGTGATCAGCGGTTTTCATGATCCAGACGGCATCGCGGGCGACCTCGGTGGCGGTTCTCTGGAACTCATCGACATCAAGGGCGGCGATTGCGGCACGGGCATAACCCTGCCGCTGGGCGGTCTGCGGCTGTTTGAACAATCGGGCGGCTCCATCGAAAAGGCCGCGACCTACGCCAAAAAGCAGATCAAGGGCGCAAAGCTCCTGTCGAAAGGCGAGGGACGCACCTTCTATGCCGTGGGCGGAACATGGCGCAACATTGCCAAGCTGCACATGGAAATCACCCATTATCCGCTTCACATGATGCAGGGGTACGAGGTGCCTTATGGCGAGATGTTGAGCTTCCTTGATGAAGTGATCGCATCGAAGGATAGCAAAGACCCCGCATGGCAGGCGGTTTCCAAAAACCGCCGTTCGCTGCTTCCGTTCGGCGGCATTGCGCTGCGTGAAGTGCTGGAAGCCATGAAGCCCGCCAAGATTGCCTTTTCGGCGCAGGGCGTGCGTGAAGGCTATCTTTATTCGCTTTTGCCCGAGGCAGAACGTCAGAGTGATCCGCTGCTGGTGGCTGCCGATGAACTGGCGATCCTGCGCGCCCGTTCACCCGAACATGCGCGTGAGCTTGCCGACTGGAGCGGCCGCACTTTCCCTGTGTTCGGCATTGAGGAAACCGCAGAGGAAAGCCGTTACCGGCAGGCGGCCTGCCTTGTGGCGGATATCAGCTGGCGCGCCCACCCGGATTATCGCGGCTTGCAGGCGCTCAACATCATCGCGCATTCGTCTTTCGTCTCGATTACCCATCCGGGCCGCGCCTATATCGCCCTTGCCAACTATTATCGTTTTGAAGGTTTGAACGATAACGGCATGACCGACGGGTTGGCGCAAATCGCCACGCCGCGCATGATTGAGCTTGCCAAACTGTTGGGTGGTTTGTTGCGCGTGGCCTACCTGTTTTCGGCATCCATGCCGGGTGTGGTGGATCAGTTGCGCTTCCGCAAATCTCTCAATCCCGATTACGATCTGGAATTTGTCGTGCCGCATGATTATTGCGATTTTGCAGGTGAACGTCTGGAAGGACGCTTGCAGCAACTGGCAAAGCTGACGGGCAAACGCCTGTCTTTCGTCTTCGAATAGTCTGATCGTCACGTTTTGAAAAAGCCGCCATGGTGTGAACCATGGCGGCTTTCGTTTGCTTATTTCGCGTCGAGCAAGTCTTTGACTTCAAGCAGCACGAATTCATTGTCGTCTGCCTTGTCCAGAGCACGGCCTGCGGAGAAAGGCAGGTTGTTGTCGTTGCCGACGATGATGTGCGTGGCATCGACGCGGTCGACGTTTTCGATCGTCACGAATGGCATTGTGTAGATGCCATTGCTGCTGCCCTGACGCGCCTTGTTATCGGGATCGGCGATCTTCATCAGGTCGATGTAACCGATCTTGCGGGCGGCCTTGCCGACATTCGCATCGTTGAACTCGATCTTGTAGATGCGCTTCAACTTGGCTGGCACTGCAAAGCAATTGGCTTCCGGCTTTTTCGGGTCGGCGCAAGCCTTGTCTGCGGAACCCGCACCATTGTCACGTTCGATAACGAGAGCTGTGCTATCATCCAGCATGTTGAAATCGCCGATGGCTTCGCCGCTTTCCGCCAGCGGATACAGCCATGTGCGGCCTGTCCATGCCTTTGACGCAACATCCAGCTCAATGATGCGAAGTCCGGTTGCGCCGTCTTCGGTTTTCTCGACCTGACCGTCTGCGGTGTACAGCGGACCTTCCAGCAAGCCGTAAAGCTTTGAGCCGTCTTTCGACATCGCCATGCCTTCATAACCGCCGGAGCGCTTGAGATTGAAAGCAGGCATCTTCTGCGTCGGGTTGCCCGGAAGCGCCAGAACTGGATTGTCCGGTGACTTGACTTCGATATCGCCAGCCTTCGTCGAAATTACATCCGTCAGCTTGCCGTCGCGGGTAAACTTCAGAATGTAAGGGCCGAATTCTTCGCCGACCCAGAAGCCGTCAGCCGTTGGCTGAATGGATTCGATATCGAAATCCGCGCCGGTCAGATAACGCTTTTCAGAGCCTTCCATGACGATTGGGAAGGGCGATTTTTTGTCGGGGTCAGACAGAAAAACGGTTTCCAGCGTATCGACCTTGCCCGTGTCCCAACCGAATTTGACGTGGTGCAGCATCAGCATGGCGTCGCTGGAATTCAGCTTGGAGCCGAAACCATTGTCGGACAGGCTCCAGAACGTACCGTCGCTCATGGTCTTGATGCCGGAAAAGCCCTGCTGAGCCTGACCGTTGAACGGCATGGAAAGGCCGGTGAGGCGAACGCCATCCTTGCCCGGCACGGTGCCGAGACCTTCGGCGCGCTTGCGGTCTGCCGTCGTGAACTTGGCAGAAGTCTTCAGATGCTCCGGCGCGTCAGCGGGTGCAGCAATGATGGTGTTTGCAGGCAGAACGGCTTGAGAAACAAGCTTTGCCGGAAATTCTTTCTCTGCGGCAACTGTTGGAGCAACACTCATGGCAAGAAATGCCACGGAGGCTAGAAGGATTTTTTTCATGAAACACCTGTCGGTTTGCGTCTGTGACGGATGGACCGATAGGCAGATTTTATGACAGCCACATAATGCGGTGTTGAAGATTTGATGACGCTGATGAAGGAGCTACGTTATGCGGCAATAGGATGCTGGCTCAATGCGCAAACGCCCAGCGTCTGCCCGCGACCTTTCACGGCATGTTCACCCAGATATTCGCTTTTCACGCCTTTTGGCAGCAGCAATTGATGCGCCAGATCAGACGAGATGAGGATGGGGTGGCCGAGCATCTTGCTCAGCGATTCCAGCCGCGCCGTGGTGTTCACGGTATCGCCGAAATAGGTGATCTTGTGATGATCGACGCCGATTTCAGCCGTAATCACCGGCCCGCCATGAATGGCAAAACGCAGCTTCGGCACGGTGCCGAAACGCGATAACCACGCCGCGCGATCCTTGTCGATCACCGACAGAATATCGAACACGCAATTGATGCAGGCGGCGCGGCGGATGGCCAGATGGTACGGCCATGTGATGATGGCAGCATCACCAATATAATCGTCGATCACCCCGCCGCGTTTTCGAACCGGGGCAGCATAGACGGAAAACAACTCGCCCAAATATTCCTGCGCCTTCAGGTCGCCGTGGGTTTCGGCAAACGATGTGGAGCCGACCAGATCGATGAACAGGAACACGCGCTCCTCGCTCACCGGGCGGCGGTAGCGGCCAAGAATAAGGTCGATGAAAATATCGCGGCCCAGCAATTCGCGCACACGCATGATGAACACGATGATGGCGCAAACGCCGAGCGTGAACAGAAGCGTTTGCATCTCCGCATGTACGGCGCGGCGCCAACTCACTGGGAAAATACCCGTCGCCCACAAAATCGTGCCGCCCAGACCAAAACCGCAAAACACCAGAATGGCATAAATCATCAGGCCGAGTGCGATATAGGCGGGTGTCGGCAACATGCTGATGCGGCGTGAAAGCCCCGGCATGATATAGCCGCGCTCGAAGGCTAGAATGGGCGCGCAGGCAAACAAGGCATAGGTCGCGCCGATCAGCGCGCCGCCGCCATATTCCAGAAACGCATAAGCCACGCCTGCGCCGGCAACCGCCAGAAACAGCATAACGTAGTCCAGCATTGCGAGAACTTTTCTCATGTCGGCTCTTTAGTTTGCAACACGGATGGAAAGAACGCCACCATTCATCAGGAACCGACTTCCGATTCTTGCTGGTCACGATCTTATTGTGGAACGAATGGGCCGAAAAGTGACGTTTCGGTAATATGGTCTCAACGGGTATCAGGTGTGGCCGAGATGCACTGAAATGCACCTCACACACATCATCCGGTCATGTTTGTTTCGCCGTTTGGGCTTTACAGAACCTGCTGCGGCAGTTCCAGCGCTTCAACCTTCTTGCCGGCAAAGCGCAAGGCGACTTCACCGCGGATCAGCTTCAGGGCAGGCTCACCGAAAAGGTCACGACGCCAGCCGGAAAGGGCAGGAACCTCAGCCGTTTCACCTTCCGAGGCAATCCTGTCGAGGTCTTCACTGTTGGCGATCACCTTGGCCGCAACGCCGTGCTTGTCTGCCGTCAGCTTCAACAGCACTTTCAGAAGTTCCACGGCCGCGCCGGACCCTTCTGGTGAATGGCTCTGGCGTGGGGGATGCGGCATGTCGGCCTTCGGCAAAGCCAGCGCCGCATTCACCGTTTCGATGATAGCGGTGCCGGAAGAGGAACGTTCCCAACCCTTCGGAATGGTGCGAAGGCGCGACAGCGCTTCGGTGTCCTTGGGCTGTTGCTGGGCAATCTCGAAAATCGCATCGTCTTTCAACACGCGCGACCGTGGCACGTTGCGAGAGCGGGCTTCGCGCTCACGCCATGCGGCGATGAATTTGAGAATGGCAAGTTCGGCCGGTTTGCGAAGGCGTGATTTCAACCGCAACCACGCATCGTCGGGATGCAGGTCATAGGTGTCACGCGATTCGAGAATGTCCATCTCTTCCTTCAGCCAGGAAGAGCGGCCATCCCGTTCCAGCTGCGCCTTCAGCGCCAGATAGACGTCCCGCAGGTGGGTCACATCGGCAATGGCGTAATCAAGCTGCTTTTCCGTCAGCGGACGGCGGCTCCAGTCGGTGAAGCGTGAGGACTTGTCGATCTGCACATTCTTGATCTTCTGAACCAGCTGATCGTAAGAGATCGAGTCGCCAAAGCCGCAGACCATGGCGGCGACCTGCGTATCGAAAATCGGGTGCGGAATAAGTCCGCCCAGATGGTGGATGATTTCGATATCCTGCCTTGCCGCATGGAAAACCTTGATGACGCTGGTATCGGCCATCAGTTCGAACAGCGGTGTCAGATCGATACCCTTGGCAAGCGGGTCAACCAGCACTTCCAACGTAGGGCTTGCCATCTGCACCAGACAAAGCTCCGGCCAGAACGTCGTCTCGCGCAGAAATTCCGTATCAATGGTAATGAATTCGGATTTCGCCAGTTCCTTGCATGCGTCAGCGAGTGCTGTGGTCGTCTCAATCATTGTTTTTTTGCCAGTCAATGGAAAGTACCGAACTTAGTTTCCCTTTGAGGCGCGCATGTCAATACAAAGGCGGCTCTTCTTGTCTTTCTGTCCCGTCTTTCTCAGTTAGAGATTACTGTTGCTTGTCGTTTTTGTCCTGATCCGGCGGCGGTGCTGCAAGTTTCACAAAATAAGCGGAGGTCCGCAAAAGCGAACGGAAGCGCCAGCTTCTCTCTTCTGGCGGCACTCCGGCACGCACAGTCAGCCGGTAAATCGCATAGGCCATGAACACGACCTGTATCGCAGCCGTATAGGCAAACAGCGCTTTCGGACCGAAATGGTCGATGAGGATGGAGGCCAGCAGCGGGCCGACGGTGGCACCCAGCGACCAGAAAAACAGCAGGCCCGCCGACATCATGGCGTGTTCGCCATCCTTGGCATGGTCGTTGCCGTGGGCTGAACTGAGCGAGTAGAGCGGCAGCGCGAAGGCCCCGAATATGAACACGCCGATGACGTTGCTCAATTCGCTGGTGCCCGCGAAAAACGACAGGAACAGTCCAGTAACCACAGAAGCGCCGGTGGTTGCGACAATGACGATGCGGCGGTCGTAACGGTCGGAATAAGCGCCGAGCGGATATTGCAGCACGACTCCACCGATGATGCCCGCACTCATGAAGGTGGCGATCGAGGTGACGGACAATCCGATCTGCTCGGCGTAAATCGGGCCGATATTGCGGAACGCCGACATGCTGAGGCCCACTGCGATACAGCCGATGACCGCGAGCGGCGAAATGCGCCATACGGCGAACAGGTTGAACGGCACCTGTTTGGGCGGCGCGGGGTTGGATTTGTCCGCCAGCGATATCGGCACAATCGACAGCGCCAGCGCCATGGCGATGAGCGAGAAGATCGCCGGCCCCTGTATGCCGACCACTGGGATGACGTATTGCGCCAGTGTCACCGAACCAAGATCGACGAAACGATAAACGGAGAGCGTGCGCGCCCGGTTGGAATTCGTCACCTGCGCGTTGATCCAGCTTTCGATGGTGGCGAACAGACAGGCGACCGCAATGCCGATGAGGAAGCGCATCGCAAACCAGAAGAACGGATCGGTGACGAGGACCATGGTGATGGACGCCGCCGATGCGATGGCCGACATGGCGGCAAAGACGCGAATATGGCCAATTTTTCGCAACAGTCGGGTCACGTTGATACAGCCGACAGCGAAACCGAGGCTATAACCGGCGCTGATGAGGCCGATGGTGCTGGCGGAAAAGCCTTCAGACAATCCGCGCAGGGCAATGAACGTTCCCTGCAAGCCGTTTCCACCGATAAGAATACCCGCCGTCAGAAGAAGCGGAATGAGGGGTCTGATCTGGCTCATGCGGCATACATCGCGTGTCTGGAGTGACTTTGAAAAGCTGACGATATCGATAGCTGATTCTGTGGAGTGAAATACGCCTAAACACAGTGCAATACGGGACAATATTGCGCTTTGCCTTGACAAATCAGGCAGGCCATGCGCTTTTCCGCCCGATTTAGAATACGCGATCCATCTGTGATCGCCGTTATGTTTCAGGATAACAAAATGCATCGTTACCGCAGCCATACCTGTGCCGCTCTCCGCAAGTCCGACGTCGGCGCGACTGTCCGCCTCTCTGGCTGGGTCCATCGCGTGCGAGATCACGGCGGCGTTCTCTTCATCGATCTTCGCGACCATTACGGCATTACGCAGGTGGTTGCCGATCCGGATAGCCCTGCGTTCAAGGATGCGGAAGTGGTTCGCGGTGAATGGGTCATCCGTATCGATGGTCTGGTCAAGGCCCGTTCGGAAGACACCACCAACAAGACCATGGCGACGGGCGAAATCGAGCTTTACGCGCAGGAAATCGAAGTGCTGGCCGCGTCCAAGGAACTGCCGCTGCCGGTCTTCGGCGAGCCGGATTATCCTGAAGACGTGCGCCTGAAGTACCGCTTCCTCGACCTGCGCCGCGATACGCTCCACAAGAACATCGTCAAGCGCACGCAGATCATCTCCGATATGCGCCGCCGCATGGGCGATATCGGTTTTGCCGAATATTCCACGCCGATCCTGACGGCCTCTTCGCCAGAAGGCGCACGCGACTTCCTCGTGCCAAGCCGCATCCACGAAGGCAAGTTCTTCGCGCTGCCGCAGGCGCCGCAGCAGTACAAGCAGCTTTTGATGGTGGCCGGTTTCGACCGCTACTTCCAGATCGCACCCTGCTTCCGCGATGAAGACCCGCGTGCAGACCGTCTGCCCGGCGAATTCTACCAGCTCGACCTCGAAATGAGCTTCGTGACGCAGGAAGACGTCTGGGAAACCATGGAACCCGTCATTCGCGGCGTGTTCGAGCAGTTTGCCGAAGGCAAGCCTGTGACGCAGAACTTCCGCCGCATCGCCTATGACGATTCGATCCGCACTTACGGTTCCGACAAGCCGGATCTGCGTAACCCGATCGAGATGCAGGCCGTGACAGACCATTTCGCCGGTTCCGGCTTCAAGGTCTTCGCAAACATGATTGCGTCCAACCCGAAGGTTGAAGTCTGGGCTGTTCCAGCCAAGACCGGTGGCAGCCGCGCATTCTGCGACCGCATGAATGCATGGGCACAGGGACAGGGTCAGCCCGGCCTCGGCTACATCTTCTGGAAGGAAGAGGACGGCAAGGTCGTCGGTTCCGGTCCGCTTGCCAAGAACATTGGCGACGAGCGCACTGAAGCACTTCGCGTTCAGCTTGGTCTTGAAGCAGGCGATGCATCCTTCTTCGTGGCCGGTGATCCTGCCAAGTTCTACAAATTCGCAGGCGAAGCCCGCACCCGCGCAGGCGAGGAACTGAACCTCGTTGACCGCGACCGTTTCGAGCTGTGCTGGATCGTCGACTTCCCGTTCTTCGAATACAACGAAGAAGAAAAGAAGATCGACTTCGCGCACAACCCGTTCTCCATGCCACAGGGTGGACTGGACGCGCTGGAAAACCAGGACCCGCTGACCATCAAGGCCTACCAGTACGACATGGTCTGCAACGGCTACGAAATTGCCTCCGGCTCCATTCGTAACCAGTCCCCAGAACTGATGGTCAAGGCGTTCGAAAAGGTGGGCCTCAGCCAGCAGGACGTAGAAGATCGCTTCGGTGGCCTCTACCGCGCCTTCCAATACGGCGCACCGCCACACGGCGGCATGGCCGCAGGCGTGGACCGCGTCGTCATGTTGCTGACCGGCACCAAGAACCTGCGTGAAATCACGCTGTTCCCGATGAATCAGCAGGCGCAAGACCTGCTGATGAACGCCCCGGCACCAGCCTCGCCAACGCAGTTGCGCGAACTGGCGCTGCGCGTCGTGCCGACGCCGAAGAAGGACTAACAGAGATGCTGCAAGGGCTGCTTGACCGCGCTCGTGCAGCTTTCACTCATGTGTTGGCGGCGGCTTTGGCTGCCGCCTTTGCTTTTTGGGTCGCCCGGCATCTGCTCGGCCATCCCCAGCCGGTCTTTGCGGCCATCACAGCCCTGATCTGCCTCGCGCCGAACATTCCCAACCACTTCACCCAAGGCATCAATCTGCTGATTGGCGTCACCACCGGCCTGGTTGTCGGTGAACTTGCCCTGATGTTTCCCTATGAAATGGGGGAGGTCAGAATGGCCGTGGCGATTTTCCTTGCCATGATGATCGCCGCATCGCTCAGCAGAGCGCCTGTTGTCGCCATCCAGGCGGGCGCATCCGCCATGCTGGTTCTGCTGCTGGGACCGCAAACTGCGGGTTTTGTGCGGTTGCTGGACGTGATGGTGGGCGTGGCCACCGGCGTCTCCGTCGCCTTCATCTTCTTTCGCAACAAGCCTGATGCCTGAACCGTTTTTGCAAGACTTGCGGCGATAGCCTTCTGCCTCTATACAAACCTCACTCACCACGGACCCGGTGTAATTCCGGGTGGCTCTTCTGGCCGCCGATCCGCCAGACAACGCAAAGCACCGCCACGTCTTTTCGTTTATAAGAGCATAGTCCTGTCGGTGCGCATTGATTTGCGAAAAAATCCCTATGAACAAATTTCAAGCTTACAAACGTGAGTGGTTTTCGAACATTCGTGGAGACATCCTCTCTGGCATTGTCGTTGCCCTTGCACTTATCCCGGAAGCCATCGGCTTTTCAGTCATTGCCGGTGTCGATCCGAAGATCGGGCTGTTCGCCTCCTTCGCCATCGCCTGTGTGTCTGCTTTCACCGGCGGCAGGCCGGGTATGATTTCCGCAGCCACAGCCGCCACGGCGGTGTTGATGGTCACGCTCGTCAAAGAGCACGGCCTGCAATATCTCTTCGCAGCCACGATCCTGATGGGCATTCTGCAAATCTTGGCCGGTATCGTGAAACTCGGTCGTGTCATGCGGTTCGTCTCCCGCTCCGTCATGACCGGCTTCGTCAACGCCCTGGCTATCCTTATCTTCATGGCACAGTTGCCGGAGCTGCTCGGCGTTCCGGTCGCCACCTATGTCATGATCGCTGCTGGCCTTGCCATCATCTATCTGTTCCCGCTGCTGACACGTGCCATTCCATCGCCTCTGGTGGCGATTGCCGTGTTGACGCTGGCCTCTCTCTATTTCGGCATGGACATCAGAACGGTGGGTGATCTGGGTGAGTTGCCTTCGACCTTGCCGGTCTTCACCTTGCCGCAACTGCCGCTGACATGGGAAACGCTCCAGATCATCTTTCCCTATTCCGCAGCCCTTGCCGCAGTCGGCCTGCTCGAATCGCTGCTGACGGCCCAGATTGTCGATGACATGACGGATACGCCCAGCAACAAAAGTCAGGAATGCATCGGGCAGGGTGCCAGCAATATCGCCTCCGCCCTCATCGGCGGCATGGGTGGCTGCGCCATGATTGGCCAGTCGGTCATCAATGTATCTTCCGGTGGGCGAGGGCGGCTTTCCACCTTCGTGGCGGGCACGTTCCTGCTGTTCCTCATTCTGGTGTTGGATGACATTGTCCGCATCATTCCGATGGCCGCACTCGTGGCGGTGATGATCATGGTGTCGATCGGCACCTTCTCGTGGCGCTCGTTGCTTGATCTGCGCCGCAACCCGCCGTCGTCCAGCATCGTCATGCTGGTCACGGTTGTGACGGTCATCGCCACGCATGATCTGGCAAAGGGCGTTCTTGCAGGCGTGCTGCTCTCTGGCGTGTTCTTCGCCGGAAAGGTCGCCAAGCTCTTTGACGTAAAATCGGACCTCAGCGATGATGGCACGGAGCGGACATACCGCGTCTATGGCCAGATATTCTTTGCCTCGACGGAAAGCTTCATCGCCGCTTTCGATTTTTCCGAACCCGTGCAGCACGTTACCATCGATGTCAGCGAGGCTCATCTGTGGGATATATCTGCGGTCGGCGCGCTGGATAAGATCGTGATGAAATTCCGAAAATCCGGCCATCAGATTTCCGTCAAAGGCGTCAATGCGGCGAGCGCCGACATGATCGACCGCTTCGCCCTGCATGATAAACCGGATGCGACGCCGCAGGCTCCGCACTGAAAACGAAAAAGCCCCGGAGCATCGCTGCTCCGGGGCTTTGTCACACATAGAGAAGACTATTCGTTCGCCGTTACCGTCACGCCCAGAACCTTTGGAAGCGTGTTTGGCGCACCCATGGCGGCACCCATGATCATGGGGAAGGGCACGGGCTTTTCCGGCTCTGCGGAAATGGTGAAGTTCTTCGGGTCATCGATATAGGTGTTGATGGCAAGAGAAACGGCATTTTGCAATTCCGGCACGTTCAACTGCGCCAGCATCAACGGCGCCATGCCCTTGATGGTCTGCGACAGTTGATCGCTCGTCATGCCCTGTTCGCCAGCAACATAATCGATCGCGCGCTTGGTGATGCTGGCATCATCGAAGCTGATTTCCGCGCTGATAAAGCTAAGCTGCTGGATGAGGCCAAGCATGGCGAGACCAGCGGCCTGATCTGCCTGTTCCTTGTTGGGGTTGGCAGCCTGCGCCTTGACGGCATCCTGCATCGACTTGATGAAATCGAGCGTGTAACCGGAGAAGCTCACAGCCAGATTAAGGCGACCGATATCGGTCAGATCAACGGCATATTCGTCGATATTGATGGTGCCGGGCGCGATTTCCCAGGAGCCGCTCATCGTCATCTGACCGCTGAGTGACTTGATCTTCAGCTTGTCGATGGCGGCCTTCGTCTGCGGGTCTGTCACATCGCTGAGATCAGCCTTGAAGCCAGTTGCGTTCAGGTCGAAGCTGACCGTGCTTTCGTCGTCGCTCTTGGTCAACGTCGTGGTGGTTTCTTCCAGCGCGAATGCCTGCTTGCCATCGACCTTGACGGAAACCGGACCGCTGTGAGCCTCGTCGTAAAACAGCATCGAGTTCAGTTTGCCGGTGGTGGCATCTGCGGGAATGACAACGCCGGACATGTAGATGTCGCTGACGCTGATCGCCACATTTTCCTGAGCATAGTTGACGTTCTCGAAGCTCATTTTTTCAACGTTATAGCCGCCCTTGTCTTCCTCAACGCCTTCAAGCGTTACGGTTCCAACGGGGAATTTCTGCGCAACGTCCGCTCCTGCGCTGAATGTCACGTCGGTCAGCGTCACTGTGGTGCCGTTTACTGCGATGGACTTTGCAGCGATTGTTGCACCCTGAACGTGGTAGGCCGCGTTGATTTTTTTCAGCACGTCTGCGCCATCAAGTGCGAATGCCGGTGATGCGAATGCGATGGCTGCTGCACTTGCGAGCAGAAAATGCCGGGTGGATTGGGGTCTCATTCTGTCTCTTCCCTCATAGGTGCGGAAATCTGAACTCGTAAAAATCGGAATCACGCATTTATATCCGTGGCATAGCAACGGTCTAGCGCATTGTTACTTTCCAACGAATGGCTGAATTGCGGCATAAAAACAAGATTAACGAAAAATATAGCGCTGGCAGCTGTCATCCACAGCGGAAAAGCCCGGATTCCTTGCCGGGAATCTGCATTTCGGCTAGTCAAGCGGCATGGGAAAAAATCTTCTTCCTCCGTCTGGCGGAGACGACGACAACAACATTGTTCCGGTTGATTTGAAGGCGGCGCTTGAAGAGCGCTATCTGGCCTATGCATTGTCGACCATTATGCACCGTGCGCTGCCGGACGTTCGTGATGGCTTGAAGCCGGTGCATCGCCGCATCATTCACGCCATGAGCGAGATGGGCATCCGTCCCAATTCCGCGTTCAAGAAATGCGCCCGTATCGTCGGTGACGTCATCGGTAAGTTCCACCCGCATGGCGACCAGTCGGTCTATGATGCGTTGGTGCGTCTCGCGCAGGATTTCTCCCAGCGTTACCCCATCGTCGACGGTCAAGGCAACTTCGGCAATATCGATGGCGATGGCGCCGCCGCCTATCGTTATACCGAAGCGCGCATGACCGACGTGGCGGCTCTGTTGCTGGAAGGCATCGAGCAGGACGCGGTGGATTTCCGCGCCACCTATAACGAGGAAGACGAGGAGCCGGTGGTGATGCCCGGCGCCTTCCCGAACCTTTTGGCCAACGGCTCCTCCGGCATTGCCGTGGGCATGGCAACGTCCATCCCGCCGCACAACGCCCATGAACTCTGCGATGCAGCGCTTCGCCTGATCAAGAACCCGGACGCCAGCGTCGAAGATTTGATGTTCGATCCCGCGCATCCTGAAAAGGGCGGCATCGAAGGGCCGGATCTGCCAACGGGCGGCATCATCGTTGAAACCCGGGAAAGCATGCTTGAGGCCTACAAAACGGGTCGCGGCGGTTTTCGCGTTCGTGCAAAATGGGAAATCGAAGATCTCGGTCGCGGCGGTTATCAGATCGTCATCACCGAAATTCCCTATCAGGTTCAAAAATCACGGCTGATCGAAAAGATTGCCGAACTGTTGCTGGCGCGCCGCCTGCCGTTGCTGGAAGACGTGCGCGACGAATCTGCCGAGGATGTGCGCGTGGTGCTGGTTCCGAAGAACCGCACGGTCGATGCCACGCTGTTGATGGAATCGCTGTTCCGGCTGTCCGATCTGGAAAACCGCATTCCGCTCAATATGAACGTCCTGTCGCTCGGTCGTACGCCAAAGGTCATGGCGCTGAACGAGGTGCTGAAAGAGTGGCTAGACCACCGCCGCGACGTGCTTCTGCGCCGTTCGCGCTTCCGCCTGGCGGCAATTGACAGACGCCTTGAAATTCTCGGCGGCTTCCTCATCGCCTATCTCAACATTGATGAGATCATTGCCATCATCCGCGAGGAAGATGAGCCGAAGCCGGTGATGATTGCCCGATTCAACCTCACGGATATTCAGGCCGAAGCCATTCTCAACATGCGCCTTCGTTCTTTGCGCAAGCTTGAAGAATTCGAAATCCGCACGGAGTTCGAGGGCTTGAGCAGCGAGAAAGCTGACATTGAGGCGCTGCTCGCATCCTCTGAAAAGCAGTGGAAAACGGTTTCCTGGGAAATCGAAGAGGTCAAAAAGAAATACGCCAAGGTGACGAAGCTTGGCGCGCGCCGCACCATGTTTGCCATGGCGCCGACTGCCGATATGGATGCCATTCAGCAGTCGATGATCGAAAAAGAACCGGTCACCATCGTCATTTCGCAAAAGGGCTGGATCAGGGCGCTGAAGGGCCACATGGCCGATACATCGGCGCTGACCTTCAAGGAAGGCGATGGCCCGAAACTGGCTTTCCCGGCCCAGACAACGGACAAGCTGCTGCTGGTAACAACCGGCGGCAAGGCCTACACGCTTGGCGCAGACAAGCTGCCGGGCGGTCGTGGCCATGGTGAGCCGGTGCGTATCATGGTCGATATGGAAAACGATCAGGATATCCTGACCGCCTTCGTCCACGACGCCTCACGCAAGCTCCTGCTCATCTCCACCGCCGGTAACGGCTTTGTGGTGGCGGAAACGGAAATGGTTGCCAATACCCGCAAGGGCAAGCAGATCATGAATGTCTCCATGCCTGACGAAATGAAGCTGGTCGTGACGGTAACAGGTGATCACGTTGCCATCGTCGGTGAGAACCGCAAGATGCTGACCTTCCCGCTGGCACAAGTGCCGGAAATGTCTCGCGGCAAGGGCGTGCGCCTGCAACGCTACAAGGACGGCGGCATTTCGGACGTGAAATGCTTTGCACTGGCAAACGGCCTGACATGGGAAGACAGCGCTGGCCGCTCCTTCTCCAAGATCGGTGACGAATTGCTGGAATGGATGGCCGACCGCGCCACCGCAGGCCGCACTGTGCCAAAGGGTTTCCCGCGCAGTGGTAAGTTTGGCGGGTGAGGCGTTAGGGTAGTGGAGTATATTGTGATCTTTGATGGATCGGCGTTGCACCACCCAATGGTTTAAATGTCGTCACACCCGCACTTCCTCATTCCTGTGCTTGTCACAGGAATCTAGCCAGCCCAAGTCTTTGGGCTGAAAAGGTTCTTTTGTCGCGCAGACACGCTCCAACTGGATTCCTGTGACAAGCACAGGAAGTGCGGAGGTCTGACGCAACCAGAACCATTGTGCGATGTGCCGTGAGAAGTTGACTAGCTCTCTCCTATCGGGCCACCTAATCTCAAGAGTTTGCCAACTTGCTTAGGGCCACGCGATATTTTCGCATCGCTTTACGCGCAGCTATGAGTTGTCGATCCAAGTCGTCTGTCGCTTCTAACTCGTCACGGGCTGACGTCAGCTCGATGAACTTATCGTCGGCTCTGAGTTCCAGTACATCGCCAACTTTCCAGCCCAAGCGGCTCATAAGCTCTGCCGGGATGGTGATGCCCTCGGAATTTCCAATTTTTTCTACAGTGACCTTCATCGCGTCGTCCCAGTTTGGATGATCGCCACAGCACAGCTATGATCGTCTGAAAATATGACTCTAGGTGGTCGGCGCCTCATACAACTCCCACCCACGCGGCGTCAGATGCTCCTGTGGATGATAGCGGGTTTTGTAGCCCATCTTGTCTGAGCCATCGACCCAATAACCGAGATAGACATGCGGCAAACCGAGGGTTCGGGTGCGGGCGATGTGGTCGAGGATGAGGTAGGTGCCGAGTGAGCGTTTTTCGTAGTCGGGGTTGAAGAAGGAATAAACCATCGAAAGACCGTCGCTCATCGTGTCGGTAAGCGCAACGGCTATGAGTTCGCCGCGTTTGCTGTCATCGATACCCGCGCCGGGTGCGCGCTTGCGATATTCGATGATGCGCGTGTTGACATGCGTGTCTTCCACCATCACCGCATAGTCCAGCGCCGACATATCCGACATGCCGCCGGATTGGTGCCGGTGGTCGAGATAGCGGCGGAAGAGGGAGAATTGTTCGGTGGAGGGTTCCGATTGATGAACCGTCGCAACCAGATCGCTGTTGATGCCAAGAACGCGGCGCATGGATTTCGTGGGGGCAAACTGCCCGGCGAGGATACGTACCGAAACGCAGGCACGGCAGGTTTCGCAGGCGGGACGATAAGCGATGTTCTGTGAGCGGCGAAAACCGCCTTGCGTGAGAAGGTCGTTCATCTCAGCAGCGCGCGGCCCGACAAGATGCGTAAACACCTTCCGTTCCAACTGCCCCGGCAAATACGGACAGGTGGCCGGTGCCGTAAGATAAAACTGCGGAGAAGGCGTCGTCTGCGTGTTCATCGAACCCTGATCGCTCCCTTCGCCACTCAAGCCTCTGTATCAGAATGACAAAAAGCCGCGAAACGTCAACTGGAAGATGCGGGCTGCACATCAAATTGAAGCCGCCCGAAGGCGGCTTCCTGTAAATTTCAAGGCGTTCTGACGATAACCGTACCCAGAAGGAAATCGTGCACCAGCCGCGAACGCTCGGTAAACAGGCCAGCCAGAAGAATAAGCGGTGTCAGGATCGAATTGATGATCCAGAAAAGCGCAATATGCACAGTGGCCAGCAGAAAATCGATTCTCCGTCCATCCAGACGCGCCATGGCAATGCCCACGGCCCGCATACCCGGTGTTGCCTGCGCGGAACTGCCCAGCGTCATGCCGAAATAGAGAATGGCGACGACGAAGAACAGCACCGGATAAAGGAAGAACCCAAGACCAAGCGTCACGACGCCGAGGAAAAACACGATCACGGCGGCGGGAATGCACAGCAGCAGCACGATCATGTAGTCGATAATGAATGCAAAGACCCGGCGGCTCAGCACGCCGCTATAGGCGCGCCAGTCTTCCGCGGGAGCATAGGTGGTGTTCGGGTCGAGACTCATCGACGGTTTCTCCTGTTCGGGAAATGATATGGTGTTGAAACCATCGAATGCAATGATGTGCACCATTAACTCTTGGCGAGCTTCTTCGCAGCTTCGATGGCGAAATAGGTCAAAATACCATCGCAACCCGCACGTTTGAAACACAGCAGCGTTTCCATCATCACGCGCTCACCATCAATCCAGCCATTCATGGCGGCAGCCTTGATCTGACTATATTCGCCAGAGACCTGATAGGCGAAGGTTGGCAGACCGAATGCTTCTTTCAGACGCCAGCAAATGTCGAGATAGGGCAGGCCGGGTTTGACCATCAGCATATCGGCACCTTCTTCCACATCCAGCGCGGCATCGCGTACCGCTTCCGTGCCGTTGGCAGGGTTGATGTAATAGCTGTTCTTGTCGCCTTTCAGCAGCCCGCTGGTGGAAATCGCCTCGCGGTAAGGTCCATAAAAACCGGAAGAGAACTTGGTGGCAT
Organism: Agrobacterium sp. rho-13.3; assembly: GCF_033957765.2. Lineage (NCBI taxonomy): Bacteria > Pseudomonadati > Pseudomonadota > Alphaproteobacteria > Hyphomicrobiales > Rhizobiaceae > Agrobacterium > Agrobacterium sp. rho-13.3. The sequence goes on from NZ_CP192774.1 coordinate 831,936, forward strand.
AAGACATGATGCTGACATTCTGGTGGCCGGCGGCATCCAAACCGCGACGGATCGCGCCAACGCGGCCATCCATCATTTCAGATGGTGAGATAATGTCGGAGCCTGCGTCCGCCTGCATGATGGCGGCCTTGACGACCTGATCGACGGTTTCGTCATTGACGATCTCGTCGCCCCGCAAAATGCCGTCATGGCCGTGGCTGGTGAAGGGGTCCAGCGCCACATCGGTGATGATGCCGATATTCGGCACCGCCTTTTTAATGGCGGCGGTCGCCTGATTGATCAGGTTGTTGGCTTCCAGAACCTGCGAGCCGGTTTGGTCCCGCAACTCCATCTCTATATTGGGGAAGGTGGCGATGGCGGGAATGCCGAGATCGGCAGCTTCCTTCACCGCCTCCAACAGCTTGTCCACGCTCATGCGGTTCACACCGGGCATGGCGGGAATAGGCTCGACAATATTCGTGCCCGGCACGATGAACACAGGCCAGATCAGATCATCCACGGTCAGAAGGTTTTCCCGCACCAAACGGCGAGTCCAGTCCGCCTTGCGGTTTCTGCGCATACGGCGGTGGCCGGTGATGTGGTCTACCAGATGTGTCCTGTCGTTCATCGCTATGTCCTTCAAGCATAATTGTATGCCCTCATTCCTGTGCTTGTCACAGGAATCCAGTCGACGCGCCTCTGCGCGGCGGAAAGGGTTTTCTCAGCCCAATGACCTGGTCTGACCAGATTCCTGTGACACCCACAGGAATGAGGGAGTATGAATGTGCCGTGGTCCATAACACAATGAACAAAGTATGCGAATGCGGCAGATTGCCTAACGCATGTCGCGCAAACGGGCGCCGCGGTTTTGTGATACCGACATGCGCAAAGCACAGAGCTTTTTGACAGCCGGTGTGCAGCGGCGCAATATTGTCTGGTCGCACGGCCAACTGCCAACTATCTTCGCGCCATGGAACCTGATTCTCTGCCTCATCCGAAACGGCCGCTTGCGGAAATCCTCTACCTTGTCTTTCTGAGGCTGGTTGCGCTTTCGTGTTTCTGGTTCGGCCTGCAATATTGGGCCATGCTCACCGGCTATTCGCTGGGCGGGCAGGCGCGGTTCGATATGCTCAACATGCAATGGCGTGTGGCCGGCACCAGTCTGGCCGTTGTTTTCCCCGTTGCAGCGCTCGGGCTGTGGCTTGGCGTGTCGTGGGGGGCGGTCATGTGGGTCATCGGGGCCGGCACCCAGATCGCCATGTATAAGGTCTGGCCGAATATTTACGGAAATAACACCATAGTGCCTGTCATGCACGGCATCGTAGCAACGGTTTATATACTATTTCAGGTCGCTTTCTGGCTGGATGCGCGTCAAAACGATGAGCGCTCAAGAATTGATTTACCATAAAATTAAAGCAGTTCAGCCCGGTTTTTTCTGTGTTTTTTAATGTAAGTCATTGAAATATATAGGGGTGAATGGGCCGATTTTGGATTTGATACAAGCTTCATCAAAAGCAGAACATGCAGGTAACCATTCATTAATCCTGCATTTTAAGTAGAATTTTATGCGCATTGCTTAGATTTCCTCTCAAGGCGGGAAACAAAATCAAACACCGCCAAACAAAACAGTGAGGCAGTCATGATCAATACAAAAGCAAAGCCACAGGCCATCGTTTCCGACGCTCAGGACGAAACCATCCGCTCTCTCTACATGGAATCGCTTCACCTGGTTGAGCGTCTCCACCGCCGCCTTCTCGATGTCATCAAGGACGAGTTCGACCGTCAGGGCCGTGATGATGTCAACGCAGTTCAGGCACTGCTTCTCTTCAACATCGGCACATCCGAACTGACCGCTGGCGAGCTTCGTTCGCGTGGTTACTACCTCGGCTCCAACGTTTCTTACAACGTCAAGAAGCTGGTAGACCTCGGCTTCATCAACCACCAGCGTTCGCGCATCGACCGTCGCTCGGTTCGCATCAGCCTGACGGAAACCGGACAGGACATCGCAGAAACCGTTGCCCGCCTTTATGAACGCCACATCGGCTCCATCGAAAAAGTCGGCGGCATCGGCACCGGCGAATTCGCAGAAATGAACAAGATGCTTCAGCGTCTGGACCGTTTCTGGAACGACAGCATCGCTTACCGCCTGTAATCCTTCGCGGTTAGATCATCGATACATCAAAGCCGGATGCGGGGCGCATCCGGCTTGTTGCATTTTTACGCGGCTTTTCCTTAAAATCCCCGGTGACACAGCTTCGTGAGAAGCCTTGGGGTGACACGAATTGGCCATATTGGTATGGGACCGCCAAGATTGAAAAAGTCGGCGGTTTCTCCTGTGTTCGCGTCCTGCGTTTTCTTCAGGTTCATAGAGTTAATCCTGCCGGCAGGCGCGTGCAGACGTGTTTGTTAACGATGTTGTTTTAGGTATTGTTTAAAATGCCTAATGAATTGGCTGGTAGGTACAATGACAAAAAAATCCGTTCCTGAACTTCTGTCCCGGCGCACCATGTTGCGTTCTGCCGTTACCTTGGGTGCTGCGGCTCTTGCCGCGCCCGCATTGGCGCAGGATGCCTTTAGCGATCTGATCGGATCGTCGCGTCGCGGTAACTGGGACGATCAGTTCGACGCGAACTCATCGCGTGCGACGGCCAATGTGGCATCCAACACACCGGTTCTCAGCCCTGAATCGCCAGCCTATGTGCAGCAGGCGATGATGCAGTACCAGCAGATCGTCTCCAATGGTGGCTGGCCGGATGTTCCCGCGAGCCAACAAAAACTTCAGATCGGCGTGAGCGATCCTTCCGTGCAAGCCTTGCGTCAGCGCCTGATGATCTCCGGCGATCTGCCGCGTGAAGCGGGCATTTCCAGCGCATTCGATTCCTATGTCGATGGTGCCTTGAAGCGTTTTCAGGCGCGTCACGGTCTTCCAGCCGACGGCGTTATCGGCGAATACACATTGAAGGCGCTGAATGTTTCTGCGCAAGTCCGCCTTGGACAACTTCAGACCAACCTTATTCGCGTCAATACGATGTCGGGTGATCTCGGCCAGCGCCACGTCATGGTCAACGTTCCTGCGGCTTCCATCGAAGCTGTGGAGAACAACCGCGTTGTGCTGCGCAATACCGCCGTTGTCGGTCGCGCCAGCCGCCCAACGCACATGATCAACTCCAAGATTTACGAGATCATCCTCAATCCTTACTGGACCTCGCCGCGTTCCATCATCGAAAAGGACATCGTTCCTTTGATGCAGAAGGATCCGACCTATCTGGAGCGGAACAATATCCGCCTCATCGATGGCAAGGGTCAGGAAGTTTCACCAACGACGATCGACTGGTTTGCACCAAAGGCGCCGAACCTGATGTTCCGTCAGGATCCGGGCAAGAACAACGCCATGTCCTCGACGAAGATCAACTTCCACAACCCGAACAACGAATACATGCACGATACGCCGCAGCAGGGTCTGTTCAACAAACTCATGCGCTTCGAATCCTCCGGTTGCGTTCGCGTTCAGAACGTTCGCGATCTGACCACCTGGATGCTGCGCGACACGCCCGGCTGGTCGCGTCAGGAAATCGAGCGGGTCATTGCCACGCGCCAGAACAAGCCGATCAAACTGGCGCAGGAGCTTCCGGTGTACTTCGTCTACATCACGGCCTGGTCCACACGGGATGGTGTCGTGCAGTTCCGCGATGACATCTATAGCCAGGATGGCAACGCCGAACTGGCTTTGAACACCAAGACCGGCATGGAACAGCCCGCAGGTGCGGTTGACGACGACCTTCTGCCACGCAACTGATCTGACCGTAAAAATCATTCAGAAGCCGCGCTTTCCACAGCGCGGCTTTTTCTTTTTGCGAATATGCGACGAAAAAATGGAATTTTTCTTTTGAAGGTCGCAGTTTGACGGGCAAATCTCGTTGCCCGTATTGCTCTTGAAAGGGCAGGGCGTTAAGACCCCATCGCATTACTGTTTCAGGAGCTTCCATCATGTCCAACACAGATGCCTTCTTCTCCCGTACGCTTGCCGATACCGATCCGGATATCTTTGGCGCGATTGAGAAGGAGCTGGGCCGCCAGCGTCACGAAATTGAATTGATCGCCTCGGAAAACATCGTTTCCCGCGCTGTGCTGGAAGCTCAGGGCTCGATCATGACCAACAAATATGCCGAGGGTTATCCCGGCAAGCGTTATTACGGCGGATGCCAGTTCGTCGATATCGCTGAAGAGCTGGCCATCGAACGCGCCAAGAAGCTTTTTGGTGTCAACTTCGCCAACGTTCAGCCAAACTCCGGTTCGCAGATGAACCAGGCCGTGTTCCTCGCGCTGCTTCAGCCGGGCGATACCTTCATGGGCCTCGACCTGAATTCTGGTGGTCACCTGACGCACGGTTCGCCGGTCAACATGTCCGGCAAATGGTTCAACGTCGTGTCTTACGGCGTTCGTGAAGGCGACAACCTGCTGGATATGGACGAAGTCGAGCGCAAGGCCAAGGAAACCAAGCCAAAGCTCATCATCGCCGGTGGCACTGCCTATTCCCGCATCTGGGACTGGAAGCGTTTCCGCGAAATCGCTGACTCGGTCGGCGCGTATCTCATGGTCGACATGGCTCATATCGCTGGCCTCGTGGCCGGTGGTCAGCACCCATCGCCATTCCCGCATTGCCACGTTGCAACGACAACGACCCACAAGTCGCTGCGCGGCCCACGCGGCGGCGTGATCCTGACCAACGACGAAGATCTGGCGAAGAAGTTCAACTCCGCCGTATTCCCAGGCTTGCAGGGCGGCCCGCTCATGCACATCATCGCCGCCAAGGCCGTTGCCTTCGGTGAAGCATTGCAGCCTGAGTTCCAGGATTACGCAGCGCAGATCGTCAAGAACGCCAAGGCTCTGGCCGAAACGCTGATCGAAGGCGGTCTGGACGTTGTTTCCGGCGGCACCGACAACCACCTGATGCTGGTCGATCTTCGCAAGAAGAACGCCACTGGCAAGCGTGCGGAAGCCGCTCTCGGTCGCGCCTACATCACCTGCAACAAGAACGGCATTCCGTTCGATCCTGAAAAGCCGTTCGTTACTTCGGGCGTCCGTCTCGGCACGCCTGCCGGCACGACACGCGGCTTCAAGGAAGCGGAATTCCGCGAAATCGGCAAGCTGATCGTCGAGACACTGGATGGCCTCAAGGCTGCCAATTCCGATGAAGGCAATGCCGGTGTCGAAGCTACTGTTCGTGAAAAGGTCGTCACACTGACAGACCGTTTCCCGATGTACCCGTACCTGTAACAGTCTATTCCATAATTGCCGCTGATGGGCTGCAAATGGCAATTTCTGCGCTTCCGGTGCTCACGTACGTTAAGTACGCTCCGCTCCGGTTCTCGAAATTACCATTTTCGCCACATCAGCAGCAATTCTTGAACAGACAGTAAGAACGAAGGAATACGCAGATGCGCTGCCCTTTTTGCGGTTCGGAAGATACGCAGGTTAAGGACTCCCGTCCGGCGGAGGACAACACCTCCATCCGCCGGCGGCGCATTTGCCCCGATTGCGGCGGTCGCTTCACGACCTATGAGCGCGTGCAATTGCGCGAGCTGATGGTCATCAAAAAAAGCGGCCGCAAGCTGCCATTCGATCGCGAAAAACTGGTGCGGTCTTTCGAGATCGCGCTGCGCAAGCGCCCGGTGGACCGTGACCGTATAGAGCGTGCCGTGTCCGGTATTGCGCGTCGTCTGGAAAGCTCCGGCGAGACGGAAATTCCATCGGAAGAAATCGGTTTGCAGGTGCTCGAAGCGCTGAAAAGCCTCGATGACGTGGCCTTCGTGCGTTACGCATCGGTCTACCGCGACTTCAGCCATGCGGAAGATTTTGAAAACGTCATCGCCGAGATCAACGCCAAGATCGCCCGCGATACAGACGCTGGAGTCTAACAGTGACAACCCGCGCCGATGACGAAAGATTCATGGCACGGGCAATCGAGGTTTCCCGTCGCCATACGGGCCTTACCGACACCAATCCCGCCGTGGGCTGCGTTCTCGTCAAGAATGGCGAGATCATCGCCGAAGCCGCGACCTCGGTGGGCGGCAGGCCCCACGCGGAGCGCAACGCGCTGAATCTGGCCGGGGACGCCGCACGCGGTGCGACCGCTTATGTGACGCTTGAGCCATGCGCCCATTTCGGCAAAACCCCACCCTGCGCCAACGCGCTGGTGGATTTCGGCGTGGCCCGCGTGGTCGTCGCCGTCGATGATCCGGATGAGCGTGTTTCCGGTCGCGGTTATGCGATTTTGCGCGATGCCGGCATTACGGTTGAAACCGGATTGCTGCGCGCTGAGGGCAAGCGCGAGCTGGCCGGGTACCTCACACGCAAGATGAAAAACCGCCCGCATGTGATTCTGAAACTTGCCATTTCCGCCGACGGCATGATTGGCCGCAAAGGCGAGGGGCAGATCGCCATCACCGGCGCGGAGTCCCGCCACGCGGTGCAGGAACTGCGCGCCCGCTGTGATGCCATTCTGGTTGGAAAAGGCACGGCGATTGCCGATGATCCAGAACTGACTGTGCGTATTCCGGGGCAGGAGCATCGCTCGCCGGTGCGGATTGTGCTGGATCGGCGGTTGGAGTTACCGGTGGGGTCGAAGCTGGTGAAGACGGCGCGGGATGTGGCGGTTGTGGTCGCTGTGCTCGGGGCGAAGACCCCCTCTGCCCTGCCGGGCATCTCCCCCACAGGTGGGGAGATCGATGGAGCGCTCGCTCGCTCCCTGTTGGATGTTACCGCGTCTCAATCTGAGGCTAGAGTTGCTGGTGAAGCCCTCGTCTTGCCAATCTCCCCACCTGTGGGGGAGATGCCCGGCAGGGCAGAGGGGGGCAGCGCCACCCACCAGCGCACCGAACTCGAATCCGCCAACGTCGAAATCCTCGAAACCTCCACCCTCCAATCCCTCCTCACCATACTCGCCAATCGTGGAATGTCGGAAATTCTGGTCGAAGGCGGCGCTCATGTCGCAAAAACATTCCTTGAAGCTGGCCTCGTAGACCGTATCCTGCTGTTCGAGAGTCCCATGGTCATTGGCACGGGCGGACTTGAAAGCCCGATCCAGCGTGCCGATATGCCCGAGGAATTTACCTTTGTCAGCGAAACGCCTTATGGGCCGGATCGCTGTTTTGAATTTGAAAGGCCGCTTTGATGTTTACCGGAATTGTCACCGATGTCGGAACCGTGTCCGAGCTTGAGGCGCTGCCGGAAGGCGTGCGACTGCGCGTGGCGACCGCTTATGATCCCAAGACCATCGATATCGGCGCATCGATTTCCCATGGCGGCGTGTGCCTGACGGTGACGAAGCTTCCCGAACAGGGCAGCAACGAGCGCTGGTTCGAGGTCGAGGCTTGGGAAGAAGCGCTTCGCCTGACCACCATTGCAAGCTGGACCAAGGATACCCGCGTCAATCTGGAGCGCGCGCTGAAAATCGGCGACGAACTCGGCGGCCATATCGTCTCCGGCCACGTGGATGACAAGGCCGAAATCCTGTCGGTGGAATCCGAAGGCGAGGCGGTTCGCATCCGCCTCCGTGCGCCGGAGCATCTGGCGAAGTTCGTGGCACCAAAGGGTTCCATCGCGCTGGATGGCACGTCGTTGACCGTCAATGCCGTCAACGGCACGGATTTCGACGTCCTGCTCATCCGCCACACGCTTTCCGTCACCACCTGGGGCGACCGTCAGCCAGGCGATTTCGTGAATTTCGAAGTCGATACGATGGCCCGCTATGCCGCTAGACTCGCGGAGTTTCCGGCTGCATAAAATATGTGCCTGATCTGATAACAGGGCAGGCGGTTGGGGGATCGATATGCCATCGTTTGAATTGCTGACTGCCTTTTTCATCACGACGGCGCTCTTTGCCTACATTCCCGGCCCCGCCATGCTTTATGCGGCAGCGCAAACCATGGCGCGTGGACGCTTTGCCGGTTTGATGGCGGTTCTCGGCATTCATGTCGGTTGCTACTTCCACATTGTCGCGGCGGCAGCCGGTCTTTCGGTTTTGTTTCAGGCCGTGCCCTGGCTTTATTTCGTCGTCAAACTCTGCGGCGCGCTCTATCTGATCTGGCTCGGCTTTTCCATGCTGCGAAGCAAGCTGGAAGGGCAGGACGTCAGCTTTGCGATCGAGCCGAAATCGGCAAGGCGCGCTTTTGTCGACAGCATCATTGTTGATGTGCTGAACCCCAAAACTGCGCTGTTCTTTCTGGCATTCCTGCCGCAGTTCGTTGATCCTGCTGCGGCATTTCCAGTCTGGTTGCAGTTTCTGATCCTCGGTATCGTCGTCAATCTCATCTTTTCATCTGCCGATCTGGTCGGTGTGCTTTTGGCCGGTGCGATGTTGGGGCGATTGAAGCGTTCCAGCGTCGTGCAGGGTATTGTGCGCCGTGGTGCAGGTGCTGTTTTGATGGGCCTCGGCGTTCATCTCGCGTTCCAGAAAACGTGACGCTAGAGGCCCCGCAAAGGCCTCGGCGCATCTGACATGCATTAAAAATGCTTGCCAAGCGTGGCAAGCCATGGTTTGACCGCGCCAAAAGCCGGGATGATCCGGCGCAGCTTTTCAGGAAATTCCCATGTCCAAGCCCCATCTTCTCATCGTGGAAGCACGTTTTTATGACGATATGGCCGATGCTCTTCTCGACGGCGCGAAATTTGCGCTCGATGAAGCTGGTGCCACCTATGACATCATCACCGTTCCCGGCGCGCTGGAAATTCCACCGGCCATCGCCATGGCGCTGGATGGCGCGGACAATGAAGGCACGGAATATGATGGTTTCGTCGCACTCGGCATGGTCATCCGTGGAGAAACCTATCACTTCGATATCGTTTCCAACGAATCGTCGCGCGCGCTGATGGATCTGGCCGTCAGTGAATCGCTGGCCATCGGCAACGGCATCATGACCGTTGAAAACGAAGATCAGGCATGGGCGCGCGTTCGCCGGTCCGACAAGGACAAGGGTGGCTTTGCAGCCCGCGCAGCGCTGACCATGATTGAACTGAAGAAAAAGCTGGGTGGCTGAACGCATGAGCAACACCGAAAACGGTTCTGAACCCCGCCCATCCTCTACAAAGCCCGTCAACCAGCGCGGTGCGGCACGCCTTGCTGCCGTGCAGGCGCTGTACCAGATGGATGTCGGTGGCACCGGCGTGATGGAAGTCGTTGCCGAGTATGAAGCGCACCGTCTGGGACAGGAAGTGGATGGCGATACTTACCTGAAGGCCGATCCTTCGTGGTTCCGTTCCATCGTTGCTGGCGTCGTTCGCGATCAGACGAAGATCGATCCGCTGGTACGCTCCGCACTTCAGGAAGACTGGCCGCTGTCGCGTCTGGATACGACTGTTCGTGCGATCCTGCGTGCCGGAACGTTCGAGATTCTGGAGCGCAAGGACGTTCCGGTCGCGGTCATCGTCACCGAATATGTCGAAATCGCCCGTGCGTTTTTCGAACATGACGAGCCGAAGCTTGTAAACGCCGTGCTGGACCGCATTGCCAAGCAGGTGCGTGGCGAGACAAAGCGTTAAAATGAAATATTGAGGAAGACATGAGCGCCGTTTCTGTTCCGGGACTTGAAAACCAACTCACCGAAGCAAAGCGCAATGTCTTCCTTCTCATGGCCGCACAGGCGATCATGGGGTCTGCCGCGCCGCTCAGCTTTTCGGTTGGCGCACTCGCCGGTTATCAGTTGCTTGGCGCGGATAAATCGCTGGCAACGGCACCGACGACAGGTTTCAACGTCGGTGTTGCACTGGGTGCCATCGCGGTGGCACTTGCCTCCCGCTTTCTGGGTCGCAAGGCCAGCTTTATGATCGGGGCGCTGCTGTGCTCCATCGGCGGCGGGCTTGCCGCTCTTGCGCTTTTCCGCTCGGAATTCTGGCTTTTTGCGCTTGGCCTGATGCTGATCGGCCTTTCCGGCGGCTTTACGCAGAAAATCCGTTTCGCCGCCGCTGACGCATCTCCGTCTTTTTATAAGCCAAAAGCGATTTCACTGATTCTGGCGGGCGGCATCATTTCCGCCATTGTCGGGCCGCAACTGGCGATTTTCGGCAAGGATTTTTTCGCGCCGGTTACCTTTGCCGGCGCCTTCATGGCGCTCATTCCGCTGGGCCTCATCGCCTGCATCATCATGTCATTCCTGAAATTGCCGGAGTTGAACAGGGCGTCCGCAACGTCCGAACCGGCACGGCCACTCAGGGCCATCGTCACCACACGCCGCTTTATGACCGGTATGGTGTGCGGCATCGGCTCTTATGCGTTGATGACATTTATGATGATCGGCGCGCCGCTGGCCATGGTCATCGGCTGCGGTTTTGCAACTGAACTGGCAACACTCGGCATTCAGTGGCACGTCCTTGCCATGTTCGCACCAAGCTTTTTTACCGGCATGTTGATTTCCCGTTTCGGCGCGGAAAAGATCGTGGCTGCCGGTCTCCTGCTTCTCATGGGCTGCGCCATTGTCGCGCATATGGGCATCGCGCTTTGGAATTTCTGGGCGGCGCTCGTCCTGCTTGGCGTGGGCTGGAATTTCGGTTTCATCGGTGCCACCTCCATCGTCTCCTCCAGCTATCGACCTCATGAGGCAGACAAGGTGCAGGGCTTTCACGATATCGCGCTGTTTGGCACCGTCGCGCTGTCGTCGTTCGCCTCGGGTAAAGTTTTTATCGTCTGGGGCTGGTCGGTCATGAGCTTCGTTATCTGGCCCGTGGCCGGTCTCTGCCTGCTGCTGGTGTGTTCGCTGTTGCTGAAACAGAGGCAGACACAAAAAGCACTCTGAATCAGAGCGATACGCCTCTCATCACGAATCTTCGGACTTGACGCCAAGGCGTCCGCCAACGCAATCTCGGCGCGCATGCCATTTCTTCTTGGGAGGGAACAAATGGCTCACCTTGGCGCAAGGCGATTCGTCCTTGCGCCCGGCATATGGTTTCGCCAGCCGGGAAGGAGTGAGGGCCCGGCACATTGGAGGTAAGTGCGAATGACCGTCATTGCGTTGGTAATTTTATGCGGTGTCCTGTCCGTGGTTTACGCGGTATGGGCAACGAAAAGCGTTTTGGAGGCCGATGAAGGCAACGAACGCATGCGTGAAATAGCAGGCTATATTCGTGAGGGCGCGCAGGCGTATCTCACCCGTCAATATCTTACCATCGCAATCGTCGGCATTATCGTTGCGATCGCGGCTTGGCTTCTTCTCTCGCCAGAAGCCGCAGTCGGTTTCGTCATTGGCGCCGTGCTGTCTGGCGCTGCCGGTTTCATCGGGATGCATGTGTCCGTGCGGGCCAATCTGCGCACCGCGCAAGCCGCATCCCACAGCCTCGCCGCAGGTCTCGACATCGCCTTCAAATCCGGTGCCATCACCGGAATGCTGGTGGCGGGCCTCGCGCTGCTCGGCGTCTCCATTTACTACCTCGTGCTGACGGCAGGGCTTGGTCACGCGGTCGGCTCACGCGCCGTCATCGACGCACTCGTATCGCTTGGCTTCGGCGCATCGCTGATTTCAATTTTCGCCCGCCTGGGCGGCGGCATCTTCACAAAGGGCGCTGACGTCGGTGGCGATCTGGTCGGCAAGGTCGAAGCGGGCATCCCGGAAGACGACCCCCGCAACCCGGCTACGATAGCCGATAATGTCGGTGACAATGTCGGCGATTGCGCGGGCATGGCGGCGGACCTGTTCGAGACCTACGCAGTCTCGGTGGTCGCAACCATGGTTCTGGCAGCCATCTTTTTCGCCGGTGCGCCGGTTCTCGAAAACGCCATGCTCTATCCCCTGGCTATTTGCGGTGTCTGCATTCTGACGTCGATTGCCGGAACGTTTTTCGTGAAGCTCGGCACCAACAACTCCATCATGGGCGCGCTCTATAAAGGGCTGATTGCCACAGGGCTGTTCTCGGTCGCGGGTATTGCCGTTGCCACATCCTTGACCGTCGGCTGGGGTTCCATCGGCACGGTTGCGGGCATGAACATCACCGGCACCAACCTGTTTTTCTGCGGCCTTGTCGGCCTTCTCGTTACGGCGCTGATCGTGGTGATTACGGAATATTACACCGGCACCAACAAACGCCCGGTCAATTCCATCGCGCAGGCCTCCGTCACCGGCCACGGCACCAACGTCATTCAGGGGCTTGCCGTCTCGCTGGAATCGACAGCACTGCCCGCCATCGTCATCGTCGGCGGCATTATTTCCACCTATCAGCTTGCGGGCCTGTTCGGCACCGGCATCGCGGTTACCGCCATGCTCGGTCTTGCGGGTATGATTGTGGCGCTGGACGCCTTCGGTCCTGTTACGGACAATGCGGGCGGCATTGCGGAAATGGCCGGTCTCGCCCCCGAAGTGCGTAAAGCCACGGATGCGCTGGACGCGGTGGGCAACACCACCAAAGCCGTTACCAAGGGCTATGCCATCGGCTCGGCTGGCCTCGGCGCGCTGGTGCTGTTTGCGGCTTATTCCAACGACCTGGCCTATTTCGCGGCCAATGGGGATACCTATCCCTACTTCAAGGACATAGGCGAGATTTCCTTCAGCCTGTCCAACCCTTACGTGGTCGCCGGTCTGATCTTCGGTGGCCTGATACCCTACCTGTTCAGCGGCATCGCCATGACGGCGGTGGGCAAGGCCGCGAGCTCCATCGTCGAAGAAGTCCGTCGTCAGTTCCGCGAAAAGCCGGGCATCATGCTCGGCACGGAAAAACCGGATTATGGCCGCGCCGTGGACCTTTTGACCAAAGCCGCGATCAAGGAAATGATTATTCCATCGCTGCTGCCGGTGCTGGCGCCCATCGTCGTTTATTTCGGCGTTTTGCTGATTTCAGGCTCCAAGGCATCCGCCTTCGCGGCGCTCGGAGCATCGCTGCTCGGCGTCATCATCAATGGCCTCTTCGTCGCCATTTCCATGACGTCTGGCGGTGGCGCTTGGGATAACGCCAAGAAAAGCTTTGAAGATGGGTTCATCGACAAGGACGGCGTCAAACACGTCAAGGGATCGGAAGCCCACAAGGCATCCGTCACCGGCGATACGGTCGGTGATCCTTACAAGGACACCGCCGGCCCCGCCGTCAACCCGGCCATCAAGATCACCAATATCGTGGCGCTGTTGCTGCTGGCGATTTTGGCTCAGTAAACTGGCCCCGCTACCGTCACCCCGGACTTGATCCGGGGTCCAGTCAACCCAAGTCCTTGGGTTGAAAGACTCGTTTGCACCGCAGACGCGGCGCTGCTGGATGCCGGATCAAGCCCGGCATGACGACAATGTGAAACAAAAAAGCCCGCGAGACACTCGCGGGCTTTTTGAATTGTCTGTCGGCTGTATCAGAAGCCGTTGCCGCCGCCGCCGCCGCCGGCGCTCTGGCCCAGAATGCTCTTGGCGATGCCTGCACCGGCTGTGCCGCCGGACAGAAGCTGCTGCAAGAAGGTGAGGTCTTTGCCGCCGGTTGGTGTGGTGCGCGAAATCGAATCGAACACCTTGCCGTCCTGAAGCGTGTAATTCGCCTTTTGCGAAACGACACCGTTCTTGTCGAAATAGATCGCCAGAATGGTCTGCTCAACCAGTACGGGTTTCAGGAAGGCGGCTTTGCGCACGCGCTTCTGGGAAATGTAGTAGAAAACTTCGTTGCCGAATGTCGCGGTGGTGGAGGGCGTTCCCATCGTCAGCAATACCTGTTCGCGGCTGGAGCCGACCGGGATGAGCTGGAGGGACTGTTCATCGGCCACATAACCATTGTGGAAAACATCGGTGGTGCTGGTGCAGGCCGTCAGCAGGCTGGATGCGATGACGATTGCAACGGCAGTCTTGCTCAGAAACTTGGTCTGCGTTCCGGACTTCTGCTTGCTCACCTGCGTTTCCCCGACTGCGATCATGAATGGCACCTTCCGGCATTGCGTGTTGTACCGCTTCTGTACACACGATTATGTCAATCCGGGGACAGGAATTCCCCGTTTCACAAAGGATTGCAACAGGTTTTCGAAAACATCACCTGCTGCGATGATTGCTCTCGACTGTTTCAGCCCGACAATGAACGTGACTTCAACGGCATTGCAATTCTTGGATGCTTCGGTAAACCAGCTTTCGCAATCATGCAACAAGTGCGATGGGCGAGACGTGATTTCGTCGGTCAATATTTGGAAGTTTCGATGGTGTTTGGGCTTTTCAGGAAGAAAAACAACAATCGCGCCATCGTCGACAGGCAATATGCCACGCTGACCTCTGCTGCCCGCCAGCCGGATTTCTATCTGCATCTGGGTGTGCCGGACACGGTCATGGGCCGTTTCGAGCTGCTGTCCGTGGTGATGATTCTGTATTTCCGCCGCACGAAATCCTCCGCCACCAGCGGGCAGGAGATTGCGCAGGAGATTGTCGACGCCTTTTTTCAAGACCTGGATCACTCCATGCGCGAACTGGGTGTCGGCGACCAGAGCGTGCCGAAACGCATGAAGAAATTCGCGGGTATGTTCTACGGCCGGCTGGAATCCTATGCCGCCGCTCTGGATGCGGCAGACGGGCAAGCCCTTGCGGCAGCCCTGTTGCGCAATATATACCCGCAAACAGAAGCGTCCGCGCCGGATATGCGCGGGCTTGCCAATTGGATGATGACGGCGGCGCAAGCATTGTCCGCGCAATCGGAAGACCTGATTGCGACGGGACATGTCACGCTGCCCATCCCGGACTTGAGAGGCTCCAATGAATTCGACTAACGCGGCCAATGACGACGTACCTTTTTCCTATCCCGTGAAGGTAGGCCATATTTCCGCCAATCCCGTGAGGATTGGTCTCGTCGCAAGCGCGGACGAGTTGAATGCGCTGGCGAAATTATGGAATGTTTTGTCCGTCGAGTACCTGAAAAGTGAATTGCAGGTCACACGGTGGAAACGAGATGGGATTAAGGTTGCAGGCACTGTCAACGCCGCTCTCACACAGGCATGTGTGGTAACGCTGGAGCCGGTGCCGAGCGTCATAGCCGAGACCATCGAGCATATTTTTGTGCCCGAAGGCTCAAAGCTGGCGCGTTTGATGACCAATGACGACGGTGAGATCGTGCTGGACCCGGATGGACCGGATACGCCCGATCATTTTACCGGCGATACCATCGATGTCGGTGTCGTCGTGGCGGAGTTTGCAGCCCTCGCCATTGATCCATACCCCCGCAAGCCGGACGTGGATTTTGCCGGTTACGGAGAGGAAAAGGCTGAGGCCGATAAAAAGCCATCGCCTTTTGCGGTGTTGAAAGACTGGAAAAAAGACTGAATGTGGTTGGTAAATACCAACAATTCAGTTGTAAGCCTGCGCGGAAACGGTATTTTCGCGCAAAATTCCACCGCAAAGCGGTAAGAAGGATCAGGGACGAGTGATCAGAATAGCAATTGACGTCATGGGTGGAGACTTCGGCCCTGATGTTGCCATACCCGGCGCTGCCAAGGCACTGGAACGGCATAACGATGTGACCTTCCTGCTTTACGGGCAGAAGAGCAGATGCGAACCTATTCTGGCGCAATACCCGAAGCTTCGCGAAAAATCGGAGTTTTTCGATTGTGAAGTTTCCGTCGCCATGGACGAGAAGCCCAGCCAGGCGCTGCGCCGTGGCCGTTATGTTTCCAGCATGTGGCGTGCCCTTGAGGCGGTGAAGGTGGGCGAGGCGGATGTTGCCGTTTCCGCCGGCAACACCGGCGCGCTGATGGCAATGGCGAAATTCTGCCTGCGCACCATGGCGCGCATCGAGCGTCCAGCGATTGCCGGCATATGGCCTACGCTGAAAGGCGAAAGCATCGTTCTGGACGTCGGCGCAACCATTGGCGCAGATTCGCAGCAGCTTCTGGATTTTGCGATCATGGGCGGTGCCATGGCCCGCGCGCTTTTCGATATTGATCGTCCGACGGTCGGGCTTCTCAATGTCGGCGTTGAAGAGGTAAAGGGCCAGGAAGAGGTCCGCGAAGCAGGCCGTCTCATCCGCGAGGCTGACCTTGCCACGATCCACTATCATGGCTTTGTGGAAGGCGACGATATCGGCAAGGGCACGGTTGACGTCGTTGTCACCGAAGGTTTCACCGGCAACATCGCGCTCAAAGCTGCGGAAGGCACGGCAAAACAGATCACCACGCTTCTGCGTGAGGCGATTTCCCGCAGTTTCATTGCCAAGATCGGCTACATTCTGGCGAAAAGCGCGTTCGACGTGCTGCGTGAGAAGATGGACCCGCGCAAGGTCAATGGCGGCGTGTTTCTCGGCCTGAACGGCATTGTCATCAAAAGCCACGGCGGCACAGACGCCATGGGCTTCGCCTCTGCGGTCGATGTCGGCTACGACATGGCGCATAATGGCCTGACAGCCAAAATAGAAAACGATTTGAAAGCTTACCACGCAAGACGGCTTCCGCCTCCGGAACCCGAGGCGCTTGTGGCTGATGAGGAATAACAGATGATCCGCTCTATTGTACGCGGTTTCGGGGCAGCGCTTCCGAAGCGGGTGATGACGAACCAGGACATCGAAGGCGTCGTTGAGACCTCGGACGAATGGATCGTGCAGCGCACCGGCATCAAGCAGCGCTATATTGCCGGTGAGGGTGAAACGACAGCCTCTCTGGGCGAAGCCGCAGCGCGCGCCGCGTTGGAAAACGCAGGCATCAAGCCGGAAGACATCGATCTCATCATCGTGGCCACGTCCACGCCGGACAACACGTTTCCGGCCACCGCCGTCAACATTCAAAACCGCCTCGGTATTACCGGTGGTTTCGCGTTCGACGTGCAGGCCGTCTGTTCCGGCTTCGTTTATGCCATGGCAACCGCTGATCTTTATATTCGTGGCGGCATGGCCAAGCGTGTTCTCGTCATCGGCGCGGAAACCTTCTCGCGCATTCTGGACTGGACCGACCGCACCACCTGCGTTCTTTTTGGCGATGGCGCTGGCGCTATCGTGCTGGAAGCGGGCGAGGGCGAGGGCACGACCTCGGATCGCGGCATTCTGACATCCAACCTGCGTTCGGATGGTTCGCACAAGGACAAGCTTTATGTGGACGGCGGGCCGTCCACCACAGGTACGGTCGGGCATTTGCGCATGGAAGGCCGTGAAGTTTTCAAGCACGCCGTTGGCATGATTACGGATGTGATCGAAGCCGCGTTCGAAGCAACCGGCACGACCGCAGACGATCTGGACTGGCTGGTGCCGCATCAGGCGAACCGCCGTATTATCGATGGTTCTGCCAAAAAACTCGGCATTCCGGGTGACAAGGTTGTCATCACGGTTGACCAGCACGGCAACACATCCGCAGCTTCTATTCCGCTCGCTCTTGCCGTTGCCGCCTCCGATGGCCGCATCAAGAAGGGCGATTTGATAATGCTGGAAGCGATGGGTGGTGGCTTTACCTGGGGCGCTGTTATGCTGCGTTGGTAAAATTTGCTTTATGATCATGTGTAACCCATTGTCACCATTGCCGGAAATCCGTAAATGATTCTGGAAACGGTGCTTGACCGGTCGCTCCAAGGGCAATAACCTTGGATGTCTTCAAGAACACAAAAGAGAGCGGTGCGGGGAAACATGACCGGGAAAACAGTGACACGTGCGGATCTAGCCGAGTCTGTGTTTCGTAAAGTGGGTTTGTCCCGAACTGAATCCGCTGAACTGGTCGAAACCGTCATCGACGAAATTTGCAACGCCATTACGCGTGGCGAGGTCGTGAAGCTTTCGTCTTTTGCGACGTTCCAGATACGCGAAAAGAACGAGCGCATTGGCCGCAACCCGAAGACGGGTGAAGAAGTTCCGATTTCTCCCCGCCGCGTCATGACGTTCAAGGCGTCCAACGTTCTGAAACAGCGCATTCTGAAAGCGCATTCGGCGCGCAAGGCAAAGCAGAAAAACCAGAAAGCAATTTCCTGAAACCCACCTGTGGGTGGGATTCATCTGGTTTCTGCACGCGGCAATTCCCTATCTCTTGTGAACATGCTTGAATTTCAACTGGCAAGCCGTTGAAACACAGGCGATTCGCATCATACCTTCTCATATATTTTGGAATCCTGCTTTAGAGCATTGGATCGAAAAGTGCGGAGCGATTTCGGGTCATCCGATGCTTCAAAAAGTAAGAGCGGTGGCACCAAGTCTGTTTTGCTACTGCTCTAGAGCATTTCCGCATTTCTCCGAAACGCGAAAACGCTCTATCTCTTTGTTTTAACGCATTATCCGGACGCAAAACCGCTGCGCACTTTTGCTGGAAATGCTCTAAGCCTTGGATGGGAGTTGAAAGTTGGATAAAAGCCCAGACGCCTTTCGAACGATCAGTGAAGTGGCAGACGATCTCGATCTGCCGCAGCATGTGCTGCGTTTCTGGGAAACACGCTTTCCGCAAATCAAGCCGATGAAGCGCGGCGGCGGGCGCCGCTATTATCGCCCGGACGACGTTGATCTGCTGAAAGGCATTCGCCACCTTCTGTATGACCACGGTTATACGATCAAGGGCGTGCAGAAACTGCTCAAAACCAACGGCAACCGCTTCGTTTCCGCCATCGCCTCCGGCGATCTTGCCACCATGGAAGCCATCATGGCCTCCAGCGGTGAGAAGGAAATAGCAGAACCCCGCATCGCAAACGCCGAAGAAGACGAAGTCGTCGGTCGTCCCAAAGCCAAACCCAGCGGTCGATTCTTCGGTTTCGGTGGCGGCTCCTCAGACGACACCCCGGAAATCTCCATCGGCAAATCCAGCATCAGCAAGGACGACCGCGCGCTTTTGCAGGAAGCGCTGTTTGATCTGTTGGAGTGCAAGCGGTTGCTGGATCAGGTGCGGTAAGTTCGCGAGTCATCGAACGGTGTTGGACGGTCGCAGATTCATGGCGTCAGCCAAATTTGGACGAGATACCTCGCACCAACCTCCGTCACCCCGGACTTGATCCGGGGTCCAGTGCGATCAAGTCCTTGATCGCAAAAGACTCTTCTCGCCGCAGACGCGGCGAACTGGATTGCGGCTCAAGGCCGGAATGACGGAAGGCGTGCTGCCAGACTTTTCAGTGCAAACTGCGCATTTATTTCAAATGCCAACCTTTCAGAAACTCCTTGGACCGATAATGCGATCCGTAAAAGGAGACGCCCCGTGCCGAAGAGAAAACCCACAAGCCGCCGTTCATCCTCAAAATCCAGTGGCTCAGGTGTATGGTCCTGGTTGCTGATGCTCGGTGTGGCTGTTGGCGGTATTCAGGTTTATGAGCATCGCGACAGCCTCCTGCCGCAGTTGAAAAGCACCGTCGCTTCGGTCTCCAGACCAGCGCCATCGCAGCCCAAACCGGCGACACGCGACGTCGCTGCCGAAAAATCTAGGACGACCCCAACGCAGACCGTGGCGCTTCCCGCCAGCGGCGCGCCTGTACCGCCGCGTTCCATCGCCATGCCTGTCGGTGGCACGTCCATGCAGACGGCGTCCGCCACCCTGCCTTCGCCACGACCCGACGTGCAAAACGTGTCGCTCGGCGCAAAGCCTGGCACATTCGCGTTCTGCGGACGCTCCGGCCTCAACAATTGTGTCGCAGATGGCAACACATTCTGGATGAAGGGCGTGAAGATGAAACTCGCCGGAATTCAGGTTCCGCAGACAGACAATGCCCGCTGCATGGAAGAACGTCAAAAAGGCTTTTCCGCCAAGGTCCGCCTGCGCGACATGCTGAACGCCGGTGGCTTTCAGGTGGCGTCTGCCGGTGACGCTTCCACACTCACAAAATCCGGCGTGTCCTTTTCTGACCAGTTGGTGCGGGAAGGGCTGGCCTTTCCGGCAGGCTCTACCAACCGCTCATGGTGCGGTTAATTCCCTCAACGGCCAATGCTTTGGTGTCATGTTAGGCGGGCAATTTATTCTGATGGAGTATTTGGTGCGGACGGCGGGACTTGAACCCGCAAGACCAAAGGTCGGCAGATTTTAAGTCTGCTGCGTATACCGATTCCGCCACGTCCGCTTGCAATTTCATCTACACAGTGCGAGCGGCTGCGGTCAACTATAAGATTTCCCCGCAACCAAAATCATGCTTTAGCTCTTCCAGAACAACGGCATCAACAGCACCAGAACCGTCAGGATTTCCAGACGGCCGAGCAGCATCATAAGCGATAGCAGGTAGAGTGCCGGGTCGCTGATGGTGGAGAAATTGCCGGCTGGGCCGATGATGGGGCCGACACCGGGGCCGACATTGGCCAGCGATGTGGCGACGGCTGAGGTGGCGGTGAGGAAATCATAGCCCATGGCGCTCATGATGAGGCTGCCGCCGATCCACAGTGTGATGAAACAGCTGAGGAAAAGGAAAACGTTGCGGATGGTTTCTGCGTCCACGACCTGATTGCCATAACGCACGGAATAGACCGCATCGGGATAGAGCAGCTTCTTCAGCCCGGTTTTCACGACGTTATAGACGATGACGAAGCGGTACGCCTTGATGCCGCCTGCGGTGGAGCCGGAACAGCCGCCCATGAAAGTCGCGAAAAAAGCGACGACCACCACGAACGGTCCCCACAGCGTATAATCATCGCTGGCAAAGCCGCCGGTCGAGAGAATGGACGTCATGTTGAAGAAGGAATGGCTGAGCGCGATATTGAGCGGCACACCGTTCGTCATGTGGTGATAAATGCCGACTGCCAGCGAGATTGCGCAGAGATATCCGATAAACACCCGGATTTGCGGGTCGTAGACAATGTCCAGCCGACCACGCAGCGCCAGCAGGATCATGACCGAGAAGGGCAGGCTTCCGAGAATGAGGAAAAAAGTGGCAATCCACAGCAGCGCGACATTATCTCCGAAAAACGCAAAGGATGCATCATGGGTGGAAAAGCCGCCGGTCGCGACCGTGGACATGGCGTGGTTCAGCGCATCGAAATGCGTCATGCCGGCAAAGTCGAAAGCGATGGTGCATGCGATCGTCATCACCACGTAAATGCCGACGAAGGCTTTGGTGAAGCTGGCCAGCCGCGCAAACGGGCGGTCATTGGCGGTGTCGGATGATTCCATGCGGAAAAACGTCATGCCGCCAACCCGCAACAGCGGCAGGATGAAAAGGCCGAGCGCCACGATACCGATACCGCCGAGCCAGCACAGCAGCGAGCGCCAGATGAGAATACCCTGCGGCGCCTGATCCAGCCCGAAAATGGCGGTGGAGCCGGTGGTGGTGATGGCTGACACCGATTCGAACAGGGCCTGCCCGAAGCTCAGTTTCAGTTCGGAGAGATAAAGCGGCACGGCGCCAATCAGCGAGAACACCATCCACAGCACGTTGACCAACAGAAAGCCGAACCTCTTGTTGAATGTCGGCATGGGTGCGCGGGTCGCAAAGGCGCAGGCCAGCGCCAGCCCGCCGCACATGAAGCCGGATGCCGCAAACACCACCCAGTCATTGTTTCCATAATACAGATCGGCCATGGCGGGAATGAACATGGCCGTTGCCATATAAAGCCCGAATACCGAGGCAATGTAGAGGACTGCGCGCAGAAGGTTGGCGTTCAATAAATGGAACCTTGATTGATTAGAGAGTCTTTCCAACCCGGAAAGACTCCAAGGCGTACCGAAGTTGCGCAAAGAGTCTTTGTGTCCAGCGTTTTCATATGGCATAGCGGGTGCCATCGTGAATTTCAATGGATTGAAAATCGTGGACAAATTGCTTGTAGAAGCCGCACGGCGTGAAGTTCGGGAATTGTTTCCCGAAACACCTTTGCAGTTGAATGAACATCTTAGCCGTCGTTACGGCGCCGAGATTTGGTTGAAGCGTGAAGACCTCACGCCTGTTCGTTCCTACAAGATTAGAGGCGCGTTTAATTTTCTCCGCAAGGCCGTGGCCCACTCGGGCAAGGACAAGGTTTTCATCTGCGCATCCGCTGGCAACCACGCACAGGGCTTCGCCTTCGCGTGCCGCCATTTTGGTGTGCATGGCGTGGTGTTCATGCCGGTGACGACGCCGCAGCAGAAAATCGAGAAGACCCGCATTTTTGGTGGGGAGTTCATCAAGATCAAGCTGATCGGTGATATTTTCGACCAGTGTTATGCGGCGGCCCGCAAGCATGTGGAAGAGACGAACGGCTATATGGTCTCGCCGTTCGACCACAAGGACATCATTGAGGGCCAGGCGACTGTCGCAGCCGAAATCGTCGATCAATTGCCGGACCATGATGCGCCGGATCTGGTCATCATGCCGGTTGGCGGTGGCGGTCTTTCGGCTGGCCTGACGGGCTTTCTTGCTGGAAAAGTGGCCAGCGAGAACTTCATCTTCTGCGAACCTGTCGGCGCGCCAAGCCTCAAGAAAAGCCTTGAGGCGGGCAAGCCGGTGACGCTGACCAACGTTGATAATTTCGTGGATGGTGCCGCCGTGGCGCGCATCGGCGATCTGAATTTCGAGGCGTTGCAGCATTTTCCGCCCGAACAGGTCGAACTGATTGCCGAAAACGCCATCTGCGTGACGATCATCGAAATGCTCAATCTCGAAGGCGTTGTGCTGGAGCCTGCCGGTGCGCTGTCGATTGCGGCGCTGGAGAAGCTCGGGCGCGAGAGGCTGGAAGGCAAACGCGTCATCTGCGTGGTGTCCGGCGGCAATTTCGATTTCGAGCGTCTGCCGGATGTCAAGGAACGCGCCATGCGTTACACGGGCGTGAAGAAATACTTCATTCTGCGCCTGCCGCAGCGCCCCGGTGCTCTGCGTGATTTCCTTGATCTGCTGGGGCCTGACGACGACGTTGCGCGTTTCGAATATCTGAAAAAATCCGCCCGCAACTTCGGTTCGATCCTGATTGGTATCGAAACCAATGACCGGGAAAATTTCACCGGCCTGTTCCAGCGCATTGAAGCCGCGGGTCTTGGTTATGAGGATATAACCGAAAACGAAATTCTCGCGAACCTGATCATCTGATCGGAATGATGACCGGGCAGGGCGGCTTTGCATCGCCCTGCGAAAAGACAACTGGCCGAGCGGGAGGGGTAACCCTCTTGCGAAAAGACAACTGGAGGGTAACACCATGGCTTCGTTCTTCTCGAAACTCTTTTCCGCTTTCGGCTCGGGTCAGTCGGATGCCGCGCCGACGAAGGCGGAAAGCGCAGAAGCGCATCCCTACAAGGATTGCCTGATTTATGCGACACCGCTGAAAGAGGGCGGGCAATATCGCCTTGCGGGCCGCATTGAAAAGCAGGTGGCTGAGGAAACTTTGGTGCACGAATTCGTGCGCGCCGATGTTTTCACCAGCCTCGACGATGCGGTGGAATGCACGGTGCGCAAGGCGCAGCTGATCATCGACCAGAACGGCCCATCGCTGTTTTCCGACAAAAAATAACGGCCGCGAGAAGGCTCGCAGCCGTTACAAAAGCTCTTGAAAGCGGCGTCGCAAAACGCCGCTTTTTTGTTGGCATTAGGCAGCCTTGGCCAGTTCTTCAACCTTGGCAGTGGCGGCAGCAATTGCCTTTTCGGCAGCTTCCGGGCCGAATGCCAGACCTTCGATGCGGATCACTTCAACGTCCGTCAGGCCAATGAAGCCGAGAACGGTCTTGAGGTAAGGCACAGCGTGGTCGAGTGGTGCAGCAGGGCCTTCGGAGTAAACGCCAGCGGACGACAGAACGATGTAAACCTTCTTGCCTGTCGCAAGGCCAACCGGACCGGATGCAGTGTAGGTGAAGGTCAGGCCAGCGCGGGCAACGTTATCGATCCAGGACTTGAGGCCGGAATAGATGCTGAAGTTGATGAGGCCCGTGCCGATGACGATGGTGTCTGCATCCAGAAGTTCAGCAACGCGCTTGTCGGAATATTCGGCAGCAGCAGCTTCCTGCGCATCGCGCTGGTCTGCGGATTTGCGGATGGCCGACGTTGTGATTGTGTCCAGATGCGGGATCGGGTTTTCGCCGAGGTCGAGGTGCGTGATCGAGCCGTTGGTCTGGGACTTCAGCTTGTCTG
Organism: Agrobacterium sp. rho-13.3; assembly: GCF_033957765.2. Taxonomy (NCBI): domain Bacteria; kingdom Pseudomonadati; phylum Pseudomonadota; class Alphaproteobacteria; order Hyphomicrobiales; family Rhizobiaceae; genus Agrobacterium; species Agrobacterium sp. rho-13.3. Next base: position 855,800 of record NZ_CP192774.1, read on the forward strand.
CGAGTTCGCCGGCGAACTTGTTGGACAGCGATTCATCGCCGCGTGGGCTGGAGGTAACCAGAAGAATCTTCGACATCTAAAATATCCTTGTTTTACGTAATGGAGGTCAAACAGGGCAGGGATACCCGGTCGTTGCCCCCTATATCGCCCAATGTTCTTATCTAGGAAACTGTGATAATATGGAAGCCACCTATCGATGAAATGGATGGAACATGGACGCCAACCCCACTCTGGACCAGTTGCAAGTGTTTTTGGCCGTTGCCGAGACCGGCAGCTTTTCTGCGGCCTCTCGCGCACTCAACCGTGCGCAGTCCGTTGTCAGCTACACCATCGCCAACCTTGAAGCGCAGCTGGAAGTGACGCTGTTTGAGCGAAACGGCGTGCGCCAGCCGAAGCTGACGGACGAAGGTGCGGCGATGCTGGAACATGCACGCCGCATCGTTGCCGGTCTTCAGGACATGCGCGCCCGTGCCAAGGGGCTGCGACAGGGGCTTGAGGCGGAAGTCTCGCTCGCCATCAGCACCATGGTTCCGGCAGAGGCGGTGGTGAACGTGCTGCGTGATTTCCGCGTCGAGTTTCCCACCGTTGGGCTCAACCTCAATGTGGGGGAACTGGGCATGGTCATGGAAATGGTGCTGAACCGCAAGACAGGCATCGGCATTGGCGGGGCCATGTTCCATCAGGACGATGGCCTTGTCATTGAGAGGATCGGCCATTCCTTCATGGTGCCGGTGGCCGCTGTCGACCACCCACTCGTCCTGCTGAACCGCCCTTTGACGCTGGCCGATGTGCGTGAAGAGGTGCAGCTTGTGGTGACGGATACATCGGGGCTGACCAAGGGCAGGGACTTCAACGTTCTGTCCTACAAAAAATGGCGCGTCAGCGATATCGCCACCAAATATCAATTGATCAAAGGCGGCCTCGGCTGGGGCGGCCTTCCGGCATCGCTGGTGCGCAATGATATCATCACAGGGGATTTGAAGGTGCTGGAACTCGATGCGTATGAGGGCGGCGAATATCCGCTTTATGCGCTTCGCAAGGCCGACACCCCGGCTGGCCCGGCCGCAAAGTGGTTGATGGATGCGTTTCAGCACCGGCTGTCTCAGTGCCCGAACACCAAGAGCTTTCTTGAGGCGATGACGTCGATGACTGCGGACGGGGTCAGGGACGCTGCGGAGTAGGGTGGGTGGTGTGTTGCTGGAGCATCTTTGGCTCCGGAGCAAGCTCGCCCCCCTCTGCCCTGCCGGGCATCTCCCCCACAGGTGGGGAGATTAGCAGGATGCACGCTCTTCGCTTCATTCGCAGCGTTCAAGATGTTTGAAAGGCCGCCTCTAGCCAATCTCCCGACCTGTGGGGGAGATGCCCGGCAGGGCAGAGGGGTGTAAGCCACAGCCTCCATCGTTCAACGTTGCACGTCCCGCCACACCCTCCACCCTCATGCTGAGGTGGGAGCGAAGCGACCCTCGAAGCATCCGGCCACGCATTCTGCCCGCACGTCCCGTAACCCCCGTCCTTCGAGGCCCCTGCGGGGCACCTCTCCTTCGACAAGCTCAGGATGATGGATGAGGCTTACTACTGTCGCGCCCTTATCCACATCCGTTGCCGTTGCGTTGCACCCCTGCCACACCCTCCACCCTCATGCTGAGCAACCATGAGACAAAGTTTGTCTGTCATTGGGGAATTTCGGTCCACGGCTTGCGTCTTGCGAGGACAGCGTTTGCGAAGTGGACGAGCTTTCTGGCGCAGGCAATCACGGCGACCTTGTGGCTCTTGCCGGCATCGATGAGGCGCCTGTAAAGAATGCGCAGGGCCGGATTGTGTTTCTGGCTGCCGGAGAAGGCGGCCATGAAGACGACCTTGCGCAGCCGCACGCGCCCTCCGGCAATATGCCTGTCGGACGAGGACGCGCCGCTGTCCTTGTTGTAGGGCGCAACGCCGACAAGGGCTGCAGCCTCGGCTCGGCTGAGATGGCCGAGCTCGGGCATGCGGATGATGAAGGTCACCGCCGTTGCCGGTCCGATCGTGGGGATGCTTTGCAGCAGGTCCAGCTTTTCAGCCAGATCGGGATGGGCTTTCAGCCGTTTGGTCAGGTGCGCCATCCGCTTGACCTTGAGCTTGACCAGCCGCTTGATATTGTCATCGATGAGCTGCAGATTGGCCTTTGCACTGTAACGCTCGCGCCGTGTTTTGAGACGGCAAATATCCTCGGCAATCTGCTCGATCATGGTCAGATCCTCTGCAAACGACGGCATGCGCGGGTCCGGTGCCTGACGGTCGGGAGCCAGGAGGCTGACGGCAGCCAGAATGAGCTGGGCATCGATTCGGTCGGTCTTGGCCTTGCCATTGCGGAATTTGCGAAAGCCGTGGATCTGGCGCGGATCAAGGACAAGCACGGTAAAGCCCGCCCTTCGCAGGGCAGCAACAGCCGCTGCCTCATAATTGCCGCTGGCCTCAAGGCCGATGCGTGTGACGCCTTCGCTGGCGAAACGGTCAATCAGCCGCTGGTGACCGGCACTGTCATTGCTCTCGCTCAACACCGCTTTCATGCCTTCGATTGCAATATCCAGTCTGTTCTTGGAAACGTCGATACCAGAATGTTTCATGATCATGCGATCCTCTCCGTCGACCCCGCCTTGCGTTCATGCGAACCTAAAGTTCAGACAACCATTCGGGTCCTGTGGGAAAAGGCCAGTCCGATCCGGCTCAGCAACAGCCCTGAAGGCTAAGGTGGCAACGATCCGAAACCAGCCGCACCCAGGAAGCGGCCGCCCCCTCAGTGCGAGGCTATGTTACAACGGTTTTCTTATACAAGGTGGGAGCGAAGCGCCCTCGAAGCATCCGGCAACACGCTCAACCGCAAATCCAATCCTGTCAAAAATCCCGGCCAACTCGTCCCCAAGCTTCGCCGTTCACGCGGCAGCGTCTGCCCGTGGGTTGATCTTCATTCAGTGTCCACCGCCTGGTCGGCCATGGTATGTCGGACGGGGCGCAGAAAGTTGCCTCGTTGGGTAGTATAAAATGGCACCTCTCAGCGCCCCGCTCGGCTGTTGTTGCCGGACAGCAATCCACTTGCCATGGCTGGCAATCCCGGAGGGCGAAGGGGAAACCTTGCCGGAGAACCGGTCGGACATAGCCAAGGTCCAACCCTTCCCATCCGGGTGGCAATGTCCTGTTTCCAGAACACCGCCTGCCAGTTCGGCCCCATCTGCCTTCGATTTGCTCCCGCGCCGATAATCAAGGGGCGGGAGGATCGATCCGTTTTTCGCAAAGACGTCCCGCTGCACCAAAGGCTGCGGGTTGTCCTCGCGATCCGTCCGCGCCGTATCGCTACGGTGCGGGGCAGATGCAGCGTGTTCCTGTGTACCGCCTGACTTTCGCCTCTCACCCGATGGTCGCGTTCGACCACAAGACGATGAGCTGTCGGTACACCCGGCGGCGGTTAAGCCTTTCGGGCATCGGGAAGACAACGCCAGCCGGTCCGCAACCGGCGTCATCATCCTCCCGTTGCCGCCGGGGGGATTTGCTGCCCGGCCCCGGCGGTGAAGGTTTGCGTAACCCCTTCACCGCCAGCACCGATCCCGCCTCGCCGCAACGCCTTGCGGTGTATCCGAGGGCGGAACAGGGGTATTATCTCTCAGGTTTGGAGCGTGTGGAGAAAAGTGCGAAAATTTATTATTACTTCGGTGGTTATTTTATAAGGCATTGATTTTGATCAATTATTCATGAATTTTATGAGGGTTGATATGTGACAGCCCGCTTCCACTCTCTCCAATGTCATCATCGGGCTTGTTCCTGACATCTGCCAGGTTGCAATTTTGGAGAGGTGATTAGATCCTCGGGACAAGCCCGAGGATGACGGTGAGGGTGGGTGAGAAGGCGCATCCGTTCCGCATCCCTCGTCCTTCGAGTGTCGCTTCGCTCCCGCCTCTCCTTCGACAAGCTCAGGATGATGGATGAGGGATGCTACCGTCGTGCCCTTAGCCGCACCCTCGCTATTACGTCCCACTCCCCGCCACACCCTCGGCCCTCATCCTGAGCTTGTCGAAGGGGTGGAGGTGACGGAGGTGAGGTGGAGAGCGGCGGAACGTGGAGGTCTGTGGTGAGGGGGCTTGGCGCGACGATACCATCACCCCTCACTTGCGGTTCGCAATCACAAAATCAGTCTGAACTTCGCGAACCCTTCTGCGCCGTCGCCTGCTTCCTCAATTTTCGCGCCCTTTACGTCCTTGGCGTATTGGCGGGCCTTTGGTCCGGTTTCGAACACGGCTGTGGTGTTGGCAACCGGGGCGAAGGACCAGTTGTCGTCGGCGGCGGGGTTGATGGTGCCTTGCGCGATGATGTAGCGGACGATGACATCGCGGTTGGTGTCTGGGGCGACGAAGATGATTTTGTCGCTGGCGATGCCGGGGAATTTGCCGCCGCCGCTGGCGCGGTAGTTGTTGGTGGCGACGACGAATTTCTGGGCCGGGTCGATCGGTTTGCCTTCGAACTGGAGGTTGACGATGCGGTTGCTTTCAGGCGCTACGGCCTTGCCGTCCTTATCGAACCTGGCCGGTTTGGACACGTCGATCTGGTAGGTGACGCCGTCGATGACGTCGTAATTGTAAGACGGGAAATCATTGTTGAGGAGTGGGGCGTCTTTAGCGCCCGCTTCGACCGTGTTGAACATGCCCGCAGACATTTCCAGCCAGTCCTTGACCTGCGCGCCGGTGATGAGCACGGCCTGCACGGTGTTGGGGTAGAGGTAAAGGTCGGCGACGTTTTTGATGGCGATGTCACCGGTGGGGACATCGGTATAATAATCCGCGCCACCACGACCGCCCGCCTTGAAGGGGGCGGCTGCGGACAGCACCGGCAAGTCCTTATACGGCCCGTCTTTCAGCATGTCCTTGATGTACCAGGTCTGTGCGTTGGACACGATCTGCACGGATGGATCATCTGCCACCAGCGCGAAATAGGAATAAAGCGGCGCGGATGTTTTGCCGACGGGGCGGCGGACATAGGCCAGCGCTCCTTCGTGGTCCGTCTTCACGGCAGCGATGACTTCCGGCTTGTCTTTCACATCGGCGACAATCTTGCGGTTGTCATCGCGGTGATAGATCGGCCGGGCCTCAGAGGTGAAATCGACGATCTTCCAGCTCTTGCCGTCTTTTTCCAGCAGGAGGTCGATGAGGCCCATATGCGAACCCCAGAAACCGGCCATGACGGCCGGCTTGCCCATCAATGTGCCCTTGACCGGATCGGCACCTTCGATGCCATCCCATGTTTTGGGGCCGGGGAAAACGAGGTGCTGGTGGCCGGTGAAAACGGCATCGATGCCTTCCACGCCTGCCAGATACAGCGAGGCGTTTTCCATGCGCTCGCTCTGGCCCTTGCCTTCAATGCCGGAGTGGGACAGCGCGATGATGATATCGGCACCCTGTTCCTTCATGACAGGAACCCAGGCTTTGGCGGCTTCGACGATATCGCGGGTCTGGGCTTTGCCCTCGAGGTTCTTGGCATCCCACATCATGATTTGTGGCGGCACGAAGCCGATGATGCCTATTTTAACCGGGCTTGTGGCACCGGAGCCATCCTTGATCTGCTTTTCGAGGATGACGTAGGGCTTGAAGAACAGCTCGTCCTGCTTGGGATCGGACGCCAGTTGGCCCTTGGTCAAGTTGGCGCAGACGTAAGGGAAGCTTGCGCCGCCCAGCGTGTTGAACATGAAATCAAGCCCATAATTGAACTCGTGGTTGCCCAGCGTGCCGCAATCATACCCCAGCACGTTCATGGCGTTGATGACGGGGTGTTTGTCGCCCGCCTTCATACCGCGCTCATAGGCAATGTAATCGCCCAGCGGATTGCCTTGCAGGAAATCGCCATTGTCGACCAGCATCGAGTTTCCGGCTTCGGCGCGGATGGAATCGATGATGGAGGCGGTGCGGGCCAGACCCAGCGTGTCGTTGGGCTTATCGGCATAATAATCATACGGAAAAACGTGGACGTGAATATCCGTGGTTTCCATGATGCGCAGATGCGCCTGGTTGCCCTGCGCGCGCGCCGCAAACGGGTGCAGCATGACAAAGGCCGAAGAGGCAGCAATGCCTCCCAGCAGGGAACGCCGTGTGATGGGGTGAAGGCCGATAAGCGAAGACATGGAAACTCCTCGAATGAACTCTGGCTGCGTGGGAAGAGGGCAGCGTAGAGCGAATTTTAAAGGAGTCCATCATCAAAATGACAGGGTTGTGACTTGTCCAAGATTTTTAGACCGCCTGGTAAAATATTGTTTGCCAGCCAGTGTTGGGTGGGGATTGCGGGGTAGTTTTATGTGGGGGAGACAATAATCTCCTCCGTCATGTCGGACTTGATCCGGCATCCAGTAGCCTCGCGTCTGCGGGGCGAAGGAGTCTTTTTTCGATCAAGGACTTGATCGAACTGGACCCGGGATCGGGACCGGGGTGAGGGAGTATCGTGCGTTGCCGCCAGTTCAACCGGCCAGTGTTGGCTTCACTTCGGCGTGGAAAAAGCGGAAGTAGGAGGAGAGCTGGGCCAGCGTGTTTGTGGACAAATTGAGTTGCAGGCCAAGCCGGTTGGCGTGTTGCCACTGCACGGTGCCTTCGATGAAGCCGAGGTCGTCGCTCTGGACCTTGACGTGGCTTCCCTTGGCTGCGGCAAAGGCGCCATCCAGTTCCAGCGCCATGCCGGTTGCGGAAAGGTCGACCACGCGGCCTTTGACCGACTGATTGACGTATTGAACGGTTCCATAAATGCGCGTCTTGCTACGGCTGGCAGCGCGGTTCTGCATGTCGAGATTTCCGGTCATTTTTGGGCTTCTCCCGTTTTTATCTTTGTCTCAAAATTGCACAGAAGAATTGAAGTCCGTTTAGGCTATTCGCTAAAATTGTGTGGACTTGTCGTTTCAGATACGGTCGATCCGGCATTGGTAACAATTGTTGCGGGCAGAGCGGATGTGGACATAGGCGACGTCGTCGCGTGCCAGCAATTCCTGCGCCCGGTCCGTAATCTTCTCGGTCGGCGTCACGGCACCGGTGCCGTAGACGATACGGTTGTCGGGGCTATAACCGCGCACGATATAATCCGGGCTTTCCAGCATGGGTGGCAGATCGTCTTGCGCCTCGTAAGGACCGCAGGCCTCAGCGTGCATGAAAATCGGGCCGGTTTCGGCAAAGGGTTGCAGGCTGGGAAAGGGGCGATAGGACAGGAGAAGCATGGCCTCACCGTCTTTTATTTGGCGGAGGCAGCAGCGGCAGGGGAAGGAACCGTCAGCAATCATGCGTTCGGGTTTCTGGCCGTTTGCATCGTGCCCTTCATTGCGGAAGGCTTCTGCTTCATCGACGTCCATGGCGGTAAAAACGATCTTGGTCATAACGGCTCCTTTGCGTTGCTCGTTTGTCGCTATGCCTTTCAAAGATTCGTGTATCCACCCGTTTCTTGCCTTTGGAGGCAACCAGCCCATTGCTTGTATCGTTTAGTTTAGCAATCAATCGAACGTCCTCGATTTGGAAAGTTGACGTCTATGCTGCGCAGGTTGATGACCGCCACTCTGGTCACCGTGTTTTCTTGTCTGTCACCTGCCGCCCATGCGCAAACCGCGCCTGCGCTGGATAATCTTTCCGATGAGCAATTGCAGCAGACGGTGAATTTTGTCGTCGGAAACGCGATTTTCAGCCTTTATCATGAGGCGTCGCGCATGTTGATTTCCGATTTTTCGCTGCCCGAATTGGGTGCTGGCAAAGACAGCGCCGACCAATTGGCAGCGACGATGATGCTGGAAGCGAATGAGGAATGGCTGGACACGGCCATCGTCAATGCGACGGATAGCTGGTATCTGGCCCGTTCTTCCAAGCCTTTGCCGGAACACAATACGCCGCTCTATTCAGCGCTTGTTCCCGAACCATCGCGGGACAGGCAGATGGCCTGCCTGATGGTGGGCAAGGATGCCGGTGGTTATGGTGATCTGGCCGATATGATGGGTCTGCCGAAGGCGGATTGGAAGGGCTGCGAGGTTGCCTATTCGGACACGGTTGCCCATTGGAACGAGCTGATCGGGCCTCATGCCAAAACGGCGGGAACGACGAAATTCGTCACCCGTTATGAACCGGCGCGTGACCCGTTTCTGGATATTTACGCCAGCATCGTCAAGGAATCGAAGGTACTCGATCTGATTGCCCGCAGCTTCAACGCCTATGGCTTGAAGGGCGAGGTGAAGCTGACGGCGCGCACCTGCGGTCGGCCGGACGTTTACTGGTCTGCGGAAAAGCGCGAGATCACCTATTGCTACGAGATGGCGAAATTTCATGGTGAACTGATCGCTGCGCATCTGGGCAATGGTGGCAGTGAGCAGGAAAGCGATCCTGCGCAGGAAATTCCGACCGCCGTGAATCTCGGGCTGGAATTGTAAGCTGCCCGAACTCTGATACTTTGCGTCCTTGAAAAATGAGGAGGATCAGATGTCACGGGTCGTTGTTCGCAGTTTTTCAATCTCGCTGGATGGATATGGCGCAGGCCCGGATCAAAGTCTGGAGCATCCTCTTGGCGTGAAGGGTGAAACGCTGCACAGATGGGCGTTCGCCACACAAACCTTCCGCAAGATGTTTGGTCAGGATGGCGGCTCGACCGGCGTTGACGAAAAGTTTGCGGCGGCAAGCTTCGACAATCTCGGCGCGTGGATTTTGGGGCGCAATATGTTCGGCCCTATTCGCGGAGAATGGCCGGATGATGCGTGGAAAGGCTGGTGGGGCGAAGAGCCGCCGTATCACGTTCCGGTTTTTGTGCTGACCAACCATCCGCGAGCATCCTCGATATGAAGGGCGGCACCACGTTTCATTTTATTACGGGTGGCATAGACGAAGCGCTTCAGGCGGCGAAGGCTGCGGCGGGTGGCAAGGATGTGCGGCTGGGCGGGGGCGTGTCCACCATCCGGCAATATCTGCAAGAGCGGGTGATCGACGAGTTGCACCTTGCGCAATCGCCGCTTTTTTTGGGGAAGGGCGAGAACCTGTTTTCGGGGATCGATCTGCCGGCGCTTGGGTATCAGTGCAGTGAAACGGTGCGCGGGGAGAATGCGACGCATTTGGTGATTATGCGGGCAGATACGGTTTAGGGTGTTGTCTTTTCATTGTAGGCGGCGGAGCTTGCTCCGCCGCCTCCTGTGAGCTTTAACCCGCTTCAACCCCGTCTGGAAATTTCCAGATACTCGCTGTCCGTCAGGGGCTCTACCCATGTTTCATAGGTGCTGGCGGGGGAAAAGCCCATCATTTGGTAGAGTTGTAGCGCACGCGGATGGTCGAGGGTGTTGGTGGAGACGGTGATCTTTTTGGGGTTGTCCTGCCACGCGGAATAGAGGGCTTGCAGCAGGAACCATTTGCCGACGCCTGCGCCGATGGCTTCTTCCATCAGGCCGAAATAGGCAAGCTCGGTGACATCGTCGTTGAGCTTTTGCAGCTCGAAGAAACCGGCGGGTGCGCCGTTCATATAAAGCACGGTGACGGAGTTGGCCGGATCCCGCAGGGTGGCGGAAAGCTCGGCGTCGCTCATCCGCATCCGCTTTTGCCAGTGCCAGCGCTTGCCGACGCGCCAGTAGAGATAACGGTAGAAATGCAGCGGAATGTTCGTGGTGCGCATGATGGCGGTCTGGATATTGACCGGCACCGGCAGGCTGACCTTTGGTGCAGACGTCATTTCCAGCGTCGTGACATGGGCTTTGAGCGGGCCGTAAGGCTGTGGGGCGATGGGTTCGGCAGGGCCGGTGACGATAGCGGTATCCGGCTTGCTGCCCCATTCGGACCATGAGCCATCATACAGAGAATTGTCGGAATGGCCGAGCGACTCAAGCGCCAGCGTGATGACGGCGGCGGTGACGCCGGAGCCGCAGCTGGTGACGACTGGCTGGGAAAGATCGATGCCCGCATCGGCAATCATCTTGCGGATGGTGGGCAAATCCTTGAAGTGGCCGTCCTCGGAAAAGGCGGTGGCGGGCAGGCTGCGTGCGCCGGGCATATGGCCAGACCGCATTCCCGCGCGGGGTTCGGCTTCTTCGCCTGTAAAGCGGCCAGCGCCACGCGCATCGGCAATCTGCTCGCTGCCAGCGTCCACGATGGCGCGCATACCGGAAAAGGAGGTGACGCGCTTTGGATTGAAGTGTGCGTCGAAGATGACGGGTTCAATGTCGGGCCTGTCGGTTTCCAACGGCTTGCCCGCAGCTTTCCAGCCATCCAGACCGCCATCCAGCACATAAACCTTATCGGCACCCATGACGCGCAGCATCCACCAGACGCGGGGTGCGGAGAAGAAGCCGGGGCCATCATAAACGACGATGGTGTCCTGTTCACCGATGCCGAGTTCGCCGACCTGTTCTGCAAAGAACTGCGGTGAAGGCAGCGAGTGGGGAAGGCCGGTGTCGTGATCGGCAATCTTGTCCTGATCGAAGAAGACCGCGCCGGGAATGTGACCGGCGGCGTATTCTTCTTTTCCATTGCGCTTGTGTGCGGGCAGATACCAGGAGGCATCGACTAGACGAAAATGCGGGGTGCCAAGCTGCTGCTCTACCCAATCCGCCGAAACGACGAAACGGCTTTTATCCGTGCTCACAATTTTTCTCCCAGAAATCAGGCGGTATCACCGGATTGACCGAAACGAATTCGGAAACGGCGATTCTCCTTGCCCTTTTTTTCGATTTTGGCGATGTGGATTTCACCGACTTCGCTCGTCTGCTTAACATGAGTGCCCCCGCAGGGCTGACTGTCAACAGCGGAATTTTCACCGATGCAAACAAGGCTGACGCGCCCGAGCCCAAGAGGCGGGCGCACATTCTTGGATTTGACGATACCGGGATTGGCCGCAAGTTCCTCATCGGTGATCCATTGCAGGAAAACCGGATGGTCCGCTTCGACCAGCGCCATCAATTTTGCGGTGACCTCTTGCCTGTCGATGGTTTCCGCCATGTCGAAATCAACACGCGATTCGTCCTCGCCCACGGCCGCCCCCGTGATGGGCCATGAGCACACGACGGAAAGCAGATGGCAGGCGGTGTGCATCCGCATCAGCTTCAGGCGGCGCGCCCAGTCGATTTGCAGTGTGAGTTTTTCTCCAATGGTCGGGGAAGGCTGACCTTCCGCCGGTACATGGATGATGATGCTTTTATCAGCGCCGTGTTTTGCGACGCTGATATCGATCTTCGAGCCATCGGCCCGTTGCAGGACGCCGGTATCGCCCGGTTGCCCGCCAGAAGTGGCATAAAAACAGGTCTGATCCAGCTCTATGCCGCCATCTTCATGAACTGCCGTCACGACTGCTTCGCAAGTGGACAGGTAAAAATCATCACGAAACAGGGCATTCACAGGCATGTGGGCAGTGACCTCAGACGGTTTCGTACGGAACCGAAATCTGCCGTTTTTCCGTCAGCCATGCGGGAAGGGGAAGCCCCTTGGAGCGCAGGAAGTCCGGGTTGAACAGCTTGGACTGATAGCGGTTACCGTAATCGCAAAGTATTGTCACGATTGTATGCCCCGGTCCGAGGTCGCGGGCAAGCCGAATTGCACCGGCAATGTTAATGCCCGAGGAACCACCGAGGCAAAGTCCCTCTGTCGTGACCAGATCAAACACCACCGGCAACGCTTCCGCATCGGAAATCTGATAGGCGAAATCCGGGGTGAAGCCTTCCAGATTGGCGGTGATGCGGCCCTGGCCGATACCTTCGGTGATGGACGAGCCTTCCGATTTCAGCGTGCCGTTCTTGTAGAACTCATAAAGGGCTGCACCTTCCGGGTCGGCAAGGGCGATCTTGATGTCCGGGTTGAAATCGCGAAGGCCATCGGCCACGCCAGCCAGCGTGCCACCGGAACCGACGGCGCACACGAAACCATCCACCTTGCCGTCCGTCTGATCCCAGATTTCAGGCGCGGTGGTTTCGATATGGGCCTGACGGTTGGCGATGTTGTCGAACTGGTTGGCCCAGACGGCGCCGTTCGGATCAGTCGCGGCCAAATCCCGCGCCAGGCGCCCGGACACCTTCACGTAATTGTTCGGATTGGAATAGGGGGCGGCTGGCACTTCGACCAGCTGCGCGCCGAGAAGCCGCAAGGCGTCCTTCTTTTCCTGGCTCTGGGTCTCAGGAATGACGATGACCGTTTTATAGCCCAGCGCGTTGGCAACCACGGAAAGCCCGATGCCGGTGTTGCCAGCCGTGCCTTCGACAATGGTGCCGCCGGGGCGCAGCAGTCCGCGGCGTTCCGCATCACGAATGATATAGAGCGCGGCGCGGTCCTTGACCGACTGACCCGGATTGAGAAATTCCGCTTTGCCGAGAATTTCGCACCCAGTCGCCTCTGACGCGGAGTTGAGGCGAATGAGCGGTGTGTTGCCAATGGTTGTGAGCAAAGAGGTATGAATGGTCATGATCGGGCTTTCTTGTCCAGTCAGCGAGTGGGATGCCGTTATGTCCTTGTCTATGCGCGTTGTGACAAGAAAATATGTTCTGGTGAATAGGGTTCGGAAGCAAAATCTTGCCGATACCCAATTTTATGCGCCTTTCTTGATGTCCGAATAGGTCTCCAAGGCTCGCTGGCGGGCGTCAGCGTGGTTGACGAGCGGTTTGGGATAGGTCTTGCCAAGTTCGATGCCTGCGTTGCGAAGCACGTCTTTGGGCGCATCGAACGGTTTGTGAATGAATTTTTTATCGAGGCGCGCCAGTTCCGGCACGAAGGTTTTGACATAACCGCCATCGGGATCGAATTTTTCACCCTGAAGGATGGGGTTGAAAATGCGGAAAAACGGCGAGGCATCTGCGCCCGAACCCGCCACCCATTGCCAGTTGGCGGCGTTGGAGGCCGGGTCGGCATCCACCAGCGTATCGCGGAACCACTTTTCACCGTCGCGCCAGTCGATCAGCAGATGTTTGATGAGAAAAGACGCGGTAATCATCCGCACGCGATTGTGCATGACGCCGTGCTTCCAGAGCTGGCGCATTCCCGCATCGACGATGGGATATCCCGTCATGCCCTTGGTCCACGCGGTGAACTTGGCGTGATCGCTGTTCCACGAGAAGGCATCGAAGCTGTCGTTCCAGTTCTTTTCATCCAGCTTTGGAAAGTGGAAGAGCAGGTGGTAGCAGAATTCCCGCCAGACGATTTCCTTGCGGAAACGGCTGAGATCATTGGGGGCGATGGTGCGAGAAAGACCGCGTGTGGCGTGCCAGACCTGCGCAGGCGAAATTTCGCCCAGCGCCAGATGCGGAGACAGCATGGAGGTGGCGGGTTTTGCCGGAAAATCGCGGCCTTCCTCATATCCCTTCAAGGCACCGTCGATGAAGTTTTCGAGGTTTTCGGCAGCGCCCGCTTCACCCGGTGTCCAGACTTCTGCAAAATCCTTGGCCCAATCTGGCTTGGTGGGCAGAAGTTTCCAGTCCTTCAGCGCTTCGGATTTCGGCCAGCTGGAGGGCGCGGACAGCTTTTTGGGCGCGGCTATGGGTTCGGCCGGCTCATCGCCTGCCTCCAGCGCCCGCCAGAACGGCGTGTAAACACGGTAAGGACCGCCGGTTTTGGTTTTCAGCTTGGAAGGTTCATGCAGCAGATGCCCCGCGAAACTTTCGACCTCCAGCCCGGCATCGCGAAAATTCTTTTTGATCTCGCTGTCGATGTCCATGCCTTGCGGATCATACCGCCGGTTCCAGAAAATCGTGCCGGCACCGGTGTCGTCCAGAAGCTTTTGCAGCACGGTTTCAGCCTTGCCACTCAGCAATATCAGGCGGCTTCCGGCCTTGTCCAAGGCTGTGGACAGCGCCTCTAAAGAGTGGTGCAGCCACCATTCCTGCGCACCGCCCAAAGCCCCGGTCGTGCCGCCATTTTCCTCGCGGATGTAGACCGGAATAACCGCGCCGCCATGGTCTTTCGCAGCGGCAAGCGCACGGTTGTCCGCCATACGTAAGTCTTTGCGAAACCACAGGATAACGGGATTGTGTTGTTCAGCCATGGTCCACTCTGTTCACTTACGGTTGAATGATTGTTGAGGAGCTTTGTTCCCGCCGGAAGCCTATAATAAAGGCGTTACATAACATGGTTTTCGATTGGTGAATTTTTGTATCTTGGAAAGTGCCTGAGCCGGAACCATATGCCGGGTCCAACGTTAGAGGCGAGTTAATTGAGTATGGAAGTCCAATCAATGATGCTGAACGACGTCAAGTGGGAAGCCCCCGTGGTTATTTCTCTGGAAAACGGCGCACCCCGAATCTTCAATGGCGTTTACGAGGCTTTTGATTTTTTGCAACACGAATGGCCGAGCCGTCACGGCAAGGTCTATGAGCAGGCATTGAGGCTTTGCAGAGCCTCACTCTTGGGAAGTGTCGCAGGCGAAATCGCCCGCACTGCCTTTGTAGAAGCCAGCCGTGATGCACATTGCCTCGTGGACGTGAAAAAGGTGGAAGCGAAAAAACTCGCCTCCTGAACGACCCACCAGATTGAGAAAACAAGCCACCCGCCGCGTCCTCGCCGGGTGGCTTTTGCGTTCTGAAATGCAAGACCAGAAGCAAGAAACGGATTGCCGGAGCGGATTTTATGGCGGAAAATCATGAAAACCGTTCCAAATGTGGCTAAATAAGATGCACCACCCGCTTCAGTCTCACGTCTTTTCCACCGCTGCCGGATATTGCGCCATTGCCTGGCACGAAGGCGGTATTATGCGCTTTCAATTGCCCACCAAAACGGCGGATGAGGCAGCGCGGCTGATGCTGCGAAAGGTGCCCGCCGCAAAACCGACGGAAGCGACCGCCGATATTCGCGACCTCATCGACAGGGTGAAGGCATATTTTGCCGGGGAACGGGTTGAGTTTTTGGGTGTAGCGCTTGATCTGGGTGAACAAAGCGATTTCTTTTCAAAGGTTTATGCCTCAGTGCGCAGCCTGCCATGGGGCCATGCGACAACCTATGGCGCGCTGGCGAAAGAACTGGGGGCAGGGCCGGAAGCGGCGCGGGATGTGGGGCAGGCCATGGCGAAAAATCCGGTGCCGCTGATCATTCCCTGTCACCGGGTGCTGGCCGCCGGTGGCAAGCTGGGCGGGTTTTCGGCGCCGGGTGGCGTGACGGCAAAAGTTCATATGCTGGAGCTTGAGGGCATAGTCTCAAAAGCGCAGGATGAGGCTCAAGCTTCGTTGTTTTGAAGCAATGTGAGAGGGATTTTGCGCAGCTTGTTCCAATTTTCGCCGATATCTCGTCAAATTCTCGCTAAATTGGAGGAATAGATCACCGCTCGTCAGCGCGCAGCGTCCCCGAAAACAGGACATGCTGCCCGCGACACTTTGAATATGCGGACATGACTTTGTAAGGAGCTGGAGCAACGTCATTGTGCGCTTCTAAAGGGCGAGAATTTGAAAGTAACTGCGTTCGTTCTGGCCGCTGCTGTTTGCGCGGCTATCACCACCCCTGTCTCGGCGGGGATGCTCAATCAAGCGGAGCGTTATTCCGGGCTTCACGAGGGTAAGAATAACCAGACACTCAAAGCTATTTTGGGTGTCAATCCGCGCAAAACACCGTGGTGCGGGTATTTTCTGAGTTATGTCGCTGAAAAATCCGGCAGGCAGCCGCCAAAGTCTTCTGGCTTTGCAAAATCCTGGACATCATTCGGTTATGCGGTGCCAGTTGGCAGTGCAAAGCCCGGTGATGTGGTCGTCGTGCGCAGCGGGAAACGCTACCACGCAGGCATTTTGAAGAGCATGGAAGAGGGTACCGCCCAGATTTTGGGCGGCAACCAGTCAGGCCGTGTTCAGGTCTCGAATTTCAGCCGCAAATCCATCGTTTCGGTTCGCCGCTAAACGCTACGGCTGCTCCCTCGTGCCGGAGGCGGCGTCGCGCTGATCATCGTCTTCCAGATCCGTCGCCACAATAAACGCATCCTCGTGCTGACGCGCCGCCTGGCGCCGTGCGCGCAGGTTGATCGATTCATCAGGATCGATTTCATCCGGCACGCCTTTCAGTTCACGCTCCGTGTGGAACGTCGCGACGTCTTTTTCTTCGATATCCAGCGGTTTGTTTTGCTTCTCGATCATGTCGCATCTCCTTCTTTCAGTACAAGAACGGCCAGCTTGGCCATGAGGTTCCGAAAAGGCCCGCAAGTTCTGAACCCGTAAGTTCTGAAAAGGATTGTTGTGTTGCGCAGGAACCAAATATTGCGCACGACTGTTTCTCTGACAATCATGCAAAGGGAGAAACGCCATGTCTGTCGATCGCGAAGCCGAAATCCGCAAAAAGGCCTATGAAAAATGGGAGCGCGAGGGTCGCGTGGAGGGCGACCACCAGCGCCACTGGGCAGAAGCCGAGCAGGAACTGGATACCGGCCCGAACGACGTTACGGACGGCGATACATCCCCCGCAGCCCAGTCTGTCAAGCAGGAGCGCGCCACGGCCACATCAGGCAAGGATGACGACTTGGAAGAGGGTCTCGAAGACAGCTTCCCGGCCAGCGACCCGGTTGCCGCAACGTCGACAACTGTTTCCGGTGGCGCTGCCAAAAAGCAGACAGTTTCCGGCGGTGCTGCCAAAAAGAAGTCACGCTGACATTGAGAAGGTCAGTGGCACGGAATTATTGCTTTCGTGCCACCCACCAGATGAGGCCGACACACAGCAACGCTGTCGGCCAGAAGTCCGTGGCATTGTCCCACGACCAGTTCCAGAGATAATAGCCATCCAGATGGGGCGGTTTCATATGCACCGAGACTTCATAGTCCCGCTTCTCACGCCCGTGGAAGTGACCCGCAGCGAAGGCAAGCCCCGCAATGCCCGCCTCCCGCCAATTCAGCAAGAGCCGCAGCAGCACCGCAACCACAGCCGCCATAATGACGGCTTCCAGCATGTGGCCAGCCCAATCCCAATATCGCTGAATATAAGCCCAGTCGATGTTCATGGCGATCCGTCGATGATGTATATGTGGGGAGGTTGCCGTGACGGCAGCGCCAAATCAAGCCTGATTTTCAAAAGGGGATTTCAGCGGTATATAACCATTTTATCTTTAAAAGAAGAAATGGCTCCCCGGGCCGGATTCGAACCGGCGACCTGTCGATTAACAGTCGAATGCTCTACCGCTGAGCTACCAGGGAACGTCCACCGCTTGTCGTGGTGTGAGCGGGGTAATACAAATGCTTTTCCGATTTGCCAAGCGGTTTTTTCAAAAAAAATGCATTCCTCTTGTTTTATCCACCGAAGTTCCCACGTTTCCGGGCATGTTGATGCATAAAAAAATTCAGGCCATGGCTTTTCGCAGGGGTGTTTCACAATGACTTTTGGTCTTCATCCCAAAACGGGCCGACTTCATATCGGAAAATGGAGTGTCGCAATGCCGCGTTCGAGAGTCGGACGCATCATTGTCGGCGTTGCGCTCGTCATTGGCGGTATTCTCGGGTTTTTGCCGATTCTCGGTTTCTGGATGGTTCCGCTCGGTCTTCTGGTTCTGTCGCAGGATCTGCGGGCCGTCAGGCGCCAGCGCAGGCGCCTGAGCGTGTGGTGGACGAAGAGACAGCGCGCCAAGCAGGCGAAGCGCTCTACGTCCCTGTGAGGGAATTGCTGATGCCCTGTCCCGCCCAGAATGCGCCGTAGGCAAGAGCCGCGAAATAGATGGTCGTCAAAGCCAGAAACAAATAACCGCCCAAAACGGTCACGCCGTCCCGTTGGATCATGCCTGCGGAAAACAGCAGAATGGCCACGCCCGGCAGGGTGTTTGAGAACGGAATGAAACCAAGCGGCATCATCAGCAATATGCCTGCCGCCATAATCGCAATTCCGTTCACACGACCAATGACGGCACCCGTGGTGAGCGCGGGCAGGCGAGGGCGCATGTAGCGATCCAGCTTAGACACAATCGTCACACCCTTTTGCAAAGCGGGGACGAGGCGGGCGGTTTCCATCTGCTTGTCTAGAATACGCTTCGGCAGCCATGGCAGCCGGTTCAACGTAATCGCCAGACTGATCATGACGATCGCCGCACCGAAAACCGTGCTGACGCCGGGGATGGACACGGGAATAAGAAAGGGCAGGCAGGCGATGGCACACATCAGCAGAAGCCCTTGCTCTCCAATCGCCTCCATCAATTCCCGCAAGGTAATCGTTTTGCCGCTTAGCTTTCCGATGAGCTTTTGCAGCACGGAGCTGAGATTTTCGGACGTATCCGTGAAGGCGAAATTCTGCGTCATGCTTTATCCCGAACTTATTTCAATGCCGGGATTGATAACATTCGATAAATGTCATGCCTATGGCAAACCGTGTTGATTGCCTCTGTGACGCAGGCATGCACGCGCAAAGCTTTGCCTTTCTGGCTCTCATCGATCTCATCGAACCAACAGAAGCCGCGACAAAGCTGACGATAAGAATATCAATCGGGGCGCGTGTTGCCATAATGCTACATATTTTTCTGGATTCTAATATATGGCTATATTGGCCAAAAACCAAATTGGCCAATTTATTGGGTTTAGGGGGGAACTATAGTGAATATCAGGTCTGTTTTGCTTGCATCAGTCTTTGCGATGTCTGGAATTTCGGGCGTTAATGCCGCCGATACTTTGCCGTATGAAAAGCCAGCCGTGGCCGTTGATGCACCTGAGTTTGCGTGGTCGGGTGGTTATGTTGGTGGCCAGGTGGGTTATGGCTGGGGTAAATCCCACTTCACCAGTCGAGGTTTCTCTCCCGAGAACATTGAACCCGATGGCTTTGCTGGCGGGTTTTATGCTGGCTATAACTTCGACCTCGGCAATAATATTATTTTGGGTGTTGATGGCGATGTCACATACAACACCATGAAGGATCGCTACACCGAAGACTTTGGAGGAGTCTTGGATGGAGCTGAAAACGAGTTGCGTTGGTCAGGTGCGGTGCGGGGCCGTGCAGGCTATGCTGCCGGTCGCTTTTTTCCCTACATCGCGGGCGGTGTCGCATTTGGCAGCGTGAAGAATGTGCGTTATTTCCATGATGTTGTTAACGCAGAGTATTTTTCTGCATTGCAAAGCAAGACTTTAACTGGCTGGACTGCGGGAGCGGGCATTGATTACGCAGTCACCGACAATGTCATCCTGCGACTTGAATATCGCTACACTGACTACGGCAGCAAGGATTTCAGTGCTTCGAGAGGTTTTGTGAATTTCAAGACCGGTAACGATTTTAAGACCAGTGATGTCCGTCTCGGCATTGGCTATAAGTTCTAGTCCTTCGCAGACCTCATCGATAGTGCCGAGCCAGCCAAGGCTCGGTGCTCTTCAATCTCACGCTCCGATCGACGCAGCCTGAACCTAATGCGATACCCATGTGCTGTAGGCGCCTGCCAGAAGCACAAGCAATAGAATTCCGATGATAAACGGGTTTATTGAAGTAACGAAGCTAAGATAGTCCATCGTCATTTCCTCCTCCATGTGTCCCGCCTTCATTTTACATTAGGTGAGGAGAATACACTAGGAAAAAGAGTTTTCTGTTTGCGTTGCAACATAAGGTTTTACGAAATGCCGGGAATTGGGCACAAGTAACATGGTGCGGTGCGGCATTGTGTGAGGATCAGTGCCTCAATATTGCGCCGCAACATTTGCCATAGGCGTCAAGCGCGGTTAAATCACTCGCTTGAAGAGGTGCTGAATGCTCAAGGGAATATACAATTGGACGATGGCGCTTGCCGCCAGAAAAACCGCCGTGTGGTGGCTGGCCATCGTTGCTTTCGTGGAAAGCTCGATTTTTGTCGTGCCTGCCGATGTGCTGTTCATACCCATGGTGCTGGCTAAGCCGAAACGCGCCATGTTTTATGCCACGGTGGCGACGGTGGCATCCGTCTTGGGCGGTATTGCTGGGTGGTACCTCGGGCATTACGCCTTCGAAAGCCTTGCGCGGCCCATACTGGAATTCTACGGCAAGCTGGATAGCTTCGAGCAGTTGAAGGCATCTGTCGATTACGAAACGATCCTGTTGCTGCTCGTCACCTCCGGTTTTGCGCATCTTCCGCCAATCAAGGTGGTGACGATTCTCTCCGGTGCAGCCAATATCAGCCTGGGCATGTTCATCATTTCGGCCATCGTCACCCGTGGTGCGCGCTTTTTCATCCTCGCTGGATTGTTGCAGCGTTATGGAGAGCCGATTCGTCACTTCATCGAAAAACGCCTTGGCGTAATGGCCGCCGTGGTCGCAGCGGCACTGATCGGCGTTTACGCAGTCTATGTCTTTGTGCGGTGACATCATGCCAGGCGATTGAACGGGGCTGACAAACCTCGTTCAGCTTGCTGTCAGTATCCTCATTCATTTTTCCGTCAAACAGACAGGAAAGATGAATAATGCGCAGAATTTTGCTTCGCGGTGTGTTGCCAATCCTCAGTGTTCCTTTGGTCTTCTTCGCCTATTTCGGCATTCTACTTCTCTCCGGAAATTTTCATGAGGTCATTCCGGGGCAGCTTTATCGCTCCAGCCAATTGTCCGATGCGCAGCTTTCTGACTATGTAAAAGCGAACGGCATCAAGACCATCATCAATCTGCGTGGCGAAAACGGAAGATCCGCGTGGTATAAATCTGAAACAGCCACAGCCGAAAAGCTCGGTGTTCAGCATGTGGATTTCGGAATGTCGGCGCGCAAAGAGCTTTCACTGTCCCGCGTGGCGCAGCTGATACAGATCATGCGTGATGCGCCCAAACCCGTCCTCATTCACTGCAAATCCGGCGCAGACCGTACCGGCCTCGCATCCGCCATTTACGTCAACCGGGTGGCAGGGATGGACGAAGAGACAGCGGAACAGCAGCTATCCCTGTGGTTCGGACATCTGAGCATTCCTTATTTGTCGTCGGCCTACGCCATGGACAAAAGCTGGGAAGATATTGAACGCGCCAATACGATCACCAGCATGGCAGGCAACCCGGACCATCTGATCTAATCTGATTGGATACTTGAAAATCTGAAGAAAATGGGAGACCTGCCGCTGTCCCACCCAGCATATGGCAGGTCTCAACCTTTTACCCCTCCAGTCAGGGCAAGGTGAGAGAAACACACTGATTAAAGCATAGCAAGGTCGTTATTATGATTTTTGCGTAATATTTGTTCAAGCTGCATCCAAAATGGATGCTCTGGTGAAAATCCTGACATTTAAGGGGCTTTTCACGATGTGGGGGATGGCGCCTTTTTCCAGCGCCAATAATGTTCTTGTGTGGTGTCGAGTCAACAGAACTCTTTATCAGGTTGCGGCTACAGTGATTTTCACGTTAGGTGCGCAGTCTGATGTGGAGATAAGACTTGCATTGAACAGTTCGGAAGATCCTACTGAAGCCAAACAGCGACGAGGGCGCGCTATCTGGCCCTGGCTGGTGTTGCTCGCTGTCACGCTTTTGGCAATCTATGCCTATGGACAGGCCGTTGCTGCTTGGGAAGATACCGTCAGGATGTGGAGGGATCTCGTCCAGTTGTTCTGGTGGATTGTTCCCAATGGACCGTCGAAGAGTTAAGTCTGGCAGACAAAATTATTTAAAATCGTCGTACGAGAACGCACCCGGAACACCTGGTGGGAATTTGGTGAGACTGTTTGTTCCCGCTAAAGCTTTTCTACCCTGTTTGTTCCTTTTTTCAGGAAATGAGCTTTTTTTGCTTGCGCCCTAAGATGCCAGTATATAAACGCTTTTCCTGTGTCGGAGTGTAGCGCAGCCCGGTAGCGCACTTGACTGGGGGTCAAGGGGTCGTGGGTTCGAATCCCGCCACTCCGACCATTGAACTCAATGAGTTAGCCACATTCCCCCAGGGTGTGGTTCGTGTAAAAATCAATGGTTTACACGTCTCGTCATTTTGAGTGTGTTTTTGAAACTCTGCGCTTATCTTGGAAGCGCCTATGTCACTCCCCGCATATCGTCACAATTTTCTAATGGACGTTGCCGTTTGATGCCGACGCGATTGCGTGTTTGGCGGCACGCGCAAGGAACCCGGAACGGGTGAGGCCGTTCGCTTCGGCAAATGCATCGATCTCTTTCAGAACATCCTCCGGAATGGTGATGTTAAGCCTGACTGCTTTTTTGCTTTCGATTTTAAGTGAGACAAGAATGGCAACGCTGTCCTTGTGGTCTGAGTCGGTCATAACAGCTTCCAGTGAAGAAGGTTCGGGAATCATATCGCCATCCTCGACCATGCCTTCAACATGCAAAGCAAGGGCTTCCTCAGCCATCTGGCGAGCATCATCCAAATCTGTTCCGGCAGTTACGACGCCGGGGAAGTCGGGAAAAGAGACGCCGTAATCGCTATCAGCGTCCTTGTGGATCAATCCGATATAGTTACGCATCGTTACACCTCAGTTTCAGTCCCGATTGCTTTTCTATGCTCTTGAGAGTGCCAATAGGCAAATCTCTCTTAGGATGAGGAACGGTAACGTGGCCCGGTTTTGTTGGATGCTTGAACTGGACGTGGCTGCCTTTAGTGCTAACCTCGTTCCAACCGTCCGCCTTGAGAGCCGATATAATGTCACCACTCTTCATGTGTGTATTTATACACATCATTCACCGATATTCAATCCCTTACTGAACCGGCTTAATATCAGTCATATAAGAGTAGTGAATCTGCTCGCTTATCTGGGGATTCAACCCGGCAGCCTCAAGCCGCCACGGTGGCCTTATCCGCGCCACCAGTTCGCGACCAGGTGAAGTAATAATATTTGCTGCCCACGGTTTCGAAGTAGGCGCTTTCGCCGGAGATGGCGTCTATGTAGTTGCCGCTCTCGTCTTTGGCATAGGCTGCGCTTTCGTCACGCTTGACGTGCTGCTTGAGGAACTGGCTCCAGCCGATGGCGTTGATTGTCGTGCTGTGTGCCTGCTGCCCGTCGGCGCTGGCGTCCCATGCTTTGACGGCGATGCCTTCAATGGGATCGAAGACCTTCAGGGTACCAGCGTCCAGCGCGTGCAGCATGGCTTTACCCTGCGCTGCCGAGCCGGGATTTCTGGATAGCTCTATAAGCTGTGCTTTCAGGCTGTTCATGAAATCAGACGTCGCGATGTCGCTGGAGATTTCCGTTTCCGGGATGTCTTTGTTTTGAACCAGTATGAGTGGTGTGTTGTTTGTGGAATCAGTGGCTGCGGTGTTGTCGGCTTCCATCTTGTCGACGGAGCTTACGCAGTCGGAACTGGCTGCTTGCTGTTCCTCAATGGCCTTAAGGGCGAGTTGTGTTGCGGTAAGCTGTACGAAAGAAACGATTCCAGAGACCATTGCTGGCGATATCCCTGATTTTCAGTCCATCGCAGATCATTTGCGGCAGGACCATCGCTCCTGGTTTTGAGGAGCGAGCATTCTTTTGGTCGATTCTCATAAAAAGACCGGTTTGTATGAGGCAACTCTCGCCTTATCCAAACCGGTTTATGTAATTTAGCCTGTGCGAAACTTAAGGCTATCAATTCTCCTGAACGGAAACGCCGTTCGGGCCGATCTTCATCTCGATACCCTTTGGTTTGCTCTCTTCATGCCAGACGTAAACGCCAAGGCTTGCGACTGCGATGATCAAAGCGCCGATGATGAGATAGAGATTGTTGGTCTGCGTCATGTGGTTCCCCTGTGGATCAAGATTCGGGAGCCAAACGCATGAAATCATAAGAAGTTCCGTGCTGTTTAGTAAGCGTTCTCAGATTTTAGCAGCCGGATCGGCGTGAGGACCAGAATTTTGAGATCGAGCAGCAGGGACCAGTTTTCGATATAATAAAGGTCGTGGGCGGTGCGGTATTTGATCTTGTCGCCATGGTCGATTTCGCCGCGCCAGCCATTGATCTGCGCCCAGCCGGTCACGCCGGGTTTTACCTTGTGGCGTGCAAAATAATGCTCGACGACTTCGGTGTATTTCAGGTCTCCCGTCTGCGCATGGACGGCATGTGGGCGAGGCCCAACCAGCGAGAGATCACCCATCAGCACGTTGATGAGCTGTGGCAATTCATCAATAGAGGATTTGCGCAGGAAGCGGCCAACCGGGGTCACGCGCGGATCGTTTTTGGTGACGGCTTTCATCGCTGTCGGGTCGCTCATCTCCGTGTACATGGAGCGGAATTTCCAGACATTGATGGTTTCGTTGTTGAAGCCGTGCCGTTTCTGTTTGAACAGGATGGGGCCTTTCGAGGTGCTTTTGACGGCAATGGCTGCGCCCAGCATCACCGGCCACAGAATGGCAATGCAGATGATGCTGAACACCACGTCGAACAGGCGTTTGGCGACCGAATCCCAATCGCGCAGCGGCTTGTCCATCACATCCAGCATCGGCACTTTACCGATGTGGGAGTAGGAGCGGGGGCGAAAACGCAGCTTGTTGGCGTGGGCGGCAATGCGAATATCGACCGGCAGCACCCAGAGCTGGCGAATAAGTTCCAGGATGCGGGCTTCCGCGCTCATGGGAATGGAGATGATCAGCATATCCAGCTTGGTCAGTCGGGCGAATTCTACCAGTTCCGCAAAAGTGCCGAGCTTCGGATATCCTGCGACGACCTCTGGAGAGCGTGCGCTTTTGCGATCATCGAAAATGCCGCAGATGCGAATGTCATTGTCGTGCTGTTCAAGAGAACGGATGAGATCTTTCGCCGCCTGACCGCCGCCGACGATAACGGCGCGGCGTTCCATGACGCCGTTTCTGCCCCAATGGCGGATGGCGAGGCCCACGATGATGCGCTCCAGCAGCAGGAAAACAGCGCTGATGCCATACCACAGACCCAGAGTTTGCCACGTATAGCTGCCTGTCGGCAAAAACACCGAGGTCAACACGAAGGAGGCCAGCAATGAACCTTGAATGCGGGGCAGCGTGTCCAGAGGCCGCCGAAGCGATGGAAGCTGGTAGGAATCAGTCAGTTGCAGGAGAATGGAGCAAAAGGCGCCGTTCCATACACAAATCGCCAGAAGTGCGATGCGAGACATGAAGGCGTCTGGCACTGCGAGCGCGCTGATGAGAATGCCGATCACGGTCAATACGACGAATTCGAAAAGGCGCAATTGCCCGATGACGATATTGGGGGAGTGGCTGGTGCCCCGAAGCTGGTTGGCAACCTGCCGCGCCAGCGGGTTGAGTGTGACCGGTTCGCGCTTTTGCGGGGCAGCGTCGGTGTCCTTGCGGGCGAGCTGTTTGCGCAAAGCATCCAGATCGATAGGGTCTCTGTCGCCGCCAGCCTTACTCATTCTATTTTTCGCCAGTTTCGAATGCTGAGGAGAGTACGAAGAACTTACTAAGAAACGCTTATTAGGAGTTTCTTTCTTTGGTTGATCTTATGTCAGTTTTCACAATAACACATCTTATCTTTGTAAATATTCCGCGAAAACACGCGCTTCGCGTGTGAAATCGCGCAGGAGTGACATTTGGAGCATGGGGAGCGGGATACGCAATACATGTTTACCCGCAGAGGTGAGCCGGAGCGGACACGATGATGTGTCATCGTGGCCTTTGACCGGCTGCAAACTGTGTTGTGCTGAACCCTTTCAGAGTGGAGCGCGAAATCTGAGATGAGGTGAATTGGGACGCTTAGAAGAAGCGTTCGCGAACATATATCGTGTCACCTGCAATGACGGGTGCGGAGATGATGATCCGGCCCGTCATGACATTGGCGTTGATCTTGCGGGTCACATCCACATCGCGCTGGTTTGCGCGAGAGGTAAAGCCGCCCGCAATGGCGATGGCGTTTTGCGCGGTCATGCCGGCAACGTAGGAATATTGGCCCGGTCTGCCGACTTCACCCATGACGAACACGGGGCGGTAGCGGTCGATCTCGATCGTGACGTCCGGGTTTTTAAGAAAGCCCTTGCGAAGCTGCTGGGCAATGCCCGCCTCAAGCTGGGACACCGTCTTGCCGCGTGCAGCAACCTGTCCAACCAGCGGGAAGGCCACGTAACCGGCCTGATCGATCGTGTAGGTGTTGGTCAGCCCGGCCTGATCGAAAACATTGACGCGCAAGCGGTCTCCGCTATCCAGCCGATAGGGCTGAAGCGCGGCCTCGTTAAAGGCACGAGGGGCTGGCTGATACGCGGAACAGCCAGCGAGCGTCGTGGCGATCGCGACGACAAATGCGGATATCAGGCGTGGGGCAGCGAACGTCATCCGCAATCATGCTCCGAGTGAAAATTCTTAAGTCCGTTATCGGGCAGTCATGGTTAATGCCCGGTAAACAAATGTATTTTCAGGGTTGCTTTTATTATAATTTGCCAACCAGCCGCTGTTGCTTAACGCTTGTGTTACCTGAAACTCATAAAATCATGGCAGATAACCCCAAGACATTGAGAAAAGCCTTGAGAGAAAACGCTACTCATCTGGATGATATCGATGACGTGACAGAGGAAGGTTTCAGCCTGTCTGTTAACGGCGTTGCGGATTTTCTGTCCATGCGCGGTGCAAAGCCCACCGTTGCCCTGCTTTCACCCAGTGGCGATGATGGCTCGACGGCGACGGTGATGCTGGCCAGATCCATCGCGGAACTGGGCCGTTCCATCGTGCTGGTGGATATGACCTCATCCGGCTGCCCGACGCGGTTGATGGCGCCTGAGCCGGGCTTGCCGGGCGTTGCGGATTTATTGTTTGGTGAAGTCACATTCGGCGAAACGATCCATCATGACCGCCTTTCGAACGCGCATATCGTGCCACAGGGCAGCGCGCAGGCGCTTTATGCCGTCGGCATCATCGAGCGTCTGTCGATGGTTCTGGGCGCACTTGCGGATACGTATGACACGGTTTTGCTGGAATTCGGCTCTGCCGACATCGAAGGCGTGACGCGCCTGTTGAAATATGTCGATGCGGAAATCGTGGTGTCTCTGCCGGATGCGGACGATGCGGTGTTTGTTCACACACTTTCGCAACTGCGGGCGCTTGGTTACGCGGACGTCGTGACCATGGGTGGTCCGCAGACGGGTGATCGTTCGGCAGCTTGACCCTACTTCGGCTGTTTTGCGCCCGCCATCCATTTGATGACCAGCATGGCAGGCAAAATCCACAACACGCCTGAGATCACGAAATAGGCCAGATGCACCCACCACGGCTGCTGCGCAAGCGCTGCGGTTGCGAAGCTTGTTGCCAGCACCGCATATGCGACCACCAGAAAAATGATGATGATGGTGCCGATGAATGATCTGAGGCGAGGGTGCATGCCGTTTTCCGTCTGCTGAAATTGAGCCGCCACTATACAGCCGCGACCCAATGCCGCAAAGCTTTATGCCAAAGTGCGAGGGGTTGAGGGCTTGTTTTGCACGGACCATTGTTGCAAACCAACGCAAAGACTTGTGGAGTGTCAAGAATGCAGTCGAACACGGTGGCTACGGCTGAAACCTCTGTCGAGCAGCGCCGGGTCGGTGCGCTGAAAGTGCAGGAAAAGAACCGCCGCCTTTTGCGCATCTGGCTGCGCGTCGTGCTGTTCACGCTTTTCTGTCTCGTGCTGGTGGGTGGTGCAACGCGTCTGACCGAATCTGGCCTGTCGATCACCGAGTGGAAGCCACTCCACGGGGCCATTCCGCCGCTGTCCGTGGCGGAGTGGGAGGAGGAATTCCAGCTTTACAAGCGCATTCCGCAATATCAGGAAATCAACAAGGGCATGTCGCTGGACGATTTCAAGACCATCTTCTGGTGGGAATGGGCGCACCGGTTGCTGGCGCGTGCCATTGGCGTGATCTTCGCGCTGCCCTTGGCCTATTTCTGGCTGACCGGGCGTGTTGAGAAACGTCTGCGCCTGCCGCTGGTCGGTCTGCTGGCACTAGGTGGCTTTCAGGGTTTCGTCGGCTGGTGGATGGTGTCTTCGGGCCTCGTCAACCGTACCGATGTGTCGCAATATCGTCTTGCCACGCACCTGACGATTGCCTGTCTGATCTTTGCCGGCTGCATGTGGATTTTACGCGGCCTTTCCCTGCATTCATCGCAGGCCAACCAGCGACAGGGCAGGGGTTTTGCCGCACTTCTGGCCGTGCTCTGTCTTTTCCAGATTTATCTCGGCGCGCTGGTGGCAGGTCTCAACGCCGGTCTGTCCTACAACACATGGCCGTTGATGGATGGCTCGGTCATTCCGGGCGATCTTTTCCTGCAACAGCCATGGTGGATCAACCTGTTTGAAAACCCCAAAACCGTGCAGTTCGTGCACCGTCTTGGCGCTTACCTGCTGTTTGCAGCCACGCTGTGGCATCTGTTCAGCATGTCGCGCCTGCTGCCGAATTCACCGCACGCACGCCGCGCCGTGGTGTTCTTCGGGCTGATCTGCATCCAGGCCACAATCGGCATCACAACGCTGCTGATGCATGTGGATATCCACGTCGCACTCGCGCATCAGGGCATGGCTCTGCTGGTCCTCGCCTTCGCCATCGCCCACTGGCGCGGGTTTATCGGGGAGTATCCTTTGCCGGTGGCAGCGGACGCGCAGCGATGAATTTAGCGCAGCAGTGAGCGGGCAACGTTGAGGAATGCCAGTCGTTCCTTGGCGTTTTCACTGTCTTCGAAACGCGTACCGTCTTCCAGAGACCAACAGATGGAAAGACCGGCATGCGCGATGGCGTAGCGCAAAATCTTGTCTTTCGGACACCCCAACACATCGGCAAATAATGTGCACAGGGTCTGAATGCGTGCCGGATTGATGATGTCCCTCAAGGCATTGAGTGGATTGCCGAAGATATTCGCAACGTCATAAGCAGGGTCGCCGATTAATCCCTGCGGGTCGATTGCCAGCCAGCCCCGCGATCCGCCACCGATGATGTTGTCGTGGTGCAAATCACCATGCAGCGGTTTGACATCTTCCTGTGACGCCAGAAGCCCAATGGCCAAATTGGCGCAAAACCGCAGTGGTTCCTGAAGGCGAAGGTCTGTTTGCTGATGTGCATTGTCTAGAAGTGTTTGGAAGTGTTGGTTGAGGTGGACCAGCTCCTGCGGAAAAGCAGCAACATGCCCGTGAAGTTTGGCAATGACGTCAACGAGGATGGCGTTCGCCGCATCTTCTCCCTCATCGGTCCGGTGCTTCCTGAGTGTCGTGTCCCCTGCGTCTTCCAAGAGACATGCGTTCCCGTGTCGCTCAATGATTTGAACCGCGCCTTCACCACGCCGCCATGCCAAAAAGCTCATGCCCGGCAATTCACCAAGGCCGCGTAGTTTCAGCCTTTTAAGGACGGCATTCGTGCCGCCATTTAAGGTGACGCGATGCACGACGCTGCTGGGTGTATCGGCAATAAGAAAGGCGGAGGAAATGCTCCACCGCCTTACAATTTCATCTGGAATGGTCGTCTGGACGAGGTTTTCGGTCATGCCGAAAGCATCAGTTCCATGTTCTGAACGGCGGCACCGGATGCGCCCTTGCCGAGATTATCCAGCACGGCGACGAGGTTGATGTGGTCTCCGCTGCCGAAGACGAAGAGCTTCATCGTGTCCTGATTGACCAGCTCTTCCGCATCGATCCGCGAAAGCGACTTGCTCTCCTCCAGCGGAACGACCGTGACGATGTTCTGGTCGGCGTAATGCTCGGAGAGAGCGGCGTGGATGGTCTCGACACTCGTGCCTTCCTTGAGGTCGGCGAGGAACAGCGGAACCTGCACGATCATGCCCTGTGGGAAACGACCAACGGACGGGGAGAACAGTGGGGAGCGATCCAGCAGACCGTGGATTGTCATTTCCGGCACATGCTTGTGCTTCAGCGTCAGGCCATAAAGGAAATTGTTGGCGCTGATCGAATCGTCGCGGCTCTGGTCTTCCATCTGGGCGATCATCTGTTTGCCGCCGCCCGTGTAACCGGAAACGGCGTTGACGCTGACAGGATAACCGTCCGGCAGCATGCCAGCGCTGCGCAGAGGGCGGATGAGGGCAATTGCGCCGGTTGGATAGCAGCCGGGATTGGCAACGAAACGGGCGGAGCGCACCTTCTCAGCCTGCGCCTTATCCAGTTCTGCAAAGCCATAGGCCCAGTCCTGATGAATGCGATAGGCGGTCGAGGTGTCGATGATCCGAACCTTGTTGTTGCCGGATACCATGGACACGGCTTCCCTGGAGGCATCATCCGGCAGGCAGAGAATGGAGATGTCTGCGTTGTTCAGCAGATCCTCGCGCATGGCCGCGTTGCGGCGCTCTGCCTCGGGAATAGACAGCAGTTCGATATCGCGGCGGTCGGCAAGGCGGGTGCGAATTTGCAAGCCTGTGGTGCCGTGTTCGCCATCGATGAAGATTTTTGCTGTCATGTCCTTATCCTGAACTTTCAAGAGGTTACGGTTATATGCGGAATCATTTTGCAAGGCGCTTGAATCAATCTGTCAGCCATGCTTTCGCAAGCTGCTCAGCGTGCAGGCCAAGCATATACAGTGCAACCGTTGCCCCGGCAATGGTGGTGAAAGCGTGTTCGATGGTCTTTGGTTTTCCGGTGTCGGCGCAGGAGCATCAATGTCCTATTAATGGGCTGGGTATAAACTCGGTGGCGATGATTTACACTGGGTAAGGTGTATTATAGTGAAGCCTATCTTTAGTTGCATCACGTTTGGTTTTAATGACATACAGACCCGAAATTGATGGGCTGCGCGCGCTTGCGGTGCTGGCCGTTATTTTTTCGCACGCGAATTTTACACTGCTTGGCGGTGGTTTCATCGGCGTCGATGTCTTTTTCGTTATCAGCGGCTACCTGATAACGAGCATTATTCTGGGTGAATACGCGGGCGGGGCGTTTTCGCTCATTCGCTTCTATGAGCGCCGAGCACGGAGAATTCTGCCGGCACTGTTTTTCGTTCTGCTCTGCACCATTCCGTTTGCCTGGATGTGGCTGCTGCCACCGGCTTATGAGGCGTTTTCCAAAAGCTTCATGATGGCAACGCTTTCCGTTTCCAATATCTACTTTCTGAAAAAGAACGACTATTTTGCGCCTGATGCTGCCGAGGTGCCGCTGCTTCACACCTGGAGCCTCGGCGTGGAAGAGCAGTTTTACCTGCTTTTTCCGCTGCTGTTTCTGTTCAAACTGAAAACCAGAACGATTTTCAAGATCGTTCTGATCGCCGCAATCTCCAGCCTCATCGCCAGCGAATTTGGCGCACGGCTTTATCCTTCGGCCAATTATTATCTGCTGCCCACCCGCGCATGGGAAATTCTGGCGGGCGCGCTCTGCGCCTTTTTGATGTTTGGCAGAACGCGGCCGGTCAATGGCATCTTGGCGGCTGCCGGACTTTGCATGGTCGTTGCGTCTGTATTTCTGTTCGACCCCACCACGCGCGTTCCCTCTCTTGCCGCATTGCTGCCGGTGGCGGGCACCTGCGCGCTGCTGGTATTTGCCTCTGCGCAGAGTTTTGCCGGACGTCTGTTGTCAGTTTCTCCGCTGGTCTGGATGGGGCGGATCAGTTTTAGCGCGTATCTGTGGCATCAGCCGGTGTTCGCCTTCTGGCGGATCAGAAGCCCTGAGCAACCCTCGCAATGGGCCATGTGCGGGCTGATTGTCCTTGTTCTTCTTCTGGCGGCGTTGAGCTGGCGGTTTGTCGAGCAGCCGTTCAGGCGCGGAAAGGCCGATATACGTCGGGTGATTGGCACGGTCGCAGCCTGCGCTATCGTTCTCGCGGGCTTCGGTGCCTGGGGCGATGTAAAGGAAGGTCTGCCATTTCGTCTTGCGCCGGATGTCCAGAACTTCATTGAAAAAACCACATGGAGCGACCAATGCCTGTTTCAGATTGAGGACGGGCTTCCAACGCTGCCAGATGAAAAATGCATGTTCGATAGGGGCGCTGGCAAGACATATGCGATGTGGGGCGATTCCATCGGCGCGTCCATGGCGCCTGCTTTGCGCGAGGAGTTGCAGCGCCACGATATTGGTTTGGTGCAGCTTACCCACGGTTTTTGCGCGCCGATTATCGGCGTTTCAACGGCGCGGGAAGAGGGGGCCGCCAATTGCGATGCTTTCAACGAACGGGCGATTTCCTATCTGAAATCCAGCAGCGTCGACACCGTGATTTTGGCGGCGTCATGGGTCAACTTTTTCAATGCCCGATATATGCAAATCGATGATGTCGAATATTCCGGCCGCAATGTCTCTGTAGCCGATATGGCAAGGCGCGTTCAGGAGACGATCAAAATGCTGGAGAACAGCGGCAAGCGCGTGGTGGTCATCTATCCCAGCCCGCGGTTCGACAAGCCTGTGATGGACATCATGGCGGGCCGTATCATCAAGGGTGATGCGACGCCGGATTTCGAGTTTTCCCGTGCGGATTTCAAAGCCAATACCGGACGTGCTTATGACGTGCTGAATGCGGCGGTACCGCAGAACATCACAAAGGTTTTGCCGGAGGCGATTTTCTGCGGGCCGTCCGCAAATGCGACGTGCTTTTTTGGCAGGGACGGCGTGGCCTACATTGCGGACAAGGGGCATTACACCCATGTCGGTGCGGCCATGGTTGTCGAGCGTATGATGAGCGAACTGGACAATCCCGGACACGGGTTGTCGACGGCGTTGAAGCTCAATTAATCCAGACACAAAAAAAGGCGGAGCCGAAGCTCCGCCTTTGTCGTTTGTCGTCCCGTAGCGATTAACGCTTGGAGAACTGGAAGCTACGACGGGCCTTCGCCTTACCGTACTTCTTACGTTCAACAACGCGGCTGTCGCGGGTCAGGAAGCCACCCTTCTTCAGAACCGAGCGCAGGGCTGGTTCGAAGTAGGTGAGAGCCTTGGAAACGCCGTGACGAACTGCACCGGCCTGGCCGGAAAGACCGCCACCGGCAACAGTTGCGATGATGTCGAACTGGCCAGCGCGCGCAGCAGCAATCAAAGGCTGTTGCAGGATCATCTGGAGAACCGGACGTGCAAAGTATGCAGAGAAATCGCGGCCGTTGATGATGATCTTGCCGGAACCGGCTTTGATCCATACGCGGGCGACGGCGTTCTTGCGCTTGCCGGTCGCGTAGGAGCGGCCGAGAGTGTCAACCTTGCGGACGTGCACGGGAGCCGAAGCTTCCGATGCCGGGGCGAGGTCTTTCAGGGAGGAAAGATCGGCCATTATCAGGCGCTCCTTACGTTCTTGCTGTTCAGCGTTGCCACTTCAAGAACGGCAGGCTGCTGTGCTTCGTGCGGGTGGTTCGAACCAGCGTAAACGCGGAGGTTCTTCATCTGGCGACGGCCAAGCGGACCACGAGGAATCATACGCTCGATTGCCTTTTCAAGAACGCGCTCCGGGAAGCGGCCTTCGATGATCTGGCGAACAGTACGTTCCTTGATGCCACCCGGATAACCCGTGTGCCAGTAATACTTCTTGTCGGAATACTTCTTGCCGGTGAAGACAACCTTTTCCGCGTTGATGATAATGACGTTGTCGCCATCATCGACGTGAGGAGTGTAAGTTGCCTTGTGCTTGCCGCGCAGGCGGGTTGCAACAACAGTGGCGAGGCGACCAACAACGAGGCCTTCGGCGTCGATGATGATCCACTTCTTCTCCACCTCAGCAGGCTTCTGAACGAAAGTAGACATTCTTTTAACTTTCTCTTGAACCCGTCACAGTTTTTTTAAAAAAACCATGCAGGCGTTTTTTGTTGCTTAAGGCTGTTCGCACAGCCGGAATGACCGTATTTCCGGGGAAATTCTGTCTGGCGCGCTTATAAGCCGTGCGCGAAATATCGTCAACGGGTCCGAATTGTAGGGCCATAAAAATTACCCTTTGAAAACAATGGCTTATTTGTGTGGTTTTATAATACCACAACAAAGTACCGGTGAAATCAGCCGAGTCGCATGATGAGGACGCCGCCTGCGATGATGCCGCCGGCCACATAACGCCAGATACTGGCCTTTTCCTTGAGGATGAGGACCGAGATGACGATGGCAAAAAGGATGGATGTTTCGCGCAATGCGGCGACCACGGCGACGGGGGCTTTCGTCATGGCCCAGAGCGCCAATCCATAAGACAGAATCGATCCGCCACCGCCCGCAAGGCCGCGCCACCAGTTGCGGCGCACATGGGTGGAAACCGGTGCCCAGCCGCGTTGAAACAGCGCCCACGAAAACAGAAGAACCGGCGGCAGCAGCGACATCCACAGCGTATAGGAAATGGGGCTTGTCGAAAGCCGCGCGCCGACGCCGTCCACAAAGGTGTAGCCAGCAATCACCACCGCATTGATGAGCGCCAGAATAATAGCCTGACGCCCGCCATGCCGCGCTTCAAAGGCAAGCGTGAGGATGCCAGCGGAAATGACGGCGATGCCGGCAAGGGCGGCGGTGCTGAGGGCTTCGCCGAGAAACAGATTGCTGCTGGCCGCGACAATCAACGGCGCGACACCGCGCATCACCGGATAGACGAGGCCGATATCTCCCACCGTGTAGGCGGCGGCGACCAGCCGGAAATAGGCAAATTGCAGAATGGCCGACGCAATGAGAAAGGGCAGGGCCACAAGGCCGGGAAGCGGCAGGAAGGGAAGAAACGGAATGGAACAGGCGGCAGCGCCAGCCGCAATCAAAGTCGCGTCGAGCGCCTTGTCCTTGCCGGACTTGACGAGCGCATTCCACCCGGCGTGCAAAAGGGCACCCAGCAATACCAGTAAGAGCACGTCAATCGGCACGGTCGACTCGCAAGCAATCGTTGATGTTCCATCTCTAGTCTTTCCGGGTTCAAGTTGCACCGGGCAAATGGAAGATATTTTAGACGATGGGCAGCCTGCCTGATTATGTGGAAAACGCATAAATCGGAACTTTTATGCAACTCTTGAACGATTTTGAGAGTTCGAGTGATTAGCTGCAAAATCAGATTTTTCACGCAAACCAGCCGGAATAAAACGATTAAATTCTTCTATTATGGAAAAATCTGCTGATTTTTGGAATTTATCGGTCAGTTGGCGCCTCTTTTTGAAGAATAATCATTTTGGGTTAAATTCGTTTTCATTAGAAACATCTTTCTCTAATGTAACTATAAGTAGATGCTAAAGTGACCGAGAACGGATAAGGAACGAAAAAAGTACGATTGCGCATTGTCGGGAAAGTTAGCGCAAACATGACTGACGGGAAGGAGAACAATAAAAACCGGAAAGGCTTCTTTCGTCAGCGCCAGCACCTAGATATTAGTCGTAACCAGACCGATGCGGAGGACGACCATGAACCACGATGCCTATGACGATGACGACATCAGGCGGATTTTGACGACCGTAAAAACCATCGCTCTGCTGGGCGCTTCACCCAATCCGGCCCGTCCAAGCCATGGGGTGATGCGATTTCTTCTCTCGAAAGGCTACCGCGTTTTCCCGGTCAATCCGGGGCAGGAGGGCAAGGACATTCTCGGCAGACAGGTCTATGCGAAGCTGGCGGATATTCCAGAACCCATCGATATGGTCGATGTATTTCGCGCCGCGGAATTTCTTCCTGCTATCGTGGACGAGGTTATTCTCTTGACTCCAAGGCCCAAGGTCATCTGGGGGCAGCTTGAGGTCAGGCACGACGATGCGGCTGCAAAAGCCGAAGCTTATGGCGTGGAGGTTGTGATGGATCGTTGCCCGGCAATTGAGTATCCGCGTCTCAATATTCAGCAATAGTTAGAAAACTTGCACTTATCATTTGCCTGCGAGACTTTATGATCCCTTCAGCCGCAGCAAAGCGGAAAGAAAATATTGGAGGGATATATGTCAGAGAGCAATCCGGGTTTTTCGACGCTGGCCATTCACGCCGGTGCGCAGCCTGACCCAACCACCGGCGCACGCGCAACACCGATCTATCAGACCACGGCCTATGCGTTTCGTGACTCGGATCATGCCGCGGCACTGTTTGGGCTGAAAGAATTCGGCAATATCTACACGCGCATCATGAACCCGACGCAGGCGGTGCTGGAAGAACGGGTTGCGGCCCTTGAAGGCGGCACGGCGGCTCTGGCTGTTGCTTCCGGCCATGCGGCGCAATTCCTCGTATTCCACACGCTGCTGCAACCCGGTGACAATTTCGTTTCGGCGCGCCAGCTTTACGGTGGCTCCATCAATCAGTTCGGCCAGTCCTTCAAGAGCTTCGACTGGCAGGTGCGTTGGGCCGATGCGACAGATCCGGGCAGCTTTGAAAGCCAGATCGATGATCGCACCAAGGCGATTTTCATTGAAAGCCTTGCCAACCCCGGCGGCACCTTCGTGGATATCGCCGCGATTGCCGACGTGGCCCACAAGCATGGCCTGCCGCTGATTGTCGATAACACCATGGCCAGCCCCTATCTGATACGGCCTATTGAACACGGCGCGGATATCGTCGTGCATTCCCTGACCAAATTCCTTGGCGGTCATGGGAATTCCATGGGCGGCATCATTGTCGATGGTGGCACGTTCGACTGGTCGGCGACGGACAA
Organism: Agrobacterium sp. rho-13.3; assembly: GCF_033957765.2. Classification (NCBI taxonomy): domain Bacteria; kingdom Pseudomonadati; phylum Pseudomonadota; class Alphaproteobacteria; order Hyphomicrobiales; family Rhizobiaceae; genus Agrobacterium; species Agrobacterium sp. rho-13.3. The sequence continues at coordinate 892,010 of NZ_CP192774.1, forward strand.
ATATCCCGCCTTGTCGCAGCCACGCCCTGAATATTCCGGCGTCGTGCTTCACCAGACATTCGGCAATTTCGCCTTTGCCATCGCCGTGCGCGTTCTGGGCCTGCGTGACCTTGGCCCATCCATTGCGCCGTTCAACTCCTTCCTCATTCTCACGGGCATCGAAACGCTGCCGCTGCGCGTCCAGCGCCATTCGGACAATGCATTGGCGGTGGCGACGTGGTTGAAAGCGCATCCGAAAGTCAGCTGGGTCAACTATGCCGGTCTTGAGGACAGCGACAATTACGCGCTGCAACAGCGTTATTCGCCCAAGGGCGCAGGCTCTGTCTTTACCTTTGGCGTGAAGGGCGGATATGCGGTGGGCAAGGCGCTGGTCGAGGGGCTCCAACTGTTTTCGCACCTTGCGAATATCGGTGATACCCGCTCTCTGGTCATCCACCCGGCATCCACCACACACGCGCAGCTGACACCGGAACAGCAGACCGCTGCCGGCGCAGGTCCAGACGTGGTGCGTCTGTCCATCGGCATCGAGGATGTGAAGGACATTATTGCAGACCTTGAACAGTCACTTTCCAAGGTTTGATGAAATTCGCCGACTCCATCCGCGTCGTGGCTCCATTTTTTCTTTGGCCCAGACAAGTCTGGGCCTTTTTTCGTCCCGAAGTTACCTTTTCGGAGCCCTCCATTAGCCTTCAACAGAGCAATTTCCTCGACTGCGGGTGCAGAGGTACCGAGGCATGATGCCGAGGAAGAACCCGTCCGTTCCGGCGGCATGACGGCAATGATGCTCACTCCGTCGGAGCTCTGATCAGGTCAAAGCAGGTTTAACGAAAGGCGTTGCATCCTTCGCGTTGGCGCGTCGCCAGTGGTTTGGTGTGACCTCTTCCCACTCTCGAAATGCCCTGTAGAACGAGTTGGTATCCTGATATCCGAGCAGGTACGCCACCTCTTCCAAGGCGATGGACGGATCGGCGAGAAGTTGACGGCCAAGTTCCTGTCTCGCTTCGGTGAGAAGGGTGCGGAATGTCTGCCCCCTTGCCGTTATCCGACGTTGCAGGGTGCGTTCGCTCATCCCCAGCTCACGTGCCACGCGCGAAACCTCGGGGCGGCCGCTGGCCATTATGCGCTTCAAAGTCGTTTTGATCTGTTCTCCGAGCGTGGCGCTCGCCTCGATCTCCTGCGTCGCGGCCGACAAAGCGGGCGTGAGCATTTGCAGCAGTTCGGGATTGTGACCGGGAAATGGACGGTCGAGGTGCGCTGTGTCCAGCACCATCCGATCACACTGCGCGCCGAACTGGATGGCGCAGCCGAAAAACGCAGCATGAACGCCCGAGCATTGATCCGGCCTTCGCAATTCGACCGCCAACGGCACGAGACGTTCGCCGGTGCCACGTCGGCCAAGTTCCAGCAGCAGAGCAAAGCTCGCCTCCACCGATTGGTACGGCTCCGGTGCCGTGCCGGTGGGCCACTGACTTGTCACTGCCACCTTTCCGTTTTGCTCGGCAAAACAAATCCGATCTGGACTGCACAAGCGCTTGAAACGTACGAATCTCGCGAGTCCGTCGCGAAAGTCCGCCGCGTAAGAAGCCGCCAGAAATGCAAGCATGTGTCTCGCGGTGCTGGTTTCGCAAACCATTCTGATAGCAAACGCAGGGTCGCCAGAAAGCGCTTCAATGGCGTCCCAGATGGCGAAGAGTTGTTCTGTACTGATCGTCGCTGTTTCATCAAGGTGGAGCGTCGCGGGAAGCCTCGCTTGCCGAAGAACCATTGAAGGTCTGAGCCCCAAGTGTTCAAGCGACTGCCAGAACGACGCTGGAAGTCTGCATCTGTCGTACTTTTCACCTGTGGCTGTCATTTCGATTGCGTCCCGAATTGCGCTTTCTGCTGCCGCCACCTTTAACTGCCCAATGGCGTGACCAACGGCCAGTACCGATCATCGCCGTTCCAGTATTTGGCATACTTTGCAAGTTAAGTGGCGTACCTTGCCGATACAAGCATAACCATTCGCTCTATGAACGTTGCCGAAGAAACCGACTAAGGAAGTGCAACGATGACGATGACATTTTACACGAATCCGAATTCTCGGGGGCGTATGGTGCGCTGGATGCTGGAGGAGGTTGGCTGCGCCTACGAAACAGTCGTTCTTGACTACACGCCGTCAAGCCAAACCGACAAATGGGGCGGTGCGGCTCTAGCGAGGCCGGACGTGGCAAATCCGCGCGATGAGCGCGTCCGTTTCTTCAATGAGATAAACCCCATCGGCAAGGTTCCCGCAATCGAACATGATGGGCGGACAGTGACGGAAACTGCGGCGATCTGCGCCTATCTCGCTGACGTTTTCCCGTCCGCCGGTCTTGCTCCCATGTCTGACCAACGGGCCAACTATTATAGATGGATGTTTTTTGCAGCGGGTCCGTTGGAGCAGGCCGTGACCAATTATCGGGCGGGTTTCAGCCCTGCTCCCGAGCAGGAGTTCTTTTTCGGCTACGGCAGCTACGAGCGGACCGTTGACCAGCTGGAGAGGGCGGTGATGGCCAATCCCTACGTCGCAGGCGATCGTTTCACCGCCGCGGATGTCTATGTCGGCTCCCATATCGGTTGGGGCCTTGGGCTGAGGACGCTGCCGCCGCGAGAAGCATTTCTGTCTTATGCTGGAAGATTGATAACGCGCGATGCCTACAAGCGTGCTGCGGCGAAAGATGAGGAACTGCTTGCGCAAATTGATCTTCAATCCCGCTAAAAATCTATGTGAGCGGCCAAGTTGATTGTATTGGGCGTTGGATCGGAATGTGTCGATACGTGCAGGCAGGAGCGTATGGTTATGTCGATCTTGGGGGAGACATCTGGAGGAGCCTGATATAGTCGTAAAGGAAATCAGACTTGCGACAACCGGTGGGGTTGGCGAACCGCATCCGATCTAGCAGCCAGATAAACAGGAAAGTCGCTCATGACGAACAGTCTCAACTTCAAGTCAGATGGCGACCTTGCCACTGTTCAGCCGGAAGAGGGTGCACCCGCACCCGACCGGCTGATTTCCGGCGATCCGAAATTTACCACATGGAATCTTGAGGAAGCCTCTGGCGGTATCTATGCGGGCATATGGCAATCCACGCCCGGCAAATGGCGCGTGGAATATGACGAGTGGGAATATTTCAACATCCTCGAAGGATATTCCATTCTGACCGAGGATGGCGGTGAGCCTGTCCATCTGAAAGCCGGAGATCGGTACATTATCCGGCCCGGTTTCAAGGGCACATGGGACGTGGTGGAAACGACCCGCAAGGATTATGTGGTGCGGCTTTAGTCCGCAGCATCCGCACCTTGACGAAAGGCGGCTGCAAGTTCTCCCGAGCCGACGAAGGAGAGGGCGGCGCGTAGCTCTTTTGATTTTTCCTCACCGACAATGTGATCGAAACGGGATTGTGCCTGTTTCCACAACGGCAATGCCTCTGCCAGTTTCGCTTCGCCCAGGTTTGTCAGGATGGCGCGTTTGACACGTTTGTCTTTATCGTCTTGCACAAGCGTCACAAAACCATCGCGGATCAGCGGCTTTAATGTGTGGCCAAGGGCCGAAAGGTCCATCACCATCAGCTCGGCCAGATTTTTGAGCGATGCATTGCCACAATAATGGATCTGCACCATCAAAGTGAACTGTGTGGTGCGAAGGCCGCACGGCTCCAGCATGGTGTCATACAGTTGGCCAAGCTGGCGCGCGGCACGCCGCACGGAACTGTTGCTGCACTGATTCCAGACGAATTCCAATTTTTGCATCGCTTTCGTAGGTCTAAGGGTGATGCTTGAGATAATGCCTGCGAAGGCTATTATCCAGATGAGAAAATCCCTGCAAAATTTCTGACCGCGCCTCTTGTACGAAAAAACCTGCGGTCCATATAGTGGTATATACCAGTAAATACCATCAAAGGGACAAAACGATGAGTGAAATTTCAAAAGCGGGAACTGCACTTGTAACCGGATCGTCGTCGGGCATCGGTGCCGCCTATGCCGAACGGCTTGCAGGCCGCGGTTATGACCTTCTGCTGGTCGCACGCAATGAGGATCGGTTGAAGGAACTGGGCGCGAAGCTGGAGGCGGCGCATGGCGTGAAGGTGGAGACGCTGAAAGCCGATCTTTCGGACGCTGCCGATGTGCGCAAGGTCGAAAAGCGCGTGCGGGACGACGAAGCCATCACTCTCATCGTCAACAATGCCGGCATTGGCCCCAAGGGCAAGCTGCTGGACGACGATGTCGATTATCTGGATGACATGATTGCGCTGAACGTCGTGTCGGTAAACCGCTTGGCCATCGCGGCAGCGCAGACCTTTGCGGCGCGGGGCAGGGGTGCGATCATCAACATCGCCTCGGTTGTGGCGTTCATCCCTGAAGTGTTTAACGGCACCTACAGCGCAACGAAATCCTTCGTGCTTTCACTCACGCAGTCGCTGGCGTCTGAGCTTAAAGACAGCGGTGTAAAGGTACAGGCGGTTCTGCCCGGCCTCACACGCACCGAGATTTTTGACCGCGCGGGCGGCTCCATGGATCATCTCGACCCCGAAATGATCATGGACGTGACGGATATGGTCGATGCGGCGTTGGCCGGTTTCGATCAGGGAGAACTCATCACCATCCCGTCACTGAGCGATACGACGCTGCTGGATGCGGCCAATGCGGCACGCGGCGCGCTCGGTCCTCATCTCTCTCTCAGAAAGCCCGCATCGCGGTATGGTGTCGGGGCTTAACAGCCGCTCACCAGACGAGATCAAGCCGCTCAAGGCCATGGAAGTGATACACATTCTTGACCTGGGGCGGCTCTGCAATGCGCAGGTTCGGCAGGCGGGCGAAGAGCAGCGGCAGGGCGATGTTGAGTTCCAGTCGTGCCAGCGGCGCGCCGATGCAGAAGTGAATGCCCGCGCCGAATGACAGGTTTGGCGCCTCTGCGCGATCCGGTTTGAAGGTCAGCGGATCGGTGAATTTCTGCGGATCGAGATTGGCGGCGGCGAGAATGAGGCTGACCTTGTCGCCGCGCTTGAATTCGATGCCGTCGATTTCGACAGGCTCCAGCGCCCAGCGTTGGAAAATGTGAACCGGTGCACCGACGCGCAACGTTTCTTCCACGGTGCGTTCCGTTGCCTTCTCATCGCCAAACAGCGAGGCGGGATTAAAACCGCTTTCGAGGATGACGCGCACCGAATTGCCGATCTGGTGAACGGTCGCCTCATGGCCTGCGTTCAGCAGCACGATGGTGGTGGAAATCAACTCGTCGTCGGTCAGATATTGGCCCTTATGCTCCGTGTGGATCATGTGGCTCAAAAGATCGTCTTTCGGGTCCGCACGCCGCTCGGCGATCACCGTGCGGACGTAATCCGCAAATTCCTTCGCGGCGATGTCTGCGGCAAACTCATCCTCGCGGCTGCGCTTGAACATATACATGCCGACATAGGCGTGCGACCATTTCAGCAGTTGTGGGCCCATCTCTTCGGGAATGCCGATCATCCGTGCAATCATCGTCACGGGAATGATATCGGCGAAGGAAGACAGCAGTTCCGTCTGGCCGTCTTTTTCGAAACGGTCGATCAGGCCGTGGGCCAGCGCTTCGATTTCCGGTTTCATCTTCTCGACATGGCGAGAGACGAAAGCGCGGTTCACCAGCGTCCGCAGGCGCGTATGTTCCGGCGGCTCTATCTCCAGCAGCGAGTGGCGCTCTGCCGCATCGAAATGGCGGACGTGGTCCAGAGGCTCTAGCAGGCCCAGTTCTTCGCGCGTGGCAACATGCAGAATTTGCCGCCCGAAGCGCCGGTCACGCAACAGCGCATTCACATGGTCATAACCGGTGAAGAACCATTGCTTCTGTTCTTCCCAGTAAAAGGTAGGACATTGCGCGTGCAGCGCCGCGTAGACGGCGTTGGGGTCGCTGTAAAAAGCCGGGTTGGTGGCGTCGAGCGAAACGAAACGTTTGTCGGGATCAATGCGAAGGAAATCGGGCATATGTGTCATGCCCGATCTCTAACGCAAACCCGCCTTTCGCGGAAGTGATTCTATTCGCCGACAGCCACACCCTCGCGCCTTGGATCGGCGCTGCCGACAAGGCCGGTGCCGGTGATTTCGATGGCGTGCAGGCCGGAATTCATCTCGCCGGGTTTCACCTCGAAACCGATTGCCTTCAACGGGTCGGCCAATTTTTCGGCATCCGTTCCGGCCTCGATATCATAGGTGCCGAAACGGTTGATGAGGTGCGGCTGGGACACTATCTTTTCCACTGGCATGCCCCAATCGATATAGGCAATGAGCGCTTGCGCGACATAACCGATGATCTGGCTGCCACCGGGGGAGCCGATGGCCAGCAGCGGCTTTCCATCCTTCATGACGATGGTGGGTGCCATGGAGGAACGCGGGCGTTTGCCCGGTTCCACGCGGTTGGCCACCGGCAGGCTACCATCATGGGTATTGAACGAGAAATCGGTCAGCTCGTTGTTCAGCAGAAAGCCGTTGGTCATCAGCCGCGAACCGAAGCCGCTTTCGATGGTGGTCGTCATCGACACGACATTGCCCTGCTTGTCGACAATCACGAAATGGCTGGTGGAGGGCATTTCCAGGGTGGGTCCGCGACCGAACAGCAGCGCGTGATCCCATTCCGGCTCACCGGCTTTGACCACATCTGCGGCCAGCGCCTTGTCGCCGTCCAGCAGCGATGCGCGGGTGGCGAGATAGTCCTTGCGCAGCAGGCCCTTGACGGGCAGCGGCATGAAATCCGGGTCGGCGAGATAACGTTCGCGATCCGCAAAGGCGAGGCGCTGTGCATCGCCAATCAACCGCCAGCTTTCGACATTGTCAGGACCAAGTGCCTTGATGTCGAAATTTTCGACGACGCCGAGGATTTGGCCGACAGCAACAGCGCCGGAAGAGGGCGGCCCCATGCCGCAAATATCCAGCGCACGATATTGCGCGCAGACCGGTTCACGTTCCTTGGTTCGATAATTTGCCAGATCGGTCAGAGACAGAACGCCGGGATTGCCGCTGGCCTCCCGTACGGTTTTGACAATCGCTTCGGCAATCGGCCCGCCGTAAAAGGCGTCTGCGCCGCCAGTGGCGATTGTTTTCAGGGTCTCGGCATAGGCAGGGTTTTTCAGAACCGTTCCAGCTTTCAGCGCCGCACCGGAAGCGTCGTAAAAATAGCCGCGTGGGCCATCATATTTCTTCAGCCGCTCGCCCTCGGAAGCGATCAGCGATGCCAGACGCGGCGAGACTTGAAATCCGTCCGTTGCCAGTGTTTCGGCGGGTTTGAGAAGGTCTGCCCACGGCGTTTTGCCATATTTTTTGTGAACGTCTTCAAGCAGCCGCACCGTTCCCGGCGTGCCGACCGATCGCCCGCCGATCACGGCATCCATGAATTTCAGCGGCTGGCCTTTGTCATCCAGAAAGAGTTTCGGCGTCGCTTCCATCGGCGCGGTTTCACGCCCGTCGAAGGTCGTCATCTTGTTGGAGGCTGCATCGTAATAGACGAGAAAGCTGCCGCCGCCGAGGCCGGAGCTTTGCGGCTCCACCAGTCCCAGAACCGTTTGCACCGCGACCACGGCGTCGACGGCATTGCCACCCTCGGCGATAACCTTGCGGCCTGCTTCTGCGGCCAACGGGTTGGCGGCTGCGACCATGAAGTCTTTCGCTTCGACCCGGCTTGCGGTTTTGGTACCGGTTGCTCGCTCCGGTGCCGTCGTGTCCGACGCCTGTTGCGCATGGGCGGAGCCAACGACCAATGCCGCGGAGACGAGAAAGCTGGTGCAAAATCTAAAAGACATTGGCAAACCCTTCACTGCTGATCCCTCGCATGATGGAACCGCAAGTGCCGGAAGGTCAACCCATTCTATCTATTTGCAATTGTAGCGATGCGGTTGAGTGCGGCAACCTGCCGGTCTGCATTGTTGTCGCAAGGGTCTTCGTCGCGGTCATCGGCAGGGATGACGATGTTGATCGAACCTTCACGCACGACGGTGCGGTTGCGGCCAGCCTTCTTGGCCCCGTAAAGCGCACGGTCCGCCATGGTCAGCATGGCGTTCAGCTCGGCATTCGCGGCGGTCGCGGAAAAAACGCCAGCGCTGACGGTTGCGGAGAGTGGTTTTCCATCGGCAAACATCACCAGACGGCCAAACTGGATGCGGATGGCTTCCGCCATGATCGTGGCTTTGGCCACATCATCCGTTTCCATCAGAAAGGCGAATTCCTCACCGCCCATACGGATGAGTGCGCCTTGACCTTCGGCAATGCGGCTGGCCTGCGTGCAGAACTGCACAAGCACATCATCGCCACACTGGTGGCCGTGTTTGTCGTTGATTTTCTTGAAGTGATCGATGTCGAAAAGCGCCAGCGCGATATATTTCGACGCCCCGTTCGACCGTTCTTTCATCGTTTTGAAATCAGCCGCCAGCCCGCGACGGTTCAATGTCCCCGTCAGGTGATCTGTCATGGCAAGCCGCTGAAGACGGCGCTCGGCATCTTCCATGAACATTTTGACGGCGATCATCATCAGGACGATGAACCCGAACGCGCCTGAGAGGGCAACGGGTGTGGTGAGCGGCAATATCTGGCCGGTCGCGATATTGTACGGGATGATCAGCGATGCGGCAATGGCACCCATGAACGCCTGAACGACGAGTGCGCCAGCGAGAACCTTGCGGGTTTTCGAGATGTGCTCTTTCGAGGTTATCAAGACGCCTGCCAGCATGACATAACCAATGCCAGCGCAGACATGATACAGAATGATCCGGGCTTCCATGGAACCGCGCACCGGCGGCACGAACATGAAGGCGACCCACAGCAGGGCGGGAATGGCAACCCAGCCATCAAGCCTGCGGTTTTCCAGTTTCAACAACCCTGCCAGCCAGAATCCGAAAGCCCCGAGTGCCAGCGTGTTTCCAACGTTGATCGACAAAAAATCGGCAATGTCACCGCGCTGTGAAACGAGGATGGCGCCGAGGCCGACGACGGCGAAGCCGGTTGCGAAGCAGAGATGATATTTTTTCGCGGGCTGATGCAGCCACAACACAGTCAGGACGGCAGACAGGGTCAATGTCTGCATGGACCAGAGAAGCATGCCTGTTTTTGCGTCTAGCACTGCATAATCCTTACCTGCGCCATGGGCCTGCTGCTTGTAGAGGAATGCGCCCGCGTGGATGCCAAGCGTCCGTCCTGCCACATATTGAACTGAATTCCTTGCAGAAACCGTTGTTGCCAAAAGGCAGCGAAATCGGTCGGCGCGCAGTATCAGCATTAAAACCCTAAAGAGTCGTTGCCAGCCGACGCAACGGAAGGTTAGGGCACGATTATTTTTCGCGCCCTTAATATTTGGTTGACCAACATCGTGTTTCGCCGTTGATGAGGTCGCCCGCCGCCACAATACAGGTGGTGTCGTTGCTCCGGGGCTTGTAAGGCGAAATGAAATGTTTACCTGGACGTCATTAAGGATATCCGCCGCGTGAGTCTTGAAGAACCGGGCAATCACACTCTATGTAGTGGGTAGACGAATAGAATTGATTCCGGGCGCGAAAGCGTCCGGTTAAGAGTTGGACAAAGGACGGACATGACAAATCCAGTTGATACCGCCATGGCTCTGGTGCCGATGGTCGTGGAACAGACCAATCGCGGCGAACGGTCCTATGATATCTACTCGCGCCTTCTCAAAGAGCGGATCATCTTCCTCACTGGTCCGGTGGAAGATCATATGGCTTCGCTCGTTTGCGCGCAGCTTCTTTTCCTGGAATCGGAAAATCCGAAGAAGGAAATCGCGCTATACATCAATTCTCCCGGTGGTGTCGTGACCGCCGGTATGGCGATCTATGACACGATGCAGTTCATTCGCCCGCCAGTTTCCACGCTGTGCGTGGGTCAGGCTGCGTCCATGGGTTCGCTGCTTCTGGCGGCTGGCGAAAAGGGTATGCGCTTCTGCACGCCAAACGCCCGCATCATGGTTCACCAGCCATCCGGAGGCTTCCAGGGTCAGGCTTCCGATATCGAACGCCATGCGCGCGATATCATCAAAATGAAGCGTCGCCTCAATGAAGTCTACGTGAAGCACACGGGCCGCACGCTGGAAGAAGTTGAAAACACGCTCGATCGTGACCATTTCATGGATGCGGATGAAGCGAAAAGCTGGGGCGTTATCGACAGAATTCTGACGTCGCGTCAGGAAGCCGAAGGCGCAACCGCAAGCTAAGGCGTTTACTTTTGACGGTTGTTTGAACCCCAGATATTAAATTCGGGGTTTAAACCGCAGAATAAAGCGCTAATAGTAGATATTAAGGCTGTGTTGAAATTTTATGACATAGCTTTGAGTCGGTCCTACAAAAACCTGATTTGGTTTGATGACGGGATAGACAGACAGAAAAATGCCGAGGCGTGATCCGCCTCGGAGTTTGAAGGGGAATTCGTTGCCGCCGTTTATCAGGTCAGATATCTGATGCGGTTAGTACCCCGGGAACGAAGCGGACATGGATGCTTATGGGAAGCGACCGTGTCGGCAGACGGTAAGTTGATCGCGATCCGCTTGGCGGACCAGCGGCGTGCTGGAAGGAAAGAGATATGAGCAAAGTCAGCGGCAGCAACGGCGGCGACTCAAAAAATACACTCTATTGTTCATTCTGCGGCAAGAGCCAGCACGAAGTCCGGAAGCTTATTGCCGGGCCGACGGTATTCATTTGTGATGAATGCGTCGAATTGTGCATGGACATCATCCGTGAAGAAAACAAGACATCGATGGTGAAGTCGCGTGAGGGTGTTCCCACCCCGCAGGACATCATCAAGGTTCTCGATGAATATGTCATCGGCCAGAAGCAGGCGAAGAAAATCCTCTCCGTGGCTGTTCACAACCATTACAAGCGTCTCGCACATGCCTCCAAGAATGGCGATGTCGAATTGGCGAAGTCGAACATCATGCTGGTCGGTCCGACCGGTTGCGGCAAGACCTATCTTGCCCAGACGCTCGCTCGCATCATCGACGTGCCGTTCACCATGGCAGATGCCACGACGCTGACCGAAGCTGGTTACGTGGGTGAGGATGTTGAAAACATCATTCTCAAGCTGCTCCAGTCTGCGGATTATAACGTGGAACGCGCCCAGCGCGGCATCGTCTATATCGACGAAGTCGACAAGATTTCACGCAAGTCGGACAACCCGTCCATCACGCGCGACGTTTCGGGTGAGGGCGTTCAGCAGGCGCTTCTCAAGATCATGGAAGGCACGGTTGCTTCCGTTCCTCCACAGGGTGGTCGCAAGCATCCGCAGCAGGAATTCCTGCAAGTGGATACGACCAACATCCTGTTCATTTGCGGCGGCGCATTTGCCGGTCTCGACAAGATCATCTCTGCCCGTGGCGAAAAGACCTCCATCGGTTTCGGCGCAACGGTAAAGGCCGAAGATGATCGTCGTGTTGGCGAGGTGCTGCGTGAGCTGGAGCCGGAAGATCTGGTCAAGTTCGGCCTCATCCCTGAATTCATCGGTCGTCTGCCGGTTCTGGCAACGCTCGAAGATCTGGATGAAGACGCGCTGATCCAGATTCTGTCGGAGCCGAAGAACGCTCTGATCAAGCAGTACCAGCGCCTGTTCGAGATGGAAGACGTCGAACTGACATTCCACGAAGACGCTCTTCGCGAAATTGCCCGCCGGGCAATCACGCGCAAGACCGGTGCGCGTGGTCTGCGTTCGATCATGGAAAAAATCCTGCTCGACACGATGTTCGAATTGCCAACGCTGGAAGGCGTTCGTGAAGTGGTGATCTCGGATGAGGTCGTGAGCGGCACCGCCCGTCCGCTTTACATCTATTCGGAACGGCAGGAAGAGAAAGCAAACGTTTCCGCCTGATTGTGCCGGGAACGCCAAGCAAGATCGAAAGGCTCGCCTCAGGCGGGCCTTTTTTTCGTATTATGCACGGGAAAGGTCGCAATATTGCGATGCTGCCTGATTTTGCGTTTGGAGCGGATTGCTCTTTCCTGATAAAGTTTTAGAAGTGATTTGCAGAGCGATGTGACGTTTATTTGAACGTCTGCTGCTGTTTCCGAATCGGCATGGCGGGCGGATGGCGGAAAGTGTGAAGCGTTTGGTTGCGTATTGCGTTTTTCGAAATTTCAGCCTGCCCGGTTCGGAAGGCTATCTGTTTTCGTGACTTGAAAATGACAGTGGCAAACTCCACTTTCAGTCACGACAAAGAATATGCCGGAAACTCCCAAAGAAAGTCCGGCAAGCGTCCCTTCATGAAGGGGCCATTGAAAGGAAATGATATGACGAACATCACGTCTGCTGCATCTGGCGGTACTTATCCCGTACTCCCTCTGCGCGACATTGTCGTTTTCCCGCATATGATCGTTCCGCTGTTCGTCGGACGGGAAAAATCCATTCGTGCACTGGAAGAAGTCATGGGCTCTGACAAGCAGATCATGCTTGTCACGCAGATTAACGCCGGTGACGACGATCCGGATCCATCGGCCATTCACAAGGTCGGTACGGTGGCCAACGTGCTGCAATTGCTCAAGCTGCCCGACGGAACCGTGAAGGTTCTGGTGGAAGGCAAAGGCCGCGCAAAGATCGAAGACTACACGGGCCGTGAAGACTTCTATGAAGCCACGGCCGTGTTGCTGGACGAGCCGAAGGAAGACCCTGTCGAGATCGAGGCTTTGTCTCGCTCGGTGGTGTCGGAATTTGAAAGCTATGTGAAGCTCAACAAGAAGATTTCGCCGGAAGTGGTTGGTGCCGCCGGCCAGATCGACGATTATTCGAAGCTTTCCGACACGGTTGCGTCTCACCTGTCCATCAAGATCACCGAAAAGCAGGAAATGCTTGAAACGGTGAGCGTCAAGCAGCGCCTTGAAAAAGCGCTTGGCTTCATGGAAGGCGAGATTTCCGTTCTTCAGGTTGAAAAGCGCATCCGCTCGCGCGTCAAGCGCCAGATGGAAAAGACCCAGCGCGAATATTACCTGAACGAGCAGATGAAGGCGATCCAGAAGGAACTCGGTGACGGCGAAGATGGCCGTGACGAGATGGCTGAACTGGAAGAACGCGTATCCAAGACCAAGCTCTCCAAGGAGGCCCGCGAAAAGGCGGAAGCCGAAATGAAGAAGCTGCGTCAGATGAGCCCGATGTCTGCGGAAGCAACCGTCGTACGCAACTATCTGGATTGGTTGCTGGCTCTGCCATGGGGCAAGAAGTCCAAGATCAAGACCGACCTTGCGGCTGCCGAGAAGATTCTCGAGCAGGATCATTTCGGTCTGGACAAGGTCAAGGAACGCATCGTCGAATATCTGGCCGTACAGGCCCGTGCGACGAAAATCCGTGGCCCTATCCTGTGCCTCGTTGGTCCTCCGGGTGTTGGCAAGACATCGCTTGCGAAGTCCATCGCCAAGGCAACCGGTCGCGAATATGTGCGGATGGCGCTGGGTGGCGTGCGTGATGAGGCGGAAATCCGCGGTCATCGTCGGACCTACATTGGCTCCATGCCCGGCAAGATCGTCCAGTCGATGAAGAAGGCCAAGAAGGCGAACCCGCTCTTCCTGCTCGACGAAATCGACAAGATGGGACAGGATTTCCGTGGCGATCCGTCCTCCGCTCTGCTGGAGGTGCTTGATCCGGAACAGAACTCCACATTCATGGACCACTATCTCGAAGTGGAATATGACCTGTCGGACGTGATGTTCGTGACCACGGCCAATACGCTGAACATTCCTGGCCCATTGATGGACCGTATGGAAGTCATCCGTATTGCCGGTTACACGGAAGACGAAAAGCGCGAAATCGCCAAGCGTCACCTGTTGCCAAAGGCAATCAAGGAACATGCGTTGCGCCCGGAAGAGTTTTCCGTCAGCGACGATGCCCTGATGGCCATCAGCCAACAGTACACGCGTGAAGCCGGTGTTCGTAGTTTTGAGCGCGAACTGATGAAGCTCGCCCGCAAGGCCGTGACGGAAATCATCAAGGGCAAGTCCACCTCTGTGGCGGTGACGGCGGCTAACATCAACGACTATCTGGGTGTTCCGCGTTATCGTCACGGTGAAGCCGAAGGCGAAGATCAGGTCGGTGTCGTTACCGGTCTGGCATGGACCGAAGTGGGCGGCGAGTTGCTGACCATCGAAGGCGTCATGATGCCGGGTAAGGGTCGTATGACCGTGACCGGCAACCTGAAGGAAGTGATGAAGGAATCCATCTCGGCGGCGGCATCGTATGTCCGGTCGCGTGCAGTGGACTTCGGCATCGAACCGCCACGTTTCGACAAGTCGGACATTCACGTTCACGTTCCAGAAGGTGCGACCCCCAAGGATGGCCCATCCGCCGGTGTTGCCATGGCAACCGCCATCGTTTCGATCATGACCGGTATTCCGGTGAACAAAACCGTTGCGATGACAGGCGAAATCACCCTGCGTGGTCGTGTCCTGCCGATTGGTGGATTGAAAGAAAAACTGCTTGCCGCACTTCGCGGCGGCATCAAGAAAGTGCTGATCCCGGAAGAGAACGCCAAGGACCTGGCGGATATTCCCGACAACGTGAAAAACGAGATGGAAATCATCCCGGTATCGCGCATGGGTGAAGTTCTGCAACACGCGCTGACCCGCGTGCCAGAGCCGATCGAATGGGATGGCAGCATCGAGACGCCGGTTATCGCCACCGTTGAGGGTGTCGATGATAATGGTCAAACAATCGCGCATTGATATGCGATTGTTGGTCGTGATGCTAAATTAGCACAAAATCGTTGAAAGGCTGGCAGAAATGCCAGCCTTTTTTGTGAAAAGAATATCAGACCCCTTGTTTTTCAGGCCATTCCGGCGCTTTTGGGTTGCGGTGCGCGAATGCATTCGTATTCTGCGCCGACCCAATTTGAGTCGTTTCAAACCATTGAAAGGGGTGGAAACATGAACAAGAATGAGCTCGTTTCTGCAGTTGCCGAAAAGTCTGGTCTCACGAAGGCTGATGCCGCTTCCGCAGTTGACGCGGTATTCGAAACTGTACAGAACGAACTGAAGAGCGGTGGCGATATCCGTCTCGCTGGCTTCGGCAGCTTCACTGTAAGCCGTCGCGAAGCCTCCAAGGGCCGTAACCCGTCTACGGGTGCAGAAGTCGATATTCCGGCTCGCAACGTACCAAAGTTCTCCGCAGGCAAGGGCCTGAAGGAAGCAGTTAACTCCTAAGTTTCCTAAGATTGCTCGCGCCTGCGGCGTGCGGGCGATTTTCAGGTACACGAGGAAAAATTTGGCACTTCGCGCTGTTTTGCGAAATGATGTCGAAGAAATGCAAAAAGCCCGATCCACGCGATCGGGCTTTTTGTTTGTCAACACGTTCTGATTGTCATGTGTTTGTTACGTGAATGCCGCAGAAGCGATTCATGCATTTTTTTGCATTGAAGGGGACACTATGACATTTCGTTTTTCAAGCGCGGCACTCACCGCAGCACTTTTTGCATCCGTTGCATTTCCCGCCGCCGCCGAGCAGGTGTTCAACCGTATCGCGTCCTTTCCCGTGGCGCTGAACCTGCCGTCTGACAAGGATCAGAAAACCGTCACATCTGCCGAAATCGTCGCGGCCAGTGAAGACGGCAAGACGCTGATCTATTCCGACAGCCCGCTGGGTGGCATCGGCTTTGTCGATATTACCGATGCCAAGGCGCCAAAAGCGCTTGGCGCGCTGTTGTTGGACGGCGAACCGACATCTGTTGCCGTGTCCGGCGCCAAGGTGCTGGCCGGCGTCAACACCTCTGAGAGCTTCGTAAAGCCCTCCGGCAAACTGGTGACTGTCGACGTTGCAACGAAGAAAATCGAAGCGAGCTGCGACCTCGGCGGCCAGCCTGATTCCGTTGCCGTGTCTCCCGACAAGAGCTTTGTTGCCATCGCCATCGAAAACGAGCGTAACGAAAAGGTCAACGACGGTGCGCTGCCACAGTTGCCAGCCGGTTTCGTCGTGACAATAGGTTTGACGAACGGCGCTGCCGATTGCTCCACGCTCAAGAAAATCGATTTGACGGGCATCGCGGAGATCGCACCGGAAGATCCGGAGCCAGAGTTCGTCTCCATCAATGCCAACGGCGAAATCGCCGTGACCCTTCAGGAAAACAATCATATCGCGATTATCGATGGCAAGAGCGGCAAGGTCACAAGCCACTTTTCCGCAGGCACGGTTGATCTGAAAGGCATCGACACCAAGACCGATGGCCAGTTGAAATTCACCGACAGCCAAGATGCACGCAAGCGCGAGCCGGATGCCGTGAAGTGGCTGGACAATGAGCGCATCGTGATCGCCAACGAAGGCGATTGGGAAGGCGGCTCACGCGGCTTCACGATTTTCGATAAGTCCGGCAAGCTTCTCTATGAAGCGGGTGCGTCTCTCGAACACGCCGTTGCGGCCATCGGCCACTATCCTGAAAAGCGCTCCAGAGCCAAGGGCATCGAGCCTGAAGGTCTGGAAGTTGCGACGTTTGGCGGTGAGAAATATTTCTTCGTACTGGCTGAGCGCGCCTCTGTGGTCGGCGTTTACAAGGACACCGGCGGCGAGCCGACGCTGACGCAGCTTCTGCCGTCCGGTATCTCGCCGGAAGGTGCCGTTGCCATTCCTTCGCGCAACCTGCTTGTCACGGCCAATGAGGCCGATCTGGTGGAAGATGGCGCGGCACGTTCGCATGTCATGATTTATGAGCGCGCCGAAGGCCAAGCGGCTTACCCGCAGCTCGTTTCCGCCACGGTCGATGGCGCGCCGATCGGTTGGGGCGCTCTTTCCGGTCTCGTTGCGGACGCGGAAAAAGAAGGCACTCTTTATGCCATCTCCGACTCCGTCTATGGCAACCAGCCATCGATCTACACCATCGACGCCACGAAGAAGCCAGCCGTCATCACCAGCGTCTTGCGCGTAAAGCGTGATGGCTTGGCTGCGCAGAAGCTTGATATGGAAGGCATTACGCTGGACGGCAAGGGCGGCTTCTGGGTTGCTTCTGAAGGCAACAGCGAAAAGCTCGTTCCGCACGCGCTGTATAACGTCAATGCCAAGGGCGAGATCAAAGCCGAAATCGCACTTCCAAAAGAATTGCTGGAAGGCGAAACGCGCTTTGGTTTTGAAGGCGTGACGATGATCGGCAAGGGCGATGATGCCACGCTGTGGATGGCTGTTCAGCGTGAATGGGGCAAGGAAGAGAAGGGCAAAGTAAAGCTGGTCTCTTACAATCCAAAGTCCAAGGAATGGGGCGCCGTGCACTATCCGCTGGACAAGGCACCGGAAGGTGCATGGGTCGGCCTGTCTGAAATCACCGCACACGGCGACAACGTCTACATCGTTGAGCGCGACAACCAGGTTGGCGACAAGGCAAAGATCAAGAAGCTTTACAGCGTTGCCATTGCCGACCTGAAACCCGGCAAGATCGGTGGAGAATTGCCTTTGGTGAAGAAGACCGAAGTGCACGACTTCATTCCCGATTTGAAGGGGCAGACCAACGGTTATGTCGTCGACAAGCTGGAAGGCTTCACGTTCGACAAATCCGGCAAGGCCTTTGCCGTAACGGACAATGATGGCGTGGATGACAGCTCTGGCGAGACATTGTTCTTCCCGGTTGAACTGAAGGTTATGAACTAAGCTGACTTTCACTCCCGTCATGCCGGGCTTGACCCGGCATCCAGTTCGCCGCGTCTGCGGCGAGAAGGAGTCTCTTGCGATCAAGGACTTGATCGCACTGGACCCCGGATCAGGTCCGGGGTGACGGAGAATGAGGGCCGCTATTGCGAGACAGTAAGCCATCCCAATCAAAAAAGCCGGGTGCAAAACACCCGGCTTTTTCTATCGCGATCTTTCACCCAAAGATCACGAATCTTTCAAGGCATATTGCTCCAGTGCGGCGCGATTGATTTCGATGCCGAGGCCGGGTCCATCCGGGATTTGCACCACGCCGTTCACATGGTCCAGCGGGCTGGTCAGCACGGCCTGACGATATGGGTTCTCGGTGCGGTCAAACTCCAGAATGGGCGGACGTGGGTTGCGTCTGGCGGGGTCTGGCGGCAGGTAAGCCATGAACTGCAACGCCGCAGCAATGGCAACGCCTGTGCCCCACACATGCGGAACCACGCGAACACCGTAAAGCGTTGCAAGATCGACAATGCGCTTGGTTTCGGAAAAACCGCCGCTACCCGCCAAATCCGGCTGGAGAATATCGACCGCACGGCTTTCCAGCGGTTCTCGCATTCCATAGCGACCATGCCAGGTCTCACCACCCGCAACCGGAATAGGCTGACCGGCACGAACGGCGCGGTAAGCATCCAGTTGCTCCGGCACGACGGGCTCTTCGAACCAATCGATGCCCAAAGGCGCAAGCGCCTTGCCGACTTCGATGGCTTCCAGCGCATCGTAACCGTGGTTGGCATCGATCATGATGCGAACATCCGGTCCAACGGCTTCGCGTGCCGCACGAATGACGGCGATGTCTTCCGCCACGTCAAAACCGATCTTGATCTTGACCGCGTGAAAACCCTGTTTCGCGTAACCCGCAACTTCCGCTGCGACATCGGACACCGCATCGACACCATCCTTGCGGAAAGAGCCGGTGGCATAGGCATGGACGCTTTCACGGAAACGGCCACCCAGCAGGCGCGACACCGACGTGCCGAACCGCTTGCCCTTGATATCCCACAGGGCGATATCGATGCCGCTGAGCGCGGTCACAGTCAGGCCGCGCTGGCCCTGATCCCGCAGCAGATTGTAAAGCTGATGCCAGATGATCTCGATATCGAGCGGGTCTTTACCGATGAGGTGAGGGGTATAAGCAGCCACAACGGCAGCATTCGGCTTTGCCGGGCCGAGGCATTCGCCCCAGCCCACGGTGCCATCATCGCATATGATCTCGACAAGGCAGTGGATGCGCCTGTCGAAGCGCATGGACGCGCTTTCGAAGGCATGGCCCAGCTTATAATCGAGGAGATGAGTGCGAACCGCCGCTATTTTCATGACTTGTAAGGTCCGATCAGGTTTTCGAGCAGGCCGATTTCTTCTTCGGTCAGGTCTGTCAATGGCGCGCGCACCGGGCCGGCATCAAAGCCGAGCAGACGAACGCCAGCCTTGACGGCGGAAACGGCATAACCCTTCTGGCGGTTGCGAATGTCCATGAAAGGATAGAAGAAGTCGACGAGAATGCGGTCGGTCGTTGCCCTGTCACCTGCGCGCAGCGCCTTGTAGAAATCCTGCGCCAGAGCAGGCACGAAGTTGAACACGGCAGACGAGTAGGTCGTCACGCCAGCGCCAAGATAGGCATCGGCGAAAAGTTCGGCTGTCGGCATACCGCCGAGATACGTCAGGCGTTCGCCAATCGTGGCCGTGATCTTGCGCACCAGGCCAATATCGCCGGAGCCATCCTTGAAGCCAACGAGGTTCGGGCAGGCGTCGCACAGTTTCTGAAGCGTTTCAGCCGTCAGAATGGAGTTGTCGCGGTTATAAACCATCACGCCGATGGAGATCGAATCACACACGGCCTTGATGTGCGCATAAAGGCCAGCCTGCGACGCATCCATCAGGTAATGCGGCAGCAGCAGAATGCCGTCCGCACCGGCTTTCTCAGCGCTCTGGGCAATCTGAATGGCAATCTTGGTGCCGTAACCGCAACCGGAAACGATGGGAACAGAACCGGCAGCGGACTTGGCCGCCTTCACGACAGTCGCGACTTCTTCCGGTGCAAGCGAGAAAAATTCGCCTGTGCCGCCCGCAGCGAAAAGCACGGTCGCGTCGAAGCCGGACAGCCAGCCAACGTGATCAAGGTACGGCTTTTCGTTGAATTCGCCTTGTTTGTCGAAAGCGGTGACGGGGAAAGAGAGAAGGCCCGCGCCCAGTGCGACCTTGAGTTCCTGTGGGTCCATAGCCATAAAATTCTTGTCTCCAATTGTTAGCTTGTGGCGATAATATTCGAGATATTACCTTTGTCAACAACTTGTATTATGAGTTGGGAGTTTTTGATGCTGATTTTTCGACGAGGAAAGATCGTTTGTTTTGAATGACAGTTGGGCGTTATTGTTGATGATCACACTTTCCGTTTTGTCATCGCCCCTTGAAAATAAGCCCGTGTCTGGCGTAGAGATAAGATAACGGGAGAGTTTATGTATGACCACACGCCTGTTTTTAGTGTGTGGTATGCAAAACGGCAATGTGGAGGAAACATGCTGAAGACGTTGTTATTGACCGGTGCTGCCGGTGGCGTAGGCAAGGCCGTTCGCCCATTGCTGACGGGATTGGCCGAGAAAGTCGTGCTGTCCGATCTGGTGGATATCACCGATCTGGCCGCGCATGAGAGCTTCGTGAAATGCGATCTTTCCAACCGAGCCGAAGTCGATGCCGCCGTGGCGGGCGTCGACGGCATTATCCATCTTGGCGGCATTTCGGTGGAGAAGCCCTTCGAGCTTATCCTCAAGGGCAATATCGAAGGCGTCTATAATCTGTACGAGGCGGCGCGTCACAACGGCCAGCCGCGTATTATCTTTGCCAGTTCCAACCACACGATCGGTTATCACACCCGCGATGAAAAGCTCGACAGCACTTCGCAGGTGCGGCCCGATTCGCTCTATGGCGTTTCAAAATGCTTCGGAGAAAATCTGGCGAGCTTTTATTTCGATAAATTCGGGCAGGAGACACTCTCCGTGCGGATTGGCTCGTTGACACCAAAACCCCAGACCACGCGCATGTTGGCGACATGGTTCAGCGTCGAAGATTTCGTGTCGCTGTGTGCGCGTGCGTTCGAAGCTCCGCGATTGGGCAACGCCGTCGTCTATGGCGCGTCCAACAATGACGAAAGCTGGTGGGATAACGGCAATGTGTCATTCCTCGGCTGGAAGCCGCAGGATAGCTCGGCGAAGTGGCGCGCCGAGGTGCTTGCTCAAGCGGGTAAGGAAGACCCGAAAGATCCAGCCATCATATATCAAGGCGGTGTTTTCACCACATATGGCCATCCAGCGGATGGTTGATGGCGGTCTGTAAGGAGTAGGGAGGGGCCGAGGAATGTTTCTACTTCGGCTTATCCTGCTTTTCTGAGTCGTATTGCACCCAGCGAAAGAAGAAGTAGATCGGCAGCGCAATCAGCGCCAGCGTGACGATTGAGTTCGCAGACATGGTTCATCCCATAAAAAGCGGCTTCATCATGAAGTCGGTGCGATGATTATGGACGACAATTTGTTTAGAAATATTGAATCTCACGGGTAATTTCATGCATATCGCCCCGCCTCTTGTGTCGAGACTGCACATTATTCTGGGTGATGCGGGGATATAGTTAATAAACTGCAAAATGTATTGGTAACATCGTAACACGTCGAAACCGGGGGAATTTTCGACGTTGGAGTGCCGCGCACCAAGCGCTCATACGATGGAGGGCGTTGAGCGCTTAAGCGCATACTGCGCAAATCGAACTTACCACATCTCAAATCCTGCGACTGAGTGCCGTAGAGAGACGTAAGCGCGCTGAATTTAAGGGATATTTTGAAGAATGGTGGGCGATGACGGACTCGAACCGCCGACATCCTCGGTGTAAACGAGGCGCTCTACCAACTGAGCTAATCGCCCGTCGCGTCTTGCAGATTGTGTCTACTGCGTCGGTGGCTGTGATCTAGTGGTATCGAAAAAAAACCGCAAGACCTTTTGTGAAGTTTTTTTGTTTTTTTCGATTTTTGTTTGGGAACGGTTTTTGTTGGGCGGGGTCAAAAGTGGTCAAAAAGCCTGGAAATGAAGAGGTTTCGGCGGCTTAGGTTGGGCTCGCCGACAAAAGTTTTCCACAACGGGAAAATTCCGGACAAAAGCGTGAGGCTGTTTTTGGACATTCTGGCGTCTGGCAAAACGGAGAGGGAGGCTGGCGATTCCGCTTTCTGTGTTCCGTTGCGAACATGGATGAGGGGAGGGATGTAAACGGCAGTTGCAACGGTCGAGGTGACGATGATGTTGGGGGCGATGGGGCGACCAAATGACGTCCTCCTATACAAGCACACGAATCCTGCCCGTTCGTCACGTCTTGTGAGAAAGAGATTCGGTGTCGGTGGGGTGTCTGGAGCGGCTGTGGATAAGTTTGATGTTTGGAGCGTAAAAAAACTGAAATGGAAAAACGCCGGGAAACCGGGGCTTCGTGCGTGTTTGTGAAATCAAAATGCACAAGCTTATTCTTTTGTCGTGAAACCTGCTTGACACCCCAACACGAACGCCTTAGTTAGCCGCTCAACGAACTGCTGAGGCAAGTTCGGAAGACGGGTTTAGGCCAGTCTTTAAGGAATGTGCGGGTGTAGCTCAGTTGGTTAGAGTGCCGGCCTGTCACGCCGGAGGTCGCGGGTTCGAGCCCCGTCACTCGCGCCATTCCTTCCTCAAGAACGACGGATCTTCATGATCCACAAATGCGCGGGTGTAGCTCAGTTGGTTAGAGTGCCGGCCTGTCACGCCGGAGGTCGCGGGTTCGAGCCCCGTCACTCGCGCCATTTATTTTCCAAATAAATGTCAATTTCCTCCCTTCATAATGAAGAAGACTGCCGCACGGCAGTGCATTGGGCGGGACTCGGTATCGTTTCAGTGATCCGATTTCTAGCCTTTTAAAGTCATGTTTCTCACGCTTTTCCGGATGAATTTTCGTGCCGCTGCGCACAAATTTGTGTGACTTTTTGGTGGCCACCGCCACAATCAAATTATCGATGTTTTATAATGATTTAGCACTGTCTGCGCGGGTATCTTCTAATGTGCCTGCGCGTTATAATGGCCAATCCGTGTCACGATTGACTTGAAATGGTGCTTAAACTCTTGCAGAGAGTGCTAGGCTGCGCTAACCACTGCGGCGTTGCAACATAATTTCGACCTCTAGGATGTTACCATCCAAAGGGATATGCTCGCCGCTCGGTCGAGCAAGGAAGAGACAATGACTGAACTCCTCAGTTCCTACATTCCGATCGCAATCTTCATCGGTATCGCGCTTGTCATCGGTCTGGCGCTGTTGATTGCGCCTTTTGCCGTTGCTTACAAGAATCCCGATCCAGAAAAGCTTTCCGCCTTTGAGTGCGGTTTCAATGCATTCGATGATGCCCGTATGAAGTTCGACATTCGATTCTATCTCGTGTCGATCCTCTTCATCATCTTCGATCTTGAAGTCGCGTTCCTGTTCCCGTGGGCTGTGTCCTTCGGTGAGATCGGTTGGTTCGGCTTCTGGTCCATGATGGTGTTCCTTCTGGTTCTGACCATCGGCTTTATTTATGAGTGGAAGAAGGGCGCGCTGGAATGGGCATAGCTCCAAACGACACGACGCTTGTTGCGCAAAAGCCAAAGGGCATCATCGATCCGTCGACGGGCAAGCCCGTTGGCAGCAACGATGCCTATTTCTCTGAAATCAACGATGAACTGGCCGACAAGGGTTTTCTGGTAACGTCCACGGACGAGCTGATCACCTGGGCCCGTACCGGTTCGTTGATGTGGATGCAGTTCGGTCTGGCCTGCTGCGCCGTTGAAGGTCTGATGCAGGCGTCTGGCCCGCGTTACGACATGGAGCGCTTCGGTGTTGCGCCGCGTGCGTCACCGCGCCAGTCGGACGTGATGATCGTTGCCGGTACATTGACCAACAAGATGGCGCCAGCGCTTCGCAAGGTCTATGACCAGATGCCGGAGCCGCGTTACGTGATCTCCATGGGTTCCTGCGCAAACGGCGGCGGTTATTACCACTATTCCTACGCTGTGGTGCGTGGCTGTGACCGCGTTGTTCCGGTAGATATCTACGTGCCGGGCTGTCCCCCCACGGCAGAGGCGCTTCTTTATGGCGTGCTGCTGTTGCAAAAGAAAATCCGGCGTACCGGTACGATCGAGCGTTAAGGGCAAAGGACAGATAAGTAATGAGCGAAGCTCTCAACGATCTTGCTGCCTATGTGAATGAGGCGCGCGGCTCTTTGTTAGAGTCGTCTGTCATCGCATATGGCGAACTGACGCTGAACACGACACCGGAAAACATCATCGCGCTGTTGACCTTCCTGCGCGACGACGTGCAGTGCGGTTTTGTCAACATCATCGATGTGTGCGGCGTGGATTGGCCGGCCCGCGAAAAGCGTTTCGATGTCGTCTACCATCTTCTGTCGCCACGCCAGAACCTTCGCGTTCGCATTAAGTTGCAGGTCGCGGAAGACGAGGCCGTGCCGTCTGCAACCCCGGTTTTCCTTGGTGCCGAATGGTTCGAGCGCGAAGCTTGGGATATGTATGGCATTCCGTTTGAAGGTCATTCGGATCTGCGCCGCATTCTGACCGATTACGGTTTTGAAGGCCATCCGCTTCGTAAGGATTTTCCAGTCACAGGTTTTGTGGAAGTGCGCTACGATGACGTGTTGAAGCGCGTTCTCTACGAGCCAGTCGAACTGAAACAGGAATTCCGTAACTTCGATTTCCTTTCCCCTTGGGAGGGTACGGATTACGTTCTTCCGGGTGATGAAAAGGCCAAGCAATGAGCGAAGCTGCCGCGAAAGAGCAGGGACAATGTCTTTGCGGCGCCGTTCGCTTCGAAGCGAGCATCGGTGCCCGTGAAGTTGGTGCTTGCCATTGCTCGATCTGCCGTCGCTGGTCTGGCGGCGTGTTTCTTGCCGTTGAATGCGAAAGCGTTTCGGTGGAAAACGAACAGAATCTCGGCGTTTATTCCTCCTCCGAATGGGGTGAGCGCTGCTTTTGCAAGGCGTGCGGCAGCACGGTGATGTGGCGCTCCAAAGACGGTGCGCATCATGCCGTGTCTGTGCAGTCGTTCAATGATCCATCCAGCTTCAGTTTCGCATCGCAAATCTTCATAGACGAAAAGCCGACCAATTATTCGTTCGCGCAGGCCACAAAGACCATG
Source organism: Agrobacterium sp. rho-13.3 (assembly GCF_033957765.2). Taxonomy (NCBI): domain Bacteria; kingdom Pseudomonadati; phylum Pseudomonadota; class Alphaproteobacteria; order Hyphomicrobiales; family Rhizobiaceae; genus Agrobacterium; species Agrobacterium sp. rho-13.3. The sequence goes on from NZ_CP192774.1 coordinate 916,812, forward strand.
ACCGGCCCCGAATTCATCGCCATGATTACGTCGGCGGAGCAACACTCATGACTGAACATAACGTTCGCAATTTTACGATCAACTTCGGGCCGGAACATCCTTCCGCGCACGGCGTGTTGCGTCTCGTTCTCGAACTCGACGGTGAAATCGTCGAGCGCGTCGATCCGCATATCGGCCTTCTGCATCGCGGCACCGAAAAGCTGATCGAGACCAAGACCTACCTTCAGGCCGTCCCGTATTTCGACCGTCTCGATTACGTTGCGCCGATGAACCAGGAACACGCTTTCGCGCTTGCCGTTGAAAAGCTGCTGGGTCTGGAAATTCCGATGCGCGGTCAGTTGATCCGCGTTCTGTATTCCGAAATCGGCCGCATCCTGTCGCACATCATGAACGTCACCACGCAGGCCATGGACGTTGGCGCCATGACGCCGCCGGTCTGGGGTTTTGAAGAGCGTGAAAAGCTGATGGTGTTTTATGAGCGTGCCTGCGGCGCGCGCATGCACTCGGCCTATTTCCGTCCGGGCGGCGTGCACCAGGATATTCCACCGGAATTGGTGGAGGATATCGGCAAGTGGTGCGACCCGTTCATCACGGTTCTCGACAACATCGAAGGACTGCTGACGCATAACCGCATCTACAAGCAGCGCAACGTCGATATCGGCATTGTGTCGCTGGAAGATGCATTTGCATGGGGCTTTACGGGCGTCATGGTGCGCGGTTCTGGCGCTGCCTGGGACTTGCGCCGCTCGCAGCCTTACGAATGTTATTCCGATCTGGAATTCGATATTCCCGTCGGCAAAAACGGCGACTGCTATGACCGTTACCTGATCCGTATGCAGGAAATGCGCGAATCGGTGAAGATCATGAAGCAGTGCATCGAGCTGCTGTCGGGCAAGCACCGCATTGGTGCCGTGTCGTCGCTGGATGGCAAGGTCGTGCCGCCGAAGCGTGGCGAGATGAAGCGTTCGATGGAAGCGCTGATCCACCACTTCAAGCTCTACACAGAGGGATATCACGTTCCCGCTGGCGAAGTTTATGCCGCGGTGGAAGCGCCGAAGGGCGAGTTTGGCGTGTATGTGGTGGCGGATGGTTCCAACAAGCCATATCGCTGCAAGATCCGCGCTCCCGGCTTTGCGCATCTGCAAGCCATGGACTTTCTCTGCAAGGGCCACCAACTGGCCGACGTGACTGCGGTTCTCGGTTCTCTGGACATCGTGTTCGGGGAGGTTGACCGCTGATGCGTTTGCCGCTGGCCATCTCGGCTTTTCTTGTTGCGACGACACCACTTTTCGCCCAAACGGCGGAAGAGGGTATTTCGTCGCAATCAAGTGGCGGCACATCAACTGTTAAGCAGCTTCTGTCATTGGGATACGAAATCAAATCTTCGCTTCCCAACGGCGGAAAATTCATTGTGTTCATGCAAAAAGACAAAACGGCCTATGCCTGCGAATTCGTCACGGTGACGAAATCGCGGTGCGAGTCGTTAAATTGATGAGGCGTGAGGAAGTATGTCCGTTCGTCGACTAGCCGAAGATCAGTTCCAGCCCACGGGTTTCGCGTTTAACGCGGACAACACCGCATGGGCGGAAAAAACGATCCAGAAATATCCTGAAGGACGTCAGCAGTCTGCGGTCATTCCGCTGCTGATGCGTGCGCAGGAGCAGGACGGCTGGGTCACCCGCGCCTGTATCGAGAAGATCGCCGACATGCTGGATATGGCTTACATCCGCGTGCTCGAAGTCGCGACCTTCTATACGCAGTTCCAGCTCAAGCCCGTCGGCACCAGAGCGCATATTCAGGTCTGTGGCACCACGCCCTGCATGTTGCGCGGTTCCGAAGCGCTGATGGATGTCTGCCGTCACAAGATCCACCACGATCCGCTGACACCCAATGAAAGCGGTACGCTGTCGTGGGAAGAGGTGGAATGTCAGGGCGCCTGCGTCAACGCGCCGATGGTCATCATCTTCAAGGATGCCTATGAAGACCTGACGCCTGAGCGTCTGGAAGAGATCATCGATACGTTCGAGGCAGGCAAGGGCGACACCGTCAAGCCAGGCCCGCAGATCGACCGTCATCTTTCGGCGCCGATTGGTCCGCTCACCACGCTGACAGAAGAGATCAAGCCGGATCGCAGCAATCTCGACAAGCCTGCTGAAACGCCGGCGACCTCGGCACCGGCTGCTGCCGCAGCACCGTCTGAAGCGGCAAAGCCGAAGACGACTGCGCCGGAAGCGGACACGAAGCTGAAGACGCCCGTGACCGATCCGAAGGCCTCAGAGACGAATGCCAAGGCTGCCGAAAAGGAAGGCTCTGGCGAGGTGAAAATCTCCAAGCCTTCTCTGGAAGACGCAAACCGCCCTGCAAAGGTCGAGAAGCCAGCAACGCCGGATGATCTGAAGCTGATTTCGGGCGTTGGCCCTAAAATCGAAGCTGTTCTCAACGAACTGGGCATTTTCACCTATGCTCAGGTTGCCGGCTGGAACGGTGCGCAACGCGAATGGGTCGATGGCTACCTGAATTTCAAGGGTCGTATCGACCGTGACGATTGGGTCCGTCAGGCCGAGGCGCTCGCCAAGGGTGGCGAAGCCGAATACATCAAGGTCTTCGGCAAGAAGCCGCGGTAAAGAGGTCAAGCATGTTAAAAGATCAGGATCGCATCTTTACCAATCTCTATGGCCTCAAGGACACGTCCCTTAAGGGTGTTCTGGCGCGCGGTCATTGGGACGGCACAAAGCAGATCATCGAAAAGGGCAGGGACTGGATCATCAATGAGATGAAGGCCTCTGGCCTTCGTGGTCGGGGTGGCGCTGGCTTCCCGACCGGCCTCAAATGGTCCTTCATGCCGAAGGAAAGCGATGGCCGTCCGCATTATCTCGTCGTCAATGCCGACGAATCCGAGCCCGGCACCTGCAAGGACCGCGAAATCCTGCGCCACGATCCGCATACGCTGATCGAAGGCTGCGTGATCGCCGGTTTCGCCATGAGCGCACACACCGCCTACATCTATGTCCGCGGCGAATATATGCGCGAACGCGAAGCGCTTCAGGCTGCTATCGATGAATGCTATGATGCCGGATTGTTGGGTAAAAACAACAAGAACGGCTGGGACTTTGATATTTACGTTCATCACGGCGCAGGCGCTTATATCTGCGGCGAAGAAACAGCATTGCTTGAAAGCCTTGAGGGCAAGAAGGGTCAGCCGCGTCTGAAGCCTCCTTTCCCGGCCAATATGGGTCTCTACGGTTGCCCAACCACGGTCAACAACGTCGAATCCATCGCTGTCGCGCCGACAATTCTGCGTCGCGGCGCGTCGTGGTTTTCGTCTATCGGTCGTCCGAACAATGTCGGCACCAAGCTGTTCATGGTTTCCGGCCATGTCGAGCGTCCTTGCACGTTCGAAGATGCGCTGGGCCTGTCCTTCAAGGAACTGATCGAACGTCACTGCGGTGGCATTCGTGGCGGCTGGGACAATCTTCTCGGCGTTATTCCGGGCGGCGCATCGTGCCCCATCGTTCGCGGTGAGGACATGAAGGACGCCATCATGGACTTCGACGGGATGCGCGAAGTGAAATCGTCCTTCGGCACCGGCGGCATGATCGTCATGGACAAGTCCACCGACGTCATCAAGGCCATTGCCCGTATCGCTGCTTTCTTCAAGCATGAGAGCTGCGGCCAGTGCACGCCGTGCCGCGAAGGCACCGGCTGGATGTGGCGTGTTCTGGAACGCATGGTGAAGGGCAACGCGCAGAAGCGCGAAATCGATATGCTGTTCGAAGTGACCAAGCAGATCGAAGGCCACACCATCTGCGCGCTGGGCGATGCTGCTGCATGGCCTGTTCAGGCGCTGATCCGCAATTTCCGTCCGGAAATCGAAAAGCGGATCGATCAATACACCTACAGGGCCATGGATGATGGCGCTGTGCTGGAAGCTGCCGAGTAAACCCGTCAGGGTGTTGCGGGCGGCGGGGATCGGGTGTAACCGATCCAATACATCGTTAAAGCATCTGGCGCATGAGTCTTTGCCAGATGCGATCAGGATTTGTTGCGGAACGCACGAGTTGCGGGACGGACAGGCAACAGGACGTAAGTAGAACCATGACAAAGCTCAAGGTTGACGGTAAAGAGATCGAAGTTCCAGATCATTTCACGCTTTTGCAGGCGTGCGAGGAGGCTGGTGCCGAAGTTCCACGCTTTTGTTTTCACGAGCGTTTGTCGGTCGCGGGTAACTGCCGCATGTGTCTCATCGAGGTGAAGGGCGGACCGCCCAAGCCCGCTGCATCCTGCGCCATGGGCGTTCGCGATATTCGCGGCGGACCAAACGGCGAGTTGCCGGAAGTTTTCACCAACACGCCGATGGTCAAAAAGGCCCGCGAAGGTGTGATGGAATTCCTGCTGATCAACCACCCGCTCGATTGTCCTATCTGTGACCAGGGTGGCGAATGCGACCTTCAGGACCAGGCTATGGCCTTCGGTATCGCGGGTTCGCGTTATGCTGAAAACAAGCGTGCAGTTGAAGACAAATACATCGGACCGCTCGTCAAGACGGTCATGAACCGCTGCATTCACTGCACGCGTTGCGTTCGTTTCACCACGGAAGTGGCCGGTATCTCCGAACTCGGCCTGATCGGTCGCGGTGAAGATGCCGAAATCACGACCTATCTGGAACAGGCGATGACCTCAGAGCTTCAGGGCAACGTCGTTGACCTGTGCCCGGTTGGCGCGCTGACATCCAAGCCTTTCGCCTTCACTGCCCGTCCTTGGGAACTCGGCAAGACCGAAACCATCGACGTGATGGATGCGCTCGGTTCTGCGATCCGCGTCGATACGCGTGGCCGCGAAGTGATGCGCGTCATGCCGCGTGTCAACGAAGCGATCAATGAAGAGTGGATTTCCGACAAGAGCCGCTTCATCTGGGACGGTCTGAAAACCCAGCGTCTCGACAAGCCTTACGTCCGCAAGGATGGCCGCTTGCAGCCTGCCACATGGGGCGAAGCTTTTGGCGCGATCAAGGCTGCCGTGGCGTCCACGTCCGGTGATAAGATCGGCGCGATTGCTGGCGATCTGTCCTCCGTCGAAGAAATGTTTGCGCTGAAGTCGCTGCTGTCCGCGCTCGGCTCCACCAATGTGGATTGCCGTCAGGATGGCGCAGCACTTGATCCATCGCTGGGTCGTGCAAGCTATCTGTTCAACACCACCATCGAAGGCATTGAACATGCCGACGCGCTGCTGATCATCGGCTCCAATCCGCGTTACGAAGCTGCCGTTCTCAACGCACGCATTCGCAAGCGTTGGCGTCGCGGCGGTTTCCCGATCGGCGTGATCGGTGAAGCTGGTGAGCTGCGTTACGATTACGAATATCTCGGCTCCGGCACGGATACACTGTCCGATCTGGCCAATGGTTCGCACAGCTTCATCGAAAAGCTGAAGTCTGCCAAGAACCCGCTGATCATTGTCGGACAGGGCGCGATTTCGCGTGAAGACGGCGCCGCGGTTCTCTCTGCCGCTGCAAAGCTCGCCGTTTCTGTTGGTGCTGTTTCACAGGAATGGAATGGCTTCTCGGTTCTCCACACGGCAGCTGCCCGCGTCGGTGGTCTGGATGTCGGTTTTGTTCCGGCTGAAAAGTCGGCCAACGCTGCGTCCATCGTTGCATCTTCCGACGTTCTGTTCCTGCTGGGCGCAGACGAAATCAATCTGTCGGCTAAAACCGCAAAGCTCACCGTTTACATCGGTTCGCACGGTGACAACGGTGCGATGAACGCCGACGTTATCCTGCCGGGTGCTGCCTATACCGAAAAGTCCGGTATCTGGGTCAACACCGAAGGCCGCGTCCAGGTCGGCAGCCGCGCCGGTTTTGCACCGGGTGATGCCCGTGAAGACTGGGCAATCCTGCGTGCGCTTTCCGATGTTCTCGGCAAGAAGCTGCCGTTCGATTCGCTGTCTGCTCTTCGCGCGCAGCTCTTCATCGCGCATCCGCATTTTGCAGAAGGTGACGAGATTGCCGCCGGCGATGTGGCGGATATCGAAGCGCTGGCTGGTAAAGCCGGAACACTTTCCAAGGCGGGCTTTGCTTCGCCGGTGAAGGATTTTTATTTGACGAACCCGATTGCGAGAGCGTCCGCCGTCATGGCCGAATGTTCCGCATTGGCCCGCAACAATTTCAAGGCTGCGGCAGAGTAAGGGTAGGGGACTATGGAATTGTTTTTCTGGAGCTATGTCTGGCCAGCGCTGATTATTGTCGGCCAGTCTCTGCTGCTTCTCGTTTTGTTGCTGGTATCGATCGCTTTCCTTCTCTTGGCGGACCGCAAGATCTGGGCTGCCGTTCAATTGCGCCGCGGCCCTAACGTCGTTGGTCCCTTCGGCCTCTTCCAGTCGTTCGCCGACCTTTTGAAGTTCATTCTGAAAGAGCCGGTTATTCCGGCCGGTGCCAACAAGGCCGTGTTCCTGCTGGCGCCACTGGTCGCGGTGACGCTGGCGCTGGCAACCTACGCCGTCATTCCCTTCGCGGATGGCTGGGTGATCGCCAACATCAATGTCGGTATTCTGTATATCTTCGCGATTTCGTCGCTTGAAGTCTACGGCATCATCATGGGCGGCTGGGCTTCGAACTCGAAATACCCGTTCCTCGGCGCGCTTCGTTCGGCAGCGCAGATGGTGTCTTACGAAGTCTCCATCGGCCTCGTCATTGTCACCGTGCTGCTCTGCGTTGGTTCGTTGAACCTGACGGATATCGTCAATGCTCAGCACACCGGTATCGGCACATCGCTCGGCCTGCCATCGTCCTTCCTGGACTGGCACTGGTTGCCGCTGTTCCCGATGTTCATCATCTTCTTCATTTCGGCGCTGGCTGAAACCAACCGTCCACCCTTCGATTTGCCGGAAGCGGAATCCGAACTTGTGGCCGGTCACATGGTGGAGTATGGCTCCACCCCGTACATGATGTTCATGCTGGGCGAATATGCTGCCATCGTTTTGATGTGCTGCCTGACGACCATCCTTTTCCTGGGCGGCTGGCTTCCCATCGTGGATGTCTGGTTCCTGAACTGGGTTCCGGGGATTATCTGGTTTATCCTCAAGGGCGGCATGGTCTTCTTCATGTTTGGTCTGGTGAAGGCATTCGTTCCGCGTTACCGCTATGACCAGTTGATGCGTCTTGGCTGGAAGGTCTTCCTGCCTCTGTCGCTCGCCATGGTCGTGATTGTTGCATTCGTACTCAAGCTGACGGCAGGCGCATGATGATGTCTTTAGTCCTCGCTTGCAGATTTGGAGGTTGAGATGGCCAGTCTTTCCCAAGCCGTCAATTCACTGTTCCTCAAGGAATTCGTCGCGGCCATCTTTTTGACGATGCGCCACTTCTTCAAACAGAAGGCGACGGTGAACTATCCGTTCGAAAAGGGTCCGGTCAGCCCGCGCTTCCGTGGGGAGCATGCTCTGCGCCGTTATCCCAACGGTGAAGAACGTTGCATCGCCTGCAAGCTGTGCGAAGCGATCTGTCCTGCTCAGGCCATCACCATCGAAGCTGGCCCACGCCGCAATGATGGAACGCGCCGCACCGTTCGTTACGACATCGACATGGTGAAGTGCATCTATTGCGGCTTCTGCCAGGAAGCCTGCCCGGTGGACGCCATCGTGGAAGGTCCAAACTTCGAATTTGCGACGGAAACCCGCGAAGAACTGTATTTCGACAAGCAGCGTCTTCTCGACAATGGCGACCGCTGGGAGCGTGAAATCGCACGCAACCTTGCTCTGGATGCGCCGTACCGTTAAGGCAGCATGGTTTCTTCGGGGCGCTGCTTCGGAGAGGGTAAACAGTAAAATGCCTGTCGGTACATGCTGGCAGGAACGCAACGGGCAGGGCGGCTTTTAAGGGTCGCGTTCGTCCGGTGAGGACAAAAAGGCACCAACATGGGTCTGCACGCAATATTCTTCTATATCTTCGCTTTCGTCGCGGTGGCGTCTGCGTTCATGGTCATCTCGTCGAAGAACCCGGTTCATTCGGTTCTCTTCCTCATTCTGACCTTCTTCAACGCGGCAGCGCTCTTCCTGCTGACGGGTGCTGAATTCCTCGCCATGATCCTGCTGGTGGTTTATGTCGGCGCTGTGGCGGTGCTTTTCCTTTTCGTCGTCATGATGCTGGATGTGGATTTTGCCGAGCTGCGCTCCGGCGTGCTGCAATATGCCCCGATGGGCGCGCTGATCGGCATCATTCTGGCAGCCGAACTCATCATCGTGGTGGGCGGCAGCGTGCTGAACCCGCAGGCCGCGAAATCCATCACCATGCCGATCCCGCCTGCTGACGTGCGCAACAACACGGCGGCTTTGGGTGATGTGCTCTATACGAATTACATCTACTTCTTCCAGCTTGCAGGTCTCATTCTGCTGGTGGCCATGATCGGCGCTATCGTGCTGACGCTGCGTCACCGCACCGATATCAAGCGGCAGGATATTTCCAAGCAGGTTGCCCGTGACCCGAAGACTGCCGTAACGACAGTCAACGTCAAGCCGGGTCAGGGCATCTGAGGCGCGAACGGATCCAAGGAATATAGAATATGGAAATTGGTCTTTCCCATTACCTCACGGTCAGCGCGATCCTCTTTACGATCGGCATTTTCGGTATCTTTCTCAACCGTAAGAACGTCATCGTCATTCTGATGTCGATTGAGTTGATCCTGCTTGCGGTCAACCTCAACATGGTGGCGTTCTCGTCCTTCCTGAACGATATCGTGGGCCAGGTCTTTGCACTGTTCATTCTGACTGTTGCTGCTGCGGAAGCGGCCATCGGTCTTGCAATACTCGTAGTCTTCTACCGAAACCGCGGATCGATTGCCGTGGAAGACGTCAATATGATGAAGGGCTGATAAGGCTATGATCTACAAGGCTATCGTCTTTCTTCCGCTGATCGGCTTCCTGATCGCTGGCCTGTTTGGCCGCTCCATCGGCGCCAAGGCTTCCGAATATATCACCACGGGTCTGATGATCGTGGTTGCGATCCTGTCATGGGTTGTCTTCATCAACGTCGCGCTGCTCAGCCATGAGCCGGGTGAAGTGATCAAGGTCACCGTGATGCGCTGGATTCAGTCCGGCGGCATCGATGTCGAGTGGGCTTTCCGCATCGACACGCTGACGGCTGTGATGTTCGTGGTGGTCAACACCGTGTCGACGCTGGTGCACCTGTATTCCATCGGTTACATGCACCACGATCCGCATCGCCCGCGTTTCTTCGCCTATCTGTCGCTGTTTACCTTTGCCATGTTGATGCTGATCACATCGGACAACCTGTTGCAGATGTTCTTCGGCTGGGAAGGTGTGGGTCTGGCGTCGTATCTGCTGATCGGCTTCTGGTACAAGAAGCCATCCGCATCGGCTGCGGCCATGAAGGCCTTCATCGTCAACCGCGTTGGTGACTTTGGCTTCATTCTGGGCATTGCCGGCATCTTCGTGCTGTTCGGCTCGATCAATTTCGAGACGATCTTTGCGGCCGCCGGCACCTATCTGCCTGCTGATGGCACTGCGTCCACCGAAGCTGTTATCAATCTGTTCGGCATGCAGCTGGACAAGGCGAATGCACTGACGGCCATCTGCCTGCTGCTGTTCATGGGTTCCATGGGTAAGTCGGCGCAGTTCCTGCTGCACACTTGGCTGCCGGACGCGATGGAAGGCCCGACACCTGTTTCGGCCCTCATTCACGCCGCAACCATGGTGACAGCCGGTGTCTTCCTCGTCGCCCGCATGTCGCCGCTGTTCGAACTGTCGCCTGACGCGTTGACGGTTGTGACGCTGGTCGGTGCCATCACCGCGTTCTTTGCCGCAACCGTTGGTCTGGTGCAGAACGACATCAAGCGCGTCATCGCCTATTCGACCTGTTCGCAGCTTGGTTACATGTTCGTGGCGCTGGGCGTCGGTGCTTATGGCGCCGCCGTATTCCACCTCTTCACGCACGCTTTCTTCAAGGCGCTGCTGTTCTTGTGCGCAGGTTCCGTCATTCACGCTGTGGATGGTGAGCAGGACATGCGGTACATGGGTGGCCTGCGCAAGCATATCCCCATCACCTTCTGGACGATGACGGTCGGTACGCTGGCGCTGACAGGCGTTGGTATTCCCGGCACGATGATCGGTTTTGCCGGTTTCTTCTCCAAGGACGTCATCATCGAATCCGCTTATGCGTCGCATAATGTGGTTGCCGGTTTTGCCTTCACGCTTCTCGTCATCGCGGCCCTGTTCACCAGCTTCTATTCCTGGCGTCTGGCGTTCATGACATTCTTCGGCAAGCCACGCGCGTCCGCAGATGTCATGCACCATGTCCATGAATCGCCCATGGTGATGTTGATCCCGCTTTTTGTTCTGACTGTCGGTGCGATTTTTGCCGGTGTCGTTTTCGAAGGGTATTTCTTCGGCCACGAATATGCAGAATTCTGGAAGGGTGCTCTGTTCACACTTCCGAGCAACGAAATTCTCGAGGAATTCCACCACGTTCCTTTGTGGGTAAAGTGGAGCCCGTTCTTCGCGATGGCACTCGGTTTCGTCACGGCCTGGTACATGTATATCAAGTCGCCTGAGACACCGAAGCGCCTGGCCGAGACCCACCGCGGCCTCTACCAGTTCCTGCTCAACAAGTGGTACTTCGACGAACTCTACGATTTCCTCTTCGTTCGTTCCGCAAAGGCGCTTGGCCGCTTCCTGTGGAAGAAGGGCGATGTGGCTGTCATCGACAACTACGGACCCAACGGCATTGCAGCGCGCGTGGTTGATGTGACCAACCGCGTGGTCCGTCTGCAATCCGGTTACCTTTATCACTATGCCTTTGCGATGCTGATTGGTATCGCGGCTCTAGTCACCTGGATGATGCTCGGGAGTGCCCTTTGATGACCGATTGGCCTATTCTTTCAACGGTCACCTTTCTGCCGCTCGTCGGCGTGGTGCTCTTGCTTTTGACAAATGAGAACGGTCCCTTTGGGCGCCGCAACATTCTCAATGTCTCGCTGCTGACGACCGTTTTTACCTTCGTTGTGTCGCTGTTCATCTGGATCGGTTTCGATAACTCGAACCCCGGTTTCCAGATGGTCGAAAAGCACGCATGGTTTGGCAATATCGCCGCCTACCATCTGGGTGTGGACGGCATTTCCATGCTGTTCGTCATCCTGACGACGTTCCTGATGCCGTTTTGCGTGCTGGCCAGCTGGGAATCCATCGAAAAGCGTCTCAAGGAATACATGATCGCCTTCCTTCTTCTGGAAGTCGTGATGGTCGGCGTGTTCGTCGCGCTGGATACGGTTCTTTTCTACGTCTTCTTCGAAGCAACGCTGATCCCGATGTTCATCATCATCGGCGTGTGGGGCGGCAAGGATCGCGTTTATGCATCCTATAAGTTCTTCCTTTACACGCTGCTCGGTTCGGTTCTGACCATGCTCGCCATCATGGCGATGTACTGGCAGGCTGGCACGACTGATATGACCGAACTGCTGAAACACGGCTTCCCTGCCGGAATGCAGACGTGGCTGTGGTTGGCCTGCTTTGCCGCCTTTGCGGTGAAGATGCCAATGTGGCCTGTCCACACATGGTTGCCGGATGCCCACGTTCAGGCACCGACAGCAGGCTCGGTCATTCTGGCTGGTGTCATGCTGAAGCTGGGCGGTTATGGTTTCATCCGCTTCTCGCTCTCCATGTTCCCGCTTGCATCGGAACATTTCGCGCCGTTCGTTTTCGCGCTGTCGGTCATCGCCATCATCTACACCTCGCTGGTCGCGATGATGCAGGACGACATCAAGAAGCTGATCGCCTATTCGTCGGTTGCCCACATGGGTTACGTGACCATGGGTATCTTCGCGGCCAATGTTCAGGGCGTGCAGGGTGCGATCTTCCAGATGCTGTCGCACGGCATCGTCTCTGGCGCGCTCTTCCTGTGCGTCGGCGTCATCTATGACCGTCTGCATACCCGCGAGATTTCTGCCTATGGCGGTCTCGTCAACAACATGCCGAAATATGCGGTCGCCTTCATGATTTTCACCATGGCCAATGTCGGCTTGCCGGGTACGTCCGGTTTCGTGGGTGAATTCCTGACGATCATCGGCGTGTTCCGTGCAAACACATGGGTCGGTCTGTTCGCAGCAACGGGCGTCATTCTTTCCGCCTCTTACGCTCTGTGGCTTTACCGCCGCGTGATCTTCGGTGCGCTGGAAAAGGAAAGCCTGAAAGCCATGCTCGACCTTTCCACGCGTGAAAAGGTCATTCTTTACCCGCTGGTGGCACTGACGATCTTCTTCGGCGTCTACCCGGCACCGGTTTTCGATGCGACGGCAGCGTCGGTGGACCTTCTGATCAATAACTATACGGCCGCATTGCAGGCAGCGCAGAATGTTGCGCTTTCTCTGAACTGACGACAGGACCTGTTGGACATGACCGCTGAAATTCTTTTTGCCAGTCTGCGCATCGCGACGCCCGAGCTGATCCTTGCGGTCGGTGCCTTGGCGCTGCTCATGATTGGGGTCTTCTCCGGCGATAAGTCGACCAACACGGTTACGGGTCTTTCCGTCGCTCTGCTGGTTGTCGCCGCTCTGTGGATCATCTTTGCTCCTGCAACCGGTTTGGCCTTTGGCGGCGTTTACGTCGCCGATGCCTTTGGCAACTTCATGAAGGTGCTGGCGCTGATCGGTTCCATCGTGGCGCTGATCCTGTCGGTCGGCCAAAGCCGTTTTGAGCCGATTGGTCGTTTCGAGTTTCCGGTGTTGCTGGTTCTGGCAACACTCGGCATTCTGCTGATGATCTCGGCCAACAACCTGATTTCGCTTTACATGGCGCTCGAGCTTCAGTCGCTGGCGCTCTACGTCATCTGCGCCATCAACCGCGAGAGCCTGCGCTCCACGGAAGCGGGCCTGAAATATTTCGTTCTCGGCGCCCTGTCTTCCGGCATGTTGCTCTATGGCATGTCGCTGGTTTACGGCTTCACCGGCAACACCGGCTTTAGCGAAATCGCCGCTGTTCTGTCGTCTGAAACCCGTTCGCTCGGCCTCGTTTTCGGTCTGGTCTTCGTTTTGGCCGGTCTGGCATTCAAGATTTCCGCCGTTCCATTCCACATGTGGACGCCGGACGTTTATGAAGGCGCACCGACCACGGTAACGGCCTTTCTGGCTGCGGCACCGAAGATCGGCGCAATGGCGATTTTCGTCCGTATCGTCATCGATGCGTTCCAGCCTGTGTTTGCAGACTGGCAGCAGATCGTCGTCTTCATCTCGATCGCTTCCATGCTGCTCGGTGCTTTCGCGGCCATCGGCCAGAAAAACATCAAACGTCTGATGGCCTATTCGTCCATCGGTCACATGGGGTATGCCCTGGTGGGTCTCGCCGCCGGTAGCCAGGCTGGCGTGTCCGGCGTGGCACTGTACATGGCCGTTTACATGGGCATGACGCTTGGCACCTTCGCCTGCATTCTGGCCATGCGACGCAAGGAAATCGGCAATGTCGAAAGCGTTGACGATCTGGCCGGTCTTGCCTCCACCAACCCGTTCATGGCGCTGGTGCTGACCATCCTGATGTTCTCGCTTGCGGGTATTCCGCCGCTGGCTGGCTTCTTCGGAAAGTACTATGTTTTCCTCGCAGCCATCGAAGCGCAGCTTTATCCGCTGGCCGTCATCGGTGTGATCGCTTCCGTCGTCGGTGCGTTCTACTACCTGCGCATCGTCAAGGTCATGTGGTTCGATGAGGCCAAAAGCGGCGGCTTTGAAAAGCCTGCTGGCGAATTGCGGATCGTTTACGCGCTCTCCGGTCTCTTCGTTCTGGGCTTTGTCGTGTTCGGTGGAACCTTGAGCAACGCGGTCAACGCCGCAGCAAAGACGTTCTTTTGAGCGAGACACACATGAAAACGGGCCGGGTGTCACTGGATGACTTCCGGCACGAGGCTTTGGCGGAAACGTCATCGACAAATGTTGAATGTTTTGCCCGTGCACGGGCAGGTGATGGCGGTAATCTCTGGGTCACCGCCACACGCCAGACCGGTGGCCGTGGCCGTCGCGGCAGGCCTTGGGTGTCTGAACCCGGCAATCTTTACGCTTCCCTTCTTCTGATCAATCCGGCCCCCATGGACAGCATCGGCTCTTTGCCGCTTGCTTTTGCGCTTGCGGTTTACCGTGCCGTTGGCGCGGTGTTGCCGCCAAACGGCGCTCCGCTGGAAATCAAATGGCCGAACGACATTCTCATCGGACGCAAAAAGACCTGCGGCATTCTGATGGAAGCCGAAGGTCTGGCGGATGGCCGCACGGCTTTGGTCATCGGCATCGGCATCAACATCGCCCATATGCCGGACAATCCCGCTTATCCCGTCACCCGCCTTGGTGAACACGGCGCATCTTGCGGGCCGGAAGAACTGTTCGCGCATCTCTTTCGCGAAGTGGCGCATGTTCTTCACCTGTGGAACCGCGGTCAGGGCGTGGCAGAGGTCATGCGCCTCTGGCGGGCGGCTGCCTGTGGTATCGGAGAGCCGATTACGGTCAATCTTCCCGATCGGTCTATTCACGGGCGTTTTGCCGGCATAGATGATAATGGTTTCCTGATGCTGGAAGAAGATGACGGGCCGTTGCGCTCCATCGCCGCCGGCGACGTATTTTTTGGTTAAACCGCACGGTGCGAAACGCCGACGTTTGACCCTCGTAATCTGGAGCATTTCTGCTGCTCGGTAAATGCAGGACGCCCTTCAGCCTAGCATCGGCTGTGTCGGGATGAACGATGAAAACCGATGCCTTTGGCTGTGCTAGCGCTTTTCCCACTGCGCTGGTTCGGCATGAATTGGACAGACAAAACAATGACAACAAAAGACGAATTCGTATTTCTGCCGCTGGGCGGCGTTGGTGAAATTGGTATGAACCTGGCGCTTTACGGCTATGGTCCGGCGTCAAAGCGCCAGTGGATCATGGTCGATTGCGGTGTCACCTTTGCCGGACTAGACCTGCCGGGTGTGGATCTGGTGCTGCCGGATATCCGCTTCATCGAAGAACAGCGCAAAAACCTCAAAGCCATCATCATCACCCACGCGCATGAGGACCATTACGGTGCGCTGAACGATTTGTGGCCCGGCCTGAACGTGCCGGTTTACGCCTCCGGTTTCACGGCAGGGATGCTGGAAGCCAAGCGCAATTATGAAGGCACCCGCGCTGAAATTCCGATCACGCCGTTCAAGGCGGGCGATCGCATCAATGTTGGACCGTTCGAGATCGAAGCCATCGGCGTCAATCACTCGATCCCGGAACCCATGTCGCTGGTCATCCGCACGCCTTTAGGCAATGCCGTCCACACCGGCGACTGGAAGATCGATCACGCGCCATCGCTTGGTCCTTTGACGGATGAGGCACGCTTCCGCGCCGTGGGCGAAGAGGGCGTGTTGGCGATGATGTGCGATAGCACCAACGCGCTGCGCGATGGTGTGTCGCCGTCTGAAGAAGAAGTGTCCGAGGGCCTTCGCCAGATCATTGAAAATGCCGAGGGCCGCGTGGCCATCACCACCTTCTCCTCCAATGTCGGGCGCATTCGCTCCATCGCGCAGGCTGCGGAACGTGCCGGTCGTGAAGTCTTGCTTCTCGGCTCATCGCTGAAGCGCGTCGTGAACGTCTCGCAGGATCTCGGCATCATGGAAGGCATCAAGCCGTTTCTGGCCGAAGATGAATATGGTTATATTCCGCGCAACAAGGTCGTCGTTATCCTCACCGGCTCTCAGGGAGAGTCGCGTGCGGCGCTGGCCAAGCTGTCGCGTGACGAGATGCGCAATGTCGCACTCGCGGCTGGCGATACGGTCGTATTTTCTTCCCGTGCCATTCCCGGCAATGAAAAAGCGATTATCGATATCAAGAACGGCCTGATCGAACAGGGCATTCATATCATCACCGACAATGAAGCGCTGGTGCATGTGTCCGGCCACCCGCGCCGCAATGAACTGCTGAAAATGTACGAATGGGTGAAGCCGCAAATTCTCGTTCCGGTGCATGGCGAAGCCGCGCATCTGGTGGCGCAGAAGGAACTGGCGGAACAGGCCGGTATCGGCCAGGTTCCGAAGGTCCGCAACGGCAACATTCTGCGCCTTGCGCCGGGTCCAGCCGAGGTCATCGATGATGCACCGCATGGCCGCGTTTTCAAGGATGGCCGTCTGGTTGGTGATTTTGAAGAAATGGGCATCGGCGACCGCCGCAAGCTGTCTTTCGCGGGCCATGTCTCCGTCAACATCGTGCTCGACAGCCGTTTCGATTTCCAGGGCGATCCCGATGTCGTTCCTTTTGGCCTGCCGGAATTCGATGACGAAGGCGAAGCGATGGAAGATACGCTCTATGACGCCGTGCTGAGTGCAGTCGAAAGCATTCCACGTGCACGCCGCAAGGATCTCGGCGTTGTGCGCGAATCGGTGCGCCGCGCTGTTCGCTCCACGGCCAATCAGGTATGGGGCAAAAAACCTATCGTGACGGTGTTTGTAACCAAGGTCTAGCTTGGTTTGGGGGGAGGCAAGCCATGTTGGGTCGTATCAATCATATAGCGATTGCCGTGCCGGATTTGGCTGCGGCGGTCGTGACCTATCGCGATGCCCTGGGCGCGGCTGTGTCCCAACCACAGGCTTTGCCGGAACACGGCGTCAGGGTGGTTTTCGTGGCGCTGCCCAACAGCAAAGTGGAGCTGCTGGAGCCGCTTGGCGAAAACTCCCCGATTTCGGCCTTTCTGGAAAAGAACCCCTCCGGCGGCATGCACCACATCTGTTATGAGGTGGACGACATCACCGCCGCACGCGACCGCTTGATGACAACCGGCGCGCGTGTGCTGGGTGATGGACAGCCGAAGACCGGCGCGCATGGCAAACCGGTTCTGTTTCTTCACCCGAAAGACTTTTTCGGTACGCTGATCGAGCTGGAGCAGATTTGACCGCCGGGCGGCTTTCGAAGTTCAAACGCTTGGAATAAAAGGTGCAACGGTGTGTAGCATAACGCGCCGAATGCGGGAGGTTTGGACTATGCCGTTGCTATCAGCTTTTGCCGTGTTTTTCATCGTCTGGTGGACGGTGCTGTTCATCGTTCTGCCGATTGGCCTGCGCACGCAATATGAAGACGGAGACGTGGCGCAGGGGACGGTTGAAAGCGCGCCTGCGCGCTTCAAAGGCGGAAAGGTTGTGCTGTTCACGACCCTCATTTCCATCGCCATTTGCGGCTTGTGGTATGCGGTGACATGGTATTTTGGCTTCACCATGGATGATCTGCCGCGCATTATTCCAGTTTACGACTGATTCCTGTCATGTAGCTGTCATCAAAAAGCGCCATAGACGGGTGTGCGGCGTCCACCTCATTATCTGACGCTTGACAGCCATAATTAAGGCGAAATCTGCTTCGCTATTTGGACTTTGCTGAATAAAAAGCAAAAAAAAACAAGGCATTTCAGCCTTGTTCTTTAGTTTCGCGTGATCTGTAACCGTTGCCGGGGCTGCGCCTAAGCGCGCCTAAGATCTCATCCTCCCAAGACTGACCGCGAAAATGGCAAGAATTTAAACTTCATGCCTCTTTTGTGAGCCGAAACTAGCTCAAACAATGGCCCTTGTCATTACATTTTTTGCATTTTTGTTACAGTCGGCAGAAAATTCCTCCTGAAGCGATATGTCGCAGCAAGGTGGCAAAATTATTCCTGCTGAAACCGTTCAGGGATGAAACCCGTCTCAAAAACTGTCGCAAAAGCGCCATGAAGGTAAACGCGGCAGCCTCTGGCGTAAACCTGTTGGGCGCTTTTGCGGTGGTGGCTTGCGGTGTGAATGAGAATCGCGGGAGGACACGAGAATTTGAAGCACCGCAACGCGCTGTGGGGCGGGTTTCCTTCTGTTGAGGAAACGGCTATGTACGGCGCAAATATCCCTTTATTCCGGCGATTCCCGTTTAAAAGCAGCGCGTCGTCACAAAATGGAATCTACAATGCGTCTCAGCCGTTACTTTTTGCCCATCCTAAAGGAAAATCCCAAGGAAGCGGAAATCGTCTCGCACCGCCTTATGCTGCGTGCGGGCATGGTCCGTCAGCAGAGCCAGGGCATCTATTCCTGGTTGCCGCTGGGCAAGCGCGTCTTGGACAAGGTCAACAAGATCGTTCGTGAAGAGCAGGACCGTTCCGGCGCCATCGAATTGTTGATGCCGACGCTGCAAACTGCCGAGCTTTGGCAGGAAAGCGGACGTTACGACGATTACGGCAAGGAAATGCTGCGCATCAAGGACCGTCAGGATCGTCAGATGCTGTATGGCCCGACGAACGAAGAGATGATCACCGACATCTTCCGGTCCTACGTGAAGTCCTACAAAACCTTGCCGCTGAACCTCTACCACATTCAGCTCAAGTTCCGTGACGAGGTTCGCCCCCGTTTCGGCACCATGCGCTCGCGTGAGTTTTTGATGAAGGACGCCTATTCTTTCGATTTGACGAAAGAAGACGCGATCCATTCTTACAACAAGATGTTCACAGCATACCTGCGCACCTTCTCGCGCCTCGGTCTGCGCGCCATTCCGATGCGTGCCGACACGGGCCCGATTGGCGGCAACCACAGCCATGAATTCATCATTCTGGCAGATACCGGCGAATCGGAAGTGTTCTGCCACAAGAGCTTCCTCGACCGTGGCATTCCGTCTGACGACACGAATTTCGATGACGTCGCCGGTTTGCAAGGCGTGTTCGATGAGTGGACGACGGATTACGCCGCCACCTCTGAAATGCATGATGAAGCCGCATTCAACGCGATTCCGGAAGGCGAACGCCTGTCTGCACGCGGCATTGAAGTGGGTCACATCTTCTATTTCGGCACGAAATATTCAGAGCCGATGGGTGCCAAGGTTCAGGGTCCGGATGGCAAGGAACACCTTGTCCACATGGGTTCTTATGGCATTGGGCCAACACGCCTTGTTCCCGCCATCATTGAAGCATCGCATGACGAGAACGGAATCATCTGGCCAGATTCGGTCGCTCCTTTCGATGTCGTGATCATCAACATGAAGGCTGGCGATGCTGCCTGCGATGCGGCGTGCGAAAGCCTTTACGCTTCGCTGTCCAACGCCGGCAAGGATGTTCTGTACGACGACACGGACGACCGTGCGGGCCAGAAATTCGCGACGGCAGACCTCATCGGCGTACCGGTGCAGATCATCGTCGGGCCGCGCAGTGTCGCGGCTGGCGAGGTCGAAGTAAAAGACCGCAAGACTGGCGCACGCGAAACCGTGACCATCGAAGCGGCGTTGAACAAGGTACTTGGCTGAAAAGCCAACGAGGAGAAGACATGGCAAAAGCCGAGGCTGATAATGGTGCAGTTTCATCCGCAAAGGATGGAGCCGCCCGGCCATTTTCGTCCTTTGAGCGCATGGTGGCGTGGCGCTACCTGCGCTCGCGCCGCAAGGAAGCATTCATTTCCGTCATTGCCGGGTTTTCCTTCGTCGGCATCATGCTGGGCGTGGCAACGCTCATCATCGTCATGGCTGTCATGAATGGTTTCCGCACGGAGCTGATTTCCCGCATTCTGGGCATCAACGGTCACATGATCGTGCAGCCCATCGATACGCCGTTCAACAATTACGATGATCTGGCCAAGAAGTTTTCCGGCGTTCCCGGCGTCACAATGGCTTTGCCATTGGTGGAAGGCCAGACGCTTGCCTCCGGTCGCGCCGGTGCTGGCAGCGGTGCTTTGGTGCGCGGTGTGCGTGGCGACGATATCGAGAAGATCAAGGAAGTCTCCGGCAATATCAAAACCGGCGATCTCGTCGGCTTTCTCGCGGGGCAGGGCGTACTGGTCGGCTCCCGTCTGGCGGCCTCGCTCGGCATAACGACGGGCGATCAGATCACGCTGATTTCGCCGGAAGGCGATGTGACGCCGATGGGTGTCAATCCACGCGTCAAATCCTATACGATTTCAGGCATCTTCGAAATCGGCATGTCGGAATATGATGCCTCGATGATCTATATGCCGCTGCCCGAAGCGCAGCTTTATTTCAACTCCGAAGGCATCGTTCAGTCCATCGAACTGTTCGTCAGCAACCCGGATAATGTCGATGGCATCAGGCCGCTGGTGGAAACCGCCGCGGATCGACAGGTCTATATCACCGACTGGCGACAGCGAAACCAAACGTTCTTCTCCGCCCTTCAGGTGGAGCGCAACGTGATGTTCATGATCCTGACGCTGATCGTGCTGGTCGCCGCCCTCAATATTATTTCCGGCCTCATCATGCTGGTGAAGGATAAGGGCAGCGATATCGCCATTCTGCGCACCATGGGGGCCAGTTCCGGCTCCATCATGCGTATTTTCTTCATGACCGGCGCTGCCATCGGCACCGTTGGAACCTTCGCGGGCGTTGGGCTGGGCATCCTTGTCTGTCTCAATGTGGAATCGATCCGGCAGTTCTTCTCATGGGTGTCCGGCACCATATTGTTTGATCCGCAGCTTTATTTCCTCAGCCAGCTTCCGGCGAAAATGGAGGTAAGCGAAACGATCACCGTCATCATCATGGCGCTGACCCTGTCTTTCCTGGCAACGATCTTTCCGGCATGGCGGGCTTCCAAGCTCGATCCTGTTCAGGCCCTGCGTTACGAATAAGGACCGCTTCACACCATGGCAAAGAAAACTGCGTTGCAGATCTCCGGCGTTGAACGGACGTATGGACAGGGTGAAAACAGCCTGTCCATTTTGAAGAATGCGAACTTCGAATTGCGAAGCGGCGAAATCGTCGCACTCGTGGCACCTTCAGGCACAGGAAAATCCACCCTCCTGCATCTGGCAGGCCTGCTGGAACACCCGGATGCGGGCGAGGTTCTGATCAACGGACGCTCCTGCGGCAATCTTTCGGATGAGCAGCGCACGGCCATCCGCCGCAGCGACATCGGTTTCGTGTATCAGTTCCACCACCTGCTGCCGGAATTCACGGCGCTGGAAAATATCATGATGCCGCAGCTTATTTCCGGCCTGTCCCACAAGGAAGCGCGAGAGCGGGCATCTGCCCTTCTGGATTATATGCGCATCGGCCATCGCGGCGACCACCGCCCGTCGGAGCTTTCCGGTGGTGAACAGCAGCGCGTGGCGATTGCCCGCGCCGTTGCCAATGCACCGCTTTTGCTGCTGGCCGATGAACCGACCGGCAACCTCGACCCGGAAACTGCGTCTTATGTTTTCGGCGCGCTGGAAGCACTGGTGCGTCAATCCGGGCTGGCCGCGCTGATCGCCACCCACAACCACGAGCTTGCCGGTCGTATGGATCGGCGCGTGACGTTGAGCGAAGGCAAGATCGTAGAGTTCTGATCCTCGTCTGACGACACCAAACCTGAAAAGCATTTTTATGAAACCCCGTGCAGCCCGCCGCTGCGCGGGGTTTTTCTTTTGGAGTCAACGGCTTGTCCCGAATCGGGTGCGGGAACCGATTTGACTCCGGGTGCGTTGAC
Source organism: Agrobacterium sp. rho-13.3 (assembly GCF_033957765.2). NCBI lineage: Bacteria > Pseudomonadati > Pseudomonadota > Alphaproteobacteria > Hyphomicrobiales > Rhizobiaceae > Agrobacterium > Agrobacterium sp. rho-13.3. The sequence continues at coordinate 938,217 of NZ_CP192774.1, forward strand.
AAGATGCAGCTAAAGAAAACCTGTTGACACAGAAACAAAATGAGAACAAACTTAGAACATAACGAGTAAGGAGAGACAAATGACCGACATTATCCGCGACATTGCTGCCTTTGCTTCCATCGCTGTCTTCGTTGCCAGCTTCTCGGTAATCCTCACTTCCATGTGATGTGCCATCGTCATTTCCTTTTCGGAATGACGTGTAAACTTGACCTTAGGCAGTGGACATTGCCTTCAGGAAGTCCGAAAATCCCGCTGAATCAGAATGGCGGGATGGCGTTAAAATGGGCGATACTTTGGTGAGCGGCAACATAGCCGGCGCAGACCTGAAAACGCCCGGTTTCGTTCACCTTCGGGTGCATTCGGCTTATTCTCTGCTCGAGGGCGCGTTGCCCTTGAAAAAAATCATGGCAAAGGCCGTTGGTGACGGTCAACCCGCCATCGCCATCACCGATACCAACAATCTGTTCGTCGCGCTGGAGTTTTCCGAAAAAGCGCGTGACGAAGGGCTGCAACCTATCATCGGCTGTCAGGTCTCCATCGACTTGCAGGAAGCCACCGATGACAAGCGCGGCAACAACACTCTCGCAAAGCTGCCATCCATCGTGATGCTTGCCACAGATGCACAAGGCTATGAACGGCTCGTTGATCTCATCAGCCGTGCCTATCTGGACGGCGAGTCGACTGGTCCTTCCGTCTGCATTACCAGGGCTTGGCTGGAAGAGGCCAGCAATGCCGGTCTGATCGTTCTGACCGGCGCATCCGGTGGTCCTGTCGATATGGCTTTGAGAGAAGGCCATGCGGCGCAAGCGACCAAACGGCTTCTGCTGCTGAAAGAACTGTTCGGCGACCGGCTCTATATCGAATTGCAACGCCAAGGCAATTTCGACCGCGCCCATGAACGGCGTATGCTGACGCTGGCCTATGAACATGACATTCCGCTGGTGGCGACCAACGAAGCGTTTTTCCCGTCGCGTGCGGATTATGATGCCCACGACGCCCTGATGGCCGTGGCCCACAACGCCATCGTGTCCGATGACAGCCGCTTCCGTCTGACGCCGGATCATTATCTCAAAAGCCGCGCCGAAATGGTGGCCCTGTTTGCCGACATTCCCGAAGCGCTGGAAAACACCATCGAGATCGCGCAGCGCTGCTCTTATGTACTGAAAAAGCGTGGGCCGATCCTGCCGCGTTTTACCGGTGCCAGTGAAGACCCCGAAGAGGCAGATCGCGCCGAAGGGCAGGAGCTGCGCCGTCAGGCCGTGGAAGGTCTGGATATGCGCCTGGCAGCGCTTGGCATGGCGCCGGGATATACCGAGCAGGAATATCGCGACCGGCTGGATTTCGAACTCAGCGTTATCGAGCGCATGAAGTTTCCCGGCTACTTCCTCATCGTTGCCGACTTTATCAAATGGGCAAAACAACAGGACATTCCGGTTGGACCGGGCCGTGGTTCCGGTGCGGGTTCTCTCGTCGCTTACGCTTTGACGATTACCGACGTCGATCCGCTTCGCTTCTCCTTGCTGTTCGAACGCTTCCTCAACCCGGAACGTGTCTCGATGCCCGACTTCGACATCGATTTTTGTCAGGATCGCCGCGAAGAGGTCATTCGTTACGTTCAGCGCAAATATGGCCGCGAACAGGTGGCGCAGATCATAACCTTCGGTTCGTTACAAGCGCGTGCGGCGCTGCGCGACGTGGGCCGCGTGCTGGAAATGCCTTACGGTCAGGTCGATAGAATCTGCAAGCTGGTGCCGAACAATCCGGCCAATCCGACGCCGCTGTCCAAGGCCATCGAAGAGGAGCCACGGTTTCAGGAAGAGGCCGACAAGGAACCCGTCGTTGCCCGCCTTCTGGATATCGCCCAGAAAATCGAGGGGCTTTACCGCCACGCCTCCACCCACGCCGCCGGTATCGTCATCGGAGACCGCCCGCTGTCCAAGCTGGTGCCGATGTACCGCGATCCGCGCTCGGACATGCCCGTCACACAGTTCAACATGAAGTGGGTGGAAAGCGCCGGTCTGGTCAAGTTCGACTTTTTGGGTCTGAAAACGCTGACCGTTTTGAAGGTTGCGGTGGATTTCGTTGCCAAGCGCGGCATCTCCGTCGATCTGGCCGCCATCCCGCTGGATGACACGAAGACCTATGAAATGCTGTCGCGTGGCGAAACCATCGGCGTGTTTCAGGTGGAAAGTGCGGGTATGCGCAAGGCGCTCATCGGTATGCGCCCGGACTGCATCGAAGATATTATTGCGCTGGTGGCGCTTTACCGTCCCGGCCCGATGGAAAACATTCCAACTTATAATGCGCGCAAGCATGGAGAAGAAGAACTCGAGTCCATCCACCCGACGATTGACCATCTTCTGAAGGAAACGCAGGGCGTTATCGTTTATCAGGAACAGGTGATGCAGATCGCCCAGGTTCTATCCGGTTATTCCCTCGGCGAAGCCGATCTTCTGCGCCGCGCCATGGGTAAGAAGATCAAGGAGGAGATGGACCAGCAGCGCGAACGTTTCGTGGACGGCGCGATCCGAAACAATGTGTCGAAGGCGCAGTCCAACACGATTTTCGACCTCCTGGCCAAGTTCGCCAATTACGGCTTCAACAAATCGCACGCAGCCGCCTATGCGATCGTGTCCTACCAGACCGCCTATATGAAGGCGCATTTCCCGGTGGAATTCCTCGCGGCTTCCATGACGCTGGATATGGCCAACACGGAAAAGGTCAATGATTTCCGTCAGGATGCGGGTCGTCTGGGCATCGAAGTCGTCGCGCCGTCGGTGCAGACGTCCTATCGCCGCTTCGAGCCTGGTGAAAACCGCATCTATTATTCGCTTGCCGCGCTGAAAGGCGTGGGCGAAGGCGCGGTGGATCATATCGTCGAGGTGCGGGGTGACACGCCTTTCGCCAGCATCGAAGATTTCTGCCTGCGCATCGATCCCAAGCAGATCAACCGCCGCGTTCTGGAAAGCCTGACCAATGCCGGTGCCTTCGATTGTTTTGGCAAGGACCGCGCTGAAATTATTGGCGGGCTGGACCGCATCATCGGTTATTCGCAGCGCGCACAGGAAACCCGCGTTACCGGCCAGCACGACATGTTCGGTTCCGGCAGCGCATCTGGCCCGGAAAAGCTGGTTCTGCCCGCCTATCAGCCATGGCTGGCGTCTGAAAAGCTGCTGCGGGAATATCAGGTGCTGGGCTTTTATCTCACCGCCCACCCGCTCGATACCTACCGCGCCGTTCTCGATAAGCTGCGCGTCCAGAACATCGCGGATTTCACCGTGGCCGTGAAACAGGGCGCAACGGCTGGGCGTCTGGCTGGAACCGTCACCGGCAAGCAGGAGCGCAAAACCAAAACCGGCAACAAGATGGGCATCGTCACCTTCTCGGATGCGTCAGGCCAATATGAAGCCGTGCTGTTTTCCGAAGGGCTCGGCCAGTACCGGGATTTGCTGGAGGTCGGCAAGTCGCTGGTGATTACCGTGCAGGCCGAAGAGCGTCCGGAAGGCATCGGACTTCGCATCCAGACCGCACAGTCTCTGGAGGAAAAATCCGTCCAGATGCAAAAGGCGTTGCGCGTTTATGTGCGCGATTCCGGCCCGCTGAAAACACTGGTGCACCATCTCAACAAGGGCGATGGTTCGGTCTATTTCATTGTCATCAAGGACGAAGGCCAGCGTGAGATCGAAGTGGAACTGCCGGGCAAATACCGCATTTCACCGGAAATCGGCGCAGCCTTCCGCTCCGCCGCCGGTGTCATCGATGTTGAGCTGATCTGATTCAAAAACAACCGCTTGTTGCGGTTTCTTGACTCAGTTTCAGAACAGGCTGTTGGTCGGAAATGCATCTGCGCCACGATCAACGAAGCCTTGGCGATAGAGGCAGGCCCTCAGCGCCGCGTTGTAATAATAGGATGCGTGATAGACCGTGCCGCGTGGCGGCGTACTGGCCTCGACGGTGCACTTGTCCAGTGCCCTGTCATAGACCGATAGAATCACCGGATCACTGGTCACATCCGGCCCTGAATACAGCCGGTAATTCTGAGGTGCCTCGGCGGCTGATATGCAGGCCAGTCCGAGAATTGCCGCTGCTACATGCTTGATGGTCATTTGCAGGCTCCCCAACGTGTGATGATGAGCCATTCAACGTTTGCGATAGTCGTTTGTTCCAACACCTAACGTGGCGTTAGATCGACCTGTCTCGCGTAATGGTGATGAAGTCCGTGCCCTGACCGGTCTCCAGCCCGTGGCTCAGGTCGGAAACGGTGATGGAACTGCCGGTGGAAAGCTCGGATTCGAGCCGTGTGCGAATGTCTGCCGGTATGTCGATACGGTCCAGCACAGCACTCAATTGGTCGGAGCCTCCAGGTGCGTCTGCCACATCGATGCCCAGCCGTTTGCGTGCTGCGGTTGGCAGATGGTTTTCCAGCGTCAGCCCGTTCCACTCTGCCTTGCCGCTGTCATGATCGATGTCGATGACTTCGAAGAAATGTGTGCCCAGCGCAACTTGCGGGTCTTTGATGTGTATCGGCGCTTCGAAAAGCGGCTTGAAATTCTGCCGCACCATGATCTGTGCATTGGGGGCCGCTTCTGCACCTGCCGATGCATAGAGCGCATCGACCATATCGTCACTCACCAGCGGACCGGTCGTTTTCAGGTTCTTCCAGCGCTTGAACGCATTGATGGCGTTGACCGTCATCTGGCCCGAATATCCATCCGGCACGCCCGCATCAAAGCCGATGCTCGTCAGCAACCGCTGAACATCCATCACTTTTTCCCGTTCGCCACGCCGGGTGATGAGAATGCGCAGCGGCGGCGTCTGCGCTCTGGGAGCGGATTTGGTTGTGACCGAATTCGTCGTTTGATTGACGGCAACTTCCACCAGTTTCAGCGAGGAATCGAAGTTTGCCGGGCGAAGCTCGACGTCGGAGAGCATAAGGCCGTCCTTACCGCCGTCTTTGAACTGTAAAAGGGCAGGGTGCTCGATGCGGCGCGGCGCAATGGCGGCATCGGAGATAATCACATGCACACCACGCCCGGTCATGCCGTACAGCGCCTTCGCAAATTTCGCGGGCAAACGGATGCAGCCGTGCGAGGCGGGGTAATTCGGAACATGTCCCTCATGCAGCGCAATGCCGGACCATGTCAGCCTTTGCATGAACGGCATGGGTGCTGCCGAATAAATGTTGGATTCGTGGTATTTGCGCTTGTCCAGAATGGAGAAGATGCCGCTCGGCGTATCGTGTCCCGCCTTGCCGGTGGAAACCTTCGATGTCGCGACCAGTTCGCCATCTTCGTACAGTGAAAGCGATTGATCGTTCTTGGAAACGATCACCTGCAAGCTGCGCGCGTCAGCGGCAAAGGCCGCCTGCACCAGAACAGAGGTCGACAGGAGACAAGCCCCCACAAAAGCACGCAACATCATGTCTACCCCCAACGCGATACAAAACATGCCGTCGAAAAACGCGAGGCATGGGAGTTTATGGCCGCAGCAGAAACATCGCGACCTTGTTAAGATGCATATTAGCCTACGGGATTTAATGAAGCTTTTAAGTGCCGATCACGACCGTGTGTAAACAGCTCATTTTTTCGCTCCGAACGTGTAGCCCGTTTCCACCGTTCCCTTGCCGAATTTCTCGCGCAGCTTGTCCATGGCCGCTTCTGCGGCGGCACGCCGTTCGGCGTTTTTGTCCACGAGATCGGGCGGGTCGGCCAGCGTGGGGTCACACAGGTCTGTCACGCCAATGCCGATCAGGCGAAACTTGGTGCCGTCCGTTTCTTTGTCTAACAGCGAAATACCGGTGCGAAATATCTTGTCGGCAAGCTGCGTCGGGTCTTCCAGCCTTTTGTTGCGGGTGCGGGATTTGAAATCGGAGGTCTTCATTTTCAGCACGACAGTGTGGCCCGCAACCGCGCTTCTCTTCAACCGCCACGCCACCTTTTCAGACAGCGAACGCAGGATGGGCACCAGATCTTCGTTGCGAGAAATATCGTTGAAGAATGTGGTTTCGGACGAAACACTCTTGGCCGGATCGTTGGTGTGCACGTCGCGGTCATCAATGCCGCGCGCAAGCCGAAACAGCCGCTGACCCATGGAGCCGTAACGCCGCATCAGGTCGTTTTCTTCCATCTCCTGCAATTGTGAAATGAGGCGAATGCCATCCGCCTCCAATGTGGACGCGAAAGCCTTGCCGACACCCCAGATCGTGGTCACCGGGCGCGGCGCAAGAAAAGCCATCGCCTCTTTCTCGCCAATAACGGAAAACCCGCGTGGCTTTTGCAAATCGGACGCCACCTTCGCCAGAAACTTGCAATAGGAAAGACCGACGGAAACGGTAATGCCGATTTCCTTTTCAACCCGCCGTGCAAACGTCGCCAACACGCGGGCAGGCGGATCATGGTGAAGCCGCTCGGTGCCGGAAAGATCGAGAAACGCCTCATCGATGGAAATCGGCTGCACCAGTGGCGTCAAATCCTGCATCATGGTGCGGATTTCCCGGCCAACGCGGACGTATTTCTCCATGTCCGGTTTAATGACGACCGCCTGCGGGCAAGCCTCCAGCGCCTTGAACATTGGCATGGCAGAACGCACCCCGTGAATGCGGGCGATGTAACAGGCGGTCGAAACCACACCGCGCTTGCCTCCGCCAATGATTAGCGGCTTGTCGGCAAGCTCCGGATTGTCCCGTTTTTCAACCGAGGCGTAAAACGCATCGCAATCGATATGCGCAATCGAGAGATCGTAAAGTTCGGCGTGGTAGACGAGGCGAGGGCTGCCACACTTGCGGCAACGCCTTACACCCTCCGGCTGGCCAACCAGACAGTCTCGGCAGAAACCGGGATCGTAGTTCGAACGTAAAGCGGCCATGGCTCGGAAACAAAAAGGGAACGTCGCCGACCATAATCCTTTGCCTTCCACCGCTCAAGAGGGCATCATCACGCAGATGATAACCTATGGTATTTTTTTTTAAAGTAGTTACAATTGTAGTTCCCAAGGATTGGCATGTTTGAATGGGACGAGAAAAAGAACCGCATTAATTTGGAAAAGCACGGCATCGGCTTTGCATTGGCGGTTCGAATTTTTGAAGGACCGGTTCTGTCCTTCGTGGATGATCGAAATGATTATGCTGAAACGAGATACCGTTCCATCGGTCAAATCGAGGGTGTCGTTGTCCTGGCCGTGATCCATACGGATCGCGCAGGCAAAATGAGACTCATTTCGGCCCGTGCCGCGAACCGCCGCGAAAGAAGGCGTTATGACGAAGAAATACGAAAAAGAACTGAGTCTTGAAGAACTTGCGGCGTTGCCCGACGAGGCGATCGACTACAGCGATATTCCAGAACTTGATGAAAGCTTTTGGGCCAGTGCCAAATACATCGAGCCGGAAGGAACGCAGCAGATCACGTTGCGCGTGAAAAAGTCCGTCGTTGAAGCGTACAAGGCGACGGGCAAAGGATATCAAACCCGCATGAATTCCGTGCTGGAATCCTATGCGCAAACCGTGCTGAAGCAGAAATCTCAGCGGTCCTGAGCGCTTAAAAGTCCGCTGAGTCCATTCCCGGACCGGAGAATTGGTGCCATGCTGCGGCAACGTCTTCCGGTCTGGTGCCGGTGGCTTCGCAAAACGTCATGAGATCAGGTTCGTGGCTCATGAGAAAATCCGTCAGACCGGCGAGAAAACCGGGGTCGTTGACCGATTGACGCAACATGTTGGGTTGCAGGCCGCTGAGGGCCAGAAAGCGCGCAAGCATATCCGGCTCACCCGCCAGCCAGCCAAGTATGGCGATTGCCGTTTCATGGCTGTCTTTGGGGACGATCTTATCGTTTTTCGTGTCGTATGACATTTGCTGACTGAAGTTACCTATTTCTCAACCAAATCCCATTAGCATGGCGCCGATGGGGATAATGGAATCGGTTCTCTGGCACTCTATATGTGTATGAAATGGTTTCAAAGTGGAACGAGGACTGCCGCCATGCCCAAAAAGGTCATGATAGTTGAAGATAACGAGCTGAACATGAAGCTCTTTCGCGATCTGATAGAGGCGTCCGGCTACACCACGATCCAGACCCGCAATGGTATGGAAGCTCTCGATCTCGCCCGCAAGCATCGTCCTGATCTTATTCTTATGGATATCCAGTTGCCCGAGGTTTCAGGACTTGAAGTTACCAAGTGGCTGAAGGAAGATGACGAGCTTCATGTAATACCCGTCATTGCCGTTACAGCGTTTGCGATGAAGGGGGATGAGGAGCGGATTCGCCAGGGGGGCTGCGAAGCCTACGTGTCCAAGCCGATTTCCGTTCCTAAGTTTATTGAGACGATCAAGACATATCTTGGCGATGCTTGAGGCCACAAGGGTAGGCGAATGACTGCGAGAATTCTGGTCGTCGACGATATACCGGCAAATGTGAAGCTGCTTGAAGCGCGCCTTTCGGCGGAATATTTCGATGTTCTCACGGCGGATGGTGGCGCAAAAGCGCTGGCGATCTGCAACAATGAGCAGGTCGATATCGTCCTTCTGGATATTATGATGCCGGATATGGATGGTTTCGAGGTGTGTGAGCGCCTCAAGGCCAACCCAACGACTGCGCATATCCCGGTTGTCATGGTCACGGCGCTGGACCAGCCAGCCGACCGCGTGCGCGGCCTTAAAGCCGGTGCGGATGATTTTCTGACCAAGCCTGTCAACGACCTCCAGCTTATTTCGCGTGTGAAAAGCCTCGTGCGTCTCAAGACCATGAGTGACGAACTGCGTTTCCGCGCAGAAACCGCCAAGACGATTGGCGTGGGCGATCCCATTGGCGATAGTGGTGCCGTGGAGAAGCCTGGCCGCGTGTTGCTGGTCGATGGCCGCGCCTCCTCGCAGGAACGCATCATCAAGGCACTGAAGCCGGTGGCGGAGGTTTTCGCGCTGGCAGAGCCGGGCAATGCCTTGTTCGAGGCTGCGGAAAATGACTATGAGATGGTCATCGTCAATTCCAATTTCGATAATTTTGATCCGCTGCGTCTGTGTTCGCAGCTCCGCTCGCTGGAGCGCACACGCTTCTTGCCCTTGCTGCTGGTGACGGAGCAGGGCGATGACGCGATGGTCGTGCGCGCGCTGGACCTTGGCGTGAATGACTACATCGTCCGCCCGCTTGATCCGAATGAGCTGGTGGCCCGCACGCTGACGCAGATCAAGCGCAAGCGCTTCAACGACCGCCTGCGCGAAAACCTCAACCATACGATGGAACTGGCCGTTATTGATGGCCTGACTGGCCTTAACAATCGCCGGTATCTCGATAACCATCTGAAAATACTGTTCAACCGTGCCGCGGCCCGTGGGCGGCCGCTGTCGGTGTGCATAACGGATATCGACCGCTTCAAGCAGGTCAACGATACTCACGGCCACGATGCCGGAGACGAAGTGCTGCGTGAATTCGCAACACGGCTGCGCTCCACGGTGCGCGGTGCGGATCTCGCCTGCCGTTATGGCGGCGAGGAGTTCGTGGTGGTGATGCCGGATACCTCCGTCGATCTGGCAGCATCCGTGGCAGAGCGCCTTCGCTCCATCATCGAAGACCGGCCCTTCGTTCTGCGTTCCGGGCGCGAGCTGCACATAACGGCATCGCTGGGCATTGCCACAAACACCGTTGCGGTGGAAACGCCTGAACAATTGTTGCGGCAGGCAGACCGTGCGCTTTATGAAGCGAAGAACACGGGCCGCAACCGCGTGGTCGCCTCAGCGGCGTGATTTCCAAAATTCGATTGTTGTTTTTCATAATAGTATAGGCGAACAACAATGGTTGGGCCGTTTCGCCAGTAATAACATCACGCGCTGCGAAAATGCGCTAACCCGCATGGCCTATAAGGACCGCTCTATTTTTCACAGTTAAAAAAAGCTTTGCCGGATATCGAACGTCACGATTTTCTTGATACAAGCCGATCCGTTGGTCTCACACCCAAGTGCATCCAAAATCGTTATTTCAGAGCCCACGCATGGATCCTATGAAATTAATGGTAATTATTATGTATTAATATGCGCTATTTTACGTATTACTCTGTCTCATCACGGGATATTTAACCATATCAAACGATCAAAACGTCACTCGATTAATAATTTGTTGATTTTCTTTATGTCTTACGCGACACTTTATTCAACACGATAACTTCTGCACTGGCGCCCAACTTCAATCACGGTGTTAAAGCGGAAGAAGGTAGTTGAATACGGCACTGCTTGCCCCTTGAGGAGAGCCAGTGCGTTTCGAATACCCCATGGTGCTCAGGTCCGCCGCATCTCCTGGGTCTTGGGGTTGGTCGACCGGCGACGCTTTTGAACGGTTCCTCGTGCTGTCATTGCTGTCCCGGTCGACCGCCTTTCAATTTCGCCAACCCCACATGATTTTGTCTTGGTTGCTGCTTTGGTTCGAAATCGCAATCGGTCTGTTTGTCGATGCGCAGCGTTTTCATCATCTATGGCAGTGGGTGTGGCTTGCCCCCCTCTGTCCTGCCGGACATCTCCCCCCACAGGTGGGGAGATCGAATCGCCGCGATCTCTCGCGCATTTCTAATGTTGCGAATGGAGTGAGAAGCCTGCCGCCTTCCGATCTCCCCCCCTTGTGGGGGAGATGGCCGGCAGGCCAGAGGGGGGTAGGCCACACCCGCCGCCGTCAATTGTCGACGGTTTCTCCACAACACCGCACAAACAAAAAACGCGCCTCGAAGGGCGCGCTTTTGTGCATAGGATGCAAAGGAAATTACTTGATCTTCGTTTCCTTGAATTCAACGTGCTTGCGTACGACTGGATCGTACTTTGTCTTTGTCATCTTGTCCGTGAAAGTACGGCTGTTCTTTGTGGTGACGTAGAATGTACCTGTGTCGGCCGTCGACAGCAGCTTGATCTTGATTGTTGTAGCTTTCGCCATGGTCGTCCTGCCTTTAACAAATTAGTGAGCCGTGGGCCTGTTCGATCCCGGCTAAATCTGGCGCGAAACTACGGATCGCGCCCGAAAAGTCAAGTCTGTTTTGATCCGAAAACTGAACGGCCTATGGAAAGAACGACGTAAAGCCCGAAAAACAATGCCAAAGCCCAGGCAAAACCGTCTGTTCCCAGCACATCCATGGAAATGCCGACGGTTTGTGGGCCTGCAATGGTGCCCATCGCGTAACAAAAGATGAAGGCTGCATTGGCTGCAACCAGGTCTGAACCGGTGAGACGAGAACCGAGATGGGTCAGACCCACCGTATACATGCCCGAAACACAGCCCCCCCAGAGCAACAGCAGCGATGAGAGCAACACCCAGTTATCCACCAGCAAAGGCAGCGCAAGCGTGCCTACGACGCCCGTAAACGCCATAAGCCCCAACAGAATGCGTCTGTCTTTGATGCGGTCCGACAGCATCCCGATGGGGATCTGGAAGGCCATGTTGCCGATGGCCATGACGGTCAAAAGCAAGGCGGCCTGTGATTCGTTGAAACCTTCGCGAGTCGCATAGATCGGAAACAGCGAAAGCCCGCCCGCCTGCACCGAGCCGTAGACGAAGGCAGCGGCGGAGGCCATCGGCACCAGCCAGATGTAGCGAACGAAATGGTGGTTGGGCTTCTCGTCCAGATCGGGGCTTTCATGGCGCGCCAGATAGATCGGGATAGCAGCCAGGAGAATAATCGCGGAGCCGACGAGAAACGGCGTGATTCCCTCACTGCCCAAGGCTGAGAACAGCAATGGTCCGCCTGCAAAGCCCACGGCCATGCCGGTGGCATACATGCCCAGCACCAGACCGCGCCGTTTGGGCGGTGCTGCGGCATTGATCCAGAACTCGGACAGGATGAACAGCATGGTGGTTGCGCCGTGAAAGACGATTCGCAGCGGAAACCACATCCAGAAAGCATCGGCGAAATAAAAGCCCAGAGCGCTGATGGCGGATATGACCACAGCCGTCATCATGGTGCGCGCGACGCCGAAATCATGCGCCAGCCTGCTGGTGATGGGCGCTGCCATCATGGCGGCCACGCCAGCCATGGCGGTGTTGAGGCCGATCATGGTGGAGGAGATGCCGCGCTTTTCAAGGATGATGCTCAAAAGCGGCAGGCCAAGGCCGATGGCGATGCCGACGGCTGATATGGCGGATATGGCGGCAATGAGCGATGGCCAGTGAATGTCGTCGGCGTCGCAGTTCGGATGTGACATGAAGACCTTTTATAGAAAGCCGCGAATAAACTTGCCGCGACGCTCGAAATATTGTCGCACCGGGCTTTCGAATTGCAGTGAAGGATCACCTATCATGAACTTTGTGACATCTTCGAGAACAAGGCGTGTAATCGGCGCCATGTTCAGACTGGAATTGCCCTGAATGTCAAGCCATTGAAGGTCAAGCAGCTCTCGCGAATCGTTTAAAACAGCCGGATTGATGCCGACTTCATCGGTAAAACAACAGAAAAATCGCGTGTCGAACCGCCTGACCTTGCCGGGTGGCGTGATCGCACGGGCCACGAAACGAAGCTTGGAAAGATCAGGCCTTTCCTGCTGACGCGCATCGTTGCCGAAGCGCAATCCCGTCTCCTCGTGCAATTCGCGTATCGCCGCCAGCGCCAAGGCGCGTGCGCCTGCCGCCGTCAGGGGGCGAGCAGCCGATCGAATAAGGTTGTCCATCACGGCAGGGTGCAGGTCAGCGCCAAAGGGCAAAGCGTGGTCGCGAGGATCGCGCCGCCCGCCGGGAAAGACATAGAGGTCCGGCATGAACACATGGGCGCTGCTGCGCTTGCCCACCAGCACGCGCAGTCTGTCCATCGATCGATCGATAAGAAGGATCGAGGCCGCGTCTTTCGGACGCATATAGGGTGATTTTTCGTCAGCGGAATCGACGCTCAAACCCGCTGCCTCAGTGGGATGAACCATCGATGTGTTTCGTGTCAGGCTCCGTGCCGAAGCCGTGCATCTTCAGCGCCCATTGCAGGCCGATAACGCCGCCCTTGATGGGCTGGATGGTCAACAGCGCAACCAGAATGGTGATCGGCACCCAGATGGCAAAATGCACCCACATCGGCACCAGAAACACCGTATCCGTCATCATGAAGCCGCCCACGGCAACGTGGCCGAGGATCATGATGGAGATATAGGGCGGAAGATCATCCGAGCGCTGGTGGTGCATGTCCTCGCCGCAGGCGGCGCAGGCCTCCACAGGCTTCAGAAAGGCACCAAACAACCGCCCGCTGCCACAGGCCGGGCAGCGGCTGAGAAGACCGCGCATGATGGAACGCCCCAGCGGACGGTCTTCCGGCCTGCCGCCATACTGCACTGTCTGCGTGTCGATCGTCATGCGCGTGTCCTCTAAGCCCAATGGGTCTTTATCTGCGTCTGCGCGGTGGCCTTTGTCCCGGTGTCGGTCCGCTGCGCCGCGTCGTCTTGTGGAAAGACCGCGTGGCAGTTGGCAATTTCTTGCCATCGTTCAACACTTCGAAACGCAGGGCGCCGGCAAGCGGCACGGCCTCAGCCAGACGAACCTGAACCGTATCGCCAAGCTGATAGCCTAAGCCGGTCTTTTCACCCGTCAGAGCCTGATGCGCCTCGTCATAGATGAAATAGTCCGTACCCAATGTAGATACGGGTATAAAGCCGTCTGCGCCATACTCCGGCAGCGCGACAAAAAGTCCCGCCTTGGTGACACCGGAAACGCGACCTTCGAATTCCTCGCCAATGCGCTGGGAAAGATGGTGCGCGATCAACCGGTTGACGGTGTCGCGTTCTGCCGCCATCGCACGCCGCTCGAACGTCGAGATTTCGGCCGCGACGTCGTCCAGCGTGGCTTCTTCCTGCGGCGTGATGCCGCCTTCACCCAGACCCAACGAACCCACCAGCGCGCGATGCACGATAAGGTCGGCATAACGGCGGATCGGCGAGGTGAAATGCGCGTATTTCATCAGGTTCAGGCCGAAATGCCCGATGTTCTCGGGGCTGTAGATGGCCTGGCTCTGCGAACGCAACACCATCTCGTTGACCATGATCTGATGCGGCGTATCGACAGCACGGGCCAGAATTCCGTTGAAGGAATTGGCGCGAACCTGCCCACCCTTGACCAGAGAGATGCCGATGGTGTTGAGAAACTCCCGCAGCACTTCCTGCTTGGCAATGGTTGGCGCATCGTGAATACGATAAACCAGCTTCTGTTTTTTGGTTTCCAGCGTTTCGGCGGCAGCGACGTTGGCCTGAATCATCATTTCTTCGATGAGCTTGTGCGCGTCGAGACGATCAGGAATATGAACGCGATCTACTGTGCCATCCGGCTTTAGGATGATCTTGCGTTCCGGCATGTCCAGCTCAAGCGGCTGGCGACGGTCGCGACCGTGCTTCATCACCTCATAGGCGTGCCACAGAGGCCGCAGAATAGGCTCCAGCATCGGCCCGGTCTTGTCATCCGGGTTGCCGTCAATCGCCGCCTGCGCCTGCTGGTAGGACAGCTTGGCGGCGCTCTTCATCATGATGCGGTGGAAGGTGTGGCTGGCCTTGCGGCCTTCCTTGGAAAACACCATGCGCACGGCAATCGCCGGGCGGTCCACGCCTTCTTTCAGCGAGCAGAGATCGTTGGAAATACGCTCTGGCAGCATCGGCACCACGCGGTCGGGGAAATAGACCGAGTTGCCGCGCTTCTGCGCTTCCCGGTCCAGTGCGGAACCGGAACGAATGTAATAGGACACATCGGCAATCGCGACCGTCACGATCACGCCGTCCGGGTTGTCGGGCGAGGGGTCCAGCTCCGCATAAACCGCGTCGTCGTGGTCCTTGGCGTCAGCCGGGTCGATGGTGATCAAAGGCAGTTTGCGCCAGTCTTCACGGTGCGCCATCGTTGCTGGCTTGGCATCATCCGCCGCTGCCAGAACGTCTGACGGGAAAATATGCGGAATGCCGTGCGCGTGAATGGCGATCATCGAGATCGCCTTTTCAGACGCAACGGAGCCGACGACAGATAGAACCTTGGCGCGGGGCAGGCCGTAACGACCGCTGTTGCGGGATGTTTCCACCTCGACCAGATCGCCGTCCTTGGCGTCGCCCACGCCATCGGGATCGATGACCATTTCGTCGCCGCGCCGCTCGATCGGCATCAGGCGTCCACCGCCGCCCGGTGTTTCCTTGAACACGCCCAGCGAAGCGCCCTGACGTTTATCCAGAACCTTGATGATCCGAGCGGTATAGGCCGGGCCAACCTTTTCCTTGGACGGGAAAATCTTCGCCAGCACGCGGTCGCCGAGACCACCCACCGGGGTTTTGCCCTTGTGGCGGTCGGCGGAGGATTGGCGAATGATAACGGCAGGGGCGGTGCCCTGATCTTCCGGCCATTCGGCAGGCCGGCCGATCAAGCCGCCATCCTTGTCACGTGTTGTGATATCAAGCACGGTCACAGGCGGAAGCCCGCCCGGTCGCATCAGCGACTTGCGGCTTTTGTGGACCATACCGTCTGTTTCAAGCTCTTTCAAAAGAGCCTTCAGCTCAATGCGCGTTTCACCCTTCAGCCCGAAAGCCTTGGCAATTTCGCGCTTCGAGGCCTGATCGGGATGCTCGGCAATGAATTTCAACAGCACTTCGCGGGGCGGAACTTCCCCATGGATGATGCCTTCAGACTCGAGGACTTTTTTTCCGCGTCCGGTGCGGCCGAAGCCATCGCCCGCGGAACCGGATGTCTTACGCGGAGCTTTGCTCACGATTCTGCCTTCTTCGCTTTTGGTGCTGCCTTGGGTTTGGCAGAGGTTTTGGGCTTTGCAGCCGCCTTTGTTTTTGCGGCCGTTTTAGGCTTGGCTTTCGCCTTTGTCTCGCCGTCGGCGCTCTCGGCCTTGGCAGCCTTCTTGGGGGCCGCCGCCTTTTTGGCTTTGACGGGCTTGCCGTTGTTGCCGGTGCCGGTTTTGGCAATGCGTTCGGCAATCAGCACCAGCGCTTCGTCCAGCGTCACCGTATCAGGGGCCTGCGCCTTTGGAATGGTCGCATTGACCTTGCCCCAGTTGACGTAAGGCCCGAACCGACCGTCACGCACGGTAATCGCGCCGCCATCGGGGTGGTCGCCCAGCGATTTCAAGGCGGCAGGCGTAGATGCACGGCCACGGCCCGGTGAGGCTTTCTTTTCCGCAATCACGGTTACAGCACGGTTCAGGCCGATGGAGAACACATCCTCGATGCTTTCGAGATTTGCGTAACCGCCATCATGCATCAGGAATGGCCCGTAACGGCCAAGACCTGCGGAAATCATCTTGCCGGATTCCGGGTGCTTGCCGATATCGCGTGGCAGGCTGATCAGCGCCAGCGCCTTTTCGTGGTCGATGTCCTCAGGCTTCCAGCCCTTGGGCAGCGAAGAGCGCTTGGCTTCCTTGCCGTCGCCGCGCTGAATGTAAGGCCCGAACCGGCCAGACCGCAGCGTCAATTCTTCGCCGGTGTGTGGATCAGCGCCCAGAGCCTTCGGCTCGTTCAGCGCCGCAGCATCTGCTTCCGCACCGTTTTCAGACGAAAGCTGGCGGGTGAAATTGCAATCCGGGTAGTTCGAGCAGCCGACGAAAGCGCCATATTTGCCGAGCTTCAGAGACAGATTGCCCGTTCCACAGACCTGACAAATGCGGGGATCGGAACCGTCTTCGCGTTTCGGGAAGACCAGCGGTGCCAGAACTTCGTTCAGAGAATCCAGCACGTTGGTAACGCGCAGTTCCTTGGTGTCTTCGATCTGCGCAAAGAAGTCCTTCCAGAAATCACGAAGAACCTGCTTCCAGTCCAGTTCACCGGAGGAAATCCGGTCGAGCTTTTCTTCCAGATCCGCCGTGAAGTCATATTCCACATATTTCGTGAAGAAGCTTTCCAGGAATGCCGTCACCAGCCGTCCCTTGGAGTGCGGAATAAGCTTGCGCTTGTCGATGATGATATATTCGCGGTCAACAAGCGTCTTCAGCGTCGCAGCATAGGTGGAAGGACGGCCGATGCCGAGTTCTTCCATCTTCTTGATCAGCGATGCTTCCGAATAACGGGGTGGTGGTTCGGTAAAGTGCTGGCTGGCATTGATCTTCTGCTTGGCGACGTTTTCGCGGGCATTGATCTGCGGCAAACGGCCACCGTCTTCACTGTCGTCGCTCTGTTCGCCATCTTCCTTCTGGTCGGTGTAGGCGGCGATGAAACCATCGAACCGCACGACCGAGCCAACAGCACGAAGACCGGCCTTCTCGCCGCCATTTTCGGCCAGAATTTCAACGGTCGTCCGCTCGATTTCGGCAGACGCCATCTGGCTGGCAATGCCACGCTTCCAGATCAGATCGTAAAGACGGAACTGGTCCGCATCGAGGAATTTCTTCACCGAGTCAGGCGTGCGGCTGAAGTCCGTCGGGCGGATCGCTTCGTGCGCTTCCTGAGCGTTCTTGGCCTTGGTCGAATAGAAACGCGCCTTTTCCGGCACATAACGTTCGCCGAATTGCTCGCCAATCGCACGGCGGGCGGCGTCGATGGCCTCAGGGGCAATCTGCACACCGTCGGTACGCATATAGGTAATCAAACCGGCGGTCTCACCACCGATGTCGATGCCCTCGTAGAGCTTCTGCGCAACCTGCATGGTGCGCGATGCCCCAAAGCCCATCCGCGACGATGCCGCCTGCTGAAGCGTCGAGGTGGTGAAGGGAGGGCCGGGATTGCGCTTGACCGGTTTTGCCTCAACCGTATCGACAATATATGTGGCGCCTTCCAGCAGCGTCTTCAAACGGTTGGCGTCGTCGCCGGTTTTGATCGACTTGGCTTGCAGGCGCTTGCCGTCGGCCATCACCAGCTTGGCTTCGAAATCATCGCCACGCGGTGTTTTGAGAAGGGCTGAAATGTTCCAGTATTCTTCTGAAACGAAACGCTCGATTTCCGATTCACGGTCGCACACAAGGCGCAGCGACACGGACTGCACACGGCCAGCGGAGCGTGCGCCGGGCAGCTTGCGCCACAGAACCGGAGAAAGATTGAAGCCGACGAGGTAATCCAGGGCGCGGCGGGCGAGATACGCATCCACCAGCGGAATGTCGATGTCACGCGGCTGCGCCATCGCATCCAGAACCGCCTTTTTGGTGATGGCGTTGAACACGACACGTTTCACCGGCTTGTCGCCCAGCACCTTCTTTTTTCTCAGAAGGTCGAGCACATGCCAGGAAATGGCTTCTCCCTCGCGATCCGGGTCGGTCGCGAGAAACAATCCGTCGGAGGCCTTCACGGCGTCCGAGATGTCTTTCATCCGTTTCTGCGAAGCGGGATCGACCTCCCAGAGCATCTCGAAGTCCTGGTCTGGAAGCACAGACCCGCCTTTTGCGGGAAGATCCCGAACGTGACCAAACGATGCCAGCACCTTATAGCCTGGGCCAAGATACTTGTTGATCGTCTTGGCTTTAGCCGGGGACTCTACGACGACGACATTCATATTTTCTTCTTTCGGAACGTGTCCGTTAACATGCCTTGCCGCTTTTAGAGCCGCAACAACGCTACCTTTATTTCGACATGGACAGGTAATGCGCTTCGGTCAAGAGGCAAGGGCTGTTTTTCTGCCGTTGCAACAAGTTACAACTTTGTGGTTATCAACTTACGGATTGCAATTTTTGATAAACAAGTTATGGTTGCTGGTGTTGAGTGACACGCTTTGCCGTACATCACTGTTCGCCGGTTCAATTGGGGTAAATATTGTCGTGA
The DNA here is from genome assembly GCF_033957765.2 of Agrobacterium sp. rho-13.3. Classification (NCBI taxonomy): domain Bacteria; kingdom Pseudomonadati; phylum Pseudomonadota; class Alphaproteobacteria; order Hyphomicrobiales; family Rhizobiaceae; genus Agrobacterium; species Agrobacterium sp. rho-13.3. Next base: position 956,867 of record NZ_CP192774.1, read on the forward strand.
ATGCAGAAGACAGCAGCCAAAGCGGAGCTGACAATACGGCGGAAAATCTGGCTTACATAAGGCAGATGCTGGCCGAACTGAGAACGGTTGCAGAGCGCGAAGGCGCTGACATGCTGTGTTACCTTATAGAAATGGCCTATGTAGAGGCCGGTGACATTCAAACTGGCAGGCGCAGTCTTTCATTCAGCCATAATCAAAGAAACCCGACCCGCGGAGTGCCGGTTTAGCCGCCCAGCAATATCCAGCTCCAGCAGAACCAGATAAACCGTGGAGGCCGGCAGCCCCGTATGACGGATGATGTCATCCGTTTCCACCGGCGATGGGCCGAGTGCCGAAGCGACAATGCTGCGATCATCATCTCCGGGCGGTGATATCTCCGTTTCTTCGGACCGTTCTTTCGCAACATGCTGAATGGGCAGCATGGGTTCCATGAGGGGTTTCAGCGCATCCAGAATGTCGCTTGCCTCCGTTACCAGCATGGCGCCGTCCTTGATCAGACGGTTGGTGCCGTGGCAGCGCGCATCCAGTGGCGACCCCGGCACGGCAAACACCAACCGCCCGAACTCGCCCGCCAACCGCGCCGTGATCAAAGAGCCGGAACGATCCGCCGCCTCGACAATCAAAACACCCAGAGAGACACCAGCAATCAGCCGGTTGCGACGCGGAAAGTCCCGCGCACGCGGTTCCCAGCCAAACGGCATTTCGCTGATGCTCGCACCGTCATTGCCGTAAATCTCATCCAGCAGCCGCAGATTGTCCGGCGGATAGGGCTTGTCCAAGCCACCCGCGAGCATGGCGACGGTGCCGGTGGAAAGGCTCGCATTGTGGGCCGCCGCATCGATGCCCCGCGCAAGACCAGATGCAATGGTGTAACCCGCCTGTCCACATTGCCGCGCCAGCATGGCGGCAAACTTCGCCCCGTTGATCGATGCGTTGCGAGACCCGACGATGCCGATGGAGGGGCGAACCGCCGTGCGGCCAGAGCCCTTGAGGGCGATCAAGGGCGGCGCGCCGTCGATTTCACGCAGAGCTGGAGGATAATCCGGTTCCCCGATGCCGACGAAACGCGCGCCGAACTTTTCAGCGGTTTCGATTTCCCGTTCCACATCGGAAACAGCCGCAATGCGCGGGCTGCGCGCCGATCCACCCCGGCGGGAGAGATCGGGCAGGGCGTCCAGCGCCTTCTCGGCGCTGCCAAAATGATTGATGAGTTCGCGAAAGGTAACAGGGCCGATATTGTCGCTGCGGATCAACCGCAACCATGCAATCCGCTGCCGCTCGGTCAGCGCTATGCCGCGTTTGCTGTCACCGTCATGCGGCATGTTTCGCCCCCGTCAGGGCGAAGCTTGTGGCTTCAGCCCTTTTTCCCGATTTTGCTTTCCGTACCTGCCAGCAACCGCTTGATGTTTTCCCGGTGCATGTACCAGGAAATCACACTCAGCACCGTCACCAGCAGAGCCGTTTTCTCCGGTCCTAATAGCCACAATGCAACCGGAATGACAAGCATTGCAACCAATGCGGAAAGTGACGAGTATTTTGTGACAAAAGCTGTTACAAGCCAGATAGCGGCAAAAGCCAGCATCATCAGCGGCGCAGCCCCCAGCAATACGCCAATATACACCGCCACGCCCTTGCCGCCCTTGAAACCAAGCCACACAGGGAAGAGGTGGCCAAGAAACGCAAAGAAACCGGCAACCAACGAAGCTTCATACCCCCACAAAGCATGGGCAATCAGCACCGCCGCCGTGCCCTTCAAGGCGTCCAGCAACAACGTCGCCGCCGCCAGCTTTTTATTGCCGGTGCGCAGCACATTGGTCGCGCCAATATTGCCGGAGCCAATATTGCGCACGTCTCCAAGACCGGCTGCGCGGGTCAACAGAAGACCAAAAGGAATAGACCCCAGCAAATAGCCAATCACGGCTGCAAGGGCCAAAAGCAAAGGCGCGGTTTCCCAGTTAGTCAATGCGTTCATTCCGGTCTTCCCCCATCGTGCTTCTCAAGCCACGTTATGACAATGAATGAACCAACTTGCCAGCCACATAGGTTGCAACGGCGCGACCGCTGAAACGTGCGTCTTCAAACGGCGTGTTCTTGGATCGTGATACCAGATTTTTCTCGGACACCAGCCAGGGCTCATCGAGATCGATCAGCGTGATATCGGCTTTCGCGCCCGGTTTCAGCGTACCCGCATCCAATCCGAAGATTTGCGCGGGGCGGGTGGAGAGCGCGTCGATGAGACGCATCAATGGCACCTGATCGCTGTGGTACAGGCGAAGTGCTGCCGCAAGAATGGTTTCAAGGCCAATCGCGCCGCTGGCCGCATCGGAGAAGGGCAGGCGCTTGGTGTCCACATCCTGCGGATCATGCGATGAGACAATAATGTCGATCGTGCCTTCTTTCAGTGCCTCCACCATGGCCACGCGGTCGTCTTCGGCGCGCAGCGGTGGAGAAAGTTTGAAGAAGGTGCGGTATTCGCCGATGTCGTTTTCGTTCAGCGTCAGGTGGTTGATGGAAATGCCGCAGGTCGCTTTCACGCCCTTGGCCTTTGCCGCCTTGATCGCCTCTGCCGATTCCCGCACGGAAATCTTGGCGGCGTGGTAGTTGGCACGGGTCAATGCCGCGATGCGCAGATCACGCTCCAGCGGAATGATTTCGGCTTCCTTCGGAATGCCGGAAAGGCCGAGCCAGCTTGCCAGCAACCCCTCATTCATATCGCCCTTACCGATATATGGATCGCGGGTTTCAAGCGAAATCACAACGCCCAGCTCGCGTGCATAGGTCATGGCGCGTCGCAGAACCAGCGTGTCGTAAAGTCCCTTGCGACCATTGGTGAAGGCAACGGCACCCGCTTCTTTCAACATGCCGAATTCGGTCATTTCTTCGCCGCGCAGCCCTTTGGTCACAGCTGCTGCCGGGTAGACATTGACGAGCGCCTTGTCACGCGCCGTCTTTTTTACAAATTCCACCAGCGCAATGTCGTCGATGACAGGATCGGTATCCGGCATCACGATCATGCTTGTTACGCCGCCCGCTGCTGCGGCCCGCGATGCAGATTCGATTGTTTCGCGGTGTTCGGCACCCGGTTCGCCTACGAAAACGCGGGCGTCCACCAGACCGGGAACAGCGACCAGCCCCTTGGCATCGCGCACGTTCGTGCCTTCCGGGAAACCCTGGTTCTGCGCGTCCTTGCCTGCGGCTACAATTGTGCCGTCAGCACCGATGATGATCGTCCCGACCTCATCCAGAGTGCGGGAAGGATCGATAATGCGAACATTTTTGAGAACGGTTGCGGTGCTCATACGCGCTCTCCCTGATTTTGCGAAAGAAGAAGCGTTTCCATAACCGCCATGCGCACGGCAACCCCCATTTCCACCTGGCTTTCGATAACGCTCTGCGGTCCATCCGCCACGTCGGACGAGATTTCCACGCCACGGTTCATCGGGCCGGGGTGCATGACGAGCGCGCCTTCCTTGGCAGCCTTCAACTTCTCGGCATCCAGACCGTAATAATGGAAATATTCCCGCACCGAAGGCACGAAGGAGCCAGACATGCGCTCGCGCTGCAAACGCAGCATCATCACCACATCAGCGCCTTTCAGCCCCTCTTTCATATCGTGATACACTTCCACGCTCATGTCAGCGATGCCTGAAGGCAGAAGCGTTGGCGGGGCAACAACCCGCACCCGCGCACCCATCTGGTTCAGCAAGATAATGTTGGAGCGGGCAACGCGCGAATGCAGCACGTCGCCGCAGATCGCAACAGTGATGCCGGAAAGCCTGCCGATGGCGCGGCGGATTGTCAGTGCATCCAGCAGTGCCTGCGTCGGATGTTCATGCTGCCCATCCCCGGCATTGACGACAGAGCAGGCAACCTTTTGTGCCAGAAGTGCCGCGGCACCGGCCGAAGAGTGGCGCACCACCAGCACATCCGGGCGCATGGCATTCAGCGTCATGGCCGTGTCGATCAGCGTTTCGCCTTTTTTGACGGATGAATTGCCCACCGACATGTTCATCACATCTGCGCCAAGGCGTTTCCCGGCAAGCTCGAATGAGGATTGCGTGCGGGTGGAGGCTTCAAAGAACAGGTTGATCTGCGTCAGGCCACGCAAGGTCGTAGTCTTTTTCTCCCGCTGACGGCTGATTTGCACCGCTTCGTCAGCCTTATCGAGAAGAGTGGTAATATCCTGATGGGAAAGCCCCTTGATGCCAAGCAGGTGGCGGTGGGGAAAATAGACCATGGGAATGCCCTCCGGGTCGCAATGCGGCGCTACGCGCTTTCGTTCACGGGTCTATAAAGACAGGTGGCTTTGTCGGCAAGCATGGGATAAGCCGGGTTCGACCTAATACATGCAATAAAATGCGAATCCATATAAAGCCACGCGATGACGAATATGAACCGGACCGAAGAACAGCTTGCCGAACTCAACCAGCCTAACCTCTGGTCCGGCATAAACGCCTATCGCTCAGACCCGTTGATCGTGGATTTGACCTCCAATCTGTCGCGTCCCCTGCGGGATGAATTCGACCAGATCGGACGTTACGTTACCTCGCCGGAAGCGCAGGAACTGGCGCGCATGGCCAACAGCAGCGTGCCGAAACTGCACACCCACGGCCCGCGTGGCGAACGGCTGGATCAGGTGGAATTCCACCCCGCATGGCACGCGCTCATGCGCCGTTCCATGTCGTCAGGCCTGCACAGCAGCGCATGGGAAAACACGCCCGACACACGCGGCAACGAACACCGTGCCCGCGCCACAAAGTTTTATCTCACCTCGCAGCTTGAGTCCGGGCATCTCTGCCCGTTGACCATGACGCACGCTTCTGTGGCCGCGCTCATGGCATCGCCACGCGTGCAGCAGGAATGGACGCCGAAAATCCTGTCGCGCAAATATGATTCCTCACAAAAGCCCGCCATGCAGAAAACCGCCGTGACGATAGGCATGGGCATGACGGAAAAGCAGGGCGGCACGGATGTGCGCGCCAACCGCACGACGGCTGAACGGGTGGGCGAGGGCATCTACCGCTTGTCCGGCCACAAATGGTTCCTGTCTGCGCCCATGAGCGATGGCTTTGTTATGCTGGCCCAGATGGGCGATGGCATGGGTTGCTTCCTCGTGCCGCGTTTTCTGGAGGATGGCTCTGCCAACGGCCTGCATTTCCAGCGCCTGAAGGACAAGCTCGGCAACCGGTCCAATGCTTCTGCCGAGGTCGAGTTTACCGATGCTTTCGGTTACCTCCTGGGCGATCCCGGTGCCGGTATTCGCACCATTCTTGATATGGTGACATTGACGCGGCTGGACTGCGCTCTCTCATCCGCTGGCATGATGCGCGCTTCGCTGGCCGAAGCCGTGCATTATACCCGTGGTCGCAATGTGTTCGGCAAACCGCTGGTCAGCCAGCCGGTGATGACGCGTGTGCTGGGAGACATGGCGCTGGACGTCGCCGCCGCAACGGCACTGTCCTTCCGCCTGGCATCCGCCTTCGATAGCGCCCGCAACAATCCGGCAGAAGCCGCCTATGCCCGCGTTATGACGCCCATCGTCAAATACTGGTGCTGCAAAATCGCACCCGGCCTGATCTATGAGGCCATGGAATGCCTTGGCGGCAACGGTTACGTGGAAGAACGCCCCATCGCCCGCCATTACCGCGAAGCTCCCGTCAATGCCATCTGGGAAGGTTCCGGCAATGTCATGGCGCTGGACGTGCTGCGCGTTCTCCAGCGCGGCAAGGACTTGTTCGATCTCGTCTTCGAAGTTCTGGAACGTGATCTCGGCCCTGCCGGTAAAAAGACCACAGATGTGCTGCGCGCCGCAATTGCCCTGTGTGAACGCGACGAAGGTGCCGCCCGCCTGCTGGTCGAACAGTTCGCACTCGCCGCCGCTGCCGCCGAACTCTGCCGCATCGGTGCTGGCCGCATCGCCGACGCCTTTCTCGAAACCCGCCTGGCCGGCGGCTTCCGCCACACCTACGGCATGCTGGATAGCCGGTTTGATCCGACATACATCATTGATCTGCTGTATCCGCCGGTGGCGTGAGGTTGAGGAGTTTGAGAATGGCGGAGCCACGAGAAAGCCTCGAAGTCGCCAAGCGGCGAGCTTTACAGGAGGCTGTGCAGCTAGGCTTCCTCGATCTAAAAGAGGGGCGCTTTGTGGACGTTACTGACGATGAACTAGAAAGTTTACTGTCTGTATTGGGCAGCGCTGATCAGGCTTTGATGCATAAGGGCAAATTTCCGGATGTCGAAGGCCACTCGGAATAACCTCATTGCACCCAGACAAAGGCGGTGACGTTAATCACTCACCGGGGTGAATGCGATGGTTTTTGTCATTGCGTTCATTGATCCGCACGGCGATCCAGCCAGCGGTTACAATTGTCACTGGCAAGGCGATATAGAAGAAAAGTTCCATTCCAGTCATCTCAACCCTCCAAGGGTACGTCTTGCCAGCAAATGTAATGCAACTGCGGCGGAAAGCCAAATCACGGTTCCAATAGCTGTGCTGACAGACATTGCGGGGGAACCGGATATATGGCTTGCTATGCTTGCAGCAGGCGCAATAAGTCCAGCGACAACACATGCCGTTGAAGCTCTATCAAGAGAATTCGCAAGTAGCTTTGTGCGTTCGTTGTGTATCAGCGTCATGTGGTGGCTGCTCTGTTCCCTTATGGGTTGAAATTGATAGTGGATGAAGGTGATGATGGGAAGCATGTCCAACGTCATCCACAAAAACCTTCACCTCCAAACCATCCCCGCATTGCCGCATCGTTAACCCTTTGCTAACTCCGTTGTCCAAGTCACCACACGGAGAATCGCTCGCACCATGCTGGCCATCGATGGCACTGCTGCCCAGACTGCACCGGAAAAGCGCGTCAAGGATCGCGCTGCGACCGAGAAGGCGATTTTCAATGCGGCAAAGGCATTGTTGGCGGAAGAGGGTTTTCAGGGCTTTGGCATCAATGCCGTGGCGCGGCGTGCGGGGTGCGACAAGCAGCTGATCTACCGTTACTTCAGTGGCCTTGAGGGGCTGATCGCGGCGATTGGCGAAGACCTCGGCTCATGGGTGAAGGATCGTATTCCCGAAGATACCGGCGGCATGTTTCTGCTGACCTACGGCGATCTGATGGAGAAACTGGCGCTTTATTACATTGAAGCGCTGCGCAGTGACCCGCTGGTGTGCAAGATCATCGCGTGGGAAGTGTCTGAAAACACGCCGCAGGTCAAACAACTGGCCGATGCACGCGCCAAGGCGCTGGCCAAATGGCTGGAGAAAATGCGCGGTTCGCTTGAGGCACCGAAAGGCGTCGATACCGCAGCGGTCAATGCCGTGTTGTTTGCCGCCATCCAGCACCTTGTCATCGCTGCTGCCACCAACGGTCAGTTTGCCGGTGTTGCGCTGAAAAATGCCAGGGATTGGGATAAAATCGGTACAGCGGTGAAGCGCATCGTGCGCGGCGTTTACGGCTGATTCAATAAATATTAGTTTTATCTAATTTATTTTGGGGCCGTCTGGCCCCTTGGCGCGTTGTTACGTCATACTTATCCACAGCCGCACGGTTTTCGTTAACCATAAAGCCAAGTTTTGTTTGCCCGTGCGCGGTGGTGAGATCATGATGTTAATGAATTGTTAACCATGTGCCTGTGGGCGCGTGAATAAGGAACCGCCGTGACCCGATGGATATCCTTGATCGTCATGATGACGTTCTTCGCCATGCTGCCGTTGGACATTGACGTTCCAACGGTCAATCTGTGCCTTATGGCCTGCCTGCGCTGGGCGGTTATTGCTGCTGTTCCTGACACCCTGTTTGCGCGGGAGCAGATGGCATGAAGTGGTTTTTGATTCTCTGGGCCGGTCCCATCGTGCTGTTAAGCAGCTGGTACTCGCTGTCCTATTACGACATGAGCTTCGGCATTTTCATGCTCACACGGCAGGCGCATGATCTGGTATTTTCCGTTTACGGAAACATTCTCGGCATTCCACCGGAAACAATTCCGCCGCTGGTCGTGCGGGCGGTTGCGGTCGATAGCCTGATTGTGTTCGCGATCATCGCGTTTCGCAAGAGAAAGCAGATTGCCGCCTGGTGGCGCGCACGTCAGTCTTCCAAGGCTGCTGCTTCTCTGCCAAGCCCGGATAGCCTGTCCAGCGCGCCTTGAAGAATGAAGCTGGCGGCTGCCGAATCGATGCGTTCGGCCCGCTTGGCGCGTGATACGTCCATTTCCAGAAGTGCCCGCTCGGCAGCAACGGTGGATAACCGCTCATCCCAATAAACGAAGGGCAGGTCGGTTTTCTCGCTCATGGCGCGCACGAAGGCGCGTGTCGCCTGAACCCTCGGCCCCGCAGAACCATCCATGTTCATCGGCAGGCCGATCACAAAGGCCGCAACCTTTTCCTTCTGCGCAAAATCCAGCAGTACCTGCGCATCCGGCGTAAACTTCACGCGTTTGATAACGGTGCGCGGCGTGGCAAAACGGCGCGAAAGATCGGACATGGCAAGACCGATTGTTTTCGTGCCAAGGTCCAGCCCGGCTATGGCCTGTCCCGGTTGAAGGAAAACGGCCAGCTCTTCGATTGTCAGCGTTGCCATAGTCTTACCTCAGCGTTTGCGAACGAATTCCGTGCGCAAGACAAGTCCCTTGATGGCATCGTGCCTGCAATCGATCTCTTCGGGATTGTCCGTCAGCCGAATGGACTTTATGACCGTGCCTTGTTTCAGCGTCGTGCCAGCACCCTTGACCTTCAAATCCTTGATAAGCGACACGGAATCTCCGTCCACCAGAAGGTTGCCTGCCGCATCGCGAACTTCATTGGCGGCAGCCGTCTGTGCCGTTATTTCAGAAGCCGGGCGCCATTCACCAGTCGCTTCGTCATACACATATTCGTCATCATCAGCGGCCATGTTCGCAGTTCCAAAATAGTCTGAGGGGCGGTTGCATGACGTGTCCTATGTCACAATATACCAGCAATACAAAGGAGAACTTCCATGAAACTGACCTGGCTCGGCCACTCCGCATTCCGCATTGAAACCGGAAACGCGAAAATCCTCATCGACCCGTTCTTCACTGGAAATCCAGGTTTTGCGGACCAGAATGCCAAGGATGCCGCCAGCGGCATCACCCATATTCTCCTGACCCACGGTCATGGCGACCATGTAGGCGACACCATTCAACTCGCCAGTGAAACCGGCGCAACCGTGCTGGCCAACGCCGATCTCGCCGCATGGCTCGGCTCCAAGGGCGTGTCGAAGCTGGAAATGGGCAACACCGGCGGCACGATCTCCTTCGATGGTTTCTCCGCCACCTTCACCAACGCGCTGCACTCCTCCGCGCAGATTACCGAAGACGGCACCTCCCATTCGCTGGGCAGCGCCAACGGCCTGATGCTGCATTTCGAAGATGGCCCCACCGTCTACCACATGGGCGATACGGATATCTTCTCGGATATGGCTTTGATCAAGGAACTGCACGAGCCGGATATCGGCCTCGTTCCGATCGGCGATCGCTTCACCATGGGCGGCGCGGTCGCGGCTCTGGCCTGCCAGCGCTTTTTCAAATTCCGCAACGTCATCCCCTGCCACTACGGCACTTTCCCCATCATCGATCAGACACCGGAGAAGTTCGTAGCGGGGATGGACGGCTCGGAAACCCGCGTCGATACGCCAAACGCTGGTCAGGTGCTCTCGTTCTGATTTGAAATTTTAGGCAACGGAGCTGGACCTAATAATTACACATCTGGTCCAGTTTTGAATCTATGGAGGAGTAATGCCTATTCATAATCGGAAAGACATTCTCGGTCGAATAGTGGGCGGGGACATTTTCTACGCGACCAGTGATGATGGCCTGCCGCTGATCTGTTTGGTAGAGCTTGTCACATCGACCACCATTATGGTCAGGACCATTACCACGCAGCTCAAGTTCGAGTTCGACCGCGAAACTGGAGTTGGAGAGTGGCCAGCATCCGACATTCGCCCAAAAGCGATCTCGTGCAGGATAAAATCCGTCGCGCCGCTGCCAATTCAAATACACGACGTTTTCATCGGCTTAGATCGTAAGTCGAGGCTGGAAAACGAAATGGACCGTATCAAATTGAACGATGCGGAGAAGGATGCGTTATTTTTTTACAGAGGTCACTACGAGGCAAATCCTCTGCCAGCCTAGTCATCATTTTTTGATTTCGAACGCTATGGAACAATTGCTGGGTAATGGGCTGCTTGAATCTCGATGATCTTGGTACGCTTCAGGCGATTTAGGCCTAATCCAAACCGATCCCGGTTGCGAATGACGGACATGGACATTATAGCGTTAGGAAAATACCTACCGGAGTAGAACCATGTCCGTCGATCTTGCCACCGTGAAGCGTGTTGCGCGCCTTGCCCGTATTGCCGTCAACGAAGAAGAAGCCAACACCATGCTTGGCCAGTTGAATGGTATTCTCGGTTTCGTGGAGCAGCTTTCGGAAGTCAATGTGGATGGCGTGGAGCCGATGACGTCCGTGACCCCGGTTGCGATGAAGAAGCGCACCGATGTGGTGAATGACGGGAACAAGGCCGACGATATCGTTGCCAATGCGCCCAACACAGACCGCAATTTCTTCCTCGTTCCGAAGGTGGTCGAGTAAGCATTCTAGCTTTACTCCCGCCCGTCCGATCTTAAAAAAATTCGAAAGCCGTTGCCGATATGACCGACCTGACCAGCCTGACCATTGCCGAAGCGCGTGACAAACTGAAGGCAAAGGAATTCACCGCCGTCGAACTGACGGATGCCTATTTGAGTGCCGTTGATGCCGCCAATGAAAAGCTGAACACCTATGTCGCAGTGACGCCTGAAAAGGCCCGCGAGATGGCAAAGGCGTCCGATGCCAAGTTGTCCGCTGGCAATGGCGGTGCGCTGGAAGGCATTCCGCTCGGTGTGAAAGATCTGTTCGCCACTCGCGATATCCACACGCAGGCCTGCTCTCACGTTCTGGACGGCTTCAAGCCGAAATACGAATCGACCGTCACCCAAAACCTGTGGGATGATGGTGCGGTCATGCTCGGCAAGCTCAACATGGACGAATTCGCCATGGGCTCGTCCAACGAAAGCTCCTATTACGGCCCGGTCGTCAACCCTTGGCGTGCCAATGGTTCGGAAACGAAGCTCGTTCCCGGCGGCTCTTCCGGTGGTTCTGCCGCTGCGGTTGCCGCGCACCTGTGCGCTGGCGCAACAGCCACAGATACCGGCGGCTCCATCCGCCAGCCCGCAGCCTTCACCGGCACCGTCGGCATCAAGCCAACCTATGGCCGCGTCTCGCGCTGGGGCATTGTTGCCTATGCATCCTCGCTCGATCAGGCAGGCCCGATTGCCCGCGACGTGCGCGATGCCGCAATTCTTCTGAAATCCATGGCCAGCGTCGATGCGAAGGACACCACCTCCGTTGACCTGCCGGTGCCGGATTATGAAAAGGCCATTGGCCAGTCCCTGAAGGGTCTCAAGATCGGTATCCCCAAGGAATACCGCGTGGATGGTATGCCGGAAGAAATCGAAAAACTCTGGGCGCAGGGCGTGGCATGGCTGAAAGACGCCGGTGCCGAAGTCGTCGATATCTCGCTGCCACACACGAAATACGCGCTGCCAGCCTATTACATCGTCGCTCCAGCCGAAGCCTCGTCCAACCTTGCCCGTTACGATGGCGTTCGCTACGGCCTGCGCGTGGATGGCAAGGACATTGCTGACATGTACGAGAAGAGCCGCGCCGCCGGTTTCGGCTCGGAAGTCAAACGCCGCATCATGGTTGGCACTTACGTGCTATCCGCCGGTTATTACGACGCCTATTATCTGAAAGCCCAGAAGGTCCGCACCCTCATCAAGCGCGACTTCGAAAACGTCTTCCACGAAGGTGTGGATGCGGTGCTGGCACCGATCACACCATCGTCAGCCTTCGAAATTGGCGACAAGGAACTGGCGGCTGATCCGGTCAAGATGTACCTGCAAGACGTCTTCACCATCACCGTCAACATGGCCGGTCTGCCAGCCCTGTCCGTGCCAGCCGGTCTGGACGGCAAGGGTCTCCCCCTCGGCCTCCAGCTCATCGGCAAACCGTTTGAGGAAGAGACCTTGTTCAAGACGGCCTATGCGATTGAACAGGCAGCGGGCAAGTTCACGCCTGCCAAGTGGTGGTAAGCGGTCTCAAAATTCGAGCCATAACCGAGGCCGACCGTAAAACGGTCGGCCTCGTTGGTTTTGCGGCATGGCAATCCAGTGATGCTTTCGAAGAGAGCTACCTCGACCCTGTCGTGATTGAGCGCGTGCGTGGAGAGTTCGAATGTTTCGCTCAAGATGCTGACGTCGATATCGTCGTTGCGGACAAAGACGGCGTGGTTGTTGGCTGGGGCGCTCGCGGTGAAGAGCCAGATTATATTTCCGACCTTTGGGTTGACCCCAACTGGCAAGGAAACGGGATCGGCAGGCAATTGATCGAACACTTCATCGACCAAATGCGCCGCGCCAACCTGCACCTCGCAAAAATCTCAACCCACGCAGCCAACGGCGCAGCAATCCGTCTTTATGAACGCTGTGGGTTTAGTATCGTTTGGCGGGGTGCTCAGTGGTCGCAGAGCATGCGGGTGGAACTCCAGAAAGTTCGGCTTGAAAAGCTGCTTTGATCGTTATTGTCTGGACTCAGGCCTCTGCACGAACGTGCGGGGCCTTTTTGTGCTTTGGGATGAGGCTATCGGCGCGACGGTAGCAGCCCTCATCCTGAGGTGCCCCGCAGGGGCCTCGAAGGACGAGGGATGCGGGCGACATGCGCCAACCAACGGCTGCTTCGAGGCTCCGGCTTCGCCTGCGCGCCTCAGCATGAGGACGGTGGGTGAGGCCTGCCCATTATGACACCCCACATTCAAGACAATTAAACATTAAAATCAAAACCCTAACCAAAAACCGCACCCCCTTTATGAAATTTTCGCAACTTTCTCCACACGCGCCAAACCTGCTGCACACTATCCCCGTTCCGTCGCGGATACACCAGAAGGCGTTCTGGCGAGGCGGGGCCGGCGCTGGGGGTGGGAAGACGACGCACAGTCTCATCCTTCAGGGTTCGTGAGAATGGCCACCTCCGGCGACAAGGGAGGTGCAGGGGCAAAGTCGGACCTTTGACCATGCACCAGTCCCAGTCAGTGCGCCGGGTTTGCTTGCGCAGCATGCAACGGGGTGGGCAGACATGGTTTCGGTGTTTCACGTCCGGCTGGTTGGCCAGTGAAGCAGCGACGGTGCGGCAAGTGTTGTGCGGTTTTCCCGGCAGCATGTTCCCGCGCAGCAGGAACACCATGTCTGTCTGCCCCGGCAGATCGGCCGAGTTCACGAGCATAAACCGCTGAACGGGGCGCCGCGAGGTGTCATTTTATTCTACCCCTTACGAGGCAGCTTGCAGCGCCCCGTCCGACATACCATGGCCGAGCGCATCGGACCGAAAAGTGTGAAGCGGTTTTCGGATAATCCGATGCGAAAATAAGGCGGTGGAAATAGAAGAAGATCAAACCACGGGCAGACCCTGCCGCGTGAACGGCGAAGCTTGTTTATGGTTCGGCCGGGATATTTGAAAAGGAGATATGCGACACACCAACACGAACCCGCATCTTCGTTTAAAAAAATGCTGCACCGTGTCGGCTGGCGCGTTACTTCTTCGTCTTACAATGGAGAAGGAGATCGAGATGCACTACGCCATCCTGTGTTACGCCGATGAAGACACCGTTTTTGCCTGGTCCAAGGAAGAGGAGGCGGCTGTCATGGAGAAGCTTTATGCGGTTCAGGAACCGTTGGCGAAGGCAGGCAAGCTTGGTCCCACCGGGCGGCTGATGCCGACCACCACAGCCACCACCGTTCGCAAGGGCAAGGAAGAACCGTTGGTTCTGGATGGTCCTTTCGCTGAAACCAAGGAAGTGCTGCTCGGTTTCTATACGGTGGATGCGGAAAATCTGGATGAGGCGGTGGATTTCGCCAAGCAACTGTCCGCCGTCAATCCCGGCTCCACCTCCTATGAAATCCGGCCATTCTACGTCTTTCACCCCACAGGCGCACCCAAATGACAGACATCGCATGGATCGACCTTGCTCTCACGGCGGCGCGTCCGCAGGCGCTGGGCGCATTGCTGCGTTATTTCCGTGATCTGGATATGGCCGAAGAAGCCTTTCAGGAAGCGTGCCTTCGCGCCGTGCGGACATGGCCGGAAAAAGGCCCGCCGCGGGATGCCGCAGCATGGTTGATCTTTGTGGGCCGCAACAGCGGCGTCGATGCCCTGCGCAAACGCTCCAAATCCGTCCCTTTGCCGGATGAGGATGTGCTGTCGGACCTTTCCGATGCGGAAGCCGATATGGCCGAACGGCTGGATAGCTCCAATTACCGGGATGATATTCTGCGGTTGATGTTCGTCTGCTGCCACCCGGATCTGCCCTCCACCCAGCAGATCGCACTTGCCCTTCGCATCGTCTCCGGCCTCAGCGTCACGCAGATTGCCCGCGCCTTTCTGGTCAGCGATGCGGCGATGGAACAGCGCATTACCCGCGCCAAGGCCCGTGTGGCGAAAGCGGGCGTTCCCTTTGAAACACCCAGTGCATGGGAGCGGCAGGAGCGGTTCGGCAAGGTCTGCGCCATGCTTTATCTCGTGTTCAACGAGGGATATTCGGCGGCCATTTCCAACCCCAACAGCACCGCCCTCTGTGAAGAAGCCATCCGGCTGGCCCGCATTCTGCTGCGCATCTTCCCGTCGGAAACGGAAATCATGGGCTTGCTGGCCCTGATGCTTCTTCAACATTCCCGCCGAAACACAAGGTTCTCACCAGGCGGTGACATTATCCTGCTGGACGATCAGGACCGCGATGCATGGGACAGGCCCATCATCGATGAAGCGCTGGCGCTGCTGGATAAAGCCATGCGCCACCGCAAGCCCGGACCTTACCAGCTTCAAGCGGCCATTGCGGCACTTCATGCCCGCGCGGTCACGGCAAAGGATACCGACTGGTTCGGCATCGATCTGCTCTATCAGGCGCTGGAACACATTCAACCGTCGCCGGTGGTTACGCTGAACCGCGCCGTGGCCGTCTCCAAGGTTGACGGGCCGGAGGCAGCACTTGAGGTGCTTGAAACGCTGGATGACAAGCTGGATGCGTATTTCTATTTCCACGGCGTTCGCGGCGGATTGTTGATGCAGGCGGGCAGGGCCGTGGAAGCGCGTGAGGCCTTCAACCGCGCCATAGCGCTGGCCAACACCACGGCGGAAGCCGCCCATATCCGCCAGCAGCTGGACAAGCTTTCTCTGGAAAATACAAAATAATATCCGGCACCGTGTCGGCTTTCGGTGTCCCCACACGTCCTTGCAGCATCATCAACAGATGAACCACAACAAGCGAAAGGAAAACGACCATGACAACCCATCACGGAGCCCATGATCTGGTGCTGATGCGCGAATTCGATGCCCCGCGTGAGAAGCTTTACAGGGCATGGAGCGATCCTGAATTGTTGAAACAATGGTTCTGCCCAAAGCCGTGGGGCGTTTCCCAGGCGCAGCTCGATCTTCGCCCCGGCGGCTCCAGCCTCATCGTCATGGCCGGTCCCAACGGCGAAGTGGTTGAAAACCGCGGCGTCTATCTGGATGTCGTTCCCAATGAAAAGCTGGTGTTTACCGATGCTTACACCAGCGCCTGGGTGCCGTCGGAAAAGCCGTTCATGACCGGCATCGTTCTGTTCGAAGACCTCGGCGATGGCCGCACCAAATACACTGCCATCGCCCGCCACTGGACTGCGGAAGACAAAAAAGCCCACGAAGACATGGGCTTCCACGAAGGCTGGGGAATGGCCGCAGACCAGCTCGCCGCCCTCGTCGCAACGCTTTAACGTGAAAACAGGGGAGGATCACGCCATGTCTTACGTTGCAATCTCCACGCCTCTGCCGCGCTGGCAGACGCTGACCGGGTCCGTCATGAGCGGGCTGGTTATTGCCTTTCTGATCTTCGATGGCGCAATCAAACTCGTGCCGATTGCGCCTGTGACGGAAACCATGGTTGCGCTTGGTTATTCGGGTGATCCATCGCTTGCCCGTGGGCTTGGCATCATGACGCTGCTCATCGCGCTTCTCTACGCCATTCCGCGCACATCGGTGCTGGGCGCAATTCTGCTTACCGGATTGCTGGGCGGCGCAATCGCCACGCATCTGCGGGTTGGCAGTCCGCTGTTCACGCACATGTTCTTCGGCGTCTATCTGGGGCTGCTGGCGTGGGGCGGTCTGTATCTGCGGTCGGACCTGCTCAGAATGCTGATCCCATTCCGGCCGAGCCATTGAGGGCAATACTGGTCGAATCGCCTCGCGAATGCTTTATTCACGGCAAGCATGGAGAGGCGTTTTGATCAGTATTCACCCAGCCAGAGAAGGTGATGCAGCCATTCTGACAGCCATCGGTCTGCGGGCCTGGGAAAACGCCACGTCGGCAATCGGGGTGACGGAAGAACTGCGTGACAATGCCCGCCACGCCTTCGGCAACTTCGCGCAATCCTCATGGCAGTCCATCACCGTGGCCGCACTGGATGGCGCATTCGTGGGCTGGGCGGCGCGGGAAAATTTCGACAACCAGATCAGCGATTTCTGGATCGACCCCAGCTACCAGCGCCGCGGCATCGGCGCCGTTCTGTTACAAGACATAGAACGACAAATTATCGGACGCGGCTTTGAAACCGCCAAGCTGGAAAGCCACGCCCAGAACGATCAGGCCGTCTCCTTCTTTCGCAAACACGGCTACGGCGTCAGTTGGCTGTCACTCAAATATTCCGTCAAGCTGGACCGCGATGTGCAGTCCATCGGCCTGCAAAAGCAGCTTGTGGAGACGGTTCGTGATTCTTACGGCTTCGGGTTCTGAGCCATCGTTTCCAGACTATGGAAAAGCTTCATCGGCCAATCCGGCACAACCGCCAACGAACCAACGAGGCCGATCTGCACGATGATGATGGTGATGAGAATGCTGCGAAACGGTTCCTTCCGCGTCTTGTGGCGCAGCAGGCGTTGCGCGCAGACCGCACCGGCGCTGCCACCCAGAAACGCCAGCCACAACAGCGTGCTTTCGCGAATGCGCCATTCACCGTTCTTCGCCGCTTCCTTGTCCCACCAGTAGAGGAGAAAAACGAAAAGGTTGAAGGCGAGGTAGGTTGCGAGGGAAAGAGCTATCGTCATCATGCTTTGTATTGAGATTCAAAATTGTAAAAAAATGATATTCAACTGCGCCAAAAGTCACAGCTTGTGCCGGTAAGGCGCGACAAGCCTTGCGCCACGGTGCCAATTGCTCTACCTCACCACAGACAGATTTTCCGTATCTTAAGAGCTTGATATGACCCTTGTAGACGTGCGCACACCAGACCCGAAACGCTTCATTCCCGGCGCCACCGGCGATTGGGAAATCGTCATCGGCATGGAGGTTCACGCGCAGGTTCTCTCCAATTCCAAGCTGTTCTCCGGCGCGTCCACCACCTTCGGCAATGCACCGAACTCCAACGTGTCGCTGGTGGATGCCGCCATGCCGGGCATGTTGCCTGTGATCAACGAAGAATGCGTGGCGCAGGCCGTGCGCACCGGCCTTGGCCTGAAAGCGCAGATCAACAAGCGCTCCATCTTCGACCGCAAGAACTATTTCTATCCGGATCTGCCGCAGGGCTACCAGATTTCGCAGTTCAAGGATCCGATTGTCGGCGAAGGCAAGATCGTCATTTCGCTCGGACCAGACCGTCAGGGCAATTTCGAAGACATCGAAATCGGCATTGAACGTCTGCATCTGGAGCAGGATGCCGGCAAGTCCATGCACGACCAGCACCCGACCATGTCCTTCGTGGACTTGAATCGATCAGGCGTTGCCCTGATGGAAATCGTCTCCAAGCCAGACATGCGCTCGTCCGATGAGGCGAAAGCCTACATGACCAAGTTGCGCTCCATCGTGCGTTACCTCGGCACCTGCGATGGCAACATGGACGAAGGCTCCATGCGCGCCGACGTGAACGTGTCGGTTCGCAAACCGGGCGGCGAGTTCGGCACGCGTTGCGAAATCAAGAACGTCAACTCCATTCGTTTCATCGGTCAGGCCATCGAATACGAAGCCCGTCGCCAGATCGCCATTCTGGAAGACGGTGGCAGCATCGATCAGGAAACCCGCCTGTTCGATCCCGGCAAGGGCGAAACGCGCTCCATGCGCTCCAAGGAAGATGCGCATGATTATCGCTATTTCCCGGACCCGGACTTGCTGCCGCTGGAATTCGACGATGCCTTCATCGAAAAGATGAGCAAGGACTTGCCGGAACTGCCCGATGACAAGAAGGCCCGCTTCGTCAGCGAACTTGGCCTTTCCGTGTACGATGCGTCCATTCTCGTGTCGGAAAAGGCGATTGCCGATTATTACGAAGTCGTAGCCGAAGGCCGCGATGGCAAGATTGCCGCCAACTGGGTCATCAACGATCTTCTGGGCGCGCTGAACAAGTCCAGCAAGTCCATTGAAGACACACCAGTGTCCGCAGAGCAGCTCGGTGGGATCATTGATCTTATCAAATCGGGCACGATCTCTGGCAAACTTGCCAAGGACCTGTTCGAAATCGTCTGGAACGAAGGCGGCAACCCGGCCGAAATCGTTGAGAGCCGTGGCATGAAGCAGGTCACCGACACTGGCGCCATCGAAAAGGCCGTGGACGAGATCATCGCTGCCAATCCGGATCAGGTTGAGAAGGTCAAGGCAAAGCCGACGCTCGCCGGCTGGTTCGTCGGTCAGGTCATGAAGGCAACCGGTGGTAAAGCCAACCCGCAGGCGGTGCAGGACTTGGTCAAGGCGAAGTTGGGGATTGAAGAGTAAGGATACTCTGTTCCGTCATTCCGCACTGGACCCCGGATCAAGTCCGGGGTGACGGAGTGGGGATGAAACCGGATTGACGCAAGCAATTGCTGACTTCCGGTGTTGAAAAGTCTGCCGGGAGTGATCCCGGCTTTTCTGTTTTGAGACGGAGAGAAATGGTGTTTTTCATTCGCACAGCCAGCGAGCGTGATATCGAACAGGTGAGGGCGCTTCTCGCCCGCACGTGGCACGCTACTTACGATCCGATCTACGGTGCGGACAAGGTGAAACAGCTCATCACCGGCTGGCACTCCGCGCAGTCCATCAAAGAACGTGTCCTGAAAAAAGGCGGTGAGTTTCTGGTGGCTGATGACGGCAAGCGCATTGCCGGAATGGGTTATGCCGCCATGTCGAGCAAGATGGTCAAGACGGCGCTGCTGCACCAGCTGTATGTCGATCCGCATTTCCAGCGTCAGGGCATCGGGCGCGATATTTTCGCCGAACTTGAAACGTGTTTTCCCGATGCGGAAATTATGCGTCTTGAGGTCGAGCCTAAAAATACTGTCGCAATTGCCTTCTATGAAGGTGTTGGATTTGCCGAAGTGGACCGAGTCGAGCGCATGGCCGGTGTTGAAGGCATGTCCGGTATTGTGATGGAAAAAACGCTGACCCGATGAATGACACCGTTGAAAATCTGCTGATTCGCCTTGCCCGTGAGGATGATGTTCCAGCGCTGGCTGCAATGTTCGCCGCTGACGACATTGGTGGACACGGAGATACGACGGACCCATCGGCGCTGCCTGATTATCTGGCGGCCTTTCACGCCATTACCGCATCACCAAATGAGACGCTTTATGTGGCGGAGCTCGACGGCGAGGTGATCGGCACGTTTCAGACCGCATTGCTGACCAAACTGGTGGGCCGTGGCGCTTTGTCCATGGTCATCGAGGCGGTGCAGACGCGGGCCGATATGCGCGGCCGCGGAATCGGTGCGATTATGATCGGTCAGTGCATTGAGGATGCCAGAAGGCTTGGTGTCAAAACCGTGCAGCTGACATCGAATATGGCGCGGCTGGATGCGCATCGCTTTTATGAGCGGCTTGGATTCGAGAAGCGGCATTTCGGCTTCAGCATGAAACTGAAATAACAGCAAGATAGCTGGAAATACTGGACAACAGGCGCATGGGGCGGCATAAGCTGTTGATGTGCTGCGCACCGCAAATCGCCGCAGTGCACTCAAGCCCGAGGAACGGATAATGAAGACTCTCCTGACGCAAATCTTCACCTGGTGGAATGGCCAGACGATTGGAACGCGGTTTCACACCTGGCGTTTTGGCAAGAAGGTCGGACAGGACGAGTTGGGCAACACCTATTACGAAGGCGGCACCACGTCCTGGGGCATGCCGCGCCGTTGGGTGATCTACAACGGTTATGCGGATGCGTCTGCTATTCCGCCCGGCTGGCACGGCTGGATGCATTACCGCACGGACACGCCACCAAGCCAGGAAACCTACACGGCACGTGAGTGGCAGAAGCCACACCAGCCAAACCAGACGGGTTCTGCTCAGGCTTACCGTCCACCGGGCTCGCTGGCTGTTCCGGGCGAACGCCCACGCGTCACCGGCGACTACGACGCCTGGACACCGGGCAACTGATAACGGCGGCAGGTGGCTGAGGTTGTTGTTGGATGGTTCATTTTCGAGCCAGATCAACCCGACAAGCCACCCGTTTTCGCCACATTCCGCCTGTAGGCGTTAGCCCTTGTTGACTTGGTGCGGGGCATCTTTCTGGAGACGGTTCGATATGGGAAAATTCACGCGGGATCGTTCTTTGCGTGCGCTGGCTGTGTCGCTTGTCGCGTTTCTGCCCGCCATCGGCCTCGTCTCTCCCGTGTCCGCTGCCCGGCTTGAAAACCGCGTGGCCGTCTTCTCCGGTATCGACAAAATCACCGGCCGCATCACATCGTTCGATGTCTACCTGAACGAAACCGTGCAATTCGGCGCACTTCAGGTCACACCGAAGGTCTGCTATTCCCGCGACGATACGGAAGCCCAGAAGATCGACGCTTTCATCGAGGTCGATGAAATCACCCTCGACCGCAAAATCAAACGCATCTTCACCGGCTGGATGTTCGCCGACAGCCCCGGCCTCAACGCCGTCGAACACCCGATTTATGACGTCTGGCTGACCGGCTGCCAGCAGGAATCGGATGTTCCTGCGCCTGCTAAGACGAATTGATTTATTTTTCCCTCATTCCTGTGACAAGCACAGGAATAGGGTGTGGTTATCGCTGAAAAAATCTTTCGTGCTCGTGCCGTATTAACGCCGCTCGAAATCCAGATCGTCAGGCGCGACCGCCCGCTCCAGCATCTTCGCATATTCCGCTTTCGGAACATCAATCGCGCCGAACGTTTTCAGGTGTTCGGTGGTGAATTGGGTGTCGAGGAGGGTGAAGCCGGTTTCTCGCAGGCGTTCGACCAGATGCACGAGGCAGATTTTCGAGGCGTTGGTGCGGCGAGAGAACATGCTTTCGCCGAAGAAGGCGGAGCCAAGCGAAACACCGTAGAGGCCGCCGACGAGTTCATCGCCTTCCCATGCTTCGACGCTATGGGCGTGGCCGATGGCGTGCAGTTCGGAGTAAAGGCTGCGGATCGTTTCGTTGATCCATGTGCTGGGCCGATCGGCGGCTTCTGCCGCGCAACCGGCCATCACCGCTTCGAAAGCCGTGTCGAAACGAATGTCGAACGGCTTCTTGCGGATGGCCTTGGCCAGACTTTTCGAGATGTGAAAATCATCGAGCGGGATGATGCCGCGCACTTCCGGCTCGACCCAGAAAAGCTCCGGATCGTCAGCCGCATCGGCCATGGGGAACAGGCCGATGGAATAGGCGCGCAGCAGAATATCGACGGTGATCTCGTTATTTCTGCCGCGCCGCCCCATGCCTTACTTCGCGTCGCCGGCCAGATATTTTTCCAGCCAGTGAATGTCGTAATCGCCGTTCAGAATGTCTTCGTTTTGCAGAAGGTCCTGAAACAGCGGAAGGGTGGTCTTGATGCCGTCCACGACGAACTCGTCCAGTGCGCGGCGCAGGCGGCGAATGCATTCGTCGCGGGTGCGGCCATGCACGATCAACTTGCCGATCATGCTGTCGTAGTAAGGCGGGATTTTGTAACCCTGATAAGCGCCCGAATCCACACGCACGCCGAGACCGCCGGGTGTGTGGAAATAGGTGAGCGTACCGGGAGATGGCACGAAGGTGCGCGGATCTTCGGCATTGATGCGGCATTCGATGGCATGGCCACTGAACACGACCTGATCCTGCGTGACCGAAAGACCCTGACCGGAGGCAACGCGGATCTGCTCCTGCACCAAGTCCATGCCGGTGATGGCTTCCGTGACCGGATGCTCCACCTGAAGACGGGTGTTCATTTCGATGAAATAGAACTCGCCGTTTTCGTACAGGAACTCGATGGTGCCTGCACCGCGATATTTGAGCTTGCGCATGGCATCGGCGCAAATCTCGCCAATCTTCATGCGCTGCTCAACGGTGAGAGCAGGGGAGTTTGCTTCTTCCAGAACCTTCTGGTGACGGCGCTGCAAGGAGCAATCGCGTTCGCCCAGATGGATGGCTTTGCCTTCGCCATCGCCAAACACCTGCACTTCGATGTGGCGTGGCTTGCCGAGGTATTTTTCCATGTAGACGGCGTCGTTGCCGAAAGCGGCAAGCGCTTCGGAACGAGCTGTCGAAACGGCTTCCTCGACTTCCGACTCGTCCTTGGCGACCTTCATGCCGCGTCCACCGCCGCCGGCCGTCGCCTTGATGAGAACCGGGAAGCCGATTTTGCGGGCGATTTCCAGAGCGTTCTCAGGCTTCACTTCGCCATCCGAGCCAGGAACGACCGGAATGCCGAGTTCCAGCGCCGTCTGCTTGGCGGTGATCTTGTCGCCCATGATGCGGATATGGTCAGCGGTTGGCCCGATGAAGGTGATGCCGTGCGCATCCAGAATATCCGCGAACTTGGCGTTTTCCGAAAGGAAGCCGTAACCGGGGTGAACGGCATCCGCGCCGGTGATTTCGCAGGCCGCAACAATCTGGTGAATGTTGAGGTAGCTGTCACGCGATGGCGGCGGACCGATGCACACGCTTTCGTCGGCAAGACGCACATGCATGGCATCTGCGTCTGCCGTGGAATGCACGGCAACGGTTGCGATGCCGAGTTCCTTGGCGGCGCGCAGCACACGAAGGGCGATTTCGCCGCGATTGGCTATGAGGATCTTGGAAACCATGGATATCAGCCCTTATTCAATGACCACGAGGGCTTCACCATACTCCACCGGCTGAGAGTCGTTGACGATGATTTCGGTGACCTTCCCAGACTTGGGCGCAGGGATCTGGTTCATGGTCTTCATGGCTTCGACGATGAGGATCGTCTGGCCCTCTTTTACAGTCGCGCCGACTTCAACGAAAGGACGCGCGCCGGGAGCGGACGACAGGTAAACCGTGCCGACCATGGGCGAGGTGACCGTGTTGGCCGGGTTGCGGGCCGGTGCAGCGGGGGCTGCCGTGCCGGGTGCAACGACGGGCGCAGCAGCTGGTGCCGCAACAGGGGCAGGCGCGTATTGTGGCGCAGGTGCCGTTGCATAAACAGGTGCAGGCGCTGCACGGGAAACGCGAATGCGCAGATCGTCCTGTTCGACCTCGATCTCGGAAAGATCGGTGTCGTTGAGGATGTTCGCGAGGTCGCGGATCAGTTCCTTGTCGATACCGTTTTTCTTTTCAGCCATGACAAACCCTATATCTTCAGTGTTTCTTTTATGCCTTGATATTTTTCAAGGCGTTGAGTGCCATGATGTAGCCATATGGCCCAAAGCCGCAAACCATTCCTTTTGCAGCGGGCGCTATCATCGATTTGTGGCGGAATTCCTCGCGTGCGTGGATGTTGGATATGTGAACCTCCACCACGGGAACGGAGATGGCGCGAATGGCATCGTGCAATGCAATCGACGTGTGGCCATAAGCGCCGGGATTGATGACGACACCGGCGGCACGTTCACCTGCCTCATGCATCAGGTCCACCAGAGCACCCTCATGGTTGGACTGGAAGCACTCCACAGCAAAGCCAAGCTCTTCGCCGGCCTTCACGCAGTCGTTCTCGATGTCCTTCAGCGTCTTGCCGCCATAAATGCCCGGCTCCCGTTTTCCCAGCATGTTGAGATTGGGTCCGTTAAGGACGAAGATCGTGTTGCTCATTCGCGGTTCCGTCAAAAAATCAGCGACACCTATAGACCGCGTGAGCGCGAAGGAAAAGCCCCGAAGCGCTCAAAGCGGAAGTTGTCCTTACTCTTCTGGGGTTTATGCGTGTTTTTGTGTGGGTTTTTGAAGGTGAATGGGAGGATTTTCTCCCGGCATTAGGTCACACTCCCTCATTCCTGTCCTTGTGACAGGAATCCAGTCGGCGCGCGTCTGCGCGGCGGAAAGGAGTCTTTTCAGCCCAAAGACTTGGTCTGGCTGGACTCCTGTGACAAGCACAGGAATGAGGGAAGGTTGGATATATCGGTAGAAAACTCATATCCCATGAAGGTAGTGAGAAATATCGCCCCAATCAGGATTGGTCTGCTCAATGAGATTGAGTTTCCACTGTCTTGGCCATTTTTTGATGGTCTTTTCGCGAGTGATTGCCGTTGTGAGCAGATCATATTCTTCAAACCAAACCAGCGTTTTAACGCTATATCTTGATGTGAAGCCGGGCGTTAGTTCGTTCTGGTGTTCAAAAAGCCTGTTCGGTAAATCTTTGGTGACGCCTGTGTAGAGCGTGCCATTGCGCTTGGAGGCAAGTATATAGACGTAACCCTTCATGCGATAATTATGCACGTATTCAGGGTGATTGCAACGGATGCACCCCCCATCCCTGTCATTTGACAGGAATCCAGCCAGTCCATGTCTATGGGCGGAAAGAGTCTTTCCGTCGCGCAGACGCGCGTCGACTGGATTCCTGTGACGAGCACAGGAATGAGGGAAGGTGGAGGTGTTGGTTTACGAGCAGGTCGCCTTGCCGCAGGTGCGCATGTTGGCGATTTTTTCTTTCAGGGGCACTGCGCCAACAGCGCCGAACACGGCTTCGTTGCCGATAATGTACGACGGCGTGCCAGTTATGCCGAGGTTGGTGGCAAGCGTGTAGGCTTCTTTGACCTGCGCATCATTGGGGTTCTGCGCCATGGATTTGCGGATATCGGCTTCCTTGAGGCCCAGCGATTCTGCGACTTCGATAGCGCTGGCTTCGTTGGCGCGGCCTTGGCTGCCGAGGAGGGTGCGCTGGAATTCAGGGTATTTCTCAGGGGCGAGAAGCTTCACGGCGTTGGAAACCTTATGGGCTTCCAGTGATTCCGGGCCGAGGATAGGGAATTCCTTCAGAACAAAACGGACTTTCTTGTCGGTCTTGAGAATGTCGTCCACGTCGCTCATGGCACGTTTGCAGTAACCGCAATTGTAATCAAAGAACTCAACCAGCGTCACATCGCCATTCGGGTTGCCGAGGGACAGATCGTATTTGGAGCTGAAGATGAGCTTTTGATTTTCCGCGACGGCATCCGCTGCCTTGGCATTGCGGGTCTCGTACTGCTTGCGCTCAAGCGCTTCCTGAACCTCCAGCATGATTTCCGGGTTGGCGATCAGGTATTCCTTGATGAATTCGCCGAATTCCTTTTTCTGCGTCTCATCCAGCGCATGGGCGGGCAGGGACACGAAAAGGGTGGAAAGGGCCGTCAGGCAGGCAAAAGCAGTCGAGCGAAGGGAAAGTGCCATGTCGGTCCTCATTGATATCGCGGCGAATCTCGTTCTCATCGCATTACCTTAAATTAATTGGGATCGCATATCGCAAAATAAATCCGTTCGTTGCGATCTCGTCATTGTGAAGAGCGCAATAATACGGCAAATCTCCGACAGTCCTTCAAGAAAGAGCATGCTTTTGATAACCTTGTCCAAGCGAAGCGCGGTAGAGCCATTCCATGCCATGGATATTCTGGCGGAGGCAAACCGGCGCAAGCAGGCGGGTCGCCCCGTTATTTCCATGGCGGTCGGTCAGCCGTCCCACCCTGCGCCCAAAGCATCGCTGGACGCTGCCGAAAACGCGCTGAAGCATGGCCGCATTGGTTACACGGATGCGCTGGGCCTGCGGGAACTGCGCGAAGCGATTGCCGCAAGTTATCGCCTTCGCCACAGGACGATCATCGATCCGGCCCGCATTGCCGTGACGACGGGGTCATCTGCGGGTTTCAATCTGGCATTTCTGGCGCTGTTTGATGCGGGCGATGCGGTGGCGATTGCCCGCCCGGGATATCCCGCATACCGCAATATTTTAAAGGCGCTTGGCCTGAATGTGGTGGAAGTGCCGGTGACTGCGGAAACCGGCTTCACGCTGACGCCGGCAAGCTTGGAGCGGGCGGAAGCCAAGGCCGGGTGCAAGCTGAAAGGCGTGCTGCTGGCCAGCCCCGCCAACCCGACCGGCACCGTGACGGGCCGCGATGCGCTGAAACGGCTGGCGGCATACTGCGACAGCCGCGATATCGCTTTCATCTCGGACGAGATTTACCACGGCCTGACATTCGTTGGCGAAGAAACCAGCGCCGTCGAAATCGCCGACAACGCCATCGTCATCAATTCCTTCTCCAAATATTATTGCATGACCGGCTGGCGCGTGGGCTGGATGGTGCTGCCGGAAAAGCTGATCCGTCCGATCGAATGTCTGGCGCAAAGCATGTATATTTCCGCGCCGGAACTCTCGCAGCTTGCGGCGACGGCGGCGTTTTCGGCAGAGGAAGAGCTGGACGTCTATAAGGAAAGCTACCGCACCAACCGTGATTTTCTGATGAGCCGCCTGCCGGAATTGGGCCTGCCACTGGCGTCACCGATGGATGGTGCGTTCTACGCCTATGTGGATACCAGCCGTTATTCCAATGACAGTATGGATTTTGCCAAGCGTATGCTGGCGGAAATCGATGTTGCGGCCACGCCGGGTCTCGATTTCGATCCGCTGGAAGGCCATCGCGCTTTGCGCTTTTCCTATGCGGGTTCGGTATCGGACATTGCCGAGGCGGTAGGGCGCATCGAAGGTTGGCTGAAATAAAAGCTAAGACCGCTTGAAGCTTTTCTGCACTCTTCATCAATGATTTTGGTTCGAGTTTGCCGGTGAAACTGGATAAGCTCGCACCAAAGATCATGAGGAGACCATTATGTCGGCAGAAAAAGTAGCTGTGGTAACGGCTGGTGGCAGCGGCATGGGCGCTGCCGTGGCAAAGCGGTTTGCAGCAGATGGGTACAAGGTCGCGATCCTCTCGTCTTCCGGCAAGGGTGAAGCGCTGGCGGCGGAGCTGGGTGGTATTGGCGTTACCGGCTCCAACCAGTCCAACGACGATTTGCAGCGGCTTGCCGACGTGACACTCGAAAAATTCGGGCGGATCGATGTACTGGTCAACAGTGCTGGGCACGGGCCGCGTGCGCCTATTCTCGAGATTACCGATGAGCAGTGGCACACCGGCCTTGATGTGTATCTGCTGAACGTCATTCGTCCGACGCGCATCATTGCCCCGACCATGGTGGCGCAGAAATCCGGGGCGATCATCAATATCTCGACGGCGTGGGCTTTTGAGCCGAGCGATATGTTTCCAACATCGGCGGTGTTCCGCGCAGGCCTTGCCGCCTACACCAAAATCTTCTCGGACACATATGCCTCGGACAACGTGCGGATGAACAATGTTTTGCCCGGCTGGATCGACAGCCTGCCCGCTACTGAAGCGCGCCGCGAAATGGTGCCGATGCAGCGTTACGGCAAAAGCGAAGAGATTGCGGCGACCGTTGCGTTTCTGGCCTCCGAGGGCGCCGGTTATATTACCGGCCAGAATCTGCGCGTCGATGGCGGATTAACCCGTTCTGTGTAAACACTATTCCCCGTAAAATATTGATTTTTAATGCATGCCTTACCTTAAGGCACGCTCCCCGTCATGGCCTGTTTCCACAGGCCGTGACGGAACCGGGACTGTATCGGGGCGTTGTTCAAGCCAGAGGGTCATAGGTTCATGAGGGACTATGGCTCTGAAAGTAGACGCTGAGGTAACAGAACAGGTCACTTGAAATGGGACAGGAAAATCCATTCGCCAAACGGGTCGTGTTGATCGTGGAGGACGACCCATTGCTGAGAATGACGGCGGTAGACGTGGTCGAGGATGCGGGTCTGGATGCGATTGAAGCATCTGACGCAGATGAGGCCATGGGCATTCTCGAAAGCCGGAATGACATCAGCGTTCTGTTCACGGATATCGATATGCCGGGCAGCATGAACGGTGTGGAACTGGCCCACTGGGCGCGCAGCAGCGCAATGCCGATTGGTATCGTTCTGACATCGGGCCATCACAAGTTGGGCGATGACGCCTTGCCGGTGGAAAGCGTGTTTTTTCCCAAGCCATATGACTTCGACACAGTGGTCCATATGTTGAAAAGCATCCCGATTTTGGATGCGTCTCACTGACCATCGGGTGATATGCTTTTGCTTTTAAGTAACCATAGTTTCAGAAGTGGTTTTGGCGATTAATTATTCTGAAAATAGCCCTGTTTATAGTGCGTTCCAAAGATTGAAGCTGCTTTGGGGGCACTATGAATTTTCTGGGAATTACGGGCATGCAGTACTCCGGCGTGCCATTTCATGACACTCGCATATTGCTCGCAGAAGATTCCAATGTCTTCACCCAGATGATCGGTGCGCGTCTGAAAGAGTTGCTCGGCCTGAGCGTTGAAGTGTGCCGCAGCTTTGAAGAATTGCAGGAATGCTACGAGCGTTCTTCCGAACCCGTCACACTTGCCATTTCCAACATCAACCTTCCCGGTGC
Source organism: Agrobacterium sp. rho-13.3 (assembly GCF_033957765.2). NCBI lineage: Bacteria > Pseudomonadati > Pseudomonadota > Alphaproteobacteria > Hyphomicrobiales > Rhizobiaceae > Agrobacterium > Agrobacterium sp. rho-13.3. Next base: position 985,567 of record NZ_CP192774.1, read on the forward strand.
GGAAAATGGCGAGGCGCTTGAATATCTGATCGATCTTTCCATTCCGACCATCGTATTTACCAGCACGTTCCACGAAGACACACGCGAGAAGCTGATCACCAAGGAAGTGGTCGATTATATTCTCAAGGACAATGTCTTTGCCGTGGATATGCTGACGGAATCGGTCTGCCGCTTCCTCACCAACCATCGCCACCATGTGCTGATCGTGGACGACAGCCCGACAGCGCGGGCGCTGCTGTCCAGCCGCCTGAAGCGTTACAATTTCCGTGTCAGCCTTGCCGAAAGCGGTGCGAAAGCGCTGGAAATTTTGAAGAACAACCCGGATATCGGTCTGGTCGTCACCGACTACAACATGCCCGATATCGATGGTTTTGAGCTGACGCGCCGCATTCGCACCATGCGCGGCTCTCACGAATTGCGCATCATCGGCGTTTCGTCTTCCACGAACCGGCTGCTGTCTGCGCGCTTCCTCAAGGCTGGCGGCAACGACTTCATGCTGCGTCCGTTCATCGAAGAAGAGTTCTACTGCCGCGTGAACCAGAACCTGGATACGCTGGTGCAGATCAAGTCTGCGAAATTGAGCAATCAAAAAGCGGCCGCTTAAAACGGCTGAGAATGCGGGCGGCGGATGGGATACTCATCCGTCGTCATCCCGGATTTGATCCGGGATCCGGTGCGATCAAGTCCTTGATCGCAAAAGACTCTTTGCGCCACAGACGTGGCGCTGCTGGATACCGGGTCAAGCCCGGCATGACGGAAAAGAAAAAATTCCATCCGCCGTTTCTTTCAGAGCTGCGATTCCAACGGCAATATGCCCATGATGACGGCCAGTGCGCGGCGGCTGAGGCTGGCATAAGGTTCACGCGCATAATGCCTCGGCTGGCCACCGACCAAACCCGTCCAGACCAGATTTTTCCGCGCGTTGAGTGTTATCTCAAAACTCATTTCTCGGGTGGTTTCTTCCGCGAAAATCTCGTCCATGGCCTTTACCAATCCGGGCGATGAAAACAGCACGCCCATTTCGGTGTTCAAGGACATGGAGCGGGGATCGAAGTTGAGCGAGCCGATGAAGCCTATTTCTTCATCGCGCGTGAAAGCCTTGGTGTGCAGGCTGGCTTGGCCCGAACCGCGCAGGGTGAAACCCTTGTTGTTGTCATCTGCCTGTGACCGGAGTTCATGCAGCTTTACGCCGTTCATCAACAGGGGTCTGCGATAACGCGAATAGCCAGCGTGAACGGCAGCGACATCCGTTGCGGCGAGCGAGTTGGTCAGCACCGAAACGGCAATGCCATCTGCCGACAATCGGGACAGGGTTTCGACACCCTTTAGGCCGGGAATGAAATAGGGTGACGTAATGCGCAGTTCTCTGGTGGTTTCCGCCATGATGGGCAGCAGGGTTTCCATCAGGAAGTTATGGCCGCTACGCCGTCGGCCCGCCGCCTTTTCGGGCGGGTCGGCGACAACCTGCGCGCTGCCCACCCAATGCAGCTTGTCCGACATCAGGAAATTGCCGGAGTGGTGCTGGCTTTCCACCTGCGCCAGATAGGGCCGGGCGGCATCGCTGGAAGCCAGAATGTCCATCTTGCGGCGAAGCTTGGCGAGTTTGTTGGGGCGGCGTGCCAGAAGCGAACGCACCGGAACGGCCACGGCGCTGTTCCAGTAATCATCGAAAATCTCTTCCGCATCTGCCACGCACGCGCCGTGTGCGATGATGTCCATATCTCGGAAATTTGCCAGATCAGCGGCATCGAAATAGGCATCGCCGATATTGCGACCACCGACGATCAGCACCCGGCCATCGGCAATCCACGCCTTGTTGTGCATACGCCGATTGACGCTGCGGAACCGCACCAGCATTTCCAGCCCGCGCCGGAAGACGTTTTCCCGCGCCTTGGTGGGGTTGAACAGGCGCAATTCGATGTTGCGGTGGCTGTCGATGGCGTGGAAAGCCCGGTCCGAGATGGAAACGCCAAGATCGTCCAGAAGCAGGCGAACCCTTACGCCGCGATCTGCCGCGGCGATGACTTCACGCATCACCAATTGGCCGGTGAGATCGGCATTCCACATGTAATACATCAGATCAAGGCTGCGCCCTGCGGCGCGTGCGGAGCCGACCCTTGCGGCGAAGGCACCCAGATTGGATTGCACCAGAGACAGCGCGTTGGGCTGCGAATGATCGGCTTGGATATCCGCCCAGTGCCGGTCGAGCGGCGTTGCGTCATTGTCTTTGGGAAGGGCAGTGGAGGCAATCTTGATGATGATCCTGTCACGGTGGCGCGAGGCAAGCACAAGGCTGGCGACGATCACCGCAACGATCAAGATGGCGATTATGACAATGGCACTCACAGTGATGGTTTCACCCGCATCAATTCCCCGGCATTCAATATCTGAGTGCGGTCAATGGATTTCAATGTTCCGCTTATCGGCTTCTTCCTTGATAATGTCTTCCACAATGTTCCGCTTCAGCGTCGGGTTGCCGAGAAGATAATCTTCCGCAATCTCGAAAATGGATTTCGGGCTTTCCTTGCGGTTGAGCGTGTCGAGATCCTGTCCGATTTGCTGGCGAAGTTCGGTGTAGGCTTCCATGACTAGTCCTCCATTTGCAGAGAGAATGCGGTAGGATGGCACCGGGTTCCGGCGCGGTGGTGAAATGAAAAACTTTGCGACCACGCGGATTTTCTTGCGTCCTGCGGAACACCTGCGCATAACGCCAATATCAGGTGCCCGCGCTTAAGCGGGAGAATCGGGAATGCGGTGAAAATCCGCAACGTGCCCAGCGCTGTAAGGTGGATGCGGGTTGCCAAGGGCCACGGAGTGGCCATAAGCCACTGAGTGACATCGGGAAGGCGGCAGCGCGTGGATGAAGCCAAGTCAGAAGACCGGCCTGATACGATAGACCAACCGCACGGACGGCGGCAGGTTGTTTGAAAGCAGGGTGCTTTGTGCCCGGCTTTTGCATTGTTGGGGATAAACGATGCGACCTGATGAGTTTCAACACGCGCTCTCGCCAGCGGGTGAATTTTCCAGCGATGACAAAGCAGCGGTCTACCGCGCCATCGAAACACGCCGCGACGTGCGCGACCAGTTTCTGGCCGAGCCGCTGCCGGACGAACTGGTGACGAAGCTGCTGAAGGCGGCCCATTCTGCACCCTCGGTCGGCTTCATGCAGCCATGGAATTTCACGCTGATAACGGATGAGGCCACCAAGCAAAGCGCGTGGGAGGCATTTTCCCGCGCCAATGCAGAAGCCAAGCTGATGTTTGCTGAAGAGCAGCAGGCGCTTTACAGCAGCCTGAAGCTGGAGGGTATTCGCAAAGCACCGCTCTCGATCTGCGTCACCTGCGATCCAACACGCGGCGGTGATGTGGTGCTGGGGCGCACGCACAATCCGCGCATGGACGTCTATTCCACCGTCTGCGCCATCCAGAACCTCTGGCTTGCCGCAAGGGCCGAAGGCGTGGGTGTGGGTTGGGTCAGCATTTTCCACGATGCCGATATCCGCGAAATTCTCGGGATTCCGGCGCATGTCGAGATTGTTGCGTGGCTGTGTCTTGGCCGGGTGGATGTGCTGTATGGTGAGCCGGAACTGGCGGTCAAGGGGTGGCGGCAGAGACTGCCATTGGAGGAGTTGCTGTTTCGGGATCGGTGGGGTGCGCGGTGAGGGAAGTTTCTGACGTTTAACGTACCGGGGTCTTTCACATAGCCAATTACACCGCAGCGGGTGTGGCTCACCCCCCTCTGTCCTGCCGCACATCTCCCCCACAGGTGGGGAGATCGAATCGTGGCGATGTCTCGCCCATCTTAAACGCTATGGAAAGAATGCGGAGTTTGCGTCTTGCCAATCTCCCTCCTTGTGGGGGAGATGTCCGGCAGGACAGAGGGGGGGGGAAGCCCCACCCGCTGTCGTTTATTGTATTCTTGTGGGTTTTTGCCTTTGCATATGCGTCACCGCAAAACCAACGCCCCCCCCCTTTGCGCAACGCGCCTCACTGCTGCTGCGGCTGAGCGCCCTTCAAGGCCGGGTTTTGCAGGTCGATGCGGCTTGTTTCCTTGGGCATGAACTGCGGGCCGACGAGGCGCACCTTGCTGTTGTTGGGATCGTAGTCCCGCTCAGGAATGGGCTCGGCTTTTTCCTCGGGCTTGATGTCTGCCGGTTTTGGCGCGGTGTCACTCTTGGGTGACGTGATGGTCGTGATACTGGATTGGTCCTGCAAGGCGGTGGATCGCGGGGCTTTTGCCTGATCTTCCTGTTTTTTCATCTCATTATGATAGGCCGCCATGTTGCAGCCGCAGGATGGGCCGCCGCTGGCGGCGGTTCGGTTTTTATAGGCGAAAGCGGTGGGCATGGAGGTGTATGGCTCGCCGGTTCTGGCGGAGACCATGTCTGAACTCTCCTGTCCCTGAAGGGAATGGTAGAAAAGCTCTGTTTGCGTGCCGGGACACATCCGTTCGCACTGGGCGGCCTGGGCACGAAAATCCAGCGGCGTCGCGTTGGACGAAATCGGGAAAAAAGCGCCGTCGCAGGTGCGCACGCAAAGCGTTCTCAAACCGCCTTGCATGGGCGTATCGCGCGACGGTGCATAATCGCGGTTATCAGGCTCGTAGAAAGGATCTGACGGGCCACGCATGTCCGGGTTCTGCGATGGATCGTTGGACGTGAAAGAGGGTGGTTGCTCATCAAAGCAGCCTTGCGCATCCAGCGCGGCCATGATGCGCTGACGGTTATCTTCCGCGTGATCACTGCGTTGGGAGGCAAGCATTCTGTCGCGATCTTCGGCAATCATGTCCCGCTCGGATTCCGCACGCACCAGCGCATCGCCGATTTCACCGCACAATTGTGCATTGGGATTGCCATAGACGATGACGCTGCCGGACGAGCAGCCATAGCCTCGCATATCGTTTTTGATCCGGCGGATGATGATATTCTGCTGCGCCAGCGCGTTGGCGTATTGGCGGACCTCAGCGGTGTTGCCAATGCGTTGGGCTGGCTGGTCGAGCTGCGCATGAAGCGCATCGCATACAGCACTGGCTTGCGCCGCCAAGGGCGCCGCAAGCATGAGCATAACGACTGTGCCGATCAAACGGCTGCGGCGCGGGATCAATGGTCCGTTCCGTTTCCTGACCTGCCGACATGCAGGCCATATCCTGTTGAGCATCACCCGCGGGATGCGGATGATGTCTATAAGCTCAGGATACCATAGAGCTGTGCCGCAAAGCGGCAACAGCCAGTTCAAAATTGCGTTAATCCCGACTTACACCGAAGGGTGCGAGGCCTGAACCGCAGCAAGAGCCGCCATATTGACCACGCCACGCGAGGTCACGGTCGGTGCCAGAATATGGGCGGGCAGGGCCGTGCCGAGCAGGATCGGGCCGACATGCAGGCCTTCCGTCATGGTACGAACGATGCCAAGCGTGATGTTGGCCGAATCGAGGTTCGGGAACACCAGCAGGTTGGCCTCGCCGGACAGTGCGCTGTTTGGCATAGCGCGCTTGCGCAAGGTTTCCGAAAGGGCAGAGCCGCCCTGCATTTCGCCATCGATTTCCAGCTCAGGCGCTGCATTCCGCACGATTTGAAGCGCGCGGCGCATCTTGCGCGCGCTTTCAGAATCACGCGAACCGAAGTTCGAGTGGCTGACGAGAGCGATTTTTGGCGTAATGCCGAAGCGCTTTATTTCCCGCGATGCCAGAATGGCCAGTTCGGCCAAATCTTCGGAGGTCGGTTCGTAATTGACGAATGTATCCGTCAGGAAGATCGCGCCCTGCGGGGTAATCAGCAAGCTGAGACCGCCGAAGGAACGGGCGCCTTCACGCTTGCCGATGATCTGGTTGACATCCCGCAGGTGGCGGTCGAACCGGCCTTCCAGACCGCAGATCAAGGCATCGGCTTCACCGCGTTTGACCGACAGTGCGCCAATGACGGTGCTGTTTGTACGCACGATGGTGCGGGCTGCTTCCGGGTTGATGCCGGCACGGCCCACCAGCGCAAAATAGTCATCCACATATTCGCGGTAACGTGGATCATCTTCAGGGTTGACCACGGCGAAGTCTGCATTGGGGCGAATGCGAAGACCGAAACGCTTTAGGCGTGTTTCGATGATCTGCGGACGACCGATGAGAATAGGAACGCCGGTGCCTTCTTCCAAAAGAACCTGCGCTGCGCGCAGCACGCGCTCGTCTTCGCCTTCCGCGAAAATGATGCGCTTCTTTTCCGCCGTCTTTGCCACGTTGAAAATCGGCTTCATGATGAAGCCGGAGCGCCAGACGAAACGGTTCAACTGATCGAGATAGGCATCGAAATCGGTGATCGGACGAGCGGCAACACCGCTGGCGGCGGCGGCACGGGCAACGGCTGGTGCAATGCGCAGAATAAGGCGCGGATCGAACGGCGATGGGATGAGATAGTTTGCACCAAAGACCGGCGTTTCACCGCTATAGGCTTTTGCAGCCACTTCGGAGACTTCTTCACGCGCCAGTTCGGCAATGGCGTGAACCGCGGCCATCTTCATTTCTTCGTTGATGGTGGTCGCGCCGCAATCCAGTGCGCCCCGGAAAATATAGGGGAAGCACAGGACGTTGTTGACCTGGTTCGGGAAGTCCGATCGGCCGGTGCAAATCATCGCATCCGGGCGGGCAGCGCGGGCCACTTCCGGCATGATTTCCGGGTTGGGGTTGGCAAGTGCCAGAATGAGCGGCTTTTCAGCCATGCGTGCCAGAAGTTCCGGCTTCAAAACACCAGCGGCGGAAAGGCCGAGGAACACGTCGGCACCGTCGATCGTTTCGTTGAGCGCGCGTTTGTCGGTCTTTTGTGCGTAGACCTCCTTCCACTCGTCCATCAAGGTGTTGCGGCCATCGTAAACGAGGCCTTCAATATCGTGAACCCAGATGTTTTCGCGTTTCGCACCCAGCACGACCAGCAGGTTGAGGCAGGCAAGAGCAGCAGCGCCCGCACCTGATGCAACGATCTTGACGTTGCTCAGCGACTTGCCCGCAAGCTCCAGCGCGTTGGTGACGGCGGCTGCGACGATGATGGCGGTGCCATGCTGGTCATCATGGAAGACGGGAATATTCATCTTCTCGCGCAACTGGCGCTCGACCTCAAAACATTCGGGCGCCTTGATATCTTCAAGGTTGATGCCGCCGAATGTGGGTTCCAGTGCCGAGATGGTGGAGACCATGTCGTTGATTCCAGGCGCGTCGATTTCGATATCGAAAACATCGATGCCAGCGAATTTCTTGAACAGGACGGCCTTGCCTTCCATGACAGGCTTGGAGGCCAGCGGGCCGATATTGCCAAGGCCAAGCACCGCCGTGCCGTTGGAAATAACCGCCACCAGATTGGCGCGGGCCGTATATTGCGCCGCCATTTCCGGATTTTCGTGGATGGCGAGGCAAGGAGCGGCAACGCCGGGAGAATAGGCAAGCGCCAGATCGCGCTGGTTGCCGAGCGGCTTAATTGCCTGAATTTCCAGTTTTCCGGGGCGTGGGTAGCGGTGATAGAAAAGCGCCTGTTCTTCTAGATCCGCATTGGGGTTTTTGTTTTGCGTATCGCCAGTGTCCTGAGAACTCATTTTTTCACCGCTTATTTTTAGTTTCTTGGAAGCCTTTGCATACAACAATCGGCAGATGCGTACAGCCGTTTATTTCATCTGCCTGCCCCAAATTTGGTGCTTTTGTTCTTACGCAAAACAGGAGTTTCCTGCGCCAAATGTTGCTTTGTCATCTTGCTGAAACACGAGTCTGATTTTGCATGCATGAAAAGTTGCCGAGAAAGTTGCCGAGACAGGGGGATGAATTCCATGGTCGAGCAAAGTGAAGCCAGACAGTTTAAAACGCTTTTCATTTCAGATGTGCATCTTGGATCCAAAGCGGCGAAGACCGATTTCCTGCTGGATTTCCTTCGCCACCACGAAGCCGATACGATCTTTCTCGTCGGCGACATTATAGATGGCTGGCGCCTGCGCCGGAACTGGTACTGGCCGCAGGGCTGCAATGATGTGGTGCAGAAGCTTTTGCGCAAGGCGCGCAAGGGAACACGCATCGTCTATATTCCCGGAAACCATGATGAGTTTCTGCGGGAATTTCCCGGCACCCATTTCGGCGGCATCGAAGTGGCAGAGCGGATGATCCATGAAGCTGCCGATGGCAAGAAGTACCTCGTCATCCACGGTGATGAGTTTGATGTCGTCGTCAGAAACGCCCGCCTGCTGGCCTATCTGGGCGACTGGGCCTATGACGCGGCCATTGCGCTGAACGTCATCATCGCCGCCGTTCGGCGTCGTGTCGGCCTGCCTTACTGGTCGTTCTCCGCCTGGGCGAAGTTGCAGGTCAAACACGCCGTCAACTTCATCGGTGAATTCCAGCGCGTGGTGGCGGACGAAGCCCGTCGCAACAAGGTCGACGGCGTTATCTGTGGGCATATTCACCACGCGGTGATGGAGGATATCGACGGTATTCGCTACATCAATACCGGCGACTGGGTGGAAAGCTGCACGGCGATTGCCGAGAACATGGACGGTTCTTTCGAGCTGATCACCTGGATGAAATCCGATGATCAGCTGGCAGAAACCACCGTGCGCGAATTGGAGCCGGTGAACTTCTCAGGCCTGCTGGGCAAACAGGCGGCCTGAGCATTCAGCCCCAAAGCTCCGGTTTTGGCGGGTGAACGAGCGATCCTTCGTAGGTAAGGCCCGGAACCCGATCCCGCGCCAGAAGCAGCGGCCCGTCGAGGTCGGCATAAGCGGTGTCCTGCGCCAGCAATAGGGCTGGCGCCATGCCAAGCGATGTGCCGAGCATACAACCGATCATGATGGTGTAGCCGAGGCGTTCGGCCTCGCGCTTCATGAGCAGCGCCTCCGTCAAGCCGCCGGTCTTGTCCAGCTTGATGTTGATGGCGTCGTAACGATCCCGCAGTGACGCCAGATCGGCCGTCAGGTGCACGCTTTCATCCGCGCAAATGGCAACGGGCCGGTTGATTCGTGCAAGAATGGCGTCTTTGCCAGCGGGCAGAGGTTGTTCGATCAGGGCGATATTCAGCTCTGCGGCGATGGTAAGGTGATGTTCGATATTGTCATACGTCCAGCCTTCATTGGCATCGATGATGATCTGGGCACTGGGTGCAGCAGCGCGCACGGCCCGCAACCGAGCTTCATCATCATCCGTGCCGGTCTTGATCTTGAGAAGCGGACGAGCGGCGTTCTCGGCGGCTTTGGCAGCCATGGTGTCGGCATCGCCAAGGGAAATCGTGTAAGCCGTGACGATTGGTTTTAGCGCAACCGGGAGAAGCGTGGATGCGACGGTCTTGCCGGACAGCTTGGCTTCCAGATCCCACAATGCACAATCCACCGCATTGCGCGCCGCACCCGGTTTCATGATGTGTTGCAGTTCGTGCCGGTCCAGACCGTTGGAAATGACGTCCGACACCGCTTGAATATCGGCCATCACGCCTTCGATTGATTCTCCGTATCGTGTGTAAGGAACGCATTCTCCCACACCTTTGATGCCATCTTGGCTGATGGAGCACACAACGACGCGCACTTCGGTGCGGCTACCGCGTGAAATGGTGAAGCTGCCTGCAACTGGGAATACCTCTGTTGTGGCTTCAAGGTAACGGCGCATCAAAATAGCCTTCTGGTTGGGACATAAACCGCTAAATAGACGACAAATCTCCTGAATTCGCCCGCATCGCTGTGGCTTGGTGATCCGTCAAACGATATGAATCGTTAGAGAATCTTTAATAAGCTGCATTCGCTTGGAGCAAGATGCAAGAACTTGAAACACGGCAGCAGGCGCAAGCAGCAGCAATCTCGGCGGATGATAACGCAGAGAGCGGCGGTGCGCGCTATGCTCTGAGCGGCTCGTGGCGCAACGCCAATATCAGTTCTGTGCTTGCCGATGTCGTAAAGCTCGAGACATCCAAGCCCTCCGGTTCCGTCGCAATCGATCTCTCCGATGTCGATAATATCGACACGACGGGTGCCTGGCTTCTGCGGCGCATGAAATCCCGGCTGGAAAAAGCCGGCACGCAAGTGGCCTTTGAAGGCAATGAGCGTGTTGAAGGCATCATCAACGCGTTGCCGGATGAAGCGCCCCTGCCGCCGAAAGATGCGAACAAGTCGAGCCTGACCGAGCGCATATTCAACCCTATCGGCAAAAATGTCGTGCAGGCTGGCGCGGACTTCCTGGCTGGCATGTATATTCTGGGTTCCGCCGTGCGCGGTGCACAGATGAAGCTTGGGCGCGGACGCGGTGTTTCACCAGCCGCCATCGTCAACCAGATCGACCATATGGGCGTACGCGCCGTTCCGATCATCATGCTGATGTCGTTTCTGATTGGCGCGATCATCGCGCAGCAGGGCGCGTTCCAGCTGCGGTATTTCGGCGCTGAAGTTTTCGTGGTGGACCTCGTCGGCATTTTGCAATTGCGTGAAATCGGCGTGCTTTTGACGGCTATCATGATTGCAGGCCGTTCCGGCAGTGCGATTACAGCCGAAATCGGCTCCATGAAAATGCGCGAGGAAATCGACGCGCTGAAGGTCATCGGGCTTAACCCCGTTGGCGTTCTGGTGTTTCCGCGCCTCGTGGCACTGACCATTGCGCTGCCGCTTTTGACGATCCTTGCCAATTTCTCGGCCCTGTTTGGGGCCGCCGTGGTTTCATTGCTCTATTCGGGCATCACGTTCGAAGTCTTCGTTTCGCGCCTTCATGCGGCGGTGGAACTGTCCACCATCGCATCGGGCATGATCAAGGCACCATTCATGGCGCTGATCATTGGCATTGTGGCTGCGGTTGAAGGCATGAAGGTGGGTGGCAGTGCGGAATCACTTGGCCAGCACGTGACGTCCTCCGTGGTGAAGTCCATTTTCGTTGTTATCCTGGTCGATGGCGTTTTCGCCATCTTCTATGCAGCCATCGATTTTTAAGGAGAGGCTGTTGCAGGATCAGGACGTGAAAAAAGAAAAAAGCAGCAAGGATCGGGAGGTCATTCTCTCGGTTGAAGGCGTGACGGTCGCATTCGGCGACAAGGTCGTCCTCGAAAATCTCGACCTCGATGTGTATCGCGGTGAAATTCTCGGCTTCATCGGACCATCCGGTGCGGGCAAATCCGTGCTGATGCGCGCAGTTCTGCGCTTGCTGGCCCGACAGAGCGGCACGATCAAGATTCTCGGGACCGATTACGACAAGGCGACGGAAGAAGAGCGCATGGCGCTGGACACCCGCCTTGGCGTGCTGTTTCAGCAAGGTGCGCTGTTTTCCGGCCTGACGGTAAAAGAGAACATCCAGCTTCCGATGCGGGAATATCTCGACCTGCCGCAGCAGTTGATGGACGAGCTTGCTGCGCTCAAAATCGAGATGGTGGGCTTGGCGCCTGATGCGGCGGACAAGTTTCCGTCCGAGCTTTCGGGCGGCATGATCAAGCGCGCCGCACTGGCGCGTGCGCTATCTCTCGATCCTGATCTGGTTTTTCTGGATGAGCCGACATCGGGCCTCGACCCGATTGGTGCCGCAGAATTTGATATGCTGATTGCGCGTCTTCGCGATTCGCTCGGCCTGACTGTCTATATGGTGACGCACGACCTCGACAGTCTGTTTTCGGTGTGTGACCGCATCGCCGTTCTTGGCAACAAGAAGGTGCTGGTCGAAGGGACGCTTGAGGAAATGTTCGAAAGCGACGATCCTTGGGTTCAATCATATTTCCGCGGAAAGCGGGCACGCGCAGTCGTCCTTCCAGATGGCACGCAACACATTCCGGGGAGTGACGGATAGCCATGGAAACCAAGGCAAATTACACCATCGTCGGAATTTTCACGCTCATCGTGGTCGCAGCCGCGTTCGGCTTCGTTTACTGGATGGCTGAATTTGGACGCGGCGGCCCAACGGCGCAGTTGACAATCCGCATTCCCGGCTCGGCAAACGGTCTGTCTGTCGGCTCGCCCGTGCGCTTCAACGGTATTCCCGTTGGTACGGTGCGCGGCCTGTCTATCGACCGGGACGATCCGGCATTTTCGATTGCGTTTACCGAAGTGCAGGCCGATGCGCCAGTGTTTCCCTCCACCCGCGCCGTGCTTGAAATTCAGGGCCTGACGGGCGCTGCCTATATCGAACTGTCCGGTGGCCGCAACAATGAAGAACGTATTTTGCAGAAGTCGTTCGACACCGGCGTGCCGGCCGAGCTGACCGCAGATCTTTCCAGCGTGACGAACCTTCTGGCGACGGCAGACAAGATTTTGCGCCGTGCCGATGGTGCCATCGGCGAACTTCAGGGCTTCGTGCAGGATGCGCGTGGACCTTTGACGCAGACGGTGCGCAATGCCGAAACATTCTCCAACGCCTTGGCATCCAATGCCAACGGCATCGAAAACTTTCTGGAGAGCTTGAGCTCGCTTTCCACCACCGTTCAGTCCGTGTCCGTCCGCTTGGACAGCACGTTGACGGCTGTGGAGGATCTGGTGAAGTCGGTGGATTCGCAGAAGATCGATTCCATTCTCACCAATGTCGACAAGGTGACATCAGATGTGGCGGAATCGTCTGGCGGCATTCAACAGGTCATGGAAACCGTGCAGCGCATTTCGCGCAACTTCGAGCAGGCCAGCACTGAAGTGCAGACTGTCGTGAAGCGCGCCGACGACTTGCTGGCAGCGGTCGATGCGGCAAAGGTTGGCAATGCCGTGGATGACGTGTCTGCTGCAACGGCGGATGCGCGCCAGGCCATCGCCTCCTTCAAACAGATTGCCGATGGCGTTGGCACACGTGCCCCGGATATCGATCAGGCGATTGCCGATTTTACCGATATGTCCCGCAAGCTGAACGCTGCTTCCAGCCGTGTGGATGGAATTCTGGCGAAAGTTGATGGTTTGTTGGGAACCGATGACGCCAATTCGCTTTTTGCAAAGGCGCGTGAGACCCTTGCCTCCTTCAAGGCGGTTGCGGATAATCTCAACACACGCATTGGTCCGATTGCCGACAATCTGGCACGGTTTTCCAGCACGGGCCTGAAAGATTTCCAGGCGCTGATTGGCAACACCAAACAGACGGTGGACAATCTGAACAATACGATCACGAATTTCGATCGCGATCCGCAGCGCCTGATCTTTGGCGGCGAGAACGTGAAACAGTATGACGGCCGGACAAGGCGTTGACGGGGGTAGGACATTGAAGGTTTCGCTGATGCGCTGGCAGGGTTTTGCTCCGGCTTCGACCAAGGTTGTTGTCATTCTTCCGCTGCTGGCTGGCTTGCTGGCCGGTTGCGGTGGCGCTGCCAAGAACGACACATTCGATCTTTCGGTGTCATCTGCGCCGGTGACGAAGGCTCCATCGCTGCGTTCCCGGCAATTGCTGATTGCCGAGCCAACGGCGCTGAAGGCGCTGGACAGCGAAAATATCGTGGTACGGCTTTCCGGCTCCGAGGTGCAATATCTCGCAAACTCGCAATGGAGCGACCGCCTGCCGCGCATGGTTCAGTCCAAGCTGGTGGAAAGCTTCGAAGACACCGGCAGACTTGGTGGCGTAGGACGTCCGGGGCAGGGTCTGGCCATCGACTATCAGGTCGTGACCGATATCCGTGCGTTTGAGGTCGATACGGCCAACAACATCGCGAATATCGAGATTTCGGTAAAACTGCTGAACGACAAGAACGGTACGGTCAAGGCGCAGGAAGTGTTTCGTTCCAGTGCCCGTGTCAGTGGCTCTGGCAATGCGAATATCGTGAAGGCGCTGGACAGTGCATTCGCGGCAGCATCGCGTGAGATTGTCAGCTGGACGTTGAAATCGCTGTAGACGGCAAGGCTATTAGAAAAAAAACGCCGCGGATCGAAAGATGCGCGGCGTTTTTGTTTGGAGTCTTATTCGGCTGGTGATTCTGTTTTCCATTCCGGCAGAGGGAACAGGCGGTCGTAGCCCCAGTTGAAGACGAAGGCATAGACAACGTAAAACAGCGCGAAGGACACGTCCATGACAAGGGCGTGCATAAAGCTGACGTCAAGATACCAGACGATGAACGGGATGAGCGCAATCAGCAGGCCAAGTTCGAACAGCACCGCATGGGCAACACGTATCGTTGTTGATTTCTGTGTTGTACCCTTCAAACGCTGCATGGCGTGGTCGAAGCCAAGATTGTAAAGGTAGTTCCAGGCCGTTGCGACGAGGGAGCTGACAACACCCACCACGCCAATGTCTTCCATCGATAGGCCGAAGGCGAAGGCACCGATGGGGATGATGAGCAGCAGGCCGATAATTTCAAAGCTGAGGGCGTGACGAATACGATCGCTGATCGTGCGCATGGGGTACTCCCGTAAATAGCGGGGCCGTCCCGTCTGCTGTTGCCATGATGGCCGAGGTCGTCCTCGCAAGGCTGATATAAAACTTTGCCTGACGTTGTTCAAGACCCCGAAAAAAAGCCCTCCCGGAAAAAAACCGGAAGGGCCAGTTATGCTGATGATCATGTATCGAGGTTTAGCTGAAACGTCCTGCCGCGTGTGCAAGCATGGTGTAGACCTTGCCCGTATCCGATGTGAGGTAGGACTGGGTGACCGTGCGATCACGATCTGTCCGTGCCACATCGGCAAGCAGCTTTTCGAAATCGGAGATGTAGCGATCAACCGCGGTGCGGAATTCCGCCTCGCGCTCGTATTTGCGCTTGATCTCGTCAAAAGTCTGCTGACCCTTCAGCGTGTAGAGGCGGCGGGTGAAGACGTCGCGTTCGCCGCGCTGGTAACGGCCCCAGAGTTCCACTGATGCATCGTGATCGATAGCGCGGGCAATATCCACCGAAAGTGAGTTCAGGGATTCGACCATGTGGCGTGGGTTGCGGTTGTCCGTGGCGCGGGTCTGTGGTTCGGCGGCCTGCCGTGGGGCAGGTGCTGCCTGTGAGGCTGCATCCTGACCATCGCGGGATGCGCCGCGCAGCAGATCGCTGATCCAGCCGCCGCCATCTTCGCGACGTTGCGCGGGTGCGGCAAGACCTGCCTGTGGCGGAGCGGAGCGATTTTCCAACGGCGGGTTGTTGCGAATAACCGGAGCAGCAGGGGCCTGCTGTACTGGTCGCGCAACGACTGGCGAAGGTGGAACCGCAGAGATAGCTGCCTGTTCACGGACCTCGGCACGCGGCTGTTGCTGTGGCTGCGCCACAGGAGGCTTTGTTGCAGCGATGGCGCGGGCGGCTGGCTCGGAAATCTCCAGCTGCTGGGTGGAGCGACCGACGAGCTGCGAAATGTCCTGTAGAGCCTTGATCTGCTCGGACACGGCGCGGCGCATGGCGGCAGCGCTTTCCTTGGCCTCTTCCGGCAGGTCGAAGGCACCACGCTTCAGTTCGGCACGGGTCTGGTCCAGTTCCTTGCGGATATCCACACTGGAGCGGCGGATTTCATCCGTTGCACCGGCAAAGCGGGCAACCGCTTCTTCGACGGCTTCACGCAATGTCTCCCGCAGCACGGCTGCGGCGGCATTGGACTTGTCCGTTGCGTTGCCAAGAAGCTTGTCCACATCCGACAGCGAGGAGGCGACGCCGCCGCGCAGGCGGTTGACCAGCTCGTCGGAATATTTCTGCGCTTCGGCCATCGTACCTTCGATGGAGCGGGTTGCGTCCTGACCGGCAGAGAGCAGGGCACCGCGCATGTTGTTTGCAGCAGACTGGGCACGCTGTTCGGTTTCGTCCAGCGAACGACCAATCTGATCGAAGGAGGAGCTGAGATTGTCGCGAAGGTTACCAGCGACGTTTGCGGAGCGCTGTTCTGCGTTGGCCAGCGTCTGTTCGACAACACCTATCACGCCGCGCATCGAGGTTTCGATTTCTTCCGACCGCGTCAACAGACCGACCGAGAGCGTGCGCAGGGCTTCCTGGCGTTCTTCCAGTGTGCCGACAAGGCTTGTCTGGGCGGCGCTGAGAAGTTCGGAGGCCTGCGAGAGAACGGTGGAGTGCTCCTCGAACCGGCCCACGATCCCTGCGACCTGCGACAATGTCTGGCCGGAGATGTTGGAGAGTCGGTCGATCTTGCCTTCCAGCAGGCGGCTGGAACTGGAGACCATGTCCGCAGCACGAGACGCGGATTCGGAGAAGCTGGATGCAGCCGTGTTGAGCGTCTGATCGGCAGCCTTGAATTCCTGCGAGGCGCGCACGACGGCGACATTGAGACTATCGACAGCGCCGCTGACCACATCGGCCATGCCGGTGTGTGTCTGGGACAGCATGTCCGTGCTGTGGCGGGTCGCAGCGACCAGTCTTTCAGCCGCGTCGTTGCCAGCCTTGGCATAATCGCCAATCGCCTGTTCCACGAGTTGCGCCATGCCGCTGTTGCTTTCGGCCAGCAGGTTTGCGCTCTGCTGTGCGGCGGTGACGATCTTTTCGGCGGCGTTCTGACCAATCGTCGCATATTCGTTGACGATAGGCTTGGCCTTCTCTTCGATGAGGCGTGACAGTTCCGCAGAGCGGCTTGCCAGCATCGAGTTGAGTTCGCGGGTGCGGGTGTCGAGTGTCGAGCGGATGGATTCGCCGCGAGCATCAAGCGCGCTTTCAACGCCCGAAAGTGTTTCGGAAATTGCGCCGACCTGCGAACGGACGACGGCTTCTGCTTCGGCAACCTTGTTGACGATGGCATTGCCAGCTTCCGAGAAGGTTTGCGCCACGGCTGCGGCCTGACCGGAAAGGCGGCCCTGCGCATCCGAAATGCGACCGACGATTTCGTCCGAACGCTGTTCGATGGCGCGGGTGAATTCGTCATTGCGGGCTTTGACCTGATCGGCAAACTCAGAGCCGGTTTTTGCCAGGAGCTCGGCAGAGCGAAGCGCTTCGCCGTCCATGGTCTGCGTTGCGTTGACCACGGCGTCACGCAGGCTCATAGCAAGGCCGGTTGCCTTGCCTTCGATGGTGCGGTTGACGTTGTCGAGGCCAATGTTGAGCGCACGATCCATGGTGCCAAGGCGTTCGTCGATCCGGGCCGTTCCGCTGTCGAAGACGCCAGCAATACGCTGCGTGGCATCGTCGCTGTTGCGAACGAAATCAGCGGTCTTGCCGTCGAGAGTGTCGGAAATCTTGCGGCTTGCATCTTCGATGGACGTGTTGACGTTGCCAAGGTCCGTCTGGATACGGCTCTGCAAGCTGTCGATGTTGCTTTCCAGCCGTGCACCGGTTTCATCCAGCCGTGTGGACACATTGCTGACGGACTGTTCGACGCGGAGCGAAAGCGCATCGGCTGCACTGCCGATTTCACGGGCCGCATCGCCAATCTTGCTGGCAACCACGCCAGCGCTGTTGCGCAGACGCTCTTCGAGGTTTGCACCGCTGGTGTCGATGGTGCGCTGAAGTGCTTCCTGCTGCGTTTCGAGCGACATTTCCAACATGCTTGCGCTGGAAGCAATCGTGGTGCCGATGGACATCGCCTGTTCGGACAGCAGATCGTTGATCCGCTCCTGTGCAGAACCGAGGGTTTCGGTGAACGCGCCGTGATGCTGTTCCAGCGTGGTGCGAAGCCGATCGTGCGAGGAAACCAGGTTGTTTTCGAGGCGCGATACGCCGCCTTCCATCGTATCGGAGAAACGACCTGCGCCACCTTCGATGGCGGTTTCGATGCGTGTTGCAGCAGCGCCAACCGTCTGTTCGATGAGGTCGCTGTTGCGCTCCACGGTTCTGGTGATTGCATCCGCCTGCACGCCGAGCATGGTATCAAGACGCAAGTGACCGACGGAAAGCGCTTCGCCGATTGTCGAGGCTGTGGAGGCGAGGCGCTGTTCTGCACCGCTGACAGACTGTGTAAAGGCCGCGGCGCGGCTATCCAGCGTTTCAATGATGCGTTCTTCTGCACCAGACATTGCCATGTCGATGGCCATGGTGCGGCTGTCGAGTGCATCTGCGATGCGCTCTTCGACGCCCGATACGGCATTGGCCAGCGCAAGCGTGCGGCCATCCAGCGTATCGGCAATGCGGCCTTCGACGCCGGAAACGGCGCTGGTGAGAGCAAGCGTGCGGGTATCAAGCGTTTCGGCAAGGCGCTCTTCAGCACCGGAGAATGCCATATCGATGGCCATGGTGCGGCTGTCGAGCGTGTCGGCGATCCGTTCTTCAACGCCGGAAACCACGCTGTTCAGAGCGGCAGTGCGGCTATCCAGTGTTTCCGCAATGCGGTTTTCCACACCGGCGACGACCGTGTTGAGCGCCGCAGTGCGGGTATCGAGCGTGTCTGCAATGCGCTCTTCGGCACTGGAGAATGCCATATCAATCGCCATGGTGCGGCTGTCGAGTGTATCGGCGATACGCTCTTCAATACCGGAAACAGCACTGTTCAGGGCAGCTGTGCGGTTATCCAGTGTTTCGGTAATGCGTTCTTCGGCACCCGAAAAGGCCATGTCGATGGCCATGGTGCGGCTGTCCATGGCATCTGCAATGCGCTCTTCAACGCCGGAGACGACGCTGGCAAGAGCCGACGTGCGGCTATCGAGCGTTTCAGCAAGGCGGTATTCCACGCCTGACACGACCGTGTGAAGGGCCGCCGTGCGCAACTCAAGTGCGTCTGTGATGCGTTCTTCAGCACCGGAGAATGCCATATCGATCGCCATGGTGCGGCTGTCGAGCGTATCGGCTATGCGTTCTTCGACGCCGGAAACAGCGCTGGTGAGCGCGCTTGTGCGGCTATCCAGTGTTTCAGCAAGGCGTTCTTCAGCAGTGGAGAATGCCATGTCGATGGCCATGGTGCGGCTGTCGAGGGTGTCGGCAATGCGCTCTTCAACGCCGGAAACCACGCTGTTCAAGGCGGCGGTGCGGCTATCAAGCGTGTCTGCAATCCGATCTTCAACGCCGGACACAGCACTGGTGAGCGCTGCCGTGCCGGTTTCGATTGTGTGTGCGATGCGGCTTTCTACACCGGACACAACCGTGTTGAGCGCAGCCGTTCTGGAATCCAGCGTTTCGGTGATGCGTTCTTCTGCACCTGAAAATGCCATATCGATGGCCATGGTGCGGCTGTCGAGTGTGTCGGCAATACGCTCTTCGACGCTGGAAACGGCGGTGGTCAGCGCGCTTGTGCGGCTATCCAGCGTTTCCGAGAGACGTTCTTCGGCAGTTGAGAACGCCATGTCCAAAGCCATGGTACGGCTGTCCAGTGCGTCTGCAATGCGCTCTTCCACGCCGGAAACGACGTTGGCAAGGGCAGCGGTTCTGCTGTCAAGCGTGTTGGCAATGCGGTCTTCCACACCGGCAACGGCGTGATTGATCGCGGCAGTGCGCGTGTCCAGCGTATCGGCCAGGCGTTCCTCAACGCCAGAAACAGCGCCGGTGATGGCGGCTGCGCGGCTGTCGAGCGTTTCGGCAAGGCGGCGCTCCACGTCAGCGACGATGCTGTTGATGGCGGCGGCGCGTTCGTCGAGCAGCACGGCAAGGTTCTGGGCTGTGCCCGATACGGAGCCGGTGATGGCCTCGGCACGGCTTGCCAGAGCGCTGTCGAAACGGTCCTGCGTGGCAGACAGTGCGTTGAACAAGGTGCTGCTGCGCTCTGCAAGAACGGCGTCGATCTTCTCATGCGTATTGGTGAATGTGCCGGTGATTTCTGCCGTGCGTGCACCGATGGCGTCGCTGAGTTCGCGGGTGTGGTTTTCCAGCGAGCTTTCCAGCATTTCCTGACCGGTGCCAATGGCCGTCGCGAGCGCGAAAGACTGGTCGGTGAGGGCGGTGCTGAGGCGTTCGATGCCGGAATTCAACATACCGTCGATGCTGTCCGTGCCGCCGGCGACAGTTTCATTGATACGGGCAAGGCTTTCCATCAGCTTGCTGTCAAGGCTGCCGGCACGCTGATCAAACGCGCTGGCAAATTCTGCCACGCGCTCATCAAAGGCCGAGTTGACGAGGCCAACGGTGGTGTTCAGCTTTTCTTCGAACAGGCCGGAACGCAGATCGAGATCCATGATCGCGTCATCTGCGCTGCTTTGCAGATTCTGGCGGAAGGAAAGACCCTTTTCTTCCAGGGTCGTTGCGAGCTTGTCGAGAACATTATCCAGCGAGCCGCCGATGATCTGCTGACCGCGATCGATATTCTGGGTCAGTTCCAGCGTGCGCTTGGAGAGTGTGTCGTTGAGAAGGCGCGTGCGCTCTTCAAGCGCATTGTTCAGGCTTTCCGTACCGGTGCTGAGCGTGGACGCCTGTGTGGCGAACTGCTCCAGAAGCAGACGGCCGCGGCTATCCAGCGTGCTGCTGAGATCGTGCAGGCGCAGATCGAATTCATTCGAAATCGAAGCGCCGGAAGAGTTCAGTGCCTTCAACAGATTGTCGGTTTTCGCCGAAATGAGGCTGCCCATCGCTTCGGTCGAAATGCGTGATTTTTCCAGAAGGGCTGCGGAGCGCGTGTCGATCATCGAGGCGAAAGCTTCGCCACTGGTCGCCAGACGCATCGAAAGCTCTTCGCCAACGATGGAGAGTTCTTCCTTGATCTGGTCCTGCGCGCCGACAATGGACGAGCGAATGCGCTCGGCATGGTTCATGATGGCGTCGCGTTCTGCGCTCAGTTCCTGAACCAGACTGCGGACACGCAATTCATTATCGGCATAGCTCCGCTCAAGCGCGTTCACTTCGGAATGCACGAGCGTTTCAAGTTCGGTGGCACGCGCAATCGTGCGCTCGATGCCGTCATTCATGGCGGACACTTCGCGGCGCACAGCCTGCCCAACGGACATGATGCGCTCGGACGCAATGGTTTCCGGCTCTGACAGGCGCAGGGCGACTTCTGCCATGGAGCGGGCCGCGTTGCGCAAGTCACGGGCGCGGGCCATCATGATGGCGAAGGCGAAGAACAGCATGATCGGCACGATGACGCCGACGATGATGGCCATGACACCCGGCACCGCGAATAGCTCGGCGATAGAGCTGACGTTCCAGATGAGATTTCCATAGATAACGTGGGCGAGGCCGGCACCGGCAATGGCCCAGAAAACGGAAACGATGGTGGCGTTACGGAAAGCACCCGTCATAGAACCGGCGTCGAGTGACTTCAGGATCATGGCGGGGCTGCGCTTGGAGCCGTCATTTGCGGCCTCAAGGGACGGCGATCTCGGTGCCTGTTCTGCTGCGGTGCGTTGTTGCTGCTGTGGCTCAGCCGGACGTGTTTTATTGTTTTCTGGCACTCTTGTCTGTTCTGGCACACTGGCCTCCGCAGGCTTTGGAGTGGACCTTTTCCGAGGCTCCGGCTTGGTTTCGTACGCGCCGAGCTGCAAGGCATCTTCCAATGCCTGAAATGCAGTCTCGTCGATCGAGTCGCTGATCTTGTTGTTCGCCATGCGGTTACGCCTCGTTACAATACGCCCGGCTCATGCCATTCATCCGTTCGCCGCCGCTCACGGATATCCGCCATCATGCCTCGAAACACGATACCTGCCGGTATATAGTGCCCCGTATCTTACTAAATGCTGAGAGCTCGTCGCCAAGCTTTCAGGCAAAATTACATTTACGCGCCGAATTCGCAAAACCGGACTGAAGATCATGCGAACGGCAGTATCGTAGTGACACATTCGCGGCTTTTAAACAATTAATGCCGCTGGCATGCATAGGCCAAGTGGCGGTTTGTTAACAGTTTTTAAACCTCGGTAGCAGGCGGAAAGCCTTGTTTCGCATAAGTTTAACATAAATTAACCATAGCGAAAGATTTCCCCCGGTGGTGTGCCCCATTTTAAGCGCAAGGAAGGCCTATCCTGCCTAAATGCGAGACAGATGTGCCTCAAAACAAGAAACAAGACACAAACGAGGATTTTTACAAAATGGCAGCGGTGAGTATTGCATTCGAAGCTCCGGACAATTCGGGCGGCGCAGTGCCGGTCAGTAGCAAGCCTATCGACTTCGTTCATCTGGCGCGCCAGACCATGGGCGATAAAGAACTGGAGATCGAAATTCTCCAGCTTTTTACACGCAATGCGCGCACCTTGCTTCATGAGCTCTCGACAGTCAATGACATACAGATGAAGGCCGTTGCGCACCGTCTGAAAGGCTCGGCAGATGCCGTTGGCGCTTTCAACGTTTCGGCCGCCGCAGAGGCTGTTGAAAACGGCAGCCGCGACAGCGCAGCACTGGCGAAAGTTGCAACCTCCGTCATCGAGGCTGAGAACTTTATCTTGAAGCTCTGCCGTTAATCCGCATTTCACAGAGGTATTTTTCGAGGCCGGTTCCGCTCGCAACCACATTGATGGGTTGCCAAGCGGACCCGGCCTTTCTATTTGTTTAGAAACATTCTCAAACCTTCGTCCTGGATTTCCGAAATGACCAAACTGACCATCGTTGCTTTCGACGGCACGCCGCATGAACTTGACGTAAGCAACGGCTCGACCGTTATGGAAAACGCAGTTCGCAATTCCATCCCGGGCATTGACGCCGAATGCGGCGGCGCGTGCGCCTGTGCCACCTGTCATGTCTATGTGGATGATGCATGGGCCGAGCGCGTTGGCCCGCCAGAGCCGATGGAAGAGGACATGCTGGATTTTGCCTTCGATGTTCGCCCGACATCGCGGCTTTCCTGTCAGATCAAGATGTCAGATAGTTTTGATGGGCTTGTGGTGCATGTGCCGGAGCGTCAGGGCTAAAACCTTCGATAGCCCGGTGATCCAACACCGCCCACAAAAAGCCTCGCTTTCCATCGCGGGACAAGCGAGGCGAGGTGGGCACGTCACCTTCAGGTGAGGAAGGAACACCTGTGGTTCGAGACGCGCCGGGGAGAGGTCGGGCACGGAAAACTCAAACGCAACGACTGAACTTGTCATGTATTTCAGGTTCAATGCATACGCGAGTCGCGGCTGCGCGGCCATGACAAGAACTCAATGATCATTATCCGGCAAAAGGCATGGCCAATTGCAGGCGTTGGTTGAGATTTTGATTGAACAAACCCGCATAAAATACTGTGCTGACGCTGAAATGTCAGCGGCCTGATGCGTTCTGCTGAATGCGGTGTTTGAGCAGGCGTGTCATGCGGGCATCGAAGTTTTTCGATTCGACCACATCAAAACGATACTGGTCCTTGTCATGCGCCGCCATGACCTCCTGCGTTGTTTTCGTCACGAGTGCCTGACTTTCCTCGCAGGTCTTTCGCGGACGCAGGGACAGCAAGCGCTTTTCCAAGGTGCGGGCATAGGTGCGGGCAATTTCCGCATGGCGCTCTTCGTGCCGCTTGATATCGGCGGCCAGCGTATCCCAGATCAGGCCCAGCTCTGCCGTTGTGCGCCGCCGGTTGGTCCAGCGCGGCAGAAGGATTTTGGTGTGAAGCGTGACTTTGACCGAGCCAACGCCGCATCGCCCGTTCTGCTCCACATAGGTCAGTTCGCCGCCGAATTTGATTTCGGTTGCGCCGGGATGGCGAGAGCCGGTGGATTTGGTCATCGGGCCACGGTGCGAGAGCTCACGATCCAGATCTTCCGCCGTTTTGCCACCAATGGTGAAATAGGAGAAGGATTTGCTCATAACCGCTTCGGAATTCGCAAGCTGCGGCATGAAAAGCAAAATCGCGCCGGAAAGCATGGCGCAAAGCATACGGGATTGATGCTTCATTTCCCGGCCTTCCGGTTGAACTTGGCGTGTGATTGCGGCATAGAGCGCCGTGCGTCTGAAAAGACGCACAAAGGACGCTCTAACTCTTTGAATCTACGCATCGTGCTTACCTAAAATCGATTTCGATTTTCGGGCCGATGCTGTAGGCGGAGTGATGACGATATGAATGGCGGACACTCCGTTATTCCGGAAAGGCGTGTGTTACGTGATAACAGCCAGTGGCAATGTGTGGCAAGTCGCGCATGAGCGCTCCCTGAAACTTGATGGGGATGGCCTTATTATGGCTATCGTCAACGCGACGCCGGATTCCTTTTCCGATGGCGGATTGTTTTTGGCCGCAGACCAGGCCGTTTCGCACGCGCTTACCTGCTTGAAACAGGGTGCACATATCATCGATATCGGCGGCGAATCCACGCGGCCGGGCGCTGAAAGCGTGACGGACAGCCAAGAGCAGGATCGCGTACTTCCGGTTATTGAAAAGCTGGCCAGAGAAACGGATGCGCTGATTTCCATCGATACCTACCGGGCCTCGACGGCCAAGCTGGCGGTGGAGGCGGGCGCGCACATCATCAACGATGTTTTCGGCTTGCAAAAAGATGCTGGCATGGCTGGTGTCGTCGCCGAGACGGGGGCCGGTGTCTGCATCATGCACACGGGCCGGGAGCGCCAGAAACTGCCGGATGTGATTGCCGACCAGTTTGCGTTTCTCAACCACTCGCTGGAAATCGCCAATCATGCGGGCATTTCGCGCCAAGCCATGGTGCTGGACCCCGGTTTTGGTTTTGCCAAAGACACGGATGAAAATGTTGCGCTGATGTCGCGTTTCGGGGAGCTTCAGGGCTTCGGGCTGCCTATTCTGGCTGGAACATCGCGCAAACGTTTCATCGGTGCGTTGACCGGGTGCGAGACTGCGCAAGAGCGGGACGTAGGGACGGCTGCAACGACAGCAATTCTGCGACTAGCGGGCGCCGTCGTTTTTCGCGTACACAATGTGGCTATGACGCGTGATGCTCTTGCGATTACGGACGCCATTCTGAAGCTGAAAAAAGAACATCAAGGGGAGGCGCACTGATGAGCCTGTATACAATTCTGCTGAAGAACTGTTCGTTTTTTGCCCGCCATGGATTGCTGGAGCAGGAAGAGACGCTCGGCCAGCGGTTTTTCGTGGATGCGGAAATGGACGTCGAGGCCGGCGATGCGCTGGAGACGGACAATATTGAAAACACGGTCGATTACGGCGTGGCCTTCGCCGTTGTCGAAAGCATTGTGGCGGGTCAGCGCCGGTATTTGATCGAAGCCTTGGCGAATGACATCGCCACGGCGCTTCGGCAGCGTTACCCGCAAATCGTGCGGGTGAAGATTACCGTGCGCAAACCGTCTGCGCCCGTTCCTGGCATTCTTGACTATGCGCAAGTGAGTGTCGAGCAGCATGGCTGAGACTATCATGCTGGCGGCTCTTGGGCTGGGCGGCAATATTGGCGATCCGCCCGCCGCCATGGCGCAGGCATTGAATGCCTTTGCGACCCATGAACACTGCCGTCTGCTGGCCGTCTCGCGCCTTTACAGCACGCCGCCATGGGGAAAGGTCGATCAGGCTGATTTCTTCAATTGCTGCGCGACGATTGAAACATCGTTGGCCGCGGAAGCGTTGCTGGACCTTTGCCTTGAAATCGAACGTGGCATGAAGCGCGTGCGCAACGAGCGCTGGGGACCGCGCACGATCGATATCGATGTGTTGACCTATGGCGATGCTACCATCACCACCGAGCGTGTGGAAATTCCGCATCCGCGCATGACGGAGCGGGCCTTCGTGTTGATGCCGCTGGCCGATATCGCGCCGGACCTTGTCGTGAATGGCAAGCCGATTTCCGAATGGCTGAACGCGGCTGATAAAACCGGAATCAAGGCCGCAAACGAAAAACGGGAGTGGTGGACACTCCCGTTCTGAAATGACTGAGTAAGCGAAAACGCTTTATTCCTTGATGGAAGCAACGGGCATCTTGTCGATATCCCGCGCCAGCGTCAGACCGATAACCGGCACCATCTGATCCGCGACTTTGACGGAAATGGTGATGTTCATGGATGTGTTGCTGGTTACGCGAGCAACCATGGCGCCGTTCAGCTTTGCACGGTTGATGCCGAGCACGACCTTATCGCCGCTGACTTGGCCCGATGTAATATCGAGACCTTTGCCCTCGGAGCCATCGAGGAACTTGCCCTCATAGCTGCTGCCTTTTTTGGCAATGACCGCAGACATGGGCTGGCTGAACATGCCAACGCGGCAGGTGCCGTTGAGCTTTATGCCGGTTTCCTTGTCGCCCAGAGGTTCTCCGTTCAGATCGCAAGTGAACTTCGTGCCCTTGTATTTGCCGGCCACGATCTCGCCGGGGCCAGACCATACGCCAGCGACGGAGCCGAAAAACACGTCATCGCGTGAGGCAGCCTGAACGTCTGAAACTGCAAGCCCGCCACTGACGGACATAACGGCGGCAAGTCCGCCCAGTAGCGAAAAGAAGCGCGAATACATGATACTTTCCCTAGCGAATTGGCCGCTTTGTGTAGGGGCAATCTATGTCGCGAATGGTTAATGCTTGGTTTATTTGCGCGAAATTAAGCGTCGTCGTCGTAACCTTTTGATGCGTCGAAGCCCTGTGAATCAGGCTTTTTCGCCCTTTCTTCCGCCGGTTAGATCAGGCGTCAGGTCGGACACAAAATCGCTGATGCCGGGGCGTTTCAGCGCTCTGAACGGCAGTGGGCGGCAGAGATCCATGGCGGCGATACCGATTCGCGCTGTCATCAATCCGTTGATCACACCTTCGCCCAAGCGAGCCGAAAGCCGGGATGCAAGGCCGTGGCCAAGCACCTGTTGCGCCAGTCCATCACCCACGGCAATCGACCCTGTCACGGCCAGATGGGCAATCACATCGCGCAGCAATCGCAACATGCCGAGCGTGCCGGGACGCCCGCCATAAAGCTCTGCCATGGTGCGCACCAGCCGCGTGACTTCGAACAGCACATAGGCAAGGTCCACCACAGCACGCGGGCTGACGGCAGTGACCACAGACACGCGCTTGGAGGAATTCATGATCAGCGCCCGCGCCTGACGGTCCAGCGGGCTGAGAAGCTCCCGCTCCGCAAGGTCTATGAGGTGCGGGCCGTCGATCACATCGTTTTCGGTTTCCTTCAGCGCGGCGCGGCCTTTCGCCGTTTCTGCCCGGTGCGACAGCACCGCATTCAGCCGCACGATCACGGCGCGGGCGGCAGAGGGCTTTTTCTCAAGCGCTGCCTTTTCCGCATCTGCTTTCAACGATTGAACCGCATTCAGCCGCAATATGCCGACGGCTTCCCGCGCCACCAGAGCCAGCACCGCGAAGATGGCAATGCCAAGGGCTGTACTTGCCGTGTAGCCCAGCCAGTCCGACCGCGAAAACAGATCGCGGATGAGCTGATCGGCCCACAGTCCGAAAGCCAGCGACAGCAACACGCCAATCGCACCCACCGCCAGCTTGCCGAAGGAAAAACGGCGCTTTCGCGGAGCGGCCACGGGCAGGGCGGCTGTATCGACCTCTTCGGGGGCCAGAAACGGGTCTTCCTCATCCGGCGTCATGGAAATATCCGCGTCGAAACTGCGCGGCGCACGTTTCACTTCGGTGGTGCTAACCGTCGCCGGTTCGCTTTCCAACGTGAATGCTGCCGGGCGGCGGCCGGAAGTGTTGTTGTCTTCTTTCATGCGAGTTTGTCTCCAAACAGAAACTGCATCGCGCGATCCAGCCTGATATGCGGAACCGACAATTTTATGCCACCGCTGGTTTCTTCCAGCTTGGGTGGGCGAAAACGGACGACATTGACATCGGGCAGATCTGCGGTGCTGCTCTCCGCATCCAGCGCCCGGAATAACGGCTCCGGGTCTTCCGGCAAATCACCGGGGAAAATCGCGGTCGTGCGATTGCCGTCGAACATCTCGCCGTTGATTTTTTCGCCGGCTATCGGCGTGCCGACGATGACCGGCAGCGAATGGCCATCTTGCCGCACACTGGCTTCCTTGGTGGCGCGCACCGAGGCCAAAGCCATGACTTCGATACCAGCGCCGCTCATGCCGATTGTGGTGATGGCCCTGTCGACCAGACGGCGGGTAAGGTTTTCCAGCCTGTCGTGGCTTTCATGATGCAAATGATCCGCCTTGGTTGCCGCCACCAGGACCTTGTCGATGCGCCGACCAACCAGCGACGACAGCAGGCTGTTTTTGCCCGGACGGAAGCAGGCGAGAACATCGCCCAGTGCCCGTTCCAGATCCTGCACGGCCTCCGGTCCGCGATTGACGGCCTGGAGCGCATCGATCAGCACGATCTGACGGTCGAGGCGGGCGAAGTGTTCGCGGAAGAACGGCTTTACGACGATGGACTTATAAGCCTCGTAACGCCGCTCCATCATGGCGCGCAGCGAACCCTTTGGCGCTTTTTCATGGGTCAGGCCGGGAAGCGGCGAAAATGTGAGGGCAGGTGAACCTTCCAAATCCCCCGGCATCAGAAAACGACCGGGCGGCAGCGTGGACAGTGAACGCTCATCGGATTTGCAGGCGCGCAGATAGGTCGCAAAACTTTCCGCCAAACGCCGTGCCGTCATCTCATCCGCAGGCGCGTTGATATCGATGGATGAAGCGATGTCGAGCCATTCGCGGGCAAGCTCGGCGCGCACGCCACCGGAGGCGAGTGCGACGGTATCATCGCTGAATGTCTTGTAGTCCTGCGTCAGCAAAGGCAGGTCCAGCAGCCATTCGCCGGGATAGTCGACGATATCGATGGACAGGCGGCCCGCTGAAAACCAACGGCCCCAACCGCTGGCGCTCTGGTAATCAAGCGTGATGCGCAGTTCGGATATCGCCCGTGTCGAATCCGGCCAGATACGATCCCGCACCAGTGCCTGAATATGATCCTCATATTGAAAACGCGGAATCGCATCATCCGGCTGCGGTTCCAGCCGCACATTGGACACACGGCCCGAGCGAATGGCTTCAAACAGCGGCAAACGCCCGCCATTCAGCAGATTATGCACCAGTGAGGAGATGAAAACCGTCTTGCCCGCCCGCGAAAGCCCGGTCACGCCCAGCCGCAATGTGGGCTTCGTGAGCGCGCTTGCCCGGTCGGCAAGGTTGTCGATGGCAATCAGCGCGCTGTCGGTGACGGAGGTAAGGGATGGTGGCAATGCAGGTTTCCCACAAAATATTTCGCTATCCCAAAATATATAGGTCAGCCGCTTGCTCAAAAAAGAAGCGGCTTGTCGAAAGTTTTGATTCAGCGTTGGGCGGGCTTATGGCGAAAGAAAATCGACCAGATGCCATGCCACGTCTTCGCCATCCTGCGATGGCGCGGCATTCAACACCGCCAGACCGGCAGTGGGGAAACCGGAGGACAGAATGGCATCCACATTGGCGTGGCCGATAAACGCCTCCAGCACGGCTTCCATCGTCGGGTTGTGACCTACGAGCATGACGGACCGGTCTGCGCTCTGCGCGGCAAGCAGCGCGATATAGGTTTCCGGTGGCGCGTTATACATCTCATCGACATAGGTGATGTCGAAAGTGTCGTTGAATGCCCGCCTTATGGCCTCGGCGGTTTCGCGACAGCGAATAGCGGTGGAGCTTAAAATGACATCCGGACGATAGCCCTTATCGGCAGCGCGATCCGCGATGATCTCGGCTTGCGCATAACCTGCATCGTCCAGCCGCCTGTCGAAGTCTCGCTCACCCGGATGAGGCCATGCAGCATGTGCGTGGCGTAGAAGATAGACCCGGTACGGCGGTGGGGTAAACGCTGGCATTTCCAGGGTGTCCTATGCGGCTCTAAACATCTCTCGGACGCTTTACAGGATTAGACTGTTGGCCTGCAAGTGGCGGTTGGTATAAGCAAGTTCCGATAATGTGATTGAAGAAATAATTCGTGTTTTGCCAATAAAGCATAAAAAATAACCATTTAGCTGAATTTTGTGACAGATTTAAAAATGCCTGAAAACTGTTCTCCGCACTTGAATGGCCATATGTCATTGGAGTATACCCGCGCCATATGAGATGTTCTTCGAGGAGAATCGCGTGAGTGAGAAGATCGATCTTAGCAACTATGTGCTCTCGGAAAGCGATGAGTTCATGAATGCCAACCAGCGTGCCTACTTCAGATCCAAGCTGATAGGTTGGCGAAACGACATTCTAAGAGAGGCGCGCGAAACGCTCGGTCATCTCGCGGAAGAAAGTGCCAACCATCCGGACCTGGCAGACCGGGCATCATCTGAAACAGACCGGGCCATCGAGCTTCGTGCTCGCGACCGCCAGAGAAAGCTGATCTCGAAGATAGACGCAGCGCTTCAACGGATCGAAGACGGCACCTACGGTTACTGTGAAGAAACAGGCGAACCGATCGGCATCAAAAGACTGGATGCCCGCCCCATCGCCACACTGTCCATCGAAGCACAAGAACGCCACGAACGCCGCGAAAAGGTCTATCGCGACGAGTGAGTGTTCAGTTTTGCGCTTGAGTTGCGTTGTTTTTCTAGATGCATGACATTCGATTATCGAAAAGCCGTATCGGAAACGATGCGGCTTTTTGCAATAGCCATTCGTACATGGCGGTAAGCCTTGCAAGAGAGTTTCAACTTAGGCTGAAAGCAAAGCCGATGTGGCCGCAGATGGCGGTCAAATCGCGTTGGTTGGTTTAACGCTCTTCGCGGTTTTATCGCGCGCCATCTCTGAGCGCATACAACTCGAATCTCCCCAGGTGGACAGCCAGATCATCATATCTGTCAGAGCGCCGATGACCGGCAATAATAAAGCGCGGCTTAGGCCTTGGCTTTTCTGGTTGTTTTCTGCTTCCCGCAGGTGCGCCAATTCCTGTTCCTGAATTGATGCGATGAGAGCATGCAGATCAGGATCTCGGTTATCTAGGAAAGCCAGTTGATCTTGAAGATGCCGATGGACTGCGCTCTCTACAGCCTCAGTACAAATCCACACCATATTGCGCCCGCACAGCGCGGTGAGAAAGCCAAGCACATAACCGCCAAGGCTCCAAAGCGACATGACGCGACAGGGTTTGGCGCCGCGCTCAGGCATGGCCTCACGAAACAAGCGGCAATGATCGATCTCGTCATCACGCATGTCTTCAAGCGTCTTTACGATGTCAGGAAAGAGCCGACCGGCTATCAAGATCTGGGCGCCGTAAATGCGAATTGCGCCGAATTCGCCAGCGTGGTTGACCTTGAGGATGCGACGAATGGTGATTGCGGTGTCGCGGTTCGACTTGCTCAACACATCAATCATTACCCACGCAGCCTCGATTCTCATGCAATCATTAAGAGTACCCTCTTACTGTTTCGTCAAGAGATAAGCTGAACCGCACAATAGGCTTACAGGCAATCGCGCACGCATTACATTCGCCCATCTTCTGCAAGATATACCCGAAAACGAAAGAGGCTCCGTAATACGGAGCCTCCATTCATTGTCATATCTTGTCAGAGAGCAGCGGCTTAGAAAAAGCCGCGTCTTTGCCACCAGCCGCCCTTGCGGGGCTTGGATTGGTCGCCGTCTGTGCCTTCGTTCGAAGCAGAGGTGACGACCGGCTCGGAGGACGAGACGTTGTCACCACGGTTGGCCCGAGTAGGCTTGGCGGTCTCTACCGTGTCGTTTCCGAGATCGGCAGACGCCTGGCCAGCTTCTTCGACCGCAACTTCCGCGACGGTGACATCAACGACAACCGGCTCGACAGTTTCAACGGCAGCGGGAGCAGGAGCAGCTACGGGTGCTGCGGGTTCAACCGCTGCTTCTGTAACCTTTTCCTTCGCCTTGCGGGTCCGGCGTGGCTTCTTCGGCTTTTCAGCTTCTTCCACGGTCGGCGTTGCGGCTTCCGCCTCTACAGCTTCAACAACAGCAGGCACTTCGACGCCTTCGATTGCAGCGGCAGCAGCGCCGTCTTCGTTGCCGTCATCCGATTCAGCTTCACTGCCATCATTTTCAATGATGTCGCCGTTCTCATCCCGATTGCGGCGTCCGCCACGCTTGCCACGACGGCGGCGCTTGCGCTTTGCTTCTTCGGAGGCGGCGCTATCGTTTTCGTCCTGTGTGGAAACGACTGCGTCTTCGTCGGTTTCAGAATCGTCGTCCTGATCATCGGACGAACCTTCTTCTCCAGTATCGCCCTGAGCGTCAGAACCGTTCTGGGCTGCACCCTTGCCACGACGACGACGACGACGCTTGCGCTTGCGTTTGCCATCTTCACCCGTATCAGCCTGCGGCTGGCGTGGCTCGGTCTTTTCTGCCTTTACGACTTCTTCCTCGTCTTCATCCTCATCGGCTTCGATGATGATTTCTTCCTCTTCTTCCTCAAATTCAGGAAGCATCTGGATGAGGCTTTCAATCTTGACCGGGTTTTCAACGGCTTCGCCGCGATCGATCGCGAAATGCTGCGCACCAACGCTGGCATCTGCTGCGATGATGATGGCTACGCCGAAGCGGGCTTCATAATCGACAATCGTGCCGCGCTTGTGGTTGAGCAGATAGAGCGCGGTATCGGGCGTGGAACGAACCGTGATGTTATGCGTGGTGTTGCGCAGCAGATATTCTTCAACGCCGCGCAGAACATGCAGGGCGATGGAGGATTCGGAGCGAACATGGCCGGTTCCGCCGCAATGCGAGCAGACCTGCGTTGTCGATTCCAGAACCGATGCGCGAATACGCTGACGCGACATTTCCAGAAGGCCGAAATGCGAGATACGGCCGACCTGAATGCGGGCGCGGTCGTTTTTCAGGCAATCCTTGAGCTTCTTCTCGACAGAGCGGTTGTTGCGCTTTTCTTCCATGTCGATGAAGTCGATGACGACAAGACCGGCAAGGTCGCGCAAGCGAAGCTGACGGGCAACTTCTTCTGCCGCTTCCAGGTTTGTGGCAAGCGCAGTTTCTTCGATGGAGTGTTCGCGGGTCGAGCGACCGGAGTTCACGTCGATGGAAACCAGAGCTTCCGTCTGGTTGATGATGAGGTAACCGCCGGACTTCAACGTCACCTGTGGCTGCAACATGCGGTCCAACTGCGCTTCGATGCCGGAGCGCGAGAAGATCGGATGAATGTCGCGGTAAGGCTGAACGACCTTGGCGTGGCTCGGCATCAGCATTTTCATGAAGTCTTTCGCTTCACGATAGCCTTCTTCGCCGGACACGATGATCTCGCTGATGTCCTTGTTATAAAGGTCGCGGATCGAACGCTTGATCAGCGAACCTTCTTCATAAACGAGGCACGGCGCTGTGGAGTTCAGCGTCAGCGTGCGGACGTTTTCCCAAAGGCGCATCAAATATTCAAAGTCGCGCTTTACTTCGACGCGGGTGCGGTTTGCACCGGCTGTACGAAGAATAACGCCCATGCCCTGTGGCACTTCCAGATCACGCGCGATTTCTTTCAAACGCTTGCGGTCTGCCGGCTGGGTGATCTTGCGGGAAATACCGCCGCCACGCGCCGTGTTTGGCATCAAAACAGAATAACGACCTGCCAGAGACAGATAGGTCGTCAGCGCAGCACCCTTGTTGCCACGTTCTTCCTTGGCAACCTGAACCAGAAGAATCTGGCGGCGCTTGATCACTTCCTGAATGCGGTACTGCTTGCGCGGCTTGCGGGAAATGCGCTCTGGAACTTCTTCCATCGCATCTTCTGCGCCAACGGATTCAATGATTTCCTTCTCGTGATGATCGTCGTCATCATCGTCGTCGTCATCATTGCCGTTGTTACGGCCAAGGCCTTCGACCTCTTCGGAAATCGTATCGGTATCGACCATGGCAGCCATGTCGCCACCCTTGCCGCCATCTTCATCGGCGCTTTCGTCCGTGGATGCAGCTTCGGCAGAGGCTTCGTCAGCGTCCGGCTTTTTCTTGGCGCGGGAGCGGCGAGGGCGCTTCTTTGGCTTTTCTTCTTCTGCGACAACGTCTTCAGCAACAGCTTCAACGGTCTCAAAAGCAACGTCTTCGGTTTCTGTGGATTCCGAAACTGTTTCGACAATCGCTGTTTCTTCAGGCGCAGCTTCGGTCAGTGGAACGATACCAACATCCGGCTGGTCGGCCTGCGACAGATCGACGGACGATCGTGTTGGTTCATTGGGGGCATCTGCCGGTTCGAAGTCATCGCCGCGACGGTGATCTTCGGCCTCTGCGCGCAGAAGAGCCTGCCTGTCGGCCAGCGGAATCTGGTAATAATCGGGGTGGATTTCTGCAAAGGCGAGAAAGCCATG
This sequence comes from Agrobacterium sp. rho-13.3, assembly GCF_033957765.2. Lineage (NCBI taxonomy): Bacteria > Pseudomonadati > Pseudomonadota > Alphaproteobacteria > Hyphomicrobiales > Rhizobiaceae > Agrobacterium > Agrobacterium sp. rho-13.3. Next base: position 1,019,318 of record NZ_CP192774.1, read on the forward strand.
ACGATTGCCGCCGTAATCTACGAAAGCGGCCTGAAGCGACGGTTCTACACGCGTAACCTTGGCAAGATAGATGTTGCCGCGGATTTGTTTTTTGTGTTCAGATTCGAAATCGAATTCCTCAATCCGATTTCCACGAACAACGACTACGCGTGTCTCCTCTTCGTGGGAGGCGTCGATAAGCATTTTGTCTGCCATGTAAGCTGTGCTCCTCGGCGCAGCCCTGTCCCATACGCGAATAAGCCCGCCACAAGGGCAGGCCTTTCATTTATTGTCGAGGGTGTGCCGGAAATGAAGTTTCCTGCCCGGCGTCTGTAAACTGGCAGCATCCGGACGACTGGCAAAGCGTTAAGCCTGCGCCCTGTATCCGGTTCATGTGAAAGCTGCTGCAACGACATCATTGGCCAAGCGGGAACGACTTTAATAAATAGACCCCGAAGGATCCGATGAAATTGCTCTCTTCGAGCGTGCGGTGGCATGCCACCGGGTATTGTTCCGGCCACGGCCGGAATTGATCCAGTTTCAGGAGAAAAATGTAACGACGGCAGATGATTGCCCGATTTTACAGCGCCAGCGTCTTTGTCGATTGGCAGCCGGCGGGCATCTATCCCGTCAACACTTTTAACCCTCATTCATGTTGTATGTTTTATCCGTCACAATAGCAATAGGGTGGCTAAATATGCCATATCATTGACGGAATTTCACAGTTAAGAATTGCTTCACCAAGGCCTGCGATTGTTGCGCGGCGGCGCAAATCACGCCATTCTCTTGTGTGTAATTGCGATGAATTGGCGCAAATGAGCCGCTTCATTAATCGAAATGACTAAAATACGGAAATAACGTTGGCGGCCATCGAAATCTTCAGAGATGCAAAAAAGGTGTCATATTCCGGCGTCTGGATCAGGCGAATCGGCCGGATTGTCGCCGTTGCATGTGCTGCGATTCTACCCTTGATTGGTGCGGTCCACGCCAATGAGGGTAAACCACCGCTCGTCGCCAGTTCCGCCCGCATCATCGGTGACGAAGCCCGAACCCGCGTGGTGATGGATTTTAACGAGGAGCCTGAATTCGAGGTTCACTACCTTGATTCTCCCGTGCGGATCGTTGTGGATTTTCCGGCAGTCGGCTTTTCCTTTCCGACACGTGATCTGGCCCCGACCGGGTTGTTCAGCGATATTCGTTTCGGCAGCATGGGTGAGGGCAGCGCCCGGCTGGTTCTGACCGCGAAAAAGCCGGTACAGGTGGCGATTGCGGAAACCAAGTTGGAAGACGGCGGCAAAGTCTTCCGTTTCGTGCTGGACACTGAAATCGCAACGAAGCAGAAATTTGCAGAGCTGATGAAGAATCAGAACTGGCAGGCGCTTGCGCCAGCGACCACAGCATCCGTCACCACCGATGTGGTTCAGAAAACCTCCCGCCAGTCAGATTTCGTGATCGCCGTTGATGCCGGTCACGGCGGCATCGATGCGGGCGCAAAGGGCGGAGTGACGGGAACGGATGAGAAGGTCATCACGCTGACCTTTGCCAAGGAGCTTGCGGACCGTCTGAACAAGATTGCCGGTATCAAGGCGTTTCTGACCAGAGATGATGATACGTTTCTGGCGCTTTCGGAGCGCGTGACGCTTGCCCGCCAGCAGAACGCAAACCTGTTTATTTCCGTTCATGCCGACACGTTGAAGCAAAAAGGTATTCGTGGAGCGACTGTGTATACCATCTCGGACCGCGCTTCCGACCGCATGGCGCAAGACCTTGCCGAGCGTGAAAACCTTTCCGATCAGATTGCCGGCGTTGCCGTGCAACATGCCCAGCCAGAGGTCGCAGACATTCTGCTGGATTTGACCCGCCGCGAAACGCAGGCGTTTTCCGTCACTTTGGCGGAAAACATCGTCAATTCCTTCGAGGGGCAGGTGGGTCTCATCAACAATCCGCACCGTTACGCAGGTTTTCAGGTGTTGCGCGCCCATGATGTGCCGTCCGTGCTGCTGGAACTTGGCTTTCTTTCCAATCCGGACGACGAAAAACTGCTGCTGGATGATCAATGGCGCCAAAAGGTTGCCGACACGCTGGCCACAGCCGTTACCCGTTACCGGGCGCAAGCTTTGGCGAATGGCGGCTAAAAGACGCGCATTGGTGCTGTGACATCTCTGCGACCTTTGCTTTTAAAACCGTTCAACTCTTGTTAACTCGTGCGGTTTGTAAGGTCGAAGCCCTATTTTACTCACATTCCACACGTTACTCGACGTTGAGATTCGATGGTGATGGTCACCAGATTTCCGCTCGGGAACGGGCCTTCGCACGATAACATATCGGAGAATGCCCCTGTCGGCGCTTGTCATCGATGAAGCGGTGTGCAAAACGGCACGCTATATGCAAGTATGTGCTCATAACTGTGAGCGCAACCAGTTACGATTCGAAGTATCGGTAGCTTAATATGATCAGACTAATTGGATATTTCTTCGGCTTGGCCAGCATGCTGTTCCTTGTGGCGGCTGGTGGTGTTGCCATTTATTTGGTGACGATCACGAAGGATCTCCCGGATTACGCTGTGCTAAACAGTTATGAGCCGCCGGTGACGACACGCATTCACGCCGGAAATGGCGCGCTTATGGCCGAATACGCCAAGCAGCGCCGCCTGTTCCTGCCCATTCAGGCCGTTCCGGATCGCGTCAAAGCGGCCTTCCTGTCGGCAGAAGACAAGAATTTCTATCAGCACCCCGGCATCGACGTAACCGGTTTTGCTCGCGCCGCGGTCGCTTATGTGACCGGTGGACCTACACAGGGCGGCTCGACTATTACGCAACAGGTTGCCAAAAACTTCCTGCTGACCAACGAGCAGACGATGGAGCGCAAGGCAAAAGAAGCGATCCTCTCTTTCCGCATCGAACAGGCCTACAGCAAGGACAAGATCCTCGAGCTGTACCTCAACGAGATTTTCTTCGGTCAGAATTCCTATGGTATCGCCAGTGCTGCGCTGACATACTTCAATAAATCCGTGACGGAGCTGACGATTGCCGAAACTGCCTATCTGGCAGCACTTCCCAAAGGCCCGGCCAACTACCACCCCATTCGGCGTGAAAAGGCGGCCGTCGAGCGCCGTAACTGGGTTGTCGACCGTATGGCTGAGAACGGTTACATCACGCAGGCTGACGCCGCCGATGCCAAGACCCAGCCGCTGGGCGTGAATATCCGCCGGGGTGGAGCGCATATTGCCGCTTCGGACTATTTCGCGGAAGAAGCGCGTCGCCAGATCGTTGAAAAATATGGCGAAAAGGCTTTGCTGGAAGGCGGGCTTTCCGTTCGCACCTCATTTGATCCTGAGATTCAGATGGAAGCGCGCAAGGCACTTCAGGACGGTTTGCTGGATTATGATGAGCGCCGTGGTTTCCACGGTCCGGTCGATCAGATCGAAGCCAGTGGAGACTGGAGCGCTGAGCTTGCCAAGCTGAAGCCGCTGCGCGACGTGCCGGAATGGAAAATGGCCGTGGTTCTCGCCGTATCGTCCGATGGTGTCGATATCGGTCTTCGCCTGGACGGCGATGGCGATAATCCCGATTTGCGCAGCCGAGGCCGTATCAAGGCCGAGAATATGAAATGGGCCTATCGCGATTCCAAGGGTCAGCGCGCGACTGCCAAATCGCCCACCGGTGTGTTGAAGACCGGTGATGTGATCTATGTAGAGCCGCTCTCCGACAAGGGAGAGGATTATCGCCTGCGCCAGCCGCCGAAAGTACAGGGCGGCATGGTGGTGATGGACCCGCACACGGGCCGAGTCCTCGCCATGGTTGGTGGTTTCTCCTACGGTCAGTCCGAGTTCAATCGCGCGACGCAGGCCATGCGCCAGCCGGGGTCGTCCTTCAAGCCGTTCATTTATGCTGCCGCTCTCGACAACGGCTATTCGCCCGCCTCGGTGGTTATGGATGCGCCTATCGAGGTTGTGTCCGGTGGTCAGGTCTGGCGGCCCCAGAACTACGGCGGTGAATCTGCCGGTCCATCCACATTGCGCCTTGGTATCGAGAAATCCCGTAACCTGATGACCGTGCGCTTGGCGCAGGACATGGGCATGAATCTGGTGGCTGAATATGCCGAGCGCTTCGGCATTTACGACAAGATGCCGCCGCTGCTTGCCATGTCTCTCGGTTCCGGTGAAACGACGGTCATGCGTATGGTGTCGGCCTATTCGGTTATTGCCAATGGCGGAAAACAGATCAACCCGACCGTGATCGACCGCATTCAGGACCGGTACGGCAAGACGATTTTCCGTCACGAGGAGCGTGGCTGTGAAGGCTGCAACGCCGCAAGTTGGCAGGATCAGGACGAGCCGACGATCGTTGATAATCGTGAGCAGGTTCTCGACCCTATGACCGCTTACCAGACAACGTCGATGCTGGAAGGTGTCGTTCAACACGGTACGGCTGCGGGCAAAATCAAGGTCAACTTGCCGGTTGCCGGCAAGACCGGAACCACGAACGATGAAAAAGACGCCTGGTTTGTGGGGTATACGCCTGATCTCGTCGCGGGCCTTTATATCGGCTTCGACAGCCCGGCCCCTCTTGGTCGCGGCGGCACCGGTGGATCGCTGGCAGCGCCGATTTTCGGCGAGTTCATTGCGCAGGCTGCAAAACATCTGGAGCCGAGCAAGTTCATCGTGCCCGAGGGTATGCAGTTTATTGCGGTCAATCGCAAAACCGGCATGGCGGCCACGGAAGGCGAGCCGGACACGATTATGGAAGCGTTCAAGCCGGGCACAGGCCCAGCCAGCAGCTTCAATGTGATCGGCATGGATGGCGCGATGTCTCAGGAAGATATTTTGCGCGTGTCTCCACAAGCCCAGCAAGCCATTACCGGCGGCGGCGGCGGCCTCTACTAAATTCAATTGGTGGAAAGGCGAGGGGCGCGGGGTTTACATCCGCGCCCCTCGCATTTATTCAGCCAACCAAACAGGAGTCTATTTGGAAACTCGGCGCCGGGTCGATCCGTCCGACGTTTTCAAATAGACTCTGAGTGCCAATTTTTTCAACGAAAGCGAAGTATCTGCGACATGCGCAATGAGATCGTGAACATAGTCGACGACATCAAGCAGGCCATAAGCCTGCTGAGGAGGCATCTTTGACTGGGATCAGGCGATAAGACGACTGGACTGGTTGAACAATAAGGCAGAGGATCCGAACCTCTGGAATGACTCCACCGAGGCGCAGAAGCTGATGCGCGAGCGCCAGCAGCTGGATGAATCCATCAACGGCGTAAAACTGCTCGAACAACAGGTCAACGACAATGTTGAACTGATCGAGATGGGTGAAGCCGAAGGCGATGCGGACATCATCAAGGAAGCCGAAGATGCGCTAAAGGCGCTGCGAAGCGAAGCCAACCGCCGTCAGGTGGAAGCGATGCTATCCGGCGAGGCCGATTCGAACGATACTTACGTGGAAGTTCACTCCGGCGCTGGCGGCACCGAAAGCCAGGACTGGGCGAACATGCTGCTTCGCATGTACACCCGTTGGGCGGAACGTCAGGGCTTCAAGGTCGAAATTCTGGAAATTCACGACGGTGAAGAAGCGGGCATCAAATCCGCGACGATTTTGGTCAAGGGCCACAATGCGTTCGGCTGGATGAAAACGGAATCGGGCGTTCACCGCCTCGTTCGTATTTCGCCTTACGACAGCAATGCGCGCCGCCACACTTCGTTCTCGTCCATCTGGGTTTATCCTGTCGTGGATGACTCGATCCAGATCGACATCAACGAAAGCGATTGCCGCATCGACACCTATCGTTCGTCGGGTGCCGGTGGACAGCACGTCAACACCACCGACTCGGCTGTCCGTATCACGCATATTCCAAGCGGCATCGCGGTTGCCTGCCAGCAGGAACGCTCCCAGCACAAGAACCGCGCCAAGGCGTGGGAAATGTTGCGTTCGCGTCTTTACGAGGCCGAGTTGATGAAGCGGGAAGCCGCAGCCAATGCGCAGGCAGCCTCAAAGTCCGACATCGGCTGGGGCCACCAGATCCGCTCCTATGTTTTGCAGCCTTACCAGCTGGTCAAGGACTTGCGCACGGGCGTGGAAAGCACAGCCCCAAGCAACGTGCTTGACGGCGATCTAAACGAGTTCATGGAAGCTGCACTCGCACACCGCATCAGCGGTGGCGCGGACGTTGAGGTTTCCGACATCGACTGATCGCGGGCATCGCGGTTAGCGACTATTGGCCTCTCGCAAACTGCCTTGCGGGAGGCTTTTTCTTTTGGAGGTTTGGCGTGAAGCAGTTGCTCTATATTGTTGACGTGCAGCCGAGTTTTAACCCGTCTGCGGCGCTGGTCAGCGATATCACCAGTCTGGCCGGAAAAATGCCGAGCGCAGCCAGCGTGGAGCGGCATGACGAAAGCGTTACGCCTTTTGAACGGCAGTTGGGTTGGAAGCCTGGCAAGTCGGACGTCTCTCTGGTTGCCGCAGATCGCATCTTCATCAAGCACGGATATGCACCGCCGAGGGAGGCGGTGGATTATCTGCTGTCTTTGAAGCTTGATCGCGTTCTCGTCTGTGGCATTCAGGCCGACACCTGCGTACTGGCCGCAGGCTTTGCCTTTTTCGACGCCGGGCTTCACCCGACGCTCGTTCCCTGGCTGACGGTCGGCTCCAGTCTGGACCGTTCCGGCGAGCTGGGAGCGCGCCTTTGGAAACACCATTTCGGCGCTGTTTTGAATAGCCCCGAAGAACTGGGCCTCTAGAGCATTCCCGCCTTTCTCTGAAACGCGAAAATGCTCTATCGATTTGTTTTAACGCATTGTCCTGACGCAAAACCGCTTCGCACTTTTGCTGGAAATGCTCTGATCAGTTCGAGGCTTTTTCGATTTTCATATCACCCAGTTCATCGATCAGAACCGTCCACGCATCGGCTTCCTTTTGCGTGGGGTTGGTTTTCAGGTGAACGGTGACGAAAAGGCCGGGAACATCCGATGCGCCCGAAGAGCTTTCAGGGCGTATATCCGTCACATAGGCTTTCATCTGGGTGAACTCATCCAGCTCCACAGTCTCGACGAGGCTCGGGCCATTCGCGGTATAGGCAATCTGCTGGAGATAGATTTTCGCCGTGCCATCGCCCTGCCGCATGGCCACCACCTTGTAATAACCGCGTGTCGGCTCAGTGGAGGGCGTGGATGTGGTTTGTGACCCTGCGGCAGCCTCTGGTGCTGCCTGCTCCCACATGCCGCTGCTCGTCACGAAGATGGTGGAGACGGGCAGGGCGTCAATGCCGGGTGCTTGCGCGTTGGCGCAAAGGGCACTGGTTGCGAAAAGAGCGGCGGCGAGGAGCGTTTTCATCATCTTTGTTGTCATCAATTCGTAAACTGTTCGGCAAGCACCCTGTCCGACCATGAACGATCCGGATCAGACAGAATTTTTGCGGTTCTATCCTTCGATTGCGCAATGCGCACCTTTTGCACCGACTTGACCTCGGTGTGGTCTGCCACGGCATTGACCGGACGCTTTTCACTCTCGTGAACGTATATATCGACCGTAACCTTATTGGGAAGCAAGGCACCACGCCAGCGGCGGGGACGAAATGCACTCACGGGCGTCAAGGCCAGAAGCGGTGATTCCAACGGCAGGATCGGCCCGTGGGCGGAGAAGTTGTAGGCGGTGGAGCCAGCGGGCGTCGCCACCATCATACCATCGCAGATGAGCTCTTCCAGCCGTGTTTTTCCGTCCACGTCCACACGCAGCTTTGCAGCCTGGTGGGATTGGCGAAAAAGGCTGACTTCGTTCATGGCGAGTGCGGAGAACTCGTTGCCATCCGCGTCGGTGGTCGTCATGCGCAGCGGGTGGAAATCATTGCCGGTGGCAATCGCGATGCGCTGTTCCAGCCCGGCAACGCGGAAATCATTCATCAGAAATCCGACCGAGCCGCGGTTCATGCCGTAGACACGCTTGCCGGAGTTCATGGTTTCATTCAGCACTTGCAGCATGAACCCATCGCCGCCGAGAACCACGATCACATCGGCTTCATCGGAAGGGATGTTTCCGTACCGCTCGATAAGTTCATCGCGCGCAGCCTGCGCGTCATCCGTGGTCGAGGCTACAAAACATAAGTGCTGAGTTGAACGCGACATGCCGTCACCCCTGTTGACGGCCTTTGGTACATGAAGACGTACAGTTAGGACAAGCTCTTTCAAGTGGTCATATCCCGCAGATGGATAAACTTGGCGGGCGTCGCGACGAAGTCCACAGCTTCTTGATCAGGCCACAGCAAACAGGGTTGCGGAGGCCATGAAGGTGGGGCAATTTGCGGTACGGATGCGTAAGCGGAAGGATCGGGCGTGGCGATAAGTTACAGTATCTACGATGTGTTCACGCGGCAGAAACTGGCGGGCAATCCGCTGGCCGTCATGTTCGACGCCGATGACCTTGACGGCGTGACGATGCAGGCCATCGCCCGTGAGTTGAACCTCTCCGAAACCGTTTTCGTCAAAACAGCCGACAATCCGGCTTATGCGGCCTCACTGCGCATTTTCACACCCGCGTCCGAACTGCCTTTTGCCGGCCACCCGACCGTGGGCACCGCGATTGCAATCGCCGAACGCAACCATGGGCAAGGCAACGCCGATATGGTGACGGTGCTGGAAGAAAAGATCGGTCCTGTGCGCTGCGCGATCCGTCTTCGGGAAGGCGAGGCGAGTTTTGCCGAATTCGATCTGCCCCGCAAATCGTCTCGCGTGCAATTGCCGCTCGACGGCGCGCCTCTTGCCGATGCCCTTGGTCTGGCGGAAGCGCAGATAGGGTTTGAGAACCATGTGCCATCCATTTGGACGGCGGGCGTGCCATTTCTGACGATACCGGTGCAGAATATTTCCTCGATGGCAGAGGTGGATTTCGATGCGGGGCTATGGCTGAAGTCGGCTCCGTTTGTCGAAGGGCGTCTTACTTCAGCCTTTCTATACTGTCGCGGCGGCGTCAATCACGCCGCAAAGTTTCACGCACGCATGTTTTCACCAGATATGGGAATTCAGGAAGACCCGGCAACAGGCGCTGCCGTTGCGGCACTCTCCGGCGCGATCCACCATTTCGATGGTCTGGCAGACGGACATTACCCGCTTTTGGTGGAGCAGGGCGTGGAGATGGGCCGTCCATCCCACATTCATTTGACGATGGATGTAAAAGAAAACGAGATTTCACGGGCGAGAATTGGTGGTCATGCCGTGCGCGTGGCGACGGGAAGTTTCGATATCTGATTGCTTTTCTTGTGCTTTAAAGCGTTTGCGACAACGCTGTAACACGCTTGTGACGATCTGTTGATGATTGTCTGCTGCCAATCGTGCGGTTTGCTTGGCGTTCGCAGGAACAAAATTGCCTTAATTCCGTTTGTTTCCACGGAAGGAGAGGTGACATGAAGTCGCAAAACAATTCCGATACAAGAAGAACCATAGAGGCCGCAAACAGCACCGCCGCCTCGACGTATAAACCGATCATAATACCTTTGAGAGGAACTTACGTTGCGATGATCTTCCGTCGCTCCTGCAAAAGTGCATTCGATCTCAAAAAGAATTAGCCCACTTTTGCATCTGCTTAGCACTAAAGCGTGATTCCAAACTCTGAGAATAAATGCATATATTGCTAATATATAAAAAGAAGGGAGAAATGACATGAAGACAGTTCTCATCATCGCAGCAATTCTTGGGGTCTCAGCGTCTGCCGCACTGGCAGATTGCCTCAGCCATCAAAATATAAACGCATCCATCCCAGTCGACCGCGAGTTCAAAACAGCAAGCATCTCGCAGCCGACTGAACCTGCACAGAAACCCGTTCTGGTTCTCAAAAAGACAGACAGGCTACCAGCGATGACTGAAACGGCAATCGCTTCGCCACAGTCAGCACTCCAACGCATGCAGTGAGTCCAATGCCATATTTTATACGAAAACATCCTGTGCGGGCCTAATCTCCAGCACAGGATTTTTTGTGTCGAGCATAGAGCGACGACCCAACGCATTCCGCCATTTAGCTGTCCAGCTTGAGCGACAATTGCCTGCCGCCATTCTTTTTCAGAATATAAACCGGTCTGGCGATCATCATCTCGGTTCGCTTCTGAAGTTCCCGCCGGCGCTCAAGTGCGCGCTCCCGAAGGCTGCGGGACTGGGCGACGAGAGACAATGCATTTTCAATGGTTTTGTCTGCTGCTGTCATTGCTGCAACTCCATTTGTTCACTTTATGTTCTAATATTTGGACATCCTTGTCAAGCGGGTTGATAAAAGTGGATCAAATGGTCGCTAAAGCACTGGTGAAAAACGCAAAAGGCCCGACGAATGCCGGGCCTTGCAAAAGGTAATTTTGTTTTTTCGCTTAAGAAAGCGAACGATCATCGGTGAAATCGGTCTCGGCAACCTGGCCGCTCGCGAGCGCTAAAATTGCCAGGACGGCATGTTCGCGGTTCCAGCCAGCGCCTTCGGCTTTTTCAATAAGACCGTTGATAGACGGCTCAAGAGCGAATTGGCATTCAGACTGATAATCCATTGTCGCGCCGACCGAAAGCGACGGAGAGTTGATCAAAGCGCGCATAAAGCACTCCATTCTATTCGCACCATCCTGAGAATGATTTCAGGACATGCGTAAATTCAAACGCTCTAAACGCCTGTCGTCATGATAGCGACAAAACGTTACGAGCTACGAATCCCCAGCCGGACGCAGACTCTTCCATATGGAGAGAAGTGTCAACCTCACGCGGTGCATTGGGTTGGGCGCAGCATGTAATGCGGTGATGGTCAATAATCCCGCCGCGGCTTGCGGCGCCAGATCAGCATCGCCATGACGAAGAGGGCAAACAGAATGAACCATGTGAGAGGAAATGCCATGAAGAGGGCGGCGTAACCACAGTCACCGTCCAGACAAGACCCCAACGCGCCACCTTCCGCCATCGCCGTGGCAGCAAAGGCCGCAACCACGCCGCTTCCCACAACACCCGCGACCAGGATCAATATATTCGTCATAACTCTCATCTGAGTTGATTATGATGGAGAATGAGACCGCTTTGGGGAGAGTGGCAGAGTTTTTCAATGTTTGGAAACCGTGTCGCAACTTTGCAACGCCACTGGCGCTAACGGGCGGCATCCTATTCGTAGAGGGCGTGAAGCCGAGTACGAAGGCGGTGCGTTGCCCCTGCGACAAAACGCATGTTTCACTCATGATGATATTATTTTATGGGAGATTGCATCCATTCAATTTCTGAAAGGAATTGGTCCATGATGAGCGACTGGGTCGATTGGTTCCCCATAGTCTTCTTGCCACTCAAGATTCTGGTGTTGGGCACGGGCATGTTCTTCGCCATCAAATGGCATCACGATCAAGCCAAGATGAAGAAATAACCAAACCGGCGGACCGTCAGCGCCCGCCGACTACACCCTTGACGCCTCAGATGAGTCGGCGTCAATGCATCCCGCAATATCTTCAGTTCGTCTGTGAGTTTACGCCACAAAACACGATAGGCCGTGTAGGCCATTTGTGATTTATTGAGGCCGCTGCGACTTGGCTGCTGACAGCGAAATCACTTCTAACCTGTTGATGTAAAGGGGAAATGGTGGGTGATGTAGGGCTCGAACCTACGACCCGCTGATTAAGAGTCAGCTGCTCTACCAACTGAGCTAATCACCCGCCGCCGCCGCCGTCTGGCGGTGTGATTGGCCGTATAAAGAGGAACATTATGCTTGTCCAGCGTGGAAATGAAATTTCTTCGGTTTTTGTGTCGGAAAAATTTCAGCCACGCTGGAAAAGCCTGTAAAACCGGGGTTTTCTTCCGGTTATTTTTTATTGCCCATCAGCGCCGGAAAGCGCGAGCGATGGCAATCAGAATACAAGCACCAACAAAGCCTGCGATAAGGTAGCCCAGCCAACCGGTGAGAACGATACCGAATATGGCAAGAATCGCGTTGGCGACGATGGCGCCGACGATTCCCAGGAGGATGTTCATGAAAACACCCATATTGCTCTTCATGAATTTTTCGGCGAGCCATCCGGCAATGCCACCGATGATGATTGCGGCAATCCAGCCAATACCAGCTGCTTCCATGATTTCCTCCTATTGGTTGCTGCGCAATCATATTTGGTGATTCTAATATTTTCTTCAAGATGACGAGTCAGCGCGTGCCATGAGTTGGACACGCTTGAAACCTTTAAGATGCCGACTACCTTGGCGCAGCGATTCGAAAGAGCAGAAGGGCGTTCACGATGACATTCTCAACACGACAGTACCGGTTTTTACGGGTCCTGCTCGCTCTCGTGGCTCTTTGGATTGCCCCCGTCCAAACAGTGATGGCGCAGACACCCGATACCGTCACCGAAGACGCTTCCCTGTCGGTGGCGCAGAGAGCTGAAGCCAGACTTGAAAAACACAAGGCTCTTCTCGCTGATATCACCCAGCAGACCGAGAACCAGCGCAACGACGACACCAAGCTGGTTGATCTCAAGGGTAAAGCGGATGATCTCGCCGGAAATGCTGCCGCCACCGTTGGTCATCTGCGCGCACGTCTGGATGAAATCAACACCCGCGTCACCTCTCTTGGCGAACCTCCCAAAGAAGGTCAGCCGCCGGAAGCCAGCGTCGTTACCGACGAGCGAACAAAACTGAATGCGGAAAAAGCCCAGATCAATGCCGTGCTCGGTGACGCGGAAAGCATTTCTACCAGTGCTGCGCGTCTTTCCAACACCATCACCGCGCTTCGGCGCGCATTGTTTACAGCCACCCTTTTCAAGCGCACGGAAATTTCGCTGCCTGTTCTTGCGGAGGCGGGTAAGGCGTTTGGCGGTGAGATTTCGGCGCTGAGCAGTTCCGTGAGCGGATGGGCGGTTTTCGTCTGGAACTACAAGCGTCTTTCCATGTTCGGCGCCGTATCGCTTTCCGTTCTGGCCGCGCTGCTCTTTATGGTGGGGGGGTACCGCCTGCTGGGACACCGAATGGAGCGAAGTGCCTTTTCGGGCGAACCGTCCTACCTGCGGCGTTTGTCCGTGGCTTTCTGGTCGACCACGATACAGTCCTTTTCCGTTTTCCTGTTCATGGCAGCCTCGGCCTTTCTTCTGGATAATTTCGGCGTCTTGAGAGCCGACATAGCCCCGATCTTTTTCGTGGCGATGTATATCGTCGCGTTCATCTACTTCGTCTCCAGACTGACCTATGCGATTTTCGCGCCGACACAGCCGGAGTGGCGTCTGCTGAATGTGTCCACACGCGGCGCGCATATCCTTTCGTCCGCCGTGTTGATCATGGCGCTGGTCAATGGCCTAGACTATCTGTTCAGCACCATCAGTGAAACGCTGAATTCCCCACTGATCCTCACTGTCGCCAAAAGCTTCGTGGCCTCCATCACCATCGGCGTCATTCTGTTTGTTTTGTCATTCGTAAAGCCGCTGGCGAGCAAGGAAGGCGATGAAGACATCAGCGACCAGCGTATGCCGCGCTGGCTTTCCGCGCTGATGCGTTTTGGTGGGCTGCTGCTGATCGGTGCCTGCCTGACCGGCTATGTCGGCCTTGCCCGTTTTCTGGCAACGCAGATCGTCGCGACGGGTGCCGTGTTGGCAACTATGTATATCGGCATTCTGTCCGGCAGGGCCATTTCCAAACAGGGCGTTTTTGCCGAGACGCTCGCAGGGCGTTATCTCGGCAGACGCTTCGGGCTTGGGCCGGTGCCGCTGGATCAGGCCGGCCTTGCCGCCGGACTTGGTATCTACGGCATAGCACTCGTCTTCGGCGTTCCGCTCGTTCTGTTTTCGTGGGGCTTCCAGCCGGGCGATATCGAAAACTGGGGTTACCGTCTGCTGACAGGTTTCAGCATCGGCAAGACATCCATCTCTCTTATCAGCATCGTAACGGGCATACTCGTTTTCGTTATCGGCTATGCCGTCACGCGCTGGTTCCAGAAATGGCTGGACAGAAACGTCATGGCGCGCGGCCAGGTGGATGCGGGAGTGCGCAATTCGGTCGGCACCGGCATCGGTTATCTCGGCGTGGTGGTGGCGGCCATCTTCGGCATTTCGTCCGCCGGGCTTGATCTGTCCAGTCTGGCACTTGTGGCGTCTGCACTGTCCGTGGGCATCGGCTTTGGCTTGCAGAACATCGTGTCGAACTTCGTTTCTGGCGTCATCCTGCTGGTGGAGCGTCCCTTCAAGGTGGGCGACTGGGTGGTGACAGGGACCGTGGAAGGCACCGTCAAACGACTGTCCGTTCGCGCAACGGAAATCGAAACATTTCGTGGCCAATCCATCATCGTGCCGAACTCGGAATTCATCAATTCCTCTGTTGGCAACTGGACGCATAGAAACCGCATCCAGCGCGCGGAAATTCCGGTGTCCGTCGCATATGAGACCGATCCGCAGCGGGTGATGGATATCTTGCTGGATCTGGTGAAGAAGCAGACACCGGTTCTTCGCAACCCCGAACCGCATGTGGAGTTTTTGCGGTTTGGTGACTTTTCGCTGGATTTCGAATTGCGCTTTCATCTGGCAGATTTGTCGCATGGTCTGACAGTCAAAAACAACTTGCGCATGGCCATTCTGAAGCGGTTCCGCGAGGAAGGCATCGAGATTGCCACGCCACAGCGCAACGTGAATATCCATGTGGACGGTCAGACGAATCCCAAGCTTTTGTCCGCGATCATGTCGGAGGAAGGTGAGAAAGCGGTGGTATCAAAGGCGGCTTCATCGATAAAAGAAGTATCGACGGATGCGGCAGCGGAAACCGAGGACAAGCCAGCCGCAAAGTCTGCTGGAGCCAAGCGAAGTTAAGGCCGTTCCGCAATTGAAAATCATCAAAAGGCTTGCCGTCGCGGCAAGCCTTTTGCATGTCGTAATCAGGCGTTTGAGCAACGGTGCGACATTGCATAGTCTGGCCCAAATCGGTTCGAAAAAGTCCGCGTCAAAGTGGGCAAATATGCCTCAAGGGGAAGTTTCATTATGAAGACACATGCGCGGGCGGTGGTCATCGGTGGCGGCGTCGTTGGTGTTTCAACGCTCTATCATCTGGCTAAAAAAGGCTGGAGCGATTCCGTTCTGATCGAGCGCAAGGAACTGACCTCGGGTTCCACATGGCACGCCGCCGGCTTGCTGCCTTTGTTCAATATGAGTTACTCCGTGGGCCAGATCCACAAATACTCCGTGAAATTCTATGAGGAACTTCAGGAAGAAACCGGCATGAATGTCGGCTTTTCCAAAGTCTCCAACATTCGTCTCGCCCGCACCAAGGATCGCTGGGACGAATATATGTATTACTCCGGCATCGCAGAAACCATCGGCGTCAACTACAAGCTTTTGACACCCGAAGAGGTCAAGGAAATTTGGCCTCTTTGCGAAACCGATGGCTTGCTTGGTGCCATCCAGCACCCGGATGACGGTTACATCCAGCCCGCAGACCTCACACAAGCGCTTGCCAAGGGCGCGCGTGACCGTGGGGCGACCATTTACCGTAACACCACCGTCACCGCGCTGGAGCAGCTTGAGAACGGTCACTGGAAGGTGACGACGGACAAGGGCGAGATCACCGCCGAACACGTCATTTCCTGCACGGGTAACTTTGCCCGCAAAACCGGCGAAATGGTCGGCATCAACATTCCCGTCATCCCGGTTGAACACCAGTATATCGTCACCGAACCGCATCCTGCCATTCTGGAGCGCCGCAAACAGGGTCTGCCGGAAATGGGCGTGCTGCGTGAATCCGACAGTGCATGGTACATGCGCGAAGAGGCAGGCGGCCTTATTCTCGGACCTTACGAAGTCGGCGCGCCGGTCTGTTATGTCGATGGTCCTTCGGATCAGAGCGAATATGAGCTGTTTCAGGAAGAGCTGGATCGCCTCATGCCGCACATCGAAGCGGCCATTGTCCGTGTGCCTGCGTTTGGTGAAGTCGGCATCAAGAAGGTCTATAACGGCGCAATCGCCTATACACCGGATGGCAACCCCATCGTCGGCCCCGCGCCGGGCCTGAAAAACTTCTGGCTGAACGAAGGCCATTCCTTCGGCATCACCGCCGCTGGTGGCGCAGGCTGGCAGCTTGCGGAATGGATCGTCGATGGCGAGCCTACACTCGACCTCATGGGCGTCGATCCACGCCGCTTCGGCCCCTATGCGACCGAAGGCTATCTCATTGCCAAGAACGAAGAAGCCTACGCCAACGTCTTCACCATGCACTACCCGGATGAAGAACGCTCTGCTGCCCGTCCTCTAAAAACAACACCTGTTTACGACCGCCTCAAGAAACTCGGCGGCGTGTTCGGCTCCGTTTACGGCTGGGAGCGTGCCAACTGGTACGTCCCGGAAGGTTATGCGCTGAAGGAAGAAGAGCTTGGCGTGGGCGCAGACGTCATCACCAACCACAACCACGCGCCAGCGCTGGACGATGGCCGCATCGTCGAGAAATGGTCATTCCGTCGCTCGAATTACTTCGAGCATGTCGGCAACGAAGTGAAAAACGTCAACCAGAATGTAGGCGTGCTGGATATGTCCGCCTTCGCCAAGATGGAGGTGTCTGGACCCGGCGCACGCACATGGCTGGATAGCATCCTTGCCAATGCGATCCCCAAGAAGCGTGGCCGCATCGCGCTGACCCATCTGTTGACCAAGGATGGTGGCGTGAAGGCCGAATTTACGGTCTATGAATGGGCGCCGGGCCGTTTCTACCTCGTCTCTGCTGGTGGCCTTGAAAATCATGACCATGACGTTCTGCGCCGTTTGGCCCCGACCGATGGCACGGTCACATTGCAGCCCATCACGCAGAAATATGGCGTGCTGGCTCTGGCAGGTCCAAAATCCCGCGATCTTCTGAAAAAGCTGACCCGCACCAGCCTCGACAACAAGGATTTCCCTTGGCTGACCGGTAAGGAAATCTCCGTTGGCGTCGCAACAGCCCATGCGCTGCGCGTCAACTTCGTTGGCGAACTGGGGTGGGAACTTCATCACCCGATCGAGATGCAGAATTACATCTTCGACCGTTTGATCGAAGCCGGTGCCGAATTCGGCATCAAGCCCTTCGGCATCCGGGCCATGGTCTCCATGTCCTTGGAAAAATCCTACCGCAACATGGGCCGCGAACTTTCGGTTGAATACAACGCTTACACCTCCGGCCTTGACCGCTTCATCAAGCCGGAAAAGCAGTTCATCGGTCGTGATGCCGTTGTTGCGGGCAAGGAAAAAGGCCTGAGCTGGATTTTCTCCACGCTTGTCGTTAGCGGCAATACGGATGTTGATGCACGCGGTTCCGAAGCGATCTATAACGCTGCGGGCGACGTCGTCGGTCGTGCAACCAGCGGCGGCTTTGGCTGGCGCATCGGCAAGTCCATAGCCCTCGCCATGCTGTCACCGGAAAATGCAGCCATTGGCACCAAGCTGAAAATCAAAATCCTCGGTGATCTCTATGATGCCGAAGTGGTTGTCGAAAGCCCGTTCGATCCAGACAATGCGGTGCTGAGAGCATAAGCAGGTTACTGACTTCGCAATCATTAAAAAAGGCTCCGGTGAAAACCGGAGCCTTTTGCGTTCTGCGATCTATGATCGTGTTGTCTTACCGGTCTCGGGTAACAGCCATTTCACCGAAAATACGCGCCATTTCTTTCTGCACATCACGATCAGAGGTCTCGCCGGAAACCGGCGGAGACACTGGTTCTGCGGTTTCTTGCGACAGTTTCGGCTCCAGACTGATATCGGGAGCCTCAGTAGCATTGCTTTTGGCGATTTCCGCTTCAAGGAAGCTTTCGAAATCGCTCGTCAATTGATCGCCAAAAACCGTCCCGTTTTCGTTTGGAGCAAGCGGCGCTGGTTTTGCCACGTTTGCTGTAACGTTGATCGGGGTTGCATTGTGGAATGTCGGCAAGACGCGCTCTCGCGCAGCATCCAGAAGGTCGACGGCGCTGTTCTGATCGATCACAGGCTCCCGTGCAACAATGGGCTCCGGTGCTACCGCGGGCGGTGTGAAGGCTGCCGGTGGAGATGGAGCGATGTTCTCAGCAGCGGGCGAGGGTGCCTGTCTCGCCACTGGCTCGGGCACCAAGGACGCAGCCGCTATGGCCGGCACGACTGCGGGAATGACCGGTGGGGCAATCGGTTCACGCGCAACTGTTTTCGGTGCGGCAGGCGCTTCAGGGGCTGGCGTTGCTGGGGCAACGGGACGCGGTGCTGCGGCTGAGGCGACTGGCGGGGCCGGTCTGGGCGCAACAGCTGCAACAGGGCGCGGAGCCGGTTCAGGCGCGACCACGGGTGGACGCTTCACTTCGGGTTGAGGCGCAGGTGTCGCTGCTGCAACGGGAACGGGCTGACGCACCTCTTCCTGGTTGACCGGCGGCAAGGTTCTGGGCCGCTCAGACGTGATGGCTCTCTCAGACGAGAGGGATTGCAGGATGTCGTCTTGCGGATCGCGCACGTCTCTGAGGATGGGGATCGCGCCAATACCGCTTTCGATAACGATGTCCGTCGGTCCACCGATCATCACGAGATGTTCGACATTGTCGCGACGAACGAGGACCAGCCTGCGTCGGGCGTCCACGGCTGTCGCGTCCAGCACCTGCAAGCGCGGTTGACGGTTTTTGCCACCGCGAATGAACGGCGACGAGCCGCCACGTCTGCGGACAATCCACAGTATGATCGCCAGAACCAGAAGTGCAACGCCGACGCCCACGACCGCCACGATAAGGCGATTGCCGTAAGTGCCGATAAAATCTTCCATCATCGAACCAGTCCCTTTGGTCTTTTGCTGGGCAAATTATTGCCGCATCCGAGTTTTTTAAACAGTTTGTAGTGAAAAGACGATTTTTTTGCGCCCGGCACAAGTTTTTATCCCACTCGCGACACGAAATTGCTGCGCGCTTCACCAATTGGCCATGATTTGACGTGGCAAAGGTACCACGCAAGCCCCGATACTGCGTCTATAGCGCCGCATTCGCTGTGTATTGGCAAAGGTTTATGGTGCGCCAGAGCTTTTTGATATTTCGGCAAATTGCTACAAGGGATAGACAAAAGCGATTCCGTCCGGGGCATTTGTCTTCGGATGCATAACGATCCGCAAAACTGCAAGGGTTAGAGCCTCAATGACCAAGGTGAGCCAAGCCAGCGACAATGACTTTCCCTTGGTGGACAGGCGAGCCCGTTCCGGCACGCTGTTGCGCATATTGCTTCTGGCACTTGTTCTTGTCGCCGCAGCGGTCGCGTTCGTCTATTTCAAGAATTCGCTGGAAAACGAGGTCGTCCTCGGCATTCTCGGCGTGCTGGCCATGCTCGGCATTTTCTTTCTGGTGTCGTCGGTCATCGGCTTCATCGAAGTCATGCCGCAATCCCAATCGGATGGCATGGCGCGACGTTTTCTGTCTTCCAACCCGGATGGCACACTGATTACCGATCCCAAAGGCCGTCTGGTCTATGCCAACGCCACCTATTGCCAGATGACGGGCGCGACCAAGGCCACCGATATCCAGAGCCTTGAAACGCTGCTGTCGCGTGATCGGGAATCGACCGAAGCATTGTATCGGCTCATCAGTGGTTTGCGCGACGGGAAGGACGGGTATGAGGAATTTCGGCTGCTGAAGCCGTTGAGTGAAGATATCTCGCAATCCGGCCCGCACTGGTATCGTCTCAAGGCACGGCTGCTCAAAGACCCGAGCAGCAATGATCTGCACGTCTTCCAGATTGCCGATATCACCACAGAGCGTGAAGATCAGGAGCGGTTTTTCCGCGAACTGCAAAACGCTATCGATTATCTCGACCATGCTCCGGCTGGCTTTTTCTCGGCGGGTAAAAAGGGTGAGATCGTTTATCTCAACGCAACGCTGTCGCAATGGCTGGGCATTGATCTGGCGCAGTTCTCACCGGGTTCGCTGACGGTGTCGGATATCGTCGCGGGCGAAGGCATGGCGCTGATCGAATCCGTGAAGCCGCAAGCCGGTGCCAACCGCACCGAAATGCTCGATCTCGACATGCGCCGCGTCAACGGCCAGAGCATGCCAGCAAGGCTGGTTCATCAGGTGACGGCCACGCGCGATGGCGCACCGGGCGAAAGCCGGACAATCGTATTGATGCGCGCCAAAGGCAAAGAAAATGCCGAATCCGCTTCGGCCATGCGCTTCACGCGGTTCTTCAACAACACTCCAATGGCGATTGCGTCTCTGGACGGCGACGGCAAAATTCTGCGCACCAATGCGCCGTTTCTCAAACTCTTCTCTGGTGTTGTCGGACGAGACGATATCGACAATGGTGTCGTTCTCGATGCCGTCCTGCACGATAATGACAAGCCGAAGCTGTTGCACGCCATAGATGCCGCGAAGGATCGGCAGGGAGATATTCCGCCGTTCGATTCCCGCCACCCGGCTGACGAAACACGGCATTTCCGCTTCTATGTTCATGCGGTCATCGATCAGGATGATGAAGCGCCGGAAGAAGTGGCAATTGTCTATGCGATCGAAGTGACCGAGCAGAAAGCGCTCGAAACGCAGATGGCGCAAACGCAGAAGATGAATGCGGTCGGTACGCTGGCAGGCGGCATCGCCCATGACTTCAACAATGTTCTAACGGCCATTCTTCTGTCCTCCGACCATCTGTTGCTTCAGGCCAGACCTGCCGACGCAAGCTTCGCCGATCTGATGGAAATCAAGCGGAATGCCAACCGTGCTGCCGTTCTCGTGCGGCAATTGCTGGCCTTTTCACGCAAACAGACCATGCGCCCGGCGGTGTTGAACCTGACGGATGTTATCGGCGATCTGCGTATGCTGGTGGATCGGTTGATTTCCGGTACCAACGTCAAGCTTGAGGTGGATTACGGACGTGATTTGTGGCCTGTCAAAACCGACCTTTCGCAGTTCGAGCAAGTGCTGATCAACCTTTGCGTCAACGCCCGCGATGCGATGCCGGAAGGCGGCAAGATCAAGATCATCACGCGCAACATGTCGGACAAGGACATTATCGCGCTTGGCCGGTCGGACATTCCTGTTGAAGATCTGGTGATGATCGAAGTGACGGATACCGGAACAGGTATTCCGCCTGAAATCATGGACAAGATTTTTGAGCCATTCTTCACGACAAAGGACGTCGGCAAGGGCACGGGCCTTGGTCTTTCGATGGTCTATGGCATCGTAAAACAATCCGGTGGCTATATCTACCCAGACTCCGAAGTGGGCAAGGGAACGGCGTTCCGCATCTTCTTGCCGCGCCATATTGTCGAAGTGGTTCCGGTTGTCGAAGGCGAGGCCTTGCCAGAGGCTGCTCATGTCGCTGTCGTAAAGGATCTCACCAAGGAAGAGCCGGTCGATCTGACCGGCAAGTCCGCTGTCGTTCTGCTGGTGGAAGATGAGGAAGCGGTGCGCCGTGGCGGCAAGCGTATGCTGGAAACCCGTGGTTACACGGTTTACGAAGCAGGCTCCGGCACCGAAGCGCTGGACGTGTTGGAGGAACTGGAAGGCAAGGTCGACATCGTCGTATCAGATGTTGTCATGCCTGAAATGGACGGTCCTTCACTGCTGCGGGAGCTTCGTAAGACCTACCCGGATATGAAGTTTATTTTCGTGTCCGGGTATGCGGAAGATGCTTTTGCAAAGAACCTCCCTGCCGATGCCAAGTTCGGTTTTCTGCCCAAGCCGTTTTCGCTGAAACAGCTGGCGGTGGCTGTGCGGGAGATGCTGGACAGTGAAAATTGACAGGTGAGGCGGGTCGCAATAGTCTTATTCCTCGCTGATCCGTGCTGATTTGCTGGTCTGGCTGGCCATAAAACCCAAAAATGGCTTTCTCTCTTTTTGCAGAGGCGCAACATTTCCCAAGACCTGCTTATCAGGCTTCAGAAAACGCACACGGTGGATGACGTGGGCGTGGTGCTGGGCGAGATACAGCGGCTCTTTGGTTTTAAATGTTATTTTGTGCTCGATATGTCGCGGCTGGCGGAAGAAGAGCCGATTTCGTTTCTCTTTCCATCCAATATTTCCGCCTCTCTTTTCCAGGAGCTGGATGAATGCCTGACGGATTTTGCCACGCAGTTCTTCATGCATTCACCCGGAACGCTGGGGCCGGTGGGCTGGGATCTCGGTGACATGGAAGCGCAGGGGCATATCGCGCCAGATGCGGCAGCCCTGTTTCGCACATCGAGCATGACGATGGGGGCCAGTTTTCCGGCCCTCGGCATTTCCGGTTCACCTCGTCTTATCGGTTTTTCAGGGAACAGACCGCCTCTGGATATTAATGAGGTTGAACGGCTCAACGTCTTGATGTTTCACGCCCATGCGCGGCTCACGAGCATCGGGCGCTCCCAAATAGAAAAAAGGGAGCCGCTCTCCGGCCTGGAGCAGCAGGTGCTTTTTCTAGCGGTCGAAGGTGAGAGTTTCGAGATGATTGCCACGCGTGTGGCGCTCTCCAGCAGAACGATAAATTATCTGGTCGATTCCATATGCAGAAAGATGGATGTGGAGACCATTGAACATGCGGTGGCGGTCAGGCTGAGACGACGGCTATATTTGTGAAGCAGATGCATCCGTCAAAAAATTTCGTCAGCGGGGAACGGATTAGTGATTGCAGTGCAGCGTAGGGGGCTTAAAATCCTCTTACGAAGACCTAAATAAGTTGAAGCGAAATTCTGGCTCGCAACACGACAATACCGATGCGAGTACGATCTGGAGAATGATGAAAGATGATCGAGAAGTCGATCTACATGCAGGGCGACAGTGAAGGGGAAGATGGCGGCGCAAACCGCGGAACGTCTGTTATTACCCGCACCAAACCAAAAACAAAAAAGCCCAATCTGTACCGTGTTCTTTTGCTGAACGACGACTATACTCCCATGGAATTCGTCATTCATATTCTGGAGCGTTTTTTCCAGAAGGACAGGGAAGGAGCCACGCGCATCATGCTTCATGTGCATCAGCACGGCGTGGGCGAATGCGGGATATTCACATATGAGGTCGCAGAGACAAAAGTAAGTCAGGTCATGGATTTCGCCCGACAGCACCAGCATCCGCTTCAGTGCGTCATGGAAAAGAAATGAGGATCGCAACGTGCCAACTTTTTCCCCAAGTCTAGAGAAGGCGCTGCATCAGGCACTGACCTTTGCAAATGAGCGTCATCACGAATATGCGACGCTAGAACACCTGCTCATGGCGTTGATTGACGATGCCGATGCCGCCGCCGTGATGGGCGCCTGCAATGTCGATCTGGACGCGCTGCGCAAGACGGTTGTTGATTACGTCGACAACGAACTCTCCAATCTGGTCACAGGCTATGACGAGGATTCAAAACCCACGTCTGGTTTCCAGCGTGTCATCCAGCGCGCCGTCATTCATGTGCAGTCCTCGGGTCGTGAAGAAGTCACCGGCGCCAACGTGCTGGTGGCAATCTTTGCGGAACGTGAAAGCCATGCTGCCTATTTTCTGCAAGAGCAGGAAATGACCCGCTATGATGCGGTCAACTACATCTCTCACGGCATCGGCAAACGTCCCGGCTCCTCCCAGACCCGCGCGCCACGCGGTGCAGAAGAGAATGAGAACGAAGCAAAACCTGCTCGTAACGGCGGCTCTGAAGAAGATACGTCCGCACCTAAAAAGCAGCAGGATGCGCTGAAAGCCTATTGCGTAAACCTGAATGACAAAGCCCGCGGCGGCAAGATCGATCCGCTGATTGGCCGTCATGAGGAGGTCAACCGCACCATTCAAATCCTGTGCCGTCGCTCCAAGAACAACCCGCTTTATGTGGGCGATCCCGGCGTTGGTAAAACAGCGATTGCCGAAGGTCTGGCCAAGCGAATCGTCGAAGGCAAAGTGCCGGAAGCGTTGAAGAACGACACGATCTTCTCGCTGGACATGGGCACGCTGCTGGCCGGTACACGGTATCGCGGTGACTTTGAGGAGCGCTTGAAGCAGGTCGTCAAGGAACTGGAAGAGTTCCCAGGCGCTGTGCTGTTCATCGATGAAATCCACACGGTCATCGGTGCGGGTGCGACGTCTGGCGGTGCCATGGACGCATCCAACCTGCTGAAGCCTGCTCTGTCATCGGGTGCGATCCGTTGCATCGGCTCGACCACGTATAAGGAATATCGTCAGTTCTTTGAAAAGGACCGGGCGCTTGTGCGTCGTTTCCAAAAGATCGACGTCAACGAGCCTTCCATCGAAGATGCTATCGAAATCATGAAGGGCTTGAAGCCTTATTACGAAAGCTACCATCACCTTCGTTATTCCAACGAGGCGATCAAGGCTGCCGTGGAGCTTTCGGCCCGTTATATCTCGGATCGCAAGCTGCCGGATAAGGCCATCGATGTTATCGATGAAACAGGCGCGGCGCAGATGCTGTTGCCCGCCTCCAAGCGTCGTAAGCTGATCACTGAAAAAGAGATCGAAGTGACGATTGCGACGATGGCGCGCATTCCAGCCAAGACGGTTTCGAAGGATGACGAGATGGTTCTCGCCAATCTGGAGAAAGAGTTGCGCTCGGTGGTGTATGGTCAGGATATCGCGATCGAAGCGTTATCCACCGCCATCAAGCTTGCCCGTGCGGGCCTGCGTGAACCGAACAAGCCGATTGGCTCTTATGTCTTTTCCGGCCCGACCGGCGTGGGCAAGACGGAAGTTGCCAAGCAGCTTGCTGCTTCGCTCGGTGTGGAAATGCTGCGTTTCGACATGTCGGAATATATGGAGCGCCACACCGTATCGCGTCTACTTGGCGCACCTCCCGGCTATGTCGGCTTCGATCAGGGCGGTCTTTTGACCGACGGCGTCGATCAGCATCCGCATTCCGTGGTGTTGCTGGACGAAATCGAAAAGGCGCACCCGGACATCTACAACATTCTGTTGCAGGTTATGGACCACGGTTCGCTGACGGATCACAACGGCAAGAAGATCGATTTCCGCAACGTCATTTTGATTATGACGACAAATGCGGGCGCATCTGAAATGGCCAAATCCGCCATCGGCTTCGGTTCGTCCAAGCGCACGGGTGAGGATGAAGAGGCGCTCAATCGCCTATTCACACCGGAATTCCGCAACCGTCTGGATGCGATCATTCCATTCTCGCCATTGCCAACTGCTGTCATTCACAAGGTGGTTCAGAAGTTCGTCATGCAGTTGGAAACACAGCTTTCCGAACGGAACGTTACCTTTGATCTGCATGAAGATGCCATCGCCTGGCTGGCCGAGAAGGGCTATGACGAAAAAATGGGTGCGCGTCCGCTTGGTCGCGTCATTCAGGAACACATCAAGAAGCCGCTTGCCAATGAGATACTCTTTGGAAAGCTGAAGAAGGGTGGTGTCGTCAGTGTTGCTCTCGGCAAAAATGATGATGGCACGGAAGGTCTGAAGCTGAATGTCCTGCCAGAAACAGCGCCGGTCAAGCCAAAGCCAGAGGCTGAGCTGAAAGCGGCAAAGTCTCCCGGCAAGGCAAAGGGTAAGGCGAAAGCCGCTAAAGCCGAACCGGAAGCCGAAGTAGCTGTTGTGGAAACGGGCAAGGGTGATGAAGACGTGAAACCGCGCCGCAAAACAAACGCCGTTCCCAAGGTTCCTAAAAAGAAGTGATGTTGGCTGAGTGCTTTAAATAACGCAGTGCCGGGTTTCGTACCCGGCACTTTATTTTGTCGATACCGGAAACGAACATGCCTGTAGAAAGCGATGCGGAACCTCTTTCCCTCTGGTTTTTCAGGGGCATGAAGGGCATTTTCTCGCTGCCGTCACTCATCCTCATGACATCTTTCGTGGGTTTCAGCGCCTTTGCTCTGGAATCCGGTGTCAGTCGCGGTGAAGCAGTTTTCATGACGCTGACCATCTGGGCGCTGCCCGCCAAGATGATCCTGATCGGTGCGATGACCAGCGGTGCCGGGCTGGCCACCTGCTTTCTGGTGGTGACACTCTCGTCCATCCGCATGATGCCGATGGTGGCGTCCATCGTGCCGGAAATGCGCACGGCCAAAACGCCAACCTGGCTTTTGTTGTTCCTGTCGCATTTCGTTGCCATTACCGCTTGGGTCTTTGCCACGCAAAATCTGAGCAAGGTGCCGCGTGACGCTCGGGTGGCGTGGTTTGCCGGTTTCGGCATGACGCTGACGCTCATCAACGCGATCATCGTTGCCATCTGTTATGGCGTCGTGGCCGCGTTTCCGCCGGTCGTTGCAGGCGTTCTGTTTTTTCTGACGCCGGTTTATTTCGTTTCATCCATCTGGGCATCTGCAAGACATACGGTCGTAAAGGTCGCATTCGTGATCGGCGTTATCGGCGGACCATTGTTCGCGGTCATAGAGCCTGATTTCGACATTCTCTACGCTGGTGTGGGCGGCGGGACGTTGGCCTATCTTATCGATCGGTTCTGGTTTCGTCGCAAAATCGAACCCGCTACCGCGGAGGGCGAGCCATGATAACCGACGCCTGGTGGGCACCCTATCTCTTCATCGCAATTGCAGGCTGGATCGCCACGGACCTATGGCGCTGGCTCGGTGTGCTGGCCGGCAATCGTTTGAAAGAGGGCTCGGAGACGTTAAATTGGGTGAGGGCGGTCGCAACCGCTTTGGTGATGGCCGTCACCGCGAAACTCATCGTTTTCCCGACGGGAACATTGGAACACTCACCATTGTGGCTGCGTATCGGTGCTGCGGGCATCGGTTTCGTCGCATTTCTTGCGAGCGGTCAGAAAGTTTTGGTTGGTGTTATTGCACCCATCGCTATTCTTGCGATCGGCTTGGTGTTTTTAATGTATTGGTGATTAATTTCGGCGATTTATTGAGTATAGAATTTCGCTTTTGATTTTTTATTGACTGGCTGAGTAGGGGTTATGTTTCTTTTGTCCGTAGAACGCCTGATATTCAGGATAATTTTCATTCTTGCGATTTTTAATATTGCTATGGTCTATAAAAAATCAATATCCATTGATGTTGCTGGATATGCCGTTTGTTGTTTCGTCGGTCTCCTGCTGATGGCGCTTGGTCAATTCTATCGGATTTCTGAACGCAGCACGCGGTTAGGAAATGTCCTGACAGCGTCTGGGCTGTATGTGCTTTTCACGATAGTCGGCTCTATTTTCAATTATGTTTTTTTGCCGATCTATTTTCATCCGATAGACGACATTCTCATGCGTGTGGATGATTTGGTTGGTTACAGTTGGCCCGCTGTCGTCACATGGGCCGCCACATATCCTTGGATCGGCAAGACATTTTACGTGGTCTACATGACGTCGCTTCCACAGTTACTCGTTATATTAATCACCCTTGGCTTTACCGGTAAGGAGAAAGAGCTCCATTCTTTTCTACTCACCGGCACCATCGGCGCTCTCTTGAGCATCGCTTTTTGGGTGCTTTTCCCGACATTCGGCGCAAAAGCGTATCATACGTTGCCGGAGTGGGTGTTGAATGCGATCCCTTTGGCGGTTGATCCAGCTTATGGACGGGAACTGGTTCGTTTGGGGCTTGAGGGTGTCGATCATCTCTCGCCTGCAAATATCCTCGGGCTGATCGGCTTTCCTTCATTCCATATTTTCATGGCGCTAATGTCCGTGTTTTTCGTTCCACGGCATAGGCTTTTTATCGTTGTGATAGGGGCTTTAAATACCCTGATGTTTCCTGCTGTTCTGGTTCAGGGAGGCCATCATCTTTCAGATGTGTTCGGTGGCATGGCTTGCTTTGCAGTCGCCTTTCCACTCTCGCGATATATAGTGAAAACAATGTCGAAAACGCCTGTCTGTAACACCGCGCAACAAAGGCCGCTCGGCGTTGCCGCCGATTAAACGACAACGCAAGTTCAGGGCTAGCCTTAAAGCGCTGCCTTTATCTTTTCCGCATGTTCCTTCAGCAAAGCGCCATCCGCCATCGCGCCACTGTGTGGTTTCATAGGCTCGCCTTCCCTGCGCGGAACGATATGGAAATGGAGATGGAACACCGTCTGGCCCGCCGCAGGTTCGTTGAATTGCGCCACGTAAACGCCATCAGCATCGAATGCTTCCTTTGCCGCCACTGCCAGTTTCTGCACCACGGCAATGGTTTTCGCAAGCACCTGCGGGTCTGCATCCAGAATGTTGCGTGAACCCGCTTTCGGCACGACCAGCAGATGGCCGGGGGCTTGTGGCATGACATCCATGAACGCCAGCGTGTACTCGTCTTCGTAAACCTTCACGGCCGGAATTTCGCCGCGCAGGATTTTCGCAAAGATGTTGTTGGTATCGTAGGTCGATGTCATGAAATGTCTCCTCGTATAATCTGCTCAACTACTCGTCGGTCTCTTGCCGCTCGCCTTTGCGAAACGGACTGTGCTCATCGAGATAGTCGCCGATTTGTTCGACTTCGTTGCGTTCACGCTCGAGATAGTCGGCAATTGCCCTGCGCAAGCCCGGATGGGTGATGAAGTGAGCTGAATGGGTCGTCACAGGTGTATAGCCGCGGGCAAGCTTATGCTCACCCTGCGCGCCCGCCTCCACACGTTTCAGACCCTTTGCCAGAGCAAAGTCGATGGCCTGATGGTAACAAACCTCAAAATGCAGAAAGGGGTGATCTTCGATACATCCCCAATGCCTGCCGTAAAGCGCATCGCCACCAATAAAATTGATGGCACCGGCAATGTAACGACCCTCGCGTTTTGCCATCACCAGCAAAATATCGTCAGCCATTCGCTGGCCGATCAGCGAGTAGAACTCACGGGTCAGATAGGGCTTGCCCCATTTGCGGCTGCCGGTGTCCATGTAAAAGGCGTAGAACTGGTCCCAGATATCTTCGGTCAGATCACTGCCCGTGAGCCAGTCGATCTCGATGCCATGTTCAAGCGCCGCCCGCCGTTCTTTCCGCAGGTCTTTGCGTTTGCGCGAGGCCAGCGCATCCAGAAAATCGCCGTGGTCGCGATATCCATTGTTGATGAAATGGAACTGCTGATCGGTGCGCATCAGAAAACCTTCTTCCGCCAGCGCGTCGGTTTCATCACCTGGCGCGAAGGTGACATGGGCGGATGACACGCCAATTTTTTCTGACACTTGCCGCAGGCCCGATGCCAGAACGCGTTTGAAAGCAGCAACATCCAAGCCGCTGGTCAGCAATCGTGGGCCAGTCGCAGGCGTGAACGGCACGGAGCATTGCAGTTTCGGATAATAATTGCCGCCTGCACGCTCAAGAGCATCCGCCCACCCCTGGTCGAAAACATATTCGCCGCGACTGTGGCTCTTCAAATAGGCGGGCATAGCGCCCGTGAGTGTGCCGTCACCTTTTTCCAGAAGCAGGTGATGACCACGCCAGCCGGTCTTTGCGGTGGCTGATCCGGACTCTTCCATGGACAGTAAAAAAGCATGGGAAATGAACGGGTTGTAATCTTCTGTTCGTGTAAGTTTAGAAGTTCCGGAAAGCGTGTTCCAGCTTTCCGGATCAATGTCTTTAAAGGACTGCTCTACGCGAATGGAATATTCGTCGCTCATGCGCTGGCCGGCTGGCTCTCTTTTGGATCGAAACCTTCGAACGTCATCTGGTCAGCATATTTATAGGTAATCGCGCGCGCATTTTCATCCCTCACCGTCCAGGTAATCACCGGAACACCGAGTTTTCTTTGCGCCTCAATAAAGCTGTTGGGTAGATGCGCCCAAGCGTAAGAGACGAAATCGAGGCCGATCTGCATGGCTTCATCATGTTTGAAGAAGTCTTCCGGTTTCGCGCCTTCCGCCGTCAGCCCCAGCGGCCATGGCGAGCCAGCGGCCTTCAAGTCCTTCAGCAGATGGTGATCGAAGCTCATCAGCGCCACATGGCCCTCATAACCTTCCAGCACTTCGAGAACGGCTTCGGCAAAACCATCATCGACGCCAGCACCGGAACGGCCTTTCAGTTCAATGACGAGAGGCACTTTACCTGCGCATAAGGTCAGAAGCTGCTTGAGCTTCGGCACGCGATCTTTCGTTTGGCCGATGGCCAGAAGAGCAAGTTCGGCGGATGTATGCTCGCGCACATCGCCCTTGATGCCCGTCAACCGTTCCATCTCGTGATCGTGAAAGACGACAGGAACGCTATCGGCCGCAAGCTGCACATCGCATTCGATGGCGAAACCAGCCGCGATGGCGCGGGAAAATGCCGTAAGCGTGTTTTCCCAAACAACCTTGTTTTGGTCATGATAACCGCGATGCGCGACCGGTGTTGCGGTCAGCCAGGAGAGTTTCAGCGTCATACGTCGATTTCCACAATAGCGTCGATCTCGACGGCGGCATTGAAGGGCAGGGAGGCCATACCGACTGCGGCGCGC
The DNA here is from genome assembly GCF_033957765.2 of Agrobacterium sp. rho-13.3. Taxonomy (NCBI): domain Bacteria; kingdom Pseudomonadati; phylum Pseudomonadota; class Alphaproteobacteria; order Hyphomicrobiales; family Rhizobiaceae; genus Agrobacterium; species Agrobacterium sp. rho-13.3. The sequence goes on from NZ_CP192774.1 coordinate 1,049,470, forward strand.
GCGTGTTTGCCCGCATCGCCCAGAACATTGGCGATGAGGTTGGATGCGCCGTTGATGACGAGGTGCTGTTCGGTAAATTCCGGTACGGATGCGACGAAGCCGTTGAGTTTCAAAACGCGGCGGACTTTGGAAAGGTCTCCATTCAACGCGGCTTTTACCTGCGCCAGAATGTTGACGGCGCAAAGTTCGGCGGCGCGCTGGGCGGTAGCAACATCAACATCGCGCCCGACATGACCCGTGACCGCAATCTTGCCTGACTCCATTGGCAATTGACCCGAAATATAAAGCAGATTGCCGCTGATGGTGAACGGGACATAATTTGCAGCGGGTGCTGCGGCAACGGGCAGGGTGTAGCCCAGTTCTTTCAGGCGAGCTTCGATGGCATCCGACATTTTCGTCTCCGCTTTTGTTGTAAATCTTTCAAAAATCCGGCAGACAGAGCATGATGTCCAAAAGCCGGGCGATTGCTTGTACAATATGAGCAGTGAGTCCAACAGGAGATATTGAATGTTTGTCAGGAACCTTGCTGTTGCTCTTGCTGCTGGCACTGTTACAGTTTTGCCGGGTGTCGCAAGTGCCGTGCCTGCCAGCGTTCCCAACCTTATCTCTCACCGTGCCGTGTATGATCTGGAGCTGAAAGACGCTTCGGACCGCTCCGGCATCGAAGGCATGACGGGCAGAATGGTGTACGAGTTCACCGGGTCTGCCTGCAAAGGTTATAAGACCGACTTCCGCTTTGTCACCCAGATCAATACCGGCGATGCAGTGCGGCTGACGGACCAGCAGACCACCACATTCGAAGATGCGGCGTCAAAGAAGTTCACGTTTGAGACCAAGTCTTTCACTGACGACAAGCTGGATAAGGAAGTCACTGGCTCCGCAGCGGACGCAGATGGCACCATGACCATCGATCTGACCAAGCCGGATGCGCGCAAGATCGATTTGGCAGCGGGTGAGTTTCCGACCGAACATATGTTTCAGGTCATCGAAAATGCGAAGTTGGGTAAGCGGATTTTTGAATCGCGCGTGTTTGACGGGTCCGACGATGGCGATCAGAGCCTGATCACCTCCACGCTTGTTGGAAAACAGCAGCCGCCTATCGATGGCGATGCGGACGCGGGCAAGGCGGGAGAGTTTGCCAAGACACCGTTCTGGCCTGTTACGATTGCGTATTATAATGACAAGACAGGCACGGATGCCCTGCCGATCTACCGCATGTCGTTCAAGCTGTATGAAAACGGCATCACGCGTGATCTGACCATGGACTATGGTGATTTCGTGCTGACGGGCAAGCTTGCCAAGCTGGATATTCTCCAGCCCGAAAACTGTGAAAACAAGCCGATCCGCTGAGATTGATCTGAGGCGAATTTAGAATTTTCCGCATAAAAGCTTGCTTTTCATCGAATCTGCCTGTATGCGGCACATTATTCCACACGCGAAGCTTGGGATGTTCCGGGAGAAATCCGGTTCGTTCCGCCCGGTGGTACCGTTTAGACGGTGCTGTTCGCTTCGCGGGGGTTAAACCGGAAAAGGATAACTAGGCATGGCATTGCCCGATTTCTCTATGCGTCAGCTTCTGGAAGCTGGCGTTCACTTTGGTCACCAGACACACCGCTGGAACCCAAAGATGAAGCCGTACATCTTCGGCGACCGCAGCAACATCCACATCATCGATTTGGCTCAGACAGTTCCTTTGCTGTCGCGCGCTCTTCAGGTTGTTTCTGACACGGTTGCTCGTGGTGGCCGCGTTCTGTTCGTTGGTACGAAGCGTCAGGCGTCCGAAATCATCGCAGACAGCGCAAAGCGTTCCGCTCAGTACTACGTCAACTCGCGTTGGCTCGGCGGCATGATGACCAACTGGAAGACGATCTCCAACTCGATCCAGCGCTTGCGCAAGGTTGACGAGATTCTGAACTCCGAAGGTTCTGGCTATTCCAAGAAAGAGCGTTTGACGCTCGAGCGCGAACGCGAAAAGCTTGAAAAGGCTCTCGGCGGTATCCGCGATATGGGTGGCGTTCCTGACCTGATGTTCATCATCGACACCAACAAGGAAAAGATTGCAATCGAAGAAGCCAAGCGTCTTGGTATTCCGGTCGTTGCGATCATCGATAGCAACTGCGATCCAGACCAGATCGATTACCCGATCCCAGGTAACGACGACGCATCGCGCGCCATCTCGCTGTATTGCGATCTGATCGCTCGCGCAGCTATCGACGGTATCGCACGTCAGCAGGGCTCTTCCGGTCGCGACATCGGTGCTTCCGAAGATGCTCCGATCGAGCCTGCTCTTCAGGACGAAGCTGGCGCCTGATAGTCGGCTGTTTGGCGGCATAATCATGCCGCCTTCTTCATCAGGATACGACAAGGCCGTTCTGGACTCGTAAGTTCGACGGCCTTGTTCGTTTAAATCCCCGCATCCCTTATGGAATAGGCGTGGGTAAAGAAGTTTCGTGATGCCTGTTTCATCAGGCTGTCACAGTTCCGGGTACATTCGTTCCCAAAATCCGATTGAGGTCGGGCCGCAATCGCGCCGTGACCGACGAACCGACAAGAGGCACACAATGAGCGAAATCACAGCCGCAATGGTAAAGGAACTGCGCGAGAAGTCCGGCGCAGGCATGATGGATTGCAAAAAGGCGCTGTCTGAAACCGGCGGCGATCTGGAAGCTGCAATCGACTGGCTGCGCGCCAAGGGTATCGCCAAGGCTGACAAGAAGTCTGGCCGTACTGCCGCTGAAGGTCTCATCGCTATCGCATCTGCCGGTCACAAGGCTGTTGTCGTTGAAATCAACTCCGAAACCGACTTCGTTGCACGTAACGATGCCTTCCAGGATATCGTTCGTGGCGTAGCTTCGGTTGCTCTGACGACCAACGGCACTGTTGAAGCCATTGCTGCTGCAACCTACCCAGCAACCGGCAAGTCCGTCTCCGACACCATCAAGGACGCGATTGCCACTATCGGCGAAAACATGGCGCTGCGCCGTTCGGCTCTGCTCGAAGTTGAGCACGGCGTTGTTGCGACCTACGTTCACAACGCTGCTGGCGATGGCATCGGCAAGCTTGGCGTTCTGGTTGCGCTGAAGTCTGTTGGTGACAAGGCTGTTCTGACATCCATCGGTCGCCAGATTGCCATGCACATTGCAGCAACAAACCCGCTCGCCATCCGCTCTGAAGAAGTTGACGCTGCTGTTGCAGAACGCGAGCGCAACGTATTCATCGAACAGGCTCGCGAATCCGGCAAGCCAGAAGCCATCATCGAAAAGATGGTTGACGGTCGTATGCGCAAGTTCTTCGAAGAAGTTGCTCTTCTGTCCCAGGCTTTCGTCATCAACCCTGACATCACTGTTGGCGATGCTGTCAAGGCTGCTGAAAAAGAAGCCGGCGCTGCGATCGAAGTTGTTGGCATGGCTCGCCTGCTGCTCGGCGAAGGCGTTGAAAAAGAAGAAAGCGACTTCGCTGCTGAAGTTGCTGCGGTCGCCAAGGGCTGATCTCTTCACCCAAATACGGGAAAACGACAGGGCATCGCGTGACAACGCGGTGCCCTTCGTGTATCCGCGTTCCGGTTACATTCTACAACGCGGCGCGATTTTTTTCAGATTCGCTTGTCGCTGTAGTTTCTCTATGTTTTCGCATGTCGTCATCGCAAAACCGCTACACACTTTTGCGGGACATGCTCTAAGGAGTCATGATGTCTTCCAAGCCGCTTTATAAACGTGTTCTTCTCAAGGCGTCGGGCGAAGCCCTCATGGGCGATCAGGGGTTCGGTATCGACGTTGCCGTCGCAGACCGCATTGCCTCCGATATTGCGCAGGCGAGAGCCATGGGCGTCGAAGTGGGTGTCGTCGTCGGCGGCGGTAATATCTTCCGCGGCGTCGCTGTTGCCTCCAAGGGCGGAGATCGCGTGACCGGCGACCACATGGGCATGCTGGCAACCATCATCAACGCACTTGCGCTGGCCACCTCGCTGCGCAAGCTCGATATTGACACAGTCGTCCTGTCCGCCATCGCCATGCCGGAAATCTGTGAGAGCTTCTCGCAGCGTGCGACGCTCTCCCATCTTGCTCAGGGTCGCGTCGTGATCTTCGCGGGTGGCACAGGCAATCCGTTCTTCACCACAGATTCCGCCGCAGCACTGCGCGCAGCAGAAATGGGCGCAGAAGCGATCTTCAAGGGTACGCAGGTGGATGGTATCTATTCCGCCGACCCGAAGAAAGACCCTCACGCAACCCGCTTTGACGAACTGACGCATTCGGAAGTTCTCGCCAAGGGATTGGCAGTCATGGACATTGCTGCCGTTGCACTGGCGCGGGAAAACCACATTCCAATCATCGTTTTCTCAATCCACGAAAAAGGTGGCTTTGCGGCAATATTGACGGGCGGCGGTCGCAAGACCATCGTGCACGACAAATAAAGACCGGGCGCTGATTCCACACTGTGAAATTGGGCCATCGCGGCCAGAACTATGGAGTATACAAATGAGTGGTATTGACCTCAACGATATCAAGCGCCGCATGGACGGCGCCATCAATGCGTTCAAGAGCGATATCGCATCGCTGCGCACAGGACGCGCTTCCGCCAATATTCTTGATCCTGTAACGGTGGATGCCTATGGTTCGCGCGTGCCGCTGTCTCAGGTCGCCAATATTACGGTGCCAGAAGCGCGTATGCTGGGTGTGAACATTTGGGACAAGTCGATGGTCGGCGCGGTTGACCGTGCGATTCGTGAGTCCAATCTTGGCCTCAATCCCATCGTCGATGGCCAGAACCTGCGCATTCCCTTGCCTGAACTGAACGAAGAGCGCCGCAAGTCGCTCGTCAAGGTCGCGCATGAATATTCGGAAAAAGCCAAGGTCGCCATTCGCCATGTTCGCCGTGATGGTATGGACGGTCTGAAAAAAGCCGAAAAGGATGGTGACATCGGTCAGGATGAAAGCCGTGCGACGTCCGACAAGGTTCAAAAAATGACGGACGATACGATTACGGACATTGACCGCTTGCTTGCGGAGAAGGAAAAGGAAATCATGCAGGTGTAGTTGGCTTTTAAGCCCGCTTCTGTATTTGTTTCAATTCCGCGCTGCTTAAACTGGATCGAGATGTCGGACATTACACGTTCCTCACTACCTGAGCATGTTGCCATCATCATGGATGGCAATGGGCGTTGGGCTAAGCAGCGCGGGCTTCCGCGCATCATGGGACATCGGCGCGGTGTCGAAGCCGTGCGCGAAACCGTGAAAGCGGCAGGCGAATGCGGCCTGAAATACCTCACTCTTTTTGCGTTTTCGTCAGAAAACTGGCGCAGGCCGGAAGCTGAAGTCAGCGATCTGCTCGGGCTTCTAAAAGCGTTCATCCGCCGTGATCTGGCCGATCTGCACAAGGAAAACGTGCGGGTTCGCATCATCGGTGATCGCAAAGGTCTGAACGAGGATATCAAGACGCTTCTGACCGAGGCCGAGCAAAGAACTGCCGAAAATACGGCGCTGACGCTTGTTATCGCCTTCAACTACGGTGCGCGCGATGAGATCGCCCGGGCCGCAGCATCTCTTGCGAGAGATGTGGCTGAGGGCAAGCTCGATGCGGCGGCTATTGATTCCGATGCGATCACGGCCCGCCTGGATACCGCAGGCATGCCTGATCCCGATCTCATCATTCGCACCAGCGGTGAGGAGCGGCTGTCCAACTTTCTGTTGTGGCAGGCTGCGTATTCTGAGTTTCTTTTCATTCCCGATTATTGGCCTGATTTCGACCGCAAGATTTTCTTTGCGGCGATTGATCAATATATGATGCGCGACCGCAGGTTTGGCGGACTGTCGGATCAAGTTGCTCTGGCGGGTGCCTGATGAGCCGTGAATTGAAGCTGCGGATCATCTCCGCCATCGTGCTGGCTGCCGTTATACTCACCGCCACATGGTACGGCGGAATGATGTTCCGCCTCGTTGCCGGGCTTTTGGCACTCCTCATTTATTATGAGTGGAGCACGATCACCAAGCTTTCGGACACCAATCCGACCGGCTATGCGTGGGGATGGTTTGCCGTCGCGGTGATGAGCGGCAATACAATTTTTGGTGAACCATCACTCGATCTGCCTCTGCTTTCAGGCTTTGCTTTGACCGCTGCACTGTTTCCAGTGCTGCGCGGCAGCAACTGGTGGCTGGTTGGCGGCATCGTTTATGCGGGCCTTAGCGGCATCTCGCTGGCTGCCATTCGCGGTGAGGAGTTGACGGGCTTTGTGGCCACGTTGTTCGTCTTCGCCATTGTCTGGGCAACCGATATTCTGGCCTATTTCTTTGGGCGCGCCATCGGTGGGCCCAAGCTCGCACCGGCCATTTCTCCGGGCAAGACATGGTCTGGCGCCATCGGCGGCACGGTTTCCGGTGTCATCGCGGGTAGTGCGGTGGCCGGAATCTATCACGGGCGCATCAGCATCGTCATTATCGCGATGTCGCTGATACTGTCCGTGTTCAGCCAGATTGGTGATCTGTTTGAATCCTTCATCAAGCGCCGCTTCAAGGTGAAGGATTCCAGCAATCTCATTCCCGGTCACGGTGGTTTTATGGACCGGGTTGACGGTCTTGTTTTTGCCTGCTTTACCGTATTCCTCATCGCTGTTGTTCACGCGGCGATAACCGGTGATGTGCCAGGATCAGGCGATGGAATTGTTCCGGGCTTCTGACGGCTTTCAACCGGACATAACGCAAAAGGCTGAGTAGATATGGACATGGCGACGGCGGCGATTGGTTTTCTGACCGGTTATATGGTGCCGTTCATTCTTGTTCTATCGCTTTTGGTTTTTGTCCATGAGATGGGTCATTATCTGGTAGGGCGCTGGTGCGGCATACGATCCACAGCTTTTTCAGTCGGTTTCGGACCTGAACTGATCGGTTTCACCGACAAGCATGGCACGCGCTGGAAGATTTCTGCGATTCCGTTGGGCGGCTACGTCAAGTTCTTTGGCGATGACGACGTATCCAGCAAACCGGATAATGACGGTCTCGCTGGCTTGACGCTTGAACAGCGCGCCCAGACACTCGGCGGTGCAAAGCTGTGGAAAAGAGCGGCAACAGTCGCCGCAGGCCCAATCGCCAATTTCCTGCTGGCGATCCTGATTTTCGCAGCATTGTTCACCATTTATGGCCGCATGATTTCGGATCCGATTGTTTCGGAAGTGCGGGAAAACAGCGCAGCGCAAGCCGCCGGTGTTCTGGCTGGCGACCGGCTGGTCGCAATCGATGGCGAAAAGGTGAAAACATTTGAAGATGTCCGTCGTTATGTTGCTGTTCGCCCTGCGACGCCGATTACGGTGACTGTTGAGCGCAACGGGCAGGAGCTATCTCTGCCCATGGTGCCGACACGAACCGAGACGACGGATCAGTTCGGCAACAAGATGGAACTGGGGATTATCGGTATCGTGACCGATCAGACCCGCGGTAATTTTCGTCACGTCAGCTATTCGCCGGGCGAGGCTCTGATTGAAGGTGTGCGTGAAACCGGACACGTTGTGACTGGCACGTTCACCTATATCGGGAACCTCATCACAGGCCGTATGAATGCGGATCAACTTGGTGGCCCAGTGCGTGTCGCTCAGGCATCCGGCCAGATGGCATCACTCGGTTTTGCTGCGGTCATTCAGCTTGCGGCCTTGCTTTCTGTCTCCATTGGCCTTCTTAATTTGATGCCCGTCCCGATTCTGGATGGCGGTCATCTGGTGTTCTATGCCATTGAAGCGGTGCGCGGCAGACCTCTGGGTTCTGGCGCCCAGGAGGTTGCTTTTCGTATTGGTCTTGCCATGATTTTCAGTTTGATGGTATTTGCCACATGGAATGATATCAGCAGCTTGATCGGCTGAGTACGGCTTTAGAGCTATTTTTTTAAGAGGGCGTTTACCTTGTTTTGAAACCAAAGTGGCGATTGAGCCACGGTTGCTTGCGAAGTAAACAGAAATTAACGGTCGGGCTTGCTTGTAGAGGAAAAGCAGGTAAAACGACGCAGATGGCCGGAGTCGGGTTCCGCCCGCTGAGGGACAACGGGAAAAGGTAAGAATTGAAAATGAAGGCTGGTTCAAGATTTTTGAACGCGGTGTCGGCGGTTGCGCTGTCTGCTGGTGTTTCTTCGGTCGCAGCTCTGGGAGTGCTTGCTTCTGCCGGTGTTGCGAATGCAGCTGTGATCAAGAGGGTCGACGTGCGTGGCGCTGAACGCGCTGGTGCAGATGCTGTGCGCTCCAACATCACAATTGCTCCCGGTCGTGATTTTTCCAACGCCGACATTGATGAATCGGTCAAGCGTCTTTACGCGACAGGTTACTTCTCCAATGTCAGCATGAGCGTCTCCGGCAGCACGCTGGTCGTGACGGTGAGCGAAAATAGCCTCGTCAACCAGGTCGTGTTCAACGGCAACCGCAAGATCAAGGACGACAAACTGGTCGGCGTCGTGCAGACCCAGTCTCTCGGCCCATATGATCAGACGCTTGTGACATCCGACATCGCGCGCATCAAAGAAGCTTATGCCGCAATTGGTCGTAGTGATGTTCAGGTCACCACTCAGGTTGTTCCAGTCGGTCAAGGCCGCGTAAACCTTGCTTTCGTCATCAACGAAGGTGAGCGCACGAAGATTGCCCGTATCGATTTCGTTGGCAACAATGCCTACAGCGATGGCCGTCTTGCTGCCGTTATCAACACTAAGAAGTCCAACATGCTGTCATTCCTGACGCGTAAGGATGTCTACAATGAGGACAAGCTGCGCGCTGACGAAGAAGCGCTGCGCCAGTTCTATTACAATCGCGGTTATGCCGACTTCCGCGTCACATCTTCGGATGCGGTGCTGGATGAAGCGACCAATGAATATACCGTCACAATCAACGTCGATGAAGGTCAGCGTTACGCTTTCGGTAATGTTGCAGTAGAATCGACGGTTCCGGGTGTTGATGGTCCTGAGTTGCAGGGTCTTGTCGAAACTCATGCTGGCTCGAACTACAGCGCCAAAGAAGTTCAGAAGAGCATGGAAGCCATTTCCAAGCGTGTTTCGGCGGAAGGTTATCCTTTTGCGCGCGTAACACCGCGCGGCGACCGTGATCTGGCTGGCAACACGATTGGCGTTACCTATATCGTTGATCAGGGCGAGCGCGCTTACGTCGAACGCATTGAAATTCGCGGTAACACCCGTACCCGCGACTACGTTATTCGTCGCGAGTTTGACATCAGTGAAGGTGATGCCTTCAACCAAACTGTCGTCTCCGCTGCAAAGCGTCGTCTTGAAGCGCTGGGTTACTTCTCCAAGGTCAACATCGGCACATCGCAGGGCAGTGCCCCGGATCGCGTCGTGATCGTTGTGGATGTGGAAGATCAGGCAACTGGTTCGTTCGGTATCGGTGCTGGTTACTCGCAGAACGATGGCGCGCTTCTCGAAGCATCAATCGAAGAAAAGAACTTCTTGGGTCGTGGCCAGTACATTCGTGTTGCTGCTGGTGCCGGTCAGGATGATGCACGTAGCTACAACCTGTCATTCACAGAGCCATACTTCCTTGGCTACCGCCTTGCCGCAGGTTTCGATCTGTTCAAGAGCCAAAGCTCCAGCGAAGATTATTACGATTACGACGAGCAGGGCTTTGCACTTCGTGTAACCGCTCCGATCACGGAAAATCTGTCAACGACATTCAAGTACACGTACAAGCAGATCAATTATGATGGTAAGGGTGATTGGACTAATCCTGCCAACCTTGCATCTCCGTATCGCGACCTGATTGCTGGTGGAGACTGGACACAGTCCATTATTTCCAACACGTTGGCTTATAACTCACTGGATGATCGCAACATGCCGCGCGAAGGCTGGCAGGGTGCTTTGACCAACGAGTTTGCAGGACTTGGTGGCGATTCCGAGTATTACAAGATTTACGCGAAGGCTCGTTATTACCACACGCTGTCTGACGAGTACGACATCATTGGTTCGATCACGGGGCAGGCTGGTTACGTAGCGCCCACGGGTGACAATCTGCTGGTCTTCGACCAGTTCAAAATTGGTGGTCGCGTGATCCGTGGCTTCGAGAATGACGGTATTGGTCCACGTATCGGTGACGATTCTATCGGTGGAACCACCTACTTTGCCGCATCTGCGGAAGTAACTGCGCCAATGCCGGGCGTTCCGGAAGACTTTGGTTTGCGCCTTGCCGGCTTCGTTGACGCTGGTACGCTTTATGGCAACAAGGTCCGCACGGCAGCTGGTGAAAGCGTGCAGGACGATAGCTCGATCCGCGCTTCTGCTGGTATCGGGGTCATGTGGGCCTCGCCATTCGGTGCTCTGCGCGTCGACTATGCTGTGCCTTTCATGAAGGAAGACTACGACCAAGAGCAGAATTTCCGGTTTGGCATGTCCAACACTTTCTGATATCGGCAGTCCAGAACTGCAAGTTTGAACGTTCTGGAGTATCCGCTTGATGGAATATAACGCTTTTTTTCCGCCCCACGAAGGCATGCGATTGAAAGATATCGCGGACCGTCTTGGGGCGGAACTGTCTGATGAGACTGCTGGTGATCGCTTGGTGCGGTCGATTTCTCCGGTTTACCGGGCGAAACAGGACCAGCTTTGCTACATCCTGTCGCGTAAAAACCGTGAAGAATTGCTGACCTGCGAAGCTGCTGCGATCATTTGTGATGCCGCGCTTAAAAGTCTGGTTCCAGATCATATCCCGGCGTTGATTTCCAAAAATCCGCATACGGTCTTTGCCCAAGCTGGTGCCTTGCTGCACGCGTCTGCGATGAAGCCGTCTTCTATTGTTGTTGAAGCCACCGAAATTTCGCCTGCTGCGCATATCGACCCTTCAGCGAAACTGGAATCCGGTGTTGTGGTTGAACCATTCGTCGTCATTGGCGCAAACGTACATATCGGTGCGGGAACGCGGATTGGTGCTGGTGCGATCATCGGAGCTGACGTCCAGATTGGACGTGATTGCACCATCGCGGGCGGAGCCAGCATTATCGCGGCTCTGTTGGGGAACGGTGTCATTATCCACAACGGCGTACGCATCGGGCAGGACGGGTTTGGTTATGCGCCGGGTCCGCGTGGCATGATCAAGATCGTGCAAATCGGGCGCGTCATCATTCAGGACAATGTCGAGGTTGGAGCCAATACGACAATCGACCGTGGAACGATGGATGACACGGTGATTGGCGAAGGCACGAAGATCGATAATCAGGTTCAGATTGGCCATAACGTTCGTATCGGTCGCCATTGCGGAATCGTCAGCAAGGTGGGTATCGCAGGCAGCACGCGTATTGGTGATGGCGTGATGATTGGCGGCGCCAGCGGTATCAATGGCCATATTACCATTGGAGACGGCGCGCAGATCGCGGCGATGAGTGGCGTTGTTGCCGACGTGCCAGCGGGTGCGAAGTACGGCGGCGTACCGGCGCGCCCATTGAAACATTTCCTGCGCGACATGGCAGAATTGCTTGCGCGTGCTGAGGAGCGAGAAAAGAAGACAGGAGAGAAGAATGTCTGAAGAGACAAAAACGACGCTTGGCGCGGCTGACATCCTTGAGGTGATGAAGCTGCTGCCGCATCGTTATCCATTTTTGCTGATCGACAAGATCATCGATATCGACGCTGATAATTCGGCCACTGGCATCAAGAACGTGACTGTAAATGAACCACATTTCACCGGTCATTTCCCGGATCGTCCAATTATGCCGGGCGTTTTGATTGTCGAGGCCATGGCCCAGACGGCTGGCGCAATTTGCGCCCGTAAGCAGGGCGATGGTGGCCATCTGGTTTATTTCATGACCATCGATAATGCCCGTTTCCGCAAGCCTGTCGTTCCGGGCGATCGTCTGGAAATCTACGTCGTCAAACAGCGCCAGCGCGGTAACGTGTGGAAATTCCATTGCGATGCCAAGGTTGATGGCGTTCTGGTTGCAGAGGCTGATATCGGCGCGATGATGATTCCCGAGGGCGCGCGATGAGCACCATTGCGGCTTCGGCAAAAATTCATCCGATGTCCGTCATCGAGGATGGCGCGGTTATCGGTGAGAACGTGCTGGTCGGCCCTTTTTGCCACGTCGGGCCGAAAGTCACTTTGCATGACAATGTCGAACTGATCAGCCATGTCGTGGTTCTCGGCTGTACCACGGTCGGCAAGGGAACAAAAATCTGGCCGTCCGCCGTCATCGGGGGCGATTCCCAGAGCGCACATCACAGCGCGGTCGACACCACGCTGGTCATCGGCGAAAATTGCAGCATCCGCGAAGGCGTGACCATGAACACCGGCACGGTGGAGCATGGCGGCACCACTATCGTCGGCAACAACAATCTGTTCCTGGCTTACGCGCATGTGGCGCATGATTGCCGTTTGGGCAGCAACATCATCCTGTCCAACAACGTCATGCTTGCAGGCCATGTTACGGTGGAAGATCGCGCCATTCTGGGCGGCGGCTCTGCTGTGCACCAGTTTACCCGCGTTGGGCGTCAAGCTTTCGTCGGTGGTTTGTCTGCCGTCAGCTATGACGTCATTCCCTATGGCATGTTGAATGGCAATCCGGGCGTTTTGAGCGGGTTGAACATTGTCGGCATGACCCGCGCTGGCGTCGAGCGTGCCGAAATTCACAAGGTTCGCCGCGCCTACAAGCAGATATTTGAGACTGAAGGGAATGTGCGCGCCAATGCGGCGGCCATTCGAGAGGACTATCTGGACTGCCCGCAGGCGCTGGAAATCGTTGATTTTATCGCCGCCGCCAATGACAGGGCAATTTCATCGCCCAACCGCGGCAAATAATCCGTGGCGCAGGGCGAGGGGCGCTTAGCAATCATCGCTGGTAGTGGTTTTCTTCCCTATTACGTGGCTCAGGCCGCGCAACAGGCCGGGGAAACACCCTTCATTATTCAGTTGCGAAATGAAGCCGATCTCGACTGGCAGGGATTTGAAAGCGCCAGCATCAGTGTTGGTGACGTCTCGAGCCTTGGAAAAATTCTCTCTTCGCACCACATCGGCCGCGTGGTGCTGTCCGGTGGCGTGTCTCGCCGCCCGGAATGGCGGGAAATTCGACCCAACCTCAAAATGATCGCCAAAGTGCCATCCATCATCCGCACGCTTTTGTCGGGCGGTGACGATACGGTGCTTCAAATGGTCATCCGCCTTATCGAAGCGCAAGGCGCAAAGGTTATCGGCGCCCACGAAATCGCGCCAGGGCTGCTTGCCACCACCGGTGCGCTCGGCAAACACGCGCCGAATGATGATGACCGAAGGGATATCGCCAAGGCGGCGAAAGCGGCGCTGGCTTTGGGCGCTCTCGATGTGGGGCAGGGCGCTGTTTCCGTAGGTGGCCGTATTGTCGCGCTGGAGGGCGTTGAGGGAACAGACGGCATGTTGGCCCGCGTTGCCTCGTTGCGCGCTGAAGGCCGAATCTCGGCCCGTAGAAAGGGCGTTCTGGTCAAGCTCTGCAAGCCGCAGCAGGATATTCGGGCAGATTTGCCCACCATTGGTCCATCGACTGTGCATAATGCCGCCAAGGCTGGCCTCGCTGGTATTGCGGTAGAGGCGGGCAGAGCGTTTGTGCTGGATCGTGAAGCCATGCTGCACGCTGCTGATGAGGCCGGTCTGTTCATTTGTGGTATCGATACGGCGCTCGAAGGAGACTTGATGTGACAGAGGGTGTTCTCAAGCTGGCCGTGATTGCCGGTGAAGTCTCCGGCGACCTGTTGGGTGCCGATCTGGTGCGAGCGTTGAAGACACAATATGCGGGCCATGTTGAGTTGATCGGCGTTGGCGGTGACGCCCTGACGGCGGAAGGTCTAACATCCTTTTTCGATTATTCCGAGCTGTCGATCATGGGCTTCACGCAGGTTCTGAAGAAACTGCCGCAACTGATTTCCAGAATAAAAGAAACGGCAAACGCCATTATTGCAGCAAAACCGGATGTCTTGCTGATCATCGATAGCCCGGATTTTACCCATCGCGTGGCCAAGCGCGTGCGCAAGGCTTTGCCGGATCTGCCCGTCGTCAATTACGTCTGCCCCAGCGTGTGGGCCTGGAAAGAATACCGCGCCACTGCAATGTTGTCCTATGTGGATCACGTTCTGGCACTTTTGCCGTTTGAGCCAGAGGTCATGCAGCGCCTCGGCGGCCCGCCCACCACGTTTGTCGGCCATCGTCTGGGCGTCGATCCGGATTTGCTGAACGTGCGTGCGAAGCGCGCTGAGCGTGAATTGCCAAAGCCCGGTGATAAAAGAACGATTCTGTTGTTGCCGGGTTCGCGGTCTACGGAAACCACGCGGTTGATGGAGCCGTTCCGGGATGCAGCCACCGCATTTGTGGAGCGCAACGGCCCTACGCGTTTCGTCCTTCCCACTGTCGCGAGACAGGAAAAGCGCATTCGCGAGCTAGCGGCGTCATGGCCGGACCATATCCGGCCAGAAATCGGCATCGATACAGCGTTCAAATGGAGCGCCTTTGCTGAAGCGGATTCGGCGATTGCTGCTTCTGGAACGGTTATTCTGGAATTGGCACTTGCCAATGTCCCCGTTGTTTCAGTGTATAAAACCGACTGGATTTTCACGATGCTGAGCAGGCGCGTGAAGACGTGGACGGGTGCGCTGCCCAACCTGATTGCCGATTACGTGGTTGTGCCGGAATATTTCAACGAGGTGGTTCGTGCAGGTTCCATGTTGCGTTGGGCCGAGCGTCTTTCATCTGATACGCACCAGCGGCGCGCCATGCTGGAAGGTTTTGCGCTGGTGCAGCAGCGTTTGCGCACTGAACGTCCGCCGGGCGAAAAGGGCGCAGAGATCCTGCTTTCCGTTTACAAAAACAAGAGCGGCGCGCGCGTCTGAAGTTCCGAACGACGTTTTGCCCCACAACGGGGCAGAGATTAAAAAATAATCAATTTATGTGCTGTGTGGATCGCGTTCGTATTTGTTCAGGCGCAGATCGTTGAGTTTTCAAATTTGGCACGCCTCTTGCTTTTTACTCTTGTATGCAAGCAAGACATACATCAAACACCGATCAAACCGCTATAGAATCCGCCATCGTTTCCGGCATTCTCTGCGCGCGAATACGCCCCGGTACGCGGTTGGGTGAAAGCCAGCTCGCCGAACTGTACGGCGTTTCCCGCACCAAAATCCGCGAGGTCATGATGCGCCTTGTCACGCGGGGTGTCGTGATTGTCAGCCCACGCAAGGGCTGGTTTGTCGTCGAGCCATCGGCGGAAGAAGCGGTAAAGGTCTACCAGGCGCGCCGCGTTATTGAATGTGGCCTTCTGCGCAACATGACGGCGCTTCCCGCACATGGCCGCCAAATCCTTCTGGATCATCTCAATGAGGAAAAAGAGGCGATGGCTGCGGCAGATCGCCAGCGATTGACCTGCCTCATGGGCGATTTTCATATTCGCATTGCTGAAATTGCCGGAAACGACATCATCATCGCGCTGCTGCGTGATCTGACAGCCCGGACCATTCTGATTTCGATGCTGTATCAATCCGATTTCCATGCGGCTCAGTCGCATGATGGGCATTGCCGCATCTTTGAAGCGATGGATGCCGGTAACTTTATGAAGGCGGCAGAACTCGCCCTCACACATCTCGATGAGGTGGAAACCGGCCTTGATCTCACTCGCCGCCGCGATCCCCTTTCGGACCTTCGCAGTTCACTTTCACTTCCACCCCTTTATGCAACTTTATAGGAGAGTTTTAGATGTTGAACAGACGCGCATTATTCGCAGCCATCGCTATTGTCGCCACCAGCAGTTTTGCCGCACCGTCTTTTGCGGATGCATTGAGCGACATCTCTACGCGGGGCACCATTCGTATCGCCGTCCCGCAGGATTTTCCGCCATTCGGTAGCGTTGGAACGGACATGGCACCGCAGGGCTACGATATCGACGTGGCCAATCTGATTGCTACGAAACTGGGTGTGAAGGTTGAACTCGTGCCGGTGACCAGCGCCAACCGCGTCCCTTATCTTCAGACGAACAAGGTCGATCTGGTTATTTCCAGCCTTGGTAAAAACCCAGATCGCGAAAAGGTCATCGACTTTTCCGTTGCCTATGCGCCATTCTTCAACGGTGTCTTTGCGCCAAACGCCGTGAAAATCGAAAAAGCCGAAGACCTCGCAGGAAAGACGATTGGCGTTACACGCGGCGCTGTGGAAGATCTGGAGCTGACGAAAATCGCGCCATCCGACGCGACGATCAAGCGTTATGAAGACAATAACGGCACCATCTCCGCATTCCTCTCCGGCCAGGTCGAAACCGTTGCGACAGGCAACGTGGTCGCCGCCGCCATTCTGGAGCGAAACCCACCAAAACGGCCTGAGCTGAAGTTCCTCATCAAAAACTCGCCTTGCTACATCGGTCTGAACAAGGACCAGCCCGCATTGCTGGAAAAGGTAAACGCCGTCATTACCGCAGCAAAGGCCGATGGCAGCCTGAATGCAATCGCGACGAAGTGGTTGAAGACCGACCTTCCAAAAGAACTGTAAGACCGATCCAGAGCTAGCGCCCCGTTATTGCGCGGGGCGCGATTTCTGAAGTGAGATCGAAAGGAACCATCGGTGAATTATACATTCGAGTTTGGGTGGCTTCTCGAATATTACCCGGCAATCGTCAAAGGCGTGTTGATTACGCTTCAGTTGATTGCAATTGGCGGTGTGCTTGGCATCACCTTGGGTATTTTCTGCGCGTGGGTCCGCGCATTGGGGCCAAAATGGCTGAGGCCAGTGGTCGCCACGTATGTGGAGATGATCCGCAATACGCCGTTTCTGATCCAGCTATTTTTCATCTTTTTCGGTCTGCCTTCGCTTGGAGTGCAACTGAATGAATTAACCGCTGCAAATATCGCCATGGTCATCAATCTGGGCGCTTACAGCTGCGAAATCATTCGGGCCGGCATTCAGGCAACGCCGAAGGGGCAGTTCGAGGCGGGCGCAAGCCTTGCGATGACGCGGTTTGAAACATTTCGACATGTCGTGTTGGTGCCATCGCTTCAACGCATCTGGCCTGCGCTGTCATCGCAGGTGGTCATCGTCATGCTCGGCTCGTCGGTTGTGTCACAAATTGCCGCCGAAGACCTGACCTTTGCCGCCAATTTCATTCAGTCCCGCACGTTCCGCGCCTTTGAAGCCTACATGGTGTCAACCGTGATTTATCTCGTGCTCGCCATCATGCTGCGGCAGATCCTGGTGGTCATCGGCGGGTTCATTTTCCCAAAAAGGAGCGCCCGATGATCGAGTTTTCTACATGGGATATTCTGCGAAACCTTTTGCTCGCGGCGCGCTGGACGGTGCTGCTTTCGCTGGTGTCGTTCATCGGCGGTGCGGCTGTTGCACTCGTGCTGCTCTTCATGCGGATTTCCAAGAGGAAATCGCTGCGTATAACCGCTAAATATTACATAGAACTGTTTCAGGGCACGCCGCTTTTGATGCAGCTTTTTATCGCATTTTTCGGGCTTGGCCTTCTGGGCATCGATGTTCCCGCCTGGCTGGCAGCCGGACTAACGTTGATCCTTTGGGCAGCTTCGTTCCTTGCGGAAATCTGGCGCGGTTGCGTGGATGCCGTTTCAAAAGGACAATGGGAGGCATCCGCCAGCCTTGCCATGGGTCGGTTCCAGCAAATGCGCTACGTCATCATGCCACAGGCCATGCGCGTTGCCGTGCCGCCCACCGTTGGTTTTGCCGTGCAGGTCATCAAGGGAACGGCCGTGACGTCGATCATCGGCTTTGTGGAGCTTTCCAAAGCGGGCACTGTCGTCACCAACGCCACCTTCCAGCCTTTCACCGTCTACGGCCTTGTGGCCCTCATTTATTTCGCGCTGTGCTGGCCTTTGTCGAAGAGCAGCCAGATTCTCGAAAGGAAGCTTAATGTCGCTCATCGAAATCACTGAAGTCCGCAAAAGCTACGGCACGAATGAGGTTCTGAAAGGCATCAATCTGGATGTCGAACCGGGTGAAGTCATCGCAATTATCGGCAAGAGCGGTTCGGGAAAATCAACGCTGCTGCGGTGTATCAACGGGCTGGAAACGATCTCATCCGGTGCGATATCGGTTGCTGGCGCGCAGTTTATCGAGGATGATCTTCACCTGAAAGCGCTGCGCCTGAAAGTTGGGATGATCTTTCAGCAATTCAATCTGTTCCCGCATCTCACCGTGGGCGGCAATGTCATACTGTCGCAAACCGTGGTCAAGAAGACGCCAAAGCAGGACGCAGAAGTGCTGGCGCGCAAGATGCTGGAACGTGTGGGGCTGGCTCACAAATTCGATGCCTATCCCGACGAGTTATCCGGCGGGCAGCAGCAGCGTGTGGCCATTGCAAGGGCGTTGGCCATGCAGCCAACCGCTTTGCTGTGCGATGAAATCACATCTGCATTGGACCCGGAACTCGTGTCCGAAGTTCTGGCCGTGGTGCGGGAACTGGCGTCCGAAGGAATGACGCTGATTATGGTCACGCACGAAATGAGATTTGCCCGTGACGTATGCTCGCGCGTGGTTTTTATGCACGAAGGGAAAGTGCATGAAATCGGTCCACCGGATGAGGTTTTCTCCGCGCCAAAAACCCCGGAACTTAAACAGTTTCTGGGAATGACCGCTCACTGATGACAGTCAAATAAAAAGGCCGAGGGATGAACAATCCCTCGGCCTTTTGTCGTTCACGAGATCAAGCTTAGCGCTTGGAAACCGGCACGTAGTCGCGCTTCGGTGCACCAGTGTAAAGCTGGCGCGGACGACCGATGCGCTGCTGTGGGTCTTCGATCATTTCGTTCCACTGTGCGATCCAGCCGACGGTGCGGGCGAGAGCGAAGAGAACGGTGAACATGGTTGTTGGGAAGCCGAGCGCCTTCAGCGTGATGCCAGAGTAGAAATCGACGTTCGGGTACAGCTTCTTTTCAACGAAATAAGGATCGGAAAGAGCGATCTTTTCCAGTTCCAGAGCAACCTGCATGATTGGATCGTCGGAGTTGCCGGTGGCTTCCAGCACTTCGTACATCGTCTTCTGCATGATCTTGGCGCGTGGATCGTAGTTCTTGTAAACGCGGTGACCAAAGCCCATCAGACGGAACGGATCGTTCTTGTCCTTGGCGCGGGCGATGTATTCTGGAATGCGATCAACAGAGCCGATTTCGTTCAGCATGTTGAGAGCTGCTTCGTTTGCACCGCCATGGGCAGGGCCCCAGAGGCAGGCAATACCAGCGGCAATACATGCGAACGGGTTTGCACCCGAAGAGCCTGCAAGACGAACGGTCGACGTGGATGCGTTCTGCTCATGGTCAGCGTGCAGGATGAAGATGCGGTCCATGGCGCGGGCCAGAACCGGGTTCACCTTGTAATCTTCGCATGGCACGGCAAAGCACATGTTCAGGAAGTTGGCGGCGTAATCAAGATCGTTCTTTGGATAAACGAAGGGCTGACCGATGTGGTACTTGTACGCCATCGCCGCAATTGTCGGCATCTTTGCGATCATACGCAGCGATGCGACCATGCGCTGGTGCGGATCGGTGATGTCTGTGGAGTCGTGATAGAACGCAGATAGCGCGCCGACCGTGCCGCACATGACAGCCATTGGGTGGGCGTCACGACGATAGCCGGTAAAGAAGCGGCTCATCTGCTCATGCACCATGGTGTGGCGCGTTACGCGGGTGTCGAAGTCCTTCTTCTGTGCCGTCGTTGGCAGTTCGCCGTACAGCAGCAGATAGCAGGTCTCAAGGAAGTCGCCCTGTTCGGCCAGCTGCTCGATAGGATAACCGCGGTGCAGAAGAATGCCTTCGTCGCCATCGATGTATGTGATTTTGGATTCGCAAGAGGCCGTGGACGTAAAGCCCGGATCGTATGTGAAGGAGCCGGTATGCTTATACAGCGTGCCGATATCGACGACCTTCGGTCCGATCGTGCCTTCTTTTACAGGAAGATCGACTGTTTTATCGCCGAGAGTCACTGTAGCGCTAGTTTCCGTCATACCAAACCTCCGAAATATCCAGGCGATGCGGGGTGGCGCATCGGCCATTTAAGCGTCAGCGATTTAGCTATATGATCCGCGCGATAAAGCCAAGCTATCCAAAAGGCAAATTGTGCATTGCGACACGGCAATATCCCGATTTGACGCATTTCTACGGCCCCGTGTTTCATTCTAGGTCAATGCTTCCTTAATCGCGCAGATGGTTGCAATCTTCCTTTCATGGTTGCAAGTTACGCTGCTGTGGCAGGGGCGCCGGTATTTGAACGTTCAGGGAAAAAAAGAATATTTCCGCTTGATCGAAACGAGTGCCGCTGCGCAGGCGGAACTCGACGACCTGCTGTTGCCTATCCACACGTCACGCGGCGCACTTGCCGTCAATGATGTGGACGCTGATCCATCACCGCAAACCCGTATTACGCGGCTGAAACGATGGTTTGAAAGTTGCGTTGCGGAAGAAGATTCTTACCGGCAGGGTTTTCTTTTTATTCCCGTCTTCATCGCGGCTGGTGTGGCCCTGTGGTTTTACCTGGGTGAAACGCCTTCCCAATTGGCACTGCTTTGCGTTGCTTTATGCGTCGCCACCGCAGCCATAGCTCTTCATGATCGTCCCGGCTCTCCATCCGCTGTTTTGAAAGCATCGGCTCTTCTTTTGGTTGGAATGCTGCTTGCGGATTGGGAAACGAGACGTGCGGGCACCGTCATTCTCGATACGTCCGTCACGACAACGATTATTGGCAAAGTCGAGCGCCGGGAACTCGATGCGCGAGGATACTGGCGATATATCGTGGCGTTGACGTCCACATCAGACCCCAAAATCTCAAGGGCGCCGCAGCAGATTTCCGTTTTGTCCAGAAGCCGGCACGAGCCGATTGCCATTGGCGAGACCATCACCGGCAAAGCCAGGCTTTCGCCCCCTTCCGGTCCTGCATTGCCAAGACTGAATGATTTTGCCTTTGGATCATTTTTCAACGGAACGGGTGCGACCGGATTTTTTTACAGCGCACCGAAACCACTGCCTTCAAGCTCGGAAACCGTGGATGCAAAAACACTGTTACAGACAGTCGATGCTTTGCTGTACCGGCTGCGCAGCGGCATAGCGGAACGCATTCGGGGTTTGATCGGCGGGGATGCGGGTGCCTTTGCCGCCTCTATTGTCACCGATGAGAGACGTGCGATTTCTGGTGAGACGATGGAGGCGTTGCGCGTTTCCGGACTGGCCCACATCGTCGCCATTTCCGGGTTGAACATGGCGCTGGCCTCTGGGATTTTTTTCGTCGGAATGCGCACGATTTTTAGTCTGTTTCCCGGCTTTTCCCAACGCTGGCCCGTCAAGAAAATATCGGCTTTCGCCGCGCTGCTCATGACGCTGGCATACTACCTCATTTCCGGTTTCGCGGTGTCTGCTGAACGGGCATGGCTGATGATGTCGATCATGCTCATCGCCGTTCTGGTCGACAGGCCATCGATCAGCCTGCGCAATGTCGCGCTATCGGCAATCGTCATCGTCATTTTGTCTCCGCATGAGGTGATGGGACCGAGTTTTCAGATGTCATTTGCGGCAACGCTTGCGCTTGTTTCAGGATATGCATTCTGGAGCAGATGGCGGAGTGAGCGCGACAGACTTGTCATCGCAACGCCCCCTTGGTGGTTGTCGGTTGCTTTCAAGTTTGGCACCATTATTGGCGGTGTCGTCATCACGTCCCTGATCGGTGGCATTTCGACCGCGATCTACTCTATAGAGCATTTTCATCGCATCACCGCCTTTGGGCTGGCCGCCAACCTTGCCGCCATGCCAGTCATGTCACTGATCGTCATGCCTTTTGCTTTGGTCGGAATGTTGCTGATGCCGTTTGGGCTGGACGCTCCGTTCATCAAAGTCATGGGTTACGGCATGGCCGTTGTCATCGATATTGCCAAAACCGTTTCGAGTTGGGGTGGCGACACCACAATCGGTCGCCAGAATGGCTGGTTTCTCGCCGTTTCGACCACAGGATTTCTGCTGGTAGCGCTGTTGCGAACACGACTTGCCTTCATAGGCTTGCCGTTTATTGCTGCCGGATTCGTAATGTTGCTCACGGAGCAATGGCGCAGCAAACCGGACCTGCTGATCTATGAAGACACGTCGCTTGTCGCGCTGTTATCGACAGATGCCGTTGCATCGACAAAGCCGCGTGCCTCCGGTTTCATATACGATCAATGGGCGAGGGCACTGCCTTTGCCGGATCGTCACAGGCCACCTGAAATGCTCAAGGTAAAAAAGTCACCCGCCGGTGACGATACCGACAGTGAGGCGGACAACGATGGGACACGGTCATTTGGCATGAGTGAAGCCGAGAGAGCGAAACACAAAAAAGAAATGCTGGCCGCTCTATCCAAACCGGATGTTTTCACCTGTCGCAAAGACATGTGGTGCATTGCACGGTCCGCAAAAGGAGCAACCGTCGCCGTCATTACCGATACGGCTCTGACTGGAGTGGCTTGCGACATCGCCGATATTGTGGTGATGGCGCGCAGAACACCGTTTGACACATGCAGGTCAGGGGCGATCCTCATTAGCCGGGATACATTGCGGCGAACAGGTTCCATGGAAATCTGGCTTGGTGAGAAAGGCCAACCCGTTCTTCAAGCGACCGCGGCGATGTATGGCTCAGATCGCCCCTGGACCATGCACCGTAGCTATAATTGGCGCCGTGAGAGTTTCGATACGGCAATACCAGTTCACATCGAAAAGCTTCTATCTCTCACACCGCGATGATGTTGTGGTGCCAACGAAGACAAACTGGCTCCTGGCACTATTTCCCGCGCAGATCCTCTGTCCACTCTCCGGCAGCTTTTGCCTCGGCCTCATGCTCCGGGTCACGCCATGTCTCCTGCAAGGCTGCGTCTTGCCATTCCTGCATTGCGGTTAAGGACAGGATATTGGTTTTGTAATGCTCTGAGGCGGCAGACAGTGGCGTTCCGTAGGTCTGAAAGCGAAAAACCACCGGGCAGAAAAACGCGTCCACGGCTGTGAACTGCTCACCGGCCAAAAACGGTCCGCCGAACAATTCCAGACCTTGCTGCCAAAGCGCGTCGACACGCGAAATGTCTTTCTGCAAGCTTTGACTCATTGCGGCTGGACGGATGCGAAGACCAACACTCATGGGGTGATCGTTACGCAATGCCTGAAAGCCGGAATGCATTTCGGCAGCAGCAGAACGAGACCATGCACGCGCTTTCGCATTGTCCGACCAGACGCCCTTATGCCGCTCTGCCAGATACTCGATGATCGACAGCGAATCCCATACCGTCAAATCACTCTGGACAAGGCAAGGAACTCTTGCCGTTGGTGAAAATGTCGAGAAGTCATGGTTCGAACTGCCAAACGGCATCAGCTTTTCGTTGAACGGAATATCGAGCGTCCGCAGTAATACCCAAGGCCGTAATGACCAGGAGGAGTAGTTTTTGTTGGCGATATAAAGGTCGTACACGTCAATTCCCTCGGTTGCACCACTGTACTAGCGCAGGAAAACTCAATGACACATGCATTCCGCCTAATGGCTCGCTTGAAATTATTTGATGTTTGAAGGTTTCACGCTTTCAAAACAAAACGTCAGAAAAACACGCCACTTTTTTCACGTGCCGCACTCACAAACCAAAAGCATTGCGGTAAATTCGTGAGCCAGCTAACGAATATCTTTCACCCAATCAAATGCGAATGAAAATCTTCGCTAAAACTGCTGGAAAAGCAGCAAAAACGTCAAATCACTTAGTGATAGCGACGGATAAGACCCACCAGCTTACCTTGAATCTTCACCCGGTCAGGTCCAAAAATCCGGGTTTCATATGCAGGGTTTGCCGCTTCAAGCGCGATCGATGCACCTTTGCGGCGGAAGCGCTTGAGGGTTGCTTCTTCGTCATCGACGAGGGCTACGACAATATCACCCGGATTGGCTGTGCTTCCGTCGCGAATAATGACCGTATCGCCGTCGAAAATACCGGCTTCGATCATCGAATCGCCTTTAACTTCAAGCGCATAATGCTCACCCGAACCCAGCATATCCATCGGAACGACGACATCGTGGGTGTTGTTCTGGATGGCGGAAATCGGTACGCCCGCCGCGATACGGCCCATAACAGGGACGCTGACGGCGTTCAAAACACTATCATTCGAGGGCTTCGGAGGCGCAGGCTCGACTGCCTTCGGTTTACCAAGGCTGCCTTCAATCACGCTTGGGGAAAACCCGCGCTGTGGCTTGATGCTCGGTGAATAAGCCTCGGGCAATTTGATGACTTCCAGCGCGCGAGCGCGATTCGGTAGCCGGCGAATAAACCCGCGCTCTTCAAGGGCTGTAATCAGCCGATGAATGCCGGACTTCGACGCAAGATCGAGTGCATCCTTCATTTCATCAAAAGAAGGCGGTACACCGGACTCCTTCATTCGCTCGTGAATGAAAAGAAGCAATTCCTGCTGTTTGCGCGTGAGCATGAAGAAGCACCCTTGGGATTCGAGGCGAAGATTCGCGAAACAAATACAGAACGAACACTATATGTTCCATATGTGTTCTGCAATCCCTTAAAATTCGGTGAAGTATGGATCGGCGCCCCGTTGACGAGTAACTTGCTGGCACCATGGCTTGCTGCTAAGTGCGTTGCCAGTCTGAGATAAGGGGCCGATTATTGGCTTGCGCCTGTAATAATACCCGTTTGCTTCCGAGGAAAGACGATGAGTGTGACGAATAATCTGAAAGTGGTTGCGGGCGAGGGTGCCGGTGCTGTGTCTTTCTCCAATGCCGAGCGCTTCACATTGATAGCCGGGCCATGCCAGATGGAAAGCCGTGATCATGCTTTCATGATTGCCGAAACACTGGCGGAACTGTGCGGCAAGCTGGGTATCGGGCTGGTCTATAAGTCCTCTTTCGATAAAGCGAATCGCACCTCTCTTTCCGGTCAGCGCGGCATTGGCATCGATAAGGCGCTCGACGTTTTTGCTGAATTGAAGACGCAGTTCGGCTTTCCGGTTTTGACGGATATTCACACGGAAGAGCAATGCGCCGCCGTTGCGCCGGTTGTCGATGTTCTGCAAATCCCTGCGTTCCTCAGTCGCCAGACGGACCTTCTGGTTGCGGCAGCGAAGACAGGACGTGTCATCAATGTCAAAAAAGGCCAGTTTCTAGCGCCTTGGGATATGAAGAACGTGCTGGCCAAGCTGAACGATAGCGGCAACCCGAATGTGCTGCTGTGCGAACGCGGCGCATCGTTCGGCTACAATACACTCGTTTCGGATATGCGTTCCTTGCCGATCATGGCATCGCTCGGCGCGCCTGTTGTTTTCGATGCGACTCACTCCGTGCAGCAGCCCGGCGGGCAGGGCGGCTCCAGCGGTGGACAGCGGGAATTCGTGGAAACGCTTTCGCGTGCCGCTATCGCTGTGGGTGTGGCCGGTCTGTTCGTGGAGACTCACGAAGACCCGGACAATGCGCCGTCCGATGGCCCGAACATGGTGCATTTGAAGGATATGCCGAAGCTGCTGGAAAAGCTGCTGGCCTTTGACAACATCGCCAAGGCGGTGTGACGGGTTTTGGCCCCAATTGATTTTTATGAAAAACCGGCGCCTGAAGCGGGCGCCGTCATTGTAATTTCTTCTGCATGGTCTACAGCGACCGGAGAAGTTTAATCGAGCAGCCCTTTCTGGCGCCCTGTTTTATCGCGCAACCCATTCGAAAAGTGCTTCACAGTTTTCGGTATGCGCTTTAAGACAGGCAACTGAAAAATTCTGTTCCATTCCCAAGGGAGAGACCATGACAGCCATTACCGACATCATCGCACGCGAAATTCTCGATAGCCGTGGCAATCCAACTGTCGAGGTGGATGTCCATCTTGAAGACGGTTCCTTCGGCCGTGCAGCGGTTCCATCTGGCGCATCGACGGGCGCGCATGAAGCCGTTGAATTGCGCGATGGTGGCAAGCGTTACCTGGGTAAAGGCGTTGAAAAGGCCGTTGAAGCCGTCAACACGGAAATCTTCGAAGCGCTTGATGGTCTTGATGCTGAAAGCCAGATCTACATCGACCAGACGCTGATCGCGCTGGACGGCACACCCAACAAGTCGCGCCTCGGCGCGAACGCCATTCTCGGCGTATCGCTTGCTGTTGCCAAGGCTGCTGCCGATGCGACTGGCCTGCCGCTTCACCGTTATCTCGGTGGTCCAAACGCGCATCTGCTGCCAGTACCGATGATGAACATCATCAACGGTGGCGCACATGCCGATAACCCGATCGATTTTCAGGAATTCATGATTCTGCCAGTTGGCGCGGAAAGCATCCGTGACGCTGTGCGCATCGGCGCTGAAATCTTCCACGTTCTGAAAAAGGAACTGTCTTCGCAGGGCCACAACACCAACGTTGGTGACGAAGGTGGTTTTGCACCAGGCCTGAAAAGCGCGCCTGAAGCTCTCGATTTCATCGTGAAGTCGATTGAAAAGGCCGGTTACAAGCCGGGCGACGACGTTTTCCTTGGTCTGGATTGCGCTTCGACGGAATTCTTCAAGAACGGCAAATACGCGCTGGAAGGTGAAGGCCGCACGCTGGAGCCTGAAGCCATGGCGGATTACCTCGCTGAACTGGCCGGCAAATACCCGATCATCTCCATCGAAGACGGTATGGCCGAAGACGATTGGGAAGGCTGGAAGTACCTGACCGACAAGATTGGCTCCAAGGTTCAACTGGTTGGCGACGATCTTTTCGTGACCAACTCTGCCCGCCTCCGTGACGGTATCAAGATGGGCGTTGCAAACTCCATTCTCGTCAAGGTCAACCAGATCGGCTCGCTGACGGAAACGCTTGATGCTGTCGAAACGGCGCACAAGGCCGGTTACACGGCTGTTCTGTCTCACCGTTCTGGCGAAACCGAAGATTCGACGATTGCCGATCTCGCTGTTGCCACCAACTGCGGACAGATCAAGACAGGCTCGCTGTCGCGCTCTGACCGCCTTGCAAAGTACAACCAGTTGATCCGCATTGAAGAAATGCTCGGTCCACAGGCAGCTTATGCAGGTCGCTCTATCCTTCGCGGATAATTCGACTCACCAATTTTAAGAAAAGGCTCGCAATTTGCGGGCCTTTTTTTGTGCATTGCGGTGGTTGGGGATTTAAGGTCAACGGATGGTTAAACAAATGCAGCTATGGTGGATGCAGTAGCGCGTTTGAAGGCTGTTTCAGAGTATGTGGACCAAGCATCACAAGAAAAGACGTTTTGGCCGTCTTGTCGTTCCGGCAATCACGGTCGCCTTCCTTTCCTATTTCGGGTATCATTCCATTCATGGCGACTTCGGGCTTCAGGCCACGGAGCGGCTGGAGCGTCAGCGTATCGCCAGAACGGCAGAGCTTGCGAAACTCACCAAAACCCGCGTTGCACTGGAACGTCAGGTTGAATTGATGAGCGATGGGTCGCTTGAGCGCGATATGATCGATGAAATCTCGCGCTATCAGCTGAATATGTCGCGTTCAGACGAAATCGTCATCATGAACACATATTTTTGATTAACCTAATTCCGGTTAATCAACTTTTTTAATTTATTCACAGCTACTTAGCGAGAATATGAGCCATGCGTTTATGGCATTGCTGCTTCGCGTTTTCTTGAATAAGGTGCGCTCCAATCCAACCATTCTAATGGCAACTCAGGGAGGGATGAATGGCGCCGCGAAAAACCGCGACCGTATCCGGCCGAAAGACTACGGCAAAGACAGCCGCCAAGGAATTTACTGGCAAGAATACGCCGGACTTTGGCAAGGATGAAGAGCTGCACGCTTATCGTGAGATGCTGTTGATCCGTCGCTTCGAAGAAAAAGCCGGCCAGTTGTACGGCATGGGCTTCATCGGGGGCTTCTGTCACCTCTACATTGGACAGGAAGCTGTCGTTGTCGGCATGAACATGTCGCAGAAGGAAGGCGATCAGGTCATTACCGCTTACCGTGACCACGGCCATATGCTGGCTGCCGGCATGAGTGCGCGTGGCGTGATGGCCGAGCTGACCGGACGTCAGGGTGGTTTGTCCAAGGGTAAGGGCGGCTCCATGCACATGTTCTCGAAAGAGAAGCATTTCTATGGCGGCCACGGCATCGTCGGTGCCCAGGTTTCGCTCGGAACCGGTCTTGCCTTCGCAAACAAGTATCGCGGCAATGACAATGTGTCGGTCGCTTACTTCGGTGATGGCGCTGCCAACCAGGGTCAGGTTTACGAGAGCTTCAACATGGCTGCTCTCTGGAAACTGCCGATCATCTACATCGTTGAAAACAACCATTACGCAATGGGAACGTCGACAGCCCGTGCAACGGCGCAGTCCAACTACTCGCTGCGTGGTTCCGGCTTCGGCATTCCCGGCATTCAGGTGGACGGCATGGATGTTCGCGCCGTCAAGGCTGCTGCGGATGAAGCGCTTGAGCACTGCCGTTCCGGCAAGGGCCCAATCATTCTGGAAATGCTGACATATCGTTATCGCGGTCACTCCATGTCCGACCCGGCGAAATATCGCTCCAAGGACGAAGTGCAGAAGATGCGCGCGGAACACGACCCGATCGAGCAGGTTAAAGTGCGGTTGATTGAAAAAGGTTGGGCAACTGAGGAAGAGCTGAAGCTCATCGACAAGGATGTTCGTGACATCGTTGCCGATAGCGCAGAATTCGCCCAGACCGATCCAGAGCCGGATGTATCCGAGCTCTACACCGACATTCTGCTCTGATCCGGGAAGGGAGACATCATGCCTATAGAAATTCTTATGCCCGCCCTTTCCCCAACCATGGAGGAAGGCACGCTTTCCAAGTGGTTGAAGAAGGAAGGCGACACTGTCGCTTCTGGCGATGCCATCGCTGAAATCGAAACCGACAAGGCAACCATGGAAGTGGAAGCTGTTGACGAAGGCGTTATCGGAAAGCTGCTGATCGAAGCTGGCACCGAAGGCGTCAAGGTCAACACGGCAATTGCTATTCTGCTTCAGGATGGCGAAAGCGCTGACGCCGTTTCTTCGTCCTCGAAGAAAGAAGAGCCGAAGACGCAGGCCGCAAACTCTGATTCTGACGCTGCTGGCGGCAAGACCCGCGAAGCAAGCGAAGAGCCTTCTGCTGCCAAGGAAGCCGCAAAAGTTCCTGCCGCGCCGAAGATCGAAGTTGCTGCCGACCCGGATATTCCTGAAGGCACTGAATTCGTCACGCAGACCGTGCGCGAAGCGCTTCGTGATGCGATGGCTGAAGAAATGCGCGCTGACGAAAAAGTTTTCGTCATGGGCGAAGAAGTGGCCGAATATCAGGGCGCTTACAAGATCACTCAAGGGTTGTTGCAGGAATTCGGCGCTAAGCGCGTGATCGATACGCCGATTACCGAACACGGCTTTGCCGGTATCGGTGTTGGTGCAGCGATGACGGGTCTTCGCCCGATTGTTGAATTCATGACGTTCAACTTCGCCATGCAGGCCATCGACCAGATCGTCAACTCTGCCGCCAAGACGCTTTATATGTCTGGTGGACAGATGGGCGCGCCAATGGTGTTCCGTGGTCCTTCGGGCGCGGCTGCCCGCGTGGCTGCACAGCACTCGCAGTGCTATGCCGCTTGGTACAGCCACATTCCGGGCCTCAAGGTCATCATGCCTTACACGGCTGCTGATGCGAAGGGTCTGCTGAAGGCGGCGATCCGCGATCCAAACCCGATCATCTTCCTTGAAAACGAAATTCTGTACGGCCAGAGCTTCGAAGTGCCTAAGCTGGATGATTTCGTGCTGCCAATCGGCAAGGCGCGCATTCACCGCAAGGGCAAGGATGCGACCATCGTATCCTTTGGTATCGGCATGACCTACGCCATCAAGGCTGTTGCGGAACTCGAAAAGCTCGGCATCGACGTTGAACTGATCGACCTGCGCACCATCCGTCCGATGGATCTCCCGACAGTGATCGAATCGGTCAAGAAAACCGGTCGTCTGGTGACGGTGGAAGAAGGCTTCCCACAGTCATCGGTCGGTGACTTCATTTCCAACAGCGTTCAGCGCGCCGCATTCGATTATCTCGATGCGCCGATCCTGACGATTGCTGGCAAGGACGTTCCGATGCCTTACGCAGCGAACCTCGAAAAGCTGGCTCTGCCCAATGTCGATGAAGTCATTCAGGCCGTCAAAACCGTCTGCTACAAGTAAAGGAGGGGATTGTGAGTAAAATTAAACAAATCCTCCCGGCAACTGAAAATTGGTATCGTGTTCTAGGGTCTAAAGATGCGCCTCAGTTCGAGCGTGTGATCTTCTGGGCTGTTATCAATGACGGTGAAGGTGATGTGATCGCCGGTGTTCCGCGTGAGAATATCGGCGTTATCGGTGCCGTTAGCGAATGGCTTAGCGATGTAGCGGGATATATTGAAATCTCGCCGTCGCAGCTGGATCGGCTGGCGGAACATCCTGAAGAGTTGGAACAATATAATCTCGTTTGGGGGGAGGGCTAGTTATGCCTATCAACATCACAATGCCTGCCCTGTCTCCCACGATGGAAGAAGGCAACCTTACCAAGTGGTTGGTCAAGGAAGGCGATAAAGTTGGTCCCGGCGATGTTATCGCTGAGATCGAAACCGACAAGGCGACCATGGAAGTGGAAGCCGTGGATGAGGGTGTGGTTGCAAAGCTTCTCGTTCCAGCCGGCAGCGAAGGCGTTAAAGTCAACGCCGTGATCGCGATCCTGGCTGGTGAAGGCGAAGATGTAGCTGAAGCTGCAAAGGGCGGCGATGCCGCACCTGCAAAGGCTGAGGCTCCGAAACAGGAAGCCAAGACCGAAGCACCAAAGGCAGAAGCAGCAGCACCGGCCAAGGCTGAAAAGCCCGTTGCCGATCAAGGCCCTGCACCGTCCACGCCACCGCCTGTCGCAAAGTCCGGCGAACGCATCTTCGCGTCGCCTCTGGCACGGCGTCTGGCAAAGGATGCCGGTCTTGATCTCGTCGCGGTTTCCGGTTCCGGCCCCCATGGCCGCATCGTCAAGACCGACGTGGAAAAGGCCGTCGCTTCCGGTGGTGCGAAGGCGGCTCCGGCTGCTGCTGCATCCGCTGGCGCTCCGGCTCCTGCACCTGCCAAGGGTCCGTCGGACGAAAACGTTCTCAAGCTGTTTGCGGAAGGCTCTTACGAACTTCTGCCGCATGACGGCATGCGCAAGACGATTGCCTCGCGCCTGACGGAGTCGACGCAGACCGTACCTTCCTACACGGTCTCGATGGAATGCGAACTCGATGCGATGCTGAAGCTGCGCGCCGAGATCAATGCCTCGGCACCGGTGAAGAAGACGGAGAAGGGCGAGGTTCCGGCCTTCAAGCTTTCCGTCAACGACTTCATCATCAAGGCGATGGCGCTTGCGCTGCGTGACGTTCCGATGGCGAATGCCTCATGGACTTCGACGGCCCGTGTTCTGCACAAGCACGCCGATGTCGGCGTCGCTGTGTCGATCCCGGATGGTCTGATCACGCCTATCGTGAGAAATGCCGAGACGAAGACCCTTTCGGCCATTTCCAACGAGGTCAAGGATCTCGCCAAGCGTGCCCGCGATAAGAAGCTGAAGCCGGAAGAATATCAGGGCGGCACAACGTCTGTGTCTAACCTCGGCATGTTCGGCGTCTCTTCGTTCACGTCGATCGTTAATCTGCCGCAGGCATCCATCGTTTCGATCGGTGCTGGCGTGGAGAAGCCGGTCGTACGCGGCGGCAAGATCGAAGTAGGTACGGTGATGACCGCGACTTTCGCCTTCGACCACCGCGTCATCGACGGTGCGCTCGGTGCGGAACTCGCTTCTGCCTTCAAGCGCTACATCGAAAACCCGATGGGCATGCTGGTCTAAGAAACCACCCGGGCCGGAAACCGGATCACGGTTTTCGGCTCGCTCCATTCAGGAGTTGGACGTGACAAAAACCGTTCTTTGCTATGGCGATAGTTTGACATGGGGTTATGACGCCGAAAATCTCGGTCGTCATGCCTTTGAAGATCGCTGGCCCAGCGTGCTGCAAAGGGCGTTGGGAACGGACGTGAATGTCATTGCCGAAGGCCTGAACGGCCGGACGACCGCGTATGATGATCATCTTTCGGACTGTGACCGCAACGGCGCGCGCATCTTGCCCACGCTTTTGCACAGCCATGGTCCGCTTGATCTCGTCATCATCATGCTCGGCACCAATGATCTCAAGCGAGGCATCGGTGCCGGTTCTGCGGTTGGTGCAGTGAAAGGCGTGGAGCGCCTTATACAGCTGGTGCGCCACCACATCTGGTCCTTTGAGCAAGAGCAGCCGGAAATACTGATCGTTTCCGCGCCGCACATTTGCGAAACGGGCAACGAATTTTTTGCTGCCATGTATGCAGGTGCAATCGAGCAGTCGCAGATGATGGGTTCACTCTATCGCGATCTGGCGGATGAGAAGGGCTGCGGCTTTTTCGATGCCGCATCTGTCGCGGTAACGACACCTCTTGATGGTGTGCATCTGGATGCTGAAAACACACGTGCGATTGGTCGCGGGCTGGAGCCTGTGGTGCGCATGATGCTTGGAATTTAGCGCATCGGCCCGAAAATCGGGATCGATTTTCGGAAAGCATGATGCGTCATTTAAAAGAGACAATCGATTGAAGCGGCGACCAAGGTGTTGCCCTCAAGAAGACAAAGGCAGGAAACAACAATGGCTCAGTCTTATGACGTCATCATCATCGGTTCGGGTCCGGGCGGTTACGTCACGGCCATTCGCGCCGCACAACTGGGCCTGAAGACGGCTATCGTCGAGCGCGAGCATCTGGGCGGCATCTGCCTGAACTGGGGCTGCATTCCGACCAAGGCGCTGCTGCGCTCCGCTGAAGTTCTGGACAACGCCAATCATGCCAAGAGCTACGGCTTGAAGCTAGAAGGCACCATCACAGCAGACGTCAAGGAAGTGGTCGCCCGTTCGCGTGGCGTTTCCGCGCGCCTGAACGGCGGCGTTGCCTACCTGATGAAAAAGAACAAGATCGACGTCATCTGGGGCGAGGCAAAGCTGACCAAGCCGAACGAGATCGTCGTTGGCAAATCCTCCAAGCCTGTTGTCGAGCCACAGAACCCGGTTCCAAAGGGCGTGCTGGGTGAGGGCACTTACACGGCAAAACACATCATTGTCGCCACAGGTGCGCGTCCACGCGCACTGCCCGGCATCGAGCCGGATGGCAAGCTGATCTGGACTTACTTCGAAGCCATGAAGCCTGATTTCATGCCGAAATCCATCGTCGTGATGGGCTCCGGTGCCATTGGCATCGAGTTTGCCTCCTTCTACCGCTCCATGGGCGTGGATGTGACGGTTGTTGAGTTGATGGCCAATGTCATGCCGGTGGAAGACGTTGAAATTTCCACACTCGCCCGCAAGCAGTTGGAAAAGCGCGGCCTCAAGATCATCACGGAAGCCAAGGTGTCCAAGGTCGATAAGGGCGCGAATTCGATTACGGCGCATGTCGAAACCAAGGACGGCAAGGTTCAGCAGATCATTGCGGATCGCCTGATTTCGGCTGTCGGCGTGCAGGGCAATATCGAAAATCTAGGTCTGGAAGCGCTTGGCGTGAAGACGGATCGCGGTTGCGTGGTGATTGACGGTTACGGCAAGACCAATGTTCCCGGTCTTTATGCCATTGGCGATGTCGCGGGTCCGCCAATGCTGGCTCACAAGGCAGAGCATGAAGGCGTGATCTGCATCGAAAAGATTGCCGGTTTGCCGAATGTTCACCCAATGGACAAGCTGAAAATCCCCGGCTGCACCTATTGCAACCCGCAGGTCGCCTCGGTTGGCCTAACGGAAGCCAAGGCGAAGGAACTGGGCCGCGACATCCGCGTTGGCCGTTATTCCTTCTCGGCCAACGGCAAGGCGATTGCGCTGGGTGAAGATCAGGGCATGGTCAAGACCATTTTCGACAAGAAGACCGGCGAACTGATCGGCGCGCACATGGTTGGTGCGGAAGTCACCGAACTCATTCAGGGCTTTGTCGTCGCCATGAACCTCGAAACCACCGAGGAAGAACTGATGCACACGATCTTCCCGCATCCGACCCTTTCGGAAATGATGAAGGAAAGTGTTCTCGACGCCTATGGACGCGTGCTGAACGCATAAATATCCGGCAATACCCGGCATTGCCTTGGCGGGCCGGGTACACCATATGTCGCTAAACTGTGGTTGACGGGAGTATGGAATGGAAAGTGTAGGCTGGATTGCGGCAATCTTCATCGGCGGATTGGCTGGTTGGCTTGCTGGTAAACTCATGGACATGCGTTTCGGCATTTTCATGAATATCATTCTTGGTATCGTTGGTTCCGTTGTGGCCGTGGCCGTGTTGCGGACTTTCGATGTGTTCGTGCAGGACAGCCGCTTGGGCTATTTCGTCACATCTTTCTTGGGCGCCAGCATTCTGTTATTTCTTGCCAAGCTCGTCAGGCGTTAAACCCGTTTAAAACACGGTAGAAGCAGGTCTCTTATGGTCACTATTCTCGACAGGACATCGCTGGAAGAAAAGCGCGTTCGCCACCCGGAAAAGGCAAAACGGCCTGATACCGAAGTCATGCGCAAGCCGGACTGGATTCGCGTTAAAGCGCCGACGTCCAAGGGTTACCATGAGACGCGCGAACTGGTGCGGTCACACAAGCTGGTGACCGTCTGCGAGGAGGCTGGCTGTCCGAA
Source organism: Agrobacterium sp. rho-13.3 (assembly GCF_033957765.2). Taxonomy (NCBI): domain Bacteria; kingdom Pseudomonadati; phylum Pseudomonadota; class Alphaproteobacteria; order Hyphomicrobiales; family Rhizobiaceae; genus Agrobacterium; species Agrobacterium sp. rho-13.3. The sequence goes on from NZ_CP192774.1 coordinate 1,084,057, forward strand.
TATTGGCGAGTGCTGGGAAAAGAAGCACGCCACCTTCATGATCATGGGTGAGATTTGCACCCGCGCCTGCGCCTTCTGTAATGTCTCCACCGGCAAGCCGAATGCGCTCGATATGCTTGAGCCCGAGAACGTTGCAAAGGCCGTCAAACAGATGGGCCTCAGCCACGTCGTCATCACCTCTGTGGACCGCGACGATCTGGCAGACGGTGGTGCCGAGCATTTCGAGAAGGTGATCTGGGCGATCCGCGCTTCTGCACCCAATACGACCATCGAAATCCTGACGCCAGACTTCCTGAAAAAGCCGGGCGCGCTGGAGCGTGTCGTGGCTGCCAAGCCAGACGTGTTCAACCACAACATGGAAACCGTTCCGGGCAACTATCTGACGGTTCGTCCGGGTGCGCGCTACTTCCACTCCGTGCGGCTGTTGCAGCGCGTGAAGGAACTGGACCCCACCATGTTCACCAAATCCGGCATCATGGTTGGCCTGGGTGAAGAGCGCAATGAAGTGCTGCAATTGATGGACGACTTGCGCACCGCGGATGTCGACTTCCTGACCATCGGCCAGTATCTCCAGCCAACGCGCAAGCACCACAAGGTCGAAGCGTTTGTGACACCGGAAGAGTTCAAGTCTTACGAGACGATCGCATACACCAAGGGCTTCCTGATGGTGTCATCCAGCCCGCTGACCCGTTCTTCTCACCATGCGGGTGATGACTTTGAACGTCTGCGTGCTAATCGCGAGAAGAAGCTGCTGGCGGCTGCGGAATAAGCTGCTGTCAGCAAGTGACACCGGATATTTCAGCGCATCAGTCACTCTCGACGTCATCCTCGGGCTTGTCCCGAGGATCTACCGACGTGGCAAAAAATGAGGCGTAGCAGATGCTCGGGACAAGCTCGAGCATGACGAATGAGGGTGCTATGAGCCTGTTCAAAAAAACTCACGCCCACACCTCACAAGTAATATTTACCCATGCACCTTGGTGGGCCTATGCGCCTGCATACACAGCAACACGCTCACCACGACTGAAACAATAGCCGCGTTTTCGATCAGCGTCGGTCCACGCTGCTCCCACAGAAAACCGTAGAGCAAAGCAAACAGTGTTTCGAACAGGATCATCTGCCCCACCATCGTCAGCGGCAGCAGGCGGCTCATGCGGTTCCACAGGGCATTACCGAGGATAGAGGCTGAGAAGCCGAGCCCGGCAGCGACCGCCAGGAATTGCGTCCAGTCTTCATTGGTGTGGACGGTCTCGCCAAAGGCAAAGGCGGGAATGGCCAGCGCCAGCGCCAAGCCCCCTGTCACAACGCCTGTCATCAGGTTCCACTCATCGGCAGTGACGTCATGCAAGCGGGTGAGCCAGCGGGCGTTTCCAACGGCGAAGGCTGTCCATGAAGCGAGTGCGCCAAGGGCACAGGCAAGACCCACGATCTTTGCCATATCCAGTCCGCCGTCACCTTCCGTCAGCGATTGCCATGAAATGCCGAGGATGCCGATTGCGCCGAAGAGCAGCGACGGCCAGAGGCGTTTGAGGGAAACAGCACCGTGATCGCGACTGCCAATGATCGTGACTGCCACAGGCAAAAAGCCTATTATAATCGAGGTGAAGGCGACGCCACTCAGCTGCACCGCCGTCGAGATCAAAACATAATAGATGATGTTGCCGACAAGGCTCAGCCAGCCCAGCGCAATCCATTCCGCCTTGCCGAAACGCGAGGCCACGCGCCGGATTTTCGGGCCGATCAGGATGAGGGCGATGAGGCCGTAGGTAAGATATCGCGCCGTGGAAAGCTGCAATGGCGTGAAGCCGGCGGGGATGAGCTTTGGAGCGAGAAATATTCCGCCCCAAAGCGCGCCCGCCAACATGCCGTAAAATACACCTGTTCCAGTCTTGTTCATGTCATGCCCATTCGTTGCCACGGGCTGTTTGCCATGGCCGAGGCGGGCTGTCTTGACATAAACTACTGTTGTTGGGCGTTATTTGCGCGTCTGTATGCAGCCGGTGTGGTGCCCATCGTTTTCTTCATGGCGCGGGTGAGGGCGGTTTGATCGGAAAAGCCGGCCCTATCGGCAATTTCCGCGACGGCCAGCGAAGAGTGCGCCAAAAGCGCACATATCTTTTTCATTCGAATATCGGACAACCAAATATGCGGCGTTTCATCGAATTCTTCACGGAAAATAACGTGAAGTCGACTGACGCTGATATCTGCATGATCCGCCATGCGCTCAAGGCTCCAAGGCATAAAGGGATCGATTTCCATCAACGCCTTGAGGGCTGAAAGTCGGGACATGACATCCGGGTTTTCGTTCGCAAGACTTTCCATGAGCATCCTTGCCCAAAGCGCGTCCGTGCCAACCTCGTCATTACCCTTGTGCCTGACGTGGCGCATGTAGTTCACGAGCCGCAATGTTCTTTGGGAAAGATCGATAAAAGGTCTGGAGGAGAAGTTGTCGAGAAGCTGCGCAGAGACGCTCTTTTCATCCACATCGACAATCAGCGAGCGGTTTAACCCATCGCTCTTTTGTGTGTGGAGTGCGTCCCGATGGATCAAAACGCCCTTCGAGGGCGATAGCTTTTCCTGCAAACCACAGACGTCGATTTCAAGCTGACCGGCAACGGGCAGAACCAGCTGCACGAAGCCGTGTCGTTCCTTGGGACGCTCTTCGCCATACGATCGGAGGTCGACAGACACGGATTTCATGCGTGTTTCCTCCTGATCCCGTAAAACGAAATGTGGCCGCGACGCGACCACTCAATGCCTTCATATTCGCATGTTGAACAACAAACGGCCAGCCTAAACCTCAGACTTCGGCTTCCTGTTTTATCGTTGATTCGCCGCGCTTGCGCTTACGCAGAACCGGCTTATTCTCGCGCGCCTCACATTTTGCGACATCAATAAGATACGCCAGCATGGGCATACTGTTCATGGAAGCCAGCTGTTTGGCGGATTCGAGAAGATTGATGATGTTGGAAAAGTCGTCCATTGCTGTACTCGGCAGGTTTCTGTGGTCAGATATCTATTGGAAACGTGCCAGATATGAAAGCGCGAGAAAATGAGTATCCGGCGCAGTTGCATCTCATGGCTGCAATCTTTGTAGCACATAAATAGTGATCAGGCTAATATGGTTGCAATAGCCAATTTCTGCAAGCAGCTATGCAAGGGTGACGAGGATGGGTTTCGTTGACGACATTGAAAGCGCCGCCTCTCTTCTCTCAAAAGCATCTCGGGTAACAGTCGTCGGCAATTCAGGGGCCGGAAAAACGACTTTTTCAAGAGCGCTGGCTGACAATAGAAAACTGGAATATTTTTCGATTGATCGAGATGTGCGCTGGTTAACCTCCTGGACTCAACGGGAAACAGGCGCGCAACGCCGCATCATCGAAAATATTGTCAGCCGTGACCGGTGGGTGCTGGAAGGTGCCAATCCCTCCACCTTTGATCTGCGGCTGCCCCGCACCGACGTTGTCGTGTGGATGCGTTTGCCGCGCCTGACATGCCTCACCGGCGTTGTCCGGCGGGTGGTGAAATATTACGGAACGGTTCGGCCCGATATGGCGGACGGTTGCCCTGAACCGATACCGGACAGAGAGTTTCTCAGTTACATATGGAACTTCGAGAAGCGCCATGCGCCGATATTTCTGCGCAATTTCGAGCTTTACGGGCCGCACGTGCCGATATTTCAGGTGAAATCCAGAGCGCATGCGCGTCACCTTCTTGATCTTATTCGCGCCGCGCATTAACTCCGGCTCATGCCGCACTTTGAAACCCGCAGACACGTCAAACACTCTTCAGAACGGATGTATAATCTCGTTGCCGATGTGGAGAGATATCCGGAATTTTTGCCGCTCTGCGAAGGTTTGACCATTCGTTCTAAAAAAGAGCGAGACGGCAAGACATTAATGATTGCGGATATGACGGTCGGCTACAAAGCCTTTCGCGAAACATTCACGACGCAGGTGTTGTTGAAACCAGAAGAACACGCAATCGACGTGAAATATCTGGACGGCCCGTTCAAATATCTCGACAATCGCTGGCGTTTTGAGCCAACGGAAGATGGTGGCTGCTCGGTCTATTTCTTCATCGATTACGAATTCAAAAGCCGCATTCTGGGCGCCGTCATGGGTTCCATGTTCGACCGTGCCTTCCGCATGTTCGCTGAGGCGTTCGAGGCGCGGGCCAACAAGATTTATATGGACTGAGACAGTTCGATCAGCATGTCCAGCGCGGTTTTGACAGTCGCCAGCCGCACTGCATCGCGCCCGATATCGCCGTAACGCATGTCCCGGTGAATAAAGCGACCGTTCCGGCATTTCGCCGCTAGATGCACGAGGCCAACCGGTTTCATCGCTGAACCTCCACCCGGACCGGCAATGCCGGTGACCGCAACGGAAAAATGGGCGCGTGATCTGAACAGCGCACCATGCGCCATTTGCAGCGCCGTTTCTTTGGAAACTGCGCCAAATCCATTCAACGTGGCGGACGTTACCCCCAGCATGTCCATCTTGGCGTCATTCGTGTAGGTCACGAAACCACGATCCACGACGGCGGAAGAACCGGAAATCTCTGTCAGAGCGCCCGCGATCAGCCCACCAGTGCAGCTTTCTGCCGTGGAAAGCATATGTCCCCGGTCGGTGAACTCCAGCACGATTTTGCGCGCCAGAGATTCGATATCCTGCGGAAATATGCTCATGCGAACCTCTATCGATAGACCACTGTTGCCGTTGCGATGGCCGCGATGCCCTCGCGGCGGCCGACGAAGCCGATGGTTTCATTGGTCGTCGCCTTTACCGAGCAGCGGTCAAGCGAGATGCCGAGAATGTCGGCGAGGTTCTCTCGCATGGCCTGCCGGTGCGGACCAATGCGTGGCGCTTCGGCAATCAGCGACACGTCAGCATTCATGATCGTTCCGCCATTGCCGCGGACCACTTCAGCGGCGTGTTCCAGAAAGATGCGCGAAGCGGCACCCTTCCATTGTGGATCGGACGGCGGGAAGTGATCGCCGATATCGCCCGCGCCACAGGTCGCCAAAAGAGCATCCGTCAAGGCGTGCAGGGCAACATCGGCGTCCGAATGACCCTTCAGTTTCTGATCATGCGGAATAAGCACGCCGCATAAAATCACGCCATCGCCTGCTTCAAGCTGGTGCACATCGTAACCATTGCCGGTGCGGACATCCGGTAAGCCAGCGGAAAGCTTTTCATCAGCCATGGTGATATCTCGTTTCAAAGTCAGTTTTACATTATCGGCAGATCCTTCCACCAGCATCACGGGTATGCCAGCCCACTCGGCTATTGCCGCGTCATCGGTGCAGTCTGGCTGCTCTGTCGCGGCGGTTCTGTGGGCTGCGAGAATAGTGGCGTAGTCGAAGGATTGTGGTGTCTGTGCCGCATAGAGATCGCTGCGCGATACCGTCTCGCTGACAAATCCTGCATGGCCGCGCTTTAATGTGTCGGCAACGGGCAGGGCAGGCAGAACGGCTTTTGCGCCGCCGGAAAGCGCGGCTTTCACGCGCTTGAGAACGTCAGTAGCGATGAACGGGCGAACTGCATCATGGATCATCACATGCGTGATGCCTTGATTTTCCAAGGCCTCCAGTCCCGCGAGAACAGATTGCTGGCGCGTTGCCCCACCCATCACGGTGCCAATCCGGTCGGCGGCATTCAAACGTTTGGTGATAGGTTCAAAAAGGGCGCGGTCATCGGCATGAATAACCACAATGATCGACGCGCTATCCGGCCATCGCAGAAATGTTTCCAGCGTATGCTCAATAACGGGTTTGCCACCGATAGGGCGGTATTGTTTCGGGCCTTCCTCCGGTGAACCGGCGCGTTCTCCGCGCCCTGCTGCAACGATGACGATCCCGATTTTCATAGTGAATTCCTGCATTGAACCTATGCGTTTATGCATCCCTACAAAGGTTTACAGACCTGATCTATCGCTTTAAAAAACGAATTGCCAGCAGGAATAAGCCAGACTGCAATCTGTGGTGGGTCGCTCATTTCCGCCGTATTCGGGCCATTGCCTGCCGCAAAGACACTAATCGAAAAAACACGCAATTATTTCAGCGAAAGTGCTTGGCAAGCGCACAAACGCTGTCTAAAAATGATGCAATATTTTAATCTGCATGAAAGATCACCAATTTGTCCCTCCCGGTCTTGTCGGACCCGTTCAAAATAGGCTCGGTCGCCATTCGTAATCGGGCGGTGCTGGCACCCATGTCTGGTGTAACGGACCTGCCGTTTCGTCGGCTTGCCTGGCGTTTTGGCGCGGGTCTTGTGGTGACCGAAATGGTTGCCAGCCGGGAGCTTGTGGCCAATAAGGGCGAATCATGGGCGCGGCTGAAGAACGCAGGCATGGTTCCGCATATGGTGCAGCTGGCCGGTCGTGAAGCATATTGGATGGCAGAAGCTGCGAAGATTTCGGCAGACAATGGCGCAGGCGTCATCGACATCAATATGGGCTGCCCTGCCAAAAAGGTGACGGGCGGTTATTCCGGCTCTGCTCTGATGCGCGACCCTGACCATGCGCTCAGCCTCATCGAAGCAACGGTGAAGGCCGTGACTGTGCCGGTAACGCTAAAAATGCGACTTGGTTGGGATGAAAACTCCATCAACGCACCAGAAATTGCGGCCCGTGCCGAAGCCGCCGGTGTGCAGCTCATCACCATCCATGGCCGCACGCGTATGCAGTTCTATGAAGGCCGTGCGAACTGGGATGCGATCAAGGCCGTTCGCGATGTCATTTCGGTGCCATTGATCGCCAATGGCGATGTGGAAAGTGCCACTGACGCGACCGAAATTTTGCGCCGTTCTGGCGCTGATGCCGTCATGGTCGGGCGCGGGGCGCAGGGGCAACCATGGTTGCCTGCTGTTTTGGCTGGTCACGCACCGCCGAAAGACGATCAGATCGCCGATCTCGCGGTAGAACATTACGAATTGATGCTGGAATTTTACGGCATTGAAGCAGGGCTTCGTCACGCGCGCAAACATCTCGGATGGTATCTGGATCGGTTTGCGCCTGACATGAAGACGGATGACAAGGTTGACATCATGACATCGAAAAACACGGGCCAAGTGACGGCATTGCTGCGCTCTGCCTTGCAACAGGGTGCAGAAACATCTGCTGCGAGGAAGGCCGCATGAGCGCCGGAAATGCATCACCGGGCGTCAGCAACGCTCTCGCCATGGCTGTTCTCAATGCCGTGCAAAACCCCGTTATTCTTGTGGACGCAGAAGGTTTCATCGCCTTTGCAAACTGGGAAGCGGAAGCATTTTTCGGTGCCAGCGCCACGCATCTGGCCCGCTACCGCATTTCAACTTTCATTCCCTTCGGAAGCCCGCTGCTGGCACTGATCGATCAGGTGCGGGAGCGTCGGGCACCGGTCAACGAATATCGCGTCGATCTTTCCTCGCCTCGTCTGGGGCAGGACAAGTTGGTGGACCTTTACGTGGCTCCGGTCGTCAGTGAACCCGGTTCCGTCGTCGTTGTCTTTCAGGAACGGTCGATGGCCGATAAGATCGACCGTCAACTGACGCACCGTGCGGCGGCGCGTTCTGTCACCGGCCTTGCCTCCATGCTGGCCCATGAAATCAAAAACCCGCTATCGGGCATTCGTGGCGCCGCGCAATTGCTGGAAACGGTGGTTCCCGATGAGGACCGGGCGCTGACGCGGCTGATCTGCGATGAGACCGACCGCATCGTTTCGCTGGTGGACCGCATGGAGATTTTCTCCGATGAGCGGCCTGTGGATCGTATGCCCATCAACATCCACTCGGTTCTGGACCATGTGAAAGCCGTGGCGAAAGCCGGTTTTGCCCGCAACATCAAGATTACCGAGAATTACGATCCATCTCTGCCTGCGGTTTATGCCAATCGCGATCAGCTGGTGCAGGTCTTCCTCAATCTGGTGAAGAATGCGGCGGAAGCCGTCGGCAATCAGCAGGACGGCGAAATCATTCTGACGACGGCCTATCGTCCCGGCATTCGCCTGTCTGTGGCGGGTACGCGAGAGCGCATTTCACTGCCTTTGGAATTCTGCGTGCATGATAATGGCCCCGGCGTTCCAGCTGATCTCGTGCCGCATCTTTTCGATCCGTTCATTACAACGAAGACCAATGGTTCCGGCCTTGGCCTTGCGCTCGTCGCAAAACTTATCGGTGCCCATGGCGGCATCGTGGAATGTGACAGCCAGAATCATCGCACCACTTTCCGCGTATTAATGCCCGTCTCGCCCGAAGTGGCGGCTGACGATAGCATCTTGCCGAACCCGACAGGACACAAATCATGACAGCAACGATTCTCGTGGCCGATGACGATGCAGCCATCCGCACCGTTCTCAATCAGGCTCTCAGCCGTGCCGGGTATGACGTGCGTATCACCTCCAATGCGGCAACGCTCTGGCGCTGGGTTTCGGCGGGCGAGGGCGATCTGGTTGTGACCGACGTGGTGATGCCGGATGAGAACGCATTCGATCTTCTGCCACGCATCAAAAAGGCAAGGCCTGATCTGCCCGTTCTGGTGATGAGCGCACAGAACACCTTTATGACGGCCATCAAGGCATCAGAAAAAGGTGCTTACGATTATCTGCCCAAGCCCTTCGACCTCACAGAACTCATCGCTATCATCGGTCGCGCCTTGTCTGAGCCAAAGCGCAAGCCAGCCAAGCTGGACGACGATATGCAGGACGGTATGCCGCTGGTCGGTCGCTCTGCCGCCATGCAGGAAATCTACCGCGTGCTGGCGCGTTTGATGCAGACGGACCTGACGCTGATGATTACCGGCGAGTCCGGTACGGGTAAGGAACTGGTGGCGCGCGCGCTGCATGACTACGGCAAGCGCCGCAATGGCCCCTTCGTGGCGATCAACATGGCGGCCATTCCGCGTGATCTGATCGAGTCCGAACTTTTCGGCCATGAAAAAGGTGCCTTCACCGGCGCACAGAACCGTTCCACGGGCCGGTTTGAACAGGCCGAGGGGGGCACGCTGTTTTTGGATGAAATCGGCGATATGCCGATGGATGCGCAGACCCGTCTTCTCCGAGTTCTTCAGCAGGGCGAATACACCACAGTCGGCGGGCGCACGCCCATCCGCACCGATGTTCGCATCGTGGCAGCGACCAACAAGGATTTGAAGACCTCCATCAATCAGGGCCTGTTCCGCGAAGACCTTTATTATCGCCTCAACGTGGTGCCTTTGCGCCTGCCGCCGCTGCGTGATCGTGCAGAAGACATTCCAGACCTCGTTCGCCATTTCATCCAGACGGGGGAAAAGGAAGGGCTTGAGGGCAAGCGTTTCGAAACCGAAGCGCTGGAATTGATGAAGGCCTATGCGTGGCCGGGCAACGTGCGTGAGCTGGAAAACCTCATCCGCCGTTTGATGGCGCTCTATCCACAGGAAGTTATCACACGCGAAATCATCGATCAGGAGCTTCAATCCGATGTTCCAGATAGCCCGATTGACCGGACTGCGGTGCGCAACGGATCGATGACGATCTCGCAGGCCGTAGAAGAAAACATGCGGGATTATTTCTCCAGTTTTGGTGAAAACCTGCCGCCACCCGGCCTTTATGACCGTGTTTTGACGGAGATGGAGTATCCACTCATTCTCGCTGCGCTGACTGCCACACGTGGCAACCAGATCAAGGCAGCCGACCTTCTCGGCCTCAACCGAAACACTCTGCGCAAGAAGATTCGCGAGCTTGGTGTGTCGGTCTATCGAAGCTCCAGAACCGCCTGATACGGTTGACAATACGCGGTGGTCGTTGCATTTTCGCCACAATGTGTTGCTTGAAAATCACGGGGAAGCTACGGATTCGCTTTTTGCGAGTGTGGCTTCTTCTTTTCAAGATTGTGTTGCTGCATGGAGTGGCAGGGAAGATGATCGATGCGCAAGTCTGTCGCCGATAGGATTTCTGAGCGAGCGTCAGCGGATGTCGTGATCGCTGATCGGCGCATGTCCTTTGCCTTGCCGGGGCTTGTGCTTGCGGGCATCGCACTTGTCTGCGCCATGCTCACCTTGTTTGTGCTGCTGGGCCTTACCCCCATTGCGCCGACCTCAAACGTCGTCATCGCATCCGTCGTCATCAACTCTGTGTTTATTCTCGGGCTGATGTATCTGATCGGCCGCGAAATCAGTCGGCTTATCAAGGCGCGACGCAGGGGCCGGGCGGCGGCACGATTGCATGTGCGCATCGTTGCGCTGTTTTCCATTGTGGCGATCACACCCGCAGTGCTGGTGGCAATCTTCGCCAGTATCACGCTGAATGTCGGGCTTGATCGCTGGTTTGCCATTCGCACGCAGGCAATCGTGGATTCATCCAGCAATATTGCCCAAGCGTACATGCTGGAAAATGCTGGTTATTTGCAGGGTCAGACGCTGTCGATGGCGACAGACCTAGATCGCAACCGTGCTCTCTTTTATCTGGATCGTACCGGCTTTGTTGAGTTGATGACGAGGCAGGCAAAGGGGCGTGGTTTTTTAGGCGCATTTCTTGTGCAGGAAGATGGCGATGCCGTTGTTCAGGCCGATATACCGACCGAAAAGCCGCTTCCCGCCATTCCACAAGACGCGCTTGAGAAAGCCGCCGCCGGTCAACCGACGCTCATTCCGCCTGGGATCACCAACCTTGTTGGCGCGATTATAAAGCTGGAAGGCATCAACGGCACGTTCCTTTATACGGTGCGCGCTGTGGACCCGAAGGTCATGTCGGCCATGCGGCTGATGGAAGAAAACCGGGCTGAATATAAAGCCATGGAAGCGGGCCGAGCGCCGCTGCAAATAGCCTTTGCCATTCTCTATCTCGGCTTTGCGCTGATCGTGCTTCTCGCTGCGATCTGGACGGCCATCGCCGTTGCTGACCGGATCGTCCGACCCATCCGGCTGCTGATCAGCGCTGCTGACAGCGTGGCCATGGGCAACATGCATGTGCTCGTTCCTGTGCGTGCCGTCGATGGCGACGTGGGGCGTTTGTCCCGTACCTTCAACAAGATGATCTCCGAAATCCGCAGCCAGCAGGGCGAAATCATCGAGGCCAAGGATGATATCGACAATCGCCGCCGCTTCATCGAAGCCGTGCTTTCGGGTGTAACTGCCGCCGTGATCGGCGTTGATGAACACCGCAACATCACCATTGCCAATCCATCCGCTGAAGAGTTTCTAGCCGTGTCTGCCGCAGACCTTCTTGGTGCGCCGTTGGTGGACGTGGCACCGGAAATCGAACATGTCGTGACCGAAGCCGCCGCATCGGCGCGCATGGATTTCCGCAATCAGATCAACATCATCCGGCGCGGCAAGGAAAGAACGCTCAACGTCCAGGTCACGCGCGAAGACGCCCGCGATGGTCACGAATCCTATGTCATCACGTTGGACGACATTACCGATCTCGTGATTGCTCAGCGCTCCACCGCCTGGTCGGAAGTTGCGCGGCGCATCGCACATGAGATCAAAAACCCGCTGACACCGATCCAGCTTTCCGCAGAACGCATCAAACGCCGCTTCGGCAAGCAGATCCACGACGAAGCCGACCGTGCCGTGTTCGATCAGTGTACGGACACCATCGTGCGCCAGGTGGGCGATATCGGCCGCATGGTGGATGAGTTTTCCGCCTTTGCGCGTATGCCGAAGCCGACCAAAGAGATGTCGGATTTGCGCACCATCCTCAAGGACGCCACATTCCTCAGGGAAATGGGCGCAGCGCATGTGACGTTTGTAACCGAGTTTGGTGACGATGCGCTTCAGGGCATGTTCGATGCCCGCATGTTGGGCCAAGCCTTCGGTAACCTTATCAAGAATGCCACTGAGGCCATCGAAGCTGTTGAAACGAGCGAGCATCCACGCGAAGGAAAAATCCTCGTCAGGGCGTCCTTCGATGTGGAAAACAACCGCTTCATTGCGGATGTGATCGATAATGGCCGGGGGCTTCCGGTCGAAAACCGTCACCGCATTTTAGAACCCTACATGACGATGCGCGAGAAAGGCACGGGCCTTGGTCTCGCAATCGTCAAGAAGATTATTGAAGAACACGGCGGTCATCTTGAGTTGCACGATGCGCCTGCCGATTTCGATCACGGCCACGGCGCCATGATCAGAGTTCTGTTGCCGCATGTCGAAGCGGCTGGCAGCGAAAATGACAAGGAAGTTGCATATGGCGTCTGATATTCTGGTCGTGGACGATGAGGCGGACATCCGCGAAATCGTGGCAGGTATTTTGTCCGATGAGGGCCATGAAACACGCATGGCTTTTGACAGTGACAGCGCGCTGGCTGCAATCTCCGAGCGCGTGCCGCGGCTGATATTCCTCGATATCTGGATGCAGGGCAGCAAACTGGATGGCTTGGCCCTTCTGGACGAAATCAAGAGCCGCCACCCTGATCTTCCCGTGGTGATGATTTCCGGTCATGGCAACATTGAAACGGCGGTCAATGCCATCAAGCGTGGTGCCTTCGATTTCATCGAAAAGCCCTTTAAGGCCGACCGCCTGATTCTGATTGCCGAGCGCGCCCTTGAGAACTCGAAGCTGAAACGTGAGGTACTCGAGCTAAAAAAGCGGACCGGCGACGCGGTTGAATTGATCGGCGCGTCGCTAGCCGTTTCACAGTTGCGCCAGACGATTGATCGCGTGTCGCCCACCAACAGCCGCATCATGATCCTCGGCCCATCCGGCTCCGGCAAGGAGTTGGTGGCGCGGATGATCCATAAGAAGTCTTCGCGTGCAACCGGTCCTTTCGTGGCCCTGAATGCCGCGACTATCACGCCTGACCGCATGGAAATTGCGCTTTTCGGCACGGAAGGCCTGCCCGGACAACCGCGCAAGGTCGGCGCGCTGGAAGAAGCGCATCGCGGCGTTCTTTATCTGGATGAAGTCGGCGAAATGCCCCGCGAAACGCAGAACAAGATTTTGCGCGTTCTGGTGGACCAACAGTTTGAGCGTGTCGGTGGTGGAAAACGCGTGAAGGTCGATGTTCGCATTATCTCCTCCACGGCCCACAACCTCGAAGGATTGATCGCTGACGGTCTGTTTCGTGAAGACCTGTATCATCGTCTGGCCGTCGTTCCGGTCAAGGTGCCGGCGCTCGCGGAGCGTCGTGAAGATATTCCATTCCTCGTGGATATGTTCATGCGCCAGATTTCCGAGCAGGCCGGTATTCGGCCTCGCAAGATTGGTGATGACGCGATGGCCGTGCTTCAGACACACGGCTGGCCTGGCAACATCCGTCAGCTTCGCAACAACATCGAACGCCTGATGATCCTTGCGCGCCCTGAGGGTGGCGATACGCCGATTACGGCGGATATGCTGCCTGCGGACATTGGCGATATGTTGCCAAAAATCTCTGCGCAGGGTGATCAGCACATCATGACGTTGCCACTGCGTGAGGCGCGCGAAATGTTCGAGCGTGATTATCTGATGGCGCAGATCAATCGTTTCGGCGGCAATATTTCCAGAACGGCGGAATTTGTAGGGATGGAGCGCTCGGCTCTACACCGTAAACTGAAATCCCTTGGCGTATAATTTCTTACACTTGCCGTTCAGAGAGAGCGTATGAAAGTCATCATTTGCGGCGCAGGCCAAGTGGGTTACGGCATTGCGGAGCAATTGTCGCGTGAAGATAACGAGGTCTCCGTTATCGATACCTCGGCGGCGCTGATCACGGCTATCACCGAAACGCTGGATGTTCGCGGCTATGTAGGGCATGGCGCGCATCCCGATATGCTGGCCAAGGCAGGCGCCGATCAGGCGGATATGATCATTGCCGTGACGCTCTATGACGAGATCAATATCGTCGCGTGCGAAGTGGCGCACGCGCTGTTCAGCGTCCCGACAAAAATTGCCCGTATCCGCGACCAGAGTTATCTTCGGCCCGAATATGGCGATCTGTTCAGCCGTGAGAACATGTCCATCGACGTGACGATTTCGCCTGAGATCGAAGTCGGCAAGATGGTGCTGCGGCGCATCGCTTTTCCGGGCGCAACCGATGTGGTGCGTTTTGCCGATGACAATGTCTTTATGCTCGCCATAGAGTGCATGGAGAATTGCCCGGTCGTCAACACGCCTTTGCAGCAACTGAGCAATCTGTTTCCCGATCTGGTGGCAACGGTTGTCGGTGTCTATCGCGGCGGCCATTTGAAGGCGGTGGATTCGTCCGAACAATTGCGCACCGGCGATTTGGCTTACGTGATCTGTCAGCACCAGCACGCCCGCAGAACGCTGGGACTTTTCGGCCACGAAGAGAAAGAAGCAAGCCGCATCGTCATCGCGGGCGGCGGTAATATCGGGCAATATGTTGCGCGCTCCATCGAGGAAATTCAGCCGCAGACACGGGTGAAAATCATTGAACTTGACCGCGAGCGTGCGATCGCAGCGTCGGAACAGCTTAACTCCACCATCGTGTTGAACGGTTCGGTACTCGACCAGAAAATTCTGCATCAGGCAGACATTCAGGACGCCGACCTGATTGTGACGCTGACCAACAACGACCAGACGAACATCCTCGGCGCCGTGATGGCAAAGCAGCTTGGCTGCAAGTCGAACCTGGCCTTGCTGAATGGGCCGTCTTTCCACGATGTCGCAAAATCTCTTGGTCTTGATGCCTTCATCAACCCACGCGCCGTGACGATTTCGCGCGTGTTGCAGCACGTCAGAAAAGGCCGCATTCGCTCGGTCTATGCGGTGCAGCGGGGCAATGGTGAAATCATCGAAGCGGAAGCGCTGGAAACATCGCCGCTCGTCGGGCAGGCGCTGCGGGATATCGACCTGCCGAATGGTATTCGCATCGGCGTCATATATCGCGACAAATGTGTTTTGCGACCGGATGGAAACACCAAAATCAAAGCGAAGGATCGCGTCATATTGTTTGCATCGGCAGATGCTGTGCGTGACGTGGAACAGCTATTCCGTGTATCCATTCAATACTTCTAAAATACCGTTCGCGAACGGAGAAAAAGCCTGTCCGATCGAATCCGGGTGAGTTTTTCGAGATTGCGGAACAGATCGTGATTTGATACCAGAGGTGCTGATCGGCTGGCAGGGGACGACGCTCAACCGATCCTATTATTGATATGTTTATTTCCCGGTGTCCCATCCGGGCAAAAAAGAAAGAATCGGCGCTATGGCGGAACGTTCTCAAAACCTGCAAGATCTTTTCCTGAACACTGTTCGTAAGCAAAAGATTTCGTTGACTATTTTTCTTATCAACGGTGTCAAGCTGACAGGCGTTGTTACATCTTTCGACAATTTCTGTGTTCTGCTGCGTCGTGATGGGCACTCCCAGCTCGTCTACAAGCACGCAATTTCGACAATCATGCCCGGCCAGCCGATGCAGATGTTTGAGTCGGAAGAGGGTGCTGCGTAAGCAGCGCGGCTTAATTAAAGCGTATATTCCAACGATGATGCGGCCAACAACGGAACCTAAAACCGGGACCGTTGTTTTCCGCTAGATGCGTATCCGTCTTTTCCTGACGGCGCCTGGACAAGCAAGAAGGTACGAGCACATTTCAACCCGCGATACATCGAATGAATCCATTATTCCCGAGCTCGAAAAGCACCGGGACGATATGCGTGCGGTGGTTATCATACCGGTTTTGAAACAGGCGCGAAGCTCGCGGGAGGCAACGGCGACGGCGCCTTTGCGCAGCATGGAAGCAAAGCTCGAAGAGGCAAAAGGTCTTGCTCTCGCCATCGACCTGCACGTTTCTGAAGGCTTGATCGTTCCTGTCAACCAGCCCCGCCCCGCTACGTTGTTCGGCAGTGGCAAGGTGGAGGAAATTGGGCAATTGCTGGATGAGACCAACTCCGGTCTGGTCATCGTCGACCACCCTTTGACGCCCGTTCAGCAGCGTAATCTTGAAAAAGAATGGAATGCCAAGGTCATCGACCGTACAGGTCTGATCCTGGAAATCTTCGGTCGCCGCGCCTCGACAAAAGAGGGCACGCTTCAGGTTGATCTCGCCCATTTGAATTATCAAAAGGGCCGTCTGGTCAGAAGCTGGACCCACCTTGAGCGCCAGCGCGGTGGCGCGGGTTTTATGGGTGGTCCCGGTGAAACCCAGATCGAGGCCGACCGTCGTTTGCTGCAAGATCGCATTGTGAAGCTGGAGCGCGAGTTGGAGCAAGTGGTGCGCACGCGCCAGCTTCACCGTGCCAAGCGCCGCAAGGTACCGCACCCGATTGTTGCGCTTGTTGGATATACCAACGCCGGAAAATCGACGCTGTTTAACCGGATTACCGGGGCTGGCGTGCTGGCCGAAGACATGTTGTTCGCAACGCTTGACCCCACTCTGCGCCGCATGAAACTGCCGCATGGTCGCACGGTTATTCTGTCCGACACGGTTGGTTTCATCTCTGATCTTCCAACGCATTTGGTGGCTGCATTCCGCGCAACACTGGAAGAAGTGCTGGAAGCCGACCTCATTCTGCACGTTCGGGATATGGCCGATCCTGACAACAGCGCGCAGTCCGCAGATGTGCTGCGCATTCTCAGCGATCTCGGCATCGATGAAAAAGTTGCTGACGAGAAGATCATCGAAGTCTGGAACAAGGTCGATCGCCTTGATCTCGAGGCACATGATGCCATCGTGCAAAAGGCAGAGGGCAGGGCAAATGTCCGCGCTGTGTCTGCCGTCACCGGCGAGGGCGTCGATAATCTCATGGACGAGATATCGAATCGGCTTTCAGGCGTGTTGACGGAAACCACTGTCGTACTGAACCCGGAGCAATTGCCGTTTCTATCTTGGGTTTACAATAACGCCATCGTTGTTTCTCGCGAGGACAATGAGGACGGTTCCGTTACCCTCGATTTACGGCTGTCCGAAGCGCAGACGCTGGAGCTTGATCAACGATTGGGCAAAGCACAGAAAATCGAGACTGAAGACTGGGAGCGATAGCCCGTTTTGCGTTTTGTCAAAAACGAAGAATCGTTATCTAAAACTAAAGCTTTTGGCGCATATCTGTTATGCGCAATACGCAACCAATTGTCCCTCAGTTGTTAGGGTTTCGTAACACGCTTTATGCGATATTGTCGCTCCGTTCAGACGAGCCGATAATAATGTTACAACCCTTGGATCTACCGACAGTTCTGCTTCTTCATAAGCTTTCTTTCTTCGTTGCAGCACTGTGCTTTCTGTATGTCCGCTCGCAATCGCGTGAAAGCGTCGGCTTGGGTTTTCTTGCGATCGGTTTTTTTCTCGTTTCAATGGCCTCCACCTTGGTCAGCTTGGGCAAGATATTTACAGATTTCACCAATCTCTTTTCACTGGCAGGTAACTTCGCAGGTCTGGTCGGCTATTCGATTTTCTGGATCGGAATGTGCAGAATCAGCAGCCAGAAACGTCGGCGTAGAGAGTGGTTTATTCTGCTGTTGCCGGTCTTGGTGTGCGCATCGCTTGTCGTGACGGGTTTGTACGTCGTTACGGAAGCGCGAACGGCCGCATCACAAACCGCATCGGCGATTTTGCTGTTCGCCGCAGCCTACACCGTTTTCTCGGATCGGATCGTTGAGCGGCTGCCTGTGCGCAAGACTCTTGCGGCGACGATTGCGTTTGCTGCGTTTCTCAGCGCGCTTGTTGTCATCGGCACGCTTCTTCCCAAAATAGCGTTTATCGCGCCGAGAAATGCGTTCTTCGTATCGATCGTGTGCCATTTTGCCATCGCCGTTTTCGTTCTCGCTCTGGTGAAAGAGCGGGCTGAGGAAGGCTTAAAGAGGCTGGCCGATCTCGATATTTTGACCGGCGTTCCAAACCGCCGCTCGTTTTCCGTCCGCCTGCCCACCGTTTTGCGGCAGGGAGATGCAATTGTGATGATCGACATCGATCACTTCAAGCGCATCAATGATGGCTTCGGTCATCTGGCCGGCGATGAGGTGCTTGTGAGAGTTGCGCGGGAGCTATCGATCCGCATCCGTCCGAATGACAGCTTTGCCCGTTTCGGCGGCGAGGAGTTCATTCTGTTTCTTCCGGCAACCGGCGAGGGCGAAGCGTCGATATTGGCCGAAAGCATTCGCCAGTTCGTCAGTTCAATAAAACACACGATTGATGAGCAGAAAGTCGTTGCGACGTTGAGCATGGGACTTGCCGTGTGCGAAGAGAAAAACACCACCCCGCACGCTCTCATGAAAATGGCTGATATGGCACTTTACGCTTCGAAAGCAGCCGGACGTGATCGCCTGACTGTCTATCGGCCCGATGATTTTGCCGACGCTCCCGGCATTTCCAGCAACATGCGTCACGCCGGCTAATCAACATCACTTGCGATCAGTCGACGATTTGACGCTCGATGGCCTTGGCTGCCTGCCACAAATCTTCCATCCGCTCCAGCGTGGCAGATTCGAGCGTTTCGCCGTTCTCTGTCAGTGACGTCTCGATGTGATTGAAACGGCGGCGGAACTTCGTGTTGGTGCCTCTTAACGCGTTTTCGGGGTCGGTTTTGACATGGCGACCGATGTTAACCAGCGCGAAAATCAAATCGCCCAGTTCATCCGCAACCTTCTCAGGCTTGCCGCTCGCAAGTGCCTCGCGCAGTTCCTTTATCTCTTCCTCGATCTTGTCGAGAATGGGCTCCGGCGCAGACCAATCGAAACCGACGCGTGCGGCTTGCTCCTGAAGCTTCAACGCCTCGGTCAACGCCGGTTGGGTGCGCTGGATTGAGCCAAGAAATCCCGCCTTGAAATCCCCGGTTATGCCGCGCTTCAACCGGCGTTCTGCACGTTCCCGCTTTTCAGCCGCCTTGATGACATCCCACTGGATTTTTACGGACTCGGGAGTGTCTGCCGCAGAAACGGCAAACACATGCGGATGGCGGCGGATCATTTTGGACGTTACGGCATGCACCACATCACCGAAGGAAAATTCGCCCATTTCCTCGGCAATTCGCGCATGAAAAACGACTTGCAACAACAGGTCGCCAAGCTCGTCGCAGAGATCGTCCATGTCATTGCGCTCAATAGCGTCGGCGACCTCGTAGGCTTCTTCCACCGTATAAGGCTTGATGGTCTCAAACGTCTGGACGATGTCCCAGGGACATCCCGTTTCCGGCTGGCGCAATGCCTCCATGATTTCGATGAGACGGGAAATGTCCTTGGAGGCTTCCATGTGATCGTGCTTTCTGAGGCGCAGTTCAGTTGAGCGGAATGTTGTTGTCGCCCTTGGACGACTGGTAGTTGACCGAGAGATCGTTGTAGACCGCCTTGATGCGAGCCGTCTGCTCTTTCAATTGCATTTTGAGCGGATCGTCCTCGTTTTCCACCAGATCCGAGATGAAATAGGAATTCCAGAATGCGTTGCTGCGATGGTAACCGCCCGGCTCCAATCCGAAAACTTCTTTCAGAATTTTCAGATCGTGCGGAATGGCAAATGCATCGCGAGAATCTTCGTGGCTGAAGAAGGAATAGAAATTGTCAAAGCCCGCCCATGTTATTGCGGACATGCACATGGTGCAGGGTTCGTGCGTGGACAGAAAAATCAGGTCTTTGGTGTCCGGCTTCTCACCCAACTCGTAAAACCGCTTCAATGTGTGAACTTCGCCGTGCCACAGCGGGTTGTCCAACTCATTGTTGGTTTCGGCGATCACCAGCGAGAGATCGGACTTTCGCAGAATGGCTGCGCCGAAAACCTTGTTTCCAAGTGATACGCCGCGCACCGTCAAGGGCAGAATATCGCTCTCAATGACGTTGAGCAGACGAGAGGCTATTGTACGTTCAGTCAAGGTAATTTCCTGTCGGTTTGCGGCTTCTTGGTTGATGGCGTTTAGAACAAAAAACGCCCGAAAAGACTAGAATTTTTGTAGAAAATAGGTGGAATTACAACAGCGTGACTATTTCTTCGCATCGGTTGCTTTTCCTCCAAATCAGAGCTTGCTGAGAAATAAAAATCTACTGCAATATAGCAAGCGAATTTCTGTACCTTCAATCCTGGCGCTTGATCGGACATATTATGGCCATGCTGCAAGACCCTTCAGATAAAGCCGATCATCGGCTTACGACTTTTCCTGCTTTTTTCAAGGTGGAGGGGCGGTCTGTCGCGGTTTTTGGTAATGGCGATGAAGCCTTTGCAAAGGTTCGTCTGCTTCTCAATACCAGTGCTGAGATTTGCGCTTTTTCCGATGCCCCGCAAGATGATTATGCGGCGCTGCTCGCGCAGGGTAAGGTAACCCATCATCGGATTCCGTTCTCACCGGAACTTGTGGACGGCATGGTTCTTGTCTTCGCTGCGACTGGGGATGAGGCGCTGGACCGCGAAATCGTTGATGTGGCCCGTGCGAAATCTATCCCGGCAAACGCGGTGGACCAGCCTGGATATTGCGATTTCTATACGCCGGGTCTGGTGTCTCGTGCGCCCCTTGCAGTGGCAATCTGTACTGAAGGGGCGGGGCCTGTGCTTGGCCAGCTTATCCGGGCGCGCATAGACCAGATGCTTGCACCGTCGCTTGGTCGTCTGGCGCGTCTTGCGGTGGAATATCGTGACGCAGCGGAGCAGAATGTGCCGAAGGGCGCACTTCGGCGTAATTTCTGGCGCCGGTTCTTCTCAGGCAGCGTGGCCGACGCCGTGGCACTGAATGATATCGACGCCGCCCACAACGCAGCTGCGCAGCTTTTGCAATCGCCAGAACGGCATGATGGTTATGTCTGGCTGGTCGGTGCTGGTCCCGGCGCGGAAGACCTGCTGACTTTGCGTGCGCAGCGCGTTCTGATGCAAGCGGATGTCATCGTGTATGATGCACTGGTGCCGCAGGAAATTGTCGATATGGGCCGCCGTGACGCGGAGCGTCTTTCCGTGGGTAAACGCAAGGGCTGTCATTCCAAGTCACAAAGCGACATCAATAAATTGCTTGTGTCGCTGGGAGAGCAGGGCAAGCGCGTCGTGCGCCTTAAATCCGGCGATCCGCTGATTTATGGTCGTGCGGCGGAAGAAATGGCCGCGTTGCGTGAAGCGGGCATCGGTTATGAAATCGTACCGGGCATCACCTCTGCTTTCGCTGCTGCTGCCGACTTTGAATTGCCACTGACGCTGCGCGGTGTTGCATCGTCGCTGATCTTCACCACCGGCCACGATCTTGCCGGTGATGTGTTGCCGGATTGGGCGCGTCTCGCCGTATCGGGCGCGACAATCGCCGTTTACATGGGCCGCTCTGTTGCTGCCTCGGTTGCTACACGGCTTATGAACGCGGGCTTGAATGCTGACACGACCGTCGCTGTTATCGAGAATGCCAGCCGGTCTTATCGTCGCCTCATGCACGGCACATTGAGAGATTTGCCGGCGCTTGAACATCGCGATGAACTTGCTGGTCCGGTCATGGTCATCATTGGTGATGCAGTTGCCGGTGCGAATTTTGAAAGATCCGAAGCGCTTGCCTTAACGGGTACGCATCAGGGTCTGAAACAGGAGTATGCAAATGGTTGACAAGGTTCTGACAGCCAACCGTCTGGGCGATGGCATTGCCGTCTGGCTCGATGCCAATGGCGAGTGGAGCGAAAATCTTCAATCAGCCCTCGTTGCACGCCATGCGGAGGCGGTGGCCTCGCTGGAGGAAATCGGTAAGCGTGATTTCTCTGCCAACAAGGTGGTTGATGTTGCCATCGTTGAGGTCACGGAAGACAACGGCTTTTTGTGGCCAACCCGCCTGCGTGAGCGTATCCGCGCCGCAGGCCCAACCATACATTATGCCAACGGCTTCAAGCCAGCTGACGCAGCCTTCATCGCAGTCTGAGGAATACCATGTACCGCTACGACGAATTCGACCACGCTTTTGTTCACGGCCGCGTGGAGCAGTTCCGCGATCAGGTGGAACGACGCCTTTCCGGCGAGCTGGCCGAAGATGCCTTTAAGCCATTGCGTTTGATGAATGGCGTCTATCTGCAATTGCACGCGTACATGCTGCGCGTCGCTATTCCTTACGGCACGCTGAATTCAAAGCAGATGCGGATGCTGGCGCATATTGCGCGTAAATACGACCGCGGCTACGGCCACTTTACTACGCGCCAGAACATTCAGTACAACTGGCCTCGTCTGTCCGATACGCCGGATATTCTGGCTGAACTTGCCAGCGTGGAAATGCACGCCCTGCAAACATCGGGCAATTGCATTCGCAACGTTACGGCTGACCACTTTGCCGGTGCTGCGGCTGACGAAGTTGCAGATCCGCGCCCCTACGCGGAAATCCTGCGCCAGTGGTCTTCCGTTCACCCGGAGTTCTCGTTCCTGCCACGCAAGTTCAAGATTGCGGTCACGGGTGCTGCGCAGGATCGCGCAGCAATTCAGGTCCACGACATTGGTTTGCATCTGAAGAAGAATGAAAAGGGCGAAATCGGCTTTGCGGTTTACGTCGGCGGCGGGCAGGGCAGAACGCCGATGATCGCCAAGAAGATCAACGATTTCCTGCCGGAAGAGGATTTGCTGTCCTACACGACAGCCATCATGCGCGTGTATAATCTGCATGGCCGTCGCGACAACAAGTACAAGGCGCGCATCAAGATTCTCGTTCATGAAACGGGTGCGGAAGAACTGACGCGTCAGGTGGAAGCGGAATTCGCCAACCTGAAAAACGGTGAATTAAAACTGCCGGATGCCGACATCGCCGCAATCACGTCCTATTTCGCATCGCCAGATTTGAAGCAGCGCCCGGAGGGCTGGGAAAGCCTTGCGCGCTGGAAGAAGGCCGACGCGGATTTCGCCCGCTGGGTGGACCAGAACGTGCAGCCGCACCAGAATCCTGATTACGGCATGGTGACGATTTCACTGAAGCCTATCGGCGGTATACCAGGCGATGCATCCGACGAGCAGATGGATCTCGTTGCCGATATCGCTGAAGACTACGCGCTGGATGAAATCCGTATCAGCCATGAGCAGAATATCATTCTGCCACATGTGGCGCTGGCTGATCTCGAGCCGGTTTATCGGGCTTTGCTCGGTGCTGGTCTTGCAACGGCAAACGCTGGTCTGATTACCGATATTATTGCCTGTCCCGGGCTGGATTATTGTGCGCTGGCCAATGCGCGCTCTATTCCACTGTCTCAGGAAATCTCCACCCGTTTTGGCTCTGCGGAACGTCAGGCAGAAATCGGTGAGCTGAAAATCAAGATTTCCGGCTGCATCAATGCCTGCGGACACCACCATGTCGGTCATATCGGCCTGCTGGGCGTGGAAAAGAAGGGTGCGGAGCTTTACCAGATCACGCTTGGCGGATCGGGTGATGAGAACTCGTCCATCGGTGAAATCATCGGTCGCGGTTTTGAGCCGGAAAAAGTGACGGACGCGGTGGAAACCATCGTCGATACCTATCTCGGTTTGCGTCTTTCAAAAGAAGAGACATTCCTCGAAGCGTATCGTCGTGTCGGGCAGCAGCCTTTCAAAGAAGCGCTCTATCCAGCCGCTGCTGCCGCCGCATAAGGAACCGAACGATGACGAAAATCTGGAACGAGAGCGGTTTTGTTGAAAACGATCCGTGGGTGATTGAGACGGAAGAGGTCAAGGCTGAGGATGATCAGCAAACGATCCTGCCTTTCGACGCCTTCATCGCTCGCGCCCAAGAAAGCAACGATGTGGGCCTTGGCGTTCTGATCACGCCGGCGGATGATGTGGAAAAGCTTCATCCTTTTATTGATCGCCTCGCGCTCGCCGCCATCAGCTTTCCGGCCTATAATGACGGGCGTGGTTTCAGCCATGCGTCGCTTTTGCGGTCACGACTGAATTTTCAGGGTGAGGTGAGGGCCGTGGGTGATGTGCTGATCGATCAGGTGCCGCTGATGCTGCGCACTGGTTTTACCAGCTTTGCCGTGACCAATGAAACGGCTATCCGTCGTCTTTCGGAAAATCGCCTGCCGGGAATCGACGTCTATTACCAGCCAACGGCCAAGGCCGCACCGGGTGGAGAAGCCTATAGCTGGCGCCGCCGGGTGGCGAGCTAAGGCCTCGACTGAGTTATCGCGCTGAAATATGAGTTTTTGATACATATTTCTACGCGCATGGCTCCAATGACATTCCGACACCTTCAAAAGTGGTGTCGGATGGTGTAATGCACCACCTGAAAATGTCGCACATCATTTGAACGTGAACGGATAGAGAATGAACGCTCCAGCCAAAACAGAAGAATTTGCGGTAAAAATCCCGGACGGCGTCTACGCCGAGACGGTGCTTTCTGTTGAGCATTATACCGACCATCTGTTCCGCTTTCGCATGACACGGCCTGCTGGCTTCCGTTTCCGCTCTGGCGAATTCGCCATGATCGGCCTCATGGTTGGTGAAAAGCCGGTTTACCGCGCCTATTCCATCGCCAGCCCGGCTTGGGATGAGGAACTTGAGTTCTTCTCGATCAAGGTTCCAGATGGCCCGCTGACCTCTCATCTTCAGGCCATCAAGCCCGGCGACACGGTGTTGATGCGCAAGAAGCCCACAGGCACTCTGGTTTTGGATGCGCTAACCCCCGGCAAGCGTCTTTACATGTTCTCCACCGGCACCGGCATTGCGCCTTTCGCAAGCCTCATCCGTGATCCGGAAACCTATGAGAAGTTCGAGGAAGTCATTCTTACGCACACGTGCCGCGATGTTGCGGAGCTGAAATACGGCTTCGATCTGGTTGAGGAAATCAAGAACCACGAGTTCCTCAGCGAACTCGTCGGCGACAAGCTGAAGCATTACGCCACCGTGACCCGTGAAGACTACCCGTTCCAAGGCCGCATCACGGACCTGATCGAAAACGGCAAAATGTTCGCTGACCTCGGCGTTCCAGCCTTTGATCCGGCAGTGGATCGCGGCATGATCTGCGGCTCCTCCGCCATGCTGAAGGACACAAAGGTTCTGCTTGAGAAAGCAGCGCTGAACGAGGGCTCAAACAACAAGCCCGCCGAGTTCGTCATCGAACGTGCATTTGTCGGATAATAAAACGACACAATGAAATGACGGAGGCCTCTGGCCTCCTTTTTGATTCAGGCTTCATTCAACGCCAGAACGTCTCGGAACATTCGGTTGTCATTGTGATGTGGAACCTTGTCCTATCGAAAAACAGGACGCTTCAAACCATCATCAAAAATGAAAAAAGCGCCGCGGTTTCCCGCAGCGCTTCGTTTGTTTGGTCGCTTGGTGCCCAAACTCAGGCGGCGGCCTTATGGTAAGAGTAGTTCTGGTTTTCTCTCTGACCCAATTTAAATTGGCCCACCAGTGCCATCATGCGCGATGCTTCCGATGCCAAGGTGGCGCTGGCAGCATTTGTCTCTTCAACCATGGCGGCGTTTTGCTGTGTAACCTGGTCCATCTGGTTCACGGCGACGTTCACTTCTGACATGCCGGTGGACTGCTCGCGTGAGGACGTCGCGATGGAGTCAACGTGATGGTTGATTTCCTCGATCATGCTTTCGATGGACTTGAGCGCGATGCCCGTTTGGGAAACCAGTTTCACGCCGCTTTCCACTTCAGTTGCGGAATTGCGGATGAGACCTTTGATTTCCTTGGCGGCCTGGGCGGATCGCTGCGCCAATTCACGAACTTCCTGTGCCACAACAGCAAAGCCTTTACCTGCTTCGCCTGCGCGGGCAGCTTCCACACCCGCGTTCAATGCAAGGAGATTGGTTTGGAATGCAATCTCATCAATAACGCCGATGATGTTGGAAATCTGGGCAGAGGATTGTTCGATCCGCTGCATGGCTTCAACAGCATTTGCGACGACCTGACCCGACTGCTTGGCATTTTCGTTTGCATCTGCCGTCAGTTTTCTGGCCTCGTTCGTGCGCTGAGCGGAGTTCACGACATTCGCCGTAATCTGCTCCAGCGCAGCCGCTGTTTCTTCCAGGGATGCAGCCTGTTGTTCCGTGCGCTTGGAAAGATCGTCAGAGCCTTGGCTGATCTCGACACTGCCGCTTTCGATGCACAGGGAGGCCTGCTTGATTTGAAGCATCGTGCTGTTCAACTGGCTCGCTGCACTATTCAGGTTGTGACGAAGGGATTCGAAGTCGGCAGAGAAGGGTTCCTGGATTTGGAAAGCCAGATCTCCAGCTGCCAGTCTTTGCAGGCCGGTTGCCAAGCCAGCCGTCGCGGCGTCCAGCCTCAGTTGAGCTGCGGCCTCTGCTTCTGCCGTCAGCCGTACGCGTTCTTCTTCGGCCTGCGTTCTGGCCTTTGCTGCATCTGCCTCGAGCTGGCGATTTGCAATGGCAGCCTTCTGAAACACCGCAACGGCACGGATCATCTTGCCGATTTCGTCGGTTCTGTTTTCTCCGAACAGTTTCACAGCCAAATCACCAGACGCTATGCGGTGCATGACGTTTTCGAGGGCCGACAACGGCCGCGAAACACCACCAATAATCACAGCAACGGAGAATGCGACCACGGCAATGGCCAAAATGCCGAGGCAGGACATCCAGAAGAATATGGAGGCTTTTTCTTTGATTGTTTCCGCATATTCGGAGTTTGCCACGTCAATCTGGAGATTGATGAGATCGTTGATAGGCGTGGAAAGAGGATCGATCGTGGAATAAAGCTTTTTGTTCACGAATGAATCAAGCGCCTGCTGGTCATGTTTGACGATGATCTGCGAAAGATCATCCAACGCCGGAGTCGACTGGGAACGTTGCCGATCGAATTTTGCCGCAAGGTCTTTTTCGGTCGCAGTCATGAATGTCGACTCATAAGCGTTCCACTCTTTTTCAATCGTAGAGCGTGCGTTGGAAATGCTGGTGGTGCCATCCTCCCACGTCAATTGCCCGCTTCTGATCTTGTGGGCCGTATCGACAATATTGACGGCATACATATCGGCGACAATTTTGAGCTGGGCCATTGGACCGATACGGTCAACGACCAGAGAGTGAGTGCGTTGAGAAACCGCTGATATATTCATGAATGCGGTTATAGCTATTGCAAAAATGGTTGCTGACAGCATTGTTATGCTGGAAATGAGCTTAAAGCGAATGGACATTTTGATGCATTCCACAGGGCTACAAATTGAACGATTATTTATTTCTGTGAATGATCAATTATGCGAGCATGTTTTATTATTGGTTAATAACATCTGGTGGTAATTTAGTGTAAATCTAATTTAGAATATTTTGAGAAACTCAAATTATAATATTGATTGATTTTAATCGGTGGAAAAATGTAATAATTTATACTGTATTTGATTTTAATTTGAATTCTACATTTATGTAAAGCCTAAGCTGAATTAAAGATTATTTTTTGTCGTGTAACTGAACTTAATTTCATAAATATATCTGAGGCATTATTTAGAATTATTACGCCACTGCGTCTCGATATTCGCTCATGGGCAAGCAGGCAGATGAAATTGCGGAGCTGAAATACGGTTTCGACCTGGTTGAGAAAGCAGCGCCGAACCTGCGGAGTTCGTCACTGACCGCGCATTTGTCGGATGACAAAATCTGATCGAATAAGATGAAGGAGGCCATATCGGCCTCCTTTTGTTTCAGGCTTCTTCGATCTCCTCTTTCGGAACGATATCGTTTCTAAAGACGAGGAATGTGATGATTGCAATTGCCGCAATGGCGCCACCAACGAGATGGGACAGCGCATAGCCGCCTATCGTGGTCAGCCAACCGGCCACGCCATTGCTGAGCGACGCGCCGATGCCCTGAATGGTCATCACACCCGCTAGACCAACGTTGAAGCGGCCCGTCCCTTTCAAAATTCGCTCCACCGCAACCGGCGTGGCGATACCGAGCAATCCGGCACCGACACCATCCAAAAGCTGAACGGGATAGACGACCCAGAAGCTGTCAAATGATGCCGCTAACAAGCCGCGGATCGGCAACGCGATAAGAGCAATCAGAAATACTGCTGATAGCCCGAAACGACGAATAAGCCAGGGCGCGATGGCCGCGACGAATATCATCGCAAATTGCGCAATGCCGGTGATGATGGCCGTGGTGCGAAACGGCGTGTTGAGTTCAATGGCGAAATCCTGCGCTATGAGGCGACCCATCGGCGCGTTTCCGAAATGAAAGATCAGCAGGATGATGGACAGGAATATCAGGCCTCGTTCTTTCAGAAGAACCTTGAAACCGGATGGTCCCGGCTCCCCTTCATCGGTCGCCAACCCACGCGCCACCTTGTGGTCAATCCGTTTCGGATCAATCGCGGCGACGGCCGCAAGCGCACCAATCGCCGTCACAATCATAAGCCCGATGATGCCCGAAATGCCGAATGCGGACACGGCAACGTAAGTCGCAAACAGCGAAACGAAATTGCCGCCGTGGTTCCAGAATTCATTGCGTGAAATCTGGTGAGAGAAAAGCTTTTCACCAACGAGACCGAGCGTCAGACCTGCAAGTGCCGGTCCCACAACGGCGCCGACAACGGCAGTCATGATCTGCCCTGTCCAGACGACAACCTCATTGGCAAACAGCAATGTGATCAGCGCACCGATAGTGACCAGGACGACAGGCACGGCGATCAGTGTTCGTTTCCAGGTCGTGCCATCAACCAGCGCGCCGCACAGGGGCGTTGCCGCAAGGCCGATAAGACCACCCACAGTCGCGATAATACCAAGCTGCATGGATGACCAGCCATTGGTGGCAAGAAATGCATCCAGAAACGGACCCAACCCGTCACGCGCGTCAGCGAGGAAAAAGTTCAAGACGGCCAGTGCAAAAAGGGAGCGGTCCGAGATGCCGGTTTGCGGCGACCTGCCAAGAGAGTGACCGCTTGCATTCATAGGCGTTGTTATCGTTGTCATCCACTGCTCTCCAGGGCGCGATGCGAAGCTGGCGAGAAACGATCTGACTGCGCTTTGGTTGCTTTTGGGACACAACAATCAGCACGAAGGAACAATAGGCGGAGCGGGGCGTTCGGACTGTACATTAAAAGGACCGAGCGCATGACGCACAAACGAACCGCAATCATCGCAGTAGTAACAGCCCTCATGGCATCGCAAACCCACGCGAACGAGAGTCAGTTCCTCTCCACCCTCGGCGGAAGTTGGAAGGGGTCAGGCACGGTCGTGACCCGCATCGGTGCCAAACCGATAAACGTTAACTGTACATTTCAGTCCACGGCGTCTGGTCCGTCGCTGAGCATGAATGGAACTTGCCGGGGATTTGTCGTGGTGAGGCGCGCCATTTCTGCTGACCTCACAGCCAATGGCAATCGCTACGGCGGGAACTATGTCGGCCCATCCGGCCGTCCATCTGCACTGAGTGGTAGTCGCAACGGTAACTCCATCAATCTGACTGTGCGCTGGAACCGCGAGATTAATGGCGATCGAGTTGCGGCAATGACGATCAGCAAGGTTGGAAACAACGGGCTTCGTTTGCAAACGACGGACCGGGATGGGGCAGGCGGCAGGAATGTTGTGACAAGCGACATCCAGCTAACCCGCTAAGGTCTACATCTTTACCACTATAAAAAAGGCCCGGATCGCTCCGGGCCTTCATGTTTAAAAGATCAAACCTTTACTCCGCTGCTTCCTGATACTCGCTCATGGGTGGGCAGGTGCAGATCAGATTCCGGTCGCCATAGACGTTGTCGATGCGGTTGACCGGCGACCAGTATTTGTCAATGCGGAAAGCACCGGGCGGGAAGCAGCCTTTTTCGCGGGAATAAGGGCGGTCCCATTCACCAACGAGGTCTTCCACCGTGTGCGGTGCGTTCTTCAACGGGTTGTTGAGCTTGTCCGCACGGCCTTCCTCGATGTCGCGGGCTTCCTCGCGGATGGCCAGAAGAGCATCGCAGAAACGGTCGATTTCCGCCTTGGTTTCGGATTCCGTCGGCTCGACCATCAATGTACCGGCAACCGGCCAGCTCATGGTTGGTGCGTGGAAACCGCAGTCGATCAGGCGCTTTGCCACATCGTCCACCGTCACGCCGCAGCTTTCGTTCAGCGGGCGGGTGTCGATAATGCACTCATGCGCTACACGTCCAGCTTCGGACTTGTAGAGCACGTCGTAAGCGCCCTTCAGTCGCGCTGCGATGTAGTTGGCGTTGAGGATCGCAACCTTGGTCGCCTGCGTCAGCCCTTCACCGCCCATCATCAAGCAGTAGCTCCAGGAGATCGGCAGGATGGATGGCGAACCGAACGGAGCCGCAGACACGGCACCCGGACGTCCATCACTGCCCGGATGACCCGGCAGGTAAGGTGCAAGATGCGCCTTGACGCCAATCGGACCCATGCCGGGACCACCGCCGCCATGCGGAATGCAGAAGGTCTTGTGCAGGTTGAGGTGCGAGACGTCCGAACCGATATCACCGGGGCGGGAAAGACCGACCATGGCGTTCATGTTCGCACCGTCCAGATAGACCTGCCCGCCATGCTCATGCGTGATATCGCAAATCTCGCGAACCGTCTCTTCAAACACGCCGTGGGTGGACGGGTAAGTGATCATGCAGCACGCGAGGTTATCCGCATACTGCTCTGCTTTTGCACGGAAATCGTCGATATCGATATCGCCGTTTTCTCTCACCTTCACCGGAACCACCCGCATGCCAACCATCTGCGCCGAGGCAGGGTTGGTGCCGTGCGCGGAGGTCGGGATGAGGCAAACGTCGCGGTGTTCATCGCCACGCGCCAGATGGTAATTGCGGATGGTCAGCAAGCCTGCATATTCGCCCTGCGCACCGGAATTCGGCTGCATGGAAAAGGCGTCATAGCCGGTAACCTGGCAAAGCTTGTTCGATAGATCGTCGATCATCTCCTTGTAACCAAGAGCCTGATCGGCTGGCACGAAGGGGTGAATATCCGAGAACTCAGGCCATGTGATCGGCAGCATTTCGGCTGTCGCATTCAGCTTCATGGTGCAGGAACCGAGCGGGATCATGGAGCGGTCGAGCGCCAGATCACGGTCCGAAAGACGACGGATGTAACGGGTCATCTCGCTTTCGGCGCGGTTCATGTGGAAGATCGGATGCGTCATGTACTGGCTGGTCCGCAGCAAGTCTTTCGGCAGACGGTAATCCGGCTCGAAATCCGAGATGGAGAAATTGCCGCCGAATGCGCGCCAGACAGATTCCAGCGTTGCAGGACGAGCGCGCTCATCTAGGCTCATGCCGATCTTGGTGGTGCCGACCTTGCGAAGATTGACGCCTTCCGCGACAGCGGCACGCAAGATAAGCGCCTGCATGTGGCCCACGTCGACAGTGATCGTGTCGAAGAAGGTTTCGGGCTCGATGGTGTAGCCGAGCTTTTCCAGCCCCTTGGCCATTAGAACGGCCTTCTGGTGGGTCTGCTGGGCAATGGCCTTGATACCCTGTGGGCCGTGGAACACGCCGTACATGGATGCCATAACGGCCAACAGAACCTGCGCGGTGCAGATGTTGGACGTGGCCTTCTCACGGCGGATATGCTGTTCGCGGGTCTGGAGGGACAGGCGATAAGCGCGGTTGCCGCGTGCATCGACCGATACACCGACAAGACGGCCGGGCATGGAGCGCTTATGCGCGTCCTTGACAGCCATAAAAGCCGCATGTGGACCGCCGTAACCAACCGGCACGCCGAAACGCTGGGATGAGCCGATGGCGATATCCGCGCCCATTTCACCGGGAGATTTCAACAGCGTCAGCGCCAGAAGATCGGTCGCGACAGCGGCGATGGCGCCGGTTTGGTGCAGGCGGGCAATCAGGCCCGAGAAATCGCTGAGATGACCATGTGTGCCGGGATATTGGAAGATTGCGCCAAAGACGTCGACCGGATCGAGATCGGTAAACGGATTGCCGACGATGACCTTCCAGCCAAGCGGCTCGGCGCGGGTTTCGATCAGTGCAATCGTCTGTGGATGGCAGTTGGCATCCACGAAAAACGCGGTTGCTTTTGACTTCGCCACGCGCTGGCACATGGCCATGGCTTCGGCAGCCGCCGTTGCCTCATCCAGAAGCGATGCGTTGGCAACATCGAGGCCGGTCAGGTCAGAAATCATCGTCTGGAAGTTCAACAGCGCTTCAAGACGGCCTTGGGAAATCTCAGGCTGGTAAGGCGTATAGGCCGTGTACCAAGCCGGATTTTCCAGAATGTTGCGCTGAATGACTGGCGGCGTGATGGTGCCATAGTAACCCTGACCGATCAGCGAGGTCAGAACCTTGTTCTTGTTGGCGGTCTCGCGCAGGCGGTCCAGCGCTTCGCGTTCCGTCAGCGCATCGCCCCAAGCCAGCGGCTCTTTCTGGCGGATGGAGGACGGCACGGTGGCGTCGATCAATGCGTCGAGGGTTTTGTAACCGATGACTTTCAGCATGTCCGTCATTTCAGACGGCGAGGGGCCGATATGCCGACGATTGGCAAAATCGTAGGGCTGATAGTCGGTGAAATGAAATTCCGTGGGCGTCGTCATTACGCGATCAGCTCCTTGTAAGCCGCTTCATCCAACAGCGCATCGGCGTCCGATGTGTTGGACAGCTTGAGCTTGAAGAACCAGCCGGCACCCTGGGGATCGGAGTTGACCAGGGAAGGGTCATCAACGATGGCCTGATTGATTTCCACCACTTCGCCGTCCAGTGGACAATAAACGTCGGATGCTGCCTTAACGCTCTCAACAGTCGCGGCATCGCCGTTCTTGGAGAAGGATGCACCGACGTCCGGCAATTCTACAAACACCAGATCACCGAGCTGCTCAGCAGCGTGGCTGGTAATGCCAACCGTGGCAACATCGCCTTCAATCTTCAGCCACTCGTGTTCTTCAGTAAACTTCAGCATGGGTTTCTCCGGAAAATTAGCGTTTGTAGGTGGGAGTGATAAAGGGCAGGGCAGCAACGGCAACGGGCAGATACTTGCCGCGCACCTCAGCAAAAATCGCCGTGCCGGGTGTTGCGTAGTCTTTCGGCACATAACCCATGGCGATCGGGCCTTCGACATTCGGGCCGAAACCACCAGAGGTCACTTCGCCGATTTCGGTCTTGCCTTCGGCATCCGCAAAAAGCTTCGCATGGCCGCGCACGGGTGCCTTGCCTTCCGGCTTCAGGCCGACGCGGCGACGCGTGGTTCCGTTTGCCAGCTCGCCCAGAATGCGCTCGGCACCCGGGAAGCCGCCTTCGCGGTCTCCACCCAAACGGCGGGCCTTCTGTATTGCCCACTCAAGCGAGGCCTCGATAGGCGATGTCGTGGTGTCGATGTCGTTGCCGTAAAGGCAGAGGCCCGCTTCAAGACGCAGGCTGTCGCGCGCGCCAAGACCAATCGGTTCACAATCCGGGTGCTCCAGAAGTGCCTTTGCAACGAATTCTGCCTTGTCCGCAGGCACGGAGATTTCAAAACCGTCTTCACCGGAGTAACCGGAGCGGGACACGATACACGGCACGTCGTGCAGCGGAATTTCGCGCACGTCCATGAATTTCATGCCGGAAACGCCAGCCCAGAGTTCAGCCAGAACAGCTTCGGCGCGTGGGCCTTGCAGGGCGATCAGCGCGCGGTCATCCAGTAACGTGATATCGCAGGTATCGGACAGGTGTGCCTTCATGTGCGCCACGTCAGCATCCTTGCAGGACGCATTGACGACGACGAAAAGGTGATCGCCCAGATTGGTAATCATCAGATCGTCAAGAATAGTGCCATTGTCGTCGGTGAAGAAACCGTAACGCTGGCGACCGGGCTTCAAGGCCAGAATATCGACGGGCACCAGCTTTTCCAGCGCAAGTGCCGCATCTTCGACCTTGCCGGATTTCGCCTTCACAATGACCTGTCCCATGTGGGAAACGTCAAACAGGCCAGCAGAAGAACGCGTGTGCAAGTGCTCTTTCAGCACGCCCGCAGGGTACTGCACCGGCATGTCGTATCCAGCAAACGGCACCATACGGGCACCAAGAGAGACGTGAAGAAAATGAAGCGGTGTGACTTGTAGCGCGGCTGAATCTGCCAAGGACGCCTCCAGGGTTACGCGATTTCGCGCGTGCTCATGTCTTGACACTCTGCGAGTGCCGGGTTCAAGAGCCCCCTCTGTCCTTGTCGCCTGAGATTGTTATCCCTTCGGCGAGCCATCCTTTGCAGGGGGCTTCTCTCCAGAGTTCCGTCCTATCCGCTGGTCCTTTTGCCTGAGAGTTTCCGGGGCGGTTGCTCCTTCGGCACCGCACTGAAGCGGCTTCTCCCAGCGGGATGGAAGCTCATTATCTTCTTAGCCTGTTTCTTGGCAAGGACCAAATGACGCAGCTGAACAGTTTTTTGTTCATCCTGCGTCATCCTACGTTTGCGCAATAGCGGCGCATGATCGCAAACTCAGCCATCTTTTTTCTCAGGCAGCTTCGCATGTTTGGTCGATGCGAGGTCTTCAAGTTCCTTTTCAGTCATGGACTTAGCCATAGTTTTTGAAGCACCTTGTAAACGGGATTTTGGCATATCGCCGCGTTTAGCAGCAAGTGCTGCGCCGGCGGCTTTCTGTTGAGCTTTGGATTTCGCTGGCATTGGAACATCCACTTCATTCGTTTTCGCTTGCGGGAAAACGTGTCTTCGGGCGCAAGGGTTCCGCACCATCGAAAATGCACTTTGATTTACAGCAAAAAGCGGGATATCGCTTCGTGTCATGAAGGTTTTCATGAATAGGCGGCAAACACTTTCTGCACGATTGTTGCGCATCTTTTGCGCCACGTTGATGCTGTCGCTTGGCTTCGCCCACCGGCCGGTTGCCGCTATTGCGGCACCCTCGGCGGCGTTTGATGAAGCCTATCGCCTTCCCGATGGCACTTTTGCAGAAATTTGCGAGACCCATGCAAATCCGCAAATCGTGCATGGAAAGGGCAAGTCGGATCACTCCGGCACTTCGACGCTGTTCTGCGAAGCCTGCCTTCTGGCCTCCTCAATTCTCATTCCCACGCCCGATGTTAATTCGTGGCTGAGAGCGGATTTCGTCTGGCTTGATAACCGCCCGACATTGGTTTTGGGCTTAAGCCATGCGGACAATGGCCAGCAGCCCAAGGCGCGCGCACCGCCCATTCCTGTTTGATCTTAATCTCGCAAATATTGACTGCCGCGTGAGCGGCTTGAAAAAGACTGTCGATGCCGATGTGCCGCAGTCGAGAGGATCAAAAGATGAATATCTACAAAGTTGCAGCCTGCGCCGCTCTGCTCGCTTCTGTTTCGACCGTTCCGGCATTCGCCCATGCCACCTTCGTCAACAAGACGGCGGAGCAGGACAGCTCCATCGTTGCAGCGCTTCAGGTGCCGCATGGCTGTGAAGGTGGGCTTGCGACGACTGAAGTGCAGATCAAGCTGCCGGAGGGCTTCATTTCCGCCAAGCCACAGCCAAAAGCGGGTTGGGAACTGGAAATCATCAAGGGTGATTATCAGAAGACCTACAAAAACCACGGCAAGGACGTGAAAAGCGGTCCGGTGGAAATTCGCTGGAAGGGTGGCAATCTGGCGGATGATTTTTACGACACCTTCAATGTGCAGGGCACAATCTCGGGCGTAGAGGCAGGCGTAAATCTTCCTTTCAAAGTCATCCAGCTTTGTGCAGACAAGGGCACGGTCAACTGGAATGAGATTGCCGAAAAGGGACAAGACCCGCATTCGCTGGAAAACCCGGCTCCTACCATTCAGATCGTCGCAAAGCAGGCGCAGGGCGAGGGGCATGGCCATGATCACGCGATGGCGGGTCACGCTGCTGACGTTGTGAAGGTCGGAAATCTCGAAGTCTCCGGCGCTGTGACGAAAGCCATGTTGCCCGGCCAGCCCGTCGGTGGCGGTTTTGTCACGATCAAGAATGACGGCTCAGCTGATGATCGGTTGGTTTCCGTGGAATCCCCGCTGGCTGGCCGGTCGGAAATTCACGAAATGGGCATGGTCAATGACGTGATGAAAATGCGCAAGCTGAATGACGGTATCGCCATTCCTGCGGGCAAGACCGTTGAATTGACGCCGGGCGGCTTGCACTTCATGTTCTTCAACGTCAGCAAGCCTTTTGCCGAGGGAGACAAAGTGCCAGTGACCCTGACCTTCGAAAAGGCCGGTAAGGTAGACGTTGTTCTGGATGTTGGATCGGCACAGGGCGGCAAAGATAAACATCAGCATAACTGATTAAAAAAAGCTGCCGGGGAGATATCTCAACCCGGCAGCTTTCGAATGCGATAAAAACACCTAGACCTCTGCCTGGCCCTTGTTTTCCTCATAGGCCTCTATGGCTTCTTCCAGCGTGGCTTGCGGGTTTTTATGCTGCCCCGCCGTCAGAAAATGAAGCGACAGCGCGGGTTGTTTCACAACGGTCGCCATTGCCCGTATTTGGGCGTCTTCGCTTTGCCCGGTCTTGTGAGCGAGTTCGCGCGCGGCCTGTTCGATCTCTGTTTTTCGGGAGGCGCGCTGTGTAGACTTGATGCTGTCTGCCACATAACCAGCGGTGGTCGCCGAAACCGTTAATACTTGCACCATGCGATCACCCTCCTAATCCCGAATTGATCCAAATTATCACTGGTGAATTTATTCGCGATTAAATCCAGTAGTTGTATTTATGTAAAATTTTAACGAGTGAAAAACGACTTTTTTAAAGCACACAACAGCTTCGGGAATTTCGTTTGTCGTCGCTTTGTCGTAGAGAGTAACCGGTGCCTGTTTTACATCAACCGGAGAATCCCATGCTCAACATCGCGCTCGTTGCCATAGGCGGCGCAATCGGTTCGGTTGCGCGTTATCTGGTGGGCATATGGGGCGTGCGGCTTGCTGGTCCCAACTTCCCTTGGGGCACATTTACGGTCAATGTGGTGGGTGCGTTTCTGATTGGCCTTCTGGTGGAGATCATTGCCCGGCGGTTTGATGCCTCTGCGGAAATGCGTGTCTTCGTCGTGACCGGCATTCTTGGCGGCTTCACCACATGGTCGTCGTTCACGCTGGACGCGGTGGTGCTGTTTGAGCGCGGAGATATCGGCCTTTCGTTGCTTTATCTTATGGGCAGCCTGGTCGTTTCTTTCGCTGCGATCTTCGCCGGGCTGGCCTTAGGCCGCGCTTTGTTCTAAAGGCAACGGAAAATACCGCACACTGACGATGCGGACCTTCAGAAAAGAAAGACTGGAATTATCATGGCAGGTATCGAGCACATCAAGGTCGAAGCCGAAGAAGCCGGAATGCGCCTCGATCGCTGGTTCAAAATTCACTATCCCGGCCTCGGCTTTGGACCACTTCAGAAACTGATGCGCTCGGGCCAGGTTCGTGTTGATGGTGGACGGGTGAAAACCGATGCGCGCGTGGAAGCGGGGCAGACCGTTCGCGTGCCGCCGCTGGATGTCGATGCGAAGGTCAAAGGCGGGCCGATCAGCTCCAGCGACCTCAAGAACTCCGATGACGTCGATCTTTTGAAGCGCATGTTGCTGCATGAAGATGAAAAGGTCTTCGTGTTCAACAAGCCCGCAGGCATTGCCGTGCAGGGCGGCTCCGGCATCAACCGTCATATCGATGGTCTGCTGGAAGCGTGGACAAGCTCCAAGGGTGAAAAGCCGCGCCTCGTTCACCGTATCGACCGTGATACTTCAGGCGTTCTCGTCGTTGCCCGCACACGCGGCGCTGCCCAGAAGTTGACGGCTGCGTTCCGCGAACGCGATACCAAGAAGACCTATTGGTCGCTGGTGAAGGGCGTACCGCGCAAGCATCAGGACAAGATTTCCACGTGGCTGGTCAAAGAGCAGACGCCGGATGGCGACCGTATGCGCATCGCCAAGCACGGTGAGGAGGGCGCGGATCACGCCGTTTCCTATTACCGTGTCATCGATACGGCGGCGCAAAATCTGGCATGGCTGGAAATGGAGCCTTACACGGGCCGCACGCACCAGCTTCGCGTTCACGCCCTGCATATGGGGCATCCGATTATCGGCGATCCGAAATATTACATCGAAGACACGAACTGGGATTTCCCCGGCGGTATTCAGAAGCGCTTGCACCTGCACGCCCGCAAGATCGATATTCCGCATCCATCCGGTGGCCGCCTGCGCGTGACCGCACCTTTGCCGCCGCACATGGTGCAGACATGGAACCTGCTCGGTCTTGATGTGACTGACGGTGACAGGGACGACGAATGAAACTGGTTCTTTTTGATTGCGATGGCACGCTGGTGGATAGCGCTGGCCTCATTCATGAAGTTATGGCGCGCACCTTCGTCCATTTTGGTTATCCGCGCCCGGACATCGCGTTAACCAAATCGATCATTGGCCTGACACTGGATATCGCCATCGCCCACATGCAGGGAAAACCGCACGTGGACGATGAAGCACTTGCGATGACCGCGCATTACAAATCCATTTTTACGGAAACGCGTGCGGAGGCTGGATTTCAGGAGCCATTGTTCGACGGTATTCGGGCGATGGTCGACCAGCTCGCCACCCGCGAAGAACTGTTGATGGGCGCGGTCACGGGAAAATCCCGTCGCGGTCTTAATCTGATTATGGACACACACGGTTTCCGCCCGCATTTCATCGTGTCGCGCACGGCAGACGATTGCCCCTCCAAGCCGCATCCCGCCATGGTGACGGAATGCTGCCACGAAACGGGCATGGTTCCCGCCGACACTATTGTTATTGGTGATGCCATTTACGATATGCAGATGGCCAAGGCGGCAGGCGCAAAAGCCGTCGGCGTTGCTTGGGGCTATGCTTCCGTGGATGATCTTTGGAAGGCGGGTGCAGATGCCATCGTCAACCATCCAAGTGAAA
This sequence comes from Agrobacterium sp. rho-13.3, assembly GCF_033957765.2. Taxonomy (NCBI): domain Bacteria; kingdom Pseudomonadati; phylum Pseudomonadota; class Alphaproteobacteria; order Hyphomicrobiales; family Rhizobiaceae; genus Agrobacterium; species Agrobacterium sp. rho-13.3. The sequence continues at coordinate 1,122,577 of NZ_CP192774.1, forward strand.
TTCCCGGTCACATTCCGGGCTGATGAGGACGTATCATGCGTGACCTTTTGAACGACCTTTCCGAAGGTCTGAGCCATCCCGATCCTATCCGTCGTTCGCAAATCCAGATGCAGAAGCCGCTTCCAAAGCGTTTCTTCAAGGATGTGACGGTCGGTGAGACGGAAGAGGGTGCCTTCAGCATTCTTCTGGATGGCAAGACCATGCGAACGCCCGCCAAAAGCCCATTGACCGTGCCGACCCGCGCCTTAGCGGATTTGCTGCGGGATGAATGGGATGCGCAGACCGAGGTGGTCAATCCTGCCATCATGCCGGTCTCCCGCCACGTCAACACGGCCATCGACGGCATTGCACAAGATCGCCAGGCGGTTTTTGAGGATATTCTGCGCTTCTCATCCAGCGATCTTCTTTGCTACCGGGCAGGGGAGCCGCAGGCACTGGTGGGGCGTCAGACCGACCAGTGGGATCCGATTATCGATTGGGCCAGCAATTCACTCGGCGCTCGTTTCATTCTGGTTGAAGGTGTCATGCACCAAGAACAGCCACGTGAAGCGATTGCCGCGTTCGCCGTAACCTTGCGCAAATACGACACAGCCATTGAACTCGCCGCGCTGCACACCATGACGACGCTGACCGGTTCTGCCATTCTGGCGCTTGCCTTGGCTGAAGGTGAACGCAGTCTGGAAGACGTCTGGACACTGGCGCATCTGGATGAGGACTGGACAGCAGAGCAGTGGGGTGAAGACGAAGACGCGCAGATAAGACGCGCCGCCCGGCTTGTGGAAATGCGCGCCGCAGGTGACGTGCTTGCCGCCGCAAGGGCAAAACTGGCCTGATGCTTTAACGGTTTTCTAACCGTAATTGATGAATATGGACGCATGACCTGACGTTAGGGAAAGCGTCCATTATGCACCACTCGCTGAAGCGCCTCGGCATGATTTTGCTGGCGTCTCTTGCGCTCATGTCTTTCAGGCTGGAGCCTGAAGCGAGCGGCGGAGAAAGGCTGCTTTACGATGTTCGTGGGGCTTTTGTGGCTGCAAGGCCCGATATTTCCGCCGACATCATGCAATCGATCCACTACCGTGTGTCGAACGCCATCAAGTCCACGATGCGCGATGAAACGCGGCCCCGTGTTGTGCTGACCATTCGCCTCGTCTCCGTCACCAAGGGGTCTTTCATGTTCGGTGAGCGCGCATCGGCCCGCGTTATCGTGCGCGCTGCCGCCGTGCAAACGGGAGAGGTGATTGCCGAAGCCAAATTCACCGCCACCATTATCGGCATCGACAAGTCCTCCATAGAACAGGAACTGGCCTATGGCGTAGCGGAGCGTGTGATCAGTGAGTTCAGCCTAAACCGCCCCTCCGCTGTCACAACCGCCTTGTTTCCGGGCCGGTTTTAATTCACCGTCATCTCCTTTGGATAGAGTGTGATTTCATGTCCGCAGGAGCAAATGATGAAATTTATTGGCGCCGTTGGTTTGGCGATATCTGTTTTTATGCCTTTTAGCGTGTCTGCCGATGAAAACCGCATAGACCGCATTCGGCCCGATGCCCCTGCACTGGCAACCTATGGAGCTTACCCAGTCGGCGTGCGAACGCTCACCGCCACCAACCCCGGACAAATTGATGTCGTGAAGATTGAGGCTGGCAAGGATTTGCCGCGCTATGATCGCCCCCTTGTTCTGGAGGTCTGGTATCCGGCGAAAGATGCCAATGACGGCGGAAACTACAGCGTTTTCCTGCGCGACGGAAAGACCGAGGTTTCCATTGCCGGGCGCGCCAAAAGAGACGTCGAGTCCCACAAAGAAAATGGCGAGAAATTCCCGCTCATCATCATCTCGCATGGCTATCCCGGAAACCGTTATCTCCTAAGTCCACTTGCGGAAAATCTGGCAAGCAAGGGATATGTCGTTGCATCCATCGATCACACCGATAGCACCTATAATGACCGGGCAGCATTCGGCAGCACATTGGTCAACCGCCCACTCGACCAGCATTTCGCCTTGCAGGAAATCACGAAGTTAACGGCGGAGAAAGACAACTTCCTATCGGATATTGTCGATGTCTCGCGCACCGGATTGATCGGTTATTCCATGGGCGGTTACGGCGCGGTTGTGACCGCCGGCGCGGGCGTATCCGAAAAGGCAGTCTCTGCTGACTGGAGTGCGGCAGCAAGGACACTTGCCATTCATCAGGCTGGCACGAAGGAACATGCTGACCTTTTCGATCCCCGTTTGAAAGCCATCATTTCCATTGCACCATGGGGCATGCAGCGGGGAATGTGGGATGAAAAAGGTCTTTCAGAAATAAAGGTGCCAATCTTTTTCATGGCAGGCAGTGCGGATGATGTGTCCGATTACGCCAAAGGAATTCGCCCGCTGTTTGAAGGCAAGATGCCGGTTGACAGGTATCTGTTGACTTTCGCAGATGCCAACCACAATGCCGCAGCGCCTATGCCTGCGCCGGTGGAAAGCTGGAAAAGAAGCGAAGAACTCGGCTTTGCGCCGTTCGAGCATTATGCCGATCCCGTGTGGGACACGGTTCGGATGAACAACATCGCCCAGCACTTCGCCACGGCGTGGTTTGATCTCAAGCTGAAAAACGATCAGGACAAAGCCCGCTATCTCAGCCTTGTCGAAGATTCCGACCAAGCCGTCTGGGCGGCCAATAAGGATGGCAGCATCAAGCCGGAACACACCTATTGGGAAGGCTTCGCCAATCGCACAGCCAAAGGCTTGCGGTTGGAACACCGCAAGCCGGATTGATAAAGCGGATTAGCCAAGTCGCTCCGCGTGCCACTTCAAATGATCGTCCATAAAGGTCGAGATGAAGAAGTAAGAATGGTCGTAGCGCTCATGCATACGCAGCGTGAGCCCGATATCCGTTCCCTTGATCGCTTCTTCGAAAAGCCACGGACGCAGACCTTTTTCGAGGAAATTGTCTGCTTTGCCTTGATCGATCAGGAATTCAGGGAAGCGTGCGCCGTCTTCAACCAGCGAACACGCATCGTACTGACGCCAAGCGGCTTTGTCCGTACCCAGATATTTTTCAAGGGCTGGCTCAGACCAGTCAGCGGAGGAGGGCGCGACGATAGGTGCGAATGCGGAGCAGCTCTTGAAACGATCCGGGTTTTTCAGCGCAATCGTCATCGCGCCGTGGCCGCCCATGGAGTGCCCGAAAATACCCTGACGGCTCATATCCACGCGGAACTGTTCCGCCACCAGGGCAGGGAGTTCCTCTGTGATGTAGCTGTACATCTGAAAATGCTCAGACCAAGGTTCCTCGGTGGCGTTCAGATAAAAGCCAGCACCCTTGCCCATCTGCCAGTTGGTGAGCTCATCCGGCACGTCATTGCCGCGTGGGCTGGTATCCGGGCAGACGACAATCAGCCCAAGCTCCGACGCCATGCGGCGATATTCGCCTTTGTCCATCACGTTGGCATGGGTGCAGGTCAGACCGGACAGATACCAGACGACCGGGCAGGGCTCATGGATCGCCTTCGGTGGTACGTAAACTGCAAAGGTCATCTCGCAATTGTTGACGTCTGAATCATGGGCGAAAACGCCCTGCATGCCGCCAAAGGCGGTGTTCTGGGAGATGATTTTCATGGGGTATTCCTCGTATTATGCAGTGGGGATCAGCCCGCCAGCGATACGGCTGCATTCACAGCCGCTGCGACAAGCACGGTGTTGAAAAAGAACGATACGACGGAGTGCAAAAGCACCGCCTTGCGCATGGATGTCGTTGTCACGGCGACGTCAGATGTCTGGGCTGTCATGCCGATGACCACGGAAAAATAGAGAAATTCATAAATTCCGGGTTCTGATGTATTTGGAAAATCCATTCCGCCGCGCCGTTGTTTTTTGCCGCTGACAGTGGCCGGACGCCAGAACAAATGCGCGTAATGCATCGCAGCCATGGTGTGGATCGTCAGCCAGCCCAAGATGACGGATGAGAAGGCCAGCATAAGCGACCACTTGGTTTCAGCTGTCGTGTGGTTCAGCGCCAGAAACAGCGAGACGACAGAAACGCCAACTGCGAGCAGCGTCACGGCGATAATAGCCATGGCGGGAAGATCGTCGCTATCGGCGTGCGCTTTCAAATGCGGGGCCGTCAGGCGGGAAAGGCGAAAGCCGATAATCAGCAAATAAGTGAGAAAGAACACGATTGCCGCGCCTTCGATTGCCAAGGCCGGTGCAACGAGAAGCGCCCCGACAAGGACCAGAACGCCAAACACGGCTGCAATCAGGAACGGGCGATGCCTGCTGTAAAGACTGACCGGCTGCGTGGTTGGTTTCATGGCGACACTCTCCGCACAGATCTATTTTTTGACACGACGGCAAAACCGGTCAAGTGTTTCCAGAAATTGAGAACGATCCCGCGGCGAAAACGCGGCATTGTAACCCTTGCTTTCGCCTGTCTCACGCAAATGGGCACCGAGATCACGCATAGCAGTCGCCATGCCGATATTGCTTTTATCAAAGACACGGCCGGTCGGTCCGGTAACAAGCGCACCTTTGCCAACACAACGGCCCGCCAGCGGAACATCGGCGGTGATAACGATATCGTCCTCGTCCGCATGTTCCGCAATCCAGTCATCTGCGGCGTCGAAGGAACTTGAGACGATGACGTTTTTGACCATGGGATCACGCGATGGCCGCAAACCGGAATTGGCAACGAATGTCACCTCCAGCCCGTGCCGTTCGGCCACTTTCAAAATCTCCGGCTTCACCGGACAGGCATCGGCATCAACATAAATCTGCGGCATCAGCTCTTCTTGAGATGGTAGGACGTTGTTTGCTCAGTGACATACGATAAAACTGAAGCCTTGTCGCTACTCTAACTCTGCCGCACACAAGTGACAGATGCGGCGTGAGTGGCGGAATTTATTGGATAGGGATACGGTCATTGGAAAATATCAGGGCGTGTTATGATCTTGAAAGTCACCCGATCGACCCTGATCAATTCCGCTTTCAGATATTCACGGATGCCTCATTCGATCCGGAGCGTAATCTTTCCGGTTGGGCATTCGTCGTCACGGACGGAACACAAGAGCTGGCCTCGGAGTGGGGGCAAGCCATCACAAAATCCAACAATGCCGCAGAGGCTTTGGCATTTCTGCACGCACTGAGATGGTGTGGGTCGCATGGTCACAATGATGCGACGATCTGGACGGATTCTGCTTATGTCGTGGAAGCCTGTGAAACGTGGATTGCAATCTGGAGAACCAATGGATGGCGAAAGATCGATCCTAATCCCAAAAACAGAAAGCGACGGATAGCCGATCAAGAGCTTTGGCAGACGATTGATCGGGAATTATCCAGTCATCCGCTGATTCAGGTTGTTTGGTGCAAGGGGCATGTTGGAAACATCTACAATGAACAAGCGGACCGACTGGCGACGATGGCAAGAGTGAGGCCGCAACAACGATCGTAAGCGCAGGTGCCATCCTGAATTTTTTACCAGGTGCGCGACCAGCCAAAGCCCGGAGCCACGGTCTCGGACAGATCTGTCAGCAGCCGCACATTTTCGGACAGATCGAAGGCAGGTGGAAGGAAGAGGACGATTTCGTCCGCGGCGGCAAGACCGGGATCGTTGAACACGGCCTCAACCACCTGATCGGGCGTCCCTTGAAAGACCGGTGAAATCTGAGCGCCGACGGGTTGTTTGGCGGGCGCCAAAGCCCCCTTGGGCCGGGATGCGGCGATGCCCAAAGTGCGCCGTTCCAGATCGTAGGCTGCGTATTTTTCCCGCAGCTCTGCGGTGGTGCCGACCAGAATAGAGGCGGCCACGGCGACAGATGGCGGTTCAGTGTTCCATGTCTTGCGCCATGTGCTGCGGTAAGCCTCTATGATGCGGGCCTGATACGCACCGAAACTTTCGCCTTTCTCGTGGTCGTGCTGCACCGTTCCAGCGATCAAACCTATGCCCAGCTCGGCGGCCTGTATTGCGGAGCTGATGCTGGCGGAACCTTGCCGAATTCTGGAGCGCAAGGTTGGGCTGTGCGGCGTGACCCGCAGTTCGGCTCCCGCTGGGGCACCTGGACCGGACCCTTCGACGGTATGGAGGACTTCACCGGAAATCGCTGCCAGAAAACGGGCCTGACGGCGCTTAGCCTCGGTTCGCGCATCTGTATCCACCGCACCGAAAACAGCATCGAAGGCACCATTGGCGCCCGTGGAAATCGCCAGCTCCAACCGTCCGTCTATCAGCAAATCCGTCGTCCCGGCTGCTTCCGCAAGAAGGATCGGATCCTGATAGCGCATCGGAATGACTGCCGAGCCAAGAGTGATGTGCTGCGTATGCTGGCCAGTGGCCGCGAAGAAGGGAAGGGGCGAGGAAAGATAGTGGTCAAAGTGGCGCTGATAGGCCCAGCCGGATTGAAAGCCCAGTCGCTCTGCCGTCTTGTATAGTTCTATACCTTCGCGCAGACCCTGTGCTGGTCCCGTATTGTCATTGAAGGAGACGCGGGTGTTAAAACCCAACCGCTTTTTGGGGCGAAACAATGCGGGCAGGGTGGCGCCGGTAGCAGCAATGGTCATGCGGTCAACTCTTTCCTGAAAATGCGCTGTGGTTGCGGCTGCGGTTCAACTTCCGGAATACCGCCAGCGATGCCGGACGGAATCGAATCCAGCAGCGATCTGGTATAGGGGGCCTTCGGATTGTCGAATATGTCGCTGACGGTCCCATGCTCAACGATGCGGCCGCGCTGCATGACCGAGACGGTGTGGGCGAGTTGGCGCACGAGTGCCAGATCATGCGAAACGAACACATAGGTCAGGCCAAGTTTAGTCTGTAGCGATAGCAACACCTCGATGATATCAGCCTGAACACTGACGTCGAGCGCGGACGTAGGCTCATCCAGCACGATCACGTCTGGCTTGAGGACCAGAGCCCGTGCAATGGCCACACGCTGCCGCTGCCCGCCAGACAAGGCTTCCGGTTTGCGCGATAGCAGATGGTCGCCAAGTCCGACATTGACCAAAGCTTCACGAACGCGTTCAGCCCTTTCCTCGCGGGTGCCGATCTTGAAACGGTCGAGGGGTTCACGAACCAGTTGCTCGACCTTCCATGTCGGGTCTAGCGATGTGAAGGGGTTTTGATAGACGAGTTGCAGGTGTCGCCACGCTGCACGCAGCGATTCCTGCGAGCGACCGTTCAGCGTCTCACCAGCGACAGAAATAGTGCCGGTATCCGGTTCATCCAAACCGAGCAGCAAACGGATCGTCGTTGTCTTGCCTGAACCCGATTCGCCGACCAGAGCGTGTGTGGTGCCCGCCGGAACGCTGAAGGAGACGTCGTTGACGGCGGTTAAAACCTTGCCATCGACAACGAAGGTCTTCGTCACTCCATCGACTTCGATTTTCGGTGCCCTGCCAGAATTGGCATTCAGGAGGCGAAATCCGGGGTCTCGCAATGCGGCATAGCGATCAGGGTTGAGGGCAGGGACATCGGCGTGCAGTTTTCGGGCATATGCCGAGGTGGGCGAGGCAAAGACTGCCGCCGTATGTCCAGCCTCCTGAATAATACCATCCTTGAGGACGATTAGCGTGTCTGCCCGCTCAGCGGCGATCGCAAGATCGTGGGTAATGAGCAGGAGGCTGATGTTCAGATCGCTTTGCAAACGCGACAACAGATCCAGAATACGCTTCTGGATCGTCACATCGAGCGCGGATGTCGGTTCGTCCGCCACAAGCAGTTTTGGCCGCGGGAGAACCGCAAGGCCGATCAACACACGCTGCAACATGCCGCCGGAAAGCTGGTGCGGATAGGAATCATAGACACGCTGCGGATTGTCTAACCCGACCTGAGCGAATGTATCCAGAATAAGCGCTGTACGAATTGCTTTGTTTGGCTCATCCAGCAACGCTGCTGCTTCCTGCGCCTGACTTCCGATTGTGCGAACCGGATTGAGCGAGTTGCCGGGATCTTGCGGAACAAACCCGAGGGCGCGTCCGCGCAATGGCCGGAAACGACGCTCCGAAAGGCCAAGCACGTCCTGATCATCGAATTCGACGTGGCCGGCGGCTCGCCCGGCGCCAGGCAGAAGCCGCAGCAAGGCACGTGCAATGGTCGATTTGCCGGAACCTGACTCTCCGATGAGGGCCAGACTTTTACCGTGCCCAAGTTCGAAACCAACGTCGCTGACGACCTGTTGCGGACCATAGCACACAGACAGGCCTTCTACCCGAAGCAATGGCGATGGAGCCGCCTGATGTTGGGTTGCGATGCGGAGGGACGTTGCGGTCAGTCTGTTTTGCGTAGCCATCGGCTGATCCTGTTGACAGAGAGGACGGTTGCAATCGTGACGAAAGCGGGCGCGTATACGAGCCACGGCCATTTTGGGTAATCCTTGCCGATTGATATCAGCAGGCCCCAATCCGATGCCGGTGGCGGATCGCCGTAGCCGAGGAAGGCAAGGCTGGCGATGACAAGGATGGAATCTCCGAAGTGCAGCACGGCAAGCGGCAGTACAGAGCGCGATGCGTTTGGCAGCACATGCCGCCAAAGAATGTGCCATCGCGTGCCGCCCAGCAGGAAGGAAGCCTCGACGAATGTTGCCAGCCGGGTTTTGATGACCTCTGAACGCATGACCCGGGCGAACACTGCCACGGCCGAAACACCGGTGGCGATGGCGGCATTGGTGGTGTCAAAGCCAATGGCGGTGACGACGATGACGGCCAACAGGAATTTCGGGATGGCAAGCAGCACGTCCACCAGACGGGCAAGGACAATGTCCACCCAGCCACCGAGAAAACCAGCCAGAAGACCAATGACGCCGCCCGCAACGACACCGATAACGACCGCAATCAGCGCGCTCGACACGGAGGAGGCCGTTCCGTAGACGACACGGGTGTAGAGATCGCGGCCCAGATGGTCCGTGCCGAACCAATATTCTGCGCTTGGGGCTAACAGTTTGTGGGCCGGAACACCATTGACCGGGCTATGGCCTGTGAACAGACCCGGCACCAGCGACCACGCCAGCACAAGCGCGACAACTGCGAATGCAAGAGCCACGGTCAAGGGCATACGAAAGGCTGCCAACTGACGAGTTGCTGTGACGCGGGAAGGGGAGGAAAAGGATGCAAGGGTCACGATGCTGCCTCAGGGGAAATATCAGCCGGGCCGTCGTCAGCGGTTGTCGTGCGGGATTTCGCACCACCGATAAGTTTAACGCGCGGGTCGAGCAGTGGGTAAAGAAGGTCTGCAATCAGGTTGACGAGTACGAACACCACTGCCGCCAGCGAAACGACTGCCTGTAGGACAGGCAAATCCTGAGTGCTGACCGAACGCTGCACGAGACTGCCAATCCCTGTGCGACCAAACACCGTTTCGGTAATGAGCGAGCCACCGAGCAGCTCACCGACAGTCAGCGCGATAACGGTAACAACCGGAAGAGCCGATGGCTTGAGCAGGTGCTTGGCGAAAAGGCGGGCTTGCCCCAGACCACGTCCACGCGCGACTGTCGCATATTCCTGCCTCGCTTCGCTATCGAGGTTCGCAATGAGCACCTCCGCAATCTGGGCGGAGATCGGAATACCCAAGGCAACCGCGGCAAAAAAAGTGGCCCAGAAACTGTCTGGTTGGATAACGCGGAAGACGCCGAGTTGAAAACCAAAGACGTTGATCAGCACGAGGCCGATCACGAAATTTGGCACTGACAGAAAGAGTGATGGAAAGTCCCGCAGCAGATTTTGGCCGTAGCGTACCGGCACGAACTGCGTACCGTAAGCCACCACAATGGCCAACAGAAGCGCAACACCGAGGCCTGTCGACGCCAAAATCAGCGTTGATGGAAGCACTTCAGCAATCAGGGTCACCACGGGTCTGCTGGAACGCATTGACAACCCCAGATCACCCGTCACGAAACCGGTGAACGAATCGACAAGTTGGACCAGAACAGGTCGGTCCAGACCCTGCGCTGCGATGATCTCCTTGATCTCGGTTTCGGTGAACCCGTTCTGAGGATTATTCAGAACGTTGCTGATCGGATCACCCGGCAAAATGCTGACGACAACAAAGGTCAGCACGTAAGCCAGAACTATGACGATGACGGCCTGAACAAGGCGCTTGGCGGCGTAGGTCAAGTAGGCATTGCTCATGCCGGCACCTCACATAACTGCATTTGAATTGCGGGTTATTCACTTTTCGTGGCGGTGTAGTAACTTGCGTATGCAACGCCGTTGTACACTTCGCCCTTGAGCTTTGGTGACTGCACGTAGATGCGCTGAACGATCTGGGTGCGCGGGATAAAATAACCCTGGCCAAGAACGTATTTCTGCAATTCATCCAGCAGAGGCGTGCGAGCATCGGTTGAACCAGCGCTGGCGATTTTGTCACGCAACGCGTTGAGTTCTTTATCGCTGTCGCCAAGGGCAAACCAGTTTTCACCATTGTTGGCGTTGGTGAGAATTCCAGCGACTGTGCCAGCATCGATAAAGCTACGAGTTACCTCGTATGTCGGGATGGCCGGACCACCAAACTTTACTTTTTCGCCAAACGTTACAACGTCATAGGCTTTGATATCGACCTTCCAGCCGATTTTACCCAGTTGCTGTGCAATGAGTTCGTCAACCGATTTTGAGGTCGCAAGATAGGGGTTGGAGTGCAGCGTCAATGACAGTGGCTTGCCATCTTTTGCACGAACGCCGTTTGCGCCCTTGATCCAACCGGCCTCATCGAGAAGCTTTTCTGCCTTTTCGGGATTATAGGCGAGCAGGGCGCTATTGTCCGTCGCACCTGGTACGTTGCTTTGAATGAACGACGTCGCAAGTTTCCAATCGGGCGTGTAAACGGTGTCGATGATCTCTTGACGATTGATACCGGCTTGCAAAGCCTGACGCACTTTTACGTCATCATAAGGTGCAAGCTTGGTGTTAACCGCCCAACCGTTCACAAAGCCAAGATAACGGGGTGTCGCAACCGTAAAGCCTTCGTCCTTGAGGGACTTCAGTTCCTGAGGCGAGGCATTGTAGGCCACGTCAGCCTGACCTGACTGAACAGAAGCAACGCGAAGCGAAGGTTCGGAGACAAGCTTGTAGGTAATCGTATCAAGGAATGCCGGACCGGTATGGCCAACTGCCGCAGGACCCCAATTGTAGTCCTTCCGCTTTACCAGCTTGACGAAATCGCCTTCTTTCCAGGAATCGACCACATATGGGCCGCTACCGGACGTTTTGCTGAGGTCAGCCTGCTGTGTGGCTGGCTGTGCAATGGTCTTTGGGGAGATGAGAATAGAGCCGTGGTATCCGAGCGTCGGGATAAAGCCCAGCGTCGGCTTTTTGAAGACGACCTTCACCGTGGTCACGTCAACGGCCTCGGCGTGATCATAGGTTTTCGGGAAGAGGCCAATTGGGTTGATACCCTCGTTCTTGCGACCCGAATACCAGATATCGAGATTGGCAACCACAGCCGCCGCATCCAGTGGCGTACCATCGGAGAAAGTCACGCCGTTTTTGAGATGAAGGGTAAATTCGGTGGCTGTCTCGTTCTGCTCCCAGCGCTCGGCAATCCAGGGGCTGACCTTACCTTCTGCGTCGACATAAAGGAGTTTATCGGCCACATGGCCCCAGATATGACCCTGAAAACTCGAAATCGCGCTGTTGTTCGGGATCCAGCTATCGCCCAGCGAGTCGATAAGGAAGGTGACATCACCGCCTTCGGGCTTGCTGTCTGCACTCAGAGCCGGAACTGGCCCCGTCGTCGCGACCAGGGCTGCAAATGCCATCGCAGATGTGGCGGTTAGCAAACGACGCCGGGAAACGGAGAACGGGAAAAGGCCTTTTATCATGAATGCGGTCCTATGTGTTGTCGAGCAAATCAAGACCCGTAGCGTAAGCGGGGCCACAACAAGGAGAAAGACCAGTTGTTCTTTTTCTAGTAAAACTATGGATTAATTTGTTCGCTTTCCACTCCGTGTGTGGATCAGCTTTTCAGACACCTCGCTATTGACTGGTGAAAGCCTCAACCCCGAGCGAAAGCCATAGCGACGAAAAGCCCGGCGATTGAAATCCATCGGGCAGGGTGGCGCAGTACGTTGTCGATGATGGATGAGGCCCGTTCACGACACCTTAGAAATGCTTGCCTCGCGCATGGCGCGGGATGTTGCAGGCAGTGGCGCCATAGCGTGATAGCTCGACCATCAGATAATGGGCAATGATCGTCGTCTCAGGACTGAGGTACTTTAGGCTGGTAAAACCTGCGATCGGTTCCGAGGGCTGGTCCTTGGCGTCACGCACATGCACGCCTACAGCAGTGCGCAATCACGTGGTGTTTGTCCATTAGATATGGGAGTGTGACATTCCAACTTTGCAGAATCAGGACACTTTAACTTTGCGGCTACAAACAAAGATCGCATAAGATAGATTATGGAACTTTTGTAGATCGTATCGGCGTTGGATACTTCAGATCAAAGGCATGTCAAGATCGAAATAATATCGATAAAACAGAATGATATCGCAGAAAGATAATCCTATGCGGTCACTTCGATGCGCATCTGGTCGTATCCCGGCTCAATATGGGCCGGTGTTTCAGCCATGACGATATTGTAATCCAGTGGCGTGTGCATGTGGGTTAAGATCGCACGTTTGGGTCCGAACTTTTCAATCCAGCCCAGTGATTGCTCCATCGACAGATGGCTGGGATGATAGCGGTATTGCAGCGTGTCGATAATCAGGACGTCGAGTCCGGTGAGTTTGGCTATGGTTTCGGTCGGAAAATCGCTGACGTCTGTGCAGTAAGCCACGTTGCCGATCCGGAAGCCGAGTGAGTGGCTGTCACCATGCTGCTGCATATGCGGCTGGAAATGGATTGTGCCACCAGCGCCGTTGATCGCTATGTCGGCGCTGAGGTCGTCGATCATATGAGGCTCTACGATGGGTGGATAATTGCTGCCCGGCGGCGTTTCGAGGCAATAAGGAAAACCATCGCGAATGCGTTGCATCGTCATCGGGTCGGCATAAATCGGAATGCGTTCTCTGCGTGAAATGAAGAAGCCGCGCAGATCATCGATACCGTGGAGGTGATCGGCATGGGCGTGGGTGTAGAGGACGGCGTCGATGTGCTCGACTTTTGCCGCGATCATCTGCGCGCGAAGGTCTGGTCCGGTGTCGATGACGACCGTTGTTACACCGCCGTCCGGTGCGAACTGCTGCACCATGAAGGCAGCGCGTGTGCGGATGTTCTTTGGGTTGTTGGGATCGCAGGCACCCCAATCGCCATTGATGCGCGGCACGCCGGGCGATGAACCACAACCGAGTATCGTGAACCGACGCCGGTGGCCTGTCACAGCTTACACCTTCGTCATTTTCGAGAAGCAGCGGAACGCATTTTCATTCGTGATCTCTGCCATCCGCTCCAAGGCAATACCGTGAACCTCGGCCAAGACCTCGGCCGTGTTGACGACGTAAGACGGTTCGTTGCGTTTACCGCGCCAGCGTTTGGGCGCGAGATAAGGTGCATCCGTTTCCACCAGCAGACGCTCCAGCGGTACGGTTGCGGCGATATCGCGGATATCCTGCGATTTCGGGAAGGTCAGAATGCCGGAGAACGATACGTAGCCACCAAGTTCAACACCCACTTTTGCCAATTCCGGACCCGCTGAAAAGCAGTGCAAAATGAAGGGGAAAGGCCCCTTCCCGCTTTCTTCACGCAGCAACGCAATCATGTCATCATCGGCGCTGCGGCTGTGAATGACCAGCGGAAGTTTGGTAATCCGCGCTGCTTCGATGTGGCGTCGCAGGCCGGTTTTCTGGTCTTGCGGCTTTTGCGTGTCGTAGAAATAATCCAGACCCGCTTCGCCGATTGCGACGATCTTGTCATGGCTGTTTGCCAGCCGCACCAGCTCGTCTGCCGTGATATCGAGTTCTTCATCCGCGTTGTTGGGATGCGTGCCGACAGAACAGAAAACCGACGGATATTTTTCCGTGATTTTCAGAAGTTCCGGCAGGCGTCGCACGCGGGTCGAGATCGTCACCATCTGCGTGATGCCCGACGCGTGAGCGCGCGCGATGATGTCGTCGCGTTCGGTGTCGAAATCAGCAAAATCCAGATGGCAATGGGTATCGATCAGCATCGGTCTTATGCCTCTGGAGCCACATAACGCGGAAAGACGGGCTTTGGTGCTTCCAACGGTGTGCCGGGAACCAAGCGGCCGGCTTCACCAAGGGCCGCAAAATCTCGCTTGTCTGCTGGAGCCGCAACCAGATCCAACAGTTTTTCGCAGGAACCCGGCATGAATGGCTGAAGCAGAATGCCGATTTGACGGACGACTTCCGCCGTCACATAAAGCACCGTTCCCATACGTTCCGGGTCGGTCTTTTTCAGTGCCCATGGCTCCTGGCCCGCGAAATAGCGGTCGGTCTCGGAAACAACCGCGATGATCGCCGTCACCGCGCGGTGAACAAGCTGCTTACCCACTTCATCGCGGCACGTCGCAAGCAGGGAATCGGCAGCCGCGAGCATTGCCTTGTCCTGATCGGTGAAGACGCCGGGCGTCGGAATCTGACCATCGCAGTTCTTCACGATCATCGAAAGTGAGCGGCTTGCAAGGTTGCCGATACCGTTTGCCAGATCGGCGTTGATGCGGATGCCAATCGCTTCTTCACTGCAATTTCCGTCCTGACCGAAGGAAATTTCGCGCATCAGGAAATAGCGGATAGGATCAAGGCCGAAATGGTTGATCAGCTCGAACGGATCAAGCACGTTGCCGAGCGACTTCGACATTTTCTCGCCGCCCTTGGCAAGCACGAAGCCGTGGGCATACACGCGCTTCGGCAGCGGCAAGCCAGCGCTCATCAAGAATGCCGGCCAGTACACCGCATGGAACCGGATGATGTCCTTGCCGATGATGTGAACATCGGCTGGCCAATATTTCGCGCGCGGACCGTTTTTGTCTTCGATATAGCCCGTCGCGGTGATGTAGTTGGTCAGTGCATCCACCCACACATACATGACGTGCTTTGGATCATCCGGAACCTTGATGCCCCAATCAAACGTCGTGCGGGACACAGACAGGTCTCTGAGACCGGATTTTACGAAGGAAATGATTTCATTACGGCGTTCAGCCGGGCCGATGAAATCCGGGTTCTCTTCGTAGAGTTTCAGCAGCTTGTCCTGATATTCGGACAGCTTGAAGAAATAGCTTTCCTCTTCAACCCATTCAACCGGCGTACCCTGTGGACCGTAACGAACGTTATCAGCGCGCACTTCGGTTTCGTCCTCGGCGTAATAAGCCTCGTCGCGTACCGAATACCAACCCGCATAGCTGTCTTTATAGATGTCGCCGCTTGCGGCCATCAGCTTCCAGATGTTGCGCGATGTCTCGTGGTGACGCTCTTCCGTGGTGCGGATGAAATCGTCATTTGACGCGTTGAGCAGCTTGCCCATCTCGCGGAACTGGTCAGAGTTGCGCTGCGCAAGTTCTTCCGGCGTAATGCCTTCGGCACGCGCGGTCTGCTGCATCTTCTGGCCGTGTTCGTCCGTACCCGTCAGAAAGAACACATCCTTTCCATCCAGACGCTGAAATCGCGCCATGGCATCCGTCGCGATCAGCTCATAGGCGTGGCCGATATGCGGCTTGCCGTTTGGATAAGAAATCGCGGTGGTGATGTAGAAAGGTGTCTTGTCTGTCATGACGCTCGATCAGCTTTACGGTATGTTTTTGAGATAAACCGCTCTTAGCCTATTGTTCGCAATAGCGAAAGCAAAAGCCGTACAATTTGTACGACGTTAAACCGAGCGCATGTCTTCCAGAATGGACAGCACCATCTGTTTCTTGTCCAGATTATAGGCCTGCGCGATGGTGATGCGTTCCGACAGCGACGAGGAAAGGCGGGCGTGACGCTCGGCGGCGTTTATGTCTCCCGCCATGGCCGCCGCCCTCGCCCGGTCCATTAACGTCTCGGTCGCATGTTCCATGAAGAAACCGAGGATGATATCGCCATCCTTTTGCGCCAGAACATCTGCCAGCTTGTGCATCTGCTTGCGCACCGAAGGCCCGGTCGCTGTCATGACTTCGCCGAACACATCGACGATATCCGAACCACCGTAATTGAGAAGTTTCAACGCCTGCGAAACACTGCCTTTGGAAGCATCCAGCAGCGCATCACGCTTGTCACCGGCCATGCTCAGGCCAAGATTTTCGAGCGCTTGCTCCATATCGCGGTTTTGCAATGGCAGCAGCCGAAGCGGCATACACCGCGATCGGATGGTGGGCAGAAGTTTGCCGGGCGCATGAGACAGCACCAGAAACATCGCCCGTTTCGGCGGCTCTTCGAGAATTTTAAGGATCGCATTGGCGGCATTGCGGTTGAGGTCATCTGCCGGATCGATAATGACGATACGCCAGTTGCCTGTGCCAGATGTTTGCGAAAAGAAATGCCCTGCCCTTCGCACCTCATCCACCGTGATGGCCGATTTGACCTTGCCGGTCTTTTCATCCGTCGGACGCGTCAGGTGCAGCAGGTTATGGGATGCGCCGGATGAAATCTGTCGGCTGACCATAGATACCGGGTCTGGATCGGCAATCGTGTCTGGCGCAAGCATCGGCTCAGGATTGGAAAGAACGTGATTGGCAAAGCGGAAGGCCAGCGTTGCTTTACCTATGCCCTCCGGCCCTTCGATGAGAATGGCGTGGTGTCCCTTCCCGGATCGATAGGATTGCGCCAGAAACTGCTCAGCCTCATCGTGGCCGAACAATTTCGTGTTTTCCTGCGGCGGAATTGCACCGTCCAGAACGCCCTGAACCTCGCTCATTCCGCAACTTCCGAAATTCTGTTCAGTTTGGCCAGCAGCGGCTCGACGAACGACAAAACGTCCTCCGTCACCCTGTCTTGTGGTTGGTCTGCATTGACGATCCTGCAACGACGCGGCTCGTTGAGCGCAATGTCGAGATAGGCCTCGCGCCGCTTTTCGTGAGTCTCTATTTCTTCCTTCTCGAAGCGATCAGGCGTCGCGCCCTCATCCGCTCTCTTTCGCGCACGGGCAAGACCTGTGGCGGCCGGAATATCGAAGATCAGCGTCATATCCGGCATCGTGCCATCAATGGCGATGCGCTGGAGTGTTTCGATGAAATCAGGCTCCAGATTGCCTGTTGTGCCTTGATACACACGAGACGAATCCAGAAAACGGTCGCACAGCACCACGGCACCTTTTTCCAGGGCCGGGCGAATAACTTCCTCAACGTGATCGTTGCGCGCAGCGGCAAAAAGCATCGCCTCCATCCGCACACCAAAAGGCTCAGCCGCACCGGAAAGAAGCACATGCCGCACCGCTTCCGCACCCGGCGATCCACCTGGCTCACGCGTCACGATCACTTCAAGCCCGCGAGCCCGCAAGGTTTCGGCAAGAAGGCGAATTTGTGTGGACTTGCCAGCACCTTCGCCACCTTCAAAGCTGATGAACAATCCAGTGTTTTGGACCCCAGTATTTTCCGGCAATATCTCTTCCTGACCTCAGCACTTACGCTGTTTGTGTTTAGCCCATATTAGCCGATTGCGAAACCGTGGATGCTACAACCAAAAAAACAGAAGTTCTTTCAGCGCGCCGGTTGCGTTCTGCGTCAGCGTACCCTTTTCCACCGGCGCGGTGGTATAAAGCGGCACCTCGCGAAGAAGCTTCTCACCGGAAAAAATCTTCAGCGTTGCAGCGTTGTGGTCTGCTTCAAGCGGTGCGTTCAAAGGCCAGTTATAAACAATACGACCTGATAGTCGGTCGGGATTGTTGATGGGAACCAGCACATTGACCGGCTCATGCACGGCAAGGTCAATAGACGAAACGGCGCCACCATAAACACTGACATTACCGACAGTTTCGTTCTTCTGGAAAAGGCTGCGCTTCTCAAAAGACGTCAGCCCCCATTCGACCACACGCTTTGCTTCTTCTTGCCGTGCCTTGTCATCTTCCATGCCGGCAAGGGTGAGATAAATGCGGCGACCATCACGCTCTGCGGAAACAACTGCCGAAAACCCGTGGCCCTCTGCGAAACCGAGGCCTAGACCATCCACACCGTTGCCCAGCGCCAGAAGCGAGTTCTTGTTACGCTGAAAAATGCGGTTCCACTCGAAATCCGGCTTGGAAAAAAGGCTGTAGCGATCGCCAAAGTTTTCATGAATGTGCTTGGCTAAAAACACCATATCCCTTGCGGTTGTCTTGCTTGGCAAGTCTGGCAGGCCGGTGGAGTTTGCAAAGGAACTGCCGGTCAGTCCCAATTCTTTGGCGCGA
Source organism: Agrobacterium sp. rho-13.3 (assembly GCF_033957765.2). Classification (NCBI taxonomy): domain Bacteria; kingdom Pseudomonadati; phylum Pseudomonadota; class Alphaproteobacteria; order Hyphomicrobiales; family Rhizobiaceae; genus Agrobacterium; species Agrobacterium sp. rho-13.3. The sequence goes on from NZ_CP192774.1 coordinate 1,140,795, forward strand.
TCCGTCATACGTTTGGCAAATGCAGGGTCTGATCCCGCCATGCCTTCCGCGATCACGATGCAGCCGTCATTGGCGTTTTGAACGATAATACCGGTCAGCAAATCATTGATGCTGACGGAGGATTTCAGTGCCGCAAACATCGTGGATGTGCGAGACGGTGCGCCACCTGTACGCCAGGCATATTCGGAAACGGGATAGCTGGTGTCAGCACTCACCTGCCCCTTGGATAAAGCAGTCATCACAACTTCCACCGTCATCAACTTGGCCAGCGAGGCGGGTGGAAACTGCGTATTTTCGTTGATCGCCAAAAGGACGGTGCCTGTTTCAGCGTCGATCATATAGGCCTGCTGGGCTTTCACAGCCAGTGCGGCAGATTGCGCGTAAACGCCATCCGCGCCCAAGCCGAAGCAGGATGCGGCGATAACGAGAGCCCGGAGATGTCCGTAAATTGTTGTGCGCATCAAAACGCCAGCCCGCCGTTCTGTGATGTTCTGCCCGTGTCCGACGATTCTGGAAACGCAATAACCACTTACGGCAGGCGCTTGGGGAATCGTCGCACAACTCTAGGGATTATGCGCGATATCGCCTCGAAGGGCAAAGGTCAGCGACCCTTACCCTGCTTGTTTTTCACGAAATTGAGGATTGATTGTTCCGTCAACTCACCGCGCTTAACTAGAACGCTATCAAAGGCCTGTTCAGCCTTGGAAACAGGAGCTGCTTCGGAATAGGCAGAAGCATATTTGGATGATGGCTTCGGCACACGCAGGAAATTACCTTCCGGGCGTTCATTGATAAACGGGCCAATTTCCGGCAGCACCACAAACTGCTCAGCGCCCTGCCCTCTGGCGGGTGCTGGACCGTTGACGAGCGGCATCGCCTGAAGCGCCTGATTGGTTTTTCCGCCAACAAGCGCCGTCTGTGCGGAGCCGCTATAGGAAGGGCTGGCTGGAACCGGAATGTAGGATGGAGATGCGGACGCAACCATTACGCCGGTTGCAATCTGCCCTTGAGGATTAACAGCAGGTCCACGCGAACCCTTGGGAATATAGGATGCCATCAAATAAGGCATATCATGCCCATCCAAAGGTGCCCGACCGACATATTGAACGCGCACATTGCCTGTGCCAGTCCCTTTTATATCCAGCAGATCGGCAGCCTTGCTGGACACATCGATCAACCTGCCCTCATGAAACGGACCGCGATCATTCACGCGAACGATGACGGAAGAACCGGTGTTGGTGTTGGTGACGCGAGCATAGCTTGGAAGTGGGAATGTCGGGTGAGCCGCGGAAAGATGCTCTTTATCGTAGGCCTCTCCATTCGCAGTCAGACGACCGTGAAATGCAGAGCCGTACCAGGAGGCGAGACCCGACTTGTCGTAATTCTGCTCTTCCTTGGGAAAATAGCGGCGGCCTTTTACGGTGTAGGCATTGCCGACAAGAAAACGCCCGCCACCCTTGGGAATGTTTTCCCCATCAGCAACACGCGGACTTGCCTTCACGCCATATTCGGACTCGGAAAAATATTCCTTGCTGCGTTTCGGCTTTGTTTTTGTTTCCGACGTCGTCGAACAGGATGCGGTTGCTGCGCAAAGAACGGCCATGCCAAGCCATTTTACGCTCACGCCAAGTTTCGTAACGGTAGAGTTCAAATCCTATGCCCCGCGCTGCTTGGGCCGGTTTTCCCGCAACCCCTCTCAACCTCGATAATCATTCCCCTGACATCGAAGCACCTAACAGACGCCTAATCTTGCTCGCAACATGGCGAAAATGCGAACGAGATATCCGAATTAGATAAAATTGTAATAAACAGGGTTAATGAATGGCTAATTTTAGAAGCGTTGCGGACGTGCCAAAATGACGGCGCAGGCGGATTGACGGCCCAGCGTAAACAGTTATAAAGCCACGCGTAAGACGGAAGAGTGTCCGAGTGGTTTAAGGAACCGGTCTTGAAAACCGGCGTGCGGGAGACCGTACCGTGGGTTCGAATCCCACCTCTTCCGCCATTTCCGTCTCAAGCTGTGCCGCCGATTTCCTTTCAGAAACGGTCGTCTGTATGCGAATCAGCCCTCTCTTCGATCCCATGATGTGGCCGATGGTCAGCCGTTCGACGGTGCGAGCGCCACCAGAGGAATGATGTCCGTCCCTCGACTGGCGACCCACGCGATGGCTGCCTGAGCCGCGGTGATGCCTTCGCTCTGTGCAACTATTGCCAGCGCCTTTGCCAACCGTTGATTTTGGATGAGGTTCTCGCCTTGAAAACGCGGATAAAGGATATTGCGGAAATCGCCTTCACCGCTTCCCTTGCTGCCGGTCAGCAAGCCTCTACCCAATCTAAGCTTATTTTACAGCTCCGTAGCGATCGAAGAACTTTTGTTGGTCGATGGTTGAGGCAGGCGCCCTGCATTTAAAGCGACAACCGTAAAATGAGAAAGTTTTGCTGCTCGATTTCGGTTGAGGGATTTTTTGTGATTTCGTTTCATCCAACGCTAACGATTTACGGGCAAAAAGGCAGCCGTTAGGATTTTAAACGTTTCCAAGAGGCAAGAGATTAATGTGGATTGAAGTGACAACAGCGGGCGGCAATCAGAAGTTCGCAATCAATTTTGATCATGTGATACAGATTTCGCCGTTGGCTCAGGGCACATTGATTATACGTGGAGCAAATGAGCGTGTGCAGGTCATGGAAAGCTACGATTACATCGTCGCCCGCCTTCACGCCGCCGCAGCCAAATAAGTCAGATACGGGCAAAAACCGCAGCAAGCGCGATGACTGCTGGCACAGACTGAATAAACATTATTTTCCTGTGTGCAGTGATCGCGCCGAAAATACCAGCAACCAGAATACAGACCAGAAAGAATATGGCGAAGGCTCTTCCTGCTTCGCCTTGCGTCAGGCTGAACAACAGGCCCGCGGCCAGAAAGCCGTTATAAAGCCCTTGATTGGCCGCGAGAACTTTACTCGCCTCGGCGAATTCGGGCGAAAGTTTAAACGCTTTACGTCCGGTTGGCTTTGTCCAAAGTGCCATTTGCAGAACAAGAATATAAAGATGCAACAAGGCAATGAGCAGTATCAGCGTATTAGCAATCATGTTTCACCCTCCCCAGAGCGTTTGCTTTCATTTTGAACGCAAACGGGCACCCTTATTTCTCAGCATACACTTTAAAGCCATGCATGATTTTAATGCCTGAGCCAATTGCTCTATGGTTTCAGCAGTACTTTTCCCGCCTTGCCCGAACTCAACGAGGCCGTCACCGCATCGGAAATGTCGGCGAGCTCGTAAATCCCTTCCACTGGAAGGATAATCGTTTCATTCGCTACATATGTCAGAAGCTCACCAATGAGGCGGCGTCGGTCATCTGCGGACATGGAGCCTATGACCCTGCTGCCCCAGAAACCCTTTATGGTCAGGTGTTTGAAGATGACAGTGCCGGACGAGATCTGCATCGGCTCTCCCGTCATCGTACCGAACGATACCAGAAGGCCATCCTCTCCCAAAAGCTCGGCAATGTCGTTGCTCGCGGAACCACCAATAGAATCAACGCCTGCACGGATCGATGCTCCCTTTGTCAGTTCGCGGACCTTGTCTTTCCAGTTCTCGTCTGCGGTGGAAACGCCGTTGTCGATGCCCAAAGAAGCCAATTCTTCAACACCGGCATCCCGTCGAACAATATTGATGACATGAACACCCCGCGCTTTCGCAAGCATGGCAACGGCTTTGCCCACTGCGCCATTGGCGGTGTTTTGAATGATCCAATCGCCCACCTTGACGCTTAGAAACTCCAGCAATGAAATGGCACTGAACGGCATGGCAATCAGTTGTGCGGCGGCCTCGTCCGATATCGCATCTGGCACGGGAACGACGCCGGATGCAGGTGCCAGAAAATACTCTGCCCATGTGCCATGCACGCCGGCTGCGGTAACGCGCTTGCCGAGAAGTTCTGCGTCAACGCCCTCGCCCAACGCATCCACAATTCCCACCGCCTCGCTGCCGCCGATGGCCCCTGGCAAGGGTGGCTTGTAACCATAGCTTCCGCGCACCGTCCAAATATCATGATTGTGGATAGGCGACAGAAGGGTGCGAATACGCAATTGCCCCTTCCCCGGCTGCGGAACGGGTGCATCCTTCATGTGAAGCACGTCTTGCGGTTCGCCGAAAACATCGTGGATTGCGCTACGCATCGTATTTCCTTTGAATATCAATGGTGATCTGCCCTAACCTTTCGAACCATTAAGGCAATGCTATGGGCTGAAAACAAAAAGCCGGCCAATAGGCCGGCTCTCAAGTCTGAAATTTCAGGTCGGCGTTATTGGCAAACGCGCATGCTTTCCATGTGCCATCCGCCATCATATGAGTTGCGAACCTGACGATCCTCGAACCAGCAACGTGGTGGTGGTGGCGGAGGTGGCTCCACGTAACGTGGTCCGCTGTCGTTGGCCAAAGCCCCTGCAATAACACCACCCAAAATGCCCGCAGCGATGCCGCCTGCGATGACGGAGCCATTGCCGTGATGGCGTTGTTTGCGCGGTGGATCCCGATACGGCGGTGGTGGTGGGCCGCGGCGATCATAACGGTATGGTCCGTCATAATACTGCGCTGACGCTGTCTGCACGCTGGTCAAAACCGCACCACTTGCGATAACGGCTGCGAGTGTTGCGAGAAGAATTTTTTTCATTGCGGGCTTCTCCATGTGAGCCGAACTTGCATCAGCTAGCAGCTCAATATGCCCGTAAAATGGCATGATAGTCATGAACAAGTGCTGAACGTCATACTGCCCTGGCGCTGCCGATAGCGTCGCTCAGGCATATTTGTTTGCGGGCGTACCAATAGCCAGCACAGTGACCTTTCGCAAATTCGCTCTGGAAGTTATGCAAAACATGCTTCCTCCATGGGAGGGGCTCCCAAGTCCTGAAAGCCAATCGGGCAAAACCTTGGCCCCGCCTTCTGGTGGGGCTTTTTTTATTGCAGCGTCACCAGATGAGATGCCGTCTTTTTATTTGCCCCTGAACAATGCAAAAAATATGTCGCGTATGCTGACGTATTTATTTGTTCAAGCGTACCGATTACGGCGTATCTGCACTATCTGCTCATCGGAATTTTCAGGTAAAAGACAGTCATCGCTCAAGGGCTTTGCCCAACTTTTCCCCGAGCGAACAACCTGCCCCGCCTATGTTGCGGGGCTTTTTTGTTTTTGTAGCCTTGAAGGCTGCGATATTATTTTACAGAAAACAGGACAGGAACCATAACGTCCAGCTTTGGCCCTGCACGCTCATCGCGGCGGTGTTCATTCAGCAGGCCATTAAACAACTCTATAATGGCTGTCGGCATATTTCTGGAAAAATCGTCCCAAAGTTCTGTGGCGCGGTTCCACGAGTAAATCGCCAGAAGGGTTAGGATGAGAAGCAGAAGCCAAGGCCAAAGCGACTTGCGGCGCGGCAGTTGGTGTTTACGGTCACTCTCAAGACTCATGATGCGGTCCTTCTTCTTTCGAAGTTATTTCCGTCCGTAACGCGGCTCTCCGCCGGGCGCGTAAGCCGCTTTTTGCAAAAACCTGAAAATATTGCCGCATTGCGCACAGCGTATCATAAATTCTGCCGGGTTGCCCGAAGGGCGCTCTGCTCGAAAACCTCTGGGCATTTCATCGATTCGAAAGTCGACATCAGGGCCACGCTTCTCGTCTTGTTCGGATGCTTCCGCAAAGCCGCTGTGGCCACACTTGGAGCATTCGAGTTTGCGGGAATATCGGTCGCGTGAAGCCATGGTTTGTCCTTCGTTTCGGCTGAGGTAGCAACGACCGCGCGGCAGTTCAATACATTTTGCCCGCAAAAGCCTGTATGTCCGCACTTCTTACCGTGCCGACCCAGAACAATAGAGTGGAGAAATCGGCGCGGCCCAAAAAGAATGCAAAGAGAGAGCCTGTCGCGAATTCGATCAAATGCAGCATTTTATCGGCTTCAGATACCATTCATAAACCACTTGGTAACGCCATCACTCTAAAGTTGGCGGGTGAAAAGTCTGGCGGGGCGTGCCGGACAAAACTGTGGCATGCGATTAAAGAGTTCAGCCGTGTTTAAAAAACTATCTGAGGCACTAGGACGCGCGGCAATTGCGACGTCTTTTGTGAAGGTCTTTGTGTTTGCAATTGCAGTGGCAACGACAAGTGTCGCGACCACGCAAGTCGCGAAAGCCGACCCCAAATATGCGGGCATCGTTCTGGATGCGAAGACGGGCAAGGTTCTTTATAGTGAGGATCCGGATGGCTTGCGCTATCCTGCATCCCTCACAAAGATGATGACGCTTTATCTGACCTTCGAAGCGTTGAGTTCTGGTCGTATATCCTTGAACTCCAATGTTCCAATTTCGGCCAATGCCGCAAAGGAACCGCCTTCCAAGCTTGGTGTGCGCGCAGGTGGTAGTGTGACGGTGGAGCAGGCCATTTTGGCGCTCGTTACCCGTTCTGCAAACGACGTTGCGACGGCTCTCGGCGAATATCTGGGCGGCAATGAAGAACGTTTCGGTCGTATCATGACGGCGAAAGCCCGTGCACTCGGCATGACACGCACGACATATCGCAACGCTCACGGCCTGCCAAACACGGCGCAGATGACCACAGCTCGCGATCAGGCCCGCCTCAGCGCCGCATTGCGCCAGCATTTCCCGCAATATTACGGCTACTTCAACACGCGCACGTTCAATTTCGGTAAGCAGGTCATCGGCAATCACAACCGTCTCGTCGGAACTGTTCGTGGCGTTGATGGTATCAAGACTGGCTATACCCGTGCAGCAGGCAGCAACTTGGCAACCTCGGCGCAGCTTGATGGCCGTTCCATCGTGGCTGTTGTTCTTGGCGGTCGTTCCAGCGCTGCACGTGATGCAACAATGCGCAAACTGGTCGCGGAATATCTTCCGCAGGCTTCGCGCAGCGGCAATGGCAACCTCATCGCTGCAACACCGTCGGCACCAATCGAAGAGCCGGTCACCGTCGCATCCACAGCACGTTCAACAGCTGGATTGCCGAATGCCGGTCCTGTTCCACAGGCACGTTACGCTGATGAAACACCGGTTTCCGCCTTTGCACCAGCTCCGGCAAACGCGGCAGTTGCGGCAATGGACGTGGCGACACGGCCAAAAACACCAAAGCTGGTGCCTCCTGTGGACATGAAGCCGGACCGTTCGCTCGTTACGAATTCCACAAAGGTGGACAACATTGTGACAGCGTCCACGGCCCCTGCCCCCGCGACTTCAGGCAATGCCGGTTGGGTCATCCAGATCGGCGCGTCTCCGGATGAAGGCTCTGCCAATAATCTGCTCAAGGCTGCACAAGACAAGGGCGGCGTTCTGTTGGGCAAGGCCAAGCCGTTCACCGTCGCCTTCAGCAAGGACGGTTCGCAGATGTACCGCGCTCGTTTCGGCGGATTTGGCGGACAGAATGAAGCAGTCAACGCATGTAATGCTTTGAAGAAGAAGGGCATCAGCTGCTGGGCGTCGCTCCAGTAAGCGGAAGATAGTTTCGGGAGCCGGTATGAGCATGAAAATACAGATTACCGGTTCTTCTCCTCGAATTGTATTGTGTAACGAGGCTTTCCAGATGGCGATCAACGAAAACTATTCGGACATTGCAGCAGGCAAAGGCAGGCAACAAAGTCTTTCCGTGCTCCATCCGATCCATGAAGCGGCGATGAGAATTGCCGATCTCGGCCTAAACAAATCGCGACATAAGACCCGCGATCTTGTCAATCTCCTGCTTTGCCACGGCGCTCGCGCCTGGCGCAGCAACCAGCCGGAAGCGAAGATTCATCTTCATATTGCGTCCCGCTCCGGTCGTGGCGCTATTCACATGCGGCTGCGCTGAACCATCCATCAATCATCAAAAAAAGCCCCGCGGAACATGTGTTCAGCGGGGCTTTTTGTTGTGCAGAAAATTAGGCAGATAAGCAGATTTCTAAAATCTCTTATCAAGAACGGCGGATGTTTGAAATCCGCCGCACTCTATGGATAGTCTCAGTCTTCGCTGTCAGGCGCAGAACCGGCATCAGGCTCGATGCCTTCTGCTTCAACACCCTCGATCACTTCGCCCTCATCTTCGCCTTCCGGCTCGTTGATGCGCTCGACCGAAACGACCTTTTCATCCTTGGCGGTGGAGAAGATCGTCACGCCCTTTGTGGCGCGGCTGGCGATGCGGATGCCGTTGACCGGCACGCGGATCAACTGGCCACCGTCCGAAACGAGCATGATCTGATCGTTATCTTCAACCGGGAAGGCTGCGACGAGTTCGCCGATTTCCGTCGTCTTGGACGTATCGGTGGCACGAATGCCCTTGCCGCCACGGCCAGAGGTGCGGAAGTCGTAGGATGATGAGCGTTTGCCAAAGCCCTTCTGGGAAACCGTGAGCACGAACTGTTCGCGTGCCTTGAGTTCCTGATAGCGCTCTTCCTTCAGTTCACCCTCTTCGGTGACCTCTTCACCCACCAGCGTGATGTCTTCTTCATCGACACCAGCCGCACGACGCTCTGCGGCAGAACGCTTCAGATAGGCCGCCCGCTCCCAAGGCTGGGCATCGCTGCTGCCAACGATAGTCATGGAGATGATGCGGTCGCCGTCACCCATATTGATGCCGCGCACGCCGACCGAGTTACGGCCTGCAAAGACGCGCACATCATCTACGGAGAAGCGAATGCACTGGCCGAGAGCAGTCGTCAGCAACACATCGTCATGTTCTGTGCAGGTTTCGACAGAGAGGATTTCATCCCCCTCTTCGTCCAGCTTCATGGCGATCTTGCCATTGCGGTTGACCTGAACGAAGTCTGAAAGCTTGTTGCGACGCACTGTTCCACGCGTGGTGGAGAACATCACGTCCAGCGTTTCCCACGTTGCCTCATCTTCCGGCAGTGGCATGATGGTGGTGATGCGTTCACCTGCTGCCAGAGGCAACATATTGATGAGCGCCTTGCCCTTAGACTGCGGCGTGCCGATTGGCAGACGCCAGACCTTTTCCTTGTAAACGATGCCACGCGAGGAGAAGAACAGAACAGGCGTATGCGTGTTGGCCACGAACAGGCGGTTGACGAAATCCGCATCGCGGGTCGCCATGCCGGAACGGCCCTTGCCGCCACGGCGCTGCGCCTTATAGGTCGTCAACGGTACACGTTTGATGTAACCCAGGTGCGAAACGGTCACGACCATGTCTTCGCGGGCGATGAGGTCTTCATCGTCCATATCAGGGCCGCCTTCGACGATCTGACTGCGGCGCGGTGTGCCGAATTCATCACGAACTGCGGCCAGTTCATCCTTGACGATCTGCTGGATGCGAATGCGCGACGACAGAATTTCAAGATATTCGCTGATTTCAGCGCCGATCTTGTTCAATTCATCGCCGATTTCATCGCGGCCAAGAGCGGTCAGGCGAGCAAGACGCAGTTCGAGAATGGCGCGTGCCTGTTCTTCGGACAGATTATAAGTCTTATCTTCGTTGATGCGGTGACGCGGATCGTCGATCAGAAGGATCAGGCTTTCCACATCCGACGCTGGCCAGCGGCGCGTCATCAGCTGCTCGCGTGCGGTTGCCGGATCTGGCGCCTGACGAATAACGCGAATGACCTCGTCGATATTGGCAACCGCAATCGCCAGACCAACCAACACATGCGCGCGGTCACGCGCCTTGCGCAGCAGGTACTTTGTGCGGCGGCTGACGACGTCTTCGCGGAACGACACGAAGGCGCGCAGCATATCCAGCAGCGTCATCTGCTCCGGCTTGCCGCTGTTCAGCGCCACCATGTTGCAGCCGAACGATGTCTGCAAAGGTGTGTAACGGTAAAGCTGGTTCAAAATGACTTCGGCATTGGCGTCGCGCTTCAGCTCGACCACCACGCGGTAACCCTGGCGGTCGGACTCGTCGCGAAGGTCAGAGATGCCCTCGACGCGCTTTTCCTTGACCAGTTCCGCCATCTTTTCAATCATCGACGACTTGTTCACCTGGAAGGGAACCTCGGTGATGATGATCTGTTCACGGTCGCCGCGCATCGGCTCGATGGTGGCGCGGCCACGCATGATGACAGAACCACGACCCGTCTCGTAAGCGGAGCGAATGCCGGAGCGGCCAAGAATAAAGGCGCCCGTCGGGAAGTCGGGACCGGGAATGATCTGCATCAGTTCCGGCAATTCGATTTCCGGATTGTCGATCAGCGCGATACAGCCATCAACGACTTCGGTAAGGTTATGCGGCGGAATGTTGGTCGCCATGCCCACGGCAATACCACCCGCGCCGTTGACCAGCAGGTTCGGGAACTTCGCCGGCACCACGACAGGCTCAGACAGAGTGCCGTCGTAGTTATCGCGGAAATCAACCGTTTCCTTGTCCAGATCGTCCAGCAGCGAATGCGCGGCCTTTTCCAGTCGGCACTCGGTGTAACGTTCAGCCGCTGGCGGATCGCCATCGATAGAGCCGAAGTTACCCTGACCATCGATCAGCGGCAGTCGCAAAGACCAATCCTGCGCCATACGCGCCAGCGCGTCGTAGATCGCGGAGTTGCCGTGCGGGTGGAATTTACCCATCACGTCCCCGGTCACGCGGGCGCATTTTACGTATTTTTTGTTCCAGTCAATGCCGAGCTCCGACATGCCGTAAAGAATACGGCGATGAACGGGTTTCAATCCATCACGAACGTCGGGAAGTGCGCGGCTGACGATAACGCTCATCGCGTAATCGAGATACGACCGCTGCATTTCCTCCATGATGGAAATCGGCTCAATGCCTGGCGGAAGTTTTCCGCCGCCTGGGGGGCTCTGGTCAGTCAAATCGGATCACATTCTATGTTAAGAATCGGATGGATTTTTATAGCGGAAACAGCGGTCAAGCGCCAATTTCCAGCGCAGTTTTGAACAGTCTTTTACGTCATTTGCAAGACGATGCACAGTTTTATGCCCGGCTTGAGGAAAAAGACCCGGATCAGGGTTTCCATGGCGACAAGACTTGCCTACCATTGTGCAAAAATCACCCTTAAAAACGAAGGCAAGACAAATCTTTAGCCTCGATCTCTGGGTTAAAATAACGGGGAAGACATGGCAAGCACCGAACTTCTCATCAATGCCCTGACGACGATGCTCGTTACACTCGATCCACCCGGCCTTGCGCCAGTGTTTCTGGCTCTAACAGCAGGCATGACCCGCGCCCAGCGTGGTCAGGTCGCCATGCGCGGCTCCATTATCGGATTTGGCATTCTGGCGGCGTTCGCACTGTTTGGCTCTTCCATCCTTGAATTGCTGGGCATTTCTCTCGGCGCATTTCGCATTTCAGGCGGCCTGCTGTTGTTCTGGATTTCCTTCGAAATGATTTTCGAAAAACGGCAGGAGCGTAAGGAAAAGACCTCGGAAATGGCGATCACGCTGGATCATATCCAGAATATTGCGGTGTTTCCTTTGGCGCTTCCGCTGATCGCTGGGCCGGGTGCAATATCGGCGACCGTGCTGATTTCCGGCTCGATGCAAAACACCTTCGAGAAGATCATCTTCATTCTTCTTCTGGCTTTCAGCATGGCAATCGTTTTTCTGGCACTGTTGGCCGCAGACAGGCTGGACCGTTTTCTGGGCAATACCGGACGCGCTATTCTTACTCGCCTCCTCGGCGTGCTACTGGCAGCGCTCTCCGTTCAATTCGTGGTGGATGGCGTAAAGTCCGTAATGACACCGTGACGAAAATCGAAAGTTTGCAGAATGCGAAATCTGTTGCGCCTTATCGTACCAGAGGCCATGCCGGTCAGTTATAAGGAGCGGTTTCGTGCCGCGACGGGTGCACTAATCGGGATTTTCGTTACCGGCGTCATCGGGCATTTGGCCGTCGGCAGCAATGCCGCGCTGCCTGCACTCATTGCGCCCATGGGTGCATCTGCGGTCTTGCTGTTTGCGGTTCCATCCAGCCCGCTTGCGCAGCCGTGGTCTATTCTTTGTGGCAACATCCTTTCCGCTTTCGTCGGCGTCACCGTGGCGATGCTGATAGCCGATCCCTTCATCGCGGCGGCCTTGGCAATAAGCCTCGCAATAGCAGCCATGATGGCGCTGCGTTGCCTGCACCCGCCAAGTGGTGCGGTTGCGCTGACAGCGGTGCTCGGTGGCGCTGCCATTCACGATCTCGGATATGGCTTCGTCTTATGGCCGGTCGCGAGCAACTCCATTGTGCTTCTCACGCTCGCCGTGCTCTTCAACAATCTCTCAGGCCGCCGATATCCGCATTCGATCCGGTCTCAACCGGCAAGCCATGGGACAAAAGACCCTGCCCCCATTCAGCGGATCGGATTCTCATCTGCCGATCTTGATGATGTGTTGAAAGAGTACGATCAGGTTCTCGACATTGAACGCGATGATCTGGAAACCATTCTGCGCCGCACAGAATTGCGGTCCTACAGACGGCGCGCCACGCATCTGGATTGCGCCAGCATCATGTCGCGCGACGTGGTGGGTGTAGCGCCTGACGATCCGCTGAAAACCGCTCACGAACTGATGCGGAGCCATCATTTCAAGGCATTGCCTGTCACGAACGACAATGCAGAAGTCGTCGGCATCGTCACCCAGACCGACTTTCTTGACAAAGCAAGCTGGACAAACGGGCGCCCAAGCATTGGCCTGATTCAACGTGTACGGCTCATCTTTTCAGGAAAAAGCGCGCCAAACGGTACAGTCAAAGACATCATGACATCACCGGTCAAAACCGTCTCGCCGGAAACACCGATCGAAGACGTCATCATCATGCTGGCCGAGCAGGGCTTGCACTATCTGCCGGTGGTCGATGCAAACAACAAGCTCGCCGGCATCATTTCACAATCGGATGTGATGGTGGGGATGTTGGCGGACAAGGCCGCAACATAATGTGCAGCCTCGCCTCCAGATCTGAGAAATAGCTGCTCTTATCTCTTAGCTCTCAAAATCCGTTTCCAGATCGTACCGCCAAGAAACCGATTGAAGATCACGAAGTAGGCAATAACCAGAGCGAAAAACACGACCGCCGGAAGGCCGTTGAGTTCGAACCCGTTTTCTGTGCGCCCGCCAAGTACGGACGCGACAAGAAAACCAAACACCCAAAATGCCGTGAATAAATCCAGCAAAAAGGCGAGCACAATGCGCCATGTCGCTGGCTGGCTGCGTGTCGTGACAGCTTCAGTCATATTTCACCCCCCGGTGTGTTTTAAGGATCAGAACGGAATGTCGTCATCCATGTCGTTGGAGAAGTTGCCAGCTGGCTGACCACCACGGGAAGAACCACCGCGTGCAGGCTGCTGATCGTTTCCGCCACCGTAGTTGCCGCGGCCACCGCCGTAAGATCCGCCAGCATCATCATTGCCGCCGAAGTCACCGCCACGGCTCGCGCCACCGCCACCTTCACCACGGCCATCCAGCATGGTCAGCGTCGAGTTGAAGCCTTGCAGCACGATTTCAGTCGAGTAACGATCGTTGCCGGTCTGGTCCTGCCATTTGCGGGTCTGAAGCGAGCCTTCGATATAAAGCTTGGCACCCTTCTTCACATACTGCTCGATGACCTTGCAAAGACCTTCGTTGAACACCACGACAGAGTGCCATTCGGTCTTTTCCTTTCGCTCGCCAGAGGCGCGGTCGCGCCAGCTTTCAGACGTCGCGATACGAAGGTTTGCTATAGGGCGACCGTCTTGCGTGCGGCGAATTTCCGGATCAGCGCCGACGTTCCCGAGCAAAATTACCTTATTTACGCTGCCAGCCATCTTCTCATCCTGTCTGCCAACCGTCATGGCCAGCATTTTCATATCCAAAATCTTGACACACCATAGACCATCGCAGAGCGCCATGGGCACCAGATGGAACGACAATCCACAAGGAATGTTCTTTCAATGCACGCGCACTTGCAATATGTTCCGTTTTTGTTCTATTAAAGCTGCATCAGTGAGTCAAGTACACCGAAAAGCATCCATGAAAAGCTTAATATACCTCGACACGCCGTTCATGGACATTACATAAGAGCCAACGCCTCCCAACGAGTAGCCCGAGCTGTCATGAGTGAATTGAAGACGATTTCCATCCGCGGTGCCCGTGAGCATAATCTCAAGGGTATCGATCTGGATTTGCCACGCAACAAGTTGATCGTCATGACCGGGCTTTCAGGCTCCGGCAAGTCGTCGCTCGCCTTCGATACGATCTACGCGGAAGGCCAGCGGCGATATGTCGAGAGCCTTTCGGCTTATGCGCGCCAGTTTCTGGAAATGATGCAGAAGCCGGATGTGGACCAGATCGAAGGTCTGTCTCCAGCCATCTCCATCGAGCAGAAAACGACGTCGCGCAACCCGCGCTCGACGGTTGGAACGGTCACAGAAATCTACGACTATATGCGCCTGCTGTTTGCGCGCGTCGGTGTGCCCTATTCGCCAGCAACCGGCCTGCCGATTGAAAGCCAGACGATCAGCCAGATGGTTGACCGTATCCTCGCTTTCGAGGAAGGCACGCGTCTTTATATTCTCGCACCGATGGTGCGCGGCCGTAAGGGTGAGTATAAAAAAGAGCTGGCCGAGCTGATGAAAAAAGGCTTCCAGCGCGTGAAGGTGGATGGGCAGTTTTACGAGATTGCCGACGTTCCCGCCCTCGACAAAAAATACAAGCACGACATCGACGTAGTGGTGGATCGCGCCGTGGTGCGACCGGACATGGCGGCGCGCTTGGCGGACAGCCTTGAAACCTGTTTGAAGCTGGCAGACGGCCTCGCGGTGGCGGAATTCGCCGACAAACCTCTGCCGCCAGAAGACACTGCCGCTGGCGGCTCCGCCAACAAATCGCTCAACGAAACCCATGAGCGCGTTCTGTTTTCCGAGAAATTCGCCTGCCCCGTGTCTGGCTTCACGATTTCGGAGATCGAGCCGCGCCTGTTCTCGTTCAACAACCCGTTCGGTGCCTGCCCCACGTGCGATGGTCTAGGGTCGCAGCAGAAGGTGGATGTGGCGTTGATCGTGCCGGAGCCCGCCCGCACGTTGAAGGACGGCGCTGTTGCACCGTGGGCAAAATCATCCTCTCCTTATTATAACCAGACGCTGGAAGCCTTGGGCAAAGCCTTCGGATTCAAGCTCTCCAGCCGCTGGAACGATCTGACGGAAGCCGCAAAAAATGCGATCCTGAAAGGCACGGACGAGAAGATCGAGTTCGAATATCAGGACGGCGCACGCTCTTATAAAACCGTCAAGAATTTCGAAGGCATCGTTCCCAATCTCGAACGTCGCTGGAAGGAAACCGACAGCGCATGGGCGCGTGAGGAAATCGAGCGCTATATGTCCGCCGCCCCCTGCCCGGCCTGCGCCGGCTATCGCCTGAAGCCTGAGGCGCTGGCGGTGAAGATCAACAAGATGCACATCGGCGAAGTCACGCAGATGTCGATTAAGATCGCGCGGGACTGGTTCGAGGTTCTGCCGCAATCATTGACCGCAAAACAAAACGAAATCGCCGTCCGTATTCTGAAGGAAATCCGCGAACGGCTGCGGTTCCTGAACGATGTCGGGCTGGATTATCTCAGCCTGTCGCGCAACTCCGGCACTCTATCCGGTGGCGAAAGCCAGCGTATTCGCCTCGCCTCGCAGATCGGCTCCGGTCTCACCGGCGTTCTCTACGTTCTTGATGAGCCATCCATCGGCCTTCACCAACGCGATAACGCCCGGCTGCTGGATACGCTGAAACATCTGCGCGATATCGGCAATACGGTCATCGTGGTTGAACATGACGAAGACGCGATCCTTACGGCGGATTACGTGGTCGATATCGGCCCCGCCGCAGGTATTCATGGTGGGCAGGTGATTGCCGAAGGCACACCGCAAGAGGTGATGGCTAACCCGAACTCACTCACGGGCAAGTATCTGTCCGGTGAACTGGGCGTTGAGGTTCCCGCAGAGCGCCGAAAGCCCAAAAAGGGCAAAGAGATCAAGGTCGTCGGCGCACGCGGCAACAACCTCAAGAACGTCACAGCCTCTGTGCCACTCGGTGTCTTCACCGCCGTGACCGGCGTTTCAGGCGGCGGTAAGTCCACATTCCTGATTGAGACGCTATATAAATCTGCGGCGCGTCGCGTCATGGGCGCACGCGAAATTCCGGCTGACCACGACCGTATCGATGGCTTCGAATTTATCGATAAGGTCATCGATATCGACCAGTCCCCTATCGGTCGCACCCCACGCTCCAACCCTGCTACCTATACAGGTGCTTTCACGCCAATCCGTGACTGGTTCGCAGGCCTGCCGGAAGCAAAAGCCCGTGGTTATGCGCCCGGCCGCTTCTCCTTCAACGTCAAGGGTGGACGTTGCGAAGCCTGTCAGGGCGATGGCGTTATCAAGATCGAAATGCACTTCCTGCCTGATGTTTACGTCACCTGCGATGTCTGTCACGGCAAGCGCTACAATCGCGAAACATTGGACGTCACCTTCAAAACCAAGTCGATTGCCGATGTGCTGGATATGACTGTGGAGGAAGGCGTCGAGTTCTTCGCAGCCGTTCCTGCCGTGCGTGACAAGCTGCAATCGCTGTTCGACGTCGGCCTTGGTTATATCAAGGTCGGTCAGCAGGCCAATACGCTATCGGGTGGTGAAGCGCAGCGTGTGAAGCTTGCCAAGGAACTTTCGAAACGCTCGACGGGCCGCACGCTCTATATTCTCGATGAGCCAACAACCGGCCTGCATTTCCACGACGTCAACAAGTTGCTGGAAATGCTGCATGAATTGGTCAATCAGGGCAATTCCGTTGTGGTCATCGAGCACAATCTCGAAGTCATCAAAACCGCAGACTGGGTGATCGATATCGGCCCAGAAGGCGGCACGGGCGGCGGTGAAATCGTCGCGACGGGAACGCCAGAGCAGATCGTCAAGGAACCACGGTCCTACACGGGTCATTTCCTGAAAGAACTGCTGGAGCGCCGTCTGGACAAGAAAATACAAGCGGCGGAGTGATCCGTCGCTTCTACACACAGTGAGCTGGAATGGGAGGCAAGAATGAGCAAATCGGGCACGATCCGCACGGGTATCGGCGGCTGGACCTTCGAGCCATGGGAAGGCACATTCTATCCTGACAAGCTGACGAAAAAGCGTCAGCTTGAACACGCCAGCCGTCAACTGACAGCCATCGAAGTCAACGGCACGTATTACGGTAGCCAAAAGCCGGAGACCTTCGCCAAATGGGCATCGGAAGTGCCGGATGGTTTTATCTTTTCGCTCAAAGCCAGCCGCTTCGTGACCAATCGCAAGGTGCTGGCCGAAGCCGGTGAATCGATCACCAAATTCTTGACGCAGGGACTAACGGAATTGGCTGATCATCTCGGCCCGATCCTCTGGCAGTTTGCGCCAACCAAAAAGTTCGAACCGGACGATTTTGCTGCTTTTCTGGCACTTCTGCCGGAGAAACAGGACGGCCTAACGCTTCAGCATGTGGTGGAAGTCCGCAATCCGAGCTTTCAAGTGCCGGAATTCATCGAACTCTTGGCGAAGCACAATGTTGCGGTGGTCTGCGCCGATCATCATGATTATCCCATGCTGCCCGATGTCACGGCTGATTTCGTCTATTGTCGCCTGCAAAAAGGCGAAGACGATATCGCAACCTGTTACCCAGAGAAGGACGTCAAGGCATGGGGCGAGCGCGCCAAGACCTATGCTGACGGTGGCGTGCCGGATGATCTGCCGTTGATTGCGCCGGATCGAAAAGCGGACAAAAAAGCGCGCGACGTTTTTGCGTTTTTCATCACCGGCGGCAAGGTCAATGCGCCGAATGGCGCGCGTTTGTTGCAGACGCTGGTGGCGTGACTATCACGCCGTTGAGGTCAGAGTAACCTATCCCCAGGTTCTTAAACCGCGATATCCGCAGATGTCTTATCGAAATTGATTGCCGCGAATGCAGCGGCAATGACCTCCGACCCAGCACCGGGACGCGTCGCGTCACTGGATAATATCTGCCTAAATCGGCGCGCTCCCGGCATGCCTTGGAATAGGCCGACCATGTGGCGGGTCACATGATTGAGGCGTCCACCCTTGGCGATATAGTCTTCGGCGTAGGCCATCATCTTATCGCGAAGCGCCAACCAATCCGTCTCGGTCGCTGGCTCGCCATAAATGCGGTGATCGACATCGGCCAGTATGGATGTGTTGTGGTAAGCCGCACGGCCCAGCATCACACCATCCATATGTTTGAGATGTTCCTGCGCCTGATCAAGATCGGTAATTCCGCCATTGATGCCGATAAAGACGCCGGGATTTTCTTGCTTCATCCGGTAGACAAGCTCGTAATCCAGTGGCGGCACATCGCGGTTTTCCTTTGGCGACAGACCTTGCAGCCAGGCCTTGCGGGCGTGAACCCAAATGGCATCCGCTCCAGCCGCGACAACACGTGCGATGAAATCAGGCAAAACCGTTTCAGGGTCCTGATCGTCCACGCCAATCCGGCATTTTACGGTGACGGGCACAGTCGCCACCGCTTTCATGGCAGCAACACAGCGGGCGACGGTTTCCGGCTCGCGCATCAAACATGCGCCAAAGGTGCCGGATTGCACACGGTCGGACGGGCAGCCGACATTGAGGTTGATTTCGTCATATCCGAAATCCGCAGAAATTTTCACCGCTTCCGTCAGCTTCACAGGATCGGAACCGCCAAGCTGTAGCGCGACCGGATGCTCTTGGCTGTGATAACCGAGCAGCTTTTCACGCTGACCGTGGATAATGGCGTCGGCCACAATCATCTCTGTATACAGCAGCGCATGGCTGGAAAGCTGGCGATGCAAAAAACGACAGCGCGTATCCGTCCAGTCGATCATCGGGGCAACGGCAAAAATCTTGCCACCGGACGCGAGAGCTTTTTCGTACATGGATTATCCAACCTTTTTCTGCGGCGCTTCTAACGCAAAGCGCTCGATAAAGCCAGTTTTCCGCCAACACTGATTTTACGCTGGAAATCCAACCAGAATCGCGGGAAAACCGTGACCAGAAATCAGGAGTAGAGACCATGTCCGCCACCGTCATCCCCGTTCCGCCATCCGTTCTTTTGCCCGTGGAAGGCACGGACGAGACATTTCCGGTGCGCCGGGTCTATTGTGTCGGGCGCAATTATGCGGACCACGCGATTGAGATGGGACACGATCCTTCCCGCGAACCGCCCTTCTTCTTTCAGAAAAACCCGGACAATCTCCTGCCTGCTGGCAAGGATTTTCCTTATCCTGCGCTGTCTTCCAATGTCCACTACGAGGTCGAATGCGTGGTTGCGCTCAAAAGTGGCGGCGCGGATATTGCGGTCGAGGACGCACTGGAGCATGTCTGGGGTTATGGCGTCGGCATCGACATGACGCGCCGCGACATGCAGGACACATTGAAAAAGATGGGCCGCTCCTGGGAAAGCGCCAAGGCGTTCGAGGATTCCGCACCCGTTTCCCCGTTTATTCCCGCATCAATAATCGGTCATCCTTCAACGGGTGCCGTGTGGCTTGAGGTAAATGGCGAGCGCAAGCAGTCTGGCGATCTCGGTCAGATGATCTGGAAAACGGCGGAAATCATCGCGGAACTGTCGAAGCTTTTCACGCTGGCGGCAGGCGATGTTATCATGACAGGCACACCGGCAGGTGTTGGCCCCATCGTTCGCGGCGACCGTATCGATTGCGGCGTGGACGGCGTCGGCACGCTTTCGGTAAAGGTCGTCTAACGACACGGGAGAAATACATGCCGCTTTACCGTCTGGGCGAAAGAGTACCGCAGCCCCCTGCCCCGGATCGTTATTGGGTGGCGCCCGATGCCAATGTCATCGGGTCTGTCACGCTTGGCGAGGATGTCGGAATCTGGTTCGGCGCCACACTTCGCGGTGATAACGAGCCGATTACAGTCGGTCGCGGCAGCAATATTCAGGAAGGCGTGATGGTGCATAGCGATCCCGGCTTCCCCGCCACCATTGGCGAAGGCTGCACCATCGGCCACCATGCCATCATCCACGGTTGCGAGATTGGCGATAATTCGCTGATCGGCATGGGAGCCACGGTGCTGAACGGCGCAAAAATCGGCAAGAATTGCCTTGTCGGTGCCAATGCATTGGTGACGGAAGGCAAAGAGTTTCCTGACAACTCTCTGATTGTCGGTTCTCCGGCGCGGGCCATCCGTACATTGGATGATACGGCAGTAGAATCCCTGAAAAAGTCCGCAGAGAATTATGTGCGCAATTGGCAGCGCTTCGCCAAGGATTTACAGCCGCTCTGAGAGATCAGGCGGCGCAGGCTTCGCAAAGGCCACGAATTTCTATCGTGGTCTTTTCTGCCTTGAATTTCTGGTTCTTCACCCAATCGCCCAAGCGATGATCGATCTGGTGATCGTGGAATTCCGTAACCTGTCCGCAGGCGTTGCAAATGGCGAAAGCCACCGTTCCATGATGATGCGTGCAGCAATCCGACTTGGTATGGGAGCACGCCACGAAAGCATTGAGGCTTTCCAGCCGGTGCACCAGGCCGAATTCAATCAGCTTTTCCAACGCGCGATAGACCTGCAACGGTGCGCGAAAACCGGCGTCGCGCAGCTTGTCGAGAATGACATAGGCGCTGAGCGGCGCTTGCGAGCGCGTAAGCGCATCATAAACGAGCGACTGGTTGCGTGTTAGATTTTGTGTGGTCATGAACGGCCTCCTTGCTCTGCCCTACGCGACAGTTTTGGCGCAGGCAAGAGACTGAGAATAAAAAGCATAACGGCAGCAACGACGATGGATGGGCCTGATGGCGTGTCGTAATGCAACGACCCCATCAGCCCACCAACAACCGCGACAGCACCTATCAACGATGCCAGCACCGCCATGATTTCTGGTGTGGATGAAAAACGGCGCGCAGTTGCCGCCGGAATGATCAGCAGTGACGTGATCAACATGATGCCCACGATTTTCATGGCAATGGCGATGACCAGTGCCATCAGCAGCATGAAAAGCAGTTTGGAGCGTTCCGGGCGCATACCCTCGGACTCGGCCAGTTCTGCATTGACGGTGGAGGCCAGCAACGGCTTCCACAAATAGATGATGGCGACGAGAACGATCAGCCCACCGCCCCAGATCAGCTGGATATCGGAAACGGACACCGCCAGGATATCGCCGAACAGGAACGCGACGAGATCGATACGCACCCATGTCATGAAGGCAACGATGACAAGGCCGAAGGCAAGCGCGGAGTGCGAGAGAATGCCGAGCAGGGCATCCGCAGACAGCGCCTGACGCTTCTGTAGAAACAGCAAAATCAGCGACACCACGGATGCCACAATGAAAACGCTGACGATGAGGTTCAGCTGAAACAGCAGCGAGAGTGCCACGCCCAGCAGTGCGGAATGTGCCATCGTATCCCCGAAATAGGCCATGCGCCGCCAGACGACGAAACAGCCCAGCGGCCCGGCCATCAGCGCCACCCCAACACCGGCAAACATGGCTCGCACGAAGAAATCGTCAAACATGCTTGGCTCCGTGGGCATGGTGTTCATGGTCGTGGTGTTCATGGTCGTGGTGATCGTTTCCGCAGCCACAATCGCCATCATCATCATGATCGTGCGTATCATGATGGTGGCCGTCATCCGGGTGGCAGTGGTCTGTCACCGATCCATCGGCGTGCTGCACACGGCCATCCGGCAGATGCGTGTGATCGTGTTGATGGCTGTAAACCGCGAGACTGCGCGCCGCGCCGCCGAACAGGCGCATATATTCCGGGCTTTGGCTAACCGCCTGCGGCGTGCCCCGGCAGCAGATGTGGCCGTTCAGGCAGATCACGGTGTCGGTCTCCGCCATCACCACATGCAGGTCATGCGATATCAGCAGAATGCCGCAGCCGGTGGAATTGCGGATGTTTTTGATGAGATCATAAAGCGCAATCTCGCCGGTGAAATCCACGCCCTGGACTGGTTCGTCCAGAACCAGCAAATCCGGTTTACGGGCAATGGCACGGGCCAGAAGAGCGCGTTGGAATTCACCACCGGAAAGGTGCTGGACCTCGGCCTTGGCGAGATGAATGATGCCTGTGGCATGAAGCGCAGCGTCGATTTCGCGCGGGGGTAACTGCCCCGTGAGCGTCATCAACCGGCGCACGGTTAGCGGCATGGTCCAATCGACAGACAGCTTCTGCGGCACATAGCCGACTTTGAGGCCGGAGATCCGCGCGACGCTTCCCTCATCCGGTTTCAGCACGCCCGTCGCCATTTTGGCGCTGGTGGATTTGCCGGATCCGTTCGGCCCAATCAGCGTCACAATCTCGCCGCGCCGAACAGAAAACTCCACGCCACGCACCAGCCAGCGGCCATTGCGTTTTACGCCCGCGTTGGAAAGGGAGACGAGATTTTCGTCATTCTTGGCCGGAGAATGAAGCATGTGTTTTTCCAATTGTCGCTGTTGCACTAGGCTATCGCATACGTTATAGCGTTACGCAACTTATGTAATAACATAACATACACTATACAAGTGGAGCATACCGTATGAAAACTATCGCCACGCTTCTTCTCGCCTCGGTGGCCATGATCGCATCATCCAACGCCATGGCAGCACCAAATGTGGTGGTTTCGATCAAGCCGATCCATTCCCTTGTTGCCGCAATCATGCAAGGTGTCGCGGAACCGCAGTTGATCGTGGACGGTGGTGCATCTCCCCACACATATAGCCTCAAGCCCTCCAATGCGAAGGCGATAGAGAGTGCGGATGTGGTGTTCTGGGTGGGTGATGGCTTGGAAAAATTCCTTGAAAAGCCGCTCGAGACGCTGGCAAGCAAGGCGACCGTCGTTGAGCTGGACGACGCAAAGGGTCTTGAGAAACTGAAGTTCCGCGAAGGTGGTCCGTTCGAAGCACACGACCATGGCGAACATGAAGGCCACGACCACGCGGAAGAAGCGGGCCACGATCACAAAAACGAAGGCGAGCACAAGCATGAACATGCCCATGAAGAAGGTCATGATCACGACCACGAGGATGGCGAATACGACATGCACCTCTGGCTCGACCCAGCCAATGCCAAGGTCATGGCTGTCGAAATCGAAAAGACGCTTCTGACGGCTGATCCGGCCAATGCAAAAACCTATCAGGGCAACACCAAAAAGCTGCTCGACAATCTTGACGCGCTGGATAAGGACATCGTGGCGACAGTGGCTCCCATCAAGGACAAGCCCTTCATCGTCTTTCACGATGCCTACCAGTATTTCGAACATCGCTACGGCGTGAAAACTGCGGGTTCGATTACCGTTAGCCCGGAAAACACGCCAGGCGCGGATCGCATCAAGCAGATACAAGCGAAGGTGAAAGAGCTGAATGCGACTTGCGTGTTTGCCGAACCGCAGTTTGAACCCAAGCTGGTCAATGTCGTCATCGAAGGCACGAAGGCGAAGTCCGGCACGCTCGACCCCGAGGCCGGCACGCTGGAAGCTGGTCCTGATCTCTACTTCAAGCTGATGCGCGGTATTGCGACCTCCTTGAAAGACTGCCTCTCCTAAGCGGCTATGCACACAATGAAGGGTGGCTTCTGCCACCTTTTATTTTCGATATGAATGTAATGTTATTACAAAATGGAGTTTGCAATGGCTCGAAAACTACCAGTCACTGTCTTGTCAGGTTTTCTGGGTGCGGGAAAAACAACCCTCCTCAATCACATCCTCGGCAATCGCGAAGGTTTGCGTGTTGCGGTTATCGTCAATGACATGAGTGAGGTGAATATCGACGCGGCACTGGTACGTGATGGTGGTGCAAACCTTTCCCGCACGCAGGAACAGTTGGTGGAAATGACCAATGGCTGCATCTGTTGCACGTTGCGCGATGACCTCTTGAACGAGGTTCGCCAGCTGGCTGAACAGGATAAGTTCGATTACCTGCTGATCGAATCCACCGGCATTGCAGAACCCCTGCCCGTTGCCACCACCTTCGATTTTCGTGATGAAAACGGTCAAAGCCTATCGGATGTCTCTCATCTGGATACGATGGTGACGGTGGTGGATTGCGCCAATCTACTGAAGGATTACGGCTCGGCAGATTTTCTGGCCGATCGCGGCGAAACGGCTGGCGATGGTGACAACCGCACGCTGGTGGACCTGCTGGTCGAACAGATCGAGTTCGCCAATGTGGTCATTCTGAACAAGGTCTCCACCGCAACCGACGCACAAATAGATGCCGCTCGGAAGATCATTGTCGGCTTGAACCCGGATGCGAAGCTGATCGAAGCGGACTTTGGCAGGGTGGCGCTGAAAAGCGTGCTTGGCACCGGCCTGTTCAACTTTGCCGAGGCGGAAACACATCCGCTGTGGTTCAAGGAATTGCACGGTTTCAAGGACCATATTCCTGAAACGGATGAATATGGCATTCGCTCTTTCGTTTACCGCGCCAAGCGACCGTTTGATCCGGCGCGTTTCCACGCTTTCATCAACAGGGATTGGCCGGGCGTCATCCGTGCAAAAGGCTTTTTCTGGCTGGCGACACGGCCTGATCATGTCGGGGAGATCAGTCAGGCGGGCGCTTTGGTCAAGACAGGCAAGATGGGTCTTTGGTGGTCATCCGTGCCGAAAAAGCATTGGCCGGACGATCCGGGTTTCGAGCGAATGCTGGCGCCCTATATGGACAATGTCTGGGGGGACAGGCGGCAGGAAATCGTCTTCATCGGCGCCGATCCGATGAGCGAGGCGGCACTTCGCGCGGAGCTGGATGCGTGCCTGATCGAAGCAAAAGCTTTTACGCCCACAGCGTGGCGCAATTTCGCAGATCCATTTCCAGACTGGAACAGGCAGGCGGCATGAGGAAAACACAAAGAATGTCGAACTTCCGTTGCATCGCCGTAACGGCAGAAGATGCACCCTTTGGAGAAACCTGCGGCCATGGAGGAACTCCACGGCCGCAGGGATTAGCTGATCAGAATTTAACGAGCGCCGGACAGGCCGATGATGAGGCCGCTGACAGCGTTGATCAGCAGATACTGGTTGTCGACGCGAACCCAACGTTCACCACGACCAGGCTCTCTCAGATTATGGCGGCGGTAGTCGCGACGGTCGATAAAGTTACGACGTTCCTTCGTCGATAGACGCTGTCCACGATCCCAGCGATGCTTTTTGACAATGACCTTTTGTTTGGTGATCGTCTTTTCCATCGTAACATGGCGGTTGGGACGATCATCGTAACGGCTCTGGGCCTGCGCAGCCAAAGGAGCGGCGAGAACGGTCGCGGCCAGAAGAACGGAGAAAAGCTTTTTCATTGACGTTTCCTTTCCTGAAGTGATGGATAGACCCTATCGTCACAAGGATGAACGGAAACTGAAAGTCAAAATTACAATTCTGTAATGGTTGTTAATGCTTAGGCTGCTCAGTTAAGGTTTATGTACAGCTCGACAGGTGAAAAAGCCGCCCTGAAATGCATCAGGGCGGCTCGTCTCTTACTTCTTCAATTCAGCGGATTTTGCCCACAGATTGATATCTGCTTCCTTGGCGTGGCGGTCGATTTCCATCAGCTCTTCGGCTGTGAAATCAGGGTTGTTGAGGGCTTTCACGCAATCCTCCACCTGCTCTGGACGGCTGGCGCCAATTAATGCCGTGGTGATGTGACCGCCCCGCAGCACCCACGCAATGGCCATCTGTGCCAGCGTCTGCCCACGGCGTTCGGCAATGGAATTCAGTGCGCGGATATTCTCAATGTTGCTTTCATTGAGGAAAGCCGGGTTGAGCGACTTGCCTTGGCTGGCGCGGCTCGTATCCGGCACGCCGCCAAGATATTTCGTCGTCAACATGCCCTGTGCAAGCGGGGAGAACACGATGGAGCCGATGCCAAGCTCTTCCAGCGTATCGACAAGACCGTCTTCTTCAATCCAGCGATTGATCATCGAATAGCTGGGCTGGTGAATGATGCAGGGCGTTCCAAGCTCTTTCAGAATTGCCGCCGCCTCTCGGGTGCGCTGCGAATTATAGGAGGAAATGCCGACATACAGCGCCCTGCCCGACCGCACGATATGGTCCAGCGCGCCGCAGGTTTCTTCCAGTGGCGTATCGGGATCGAAGCGGTGCGAATAGAAGATATCCACATAATCCAGGCCCAGACGTTTCAGGCTCTGGTCGCAGGACGAGATCATATATTTGCGGCTGCCCCATTCGCCGTAAGGGCCGGGCCACATGTGGTAACCGGCCTTCGACGAGATGATCAGCTCATCGCGATATCCGGCAAAATCGGTTCTCAGGATTTCACCAAACGCCGTTTCGGCACTGCCGGCTGGTGGTCCGTAATTGTTGGCGAGATCGAAATGGGTGATGCCAAGATCAAATGCCTTGCGGCAGATATCCTGCTTGGTCTTGTGCGAAAAATCATCGCCGAAATTGTGCCAAAGACCCAGCGATATCGCCGGAAGCTTCAGCCCCGATTTTCCGCAATGATTGTACTTCATGGACGCATAACGGTCTTCAGCCGGTCGCCAAGCCATGGATATTCCTCTCTGAATGGATTGATGCCCGACGAAGAATCTCGCGGGCTGTTTTTTTGGGTAAGAGCGAACTTAAATAGATGTCTCTGTCGTTTCAACCTGCCGATTGAGAAGAAAAGAGGTCAAAAATCCTGAATGAAGGACGTGAATGGTTCTCTTTGTCTTTCGGTGAAAACACGATACGGCGAGTTTCCCCCGCGGCCAGATCGAACAGATTGTCCGAATACCGCCCGGGAACATCGGCCTCGACCATGACGAACAGCGCGAGCCCTGTGGAACTGACCTCCACCTCGAATTGCCCATCATCCAACGGCTTGACTGTGTGACTAAGTCCCGAAGGGTGCAGGTCCAGCGCCTTGTAGGTTTCCCGCACATGGTGCCCCTCGCCCGTCATGCCGTTGGAGGCGATGAAATTCCATGAGAGCAGCGCGCCGTCTGGAAGTTGACTGATATCGATTTCTGTCATGGTCACAGCCGCATCCGGTCCGCAAACACCGCTCGCTGATTTTAGCGGGGTGCGCGTGCCGTCTGTCGAAAGCGCGAAAATGTTCATGTCGATTTCGACATCTTCCGCCGTGTCATTGACCACGGAAAAACGTACCGGCCCATCATCGTCTGAGAGAATGGCAGACACTGCAACAGGTTGAAAAAAGCGCCGCGCCGCGTAATGCAAGGCTTTCCAGCTTCCGCCGTAATCCAGGCTGGACCACGAGGCGACCGGCCATGTGTCGTTCAATTGCCAGTACAGCGTGCCCATGCAATGCGGCTTCAAAGACCGCCAATACTCCACCGCCGTCTTGATCGCCAGGGCCTGTTGCACCTGACTGATGTAAACGAAATTCGGAAAGTCCTTCGGGAAGCGGAAATAGCGGAACATGGTGCCCGCAATCCGCTCATTGCCGCCGGCATTCTTCTGGTGAAGCTCGATGACAGGCGACGAGATATTCATGTCCTTTTCATCCGCATAGGTCTGGATGACTGGCATAGAGGTATAAGACTGAAAGCCGAATTCCGAGCAGAAACGCGGTTTCACGGCGCGGTAATTGTCGAAGGATTTGTTCTCGTGCCAGACGGACCAGTAATGCATATCGCCGGAGCCATCCGCATGCCATGCATCGCCATAATCCAGATAACCGGAGGCCGGGCTGGACGGCCACCAGATGGCCGAAGGTGATGCCTTCTTCAAGGCTTTTTCGATGGTCCGGTTGAGACGGTCATACGCCACCAGATAACGGTCGCGATTGTTACGGGACTCATCAAACCAGTTCAACGCACCGACAAGTTCATTATCACCACACCACAGGGCAATGGACGGATGCGAGGATAGTCGCTTCACCTGATAGGTGACTTCATGCTCGACATTGTCGAGGAAATCATCAGTGCAGGGATAGAGATTGCAGGCAAACATAAAGTCCTGCCACACCATCAGGCCGAGCCGGTCGCAAAGATCATAGAACCAGTCCTGCTCGTAAAAGCCACCGCCCCAGACGCGGATCATGTTCATATTGGCTTCGATGGCAGACGAGAGCAGGTCTTCGGTCTTTTCCTGACTGCTCAAGGAATAGAGCGCATCCGCCGGAATCCAGTTCGCGCCCCTGCAGAAGATTTCTCGTCCGTTGACACGAAACGCAAAACGGCTGCCCGCCTCGTCCTTGTCCGTCAGCAGCTCAACGGTGCGGAAACCAATCTGCTTCGTCACCGTCTCATCCGGCAGTTCCACCGTCAGCGTATAAAGCGATTGTTCACCACTGCCAGCCGGCCACCAGAGCTTCGGTTTTTCAACGAAGAAAACATGCCGCAGCACGGTTTCCCCGGCATCGACTCCACAATCCAGCCGCAGCCTCTCATCGCCAAGCGAAAGGTGGATGGGCACAATTGCCGGTTGGGCAGCATGAAGCGTTATCTCGACATGCAGTTCCACGCCGCCATCGACATGGTGTTGCGAGGTGCTGACATGTTCAATACGCGCCGTCTCCAGACGCCGCAAAGCGATGGTGCCATAAAGACCGAGCGGCGCGATTGCGATGTTCCAGTCCCAACCGAAATGGCTCTGAGGTTTGCGCAGCATATTGCCGTGCGGGATGGGTGAATTGCCGGGATGGTATGGCACATAAAACGGCTGCGCCGCCTGCCGCTCCGCACCCGCCTTGATGCTGGAATGGAAGTGAATGCGAATGACATTCTCACCCGGCTGCAAGGCGGCCGATACATCGGGTCTGTATCGACGAAAGCAATTATCGGCGGTCAGCACCGGAGCGTCGTTGATAAAAACCACCGCGACCGTGTCCAGATAATCCACATCCAGATACCAGTCAGCAGCGATGTCATCGACATGAAAGCGACGCTCGATAATCCAGTCGCGATGCGCCACCCACTGCACGTCATTTTCGTTCCGCCCGAAATAGGGATCGGGAATGATATCAGCCTCACGCAAGGCCGTGTGGACGTCGCCGGGAATTGTGATGCTGGCGAGATGATCGCCTTCCGATGACGCGAGTTTCCACTCGCCAGAAAGATCGATGGCAATGTCGCTTGCGTAGGATGATGTCATGTCAATGCCTTGTCATTTTATTGATGCAGCGCCGGAAGGAAATGGATGGTCAGAATCGAGCGATAGATCGCAGCCACCACGCGTGTTTTGAGACAGGCAAATGAGCAGCGAATATCAGCAGAATTGTGAGTAGTCCTCCCGGCGGCAACGTTACTGTAAAAAATATCGCGCGTCACCGGGGATTGCAAAGAAGTCGAAGTTCGCAAAATCTAATGATGAAAAGCAGACGGATTTTTTGTATTTAAGTACGAATTATAATTATAAAAATCATAGCATTAAATAAAAATACTCATGCAAAATATTATGACGTTAATGTCGAATGTCAGCGATAAGATATCACAGTCGCCTCTCAAAATCTGGCGCCACCTTCAAGAACCTGCCTTAATGATAAAACTGCATCGTTACAGTTTGATGTTTCAAGGCAATCCGCATAATGTAAGCCAAGCTTTGCAATGGCTAAAAAGCAATCTACCATGATCACCGGCAAGATATGGCGAGTGGCGACATGAATGACAGCATAAAAACCGAACCGGGCGGCCAACTTCTGTCTGGCAACGAACGACCCACTCTCAAGACGATCGCCTACATGACGGGCCTTGGCATAACCACCGTTTCTCGCGCTTTGAAGGATGCACCGGATATTGGTGCTGACACCAAGGAGCGCGTGCGTCAGGTGGCGCAGCAGATCGGCTATCAGCCAAACCGCGCAGGTGTGCGTCTTCGCACAGGCAAGACCAATGTGATCGCACTGGTTTTGAGTGTCGATGAAGAGTTGATGGGCTTCACCACTCAGTTGGTGTTTGGTATTACGGAAGTGCTGTCGAGCACGCAGTACCACCTGGTGGTCACGCCCCATACACATGCCAAAGACCCGATGATCCCTATCCGTTACATTCTGGATACGGGGTCGGCAGATGGCGTCATCATTTCAAAAATGCAGCCGGATGATGCACGCGTTCGCTTTATGACGGAACGCAATATGCCCTTCGCCACCCATGGGCGAACCGAGATGGACATCGTCCATCCCTACCATGATTTCGACAATGAGACCTACGCATACGAAGCCGTGAAGCGGCTGTCGCAATGTGGGCGAAAGAGGATTGCCGTTCTTCTGCCTCCATCCCGCTTTTCTTATTATGACCACACGCGACGCGGGTTCGATCGCGGCCTGCGTGATTTCGGGCTGAGCGAGTTTCCAATCAGCACGGTGAGCAATGAAACGCCTCTGGACCAGGTCAAAGATGCGAGCCGGGCGCTGATGCAGGGCAAGGAGTTTCCAGATGGGCTTGTGTCGATCAGTGGCAGCTCTACCATTGCCTTCGTTGCTGGGATTGAAGAGACCGGCAAAAAGATCGGCATAGACATCGACGTTGTTTCAAAACAGTCGGCGGATTTTCTCAACTGGCTGCGACCGGAAATTCACACGATGAATGAAGACATCAAGCTCGCTGGCCGCGAATTGGCCAAGGCCCTGCTGGCACGCATTGATGGCAAACCGGCCGCGGGACTGCAAAGCGTCAGCAAGCCCGTTTGGTCGAACCGAGCGCCCAAATTCGAGGCCTAAAACCTATTGCATAAATGCATAAAAAAAGGCCCGCGTTTCGCGGGCCTTTTGTCATTCTCAGAAGCTGTCGAGACCGCTGCCCCATGGGCCGTGTGGCTTGTCCACACCGTCGGTGCGTTCAAAACCATGCGCGCCAAAGAAGTCACGCTGTGCCTGAATGAGATTTGCACTGCCACGGGCGCGGCGGTAGGCGTCGAAATAGCCGAGTGCCGATGCGAGTGCCGGAACCGGAAGGCCAGAGAGAACGGCGTGCGATACAACGCGGCGAAGTGGCGCGTCTGTGTCTTTCACCATCTGCGCGAAAGCAGGCGTGACGAGCAGGTTTGCAACATGCGGGTCTTTGGTGAAAGCGGATGTGATTTCATCCAGGAACTGCGAACGAATGATGCAGCCTTCGCGCCAGATACGGGCGATGGTCGGCATCGGCAGGTTCCAGCCGAACTCTTTCGACGCGGCAGACATGACTGCAAAGCCCTGCGCATAAGCGCCGATCTTTGCTGCCAGCAGCGCGTTTTCCAAATCGGCGATGAATGCCTTCTTGTCAGCGGGAGCAGGCAGCGCCTGAGGCAGACCAAGGATTTTCTCGGCAGCTTCCCGTTCGTCTTTCTGCGACGACAGAATGCGTGCGGCAACGGCGGCTTCGATGGCAGTGGCGGCAACGCCCATGTTCTGCGCTTCGATAACCGACCACTTGCCGGTGCCCTTCTGGCCAGCCTTGTCCAGAATAAGATCGACCATCGGCTTGCCGGTGATCGGGTCTGCGGCGCGCAGTACCTTCTCGGTGATTTCAATGAGGTAAGAGTTCAAACGACCCTTGTTCCACTCTCCGAACACATCGGCAATTTCCGCAGCGCTGAGCTTCAAGCCATCGCGCAGGATGCCGTAGATTTCTGCAATCATCTGCATGTCGGCATATTCAATGCCGTTGTGGATGGTCTTGACGAAGTGGCCAGCGCCATCATTGCCAAGCCAAGCCACGCATGGATCATCATTGTACTTGGCAGAGATCGAGGTCAGAACCTTCTCGACACGCTTCCAGCTGTCTTCCGTACCGCCAACCATGATGGATGGGCCATGGCGCGCACCTTCTTCACCGCCGGAAACGCCCATGCCGATAAAGGTCAGGCCGCTGTCCTTGAGGTTGTCGAAACGGCGGATCGTATCGCGGAAGTTTGCATTGCCCGCGTCGATCATGATGTCGGCATTCTGAAGATGTGGCTTCAGGATTTCCATCTGCTGATCAACAGGGTCGCCAGCTTTGATCATGATGATGATCGGGCGCGGCGGGCGGATGGCGGCGACGAATTCCTCAATGGTGTAGCAAGGAATAATCTGGGCCTGCAACGCGCCTGCCTCGGCGTAGAATTTCTTTGTCGCTTCCGGGGTTCGGTTGAAAACGGCAATCTTGTTGCCTTTTTCCGCGATGTTGAGCGCGAGGTTAGACCCCATAACGCCAAGACCGATCAAACCGATTTCTGCCTGTTCCACAGATGTGCCTCCAATTGCTTATAACGGCGGATGTTGTGGCACTCTAATGTGCAAACGGCAAGGCTAGAGCCATATGAAACGATTAAATTTTGATGACGCAATTCAGCTTTGCGGTGGGCGCATAGTTGGACGAAATTATTGAGCAGGTCTGTCGTCTCCATCGTCGAGCGCCCGCCATGCAGAACCGTCCATGTCATCATATTGACCACTGTTCAGCGACCACATGAATGCGAACAAACCAATGACGCCTAGAAATAGGGCAACAGGAATGAGGAATATCAGCATATTCATGCGAAACTCACCTTTCCCGTCTCTGTCGTCGCTTTAGCCCTATCGAAACCATTCAGCCGCAGGGCATTCGCAACCACGATGATCGATGACGTCGACATGGCAATGGCTGCAATCATCGGCGTGGCATATCCGGCCAGCGCAATCGGCACGGCGATGATGTTGTAGCCAACCGCCAGCGCGAAATTCTGGCGGATCAGGCGACCGGCTTGCCTGGAGGTTTCGACAGCGAATGACACGGCGCGCAGGTCATCACGCATAAACACAAAATCCGCAGCCTGCCGACCGATATCCGCCGCCGTTGCAGGTGCCATTGAAACATGCGCGGATGCAAGGGCCGGTGCATCATTGATGCCATCTCCCACCATCAGAACCTTGCGTCCCGCGTCTGCCAGTGCGGCGCAACGGCTTGCCTTTTCAGAGGGTGCCAAAGTGCCCTGCCAGATGGCAATACCGACACGCTGCGCCAGCGTGGCCACAGCAGCCGGCCGATCTCCAGACACGATCTCGGCAGAAAATCCATTGTGGGCAAGTTGAGCAACAGCCACAGCGGCACCGGGCCGAACGCTGTCTTCAAACTGGAATTGCGCCATTTCCTGTCCGTCCAGTGAGAGTACGACTTCAGAAGTTGCGGCCTGATTGTCGCATTCCGTTGAGATATCCGGGCAAGCAAAACGCCTGTTGCCCAACCGATAAATGCCAGACGACGTTTTGGCCTCGACACCCGAACCTGGAATTTCCACCACGTTATCGAAAACAGGCAGTGGACCGCTCACGGCGCGATAAAGCGCCTGCGAAAGTGGATGTCTTGAATTCACAGCGATACCAGCGGCAAGTCGTATCGTCTCCGTCGATATGTCTTTGTTCACCAGCCGCGGCTCACCCATCGTCAGTGTTCCGGTCTTGTCGAACAAAACCGTATTGGCTTCCGCTAGCCGCTCCATGGCAGACCCATCCTTCACCATGATGCCGTTTTTGAACAACCGCCCTGCAGCAACCACCTGCACCACCGGCACGGCAATGCCGAGCGCGCATGGGCAGGTGATGATCAGCACCGCAATCGCAATCAGCATGGCCTGTTTCCAGTCACCGCCAACGACACCCCATGCGATGAAGGAGATCAGCGCCAACACATGCACGACCGGTGAGTAATATTGCGCGGCCCGGTCCGCCAGACGGCGATAACGTGCCCTGCCCCCTTCGGCCGCTTCCATCAGACCGATGATTTCGGAGAGGAAAGAATCACGCGCCAGCGCCGTGGCTTGCACCACCAGCGGCCCGGTCAGATTAAGCGTCCCGGCCTGAACGAGATCGCCTGCCCGCACCACACGCGGTGCGCTTTCGCCATTGGCAATGGAGACATCCAGATCGCTGTTGCCACTGAGGATTTTTCCGTCCACCGGCACGCGGTCGCCAGCGGCAATCACCACACGGTCATCGGGGATGATGTCTGTCACGGAACGATATTCGCGCTGACCATCCTCCAACAGAACCGTCGCACCACGCGGTGAAAGCCGCGCCAGTCCGGCAATGGCTGAACGTGCTCTGTCACGCATCACATGATCCAGCGTACGGCCAATCAGCAGAAAAAACAGCAACGACACCGTGGCATCAAACCATGCATGTTCGCCGCTATGCATCGTTTCCCAAATCGAAACGCTATAGGAAAGCGTGATGGCCAGCGCGATCGGCACATCCATATTGGTGCGTCCATGTTTCAGCGCATTATAGGCGGATTGATAAAAGAAACGCCCACCATAGATCAGCGCGGGTGCGGCAATCAGCGCCGAGATCCAGTGGAACATATCGCGAGTGGACGCATCCGCCCCCGACCATACCGAAATCG
Organism: Agrobacterium sp. rho-13.3; assembly: GCF_033957765.2. Lineage (NCBI taxonomy): Bacteria > Pseudomonadati > Pseudomonadota > Alphaproteobacteria > Hyphomicrobiales > Rhizobiaceae > Agrobacterium > Agrobacterium sp. rho-13.3. The sequence continues at coordinate 1,174,931 of NZ_CP192774.1, forward strand.
ACAGCAGCATGATATTGACCGCCGCAAAGCCGGTAAGCCCGACAGCCCGGATCAACTGATTGCGCAACGCGTCGGACGTGTCCTCCCCCGAACCAAACAGATGTGCCTCATATCCGCTCGAAGCCACCACCTTCGCGATGTCCACGGGGTTCGTCGCAACGCCGTCGATTTCATGTTTCCACACAATGGAAACCCGTTTGGAAGACAGGTTCACACGGGCGCGCTCCACCTCCGGCATTTTGGTCAGCGCGTTTTCGATGGTGGAGATGCAGGCACCGCAATAAACACCGGGTACGGAAAGATCAGTCTGCCGCAACCCCTGCCCCAGATCGCGGCTGGCCAGCATCAGTTCTTCTGAAGACGGCAGCGCTCTTTTCAACCCGGCCTGTTCCAGAGCACCTTCCGCTCCCGGCGCGCAACAGCTCATCTCACACCTCCGGCAATGTCGATGCGGGTGCCTTCATGAACGATGATCTTGCCATCCTTCACGGCGATAGCTTCGACGATCCAGTCACCCGCCGCCAGATCATGCCGCGCGGCAAACCTGTTGGCAGACTGCTTTTCCAGCACCAGCGAAAAGTCTTGTTTTTCACCCACCGGACGGCGGAAGTTCAGTGTCACCGTGTCGGTTTCAACGGCACCACGCTCTGGGTGCGACACCTCGTAGGCAATGACATCCCCGTCGATATGAAGCTTACCGACAATGCCACTCGCCGCCCGCGCCTTCGCGGCCTCCGCCTTGCCGTTGAACTGCTGGCTGGCGACATAGGTGTTCTGCACCACCAGCCCGCTCCAGCTCGTTACGGCATTCCAAGCCATCGTCACGTTGACCGAAATAATGGTGCCGAAGAACAGCAGCATGATGGTCAGCATGTGCCAGCCGGTGAAAGTAAAGCTTGGCTTTTCGCGTGGTTCAGCGCTCATTTCTTGGCTCCCGGCCCGTTGAACACGGCCCTGTAATGCGCAGTTTCGGAATATTCGCCGTCCACCGCTTTGAAATCGAAATCTTCCGATGTGTCGCCAATGGCGCCGCTCGGCAGCGTTACGAATACCCGTAGAGTGGTGACTTCGTCAGGCTTCACATCGATGCTGAAGGAACGGGCGGGCGCATCCGCAACGCCGTTGATCTTCATCACCGCATCGGGAAGTCCTTCCAGAGACAGCGTAATCGTGCGCGGCTGGGCGATCATGTTCAGCAACCGGACGGTATAACCGTTGCGGATCGAGCCATCCGATTCCAGCACATATTGCGGATTGCGATCATGCAGAACGTTGACCGATAGCCGCTCCCGCGTCGCCAACGATACGAGCATCACGACGCCCACGAGGCACCAGACCGTCATGTAAAACACGGTGCGCGGACGAAAGATGATGTGCCAGTCAAAGTGCCTGATCGCATCGACAAAGCTTCCATCGACTTTACGAACATTCGAAGGGCGGATTTCATGTGCGCCGTTGCCGGTCGCCAGCGCCATATTCGACTCGTATTCGCTCAGCGTCGCATAGGCGATTAACCCGCGTGGCTTGGAAAGCTTGTCCATTACGTTATCGCAGGCATCGATACAAAGCGCGCAGGTGATACACTCCATCTGCTGCCCATCACGAATATCGATGCCCATGGGACAGACCGCCACGCAGGCGTTGCAATCCACGCAATCGCCAATCGGCTCGCCCGCAGCGATGGCTTTCTTCGCGTGGCGTGAACGCTGCTCGCCGCGCCAGTCATTATAGGTCACGACCAGAGAATGCTCATCAAGCATCGCGCCCTGAATGCGCGGCCACGGGCACATATAGGTGCACACTTGCTCACGCATCAGCCCGCCAAGAACATAGGTCGTGGCCGTCAGAGTGGCGACCGTGTAATAGGCGATCATCGCGGCATCGCCGGTCAGAAACTGCATCGCCAGCGTCGGCGCATCGGAAAAATAAAAAATCCACGCGCCGCCCGTCAGCACGCCGATGACCAGCCATACCGAATGTTTCAGCACACGCTTGCGAATTTTGGTGAAGGTCCACGGACCGGTATCCAGTTTCATCCGCGCATTTCTGTCACCCTCAATCGCCCGCTCCACCACCAGAAACAGATCGACCCAGACAGTCTGTGGACATGTATAACCACACCACGCCCGACCGACCGCCGAGGTGAGAAGAAACAGCCCGAACCCGGCCATAACCAGCAATCCGGCAACATAGAAAAATTCCTGCGGCCAGATTTCGATGAAGAAAAAATAGAAACGGCGATGGGCGATATCGATGAGTACCGCCTGATCCGGCGCATAAGGCCCGCGATCCCAGCGTATCCAGGGCGTCAGATAATAAATGCCGAGCGTCATCAGCATCACGATCCACTTGAACCGCCTGAAACGTCCTTCAGCGCGCTTGGGAAATATCTTCTTGCGCGCCTCATAAAGCGGCTGTCTTATCTTGGCGGAATTGACCGGCTCCGCATTCAGTCTTTCAACCGTATCAAAGCCTTCGCCATTGTTGCCAGCGCTGTAAATGTTCATGGTCGCAGGGTCCGGTTTCTACCCTTGCCTTTTGACATCTCACCGGGCAACCATCCTTGATTTAGGTCAAGTGAGGACAAAGTGGCGCAGACCAGATGGTGTTGCGACTGGAGGAAAAAATGAGCGTGATGACAGCCCGCATCGTCCATCTTTCCATAGAGCGGCCTTGGAAGGACGTGTACGCATTCGCATCCGATCCGGCAAAAATGGCTCTGTGGGCTGCGGGTCTGGCCAGCGGATTGAGCCAGAATGGAGATGACTGGATCGCCTCCGGACCGCTGGGCGATGTGCGGGTGAGATTCCCCAGATCGAATGATCACGGCGTCATCGACCACGTTGTGACCCTGCCGGACGGGCTGGAAGTCTATAACGCCCTGCGCGTCACGCCCAACGGAGATGGTGCGGAAATCGCGTTTACAGTGCTAAAACTTCCGGGCATGACGGATGAGGATTTTGAGCGCGATGCGGGCTTGGTTCTCGGCGATCTCAAGACACTTAAAAAACTGCTGGAAGAATAAGGGAGTTTCCAATGAGCGACCGCAACCGCAAAATCGATTACATCGAATTCAACGTCAGCAATATTGAGAAGACCAAGGCGTTTTACAGCGCTGCATTTGGCTGGACGTTCAAGGATTACGGTCCGCAATATTGCGAATTTTCAGACGGCAGGTTGACGGGCGGCTTCACGACGACAGGCCCGGTCAATTCTAAGGGCGGCGCACTCGTCATCCTGTTTGCAGATGACATTTCCGCAGCTCAGACCAGCGTGGAAAATGCCGGTGGCAAGATTACCGCACGGATTTTCGAATTTCCCGGCGGACGGCGTTTTCACTTCACCGATCTGGATGGCTACGAACTCGCCGTTTGGTCGGATAATTAAACGAGAAAGGGCCGCAACACGCGGCCCTCTCCTTTTCCGGGTGGCACTCGCTCCCTATTCCCCGCCGCCCAGAGAATGCACGAACAGCGTCAGCTGCTTGACCGTGGTATCGCCAAGACGTTCCCCCCACGAAGGCATCACTCCGTGTTTTGGTGTTCTGATCTGCGCGACGATGCCGTCTTCACCGTGTGATTTCAGCCAGATGGCATCGGCAAGGTTCGGCGCGCCCATATCGCGATTGCCCTTGGCATCCTCACCGTGGCACGACGCGCAATTGTCCGCGAAGATTTGGGCACCCCGCTCCACCATGGAGGCATCCCGCGGCGTTCCTGTGAGGCTGACGACATAAGCCGCGACCTGACGGATTTCGTCGCTTTTCAGCATTTCCCCGAAAGCTGGCATTTCCGAAATGCGGGTATCGCCGTCTTCCGCAAAACGAATACCGTGGGTGATGGTGGTGTGGATGGCGTTCACATCGCCGCCCCAAAGCCAGTCGTCATCATTGAGGTTGGGATAGCCGTTGCCGCCTTCCGCACCAGACCCATGGCACTGCACGCAGTTGATCTTGAAAGCGGCAGCGCCGCCCGCCACGGCAAACTGCATGAGTTCGCTGTCGGCCTGAATGTCCTCCAGCGAAGACGACGCGATCTTCTCTAGATAAATATTCTGCGCCGCCTTGGCGTCGGTGACATCAGCCGTAAAATCCGCGCGGCTGTGCCAGCCTAAAAGACCTTGCGTGCTGCCGCTGATCAACGGCCATGCCGGAAACGCAATCGTGTAGCCGATGGCCCATACAATTGTGACGTAGAACGTCCAGACCCACCAGCGTGGCATGGGGTTATTCAGTTCGCGGATGCCATCCCACTCGTGGCCGGTGGTTTCCACGCCGCTAATGTCGTCAATGTGTTTTTCGGACATGATCAGTCCTCCTTGAGCGGAATGCTGGCGGCATCGTCAGCTTGTTTTTTCGAACCCGGACGAAGCGTGAAAACAACGACACCGGCGAAAAACAGGGCCATGCCAAGCAGACCCCAGCTATCGGCAAAGTGGCGCATGGCTGTGTACGTTTCCATCACACGGCTCCCTTATCGATAACCGGCAGCATCGTCATAGGTCGAAAAATTGACCAGCGTGCCGAGCATTTGCAGGTAAGCGACCAGCGCATCCATTTCCGTCACCTTGACCGGATCACCGTCAAAATCACCGATCTTGGCCTTGGGGTAACGCGCCTCAAGAGCAGAAGTATCGGCATTGGGATCAGCCTGCGCCTTCAGGTCGGCATTGGCGTTTTCAATCATCTCGTCACTATAAGGAACGCCGACCGCACGGTTGGCCTTCAGCTCCATCGACGCATCGGTGATCTTGAGCGGTGTGGTCTTCAGGAAGGCATAACTTGGCATCACCGATTCCGGCACCACGGCGCGCGGTTCGGTCAGATGCTGCACATGCCATTCATTGGAGTAACGACCGCCCACGCGGGCAAGGTCGGGACCTGTGCGCTTGGAGCCCCACTGGAACGGGTGGTCGTACATGCTTTCCGCCGCGAGGCTGTAATGGCCGTAACGCTCCACTTCGTCCCGGAACGGTCGGATCATCTGGCTGTGGCAGACGTAACAGCCCTCCCGGATATAGATGTTGCGCCCGGCTAGCTCCAGCGGCGAATAAGGCCGCATCCCCTCCACTTTCTCGATTGTGTTTTCGAGATAGAACAGCGGCGCGATTTCCACGATACCGCCGATGGACACCACCAACAGAGAACCAACGAGCAGCAAGGTCGCGTTTCGTTCGATGACGCCATGTTTGTCGAGAATAGACATCGTTGAAACTCCTTATTCTGCTGGTTGCAGCTTAGGCGCCGCAGTCTTGAAGCCCGCTTCATCGCGTTGATGACCGAGGATGGTCATCGTCACGTTGTAGGCCATGATCAGTGCGCCACCGAGGAACAGCATCCCGCCGATCGCACGCAGCAAGTAGTAGGGGAACAGCGCTGCCACGGTTTCAGCGAAGGAATAAACGAGGAAGCCCTGTGCATCATACTCACGCCACATCAGGCCCTGTTGGATACCGGCAACCCACATGACGGCGGCATAAACGACGATGCCAAGTGTTGCGAGCCAGAAGTGCCAGTTGACCATAACCAAGCTGTAAAGCCGCTCCCGCCCCCAGAGTTTTGGCGTCAGATAATAGATCGCGCCAAAGGTAATCATGCCGTTCCAGCCGAGTGCGCCAGAGTGCACGTGGCCGATTGTCCAGTCCGTATAGTGGCTGAGCGAATTGACGGCCTTGATCGACATCATTGGACCTTCAAAGGTCGCCATGCCGTAGAAAGCCACCGCCATCACCATCATGCGAACGATGGGGTCCGTGCGGATCTTGTCCCATGCGCCGGACAGCGTCATCAGACCGTTGATCATTCCACCCCACGAAGGCATCCACAGCATGATGGAAAACACCATGCCCAGCGTCTGCGCCCAATCCGGCAACGCGGTATAATGAAGGTGGTGCGGACCAGCCCAGATATACATGAAGATCAGCGCCCAGAAGTGGATGATCGACAGGCGATAGGAATAGACCGGGCGGTTCACCTGCTTGGGAATGAAGTAATACATCATGCCAAGGAAGCCAGCCGTCAGGAAGAAGCCAACGGCGTTGTGTCCATACCACCACTGCGTCAGCGCATCCTGCACGCCGGCGAAAGCCGAGTAGCTTTTGACGCCAAGGAATGAGACCGGCACGGCCAGATTGTTGACGATGTGCAGCATGGCGATGGTGACGATGAAGCCGAGGTAGAACCAGTTTGCCACATAGATATGCGGCTCTTTGCGTTTCAGGATGGTGCCGAGGAACACTGCGAGATAACAGACCCAGACGATGGTGAGCCAGATGTCGACATACCACTCCGGCTCGGCATATTCCTTGCCCTGCGTGATGCCGAGAAGATAACCCGTCGCCGCCATGACGATGAACAGATTGTATCCCCAGAACACGAACCAGGCGAGATCGCCGCCGAAAAGCAGCGCGCGGGATGTGCGCTGCACGACGTAAAACGACGTCGCGATCAGCGCATTGCCGCCAAAGGCAAAAATGACCGCAGAGGTGTGCAGCGGGCGAACACGGCCGAAGTTGAACCAAGGCTCGATGTTGAGATCGGGATAGGCCAGTTGCAGGGCGATAATCACGCCGACCAGAAAACCGACAACGCCCCAGAAAACCGTGGCAATCACCCCGTAGCGAATGACCTCATCGAAATATTCTGATTCCAGCCGCTCTTTCGAGACTGGATGGGCCGGTGCGAAGGACACACGGCGCAACATGATAACCGTGCCGACCAGCAGCACGAAAAACAGCACCCACATATGGGCGGCAAAAAGATCATCGTGGGCGAAGGCCGCCCCCAGCAACGCGAGAAAGGCCCCCGCGGCCACCATCGCAGTTCCAAAAATAGAGTTCATTGTTGGTTTCCCCCAACGTCATCGCAGATATGACGCGGGCCAACGAACCACCGATAAAAGGCGGCAAACGTGCTTTCGCGTCGTTTGCAGCTTTGCCACCGCTGGGGGAAAACAGCCTTGATCCAAATCAAGTTGATGCCCGCGAAGAGACGCGACGGGAGCGCGCTACCCCTTCATTTTCAGGGGTAGTCCTGCGGCTATGAAATAAACGTCCGTGGCGACGGCAGCGATCTGCTGATGCAGGCGGCCTGCATGGTCGCGAAATTCCCGCGCCATACGGTTTTCCGGCACGATCCCAAGACCAACCTCGTTGGAAACGAAAACGATTTGTGCCTGTGCGTTCGCGGCGTGCTTCACGAGAGGTTCGAAAGCATCCTCCACCGAAAGCGCTTCCTCCAGCATCAGGTTCGTAACCCAAAGCGTCAGGCAATCAACGAGTATCATGTTGCCGGGCTGGTCCAGTCGTTTCAGCGTCTCCGTCAGCGCAAAAGGTTCTTCGTGGATCGTCCAGAGATCGCCACGCCGTTCTTGATGGTGGGCGATGCGATCCCGCATCTCATCATCCCAGGCACGACCCGTCGCGATGTAATGCGCAGCACCGCCGGAAGAAAGAACCATCTGCTCGGCAAAGGCGGATTTTCCCGACCGGGCGCCGCCCAGAACCAGAATCGCGCGAGACGCCTCAGCCATGAAAATTACCATTTGAACAAGGGGAGATGGACGATCCGGCAGCCAAGGCAACATATGTCGCACGTCGTGAAGCGGAGAGCATGAAAAGAGAACGATTCGTAGATATGGAGGCGTTCTCCCGGTCGATCATGCCAGGCTGACACGATAATGTAAAAGGGCTTCTTTACCCGCCCGTACCATACGGACATGTCGGCAAAGGTCCAACCACAAAAGCGCCGGATCGTGCAAGAGAGGGTAAGGCCAGCGTTTGGTTTTGTCAATTTTGGCAAGCAAAAACCGCGCCGCAAATCAATGCAAACGCGGCTTTGAACCCTAAAAATACAAGGGTAAAGCAACACCGGTACGCAAAACCAAATCCGGTGTGCAGGCAAAGTCATAGCGGCACATCGTTACCGGATCGTTATCACAAGCCATTAAAAGCATTCCTGTAGGATGATTTTTTCAGCCAGATTGCCTTGCGTTGAAATCGCATCAATATTGCGCAAAAGATTCGGGGCAACCAGCCAGGGGATAAGCAACTATGATGATGACCATGGATTATGTCGCGCTCATCGTTTTTGTGGTGCTTTGGTCATTTTACACCTACGTCACCACCGCAAAGACACCCTTTTCCCGCACCAGTCTCAATCAGGCCATGGGAGAGCGTCGTCGCCAGTGGATATACAATTCGCTGACCCGTGATCTTAAAATGATCGACACCCAGATCATGGCGGGCTTGCAAAACGGCACGGCATTTTTTGCGTCCACCTCCATCTTCGCCATCGGTGGCTGTTTTGCTTTGCTGGGCGCGACAGACCGGGTGGAATCGGTGTTTCGCGACATGCCATTCGTGCAATATGCCGGTCGCACGGCCTTCGAAATGAAGGTTATCGGGCTGACATGCCTGTTTGGCTACGCCTTTTTCAAGTTCGGCTGGTCTTATCGCCTGTTCAACTATTGCACCATTCTGTTTGGTGCGATGCCGATGCTGCATGAAACCAACGCAAACAGAAAGGCTGCCGAACATGCGGCGGAAAACGTCATCCGCATGAATGTCATCGCCGCGAAAAATTTCAACGATGGCCTCAGAACCATTTTCCTGTCCATCGGTTATCTCGGCTGGTTCATCAGTCCTTACGTCTTCATTGCAACGACGGTCATCATCACAGTCGCGCTGTTGCGCCGACAGTTCTTCTCAGAGGCGCGTCGCGCCATCATGGATGACCTTTAGCCGAACAACCGCCATGAAATCGCCGCAGTTCGCAGGCGAAGCGCTGGCAACAGATATAACCGTTGCAAAAGGACGGATGAATGAGTGACGCTCCGGCAATTGCAACGGAAACAAAGTCGAAGGGCCGCATTGGCGCGCTGGATACACTTCGTGGTGTCGCGCTCATTGCGATGGCAAGTTACCATTTTACCTGGGATCTGGAGATGTTCGGGTATCTCGATCCCGGTACGGCCACGCAGGGCTGGTGGCGCATTTACGCCCGCGCCATCGCAAGTTCATTCCTGTTTCTCGCCGGTTTCAGCCTCTACCTCGCACACCGCCGTGGCATAAACTGGCCATCCTTCGGCAAACGTTTCGCCATGGTGGCGGGTGCCGCGCTGTTGATTTCGGTCGCGACGTTCTTCGCGGTGCCCGATGGCTGGATTTTCTTCGGAATTCTGCACAACATCGCCGCTGCAAGCCTGATCGGCCTGCTCTTTCTACGGCTTCCAACGCTCATTACGCTGATTGTTGCCGCACTGGCTTTGATTGCGCCGCGCTACCTCAGCTCAGATGCCTTCAACCCAATCTGGCTGTCGTGGATTGGCCTTTCCACTGCCCCTCCCCGGTCCAACGATTACGTGCCGGTTTTGCCGTTTCTCGCACCATTTTTGCTGGGGCTGGCTGTGTCGCAATTCGTCCCGCCACGCGGCTGGCTGGACCGTTTTAGAACGCCGAGCGCACAGAAAAACCCGCTCGCTTTGTTTGGTCGTCACAGCCTGCTGTTTTACATCGTCCACCAACCGGTTTTGCTTGGCATCGTATATCTGGCGTCACTCATTGTGCCTCCCGCACCTGTCGATCAGGTCGAGGCATACAAGCAGAGCTGCGAAGCAAGCTGCGTCCAGCAGCAGAACGGTCTTGAGATATGCCAGAGCTTCTGCGGTTGCACGCTGGAGAAATCACAAGCCGAAAACCTTTTCGACCCTATGATGGCCAATAGCCTTTCGCCCGATCAACAAACGAAGATCGGCGAGATTGCCGCGCAATGCTCAAGGGAGCTTCAGTAGGGATATTAGGTTCCAACACCGATTTCAGCGAGGCGCGTCAGACAGGCCTCCTCGACATTGTCCAGTTCAATCAATGTCTCTTCGATATCCTTGCGCTTCTGGCGAAGGTCGGCACGTTTCTCGTCCACCTTCTTCATCAGCATTTCAAGCTGGCCGGATTCACCCGGTGGCTCCTTGTAGACCTGAATGATTTCCCGGATTTCGGCGATGGTGAAGCCAATGCGGCGTCCGCGCAGGATTTCCTGAATGAGCCTTCGATCCGCCATACGAAAAAGCCTGGTGCGCCCACGGCGCTCAGGATGAATCAGCCCCTCATCCTCGTAAAAACGAAGAGTGCGGGTGGAAACCCCGAATTCACGCGTCAATTCCGTAATGCTATAATACTTGTTCAAGGCTTCATCCGATTCTGGAGCATCGGACCGAAAATGACAGGCGCTTTCCGGATTTTCCGTTGCTCGAACAACAAGATAGAGCAACGAAGCGGCGTCTGCTTGAAACTCATATCTCAATTAGAAACAGTATGATTGACCTTCACGTAAAAGTCAATTTTCAAACATCTAACCGGAAATCCCGAACCACCAGGTAGCAAGGCCCAGAAACGCGAAGAAACCGACGATATCCGTCACGGCTGTGACGAAAACAGCCGATGAAACGGCAGGGTCGGCCCCGAATTTATCCAAAAGCAGCGGAATGAGAATGCCGGCCAAAGCTGCGGCAAACATGTTGATCATCATGGCCGTCGCGATAATACCGCCGAGATTGACATCGCTGAACCAGAGACCCGCCACAAGTCCGATGGCACAGCCAAACAGCACGCCATTCAGAAGCCCGACGCCCGCTTCACGTCGAATGATGCGCGACGCATTGTGAATATCGAGGTTTTTGGTCGCCAGCGCGCGCACGGTCACGGTCATGGTCTGCGAGCCTGCGTTTCCGCCCATGCCCGCCACGATGGGCATCAGAATAGCCAGGGCAACGATCTGCTCAATCGTCGCATCAAAAAGACCGATGACCGAAGCAGCCATAAACGCCGTGATCAGATTTACCGCCAGCCATGGCACGCGGGAGCGTGAGGTAATCGCAATCGAGTCGGAGAGTTCTTCGTCACCCACACCACCGAGGCGCAGCAAGTCCTCCTCTGCCTCTTCCTGAATAACGTCCACCACGTCATCGATGGTCAGCACACCGACCAACCGGCCATTATTGTCCACCACAGCGGCAGACAAAAGGTCGTATTGTTCGAATAGTTGGGCTGCCTCTTCCTGATCCATCTCGGCTGCAATGGGATGGTTGGTTTCGTGCATGATCGTTTCGATCTTCACCTGCCGCTTGGAGCGCAGCAGGCGGTCCAGATCCAGCGCGCCGACCAGTTTGAAGGTGGGATCGATGACGAAGATTTGCGAAAAGGATTCCGGTAATTCTTCTTCTTCACGCATGTAGTCGATGGTCTGGCCGACGGTCCAGAATGGCGGCACAGCCACGAATTCCGTCTGCATACGGCGACCGGCAGAACTTTCCGGATAATCCAGCGCGCGCAGCAGTCGCACACGCTCGGTAAACGGCATCTGCGAAAGAATGTCCTCGCGATCTTCGCGGTCCATGTCTTCCAGAATGTAGACGGCATCGTCCGAATCCATCTCGCCGATACCGGCAGCAATCTGGTCATTCGGCATCTGCTCCACGATGTCGAGACGGATCGCCTCGTCCACCTCGGTCAGCGCGGTCATGTCGAAGTCGGAACCCAGCAGGCGCACCATCGCATGGCGCTGCTCCGGCAAAATGGATTCGATCAGGTCGCCAAGTTCCGATTCGTGCAGCCGTGAGACTTTTTCGCGCAAAAACAGCACGTCGCGATCCGCAATCGCAGCGCCAACCATCGCCAGAAAATCAGACCGTATCGAACCGTCTTCCGAATAGATGTCGGCCATCGCTTCGGGTCTTTTGGCTTCGTCCAGAACGGGATGATCGTTGTCGGCTTGTGTCAACTTGCGCCCCTTTTTCCGGATGAATGCCCTGCTTCGCGAACGGGCAGGAGAATGGCTTTTAAAAGCACAATGTCAACAACAGGATAGGCGAAAAGAAGTTGCAAATACATTGAAACGGCGGCGACCTTAACTTTATGTCGACCCCTCAATAATTGATAAGCAATTGTGGTTTTCCGGCTGCGCCAAACTTGGGTTGCACGCCCAGCATAGCCCCTGCCCGCATAATGATTTCGCGAACAATCGGCGCCGCCGTAAAAGCGGCCTGCCTGCCGCCTTTTTCGCCCGTCAGCGGTGCATCAATGATCGACAACACCACATATTGCGGCTTGTCCATCGGGAAGCTGGCCAGAAATGCGTTGAAATTGATATCCTTCGCGTACCGCCCGTTGATAACCTTGTCGGCGGTTCCCGTCTTGCCGCCAACATTGAAGCCAGCCACCTGCGCCGCTCTTCCCGAACCGTTCTGCCCGTTCCAGTTAAAAAGATAGCGCATATCCGCACTGGTTTTTGCCTGTATCACTTGCCGGGCAACGGTTTGGGTTATTTCAGGCGAGCGGGCAAGAAACGTAGGTAAGATGAGATTGCCGCCATTCATCAGCGCTGCCGCGGCAACAGCGGTTTGCAGCGGCGTGGTCGCCACGCCATGCCCAAAGGAAATCGTGACGGAGTTGATCTTTCGCCAGTTGCGCGGCTGGGTCGGTGTGGCAACGCCGGGCATTTCCGTATCCATTTTTGAAAGCAGGCCCAGCTTTGTCAAAAATGCCTGATGGCCTTCAACACCCACCATATCGGCTACCGCCGCCGTACCGATGTTGGAGGAATATTGAAACACTTCCGGAATGCTCAGCTGTCGATTCTGGCCCCGAAAATCCTTGATCGTGAAACCACCCATGCGAATAGGCTGCGATGCATCAACGATGGAATTGAGGCTGATCTTTCCCGCATCCAACCCCATCGCCAGCGTAAAGCTCTTGAACGTCGAGCCCATTTCAAACGTCGCATTGCTCATGCGGTTGAACCAGCCTTTTTCATATTCCTTGTCGATGCTTCCATCCGGCAAAGTTCGCGATGGCTCATTCGGATCATAATCTGGCACGGATGCCATCGCCAGAATTTCACCGGTCGCCACATCCAAAACGACGGCACCCGCAGCCTCGGCTTTATAATCTCGCATCGCCCGGAATATTGCCTCACGCACAATGTTTTGTACTCTGAGATCAATCGATAGACGCACCGGCTCCAGCGGCGCATCACTTGTCATTCCCGCATCACGAAGGGCCGCAAACCCTTGCTGGTCCAGATACCGCTCCATGCCGGCAAGGCCCTGGTTATCGACATTCACATGCCCCACGACATGGGAAGCCGTTGGTCCGCCGGGATAAAACCGCCGTTTCTCCGGCCGAAATCCAATGCCGGGAATGCCGAGTTCCAGAATGGCCGCTTGCTGGCGTGGCGTGATCTGTCGCTTCAACCATTGAAAGGCCGAGTCGGAGCGCAGTTTTTTGTGGGTATCCGCCCAGTTTAGGCCAGGAATGACAGTATCCAGCTTTTCAACCGCCTCGTCAGCATCGATGACGCGTCGTGGTTCTGCATACAGCGAAACCATGTTCAGATCGGTCGCAAGCACCTCGCCGTTACGGTCCAAAATATCCGGGCGCGAAGCTACGTTTGAGCGATTGCTGCCGATAGTCTGGGTGACTTCTGGATTCTTCAAGCCGTAGTGAGCCAGACGCGCCCCGACAATGCCATACATCCCGACAAAAGCTGCAATCAGTATACCCAGCCGTTGCCGCGATTGGCCTCTGCGACGGCCGGCGGCAGCGATGATCCTGCCATTCGCAGCAAATGCGTTTCTTTGCACGTAAAAGTGGGCGCGGCTTCGCAGCCGCACTGCAAATGACATGATTGTCATTCCGAACGATCCAAAATTCAGGACAGGCGGTCGCGCAAGCGTTCTCGCCGTCAGTTAATCAAAATATGTGCATTAATCTGGCGCGCTCGGAGAATGTCGTGCCGTATATCTAAAGTTGCAAATAATCCGTAAACAAAAGATTAACCCCTTGCCGTCTCCCGTGGTGTTTGCACATGCAAGGTTAATTCCACAGGGCACGGCCGATTAACCAATGATTGCCGGCGATTTGATCGTGGGAAGATCGACGGTCTCGTTCAATTGATCAGCCTCTTTATCTTACGAGTTGACATATGGCAGTTATGGGGGAATCTGAGCGCAAAGCGCTGCAATAACAATCGTCCGGGTTGGCACCCGGAACGCGCGGCAAAACAAAAAGCAGATCAGAAAGAGACCTATAAAATGGGCAAAATGGATTTCATCGGCAAGGCTTCCACCGCTGCTGGCGGCTGGGGCGCACTGAAAAGCGTTGGCAAGCGCCTTTTGGAAACCGGCGCGCCCATAGCTGGTGCGCGAGCGCTTCTGAAGACCAACCAGCCCGATGGTTTCGATTGTCCCGGTTGCGCATGGGGCGACCCGGAGCACGGCTCCTCTTTCGAATTTTGTGAAAACGGCGTGAAAGCCGTTGCATGGGAAGCGACCGAATCTCGCGTCCCGCCGCAGTTCTTCGCCACGCATACGGTGTCTGCTCTGCGGGGCTGGACCGATTACGATCTTGAAAAGCAAGGTCGCCTGACCAACCCGCTACGCTACGACCGCGCAACCGACACATATCTGCCGGTTTCCTGGGATGATGCCTTTGCCGAAATCGGCAAGATTCTGAACAGCCTCGATAGCCCGGACCGCGCTGAATTCTACACATCGGGCCGCGCTTCCAACGAAGCCGCTTTCATCTACCAGTTGATGGTTCGTCTTTATGGCACCAACAACTTCCCCGACTGTTCCAACATGTGCCATGAGGCCAGCGGCGTTGGCCTCAAAGCGTCCGTTGGCGTCGGCAAAGGAACGGTTCTGCTGGAGGATTTCGAAAAGGCAGATGCGATTTTCGTCATCGGCCAGAACCCCGGCACCAACCACCCACGGATGCTGGGCGATCTACGGCGCGCAGCCATTCGCGGCGCGCGGATTGCCGTGCTCAACCCTATCCGTGAGAAGGGGCTGGAGCGTTTCGCAGACCCCCAAGACAAGCTTGAAATGATCACCGGCACCAATACAAAGATTGCCACCAATTATTACCAGCCACGCCAGGGTGGTGATATGGCCGCAGTTCGCGGCATGAGCAAAGCGGTGTTTGCCGCAGATGATGCCGCCCGTGCGCAAGGCCAGCCAGCCATCATCGACTACGACTTCCTTGCCGAACATGCGGTGGAATTCGAAGCCTATCGCGCAGCCGTCGAAGCGACGAGCTGGGAAACCATTCTCGCCCAGTCCGGCCTCACCCGCGATCAGATCGAAGAAGCCGCCAACATCTATATGGCAGCCAATGCGGTCATCGCCACCTGGGCCATGGGCGTGACCCAGCACAAGCATTCGGTCATCACCATTCGTGAAATCACCAATTTCATGCTGCTGCGCGGCAATATCGGTCGCCCCGGTGCGGGCCTTTGCCCGGTGCGTGGTCACTCCAACGTGCAGGGTGATCGCACCGTCGGTATCGATGAGAAGGCGCCACCTGCCCTGCTGGATGCGCTGGAAAAAGAGCTCGGTGTACCGATGCCACGCAATCGCGGCCACAACACCGTGGAAGCCATCAGTGCCATGCTGGATGGCAAGGCTGAAACCTTCATTGCGCTCGGCGGCAACTTCCTGCGCGCAACGCCAGATAGCCCACTGATCATCAAGGCATTCGAAAAGCAGAAGCTGACGGTCAACATCGCCACGAAGCTGAACCACTCGCATCTCGTTCCGGGCCAGACGTCTTTCATTCTGCCGTGCCTTGGCCGCACAGAAATCGACCGTAACTCGCAAGGCAAATCGCAGATCGTGACCGTGGAAGATTCCATGAGCATGGTGCACGGTTCAGGCGGCATCAACGAGCCTGCCTCGCCGGAACTGCGCTCGGAAGTCGCCATCATCGCTGGCATCGCCGCGGCCACGCTGGGCAATGAACGGGTTCAATGGGCCAAGCTGGCGGATGATTATGATCTTATCCGCGATATGATCGAGCGGGTTCTTCCGGGCTTCCAGAATTTCAATGAACGCGTTCGCGTTCCACGCGGTTTCCACCTGCGCAATGCCGCAGCAGAACGCGAATGGAATACGCCAGCCAAGAAAGCGACGTTCTTCACCGGAGCGCTACCGGAAAAGACGGAGCATCAAGAAGCCTTGGCCAAGGAAGGCATCTTCGTGCTGCAAACCTTCCGCAGCCATGATCAATACAACACCACCATCTACGGTATGGATGACCGTTATCGCGGTGTTTATGGCGAACGGCAGGTCATTTTCATGAACCCCAAGGACATGGACGCCCTTGGCGCACACGCCAAGCAGCGCGTGGACGTGATCGGGGAGTTTGGTGATGGCGTGGAGCGCGTGGCGGAGAATTTCCGTCTTGTGCCTTACAATATTCCGCAGGGCAGCGTCGGTGGATATTACCCGGAACTGAACGTCCTCGTTCCGCTTCACAGCTATGGCGACGGCAGCTTTACGCCAACATCCAAATCCGTTCTCGTGTCGGTTCGCCTTCGCACCGAGGCAGAGGCTGCTTGATGGATGACGATCACTCCGCTGCGCACTTCATGGCCGTGGTGGAACAGATCAGCAAAACAGCCCCGGTTGCGATTGACGCGACCGGGGCCGCGCTTGTTGCAGCCATTCACTTGGGGATCGGAGCAGATAGCCGCAGTCTTTCCAACACGCTCGGCATTGCGCACGCGCTTGTTTTGCGGGAAATAACTGCTTTGTCCGGTCGCTTTATCACCGTCGTCAAACGCGATGCACGAACCCAACGGACATGGGTAGAACTGACCGAGGAAGCCACAAACCTCGCGCTGTCTGCGTCGAGGCCTGGTTGAAACGCTCCCTCTCCGCATCATAATCCCAGACGGAAATTCCCATGGCCATTCGCCCCATCGTTCCTTATCCGCACGCAGCGCTCGCAACACACTGCGAACCGGTGACGGATTTCGGCCCTGCACTTGCGGAACTTGTGCAGGATTTGCTGGAAACGATGCGCGCCGCACCCGGTGTTGGCATCACCGCCGCCCATATCGGCGTTTTGCAACGCGTTTTCGTGCTGGAACTCAAGCCCGGCGAGGTACGCACCTACGTCAATCCGGAAATTCTGGACGCATCCAGCGAAACCATGAAGCATATGGAGGGTAGCGTCTCCATGCCCGGTTTCACCGAGGAGGTGGAACGCCCTTCGAAAGTCGAAGTTCGTTTTCAGGACGTCTCCGGCCAGTGGCACGACGAGCAAACCGAAGGATTCCACGCCATCTGCATCCAGCATGAAATCGATCAGTTGAACGGCATGTTCTGGTTAAAACGCCTGTCCAAACTCAAGCGCGATCGCCTCATCCGCAAATGGGAAAAGTCGCACCGCTAATCACTGCAAGGAGACATGAAACTCCGCATCGCCGCGTAGCGTATTGCTGACAGTGCAAATCTCCTCGGCCTGATGCGCGATGGCATTCTTCGTTTCCTCATCGAAATCGCCGCTGACTGTCAGGCGCATATCAAACCGCGTGATCCGCGAAGGCTCGCCATCGGATTTCTCACCGGTGACACGCGCTTCCACGCTCTCGAAACGATCAAGCACGCCCATGCGACTGGCGGCTATGCGCGCACTCAGCGCCAGACATGCGGCCAGTGATGAATAGAGCAGATCAAGCGGATTAAAGCCCGGATCTGATGCTCCCGTGACGACCGACAGCGCGCCGCCGGTTGGTGTTTCAAGCTGCGGATGGCCATTGCGCCCGAGCGTCGCCGTCGCACCTGTTTCACGCTTTTTTACTCTTATCTCGCTCACGAGAAGCTCCCTCAATGACAATTTTACAAAATTCCATTTTGCACAATGGAACCAAAATACGGGCTTGCGCTTTTACTCACGCAACGGTGATCGGCCGTTACGACATTAGATAATATAGGAGCTGGGACATATGGTTACTGGAACACTCGTTGGCATTCTGATTACATTTCTGGTCATCGTGCTTATTCTTTGGCTCATCGCGCGTCTGCCTGTCAGTGGTAGCGTTAAGCAGATCGCACAGGTCATCGTCATCATCATCGGTATTATTTCGCTGCTCAAATATCTCGCAGTGTTTTAAGCCAATCAATCTGGTTTGATCCATGCTCGACCTGAGACAATAAAGCGTCTCAGGTCGAGTTTTTATTGCGCGGTCGTTACGCCGGGAAATACCGAACGTAAGCAAACTTGTCACCTTCAGGTGACCAGTTGGGCGAATTCATCGTGCCCTGCCCGCCAAACAGCTCAAACAGCGTTTCCACATTGCTGCCGTCCAGGTCCATCAATCGCACGCGCACATGCAGATCACGCGGATGGTCGAAAACATCGGCGTCGTAAGATATGAAGACGATCTTATCACCCTTCGGTGACGGGTGCGGAAACCAGTCGCCGTACTCGCTATCTGTAACGCGCTCAACCGCTGAACCATCCGTGCGGACACGCCAGATTTGCATCGCGCCGGTGCGGCTGGAATTGAAATAAATCCATTGCCCATCGACTGAATAATCCGGTCCGTCATTGCGCCCTTCGCCATGCGTCAGACGCGTTTCGATGCCGGTGGCGATGTCCATGGAATAGATATCAAAAACCTGATCGCGAATGCCGCAATAGGCAAAGCTTTTCCCATCCGGAGCCCATCCATGCCAGTATGATGGAAGGTTCGGTGTCATCAGTTTGGGTGTGCCACCAGACGAGGGCAGCAGATAAATAGCGCTCTTATCGAACTCAACCTTGTCCGAGATGGCGATCATCGAACCATCCGGCGAAATGCCATGATCATTGTTGCACTGAGTCGCAAAGCCGGTATCGACGCGCTCCAGCACCCCGTCAGCACTCAGCGACAGACGGTAGAGCAACCCCTCGCTATTCAGCAGAAGATATTGCCCATCCGGCGACCAATTGGGCGCTTCGAACAGCTCCGGCGTCTGCCATATCACGCGGTTTTCGCGGGTGCGAATGTTGAAGATTTCGACCGAACTGCGCATGCCTTCCCCCACTCATTTGTCTGCGTGGTGTGAGACATAGGATGCTGTGAGGAATGCCGCAAGCGTGACTATGTCCTGCGGCGCTTCTCTTATCGGCGTGTCGGCGTCAAGCTCTAGTCGAATTTATTCACGGACTGCGCGAGGTATCTTGTCGCTCGCGGTTGGCACGTATGGCTATCAGGCTAGGTACCTTAGCGTATCAAAAAGCGCGGTCTTGACTGTTTGAGCCAACGCTTGAGTGTCTTTTTCGCCGTGAAGCCTAAGCACCGGGGCGGATTGTGCATTGAGCCAAAGATTATGTTGCTCCAGATTGCGCCCACTGAACGAAGGAGAATCATAGTGAGACGCCCAATCCCTGAATGCCAGATGTCCCTCATACATGTCCCCGCTCGGTAGGATACGATCGCCATACCGCAACGCCTCTCTCCTGTCGAGGCGCTGTAACCGTATAGCGGTAGGCGTGTATAGGAACACAATAAGATCAACATTTTCTATCAGGGTATCGCCCCAACCGACAAAGGAACCTGACAGCACCCAGCCCTCGTTTTTGGCTTGCTGGTCTTTGATCAGCCGAACCCGATCTTCCGGCGGGCGTTTGATTGTGAACGGAGGATCGGTCGGCATCCAGTAGAAGTCGTCTACATCCAGCAGCGGAACTGCGAATTGTTTGGACAGCATAGCGCCAAGTGTCGAAACGCCCGAGCAAGATGCTCCGATCAAGTATATCCTCGGCATGTCGTCCTCATTATTAAAAGACGGCATATATACTGCTCTGCGTTAGGCTCTGCAACGTTCGATTGTGGCGCATCTAGCCGAAAGAGCATCTTCCCTTCGCCCTACAATAAGTGTGGCAACAGGATCGATGTCGGGCAGGTCATCTGAACGCGGTAACAAGCGGCGCGGGCACACCCCGCGCCGTCCCTAAGTTTACCTGTCCCTGAAACGATTGGTAATCGGATAACGACGGTCACGCCCGAAGTTCTTTTGGGTGATCTTGACGCCCGGCGCAGACTGGCGGCGCTTATATTCCGCCAGATAAAGCAGATGCTCAATGCGATGCACCGTCGCCACATCATGACCACGCGCCACGATTTCTTCGACCGACATTTCAAATTCGACAAGGCACTCCAGAATATCGTCGAGAACGGGATAAGGCGGCAGCGAATCCTGGTCCGTCTGGTTGGGACGCAGTTCCGCAGATGGTGCCTTGGAAATGATATTGGCCGGAATGACTTCGCCTGACGGCCCGAGCGCCGTTGGCGGCACATGTTCGTTGCGCCATTTGGAAATGCCATAGACCTGCATCTTGTACAGGTCTTTGATCGGGTTGAAGCCGCCGTTCATGTCGCCATAAAGCGTCGCATACCCCACCGACATTTCAGACTTGTTGCCTGTGGTAACCACCATGGAGCCGAACTTGTTGGAGACAGCCATAAGAATGGTGCCACGCGTACGGCTTTGCAGGTTTTCTTCCGTGATGCCCTCTTCCGTCCCCTCAAAGAGTTCGGAGAGCGCCGACAGAAAACCATCGACTGGCTCTGCAATCGGCACGATATCGTAACGGCAACCCAGCGCCTTGGCACAGTCTGCCGCATCCTTAAACGAGTCTTCCGATGTGTAGCGATAGGGCAGCATGATGCAGCGCACCCGCTCCTCGCCCAGCGCATCCACCGCAATCGCCGCGCAGATCGCCGAGTCGATACCGCCGGAAAGGCCAAGCACCACGCTCTTGAAGCCGTTCTTGTTCACATAATCGCGGAACCCCAACATGCAGGCGCGGTAATCCGCCTCCTCGCCTTCCGGGATTTGCGAGAATGGGCCTTGGCTGCAATGCCAGCCATGTTCGGTGCGCTTCCAGTCCGTCACGGCAAGCGTGGTTTCAAACTGGCTCATCTGGAAAGCGAGTGTCTTGTCCGCATTGAAAGCAAAGCTCGCGCCATCGAACACGAGCTCGTCTTGCCCGCCAACCTGGTTGGCAAACACCAGCGGCAGGCCGCTTTCAATGACCTGTCGCAACGCCACCTGATAACGCACATCCACCTTGCCGCGATAATAGGGTGAACCATTCGGCACGAGCAGAATTTCTGCGCCGCTTTCGGCCAGCGTTTCGCAAACGCCAAGATCGTTCCAGATTTCCTCGCAGATCGGAATACCGATGCGCACGCCCCTGAAGTTATAGGGGCCGGAAATCGAGCCTTCGGCGAAGACGCGCTTTTCATCAAACTCGCCGTAATTAGGCAAATCCACCTTGTCGCGAAGCGCAACAATCTTGCCGCCATCCAGCAGCGCTACGGAGTTATGTCGGCCCGCCTCCCCCTGACGGGGAAAGCCGATGATCACACCCGGTCCGCCGTCGGCGGTTTCCGCAGCCAGTTCTTCCACCGCTTTCAGGCAGGCTGCCAGAAAAGCTGGTTTCAGAACAAGATCTTCCGGCGGATAACCGGAGATAAAAAGCTCTGTCAAAAGCAGCAGATCGGCGCCCTGCGTTGCAGCGTCGGCACGCGCCTCGCGGGCTTTGGCAAGGTTGCCAGCAACATCGCCGACAGTGGGGTTAAACTGCCCAACGGCAATTCTCAGAGTATTGGGAATGGTCTGTGCGTCGCTCATAACACTCATTTACAGCGCCTGCACGCGGCGCGCAACGGACGCCTTCAAACTGTTCTGAAAAACAGTGCCGTCGAAAAGACGATGCCGCTCACGCAATGGTTATCTGCTTCATTTGTGAGTTTTGCATAGTTCATATCGCATTCACGCGGCTTATGTGACAGGTACATGACACTTCCATGACGCCCGATTCACGGGGCGCGTCAAAAAATGCCGGAGCAAACCATTGACGAACTTGGTGCCCAAAACAACGGTTGCCGAAAGGATGAAACTCGTCCTTTCAAAGCCCTTGAAACGGAACCCCACCAGACTTGCGGGCGATGTGCATCCGCTGGTCAATCTTACGCTGGCAGCGATTCTGCTTATCGTCTGCATGGAGTGGATTGCGCGCGGATCTTTGAACGATGTTGGTGCTTTTCTGACATCCCCGGCCCGCCCCGGCTTCACGACAATCGGCGTTGTATTGCTTGCGCTCATGGTGCTGGACGCTCTTTTCGGCAGGCATTATCAATCATTGCTCATCGCCACGCCGTTGCTTCTGGTGCCAGCATTCATTTCAAGCCAGAAACAGCTTTATCTTTCCGACCCGCTTTATCCATCCGACCTGCTTTTCGGTCGCCAGATTTTGCAGCTCTTGCCCGCAATGCTGAAGGCGCAAGCGCTGACGGCCATCTTCCTTGCAGCAGGTCTTGTGGTGACCATTGCAATCGCCGTCCTGTTGTGGCGCTTCTTTCGAAACCATACGCCGGCAATGGCGCTGAAATCCCGTCTCTGGCGTTTGGTGTTTGCGGTTCCTCTTCTCACAGGGCTTGGCTCCCTCATGGAGTATTCGCAGCATTCCTGGATGCGGGATCGGCTGAACATCATTCCCATGATGTGGGATCAGAAGGAAAATTACCGCCACAACGGTTTCCTCATGGCTTTAGCCTTCAACATTCCCATGGCGCATGTGGCAGCACCGGCCGGTTATAACGAAAACACCATCGCAGATATCGCATCGGATGGCTCCGCATTTGCCGTCAACCACAGCAAGCGGCCCGATGTCATTATGATCATGAGCGAATCACTCTGGGATCCTAACCGGCTTCAAAACATCTCCCTGTCCAGAGACCCGATGCCGACGATCCGCAGCAGGCAATCCGGCCACGTCTTCTCGCCAGAGTTTGGCGGCATGACCGCCAATGTGGAGTTTGAGGCGCTGACGGGCTTTTCCAACGCCTTCCTGCCCTATGGGAGCATTCCCTACCAGCAATATGTGCGCGGCCCGGTTCCGTCACTGGCCACATTCTTCCGTGGCGAGGGCTATTCGGCCATTGCCATGCACCCGTTTCAGGAATGGTTCTGGAACCGCCACGAGGTTTATAAGTCCTTTGGCTTCGAGGAATTTCGCTCGGAAGAAACCCTTCCCGCAATGGAAAAACGCGGCATGTTCGCCTCCGATGAAGCCCTGACCTCGGAAATCATGCAAACCGTGGATGCGGCTGAAAAACCGCTTTTCCTCTTCACCGTCACCCTTCAGGGACACGGCCCTTACGAGCCGAACCGTTACGCGCAAAACACCGTGTCAGTCAGCGGCCCCCTGTCAGAAACCGCAACCGAGGCTTTGTCCACCTATGCGCAGGGTGTTTCAGAAGCCGATGACAGTTTTGCACGGCTGATCGACTGGGCAAAAAACCGGGAGCGCGAAACGGTTATCGTGCTGTTTGGCGATCATCTGCCACCGCTTGGTCAGGCCTATGTCGAAAGCGGTTATATGCCGGGCATGGTTGCCACACGTCGCGCGCCGCTGGAAACCATGAAGAAAGAACACGAAACACCTCTCGTGGTCTGGTCTTCCAAAACCGGATTGCACAACAGGATCGGGACGATCAGTCCTGCTCTGCTGCCTTATCATGTGTTGAAAACGGCGGGGTTTGACGATCCGTTTTACACTGGCATACTCGGCGCCGTGCAAAGTTCATATTCGGTCATCGACCGGCACATGCTGGTGGAAAAGGACGGCTCCTCCGTGCCGGACTGGACAACAGCGCCCACGGCCATTCCCAGTGCCATCAACGCATACCGCCAGCTGCAATTCGACATGATGTTTGGCAATCAATTCAGCAGGCAGCGGTTCTTTCCCGGTTTTACCTGGGTCAACGGCGTCCCGCCATCCGTTTGAACGATATGAAAAGGCTGCCGAATTGATTTGAATTCGGCAGCCTCGCACGCTTATCTCGACAGCAAAGATCGAAACGGCCCATAACGTCGTTGCGATTCCCCAGCTGGAGAGAAGAAATGTCTGCTGTCCCCGATTATATCGTCTCGCATTTCAAACGCTCATCAAAAGATATCGGAGATGTGGAGCGGCGTATTCTTGACATCGCCCATCAGCGAAAACTCATTTCCACAAATACCAATGACGCATTTTCAAAAGATGCGACATTCGGAGAACGACTGGCAGATGGCATAGCCCGCGTCGGCGGTTCCTGGGGCTTCATTATCAGCTTTATGGTTTTTCTGGCCATTTGGGCGGTCATCAACACCGTGGTCATGGCAACGAATGCTTTTGACCCGTATCCCTTCGTATTCCTCAATCTCATTCTTTCCATGTTGGCCGCCATTCAGGCACCCATCATCATGATGTCGCAGAACAGGCAAACCACGCGAGATCGCTTCGACGCCGAGAAAGATTATGAGGTCAATCTGAAGTCCGAACTTGAGGTGCTGTCACTGCACGAAAAGATCGACGTGAAGGTGCTGGCAGAGCTTGCGGCGTTGCGAGAGGAAATCGCCAAGCTTCATACGAGACACGAATAGGGTCAGTCGGAAAAATAACGACACATCACATAGTCTTTTTGCGCCTTTTTCTGCGCTGGTTACGAATCCGTCAGATTCTTCCGCTACAGATTGACGCGGGCATTTGTTGCATTGCACTCTGGGTGCAGCGACACGGGAATCACTTCCGTATCAGAATGGCATCACGCTTTTCCGAGCAGCGACGCCTCCGCGCTGGACTGCGCGTGCCCAGTAATCGAAATTCTGTTCCGAGGCTTTTTTCATGAACGAATATGATCTTGTTGTAGTCGGTAGCGGTCCCGCTGGCAGACGTGCTGCCATCCAAGCTGCCAAGCTGGATAAAAAAGTTCTGGTCATCGAGAAGGGCAGTCGCGTCGGCGGCGTTTCGGTTCACACCGGCACCATCCCTTCCAAGACGATGCGCGAAACCGCACTCAACCTGTCCGGCTGGCGCGAGCGTGGTTTTTACGGCCGCTCCTACCGCGTCAAACAGGAAATCAGCGCAGAAGATCTACGCCGCCGTTTGCTGATTACGCTGGATCACGAAGTTGAAGTGCTGGAACACCAGTTTGCCCGCAACCGCGTGTCCCACATTCGCGGCAAGGCAACCTTCGTTACCACAGACACAATGGAAGTGACCAAGGATGATGGCGAGGTCATTCTCGTCAAGGGCACGAGCATTTTGCTCGCTGTCGGCACCCGCCCCTTCCGTCCGGATTACATGCCGTTCGACGGTAAAACCGTGGTCGATAGCGATGAGTTGCTGCAACTCGAACGGCTGCCGCGCTCCATGGTCGTCATCGGCGCAGGCGTTATCGGCATCGAATATGCAACGATCTTCAGCGCGCTGGATACGGCTGTTACCGTCATCGATCCGAAGCCAACAATGCTCGATTTCATCGACAAGGAAATCGTCGAGGACTTCACCTACCAGTTGCGCGACCGCAATATGAAGCTTCTGCTTGGTCAGAAGGCCGACAAGGTCGAGCATCTCGAGGGCGGAAAAGTGTCCGTCACTCTGGATAGTGGACGAAAGATCACGACCGAGATGGTGTTGTTCGCCGCTGGCCGCATCGGCGCAACCGATACGCTGAACCTTGGCGCAGCCGGTCTCGAGGCAGACAATCGCGGACGCCTTTCCGTCAATCCGGAAACCTTCGAAACCTCCGTTCCGGGCATCTATGCGGCAGGCGATGTGGTGGGTTTCCCAAGCCTTGCCTCCACGTCCATGGAACAGGGCCGCATCGCGGCGCGTGTCGCCGTCGGCGCAATTGCCATGGAACCGCAGAAATACTTCCCTTACGGCATTTACGCCGTACCGGAAATTTCCACCTGCGGCCTCACCGAAGAAGAGTTGAAGGAGCGCGGCATTCCTTACGAATGCGGCATTGCGCGGTTCAGAGAAACCTCTCGCGGCCACATTATGGGTCTGGATAGCGGTCTTCTGAAACTCGTATTCTCGCTCAAAACCCGCCGCCTGCTCGGCGTCCACATCGTTGGCGAAGGTGCCACGGAACTTGTCCACATCGGACAGGCCGTTCTGAACCTCAAGGGCACCGTCGAATATTTCGTTGAAAATACTTTCAACTATCCGACGCTGGCCGAAGCCTACAAAATTGCCGGTCTGGATGCGTCGAACCGCATGGGCGACATCAAGAACGATCAGGCCTAAGACCTTCTTTCAGCGCCCCTACCAACGAATATTGTAGCGGGCGCTGACAGCCGGGCGAAACCGGTCTTCGTAACCCCGATTGAAACTGCCTGTCACGGTGAGATGATCGCCAAGCCTCTGTTCCAGAGCCACGCTGGACGTAAACTCATCAAACGTATCCTTGCTGGCTCCCGTCAGCACAAAGGCCGTGCCGGTCGCAGAGCGCGTCAGCCGCAGTGATTGCGACACGTCCAGCCCGCTCCATTGCTGTGCAGTGCCGTCATAACGAACAGTCACGTTGCGGTTCGCCTCCACATCCAGCTCCGCTGTCGCGATCTGTTTTTGTGTCGTCGTTACCGTCCATGCGCTGGAACCGGTCAGTGCGTTCATCAAGACGCCAACATCGCGCGCGACTTTCGCACCCGGCACATCGCGTGACAGCAACGTCACATTGCCCCAGAATTTGACCGGCGTATCCACCAGGGCGCCGCTTTGAGACGCATTCATGCCCATCTCCAGACCAGCACGAACCGGCGTTTCGATGGGCAATTTCGCCCCTATACGAGCAGAATAGGAACGATCTGAGTTTTTCGCCGGAGACCAGATCAAGCCTCGCTCCTGCGCATTTGCGATATTGACCGACGCAAAGACAAACGTAGCGACCGCGATAGCGGCGACGTGCTGTGTGTTCAAAAACATGCCTGCTCCTCAAGCGTTCAAGAAAGCACACATCCCTTGAGAGGTGAGATGACGTGCTTTGTCTTGGCCTTTGGCGGTTATCTTGGGTTAACCGCCCTGAGTTCTAAGCTCGGAGAAAACGACCAAACGCTTTCCGCCGGATGCTTGCATACCAACCAAACCCGCGCGATGCAGGGTTTGGCAATGATCATCTGGCGCAACGACGGTTCGCGGCGACGCCAAATGGAGAGTTGAAACTGAGGGCTAAAAAGCCGGGCCGCGCATGTCGCACGACGGAGTTGCCAGAAACGGGCGCACTGAAGCGCACGGCAAATCACTCACCATAGGGTGCCAGATGAACCGAATATGAACAAGAGCAGATGCAGCAAAAAGTCATCGTGCGCTGCATTGTGATCGGAACGTTACGGTTCCCAGAGGAAGGCTCCCCTCGGTATACCATTCACGCAACTGATCCTTCGGTCAAAACCCCGAAAAGCAAAAAGGCCGCAGCTTGCGCCACGGCCTTTCGAAATGTCTTGAACGGCAAAGATTACTCGGCGTCGCCTTCAGCGGCCTTCTTCTTTGCAGGAGCCTTCTTCTTTGGAGCGGCTTCTTCGCCTTCCGCAGCGTCGGCCTTTGCAGCAGACTTCTTCTTGGAAGTCTTCTTGTCGGCCTTGTCGCCCTCTTCGGCGTCTTCAGCCAGCAGCTCTTCCTTGGAAACGGTCTTGTCCGTTACCGAGATTTCTGTGAGCAGCTTGTCGATGACCTTTTCTTCGAAGATCGGAGCGCGAAGCGATGCAGAAGCGCCTGGCGTGTTGCGGAAGAAATCGAGGATTTCTTTCTGCTGGCCTGGGAACTGCTGAAGCTGCTGGAAGAGTGCGCGCTGCATTTCTTCTTCGGTCACTTCAACGCCAGCCTTCTCACCGATTTCGGAAAGAACGAGGCCGAGACGAACGCGACGTTCGGCAAGCTTGCGATATTCTTCGCGGGCTTCTTCTTCTGTCGTGTCCTCGTCAGCAAAGGTCTTGCCGGACTGCTCGAGATCAGTGTTGATCTGGCGCCAGATGTTGTCGAACTCGGCGTCAACCAGACCGACCGGCGTTTCAAACTTGTAAACTTCGTCGAGCTGGTCGAGAATCTGACGCTTGACCTTCTGGCGTGTGATGTTGCCGTACTGGCTTTCGATCTGGCCGCGAACGATTTCCTTCAGCTTTTCAGCGGACTCGAGGCCCAGCTTGGAAGCAAGTTCGTCGTTGATTTCGACCTCAGCAGCTGCGGCAACTTCCTTGACGGTGATGTCGAAGATAGCTTCCTTGCCAGCAAGGTTTGCAGCAGGATATTCAGTCGGGAACGTAACCGTGATGGCCTTTTCGTCGCCAGCCTTGACGCCAACGAGCTGGTCTTCAAAGCCAGGAATGAAGCGGTTGGAACCGATAACCAGTTCTGCATCTTCTGCCGCACCGCCGTCGAAGGCAACGCCGTCAACTTTGCCGAGGTAGTTCATGGTGACGCGGTCGCCTTCAGCGGCCTTGCCCTTTTTGGTTTCGTAGGTACGGGCGCTTTCAGCGATCTTGAGGATCTGTTCGTTGATTTCCTCTTCGGTGACTTCAACGACTTCGCGCGTAACCTTGATGCCTTCGTTGGACTTCAGCTCGATCGCAGGAATGATTTCGTAAGCGAGCGTGAATTCCAGATCGCTTTCAGCAGCGAGGATCTTTTCTGCTTCTGCTTCATCTTCCGTCATGGAGATAGCAGGCTGCGTTGCAGACTTCTCACCACGGCTGGACAGAACTTCCGATGGCTTTTCACGAACGAGTTCGTTCACGAGGTCAGCCATGATGGACTTGCCATACACCTTCTTGAGATGTGCAAGCGGCACTTTGCCCGGACGGAAGCCGTTGATGCGGACCTTGTCCTTGGCGTCGGCGAGGCGCTCGTCGAGACGAACTTTCAAATCTGCGGCCGGAATGACGACCTTGAGTTCGCGCTTCAGCCCTTCAACGAGCGTTTCGATTACCTGCATTTTCATACCTTCACATCATGGCGGCGGTGCTCAGACAGCCGTTGGTTTACTTTCGAGCACAGCGCCGGAACCTAAATTCTCCGGCCGTTGCTATATATAAAGTGCATGCACAAGCATTTTGCCGAGCAAAAACTACGCCTGAGCCTGAGAAGCGACGAAGCAAAAAAGCTTCACACGGCCTTCCCGGCGATTCATTATGGTGCGGGTAGAGGGACTCGAACCCCCACAACTCTCGTCGCCAGAACCTAAATCTGGTGCGTCTACCAATTCCGCCATACCCGCGCTCTTGAATCTTGCATAAACAACATCTGGCACATGATGCCTTCCGGAGCGCGCGTCTCTATATCACCCGTTTTCAGGAGCGCAAAGGGAAAATGACGGTTTTGCGTCTGTATTTGTGGCGCTTTACGCTGCATCCATCGCAAATCATCGCTGCGGACGCTGCATCCCTACGAAAAGCACCTGTCCCGATCATACATATTAGGAGTCATGCACACGCAACGATTCGCCACTCTCATCGATGTGAGCTTGCCGCATGGCTCTTATCGGGTGCGGGACAGCCTTAATATGGGGCCAAAACAGCTTATCGGCGACGACCACGCGACAAATCCATGATTGCACCGAACGGGAAAACATCCAATGCGCGAAAATTGATGCTAAAAAGCACAAAATCGCCCTTAAATTATGCATCTATTAACGAACGGGGACCGAAATCGAAGTAAGACATGCATTGAATGCATAGGTGGCATACTTCATTGTCTGTTTTTGTTTCCGTTAAACCGATTATATTCGTGTTCAGAAAATGAGTTTGGCGCCGATCCCAAGCGGTACCGACAGACGAAAACCAAGGACACGACCATGAACATCACACGCTCGCTGAACAACTGGCGCAAGTATCGTCAGACCGTAACTGAACTTGGCCGCATGAGCGACCGCGAACTGAACGACCTCGGCATCGGCCGCAGCGACATCCGCCGCGTTGCACGTACCGCAGTCGGCATCTAATATATAAACACCGCAAAATAGGTTGCGGCGTTGGGTCTACCCTAAAAAGGTCTTGAGCTTCTGCTCCAGGCCTTTTTCTTTGTTTGGTCCATAGACAGCCTGTCGTGACCAGAAACGCGCCATTTAAAGCGGATGCGTGACGCCTAAAAAATACTCAACCCTCTCATAAAGATGCAAATATAGTCGACGCATTGCACAAACGCATGGCAGTCGCCTAAATTCTGCACTCCACATCCTCACTCTGCATATGTATATACACATCAACAGCCGAGAGCGCAGACGACTTAGGCCTCGGCAACATAGTTTAGAAATCAAACCGAACACAGATTGAGGACACGACCATGAACCCTATTCGCATCGCAAGAAACTGGATCAGCTACCGCCGCACACTCAATGAGCTTGGCAGCCTTTCCAGCCAGACCCTGAGTGACATTGGCCTCACACGTTACGACATCCGTGACGTTGCTTCCCGTTCGTTCCGCTAATCAGCGTAAAACGTCACCCTGCTGATCGACCTCCCACGGAGCAGGATGACCGAGCGACAGGTAATCAAAAACGGCGCCTTGTGCGCCGTTTTTGATTCTGGGCTAGATGGTGCCCCAACCCTCAAACCTATCGAAAATGTTTGGCGCTCATCGCCTGCCATGATACTGCATCCGCAAAACAGCCTCCTGAAACCGGAAGGCTCGTACAATCAAACAAACATGGCCGCCTGAATGCACTCATGTGCTGCGTGGCGGTGCAGGTGCGCGATGCAAGATAAAACCTATTCCCCCATTCATGTCATCGGCGGCGGGTTGGCCGGTTCGGAAGCTGCCTGGCAGATTGCCCAGGCTGGCGTTCCCGTCATTCTGCATGAGATGCGCGGCGTGCGCGGCACGGATGCACATAAGGGCGATTCGCTGGCCGAACTCGTCTGCTCCAATTCTTTCCGCTCTGATGATGCGACGGCCAATGCTGTTGGCGTCATTCATGCGGAAATGCGTCTTGCCGGTTCGCTCATTATGGCGTGTGCGGATAAACACAAAGTGCCAGCAGGCAGTGCGCTGGCCGTTGACCGCGATGGTTTTTCCGAGGCTGTGACGAACGAGCTTGAAGCACACCCGCTGATCACGATCATCCGTGAGGAAATTTCCGGTCTGCCGCCGAAAGAATGGGACAACACCATCATTGCGACCGGCCCTCTGACATCGCCTGATCTGGCCGCTGCCATTCAGGAAGAAACCGGCGAAGACGCCCTCGCCTTCTTCGATGCCATCGCGCCGATCATCCATCGCGATAGCATCAATATGGATATCTGCTGGTATCAATCGCGGTACGACAAGGTCGGCCCCGGCGGCAACGGCAAGGACTACATCAACTGCCCGATGACGCAGGAGCAGTATACCGCTTTTATCGACGCGCTGATTGCAGGCGATACGGTTGGCTTCAAAGAATGGGAAGGTACACCTTACTTCGATGGCTGCCTGCCGATCGAGATCATGGCAGAGCGCGGACGCGAAACTTTGCGCCACGGTCCCATGAAGCCCATGGGCCTGACAAACTCTCACAACCCGACCGTCAAAGCTTACGCCGTCGTGCAGTTGCGTCAGGATAACGCGCTCGGCACGCTCTATAATATGGTCGGTTTCCAGACAAAGCTAAAATACGGCACGCAGGCGGATATTTTCCGCATGATTCCGGGCTTGGAAAATGCGGAGTTCGCGCGGCTCGGTGGCCTGCATCGCAATACCTACATCGATTCACCAAGATTGCTTGATGCATCACTCAAGCTGAAATCCCGCCCGTCGGTGCGATTTGCAGGGCAAATCACCGGCTGTGAAGGCTACGTGGAAAGCGCGTCCATCGGTCTTCTCACGGGACGGTTCGCCAGCGCGGAACGCAAGGGTGAACCGCTTAGCCTGCCGCCCGTCACCACAGCGCTTGGCTCGCTGCTGAACCATATTACCGGCGGTCATCTTTCGACCGACGAAGAACCGGGTAAACGTTCATTCCAGCCGATGAATGTGAATTTCGGGCTTTTCCCGGAACTTGCACCCGGTTCAATCATAAGACCAGAGGGCGTCAAGCGTTTCCGTGGCAAGGACAAGACGATCATGAAGCGCCAATTGATGGCCGTGCGCGCGCTGACGGATTGCGCCGAATGGCTGGGCGTTCCCGCGCCTGTTTTCGCTCAGGTGGAAGAGGTTGGCGACGGCGTCGAGACTGGGTCTTCAGCGGCCTGATCGGCCACATGTTCGGCAGCTTCCAGATAGCTGCCGAGCAGCCACAGCGACACTTCGGCGGCTTCGCCTGCGGATTTGAACCGGTAAGCACCGCTATATTTCGGGTTATCGATAAAGGTCACGACAAAACCGTCGCCGGTTTCCAGATGCTCGACGGTGATGCGTTCAGGATCGATCATCATGCAGGCGTGGTGCTTGCCCATATTGCGCATGAATCCGGCCTTGTTGTCATGCAGGCGCACGAACACGGCGTTGCCGTCAACGGTCATATGCAGACTGCGGATGGCTTCCGTCGGAAACGCCCGTGCAAAATCTAGAATCGCCTGGCCGGCATCGTGACGATCATCCTCGTCGGGATCACGCTTCATGCGCCAGACATACATGCCGAAAAAACCAAGCGGAACGAGAATGAGTATCCAGACTGCGGGGTTCATCGGCGTCGCTCCATGCGGCTCATCTTAGAGATGGCAAGATTCTCATACGTGCCGGTTTTTAACCACCAAGCCTTGTGCGAATATTGAGCCTATCAGAACCGTTTGGAAAATGATGCCTTGGCAAGCTGCCACTGACGGGCAAGCTGGGACGGCTGAATATCCTTTTCGAACAGACCTGCACCTGCCCGTCTGGCATTGGCAATCACACGGCCTGCCAATGATACAGGAAGGAAAGCCGGGAACACGGTTTTCGGTATCTGCACCTTGCGCGCCTTTTCCAGATGGCTCAGCGCATGGCCACTGAATATCTCGATGGCGACAGTGATTTTCGCAACATCCTTGCCTTCCAGAAAGGTTTCCCGATCCAGCCCAGCAGCAGACAGCATATCCAGCGGAACATAGACCTGCCCTCGCCGCCTGTGCAGCGGCATCAGCAACAGCATACCGGCCATCGCCTGCGCCACACCGGCATGACCGGCGGCCTCCGCACTCGTTTTTGCGTCGTCCGAAGAAAGCACGATGCTGGCCAGTTGGATCAATGCCGACGCGGTTTCTCCGGCGTAACCTTCCAGCGCATTGCGGTCTTCGAACACGTCGTCATAAAGATCGAAAACCCGCGCCTCGATCATATTGATCAGAGTCTGGCGTGGCAGACTGTGCGTGGCAATAGCGTTTAAGAGAGAAGCGGCGACCGGGTTTGCAAGGCTTTCGCCATGCGGATTGCCTTCCAGCAGATCACGCCACCATTGCATCCGCACTTCACCGGGAAGCGGCTCGCGAACAAGATCACGAATGCGGGCGATTTCTGCGTTGAAGGCATAAAGGGCGGCAAGAGCGGGGCGCTTGTCTTGCGGGGCCAGAAGGCAGGCAAGATATCGATCGCGATCAGTTTCGCGCAGCATGGTAAGGCATGCGTCCTGCTCTGCGGTCGGCTCTGTCATTTGTGACGTTCCGTTCTTTCAGCCTTCGACGGCGATCAACGCTGCCGCAACGGAGCGCGATTCCGAAAGCATGATATTATAGGTCCGCACGGCGGCACCCGTACTCATGGCATCGACTGCGATGCCCGCTTCCTTCAACGCCAGTCTCAGTTCCTTGGGAACGACACGCATCGTGTCTCCCATGCCGATCAGCAGAAACTCGATGTCGCTTGCCTGCTCGATAATGCTGGAAAAATCGGAGACCGTCAGCTGCGACGCATCTTCGACATGCCAGCCATGAATGCCGGACGGGACACAAAGAAGCGAACCGCGATGCGACATCTCCGCAAAACGAAAACCGCCATTGCCGTAAGCATCGATAGGCGCCCGGCCGGGAAAATGGGCCGGGCGTATTTCTATACCACCTGCCATCAGATGGCCGGCTTGCCGCCAACGGCGTCTTTGCCGCCGATGGTGCCGTTCTTGGCATCAGCCTTTTCGTCCTCGGCATCATTGCCGCTTGAGCGAAGCTTGAAGGCGATGAGTA
This sequence comes from Agrobacterium sp. rho-13.3, assembly GCF_033957765.2. Lineage (NCBI taxonomy): Bacteria > Pseudomonadati > Pseudomonadota > Alphaproteobacteria > Hyphomicrobiales > Rhizobiaceae > Agrobacterium > Agrobacterium sp. rho-13.3. The sequence continues at coordinate 1,208,650 of NZ_CP192774.1, forward strand.
CCGGGGCCGCGATGTAGACCGACGAGAAGACGCCGATACCAACACCGAACAGCATGGCGAAGGTGAAGGAGCGGATGACTTCGCCACCGAACAAATAGAGCGAAAGCAGCGCCAGCATCACCGTCAGACCGGTGAGGATCGTGCGCGACAATGTCTGGTTCAGCGAAACGTCGATAATCATCGAAATCGGCATCTTCTTGTAACGCCGCAGATTTTCGCGAATACGGTCATAGATGACGACCGTATCGTTCAACGAGTAACCGATGATCGTCAGGATCGCGGCGATACTGGTGAGATTGAACTCGATACCAAGGAACACGAACAGTCCGATGGTGAACACCACGTCATGGACCATGGAGATGATCGCACCAAGTGCGAACTGCCATTCGAAGCGGACCCAGATATAGATCATGATGGCGAACATCGCGAGTGCGATACCGATGGTCGAGGTCAGGGTAAGGTCGCCAGAAACGGCAGGGCCAACCACCTCCACGCGACGGAACTCGTATTTATCCTCAAGTTCGCCGCGCACCAGCGTAATCGCAGACTGCTCGGCATTTTCGCCGCCATCTTGCGCCTGAATGCGGATCAACACGTCTTGTGACGTACCAAAGCCCTGCGCCTGAATTTCACCGAGGTTCAACTGGCTCAGGCGGTCACGGATATCCGCAATATCGGCATCACCCTGTTTCGCCTTGACTTCGATAACCGAGCCGCCCTGGAAGTCGATGCCCAGATTAAGGCCCTTGGTGGCAAAGCCGCCAATACACACAAGCATAATCGCGCCACTGAGAATGAACACGTAGCGGCGATAACGCATGAAGGGAATGTCTTTCCCATCAAATACCGCGGTGCGAATGCCCTTTGGCAGATGCTTTGGACGGCTCTTGCGAACCCACACGCCAAACATCCATGCGGTCAATGTATAAGCGGTGAAAACGGTGGTGATGATACCAACGGCAAGCGTAACCGCAAAGCCCTTGACCGGTCCGGTGCCCATGTAGAACAGAACGCTGGCAACGATAAGAGTCGTTATATTCGCGTCCATGATCGTCGCAAAAGCGCGGGTAAACCCGTTCTCCAGCGATGAAATCAACGGTTTACCGCTTCGAACCTCTTCACGAATGCGCTCATAAATCAGAACGTTGGAATCCACCGCCATACCAATCGTCAAAACGATACCGGCGATACCCGGCAAGGTAAGAGTGGAGCCGATGATACTCAGTACAGCCAACAGCATGACGATGTTGACGATGAGCGCGATGTTCGCCAGCAGGCCGAAGAAGCCGTAGAAAATGAACATGAAGATCACGACGCCGATGGCGCCGATGGCGCTTGCCATCAGACCGGCATTGATCGAGTCGCTACCAAGGCTCGGGCCGACGGTGCGTTCTTCAACAACAGTCAGTGTTGCCGGAAGCGCACCCGCACGCAGCAGAACGGCAAGGTCGTTTGCGCCCTGAACCGAGAAGTTGCCGGAAATCTGGCCGGAACCACCGATGATCGGTTCGCGGATCACCGGCGCGGAAATAACCTGATTGTCGAGAACGATTGCAAATGGCTTGCCGACATTCTGCTGTGTTGCCTGCGCAAAACGTTGTGCACCACGGCTGTCGAAGCGGAAGGTCACAACCGGCTCGTTGTTCTGCTGGTTGAAGCTTGCCTGCGAGTCGACAAGGTTGTCGCCCGATACAAGTGCGCGGCGCTCGACCAGATAAGGAACTGGCGGATCATCCTGCGAATACAGCACTTCCGATGTTGCAGGCGGACGACCATTGATCGCTTCCTGGGCTGGCATCGTGGTATCGACCATGCGGAACGAAAGCTTCGCGGTCTGGTTCAACAGCGATTTCAAACGCTGCGGATCCTGCAAACCCGGAACCTGCACGATGATACGGTCCGAGCCCTGACGCTGGATCAGCGGTTCTGTCGTGCCGACTTCGTCCACGCGGCGGCGAACGACTTCGATGGACTGGGAAACAGCAGACGACAGGCGGTAAGCAATGCCGTCATCCGTCAGGTTGAGGCGCAGCAGGCTGTCGCCACCGTCGCTCATCGTCACTTCCGTGATGGAGGTGCCAACCAGCGTGCCGGATGAAACGGGCAGCGTCAGATCGCGCAGAGCGGTCTTTGCAGCCTCATATTGTGCAGGATCGCTGATGCGAACCTGAATCTGCTGGCCGTTACCAGCGAGGCCGGAATACTTGATATTGGCATCGCGCAGCTGGGTACGAACATCGCCCACAATGGTTTCGAGACGTTCCTTCACAATGTCGGAACGCTCGATCTTGAGCATGATGTGGGAGCCACCCTGAAGGTCGAGACCAAGCGTTACCTTGTTATGCTTGTACCAGTTTGGCATGCCCTCCAATTGCTTGTCGGTGAACAGGTTTGGAGAAGCGATAACGACGCTTATAAGCACGGCCAGCCAGATAAAGGCTGTTTTCCAGCGGGAAAAATGAAGCATTTATGTCTCGGTCAAGGTTGGGTGTCAGAACCCAGGCTGCGTTTGCCGCAACCTGCTTTTATTACTTTGCGTTTGCTGGCGCTTCGGTCTTCACCGGCTCACCCTTGACGCGGACTTCGGCGATGTACGTGCGCGAAGCGCGGACCTTTACGCCTTCGGCAATTTCGACTTCCAGTTCACTGTCGTCGATAACCTTGGTCACCTTGCCAACGATACCGCCGCCGAGAACGACCTGATCACCGCGACGAATCGCGGTCAGTGTTTCCTGACGCTTCTTCAACTGCGCGCGCTGTGGACGGATCAGGAAAAAATACCAGACGACCATTAGCGGGGCGAACAGGAAAAGCATCTCGAGGCCAGAACCGAAGGCAGACGGTGCAGCTGCTCCATCCTGGGCAAAAGCTTGGCTAATCAACATAAATAACTCCTCAGATTTCAGGCACAGTCTCAGCCACTGGCTGGCTTTCAAGCCGCCGGAATATAGTTGCGATCCCTTAGAATGCAACAGATACACAGGCCACGCCGTACCGTTTCCACGCCTCATAACCTTTCGAGGCGTGAAACACCATGCTAACCCACAGAAATTCTACTCTTATGCCGCCCTGATGCAGCATAAACGCGGCGCGATGGTTTGCAGGAGATTTTGACGATGACACCAGAAGAAACAAACCTGGCTCTGCTGTCCGAGGTACGCCGTCTGGCGACTGCACTGGAGCGGCTGGCCGGACCTGCACCAGCCGTAAACGACTGGAATAGCGCCGATTGCTTCGTCTGGGTTCCAGCCAACGCGTGGCTGCAACCGGTGGCGCGTCCCAACCGCATCGCACTCAAGCTCATTCGCGGTGTGGATCACGTGCGCGATATTCTCCACGAAAACACCCTGCGTTTCGCCGAGGGGTTTGCCGCCAACAACGTGCTTTTGTGGGGCGCACGCGGCATGGGTAAATCATCGCTGGTCAAAGCTGTTCACGAAGACGTGCGAGCAGCCAGCGGCGTTGCGCTGAAGCTGGTGGAAGTACACCGTGAGGATATTCACACCCTCCCTGCCCTGCTGGAGATTCTCAAATCCGCCGATCAGCGCGTCATTCTCTTCTGTGATGACCTGTCCTTCGACCATGACGACACGGCCTATAAGTCTCTTAAAGCCGCGCTGGATGGTGGTATCGAAGGCCGTCCAGAAAACGTCCTCTTTTACGCCACCTCGAACCGTCGTCATCTTCTACCGCGCCACATGATGGAAAACGAGCAGTCCACTGCCATCAATCCGTCTGAAGCAGTCGAGGAAAAAGTCTCACTTTCTGACCGTTTTGGCCTGTGGCTCGGTTTCCACAAATGCAGTCAGAATGACTATCTGACGATGATCGATGGTTATGCCGAATACTTCGATCTAGGCCTTTCGCGCGAAAGGCTTCACCACGAGGCGCTGGAATGGGCAACCACCCGCGGCGGCCGGTCCGGGCGCGTGGCCTGGCAATATATACAGGATACGGCAGGGCGCTTGAGAAAGCCAATGGTTCTCTAAACCTGCCCCAGCAACACTCGACGATTACAACCATTTGAAAAGAAAGGCTTATAGAGCAACAGGTGCGCTCCAAGAGTATTTGAGTATTTCCTGTTCACACGCGGAACCAACCGATCTGCTCGCCGTTGTTGGCAGGCGCGAAAGCCGCGTGTTGATACAGGAGAGAAAAATGACGGATCAGGCAAGATATGTAGGCTCACCAGCAGGCGTCAGCGGCTTGGTTTTGCCGGAATCGATTTCAAGGGTCTCCTGGGGCGGCGTGTTCGCCGGTGTGGCGATTGCTTTAACGCTGCATTTGCTGCTCAATATTTTGGGGTTGGCCATCGGCGCTGGCGTCATTGACCCGGCACATAACGACACACCAACCGCTGCCACGCTCTCCGGCGGATCGGTGATCTGGGTGATCGTCAGCGGAATCATCGCCGCATTTACCGGCGCATATGTTGCAAGCCGCCTTTCGGGCCGCTCTTCCCGCTCCACCGGCGCGCTGCACGGTTTGACGACATGGGCGGTGACGACGCTTATCGTCTTTTATCTCTTGAGCACGTCTGTTGGCGCCTTGGTCGGCGGCGCATTTAGCGGTGTCACGAGTGTGTTTTCTGGCGCTGGCTCCACGATTGCCACGGCTGCAACCGCAGTCGCACCGTCCGTCGCAAACGCCTCCAATCCCGTCGCGACCATTGAACAGCGTATTCGCGAAGCAAGCGGCGGCAACGATCCACAGGCTTTGCGTGACACGGCTGTCAGCGCTGTTGGTGCCGTGCTGACAGGCGATCCGGCCAAGGCAGATGAGGCGCGCAACCGTGCGGCCGACGCACTGGCTCGCGCTCAGGGCATTCCGGTGGATCAGGCCCGCCAGCAGGTGACCCAGTACGAAACCCAGTATCGTGAAGCCGTTGAGCAGGCCAAGGTCCGCGCAACGCAGGCGGCTCAGGCAACAGCGACTGCCGTTTCCACTGGATCCTACGTGGCGTTCGGCGCACTTCTGATCGGTGCCATTGCATCGCTCGTCGGCGGCAGAATCGGTGCTGCTCGTACTGAGCGCCGTGAAACCGCCGTTGAATAAGGACACGGCGAATAGCGCTCAAAAAAAATGCCCGCGTTCGTCGCGGGCATTATCATTTTAAGTGCTGAATTCAGAATTTTGGAAATTCGAGCTTTGTCGTGTCGTAGCCAAGTTCTTTTGCCTTGCGCACCATCACGGCAAGCTTGGCCTTGGAGGGAACGGTGCGGGCATAGATCCACAGATTTTCCATACTGGGATTGGAGCTGATGAACCAGCTGCGGTCCGGTGATTTGTAGAGGACCCAATAGTTGAAGGTAATCAGCAGCGGATATCGAACCCTCAGCTTCGCTTTGGTGGTCTTGGAATCAGTCAAAGTCCCGATGCCGTCGATGGTTTTCAGTTTTCCTTGCGGTGTTCCCTCACGGCAACCATCCTGCACACGCACCTGATTGGGCGCATCTCCCCGCTTATATGTGGTGAAACCCGCCACGCAACCATCCGTCAGCCGCATGGGTGTTCTGCCAATTTCCAGCCATGTGCCCTGATAATGGGACATATCCGTCCGCACCACCGCTGGTTCGGCGCGTGCCTGGGTCGCAAAAAAAGAACTCGCGCTGCACAGCGCAAGCATAACGCCGATGGAACGGATGGATTTGATCATGCTGGCAACTCCCGTAAGGTTTCACGTGCTGAAATAAACGCGCCATTGGATTGCCAGTTGCATCCTCCCCTCAAGACGGCGCAACTGCCCGCCCGTCCGGATATTCCGCCGGTCCTTTGATCTCCAGTATATTGCCGAACGGATCATGTATATAAAAGGAGTGGCCCATGCCGCGTGCACCACCATGCATCGCCTCGCGATGGATCGTTACACCGTGACTTTTCAGATGTGCACGCAGCGCGTCATGTTCAAACGGACCGGTCGCGATGCAGATGTGGTCGACATTGCGCCCGCCAACCACGGGTGGCACCGCGTTTTTAGCGCCGGGATGGGTCGTATCCCACAGCACGATCAGCGATGCGCCGCACCACACCTGCTCCATGCCCAGTGCAGGATAGGTGTATCCGGGGCGGCAGCCCATGACCTGATGATAAAAGTCTAGCGCCTTGTCCATATCGTCCACCAACAGAACGACATGATCTATCCCAACCAGCGAAAACGGTACGCTTGATGTCATATGTTTCTCCTCCCGAATCTCCACCCTCCAGTTTCAGATTACTGGCGGAACAATCAACCCGGAAAGAAACCCGCGACGTCTTTGATCGCAAAGCAATACGTTGCATCGCGCATATGCATATTTGTGTTTTGGGGAAGACCCAAGTGGTACGCCCTAGGGTTCTACCACTAGATAACGTTTTCAATGGGTTATTCTTGCTAACCCTACAAAACCTCGCCTTTGAAACAAAAAGGCTTTTCGGAAAATCTGCTAACCGTTCTGGCCCACTTCGCAGACCACCCATCTTGCGTTTGGGTGTCGATGCCCCATGAGTTTTCTTCAAATAGAAATGCCCCGGATGGTGACCGAGGCATTTCTAATAGTCGTGTTGCACGCTCTGGAGGGAGTGCTTCAATCCATCAACGAAACCAATCAGAGGACCGTCAATGACAACGAATATTGATGAAATGACTATCGAAGTCAACCCTTCTAAAATGATGGTTGCAGGTCAATTTTCTCAGGTGACAGGACAAGTTTTCTCAAGCTTTTTACCTTTCCAAACCCCTGTCTCATATACGTTTTCGCTAGCACCCATCACAGCCGATGTCACGCTCAGAAGTAAACCCGATGTCACATGTCACGCTGGTGAGAAAATCCTGATATCACCCCCCCGCGATCACATAACGGATTGCGAAAACTTGACCAAAATGGAGTTGCGCAAGAAGTACAAAAACGAGGCGAACAGCCACAGAAACATGAAGTCCCGGCTCAACGACAAAGGCATTGCCGTCGATCCCGCCTTTGAGGATTTCCGATCCTACCTACGCAAAGTCGGTCCCATACCTGCGCAGGGCGCTACAGTTGATCGCGTGAATAACCCTGATCCCGACTATGCCGAAGGAAAGGTGGCGTGGGCAGACCGGAGAACTCAGAACAACAATAAGAGCGACACACTTATCTTCCGAGATCCCGATACCAATGAAGTCTATACGGCTTCCCGCCTCGCTAAGCTGCAAGGAGTAGACGGCTCCACCATTCGCCAACGGAATAAGCGTGGCTGGACTGATGCTGAGATCATCAGGGGTTCCCGCGAAAAGACCTCCCCCGCCAAAGAGGTCAGCCATGTGCCGACTTACTTCTCCCCGAAAGCTGTTTCCCCGGCTCGTGAAATCAGCGGTGCCGAGCGGGAGTTTCGATTAACTGCTGAGATTTACCGGCAGCAGCGTGAGGAGGATGGCACCGAGGCTTTCATACCGACATACGAGGAACTCAAAGAACTTCGCGCGGAATGTGGTATGCCGTACACCGAAGCTGATTATGAAAACCACTTTAGAAGCCTTTGGCCCAAGCATCGCGACCACGTAAACTTCGATAATCTCAGTGAAGATCAAGTGCAGTTAATTGCATTCATAGACCCTAACTTTGTATCTTCATGGAAATCCCGAAAAGAATTATCAAATTCGATTGACAATATGCTTTAGCATCCGGTCTTAGATTTGTACCGCCCTATAATGTACTTGATGCGGCTCGAAAAAAACCAACTATAAGAAATGTCACCTTCTCAATCGGGTGACAACATGTTCGGGTTCGGAAAAAAGACAGAGACAGCAACCGCAAAAGCGGACGAGCAACGCAGCTTAGCCACACCTGATGGCTGGCTGCTTGAACTGTTTGGGGCAACACCCTCAGCCGCTGGGATCGTAGTCAGCCCCGAAAGCGCTTTCAAGGTTCCTGCGGTTGCCGCTGGCGTCCGTGCGATCTCCGAAGCCGTTTCCATTCTTCCCCTGCATACCTACTCCCGCGCTGCCGATGGCTCCCGCGAACGCAACGCGGATCACATCGCTTCCCGGCTGCTGAACGGTGATGCCAATCCGTGGACTCGTGGGCCACAACTCAGAGAACTGCTGACCGCCGATGCCATCTGCTATGATGCAGGCGGGTTTGCCGAGATCGTGCGGGACGGCGACAAGAAGCCTCGCGAACTGCACCGCATCCACCCCAGCACTGTCACCATCGAAATCGACACCCTGACAGGGGAACCCCGTTACCGCGTCAACATCGGCAGCGGATCACGGTTCATCGACTTCCGCGACATGCTCCACCTCCGCGCCCCGTCTCCGCTTTGCATGAACAACGTTTCCGGCAAAAGCCCTTTGCTGCAAGCCAAAGATGCCATCGGCCTTCTGATCACGCTCCAGCAGCACGCTTGCCTCCTTTTCAAGAATGGTGGCCGTCCCTCTGGCATCCTGTCCTTCCCGCAAAAGCTGGGTGCAGAAGTCGCCAAGCGCATCAAAGCCTCGTGGCAGGCCGCAACGGGTGGAAGCAACTCAGGTGGCACCGCCGTGCTGGAAGAAGGCGGATCATTCACGCCCCTTAGCTTCAATTCCGTAGACAGCCAGTTCCTCGAAATCTGGGCACTTGCCATCACAGAGGTTGCTCGCATCCTTCGCGTCCCTCCCGTGCTGTTGATGGATTATTCCCGCCAGACATGGGCAAACGCTGAAACAGGCGGACAGCAGTTCCTGACCTACAGCCTGTCACCATGGCTCAGCCGCTGGGAAAGCGAAGTCACACTCAAGCTGATCGCCCCGGAAGATCGCGACGAGATTTATGTCGAGCATCTGACCGACGCACTTCTGAAATCAGACTTCGCCAGCCGCGCCACCGCATATTCCGCATACCGCGCCGCTGGAGTGCTGACCGCCAATGAGGTCCGCGCCGGTTTGAACCTTGCACCGCTCCCAGACGGCAACGTTCTCCAGAACCCCTACACCACGACCGACAAGACACCGAAGACCGAGGGCAAAGCCGATGAATGAGCTGCCCGTACATCGCCAGTTTTTCGGGGATGCCGAATATGACTTCCGCATCACCCCAGACCTTGTGCTGGAGCTGGAGCGGAAAACAGCGTCTGGCATCGGTGGCCTGTCCCGCCGCTTCTACGCCAGTGACTTCCGTTTCATCGAACTCACAGAAGTCATCCGTCTGGGCCTCATCGGTGGCGGCATGGACCCGGAAGAGGCTGATGCGCTCGTGAAAACCTACACGCCCCGCATGTCCGTCACGGAGCTGTACGGCAAAGCACTCCCCATCATTGACGTTCTCATGTTCGGAAAGGTCGCTGCTGATGAGTAAGGGTCCGGGGAAAGTACAGCGGGCTATCATCGCCGCATTTGAGCATGAACCTAGCCGACGCTTCACCACCGCAGAACTAGCGGAGCTTACGTTCCCCGACGCCACAATCGAGAAGAACAAAACAGATGCCGTACACCGCGCCCTCATGAAACTGACGCCGGTTTTGGGTCTGACCAAATCACGCATCGCCCTACCGAACGCCTTCGGTTGGCAACACCGATGGGGAAGGATCGCTTAAATGACGGTATCCGAGACATTACTTGCAAATACGCCGTTTGAAGCCCGCGAAACCCAGACCCGTGAGGCGCTGGACTTCGACATTCGGTTTTCTGCTGCCGATGACGATGGTGTCTTCACCGGCCACGCTGCCGTATTTGATGAGCGCAACAGCTTCAATGAGATCGTTAAGCGCGGGGCATTCACCCGCACTCTGTCAGAGCATCAGACCCGCAACATACGTCCACCGATGCTGTGGTCGCACCGAACTGACGAAATCATTGGTGTTTGGACCGACATTCGGGAAGACGCCACCGGCCTCGCTGTAACCGGCAGGCTCATCACCGAAACCACACGCGGCAAGGAAGCCCACGCTCTCCTCAAGGCCGGTGCGCTCAATGGCCTGTCCATCGGCTTCCGCGCACGTACCGCCGAACGCGGGGCAAATGGTCTCCGCATCCTCACCGATATTGAATTGGTCGAAATCTCTCTGGTTGCCCTGCCGAGTGCAGGCAATGCCCGCATCAAACAGGTGCGGTCAGCCGGGGAACTTTCGGCCTTCACCCGCGCCGTGAACAGCGCAATCGCAACGCTTCGAAAGGATTGAACCATGAAGCATGAAAAGATCGAAGTCCGTTCGGCGTTGCCGATTGAGACACGCGAAGACGACCCCCTTGCCATCGCAACGCAGGCCGTTGAAGAACTCCGCGCAGCAGCAGACGAGCGGCATACAGCTCACCAGACCGAAGTGCGCAGCCTCACTGAACGTCTGGCTTCCATGGAAACGCGACTTAACCGTCCCGGCACCCAGCAGGAACAGCGCAACGAACCCACAGCAGATGCCCTTGCCTTCGGTGTCTATCTTCGCCGTGGTGCCGCTGCCCTCAACGCGGAAGAACAGCGTGCGCTGACGGTCGCAACCGACGCATCGGCGGGATACCTGGCACCCCCGGAATACGGCAACGAAATTCTCCGCACCGTGGTGGAATACAGCCCTATCCGCGCCTACGCCCGCGTGATGCAGATCGCGGGACCGGAAATCCGCTATCCGAAAAAGCTCACCGGCACGAACGCACAGTGGGTTTCGGAAATCGAAGATCGCCCCGAAAGCACCATGACCTTCGGACAGGTCACGCTGACCCCGTTCGAACTCGCCACGTTCGTGGACGTGTCCAAGCAGCTTCTGGAAGATGCCGCATATGACGTGGAAGGCGAACTCCGCACATCGTTCGCGGAAGACTTCGGCGTCAAGGAAGGTGCGGCATTCGTCAATGGTGACGGTGCAGGCAAGCCGAAGGGCATCTTGCAGGCCACGGGCATCCAGCAGATTGTCACGGGCGCTGCCGCCACTCTGGGAACGGCACCGGCTGATCTTCTGATCGATGCCATGTCCAAGCTGCCATCCGTCTATGCCCAGAACGGCGCATGGCTGATGAACCGCACGACCCTCGCCAGCATCCGCAAGCTCAAAGATGCTCAGGGTGCTTACCTGTGGCAGCCATCACTTCAAGTGGGTGCGCCTTCCACGCTTCTCGGTCGCCCCATCATCGAAGCCGTAGACATGCCAAGCATCGCAGCGGGTGCATTCCCAATCGTGTTTGGCGACTTCTCCGGCTACCGCATCGTGGACCGCGTCGGCGTCTCCGTTCTCGTGGACCCATTCACCAAGGCCACCAACGGCATCACCCGTTTCCACGCCCGCAAACGTGTCGGCGCTGATGTCACCCATCCTGACCGCTTCGTGAAGGTCAAGGTCGCCGCGTCCTAATCGGTGCCAGTGGCGGGGAAACCCGCCGCATCCCTCTTTCCTATTGTTTTCGAAGGAACCCCCTAAATGATTACCACGACAGCCCTGACAAAAGTCAGTATCGGCACCACCGCTGCCTTCACCACCGCCGTCGCATATGCTGGCGATGTTTTCACCCCGATTGGAAGCATTGCAGACGTGGGAGAGGCGGGTAGCGAGAGCGAGATCGTTACGGCCAAGATCGTAGATCAGCCGTACGTCAAGAAGGTCAAAGGAAGTCGCGATAACGGCCAAATCGAGCTGGTTGTTTATCGCGATAGTGCCGATCCGGGCTATGCCGCACTGGTCGCCGCCGAAGGCACCTCGTTCGCATACAACTTCAAAGTGGAGCTGAACGATAAGCCCGCAGCCGGTGCAAGCCCGAAAAATTCTGTCTTCTATTTTTCGGCCATCGTCGCCAGCCGCAAGAACAGCTTCGGTGATGCTGACAACATCGTGCAGACGACATTCAGCCTCGCCATCTCCGGCGCAATCATCGAAGTCTTGGCTTCGGCCACGTAAGCGGAGATTGCATCATGAAGCTGGCGGAACCCATCATCGTGACAATTGCAAAGACGGAGATAGAGCTTCGGCCATCGCTCCGCTACGCCATGCAGTTGGAACGCCGACCCGGATCATTCCGCCAGCTTCTTGCCGATATTTCAGATGGCAGTCTGACCGCTGCCCTCACGATCATTGAACCCCATGCCGATGGGATGCTGTTTCTTGAAAACCGCGTATTCGATGAGTTGGCACGACTACAGCCCAGCCTCACAGCTTACGTCCTTCAATGCACCGGCATCGACCCTAACGAACCCGCGGTCAAAGGCAAGGCCACGGGAAAGCCTCAGCCTTTCGCGGACTACCTGACAGGCCTCTATCGCATCGGAGCCGGCTGGCTGGGGTGGCCACCCGAAACCACGCTGGACGCCACACCCGCAGAAATCATCGAAGCGAACAAAGGCCGGATGGAGATGCTGAAAGCAATCTTCGGCTCCAGTGCCAAGGAAACCCCGAAAGATGACCGCCCGCTGGAAGAGAAATTCCGCACGGTCTTCGCCGGATTTGGGACACGAAAGGAAGCAGCATGAAAACCGATTTTGCCAAACTCGTGAGAGAGATCATGATCGAGAACGGTTTGTCTCAGCGAGGTGTGACCGCTGCTGCCGATGTCAACCGCAGCACCTTCCGCCGATTTCTTGAGGGCGGCAACACCATCGACATGGACAAGCTTGAACGAATTTTGGCGGTGATGGGCTACGAGCTGGATATCGTGCGGATTGGAGACCCCTCTGTACGTCCCTCACTCTCCCCTTCGGAACCAGCCGTCGCATCAGAGCCAGCAAAGCGACTTATTCGTCTGGCCTGCATGGAGATGAGCTTCTGATGCCGTATCGCGCCCCATCGATCCGAGCCTGTGGATGCGTCCTGTCATCTGGGGAACGCTGCCAGCACATCATTACCCGTGACCGTGAACGCAAGGCGGCATTTGATGAGAAGCGCCCCAGCTCTCGCCAGCGCGGATACGACAGCAAGTGGGAAACAGCCCGCAAAGGCTTCCTTGCCAAACACCCAGATTGCGCCCGTTGCGGCCAGCCCGCCACCGTAGTCCATCACTCCACCCCGCATCGTGGGGACAAGGCCATATTCTGGGACAGATCTAAGTGGGTGCCAGCCTGCCAACCTTGCCACGATGGCCCGCTGCAATCCCTTGAGAGGCGCTCATGACAAATGGCGTACTTTCAGATCCTGCTTGGACCACGACGAGTTCGGGCCACCGTCTGACGCGGCGTGTGGCGGAACGCAAAATGATGATCTCTGGGGTGCGCTTGGCAAGCCCTAATGTCTCCATTTCCCCGAATAAATATGAACTGCTTATCTCTGTTAAGGCAGACAGGACAGATGAAGTGTATAGGTTGACCCTCAGCCATGTCATCCCTGAGTTTGTAGACCATCTCCCCCAGTTCTGTCTGAAACAGTTCGTATCTTGCCAACTGCCGTTCGTGGTCATCGTGGCTCCTCAACTCCCTGACGACAGTTCTAAGAGCCTCGCTGAGTTGGACGTTGGTCATGTTCGCCGCCGTAAGTTGCGTCGCAAGATCGCTGATGAGCCGAGCAGCTTCGGAATTATCGGGCGTTTTCCCCGAAGAAAGAAGACCTTTGATTGTTTGGGCGGTCTCCGCAGCTTTACCCGTCATACCCAACGCGGTGCTTGCAAGGCCCATCAGCCCCTCAATCTGACTGAAATCCATTTTTCCATTCCCCCAATCCAAAGTTTCTTTGGAAGCTATCGCACGTCTCCAGCGGTACGCAAGCTAAGCGGGGGGTGTAGCCAAACTTTCGAGAGATCATTGGGAACCGGCGTAGGGAGACACGCGCACGATTTGCACCAAAATTCGGAGAACCGCACATGAGCATCGTTCAATTGTCTGCCGCGAAAGAGCACCTGAACGTCACCTCGACGGATGACGATGCGCTCATTCAGACCAAGATCAACGCCGCCGAGGCGCATGTAGAGAAGCTGCTGGGGTTTTCGCTGGCATCGGGCTTCACAGGTTCGGCAGGCGTTCCCGACGATGTGAAGGAAGCCATTCTCCAGCTCACCGGCCACTTCTACGAAAACCGGGAAGCCTCGCTCGTGGGCATCAGCGCCGAGGAAATCCCGTTCGGCGTCTGGCAGCTCATCGCCGCATATCGGGAGTACGTGTTTTGAGCCAGCAAAGCGACCGATTGAAGCGCCGTCTTGATGCCATTCCCCGCGCTGTGAAAGCAGCGGTGCAGCCTGCACTGGCTAAAGCTGGGCAGGACCTCGCCACCATGCAGCGCATCCTTGCCCCACGCGATAGCGGCGACCTCCAGAAGTCGATTGCCGTCACCCTGCCGGGGGAAACTACTCCAGCATACAGCCAGCCGGGAGGCTCCCGCACAGCCAAGGAAAACGAGGTGCTGGTGACGGTGGGAAACACGGACGTGAGATATCCGCACCTCGTGGAATATGGAACCGCCACCGCTGCCGCACAGCCGTATTTTTGGCCCGGATACCGGCTGATGAAAAAGAAGATGGCAAGCCGCATTAAACGAGCCATCAGCAAAGCTGTGAGGGACGCGAAATGACGACTAAAGCCAAGCCCATCAATATCGCCCTAGACCGTCTTCATGAGGTCCTGCACTACGATCCATTGACCGGAGTTTGGACGTGGCTAGTTCGCACCAGCACTCGCGTTCAGATCGGTGACGTAGCAGGCCGATCCGACAAGTTGGGATATGTTCGCATCAAAGTTGACGGGACCGAATACCTCGCTCACCGTCTGGCTTGGTTTTACATGACCGGCGACAACGACCCCTCAGAGCTGGATCACGAAGACGGCCAGCCGTCCAACAACCGTTTCAAGAATATCCGCGAGGCGACGCGCTCACAGAACATCGCCAACACTCGTTTGCGCAGGGGCAAGACGCTTCCAAAGGGTGTCAGTCTTAGCGCCAACGGCCTTCGTTACATCGCGCAATTCGTTCATAAGCGGGTGACGCGATATCTCGGAACATTTGACAGCGCCGCCGAGGCCCACGCCGCATATATGTTTGCTGCAAAGGATCACCACGGCGCATTTGCGAGGGCAGCGTGATGGAACCATCGCTTGAACTCCAGAAGGCCATCCGCGTCCGTCTCGTGGCAGCATCGGCACTGACCTCGCTGGTTCCTGCCGCCAACATCGTGGACCGCAACGGCATCCCGGCTGCATTCCCCTCAATTCTGCTGGGTGAAGGTCAGACCGTTCCCGGTGGTGATGTTGCCCGTATGCGCCACGAGGTGTTTGTGGATTTGCACATCTGGCAGAAGGAAACCGGCCTCGTCTTCTCGAAACAGGTGGCGGGTGCCATCCGTGAAACCCTGGCCGATACCAGATGGACCGCCACAGGCCTGCATGTTGCTGACCTCCGCATCACTTCCAGCCGGTTTATGCGCGACCCGAACGGTATCCACTCGCACGGCCTCATCTCCCTGACCGCACTCGTTTCGGAGGTGGCATGATGCGCGCCGGTAAACTCGATAAGACAATAACCATCGAACGCCATGCAATCACCGTTGACGACTACGGCACCCAGACCGAGGGCTGGACCGAGATCGCCACCGTTCGCGCTCAGCTCGTGCAATCCACCACCGAAGAATTCATGCGCTCATTCGGATCAACCGGGGAAACCGCTGTCATTTTCCGCATCCGGCATCGTGATGGCTTCAAGGTTGCAGATCGTGTCACCGAACAGGGACAGACCTATGACGTGAAAGAGATCAAGGAGCTGGGACGCCGTGAGGGGCTGGAGCTTCGTTGCGTGGCGGTGGGGGTCTGATCATGGTTCTCATCATCAAGAAAAAAGCCAAAGCGGCAGAGGCAGCTTGTGCAACTGAGATCACGAGTTCCAAGACTTATAATCCATTCCCGGAAATCCCTGACCCGCTGGGATATGGTCAGAGGGCCGTGGACTTCCTGCGCAGCTTGAAGCATCCGAAATCGAAATTGCCAGATCGCGCATTTCAGCTAGACCCTTGGCAGGAACGCATCGTCCGCCAAATCTACGGGCCTTGTGATGAGAATGGCAATCGCACCATCAAACAGGCCACGATCCTGCTACCGCGTGGGAACCGCAAGACGTCGCTGGGTGCCGCACTTGCTCTTCTCCACACCATGGGACCGGAAGCGGTTCCCGGTGGCGAAGTCCTAACCGCTGCTGCCGACCGCAAACAAGCCAAGCTTGCCTTCACCGAGGCGGAAAGCATCATCCGTTCAGGCAGTGAGGACCTATGGCGGAAGGGCCAAGGCACTCGCCGCTTTGACGCTGGCAACACGATCAAGGTGCAAGAATACAAAAACCGGCTGACCTTCCCGAACGGCTCTTTCCTCGAAAGCCTGTCGAATGATGCCGGAACCCAGCACGGACGCACCCCTGTCTTCGCGCTGGTTGACGAAATCCACGCTCATAAGAAGCGCGATCTCTGGGACGTGATCAGAACCGGCCTTGTGAAAGTGCCGAACTCTCTCTGCATCGTCATCACCACGGCAGGACGTGGGCAGGAAAACATCGGCCATGAGGTTATCCAGTACGCCCGCGATGTTGCAGCCGGAAAGGTCTATGATCCTGCAACGCTGCCCATCCTATTCGAGACTTCCCCGGACGCCGATTGGCAGGATGAGGAGGTCTGGAAAGCCGCAAACCCCGGTCTCATACATGGCTATCCTGACATCGGTGGTCTTCGCCAGCTTGCCCGTGAAGCAGCCCAGCGCCCTGCCGACCGGGAAGCGTTTCGTCAGCTTCACCTGAATGTCTGGCTGGGGCATTCCTCTGACCCGTTTGTGGAAATGTCCATCTATGACAAGGGTGCTGCTGCCTTTGATATTTCCGAGCTGGAGCATGAACCGTGCTGGCTGGCAGTGGACCTTTCCAGCAATTCGGATTTGACCGTGATCGTCGCCGCATGGCGTGACGGCGAAGACGGCTATTTCGTTTATCCATGGTATTTCTGCCCAGCCGATAATCTCTATCGCCGTGCCGAGCGCGACAACGTGCCTTATCCGACATGGGCAGATGAAGGTTATATCGAACCGACCAACGGCAATGTCGTGGACTTCCGTGCCGTGGAAGACACCATTCGCGAGATATGCGAACGCTTCCAAGTCCGAGAGATCGCATTCGATCCGCATCTTGCCCGTAACATGCTCAACAACCTGCTTGAAGACGGCTATCCCGCAATCGAGATGCGGCAGGGCTGGGTGACGATGGCACCGGCCATCAAAGAGCTGGAACGCGCTATCATCGCAGGTCGCTTGCGGCATGGCGGGCATCCGGTCTTGCGCTGGAACTTCGATAATATTGCCGTTGAAACCGACAAGGCCGGGAACAAGAGTTTCCATAAGGGCAAGTCCCGCGACAAGATTGACGGTGCAGTTGCTGCCGCCATGGCCGTTGCCCGTGCCTCCACCGGGGAAGACACCCGTTCCATCTATGACAGCGAAGAGCGCAGCGACGGATTGCTGATCTTTTAACGGAGACACCCATGCCAACAGATACCGAACAGCTTGTCGTTTCCTTGGAAGCCCGCATCCGCGACTTCGAAAGGAATTTCCAGCGGGCAAACCGCACCTCCAGCCAAAACTTCCAAGCCATCGAACGGCAGGCGAAGCGTTCCGCCGATACCCTTGAACAGACCATGTCCAAGGCATCGAGTGGCGTCAACGTTGCGCTGGCTGGCCTGAAAGGTGGCGTTGCCGGTATCGTGGCGGGCCTGTCCATCGGTGCGTTGCAGGGCGTTGTGTCCCGCATCGGTGACGTGACCAAGGGCATCGCCAACATCGGCAGTGAGGCAAAGCGTGCCGGTCTCAGCACTCGTGCGTTTCAAGAACTTTCATACGTGGCGGGGCAGTCTCGCATCCCCGTTGACGCCCTAACCGATGGCATGAAGGAGCTATCCCTTCGGGCCGACGAATTCGTGGTGACGGGCGGCGGTTCGGCAGCGGAAGCATTCCAGCGTCTTGGCTTTGGTGCCGAGGATCTCAAGCGCAAGCTGAAAGACCCTTCCTCGCTGCTGGTGGAAATCATTGCCAAGCTCCAGCAGTTGGACAAGGCCGCGCAAATCCGCATTGCCGATGAGCTATTCGGCGGCACGGGTGGCGAGCGTTTCGTGGAATTGATCGACCGAGGCGCAGATGGGATGCGCAAGCTGATCAAAGAAGCCAATGATTTTGGCGCGGTGATGGATGATGAGGTCATTGCCCGTGCCGACGAACTTGACCGGAAATGGAATGCGCTGGGAACGACCATATCCACCTGGACAAAACAGGCCGTGCTTGGCCTCGTCGGTGCGATGGATGATGTGCTGGACAGGTTCAACCAGATCGATGAGCAATCCACTCGCAACGTGCAATCCGCACTGACAGGCATCTATTCCAAGCTACAAGCGGAAAAGCAGAGTCTTGCCGATCTTATGCAGGTCAGCACCGGCTTGCCGTTTGAGATCATGAACATTCGCCAGTCTCAGCAAGAGGTTGAGCGGCTGACCACTGAAGCCATGAAGCTCCGCGATGTTCTGGATGCGCGGCAGGGCTATGATAAGGATTTCATCTACAAGACCGGACAAGATGCCAAGCAAACGACCCCGGAACTATCAAATCTCTATGGCGCATTGAACAATACCGGCACCGCAGCGGGTACGGGCGCGAAGGGCTTGAACAGCTTTGCCGAAGCCGTCCGTGCGCTCAGAAACGAAATCCCCGGCCTCGCCAACAACCTTGCCCAGCTCGATGCGCAGGGCCGGATCAACACGGCTTACACCGCCGCGCTCTCCAAAGCCCGCACTATGGGCGAAGTCTATCAGGCGAATGAGCTTCGCGGTTCGGCACTGAAAGCCGTTGGCGTGAAATCCGCCACCGACGACCCAGCCGCGTATCTGTCCAACGTGCTGGCATCGGGCAAGAATGCGCAGCACATCATGGGGATGCAATCTACGTTTCAGCAGAAGCTTGCCACCATGCTGGCATCCATGCCCGACGATCTCAAGGGCAGCGTTACCATCAACTCCGGTTTCCGTTCGGTTGAGCGCCAGCAAGAGCTGTGGCTTCAAGCCCTCCAGAAATATGGCTCCCCGGAAGCAGCGCGCAAGTGGGTGGCCCCTCCGGGAAATTCCCAACACGGAAAAGGCTCCGCAGCGGACTTGGGATATGGTTCAGATACGGCACGCCAGTGGGTACATCAGAACGCCAATCAATTCGGCTTGTCCTTCCCGCTGAAAAACGAGAACTGGCATATCGAGGATGAGGACGCCAGATCGCAGGCCCGTTCCCAGCAGCTCCAGACCCAGACCAATGCCCTCATGCAGCAGTCCGATGCCTACAAATCCATCATTGCCGATGCCCAGCAGTTCACGACAGCCCAAACGTCTGAACAGCAGGCACTGACCATGACGGGACAGGCAGCGGCGGCATTCCGATATGAGCAAGAGATGCTTGCGCAGGCTCAACGCGCTGGCGTCACCGTCAACAGTCAGCAGCGTGCGGAAATCCAGCAGCTTGCGCTGGGCATGGCACAGGCAGAACAGGCCACAACCCGCTTTGCGCAAACACAAGAACAGGCCGCACAGTTCTCCCAGATGATGGGTAATACAGCCGTGGACGCTCTCACCGGCATCCTGACCGGCACCACGACCGCCGAACAGGCGCTTGCCCAACTCGGTCAGCAGCTCATCAAAGTAGCGTTGCAGGCCGCGCTGCTGGGGCAAGGTCCGCTTGGCAATGGCGGTTCTGGTGGCGGGATATTCGGGAACCTGTTCAGTTTCCTGTTCCGTGCCAATGGCGGTATCGTCAAACGGTCCCAACTCCCGCATATGGCTGATGGTGGACAGGTTCGTGGCCCCGGCACAAGCCGTTCCGACAGCATCCCGACCATGCTCAGTGATGGGGAGTTTGTCGTCAACGCCCGCGCCACCGCGCAAAACCGTTCGTTGCTTGAAGCCGTCAATTCCGGGAAAGCACCTGCCTTGAACACCGGCAGCGTCGGAGGAAGTAGCAGCAGCGCAAGCGGTGGCAGATCGCTTTCCATTGGCGATATCAACGTGAACGTTCAATCCACGGGCAGCAGCGGTGATCCTCAGAAGGACAACGACAACGCCAAGAACATGGGAAAAGAGGTAGGCAAAGCCATCGATCAGCACATGACAGATTGGACCTTGAACCAGATGCGCCCCGGTGGATTGTTGGCTGGACGACGTTGATAAATGCTGTCAGTTCAAAACGTGAGGTTGAAAAACCGAAAGTTGGAGATATCATGTCGCTAGTGAGGTGCCATGACCAGTTTTTCCGAGCAAGTTCCGCGCAGCAACAAAGCATATGAGTTCCTGCCGCTTTTTCACACATGCGAAGCTTTTCAAGCCCGAGCGTACATCAAAGATAGGGAGCTCAGAACTACTGACATCTGCGAAGTGTTTAAAGAGCCGATCACTTACTTGTTCTATGGACGACCTGCGTACAAGTATGCGTTGAAGGGGGGTGCGACGAGAAACCTGTCCGTTTATCCTATCTGCTTCATATTTGACGTTGACCTACTACCGGAAATCCAACGGATTTACCCATTTGATACAGGTGCCCTACACCACAAAATACTCTCTAATTTCATTCATGGAGATAACACAGTTGCGCACTTTGAGCTTGAGCCAGAGCGAAACAGAATTGCAGATGTCGTATTACATTTCCACGGTACAAACGAGAATTACTTAGCTGGCAAGCTGGAAGAGAAGGCTCACGACCCCTTCAACTTCGAAAGCGTTTCGTATGCGGAAATGCACAAAACGTATGTTCCCGACGCATCTGACGAAAGACGAATAACCATTGAAGTTCACGCTCCCGAAAGCCTGAAACTCAAGGATGGGGCACTAAAAGCCATTATAGTGCCAATGCCACTTGTAGGATCAGAGTTTTTAGCAGATTTCACCAGAGATACGGACGTTGATGTCCGCTCCTATGACATTGACTTGTGGGACCCGATCTACGGTTTCAGCTCTGTCGCAAGGGTTGCCAAAGATTACATTGCAGAGAAAGCTTTACCCAATGCCATCTAACGGGGAGCTCTCCTACATCGTCGTTGGGATGGTGCCATTAGATCAAGATGGCCCAGGATTTTGCACGCCCGTTTTTAGAGACCGCGACGGGAAAAAGTTCTTCATGCAAAGCAGTAGAGTGGGCCGTTTGGTAGATGAATATGTTCACGTTGGCGACGATTTACCAGTTTCGAGTTACATTTCTTATCGAATTAACGGCGAATTCCGCGTGGGCGACAGGCTTCATCTAGGCTTCCGAATGCCTGACAGGTCTATAATTTTCGGTACGAAAACAAACGTATGTCAAATAGTATATGACCGCCTATCAGAGCTGACAGATTATCCTTTCCTAATCTTGCAAATTGCCAGACGAGTTCGTTCTTCCGAATGTGTGCGAGACGCCTTAGGACACGATGATGTCAGAGACGCTGTCGTACAAGATTGGATAACTCTCAGGCCAAATGAGCCGCGATTTGTTTGGACCGAAGCCAACGAAAAGAGGCTATCCGACCTATTTCATGGCGGTCATTCCCTCAGCAAGATAGCGAAGGCTCTGGGTGTGTCACGAAACGCCGTAGCGTCAAAGGTAAAGCGAAAAGACTTCAATGTACGTACATTCTGGGGTCAGCAGGCAGATCTATTTGCCGGAACTATAAGCGGCGGCAGGAAGGCTGTGCCAGATCCATCTATGGAGCTTGAACACTATACGCCAAAGCGTAAATTCCCAAAATCTTCATATAGTCCCCCGCCAAATATGAACTACGTCTCTACAGAAGAAAATCGCTCCAGCTCAATAAAGTCAGCCCCAAAACCTAAGAAGTGATGATCTAGTAGCTTCTGTGCGTTTCTAATAACTCAATGCGGGCCTCCAGCGCGCTTATCAAAGCCGCCACCTCTTCACGGACGCGAACCCGTTCGCCTTCCTCTACGCGAAGCTGCGCTCTTAAAGTCTCGATTTCTCTCTCTATAAACGTGGGTCCGGCTAAAACCGTCTGCTTCATGGCCCGACGCTGGCGATTTTCGGCTTCCCACGCGACGTCAGGATAAGAATTTTGAAGCCGGGAAACGATCTCCGCATTCAGCGAGCGGTTGCCCTCAAGTGCGCTCGCCTCAATCTGTTCTTTAAGCGTCTTCGGGAGACGGATTTTCATCTGAGTTTCTTCGGTCATATCAAATCTATGGACCATAACGGTATTGACCGCAACTATGGTTTAACATAAACCGTAGTGGTCCATAAACCATAAGGAGCTTTTATGTCATCGTTATCGGCCTTCAACATCAGGTTACCGCTAGATCTAAAAACATGGGTTTTGGAAAAAGCAGAGGAAAACGGACGTTCGCTCAATCGCGAGATCGTTCAAATGATCAAAGCCCAGCAGCGGCGAGAAATCGAGAAGAGCGGGAAGCAGCTCAATGGCTAAGTCACTCGATATGCCATCTGTTAAAAAAATCTCTCAAAGCTTTGGCACCGTCATCCGTGCCGCAGCAAAACGTGGTGCTGCCGCGACCCATATCAAACCGAAGTTCTCCGTCCCGAAGATGAAGCAGGTTGCCAAGCTTGCCCAGACCATGGGGCAGACCGTTACGGCCTATACCGTGAACGGCGATGGTGGCTTTACCATCACAGCGGCAGACCCCAGCACCTTGCCGAATGCCTCAGGACCGAGTGAGTGGGATTGAGCCATGAAGAACCCCCGCCCAAAATACAAGCGCCCTAAATATCTGCACGTTTACACTGACCGTCACGGGAAGAACGAACGCATTTATTTCAATCGCCCCGGCCAGCCTAAGACCGCTCTTCGTGGCCCCCAGAACAGTGCCGAGTTTTGGGAAGACTACTTCGCTGCCGCTGAAAACACACGAAAACCCGACGGTTGTGCTGGCAAATCCAAAACCCTCGCCGGGACCATCAACGCACTCGTGGTGCAATATTACGAAAGCGCAGGCTTCACCTCGAAAGCAGCGGCAACGCAACGAAACTACAAGTCCATCCTCGAACCGTTCCGAAAGGCACATGGTGAAAAGCGAGTGGCGACACTCCAGACACACAACATCGACAAGATACTTGGTGAGATCGCGGCCAAGTCCACCGCGCAAGCCAAGAACCTCCGCAAGCGTCTTTCGATGCTGATGCAGTTGGCGATCAAATGGAAGTACCGGAATGACAACCCAATGCTCAACGCCGACAAGGTTCAGCATAAGAGCAAGGGCTATGAGACGTGGACCGAGGAAGACATTGCGAAATTCCGCGCACATTGGGCAGACGACACGCCCCAGCGCATCGCATTCGAAATCCTTCTCTATACAGGTGTCCGTCGCTCTGATGCGGTTCGTATTGGCAGGCAGCACATCAAGGGTGATTTTCTCGTGCTGACCACTCAGAAGAGCGGCCACACAGTCGAGTTGAATATCCCCATTCATGCAGACTTTCGGAAGGTGTTGGACGGGACGGAAAAAAAGCATCTAAATTTCATCGTCACAACCTATGGCGCTGCGCGATCCGAGAAGGCGTTTACGAACTGGATTATCGATGCGGCACGAAAAGCAGAGCTTCCCCCCAAGCGTTCCCCGCACGGTCTTCGCAAATCTGCCTGCATGATGCTGGCCGAGGCTGGATGCTCCGCAATGGAGATCATGTCCATCACCGGCCATCAGGATATCAAGGAAATTGAGACGTACATCGCCAAAGCGAACCAGAAAACGATGGCTCAAAACGCGATCAAAAAGTTGAAGGCAAAGGCGTGAGAACAGACAGACAACAAAAATCTGCTAACGTTGTTGCCGGGTTAGCAAATACGCTTTGTAAGGCATTGAATTTATTGAGGGGAAAACACCAAGTGGTACGCCCTAGGGGAGTCGAACCCCTCTTTACAGAATGAAAATCTGTCGTCCTAACCGATAGACGAAGGGCGCGTACACTTGTGGTGTGGCGCCCTTATAGTCAGAGCTTTTCGATACCGCAAGCACGAAAATGCGCCTTTTGACAAAAAAATGACGGTGCGGCCCAGAGCCTCTGAAAAACAAGGATTCCCTATTCAAAACAGCGGCTTATTTTATCCATTTATACGATTTTCAGTTGAAAAACCGGCAAATCGACCGCGCCCAGGCGAGGAATCGGCAACGACTGAGCCCGCTTTCACAAAGGAAAAGCGATGCTTGCAAAGCGCACACATGCGTCGGTTTTCGACTGTGACGAAATGCAAACCAACCCACCACTCAGGATGGTGTGAGTAGACAAAATGCTCTATATGGCCGAACTTAATGCCTGGAATTGAGGAAATCCGGTTCAATGGGTGAGGTATTATCCCGCGTGGCCATTGAATTGCTTTTTTGACCACAGACTTTCACGTCTGCCATTTCCAAGAATGATCCGATGCCACAAGGCGAAGGATGAATCCTGAAAGACGACCGACAATGACGATGCTTCGACGATCCTTGATGGCGAAAATTTTTCTGGTCTCTTTCCTGAGTGTCCATGTTCCGCTTATCGCGTTGATCATTCATTTGTTGAGCGGATTCGATACAGGGCCGGTTCCCGTTTTCACATTGATACTGGTCGCCACGCTTGCCGGCACCAGCATATGTCTGTTCGCGATTTGGCGGTTCATCCGGCCTCTGCATCATTTGGCCGTTGCGCTCAAGAAATACCCCGAGGATAAAAGCGTTCTCAAAGTGCCATCCAATGGCAATGACGAAATCGCAATCGTTACCGACGCCGTGAAATCGATGTTGTCACAGGTCGAGGCGCTGAACAAACAGCTGAAGCATCAGGCAACCACTGACTTTCTGACAGGGCTTGGCAATCGGCGCTGGTTGACGGAACAGGTACCCGCCCTTCAATCGCAGGCAGATCGGACCGGCGAACCTTTGTCGATCATTCTGTTTGATCTGGATTATTTCAAGAACATCAATGACGAATATGGTCACGATGTCGGTGACAGTGTTTTGATGGCCGTCGGAGAAGTCGTCAAAGATTGCATTCGACCTTACGATCTGGCGGCACGAATTGGCGGCGAGGAATTCTGCATCGTGCTGCCGCGCACCAGCGGTGAAGCATCCCTGAATATTGCAGAACGCTTGCGCGTCGCCTTCGAATCCAGCTATGTCGAGCCGCTTGCGCACGGTCGCATCACCTGTAGCTTCGGCGTAGTGCAATCTGGCCCCGGCGAGCGTTTGCAGCAATTGCTGCGCAGAGCCGATATGGCACTTTACAAAGCTAAGGACGCCGGGCGAAATACGGTCATCGGCGCTTTCGTGAACAAAAAACCGTAGGTCCAGGCACCTGCCTTTTAACGCTGAGACGTGAAACTGGTGTGGCAACGGGGTGATGCGCTTGCTTTTCAGGCTTTTTTCCCGCTATTAGCCAAAGCCATCGACAATTTTGACCAGATGGTAGACACCTCATGTCCCTCCCCGACAAAGCTTTCCCCGTTTCATGGGACCAATTTCACCGCGACGCCCGTGCTCTGGCATGGCGCCTGGCCGGTCTCGATCAGGAATTCAAAGCCATCGTTTGCATCACGCGCGGCGGTCTTGTTCCAGCAGCCATTATTTCGCGAGAGCTGAACATCCGCCTCATCGATACGGTCTGCATCGCCACCCGTCATGATTACGTCAATCAGGGTGAAACGATTGTTCTCAAAGGCATATCGCCAGAACTGCTGGAAAAGGAAGGCGAAGGCATTCTCGTCGTCGACGATCTGACCGACACTGGCAAGACCGCCATCGAAGTGCGTGAAATGCTGCCAAAGGCGCATTTCGCCTGCGTCTATGCCAAGCCATCCGGCGTGCCGACCATCGATACGTTCGTGACAGAGGTTAGCCAGGACACATGGATCTATTTCCCGTGGGACTTGGGCTTCACCTATCAGGAGCCGATTGCCAAAGGGGCACCCGGCTAAGCCAATCCCTATAGACTGAACAAGGCCGCCTCTTTGGGCGGCCTTTTCGTTTGCAAACCGCCACGGGCCGCCAGGGTTTTTCCAGATCACACCGCGTGATATCGTATCACGACCGCGGCTTACGGATTTTGCCCCATAACTCTTGTGGACAGAACCGCCCGTTGTTGTGTTTAAGCAACAGGCTCAAAACGTCAAAAAACGCAATTTTGGAACCCTACGTTACGTTAGCCAGCGTCATGCAACTGGAAAAGCTCGCTGCCAAGTGACTGATTTTTATAGCGGGTTTTTCTTTCCCCGTTTTCCACAGTCACTCCACACAATATCTTGTGGTTAACAAACGGTTGCAAACTAGGACTTGACGGAATCACCACATTTTCTAATGTTACTTCTCATGTTGCGGCGGCAACAGAATCGCGAGTTTCCCCTTCGGTTCTTGTTCAATTTC
The DNA here is from genome assembly GCF_033957765.2 of Agrobacterium sp. rho-13.3. Lineage (NCBI taxonomy): Bacteria > Pseudomonadati > Pseudomonadota > Alphaproteobacteria > Hyphomicrobiales > Rhizobiaceae > Agrobacterium > Agrobacterium sp. rho-13.3. The sequence continues at coordinate 1,234,865 of NZ_CP192774.1, forward strand.
AGTTCACGCGTTTGCCTGCGTTCCGGCCATGAGGGGGTGGAACGTAAAGGCTTGTCTGTGGACTGATTTTGGGCTGTCAAAAACATATTACTAAAATAGCTGACAAGAAGCTGTTAATACTATATATAGTATCCCTAATAGCGCTTGCAGCCCAAAATACCACGATATACAGGGATCACATCTGCGGATGACCATCCCCATTCATATCGGCAACAACTGGCTGCGCGTACGAGGCGCGAAGCTGGAGCGGATTTTTGCGCCCTGCTCACGGGCGACCAAGGACGAGGACTAAAACTATGCGCATCGAACGCCGCTTCACAAAGCCCGGCCAGTCATCCTACGCTGATATCGAATTCCGCAAGGGCGTCAGCGAAATCAAGAACCCGGATGGTTCCATCGTGTTCCGTCTGGCGGATATCGATGTGCCTGCGCAGTTCTCTCAGGTCGCGACAGACGTTCTGGCGCAGAAATATTTTCGCAAGGCTGGCGTTCCGAAGTTCTTGAAGAAGGTTGAGGAAAACGATGTTCCTTCCTTCCTGTGGCGTTCGGTTGCCGACGAAAAAGCCCTGAAGGATATTCCGGAAGGTGAGCGGTACGGTTCTGAAACTGATGCGCGTCAGGTGTTCGACCGTCTTGCCGGTACGTGGGCTTACTGGGGCTGGAAGGGCAAATATTTCTCGTCCGAAGAAGATGCGTCCGCCTTCAAGGATGAGCTTGCCTACATGCTGGCCACCCAGCGCGTTGCGCCGAACTCTCCACAGTGGTTCAACACCGGCCTGCATTGGGCCTATGGCATCGATGGTCCCGGCCAGGGCCACTTCTATGTCGACCCCTTCACCGGCAAACTGACCAAGTCCAAGTCGTCCTACGAACACCCGCAGCCACACGCCTGCTTCATCCAGTCCGTTGAAGACGATCTCGTCAATGAAGGCGGCATCATGGACCTGTGGGTGCGTGAAGCGCGCCTGTTCAAATACGGCTCCGGCACGGGTTCCAACTTCTCCTACCTGCGCGGCGAAGGCGAAAAGCTGTCCGGCGGTGGCCGTTCCTCCGGCCTCATGAGCTTCCTCAAGATCGGTGACCGCGCAGCCGGTGCCATCAAGTCCGGCGGCACCACGCGCCGTGCGGCCAAGATGGTCGTCGTCGATGCCGATCACCCGGATATCGAAGCCTACATCGACTGGAAGGTGAACGAAGAGCAGAAGGTTGCCGCCCTCGTCACCGGCTCCAAGATCGTCGCCAAGCACCTCAAGGCCATCATGAAGGCCTGCGTGAATTGCGAAGCGGATAATGGCGATTGCTTCGATCCCGCCAAGAACCCGGCTCTCAAGCGCGAAATCCGCGCTGCGAAAAAGGATCTGGTGCCTGAAAACTACGTCAAGCGCGTGATCCAGTTCGCCCAGCAGGGCTACAAGGATATCGACTTCAAGACCTATGACACAGATTGGGATTCGGAAGCCTACCTCACGGTATCGGGCCAGAATTCCAACAACTCCGTGTCGCTGAAGGATGACTTCCTGCGCGCCGTTGAGAACGACGGCGACTGGAACCTCACCGCCCGCAAGGACGGCAAGGTCATGAAGACGCTGAAAGCCCGCGATCTGTGGGAGAAAATCTCCCACGCCGCATGGGCATCGGCTGATCCCGGCCTGCACTTCAACACCACCATGAACGACTGGCACACATCGCCAGCGGCGGGTCCTATCCGCGCATCCAACCCTTGCTCGGAATACATGTTCCTCGATGATACGGCCTGCAACCTCGCCTCGCTGAACCTGCTTCAATTCAAGGATGCCAAGACCAAGAACATCGACATTGCCGATTACGAACACGCCGTTCGCCTGTGGACCGTCGTTCTGGAAGTCTCGGTCATGATGGCGCAGTTCCCATCGCGCCAGATTGCCGAACGCTCTTACGAATACCGCACGCTCGGCCTCGGCTATGCCAACATCGGCGGCCTGCTGATGTCCTCCGGCATTCCTTATGACAGCGATGAAGGCCGCGCCATTGCCGGTGCCCTCACTGCCATCATGACCGGCGTTTCCTACGCCACATCGGCTGAAATGGCTGGCGAACTCGGCCCATTCCCCGGCTTTGCGCCAAACCGTGACAACATGCTGCGCGTCATCCGCAACCACCGCCGCGCCGCTCAGGGGCTGGCCTATGGTTATGAAGGCCTGTCGGTAAACCCGGTTGCGCTTATCCACACGGATTGCACAGACCCTGGCCTCATCACCCACGCCGTTGCCGCATGGGACAAGGCTCTGGAGCTTGGAGAAAAGCACGGCTACCGCAATGCCCAGACCACCGTTATCGCGCCAACAGGCACGATCGGCCTCGTCATGGATTGCGACACAACAGGCATCGAGCCAGACTTTGCGCTGGTAAAGTTCAAGAAGCTGGCCGGTGGCGGTTACTTCAAGATCATCAACCGCGCCGTGCCGGAATCCCTGCGGTCGCTCGGCTATTCCGAAAGCCAGATCGCTGAGATCGAAGCTTACGCAGTGGGCCATGGCAATCTCAATCAGGCACCAGCGGTCAACGCCTCGACACTGCGCGCCAAGGGCTTTACCGATGAGAAGATCGAATCCGTCAACGGCGCGCTGAAAGCCGCCTTCGACATCAAGTTCGTCTTCAACCAGTGGACTTTGGGCACGGACTTCCTGAAAGACACGCTGAAGGTTTCCGACGAGCAGCTTGCCGACATCAGCTTCAACTTGCTGGACCACCTCGGTTTCTCCAAGAAGGACATCGAAGCAGCCAACGTTCACGTCTGCGGCGCGATGACGCTGGAAGGCGCACCGTTCCTGAAGAACGAGCATCTGCCGGTCTTCGATTGCGCCAACCCATGTGGCAAAATCGGCAAGCGTTACCTCTCGGTCGAGAGCCACATCCGCATGATGGCGGCAGCGCAGCCCTTCATTTCCGGCGCGATCTCCAAGACCATCAACATGCCAAATGACGCCACGGTTGAAGATTGCGGCGCAGCCTACATGCTGTCCTGGAAACTGGCGCTCAAGGCCAACGCGCTCTACCGCGATGGCTCCAAGCTGTCTCAGCCTCTCAACGCCTCGCTGGTCGAGGATGATGAAGACGAAGACGCATTGGAAGACCTGATCGCCCAGCCGCAGGCAGCACAGGCCGTGACGATCACCGAAAAGATCGTCGAGCGCGTGGTTGAACGCATCACCCGCGAACGTGAAAAGCTGCCAAACCGCCGTCAGGGTTACACCCAGAAGGCCGCCGTTGGTGGACACAAAGTGTATCTGCGCACCGGCGAATTCGGTGATGGCCGCATCGGCGAAATCTTCATCGACATGCACAAGGAAGGCGCTGCCTTCCGCGCGATGATGAACAACTTCGCCATCGCCATCTCGCTCGGCCTGCAATATGGCGTGCCACTGGAAGAATATGTGGAGGCCTTCACCTTCACCAAGTTCGAACCCGCCGGCATGGTCATCGGCAATGACGCAATCAAGAACGCCACATCAATCCTCGATTACGTGTTCCGCGAACTCGCCGTCTCGTATCTTGGTCGCCACGATCTTGCGCATGTCGATACGTCGGATTTCTCGCAGACCGCACTCGGCAAGGGCATCGAAGAAGGCAAGACCAACCTCGTTTCCACCGGCTGGACCCGCGGTTACAAGCCAACGCTGGTATCCAACACGAGCAGCGAACGCTCGTCTTCCGAACCAAAAGGTGCCGCTACAGCAGCCCCTGCCCGCGCTTCCAGCAACGTGACGTCGATTTCCGGCAACACGGTTCGCAAACTCGAACCCGCCATCGCCGCCACCACCTCGGAAGTCCTCGCCTTCAAGCGTGACTACGAGGAACGTGCCAAGGAACTGGTAGAGGAAATCGAAGAAGAAGCACTCGCCTCCGAATCCGAACAGGCCGCCACCGCCCTCTTCTCCGACAAGGCTGCTGCCGACGCAGCCTCTGCGAAAACCGAAGCCAAGAAAAAAGAAGCCGAACGCCGCCTGCGCTCGATTGCGCAAGGGTATACGGGCAACATGTGCTCCGAGTGCCAGAACTTTACGATGGTACGCAATGGGACGTGTGAGAAGTGCGATACGTGTGGCGCGACGAGTGGGTGCAGCTGATTGCTCTGATTTACTCCTAACTTGAATGGGTTCGTAACAAATGTCATTGCGACCTTGAGCGCAAAGACAGCGAACTCTAAGATAGAAAAATACTGCACGTTTCCCAGGCACTTAGGTGCCTGGGAAATGTTTTATGATGTTGGCATTGTCGCTGAGTGCCGAAGTGGAAGCGACGATCTGAACGTCTGATTAATGCTTGGGCATGACACTTCTGTTCGTTCGTCCATAGCGCAACGCGCTACCAATCACCCAAAGCCAGTCGACACCAACTCGTCCGCATCGGGTCATGCCAGCTAGTAGTGAATCAACCAAAGCTACAGCACCTCAGACACGCTATGGCGTGCGAACTCGCGGAAAGGCCCGAGTAGCCCGCGTTCCCGGCAATGGACCCTACGAGGACGATCGAGCCGCCGTCTGTCATTGCGGGGAGAGGGGCCTGGAAGCCAAACACCATTCCTCGTACGTTGACGTCGAAGTACTCCAGCGTAATCTCTGCGATCTGCGAAGGCTCGGAAAGACCTGCATTCAAAACAAGCGCTTCGACCTGCGCGTTTCAACGAACTCAAACGGCGTCTCGATGGGATCACGCACAAAGCCTTGGCGGACGCGTTGAAGAGACTTGAGCGTACCGATCTTGTCACAAGAACGGTGCTCCCAACGCAGCCGATTGGCGTGGAATACGCAATTACTCCGCTAGGCCATTCCCTACGGCAGCCGTTTGAAGCACTGTGTGCGTGGGCAGCGGCCAATGGCGACAAGGTCGAGGCAGCCACACTGCGGTATGACAACACGGGAAATCGATGTTGACGGCGTCACTGGGGCAGCTTCTGGCGCGATCCCGTCAGAATGGCAGTCACCCGAACCGCCCACGTGTCCGACTGATATCGTCGTTTTGCTCCTCTACCCTCCTCCTCGGCTGAGCTAACCTTCAACACAAATACATTGAAGCTTGTTGCTCGACCCCATACACCCTGCCCGAGCAAGTTGTTAATGTTCGCTATATCCGTTCCCTTTTGTTGGGGGCGTATATAACGCGTGCATGTAACCTGACAAAGGAATGCAGATGTCGATCACTGTACAGAAAACAATTCCCGCAGCGCGTAGAATTGCAGCCATCAGCAGACCCCCAACGATTGTCACATGTTCGAGTGCAATTTGAAATTCGTGTATCTTCCTCGATTCCTCGAACTTGCAGAATGGATGGTTGAGAGGGATTGAGAGTAGCGTGAGTACGCCCAATAACCTGCGCCCAGCCAGCCCAGACCATATACGTTGGTGACGATCAGTGCAGAGCCGACCACTTGACAGATGATCACCGAGATTGCGCACGTTTTTGGAAAGCTCAAGTCCGCATCTTCCATCTCCTTCAGCATTAGGGAGAAGTTGAACACACCGAACAATCCAACCATTTAGAACAAGAGCGTCAGTAGGACCCTGGCGAGGATCAGAGTAAGAGGTTTGTCCAAGATGAGCGCTATCGTATCTGGCATGTTATCCTCAAAATAATTATCAGACTCGACGGCATAGAAATTAGTTTAACTGTCCAGTCTGATATATCGAACGATGTGTCTCCATATCCGCGGCTAGACGTTGCCACAAAGTCCTGTATCCCTCTTGCTATACGACAATTTTCAAAAGGAGCTCAAATGTCCAAAGTTCTGGTTCTTTACTATTCCGCATACGGTCACATTGAAACAATGGCTCAGGCGGTCGCTGAGGGCGTTCGCTCCGCAGGGTCGGAAGCTGTTATTAAGAGAGTTCCGGAACTCGTACCTGAAGACGTCGCAAAAACATCTCATTTCAAGTTGGACCAACAGGCACCGATCGCCACTGCCGACGAACTTACCGAATACGACGCCATTATCGTCGGCGCTGGCACACGGTTCGGGACTGTTGCGTCTCAGATGCGTAATTTCTGGGACCAGACCGGCGGTCTGTGGGCACAGGGTAAGCTTGTGGGCAAAGTGGGTTCGGTGTTCACATCTTCCGCCACACAGCACGGTGGACAGGAATCGACTATTTTGAGCTTCATTCCAACCCTGCTTCACCACGGCATGGTGGTCGTGGGACTGCCTTATGCATTCCAGGGTCAGATGGGCGTCGAAGAGGTCAAGGGTGGCTCGCCATACGGGGCCTCGACAATCACTGATGGTGACGGTTCTCGTATGCCGTCGCAGGTCGAGCTCGAAGCTGCCAAATTCCAAGGCGCACATGTCGCCAAGATCGCATCTAAACTTGCATGAATTTTCACAGGGAGATGGCTTGTCCAACTCGAATCCAACAAGTGTAGGAATTGGTGGACCTGATGCTCTGACCTGATCCTCCACGCGCTTCTGCGGGAAAATCATTCCCGCGGAGGTCAGGGGTAGAAAAAATGGCAGCGCCATTTTCTTCGTTTCAACTGAAAGACAGTCAGCCTTCGTAACCGCATCGCCGCCGCTCCCATGTGCTGTTTTCGGTTCAAATGATGCTCAAGATTCCCGACACGAAGGCGCCCGAAGCCGAGATCGAAAAAGTTCTGGGCGTCGTGAATGACGCCTTCAGGGCGAAATATGCGAAACATGAGAGGCTCAAGTAGTGGCTTGATGCTGCCGGTATAGTCTCTGGCCCAATCTTCCGCCGCTTCAAGCGTGGTGACCGCCTGTAAGACGATACGCTTACACCGCAGGCCGTTGCGCTGGTGGTGAAGAAGAATGACGAGGCTGCTGGCTTTGATCTTGTAAGCCTTTCGGGCCACTCGCGGCGCGCTGGCTTCGTCACATCCGTAGTAGAGAACCGGGCCAGCATATCGCGCATCATGGAAGTGACCAGGCACCGCGATCCGCGCACCGTGGAATCCTATGTGCGCAGTGCCGATCGGTTCAAGGATCATGCGGGGGATGGGTTTCTTTAGAAACCCAGTTGGCATCGAACTGACTAGAGGGCGATACGATGAATTCATTTGCGTAAGCCCATGTCCGCTGATTGAGGTCGCGGACTAATCGAGGTGTAACGTCCCTGTATATTACGGGCTTTATTCCACCTTTCATCATCATCGAGGGCGATATCGGCAATGTGAATTGGATGGTCGCGGATCCCAACACATGAGCTTGATACATCAAAGGTCGCTTATGCGCCTCAGTATCCCATCGAGCAACCGGATAGTCGGAGGTGATGAAATGTGCATCCTCCGGCGCGCAAAAGATTGTCATCTGCATTTGCCCGAGTATCGGAAGCTCTGCATTCATATAGTGCGGTAAGAACATCTGGATGGGCTGATCAATTAGCCTCTCCACGTCCGACATATAGAGTTTACGGTCACCTCTTCAAAGACAACAAGCCCGTACTGGATTGCGACGACGCGTCCGGCGGGAGGAAGGTCGTCGCTGCTCAATGGATAGCGTCGTCTCTTTCTTTCTGCCGTACGCGCTTTCGACTTCGCTTCCTGCTCGGTTCCTTTTCGCTCGTCGGCGCGGCGCCGCCGTTACGCAGTTTCGTTGCGGCGTGCCGCTTCCTCATTCTCCTGCCATCGATCCTCGAGTTCCTGAAATGATCGAAACGGAACGTGCCACACCTTGATGTCGCTGTCCCATCGCGAATAGGGAGGCTTGATGCGGAAGCCCGCTCTCCAAAGCTCAAGGTAGGCACTCTGGATCAAATCGAAGTCGTCCCTGCCCTTCGCGTCAGCGAAGGCATCGGCTTCCGCTTCAACGTCTGCCAGCCACCGAGTAAACCGACGGGCGGCTGTGCAGCTAGGGACGAACCACGCTTGACGAGCGTCGCTCCACCGGGCGCGGGGAAAGTGTTCCTGGACCTGGCATCGTCTTCAGCCGTATGTCTGTACTTCTTGTCTGGGCCCTCGAGGACGTCCCCACCAAGAACTATGAAGTTCGCGTCGCGTAGATCGCCAATCACGTCAAGAGCCTGTGTCTTCGTCAACGCCCAGTTGCGGTGATATGGCTCGAGCCAGATGCCCACTGAAAGTATCGAGTCACTCTTCTCGGAATATACGACTGGCAATGTTGTCTTCCTGTCTCAGTAACCGAGCTAAATCGCATGTCGGTTGAAATTGCATGTCGGTTGAAATTGCAATGACCACTATTGGCGCAGAGCAGTCAGGACATTCATAGCGGAAACTATTCAGATATTTAGGCTGGTGCGGGAATTCCATTCCGTTGCGAGAACGGCATAGATGTACTCATCTCCCCACACATCTCTGAAGCGGTCGTTCTGGATCAAATGTGCTTCCCGACGCAGTCCTAGGCGTTCCACCACACCGACCGAACCGGCGTTTGCCGCATCCAGTCGAGCGTAAATTCGGTGAAATCCGAACGAGGAGAAGCCTGTGTTGATCACAGTGGCAACCGCTTCCGACGCATATCCATTTCCGGCAAAGGCTGGATTGAAAATGTATCCAACCTCGCCCTGCAGCGCATCTATACTTGCCAGCTTTAACAGGACTTCACCCATCAGCGCTTGGTCGTCCTTTCGCTCAACGGCCAATCGATAGGTGTCGCCATCATGATCGAATGGAGCATCCAGTAACCTCGAGAATTGCTCTTGCAAAGCATCTCCCATCGGAGGTGCCGCGTATAGATAACGGTAAACCTCTGGCAGAGAGTGGTACGCCGCATAGTCGGGGAAATCACCGCTTACAAATTCGCGCAGGATAAGGCGGTCAGTCGACAGCGGTAAGCGTGGTCTTTGAAATTGCATCAAGCATCCAATCTGGTGGCTTGCCCCATCGCCAAAACTTGGATGAAAGCAGTCGTTTTTTATGGCCTCTAAATAAGGTCGTCTTCCGCTATTAACAATGACCGCTATTGGCGCAAAGCAACCGCTAGTACGTGACGGCTCTTGGCCCAGAGCAGACAAGTGGGAGACTGTCAAAGCCTCGCAGAGACCCCGACCGATTTTATCATCGATCGGTCTGCCGAGGACTAGGTTAGATGGAGTAATCGATCGAGAGCATATGGTCCTTACCCATCCTGTCGCCATAGACCGGGAACTAGGACAATGTCCGCAATTGGCGCGATGCTGACGACAGTGCGCAATCCGAAGGAGCCGTTGAGATGCGGAGCCGGTCGGCCCGCGTCCTATAATCGCTTAATGCGTCACCAGCTCTTTTGCACGAGCTCGCCCGATGGAGCGCAAGTGTAAAAACCTGCTGTTGGTCCATATGCGTGCGTCGTTGCTAGAGCGAATGCAGGACGTGCGCCATCTTCAGGTGAGTGCCCCGGTCCGTTGCCTGTCATATCGGTCGATGTCAGGCCGGGGTCTACCGCGTTGACTTTGATCCCTTCCCGATCAAGCTCCTTGGCAAGCTTGACGGTCAACATGTTCAGGGCAGTCTTGGAGGCGCAGTATCCACCGAAACCGACCGTCCATGTTTCGCTCCGCATATCCAAGGCATCCGTCAACGAACTTAGGCCGCTGCTCATCATTACGATCCGGGCCGCCTTCGATTTGCGCAACAGCGGCAAGAAGGCTTGAGTGACGCGCATCACCCCGAATACATTGGTGTTGAACATCCGCTGCATCTCTTCGATTGACTCCTCGGCAAGAGAGGGAGGTGGACCAAACATGAGCCCGGCGTTGTTGACCAAAACGTCGAGATGCCCCACCTCACTCTTAACGGTTTTGGCGGCGTTGGAAACGCTCGCATCGTCCGTGACATCGAGTTGCACTGCACGGGCGTCGACCCCGTTCCCTCGCAGTTCGCAAGCTACCATCTCACCCCTTGAGATATCTCTGCATCCCAGCCAAACCGTATGTCCGGCTGCGCCAAGCTGCCGCGCGATGGCGAGGCCAATACCCTTGTTTGCTCCCGTGACGAGCGCAGTGGGCGATGTTTGGGTCATGAAGACGTCCCTGATCATTTCGGTGTCAGAGATATACTACGAAATTCGTAATATTCAATATTCGTATTTTGCGATTTGTTGGGTAAGCCTCAGAAATTCGGTTTGATCAACGGGATCGAGTGCCCGCAGCATCGCTTTGCAGGAGGCTCGATATCCATCAATATAGCCTGCGACCACTTGCTGCCCCTCGTTCGTGATCGTCAGAGCCACGGACCTGCGGTTTGCCTCTGGCCGCTGCCGTTCAATCATGCCCCGACGGACCAGCCGGTCGGCCGAAGAGGACATTGTCGTCAAAGCGACCTGAAGGTGCCGCGCAACATCCCCCAGGTTACACTTGGGATACTCATCAATGAAAAGGAGCGCCTGAATGTCGAGAGGATTGAGCGAGTTTTGCATGACGGCCGCTGCCTCAGCGACCTTGAAACGACGGGTAAAGCGCTCAAAGGCGGTAGCGAGTTTTTCGATTTGTTCCGGCGTAGGTTCTGTCATTCCTGGTATTAAGCATTTCTGCTCGTAGGACGTAAGCCATATACACTAGAATAAGCATTCCTTGACCGCTTTCGGCGCGAAGCGAAAGACGGCAGTTGGCCCTAACCGGACATTCCTACCAGAAACTCCGAAGCCAGTTTGCGCCTTCATACCGGTCCTATACGCGTCGTTTGCCGTTCCTGAAAATCGTTGTCATTTTTGGCAGAGTTTCCTCGCTTTTGCGCCGGAAGCAGACGCTGCGGCTTCGAAATGAAGCACTCTGGCGACTACGACAGGTCGTGGAGGTCCTTGCCCAAAGCCCGCCCCAATTGCCACTCACTAAATCTTACTTCCAAGCCTGCACGTTCGGGAGTGCAGCACATTGGCCCAACTAGATAATGATCCGCTTTTGGAAATGGGCAGAGGCGGACCAGTGGCCAAGTCTGCCCATCGTCTGAAGCTTGTATTCTTAGAACGCCGCTCTGGACGGTCACCCTTATCCAAAAATCTGATGGGTCGCCGTCATATCGCCCCGTTGCCCAGTCGGAGGTTTCATCCGTCAGCACACTGCCGAGCAAGCCATATCCGTCCGAGAACTCGATCCCGGTCTTGACCCACCGTCTTTCGTCGACCCTGACCATAAGGCCAGCCTGGTCGTAAAGATGTTCAAAATGTGCCTGGACTCGAAGCTGGGCGGTAAAGTCGCAATCGGCCCGGAATGCGTAGAAGTGGCCGCTGTCGCGCACAAAGTCATAATGTGTCTCTCGCCAAAAATCCGTGTTGGCGTCAGTCGTTACGGAAAGTTCGGTATCCGAAGCATTTACTTTTGTGGGCTCATTGAGCCACCGTCCATTTTTAAGATTCTGCACGGGCGTCTCCCAACTAGCGGACTTACTCAGCCGCATCTCGCGTAATATGGTAATTCCTAGAGAGCGCAAGTGCTGCCAACAGGCAAGGTCTGGCAGGCGTCTTTCGCTTGGCGCTTCCATTGCGGACATCCAGCCGCTCCGGAAAATCAGAGAAACGGACAAACCGTTCTCCCGCCCCAAGTCTGACAGTGCGTCGATTGAAGAAATGTCCGGTGTTTGCCAGGAGCGGACCTACAGAACGAACGTGGCCGAAGAGATAAAACAGAGTACAAAAGAGAGGCTGGCTTTCCCTCGGGATCAGACCTACAGTTTGCTGGCCTGTTGAAAGAAGCTCACTTTGATTTCAAATATTCAGCAACCGCTCGAAAGGCTGGCAGTGTCGTCGGATCAATCAACGGGTTTTCCGCGCGTGGAAATGAGGCGAAGCGAACAATGACCATCTCGGAGCTAGGGTCTACGTAGATCGTTTGTCCATGGACGCCCCGTGCCGCGAAGACGCCGTCGTCACCTGGATACTTCCACCACATGCTTGTATAGCTTCCGCCAATGAGAGCGGGATATGCCGTTCCGAACTTCGTTGGGTCCCCGCCTGCGCGGATTTTGCGTACGACCTCTGCGGGAAACAGCCGCTTCCCATCGATTACACCATCGTTCAGCATCAACAGTCCGATCCGCCCCAGGTCCCGGAGGCCAGCACTCAATCCTCCTCCTGCAAACGGAACGCCTTTGGCGTCTACAGTGATGTAGGCATCCTGCTCCGCACCCATTGGACGCCACAGCCGTTCGGATGCTAGTTCAGTGACAGCTCGACCCGATACCCGAGAGACGATCCATCCAAGCATGTCGGAATTGATCGTCTTGTAGTGGAATGCCTCACCATGCTTGCCCTCAGGCTTAACTTGCTGGAGATATTCCCAGTAACCGTTGGGACCCTTGTAATCGGCGGGTTTCGGTAATGGGTTGGCGGCCGCTGAGTAGACCCAGATATCGGCATTCGGATCGGAGTAATTCTCTGAGTATTGTACTCCCGTGGTCATGTCCATGACCTGCCGCACCGTGGCCGTGGCGAAAGCACTGTCCCCGATTTCCGGTATGATCTCCGACACAAGTGCGTTCTCGTTCAACGCACCTTCCTGGACCAGTATCTCTGCCAGAAGTCCCGTCAACGACTTGGTCATCGACATGGCTGCGTGCTTGCCGCTCGCATCGAGGCAACCCCGGTAGCGCTCATAGATGACCTGCCCTCGATGCAGGATGAGGATCCCATCCGTATAATTGGCATCGAGAGAATCTTTCCACGTCATTTCAACATCGCGCTCTAACGGCGTGAAGACCAGCGCATCGATTGCTTCCCGTTCATCGGCGAACTCAGCGGCCGATAGGTAATTGAGTGGCGCGGGAGACCCAAGTCCCCTGCTGATTTCCTCCGTGGGCAGCAGTTCGCGCATATGACAAACCGACCAACGCAGGCGCGGAAAACTGAAATAGACGGAATCTGGCTGAGTAATAATCTTGTCCGGTGGAGGGGGAAAACCTTCCATCCATCCCATGACCTTGGGATCAGATTCTTGAGCCGAAAGCGGGGTCGACTGAGAACTTGCGTCTGAACCTGCGTATACGGACATCAGGATTCCTCCAGTCAGAACGGCGATCTTAGAAATTGACGACGACATTCACGAACCCTCCTACCCAGTGGGAAGCATCTCCACCCACTACCTCTCGGATACCCTTGCCCGGGAAGGACACACTCACACCTGCGGTGAGAAACGTGTTCCGGTTTATGACCCGGCTGTATTCCAGAAAGAAATCGTCCGAGAGATGAGCATCCGCCACCCCGGACACAACGTTGACAGTGCCTCCGGAAGTCTCAACGCGCGTCGCTTGTCCAAACTGCACAGGGCTATCCAGCTCATTTGCGCGGATGTGAGTGTACCGTAAGGTGATGGTATCGCTCTCCGTTGGACTTAGACGCAGGGCGACCTCGTGTGCCTGAACGTTGGAGTTGATGAACACCATCGATGATTTCGACCCGGTCGCCCAGGCCCCGGGTGATCCTTCATAGTAGAGCGGATCGAAACGCTCCAACGTGGTTGTGTCGGGATCATCACCTGAGAATGTTTGATAAGAATAGGTGAGCAAGGGCGACCAGCCCAGGTTCTCAAAGCTGTAGCCGATCTGGATGCGACCGGCCCACGCGCTCATGTCAACCGCATCGTTCCACTCGTAAGCGAAATCCCCCGTCAAGAACCATTGTTCAAAGGGACCGTCGAACGGATTCGTCTTCCCGTACAGATTGATCGCGTTTGTGCCTTCCCTGCCGCCCGGAATGATCGAGGGGGGACCGATACCACCAGGTGCCGCCTGCGGATAGACGGAGTTGGAATGGAGCACGTTCAGGTATGTGCCACCAAAGTACCCGCCGCTGGGATCATCGTAACGGAGGTCGAAACCGGCGAATTCGTTCTTTCCGTCGCTCGATGGCAGCTCATTGGGATCAAGGTAGAACCCAATTCCGGTCAAGCCTTCTCCAGATAATCTCCCGATGACTGCGTTTTCCCACGCTTTCCTGGGCCCAAACTTGAGTGCACCCCGTTCGAATCCGCTTGAACCACCATTCGCAATCAGCATGCCGCTGCCAAGCTTCAGCTCTCGGGGCCCTAGCGAAACGTCGAGTGTCGGAACTTCTGTCTCGGGCGTTCGATACCCCAGGTATCCCTCCTCAAGAGTGATACGCCCGGTATCCCCGGCGTCGAAAGCGTCGGTTCCCGCAGTGTAGGAAGCAACTCCTGATACCTTGCCATACACGACGGACCCATTATCAAGCGTCCAGTCAAAGCTGAGGCCGGGCTTGATGTAGGTTTCCAGCCAATCGGCGTCCGGGTCAAATCCGGAGGAAGGAGCGATGGTCTCAGAGAAGTTCCAGAACAGATCACGCTCGCTAACTGCGTTCAGACCAAGCTGTAGATGCCAGCGGACATCCAGGCCATCGCCGCTGTAGATGAGCGTCCGCTCGTCCGCTTGCTGCGCAGACGCCGCGTCCCAGGCAAGAAGACCGGCCAAAGTAATGAGAGGCCAACCCCACTTGATCGTCGCGAGTCTAGGTGACCGTTCCGTCATCAGCACGTCCTCGACATCAATATTTCCGGGAATACTAATACGTAGGGCAGACCGCCTCAACCCCATGAACAGAATTTGCTCTCTAAACGACGCTCGTATCTGGCTGCAGGTGACGGCGGTAGCGACAGGCACGTATGCAGCCGCATCCGTACCAGGATGTGACGGATCGGCTGGATGACACCTTTTACCCGGCAATGAAATGACCGCTTCTGGCGCAATGCGGCCATGAACGTTGCAGTTTCGGAACGGACTATTGCGCTTGGTCAATGTGAAAGGAAAAAGCGCTTACCGTTGTATCCGGCATCGCGACCAGGCAGGCTGGCGACGTGGAAATGGGCAGCATTGTGGTTCGTCCACGGCGAAGGATTAGGCTGGTGCAGCATTGCCAGCCGGATGGTTGCTCCCCTTCTCCCCGTCGTTACAGTAGCCTCACGATCTTCCTTTCGTCTCTCGACAACGTTGCGAACAAAACTTGACGCTTTCCCAGTTCTTCTCCCATTTCTTTCGCCATGAAAACGGTCTTCCGCAAACCGGGCAAATCTTTGAAGGCAGGTTTGATTTATCGCGACGCTTCGGCATCCGTTATTCCAGAAAGTTTCCACTGATGACAAAGACCATGCCGGCTATGGCCAACTCAAGCTGATGCTAACGGTAGCGTGCGTGCGGTCAACTTGTGTCCGTCTGGATCCCGGAGATAGGCCACGAAAGAGCCGTTCGGACGTTCAGACGGCGGCGTCTCGATTGATTTCCCTCCGTGGCTGGTCCCGGCGTCGTGCCACGCTTTCACATGCTCTTGGCTCGAAGCGACGAGCCCGATCGTCACGCCATTGGCGACCGTCGCTGGCTTCCCATCGATGGGCGTCGTGACCATAAGACGACTGCCGTTATGGATGTAAACAAGTCTGCCCCGCTCATCGATCGTGCCGGGCGTACCTCCTAGAGCAGTGAAGGTAGCGTCGTAAAAGGCTTTCGACCGGCCAAGGTGGTTGCTGCCGATCATCACGTGGGTAAACATTGGTCGTCTCCTGCCGGTTGCTCCCTATTGAGAGCGAAATGTAGCAGCAAAGGGACTGCAAGTCTCGGAGCCATAATGCCAGAAGAAGCCGAATCAACTACACGAGCGTTCGGGTTCAAACCTGTTGAAATTAGTCGCCGACATTTGGTGTGATAGGATCAGCATGAAGACGATCGGGATACTCGGCGGCATGTCCGCTGCCTCCACGCAGATTTATTATCGCGAGCTCTGCCGGATGACGCGAGAGCGTCTCGGAGGGCTTCATTCGCCCGAATTGCTCATCCGTTCGCTTGATTTCGCGACGATAGAGACCCTCCAGGCATCGCGAAGATGGGACGACGCAGGCGACATTCTGAACCGCGAGGCGAAGGCCTTGGAGCGTGGCGGTGCAGATTTCATCATCCTTGCGACAAATACGATGCACAAGCTTGCTGATGCAATGATGCAGGGCGTCTCCGTTCCCATGCTGCACATTGCAGACGCGACCGCGGCGCGCATCAAGGAGCAAGATTTGCGAACGCCGGGTCTCATGGCAACTGCGTTCACGATGGAGCAGTCATTCTATGTGGATCGGCTGAAAGCGGCGGGTCTTTCTTATCTCGTCCCGGATGCGCCGGACCGAGCCGAGACCCATCGGATCATCTACGAAGAGCTCTGCCGGGATATCGTCACGGAGCCTAGCAAGAAAGCCTACCAAGGAATTGCTGCGCGTCTGGTCGACCGCGGCGCTGACTGTTTAATCCTAGGGTGTACTGAAGTCGGGATGTTGCTCAATCAAGAGGTCGTTTCCGTACCCGTTTTCGATACGACGCTTATTCATTGTGATGCAGCGCTCGCCATGGCGTTGGAGGATTGGCTTTATCCTCTAACTCAATGAAAATTCCGGCTTTTCACCTTCAGCGTGTCGATGTGCAAATCCCGCACGAAGATATCTCGTGCCTCTGGCACCCGTTTCTGTCTATCGCGAGAATCCCCACCACCTGCCGAGCCGTGAGCGAACTCGTCTCCGCGTCCTGATGGTGCTTTAAACCCGACATCCATGTCAGCCAGACCGGAGAGGTCAGCAGATAGGTCGAATAGCTGCTGCGCGACCAGGTGCACGACATCCCCTTCCCGCTGGATTCGTCCGTTGATTGCCATCATGATTGATCCGAGCACAACGCGGCGCCGCTTCTCGAATAGGCTTGGCCAGACAACGACGTTCGCGGGACCGGTCTCGTCCTCGATCGTGATGAACATCACCCCTTTCGCGCTCCCCGGCTTTTGTCGAACCAGGACAAGACCTGCGGTGTAGACCCATCGACCGTCACGCGCACACATCGCGTCTTCGCACGTCACCATGCTGCGTTTGGAGTCAAGCTCTCCCATAGGAATGCCATTGGATGCCCTTGGCGCCGTCTGCTTGAAGACGCTCAGCGGCTTTCGCGGTCTTGTCTTCCGAGCGCCCGTTGACCACAACATCGGCCCCAGCTCCGGCAAGCTGGCGGGCGATCGCATAACCGATACCTTCTGTTGACCCTGTGATCAGGGCGGTCTTGCCGCTGAGATTGATTTCCATATTCGCTCTTGTTGCTAGTATTAGCGCCGTTCAATGTCGAAAAGAACGTCTGTGAATCTCTGGACGACTTTCCACGGCACCAGTAGCCATGCGTTTTGCAGATCCACTGCACGAACACTTCTGGGTTGTCACCGGCTTGAATGAGCCATGATAACATGCGCCTACAATCACGTATCGCCAACAGAATCCATCGCCGGATAATCGTCAAGGGCTGGAAGTCCACGCAACGTCTGTGCAGAATTCCGCCGTGATCTCTTCTACTGTCGGCTGAACCGGGATCCGACAACTCGCGGATCTTGCTTCCTTGCCGCGACGCCGAGCGCCCGCTCTATCAGATTAATCAGTTAGGGTGTCGGAGGATTCAGTTGTGGAGGAAGGTACGGATTTCCGCCACCGTCGTTTTCGGCTGCTCTTCCATCAGCCAGTGGCCTGAATTGGCGATGACGACTTCGCGCACGTTATTTGACGCAGAACGCATGATTAGGGCCATCGTACTTCCCAGAGAACGCTCGCCGCCAATTGCCAGAACGGGCATTGGCAAAGGTCCGCGCGCCACGAACGCACGATTGTCAATCACATCTTGATCGAAAGCCGCGAACTGAAGGAAGCCAGCATGCATTCGCCCCGGCCTTTCGTAAAGCTTCGCATAGTGGACACGCATCGCCTCAGGAAACCCGGTTTTGGTTGCCGCAAATTCGTTCCAGAAACGGTCAAGGTAGATGCGCTCGCGACCCGCAACCAGGCGCTCCATGTCAGGACCGCCGAACCGGAAATGCCACAGCAGCGGGCTCTTTAGTATTTCGTCCCACGGTCCGACGCCTGGAACGGGAGCATCCATCATCACCAGGCGCGTGGTGCGGTCAGGGTGCGCTTGCGCAAAGGCGAAGGCGACCATGTTGCCAATGTCATGTCCGACGACGTCGGCCTGACGCACTTTCAGCGCGTCGAGGACACCCGCGAGATCCTCTGCCTGGTTTTTCTTCGTAAATCCATCCGTGGTGATCTCCGACAGACCCATACCGCGAAGGTCTGGAGCAATCACTGTGTGGTCAGCCATCAATTCAGTGGCGAGTGGTGCCCACATATCTCCAGTGTCGCCATAACCATGGATTAGAAGGACCGCAGGACCTTTGCCTCCGATCCGGACGTGAAGCTTGGTGCCGTTGGTTTTAATCTCTTCGGTCCGAAAGGACTTGGGAAACTCGAATGTGTCCGCCAAAGCATCGCTGCCAAGGATCAGGCATGCCGCTATCGCAAATACTATGTTCTTCATTGAGAAATGCCTCCATCGCTGGACCGCAGCTATTCTGAAAACATGCCGGCGATCTTGAGTGATATTGTCCTTTTTCGTTCAAAATGGGCACCATGCGCATCAACGCCTTGGTAGCGTTGCGGGTTTTGGCTGGAGCCACTTCACTTTCCGACAAAAAGGAGCACAATGTTCAAGACGTGCCTGACACGCTCGATTTAGCATGATCACGAAGTCCGATGACAACGCAGCGGGGGCGATGCGTGCAATCCGATCTTACCTACGGTCAGAAATTTGTCAGCCAGTTCCGGGCAGATTCCGTCTCGCAACTGGTCGCCTCCGGGCCGCGTAAATCCCGGTTACTCGTTTCGCGGCTGCGCAGGGACACGCCAGGGCACGGGCCAGCGTCGCCAGCGGAACATCAGTTCGGTGCCGTCTACTCCGTTTTGCTGCAGCTTCGCGAACAGACAAACCGAGAGCTGTTCATTGACGGCAAATGCGTCCATCGTGGCTCCTACGCCGCGCGAACGACAAGCATCGTCAACCACCTCGAGAAACCGCTGGCAAACCTGCTCAGCCCTTTTGACAACCTCATTTTCATCGTGCCGCAGATCGCGCTTGACGAGATAGCCGACGAACGAGGTGCCGGACGTGTCACCCAGCTCACTTGCCAGCCTGGCGGCGTCTTCGACGAAACGGTGTGGCACTTGGGCAATGCATTGCTGCCAGCCCTAGCGCGGCCGAACGAAATCGGCTCGCTTTACGCCGAGCAACTCATGCTCGCCATAAACACGTATTTCGCGCAGGCATTTGGTGGAATGCGGTCGAACAAGGATAAGGCAGGATCGCTTGCGCCGTGGCAGTTTCGACGCGTCACAGAGGCCATGACATCCGTTTCAGATATAGATCTCTCGCTCAAGGAGCTCGCGGCCCAATGCGGACTTTCTGTGAGCTATTTCGTCCGTGCGTTCAAAGTAACGACGGGCGATTCTCCGCATCAGTGGATATTGCGCCATCGCATCGAAAAATCGAAGATCATGCTCGCAAATGACGGATCAAGCTTGGTTGAAGTTGCGGGCTGCTGCGGCTTCGCCGACCAAAGCCATTTCACCCGCATGTTCAAATCCTTTGTCGGCGTGACACCCGCTGTCTGGCGACGGGCGATCAGGTCTTGAAGCGCCGTGTCACCGTAATTTTCAAGCAGAGGAATTAGAGTTGGAATCCGATCAGCAGTATGCGCAAAGACACGTTCGGCAGTTCAAGACCGACTCAGTTGCACAGATTGTCGGGTCAGGGCTTGGAAACTCGAAGCTCGTCGTGTCACGGGTCAAGCGAGACTCGCCCGATCACGGCTTTGCCACACCTGCCCAACCTGATGCGGTTTTTTCTATCCTTGTCCAGTTGCGATCGCAGGGACGCCGAGAACTCTATCTCGACGATAAACTGGTTCATCAAGGGTCGTTTCGGGAACGCACCGTTTCCGTCGTCAATCATTGGCAGCGGCCAAAAGCCAATCTTCTAAGCGCATTCGACACAATCATCTTTACCGTACCACAGTCTGCTCTCAACGAGGTCGCTGCAGACCATGGTGTCCGTTCACTGGAAACTCTTGTCTGTGAGCACGAGGGACGTCTGGACGAGACGGCCTGGAGCCTTGCGCAATCCCTTCTGCCCGCCCTTGAACGCCCCGAAGAAGTTGGTTCAATGTATGCCGAGCGCATTTTGCTTGCGAGCACCACCTATTTTGCTCATGCGTTTGGCGGACTGCAACAGGCGACCAAAGTGGGGCATGATCTCACACCAACGCAGTTGAATCGCGTTATCGAGCTGATGCGCGATCAGTTTCAGTCCGACCTTTCATTATCGCTGCTGGCGTCGGAAATGGATCTTACACCAAGGCAATTTGTACAGGCTTTCCGTCGGACCACCGGGGAGACACCGGACAGATGGATGCGTCATCACCGCATCGAGCAGGCAAAGACGATGATGCGTGGAACGACGTTGCCTGTTTCCCGTATTGCAACGCTCTGTGGCTTTCGAAGCGATCAGCATTTCATCCGGGTGTTTTCGTTGCTGACCGGCATCACGCCCGGCGCTTGGCGAAAGCATATTCTCAATTGATCGACGGACATCTGGTTGCTGCTCGCGAAGGAAGGCCATGCCAGCAATCCTGACGACGCCGGAAGAAGTCAATACCTGGCTGACGGCACCTTGGGGCGACGCGTCACCTTCAAAGGCCCTTGCCCGGCAACATGCTTGTCATCGTGCCCCCCGAGACAAAGCCCGACTGCAGGAAGAAGGGCTGTTGCTGTGAGAAGATCGTGTCGCATCTACCTTGCTCGGGAGCGATTCGACTTCTCCGGGAAGCACAAGGTCAATCGGTAAGGACCTGACATGCACGCGGTTCGCAAAATCATTCACGTGGATATGGATGCCTTCTACGCCTCCGTCGAGCAACGCGATAATCCAGATCTTCGTGGCAAGCCATTGGCGGTCGGGGCATCGGCTGCCCGAGGTGTCGTGGCGGCCGCGAGTTACGAGGCAAGAGCCTTCGGCGTCTATTCAGCCATGCCGTCAATCACTGCAAAACGAAAATGCCCTGACCTGATTTTCGTGCCCCCTCGCTTCGAGGTCTACCGTCAGGTTTCCTAGCAAATCCGCGAGATCTTTGCGCAGTACACACCAGTCATCGAAGCGCTGTCACTTGACGAAGCTTATCTGGACGTTACCGAGAACCTGAAAGGCATGGAGATCGCCACTGACATCGCTTTGGAAATCCGCTCAAAGATCAAGGAGGTCACTGGCCTCAATGCTTCCGCTGGCATCTCATATAACAAGTTTCTGGCCAAGATGGCGAGCGACCTGAACAAGCCCAACGGCCAGGCGGTGATCACGCCGAAGAACGGGCCAAGCTTTGTCGAATCCCTCCCCGTCAAGAAATTCCATGGGGTTGGCCCCGCCACGGCAGAGCGGATGAAACGATATGACATCGAGACAGGCTTTGATCTGAAATTGAAACCACTTTCCTTCCTGCAACAACATTTCGGCAAATCAGGCCCACACTTTTACGGCATTGCCCGCGGCATCGATGAGCGGCAGGTCAAAGCCAACCGCATCCGCAAATCTGTCGGCGCGGAAGATACATTTGTCGAGGACATCGACACGCTCGACCTCGCTCAAGCCGAACTGCGCCCTTGGACGAAAAGGTCTGGCGTTATTGCGAGACCCACGACATCACCGGAAAAACGGTGACTGTTAAAATCAAATATTCGGACTTTACCCAAGCGACACGAAGCAAGACGTCGGGCTCAGGTGTTCCAAGCATTAAGATGATCCTTAAGATAGCAGAGGCACTGCTGGGGTCTGTTTTCCCGTTCACAAGGCCGGTCCGGCTCTTAGGTATCACTCTTTCATGGCAAAAGGCGACGAGAGGCTTCCGATGATCCAGTCCTGCCGCCGGTCATTGCAAAAATGGTCGGCCTCGCCTTGCGAGCAGCTCTCACCGGGGAAGTATTCAGCTGGGACATGGATGTAAAACGCCAGTAATCGAAGATTCGCTGGTCGGCCCGCAACCTCTCAAGCCGCCCTCGCTGCGTTCACGCCTGCCCCGAAACAGATACCTGCCGCGCACGAAAATCTACGCTCAGGCCGTTCGAGTGATCAACGGCGAGGAACTGAAGATCGTCGGACCGGACAGGTTGCTTCGAAAACCGATCAAGGACTTGATGCCGTTGCTCAGAAAGGAGATGATCGAGGCCGGACATCAAGGGTGGAACGACGACGGTGACGATCCGTCGGTCGTCGCCGGCCCTAAGCATCCGTCTCAAGGCGGATGCTATTTAAAATTTCGAAAGCAAGACATCCGCACCTGCCGCGGCAAGACCGAAGATCATCAACAAAGCGAGCAACAACTTTGAAACGGCCATAGGGCTCGCCCATCAATATATTTGAAGAAATATATCACTGTTAATGTCTGGTCCGGCGACCGTCAGAGATCTATCAATGCTGCCTTAAGTGTTTCAATTATCAGATTGCCGAGAAAAGCTTTTGATGCGAACAAAGCTTGTTTCGGAATGTCGGCCTTGATGACTGAACCTCGGCAAAACGATGCACAACGGAGTTGATACCTGCGGGTGGAGCGAGTATCAGCATCTACGACCTGCATTGGCCAAGAACTTGCGTCGCAGGCAAGCCCCCATTTTCAAATCGACCGAGAACCCATGGCCCGCAAGAACAGAGACGAGATGGTGTCATGGAATTCGGAACCGGAGCCGACGTTTTGTCCGTTGTGCGAACGGGTGATCCCCGAAGACCAGAAAGAAGACCACCACCTCGTCCCAAAGAGTAAAGGCGGCAAGGCCACCGTCTGCCTGCACCATGTCTGCCACCGCCAGATACACGCCATCTTCACCGATGGGCAACTGGCAAAGACATTCTTTACAATCGAAGCCCTGCTGGAAGACCAAGCCGTGCAGAAATTCGTCACGTGGATAAAAAGCAAGCCTGTGGGTTTTTCAGACGGGGCGAAGGATTCAAAGCAAGGGTCTCATTCGAACAGGGGACGAAAATAGCAATTGTCGCCCAACATATTGGGCGACAAAACGTGGGAACCCGCGTTCTGAGGGCCAGGCGTACATATGATCATCAGGATGATCAGTCCGCCGTCCAGCAAGGCATTGCTAAGCCGAGTATTTTACCGTCACGCCGCGCTGCCGAAAGTAAGCCTGCATGAGCTTCCTGCCATAACGGTTGTTTTGTACGAGCCTGGCCGGGTCAAACAGCGCCTCTTTCAAACCCTCTCGCGTCAAAGCTGCTTTGAGAGCGGCGATATGCAAATCGATGTCAGCATTGTCTGCCTGAAGCGATTCATAAATTCGGTTTGTTGCATCTGCTACTGTAAGTTCGCTCACGATTGCACTCCTTTTGTTTTTGTTGGCTGGCGCGTATCACATTTTTTTCGTTCAGCCTACTATCGTAAAAGATGCCCACATCCTCCGACGATGAAGTGCAACGTTGCATCCGCTGTCGACGCTGGTAGACATAACCAGACCAACCGCAGCCAGTCACTTGCGGTAGAGGTACACGGTAGGTTCGCGCTGCAAGCAGACGTAGTGATCGTCAATTTGGATGGGACTGAGCCTCATCTTGAATTAGCTGTAGTCCGGGACACCGATGAACATTGTTGGCGTCATGGCGGTCACCTGTCGAAAAGCGCACGAGAACGAGGCCGTGCTGGCAAAACCGAACTCGGCCGATACATCAGCAATCGCATTCCCTCTTGCCAGCCAGTCCATCGCCTGCACGATCCGTGCGCGCTGTCGCCAGGACTTCAGCGTCAATCCAGTCTCCACCGGAAAAAGCCTGCTCAGGGTCCGAACGGATGTTGCGGCTCGCGACGCCAGTTCTTCCACGTTCAATCGGTTCTGACGATCCTCGAAAGCGAGATCGGCCACCCGCTTTCCGACGGGACTTATGGGCAAGGGCAGGAAGGTGGGCGCGTGGACAGTTTCAGTCAACTCATGAAGCATCAGCCTTGCAACCAGTTCGGCCTTGTCTGGTCCGATGCCTGACGAGAACGCCGCGTCGAGCAGGGATTTCATCAGCGGTGTCACTCGGAGCGTAAACGGTCGGTCCAGTTGCGTTGGGGGCGCCCAGGACTGAGCCGCCGATGGCTCCCAGTGCACCATCCAAAGTTCTGCGTCAGTGAGCACTTCAACCCGGTGTAAAACGCCCGCCGGAATCCAGACGGCAAGCTGCGGCGGAACCAGCCAGCGGCCCTCATCCGTATGAACCTGCACCATGCCCGATGCGGCAAAAGTCAGTTGCGCTTCTTCATGAGAATGGATGGGCATACCCATGCCGCGTTGTTTGGTGCCACGACGCATAGTGAAGGGGGGTAATGACATCATATTTGGCCTTTGCGCGATGTAGATTGGCATCACATCGTTCAGTCGTTTGTTTATCATACGATCTATCAGCGGTCGATCATCCCGAAATGGAGCCACAGTCATGGGCAAGAAAATGAAAGCTGTTGTGATCAAAGCATACGGCAATAACGATGTGGTCGAATACACCGATGTCGATCGTCCGCAACCGCAGGCTGGCGAGGTGCTGGTCAAAATACATGCGGCGGGGATCAACCCGGTAGACTGGAAAATTCGCAATGGTCTCGGTCAGCGCCTTGGCATGTCATTGCCCATTCACTTGGGCGGCGAGATCGCGGGGACCATCGAAGACCTCGGCGATGGTGTCAGCGAGTTCAATGTCGCAGATGCGATATACGGCATCATACCGTCTGGAGGTTTTGCCGAGTACGCAGTCGCCAAGGCTGGAGACCTGGCTCCCAAGCCGGCCAACCTGGACTTCAGACAGGCGGCCGCAATACCGCTTGGAGCCTTGACCGCATGGCAAGCGATGTTCGACCTTGCCAACCTCTCCAGCGGTCAGCGTCTGTTGATCACGAACAGCTCCGGCGGCGTTGGGTCGCTTGCGATCCAGATTGCCAAGGCGATGGGTGCGCATGTTACAGCCATGGGCTCCACGCCTAACGAGGACTACGTAAGAAGTCTGGGTGCTGACGATTTCATCGACTACAAAAAACAGCGTTTCGAAGACCTGGCCCATGACATGGATGTTGTGTTCGACACGGTCGGCGGCGACACCTTTGATCAGGCGTTTTTGACTCTCAAAAAGGGTGGCTTTCTGGTGACCGCAGTGGCTTTCCCCCAGGATGAAGCAAGCAGGTATGGCGTTGGCGTTGCACGGGTGTATTGCAAGCCCAATGCGAGGCAGCTTGTGTCGATCCGCGAACTCGCCGAAGCAGGAAAACTGAAGCCCAATGTTGCGACAGTGCTTCCTCTTGCCAGCATCAAGCAGGCATTGGATCTTTCCGAAAGCGGTCATACCCGCGGTAAAATTGTACTGCACGTGAACGATTAGTGACGCTGAAACACCGTGAGCACGGCGCAAAGCGTGCTCGAGAGGGCTCCTTGTGTGACTGCCTCAATACAGGCCCGTAATCCATTCTCTGCATTCGCGAACTCAATGGCAGACACGTCGTTGAAAACGATTCGTTCCAGCAGGGAACGATTTGTTGGCCGTTTCTGTTGAACGACGTCAGTTGTGTCAGGAGTGTGCGGATCATGGTTTCCCCGAGAGCGAACTGGAAAGGCTTCATCAAGTTCGGCGAGGTGTCCTGTGCGGTGGCGCTTTACACTGCGGCCTCGTCGTCGGAGCGGATCGCATTCAACACCCTGAACCGGGTGACTGGCAATCGCGTCCGGCGCGAATTCATTGACGGCGAGACGGGCGATCCCGTCGAGCGTGACGATCAGGTGAAAGGTTACGAGACCGATGAAGGACACTATGTTGTTCTTGAACCGGAAGAAGTGTCCGCCGCAATCCCCGAGACAGACAAGACCCTGAAGATCGAATCCTTCATCCCCTGTTCGGAAATCGACACGGTCTATTTCGACAAGCCCTATTATCTGACGCCCGACAAGATGGGCACCGAGGCGTATGTGCTGCTTCGCGACGGCATGAAACAGGCAAAGGTCGCCGCCATCGCGCGCACAGTGCTTTTCCGCCGCCTGCGCACCGTCCTCATCCGGCCACATGGCGACGGTCTGATCGCTTCGACCCTCAACTTCGACTACGAAGTTCGATCCTCACAGGAGGCATTCGACGACCTCCCGGATATGAAAAGCGATCCCGAATTGCTTGAGATCGCAGAGCTGATCATCGCCAAGAAAAAGGGTAGCTTCGATGCCAGCAGTTTCGATGATCGTTACGAGGATGCGGTGGCTGAGCTCGTCAAGGCCAAGATCGAAGGACGATCCCTGCCAAAGAAGAAAGAACGCTCCACAGGCAAGGTGATCGATCTGCGTCAGGCCCTGGCGACAGTGCGGGTCTCGACACCCAGAAAACAAAACCCAGGAAAGGTACAGCCAATGCTGAAAAGAGTGCCAGAGGTTCAAAAGCCAAAAAGGCAGCCGCAAAGGCAAAACCTGCCGCTCAAACACGCCGCGCCAGCTAAGAGGAAACCAACATGGCTGTTCGTCCCTACTGGAAGGGTTACCTGAAGCTCTCTCTCGTCAATTGCGCGGTTCAGATGATGCCTGCCACATCAGAGAGTGAAAAGGTGAGGTTTCACACGCTGAACCGTGCAACGAACAACCGCGTCGTCAGCCATTATGTCGATTCCGTCACGGGCAAGGATGTGAAGGAAGAGAACGAGGTCAAGGGCTACCAGCGGGGTGAGGACGACTACATCATTCTCGAAGACGACGAGCTCGAGACTGTCGCGCTCGACAGCACCCGGACCATCGACATCTCCACATTTACAAAACGCGATACCATCGAATGGATATGGCTCGACACGCCCTACTATCTTTCACCCAACGAGAAAGTCGCTCAGGAGGCCTTTTCCGTGATCCGCGATGCCATGGCATCGCAGGATATGGTCGGCATCTCGAGGCTTGTGATCTCGCGGCGAGAACGCGCCGTCATGCTGGAGCCGCGCGGCAAGGGCATCATCTTGTGGACGTTGCGCTTCGGTGACGAGGTCCGCGACGAACACAGTTATTTTGACAACATTGGCGACGAGAAACCGGACAGCGATCTGATGTCCCTCATCCAGACGCTGATCAAAAAGCAGACCCGTCCGTGGGATGCCACCATGGTGGTCGATCCTGTCCAGGACCGCTTGCTCGATATTATCAAGACCAAGAAGAAGGCGCAGAAAAAGCCAGCCAAGAGCAAGACAGCGGCGCCGGCTTCATCACCTGCTTCAAGCAACGTCATCAACATCATGGATGCATTGAAAAAATCGGTTGCGAAGGAAACGCGCAAAGGCAAGTGAGCCAGATCAGGCTGGAGTGTTTCTGGCTTTGTTCAGTCGCTTGATGGCTTGCTCCAGCGGTCTTCGGCCATCACCATAATCCTGCCAAGCCGTACTCTTTTTCAGAAGACCAGGCACGGTTCTGACGGTGAAGCGCGTTGGATCGAGATCGGCTTTTACCTGCGTCCAGTTCAGCGGCATCGATACCGTTGCACCCGGACGTGCTCGCGGCGACAACGGTGCCACTGCCGTTGCCATCCGGTCGTTGCGCAAATAGTCGAGAAAGATCCGCCCTTCCCGCTGGTTCTTCGCCATCTTGATCAGATAGAGTTCCGGATTGTCGCGGGCCATGTCTTCACACACATCATGTGCGAAGGCTTTGGCCTCGTCCCAGCTCAGTTTTTTGCCTTTCGGGATTGAGAGCGGCGTCACAACGTGCAGGCCCTTACCGCCCGTGGTCTTACAGAAACTGACAAGGCCCAGTTCCTCCAGACGATCACGGATTTCGCGGGCCGCATCGACGACGGCGGGCCATTCAACGTCCGGGCCGGGATCAAGGTCGAACACCAGACGACCTGGTATTTCTGGCTGGTCCGGTTGGCAATTCCAGGGGTGTAACTCGATCCCGCCGATCTGGGCGATGGCAGCTAGGCCTTCGATGCGGTCAATCTGGAGGTATGGCTTCTTGTCGCCGGAAACCGTCACAAGTTCCAGAAGGTTCGACGTTCCGGACATGGCGTGGCGCTGGAAAAATTGCTCGCCACCAATGCCATCAGGGGTCCGAAGGATCGAACACGGACGACCTTTGATATGGTCGATCAACCAGGAACCGACTGCCTCATGATAAAGGGCGAGGTCCACTTTTGTGACAGGCTTCCCATCACCGGCATCCGGCCAGAGCGGCTTTTCAGGACTAGAGATCATCACTCCCATGACCTCTTCCTTTGCGCCTTTTCGATAGCGCTTGGCAGATGGCTTGTCCGTTTCGGGATCGGGAACATCTGCCTTCGACGGCGACGCGGGTTGTTCGGCTTCGACCTCGGCAGCAGGCTTGTCTTCCCGCAGCCCCTTGAACGCGCCCTGTCGAACTTGTCCGTCAGCGGTCCATCCGGCAAACTCGATCTCAGCCACGAGTTCAGGCTTCAGCCAGACAATGTCATCCGACATCTTCGGCGCCCCGATCCCGGTGAACGGAGATTTGGAGTTTTCCATCTCTTGAAGCCTTGGCAGCAGTTTCTCGACCGTCTGGGCGCTATAACCTGTTCCCACGCGCCCGACATAGACAAAGTGATTGCCACTGAAGACCCCGACGAGCAGAGACCGGAATTTGCCGTTGGTCTTGGCGTAGGCACCAATCACCACTTCATGGCCAGCCCGGCATTTGGATTTCGCCCATGTTTTGGTGCGACCAGAAACATACGGTGCATCTGCCTCCTTGGAGACAATACCCTCCAGAGATAGGCGACACGCTGACTTCAGGACGGCGTCACCACCCGTCTCGAAATGCTCGACAAACCTCAAGAGAGGATCTTCTCCAGCGTCTGACAGCACGCTTTCCAGACGAACCTTACGGTCCGTCAGCGCCAGCTTTCTCAAGTCTTCATCACCAACGAAAAGGAGATCGAAGGCGAAATAGACGAGATCGTCGGTGGTCCCTTCAGACAGCGCTGCCTGTAGTGCGGCAAAGTCCGGCGCACCCCGCTCATCAAGCGCGCATATCTCACCATCGATGATGCAATCCGGTAGCGACGACGCGGCCTCGGCGATGGCTGGCCATTTGGACGTCCAGTCCAACCCCTTTCGGGTCTTGAGTGTCACCTTTCCACTCAGGACGCGCATCTGGATGCGATAGCCGTCAAATTTGATCTCGTGAATCCAGCCCATCGTAGAAGGTGGCCGCGTCAGGCTTTCGCAGAGCTGCGGCGGGATAAAGTCCGGCATCGCCGATTTGGTGCTTGAGGGTTTGGCCTGCTTTTTGGTCGGTTGCTTTGCCTTTACCTTCACGGCGGTTTTCGTTCCGATTTTGCGCTCCTCGGCAGCCAGACCTTCGTTGCTGTTCCAAACTGCGTCCGCCTCGACCGCGCCACCATCGGTCATGAACGGCTTCGGCTTCCTGCCCCTGCCCGCGGCAATGGCTTCCATCTTGCGGCCAGAGGCAACGGAGGTGTTTTTGTCATCGAGGATTGCTGCGCCGTTGTCACTGACCGCAAAATCATCGCGATGTTTGATCAGCAGCCAGTTGGTTCGCTTACCGCCATCGCGGTCATTACGCATACGAACCAGAACAAAGCTCCCATGCAGCCGTTCGCCTTCCAGCGTGAACTTGAAATCACCCTTCGCAAGCGCCTCTTCCGGCGACTTGGAACCTTCAGGCTCCCAATATCCCCGGTCCCACAGCATCACTGTGCCACCGCCGTACTGGCCCTTGGGTATGGTGCCCTCGAAGTCGCCGTAGTCCAGCGGATGGTCCTCGACCTCGACGGCAAGCCGCTTGTCGTTCGGATCAAGAGACGGCCCCCTCGTCACGGCCCAGGATTTGAAGACCCCATCGAGTTCGAGCCGCAGATCATAATGCAGACGGGTTGCGTCATGTTTCTGGATGACGAAGCGGCGGCGGTTCGATGCTTTAACTTCAGCGTTGCCGCTTGGCTCACCGGTCTTCTTGAAATCACGTTTGGATTTGTATGTGGAAAGATTGTCGGCCATGGGCATTCAACTCCCTTATTGCGCAATGCCACTGGCTTCACGCCGCGCCCCCGGCATCTTCGGACGTTACGATACATAAAACAGAAAAACGTCCGTAAGCATCCAAGTGCCGAAAGTCTGGTATTTCTACGTCACGTCGCGATTTGCATCAGAGAGGACAGCACTTCACGCTCGGAATAGGGTTTACCGACGAAACCAATGGGTTGCCACTCTTGCGCCGCAGCACGGGTACGCTCATCGAGATTGCCGCTGACAAACAGTGACGGGATGTTCCAGCGCTGGCGAAGGGCTCCGGCGGTTTCAATGCCGTTCGTTCCACGAGCCAGATTGACATCCATGATGGCGACATCAACGCTGCCGCCTACAGTTTCTGCAAGAGCAATGGCTTGGGGCATATCGGACGCTTGCCCCACAACCGTGTATCCCGCATCGACAAGCATGTCCTCGAGATCAAGTGCCAACAGCATTTCGTCTTCCACGATCATTACGCGCAGGGGCATCAGGTGCGCTCCCTTGGGAAGATCACGGACGCTCGGAAGCCTTGCTCGTCAAGCTCTTCCCGAAATTCCCCATCAAGCTGCGCTGCCATGCTTGCGACCAGTTTGGCGGAAAGATCGCTCTGCGAGGGCTTGCCAAATCCCGCACTGTTGTCGTCTGAAATTGTCAGCTCAAGTGAGCCAGAGGCACGTTCCCGAAGTGACAAACGAATATCTGTGTCATCAGTCTTTGAGCGCCGTATGCGATTAGCCAGAAGTTCATTGACGATCACAGAGACTGGAATGGCGCGTTCCGTTGTCAGTCCAATCTCGTCAATAGCTGTCGTGACCGCGCGACTTCCAGGAGCGTTGGTCAGATCGAGACAGAGCTTCGTAAGGTGATCGGCCATGTCCACCGAGAGGGAATTTTCCGTTCGGTACAGTCTTTCGTGAACCGAGATAATCGCCCTCACCCGTGCGATTGCCTGCTCGAAAGCGTCGACCGCATCGGGATTTTCAAGCCTGCGGGCCTGTAAACGCAATGTGCTGACGACAAGCTGGAGGCTGTTTTTGACACGGTGATTGACCTCTGCGAGCAGGACATCCTTCTGCTGCAACAGTTCCTCTTGTGTTTTGACTGCATTGGAAAGTTCCGCTTCGCGAGCCCGATCGGCGGTAATGTCCATCAGCACACCAATCATCCGCACTGCACCGCTCGACGTTCTCAAAACCTCTCCCCGCGACGCAACGTAGCGAATATCGCCCGAGGGCAGCACAATGCGATAGTCGAAGTTCAAGACAGTCAGGTCAGGACTTCCGATTGCACTTTGGACGATACTGTTTACCGCTACGAGATCGTCCGGATGCATACGGTCAAAATAGGGTGCCGCAACCGGTCCACCCGTACCGGGTTCAAACCCGAACAGCTCATCGACGGAATGACTTCTCCGCCAGATATCCGTCTCGGGTTCATACTCCCAGGATGCAAGGTCAGCGGCATGGTGGGCAACACGAAGCCGCGCGTCGGCTTCGCGCGACTTCACCACGCTTTCCGTCACATCCATCGGATTTTGAATGATGTACTCGATAACACCATCGCCGCCTGCAACCGGAGTGTGAACGGGCGTCCAGAACCTCTGTGCGAAACCACCTCCCGGCTGAGGGATATCGTATTGGATCACCGCCATCTCGTGCGGCTTGCCCGTCGAGAGGACGTGCCTGAGCGAGACTTCGAGCGGACCTTGCTCCACCGTACCCACCGCATCCGGATTTTCGGGAAACGCTTCCAGAATATGACGGCCAACAATGTCGTCGAGCGTGCGCTCGGTCAGGCGAAGATAGCTCTCGCTTGCACCCACGATCGTCAAATCGGCCCTTAAGATGAGATAGGGTTGCGGCATTCCGCGAAGGATGGCAGCAAAGTCAGTCGGACGCTGGGTGACGGTCAATGCAGTGGCAACTCCAAAGTTGAATCGAAACCAGGACGGCAACAGGCATATGACCAAACCAGATCTACACGTCCCGAGACATGGCAGATTTAGGGAATGCCGATTTTATCAGTCCTTAGCCCAGCTTAACTTAACGGCCAGAGAAAGGTTCCACGCCACAAAACCGATATGGAACTTATTTCGGAGGTCAACGTTCGCCACCCGATTATGGCTGGAAAATACGACAGATGCCAAGTTGATCTCGCAAATTGCGATCGCGAACCGATCCACATTCCAGGCACGTTTCTGGAGGGGCCACCCGATGCCGGGATACTGCTTCTCCGCGGTTCGCGAAAGCTCATTGTGGATGCGGTTCTGCACCTCCGGAACAAACTCAAACTCGCAGGCGTTTTCTGAGTATTCAGAGGAGCCTCACATGCCCATCTCGCAACCCGTCCGTTTTTCTCCCGATCTTGAAGATATCAAACCCGATGAACAGGAAACAATCCAGGGTCTCAACGACACCTTCGATACGATCCTGCAAAAGACCGCTGGCGATTATGGTCATGCGGTAAGGTCGGTCCATGCCAAAGCGCACGGCATTCTTCAGGGCAAGCTTCACGTTAAAGACGGCCTCCCACCCGAACTCGCCCAAGGCCTTTTCGCCCGTCCCGGCAGCTATACCGTCTTTATGCGCATGTCGACCAACGCTGGCGATATATTGCCTGACGCGATTTCCTTGCCCCGTGGTCTGGCGATCAAGGTCGTGGGCGTTGATGGAGAACGCCTTCCCGACGCGGCAGGTCGCAGCCAGGATTTCGTCATGGTCAACGGGCCAATATTCCAGGCGAAAACGGCTGATAAATTTCTTGGCAGTTTGAAAATGCTGGCCAAGACGACTAACAAGATGGAAGGCACAAAAAAGGTCATGTCGAGCGTGCTTCAGGCGGTCAACAGCGCGATTGAGGCCGTTGGTCTATCCAGCTCGACCGTGCAATCCATGGGTGGCGCTCCAAACGTGGATCCGCTGGGAGAAACCTATTTCAGCGTCACACCATTCAGATACGGCGATTATGTCGCCAAGTTTAGTCTCAAGCCCGTCTCGCCATATCTGACTGAGCTGGCTGGCAGAGAGATCGATACCAGCGTCAGCGACGATGCCATCCGCGAGAAAGTTCAGGCAGAGATGAAGACGATCTCAGGCGAATGGGAGTTTCAGGTTCAGCTCTGTCGTGACATCGAGGCTCAACCCATCGAAGATCCGACCGTTGAGTGGGATCAAACCGAAGCACCCTTCATCACCGTCGCAACGATTACCGCTGCTCCGCAAGATAGCTGGAGTGACGAACAGGTAAAACGTGTGGACGAGGAAATGCGCTTCAGCGTCTGGACAGGACTGGCGGCGCATCAGCCGCTTGGAAACATCAACCGCGCGCGCAAGGCACCTTACGAACATTCCGCAAAATTCCGGGAGCGTTTCAACGGCTGTCCTATTCACGAGCCGCAGCAATAGGTTGGCAAGCATCCCGTCCCGTCGTTGCTGATCGTGGCAGCGACGGGATATTTTCGGTTCCCGACAACTCAGATCGTGAGATCAATCATGGCAGACCACATCCCCAATCCAGAATCAGAAGGCCCTGCCGGTGGTTGGGGGTCGGTGAAGTCGATTGTGCACATGTTTGGTGGCACCCTGCCCTCGCCAGCCATCCTTAAAACCCTTGCCAGCCAGAACAAGCCGGGCGGTTTTCAATGCGTCTCCTGCGCATGGCCGAAACCCGTCAATTACCATCCGTTCGAGTTCTGCGAGAATGGTGCCAAGGCAACCCTCTCGGATTTAACAAGCGCGCGCTGCAAGCCCAGTTTTTGGGATAATCATACAGTGTCGGAGCTTCGGGACTGGAAAGATTATGATCTCGAGCAGACCGGGCGGCTCACGCATCCCATGCGCTACGATGCTGAGAGAGATCGATATGTCGAGGTCCCATGGGACGAGGCTTTCGGACAGATCGGCGAGACCCTCAAAGAGCTGCCGCGCGATGACGTTGTGTTCTATTCATCCGGCCATGCCGGGCTGGAAGCCTCGTATCTTTACGCGCTGCTGGCACGGGTCTACGGCACCAACAATTTGCCTCAGAGTTCCAACATGTGCCACGAGACAACGTCTGTCGGGCTCAACAAGGTCATTGGCTCGCCTGTCGGCACCATCATCTGGGAAGACCTTGAAAAAGCGGACGCATTTTTCTTTTTCGGGCAGAACCCCGGATCAAACAGCCCGCGATTTCTGCATCCCCTACAGCAAGCAAAAAAGCGCGGTGCACGGATCGTCACGTTCAACCCCGTTGTCGAGCAAGGGCTGGTCTCCTTCGTCAACCCGCAGAGCCCGATCGATATGCTGACGGGCCATGAAACGCAGATTTCAGATGAATACCTTCAGGTAAAAGCAGGCGGCGACATCGCTGCCATGATGGGTCTCTGCAAAGTGGTGGTGGAGGCCGATGACGACGCGATTGCCAAGGGAAACAGCCGCGTCATCGATACAGACTTCATTGCGGAGCACACGACCGGATTTGAAACGTTCATCGCCAGCGTCAGGCAAACATCCTGGGACGACATTGAACGGGAGAGCGGCCTGACCGAACTGGCACTTCGCCGTGCTGGTGAGATTTATATCGGTGCTGAAAGGGTCATCGGCGTTCACGGTATGGGGTTGACGCAGCATTCGCAAGGCGCGCTGAATGTCGCTATGTTGGTCAATCTCCTGCTTTTGCGCGGCAATATCGGGCGCGCAGGTGCCGGATGCTGTCCGGTGCGCGGCCACTCCAACGTGCAGGGTCAGCGCACGGTCGGCATTGCCGAAAAAACGAAGCTGATCCCCATGGACAAGCTCAAGCAATTGTTCGATTTCGATCCTCCGACCAAGGATGGCACCACCATCGTTGATGCGGTGAAGGGTCTGATTGCGGGCAAGATCAAGGCCTTTATTTCGCTTGGCGGAAATCTCGTTCGAGCTGTTCCAGAGCAAAAAGAGATGGAACGTGCATGGGCAACTCAGGAATTGACCGTCATGGTCTCGACCAAGCTCAATCGCAGCCATCTTTTTCCCGGCAAACAGGCCTACATCCTGCCCTGCCTCTCGCGTGCAGAACGCGATGACCAGGCCACGGGTAATCAGGCAGTCTCTGTCGAGGACAGTTTTTCACACATCTCGGGATCGGTTGGAAAACACGGTCCTGCGTCAAAATATTTAAGAAGCGAATTGGCCATCGTCACCGGCATCGCCAAGGCAGCACTCGATCCTCATCCAAGGCTGAAATGGGATGAATGGACCGGCGATTATAGTCTGGTGCGCCAGTTGATCGAGCTGACATACCCCAAGGATTTCAAGGACTACAATTCCCGCATGTTCCAGCCGGGTGGCTTTTATCGTGGCAACGATGCTCATGATCGTGTCTGGAATACGGAAGAGAAAAAAGCAGTTTTCACGGCACCCAAACAGCTCAACGCACTGGCTTTTAACGACGCAGACGGCCGCTACAGGCTCATGACGCTGCGGTCGAACGATCAGTTCAACACGACGATATACGGCTATAGCGACCGCTTTCGTGGGATCGAAGGCACGCGGGATGTCGTTTTAATGTCAGAACACGATATCGCGAAGGCGGGCTTGAGACCGGGCCAGATGGTCACACTGGTCAGCGACTTTGGGGACGGCGTGCGTCGTGAACTGGGTGGGCTGGTCGTTACCGCTCATAACCTGCCGATAGGCACCATCGGCGCATATTATCCGGAAGCAAACGTGTTGAACGCCATCGATCACCATGATGAGCTATCAAAAACACCTGCATCAAAAGCAATACCGGTTCGGATTGAAGTGTCGTGATATATTTCCCTCGTTTTGTTTTCCAGCACTCGGAACGCATCAAGCGTGCGACAAGATGGCTCTTATCTGTTAGTTTCTAAAATACCTTCGCTGGAAAAACAAATGCTCAGTCATGACCTCGCCTCCTCTCCCAATGGCTCTGATCAGTCAGCAGCATCTCTCATGAATGCTGAGCTTGACGCTGCGCATCCTTCGCTTGTCAGCAATGATGACCTTCTTGCAGCTCTCCTCTCCGGTAGTGCCGACTGTATAAAGATCATCGGACTGGATGGCAGCCTCCAATTTATGAGTGATGGCGGCAAGCGTGTGATGGAAGTTGATGACTTCACTGCCATTAAAGGTTGCCCTTGGCCTGATTTTTGGCAGGGCGAAGGGAATAATGCGGCAAAGGCAGCGATCGCATCCGCCAAAGCCGGGATTGTCGCGCAGTTTTTCGGCGCCGCCGACACCGCCAAGGGAAACCCAAAATTTTGGGATGTGCGGGTCATGCCCGTGCGTGACAAAACTGGCACCATCAGCCATCTGCTCTCCATTTCCACGGATATCACCGAAACGAAAATCGCAAGGGATACGGCTGCTAAACTCTACAAGGATGCGCAGGACGCATCCGCAAAAGAGGCCGACGCTCTTCGCCGACTTCTCCAGCATGCCCCGAGCTATATGTGCGTGTTCGAAGGGCCAAACCATGTATTCGAACTGACCAACGATGCGTATCTCGGCCTGGTCGGCTACCGCAATGTCATCGGCCTTCCCGTGCGCGAAGCTCTTCCGGAAATTGCTGGACAAGGCTTTTACGAACTTCTGGACAGCGTTTATGAAACCGGCAAAGCGCAAGCAGTCCAGGGCCAACAGATTGAAGTAGAGCGAACAAAAGGCGGCGAGAAAGAAACCGCCTATGTCAATTTCGTCTACCAGCCAGTGTTTGACCAAAACGGAAACGTCACGGGCATCTTCGTGGAAGGCAGTGACATCACGGATGTCAAACGGGCTGAGTTTGCTTTGTTGGAGAAAGAGCGCCAACTGATGGTGGCCCTAGACGCGGCCCGGATGGGAGTTTGGGAGTCCACTCTGTGTGATGGCTCATTCGTGAACATCAAGGAAGATGCGCGCGCAGCCCAGATCCTTGGCACAAAAGATACTTCCAACCCCTCCTATACTGATTTTTCTGCACGGGTTCATGAAGAAGACCGAACAGCGCTGCGGGAATCCGTGACGCGTGCTCTTGATCCTGACGGTGACGCCATTCTTGATGTCGAATACCGGATCATCGCGACTGCCGAACAACCCGAACATTGGGTACATGCCCGTGCAGCGGCAACCAGGGTGGCCGAAGGCATAAAGTTCATTGGGACTGTCAGAGACATCACCCACAGAAAAGACAGCGAGGCGCGTCAGCGTCTGCTGGCAGGTGAGTTGCAGCACCGGATCAAAAACACCTTCGCAATGGTGCAGGCCATAGCCTCGCAAACGTTGCGTGGTGACGCAATCGCTGAACAGCGCGACATGTTCAATGGCAGGCTACAGGCTCTGGGGCAAGCGCATGATCTGCTCCTCGACACGTCCCAGGAAGAAGGCAAGATCGTTGATGTTATCACCAAGGCTCTTGCACCCTATCGCGAATACGCAAAACGGTTCGAGCTGGACGGGCCGAACATAACCTTGTCTGCCAAACAGACCCTGTCGCTTGCGATGGCGGTTCATGAGCTTGCAACCAATGCGACGAAATATGGGGCTCTATCAAACGACAACGGCCGCGTGACAATATGCTGGTCATCGAACACGACCACGCCAAAACAACCGCTTGGTAGTTTTACATGGCAAGAGCGCGAAGGCCCGACAGTCGTTGAACCAACCCGCAGAGGCTTTGGCTCTCGAGTCATATCTCGGCTGTTTGCCTCGGACTTCAGCGGGGGAATGGTTTTGGTCTTTGCGCCAACAGGTCTCGAATGCACATTTGTTCCGCACTCAATCATCGACGACCAAAGCGCATGACCTCGCGCTACGCTTGAGACCGCTACTGGAAGATGATCATCGACAGATTGTCCGCATAAACGGTCGTTGCGATCTAGAAAAACAAATGATCGGCAGTTGAAATCGATGCAAATGCCAAATTTAGCAGATCAACAGCGTTGTCCGGGTGTCGCGGAAACAACGGACTCTTGCGGGATATTATTCAAAGGGAATTTTAGTCCGGAGCCCCTCTCCTTCAGGCGCCGTATGGAGTGGGGCCCAATGGGAAGCACAAATGGGTGCTCCTGATTACTCCCTTTACTCCCACGCCAATGGCCAACGCAATGTGGGCCATTTTCATTTGAGCATCCGACTGAAAATCGGAGTCCGCTTTGTCAAAGGATCGGTGATCCGACCGTCGCCACTTGCACGACCAAAGATCCGCGATGCGAACCCACTCTTCGGCGGTCTGCTTCAAATCACCTAAACGAGACAATAAGGAGTGTTACAATTCACTACTATCAAAGGGTGTAAAAATTAAAATCTCCTCGGCAGGGACCGAGGAGATTTACACCCTGACCCGAGGAGGTCAGAGAACTTGACTGGAGTCAAACGCTTACGGGAAATCCCGGTGGATCAAGCGATTTAACCCGAAATGATCGTTACATAAACAGTTTCAAAAAGTCTTTCGAAAAATCAAAGTGACGCGAACTTTTTTATACATCTCGTTTTACTTGCAAAAAAAGCCCAACCGTGAAGTTGGGCTTTCTATTAATTGTAGAGTTTCAGAAGATTAGAACGCGCGCTGCAAGCGAACGAAACCGAGCCACTGGTCGCCAGCACCGCTATCAACACCTTCAGTGCCGTCAACGTCCTGGTAATTGAGTGCAACCTTCGCGGCGAGGCCAGACGTGATTTTGTAGTCAACCGTTGCACCAGCACGCCATGCATCGCGGTCACCCGTGAAGTCGCCATCAGTCGCAATATCAACCTTGCCGAAATACTGCGCACCTGGAGTGATCGTCAGCTTGTCGGTCGCCTTGATGGCGTATTGAGCTGCAACAGTCCATTCGGATTCTTCGTAGTAAGAGTTTGCGCCGGAAGCCCAAACAGCAGACAGACCCAGTGTACCAGGTCCGATGTCAGCATACAGAATACCGCGGATCGCGCCGTTTTCCTGATCGGTGTCGTAGCTACCAATTACGTTGGCGCTTACCGCATCGAACTTGCCGCCAATGATGCCGGCTACGCCAACATTGTTCGCGCCTTCGAATGAGCCGCCCTTTACGACGCCGATATTAGACGTACCCGAGCGAGCAGTTTCAAGCTCTTCTACAGCAACACCGGCATAAAAAGAGCCAGCATCATAGGTGTAACGGATAGTATTGAGGCGAACCGTGTTCGAGGCAAGAACATCGGTTTCACCGGTAAGATCGTCATCCCACCAAGTGATTGCAGTACCAACCCTGAGGCCAGCAAGCTCGATGAACGCCTGGTCTACGAATACGGTAGAACCGCTGTTTGCAGTGCCTGCAACAGCAGCAGCAGAACCGGTGTCCGCGTCACCACGAAGGCCGATGAAACCACGCAGAGCGCCGAGTTCGGTGTCTGTGCGTGTGTCGACGTTGAACTGAGCGCGCGTGAAGGAATCCCAGTCAGACGTGCCAGAGCGGTTACGATTGAAGTTAGTCTGGAAACGAATGTAACCGCTGAACTTCAGGCAGGTTTCGGTGCCTGGGATGTAGAAGAAGCCAGTGCCGAAAGCGTCGCAAACGCGAACGTATTCGAGGGGCTCTGGCTCAGCAGCGACGATAGCGTCGGCAGCTTGGGCGCCGGATACTGCTGCGAGAGCCGCAGCAGAGCCGATCAAAAGGCTCTTAATATTCATATCAATCTCCAGTCAAGTTAATTAGAGTATTAAAACATTAATATGTAATAATATGCAAATAATGTTCTAATGAGTATTAAATGGCAGAGAGATGCTTACTATGGCAACGCTCCACAATCATAGTTAAACGGATTTATAGTCTTAAAATGAAAATATGTTGCTGATAGGCAACATAGGTTATTCTTCCCTCAATTAGCAACTTTAGAAGCAATCAAGAATCGCGGGGAACGGTGAAGCGTACCCAACACGAAAGACAAGATTTTGAGGGATGAGATAGCAACGAGAGCGACGCAGGCGGATAGGAAATGCTACGGCATCATCCCTCATCCATCATCCTGAGCTTGTCGAAGGAGAGGTGCCGCGCAGGGGGCTCGAAGGACGAGGGGTTCGGGGCATGCAGGCAGAGTGCGTGGCCGGATGCTTCGAGGGCGCTGCGCGCCACCTCAGCGTGAGGGTGGAGGGTGTGGCAAGGAGTGGGACGGTGACGGGCGGAGGGTGTGGCCTAAGTGTGCAAGGGTAGCATGCCTCATCCTGAGCTTGTCGAAGGAGAGGTGCCCGCAGGGGCCTCAAAGGACGAGGGTTGCGGGACGCGCAGGCAGAGTGCGTGGCAGGATGCTTCGAGGGCGCTGCGCGCCACCTCCGCATGAGGGTGGCGCAATCGGTTCACTCTAACAAAAACGCCCGGAAATCATTGACGTTCGTTCCCGTTGGCCCCGGCACGAATAAATCACCCGCTGAGGAGAAGGCTGACCAGGCATCGTGGC
The DNA here is from genome assembly GCF_033957765.2 of Agrobacterium sp. rho-13.3. Taxonomy (NCBI): domain Bacteria; kingdom Pseudomonadati; phylum Pseudomonadota; class Alphaproteobacteria; order Hyphomicrobiales; family Rhizobiaceae; genus Agrobacterium; species Agrobacterium sp. rho-13.3. The sequence goes on from NZ_CP192774.1 coordinate 1,275,017, forward strand.
CAGCAAGAAAAGCGCGGGCGTCACCGCCGTTGGCTCGGATGCGGGTTACAGTTTCGGCGTCGCAGAATGCGCCTGCATTGTCCTCGGAACCGTCGATGCCATCCGTATCTGCTGAAAGAGCTGTGATGCCTGAAACGCCTTGCAGGTCCAGCGCTGCCGAGAGCAACAGTTCGGTATTTCGCCCGCCCTTGCCGTAACGGCCGCCGCTGATCGTTACGGTGGTTTCGCCGCCAGAAAGAAGGACCATCGGCTTTGTGAAATCGCTGTTTCCGGCAAACTGCCGAGCAATAGCCGCGTGCATACGGCCAACATCTCTGGCTTCGCCTTCTATGCTGTCGGAGAGGATCAACGGGTGGACGCCGTTGTGTTGAGCCAGCGCTTTTGCAGCCTCCAGCGATACGCGGGCCGAGGCAATAACGTGTACCTCGTTGCCTGCAAATACGGTGTCACCCGGTCTGGGTGCGGCGGCGTTTTTGATGCTTTCGATCATCCGGTCGGGAAGATCGATGCGATAATCCCGGATGACGCGCAATGCTTCTTCGGCATCGCTTTCATCTGGCACAGTCGGGCCGGAGGCGACGAAGGCGGGGTTATCCCCCGGCACATCGGACACCACGAGACTGATCACCCGCGCCGGATGCGCCAGTGCGGCCAGCCTGCCACCCTTGATGCGGGAGAAATGTTTGCGCACCACGTTCATGGCGGAAATCGGCGCGCCAGAGGCCAACAGCGCTTCATTGAGTGCGATTTCATCAGCCAGTCCAAAACCGTCCGGTGGCGCGGGCAACAGGGCCGAGCCGCCGCCGGAAATCAGCGCAATCACCAGATCGTCTGCTGTCAGACCCGTGAGATGATCCATCAGCGCTTGAGCCGCAATAAGCCCTGCCTCGTCCGGTACGGGGTGAGCAGATTGCAGAACTTTCGTGCGCTCACACGCGGCAATTGGCCCGTGCCTCGTCACCACCAGCCCCTCGAACGGGTGTGGCCAGGCGCGCTCGAAAGCTTGCGCCATCTGGCTTGCCGCCTTGCCAGCGCCGATCACGACCGTGCGGCCTTTCGGTGGCTGCGGCAGATGGTGCAGGATAGCCTCATAAGGATCAGCCGCCCTCACCGCCGCGTGAAACAACTGCTCCAGAAACGCGCGTGGATTGGACATCAATTCGGCTCTCCCGTCATGCAATGTGCGCGCAACGCGCTTCTGACTCGTGTCGTTTCCGCCAGGGAATCGAAACACGCCCGTCCCACCATGGCGCGCACCATTCACCAGAGCAAGTCCTTCAACCTTCTCTGCAATTGAACTTCTGCACTCACCTGCGCGTTCGCACCTCAACGAGAGTGAACAGTCTCAAGCGAGGAACACCATGTCCAACACCGACAATCTCGGGCCGGAATATCATCACGACAAAAACAAGAATCGGCTACGTGGACGCAGGTTCGTCTGGTCGCGCCGCAGATCCAAGCCGTGGATGCTGACGTTCATCGTCATTGGCGCGCTGATCGTGGCGGCAAGTTTTGTGGCCGTCAGTTATCTCGTCAACGCGCATCCCGGCAAGCCGGAGCCAAACCCCGGCCTCGAAACGCAGGTAAAGCCTTGAGGTCCGTTACACCAGCAATTGTGCGCCGAACTGCGCTTCATACAGACGGCTATACGGTCCTTTGGAGTTGAGAAGCTCCTGATGATTACCGGTTTCGACAATGCCGCTTTCATCCACCACCACGATGCGGTCGGCATCGCGGATCGTCGCCAAACGGTGCGCGATAACCAGCGTCGTGCGGCCCTTGGCCAGTTCACCGAGAGATTGCTGAATGGCCCGTTCGGTCTCCGTATCCAGCGCCGAAGTCGCCTCGTCCAGAATGAGAATTGGCGGATTTTTGAGGAACATGCGCGCAATCGCCAGACGTTGCTTTTGGCCACCGGAAAGCTTGACGCCCCGTTCTCCAATCACCGTGTCCATACCGTCAGGCATATCCTGAATGACACCATCCAGACGTGCGCGCCGTGCGGCATCCCATATATCTGCATCGTCTGCACCAAGGCGGCCATATTCGATGTTTTCACGAATGGTGCCGCCGAACAGGAACACATCCTGCTGCACAATGCCGATCTGGCCGCGCAACGACGCAAGCGTCATCTTGCGAATGTCGATACCATCGATGCTGATAGAGCCGCCGGTCACTTCATAAAAACGGGGCAATAGCGAGCACAGCGTGGTTTTGCCCGCACCGGACGGGCCAACGAAAGCAACCGTTTCCCCTGCCCTGATCGTCAGGTTGATATTGCTCAGCACCTGCTTGCCATCGCTATAACCGAAGCTCACATCACTATACGAAATCTCACCGCGAAGGGATGACGCCTCGATAGCGTCCGGCGCATCGGCAATATCGGGATCGGTGTCGATCAGTTCCGTAAAGCGACGAAAACCGGCAATGCCCTTGGGGTAGGTTTCGATCACCGAGTTGATCTTCTCGACCGGGCGGAAGAAGACGTTGACCAGCAGCAGAAAACCGATGAACCCGCCATTGGTCAAATCGCCCGTCAGCACGAACCATGCACCGCAGATCATGATAATCATCTGTGTCAGGCGCATACTCATATAGCTCAGCGATGTGCTGGCAGCCATGATCTTGTAAGCGTCGAGCTTCGTGCGGCGATAACGCTGGTTGTCCTTTTCAAACAGCGCCCGCTCATGGTCCTCATTGGCGAAAGCCTGAACCACACGCATACCGCCGACATTCTCTTCAATGCGGGCATTAAACGCCCCGATGCGGCCATACAGCGCACGGAAATTGTTGGTCATGCGGGTGCCGTAACGGCTGGTCACCCATGCGGTGATCGGCACGATCGCAGCTGTTATCAGCGCCAGCGGCACATTGACCGTCAACATCAAAAGAAACGCACCGATGAAGGTCATGATCGCGATGAACAGGTCTTCGGGGCCGTGGTGTGCCACTTCGCCGATTTCCTCAAGGTCCTTGGTCAGTCGTCCCACCAGATGCCCGGTTTTCTGATTGTCGAAGAACCGAAAGGAAAGCTTCTGCAAATGATCGAAGGCCCGGCGTCGCATATCGGTTTCGATGTTGATGCCCAGCATGTGTCCCCAGTAGGTGACGGTCGCCATCAGGCCGGTGTTCAACACATAAATGACGAGAAGACCAATGGATGCCATCACGATGACCGGCCAATCACCGGCGGGCATCAGCACATCAACAAAGGCCTTCACGGCCATTGGAAAGCCAAGTTCCAGCAAGCCGGAAATCACGGCGCAGGAGAAGTCCAGAATGAAAAGACCCTTGTAAGGGCGATAGTACGAAAAGAAACGACGAAGCATGTGATGCGTCCAAACGGCGTGGTTCGCCGCCAAGTTTGTAAAATTCGTCTCCAACTCTCATATTTGTGTAACCACGCCAAGGCACGTTGCGTTATTTTTACCAAAATCGTCCTATATGGTGCGGAAACAATATAAAAACGAAATGCTTGTGGAATATATTGTAGGCTGTTCGTTAAATGATGACAGACTGCAATCTGTTCGGGGAATGCGAAAGAGAAGCTTTTGGGAACCGTTGATAATCATAGAAAAGCTGGTGAGCCGCGTTGGCTCGGCCCTGCAACACATGCGCGAACTGCACTTGTGCCGTCCATTTCCGCGGCCCGTTGGCTTCTGGTTCTGATTGTCGCAGCTGGTATTTACTTCTTTTACGGTTTCCTTGTGCCAGTTCTCGCGGCATTGGTCATCGGTTTTGCCAGTTGGCCGGTCTATCGTGAGCTGCTTCGCCGCGTCGGGGGTAACAATACGGTGGGCGCAACGGTCGCCCTGCTTCTCATCATCGCATTTCTCATCGTGCCGATTGTCATTGCCGCATCCTATACGGCCAGCGAAATGCGCGAATGGTTCGGTTGGGCGGTGGAGGTCAATAAGGTCGGCGCTCCGGTGCCGGATTGGATTGCCGCACTGCCGGGCGTGGGTGCCTGGATGAGTGACCAGTGGGTCCACTACATCGGCACACCCGGTGCCATTGGCGAGGTCATTCAACTCGTCAGCGGCGCAAACATCGGCAATATTTACCGCGCCATCGTGGCCGCAGGTAATGGCGCTTTCCACCTTATTCTGACGCTTCTGTTCATGCTGATCGCCCTGTTTTTCGTGTATCGAAACGGCGTAGCATTCGCTCGCCAGATCGATCTCGTCGGAGAGCGTATTTTGCCGACACGCTGGGAGCGTATTTCCCGGGTCGTTCCAGCCACCATCAGCTCGACCGTAACAGGCATGACACTGATCGCCATCGGCGAAGGCATCATTCTGGGTGTGGCGTACTGGATCGCAGGCGTCCCCTCACCCGTTACATTAGGCGTTCTGACCGGCGTTATGGCGCTCATCCCCGGCGGTGCGCCGCTGTCGTTTACGCTCGTTTCGGTTTATCTCGTCGCCAGCGGTTCGGTGCCGGAAGGTATAGGCTTGTTTGCATGGGGCTCGATCGAACTCTTCATCGTGGACAAGACCATCCGCCCGCGCCTGGTTGGCGGGCCAATCAAGCTGCCGTTCCTGCCCACCTTCTTCGGCCTTGTCGGCGGCGTGAAAACCATGGGTTTCCTCGGCCTGTTCATCGGCCCGGTGCTGATGGCGCTGCTGGTTGCCGTGTGGCGGGAATGGGTGCGCGAAGTGGAGCTTTCAGCCTTGGAAGCAGAAGCACTTGAAAGCAAGGCGACAGAGATCAACGAACCTCCGCCGCTTCGCAAAACCGCCTCTTAGCGGTTAAAGCTTCAATTCCATAAACATGCTCAATGGGTCTGGTCTGTAAGGCGGGAAGGCTTCGATTTCGAGGAACCCGGCCTTACGATACAGGCCAATGGCTTCCGGCTGGCTGATACCTGTTTCCAGCCGAATTGCAGAAATTCCAAGCTGCTGGCCGCGCCCGACAAGAGCCTCCATCATCAGCTTGCCGATTCGCAGACCGCGTGCGTCCGGGTCCACAAACATCCGCTTGATTTCGGCAGTGCCGTCATCCGCCGCCACCAGCGCGCAGCAGCCGACGATTTTACCCTCATGACGGGCCACGAAAAATGAGACATTCGGTTTTTCCAGCGTGGCGATATCCACCATGTGGTTGCTTTCCGCCGGATAAAGCGACGCCATATAGGCATTCGACATGTCCATAAGGCGGAGTATTTCCGGCTGGTGGGGTGGCTCAAGCTTGATTTCGACTGACATGCTGTTCCCGTTTATTTTTCTCTATGTTGATCAGCACGTCGCAATAAGACTGCAATTCGGCTAGATCATCCAAGCTTGTAAGACATTTTTTCCGCCAGAGGCAACAGAGCCAAAATGAGAACAGCGCTTGTTTTAATGACCATCCTCGGCTGCGATGACAGCGCGACCGATTGCCAGCATATCGCAACACTTCAACAGCGCTGGACGAGCATCGAACTGTGCGATGCCGAATCGGAAAAGAAGCTGGGTGATTTTGTGAATGCGTCCTACCCGGTCATCGTCGCGGTGTGCCAGACGCCGGAGACACCGCCCGATCAGACGGCAAAAGCAGATGCCACGACGCAAGACCCAGCCACGCTGTCGCCAGCAACGGAAGCGCAGGTCGAGCAGACGCTGACACAACGCGCCATCAGCCGCGTGCGCAAAATCCTTCCCTCAACGGAAGGCGTAAAAGAAGTGCTCGGCAAGCCGGTGCGTATGGTGGAAGACAGTTATTCGTGGATTGCCAAACGACTCACCAAATGAGCGTTACGCTGCCTCGGCAATGAGATCGGTCGTCATCATTCGCGCGCGCTGGCGCTGTTGCCCGATTTGCAGCTTCTCGATCATATGCAGCAGCTCTTGCGATGTGGCATCCGCCTCAACATGCGCAAACTTCGCAAGCAATCTGGAAGACAAGTATTCAACCTCTCCGACATAATGGGCATCGGCAGTTTGGCGCCAGAGCAATGTCGCTTCCATAAATATGTCCAAGATCACACCGAACAGACCGGTGGATTGGAACAGCGCCTTCATGGCGTGGTGTCTGCCCGTTGCGAGAATGGAGCGCACCCGAAGGTCATCGAGGCCAGAAAGATTGGAGATTGCCGCCGCAAAGAAATCCAGCTTGCCGGAGCACAAAGCGTTCATCAGGAAAGCAGGTGTCAGATCACCCTTGATCCGCAGATGCTCCACCAGAACCGGCAAATCATTGCCACCCACATCACCAGCGATCAGAACCGTTGCCGCTTCCGATGCGCTGCGAATAACGCGGCCCGCACGGGCTGGCGTCATCGCGTAACACACCAGATCAGACGCAGCCAATGCCGCACCAATATGCCCGACGATTGCGTAGCGCACGTCAGCGGGCAAATCGTCACGCCGCAGCAGAAGATCACGAATCTCCGCGTCATCCGCATGGCGTTCTGCAATGCGGCGCAACGTGAACGGCGTGATGCAGGCGCTGCGGTTCTCCAGAAGAACGGAAAGCTCAAGAACATCGCTGATTTCGGCAATAGCGGCACATGCGCCCGCTTCCAGAAACGGGCGAGCCGCAATCATCGACCGCGTGATGGCCGTGCCATTGCCAGCCAGATCCACCAGATCGGTGTCGCGCAGCACCGGCGAATGAATGATGACAAGGCAGGCGATTTCTGGCTGATCTTCGGCCAGAGAGAAAATGATGGACCGCGGCGCATCCTCAGAAAATGCCAGGGATTCGGCCAGCGCACGACGCACCTTGGGCGACGGATCATCCAGCAAATAGGTCATCGCGTCATAGGCGCTATCATGCCGATCTTGCGGCAAGGACGATTGCAGATAGGCGTGAGCCAGCGCGGTTGCTGCCTTGGATCGATCACCCGATCCAGCCTTTTCCGACCAACGAAGAAATGCTTGTACGATCACCCTGCGCCCCACCAACAGACTATGCCGACTGTTTTCAGCAGGATCGATTCGCACCCGAATCTCTGACCCTGCCATCCAACGCCGACACTAGGAGCAAAAGGTTTACGTTTGGTTCACCATAAAAATTAACCGCTCAGACGTGCCTGAACTCAACGCGAACCCGGTCGCGAAAGTTCAAAAACATCTGTCCCGCCATCACAATAATCTCGATACCCCATGCGCGCCACCGGACGTGCAAGCGCCATATCGATACGGCCATTTGCAACAACCGTCTCATCGATGTGAATACCGACGACCTGCCCGAACACGACCCAGGAATCAGTCTCAACGCCTGCAACATCGATAGGGCGAATGATCTGCGTTACCCGGCATTCCAGTGCAGCAAAAGCCTCTCCCACATAGGGCGCATCAACCAGTTGTCCGAATGTTGCGGTCAGCCCGGCAACCTCGAATTCGTTGACCTCGTATGGCACCGCTGCGGAGGATGCGTTCATCTGGTCTACCAGGTTTCGGCTGACCAGACTGGCTGTAAACACGCCGCTTTCCTGAACGTTGCGCAAGCTGTCCTTCTGGCCGCTGGATGAAAACATCACCAGTTTGGGATGATCCGAGATGGCGTTGAAAAAGGAATAGGGCGAGAGATTGAGAGACCCATCCCTGCCCTTCGAGCCAATCCAGCCAATCGGACGCGGCGCCACGATGGCTTTGAATGGATCATGGGCCAAGCCGTGCGCGTTGGTGTCAGTGGCGTAAAACATCACACCTCGCCAACCCATGTCACCACGTCAGCCAATTCCGGGCGCGGGCGCTCGACGGCGGGGAACGTAGTGGAGCCGATGTAAATGAAACCGGCAATCTTTTCGCCAGACTTCACGCCCAGCTCCGACCAGATATTTTCATCGAATGAAACCCACTCCGTCAGCCAGTTGGCGGCGTATCCGTGCGCGTTCGTAGCGATCAGCATGTTCAGGCACACGGCGCCTGCCGACATCACCTGTTCCCATTCGGGAACTTTAAAATGCGGCGCTGCCGTGCTGACCACCGCGATCACCACGGGTGCGCGTGTAAAACGGGTGCGTTCCACGTCCTGCTGGTCGGCGCCAAGGTCCGGCGTCTTTTCCAGCGCCCGCTTCAACGCCGCCTCGCCCAGACGCTTGCGCTCTTCACCGCGATAGACGATGAAACGCCACGGTGCGAGCTTGCCGTGGTCCGGCACACGCACGGTCAGGCGCAAAATTTCTTCCAGCTCGGCTTTGTCCGGTCCCGGTTCCGTCAGCTGCAATGCCGGTGTTGACCGACGAACATTAAGATAATCGAGCAGTTTAATATCGTCTTTCATGTCCAAACCGTTCCATTCTCATACATGTGAAATTATGGGCCTTGAAATAGCCACCGCATTGCGTTTGAAGTGGTCCCAGAAAATCAAGAAGTCAATCGGTAACAGAAATGGCGTCCATCAAAATCGCGGCAAGCCTTTGCGTAGCGCTCGTTTCGACCGTAGTTTCGCACGGCGAAGCCCTGTCTCAAGATGCGTTCAAGGAATTCAAACAGCTTGGCGGCACGCCGAAAATGCCCAAGCTGAATGCTTTCACAGCTCCGTCTGCCCCGGATGTGCAGACCTCGACCTCCCGCGATATCATCATGGAAGCCAAGCTGACCAATGAAGGGCAGCCGATGATGGAAGGGCTGGCGTGGCGCGTGTTCAGCCCCATTCCCGGCCCTGACGGCAAGCTTCCCATGCTGGCAAGCTCCGACGGTGGCTCGGCAGAGTTTCACCTCGCCCCAGGCGATTATTTCGTCAACGTCTCCTTTGGACGCGCCGGCGTCACCAAGAAACTCAACATACCGACAAGCGGCAAGATTGATAAACAGGTTCTGATTCTGGATGCCGGCGGCTTCGTGCTGAACGCCATTACGGGAACCGACAAACGTATTTCTCCAAACCAGCTCAAATTCTCGGTCTACTCCTCAGACACGCAAGAAGACGGCGAACGCCGCCTCGTGACGTCGGACGTCAAACCCAACACCATCATCCGGCTCAACGCGGGCACCTATCACGTCGTGTCGGAATATGGCGGCATCAACGCCGTGGTTCGCGCCGATATTCAGGTGGAGGCGGGCAAGCTGACGGAAGCAACGCTTCAGCACCATGCAGCCCAGATCACCCTGAAACTGGTGTCCGAACATGGCGGCGAAGCGATTGCCGATACGGCATGGTCTGTCCTGACCGGTTCCGGCGATATCGTCAACGAAAGCGTCAGCGCATTTTCCACCATGGTGCTGGCAGACGGCGAATACACCGCCATCGCCCGCAACAAGGACAAGGTCTACCAACGCAATTTCAAAATTACAGCAGGTCAGGATTCGGACGTTGAAGTCCTGATGAAAGACCAAGCCCCGGAAGACGTGACGAGCGATTTTGAATAGTTTTTTTGAGATATAACCATCAAAATAAAAACGGCACCCGAGGGTGCCGTTTTATTTTCAGCTTACGCAGCTTTCGCTTTTGCGGCCTTGGCGGCGCGCTTGCGTTTCACGTCTGGCGGCGTTGCTTCGTCCACGAGGTTGGCGATGGCCTCATCCAGCGTATATGAGGTCTGCGCCTGGGAGCCGAGGCGGCGGATGTTGACCGTGCGCTCTTCGGCTTCCTTTTTACCGCAAACGATAATGACCGGAACTTTCGTGACCGAGTGTTCGCGGACCTTGTAGTTGATCTTCTCGTTGCGGAAATCGGTTTCGACCGACAGACCGGCATCGCGCAGAGCTTCTGCAACTTCGCGACCATAATCGTCCGCATCAGACGTAATCGTGGCAACCACGACCTGCTGCGGTGCGAACCACAATGGCATATGGCCGGCGAAGTTCTCGATGAGAATGCCGAGGAAGCGTTCCATCGAGCCGCAGATGGCGCGGTGGATCATCACCGGCTGGCGCTTTTCGGAGGCCTGATCGATGTAGAAGGCACCGAAGCGTTCCGGCAGGTTGAAGTCCACCTGCGTGGTGCCGCACTGCCATTCACGACCGATGGCGTCTTTCAGGGTGTATTCGAACTTCGGACCGTAGAAGGCACCCTCACCCGGCAAAATGTCGGTATTGATGCGGCCACCGGATTGTTCTTCGATGGATTTGAGAACATCTGTCATGACGCTTTCGGCGCGATCCCAAACATCGTCGGAGCCGACACGCTTTTCAGGGCGTGTGGAGAGCTTCACGACGATTTCCTCAAAGCCGAAGTCCTTGTAAACCGACAGGATAAGATCGTTGATGCGCAGGCATTCCGCTGCCATCTGCTCTTCGGTGCAGAAGACGTGCGCGTCGTCCTGCGTGAAGCCGCGAACGCGCATCAGTCCGTGCAGAGCGCCGGAAGCCTCATAACGGTGAACCGTGCCGAATTCGGCCAGACGCACCGGCAATTCGCGGTAGGATTTCAGGCCGTGCTTGAAGATTTGAACGTGGCCGGGGCAGTTCATCGGCTTCAAGGCAAAAACGCGGTTATCCGCTTCCTTGTCTTCCGGGTGCGTGAAGGCATAGGCCGACTTCACGGCAAACATGTTTTCCTGATACCAGCCCCAGTGACCCGAGGTTTCCCACAGCGAGGAATCCAGCACCTGCGGCGCGTTGACCTCCTGATAGGTGCCTTCGAGATTGCGGCGCATATAGGCAGTCAAAGTCTGGAACATGCGCCAGCCCTTGCCGTGCCAGAACACCACGCCCGGACCTTCTTCCTGAAAATGGAACAGGTCCATTTCGCGGCCAAGGCGGCGGTGGTCACGCTTTTCGGCTTCGGCCAGAATATGCAGATACTGATCCAGCTCTTCCTGCGTGGCCCATGCGGTGCCGTAAATGCGTGTCAGCATCGGATTGTTGCTATCGCCGCGCCAATAGGCACCGGCAACCTTCATCAGCTTGAAAGCCGTGCCGATCTGCCCGGTGTTGGCCATGTGCGGGCCACGGCACAGGTCAAACCAGTCGCCCTGATAATAAATCTTGAGATCCTGTCCCGCAGGAATGGCATCGATCAACTCGATCTTGTAGTTCTCGCCCTTGGCGGAAAAAACTTCCTTGGCCTTTTCACGGGACCAGATTTCGCGCGTAAACGGCTTGGACCGACCGATGATTTCTTTCATCTTCTTTTCGATCTTCGGCAGATCTTCCGGTGTGAAGGGCTCGTTCTTGGCGAAATCGTAGTAAAAACCGTTTTCGATGACTGGGCCGATCGTCACCTGCGTGCCAGGCCACAATTCCTGAACGGCTTCGGCCATCACATGCGCAGCGTCGTGACGGATCAGCTCAAGCGCGCGCTTGTCATCACGGGTGACGATTTCGATCTTGCCATCGACAATAGTGTCGGAAAGGTCGCGCACAGTGCCATCCAGCGCAATCGCGACGGCTTTCTTTGCAAGCGACTTGGAAATGGATTCGGCAACATCGCGTCCGGTCGTGCCGGGGGCATACTGGCGAATTGAGCCATCGGGAAATGTTAGGGAAACGGCGTCTGACATTATAATTCTCCTGTCCAGTCCCGCCAACGAATGCGGGTGGTTTTCTAAAAGACGACAAGCAAACGTTGCTTATCGAGGCGGGTATTTAACGCTGTTCGATTGATGGGTAAAGGCGGTTTGCTTAACTTGAATGAGGCGTGCGAAAATACCGCCAGGGCAAATACCATTTTTGCGTGGGGGCCAGTGTTTCCAAGACCGGATCAAGCCCGCTGGTGCCGCCGGGGCCGCAGCGTGCGACGCGAGACAGCGTCATCCAACCACCGGCCCAAAAGCCATGGCGGGCGATGGCCTCATACCCATATTCGGAACAGGTGGGAATATGGCGGCAGGAATTGCCGATGAAGCCGGAAAACGCGAGCTGGTAAAAGCGAATCAAGCCCATGCCGAGAAGACGGCCCGGTGTTTTGGAGAATGCTCCGGACCAGTTGCGGGAACGGGATTTGGAAACTCCGCCATCATGCTGGCAGCCCGGTTGACCACACATGGCTCAGGCCGGAAGAGGCTGTTTTGCCTCGATCTGGTCAAGACAGTCGCAAATCGCATCGAATGTCAAAAGCGTTGAGGCGTGGCGTGCCTTGTAATCTTTCACAGGCTTCAGAACGCGCATGTCCTCAAAGCGGCCTGTTGGCCCCTCGCCTCCGCTCGTCAGCATCTCCACCATGTCCTGCCGGGCCTGACGGATTTCCACACTGGTCGCACCGACAACATTGCGGGCCATGATCGAAGACGATGCCTGACCGAGTGCGCAGGCGCGCACCTCGTGGGAGAAATCGGTCACCACACCATCTTGCAGCTTTATGTAGACCTTGACCTTTGAACCGCACAGCTTGGAGTGTTTTTGCGACGTCGCATCCGCATCCGGCATGGCACCGGTCAACGGAATATTGCCTGCGAATTCCAGAATGCGGTTGTTATAGATATCGTCCATGTGGCTCATCCATTCGCGCAGGATTGTTTTTTCAAACACTGCGTCACCCGTGGCAAGGCTTTTCTGCCACCTGTTCATATTATATGTTATGAGACACTAACGTCATCAAGGTGTTGCCATTTTAATCCTTCAATCACCGAAAAAACGATGACAGTCTTGCCAAATTGCCTCAAAACAACCAGATAGCAGGTTCGGCATTTCAGTAATCAAGCCGTAACCTATATTCAGGTGCGGCCTTGAACCGTACCGGGAGACAAAAGATGGATGCAATCGTGAAGAATTTCCCCGGTGCAGGCGCACAAAACGGCGTGACCGATGTACGCCCGACGCAGGCTGAAGCTGAAGACGCTGTGCGCGTTCTGCTGCGCTGGGCGGGTGACAACCCTAACCGTGAAGGCCTGCTCGACACGCCCAAGCGCGTTGCCAAGTCCTATCGTGAACTGTTCGGCGGTTATGAACTGAACGCACACGACGTTTTGGGCACGACATTCGAGGAGGTCGGCGGTTACGACGACATCATCCTCGTGCGTGACATTCCCTTCTATTCGCATTGCGAACACCACATGGTGCCGATCGTCGGCAAGGCGCATGTCGCTTATCTGCCCGCCGGTCGCGTGCTTGGCCTCTCCAAGATTGCCCGCGTTGTGGAAATTTACGGTCGTCGCCTGCAAACACAGGAAACGATGACGGCGCAGATTGCTCAAGCCATCGAATCAACACTCAAGCCTCGCGGCGTGGCCGTGATGATCGATGCCGAGCATATGTGCATGTCCATGCGTGGCGTGCAGAAGCAAGGCTCCACCACGCTGACCACAAGCTTCACCGGCGCGTTCAAATCAGAACCTGCCGAGCAGGCACGCTTCATGACCATGGTATATAACCGCTAAGGTCTATCGCGGTTTTCTGATCGAGGTTCCCCATGTCTTCGACATTTCCTCCCGCGCCAGCGGACAAGGAAGAGCTTGAGTCCGCCGGTCTGTTCGCGCCGAAATTCGACGCGAACGGTTTGGTGACTGCCGTGGTGACCGATGTGAAAGACGGCGAGTTGCTGATGGTGGCGCATATGAATGCGCAAGCCCTGGCACTGACGCTGGAAACCGGCATCGCCCACTACTACAGCCGCTCCCGCGATAAAATCTGGAAAAAGGGTGAAACCTCTGGCAATCTCCAGACCGTACAGGAGTTTCGCACGGATTGCGATCAGGACGCCGTGTGGCTGAAAGTGTCCGTCGCGGGCCATGATGCGACCTGCCACACCGGGCGTCGCTCGTGTTTTTACCGCACCGTTACTTTGCAAGGTGGCACTCTGCAAGATGGCACCGCGGTGACGACGATTACCGATGATACACGTCACTTTGACCCTGCAACCACCTACGCAGCGCCTTCCACTAACCCAAAAGGCTGATCTTTTCCGTTTCTCTCCGTTTTGTTACGAATTAGGAAGGATCGGACGGTAGAGTAAAACTTGAGGGATTTACTTGGGAGTGTGCTGAATGATGGGTTGGAGAGTAAACCGCGATAATCCGACTGTAACAGCTTTGGATAATGTTGTGCAGGACACGCCATCACCCATGCCAAAACTTCCCCCTAACCGCATTGCGCTGGCGCTTGGCGGCGGTGCTGCACGCGGCTGGGCACATATTGGCGTTCTGCGCGCACTGGACGAAGCCGGCGTCAAAATCGGAATGATTGCGGGCACATCCATCGGCGCACTTGTGGGCGGATGTTACCTTGCCGGCAAGCTGGACGAGCTGGAGGAATTCGCCCGGTCGTTGACCATGCGCCGCATTGCGGGCCTGCTGGATTTGACCATCGGCGGCGGCGGGCTTTTCGGCGGAATGCGGCTGACGAAGCGTATGCAGGAACATCTCGTCGGCCTTAATATCGAAGACCTCGAACACCCTTTCATTGCGGTTGCGACCGAACTTAAAACCGGCCATGAGGTGTGGGTCAATCAGGGCGATCTCATCACCGCACTTCGCTCATCCTACGCCCTGCCCGGCATTTTCGAACCCGTGCGCTGCAACGGCAGAACCTTGATCGACGGCGCGCTGGTCAATCCCGTGCCGGTTTCCGTCTGCCGCGCTTACGAACAGGCATTGGTGGTGGCAGTGAACCTTAACTATGACATTTTCGGTCGTGCTGCCGTGGTCAAGCATGGCGCCGGTGCGGGTAGCCCCGAACCTGCTGGCAAATCCACGACAGAACCGTCATCCCGTATGGGACTGCCGGGTGTCATGGTGCAGGCCTTCAACATCATCCAGGACAGAATTTCCCGCTCCCGGCTTGCGGGCGACCCACCGGATTTGACCCTGCACCCGCGCATCAACAGCATCGGGCTGTCGGAATTTCATCGTGCCGCAGAATCAATCGAGCGCGGTTATGAAGAAACGCGCTCGAGAATACCGGAACTGCAACGTATGCAGCAGGTGTTTCAAAGCTGAGTATCAACCGGCAATATAAGCCTTGATGTGTTCGGCCTCAGCCTCGATCTCGCCGATTCGGGCCTTCACCACGTCACCGATTGAGATAATGCCAACCAGACGGCCATTGGCCTCGACCGGCAGGTGGCGGAAGCGGCCGCCGGTCATGATTTCCATCAGGTCGTCAGTGCTCGACCCCTCATGACAGCGCGTGACGTTCTTCGTCATGGCCGCAGAGACTTTCACTTGCAAGGCGCGGGAAGAATGCGCTGCGACGGCTTTGACAAGATCGCGCTCCGTAAAGATGCCGAGAATGACGCCCGTATCGTCGGTCACCACGACAGCACCGATCCGGTTCTCATGCAGGGTGATGGCTGCATCTCCCAGCGACATATCAGGCCCGACCGTCACGACATCACGGCCTTTGAGGTCGAGAAGTTCTTTCACAAATATCGGCATGTTTACCTCCTGTCACACTGGCTCCAAGACCGCACAGGGTGTCTCCTCCACACAGGCGGTCAAATCACAGCCACGATGGTGCGCTAGCGGCTGGGGGAAAGCAATATCTTTCCGCCCGCTCAGAAACTTCAATCGATTGGGTCGGTTCGGTCTTGCTGTCGGATGGCGAATATCGGCCGATCAAACAGGCCAAAGAACAAAAAGCCGAGCAAAAAGCCAAAAATATGCGCGTCCCACGCCACTTCGCCGCCCACGTCACCGACCAGTGGAATACCGAAAGCGATCAACAGATTTCCGAGCAGCCACATCAGCGTGAAGATGAGAACCGTGCGGTTGGAGAGCGACTGGAGGATGCTCTGCCGTGGCAAAAGGTGCCCAATTGCCGGGTGATACCCTCCACCCCGCGCCGGAAACACAAACCGGCATGCAGCACCCATCAGTGCGGACACAACGCCAGAGGCACCGATCAGCACGGTCGCATCACCCCAGTGCAGACATGCATGGCCAAAGGCGGCAACAGCCGCCGAGATGACCCAGAGCAAAGTGAAACGCAGCGTACCGATTCGACGCAGAACAGGCGCACCGAAAGCCATCAGCCAAAGGCCATTAAACAGAATGTGTTCGATGCCGCCGTGCAGAAACGAGTAGGTCACGGGTGTCCAAAACAGTTCCAGACCCTGCTGGGACAATGGCAGCGCGTATCGCAACGGGATGAAGCCGAACGTGAAAACGAACCATCCATTGCCGTCTTCAGACAACAGATAGGTCGACACAATATGCACAGCGATGAGGAATGCGAGGATCACCACAAGCGCCGTAGGAAGGTTGAAAACCGGGGTTTTCTGCGGAGCCTCCTGTTGCGGAATCTCGTTGGCCTCAGGTAATCCGCTTTCGCTTTGCGTCATCTGTCATGCACCCTTCTTAGCGCCGTCCGCACTCTGTTCACCGAGCAATATAGGAACCGTGCGGGAAAAAGAAGCACCTACCCTGAATGCGTGAGGTGGAAGCCCGGCCCGAGCCAATCTCTTCCGTGGCATGAAAATCGCATGACACTCCTTAATACCGCAGATGATGTGTGCAGTCGTATCGAAATGACACAGCTGCATTGCGGGTTCGGAGACCAAGTCATGAAGACCAGCGCAAGCACGGATATTTACGCCTATTGGAACGCATTAAGGGGAAGTCGCTCCGCGCCGTTTCGCAATGAAATCGACCCGTCGAGCATTCGACACCTGCTGCCGGACCTTTTCGTTCTGACAGACGCCGAAGAGCAGTCGCCTATTTTTCGGCTGACAGGAACACGGCTGTATAATCTGTTCGGTAAGGAGCTGCGGGGCAAGGCTTTCTCGACGCTGTGGAACGAAGACGCCGCCGTCGATGCCTGTCGCATTGCCGCTGGCGTCATGCAGCATGAGTTGCCTGTTCAGTTCGATATCCACGCGCAAAGCGAATATGGCGAGAGTGCGCGCGAGTTCGAGATGCTGCTTTTGCCGTTGAAAGCCGAAGATCATTTCCCCGCACGGCTTCTCGGCGCCTTGATTTCCGATCCGCCCATGGATGATTTCGGGCAGGCGTTCAAACCGCTGATGCTGGTGCGCAGCAGGCTGCTGGACACCCAATGGTCGCAAGAGGAGGAGCAACTATCGGATGAGGATAGTGCCGGACTGCCAATACGTTCCGATGTGAGAAATTATGCCCGTCGTCATAGTATATTACGGAACGGTCTGTTAACTCGACGACTGTAAATAGGAAAGTCACCCTTACTTTTTTTGCAGTTCAGCCAATGTTTTCATCGCGTTCAACAACTGTCGCTTTTGCCGCACGTCCTGTGGAGACAAATCCTGTCGATGTCGTGTCGGTTGGTTTGTCGGGTCGCTTGATGCTGCCCAGCCAGGATGAGTTCGATTGCGCCGCCAATGAAATGACGGCAGAATCCGCACGCATCACATGTTTCGCACGCCCCAGAAATGGCGACCGCATCATTGCCTATCTCCAGCACCTTGGCCGCGTTGAAGGCACCGTTCGAGCTCTGACCTCTGACGGGTTCACCATCGCGATCATGGCGACGGAACGGAAGCGTGAAAAACTGGCTGCGCAACTGGCCTGGATTGCCAAGCGTCAAGCCTTGGGCCTCCCGGAAGACCGCCGCCACGACCGTCTGAGCCCGCGCAACCCGCGCGCCGATCTGATGCTGAACGACGGCAATGTTGCATCCTGCCGCATCATCGACCTTTCACTGTCAGGCGCTGCCGTGGAAATCGATATTCGTCCACCACTCGGCAGCAATGTACGCCTTGGCAACATGGGTGGCCGAATCGTGCGTCACTTCATGGAAGGCGTGGCGATTGAATTCGACTCCGTTCAATCCCGCGACGCCCTGATCGAATTCCTTTAAGTCTTTCGAGCACGTCACGAACAACCGGCAACGCGATGCGTTCGCCGGTTTTTTTGTGCCTGTATGTCTGTCCGGCTTGCGACTTTTACACAGTTTTCGCCCAGAAAAGCCGTCTGAAACCTGTCCCGTCTTGAGACAACAAAGAAATTTCAGAAAAATCGTCGAAAAATTTGAGCAAAAAACACGATTCAAAAACAATCTAAGGTAGATATTTACACCTATTGATTGAGGTTGAGGGCAACAAACAGTCTCTCCTCTGGAGACAGTATAGTCAAAGAATAGTTTAAACGGAGCTCATTCCGAGAAAAGCCCCATCGCGCATTAACCCAACACGCCGACAGAACACATCAAAACAATGACTTAATGCAGTATTTGAGCCGAAACCATAACCGGAAAGCTAAAATTCTAATCAAATTTTCCTCAAATACAGATCAAAACAAAATCAAATAAAGCGTTGTTTTTCATAAATTTAAGCTCGAATTTGAGTGCCGTTATTTGCGGCCAGTCAAAATATAGCTGGCATTGTCATCCTCACAACGGGGAGACAAGAAATGAAAAAAATCAGCCGTTTCGGTTTTGTAGTTGCAGCAATCATCGCCGGTGCTTTCGCGGGGCAAGCAGAAGCATCGCCAGCCGCCGCAATGCGTATCATGGGCAAAGCCAATCCACCGATTGGCCATTATGAATTCTGCCAGACCTACCAGAGCGAATGCCAGCCGACATCTGCGGATAAAGGCCCGCTGAAGCTGACGGAAGAAAGCTGGAAAATGATGTTGGACGTGAACTACTCGGTCAACACCACAATCACGCCAATGACCGACATGGAAATCTACGGCGTTGAAGAGCGCTGGGCCTACCCCACAACAGTTGGCGATTGCGAAGATTACGTGCTTCTGAAGCGCAAGATGCTGATGAACAAGGGCATCTCTCCATCCGATCTGCTGATAACGGTTGTTCTTCAGCCAAATGGTTCAGGACACGCTGTTCTGACCGTGCGCACCGATCGCGGTGATTTCATTCTGGATAATCTGCGCAACAAGGTCTTGGACTGGTCTGAAACCGAATACACCTACCTGAAGCGCCAAGACGCCAGCAATCCTGGCCGTTGGGTCAAAATTCAGGATGGCCGTGCCGTCAACGCAGTGGCCGGCATCAAATAATCATCAAGGGTTGGAGGTTCGTCCCCCGCCTTCGCCTCAAGAGCTTAATGGCACGGTCAGTCTACCCCGTCTTGACCGTGTCAAAAGCCGGTTCCGTTGCCCCCGGAACCGGCTTTCCTTTTGTTAAAGCAATCCCAGCTCAGCCAGTTCGCGGCGAAGATCAGACGGCATATCATCCGAAAGACCTGCGCCGCCCAGATCACGCGGCGCTTCTTCGTCTTTCAGATAACGCCAGCCCTGAAACGGCCTTTTCGGTGCAGGGGAGGTTTCAATAACTTCCGGCCCGAGCACCAGATCGCAACGGGAAATTCCGTCCTCGCCCTTGAAAGAGCGAACGTCGAGAATCTTCTGGCGCGCCTGCACCTGCCCCTTGATAACCCAGTAGAGCGAGCCGCCTTCCAGCAGCTCGTCATTTCGTTTGGGGAACATGCGCGTGGTGTGCACGCTGTGCGGTTCCAGCCCCGCCGCAATGGCGAGCAGGGAACGTTGGGAAACCCACTCACGCAAATCATCGATGGAATCTGCGCCAACACAAAGCTTGATAAGATTTAGAGCCATGGCGCTATCAAGGCCGTTTTGGCTCGCTCGTCAAGCGCCGATAAGTTGAGCTATTCAGCACTCCACCACATTCACGGCAAGACCGCCAGTGGAGGTTTCCTTGTACTTGTCGCTCATGTCCACGCCAGTCTGGCGCATGGTCTCGATACAGGCGTCCAGCGGCACGAAATGCTCTCCATCACCCTTGAGCGCCAGAGACGCCGCAGTGACAGCTTTTACCGCACCAAGGGCATTCCGCTCGATACATGGCACCTGAACAAGACCGGCAATCGGGTCGCAGGTCATACCGAGATGATGTTCGAGCGCGATTTCGGCAGCATTCTCCACCTGTGCAGGCGAGCCACCCATAACGGCAGCAAGACCGGCAGCAGCCATGGCCGCAGCAGACCCCACCTCGCCCTGACAGCCCACCTCCGCGCCAGAGATCGAAGCATTGTGCTTGATGATGCCGCCGATGGCCGCAGCCGTCAGCAGAAAATCGCGCACATCATCAACCGTCGCATCCTCATGGAAGTGCCGGAAATAACGAACCGTTGCGGGCACCACGCCCGCAGCACCGTTGGTGGGTGCCGTCACGACACGACCGCCCGCCGCGTTCTCCTCATTCACGGCCATGGCGTAAACGCTCAGCCAGTCATTTGCCAGAACCGGGTTGAGACGATTGCTGCGCCACTCTGCATTCAGCTTGTCATGAATGGAGCGGGCGCGGCGTTTGACCTTCAACCCGCCGGGCATGATGCCTTCGCCTTTCAGGCCACGGTCGATACAGCCACTCATCGCGTCCCATATCTGGTCCAGACGCTCATCCAGCGATTGGCGTGTCATGACCGTTTCTTCGTTCGCCCGCTTCATCTGCGCAATCGTGCGGCCTGAGCGCGCCGCCATTTCCAGCATCTCTTTGGCGGAGGCGAAGGGATAGGGAACCTTTGGGCCATTATCGACAGTCTTGCCGCGCTGGCGCATCGCTTCCAGTTCGGTGTCCGTCACGACGAAGCCGCCGCCGACCGAATAATAGATGCGCTTGAGCAGCATACGGCCCTGATTGTCATAGGCCGAAAATGTCATGCCGTTGGCATGGCCGGGCAACGGGTTTTTCTTATCGAAGACCAAATCTTCCGCGGGGCGGAAGACATAAGACGGATGGCCGGGCGGTGAAACGTGGCCCGTTGCCTCAACGGTGGCAATGAGGCCGTCCATCGCATCGGGGTCGACCAGGTCCGGGCGCTCACCCGTCAAACCCAGCACGACAGCGCGGCCAGAACCGTGGCCGATGCCGGTGAAGGCGAGTGAGCCGTGCAGACTGACCTTGATGGCAGACACGGCAGCGCCGGCAGGCCGTGGCCAATCGCCTGACAGTATCGTTTCGAGAAAACGGTTCGCCGCGGACATGGGGCCCATGGTGTGCGAACTGGACGGTCCGATACCGATCTTAAAGACGTCGAAGACCGAAAGAAACATGTGTGCCCTGCCCTATGTATAGACGTATTGCATCAGTCTATCCGAACCGCACCGATGCGGCCATATCAAATATGGGCATGAAATGCACCGACTGCGACATACCAAGCATGTCGTTATCGCAAACGAAAACAGCACGGTCTCTTGGGAAACCGTGCTGCCATATCTGAAATTTTTAAGAGAGATTTTTACGGGCTGCCAAAAACGTACGTCAATGCGAGAAAAGCGGCAAAGCCTGCGAGAGCGCGTAATGTTACAGCCCAGCAGGATTTCTGTGCAGTTTCTTCCATGATTACTCCAGCGTGTTACTCTCCGGGCCGCAATCTTCGGCAGGCCCAGTGGGTGAACCATTTATTAAAAACTTGTGACAAAGGCAAATGCTAAAAGAGGCTAAAGCAAGGCAAAATTGACCATCTGCCATTCACTCCACGCATAGGTATAATAAAAAACAAAGACTTAGTTGGCCATTTCGATACACGGCTTTCCCTGGGCGTGTCTCATTTTAGACCAAAGTGTAAACATCGCATGAATTTGTTCACCATGACGAGGCAGGCACTGTATAAAACGGTTTAAAAATAACCTTTTGCACTGAACAGGTGCGGACCATATTGAACACCCTGTCCATCTGGACTATCCGGGCAAAACAAATCCAAATAGCGGTGACATATCATGCAGGCGACCCCGTCTTCTTTCCCGGACCGTGATACGGTCGCATCGAAAATCGCAGCATTGAATGCTGAAGATCAGTCTTGGCTGAAATTGCTGCTGGAAAACGTGCAGCAGGAAGAAAACCTGCTACAAGGCCTGAGCCTGTTTCTGGATCAGCAATCCCAAGCGCGGTTCCTGAACAGCCTGAAGCTGGAAAAATGCGGTGAATGGTTTGGTGAGAACGCGCCAGCCCGTTTGCAAATCCGCCTTCACGAAGTTTCGAAAAGCAGCCAACATGCCGCGTTTACGGCGTTTCGCGCTGGCTTGACGAAATCTGGTGGGCTGGAAAAGGCTTACCCCAAGGCGCCGGTTTAATCCGGCACCGTATCCACTACAGCGATGATCGGTCCCATCGGGTGCCATGAATCCCGGCGTTTCGCGTCGGGAATATCCACGCTGGAAATACTGCCATCGAGATAAAGCGCGTTTGGCGTATGCAGCTTGTCACGGAACAGCGTGGCAAAATCATAAAAGCGAACCGGGTTTTCCGAGATCGCAAAATGCACCATGCCATCGTCCGAAACGCCAACACCGTTGCGGGTGTTCAGACTGTCGCTTTCGGGCAGAAAACGCGGATGCAGTTCAGTATTGATGACCAGCATCGGGCCTGACTGCGTGGCAAAATCCGGCTTGAGATTGGCGTTGAGATAGGCGCTGGTTTCCAGCACGCCCGCCTTCTGGCCTTGCATGAAAAACACGCCATTGGGCTGCATATGGAAATTACCCCACCCGCCGCCGGTGCTGATGGGCGTCTTTTCGACACCGTTTTCGATGTAGAGACCGACGGGCGAAAGATCGCGGTGATACATGCCGCCATTCATCGCGAAGATGACAAAGCTGTGCTGCCGCCACAGGCCAGACGAGAGCGAGTCGAACGAGCCGTAAGGTTTTCCCGCGATGGTGTCCCAATGATAAAGCCTAATATCGCTTTTCTTCGGATCGAAACTGCAAACGGTATAGCGACCGCCCATATGCTCCAGCGCCTGACAATAACTCGGAAGCTCCGCCGCATTTGCGGTGGTGGAGAACAGAAACGGCAGTAGATATCGTATGAACTTTCTCATCATGTCCCTTGGCGCGTGTCCAGAATCATCATTTCCCGTTGCAGCGACGATAGGTGATGAGAGGACGGCGAGACTATGGCTTTTGGGCGCAGCCTTAAAACGATGGCGCTGAACATCTCGTGATGAAAACAAAAAAGCTGGCGAGATTATCGCCAGCTTTTTCAAGTCGTCACTATGCCATCGAAGTGGAGATTATTAACGCGCTGCGCGCTCCACACTTCTTCCAGCAGCCTGTGTGCCATCAACAGTGCCTGCCACATCCTTGCCGACGCCGCGGATCGTGTTACCGCAAGAGCTCAGCGAAACGAGAGCGATGAGAACGGCGGCAGTGGTTGCGAAGAAACGTGTGGTCATGCGTGTAAACTCCCCTAATGTCTGCGCAAATGGTGCAGACGATGATCTGAATTGCGCGCTGAAAACGCAGGAAAGAACAACCGGTTCCGCACAGCAGCAAAAATAAATCCAAACCGATTAGAAGACGTGACATTGAGAGGAATATTGGCACATCAGACCCATGGCTTACTGCTATAGGCGACGCCTACTCCTCCCTCATTTCTGTGACAAGCACAGGAATGAGGAGAGAGCCTTTTGGTTAAGCGGCCTGCGCCATATCCCGAAAAGCATTGCGAATGCTGTCGGCGACGGCTTGAACCGGACGAGAGGGCTTGTCCACGGTGATGAGCCGAATATCGAAACAGCCAAGCTCTGGCAGCCCTTCTCTGTCACCCAGAATGACCATGTCGTTTTGCACGTAGGAACGCGGCAATGGAGCAATCGCGAGATCCGCTTCAATTGCTGCCTTTTGCGCCATGGTATGACCGCTGAGATAGGCCACGCGAAAACGGCGGTTTTGTTTTTGGAGGGACTCGATGGCCTCTGAACGCCAGATGCAGCCGTCCTCCCAGATGGAAATCGGCAATGGATCACGCAGATGCGCCGTGCCGCACTTCGCACCCGCCCACACCAACCGCTCACGCATCAAGACTTCACCGGTGTTGCGCAGCGGCAGAGCGGCGCAGTTGACGAGTGCAAGGTCCAGCCGTTGCTCATCCATGCGCTTGTAAAGCTGCGAACTGGAATCGATTGTCACATCCACCATGATGGCCGGGAAAGCATCGGCGAAACGCTTCAAGATGCCAGGCAGCAAACCGCGTTCACCAATGTCTTCCGGCGCGCCAAGGCGCACCACGCCGGTCAGTTCCGGCATGACGAAGCGCGACACGGCTTCGTTTGACAACGCAATCATCCGCCGCGCATAGGTCAGCAGCGTTTCGCCATGTGCCGTCAGTGTCACCGACCGCGCATCACGAAGGAACAGCGTCGTCTTCAACTGCTCTTCCAGCTTTTTGATCTGCATGGAAACAGCGGACGGCGTTCGGAAAACCACTTCTGCGGCCGTGGAAAAATTGCCCGTTTCAGCGATCGCGACAAAGGTTCGCAGAATGTCGTTATCCAACAGGGGCAGCGGCTGGCGAAAGGAAACTGTCATGGCACAAGCCTTCAATTTTTTTGAATGATACATCGATATCATTTCGTTTGATTGATTGTCAACATTTCAGCATTCTCCTCATCAAGACAGAAAGCGTACCCGATAAATCATCACGATTTGTCATCGGTGGCATCACATTCATTCGATTGATTGATGTTCAGCAAGGGCGCATATCAGCACTGTCTGAAACCGAACATGGAGCATGAAAGGAGTTTCAACATGACCATGATCACCCACCACAGCAGGAGCCCATCACGGGTCCGGCTACAGTCACACGACTGGTTATCTCGTTTGGTCGAACTCGGCCGTGATCTGCAAACATCGTGGCGCCGCAGACAGTCGCAGCGCGCACTGGAAGCCCTGCCCGCAGACACACTGAAGGATATCGGATGGCCAACGAGCGACAGCAAGCGTATGCGCATTGTAACAAAGTAAAAGCAGTAAAATTCAGTCATTAGATGGCTCGCAGGATTTGATCCTCGCGAGCCATTTTTTTGCACTGCGGAACAAATACCCGGCCACCACATTTTCCACGGCTCCATTCAAGCACGAGGAAACCTATGGCTCAGTTCGGCTCCAGCATTCTGCCCGGCGATTTCACCCGCCTCGGCGCAAATTTCGACGGTGACGGTGTCAATTTTGCAATCTTCAGCGCCCACGCAGAACAGGTTGAATTGTGCCTGTTCGATGCGGACGGCAAAACCGAAATCGAACGCATTACCCTTCCGGAATTCACCAACGAGATCTGGCACGGATATATTCCCGGTCTGAAACCGGGCGCGCTTTATGGCTACCGCGTGCACGGCCCATATGACCCGGAAAACGGCCATCGTTTCAATCCCAACAAACTGCTGGTCGATCCTTACGCGCGTGAACTGGTCGGCGATATCGAATGGGGTACGGAGCAGTTCGGCTACAAGCTGGACAGCGAAGACAAAGACCTGTCCTTCGACGAGAGTGACAGCGCTGCCAAAATGCCGAAGTGCCGGGTTATCGATCCGAGTGACTATGATTGGGCCGGAGATAAAAAGCCGAACATCTCGTGGTCCAAAACCATCTTTTACGAAACCCACGTCAAAGGCTTCACCAAGCTTCACCCCGCTTTGCCAGAAAACCTGCGCGGCACCTATGAAGGACTGGGCGACAAGCACATTGTGGATTACATCAGAAGCCTCGGCGTAACCTCCGTTGAGCTGTTGCCGATCCATTCTTTCCCCGACGATTCGCATTTGCTGGAAAAGGGCCTCAAGAATTTCTGGGGCTACAATTCGCTTGGTTTCTTCTCTCCCGCATCCCGTTATTACGGGCCAAAAGGCATGGCAGGTTTCCGCGATATGGTGCGGGCGCTGCATGACGGCGGCATCGAGGTCATTCTCGATGTGGTTTACAACCACACGGCTGAAGGCAATGAACTCGGACCAACCCTTTCTTTCAAGGGTATCGACAACTTCTCCTATTACCGCACCATGCCAGACCAGCCACGGTATTACATCAACGACACGGGCACCGGAAACACTGTCAACACCTCCCACCCCCGTGTTCTCCAGATGGTGACAGACTCGCTGCGCTACTGGGCTGAGGACATGCACATCGATGGTTTCCGCTTTGACCTTGGCACCATTCTTGGTCGTGAGCCGGAAGGTTTCGATCAACGCGGCGGCTTCTTTGATGCTGTGGGCCAAGACCCGGTTCTGTCAAAGCTGAAACTCGTCGGCGAGCCTTGGGACATCGGCCCCGGCGGTTATCAGGTCGGTGGCTTTCCTCCCGGTTGGGCAGAATGGAACGACAAATACCGCGATACGGTGCGTGAATACTGGAAGGATGAAGACGGCACGGCTGGCGAATTCGCGGCCCGTGTGCTCGGCTCCGGCGATGTCTACGATCTGCGCGGACGCAGGCCATGGTCCAGCGTCAATTTCATCACCGCGCATGATGGCTTCACCTTGAACGATGTCGTGTCCTACAATGAGAAACACAACGACGATAATGGCGAAGACAACAAGGACGGCCACGACGACAACCGCAGCTTCAACTACGGCGTGGAAGGCCCAACGGACGATCAGGACATCAATGCTGTCCGCGACCGCCAGAAGCGCAACTTCCTCGCCACGCTGTTCCTGTCGCATGGTACACCCATGCTGCTGGCGGGCGATGAGTTTGGCCGCAGCCAGATGGGCAACAACAACGGTTACTGCCAGGACAGTGACCTAAGCTGGGTTCACTGGGAAAACCTGCCCGACAGTGCCGAAGAGCTTCGCGCATTCACCACGCGGCTGATCGAGTTTAGGCAATCCCACTCCATCCTGCGGCGCGAAAGCTGGCGCGATGGCACCCACGCCACCTGGCTGAATCCCGGTGGCGGAGAGCAAACCGAAGAACAATGGGACGATGCCGGCAGCACATCTCTCGGCCTGCGTTTGACGCGAGACGCAGAGAGCGACTCTGAAGAATGGCAGGACGTTCTTATCCTGTTCAACCCGCATGATGGCAGCGTTGAATTCAGGCTGCCGGATGCTGAGCAGGGCTGGATGACAGAACTGACCACGGCAGACCCATCCGCTTCGGTCGGCAACATTGCCAATGGCGAGACCTACACAATGGAAGGCCGCAGCCTTGTAATGCTGCGCGCTGCCTAACGACATCATAAAACGCGCAACGAACGCCGGGGGAAACTCCGGCGTTTTCGTTTGTGATTATTGAACCACCGCACCCCGCAGTCGAAATCCACGTATCTTCCTAGCCATCTTGGCTTTGGTGGCAATGGAGGCGCGCAGCGCAAAGAAAATGTCGTCGAAATGGTAAGGCTTGCTGAAGAAGCGCACATCGCCGGGTAAATCCAGTGCATCCGGCGCATGTCCACCAGAGGTGACAATGACCGCCATGTGCTCTTGGGATGTTCCCAGCATGTGCACGAGGTCGAGACCGGACAGGCCACCGGGCATGTCGATGTCGGTAATCACGGCAGAGATATCGCTTTTATTGCCGATAATCGCCACGGCTTCCAGCACATTCGATGCTTCCAGAACGGTGTAACCGGCCTCTTCCAGTGCATCGGTAAGGGTAAATCTGATGATGGGTTCGTCTTCAACGACCAACACGGTCAGGCCAGCTTCATGCATACGCAATACTCCGCTCAAAAGCACAGGACCCAAACCGCAAAGCAGTTTTCGGACAACCCAATGCTGAAACAAAGATGGAGCGGCGGCCAGGTTTGGTTTCAATCCGCCGTTCCATCACTTCGACAGAACGCGCAATTCGGCGATAGTGATGAAAGGCTGCGCCGAAAAATTGAAAACAATATTAATAAAATGCAAAATACCTTTTTTGGGCTTGGCCACGGGAATAAATAACTTCTGTCAACATCGTTCCGGCAGATTTATTTTGAGGGTAGAACTGACGCGTCGTATTTTGTGGCGATGATGTCGCAAATACGATATACAGAGAACTGTTTCCAAGCAAGGAATTGCGTTTCCGCAATGGAGCACCGTCATAATGAGCAAGATTCCTCCCAAGAAGCGCTCAGTAGTCTTTTTTATGGTTCCCCAGTTTACTCTGTTGCCGTTCACCGCAGCGGTAGAAACGCTGCGTATTGCCAACCGTATGTTGGGTTACGCGGCCTATGAATGGCGCCTTGCATCTGCCGACGGGCTAAAGGTTGCCTCTTCCAGTGGTATTGCGCTGGAAGCCAACACTTCGCTCGCAGAAGAGCGCAAATCAGTCAGCGGCGAAAACCGACCCAACATGGTATTGATCTGTTCGGGCATCGATATCGAAGAATACAACAATAAATCCGTCAATGCGTGGCTGCGCGAAGCGAACAATCGCGGCATCGCCGTCGGCAGTCTCTGTACCGGCGCACATGTGCTTGCCCAGGCGGGTCTGCTGAATGGCAAGCGCTGTGCAATCCACTGGGAAAATCTTCCCGGCTTTTCCGAAGCTTTTCCGCAAGTCGAGGTGTATGCCGATCTCTACGAGGTGGATGGCAATATCTATACCTGCGCAGGCGGCACGGCCTCTCTGGACATGATGCTGAATTTGATTGGTCAGGATTTCGGCGAAAACCTCGTCAACCGCGTCTGCGAACAGCAACTGACCGACCGTGTGCGTAACCCGCACGACCGCCAGCGCCTGCCGCTTCGCGCCCGCCTCGGCGTGCAGAACGACAAAGTCTTGTCGATCATCGAGTTGATGGAAAGCAACCTCTCAGAGCCGCTGTCTCTATTGGATATTGCCGATGACGCCGATCTGTCGCGCCGTCAGGTGGAACGGCTTTTCCGGCAGGAAATGGGTCGTTCCCCTGCCCGCTACTATCTTGAAATCCGGCTGGATCGCGCCCGTCATCTGCTGGTGCAATCCGCCATGCCGGTGGTGGAAGTGGCAGTTGCCTGCGGTTTCGTGTCCGCTTCGCATTTCTCGAAGTGTTATCGCGAAATCTACAATCGCACGCCGCAGCAGGAACGGGCCGAGCGCAAACTGGTGATGAGTGCCTCCCGATTGGCAGCCGCCGCCAGTCAGGGTAAACCGGCTCACTAGAGCATTTCCGCCTTTCTCCGAAACGCGAAAACGCTCTAGCTATTTGTTCTACGCATTATCCGGACGCAAAACCGCTTCGCACTTTTGCTGGAAATGCTCTAAACGAAGGGACGAACCGCCGCCGCCAAATCTTCGGCGGTTAATCCGGGGCCAAGGTGTTGCGCGGTTTCACCGTGCAGCCACACCGCCGCAGCGGCTGCTTCAAAGGCGGGAACCTGCTGCGCCAGAAACCCACCCGCAATTCCTGCCAGCACATCGCCCGAACCGGCCGTCGCCAGATAAGACGGCGCGTTTGTGTTGACCACTGCGCGACCATCCGGGGCTGCGATCACCGTATCGGCCCCTTTATAAACAACCACCGCATTGCTGGCCGCCGCAGCAGCCTGTGCTTTTTCGATTTTGCTCATATCAGCATTCGCCGCGATCTTCGGAAACAGCCGACCGAACTCGCCCTCATGCGGGGTCAGGATTCGTGGCGCGTCCGATGCAAACACAGCGAAAAGCTGCTTGGGATCATCTTTAAACGCCGTGATGCCATCCGCATCCAGCACCAGTGCCTTGTCTTTCAACAGGGAAACGAACCGGCGCGCCTTTTCGAAATCGCCAAATCCGGGACCAAGAACATAGGTCGCGTGGCGCCTGTCATCTCGCCATACCTCAAGTTCCTGTTCGTTTTCGATCACCGACACCATGACCGCCGTGAGCGTTGCAGATAGAACGGGCAAAGCTTCCAGCGGTGCCGCAATCGTCACGATACCGGCACCTGCCCGAAAACCCGCCATAGCCGTCATGCGTGCCGCACCCGTGGCATGGGATGGGCCGGAAAATACCGTCAGATGTCCACGCTTGAATTTGTGCGTACCTTCGTCTGCTTTGGGAAAAGCGTCCCTCCAAAGGGCAGGATGGTTGTCGCAGACTGAACCGGCATGCTCTCTCAAAATCCGATGCGGGATGCCGATATCGAACACCTCGACCACGCCGCACAGCGAACGACCCGGCATAAGCACATGCCCCGGCTTGCGCGCCATGAACGTTATGGTTCGCTCCGCAGGAAAGGCCCGCCCAAGCGGAACACCGCGCCGTCCACACAGGCCGGACGGCAAATCGATGGCGATGACTGGTAAGGCCGCCTTATCCACAGCATTGATGACGTCAGCCACCTCGGCTGGCACATCGCGAGAAAGACCCGCGCCGAAAATGGCGTCGATCACCACATCGCCCGAACGTGGGGTGTAGCTATGGAGTGGCTCGATCGCTAGACCGCATCCCTCGAATGCCTGTTTCGCGGCGCCCTTCAATTTGGCGACATCGCCAAACACATAAACGGCAACATCCGCGCCACTATCCCGCAAGGCACGCGCCGCCACAAATCCATCGCCACCATTGTTACCAATGCCGCAAAAAGCAACATAACGAACGGCTTGCGGGTGATGGCTGAGCGCAGAGGCGGCAACCGCCTGCCCCGCGCGCTCCATTAATGATGCGATTGAAATGCCGCTCGCCTCTGCACTGGAATCGATGCGCGACATGGCGGTTGGGTCGATCAAGGTGTGTTCGGCTGAGACTATCATGCTCACATATTCAGCTCAAATTTCGCGAAAAGGCAATCGGCGCAAAATTAGGCAAATTGCAAAGTATAAAAAACAATCAAATGCGCAATTAATCATCACCAACCCCTGTGGATTTACCTTTTGGTAGCACGCTCAAAATTGGGCAAAATCTAAAAAAATCGCGATATTTTTTATTGCAGACGGTATTTTTGCCCACAAAAACAGGCAAGACGCGCCAAATTTCACTCCATCCTGTTATTTTTTGAAGTTTTTTTATTCAAACACGCTTCCGATCTGGCACGATACGTGCATTCTTGTGGGAGAGCGGAAAGACCGCTTTAACGGAATAAGCGGAGAGATATTTTCTCATGAAAAAGATCGAAGCGATCATTAAGCCTTTCAAGCTCGATGAAGTGAAGGAAGCCCTTCAGGAAGTCGGACTTCAGGGAATAACGGTTACGGAAGCAAAGGGCTTTGGTCGTCAAAAAGGCCATACGGAACTCTATCGCGGAGCCGAGTATGTCGTCGACTTTTTGCCGAAGGTAAAGGTTGAGGTCGTGCTTGCAGACGAGAATGCGGACGCCGTTATCGAGGCTATTCGCAACGCTGCCCAGACCGGCCGCATTGGCGACGGCAAGATTTTCGTCTCCAATATCGAAGAGGTCATTCGTATCCGTACGGGTGAGACAGGCGTAGACGCCATATAAAAAGACTGGGCTTGAGCGAAAGCTCAAGGCTTCACCTCGTCATCAATACACTCAAGGAAAAGTTTCAATGACGACCGCAAACGATATTCTGAAGCAGATCAAGGATAACGACGTCAAGTTCGTGGACCTGCGCTTTACAGACCCCAAGGGCAAGCTGCACCATGTCACCATGGACATTGCCTGTGTGGACGAAGACATGTTCGCCGATGGCGTCATGTTCGACGGCTCCTCCATTGGCGGCTGGAAGGCCATCAACGAGTCCGACATGGTTCTGATGCCAGACACGGCAACCGTTCACATGGACCCGTTCTTCGCACAGTCCACCATGGTTATCCTCTGCGACATTCTCGATCCGGTTTCCGGTGAAGCCTACAACCGTGACCCACGCGGCACTGCCAAGAAGGCTGAAGCCTACCTCAAGGCATCTGGTATCGGCGACACGATTTTCGTTGGCCCAGAGCCGGAATTCTTCGTTTTCGACGACGTGAAGTACAAGGCCGACCCTTATAACACGGGTTTCAAGCTGGATTCGTCCGAACTGCCGTCCAACGACGACACGGATTACGAAACAGGCAATCTCGGCCACCGTCCACGCGTCAAGGGTGGTTATTTCCCCGTTCCTCCAGTCGACAGCCTTCAGGACATGCGCTCTGAAATGCTGACCGTTCTCGGCGAAATGGGCGTTGTCGTTGAAAAGCATCACCACGAAGTGGCTGCCGCTCAGCACGAACTGGGTGTGAAGTTCGACACGCTGGTGCGCAACGCCGACAAGATGCAGATCTACAAGTATGTTGTGCATCAGGTCGCAAACGCTTACGGCAAGACGGCAACCTTCATGCCAAAGCCGATCTTCGGCGACAATGGTTCCGGCATGCACGTTCACCAGTCCATCTGGAAGGGTGGCAAGCCAACGTTTGCTGGTGATGAATATGCGGGTCTTTCCGAGAGCTGCCTGTATTACATCGGCGGTATCATCAAGCACGCAAAGGCCATCAACGCCTTCACCAACCCAACCACCAACTCTTACAAGCGTCTGGTGCCAGGTTATGAAGCGCCGGTTCTGCTGGCCTATTCCGCCCGCAACCGCTCGGCCTCCTGCCGCATTCCTTTCGGGTCCAACCCGAAGGCAAAGCGTGTTGAAGTTCGCTTCCCGGACCCAGCCCAGAACCCATATCTCGGCTTCGCAGCCATGCTGATGGCTGGTCTCGACGGCATCAAGAACAAGATCCACCCCGGCAAGCCGATGGACAAGGATCTATACGACCTGCCTGCCAAGGAACTGAAAAAGATCCCAACCGTCTGCGGCTCCCTGCGCGAAGCGCTGGAAAGCCTCGACAAAGATCGCAAGTTCCTCACCGCCGGCGGCGTGTTCGACGACGACCAGATCGATGCGTTCATCGAACTGAAGATGCAGGAAGTCATGCGTTTCGAAATGACCCCGCACCCTGTCGAATTCGACATGTACTACTCTGCTTAACTGCCAAAGAAAGGCGCTCTTCGGGGCGCCTTTTTTCTTTGATGATTGGCTATCCTTTATGTTGGCGGGATCACCCATGCGGTACATGTCAGCGCGTGTGATGCCCCCCTCTGCCCTGCAGGGCATCTCCCCCACAGGTGGGGAGATCGAATCGTGGACACCTTCCGGCCATCTCTCATGTCGAGATTGAAGTGAAGTCGGCTAGTCTTGCTGATCTCCCTCCTTGTGGGGGAGATGCCCGGCAGGGCAGAGGGGGGTGTGCCATACCCGCTGCCATTTGCCTCGACACCCCATTTGCGGCATATCCGTTGAATAATAATTCGCATACCGGAACATCACATGACATCAGCCACGGACCCGACCCCTCGCCTGCGTGACTGGCTGCTATTCCTCGCAGTGCCCTTCTTCTTTTCCAGCAATGTCATTTTCGGTCGCGGCGTCATTGGTGACGTGTCGCCCTTCGTTACCGCCTTCTTGCGCTGGTTCTTTTCCGCTCTGTTTATCGCACCGTTTATCGTGAGCGACTGGCGGGCCTGCCTTGCCTTCATTCGTGCCAAGACCGCGCTGTGGCTTGTCCTCGGAGTGCTTGGCATGGGCATCTGCGGCGGCGTTGTTTATTGGGGGCTGACGATGACCTCCGCCGCCAATGGTACGTTGATCTATACGACATCATCACTGTTCATCATTCTGTTTCAGCGCATACTCCACGGCCGTTCCATCGGTCGGCTTGAACTTGTGGGAATGGTCATCGCATTCGTTGGCGTCGCGGCCATCGTCCTCAAGGGCGATGTCAGCCAACTCGTGCACCTGAACTTCAATCTTGGCGACCTTGCCATTCTGGCCGCATCGATTTCATTCGCTGCCTATTCGCTGCTGTTGCGCGATCCCGCCGCCAGAAAAATGGCGTCTCTCAGCCTGTTCGGCGTGATTGCGCTGTCGGGAGCGCTGGTCCTTCTGCCGCCAGCAGCCATCGAGCTTGCCAATGGCGGAATGCTGCCATCCTCGGCCATCGCCTGGGCAAAGGTCGGTGGCATCATCCTGTTCGCATCCATCGCCGCATTTTCGTGCTTTACCCACACGGTCAGGGTATTCGGTCCAGCTACGGCAGGCATCACGCTTTACATGATGCCGCCGGTATCGATCGTTTTGGCAGCCGTGTTTTTAGGCGAAAGTTTTGAGCATTATCATGCGATCGGCATTGTGCTTGTCACAGGCGGCGTTGTGCTGGCGACAGCACCCTTCGGCAAAAAATGATGATCTGGTGCGGTACGCATACTAAATATCTTGATATTTTTCATTCATACCCCAAATTGTATGGGGAAAGGATGTGCATGCCATGAAACAAAGAGACGCAAAATTTACGATTGGCGAGGTCGTTCGCCACAAAGTGTTTCCGTTCCGCGGCGTGGTATTCGACGTGGACCCGGAATATGCCAACACGGAGGAATGGTGGAACGCCATTCCGATGGAAATACGCCCGGAGCGCGACCAGCCGTTTTACCATCTCCTGGCTGAGAACGATGAAACGGAGTATGTCGCTTACGTGTCTGAGCAAAATCTCATTCATGATGAGAGCGATCAACCGCTGCGTAACCCGAATATTTCCCGCATATTCGATACGACACCAGACGGAGAGTTCCGCGCCAAGTCGGCCATGACCCATTAAAATATGTCGCGCAAAAGTGTGAAGAGGTTTTGCGAAAACGATATGGGGAAACCAAAGACGTCGAGACATCATCTCGCAACAAAAAACCGGCCTGAAATTTCAGGCCGGTTTTTTTAATTCTATAATCTGCGATCAGTTTGCAGGCTTGGCTTTTGCAGCGTCCTGAGCAGCTTCGAGCTTCTTGCGCGCTTCTTCTGCCTTCTTCTGCATGCCTTCCTGCAACGAACGCTGGCTTTCAGCAAGCTGCGACTGCGTGATCGGCTGACCGTCATAAGCGCCCGTGAAACCGCTCAGAGCGATCTTGATCGGGTTTGGCGCACGGCGGAAGTTGATCGAAGTGAACACAATCTCTGTGCCCTTCTTCATGCTGGCAATCATCGCATCCGTCAGCGGCACTTCAGCGGTGCACTTGTCGGGCAGGCAGACTGCGTAATCCAGTTTCTGGCCCTTGCCGCCATCGATCTGCATCATCACGCCAGGAGGCAGAAGACGGGCAGTTGGAACCGAAACCTGAAGCAGCTTGCGGTTGACCTTGCCTTCAACGCTGATGAGGCCGATCGCCGTGATCATCTGGCCGTTCTGCGCGAGAACAACGTTCTGCACGACGCAAACATCATTGTCTTCTTGCTTGCTGCACGTCTTGAACCAGCCAAGAGGCGGTGCACCGGCAGGAGCGGCAGCCTGCTGCGCCTGCGACACAGCCGGGGCAGACACGGCACCCAGAGAAAGGACGAGAGCAGACAAAGCTGTCCGGGTGAATGTGTTTGCGTTTTGCATCATAAGAGTTCCGTCTCCTAAATTTTTTCCGCCAAGCAGAACGGTACGAACTGCTCAACATCACCGGTATCCGTATGCCCGTTCAACTGTCGTTTAAATGAGGCAAATGCGTGACCCGACTGTTTCGGCAATCCTGTTACATCCCGTACGGCGCGATATCCAGCTTTTCTTTAACTTTTTCTTGCTGGCCCGCAAGATTTCCTCTCGCCGGATGCCCGCCATAGTGTCGTGTGATACATTCCCGCGGGAATCAATACAAGAAGGGCAGCTTGAGCGCCCGGTACAATCGTAATGCTCAACAGCCCGAATGCGACAGGACAACGACATGCGAAGCCTTTTGGCGTTCATCCCAGCCCTCCTTTTTTCAGGCATGGCGCTGGCGGAACCTCTTCATGGAATTTCCATGCACGGCAAACCTGCCCTGCCCGCCGACTTCAAGAATTTCCCCTATGTGAAGCCGGATGTGAAAAAAGGCGGGCGCATGTCCTATGGTGTCGTCGGCACCTTCGACAGCCTTAACCCCTTTATTCTAAAGGGAATGCGTACCACGGCGCGGGGCGTGTGGGATCCCGAATTCGGCAATCTTCTGTATGAGCCGCTGATGCAGCGCTCCAGCGACGAACCTTTTTCGCTTTATGGTCTGCTGGCCGAGACCGCTGAATGGGACGAAGAGCGCAGCTTCATTCAGTTCAACCTGAACCCGAAGGCAAAGTGGCAGGATGGCCAGCCGGTTACGCCGGAAGATGTGATCTTCACCTTCAATCTTTTGAAGGACAAAGGCCGCCCGCCTTTCAACAGCCGCCTGAACGGCGTGGCGAAAATGGAAAAGGTGGGCGAACGCGGCGTTCGCTTCACCTTCAACGACAAAGCGAATCGCGAAACACCCCTCATCCTCGCGTCCTCAACGCCGATCCTGCCGCAACACGCTATCGATCCAAAAACATTCGAGCAGGGAAACCTCGGTTCTGTGGTCGGCTCCGGTCCGTACCGAATCAAAACCTTGCAGCCGGGAGAGCGGATCGTCTGGCAACGGGACGCGAATTATTGGGGCAAAGACGTTCCGGCAAAGGTCGGTTTTGAAAATTACGATGAGATCAGCATTACCTATTTTCTTCAGGTGACGACCATGTTCGAGGCCTTCAAAAAGGGTGATATCGACATTTACCCGGAGGGCGATGCCATCAACGGCACGTCGGACACATCCCATTGGGGGCAAGCCTACAACTTCCCCGCCGTTCAACGCGGCGACATCGCGAGAGATATCTTCGAACCGCGCTTGCCGTCTGGCATGTTCGGCCTCGTGTTCAACACACGCAGACCCATTTTTGCGGATGAGAATGTGCGCGAAGGTCTGTCCTATGCGCTCGATTTCGAATGGATGAACCGCAACATTTTGGGCGGCGCGTTCAAACGGACCCAAAGCTACTGGCAGAACTCCACGCTTGGCGCATTCGGCAATGCCGCAGATGCGCAAGAGCTTGCTCTCCTGGGCGATGCAGCCCGCAAACTGCCGCCGGAACTGCTGGCAGGCACCTATGCGATGCCAGTGACGGACGGGACTGGCGCGGACCGCACCGTGCTGAAACGCTCTGTCGATACGTTGAAACAAGCGGGCTATTCGATCAAAAACGGCAAAATGTCGGATAAGAATAACAGGCCGCTCGCCTTCGAAATCATGACGCAAAATCCGGCGCAGGAACGCATTGCGCTTGCCTATCAACGCTCTCTGAAACTGATTGGCGTGGATATGGCCATTCGCTCCGTGGATGACGGCCAATATCAGTCACGTTCCAACAATTTCGACTATGACATGGTGATCAGGTCGTTTCCCTCGTCCCTTTCACCGGGTGCGGAGCAACTCAACCGTTGGGGTTCCGCCTCGCGTGATGCGCCAGGCAGCTTCAATTATGCTGGGGTCGCAGATCCTGACATTGACCGGATGATCGATGCGCTTTTGCAAGCGCGCTCGACAGAAGACTTCCAGACAGCGGTGCGCGCCTATGACCGGCTGCTGACGGCTGGGCATTATTTCATCCCGCTTTATTATATCGGCGCACAGTGGGTCGCGCGCTGGAAATATATTGGCCGCCCGGACCCCACACCGCTTTTCGGAAACCAGAAACAGACATGGTGGGACGAGCGTGCTCAATAAGCCAGATGCGGTTCCCTTTCGGTAACTGCTTGCACAAGCCGGGCAAGGCTCTTAGATGAAGCCGATATTCCGTTGAGAAAGAGGAAAGCCACCATGCAACGCATTGTTATCGACGTCGTCTCCGACATGGTCTGCCCATGGTGCTATCTCGGCAAGGCGCGGCTCGATCTTGCATTGGCGGAAATTCAGGACGAAATCAGCGTGGACGTGAACTGGCGTCCCTATCGTCTCAACCCGGATTATCCGCCGGAAGGTGTGGACCAGAAAGCCGAACTGGAAAAGAAGCTGGGCGGCAAAGAGCGTGTTGATCAGGCTCACGCTACGCTGACGGAGCTCGGCAGGGACGTGGGCATCAACTACAACTTCGACGCCATCAAGGTCGGTCCGAATACGCTGGACGCACACCGCCTTTCGCTCTGGGCGCACGCCGAAGGCCGCGACATGCAGGACACGGTGATCACGGCGCTGTTCAAGGCCAACTTCGAAGAAGGTCGCAACATTGGCGATCACGCCGTGCTTGCAGACATTGCCGAACAAGCCGGCATGAATCGCGACGTCGTTACGAAGCTTCTCAGCTCCGATGCCGATAAGGATACGATAGTTGCAGAAATTGATGCGGCGCAGCAAATGGGCGTGTCCGGCGTTCCTTTCTTTATCCTGGATCAGAAATACGCCGTCAGCGGCGCGCAAACACAAGACGTGCTCATTAATGCACTGCGGGATATTGCCAAAATGAAAGCAGAAGAGCATAGGGCGTTGAACTAGCCGTCAGCCTCCCACGCCGTCGGTTCCCGGTCCCAATTTTTCTGGTGTTTTCTGTGTCCGACAACACGTTGAAGGGCATCCTGCTCGCCTTCGCCGCATTCGCGGCTTATGCGTGGAGCGATGCCAGTGTAAAGCTCATCGAAGGGCAATTGTCGCCCTTCCAGTCCGCCTTTTTTGGCGCCCTCTTCGGGCTGTTCGCCCTGCCCTTCATTCGCAAACGCAATGATACCTGGCGCGATGTTTTCCGCACGACCAACAGGCCGCTATGGCTGTTGCGCTTTGTCTCGTCGGGCATGGGTGCCATCGGCTCGGTTACGGCCTTCACCTATCTGTCGATGGCGGAAGCCTTCGCGCTGATCTTTCTGCTGCCCGCATTCGTCACCATCATGTCCGTGCTGTTCCTGAAGGAGCAAGTGGGGTTCAAGCGATGGTCGGCCGTTATCATCGGTTTTATCGGCGTTCTCATTATTTTGAGACCAGGTTTCCGTGAGCTGTCCACCGGACATTTCGGTGCAATCGTCGCCGGTCTGGGCGGCGCGATTTCCATCGTCATTTTCCGCGCCATGGGTCCATCGGAAAAGACCATGTCGCTTTACGGTGCTGGCCTGCTGGGAACACTGGTGATCTGCGGCTTGGCCATGACGAAATCCTTCGCGCCGCCAACCGGTGAACAATGGTTGTTTCTCGCCGGGTACGGACTTCTCGGCGCGCTCGGCAACGTCCTCGTGATGTACGCGGCAAAATATGCGCCCGCAGCCGTGATCGGGCCAACGCAATACAGCCAGATGTTATGGGCCATTCTGTTCGGATATCTGATTTTCGGAGACACCGTAGATCGCTGGATGCTGGTGGGCATCGCTCTCATCATGGGGTCTGGCCTGCTGACGCTCATTCGCGAAAAACAGAAAAATGTCCCGCTTCCAACATCGGTTGCGACCGCAGATCAGAACGTTGCCGTCGCCATGACACTGGACAATGGAGCAAAGACGGACTGAGGATCAGCCCGTCTTTGACGAATTTTTAGTAGCAGACGCGGGCGCGATACATATCGCCCCAGCTGTTCTGACGCCACACGATATGGCAGCTTGGATAGGCAGAGTGGTAAACCACTGGTGGTCCGTAGGCGGGACCGTAGGCAGGATCACCATAATATGGCGAGCCATAATAGTGGTTTGATGCACCGGCGATGAGTGCGCCGCCGACAATCGCTCCTCCGATACCTGCGGCAAGGCCGCGTCCAAAATTGTTGCGTGCTTCAGCCTGACTGGAAGTGGCAATTGTGGTGCCCGCAATTGTCAAAGCAACCAGACCAGCGGTGACAAATCTATTCATCGTCCACATAGTCCTGCTCCTTAATAGGTGACGGCGCAGAAACAACTCCATGCCGACACGCTGAGACTATGCCTTTAACGACTACCGCCACATGTCCGTTTCATTAATTCTCTGTAAGGTAGGCAACCTGTCGATCAGGCTTTTGCAAGCTCCGCCAGTTGCGTCATCACCATGGCTGCTCCTGCCAAACGCTTCTCAGGCGTGGGCAGATCGCGGGTCAGGAACACGCTGTGATCCGGCCTGATCTTCGCCATCGAACCCTGTTTGGCAATGTAGCCAACCAGTGCCCCCGGGTTGGGGAACTGCTTGTTGCGGAACTGCACGACGACGCCCTTCGGCCCCGCATCGAGCTTTTCGACGTTGGCGGTGCGGCACAGGGACTTCACGTAAACGATCTTGAGCAGATGCTGCACTTCCTTCGGAAGCGCACCGAAACGGTCGATCATTTCTGCGCCAAAGCCATCGATTTCGCCGAGATCGGTCAACTCGCCAAGGCGACGGTAGAGGCCCATGCGCAGATGCAAATCAGGCACGTAGGATTCGGGGATCATGACGGACGTACCGACAGAAATCTGTGGCGACCAGCCGCTGTCCAGAACTTCGTCTTCGCCCTTCACTTCCGCAACAGCCTCTTCCAGCATCTGCTGGTAAAGCTCGAAACCGACTTCCTTGATATGCCCGGACTGCTCTTCGCCGAGCAGATTGCCGGCACCGCGAATATCCAGATCGTGGCTAGCAAGCTGGAAGCCTGCACCGAGCGTATCAAGCGATTGCAGCACCTTCAAACGGCGCTCCGCCATCGTCGTCAGTACCTTGTTGACGGGCAGCGTGAACAGCGCAAAGGCGCGCACCTTGGAGCGTCCGACACGGCCACGCAGCTGGTATAGCTGCGCAAGGCCGAACATATCGGCACGATGCACGATCAGTGTGTTGGCTGTCGGCACATCAAGGCCTGATTCAACGATGGTGGTGGACAGCAGCACATCATATTTGCCGTCATAGAAGGCGTTCATGATGTCTTCGAGTTCACCCGCGGCCATCTGCCCGTGGGCCACAGCGACCTTCAATTCCGGAACATCCGATTGCAGGAAGGCCTGGATATCGGCCAGATCAGCCAGACGCGGGCAGACATAGAAGCTCTGGCCACCGCGATAATGTTCACGCATCAAGGTTTCACGAATGACCAGCGGGTCGAACGGCGAAATGAAGGTACGCACGGCCATACGGTCCACCGGCGGCGTGGTGATCAGCGAAAGCTCACGCACACCTGTCATGGCAAGCTGCAACGTCCGCGGAATGGGCGTGGCCGACAGCGTCAGCACATGCACGTCGCTTTTAAGTTCTTTCAGTCGCTCTTTGTGCTTTACGCCAAAGTGCTGCTCCTCATCGATGATGAGAAGGCCGAGATTGGCGAAGTTGATGCCAGCGCCCAGCAGTGCATGGGTGCCAACGACGATATCTGTCTTGCCTTCGGCCACTTCCTTCTTCGTCAGCGCAAGTTCTTTCGCCCCGACCAGACGCGATGCCTGTTGCACGCGAATAGGCAACCCACGGAAACGCTCCGAGAAGGTGCGGAAATGCTGACGCGCCAGCAGCGTGGTTGGCACAACGACCGCCACCTGAACACCGTTCATGGCAGCGAGGAACGCGGCGCGCAATGCTACCTCAGTTTTACCAAAACCAACGTCACCGCAAATCAGGCGATCCATCGGGCGTCCAGCACCCAGATCTTCACGAATGGACTCGATGGCAGTGAGCTGGTCTTCCGTTTCATCATAGGGGAAACGGGCAGCGAATTCGTCATAAAGACCATCCGGCGCAATCAGCGCTGGCGCGTGGCGCACCATGCGCGCGGCGGCGATGCGAATAAGATCGCCCGCCATGTCCAGCAGGCGCTTCTTGAGCTTGGCCTTGCGCATCTGCCATGCGCCGCCACCCAGTTTGTCGAGATTGGCTTCCGCCGCATCCGAGCCATAGCGTGACAGAAGATCGATGTTTTCGACCGGCAGGAAGAGCTTGGCC
This sequence comes from Agrobacterium sp. rho-13.3, assembly GCF_033957765.2. Classification (NCBI taxonomy): domain Bacteria; kingdom Pseudomonadati; phylum Pseudomonadota; class Alphaproteobacteria; order Hyphomicrobiales; family Rhizobiaceae; genus Agrobacterium; species Agrobacterium sp. rho-13.3. The sequence goes on from NZ_CP192774.1 coordinate 1,316,011, forward strand.
TCATCCGCATAATGCAGCTCAAGACAATCACGCGGTGCACCCGCCGCCTCAATCGTGCGGAGACCAACAAAACGGCCAATACCATGTTCGGCATGGACGACGAGCGAGCCCTCATCCAGCCCGGCCACTTCCGAGATGAAATCTGCACCACGCTTGCGGCGTTTGGAGCGGCGCACCATGCGGTCGCCGAGAATATCCTGCTCACCAATAACGGCGAGATTGCCGGTTTCGAAACCCGATTCAAGGCTCAGAACCGTCGCCGCGGCCTCACCCTTGCCGAGCTTTTCGATTTCCTTGAAGGATTGAATGGATTTGATGTTCTCAAGCCCATGCTCGTTCAAGACTTGCAGCAAACGGTCTAGCGAACCTTCCGACCAGCCGGTGATCAAAACCTTCCAGCCCTTGGAGCGGCGCTCGGCAATATGTTTAACCGCGAGATCGAACACGTTGACGCGGTCTTCGCTTTCGCTTTCCGTAGGAGGCTTCGCCCAACGCGGGCCAACATGGGCATCCAGCGTTGCAACAGGCTTATCCTTGGAGTCCTGCTCGTTAAACGGCGTCAGGCGCACCGCGTTGACGGCATCCAGCGCCGTTTCGAAGCTTTTGTTACCCAGATAAAGCTGGCTCGGCGCAACCGGCTTGTAAGGCGCGCCTTGGGTCGACCCCTTTTTCTCACCGGAACTGCGCCGTGCATCATAATAATCGTGCACCAGCTTGGAGCGCTCAACAGCAGCTTCCCGTGCGGTATGGTCCGTGAAAATGCGGAAGCCTTTGAGATAATCGAACGCCGTTTCCAACTGCTCGTAAAATAGCGGCATCCAGTGTTCCATACCGGCATATCGACGGCCTTCCGACACGGCCTGGTAGAGCGCATCGTCGCGTGTGGCTGCACCGAACATCGACAGGTAATTTTTGCGGAACCGGCTGATCGTATCCGGTGTCAGCGTCACCTCGCTCATGGGGTTCAGGTCCAGAGAGCGAGCCTGGCCGATGGTGCGCTGGCTTGCAGGATCAAAGGTGCGAATGCTTTCCAGCGTATCGCCGAAGAAATCCAGTCGCACCGGCTCTTCCGTACCTGGTACGAACACGTCAAGAATACCGCCACGAACGGCGAACTCACCCACTTCACGCACCGTCGCCACACGGTCGAAACCATTGCGCTCCAACCGGGCGGCAATATCATCCATACGGATCTGGTTGCCGGGCTTGGCTGAGAAAGCGAGGCTTTCAATAACGTCACGCGGTGCCATTTTTTGCAGCATGGCGTTGACGGTAACGAGAACGATGGCCGGATGCGGTTTCTTTTGGTGATGAATGAGGCCAGACAGAGCGGCAAGACGACGAGCCGATGTGTGGGCGCTGGGAGACACGCGGTCGTAAGGAAGGCAGTCCCAGGCAGGCAAGGTCAGAACCGGAATATCCGGTGCGACAAAGCCCAGAATTTGCTCCAGATCGGCCACGCGCTGCCCATCGGACAGAACATAGGCCACGGACGTGCCCTGCCGCGCCATATCCGCCAGAAGAAACGCTTCCGTGCCAGAAGGCACATTTCCGATGGTCAGCGGCGTATCGGCCGATGCCACCAGCCTCACATCGAATCCGGCTATCATTTTGCGGTATGTCCGTTCTGGGCAGTGACGAGATCAAAATCCGGGCGGTAGGAGATGATCTTTTCAAACAAAGGTGTCTGGAATTTTTCAGGGATGGGCGATGCGCCTGTCACCATTTGAATGAGGTCCTGGTCTTCCTCAGCCATAATGGTTTCCAGCTCATCAAGCTGCTCATCAGAAAGGTCGGCGATATTCTCTTCCGAAAACTGGCCCAGCACCAGATCCATCTCGCGAATGCCACGATGCCAGCACCGATAGAGAATCCGTCTGCGCCTCGGGTCGAGGTCGGCACTCGTGCGTACCAGTCCTGTCATCGCATTCACCTGTTTGTTGACTAGTCAACTCTATGTTGCCTTCGCTCTCCTATAGAACAGGACAGGAACGTTTGGGAACCGGTTTTTATGGAAATAATGCCGCAAAGCATGTCTCGCAAAACTGTGTAGCGGTTTTGCGACAAAGACATACGCTCACGATGCAAAAACTGCCGGTGATAAATCGTGTTTATCGCTTTGCCGCTCTTGCATTGCACACCGCCTTCCCCGATTTTGCTGCCCATGCGCCCGGCCCTTCTTGATCCGCTTTTTGCCACCGTTTCGACGCTGACCGGCGTTGGGCCTAAGCTTGCCGATTTTCTGGCAAGGGTTTTGGGTCGGGAGAATGGCGAGGACGCGCGCGTCATCGACCTGCTGTTCCACGCACCCTACAACATCATAGACCGGCGAAATCGCCCCGGCATTGCGAGAGCGGAGCAAGGCGCCATTGTCACCATTCAGGGACGTGTCGATCGGCACCAGCCACCACCACCGGGCAATCGCGCCGCCCCCTATCGCGTTTTCCTGCATGATGAGACCGGCGAACTGGCGCTGACCTTCTTTCGCGCCAAGGGCGATTGGCTGTCGAAAATCCTGCCGATAGACGAAGAAGTGATGGTTAGCGGCAAGGTGGACTGGTTTAACGGTCGCGCTTCCATGGTCCACCCGGACTTCATGGTGAAGGTTTCCGAGGCCGGAAACCTGCCCCTGGTCGAACCCGTCTATCCGTTGACGGCCGGGCTTTCGCCCAAGGTCTTGAAACGCACCATTGATGGTGCGCTCGGCAAACTGCCCGCTTTTCCCGAGTGGATTGACGGACCGCTTGCAGCGCGTGAAAGCTTTCCCGATGTCGCCACCGCGTTTAGGGATCTGCACGATCCGCGGGATGCCGCTGATATCGATCCGCAGGCCCCGGCGCGCCGCAGGCTGGCGTATGACGAGTTTCTGGCAGGGCAGCTTTCGCTAGCACTGGTGCGCCAGAGACTGCGCAAAGTCACCGGCCAGCCCATCCGCGCCAAAGGTGATTTCGCGGCAAAAATTCTCGCGAACCTGCCGTTTTCTCTGACCAACAGCCAAAGCGCTGCCGTCAAGGATATCTTGACCGACATGGCCAGCGAAGACCGCATGTTGCGCCTTCTGCAAGGCGATGTCGGTGCGGGCAAAACGCTTGTGGCACTGATGGCGATGGCAACAGCCGTAGAGGCGGGTGGACAAGCCGTACTGATGGCCCCGACGGAAATTCTGGCCCGCCAGCATTTTGCGACGATCTCCAAATTTGCCGCCACCGCAAATATCACCTGCGAGGTTCTGACCGGCCGCACCAAGGGCAAGGAACGCCGCGAGATAGAAGAGCGTATCGCATCCGGCGAAGCACAGATCGTCATCGGCACCCATGCGCTGTTTCAGGATAGCGTCAGCTACAAAAACCTTGTGCTGGCGGTGGTGGATGAACAGCATCGCTTCGGCGTGCATCAACGCCTGCGCCTCACCGCCAAGGGTATTACACCGCATATGCTGGTGATGACGGCAACGCCCATTCCCCGTACACTGGTTCTGGCCGCGTTCGGCGATATGGACGTCTCCAAGCTCACTGAAAAACCGGCTGGCCGCAAACCAATCCAGACCGTGACCATTCCCACGGACCGGATCGGCGACATTGTCGACCGGCTGCGAAAGGCCATTGCCGAAGGCAAGAAAGCCTACTGGATTTGCCCGCTGGTGGAGGAATCGGAGGAATCCGATCTGATGTCTGCGGAAGAGCGTTACGGCACGCTTGAAAAGTCACTGGCCGCAGACATCGGACTTATCCATGGTCGCATGAGCGGACCGGAGAAGGACGCGGCGATGCTGGCCTTCAAAAGCGGCGAAACCCGGCTGCTGGTGGCGACGACCGTGGTGGAAGTGGGCGTTGATGTGCCGGATGCAACGATCATGGTCATCGAACACGCAGAACGCTTCGGTCTTGCCCAGCTTCACCAGTTGCGTGGCCGCGTCGGGCGTGGCGATGAAGCCTCCACCTGCATCCTGCTGTACAAGGGCCCGCTGAGTGAAAACGGCAAGGCACGTCTTTCCATTCTGCGCGATAGCGAAGACGGCTTTCTGATTGCCGAAGAGGATTTAAAATTGCGCGGCGAAGGTGAGCTTCTCGGCACCCGCCAATCCGGCACACCTGGTTTCCGCATCGCCAGCCTTGAGGCTCATGCAGATCTTCTGGAAATCGCCCGCAAGGACGCAGCCTATATCATCGAGCGCGACGCGGAATTGTTGAGCGAACGCGGGCAAAATCTGCGCACTCTGCTCTATCTCCATCGCCGTGATGAAGCGATCCGTTTTCTGCATGCAGGTTGATGATGAGTGAAATGACCCTACCACCCGCAGCCTTCCGCAAAGGCTACGCGCTGTGCTCCCCGGACAATGCTCTTCAACCGGATACCTTCGCCAAAAGCGAAAAGAAGGCCATTGCAAAACACTTCCAGAAACCGGGCCGCAAAAAGGCTTGGGCAGAGGCACAATCAGCGGGTTGGAGCGTGAGGTTCGTTTACATGCGTCTCTTTGTGCCGGTGTTTCATTCCACTTCAGCGACCACGGACGCGTTCGAGAATGACGACGATTGAAATGGACCACCACATGGTCTATTTTAACTCGATCATGACAAGAGCGAGACCTTGAATGCGGATATCGGTGAGCGAAGCAAAGGGACAACTGACAGAATTGGTGCGGCGGGCTGAGGCTGGTGATGAGGTGATCCTTACTAAACACGGGCATGCCGCCGTTCGTCTTGTACCAGTCAATGCAATCATTGATGTTCAAACCCGAAGACGTGTGATTGAGCAGGTTCGGGCCTCTGCGGCTACAAAGCGTATTGATGGCCCAAGCGCCGCACGGAGTCAGGATTTTCTTTACGGCGACGACGGCCTTCCTGAATGATAGTCATAGACACTTCCGCCTTGATGGCCATTCTTCTCGAAGAGCCAAAGGCCGATGCCTGTGCAAGCGCGCTGGAAGAAGCAGATCGATTGGTTATTTCCGCTGGAACATTCGCTGAGGCGTTGATTGTTGCGTCACGGCGTAACATTGCAGAGGAACTTGATACGCTCATCAAGAGGCTTGGTGTTGAAATCGTTGACGTTACACCCGCCTATGCACGGCTCATTGCAGATGCCTATAACGAGTGGGGGAAAGGCGTTCACCCCGCAAGTTTGAATTTTGGTGATTGCTTCGCCTATGCTCTCGCCAAGTCAGAAAATTGCCCGTTGCTTTATGTGGGCAACGACTTTTCACGCACTGATATAATCAGCGCTCTTTAATTCTCAAACCGGCGCAATTGCCTTTGGCAGCGTGAAATCCGGGGCAACAAGGCCGCCGGAAATGAGGAGCTTTGCGGCATCCTCCGGCGTCATATCCAGCATGACGATCTTGTCTTTCGGCACGAACAGCAAAAATCCTGCGGTCGGAACCGGTGTTGGTGGAAGGAACACTGCGACCATGTCCTGCCCCATCTCATTGAACCGATACGCGATTTCGCCCTTGGTTTCTGAGGAAACAAAAACCATGGCCCATGTGCCGGGAGATGGGAATTCGATCAGCCCCACCTTTTTGAATGAACTGGAGTGTTCTTTCAAAACAGATTCGAAAAGCTGCTTGATGCTTTTATAGATAGGCCGCACAAACGGCATACGGTTGAGCACAGACTCGCCGACACCGACAATCCATTTGCCGATGAGGTTGTTGCCCAGAAAACCGATAACGGTAATACCGATCACAGCGATCAGCAGCCCAAAACCGGGAATGGCAACATCGAAATATTGTTCCGGGTCGTAACGCGCTGGAATATAAGGCTTAACCCAGCTATCTGCCCATTGCAGGAAGCTCCAGACAAGCCACATGGTGATCGTAACAGGCGCCAGAATAAGGATGCCGGTTAGAAAATTATTGCGCAACCGCGTGGCAAAAGAAACTTTGAGTGGGTGATCTGTCATACAATCCGCAAAGCAGTTATTCGGCATCACCAAAGAATGATGGATGATAACGGACAATGCAGGACGGGGTTCCCTGCTGCAAGGGCAGGATCATGAAATGTTTGTCATTATGAAAGCGCAACCATGCAGATCGCGCCTTCAATATACACTGCGGGCCGTTTGACAATCACTCAACCGTCACGGATTTTGCGAGGTTGCGCGGCTGGTCGACGTCCGTGCCCATGAAGACGGCGGTGTGGTAGGCCAACAACTGGATTGGTAGCGAGAAGACCATCGGCGCGATGATTTCGTCGACGTTTGGAAGAACGATGGTCGCCATGGTCTCAAGCTTCGAGGCCGCAGCACCCTTTTCATCGGTGATGAAGATGATTCTGCCACCGCGTGCGGCGACTTCCTGCATATTGGACACGGTTTTTTCAAAGAAGCGATCATGTGGCGCGATGACGATAACAGGCATGTTTTCATCGATCAGCGCAATCGGCCCGTGCTTCAACTCACCGGCGGCATAACCTTCGGCGTGAATATAGGAGATTTCCTTGAGCTTGAGCGCGCCTTCCAGCGCCAGCGGGAAACTGGTGCCACGACCGAGGTAAAGCACGTCCTTGAAGCGGGAAAGATCACGAGACAGTGTTTCGATCTGCGGCTGGATGGCGTTCAAAACTGCGCTCATCACACGCGGCATTTCGATCAGGTGATGGACCAGTTCCTTTTCCTGATCGGCGTTCAAAGTGCCACGCGCCTTGCCAGCGGCAATGGCGAGCGACGCCAGAACGGCGAGCTGACAGGTGAATGCCTTGGTGGAGGCGACGCCGATTTCAGGGCCAGCCAAAATCGGGAACACGGCATCCGATTCACGCGCCATGGTGGATTCGCGCACATTGACGACCGCCCCGATTTTCAGGCCGTTTTCCTTGCAGTACCGCAGCGATGCAAGCGTATCTGCCGTCTCACCGGATTGCGAAATGAACAGCGCCGCCTGCGTGGGCAAAAGCGGCATTTCGCGATAGCGGAATTCCGACGCCACATCGATTTCCACCGGCAGACGCGCATAACGCTCGAACCAGTATTTGCCGATGAGGCCGGAGAGATAGGCCGTGCCGCAAGCCGAAATTGCAAGGCCGGTCAGCTTTGCGAAATCAATAGCCGTATTGGCATCCTTCACGCGCTTTTCAGAGAAATCCACATAGTGGCTGAGCGCGTGGGAAATGACTTCCGGCTGCTCGTAGATTTCCTTTTCCATGAAGTGGCGGTGGTTGCCCTTGTCCACCACATAGGCTGTTGCCTGCGAAATCTGGCGTGCACGCTTTACCGGATTGCCGGAAAAATCGATGATCTCCGCATCCTTGGCCGTCAGGATCGCGCAGTCCCCATCCACAAGATAGGTGATCTCGTTGGTGAAAGGCGAAAGTGCGATGGCATCCGAACCGAGGAACATTTCGCCTTTGCCGTAACCAATCGCCAATGGCGGGCCGGAACGGGCGGAGAGCAGCGTGTCTGGATCATCCTGAAAAATCACGCCCAGCGCATAAGCGCCGGTGACGCGGTTCAACATGGCCAGCATGGCGGCGCGGTGATCCAGCCCGTCACGGGTGAATTTCGCCAGCAATTGCGCCACGACTTCCGTGTCCGTCTGCGTGGTGAAGACCGCACCGTCCGCCGTCAATTCATCGCGCAATTCGGAGAAGTTTTCGATGATGCCATTGTGGACGACGGCAACGCCTTCCACGAAATGCGGATGCGCGTTGGTTTCGTTCGGCACACCGTGGGTTGCCCAGCGGGTGTGGGCAATGCCGGTCAGGCCGGGAAGCGGCTCTTCGGACAGCTTTTTTTCCAGATTGAACAACTTGCCTTCAGCGCGGCGGCGGGCAAGTGCGCCGTTATGGATCGTTGCAACGCCAGCGGAGTCATAACCCCGATATTCCAGACGCTTCAGCGCATCCACGAGGCGCTCTGCAACCGGTTGCGTTCCAACAATTCCAACGATGCCGCACATGCAATTCTCCGAGATTTTTACTGAGCATCGGATTATCCGAAAACCGCTTCACACTTTTCGGTCCGATGCTTTATTTTTAACTAGCGGAATTCCTAGCGATTTCCGCAAAAACCGCAATTGCAACCGCGGTCACTTTCAATGTCTATCCGTTACGATTGCCAGAACCCGAAGAGTTACTTCTTTTTCGCGTCCTTGATCGCCTGCGCACGGGCGCGAAGATCGCTGGCGCGGCCTTCTTTGATCTCCTGTCGCGCACGCCCAAAGGCCAGCGCGTCGGCGGGTACATTCGCCGTAATCACGCTGCCGGAGGCGACATAAGCATGGTCTCCGATGCTGACCGGGGCAACGAGTGACGAATTGGAACCAACAAATGCATTTTTGCCGATTCGCGTTTCGTGTTTGTTGATGCCATCATAATTGCAGGTGATGGTCCCTGCCCCGATATTGCTGCCAGCACCCACGAAGGCATCGCCGATATAGGTCAGGTGATTGACCTTTGCGCCTTCGCCAATCTCGGCCTTTTTGACCTCACAGAAATTGCCGACCTTGGAGTTCGCGGCCAGATTGGCACCGGGACGCAGACGCGCATAAGGCCCAACCGTCGCACCGCCGCTGACATGCGCACCTTCCAGATGCGAAAAGGCGTGAATGACGGCACCCGATTCGATTGTGACACCCGGCCCGATCACCACATTGGGTTCGATCAAGGCATCCTGACCGATCTTCGTGTCCCATGAGAGAAACACGGTTTCCGGCGCAATCATCGACACGCCATCGATCAGGAACTGGTGACGCGTACGTTCCTGCCAGAGCTTTTCGATGTAAGCCAGTTCGGCGCGGTTGTTGCAGCCGGTCAATTCGGTTTCCGGCGCATCGATGGCAATAGCCTTGCCGCCCTGCGAGCGGGCGATTTCAACGATGTCCGTGAGGTAATATTCGCCCTTGGCGTTGCTGTTGCCGATGCGGGTGAGAAGGTCGAGAGCGCGGCGACCATTGACGGCCATCAGTCCGCTGTTGCACCACGTCACCTTGCGTTCTTCATCGGTCGCGTCTTTTTCTTCGCGGATAGCAACGAGTTCACCGTTTTCGACCAGCAAGCGACCGTAGCCGGTTGGCTTGTCCGTGTGAAAACCAATGACCACGACATCAATATTATCAGACAGCGCCTGACGTGCTTTTTGCAACGTCTCAGATGTCAAAAGAGGCACATCGCCGTAGGCGATCAGAATGTCGTCATAGCCCTTTTCGATGGCTTCGCGTGCGGCAAGCACGGCGTTGCCCGTGCCCAACCGCTCCTTCTGGAGATAAGGTTCAACGGATATGCCAATGTCTCGTGCAGCATCCGTCACCTTGTCTGCATCACGTCCGACAACGAGCGCCGCGGCACTGACGCCAGCACCGGCAACCGCCTGCATCACATGCGCAATCATTGGACGCCCAGCGACCGGGTGCAGCACCTTGGACATGGAGGATTTCATGCGTGTGCTTTCACCAGCGGCGAGAATGACGGCAAGGCAACTGCGTTCCATGGAAACTCCCATTCAACAACCATCCGCCTGCACATCGTTCAGCAGGCTCTTTCGCCCGCTATAAACGGTCGCGAATAAAGAAACCATGGAAATTCCATGAACGTCCGAAACCTGCCGTGAGCAGGAAAGGAAAAGCCGCGCATGTGTTTACGCGCGGCTTGATAATACTGTTCTGGTCACAATCCCCAACTCCGTCATACCGGACTTGATCCGGTATCCAGCCGCCGCGCGTCGGCGCGGCGAGAAGAGTCTTTTTGCCTTGCAGACGCAAGACAACTGGACCCCGGATCAAGTCCGGGGTGACGGATGTAAAGCAGTTGCAGCCTTACTTCGGCAGCTTGTCGTCCACGCCAGCAACGTAGAAGTTCAGGCCGAGCAGAACGCCGTCTTCAGCCTTTTCGCCAGCCTTCAACCACTCGGAACCGTCCTGCTTCTTGATCGGACCAGTGAACGGGTGAAGTTCACCAGACTTGATCTTGGCTTCGGTTTCTTCAGCCAGTTTCTTCACGTCATCCGGCATGTTGGTGTAAGGCGCCATGGTCAAGATGCCGTCTTTCAGGCCATCCCAGACAGACTCGGACTTCCATGTGCCGTCGAGAAGAGCCTGTGTGCGCTTGATGTAATAAGCGCCCCAAGTATCGACGATGGCCGTCAACTGTGTGGTTGGGCCAGCCTTGATCATATCGGAAGCCTGACCGAAGGCCTTGATGCCACGCTCGGCAGCAACCTGCATCGGTGCCGTTGTGTCGGTGTGCTGGGTCAGAATATCGACGCCCTGGTCGATCAGCGCCTTGGCGGCATCGGCTTCCTTGCCTGGGTCAAACCAGGTGTTGGCCCATACGACCTTGACCTTGAATTCCGGATTGACCGACTGTGCGCCAAGAACGAACGCATCGATGCCCATCACCACTTCAGGAATCGGGAAGGATGCGATGTAACCGGCAACACCCTTCTTCGACAGCTTGGCGGCAATCTGGCCCTGAATGTAGCGGCCTTCATAGAAGCGCGAATTGTAGGTGCCGAGGTTTTCAGCCGACTTGAAGCCGGTTGCGTGTTCGAACTTCACCTTCGGGAACTTCTGCGCAACCTTTACGGTCGCATCCATGAAGCCGAACGAGGTCGTGTAGATCAGTTCGCAGCCGGAACGGGCCATGCGCTCGATAGCGCGCTCAGCATCCGGGCCTTCTGGAACGCTTTCAAGGAACGGCGTTTCGATCTTGTCGCCGAAATGCTTCTGCAATTCCAAACGGCCAATATCGTGTGCCTGTGTCCAGCCGCCGTCGGTGCGGGTGCCGACATAGACAAAGCAAACCTTCTTGGCATCTGCGGCTTGGACGGCGGGAACCATTCCGATGATTGCGGCGGCAGATGCGGCCAGTGCGATGATGATTTTTTTCATTTTTACCCCTGCTTGGTTAGGCATGATCCGAGTTCTTATCGATCCGGCACGAACGGTTTTCCGAGCGATGCCGGTGTATTGATCAGCGTGGTGCGCCGATTATGGGAGATGATGATGAGGACAACAATAGTCGCCACATAAGGAAGCGCTGAAAGAAGTTGGGAAGGCACTCCAATGCCAAAAGCCTGCGCATGAAGCTGGCCAATGGTAACGGCCCCGAACAGATACCCACCCGCCAGCACACGCCATGGCCGCCACGATGCAAACACCACCAGCGCCAGCGCAATCCAGCCGCGCCCGGCAGACATGTTTTCCACCCATTGCGGCGTATAAACCAGCGACAGCTGCGCACCGGCCAACCCCGCACAGGCACCACCAAACATCACGGCAAGATAGCGCGCCCGGATGACATTGATGCCAAGGGCATGAGCAGAGCCGTGGTTATCGCCAATGGCGCGGAGTTTAAGGCCTGTGCGACTTTTGAACAGAAACCAGCTTATGCCGATCACCAGCGCAATCGACATATAGAAAATCAAATCCTGCCGAAACAGCAGCGGTCCGATGAAAGGAATTTCAGACAGAACCGGGAAGACAATGGGCTGAAGCTTAACGCCTGGAAGGCCGACAAAACTTTCACCCAACATGCCGGAAACGCCAAGGCCAAGGATGGTCAAGGCAAGCCCCGTCGCCACCTGGTTCGCCACCAGCGTCAAGGTTAGGAAGCCGAACAGCAGCGAGAACACGGCTCCCGCAGCAATTCCGGCCAGAATGCCGAGATAGGGCGTGCCGCTCATATGGGCGGCGGCGAAGGCGCAGACCGCACCTATGATCATCATGCCCTCGACGCCGAGGTTCAGCACGCCTGCGCGCTCCGTCACCAACTCGCCCAGAGCGGCGATAACCAGCGGTGTTGCGGCGGTGATGACAGTCAGAAGGATCGCTTGGGTCATATCCATCATGCGGCTCCTTCATTGCTATTGCCGCGCCCGAAACGGACACGGATTTTGTAGATGATCAGCGTGTCGCAAGACAGAACAAAGAACAGCATCAGGCCTTGAAACACCCGCGTGACCTTGTCGGACACGCCGATGGAAAGCTGTGCAGCTTCACCGCCGAGATAGGTGAGCGCCAGCACGAAACCGGATGCGATGATGCCGAGCGGGTTCAATCGACCCAAAAATGCAACGATAATCGCGGTGAAACCATAACCCGGCGAAATCGAAGGCTGCAAGTGCCCGATGGAGCCGGATACTTCCGAAATGCCGGCAAGCCCGGCGAAAGCGCCGGAAAGCAGCAGCGAGAACCAGACCATGCGCGTGGACGAAAACCCAGCAAAGCGCCCTGCCCGTGGCGATTGGCCAAGGACGGTGACCTGAAAGCCTTTGAGCATGTAACGCATCATGAACCACAGCGCGACAGCGGCGACGATGGCGAAAACGATGCCCCAATGGGCGCGGCCAGAGTCCAGAATTTCAGGCAGAACAGCGCTGGTATTGAATGGCTTCGTCTGCGGAAAATTATAGCCCGCCGGATCACGCCAGATGCCGCGCACCAGCCAATCCAGAAAAAGCTGGGCGACATAGACCAGCATGAGGCTGGTGAGGATTTCATTGGTGTTGAAGCGCGTTTTCAACAGCGCCGGAATGCCAGCGTAAAGCGCACCGCCGATTGCGCCCATGATCAGCATCAGGGGCAAAATCATCGGCGACTGCCACTCAGGATACAGCACCGGCAGAATGCAGCCGGTAATCGCGCCGATGGTGAATTGGCCTTCCGCGCCGATGTTCCAGTTGTTGGAGCGATAACAGACGGACAGGCCAACCGCGATGAGGATCAGTGGGGCGGCCTTGATGGCCAGTTCGTGCAGCGACCAGACTTCCAGCAGCGGATCGATGAAGAAGCTGTAGAGCGCGCTGAACGGATTTTTGCCCAGCAGCGCAAACATGATCGCGCCAAATACCAGCGTCAGAAACAGCGCCAGCAAAGGGGAAAGGAATGCGAAGAGATTGGAAACCCCAGTGCGTTTTTCAAGCTCAATGCGCATCGGCAACAGCCTCCGCATGTCCCGCATGAACGCCGCCCATCAGCAGACCAATTTTTTCCCGCGTCATTTCAGCGGCCGGATGCGCTTGCGACAGACGCCCATCGGAAATGACAGCAATGCTTGAGGCCACTTCAAAAATCTCATCCAGATCCTGACTTATCACAATCACCGCCGAACCTTCTTTCGCCAGATCCACCACCGCCTGACGGATGCGGCTTGCGGCACCCGCATCCACGCCCCATGTCGGTTGGTTGACGACGAGCACGGACGGTTGGCGGTCCAGCTCACGCCCGACAATGAATTTTTGCAGGTTGCCGCCGGACAACGATCCGGCGAGCGGGTCGTCACCGCTTTTGCGCACATCCATTTTTTCCGAAATGCGCTTGGCTGCATTTTTGATGACGGAATTGCGGATGATGTGCAGAAAACCGCCGCTCAAAAATGCTTTTCTGTCTGACCGACAGCGGGCAAGAAGAAGGTTGTCCGAAAGCGTCATGCTTGGAACAGCCGCATGGCCGTGGCGTTCTTCCGGCACGAAACCGGCACCCAGCAAGCGGCGTCCATTGATGCCCAGGCGCCCCACAGGCTTTCCGCGCAGGAAAATGGCCTCGTCGTTCGCCACCGGATATTCACCGGAAAGCGCATCGAACAATTCGCCCTGCCCGTTTCCGGCTACACCGGCAATCGCCAGCACTTCACCGGAACGCACCGTCATGGAAATATTCTTGAGCGACACGGCAAACGGCGTGCGCGCGGGAACGGAAAGACCAGCAATCTCGACGCTGATATCGCCAATCGTGCAATGATCATCCCGCTGAATGCCCGCGACATCGGACCCCACCATCATGCGCGCCAAAGACGCCGGCGTTTCCTTGCGCGGATCACACGCGCCCGTCACCCTGCCGTGGCGAAGTACCGTGGCGCGGTCGCAGATGCGCTGCACCTCTTCCAGACGGTGGCTGATATAAAGAACGGAACGGCCCTCAGCCTTCAGTTTTGCCAGCGTTTCAAACAGCCGGTCCGCCTCTTGCGGCGTTAGCACGGATGTCGGTTCGTCCAGAATTATCAGTTGCGGATTTTGCAACAGAGCGCGGACGATTTCGATGCGCTGACGCTCCCCCACCGAAAGATCGGCCACATGGGCATAGGGGTCCAGCGGCAGACCGTAAGCCTTGGAAAGCGCCTCCGCCTCACGGGCAATTTCTTTCAATGAGATTTTAGGGTCCAGCGAAAGCGCGATATTTTCGGCCACCGTCAGCGCTTCAAACAGCGAGAAATGCTGGAAGACCATGCCTATGCCAAGCTTACGCGCTTGTCCGGGCGAGCCGATGCGAACCGGCTTTCCCTTCCAGAGAATTTCGCCGATCGATGGCTCCAGCACGCCGAAGAGCATCTTGACCAGCGTGGATTTTCCAGCGCCATTTTCACCCAGCAGCGCATGAATTTCTCCAGGCGCTATATCGAGGTCTATCTCGCTACACGCCCCGAATGTTCCAAACAGCTTGGTAAGCTGGCGAACAGACAACAGAGGCAAGACCCCAGACGTCACCGATGCCGTCAACCTGTTCCCCTTTTCCACCCGCCGCCGCACTTTCTTTCGAAGTGTTGAACGACCGGATCGATAGTTATGCACTAAATTTGGGCACTGCCCTGTATCGATACTAAATACCGGTTTTATTGCTTCGCACAACTCTAAAACGCATTCAAAACAAAGGTTTTGAACCGATGTTTCTTTATGGTGCTTTTCCGCCCAGCCAAGGCAACAATTGCATCACGCCACCCACGCAATAAAGATAGATGCTGGTGATGACGACGCCCGCCACAACCCAGTCCGGCGTTGAGAAATGCAGCAGCAGCGAATAACCGCCCAAGGCGCACCACAGCAGGAAAATCGCCAAATTCAGCGGCCTCAGCCGCTTGACCCGCACGGGGTGCAGGAAATTGATGGGCAGGAAGGTGAGAACGACCGAAATCGTCACAATGGTCATCGCCGTCGTCGCACTGGCATCGATGACAAACAGCGTGAATACCACCATGTTCCACACCACGGGGAAACCGGAGAAGAAATATTCATCCGTTTTCATGCCCATATCGGCGTAATAGATAGCGCTGGACACGACGATCATGCCCGCCGCCACAAAGGACAATGGCTCGCCAATCATGCCACTTTGATAAAGCGCAAAAGCGGGCAGAAGAACGTAGGTCACGTAATCGATAATATTGTCCAGCGTATCGCCAGACCAGTTCGGCAAAACCTCTTTGACCCGCACCTTGCGGGCAATCGGTCCATCGATGCCATCAACCGCCAGCGCCAGACCAAGCCACCAGAACATATCGACAAAGCGATGTTCCGCCGCGGCAACCACGCCCAGAAACGCAAGAAACGAACCGGAAGCCGTCAGAATATGGACGGAAAATGCGCGCATTTCGGCATAGGGCACGCGCTTGTAATTGAATATTTTCATAATCAGCGCAGGCGCCCCGTTTTTTATCCGCTACGTCTCTTCCGGTATGCGACCATTCACCGCTCTTTGCAACCATTCCCCACGGCTTATCCTAAGACTAATATTGATTTTACATCAGGATCATGGCCTCGCTGACACAGGTGCCTTCTGGATTTGGCCTGGCAAAACTTCTATGTTGAAACCAGATTTGCGTTGAACTGGAACAGAACGATGAAAAACTTCGAAATCGCAATTGTCGGCGCCGGGCTTGCGGGCCAGATTGCAGCCATCGCACTTGCCCGTTCTGGCCGCACGGTGGCGCTCGTCGCGCCGAAGACAGATAAAACAGACAAGCGCACGACGGCGTTGATGGATCAGTCCATCCGCTTTCTGGATCGTCTCGGCCTGTGGTCGAAGGTCGAGCCTTCGGCTGCAAAGCTTTCCACCATGCAGATCATAGACGGAACGGACCGCCTGTTGCGTGCGCCGACCGTGGCGTTTCGCTCGTCGGAAATCGGTCTTCCTGCCTTTGGTTGGAACATGCCCAATGAGGCCTTGTTGAGCGTGCTGAGCGACGCGGTCGCGCAGGAAAACAATATCACAGCGGTTGAAGGCACCGTTGAGACAGTCGAAATCGGCAAGCATGATACGACCTTGACGCTGGCCGATGGCGAGCAAATCTCAGCAAGCTTCCTGATCGGCGCTGACGGTCGCAAATCCAAGGTTCGCGATGCTGCCGAGATCGGCGTTCGCACATGGTCTTATCCGCAGACGGCGCTAGTTCTGAATTTCGCGCATACGCGCCCGCACAGCAATGTCTCCACAGAATTCCACACCCCCACCGGCCCGTTCACACAGGTTCCGCTCGGGGGGGATCGCTCCAGCCTCGTCTGGGTCGTCACCCCCGAACAGGCGGCAGAGCTAACAGCGCTTCCGCTGCAAGACCTCAGCCGCCGCGTGGAAGAGCGTATGCAATCCATGCTCGGTACCGTGACGGTGGAAGACAATGTGCAGACCTGGCCGCTTTCCAGCATGACGGCGCATCGCTTCGGCAAAGGCCGCGTTGCGCTGGTGGGCGAAGCGGGCCACGGTTTTCCGCCCATCGGTGCGCAGGGGCTGAACCTCAGCCTGCGTGATATCATCGTGCTGACCGAACTGTTGGGGACGCTGACAGGCGGCCCGATTCCCGCCGATGCGGGCTCCAAATTCGACCGCCGCCGCCGTGCCGATGTCATCAGCCGCAGCTTGAGTGTCGATCTGCTTAATCGCTCGCTGCTGTCCAGCCTGTTGCCGATGCAAATGGCGCGCGCTGCCGGTCTGCATGTGTTGTCTAGCGTGGGGCCGCTGCGGGGCATCGTCATGCGCGAAGGCATAGAGCCGGGTCGCGGCCTCAAAGCCTTGCCTTCGCTGCTGGTCGGCAGCCTCAGACGTTCATGGAACGAATGAAGTACAGCACCAGCGACACGGTGAAGACTGAAAATACCGTTGAAATCAGGATCGTCGCAGACGCCCTCTCCTGCCAGACCTGATATTGCTGACCGATGACGAACACATTCGTCGCGGTCGGCAAGGCTGCAAGCAGCACAGCGGTTGATATCCACACAGGGTCGAACGAACCGACTGAGGATAAAATCAGATAGGCCAGAAGCGGATGCAAAATCAGCTTGGCCGGAACGATATAACTGATTTCCACCGGCACGCGGCGCAAGGGCCGCAGGGCCAGCGTCACGCCCATCGCAAACAAGGCGCAGGGCGCGGCGGATTGCGCCAGATAATCCACAAGCTGCTGTACAGGTTGAGGCGGTTGCCACGCAGCGACGGCAGCTAGAAAACCCGCGATCACGGATAGAATAAACGGGTGCGTCAGAACCTTGCGCGTCACATCGCCCGCAAGCTTCAATGGCGAACGTTTATCCCCACCCGCAACCGCCATCAGTGCTGGAGCTGTAATGAAGTGCATGGCGTTTTCCAGACAGACAATCAGCGCCACCGGCACCGCCGCCTTCTCTCCTAAAGCCAGCAGGGCCAACCCCGGCCCCATGTAACCGATATTGCCGTAACTGCCGGCAAAGCTCTGGATGGTCGATTCGGCCAAGCCGTTGCGTCTTACGACATAGCCGATCACAAACAGCAGCGTGAAAATACTGTAGGTCGCGACAAGGCTCAGCCCCACGAAGTCCATGCGCGCCAGTTGATCAACGGGCGTTTTGGCAACCAGCTTGAAGAACAGCGCGGGCAAAGCGGCATAGATAATGAAGGTGTTCAGCCATCCCATCGCCTCGGCAGGCTGCTTGGTGATGCGCGCCGCCAGATACCCAATGAAGATCAGCCCGAAAAACGGAAACAGCAATCCGGCGATGTCGGCCATGGCTCCCCTTTCGCCGTGTTTGATGCCGAAGCGGATTTAGCCGATTTGCATGAGGATTGGAAAGCTCTCCTGAAACCAGATCGCCACATTGGTGATGAAACCGGACATGAAGGCAATGCCGGTGAGAATCAGCAGAATGCCCATGCCTTTCTCCACCATGCCCAGATGGCGGCGGAAGCGTGCTAGAAACCGCATGAAGCTTCCAGAAAATGCAGCAGCGATCCAGAACGGAATGGCAAGGCCGGCGGAATAAACCGCAAGCAACATGGCGCCGTCCCCCACCGTCTGCCGTGAGGCGGCAACACCGAGAATAGCTCCCAGCACCGGACCAATGCACGGCGTCCAGCCAAAGGCGAAGGCAAGACCCATGAGATACGCACCAGACAGCGTCGCCGGTTTTCCGCTACTCTGGAACCGCGCCTCGCGCGAAAAAATGCCGATGCGAAACACGCCGAGAAAATTCAGACCCATCAGGATGATGATGCCGCCGCCGATTTTCGCCAGAATGTCGAGATTCTGACGCAGAACCATGCCGATGCTGGATGCCCCTGCCCCAAGCGCCACAAAAACAGTTGCGAATCCCAGGGTGAAAAATAGCGCCGCCAGAAGCACGGCCTTGCGAACCTGCGGCTGCGTTGTCTGGTGTTCATCGCGGAACTGTTCCACCGAAATGCCCGCCATATAACAGAGATAAGGTGGCACGAGCGGCAGCACGCAAGGCGAAAGAAACGACAGTGCACCGGCCAAAAGCGCAGTAAACAGGGATATATCAGCTATGGACAAGGAAGAACTCCGCGACGTTTCCACGTGCTTGTAACGCCGCCAACCCCTTACGACCAATCACCTTTTTGCGCTCGCGACAAAAAAACGCGGGAAGGTGAAATATTCCTGTTTTTATGGGTTGACCGCAGACGTGCCTCTACCTATGTTCCGCCCACTTCCGAAGGGTGCTTCGCCCCACAAACGGAAGCGCGCAGCTCAGACTTCAGAGCAACTGGTTTTTAGACAACTTCCTTCCGGAAAAGTCTCAATCAGCAACGCGAGACGGAAATGATGTGAGAGGCTAGCTCAGCTGGTAGAGCAGCGCACTTTTAATGCGCGGGTCGTGGGTTCGAGTCCCACGCCTCTCACCACTTCCACCCCAAAATTATCATTCCAATAAAAAATTCTCAGAGAGTTGCACCGCTCGTTAAGCGGCGCGGACGCGTCGAATCTCAAGTCCCCAATCTAAAAAACTGAGCCTCTTTTTGGTAAAGGCTCAGTTTTTGATCTTCGAGAATCAACCGCCCAATTTTGTAGAGCCGATCCTAAGTCGAACGGGTCGGGTTGGGATCGTCCGCAAAACCCTCGATCAAGCAGCCTGTTTGGGCAAGCTGTTCATATCGATGACGAATCGGTAACGAACGTCGCTCTTGATCATGCGTTCGTAAGCTTCGTTGATCTGATCGATGTTGATCATCTCAATATCCGCCGTGATGCCGTGCTCAGCGCAGAAATTGAGCATTTCCTGTGTTTCAGGAATGCCGCCGATCATCGAGCCTGCGAATGTCTTGCGGCCCGGTATAAGGCTGAAGGCATGAACAGAGAGCGGCTTTTCTGGAGCGCCGACCTGCACCAGCGCACCGTCACGCTTCAACAGCGCGAGGTAGGCGTTGATATCGTGGTCCGCAGCAACGGCGTCGATGATCAGGTCGAGGCTGGCTGCGCCCTTCTTCATCTGCTCGGGATCTTTGGACACGATGACTTCATGCGCGCCGAGCTTCTTGGCATCGTCTGCCTTGCTCGGAGACGTCGTAATCATCACGACGGTAGCGCCCATGGCGTTGGCGATTTTCACTGCCATATGACCAAGGCCACCGAGACCGACGACACCAACGCGGGTGCCGGGACCGGCATTCCAGTGGCGAAGCGGCGAGTAAGTGGTGATGCCAGCGCAAAGCAGCGGCGCTGCCGCCGCCGGATCAAGGCCTTCAGGAATGTTGAGAACGTAACGGTCGTCGACAACAACGTGTGCGGAATATCCACCCAGCGTATGTGCATCGCCGCCCATGGCCTTGTCTGGCGCATTGTAGGTGCCAGTCATGCCATTTTCGCAATATTGCTCCAGTCCTTCGGCGCAGCTTGGGCAATCGCGGCAGCTATCCACGATACAGCCAACGCCAACGCGGTCGCCTGCCTTGAACTTCGTGACGTCAGAACCGATGCGGCCAACACGACCGATGATTTCATGACCCGGTACGCAAGGGTAAAGCGAACCCGCCCATTCTGCGCGCGCCGTGTGGATATCGGAGTGGCAGACGCCACAGAATTCAATTTCAATTTCGACGTCACGCGGGCCAGGGTCGCGTCGTTTAATGGAGGCGAGTTTCAGCGCAGAAGAGCCATCGTCGCAGGCATAAGCTGAAGTTGTGAACATGTGATGTCACCCATTTTTCTGGTTTATCGGGTTTAAGCAAGCGGCCAGATCAAGACCCGGCTTTGCGGCGCTGGAGAAACGCCAGTCGATGCAGAAGGTTGCGGTTGAGCGTCAGCCCAAATCTTGCCCCGCTTCATTTTCCGCTGAACCAAAGACCTCCTCAAAAGCTTCGCGCAGCAGAACATCGACATCGCTCATCATAACCGGCAATCCGAGATCGACAAGGCTTGTCACGCCATATCGCGTAATACCGCAGGGAACGATGCCAGAGAAATGCGTCAGGTCAGGATCGACATTGATCGACAGACCATGAAAGCTCACCCATTTGCGAAGGCGAATGCCGAGTGCTGCAATCTTGTCTTCCGTAACGGTGCCATCGGGTAGAAGCGGTTTTTCAGGGCGGCGCACCCACACGCCAACGCGATCCTCACGCCGTTCTCCGCGTACGTTCATCTTATCCAGCGTGCGAATGATGACGTCTTCAAGCGCGGCCACGAAAGCCCGCACATCCTGTTTCCGGCGCTTGAGATCAAGCATGACATAAACAACACGCTGGCCGGGACCGTGATAGGTATATTCACCGCCGCGACCCGTCGCAAAAACAGGGAAACGATCCGGTTCGATCAGGTCATCCGAGTTAGCGCTGGTGCCCGCAGTATAAAGAGGCGGATGTTCCAGCAGCCACACGAGTTCGCTTGCCTCACCGGCTGCAATTGCTGCAACCTCGCGTTCCATCTCGATTATGGCGTCCTCGTAAGGCACAAGTCCGTCCGAGATTCGCCAGCGAACGGGCGGCGAACCGGGAATGGCAAACATGTTTGTGTGGAGATCGGTGCGTGTCAGCATGAAAAGTCCTTTCCACAGCCTTCTGTCAGAATGATTTCGAGGCTGCAACCCCAGCATTTCCGGGCTTCTTCGATATAGGGACTAACATGGTGATTTTTAATTTCAAAAATCTGTCATGACGCTCTTGTGCACCGAAAATCGTTTTGCTACATGCACCTTCGTCGGCGCAAGTCGACATCTACCACGGATGCGGTCGTGGCGGAATTGGTAGACGCGCAGCGTTGAGGTCGCTGTGGGGCAACCCGTGGAAGTTCGAGTCTTCTCGACCGCACCAAAGAAACCCGCTTCGGCGGGTTTTTTCTTTTTTATCAATATTGTCGTCGAGTTTGTTAAAGTTATCGCCTCCTCCAACGCGTTCCAAAAAATCTAGCCAAACTTTGGGTTTGGCTTGAAGTGACACGTCACCCTCCCCCCATAGATATGTGCTTTCCCGCATTGCGTCCCAACTCATCGATTAGGTGGGACGCTTTCGCCCGCCTTCAATCGGCTCAACGCACCATTCAGGCCAGAAACCGGAAATAAGCCCAAGCGGCGACGAAAAACGCGATGACGCCAAGTATGGTGAGAAGTTTACGCAACTGCGGGCGTGGTTGTTTGGGCTGCTTGGGTGGTTGCGGTTTGCGAAACTTGATCACGTTCTCATTCATGAAGGATTGTCCTTTTGGAAACTCGGCCAGAGTGAATATCGTTCGGTCGGTTGGTGCAAGCCTGACCGATCCTGTTTTCTACCGGCAAGTGTTTTTCTGTTTCCTTAATCCAACAACTATGTCCCGCTTGACTTCACACAGGAGTCGGTCCAATTGAGTTTCAGTGACCAGGCCGCAACACATCGATTGCGCGTGGGCGCGTGGAAAATGCGGAATGCCGCTTGATCGCAAGACCGGAGCAGTTTGAGATGTCTGCAAAAATTTATCGTCCAGCCAAAACTGCCATGCAATCCGGCAAGGCAAAAACCAATCTTTGGGTGCTGGAGTTCGATGCCGAGGTTCCTCGCAAGATCGATCCGATCATGGGATATACCTCTTCGTCGGATATGAAGCAGCAGCTCAAGCTTTCCTTTGAGACGCAGGAACTGGCGGAAGCCTATGCCCAGCGCAAAGGCATCGAATATCGCGTGATCCAGCCGCAGGAGGCGACGCGCAAGGTTGTTTCCTACACCGACAATTTCAAGTTCAGCCGCACACAGCCCTGGACACACTGATTTCGTTTTCACCATTGGCCCCTTAGCTCAACTGGATAGAGCAACTGCCTTCTAAGCAGTAGGTCGCAGGTTCGAGTCCTGCAGGGGTCGCCACAAAAAAACGCTCCCGGCCAATCGGTCGGGAGCGTTTTTGCTTTCTGGCGTGCGGTCGCTATCAAAACGCGGCGACTTTAATGCACGTTCAATACATGAGCGTGGCCACTGGCGATGAGAAATGATTCTCTCGCTTTTTCCAGATCGCACCGACCCGCAATCGCTGCGAGACAGTTTTTTCTTGCCTCTTCATATTCCGGTCCATGATCGTTGGGCCAGCGATACATCAGCATATCAAGGGCGATCAGCGGACTGTAGATTTCCAAGGCTGCACACAAGGGCAAATGGATGGCCACAGGCTTGATCCATTCAGCGTGGTGGCACGGTTCTGTTCTGTGAATAAGCATGGGATTCTCCTCCCGAAGTTCCAGCGAAGAAACTCCAAACTCACGGAATCGTTCCCGATCACGAAAAACGTGAACGTATTAGGGGTTTCTTTTTTTCAAGATGAATGGAAGATGAACAAATAAATGAACCGGAGATGAACGAAAATTCGATTCGTACGTTACTAATCCCATAACGAAGGAGATCCGATAATGTTCAATCTGTCTGGAATTCAAGAAAGCTTCTTTGGAGACCGCATGGCTGGCGTTTGTCAGGCCATCACATCTGCATTGGCATTTGAATCGGGTCTCGAAAAGTCGAGCATTTCAGCCACTGTTGAGAACGACGTTATCTACCTCGAAGGTACGGCCGATTCTGTCGAAGCAATCGACATCGCTATTAGCCTAGCGTCTTCCATCTCGAATTGCCGCATTCTGAGCCACGTCGAGCCAGTATATTGATTAAAAGCTGCGCCGGGCGCGATCCTTCGCCCGGCTTTTAGTTCCAGATGTGATTTTGAGCTATTTTTGGCAATCGCAATATTACAGATAATATCGAATATTATTTCGCATTGCCGATTTGGGCGCTTCGCACGGTATCACCGATTTTAATGCCGAAGTTCGCCGCTGATCCGCCGCTCAATTCCAGCACATAGCGCACAGCACCACGAGAGCTGATAATAGACTCAGAGTGGGGAACTGCGTTTGCGTGAATATGTTCGATCTTTCCGACTTTCGAGATGAACAACATATCCAGCGGAATGAGGGTGTTTCTCATCCACATCGTCACTTCACGGTCCACACCGAAATCAAACAGCATACCGTTGGTCGGCGCCATGGCTTTCCGGTACATCAGGCCCTGTTGCCGCTGACCATTGGTGTTGGCCAGCTCCACCGAAAATTCGCGGATTTTGCCGTTCGAGGTCTGGATCGTCAGCGGCTCGGATGAAAATGTCTCCTGAGCAGACGATGGCAGCGTGGCGGCGACAAAAAAAGCGAGCGCCGCAATAGCGCTGAGCATCGTTTTGAAGGCGGAGCCGACGGCCATTAGTGTGCCATGCCCACAGGTGCGGGATTGTCTGGATGGATTTCCGCAGCCATCAAGCCTTTCTCACCATCACCGAAACGGACGAGCACCACTTGACCGGGCCGCAACTCCGCAAGCCCGAAACGGCGCAACGTTTCCATGTGCACGAAAATATCTTCCGTGCCTTCACCGCGCGTCAGGAAGCCGAAACCCTTGGTGCGGTTGAACCACTTGACGATGACACGTTCCAGCCCGCTGGATGGCGTGACCTGAACATGCGTTCTGGCAGGTGGGAGTTGCGAAGGATGAACGGCTGTGGATTGATCCATGGAAAGAACGCGGAAGGTCTGATACCCCCGGTCCCGACGCTGGATGAGCGCAACGATGCGTGTGCCTTCATGGATGGTCTGGTAACCGTCGCGGCGAAGGCAAGAGACGTGCAGCAGCACATCCTGCATTCCGTTATCGGGCACGATGAAACCAAAACCCTTGGCAACATCGAACCACTTCACGACGCCGGTGATCTCGGTCAGGTCTACAGCATCGCTCGTAAGGTCTTCGAAATCGACTACATCTTTCGATGACATCCTATCAGCCATTTTTCCGCCCAGCCCCTTTACGCACGCACCACTACCGGTCAACTGATTCCCGAGAAATAGATTAACATCTTGGTAACGGTTCCGCGCAAGCCCTAGTTTTTGATTTATCCACCTGCTTTTATGTTTGCGGGCTTGCTCAAGGCTGACTTACCTGACGTAACGGTAAGATTAAAACACGAAGGAGAAGTACATGCGATATCTGCACACGATGGTTCGTGTTAAAAACCTCGACGAATCCCTGGCATTTTATGGCAATATTTTTGGGCTAGAAGAAGTCAGACGAATCAAAAACGACAAAGGACGCTTCACGCTGGTGTTTCTCGCGGCACCGGACGACGTTTCCGCCGCGAAAGAAAACAAGGCACCCTGCCTTGAACTGACCTATAATTGGGATGCCGAGGACTACACCGGCGGTCGCAACTTTGGCCATCTGGCGTATGAGGTGGACGACATATACGAAATCTGCGCCAAACTTCAGGCCGGTGGCGTCACGATCAACCGCCCGCCGCGTGATGGCCACATGGCATTTGTGCGCTCTCCAGACGGTATTTCCATCGAAATATTGCAGAAAGGCGCAAGCCTGGCACCAGCCGAGCCATGGATATCAATGGGCAATACCGGCTCTTGGTAAGGCGATTCGACCTTTAAAAGAGGTTTTACCGAACTGTTGCGTTCGCATTGCCGGATGAGTATGTATCGTTAACAGACGAAATTGCTCACCCGGCTATGAATACGCGATGTGGCCATTGCCGGTGATGTCTAAACGCAGGATGCGGAGGCTCTGCCTTGAAAATCGTCAATGGCAATCTGGCATATCCGGCTCAACGTTGTCTTGCCGCAGCTTTCCTGCTGGCGCTCACGGGCTGCGTTTCAGCCGTGTCCGAGGACAAAGACGCGTCTGCCGATGTCAAGCCTGCGATCGCAACAGCGCAGGTGCAAGCCACTCCAGAGCAACAAAAACAAGCCGCCGCGCAAGCTCAAAACGGCGGTCATGTCGATCCAGCCATGATTTCTGCATCATCGGCCAGAGCACAGCCGCAAAGAGTTGCCGCGTCACAAACAACAGCCCATGGCTCGCCGCAGCCCTACGGGCAAGCACCTCAGATCACCGGGCTTGCAACGCAACCCACGGGAATTTCAGCGAATTCGCTCAGCATCTATGCAAACTCGGAAAATACCGCCGTGCCAGCCAATGGTTCGGTGACGGGAAGCGTGCCTGCCTATGCACCGGGGCCGAAAATCGTCCCCGCGCTGAACAGCGTGTATTCCTCGCCAACGCCTGTTCAACCATCCAGCACCGCACCGACCCCGGAACCTCAGCAGCATTCTGCCAGTAGCGTAACGCCGCCTGTGGACGCTGCGGCACCAAAACTGGCTTCCCAGGTTCAGCCTGCAAATGAGACTGTGCCCGTTGATGGAAAAAGCGTGCCGATTGCTGCCTTCTTTGCCGGTGCCGCCAAAAAACGGTCCAACGGTCTAACGCAGGTTGCCGCACTGCCATCAAAGGCGTCGGCTCAACTGTCAGCGGGAATATCGCTTGCGGGACGCAGGACGATGACCGATGAGTTTGACGACACCCATGGCGATGAAGATGACAGCAAGCCTGCGGGTTTGATGAAGCTTGCATCGCTGTCCGGTTTGAGCCGCGTTGCACCCAACGGACTGCTTGTACAAACAGAGCAAGTCAATGTCGGCTGTTTCAAGCCGGAACTGATACGGCGAATCAAGGAAGTCGAGGCGCATTATCAAAGACCGGCGACAGTGACGTCGGGTTATCGTCCCCCTAAAGCCACCACGCAGGGCTCAAAACACTATACCTGCGATGCTGCCGACATTCAGGTCAGCGGCGTGACCAAATGGGAACTCTCCAATTATCTGCGCTCGCTGCCGGATCGCGGCGGTGTGGGCACCTATTGCCACACAGAGTCTGTTCACATGGACATCGGCGAACCCCGCGACTGGAACTGGCGCTGCCGGCGAACTGCCCAAAACCTCTGAGTCGACGTTATCTTCAGAAACGCCCCGCCGAAATTTTGGCGAGGCGTTGAGTGCAACGTCCTGACGGGTAGCGTTACAAAATCCACTCCTCTCCGCTGACGATTAAGGCGCAGTCGCAGGTGCAGCAGGCGTTGCTGGCGCTGGCGTAGCGGGAGCCGGTGTCGCAGGCGCTGGTGTGGCCGGTGCCGGTGCAGGAGTGGCTGGCTGTGTCGTCGTTGCAGCTGGCGGGCTTGGAGCCATGCTGGTCGTGGTCTTACTTCCGGTCATAAAGTAAGCAATCGCCAATATGACGACGACCGCCGCGATCACAATTGTCAATGTACGGTTGTTCATGAGTGCTTCCTCCAAATCACCCCCATGCCGATAATCGGCAAGACCGATGACCTTATACTAATGTGGTATCAGCGTGATTGGTTTCAACTGGAGAGATTATTTGTCATGCAAAAATTCTCTGGCCTTCAACCGGAAAGCGGGGATTTAGGACCAAATCTCTTTCCGTTGAGAGATGTATCTCCCATCGTGAGACCTCAATACGAAAAGACGCCCTTGAAACGCGGTCACGGAAAAAGCCGCCGCGCCCGCGTCCTTTTCAGCCAACCCGCTGTTTATGAGCGATATGCTGGTTGCCATCCAACAGCGACTCTGATCAACCTCGCGGAACGGAACAAATGGTGACCATATGAACTCGTCCACGGCTGGTGCCGATGCGCTGAAAGGCATGTTGATCATGGCGGTTTGCATGATCGTGCTGCCGGTCATGGATGCCATTGCCAAATATATGGCGGTCTCTCAGGGCATGTCGCCTGCGCAGGTGACGTTCTATCGGTTTTTCTTTCAGTTGCTCTGCACCCTGCCCTTGCTGCTAGTCATGTCACCGCGTGCCTTGCTGTCGGCCAAACGTCCCTGGCTGAACCTGCTGCGCGGAGTGCTGCACGCAGCCGCCAGTCTGACGTTTTTTGCCGCGGTCAAATACATGCCGCTGGCGGATGTCTTTGCGATTTATTTCGTCGAACCGTTCATGCTGACGATGATGTGTGCGATTTTTCTGGGTGAAAAAGTCGGCTGGATGCGCTGGACTGCCATTGTTGTCGGCTTCGCCGGTGCCATGATCGTCATCCAACCAAGCTTCGAAGTCTTCGGCTGGATTTCGCTTCTTCCGGTCGCCTGCGCTTTCCTGTTCACACTTTATCTTTTCCTCAACCGCGCGATGGGTGATGCGGACAGCCCACTCGTCATGCAGACCATGGCCGGCATCGCTGGAACGGTATTTATGGGTGCTGCGCTTTTGATCGGTCATGGCGTTGGCGATGTGAACTTTGAAATGTCGCTTCCCGGTTGGGGCCATGGTCTGGTGCTGCTCATCCTGCTTGGCTCTATCTCGGGCTATATGCACCTGCTCGTGGTCAAGGCGTTCCGCCTCGCGCCTGTTTCTTTGCTGGCTCCGTTTCAGTATTTCGAAATCATTTCCGCAACGGTTCTGGGCTATCTGCTGTTTGCCGATTTCCCCACCGCGTCCAAATGGCTCGGTATTTTCATCATCGTGGCATCCGGCCTCTTCATCATATGGCGGGAGCGGCGCAACGCGCGACGAACGATCATCGACGTTGCAGAAGTTTGACTAATATACCGCCCCTGCTCTTGTTCCCTTCGGCAAGGTCGGGCAAAAGTCTTTTCAAATGAGACAGATGTAATCAGGAGACAAAAATGGACGTTCGCGCCGCAGTCGCCGTTCAGGCAGGCAAGCCATTGGAAATCATGACGGTTCAGCTGGATGGTCCGCGTTTTGGCGAAGTGCTGATCGAGGTCAAGGCCACCGGTATTTGTCACACGGACGATTTCACGCTCTCGGGCGCAGATCCGGAAGGCCTGTTTCCAGCCATCCTCGGTCATGAGGGTGCAGGCATTGTCGTCGATGTCGGTCCGGGCGTAACCTCGCTGAAAAAGGGCGATCACGTCATTCCGCTTTACACGCCGGAGTGCCGCGAGTGCTATTCGTGCCTCAGCCGTAAAACCAACCTCTGCACCTCCATCCGCGCCACACAGGGCCAAGGCCTGATGCCGGACGGCACCTCGCGCTTTTCCATCGGCAAAAACAAGATTTTCCATTACATGGGCTGCTCGACCTTCGCCAATTTCACGGTTCTGCCGGAAATTGCGCTGGCCAAGGTGAACCCCGACGCGCCGTTCGACAAGATTTGCTACATCGGCTGCGGCGTGACGACGGGCATCGGTGCCGTCATCAACACGGCCAAGGTCGAAATTGGTTCGACGGCCATCGTCTTCGGTCTTGGCGGCATTGGTCTCAACGTGTTGCAGGGTCTGCGCCTTGCCGGTGCCGACATGATTATCGGTGTCGATATCAACAATGACCGCAAGGCCTGGGGCGAAAAATTCGGCATGACGCACTTCGTCAATCCGAAGGAAGTCGGCGACGACATCGTGCCTTATCTCGTCAACCTCACCAAACGCAATGGCGACACGATCGGCGGCGCGGACTACACGTTTGACTGCACCGGCAACACCAAGGTCATGCGCCAAGCGCTGGAATCATCACATCGCGGCTGGGGTAAATCTGTGGTCATCGGCGTTGCCGGTGCCGGTCAGGAAATCTCAACGCGTCCGTTCCAGCTCGTCACCGGCCGCAACTGGATGGGCACCGCCTTCGGCGGCGCGCGTGGCCGCACCGATGTGCCTAAGATCGTGGAATGGTACATGGAAGGCAAAATCCAGATCGATCCGATGATCACTCACACCATGCCGCTGGAAGACATCAACCACGGTTTTGAAATGATGCATTCGGGCGAAAGCATCCGGGGCGTCGTGGTTTACTAAAATTGTGATAGCCGTTCCGGTTTTTTGCCCGGAACGGCTAAACCAACGTCTTCTCGCCCGTCACAAACTTCGCCTTCAGCAAACACTCGTCGTATTCGGCATTCGCTGTCGAATCGAACACGATCCCGCCGCCCACATTGAAGACAGCCTTGCCATCTTCAAACATCGTGATGGTGCGGATGGCGACAGAAAAGCGCATGTCTCCGCTTGGTGAAATGGTGCCAATCGCGCCGCAATAGGCGTTGCGGGAGCCAATCTCCAGATCGTGCAGAATTTCCATGGCCCGCATTTTCGGCGCGCCGGTGATAGAGCCACAGGGGAAGATCGCGGCGAAAATGTCTTCGACTGTTAGATCAGGCAGAAGCTTCGCCCGCACATGGCTTACCATCTGGTGCACGGTCGGATAAGTCTCAATCTCGAAAAGCTTCGGCACATCCAGTGTGCCCACTTCCGTAATGCGGGAGATGTCGTTGCGCAGCAGATCGACGATCATGCGGTTTTCGGCAAGGGTTTTCTCGTCCTTGAGCATATCGGCAATCATTACCGTGTCTTCAGCTTGCGAGGCACCGCGCTTGACCGTTCCCTTCATGGGGTGCGTTTCGATCCAGCCATCTTTGACCGAGAAGAAAAGTTCCGGTGAGCGGGATAACACCACAGGCCCACCGAGGTTGACGAGTGCGCCGTATTTTACCGGCTGCCGTTCGATCAAAGACCAGAAGGCGGTCAGCAGATCGCCGTGCCAGTTCGCATGAACGGGCATTGTCAGATTGGCCTGATAACAATCTCCCTGCCGTAAATGCTGATGCAGTTTCAGGAACCGCGTGCGATATTCCTCTAAAGTCCAGCCGGGTTTTATATCGCTCAGGAAATCATCGGCATTCATCAGTGCGCCGGGTGGCCCTGCCCGCGCATCGTCACCGATTGGTGACTCGAACACACCGAAGCATAATAGCGGGACGTCACGCTCTCCTTCAGCCAGTGGTGCCAGCTTTTTCTCGAACAGATGCCCCGCTTCGTAGGACATGTAACCGGCGAGATATTTGCCGTTTTCACGCGCCGCCTGCATTCGTTGAAGCGCGGGAAAGAAGTCCTCAACCTCATGCGCAACGATGATGTCTTCCGGCTCAGCAAACAGCGTTACCGAACCGGTCGTATCATCGCGAAAAAGCACATAGGGCGCGGTCAGCAATCCATTTGATCCGGCTAAAAAACGTCAGATGCGATCGATATCGCCTTTCGCCCACATTTCAATGGTCTCGGCGTAGAAATCCGCAAAGCGGCCTTCCTCGATCGATTTGCGAATACCCTGCATAAGCTCCTGATAATAGGCCAGATTGTGCCAGGACAGCAGCATACCGCCCAACGCCTCGTTGGAGCGCGCCAGATGATGCAGGTAGGCGCGGGAATAATCGCGGGACGCCGGGCAGTTGGACTGCTCATCCAAGGGACGCATATCTTCGGCGTGGCGGGCGTTGCGGATGTTCACGCGGCCACGACGGGTAAAGGCAAGGCCGTGACGGCCGGAGCGGGTCGGCATGACGCAGTCGAACATATCGATGCCACGCGCCACGGATTTCAGAATATCGTCCGGCGTGCCGACGCCCATCAGATAGCGCGGTTTTTCTGTCGGCAGAACCGGCAGGGTGATGTCGAGCATTCCGAGCATCACCTCTTGCGGTTCACCCACCGCCAGACCACCCACAGCATATCCCTTGAGATCAAGCTGCTTCAGCCCTTCTGCGGAACGGATACGCAAATCTGGCTGGTCGCCGCCCTGCACGATGCCGAACATGGCTTTGCCCGCCTGTTCACCAAAGGCAACGCGGCAACGCTCTGCCCAGCGCAGCGACATTTCCATGGCGCGCTCGATTTCCTTGCGCTCGGCAGGAAGAGCGATGCATTCGTCCAACTGCATCTGAATGTCGGAATCCAGCATTCCCTGAATTTCGATGGAGCGCTCTGGTGACATATGGTGCAAGGAGCCGTCCACATGGCTTTTGAACGTCACGCCCTTTTCGTCCAGCTTGCGCAGGCCCGAAAGGGACATGACCTGAAAACCACCGCTGTCCGTCAGGATCGGGTGTGGCCAGCGGATCAGCTCATGCAGACCACCAAGGCGCTGAACGCGCTCCGGGCCGGGGCGCAGCATGAGGTGGTAGGTGTTGCCGAGAATAACATCGGCCCCGGATTCGCGCACCTGATCCAGATACATGGCTTTGACGGTGCCGACCGTGCCAACAGGCATGAAGGCCGGTGTGCGGATCACGCCACGCGGCATGGCCACTTCGCCAAGGCGCGCGCCGCCGCTGGTTGCTTTTAGTTTGAAGGTAAAGTTCTCTTGCATCAGTTCTTCCGAAACAGCAGGCTGGAATCGCCATAGGAATAAAAACGGTATCCGGCGTCGATGGCGCGGGCATAGGCCTCACGCATCGTTTCCAGTCCGCAGAAAGCCGAAACCAGCATGAACAGCGTGGATTTCGGCAGGTGAAAATTCGTCATCAGGATATCGACGGCCTTGAAGCGATATCCCGGCGTGATGAAGATGCCTGTTGGGCCCGACCATGGCTTGATCTGCCCATCATCGCCTGCTGCACTCTCAATCAGTCGAAGCGACGTGGTGCCGACGCAGACAATGCGCCCGCCTCTCGCCTTCACGGCGTTCAGTTTTGCGGATGTTTCCTCTGAGACATAGCCGATTTCGAGGTGCATTTTATGCTCCTCCGTATCATCAGCCTTCACGGGCAAGAACGTGCCAGCGCCAACATGCAGCGTCACGAAATGCCGCTCGACACCGGCTTTATCCAGTGCCTCGAAAAGTGCTGGGGTAAAATGCAATCCTGCGGTGGGTGCAGCGACAGCCCCTTTTTCGCGGGCGTAGATTGTCTGATAATCGATCTGGTCCTGCGCGTCTTCGGGGCGCTTGGCAGCAATGTATGGCGGCAGCGGAATGTGGCCGACAGAGGCGATCGCTTCATCCAGAACCGGGCCGGAAACATCAAACAGCAGCGTGATTTCGCCCTCTTCGCCCTTCTCCTCCACGGTCGCTTCCAGAAAAGCTGCGCCGCAGGCATTGTCACTCTCGTAGCCGAAACGAATGCGGTCGCCTTGTTTGATGCGTTTTCCGGGACGCGCAAAGGCTTTCCAGCGGCTGGCATCGGCGCGCATGTGCAAGGTCGCGGAAACCGCAGTCTCCGGCGCACCCTCGCGCAACCGCACACCCTCAAGCTGAGCAGGAATGACGCGTGTATCGTTGAACACCAGCGCATCGCCGGGTTTTAGAAAACTTGGCAGGTCGCAAACCTGATGGTCCGTCATACTGTTCGCATTCGGATCGATCACGAGCAGACGCGCACTGTCACGCGGACTGGCCGGGCGAAGCGCAATGTTCTCGTCTGGGAGATCGAAGTCGAAAAGGTCTACACGCATGATGGTACTCTTGAATATCAAAACCCGCCCCGCAGTCACCTGCGAGGCGGGCAGACTATTTACGGCTTAAACTCAGGCTGCGGAAGCGAGGCGGATGGACACGATGGAATCGGGATCCTTCACTGGCTCGCCGCGCTTGATTTTGTCGATGGCTTCCATGCCTTCGATAACCTGGCCCCAGACAGTGTACTGCTTGTTCAGCCAAGGGCTGTCCGTAAAGCAGATGAAGAACTGCGAGTTTGCGGAGTTCGGGCTCTGCGAACGAGCCATGGAGCAAGTGCCACGAACGTGCGGAATGGCAGAGAATTCAGCCTGCAAATCAGGCTTTTCAGAACCGCCCATACCAGCGCGTGCCGGGTTGAAGCTCTCAGAACCCTTTTTGCCGAACTTCACGTCGCCAGTCTGCGCCATGAAATCGGTGATGACGCGGTGGAATACAACGCCGTCATAGGCCTTTTCGGAAACAAGTTCCTTGATGCGCGCAACGTGGCCGGGAGCCACTTCCGGCAGAAGCTGGATCACGACTTTACCAGTCGTTGTTTCCACGATGAGGGTGTTTTCCGGATCCTTGATCTCGGCCATGGTGTCTCTCCTTTTAGAGCATTTCCAGCAAAAGTTCGAAGCGGTTTTGCATCCGGATAATGCGTTGAAACAAATAGATAGAGCGTTTTCGCCCGTTTTATTTCTTGCTGACAGTGACTTTGATCATGCGGTCAGGATCGGAGACTTCGCCGTTTCCGCCCTTGCCACGCTTGATCTTGTCCACGAATTCCATGCCGGACACGACTTTGCCGACAACGGTATATTGTCCGTTCAACGATGAGCCCTGATCGAACATGATGAAGAACTGCGAATTTGCAGAATTAGGGTTCTGCGAACGCGCCATGCCAACCGTGCCGCGCTCAAACGGAACCTTGGAGAATTCAGCTGGAATATCCGGCAGGTCGGAACCGCCTGTACCAGCACGCTGCGCGCTATATCCCTTGCTCAGATTGCCATATTCAACATCGCCAGTCTGAGCCATGAAGCCCTGAATCACGCGATGGAAAGCAACATTGTCATAAGCGCCCTTTTCGGCCAGCGCCTTGATCTGCGCAACATGCTTGGGCGCAACGTCTGGCGATAGTTCGATAACGACAGGGCCATCCTTCAACTGAATGGTGAGGATTTCTGCGGCCGATGCAAGGGTGCTTGCAGCAACGGCGCTGATGAACATGGCGCCAGCAAAGGCAAATCTAAGAAGTTTCATTGGATTGGCTCCAGAATAATCACTGAGATGACGGTTTCAGCTTGCTGTTGAAGGCTTGCAATACGGCTCTCGGCACGAAAGCCTCCACATTGCCGTCCATAGCGGCGATTTGGCGAACCAATGTGGCGGTAATGGGCCGCGATGCCGTTCCGGCGGGCAGAAAAACGGTCTGGATGTCGGGTGCCATCTGCCTGTTCATGCCTGCCATCTGCATTTCATAATCAAGGTCCGTGCCATCCCGAAGGCCGCGAACCAGAAGCTGCGCGCCATGCTCACGGGCGGCATCCACCACGAGATTTGCAAAGGACACGACACGCAGGCGCTGTGCTGCATCCGGCAAGGCCTCGGCGACGGACTTGCGAATAAGCTCCGCTCTTTCATCGAAACTGAACATCGGCGCTTTGCCCGGATGAATACCGATTGCCACGATCACCTCTGATGCCACGTTCAGCGACTGGATCAGCACGTCCAGATGTCCGTTGGTCATCGGATCGAAAGATCCGGGATAAAAGGCAATCGTCATATCGCTCTCGATACTTACGTTGGTTGTGCCGCCTTTTGTCACGGAAGGCCAAGCTTCGCAAGACCTTGGGGTTTTAAGTGCAACGCAACACCCCTGCGCCAAGGCTGAATATCAAATGAATGTGCCATTCAGCGCCGCTTCAAAGCGCTCCTCTATAAAGGTCCACATCGAATGGCAAACGGGCTTACAGCCCAATCGGAGACGAAAATGCTGGTGTTCATCATGGTCCTGACAATCGCGACATCCTTCGTGGTTGAATATGTTTTCATGGATTGACGTGAACTGCCGGCTTTCTGAACGCCAGATGAACGAAGCATTCAAGGAAGCTTCAGAGGCACGATGCTAATCGATTTTTAACAATTACGCGGAACCGGATCAGCGGTGGCGCGTTCAGATCGCAGTAAAGGAACGGACACATGTTTACTAAAGAAAAACAGTCTACTTCGGCGAAAATCGGCGTGATCAGCACAGCTTGGACGATGTTGGTGATTGCAATGGTAGCAACAACGTTCAGCCTTTATGGTCAGAAGCCACAGCACAACGGCCCGGAATACCCGCAACTCACATCTCGCAATCAATATATGAATTATTATTGATCCAGCGGGAGTGAAATACTCATCACTTCTGGAGTTACATGCCATGTTTACATTTTTGACACTGCTCGCAGCCTTGATCAGCATAATGTTTGTGGCATCCGTCATTTCCGCAGTGGCAGAACTTCGGAAGGAAGATGAGGATTTCAGAGCGATGATGGAACGCAGCAAAGCGTTTTGATCGCTCCTCGCGTCGAGAATCGATAAGAGACATCCTGGTTGAAAACCGCCTTTTTGCAGGGCGGTTTTTTTGTGTCTTCTGCCTTCATTTCACACTGGCAGCACGTTTAAATCACCCAACTCACGCCATCGTTTGCAGAAGCCCGCATTTCAACGGAATTTAGCCTTCAATTTCAAAGTGGATTGATTTAAGGAAACCTCAATCTTTGTTTTACGCATGTCGTTATCGCAAAACCGCGGCACACTTTTGCGCGACATGCTTTAGACCCGGCGTAATGGGCGAATACTGTGAGGTTTGCATAACGATGCTCGATTCCCTGAGAAATGCTTCTAGAACTATGGCTGCAAAGCTACTCCTTCTTCTCCTCGTCGTTTCCTTCGGGGTATGGGGCGTTTCCGCATCTCTGGTTTCGACCAATTCGCACGCTGTCATGACGGTTGGCGATCAGACGGTGACACCGAACGAGTTTCGTTTTGCCTACCAGCGCCAGCTTGCCGATGTCGGCCGCCAGTTCGGCACCCGCCTGACGACAGAGCAGGCCAAGGCATTCGGCATTGACCGCCAGGTCTTCAGCCAGCTTGCCGCCGGTGCAGCGCTGGATGAGCTTGCCTCGAAAATGAACCTCGGCCTTTCGGAAGATCGTCTCGCAACTCTGATCGCCGAAGACCCCGCTTTCAAATCTCCAAGCGGCCAGTTTGACCGCGCCCTGTTCAGCCAGCGCCTGCGCGGCGCAGGTTTCAATGAAGACGATTACGTGAAGGAACGCAGCAAGGTTGCTGTCCGTGGCCAGATCGTTGATGCGATTTCTGACGGCTTCAAGCCACCGCAGGTTCTGGTGGATGCATTGAAGCAGTACCGTGACGAACAGCGCTCCATCGAATACGTGCTTCTTTCCAACGCCAATATCGATCCGGTGAAGGCACCGGGTGACGACGTTCTGGCCGCATGGTTTGAAAAGAACAAGACTCAGTATCGCGCACCGGAATATCGCAAGTTCACCTATGTGAAGCTTGAACCATCCGATATCGCCGATCAGGGTGCCGTAACCGACCAGCAGATTTCGGACTATTACGAAGGCCACAAGGATAACTTCCGCACCGCCGGACGTCGCACGATCGAGCAGCTGACTTTTCCGGGCAAGGAAATGGCGGAAGCTGCCGCAACACAGATTCGCGCTGGCACTACCACCTACGATCAGGTCGTGAAGGATCAGGGCAAGCAGCCCGCCGACGTTACCCTCGGTGAATTCACCAAGGACACCGTGCCGGACGCATCCATTGCCGACGCTGCATTCGCAATCCAGAAGGACGGCGGCGTTTCGTCGGTTGTCGATGGCGCATTCGGCCCGGTTATCCTACGCGTTACCGGCATCAAGAACGAAAGCATGAAGACGCTGGACGAGGCGAAGGAAGAAATTCGAACCAACCTCGCCACCACTAAAGCTGCCGAAGAGATGAACAACGTTCATGATCGCTACGAAGATTTGCGTGGCGGCGGTTCTTCCTTGGCTGATGCGGCAACACAGTTGAACCTTAAGCCTGTTACCATCAATGCGGTCAGCGCGAATGGTGAAGACGAAAAGGGCAACGCCGTCGAAGGCTTGCCGACCCCTGCCCTCCTGACGGAAGTTTTCAAGACGGAAGCAGACACGGAAGCGCCTGCCGTCAACATTGGCCGCGAAGGTTATGTCTGGTTCAACCTTGAGCAAATCATCGCACCGCGTGACCGCACGCTGGACGAAGTCAAGGAACAGGTTGTTGCCGACTGGACTGCCGAGCAGCAGCGCACAGCGCTTGCGGCAAAAGCAGATGAGTTGAAGGCCCGCGCCGATAAGGGCGAAGCCCTTGCCGCAATCGCCGGTGAAATGGGTCTTGCCGTGGAAACCAAACTTGGTCTTCGCCGCACAAGCCAGGATGCATTGCTTGGCCAGCAGGCCGTGTCCGCCGTCTTTGCGGGTGCGCAGGGTCTCGTTGGCACTGCACCGGATTCGGACGGCTCCAGCCGCATTCTGTTCAAGGTCACAGAAGTCAACGACACAACACCAGTGGACGCTCTCGATAACAGCGATCAGCAGGTCACGGCCATGGCAACTGCCGCCGGTGACGATATGCTCGATCAGATGGTCAACCGTCTTCAGAACGATTATGGTGTGACGATCAATCAGGCGGTCGCTGATCAGGCGATGACATCCTACTGATACGGCAAAGTTCGGGGGACTTGACGATATGGCTGAACTGAAGCCGCTGATTGCCAAGGTTGCCAATGGCGAGAGCCTGAACCGGGACCAGTCCCGTCAGGCTTTCGACATTCTGATGTCCGGGGAGGCAACGCCATCGCAGATCGGCGCTTTCCTTATGGCGCTGCGCGTGCGCGGCGAAACAGTCGATGAGATTATTGGCGCCGTGTCGTCCATGCGTTCCCGCATGTTGCCCGTTACGGCTCCCGCTGATTCCGTGGATATTGTCGGCACAGGCGGCGACGGCTTCGGCACCTACAACATCTCGACACTGGCCTCCATCATCGTGGCTGGAACCGGCGTTCCCGTTGCCAAACACGGCAACCGGGCGCTGAGTTCAAAGTCCGGCACGGCAGATGCGCTGTCTGTGCTCGGCGTGAAGCTGGACATCGAACCGGATCTGATCAGCCGCTGCGTCAGCGAGGCAAGCATCGGTTTTATGTTCGCCCAGCGCCATCATCCCTCCATGCGCCACGTCAATCCAAGCCGGGTTGAGCTTGGAACACGCACGATCTTCAACCTGCTCGGCCCGTTGTCCAATCCGGCAGGCGCAAAGAAGCAGCTGCTCGGCGTGTTTTCGCCGCGCTGGCTGGTGCCGCTGGCAGAAGTGCTGCGTGATCTTGGCTCGGAAAGCATCTGGGTCGTTCATGGCGATGGTCTGGATGAAATTACCACCACCGGCACCACGCATGTCGCAGCGCTTGAAGACGGCAAGATCAGAACTTTCGATCTGACACCGAAGGATTTCGGCGTCGAAACCGTCACCATCGATGATCTCAAGGGCGGCGATGGCGTTGCCAATGCCGCAGCACTGCGCGAAGTTTTAAGCGGACGCAAAAATCCTTACCGTGACATTTCGCTCTGCAACGCCGCCGCTGCTCTGGTGGTCGCGGGCAAGGCAGAAACACTTGTCGATGGCATGAAGATTGCGAGCGCGTCATTGGACGAAGGCAGAGCAGCGGCAGCCCTCGACAGGCTGGTTGCGGTTTCTAACGAAGAATAAGGCAAGGTTATGAGCGACATTCTGAGAAAGATCGAAGCCTACAAGCGTGAAGAAATCGCCGCTGCCAAGGCAAAGGTTTCGCTGGCAGACCTGAAGGCCATGGCTGCGGATCAAACCGCGCCGCGTGGTTTCTACAATGCCCTCAAGCGCAAGCAGGCCGATGGCCTCTTTGGCCTTATCGCCGAGATCAAAAAGGCGAGCCCCTCCAAGGGTCTGATCCGCCCGGATTTCGATCCACCATCTCTCGCCAAAGCCTATGAGGCTGGCGGCGCTGCGTGCCTTTCCGTACTGACGGACACGCCGAGCTTTCAAGGCGCGCCCGAGTTTCTGACAGAGGCGCGGGACGCCTGTTCGCTTCCAGCACTGCGCAAGGATTTCATGTTCGAGACCTACCAGGTGCATGAAGCCCGCGCCTGGGGCGCCGATTGCATTCTGCTGATCATGGCCTCCCTTTCCGATGACGAGGCAAAACGTCTGGAAGACGAAGCCTTTTCGCTGGGCATGGATGTTCTGGTGGAAGTGCATGACGAGGAAGAAACCGAGCGCGCACTGAAACTCGCTTCCCCGCTTCTCGGCATCAACAACCGCAATCTGCGCACCTTCGACGTCAGCTTGGACACCAGCGAACGCTTGGCGGCGATGGTTCCGGCAGGCAAGCTGCTGGTGGGCGAAAGCGGCATCTTCACATACGACGATTGCACACGCCTTCAGAAAACCGGCATCACCACGTTCCTAGTGGGTGAAAGCCTGATGCGCAAGCAAGACGTCACCGGTGCCACCCACACGCTGCTGACCGGCCAGAACGGCACGCTGGCCGCCGAATGAGCGACGAAGCAAAACTCACCCATATCGGCGCTTCCGGCGAAGCACATATGGTCGATGTTGGCGATAAGGCAGACACAGTCCGTGTGGCGGTCGCCGAAGGTTTCGTGAAGATGAAACCGGAAACACTGGCGTTGATCCGTGAAGGCAACGCCAAAAAGGGTGACGTCATCGGCACGGCCCGCCTCGCTGGCATCATGGCTGCAAAGCAGACGGCCAATCTCATTCCGCTCTGCCATCCGCTGATGATCACCAAAGTTACGGTGGATATTTCCGAAGACGCCGCCCTGCCCGGCCTGCGCGTCGAAGCCACGGTCAAGCTCAGCGGCAAAACAGGCGTTGAAATGGAAGCGCTGACCGCCGTTTCCATCGCCTGCCTGACAATCTACGATATGGCAAAAGCAGCGGACAAAGGCATGGAAATTGGCTCCATACGCCTTCTTGAAAAAACCGGCGGAAAATCTGGCCATTTCAAAGCATAAAACAAAGACGCCTTTTACTCACAGCCACAATGCAGAGGAAACGCCATGAAATCCCTCGTGCCCGTTGCAGAGGCCCAAGCGCGGTTGCTGGGTGCAGCAAAGCCTGTGACGGCCACGGAAACGGTGGCGCTGGCAGAGGCGGATCAGCGCGTTCTTGGGCGTGATGTTCAAGCCCTTCTTACACAGCCACCGTTCAACGCGTCCGCCATGGATGGTTATGCGTTAAGAGCCGTGGACGCCCCGCAGATCGGCTCCATTCTCACCGTCATCGGCACGGCCGCCGCCGGGCACGCCTTTTCCGGCAGGGTCGGCGAAGGCCAAGCGGTCCGAATCTTCACCGGCGCACCCGTACCAGAGGGCGCGGATGCCGTTCTCATCCAGGAAGATGCAGAGGTGCTGGAGGGTGGCAATATCCGCACCAATTTCGAGGTTATGGTAGGCAGACACATTCGCCCCTGCGGGCAGGATTTCGCGCAAGGCGAATCGGCGCTGAAAGCCGGAACAGAACTCACCTTCGCCAATATCACGCTTGCAGCCGCCATGAACCACGCGGAACTGACGGTTTATCGCAAGCCGGTGGTGGCGATTCTCGCCACAGGTGATGAGTTGGTGCAGCCCGGCGGCACACCCAACCCCGCGCAAATCATCGCATCCAACACCTTCGGCGTGGCAGCGCTTGCCCGCAAAGCCGGGGCAGATATTCTCGACCTCGGCATTGTGCCGGATAACGATGCCCTCATCCAAGCCGCCATCAACAAAGCCGTCGCAGCGAAAGCCGACATTCTCGTCACGCTGGGCGGTGCCTCCGTCGGCGATCATGATCTCGTACAGGCCGCGCTGAAATCCCAAGGCATGACGCTAGACTTCTGGCGCATCGCCATGCGCCCCGGCAAACCCCTCATGGTCGGCTCCATCGGTGAAACACAAGTCCTCGGCCTGCCCGGCAACCCGGTGGCAAGCCTCGTATGCAGCCTGCTGTTTCTGGAACCCCTCATCAGAAAACTGGCCCACCGCCAACCCCTCTCCCGCGAAACAACCGCCAAAACCGCCACCCCGCTCAAAGCCAACGACATCAGGCAGGACTACCTCCGTGCCCGAATCATAGGCCACGAAAACGGCATCCCCATCGTTGAAGCGTTTACGAAACAGGATTCGTCGATGATGAAGATCATGGCGCAGTCGGATTGTTTGATCGTGCGTGCGCCGTTTGCGCCGGAACTGGATGTTGGTGGGGAATGTGTGGTGGTTGTGTTAAAATAGCAAATGCGGCTTTTGGAGCGCTGTAAATGGTCGAACCCTTCTTGGCTACCACGGTTTTCGCGTGCCTCCTGTCTGCCTCGCTCGGTGCAATGGCGATTTCTCCACGATTGTCCGCTCGTCATAAAGACGACGAAACCAATACAGTCATCCGTCTCGTCGCCAATATTTTCGTGGTCATGACGTCTCTGGTCTTTGGCCTCATGATCAACTCGTCAAAGAACACATTCGAAACCGTCAACGCGAACTCCCATTCCTATGCCACCAATTTGATTTTGCTCGACCACTCGCTTCGGAGCTACGGCATAGGTGGCAGAGAGGCCCGTGGGGCTTTATCGGATTACATAGAAAAGGCGATTGCACACCCGGCGCGTGCCGATGACAGCGTCCAGGGAGTGCCCGATCCCGCAGGGGAAGCTCTTGACCGGTTGTCCGATACACTCATGACATTTCAGCCGGTGGAACCCTATCATCAAGACCTTGCTTCAGACATCAGGCGACAGTTCCAGCGTCTGGTGGAACAGCGATGGACAATCATCGAGCAGTCCGAAGGTGTGATTCCCATGCCGCTCGTTGGCATACTGGTTGCTTGGCTGGTCCTTATTTTTGGAAGCTTCGGTTATCGCGCCCCGAAGAACGCCATCGTCGTCACATCCTTCATCATCTCCGCAGCACTTCTGGCAGCGGCGTTCTATCTCGTGATTGATATGGACATACCCTTCCGCGGGTTCATCCAGGTAACGGACGAACCGCTCAGGCGTGCGCTTGCTGAAGTAAGGTCGTGAGATCTTATTCTGAGAAACAGCTTCCATGTAAAGCACTCAAGATCACTCGTCAGAATTTGGCCCAAAGCAGACTTTGCGATGCGGCCACGTCGTGACAGACTATCTGAGTGCTTATTACAATGAGGCGAGACAGTATGAGCTCGTTTGAACAAGAGTGGGTCGAGTTTCATGGCGAGGTGCCTCCGCTAGGATTCGAGCTGCGAGAGATGTCAGGGAAACCCTGGGTTCGCTTTCATGCTTTGCCAAATAGTGATCGTTATCCGTCAAATCGTTTTGAGCGCAACGAAGTTCGAAAACGGGCAATCATCTTGGGCAATGAATTTCTGGGCGAAGGCGTACCATGTTGGCTCGTGCAATGCCGAATTGAAGAGTATGAAAAACCGTATTGGAAGCCGCTCACGGCTCAACTCGACCCTCAACTTCGGTATCGCGACACGGAAGATGACTTTCATTGGGTGGCATCTGCGCTCCCGGTAGTATGGAATGCCAAAAAGTTCAACGATCTACTGGTCGACATTTCCAAAGATCGAACGGGACCAACGCTGTGGTTCAGCCGCAAGACTGGCAAAGTTTTCGCTCCGTACGACGGTGGCTTTGATCTCTTTCCAACAACCGAGGCTGAAGTTGTCGAACTAAAGCAACTACACAGTGGATGGCTCTCGCCTGAACCATCGGGTTTGTAGCTACGCAAAAACAGAATGACCGCTTCTGGCGCAAAGTCGAAGACTGCCTTCGGCCCTTTGCGGACAACATGGCTCTGTCGTAAGGTCTCTTTTTCCGTGGAGAGTCTAACATGGCAGCGCCAATCATAGTGTCGGTTGATCCAAACTACTCGTTCACTAAGGCCGACATCGAATGTGACGTATGGATCGTCAGCTCGGCAGCCAACCTTATACTGGCAGATGAGATACGGAGGATATCTGGCACGAAATCGATGACCGTCTTCGATGATCTAGGTTCACCAGTCGAGAACGCAATTTCTATGTTGCCTTCCGTATTCGAGCATCATCCAGATGCAGTCGATGCGAAAGTCCGCGGCCTTACGGATAACGAACGCCGACAGGCCATTCAGGACGCAGCTCCTGAGTGGCTCGGCTCATCTGTTGGCGAGGAAGTTGTGTTTCGACCCAGCGCATGACTGCAAACAACCGATGACCGCTGTTGGCGCAAAGTTGACTTTGAATAAAAAAGGCCGCATCACTGCGGCCCTTTTCACTCTATTCTCAATCGTATCAGCTCAAACCAACCGGCTCCGCTCCAGCGCTGCCTCAATAAAGCTTGCGAACAATGGATGCGGGTCCAATGGGCGGCTCTTCAGTTCGGGGTGGTATTGCACGCCGATGAACCATGGGTGGTCTGGGTATTCCACTGTTTCCGGCAGAACGCCGTCTGGGGACATGCCGGAGAAGACCAGACCGCACTCTTCCAGACGATCCTTGTAGTCCACATTCACCTCGTAGCGGTGACGGTGGCGCTCAGAAATGTCTGTGGAGCCGTAGATTTCGGCAATCTTGGTGTCTTTCTTCAGCGATGCCTTGTATGCGCCGAGACGCATGGTGCCGCCGAGATCGCCCGCAGAATTGCGCTTCTCAAGCTCGTTGCCCTTCACCCATTCGGTCATCAGGCCAACGACTGGTTCTTGCGTGGGGCCGAACTCGGTGGAGGATGCCTTTTCGATGCCGGCGAGATGACGGGCCGCTTCCACGACCGCCATCTGCATACCGAAGCAGATGCCGAAATACGGCACCTTGCGCTCACGCGCAAACTGCGCCGCGCGGATTTTGCCTTCGGAGCCGCGTTCGCCAAAACCACCCGGAACGAGGATCGCGTTGACCTTTTCCAGATAGGGGGCCGGGTCTTCTTTTTCGAAGACTTCCGACTCGATCCACTCCAAGTTCACCTTGGCGCGGTTGGCGATGCCGCCGTGATGCAGCGCTTCGATCAGCGACTTATATGCATCCTTCAGGCCGGTATATTTGCCGACGATGGCAATCGTGACTTCGCCTTCTGGCGTGTGGATACGGTTGCAAACCTCTTCCCACAGTTCAAGACGCGGCTTTGGCGCAGGTTCGATGCCAAAAGCTGCCAGAACTTCGTTGTCGAGACCTTCCTTGTGGTAGGCCATCGGCACGTCATAGATATTGGCCACATCCAGCGCCTGAATGACGGCGGAAGGACGCACGTTGCAGAACAGCGAAAGCTTGCGGCGTTCGGCTTCCGGGATTTCACGGTCTGCACGAACCAGCAGGATATCCGGGTGAATACCCAGGGCCTGCAATTCCTTGACGGAATGCTGCGTCGGCTTGGTCTTCAACTCGCCGGCTGCCGGAATGTAAGGCATCAGCGTCAGATGAACGAAGATCGCTGTGCCGCGCGGCAGGTCGTTCTTGGCCTGACGGATCGCTTCCATGAAAGGCATGGCTTCGATGTCGCCCACCGTGCCACCGATTTCGCAGATGACGAAATCATACTCTTCGTTGCCTTCGGTCACGAAATTCTTGATTTCGTTGGTGACGTGAGGAATGACCTGCACTGTCGCGCCGAGGTAATCACCACGGCGTTCCTTATCGATGATGTTCTTGTAAATGCGACCCGTGGTGATGTTATCCGTCTTGGTCGCCGAACGCCCTGTGAAGCGCTCATAGTGCCCGAGATCGAGGTCTGTCTCCGCGCCGTCATCAGTCACGAACACTTCGCCGTGCTGTGTCGGGCTCATCGTGCCGGGATCGACATTCAGATATGGGTCAAGTTTGCGAAGCCGCACCCGGTAACCACGGGATTGCAACAACGCTCCGAGTGCAGCAGCTGCGATGCCCTTACCAAGAGAGGAGACCACGCCGCCTGTTATGAATACATATCGCGCCATGGGATTCACCGATTACCTTTAAATGAGTGATTCCGCCAGCTCAAATTTCTTAGCATCCGCATTCATCTGTTGATG
This sequence comes from Agrobacterium sp. rho-13.3, assembly GCF_033957765.2. NCBI lineage: Bacteria > Pseudomonadati > Pseudomonadota > Alphaproteobacteria > Hyphomicrobiales > Rhizobiaceae > Agrobacterium > Agrobacterium sp. rho-13.3. Next base: position 1,360,522 of record NZ_CP192774.1, read on the forward strand.
AAGCGAGCAGGCTTGGCCGGAATGTAAACAAAAGAAAACCGGCAGGGGTGAGCCTGCCGGAGTGTTATGCTTTGGCCGGGGTTTATTGTCCGGTCGGTACAGCGTTCGGATTGGCCGGAGCCGGTGTTGCAGGTGCTGGCGTTGTGGCCGGAGCAGCTGCACCATTTGTCGAAGACGGAGCGCCGTTTGTCGCAGGTGCCGTCGAAGACGGTCCAAGCGTATCCAGAATGCCGTTGCCCTGCCCTTGGGTGGCGGGAATACGGTCCAGAATATCAGTCGGGCGCGATTCGTAACGGGTCAGAAGACCGAGGCCCAAAGACGTTACAAAGAACAATGCCGCCAAAATCGCTGTTGCGCGCGTCAGAGCATTTGCCGTGCCGCGTGCGGACATGAAGCCTGAACCACCGCCGATACCAAGGCCACCGCCTTCGGAACGCTGGATCAGAACCACGCCGACCAACGCCAGCACGATCATGAGATGAATAACAATCAGTACGTTCTGCATGACAATCCATTCCATGCCCCGTTTGGAGCACAATGAAGAAGTTTGCGGCTCTTTACATGAGGCGAAAGCGTATTCCAAGCCCCTGTAAGACGAAAGACGCTATCAAGCGGTCAATTGCTGGTATGCCGCATAGATGGACAGGAAATCGGTCGCTTTCAAGCTGGCACCGCCAATCAACGCGCCATCCACATTGTCTACGCCCATCAGCTCCAGCGCGTTGCCGGGTTTAACCGAGCCGCCATAGAGAATGCGCATGCCCTTGCCTTCCGTGCCAAAGCGCTTCACCAGCTCGTCACGCATGAAAGCATGGGCTTCACGGACGTCCTGGGTCGTTGGCGTCAGGCCGGTGCCGATGGCCCAGACAGGCTCGTAGGCAATCACTGTCGTTGCCGCCGTCGCCTCATCCGGCAGGGAGCCTGCAAGCTGGCGCTTGAGAATGTCCAGCGTCTGGCCCGCCTTCCGCTCATCAGCCGTCTCGCCAATGCACACGATGGCGATAAGCTCTGCCGCATGTGCGGCAGACGCCTTGGCACGGACCAGATGGTCGGTTTCTGCATGGTCGGTGCGGCGCTCGGAGTGGCCGACGATGACGTGTGTGCCGAAGCAATCGGCAATCATTTCAGCGGAAATATCACCCGTATGGGCGCCGGATGGATTTTGGTGGCAATCCTGCGCGCCGATTTTCAGCGGGCTGTCATCGCAAAGTGCGGTCGCCACATACAGCAACGTCGAAGGCGGGCAAATCAGCGCCTCGACCTTTTCGGACAGGGCGCCTTTAACCCCTTCGGCCATGGCCTTGATCTGATCGAGCGAATCGCGCGTTCCGTTCATCTTCCAGTTTCCAGCAACAAGCGGGCGAACATCAGGGGTCATTGGCGATCCATTCCTCATTCTTGACGAGGTGCTCGACATGCGCGAGCACCGCTAGCGGCAATTTTCCTTACCTTTTAATAGGTAGCGATACCATTTGGTACAAAAAAGCAACATTTTGGTTCAGAACTTTGGTTAAAATCGCTGCATTCCGCCGATTTTTTACCGCTCCAAAGCCGTTTCTTTGCTCACTTGGAGAGAATCCAGTTCAGAACCGCACGCCAGTCCGTCATCCGCACCGGCGTGCCATGAGATCCGGTTTGATAGAGCGTGAACCGTGTGGGTTGGTCAGCCTTCAGCATTGTGCGGAAGATTGTTGCCTGCTGCTCTGCCGAATAGACCTTGTCCTCACTGCCATGCGTAAACCACACCGGCTTTTTTGCCTTGGCAAAAGCACTTTTCGGAAAGTCTGGATCGACAGCGCCGCCGAGGATCGCCATGCCTTTGAGGTCGGCCACGGCTTTGTTATCGCGGCTGATGCCGTAGCAAATAAAGCTGCCCATGGAGGCGCAGCTGAGAATAACCGGGCGTCCTGCGGATTTTTGTTTTGCGTCGGCAATCAGCGCGGCAACGTCAGCCACGCCTTTTTCATCGAAACTGCGTATGCTGGGCGCATAATACGTGCCGCCATTGGCAACGGCGAGGTTTTTCAGGCGGTTGAAATTGCCGCCGAATGTATAGTCATTCATGCCCAGCCTGCGGTCTCCACCACGGCCATGGATGAAAATCACCGTGAATGACTGGCCAGAGGCCGGACCAACGCGCCCAACCTCCAGCGCCCTGCCCCCGGCGGAGATCGTTTCAAGCTCCTGAAATTTCTTCGGCGCCATATCGACATATTGCCGCTTCACACGCCGTTCCGGCGTTTCATCACGGCCATTGATGTCGCGCATTTCCTGATAATCGATGATTTGCGACGCGCTGCCATCGCTCGTGGAAAGCACCGTCTGGGCGGAAAACAGATCATCCTTGAAGGGTTTCAACGGCCCCGCGGCATCTTGCGCATAGGCTGGCAGGATCGCAACAGAGGCACAAAAAAGAGTACAAAAGGTGAAAATAGCTGTGGACATGCCGTGAGGAACCGTTTCATTTAAGCCTAAACACTTGCCATCCGGGCAAGCGCGGCGCAATCCTTGAGATAACTCGAAAACCAATTATCCGTGCTTGAGTAGCAAAAATACGATTGCCGTTCCGGCCAATCATACGCCTGCTCGCATGGCCAAATTCTGATTGAACTGGGCACAATGGACGATAGCAACGATCTTTTCTCCGGCAACACCGCAGCGCAGCGTAACGAACCCGAGACTCGTGACAGCACGCCTGCGCCTGCAATCAAACCTGTTGCCCGCGCGCCAAAGCCCGCAGTCGTTTCCACCTCATCGACTGAAGAATACGGCGCTTCGTCCATCCGTGTGCTGGAGGGGCTGGAGCCCGTTCGTATGCGCCCCGGCATGTACATTGGCGGCACTGACGAAAAAGCACTGCACCACCTGTTTGCCGAAGTCATCGATAACTCCATGGATGAGGCCGTCGCAGGACATGCCAACTTCATCGAGGTTCATCTGGATGCGGAAGGTTTCCTGACGGTCAGCGATAATGGTCGCGGTATTCCCGTGGAAAACCACCCGCAGGTTCCGGGCAAATCCACGCTCGAAGTCATCATGACCAAGCTGCACGCGGGCGGCAAGTTTGATGGTAAGGCGTATGAAACATCCGGCGGTCTGCACGGCGTGGGCGTTTCGGTGGTCAATGCCTTGTCTGATCTGCTCGAAGTGGAAGTGGCCAGAAACCGCAAACTTTATCGCCAGCGTTTTTCGCGCGGCGTGCCTATGGGCGGACTGGAAGAACTTGGCGATGTGCACAATCGTCGCGGAACGCGGGTGCGTTTCCATCCTGATCCGCAGATTTTCGGTGATCACGCAAAGTTCGAACCTGCCCGCATTTTCCGCATGGCGCGCTCCAAGGCCTACCTTTTCGGCGGCGTGGAAATTCGCTGGAGTTGCGATCCCGGCATGGTGCCGGCTGATGGCGATATTCCTGAAAAGGCCGTGTTCCACTTCCCCGGTGGCTTGAAGGATTATCTGGCCGCAACGCTCGGCAAAGAATTCACCGTCACGCGGGAAATTTTCTCCGGCCGCACGGAAAAGACCGGCGGCCATGGCGCAATGGAATGGGCTGTCACCTGGTATGGCGGCGACGCCCAGCTGCATTCCTATTGCAACACCATCCCGACCCCTGAAGGCGGAACGCACGAAGCAGGCCTTCGCATTGCGCTCACAAAAGGGTTGAAAAACTACGCGGAACTCACGCAAAACAAACGTGCAAAAGAAATCACCACGGATGACGTGATGATTTCCGCCGTCGGCATGTTGTCCGTCTTCATCCGCGAGCCGGAATTCGTCGGCCAGACCAAGGACAAGCTGGCAACGGTCGAGGCTCAGCGCCTTGTGGAGAACATTCTGCGTGATCCTTTCGATCACTATCTGGCTGGCAACCCAAATGAAGCGGCCAAGCTTCTGGACTGGGTCATCGAGCGCTCCGAAGAGCGCCTGCGCCGCCGCAAGGAAAAAGAAGTCAACCGCAAGACTGCCGTGCGCAAGCTGCGCCTGCCCGGCAAGCTGTCGGATTGTTCACAGAACACGGCGGAGGGTGCAGAGCTTTTCATCGTCGAGGGTGACTCCGCGGGTGGGTCTGCCAAGCAGGCGCGCAACCGCGCCAATCAGGCCATCCTGCCGCTGCGCGGAAAAATCCTCAACGTCGGCAGCGCCAGCCGCGAAAAACTATCCGCCAACCAGCAGATCGCCGATCTCATTCAGGCGCTCGGCTGCGGCACGCGCAGTAAATATCGCGATGAAGATTTGCGTTACGAGCGCATCATCATCATGACCGATGCCGACGTGGACGGCGCGCACATCGCCTCGTTGCTGATTACGTTCTTCTATCAGGAAATGCCGGAACTCATTCGCGGCAAACATCTCTATCTGGCCGTGCCGCCTCTTTACGTCATCCGGCAGGGCGCAAAAACGGTCTATGCGCGCGACGACGCGCACCGCGCCGAACTGATGGAAACCGTGTTCAAGGGCAAAAAGGTCGAAATCGGGCGCTTCAAAGGCCTTGGCGAAATGATGGCCACCCAGCTCAAGGAAACCACGATGGACCCCGGCAAGCGCACGCTTTTGCGGGTCGATATTGATGATGTGGATTTCGAGGGCACCCGCGAAGCCGTGGACAACCTCATGGGCACCAAACCCGAAGCTCGCTTCCGCTTCATCCAGGACCGCGCCGCTTTCGCGGAGAATCTGGACATCTAAAAGTAACTGCCCTCATGTCGATGCCGATATCGTTCGGCATCGATCAAGACGCGCCCTGCAAGCCAACAATCGTCTGATCAGCTAAATCTATCTGCCATATGGCACAGATGAATCGGCGACAGCGAACACCTAACGAAATTTGTCAGAAACACCCCTGCTCATGCACAACAAGCTGCATTGAGAAAAGCGACAATTTATATTCGGGGATGTTGACCTGCTGAGAGACAGCTTCGGCCGCAACGAAAGTTACGCGCAATTTCATCAGACGTGAAAGGATCGTTGTTTCTATCAGTGACACTGAAGAAAAAAAGAAAACGGATAAAAATCAACATCTTCTTTTAATCGCAATGGTCGGAGTGGAGAGATTCGAACTCCCGACCCTCTGGTCCCAAACCAGATGCGCTACCAGACTGCGCTACACTCCGCCTTTGCGATGAGGGGGAGATACACGGTTCGCTCACGCCCTGCAACAGATAAAATCATCTTTTCATTTGTTTTTTATGACCTCGTCTCAAGCCTCGTCAAAAGCTCCGGAGCGATTGATCAACGATAATATTACCAAGTTTTCACTTCACCCTGCCACGAAGCTATGCCAAGCCGGATAAAACAGTTGGAAACAACGTCGACGCGTTTCAATGGCTTAACGGCGCTTCGCTGCCCATAAGTCTTTTCGCTGCATTCTCTTGATGGATAAAAGAATGAAAACTGCCGATAACAATCAAGACAAAACCGATACGTCATTGCCACAGCCTGATCTTCGGGAGATTCTCGTTTCGGCAAAGTCCGGCAAAAAGAAATCGCGGCGTTTTGTCTATGTCGTTGTCGGGCTTTTGGCTCTCACGGGTGCAGCCACGTATTATTACGTGTTCGGCGGCTCCCGCGTTTCCTACACCTACACCACGCAGGCGGTGACCAAGGGCGATCTTTCTGTCATCGTCACCTCCACGGGTTCAGTCCAGCCAACGGACAAGGTGGATATTTCCAGTGAGCTTTCTGGCACCATCCGCAAGGTGAATGTGACCTATAACAGTCCCGTCAAGGCTGGCGATATTCTGGCTGAACTGGACACCAACAAGCTGGAAGCAGACGTGCAAAGCGCACGCGCCAAACTCGCTTCCGCCAAGGCCACCGTGCTGAAGGCCAAAGCCGATCTTGGCTCTGCCAATGCCTCGCTGGAGCGCCTGAAATCGCTGGTGCAGAGCCGAGTCTCCAGCCAGCAGGATCTGGAGGTCGCACAGTTTAATTATGACGCCGCCGGTGCAACGCTGGAAGTCAACGCCGCAGCGGTGCTGTCCTCAGAAGCGGACCTGCGTTTGGCGGAAGTCAATCTCGGCAAGGCCAAGATCGTTTCGCCCATCGATGGCGTGGTTCTGACCCGCAGTGTGGACCCCGGTGCCACGGTCGCCTCCTCCCTCAACGCGCCTGTCCTGTTCACCATCGCCGGAGATTTGCGCGAAATGGAGCTTCAGGTGGCGATTGACGAAGCCGATGTCGGCAAGGTGCAAACCGGCCAGACCGCAACATTCAACGTGGATGCCTACCCGGAAAGAAGCTTTCCGGCAGCCATCGAGACAGTAAGGTTCGCCTCGGAGACCGTCTCGAATGTCGTGACCTACAAAGGCATACTGACGGTGGATAACGCCGAACTGCTGCTGCGTCCTGGCATGACGGCAACCGCGAACATCGTCGTGGAGCAGATCAAAGAGGCCATTCTCGTTCCCAACGCCGCCCTGCGTTATACCCCGCCACGCGAATCCGCGTCTCGTGGTGGCGGGTTGATGAGCCTGTTTCGCCCTCCCCGCATGGGACGTTCCCAGCGCGGTGGCGAACAGGCGCAAATGGCAAAACGCAGCGTTTGGGTTCTGCGCAATAACAACCCGGTGTCCGTTGAGGTGGAAACAGGTTCCACGGATGGCCAATTCACCGCCATCAAATCGGGGGAGATTACACCCGATGATCAGGTCATCACCGATTCCACTCAGCGCAGCAGTTGAGGCGGGAGAAGAACATGACGTCTGAACCACTCATCGAATTTCGCAGCGTCGTCAAACAGTACGGTGTTGGAGAAGCGACGATCCGGGCGCTGGATGGCGTCAGCCTGTCGATCCGGGCGCGGGAGTTTGTCGCCATCATGGGGCCTTCCGGCTCCGGAAAATCGACGTCGATGAACATTATCGGCTGCCTCGACACGCCGACGGCGGGCGAATATCTGTTTCAGGGCGTGCCGACCAGCGGCTTTGACAACGAACAGCTCACGCTTTTGCGGCGGCACATGCTGGGCTTCGTGTTTCAGGGGTTCAACCTCCTGCCCCGCACCTCCGCTGTCGAGAATGTGGAGCTGCCGCTGATTTACCGCGGCATGAAAGCGGGTGAGCGCCGCCCGCTGGCCATGGAAGCGCTGGCACAGGTGGGTCTGGCAGGCCGGGAGCATCATACCACGCAGGAGCTTTCCGGTGGCCAGCAGCAGCGTGTGGCAATTGCCCGCGCCATCGTTACCAAACCCGCTCTGCTTCTGGCCGATGAGCCGACCGGCAATCTTGACACGAAAACCAGCACCGAGATCATGGACCTCATCACAACGCTGAACCGCGAAAAAGGCATCACCGTCGTTATGGTCACGCATGAAGAAGACATTGCCGCCCACGCCAACCGGCTGTTGCGGTTTGTGGACGGCCATCTCGCGTCAGACAGCGCCGCACAGAGTGTGGAGGCCGTCGATGTTTCTTGAAACCGCCCGCCTTGCCCTGCGCGCCATCAGCCGCAACATTCTGCGCTCATTTCTCACCGTGCTGGGCGTCGTGATCGGCGTTGCCGCTGTTATCGCCATGGTCACGATTGGCAATGGCACGACAGCGAAGGTGAAGTCAGAACTCTCGCGCCTCGGCACCAATATGCTGTTCGTGCGTCCCGGCCAGTTCGGACCGGGCCGTGCCAGCACGGAGGCCAAACGTTTTACCGATCATGACGTGCAAGCGATGCGCGACCAGATCAGCGGCATTCGTGCCGTCGCCCCCGTCAACAGAAGCTCGGCAGCAACGGTCATCTACGGTGGCAAGAACCACTCCACCAGCGTCGTTGGTACAACCAATGATTATCTGATTGCGCAGGACTGGACGCTGGCATCAGGCCGGGAATTCCTGCCTGCCGAAGATCGCGGTGGCCAGATTGGCTGCATCATCGGTGAAACCGTGCGGCAGGAACTGTTCGGTTCTGCAAACCCGGTCGGCCAGACGGTTCGTGTCAGCAACATCTCCTGCCCCGTCATTGCCGTTCTGGCACGGAAAGGCCAATCCGGTCTGGGCGATGACCAGGACGATACCATCATCATGCCGCTGAAAATCCACCAGCGACGCATTGGCGGCACCACCACCATCTCCAGCATCATGGTGTCGGCGCAGGACGGTGTTTCAACGGCAAAGGTGCAATCGGATTTGGAAAACCTGCTGCGGGAGCGCCGCAGGGTTGCCCTTGGCCGCGAGGATGATTTCAACGTCAACGATATGGCGCAGATTGCGTCCGCCATGACCGGCACGACGACGCTGTTGACCGGCCTTTTGGGCGCAGTTGCCGCCGTCAGCCTTCTGGTCGGGGGCATTGGCATCATGAATATCATGCTGGTGTCTGTCACCGAGCGCACGCGGGAAATCGGCATTCGCCTTGCCATCGGTGCGCTGGAAAAACAGGTGCTGACGCAGTTTCTGGTCGAGGCCGTCATGTTGTCTGCTTTTGGCGGCATCGCGGGCATTCTGACCGGGCTTGGCCTTGCCTATAGCGTGGTCAGCTTTTTGGGCGTCCCCTTCGTCACCAGCCCGTCAATCATCGCGCTTGCCTTTGCCTTCTCTGCGGCAATCGGCGTGATCTTTGGTTATTTCCCGGCACGACGCGCGGCAAGCCTCAGCCCCATCGAGGCACTGCGGCACGAATAGCCATGCCCGTTGTCATTCCTCTCCCCAATCTCCATATAGGAAGAACAGCATTATATGGAGTTTGAACGTGAGCGTAGCCTTTGTGAAAGAAGAGAGTGCGGAAACGGCTGCGGAAACGCACTTGCCGGACCGCCCCGTTTCGCCACACCCCAACCTCGTCACAGAGGCAGGGTTGAAGGCGCTTGAGCTGCACGTAAAGCAGGCACGCGAAGCTTTTGACGCCGCCAATATCATTGAAGACATCAATGAGCGCAGACGCCAGGCAGCACCGCATATGCGCGACCTGCGCTATTTTTCCGAGCGGCTGCACACGGCCCAGCCACTTCCAGCGCCGGAGAGCAATGATGTGGTTGCCTTCGGCAGCACCGTGACGTTCGAGCGCGATGACGGGCGGGTGCAGACCTATCGCATTGTTGGCGAAGACGAAGCCGACCCCAAGACGGGCACGATATCCTATGTCTCGCCGGTGGCGCGTGGGCTGATGGGCAAGGCCGTGGGCGATGTCATTCCCCTTGGGGACCATGAGCTTGAGATCACAGCGATCAAATAGAAACGACCGGGCGGGTTGCGATAATGTCGCCCAGCAGATATCTGATCCCCAACCAAGACATTTCCCATAAAAAATAAGGCCTCTCCCGATATGACAGCGGATTTTCTCGTCACCCATTCCGGTGGCTTCCACGCCGATGAACTGCTGTCCAGCGTCATCCTCACCCGGCTTTTCCCGGAGGCGAAAATCGTTCGCAGCCGTGCGCCAGAATGGATCACGCCAGCGTCAGATCGCATCATCTACGATGTCGGTGGCGCTTATGATGCGCAGGCCCGTATTTTCGATCACCACCAGCGCGGCGCGCCATTGCGCGAAGATGACCAGCCATACAGCTCTTTCGGGCTGATCTGGAAACATTACGGGCATGATTATCTTGCAGCCTCCGGCGTGCCTGAAACTGACATCGCAGCGATCCACACCTCCTTCGATACCAGCTTCGTGCTGCCCATTGATCTGGTGGATAACGGCGCGCTCAGCCCTTCCATCGCCGGGCAGCTTGCCAGCCTCACCTTGCCCGCACTACTGGAAAGCCTGAAGCCACCGTTCGACAACACTGATCCTGACGCGGACACCCAGGCATTCCACGCTGCCCTTGCCATCGCACGCAGCTTCGTTGAAGCCAGCATCGGCAAACGAGCCGCAAAATTGCGGGCAGAATCGCTGGTTTTGAAAGCAATCGAAGCAACTGGCGAAGGCCGGGTTCTGGAACTGCCCATCGGAATGCCCTTCCGCCCAGCCATCGTCAAAGCCGGCGCCGACCACCTTCTCTTCGTCGTCCACCCGCGCGACAAAGACTGGTGCCTGACCGGCATTCGCCGTGCAGACGAAGGTTTTGAACTGCGCGCCGATCTCCCCGCCGCTTGGGCTGGCCTCACCAATGGCGATCTGGAAGCGGCAAGTGGCGTAGAAGGCGCAACCTTCTGCCACAACGGCCGATTCATCGCTGCTGCGAAAAGCCGTGAGGCTGCATTGGCGATGGCGGATATTGCTGTTCGGAACGTGGTTTAACTCTTCGCTTCGTCACCCCGGACTTGATCCGGGGTCCAGCGCGATCAAGTCCTTGATCGCAAAAAAGTCTCTGGTGCCGCAGACGCGGCACACTGGATCCCGGATCAGGTCCGGGATGACGGAGGAAAAAGCGTCCTCAGACGCTAGCAGCCTCTTCGCGCTGCTTGGCAAGCACCGCCAGATCGGCTGGCTTCAATTCCACGGACTCACCACAGCCACAAGCCGACGTCTGATTCGGGTTGCTGAAAATAAAGCCGGAGCGCATTTTTGTGACTTCGAAATCCATCTGCGTGCCGAGAAGGTAGAGAACAGCGGATGGCTGTATCCAGACTTTGCCGCCGTCGAACTCGATCAGATCGTCCTTGGCGTCAGGCACGGTCACGAGGTCGATGGTATATTCCATACCAGCGCAGCCGCCTTTTTTAATGCCGACGCGAACGCCTTTGGCATCGGGGCCGGAATTTTCGACGATTGCTTTTACGCGAGAGGCGGCGGCCTCGGTTACGGTCATCACTGCAAAGCCCATGGGCCCACTCTCCTTAAACAATCGGGTTCAAGGCCCGATGCTTTCATGGATTCAATCTAATGCCGCCCGAAGGCGGTATCAATAGCGGACTTGAAGCGTGTTGCGTGAAAAAGGATTCGCGCAACACGCTTCAAGTCTTTGTTTTTCGCATGTCGTTCTCGCAAAACCGCTGCACAGTTTTGCGCGACATGCTTCAATACCAGCCGACAGCGACCTGTGCTTCTTCCGACATGCGATCTGCCGTCCACGGTGGATCGAAGGTCATTTCCACCGTGACGCCCGAAACACCCTCGACAGCGCCAACGGCATTTTCCACCCAGCCCGGCATTTCGCCAGCAACAGGGCAACCGGGTGCGGTCAGGGTCATCATGATCTTGACCATGCGATCATCTTCGACGTCGATCTTGTAGATCAGACCAAGCTCGAAAATATCCGCAGGAATTTCCGGGTCGTAGACGGTCTTAAGCGCTGCGATCACGTCATCGCTGATCCGCGCCAGTTCGTCCGGCGAGATGTTGGAAACCTTGGCGGGAGCTTCGGTCACGTCTTGTGTCTGTTCGGTGGTATCGGTGGTCATGATCCCTGATCCTAATTTCGATCTCAGGCGAAAAATTTGCGGGCGTAGTCCAGCGCTTCAGCCAGAGCGTCCACTTCGGCGCGTGTATTGTAAAGTCCAAACGATGCCCGGCATGTGGAGGTCACGCCGAAGCGTTTCAAGAGCGGCATGGCACAATGGGTGCCAGCGCGCACCGCAACACCGCGACGGTCGATGACCATAGAAACATCATGCGCGTGAATGCCTTCAAGCTCAAACGAGAAGATAGCACCTTTGCCGGGCGCATTGCCGATAATACGAAGCGAGTTGATCTCGCGAAGCCGTTCCGCCGCATAAACCGCAAGATCAGCCTCGTGCGACGCGATGGCAGCGCGGCCAAGATTGTCCATATAATCCAGCGCGTAACCAAGGCCAATGGCCTGTACGATGGGCGGTGTGCCCGCTTCGAACCGATGCGGCGGATCATTGTAGGTCACGGCATCCTCGGATACGTCGAGGATCATCTCGCCGCCGCCCTGAAACGGACGCATCTCTTTCAGACGGTCGGCCTTACCATACAGCACGCCGATACCGGAAGGCCCGTAAAGCTTGTGACCGGTCATGACATACCAGTCGCAATCGATATCACGGACATCGACCGGCATGTGCACGGCACCTTGCGAACCATCGACCAACACCGGAATGCCGCGTTCATGCGCGATACGGCAAATTTCCTTAACCGGAACGACAGTGCCAAGCGCATTGGACATATGCGTGATAGCGACGAGCTTGGTGCGCTCCGTCAGGCTGTTTTCAAACGCTTCGATGTGGAACGCGCCATCATCGTCCACCGGCACCCAGACCAGTTTTGCACCTTGGCGCTCACGAATGAAATGCCACGGCACGATATTGGAGTGATGCTCCATGATCGACAGAACGATTTCATCGCCCTCTCCGATTTTTGGCATACCATACCCATAAGCAACCGTGTTGATGGCTTCGGTCGAGGATTTGGTGAAGACGATCTCATCCACCGAACCGGCATTCAGAAACCGCCGTACCTTTTCACGCGATGCCTCGTAAGCGTCAGTCGCGGCGTTGGACAGAAAATGCAGGCCGCGATGCACATTCGCATATTCATTCGAATAGGCCTGAGAGATGGCATCGATAACCACCTGCGGCTTTTGGGCGGACGCGCCATTGTCCAGATAGACCAGCGGCTTGCCGTAAACCTCGCGCGAAAGGATCGGAAAATCCTTCCGCACGGTCTCGACATCGTAAGGGGCAGCCACGACGGCGCGTTCGCTATCAGGCATGATGTTCCAGCCAGCTGGCAATGATCTGTTCCAGCGCTTCCACCAGTTTCTCGTCTTCCAGCTCTTCGATGATCTCGTCCACAAAAGCGTTGACCAGCATGGCACGCGCCTTTGCCCGTGGCACGCCACGCGCCATCAGATAATAGAGATGGTTGTTGCTGATATCGGTAACCGTCGCGCCATGGCCGCACTGAACGTCATCGGCAAAGATTTCAAGTTCCGGCTTGGCCGAAAACTCGCCATCGTCCGACATCAACAACGTGTTGCAGGCCATTTTGGCATCGGTCTTCTGGGCATCGGGGGCAACCCGGATCATGCCTTGAAAAACACCCTTGGCGCGATCGAACACCACGTTGCGGAACACTTCCGTCGAGGTGGTGTTCGGCACGTTGTGGCCGAGAACCATGGTCACATCGGTATGCGTTTCGCCGCCCAACAGGTTGACGCCACGGATGGAAAGGTCAGACCCTTCACCCTCGACATCGACGCGCAGTTCCTGACGAACCAGCTTGCCACCCGCATTGATGACGAACAGACGCAGCTTGGCATCCGCACCCATGATGATGCGCAGCTGGCCCAGATGCGTATCGGCAACACCCTGCTGTTGCAGAATGATGTAGGTCGCTTCCGCGCCATCCTGAACTTCGATATCGCTGACCGAAGATACAAAAGCAGCATCGGAAGTCACCGAAAGGTGACGCTCGATAATCGTTGCCTTCGAGCCTTTGCCGAAGCGAACAGGGAAACGGCTGTGAACCTGCCCTGCCCCATGGATGGCCTGAAGCTCAAGCGGATGTTCGATCTCGGCGTCATCGGGAACGACAACCGAAAGGCCATCGCGCACGAAGCTGCCGTTGATGCGACCGATCGTATCGTCCTTGCTGGCAGCAACCAGCGCAGCGGCTGCGGTGCCATCGGACAGGTTTGCCGCATAGCTTGTGACGTCGAAATCTTCGATCTGAGCATCAGCCGCAGTGCCGTGCAACACATAAGCAACCGCTCCGCCAGAAACGAGCGGCGCACGCTTTTCGATCACGGGTGCCGGCGCATCTTCAGGAATGCCACGCAGCAGCGTCTTGAGGTCGGTGTAGTGCCAGGCCTCGATACGGCGGGTTGGAAGACCAGCGGTTTTAAGGTCATCGAACAGCACATCGCGTGCCGCAACCACATCGCCATTACCCGGCAATGCGCTGAACTTGGTGGTGAAGGCTTCGACCAGCGCGGTTTCCGCTGGCGTTTGCCGGTTTGTTGTTTGCATATTCATGGACATCAGCTCCTCGCCTGCAATCAGGCTGCTTCACCGATGATGTCGGCGTAACCGTTGTTTTCCAGTTCCAGCGCCAAGTCCTTGTCGCCCGAACGGATGATCTTGCCCTTGTAAAGAACATGAACGCTATCCGGCACGATGTAGTCGAGCAGGCGCTGGTAGTGGGTAATGACGATGGTGGCACGGTCCGGAGACTTCAGCGCGTTGACGCCATCAGCAACGATTTTCAGCGCATCGATGTCGAGGCCGGAATCGGTTTCGTCCAGCACGCAGAGTTTTGGCTCCAGCAGCGCCATTTGCAGAATTTCCGCACGCTTCTTCTCACCACCGGAGAAACCAACGTTCAGCGGACGCTTCAGCATGTCCATGTCGATCTTCAGATCGCCAGCAGCTTCCTTGACCTTTTTGATGAAGTCAGGTGTCGAAAGCTCGGCTTCGCCGCGTGCCTTGCGCTGCTCGTTCATCGCAACTTTCAGGAACTGCATGGTCGCAACGCCGGGAATTTCGACTGGATATTGAAAAGCAAGGAAGATGCCCTTTGCCGCACGCTCGGCAGCATCCAGTTCCAGAATGCTTTCGCCGTTGTACAGAATGTCGCCAGAGGTGACTTCGTAGTCTTCACGGCCAGACAGAATGTAAGACAGCGTGGACTTGCCAGAACCGTTCGGTCCCATAATGGCCGCCACTTCACCAGCCGCAACCTTCAGGTTCAAGCCCTTGATGATCTCGGTTTCGGTATCGGCGATCTTTGCGTGCAGGTCGATGATTTCAAGCATGGTTGTTATCTCTCAATCTTGTTTTCTCTTACGAAAAGAGAAACGGTCAAATGTCTCTGGTTTCAACGCATCGGTGAGCCAAAAAATGGCTACCAGCCCAATACCGCTGCCTATCAAAAGAGGCTTGGCGAACACCCAGCCCGCCAAAAGCCCGCCTATCCCAAGAAATACCCCGCACATGACGACGAATATGCACAACACAATAAGCCGTGACGTGCCGCCCAAACGGGATTTTTCCATCAGCCAACAGAGCCTTCCAGCGAAATGCCAATCAGCTTCTGCGCTTCAACCGCAAACTCCATCGGCAACTGCTGGATCACGTCCTTGACGAAACCGTTGACGATCAGTGCGATGGCGGCTTCTTCGGGAATGCCGCGTTGCAGGCAGTAGAACAACTGATCTTCGGAAATCTTCGACGTCGTTGCTTCGTGCTCGAACTGGGCCGAAGAATTCTTTGCTTCGATGTAAGGCACGGTGTGTGCGCCGCACTTGTCGCCGATCAGAAGGCTGTCGCACTGCGTGAAGTTACGCGTGTTGGTCGCCTTGCGGTGGGCCGAAACCTGGCCGCGATAGACGTTTTCCGAAAAACCGGCAGCAATTCCCTTGGCGATGATGCGGCTCGACGTGTTCTTGCCGAGGTGGATCATCTTGGTGCCGCTGTCGATCTGCTGATGACCGTTGGACACGGCAATCGAGTAAAACTCGCCACGGCTGTCATCGCCGCGCAGAATGCACGATGGATACTTCCACGTAATCGCAGAGCCGGTTTCCACCTGCGTCCACGAAATCTTCGAACGGTGGCCACGGCAATCGCCGCGCTTGGTCACGAAGTTGTAGATGCCGCCCTTGCCGTCCTTATCGCCCGGATACCAGTTCTGGACGGTCGAATATTTGATTTCGGCGTCATCCAGAGCCACAAGCTCGACCACGGCAGCGTGAAGCTGGTTCTCGTCGCGCTGCGGTGCCGTGCAGCCTTCAAGGTAGGACACGTAAGCGCCCTCTTCCGCGATGATCAGCGTGCGCTCGAACTGGCCGGTGTTCTTCTCGTTGATACGGAAGTACGTCGACAGTTCCATCGGGCAACGAACACCCTTTGGCACGAACACGAACGAACCATCCGTAAACACCGCGGAGTTCAGCGTCGCATAATAGTTGTCAGTCGTTGGAACGACCGAACCGATATACTTCTTGATCAGCTCAGGATATTCGCGAATGGCTTCCGAGATCGACATGAAAATCACGCCGGCCTTCATCAGCTCTTTCTTGAACGTGGTTACGACAGATACGCTATCGAACACCGCATCCACGGCCACGCGGCGGTTCTCGACGCCAGCCAGAATTTCCTGTTCCATCAGCGGAATGCCGAGCTTTTCATAGACCTTCAAAAGCTCAGGATCGACGTCCTCAAGCGACTTCGGACCCGGCGTGCTCTTTGGCGCTGCGTAATAATAAAGATCATTGAAGTCGATCTTTGGGTAATTCACGCGCGCCCAAGTGGGCTCTTCCATGGTCAGCCAGCGCTTGTAAGCCTCAAGACGCCATTCCAGCATCCATTCCGGCTCTTCCTTCTTGGCGGAAATGAAACGGATAACCTCTTCGGAAAGACCTTTTGGAGCCTTGTCCACTTCGATTTGAGTTTCAAAACCGTATTTATACTGGTCCACATCGATCTGGCGAACCTGATCGATTGTTTCCTGAACCGCAGCCATATTCGTTCTCCAATCTCGCCGGATCCAAGGTCCGGTGGCTTGTCAACGTCTCAAGACGGGGTAGCCCGTCTTCATTCGCGCTTGCATAAATGCGACGGCTTCATGAAGCCAGCGCTTTTACGTATTATTTAAGGGCGGGTTGGCGCTTTTCACACCGCACCGCAAGCGAAATTTTGACATTCCGCAATTTTCTCACCGCCAGATCAGGCAGCCTGCACGGTCAGCTTTCGCCGACCGGCTATTTTTGTAAAAGCCGCAATAGCCTTTTCAATATCCGCCTGCGTGGTTGCAGCCCCTAACGAAATGCGCAAGGCACCAAGCTTGGGGTCATGGCCCATCGCCGTCAAAACATGGCTTTCGCCCACCTTGCCGGAAGAGCAGGCAGCACCAGCCGAGAGCGCCACGCCTTCTATATCAAAAGCAATCTGCCCGGTTTCGGATTTCAGGCCCGGCAGCGTGAAGAAGGTGGTGTTGCAAACCCGCGCCGCATCGTGGCCATGGACGATAACATCAGGTGCTAGAGCCCGCATCGCGTCTTCCAACTGCACCTGCAAACCCTTCAACCGCGTATTTTCAGTCTCCAGATTGCGCGCCGCTTCCGCAGCAGCCACGCCGAAACCGATAATCGCCAAGGTGTTTTCCGTGCCGGAACGATGCCCCTTTTCCTGCCCACCGCCATGGATCAGAGGTTTCGGCATCATCACTTCACCACGGGAGATCAGCGCGCCGACACCTTTCGGACCGCCAATCTTGTGGGACGAAATGATCAGGAAATCCGCACCCAGCGCTTCGATATCCACCGGAATGCGACCAACCGCCTGTACGGCATCCACCACGAGCAAGCCGCCAGCCGCATGAACCAGACGCGCAGCTTCTGCCACAGGCTGAATAATTCCGGTCTCATTATTCACCAGCATTACCGCCACAATCGGCAGGCCGGTAGTGGAATCATGTGAGGCCAGCGCAGCTCCAAGCGCAGCCAGATCAATCAAGCCATCCGCCGTTACCGCAATCTCGGTGACATGAGCCTTATCGAAGCGTCCGCCTTCGCGGATGGCCGGATGCTCGATGGCAGACACATAAAGATGACCGATGGACAGTGCCGCACGGCCCATCTTGAACACAGGCGAAAGCACCAGATTGGACGCTTCCGTCGCACCGCTGGTAAAGACGACATGAGCGGCCTGCCCGCCAACAAGAGCGGCCACATCGCGACGCGCCGCATCCAAAGCGGCGCGGGCGGCACGGCCTTCCTTATGAACGGACGATGGATTGCCCTGCACATCCAGCGCTAAGACAAGCGCAGCCCGAACGGCGGGCAGCAAAGGTGCCGTCGCATTCCAGTCCAGATATGTGCGCGTTGTCGTGTTCATGCGGAAATTGTTTCTGTCTGACCTATGATTGATGCGCAGACGCGCATTTTCCTTGAAATTTCCGTCGCGCTTGCCTTATGACACGTTCAACTGTGCTGAAGGCACGCGAAGTTTCGAATAATTCTAAACTGGGTTTTAGAAAAGCTGACCATCCGCGTCAAGTCTTCTTGCGCATGGAAAGCGTCAGAAACTGAAAAACACGACCGGAGTACCAATGCCCGAAGTCATTTTCAACGGCCCCGCGGGTCGCCTCGAAGGCCGTTACCAGCCGTCCAAGGAAAAAAGCGCGCCGATTGCCATCATCCTGCACCCGCACCCGCAGTTCGGCGGCACGATGAACAACCAGATCGTTTATCAGCTTTTCTACCTGTTCCAGAAGCGCGGCTTCACGACGTTGCGGTTCAACTTCCGCTCCATCGGTCGCAGCCAGGGCGAATTCGATCACGGCGCGGGCGAGCTTTCGGACGCAGCATCGGCACTGGATTGGGTCCAGAGCCTGCACCCCGATTCGAAGAGCTGTTGGGTGGCCGGTTACTCGTTCGGCGCGTGGATCGGTATGCAGCTTCTGATGCGCCGCCCGGAAATCGAAGGTTTCATGTCGATTGCTCCGCAGCCAAACACCTACGACTTCTCCTTCCTCGCCCCCTGCCCATCCTCTGGCCTCATCATCAATGGTGATGCGGACAAGGTAGCGCCGGAAAAGGACGTCAATGTTCTGGTGGAAAAGCTGAAGACACAGAAGGGCATCCTCATCACCCATCGCACCGTCCCCGGCGCAAACCACTTCTTCAACGGACAGGTGGATACGTTGATGGGCGAATGCGAAGACTACCTCGACCGCCGCCTGAATGGCGAGCTGGTGCCGGAACCGGCTGCAAAGCGGATTCGGTGAGACTGAAATAAGACGACCTTCAAAACCGCCGGTGTCCCCGGCGGTTTTTGTTTGAGAGAAGCCTTCTTGAGCAGGTCAATTGATTGCATACCTCTCCTCAAACTCCGTCACCCCGGACCTGATCCGGGGTCCAGCCGACGGGATTGGTTGGAGAGGTGTCCTCTCGCCTTGCAGACGCAAGGCGGCTGGATGCCGGATCAGGTCCGGCATGACGTAGGAGTTGGTTCTCTCACACTCTCACCAAAACCCCACCCGTCACTGGCTCCTTCACGCCTGTCGTGCCGGGATAGGTCAACGGCAGTCCTCTCAGCGAACGCACGGCGAGATAAGCCCAAGCCTCCGCTTCCATCGCACCACCGTCAAAGCCTGCTTCTTCTGCTGCGATAACCTTCGCGCCGTGCTTCGCGGCCTGTGCAGACAACTCAGCCATGATAACCGGGTTCAATCGCCCACCACCGCAGACAACATAGGTTTTGGCTGCTTCCGGCAGATAACTCGCGGATTTGAGGATGGCGGCGCCGGTCAGATGCGCCAAGGTCCGTGCGCCATCGCTCAGAGACACCTCGCCTTTTTGCGGGGCTACAAAATCTGACCGATCCAGTGAACGACGAATATTGGCGGAGAAAAACGGGCTTTCCAGATATTGCGACACCAGTGATGGAACGACGGTTCCTGTTGCCGCCGTCGCGCCGCCCTTATCATAGGTTTTGCCGGTGTGCGCTTCGATCCATTGATCGATCAGCATATTGCCGGGGCCGCTATCGAAAGCCGATAACGCGCCGCCGTCTCCTACATAAGTCAGATTGGAGATGCCGCCGATATTGACGAAAACCGCAGGTGTTTCGAACTGTTCCGGCAGATTGGCGGCAAGGGCGGCGTGATATACAGGAATGAGCGGCGCGCCCTGCCCGCCCTGCACCATGTCATTGGCGCGCATGTCGTATACCACATCGATGCCGGTTTCTTCCGCCAGCAATGGCCCATCGCCAATCTGCACGGTCAGCGCGTCATCCGGGCGGTGCAGAACGGTTTGGCCGTGAAAACCGATCACATCGATGGCTTTTGCATTTAACCCATGGCGTCGCAAAAACGAATTCACCGCAGCGGCGTGTGCCAGCGTCAGTTTGCGCTCGGCCTGCGCCAAATCTCCGGGTCGCTCGGTGCGCTGCGTGATGGACTTCGCCGTCACCAGCGCCTTTTGCCACACGGCGCGCAGCTGCGGATCATAGGGGAAATAGCCGCTCGGGCCGTGCTTGACGATCGTTTCGCCATCGGTGTGCAACAGGGCGATGTCGATTCCATCCATGGACGTGCCGCTCATCAGTCCTAGTGCCGTTTTCACTTCACCCATGCACCGCTCTCCCGCAAAAGGAATCATCTCAACCGTGATCGAAACATTCATGGCTGAATCGGGTGCATTTATCAAAAAACAATGCTAAGGGCGCGGCATTCATTGGCATTTCAGTGAAAACGAAGACCCAGCCAGAAAGAAAAAGGTTATGTCCAGGTTCAAGTCCGATTTCCTCCGCACGCTTGATGAGCGCGGCTTTATTCACCAGATCTCCGACGAGGCAGGTCTCGATGAACTCTTCGCCAAGGAAACCGTGACTGCGTATATTGGCTTTGATCCGACCGCGCCGAGCCTTCACGCTGGCGGTCTGATCCAGATCATGATGCTGCACTGGATGCAGAAAACCGGCCACCAGCCGATTTCGCTGATGGGTGGCGGCACCGGCATGGTTGGCGATCCTTCCTTCAAGGATGATGCACGTCAGCTGATGACGGTCGACACCATCGAAAGCAACATTGCTTCCATCAAGCGCGTGTTCGCCAACTACCTCGATTACGATCAGGCGGTGAAGCCCGCCATGATGATCAACAATGGCGACTGGCTGCGCGATATCAACTACCTCGAATTCCTGCGTGATGTCGGCCGCCACTTCTCGGTCAATCGCATGTTGTCCTTCGACAGCGTCAAGTCGCGTCTGGACCGTGAGCAGTCGCTGTCCTTCCTCGAGTTCAACTACATGATCCTTCAGGCCTACGATTTCGTCGAACTGAACAAGCGCACCGGCTGCCGCCTGCAAATGGGCGGATCGGACCAGTGGGGCAATATCATCAACGGTATCGACCTCGGCCACCGCATGGGAACGCAGCAGCTCTACGCGCTGACCTCGCCGCTGTTGACCACCTCTTCCGGTGCGAAAATGGGCAAATCCCTGAACGGTGCCGTGTGGCTGAATCCGGATATGCTGTCTGCCTATGACTTCTGGCAATACTGGCGCAACACGGAAGATGCGGACGTGTCTCGCTTCCTGAAGCTCTACACGACATTGCCGATGGATGAGATTGCGCGGCTTTCGGCGCTTGGCGGTTCGGAAATCAACGAGGTCAAGAAAATCCTCGCGACCGAAATCACCGCCATGCTGCATGGCCGCCAGAATGCCGAACAGGCCGCGGAAACTGCCCGCAAGACCTTCGAAGAAGGTGCGCTGGCAGATGACCTGCCCTCCATCGACGTGCCGAAGGGCGAGCTGGAGGCAGGCCTCGGCCTGTTGTCGCTCATCGTCCGCGCCGGTCTCGCCACCTCCAATGGTGAAGCCCGCCGCCATATTCAGGGCGGTGCGGTTCGCATCAACGACCAGAGCATTACCGATGAACGCCAGGTCATCGGCGCAGGCGAAGTCACTGCCGATGGCGTCATCAAGCTATCGCTGGGCAAGAAAAAGCACATTCTGGTGCGGCCTGCCTGATTTGGGCTGGTGAAAAACGCAGAAGACATCGGGCCGCGAAAGCGGCCCTTTTTATTGGAACTCGAAGATTTGTCGGAACACGCCGGGCGCGATCAGCGATAGCGGGTTGATCGCCAAGCGCGGCGCATCCGTTTGGCCTGTCAGCTTGAAGGTAATGCCCAACAATCCGCGATCCCGGCCATTGCCGAGGAAGATGCCGATAAACGGCAATTCACCAAACAGGCGGTTCAGGCCATAGGCAGGCATGAATGTACCCGTCATATCCATATTACCGCTCTGATCCTTGACGATACCCTGGAATGTCGCGCCGATCTGCTCACCACGGATAACGCCGTTTTCAAGCGCCAGCGTACCGTTCACATAAACCACCCGCGCAAAACCACGCTGGAATTTTTCGGAACTGACATCGATATTACGGCGCACCGCCGTGTTCAGGCTTCGGCCATCCTCGCCCGAGGGCGTCGTGACGATATCCTGAAGTTTGGCCTCGTTCAGCACAGCAAAGTTGCGCATGTCGAGCGAGCCGCTCCAGTCATTGCCGTTTGCCGTCGTCAAAGCAAGGTTTAACAGGCCGCCACGAACACGGGTGTAGAGGTTGGTAAAACGCGCAAACGAACCGGCGTCACTGCTGGTCAGATTGATCGTTCCGCCATCTCCACGGTTTGTGGTCTGCGCAACCACAGCTTGTCCGCGGCTTGTGACGCCCTTGAAATCGACCGTGCGAAGCTTGCCGTCGCGCAGGTTGATGTCCGCATTGACGTTGCTCATCACTTCGTCGTTGAAGCCGTAAATCTTGTCCAGTTGCGCCTTGACGGAGAACGCGCCGAAATCGCTGTTGCCGGATGCAGAATTCCCAGAGGCAGCACCGGCACCTTTGGTCGAAGGATTACGCAACCGCGCAATCAACGGCCTTAAATCGGCAGATTTGCCACTGGCATTGACCGTGTAGTTCTTGCGTGACGATGAGACCGAGACGGCAAAGTCATCGAGCGGCGAAAGCTGAAAGCGCGAAAAATTCGCTGATATCAGCCCGCTTTTATCAAAGGCCAGATCACCTGCGGCACCGAAACCATCACCCTTCAGCGAAAAATTGCTGATACTGGTGCGGCCATCGACGGTTTCCATGGTGAATGAAGCACCGGCAGGAATGCCCGCCCCCTTGCTCCAGCCTATGCCTGGCAAGACGATCGAAGCGTTGGACAAGTCCAGCTTCACGCTCTGGCGACGCGGATCGGTGCTGTTGATTTCCAGAACGGACGTGCCGCCCAACACCTTGGTCAACTCCGGTGCCAGCTTCGCAACCTGTCCCGGCTCAAGCGTTGCCTTGAGCAACAGTTGCCGCGCCACCGTGCTTGCTTTGCGGGTCGGCTGCACCAGATCGATGTCCATCGCCACATCGTCAATACGGCCCTTGCCCTTCAAACGCAGGGCATCATTGTCCACGGTCAGCGGTCCATTGATCGAAGAGACGTTACGACCGGCAAAAGGCCGTGTCATCGCCACATCGTCCAGATCGAGCCGCGCCGTCCACACCGGCGCCGGAGGCTGCTGGCTGCTCAGCAATCCAATTCTCAGCTTGGTGTTGGCTGTCACGTTGCCAGAAAAATCAGCCGGCTTGAATTCCGTATCTTTCATGGCATTGATCGGCTGAAATGTCGCAATTTCCGCAACGGCGTCCGCGGAACCGGACACGTTGAGGTCGAGATCAGCCATCAACGGCTTGTCATAGACCGATTGTATCGAAAATCTGCTGTTGTCCACCGTCAACGTGCGATTTGACGGGAAAAACGACGTGGCCTTGGTGATGTTGACATCGATCTTTTCACCAATCAGCTCAAAATGCGCCGACGCATCGCGAATGGGCGGAATGTCGCCGGTCACATTCAGGCGCGTATTGTCTATGTCGAATTTGATCTGCAATTCGCTGGCATAAAGCTCCAGCGGGCAACCCGGTCCGCACATGCGTCCCTGCGGAATGAAGACCGCAATCGACCCGTTTCTGACCGTACCACCAAATATGTTGGAAACGACCCAAGGCCGCGCTTTGCGCGCCATCCAGAACGGCCACAATTGCTTGACAGCCGTAGCCTCCATCTTGGGAATCTGCCCGCCAAAACTGATCTCGGGTGAGCCTTGCCCGAAATGCACCTTCAGCGAACCGGCCATGTCGCCTAGCGCGCTCTTTACGTAAAGACCGGGAACATCAAGCTGGCGTGTGGCCTTGTTATAGGTTCCATCCGCCGTGAGGTTGAAGGTGACCGGTGGTTCCCCCCCCGCTTCGGCCACCGCCACCGCCTGTTCTATCCGCAGCGCCAGATCAAAGCCGGTGTCGCTGTCTTTTATCTGTCCACGGATCGGCAAAACGGTGCGACCGAATGTGAGACTTGAATTGTCCACGGCGATTGTGCCCTGGTCAAAATCATAACGCGCATTGATTTGCCCGCCAGACACCGGCTGCGCATCGCCACCGATATAAAGCTTGCCGTCGCCAATACCCACAGAGGCAGCAAGCGATGGCTTGCTTTCGCCGCGATCTCTGCTGCCGACAATATTGACGCCCGCTTTGACATTCAGCCCTTGGTGCAGAAGACCCTCAGGATCGTGCTGTTCAAGAAGTGGGCCTATATCGAAACCATCGAGCCGGGCGGTGAAACGGTCTATGCCGCCGCCAGCGCCTTCTGCGGCAAGAGACAGTGTGGCCACCTCTCCGTTGAACGCCACGCTTCCATCCAGAGAATATCCGCCAGCGCCATCGGGCACGAGCGATATTTCCCGCAGCGCAATTGTCCGTAGCTGGCCATCTTCGCGCGCTGGCAGGCGAATGGCGATATCTGAAAGATCGATTTCTTCCGTGCCGCTGCGTTCAAACGCCTGCGCAAATCGATCCAGTTCCGTAAAGGCGATATTCAGAAAATCGGGAACTTCATCGACCCGCAATGCTTCAACGTTCAGCCCCTGTCCTTTCGGCAAAAGCGCCGTGTCCAGCTCCATCCCCGTCGCTTCAAGGCTTTGGACGGAAACACGCCCGGTCAGCAGCGCCAAGGGATTGAGCGCCATGCCGATGGCACGGGCGCGGCTCAGATGCTCACCAGAGCCTTGTTCGATAATATCGACATCCTGCGCAACCAGCGCCAGTTGAAATCCGGATGCGAAACGCACGGAGGTGGAGCCAATGCGCGCTTCATAACGAGGGCCAAGCGCATTTTCGAGCGCTTGCTTTGCCTGTTTTGACAAAGCACTGTCGATAGAACCCGTTTCGATGGACAGAATAATGCCGCCGATGGAGATAAAGGCCAAAACCACAAGTGCCGTGAAGACCTTCAACAGCATCCCGGTCATGGAACGCGGCATCGGGCAGTGCACGATAATAGGGTCATGCACCTGAGCAGATGGCATAGCATGCAGCGGCACGATATCGCGCTTGCTGAAGCTCACTTTTTCGCCACGAATTTCCGCCATCCGTCTGTGCTTGCTCCCGGAATTGCCTGGCCCCGCAATCATAATCAAGGCCCATTCGGAGTGACGGTCTCAACCAACCACACCGTTTGACTCGCCACAAGACTGGACGAAGCTCTTATTCGGTATATATCGAATATTGTCCCCCTTTACTCAATAATCCGGCGAAAGAAAGGTCACACATGACAGATTTGACAATAGGCGAAAAAGCCCCGGATTTTACACTTCCCAGAAACGGCGGCGGCGATGTCAGCCTGTCCGGCCTGAAGGGCAAAGCCGTCGCGCTTTACTTCTACCCCAAAGACGACACCTCCGGCTGCACGGCAGAGGCCATTGATTTCAGCGCGCTGGGTGCGGAATTCGAAGCGGCCAATGCCGTCGTCATCGGCATTTCTCCCGATTCGGTAAAAAGCCACGACAAATTTGCTGCCAAACATGCGCTCACCGTCATGCTGGCTGCGGATGAAGAACGGCAGGTTCTGGAAGCGTACGCCGTGTGGAAAGAAAAAAGCATGTATGGCAAAAAATACATGGGCGTGGAACGCACCACCGTCCTCATCGCACCAGATGGCACAATCGCAAAAATCTGGAACAAGGTTAAGGTTCCCGGCCATGCGGCAGATGTTTTAGAGGCGGCCAAAGCGCTCTGAGCTCGCGTTAACGCAGATGCCTCGTTTTTATTCCGGTTTTGACGTCCATCAGCACTCACTGAAAAGATAAAGTCAAAACTTCGTTAACCTTAACAAAATACTATTCCAGCGAAGACGACCTTGGCTGGAGTAGAGATTTTGACGGAAGCGGGTAAAAACCTGGCATTTGGCAAAAAGCGCCAGCAGCACGTTTTGATTTTGGCGAGTGGCGACAAGGTTCGCCATTTGACGATCAGGCCATGGCTTGCGGCCACTGCCCTGTGCATCGCAGGCCTGCTGAGCGTGGGTTATATCGGCGCGACCGCCTATCTCATCTTGAGAGACGATCTCGTTGGCGCAACCATTGCCCGCCAGTCTCGCATGAAGCAGGACTACGAGGACCGTATTGCAGCCCTTCGTTCACAGGTAGACCGCGTCACCTCCAAACAATTGCTGGATCAACAGGTGGTGGAGCGCAAGGTCGAACGCCTTCTTGCCCAGCAAAACGCCCTCACCTCCCGTCACGGTCGCATGAGCGAATTGCTGGAAAGAGCCGATAAATCCGGCGTTTCCGGTGCGAAAGATGACGCACCGCCGGTCAATGCCTACGCGCCAGACAAAAGAGCCAGCCTTTCCGGTGCATCCTCTGCCATAGAGCAACTGGTCGGTGCCTCAACCGCAGACATCGGAATGAAGGGCAGCCTGCCCTATCGTCAATCGGACCAGCGCACCTCTGATCGTGCACTGTCAAAAATGATCGCGTCGTTGAGCAAAGTCGAAAGCGACCAGCTTAGCCGAATCGCATCCCTGACCGTTGGCGCTGAAAACAAGGCGGATGCGATGGCGGATATCATTCGCAGAACAGGCATCAAAATCGAAGACAAGGCCCATGACGCCATCGGCGGACCTTTCGTGGAACCCACGACCAATGATGCGTCGTTCGAAGCGTCGCTGAGCAATCTCGACAATGCGCTGAACCGTCTGGACAGCGTGCGCGGCGCAGCAGAAGCATTTCCCTTCGGAAACCCTGCCCCCGGCCACGACATTTCCAGCCGTTTCGGCAACCGGATGGACCCGTTTTTAGGGCGTCTCGCCCTTCATGCCGGCATTGATTTCACCGCAGAAACGGGCGCGGACATTCGCACAACGGGTGCGGGGACGGTCATAAGCGCAGGCTTTTCAGGCGGTTACGGAAACATGGTGGAAATCGACCATGGCAAAGGCATCACCACCCGTTACGGCCACATGTCGCAAATTCTGGTGAAGGAGGGCGACAAGGTCAATGCCGCAGACGTCATCGGCAGAGCTGGAAGCACGGGCCGTTCGACGGGTCCGCATGTGCATTATGAAGTACGCCTGAATGATAACCCGGTTGATCCGATGCGGTTTCTGGTTGCCGGAACGGAACTCAAAACCTATCTTCAGTAGGAACCGTCTGCCTGCTTCCAATGCAGATGCAATTGCCGGTCATGCTGCCCCAAGTGCGGCAACCTGCATCATTTTGGGATAAATCCCTGTTTCCTTGACTTTCTGGCGATTTCGGCATATGTCGCGCTGACGGTCTGCGGCGTCGCCGTATTGACAGCTAAGTGTTCTTTTCGAACCAACATGGAAACAGTTTTTCCTTTGACAACATTCTCTGATCTTGGCCTTAGCCAAAAAGTTCTCTCCGCTATCACTGATGCCGGCTACTCAACGCCGACACCTATTCAGGAAGGCGCAATTCCGCCGGCACTGGAAAGACGCGACATTTGCGGTATCGCGCAGACGGGAACAGGCAAAACGGCATCGTTCGTTCTGCCCATGCTGACACTGCTGGAAAAAGGTCGTGCGCGCGCAAGAATGCCGCGAACCCTTATCCTTGAACCGACCCGCGAACTGGCGGCACAGGTTGCAGAAAACTTTGAAAAATACGGCAAGAATCACAAGCTGAACGTCGCACTTCTGATCGGCGGCGTGTCCTTCGATGAGCAGGATCGCAAGCTGGAACGCGGCGCAGACGTTCTGATCTGCACACCGGGCCGCCTGCTGGACCATTGCGAACGCGGCAAGCTGCTGATGACCGGCGTTGAGATCCTCGTGATCGACGAAGCCGACCGTATGCTGGATATGGGCTTCATCCCCGATATCGAACGCATCGCGAAGATGATTCCCTTCACACGTCAGACACTGTTTTTCTCGGCCACCATGCCAACGGAAATCCAGAAGCTGGCTGACCGTTTCCTGCAAAATCCTGTTCGCATCGAAGTGGCAAAGCCATCTTCCACTGCAAAGACAGTCACGCAGCGCATCGTTGCGACGCATGACAAGGATTACGAGAAGCGCGCCATTCTTCGCGATCTCATCAATGCCCAGACCGAACTGAAAAACGCGATCATCTTCTGCAATCGCAAGAAAGATGTCGCAGACCTGTTCCGCTCGCTGGAGCGTCACGGTTTCTCGGTCGGCGCGTTGCATGGGGACATGGACCAGAATTCCCGCACGAAAATGCTGGCTGGCTTCAAGGACAATCAGATTACCTTGCTGGTTGCCTCGGACGTTGCCGCACGCGGTCTGGATATTCCCGATGTCAGCCACGTCTTTAACTTCGACGTTCCTATCCATGCGGAAGATTATGTCCACCGCATCGGTCGTACCGGACGCGCTGGCCGCTCGGGCGCAGCGTTTACGCTGGTCAATCGTCGCGACACGAAATATCTGGACGCCATTGAAAAGCTGATCAACGAAAAGATCGAATGGCTGAACGGCGACCTGACGGCGCTTCCGGCACCGATGGAAAGCTTTGCCTCAGAGCGTCCGCGCCGTGGCAAGGAAAAAGAACAGCGTGGTGGTCGTGGCCGTGACAGAAACCGTCGTGATGCTGCCCCGCAGCAGGCCGTGACAGAACCCGAAATCAAAATCATTCAGCCAGCAGAACCTGTAGAGATTGCGGCAAACGGAGGCGACAAAGTGAAGGCAGAGCGTAAGCACGAAAAGGCACCGCGCAATTTCGAGCGGAGCCACACTGCGCCTCACGCCAACGACGACAATCGTGATCGTCGCCGCCACTACCGCGACCATGATGATGGTCCGACACCGGTTGGCTTTGGTGATGACATTCCGGCATTCATGCTGATCGTTGCAAACGCGAAAGCCTAATGTCCAAGCCGGGCATTCACTTTCCGGGCGTCGGTGCTGGTCTCGTCATAAAACGAGATGGAAAGGTGCTGCTCTATAAAAGAGTGAATGCACCCGAAGCCGGACATTGGAACATTGTTGGCGGCAAGGTGGACCATATGGAAACCGCCGCCACTGCCGCCAGACGCGAAGCAGAAGAAGAAACCGGCCTTGCCATTGGCAATGTCGATTTCCTGTGCATCAGCGAACAGATCATTCCGGCAGATGGGCAGCACTGGTTGTCGCTCATCTACGTTACCGATGATGTGCAGGGTGAGCCGAGCCTCACCGAACCCGATAAACTGTCGGATATGGGCTGGTTTGATATCGATGAGGCTCCCGCCCCGCTGTCGCTTTTCGCTCAGGATGCGTTTCAGCATCTGCGTAATCAGCAATAGTCAGCCTATATCGCTGAAAATACGCGAAAATTTCTCCTAGTCGCGCATTTTCGAAAGCATTTCCTCTTTTGCAATCCGCTCTGTGTCGATAAACATCGCAAGACAGGAAGAGGAAAACAGCCGCCAGATGCATTTATTTCGCCTCCTCACCATTGGTGCCAGCCTTGCCCTTGCGGGAACCGCAAGTGCTGCGACAATTGGCGTTGTCGCGCCGCAGAACGGCCCCTATGAAATGCTTGGCCTTCAAATCCGCCAGGGCGTGAAGATTGCGGCTGCGAAAGCAGGGCTGGACGTGATGGAAATTCACGAGAGCTGCGAACAGGGCAGCGGTGGCGCCATTGCAGATGGTCTGGTTGCGGCCAAAGTCGTGACGGTTGTGGGCTTTCTGTGCACGGAAACATTGGCGGACGCGCTGCCGACGCTGAAAAACGCATCGATCCCCGCACTGACCCTTTCAAGCCGCGCATCCGGCCTTATGGAAGACGCGCTCAAGCGTGGCTGGCCGCTCTTTCGTCTTGGGCCATCCGAGGCCGATGAAGCGCAAGCGGCCATCGACGTCATGCTGCGCGATTGGAAAGGCCACTCCTTCGGGCTTATCGACGATGGCACCATTTACAGCCGCGAACTGGTGGACCGCATCCGCTCCAAACTGGAAGAATCCGGCCTCAAGCCAACCTTCACGGACACCTTGCGCCCGGCGCAGGAGCAGCAGATAGCGCTTGTGCGACGCCTGACCCGCACCGGCATTACCCACGTCTTCATCGGCGCAGAACGCAACGACGTGTCCATCATCGCCCGCGATGCCGCAGCCGAGAAAATTGCGCTGACGATACTGTCGGGCGACACGATGAGAGCCGCCAACACGCCCGTTGCCTTGCAGCCCGGCGTGCTTGCCATCACCACGCTCGATTATTCGGCACTTCCCGCCGCCGCTGATGCCGTCAAGGAACTGCGCGCCACCAAGGTGGAGCCAGATGGATATGTGTTGCCAGCCTTCGCAGCCACACAAATCACGGCAAAACTTGTCGAACTGACACAGGCACAAGAAAAGCCAGCGGCCACGCTGCTCGTCGGCACGGTGTTCGACACCGTTCTTGGCCAGATCTCCTTTAATGACAAACAGGAGCTTCAGACAAACCCCTATCGTTTGCAGCAATGGAATGGCACAGCCTTCGTTCCTGTGGAACGCGCCGAGCGGTAATAACAATCGCTTAGTCGACGATTGTTGACGCTTGATATCAATGATATGGCCGACAAAACCTTTGTTTTAGGAGATTTTGCAAATGTCCCTTCCCGTACGGATTGCCCCGTCCATTCTTGCCGCAAACTTCGCGAAACTCGGTCAGGAAGTGTCCGATGTGACCGCAGCCGGTGCGGACTGGATTCATCTGGACGTGATGGACGGACATTTCGTGCCGAACATCTCCTTCGGTCCTGATGTCATCAAGGCGCTGCGCCCACACAGCCAAGCCTTCTTCGATTGCCATCTGATGATCGCGCCTGCCGATCCATATCTCGAAGCCTTTGCCAAGGCCGGTTGCGACGGCATCACGGTTCACGCCGAAGCTGGCCCGCATCTGCACCGTTCGCTACAAACCATTCGCTCATTGGGCAAGAAGGTTGGCGTCACGCTCAATCCGGCCACGCCACTGTCCGTTCTGGAAAACGTACTGAACGATGTGGACCTCATTCTCATCATGAGCGTCAACCCCGGCTTCGGCGGCCAGAAGTTCATTCCTGCCATGCTGGACAAAATCCGCGCCACCAAGTCCCTGATCGGTGACAGGCCGATTGAAATCGAAGTCGATGGCGGTATCACCATTGCCACAGCGGGCAGTGCCATTGCAGCCGGTGCAAATGTGCTGGTGGCCGGTTCCGCCATCTTCAAGGGTGACGGCGTCGAGGACTATCGCACCATGGTCACCGCCGTTCGCGCCGCAGCAGAACAAGGCCGCAGTTAAGTCGCATCGTATTTACCCTTTGGCCGGGATTTCGCACTCAAACGCCGAATGCGTTGAGATTGCGGGAACACTTTGCTAAAGGGACAGAAAATTTACCCGTTAGAGCGTCTCCGCATTTCTTCAAAATGCGAAAATGCTCTAACATTTTGTTTAACGCATTGTCCGGACGCAAAACCGCTTCGCACTTTTGCTGGAAATGCTCTAGAGAAAGCCCTCGCCATGATCCCTCGTTATTCCCGGCCGGAAATGGTCGCAATCTGGTCGCCGGAAACAAAGTTCCGCATCTGGTTCGAAATCGAGGCACATGCCTGCGACGCGCTGGCCGAAATCGGCGTTATTCCAAAAGAAGCTGCCAAGACCATCTGGGAAAAGGGCGGCGCTGCGGAATTCGACGTTGCGCGCATCGATGAGATCGAAGCCGTCACCAAGCATGACGTCATCGCCTTCCTCACGCACTTAGCGGAATTCGTCGGTCCAGACAGCCGTTTCATCCACCAGGGCATGACCTCTTCGGACGTTCTGGACACGACGCTGAACATCCAGCTCGTGCGCGCCGCCGATCTGCTGCTTGCCGATATGGACCGCGTTCTGGCTGCGCTGAAAACCCGCGCTTTCGAACATAAGGACACGGTCCGCATTGGTCGCAGCCATGGCATTCACGCCGAGCCAACGACCATGGGCCTGACCTTTGCCCGTTTTTATGCCGAAATGGACCGCAACCGCGCCCGTCTCGTCAATGCCCGCGAAGAAATCGCCACCGGCGCTATCTCTGGCGCTGTCGGCACCTTCGCCAACATTGACCCATCGGTGGAAGAACACGTCTGCAAGGCGCTCGGCCTATCGCCAGAGCCTGTGTCCACGCAGGTCATCCCGCGTGACCGCCATGCCATGTTCTTCGCAACATTAGGCGTCATCGCCTCGTCGATCGAAAACGTCGCCATCGAAATCCGTCACATGCAGCGCACCGAAGTTCTGGAAGCCGAAGAGTTCTTCTCTCCCGGCCAGAAGGGTTCGTCTGCCATGCCGCACAAGCGCAACCCGGTTCTGACCGAAAACCTCACCGGCCTTGCCCGTCTGGTCCGCATGTCGGTCGTTCCTGCCATGGAAAACGTAGCGCTCTGGCACGAACGCGATATCAGCCACTCTTCCGTCGAGCGCGCTATCGGCCCGGACACGACGATCACGCTCGATTTTGCGCTGAACCGTCTGGCCGGCGTTGTTGAAAAGCTGGTTATCTACCCGGACAACATGTTGAAGAACATGAACAAGTTCCGTGGCCTCGTGCATTCGCAGCGCGTGCTGCTGGCACTCACGCAGGCTGGCGTGTCGCGTGAGGATTCCTATCGTCTGGTCCAGCGCAACGCCATGCGCGTCTGGGAAGAAGGCAAGGACTTCCTCGAGGAACTGCTGGCCGACGAAGAAGTCCGCGCAGCTTTGCCGGAAGAAAAAATCCGCGAGAAGTTCGATCTCGGCTATCACACCAAGCATGTGGACACGATTTTCACGCGCGTGTTTGGCAAGGCTTGATCGACACTCTATTATCCGTCATTCCGGCCTTGAGCCGGAATCCAGCAGCGCCGCGTCCGCGGTGCGAAAGAGTCTTCTGCGATCAAGGACTTGATCGCACTGGATCCCGGATCAAGTCCGGGATGACGGAAATAGAGAAAGCTTGTCT
Organism: Agrobacterium sp. rho-13.3; assembly: GCF_033957765.2. NCBI lineage: Bacteria > Pseudomonadati > Pseudomonadota > Alphaproteobacteria > Hyphomicrobiales > Rhizobiaceae > Agrobacterium > Agrobacterium sp. rho-13.3. The sequence continues at coordinate 1,393,114 of NZ_CP192774.1, forward strand.
GCTATAAACAGCATCGCCGATTACTTTGTCTGTAATTAAGCGGACCTTGATTATAGCAACCACAACACCAAGATATGGCACATGAAAGCATCAGAAGCAGATATCCTCATCGTCCCCGGCTATACCAATTCCGGCCCCGACCACTGGCAGAGCCGGTGGCAGGAAAAACTGTCGACTGCGCGTCGCGTCGAACAGGCGGAATGGGCAAAACCCGTCAAGGATGATTGGGTGGCAAAGCTGGTCGAGGAGGTCAACGCCTGCACGCGGCCCGTGGTGCTGGTTGCGCATTCGCTGGGCGTGCCAACTGTTATTCACGCGTTGCCGCAGATCAAAGACAAGATCGCCGGTGCCATGTTGGTATCTCCGCCGGATGTTGCCAACCCGGCGATACGGCCCAAGCACCTGATGACGTTCGGCCCCTATCCACGTGATCCTCTGCCCTTTCCGACAATCACCATCGCCAGCCAGAACGATCCGTTTGGCAGCTATGAACATGCGGGCGATATCGCCAACGCCTGGGGTTCCACATTGATCGATGCTGGCATGTCCGGTCACATCAACAAGGAATCCGGTCACGGCCCCTGGCCGGAAGGCACTATGGTTTTTGCGCAGTTTATCAGCAAGTTGAAGCCACCTGCCGGATTCGGCGAATAAATTTAAAAAAATATTGTTTTAGGCTACAACTTTAGTGTGCGGAATACAAAATTCCGCACCTCCCTTTTAACCACGGCTTAAGTCTGCAACAATAGTCTGCGCTCTGTGTCAGCGTGCGCTGGTGCGCGATTTAATATATTCAACATCATGGCAGGATCGCGTGGCCGAAGATCTGTTGCTGAAAGATATTCTTGACGCCCTGCCCGTTCCCGCCCTTCTAATTCGGACGAGCGGTGAGATTATCTGTCATTCACAGCGCTTGCCGATACCCGCCACACACGAACAACCCAGCAATCTGGTAGACTTCATCCATGCAGATGACCACGGCAACGTCTTGGCGGCGCTTGCGTCTTTGACAACCCTTTCCCCTGTCATGCTGGAGGTGCGGCTGCGCAGTAAGGGCTACGCCGTTCTGTCACTCGGATTGAACGGCACCAACGCTCTTGCGCAATTTACGGACATCACCGAGCAGCGGGAACGTGAAAAAGAAATCGCAATCCGTGAAAGCCGCTGGAACAACGCGCTTGTCAGTTCGCTGTCCGGTGTCTGGGACCAGAATTTCGCGACAGGCGAAATGTATGGTTCGGAAACATGGCGCGCCATTCGCGGCATGACGCAGCAAGACCAGTTTGAAAGCAACTTCGACAAATGGGCGGAACTGCTGCATCCGGATGACCGCGAACACACGCTGCATTGCATCGAACGGCAAAACGCCGGTGATCCGGCTTACGCGGTATTCCAGTATCGTGAGCGCCACAAGGACGGCCACTGGGTCTGGATCGAATGTCGCGGCGCCTGCATCGAGCGCGATGAGAACGGCAAGCCAGTGCGCATTGTGGGCACGGATACCGATGTGTCAGAGCGCAAAGCCAGCGAACAGGAAATGGAGCGCATTTCGCGGCATCTGAAACTTGCACTCGACGCTTCGCAAGTTGGCGTATTCGAGGTTGATTTGGAGTCAGGGGTCACCATCTGGGACGACCGCATGTATAAAATTTTTGGCGTCGACCAAAAAATACCTGTCATGGTCGGCGGCCTGTGGGACAGCATCATCCACCCGGACGACCTGAAGCGGGTAGACGACAATGTCTGGGACAAGATCGAAAAGCTGCAACTCTTCTCGGAAGAATACCGGGCCATCATGCCGGATGGTTCCTTGCGCTACGTTCGAGCGCGCTCGCTGCCGTTCATCGATGTGGATGGCCGCAAAAAAATGATCGGCGTCAATTGGGACGTGACGGCGGATGTGCAACTGCGCAATGATCTGGAGCGGGCCAAAACACTGGCGGAGGCCCGCAACCACGAACTGGAAGCGGCCAAAATCAGCATCGAATATAATGCGATGCATGATTATCTCACGGGCCTGCCCAACCGTCGTTATCTGGACGAAATGCTGGAACGGCGCACCGCTGAAAGCAGCGAAAACGGCAACGGCATCGCGATATTGCACATCAACCTGGATCGCTTCAAACGGATCAACGATACGCTCGGCCACCGCGCCGGCGATGTCATTCTCAAGCATGTCGCCGAAATGCTGCGCAAAAACCTCAAGCCGAACGAGTTCGTGGCACGCATCGGCGGTGATGAATTCCTGCTTGTCTCACCGTTTAACGGCAAGACGCGAAAAATCGCGACGATCGCCGACAGGCTTATCAGGGAACTCAGGAAACCAGTGCGTCACGAAGGGCATGATTGTCGGTTCGGTGCCAGCATCGGCATTGCCTGCGGCCTGGGGTCTGATCTGGACTACAAGCAAATCCTGCTGAATGCCGATATCGCGCTGTACAACGCCAAAAAACGCGGTCGCAACAGACATGAATTTTTTTCGTCGGATACTCAGGACTGGCTCATCAATACCAAGCGCGTTTCAGATGAAATATTGACTGCCCTGGAGCGAGACGAATTCATTCCCTATTACCAGTTCCAGTTCGATGCACGGACGCTGAACATTTCAGGCGTCGAAACGCTGGCCCGCTGGAACCACCCGGTCGAGGGTATTCTGACGCCGGATAAGTTTCTGGCCGTTGCGGAAGATCTGGACGCCGTGGCCGCCATCGATGGCGTCATTCTCGAAAAAGCGTTGGCGGATTTCAAGCGATGGCAGGCGGCGGGCCTGCCGATCCCCAAAGTGTCCGTCAACGTCTCCGCACGGCGTCTACACGACCCGGCTCTCACCAAAACACTGGATAGTCTGAAGATTGAACCAGAGACATTGTCCTTCGAATTGCTTGAATCCATCTTTCTGGATGAGAGCAATGATGTGGCAAACGTGAATATGAAAAAGCTGCGCGAACTGGGCATCGACATTGAAATCGATGACTTTGGGACCGGCCATGCCTCGATCATCAGTCTGCTACAGGTCAACCCCAGCACGCTGAAAGTGGACCGCGAGCTTGTGCGCCTCATCTCGCAATCCAAAGAACAGCGCAAGCTGCTAAGCTCCATTGTCGATATCGGTCATTCGCTCGGCATTAAAGTTGTTGCAGAGGGCGTGGAAACGGCGGAACATATCCGCATTCTGCAAGAAATGGGGTGCGATTCGCTTCAGGGTTACGCGCTTTGTCGACCCATACCGCCAGATCAGGTGCCAAGCTTCGTTGCCGCAGAGGGATGGCGGTCCGCACCGTTTCAAACACAGCGGCCAAGCCGCATCAAGGCAAGCAGCCTGACAGTTTTAAAATGAGGCTTTGACAGCCGCGAACAACGCATCGGCACTACCTGCCAAAAACCACGACATGGCAGCGTAGAAAAAGCGATCAATGCTGATTGTCTGAGCATATATTTTCGAGACATTTCGGATATCTTTTCAGCGAAAACATAATTTAATCCCTGTTTTTATTGGATAGTTATTTTGGCTCTCACCGTGAGGACTATTTGCCTGTGAAATAAAACTGTTGAAAAGGCCTATTGAGGCGTCTGCCGTCTCGCAGAAGTGACGTGCAACAGCCAGAATTGGAGGGAACCTGCCGCACCCGCATTGTGGAATTGCTTCTTTTCCTTTATGGGACCGCCTTAACACACGAAACGAGCGCCACGACAGGCGCCAACCAAGAGATTTGTGATTATGAATCGTCGCCGCCGTATTTACGAAGGCAAGGCCAAGATCCTTTATGAAGGTCCAGAGCCGGGAACTCTCATTCAGTTCTTCAAGGACGACGCAACTGCCTTCAATAAGAAAAAGCACGAAGTCATCGATGGCAAGGGTGTTCTGAACAACCGTATTTCGGAATATCTCTTCACGCATCTGAACAAGATCGGCATTCCCACGCACTTCATCCGCCGCCTCAATATGCGCGAGCAGTTGATCAAGGAAGTGGAAATGATCCCGCTTGAGGTTGTCGTGCGCAATGTCGCCGCAGGCTCGCTCTCCAAGCGGCTCGGCATCGATGAAGGCGTGGTTCTGCCGCGCTCCATCATCGAATTCTATTATAAGTCGGATGCGCTCGAAGACCCGATGGTGTCCGAAGAGCACATCACGGCTTTCGGTTGGGCAAACCCTGCCGAACTCGATGACATCATGGCGCTTGCCATTCGCGTCAACGACTTCCTGTCCGGTCTCTTCCTCGGCGTCGGCATTCAGCTGGTCGACTTCAAGATCGAATGCGGTCGCCTTTTCGAAGGCGATATGATGCGCATCATTCTGGCAGATGAAATTTCTCCGGATAGCTGCCGCCTCTGGGACATCGAAACGCAAGAGAAGATGGACAAGGACCGTTTTCGTCGCGATATGGGTGGACTTGTCGAAGCCTATTCGGAAGTTGCGCGCCGTCTCGGCATCATCAATGAAAACGAACCACTCCGTGGCACTGGCCCGGTTCTAGTCAAGTAAATTCAGGAGAGTATCAGGTGATCAAGGCACGGGTGACTGTTACGCTGAAAAACGGCGTTCTCGATCCGCAGGGTAAGGCAATCGAAGGCGCGCTTGGCAGCCTCGGTTTTGATGGCGTAGGCCAGATCCGTCAGGGCAAGGTTTTCGATCTTGAACTGAACGCAGCTGACAAGACGAAGGCTGAAACCGATCTGAAGGCGATGTGCGAAAAGCTGCTCGCCAACACGGTTATCGAAAACTACTCTATCGCTATTCTCTGACGCTCAGGAGCCGATGCCCATGAAATCCGCAGTCGTCCAGCTTCCGGGCCTCAATCGCGACCGTGACATGATCGCGGCTTTGACACGGATTTCCGGCAAGGCTCCTGTCACCATCTGGCAGACGGAAACGGAAATCCCCGATGTCGATCTGATCGTCATTCCCGGCGGCTTCTCCTACGGCGATTATCTGCGCTGCGGCGCGATTGCTGCCCGTATGCCCGTCATGCAGGCCATTCGCGAAAAAGCCGAACAGGGCGTCAAGGTTCTTGGCGTCTGCAACGGCTTCCAGATTTTGGTCGAAGCCGGCATGTTGCCGGGCGCTTTGATGCGCAATGCATCGCTCAAATTCGTTTGCCGCGAAGTGAAGTTGGAAGTCGTCAACAACGACACCGAATTCACCCGCGCCTACGACAAGGGCCAGATCATCCGCTCTCCCGTTGCCCACCATGATGGCAACTATTTCTTGGAGCAGGAAGAGCTGAAGGCACTTGAAGCCAATGGACAGGTCGTGTTCCGTTATGCGGAAGGCACCAACCCCAACGGCTCGCTGAACGACATTGCTGGCGTCATCAATGCCAAGGGCAACGTTCTGGGCATGATGCCACACCCGGAAAACCTCATTGAAGCCGCACATGGTGGCAATGATGGTCGCGGCCTGTTTGCATCTGCCCTCGGCGTCATCGCAGCATAAATATTAACAAAGCCGGTTTAAACCGGCTTTTTTTACATCCCACTGTCATGGATTGAAGCGATGAACCGCCTGCCCCGTCGTCATGTACTGAACATCGCAGGCCTCGGCCTCATCGCGCTTTCCCTTGCAGCCTGCCAGTCCGAGAGAAAACCAGCCGCTTCATCCGTATCGCACGCAGCACTCCCCACCATGGAGCGCGTGGCCCTGGGCGCGAACGCCTGCTGGTTCAAGTCGGGCGATCCGGTTTTCAAAGCCTATCGCCTTGCACCGGAACTGAATTCCTTCTCCGGTCGTCCACGCATTCTGCTGGTGCCACGCAACAGCCCGGAATCGCGCCCCATGCTGGTGGTGCAGGCCGAAGGAAATCCGGCAAAGGTGGATGCATTCGGCCCGGCCATGAACGAACCACACGCCGCCCGCATGACCACGGACATCAAACGCTGGGTCAATGGCGGCAAGGGTTGCTGATTGTCAGCAACCGCAAAGGCAGACGTCATGCGCCTGCCATCTGACCGCTTTTAGATCATTCGCGACGGCCACTGGAGCAGCCTTGTTTTAGACAGTTCCTGCGTTGCCTCGTATTTTGTCAGCCCAACATCGGACAATTGCTCATCTGACAACGCACCAAGCGCAAGACGGCTAGCCCGCTTGCGACGCCATGCAGCGAAGCTGCCCAGCAGGCGCTCCAGCACGTTACGTGGTGGCGCCTGGAATGGCGCAGCATCGACCATATCGCTGAACACACGCTCTCGTGTGTAATTGTCCGAGTAGATTGTATCTATTGTCGAAAGATATTGATCCAGCTTTCGCATATTGCACCCCTTCTGGATTTCACGAAAAACAATTCAATTCGCACAATCAATACAATTGACATGGGTACGGGTACAATGCATAAATTGTCACCATGACAACTTGGCTTCCAGACTTATCGGATGGCGCAGGGCCGATTTATCTTCGCCTTGCGGACAACATCGAAACGGCAATTAACGAGGGCACGCTGGCGCCCGGTACAAAATTGCCGCCCCAGCGAAACCTTGCCTTCGATCTGGGGGTGACAATCGGCACGATCAGTCGCGCCTATTCGCTGATCCATGAACGTGGCCTTGTCAGCGGTGAAGTCGGCCGCGGCACCTACGTCAATGACCGGCAGGCCGCAGCGGCGGCTCCCTCCTCCAAACCAATCAATCCTGAAAACCCGTTTGGCAGCACCCGCGTGTCATCAGAGGTTGCCGGCCATATCGTTCTGAACGGCACGGCTGCGCCCAATATCGGGCAGCAGGAGGTCGTTAACGCCCACATCGCCGCCATCATGGCCGAGCATCCCAACGACATTACCGATTACACCCGTGGCTTTCCCAAGGGCTGGGTGGAGGCTGGCACACGATGGCTTTCACAGGGGGACTGGTCGCCCAAACCGGCAGGCATCGTCGCCACGCTCGGTGCCCATGCGGCAGTCATGAGTGTCATCGGAGCCATGACGGCACCGGGAGATCGCATCGTTTTTGAACCCGTCACATACTCGCAGGTCAGCCGTGCCGCCGTGTTGAACGGACGCCGTGTCTCGCTTGTGGACATCGATGAGCACGGCATCGTGCCGGATGATTTTGAGCGCGTTTGCGCGCAGCAACATCCAAAGATGATATTCGTCATGTCCTGCGCGCAGAACCCGACATGTACGGTGCTGTCACTGGAGCGCCGCAAGGCCATTGCCGAGATCGCGAAGCGTTACAATGTCTGGATCGTGGAAGACAATCTTTATGGCGCGATGCGCAGTGATGGCATTCCCCTGATTGCGGAACTTGCACCGGATCAGACGTTTCTGGTCGGTGGCCTGTCGAAATCCGTCGCTGCCGGTCTGCGTGGCGGCTGGGTCGCCTGCCCTCCGCACTTCGCTGCACGCGTCCGTGTTGCCCATAAAATGCTGACAGGCGGCTTGCCGTTTTTGCTTGCGGAATTGTCCGCACGCCTCGTCAACAGCGGCGATGCAGACGATATCCGCCACGATTGCGTCCAGGAAATCATCAAGCGCGAGGCAATCGTCCGCCAAACCTTCACAGGACTGGAATTCAATTCCGCACCGGAAATTGCTTTTGCCTGGGTAAAACTGCCAGAGCCTTGGCTTTCCGGCACGTTCCGCAGTGCAGCCGTCAAAGAAAGCGTCTTCATCGATGACGAAGACGAGTTCAAACCCGGTCGCACCGAGAGGATTTTCCACCGGGTCCGCGTCAGTTTCTCGCTTCCGAAATCCCATGCGGAGTTGAAGCAGGGGCTTGGCATTCTGCGCAGACTGCTCGACAACGGCACGGCGGGGTATGACAGCGTCGGCTAATCACCCCGGCGACCGCCATAAGCAGTGAATTTGCGGGGTCTGACAGGCATTTTCCTGTCGCAAGAAGCCATCTCTTAGGGTAAAGAACCGGAAACTCCCGTACCGGCTCGAACCCCGTGAGACCTATGACACTTCCAAATCATATCCAGATCACCCCGGAACTCGTTGCATCCCACGGGCTGAAGCCCGATGAATACCAGCGTATCCTAGACCTGATCGGGCGCGAGCCGTCCTTTACGGAACTTGGCATTTTCTCTGCCATGTGGAACGAGCACTGCTCTTACAAGTCCTCCAAGAAGTGGCTGAAGACCCTGCCGACCACCGGCCCCCGCGTTGTACAGGGACCGGGCGAAAACGCAGGCGTCGTGGATATCGATGATGGCGATGTCGTCGTGTTCAAGATGGAAAGCCACAACCACCCGTCTTACATCGAACCTTATCAGGGCGCGGCAACCGGCGTTGGCGGCATTCTGCGTGACGTGTTCACCATGGGCGCGCGCCCAATCGCTGCCATGAACGCGCTGCGCTTCGGTGCGCCAGACCATCCAAAAACACGCCACCTCGTGGCTGGCGTTGTGGCCGGTGTCGGCGGTTACGGCAACTCCTTCGGCGTGCCGACGGTTGGCGGCGAAGTCGAGTTTGACGCGCGCTACAACGGCAACATCCTCGTCAACGCTTTCGCCGCTGGCCTTGCCAAGTCCGACGCGATCTTCCTGTCTGAAGCCAAGGGTGTTGGCCTGCCGGTCGTTTACCTCGGCGCAAAAACAGGCCGTGACGGCGTTGGTGGCGCGACCATGGCCTCTGCGGAATTCGACGAATCCATCGAAGAAAAGCGTCCCACCGTTCAGGTCGGCGACCCCTTCACTGAAAAGTGCCTGCTGGAAGCCTGCCTTGAACTGATGAAGACGGGTGCCGTCATCGCCATTCAGGATATGGGTGCCGCTGGCCTCACCTGCTCCGCCGTTGAAATGGGTGCCAAGGGCGACCTCGGCATCGAACTCAATCTCGATCAGGTTCCGGTTCGCGAAGAGCGCATGACCGCTTACGAAATGATGTTGTCTGAAAGCCAGGAGCGTATGCTCATGGTTCTGGAGCCTTCCAAGGAAGATGTTGCCAAGGCGATTTTCGTCAAGTGGGGTCTGGATTTCGCCATCGTCGGCAAGACCACGGACGACCTGCGCTTCCGCGTTCTGCACAATGGCGAAGAAGTCGCCAACCTGCCGATCAAGGAACTCGGCGACGAGGCACCGGAATACGACCGTCCTTGGACACCCGCCAAGGTTCCAGCACCTCTGGCTGCAAACGACGTGCCGGATGCAGACGTGGCTGACGCCCTGCTCCAGCTCGTTGGCTCCGCCAACAACTCGTCGCGCCGCTGGGTTTACGAGCAGTACGACACGCTCATTCAGGGCAATTCCTTGCAGTTACCGGGCGGTGACGCCGGTGTCGTGCGCGTGGAAGGCCATGAGAAGAAGGCACTGGCTTTCTCCTCTGACGTCACCCCGCGTTACGTCGAAGCCGACGCCTTCGAAGGCGGCAAGCAGGCCGTTGCCGAATGCTGGCGCAACATCACGGCAACCGGCGCCTTGCCGCTGGCCGCCACTGATAACCTGAACTTCGGCAATCCTGAAAAGCCGGAGATCATGAGCCAGCTCGTTCATGCCATCAAGGGCATTGGCGAAGCCTGCCGCGTGCTGGAATTCCCGATCGTATCCGGCAACGTCTCGCTCTACAACGAAACCAACGGTCAGGCGATCCTGCCAACCCCAACCATCGGCGGCGTTGGCCTGCTGGGTGATTGGGGCAAGATGGCCCGCATTCGTTTTGCCGCTGCCGATCAGGTCATTCTTCTCGTCGGCGCGCCTGAAGGTCTCGGTTTGCACATCGCGCAATCCGTCTACATGCGCGACGTCCATGGCCGCATCGATGGCCCTGCCCCGCATGTCGATCTCGTACATGAAAAGAAGAACGGCGATTTCGTTCGCGCCATCATCACCGATGGTTTGACGACAGCCGTTCACGATTGCTCGTCCGGCGGCCTGGCACTTGCCGTTGCCGAAATGGCAATCGCGTCCGATATCGGCGCGACGGTCGAGGCCGTCGAAGGCCATAACCCGATCCTCACATTCTATGGTGAAGATCAGGGCCGTTACGTTCTGACGGTGAGCCAGAGCGACCTCGAAACCGTCAAGGCTCGCGCCTCTGCGGCAGGCGTTTCTATTGCCGTCATCGGCAAGACCGGCGGCTCCACGGTAAAGCTGGGAATGGCCCGCGCAGTCGAGATTAATGAATTGCGCTCCGCCCATGAATCATGGTTCCCTCAATTCATGGACGGCGAGACTCTCGTCGCAGCAGAATAATAATTGAGGAGTGAACACCATGCCCATGAAACCCGGCGATATTGAAGACATGATTAAGGCCGGAATTCCCGGAGCAAAGGTAACCATTCGTGATCTCGCCGGTGACGGCGATCACTATGCAGCGGAAGTCGTGGCAGATGCCTTCAAGGGCAAAAGCCGCGTGCAGCAGCACCAGATGGTTTATGATGCCCTGAAAGGCAATATGGGCGGCGTGCTGCACGCACTCGCCTTGCAAACGTCTGCCCCGGAATAAGCCAATCAAGACTACAAAAAAGGCCCGCGTGATGATGTCACGCGGGCCTTTTTCGTTATTCTACCCTATCGAAACATCTGCGGCGGCACGTCCGAGCGCAATTCCGCAAAAGACGCCGCAGGCAGCGGCCCTGCCGTCAAAAGCGTAAAGTCAAAACCGGATTTGCGGTCCGAGCCCAGCACATATTGGCGGTGCATACGCAGGAAGTTGCGCTTATTTTTCTGGTAGCGCTCATCGGACAGCGAATGCTTGAACCTTATCGTGACAATCTTCGGCTGGTTAGCATCCGCATGGCCCGTCAGGTCAGCCGTGTTGCATTTGTAGAGGTGGATCGGGTCGGTCAGGCACTGGATATCGAACCAGTTCACATGGCTGTTGCGCGCCAGCACGCCGATGCTTTGGCGCAGCCGTGATGCGCTGGAAAGCAGCCCGCATTGTAACGCAGCACCGCCCAGCGTGACGAAGGACACATTGCGCCCATCAAACGCATCCGGCTTCAATTCCAGCACCCGGCCAGCCACCGCCAAAGCAAGGCTGGCGCCCATGCTGTGCGATACGAACAGCACTTCTTCGGAAGATTGTTCCAGCGCCGCAATCACAGCGCCAGCCTTCTCCTCGATCCAGTCGCGAGCAAGCGCCTCATCCCGGCCAACAACCAGCGCAAAGCGCCAGTCGGCAAACAGATGCAGGGTGTGAAACCGATCCGAAAACGGCATCAGACCTTTTGTGAAAAACAGATAGGCCAGCGGAATGCTGAGAAGACAGAGGAACGGCGAAAGACCGAACAAAAACGGCAGAGCCGCGATGACTGCCGCCAAGGCCAAACCAACAGCAATCAGCAAAAACGGAAAGAAGAAAAACAGCCCGAAGCGCCAAGCGTGCTTCAAATAGGCCCACGCTCCACCTTCCGCGATAATTCCGCCAGCCGCCTTGAAGCCGAGCGCAATCTGCTTCCAGACGGAAACGGAACGCAAATGCGAAATCAGGCTGTTATGGTCATGGATAAAGATGGTCGATTGCGTGTCGTGGCCATCAAGCTTTCCGACCACATTCATGCGGGCACCCGCATCCGTCGGCACCACGCCACCAACCTCATAATCAATGCCAAATGTCTTGCCGGATTGGGCGGCACTGCGCTCATAACGGCGCTGGTGGGCCGCTGCGTCCAGAGGGTCGAAACCGGGAAAATAAAACACCAGACGCGACGAAATCTTCGCCATCAAAAGCAATCCTAAAATGGGCAACCCACAAGGATCGCTTGATACGTTGGGCGACGCACGTATAGTATAAATCAGGGTATTCCTAGGCAAATTACAGCATGAGGGGCGCAATTGTCCAAAATTGTCGATCAGGTGATAAACAGCGTCGTGAAGGGCGCGATGTCCGAAATCCTGAAGAAAACCGGCGTCGGGCAGACGAAGCGCACCAAGCGACGGACGAAAGCCAGCACCTCACTGGCCGGTGGCATTGTCGGTAGCATCCTGGAAGCAGCCCTCGGCACGAAAACAACGGCAAAACCCAAACGCCGCCCAGCCGCAAAACAGGTCAGCAAACGCCGCACCGCAGCATCCAGAAGTCGGCAACGCTAAGTCGCATGGTTGATATGCGACATTGGGCTTCATTTTTTAGCTTCGATGACTAGAAATCACGCGCCACCATGTTATCTAAGAACAAACGAAGCAGCGGCCTTGAACCGCATGTGAAAGGAAATGGCCATGAGCGGCATCAACGAATTGATCGACGGCGAAGTGAAGAGCAATGACATCGTTCTCTTCATGAAGGGCACCCCACAGGGACCACAGTGTGGTTTCTCCGGTCAGGTCGTACAGATTCTCGATTATCTGGGCGTGGAATACAAGGGCATCAACGTGCTTGCAGATGCCGATCTGCGCCAGGGAATCAAGGACTACTCCAACTGGCCAACCATTCCACAGCTCTACATTAAGGGTGAGTTTCTCGGCGGCTGTGACATCATAAGAGAGATGTTCCAGTCCGGCGAACTTCAGGACCACCTTCAGGAACAGGGTATCAGCGTCCGCGGCGCGGCCTGATTACGGCCGGGATTTCCCGGCCCCTCTGACTTTTTAAAACTTGTATAGGCGTTGTCACAAGCAACGCCTTTGCCGTTCTTTTGGGACAACGTCTGTGACAAATCCTTCACAATTGGGTTCTACGCGCACCATCGCCATGGGGCGTACGGAATTTATCGCGCTTGCAGCAGCGCTTATGGCGCTCAACGCGCTTGCTATCGACATCATGCTTCCGGGCTTGCAGGAAATCGGTGCCTCGCTGGGTGTCGACAATGAAAACCACCGCCAATACGTCATCTCGGCGTACCTGCTCGGCTTCGGCATTTCGCAACTGTTCTACGGCCCGATTGCCGACCGTTACGGACGCCGTAACCCCATGCTCTTCGGCTTGGCGATTTACATCATCTCGTCCATCGCCGTGGTTTTCGTACCGTCCTTCGCAGGGCTTCTGATCCTGCGCTTCATTCAGGGCATCGGCTCTGCGGCAACCCGCGTCATCACCATCTCCATCGTTCGCGATGTCTATGGCGGACGGCAGATGGCGGAAGTCATGTCGCTGATCATGATGGTGTTCATGGTCGTGCCGGTCATCGCACCGGGAACAGGCCAGGTCGTGCTGTTCTTTGGTGATTGGCATCTGATTTTTGGCTTCATGGCCGTCATCGCCACGGCGGTAACAGTGTGGATGTATATCCGTCTGCCGGAAACCCTCCATGCCGAAGACGTTCGCCCGCTTTCCGTTTCCTCGGTTATCGGCGGCTTCAAGATCGTTCTGACGAACCGTGTGGCGCTCTGCTACACCATCGCCAGCACGATCATTTTCGGCGCATTGTTTGGCTTCATCAACTCTGCCGAACAGGTCTACAAGGGCATTTATGATCTTGGCGCCTGGTTTGCAGCAGCCTTTGCCGCAGTCGCTCTGTTCATGGCGCTGTCGTCTTTCCTCAACGCCCGGCTTGTCGGACGTTTCGGCATGAGAAAGCTGTCGCACGGTTCGATGATCGGCTTCATCGTCATCACCTTCATCTGGTTGATGGCGCAGATTTACGGCCCGCAGCCGATGCCGTTCCTGCTGTTCATCGTGCTGTTCGCCCTGTCGATGTTCCAGTTCGGCCTCATTGGCTCGAACTTCAACTCGCTGGCCATGGAACCCCTCGGCCACGTCGCAGGCACGGCCTCGTCCGTCATCGGCTTCATGAGCACGATTGGTGGTTCGTTGATCGGCGCTGCAATTGGCCAGGCCTACAACGGCACGGCGCTACCAATGGTGGCGGGATTCTTCGTCGTGTCGGTGATTGGCCTTATCTTTGTACTGATCGGAGAAAAGGGCGTTCTCTTTCATGCGCAGAACAAGCCGACACACTGATAACGACAGATAAAAGAAAGGCGCGGATGCTGACATCCGCGCCTTTTGCATGTGTAGGGATAACGCCGTTTACACGGTGAAAATCTTCTCGCGCAACAGTTCCCAGGTTTCTTCATTGGGCGCCAGCAACAGCCCGCCGCTGACATGGTGCGGCAGGTATGGCGAACCATCCAGACGCGCCGCATAAGCACCCGCTTCCTGGGAAATCAGCGTGCCTGCCAGATGGTCCCAAGGCATCAGCTTGTTGTACATCAGGAAGTGCATGTGCCCGCCGCAGAAGATGCGATATTCATGGGCCGCACAACGGTAGCTGGTGAACAGGCGCACATCAGCCAGATTGTTCAGAAGCGTACGGCGTGTTTCGCCCTCGAAATAACCGACATTGGCAATGCCGACCATCTGCGAAAGCTCAGGCGCAGGCACGACATTCAACTGTGACTGAGATCCATCGGCGCTGCACATCCATGCGCCAGACCCTTTTTCGGCAATCACCCAGTCATTGCCCATCGGGTCGTAGATGATGCCCGCAACCGTCTCGCCCTTCGACACGACGCTCAACATCACGCCGAACAGCGGCAAACCAGCGGCGAAGTTGAACGTGCCGTCGATCGGATCGACCACAACAGCCAGATCGGCCTCACCAAGCTTGGTCAGAAGCGAAGGATCGGCAGCCACCGCCTCTTCGCCCACGAAAAGCGCATCGGGCATGAACTCGGCCACGCGTGCGCGGATCAGCCGTTCAGCCGCTTCATCGGCTTCCGTGACAAGATCGATGGCTTCGGTTTTCACCCGCACATCGCCCTCGCCCAGATTGCGAAACCGAGGCAGAATTTCCACCGCCGCCGCTTCTTGCAAAGCGTTGGCGAGGGAGGCGATGTCGAGTTCAACGGGCATTTTGCGTTCCTTCATACATTCCGTCATTACAGTCCGACAATTTCGCGGCGAAGCATTTTCCAGCTTTCCTTATCGGGCGCGGACAAAATACCGCCCGTCAAATCGCCGGGGCGGTAAGGTGTTCCATCGAATTTCGCGGTGTAGCCACCGGCTTCCTGATGCGTTAGCACACCGGCAAGGTGGTCCCAAGGCATAAGCTTCTCATGGCCGATGAAATGCAATTTGCCGCTGGAAACCAGCCAATATTCATGCGCCGAGCAATTCAGCGAAAGCGCCATTTTTGCTTTGGTCATATTGGCGGCAATCACCGGACGCCGATCCGGGTGGGTTGCTCCCCATGAATAAAGGCCGACCATTTGTGAAAGATCGACCGCTTCGGCGACCTGAACTTTCGCTTCGGTGCCTTGCTTGCGCTTCAACGTCGCACCAGCACCTTTGACAGACACAATCGTGTCCCCCATCACAGGATCATGGATGATGCCCGCAACCGTTTCACCCTTGATTGTCACCGCCAGCAATGTGCCGAAGGCTGGAAAGCCGGATGCATAATTGAACGTGCCGTCGATTGGATCGATCACGAAGGCAAGCTCGGCATCGACCAGCGCCGGAATGACCGAATGGTCGGAATCGTAGGTTTCCTCACCCACGATATGCGCCTTGGGAAAACGCTCCAGGATCGCTGCGGTGATGTGCTTTTCCGCCAGAATATCGGCTTCCGTCACAAGATCGATCACGGAGGTTTTTTCAGAGATTGCAGAGGCGCTGAGATTGCGGAAGCGCGGCATAATCTCGTTCACACCGGCGTCGGTCACGGTGGCGATGAGGAAATCAAGATCGGAATCGGAAAAAGTCATGAAGGGGTTCTTTGCATATGAGAGGCGTGCGCCTCACTAATCTCCTAGGATGACGGATCGGTGACACTCAGCCCCGAAAAGTCGAAAAGCTTGGGGTCGAGAAGATGCGACGGGTTCACATGCGAAAGCGCACGCAACATCACATCCTTGCGCCCCGGCATACGCCGTTCGATATCCGCCAGCATATCCTTCATGGCGTTGCGCTGTAGGCCATCCTGCGAACCGCAAAGGTCACAGGGAATAATCGGAAACTCCATGGCGCTGGCAAATTTCGCCATGTCGTCTTCCGCGCAATAGGCCAGCGGACGCAGCACCATCAGGTCGCCTTCGTCATTCATCAGCTTGGCAGGCATACCCGCGAGCCGCCCGCCGTGGAAGAAATTCATGAAGAATGTTTCGAGAATGTCTTCGCGGTGGTGGCCGAGCAGCAGCGCATCGCAGCCCTCTTCGCGGGCAATGCGGTAGAGATTGCCGCGGCGCAGACGCGAACAGAGCGAACAGTACGTTCCGCCCGCTGGCACTTTCTCTTTCACGATGGAGTAGGTATCGCGATATTCGATGCGATGCGGCACGCCGATTTTTGCCAGATAGTCCGGCAGAATGTGCTTGGGAAAATTCGGCTGGCCCTGATCCAGATTGCAGGCAATCAGTTCCACCGGCAGAAGGCCTCGCCATTTCAGGTCCAGCAGCAGTGCCAGCAGGCCATAGCTGTCCTTGCCACCGGAAAGGCCGACAAGCCAGCGTTTCTGGCCTTTCAGCATATCGAAATCATCGAATGCCTGGCGGATATTGCGCAACAGCCGCTTGCGCAGCTTGTTGAACGATACGGAGCGCGGCGCATGGGCAAACAGCGGATGCGAACCGCCAGCCTCTTCCGGCTCAACGCTGTCCTGCATGTCATCGATGTTTGCGACAATGTTCATGGCGATCCGCTCATTGCTTTTGACAACAGGGAATGCCCGCATACGCCTTGAAGATCAAGCCCCGAATACGGACCAGCCCATTTCGTTGGCCAGCATTTCCAGCGCAACAGAGCCAAGTGCGGAGTTGCCGACCTCGTTCAGACCCGGAGACCAGACGGCAATGGACGCCTTGCCGGGTGCCACCACCAGAATGCCGCCGCCCACGCCGCTCTTGCCCGGCAGGCCGACATGATAGGCAAAATCGCCCGATCCATCATAGTGCCCGCAGGTCAGCATCAGCGCGTTGATACGCCGTGATCGTTTTTCAGACACAACGGAATGGCCGGTCAGCGGATTACGTCCGCGATTGGCCAGAAACAGCCCCGCCCGCGCCAGCTGAACGCAGTTCATGGAAAGCGCGCACTGGTGGAAATAAACGCCCAGCGTATTGTCGACCGGATGATGCAGATTGCCGAAGCTGCGCATGAAATTGGCCAGCGCGAAGTTTCGATATCCCGTTGCGTGTTCGGATTTGGCAACCGTGTTGTCGATGGAAATCGTGTCGTCATCGGCCAGATACCTGATAAAGCGTAGCAGCTCACCAATCGCTTCACGCGGCTGGTGCCCGGCCAGCACCATGTCCGTCACTACGATAGCACCGGCATTGACGAAGGGATTGCGCGGAATGCCCGCTTCCCGCTCCAACTGAACGATGGAGTTGAACGAGGAACCGGATGGCTCCCGCCCGACCCGCTTCCACACACTTTCACCTGTCTTGCCGAGCGCCAGCGTCAGCATGAAAACCTTGGAAATACTCTGGATGGAAAAGGGCGTCAGCGCATCGCCCGCCACGAAAGTCTCGCCTTCCACAGTGGTTACGGCAATACCGAACTGTTTCGGGTCCACCTTGGCAAGCTCGGGAATATAGTCCGCGACCTTCCCCTCACCCAAGCGGGGCTGCATTTTTTCGTAAATGGAATCGATGACTGCCTGAATGTCCCGCATGACCCTGCCTGAAAAAAGAACCTCGTTAGGCATTTAGGCCAATGCCATCCCATCACACTCAACGTCATCCTCGGGCTTGACCCGAGGATCTGCTACGTCCGACGTGGTTGGATCCTCGGGTCAAGCCCGAGGATGACGGAGGAGAGCGTATCGTCTCCTCGCTTGGATACGTCAGATAGACGAAGCCCGCGCCTTCGTCGTGACGTCGAAAGCCTTCATGACGAAGCTGTCGCGGTCATAAACGTCATCGAAATACTGCACCTTGCCGTCCTTGTCCGGCCATGCGGTGAAGTAGGCCACATAGACCGGAATCTTGGTCGGCACCTGAACGGCGCGGTTCTGTCCGGCAGCAATCTGCTTGTTCACGTTATCCAGAGACGTGCCGAGAACGGCAGCGGCCATGCGGCGCGGATCGACCAGACGAATACAGCCGTGGCTGAGCGCGCGCATATCGCGGTTGAAGAAGCTCTTGGACGGCGTGTCATGCATGTAGATGGCATGTGCGTTCGGGAACAGGATTTTCAGATCGCCGAGCGCGTTGTCACTGCTTGGTGGCTGACGAACCGAAACCGCGTTTGTGGAGCCATACCAGTTGACGCTGGACGACGACACCGCACGGCCGTTGACGGAAACCTCGTAGCCGAGGCGATCCAGATAGGACGGATCGTTGCGAAGCTTCGGCAGCATTTCGTTGATGATGATGGACTGCGGAACGCCCCAATAAGGGTTGAATTCAACGGTCTGGATTTCATCCTGGAAGAAGTAGGTCTGGTTCGCCTTGGAACCGACAACCACCTTCATGCCGAACTCTTCTTTGCCCTCATTATGGTAGTAGGCCATGAATGCGGGCTGGTTGATGAGTACGAAACGTTCACCGAGATCAGCAGGCAACCAACGGACCTGCTCCATGGCAACTTCCAGCTTGGCAATCTTGGCTTCGTTGCTGTCGCCCGTCATGGCACGCACGGTGGCGCGGCCGATAACACCATCAGCCTTCAAGCCGTTTTCGCTCTGGAATGCTTTGACCAGATCAACCAGGTCAGGCGTATATTCAGGCGTCTGCTGATAGGCTGAAAACGTGGCCGCGTGGCCGCTTTTCAAGGCAGCGGAAGACCGGTGCGCGATGGCGTTGACGACACTTGCCATATCGGCGGTGTTTTCGCCGGGCTTCAGAACCAGATTTGCAGGCACGACAACCTTGTTGTCACCGCCCTTGTCTTCATCACGCAGCTTTGCAAGCTCGGCCTTCAGACCCTGATATTCTTCATTGGAAGGTTCGCGGCTGCGCAGATAAGACGTCACATTCGGGCTCATGCTGGCGAGCTTCAGCACGGGCGCGAGGTTCACCGTCTTGCGCTTGAAATCATGGTAGCCAGACAGCTTGTTCGGGTCCACGCGGCCACGCACGGTGTCCTGCACATAGGCCAGAACCTTTGCGGAAAGCGCCAGTTCGAACTGCATAATCGCTGGCGAAGCGCTCTGCCCTGCGGACACAGACACGTTCTGAACCTGCGCCTGCGGCTCTGCCGTGATGCTGGCGGTCACGTCCTGAGACGGTGCGGAAATGCTGTAGTCGGCGGGGTTGAGGCCGCTTTCACCAACGGTTTCGAAAAATGCCAGAACGGCGCTAGCGCGTTCGCTCAGGTCGCCATTGGCAACCCAGATGGGCGCGCCACCGGCATTGTAATAGGTCTCCAGAGCCTTGGCGATTTCAGGCGTTGCGGAGAGTTTTATGCCAGCCAGACCAGCGGGAAATTTCGAGGTATCGACAGCGCGTGTGCCATCGGCCTTGTAGGTATAATAGCGAGGACCGGAAACACGCGGCAGCGGCTCAGGGTCGGAATCGCCCGCGACGGACGTGCGCTCACCCGGCTGCGTCACACCCGGCAAACCGCGATCCTGACGTTCACGCTCGATCTTGCCCGGTCCACCGCGCAGAAGATCCATGAGGGTGACGGCACCAGCCGTGCCGGGCACGACCGCCGAGACGGAAAGACCGAGAGCCAGTATCAATGCTGCCGATGTTTTTCCTGATGTGATTTGCAATTTAGTCCTCGCCGAATTCAGCGCCGTCAATCATCGCGGCGCGTAAAGAGTATGTGCCTGTCTAGCTGATTGGCCTTCTTTTGGAAAGAAAACGCATGAAGTCCAATCAAGTGCCAGATATGAGTCGCCGAGACGAAAAATCGTTCGGGCATAGGCCCCCACGTTTGGCGAGAATAGTTAAATTTCTCTTTAATTTCCTCATATTGCGCAAACAAGTTTTCGAGGTTGTCGCAACGCAGCACAGGATTTTTACGCATTCGAGCCACGTTACCGAAAAGTCACTCGCCCGGACTTTCGAATCCGCTGGGAAATATGGCGATCCGCGTCAAGACAGGCTTTCCATCAATCAGGGATGGTTCTATATGTCTGCGCGCGCAAGGCCAGCGGAAAGGCTGTCTTGGCGGAGGACCACACAGGAGAGGCAGGACTGATGACAGCCACACGCACCGAAACCGATACATTTGGCCCGATTGAAGTTGCAAGCGACCGTTATTGGGGCGCTCAGGCACAACGTTCGCTCGGAAATTTCAAAATCGGCTGGGAAAAGCAGCCCGCCTCGGTCGTTCGTGCGCTTGGCATCGTCAAGCAGGCCGCAGCCCGCACCAATGTGGCGCTGGGTGGACTTGATGCGCAGCTTGGCGAAACCGTCATCAAGGCCGCGCAGGAAGTCATCGATGGCAAGCTGGATGACCACTTCCCGCTCGTCGTCTGGCAAACCGGCTCCGGCACACAGTCCAACATGAATGCCAATGAAGTCATCTCCAACCGGGCCATCGAAATGCTCGGCGGCGTGATGGGCTCCAAGAAGCCCGTTCACCCCAACGACCACGTCAACATGAGCCAGTCGTCCAACGACACCTACCCGACGGCCATGCATATTGCCTGCGCAGAGCAGATCGTTCACCACCTGCTGCCAAGCCTCAAGCACCTGCACGCGGCGCTGGATGCCAAGGCCAAGGGCTTTGCCCACATCATCAAGATTGGCCGCACGCACACGCAGGACGCAACACCGCTGACGCTGGGACAGGAATTTTCCGGTTACGCCGCACAGGTCGCCTCCGCCATCAAGCGCATCGAGCTGACGCTGTCTGGTCTTTACGAACTGGCACAGGGCGGCACCGCCGTTGGCACTGGTCTTAACGCACCCATCGGCTTTGCCGAACAGGTTGCCGAAGAGATCGCCAAGATCACCGGCCTGCCATTCGTCACCGCACCCAACAAGTTCGAAGCCCTTGCAGCCCATGATGCGATGGTCTTCTCACACGGCGCAATCAATGCCGCGGCGGCAGCGCTGTTCAAGATCGCCAACGACATTCGCTTCCTCGGTTCCGGTCCTCGCGCTGGCCTCGGCGAACTGGCTCTGCCGGAAAACGAACCCGGCTCGTCCATCATGCCGGGCAAGGTCAACCCGACACAGTCCGAAGCCTTGACGCAGGTTTGCGCGCACATCTTCGGCAATCAGGCCGCCATTACATTCGCAGGCTCGCAGGGTCACTTCGAACTCAACGTCTTCAACCCGATGATGGCGTATAACTTCCTGCAATCGGTTCAGCTTCTCAGCGATGCTGCGGTGTCCTTTACCGACAATTGCGTGGTCGGCATCGAGGCCCGCGAAGACAACATCAAAAAGGGCGTTGAAAACTCTCTGATGCTGGTGACGGCTCTCAACGGCAAGCTGGGTTACGACGCCTGCGCCAAGATCGCCAAGACCGCGCACAAGAACGGCACGACGCTTCGTGAAGAAGCCGTCGGTGGCGGATATCTGACCAACGAGGAATTCGACCAATATGTTCGCCCTGAGAACATGATCGGCCCTAAGTAAGTCCATTCATGAGACGGCTCTTCGGAGCCGTCTTTATTTGCTTTGCAAATGGTGGCGACTATTGAATAAAATACTTAGCGTGTGAAATTTTACCTGTTTAAAATAACCTACAAGATGTTATGTCATATGACCTTCTGTTTTAGGCGATTCTAATTATATGTCTCGCATACTAAAAAAGAGTGGTAACTGAACCCGTTGTCTTCTTGTGAAATGAAAACTATTCCCATCAGTTAAGGTTTTCAAAAGAAGTTATGCAGCATTATAAGCAAAAATACTAATATAGTTTCCGGGAGTGACTTGATGAATTCAACATCAACGCCCAAGGCGCCAGCACCTGATATCGCGGGACAAATTTTATTTGCCATGCGGAATATGGGCGTTGCTCCGATTCCACGTAATTACAATTTATTTTACGAAGCCTATATTGGATCCAACCCTGCTCTGACGCGGGAGCTTGCTGCACTTGGAAGCCGCGCCACGCAGGAAGAGATGGACGAGCTTGGCTCGCGCTATTTCGATCATAATCACGGACAGCTCATCGAGGCCGTTCACACCAAGCTTCATTCGGAACTGGATGCGCTTCTGCTCGTTTTGCGGCACGAACAAACCTGCCTTGAAAACTATAACCGCATTCTGGATGAAACCCGCGCCGGCATCACGGATAAAAACCTCAACAGCGCCCATCTTCTGCGCACCGCCATTTCGCTGCTGGCAGATGCAACTGGAAACAAGATCACCCAAAACGAAAGCACGTCGAAGGATTTTGACCGGCACGCCGAGGAAATGCAGCAGGTTCGCCTCGAACTTGATGAATACAAGCGCATCGCCAACACCGATTCCTTGACGCGACTGGCAAACCGCCGAGCCTTCGATGACAGGCTGGCATCCATATACGATACGAATATCGGCCTTCATTTTTCGGCACTCGTGCTGCTGGATGTCGACAATTTCAAGCGTATCAACGATACGTTCGGCCATCCTGTCGGCGACAAGATTTTGGCGACCGTCGCCTCGGTCATCCGTGCAAACGTCCGCAAGGATGGTTTTGTCGCGCGAAGCGGCGGCGAGGAATTCGCGATTATTCTGGAAGGCAACAGCCAGGAAGAAATTCACGTCGTTTGTGAGCGCATTCGCATGTCGCTGGAAAAAACGCCGTTCCGCAATTCAAAGTCCGGCACGGACTACGGACAGGTCACGATATCCATCGGTTATTCTCTCGCCTCACAGGCCCAGAACCCCGGTGAACTTTATGCCTGCGCTGACACCGCGCTTTATCAGGCAAAAGAAACAGGCCGAAACCGAACCGTCTTTTTTGAAGACGGTATGCAGAAGAACTACGCGAACAAAAGCTGGCTGATTTACAAGAAGTAAGCGCCCGCCTCCCGACGTCGTCTTACACTCACCACATCGTTTTGGCCGCTCGTTCAGGCCATTCCCGATCGTAGGTTTCCTTGTCGAAATCCGCCTTGGCCGCTTTCAGTAGCGTGCCCGGCGTCGGCAAGGAAGCGGGATCGACAAAGTTCTCCGTCTTCCACAGTTCAGAACGGATAAGCGCACGGGCGCATTGAAAATACACCTCGTCGATGGTGGTGACGATAACCGTGCGCGGATGCTTGCCATACATCTCGAAGCTTTCCAGCAAAGCTGGATCAACCGAAACCACGGCCTTGCCGTTGATCCGCATGGTCGTGTTGGAGCCGGGAACGAGAAACATCAGAGCCACACGCGGATCGCGGACGATATTGAGAAGTGAATCCACACGGTTGTTGCCGCGCCAATCCGGCAGCAGCACCGTCTTTTCATCCTGGACCCTGACCACACCACCTTTGTCACCACGCGGAGAACAGTCTATCCCCTCTGGACCAATGGTGGCCAGCGCCAGAAAAGGCGAAGCCTCGATCATCTGCCGATATTCGGCGGTCAATGCGGATGTGACCTTGGCCACAGAAGCCTCCGACACACCGGCATATATCTGTTTCAGGTCGTCAACAGAACGGATGATTGTCATTGAAATTTCCTCCCATTTCTCTCTTGAAAAGGATTGATGTAACAGCGCTATGACGTCGTCCGGTCAGGAGCGCTCTTCCGCCTTTTCCCGCGCTTCACGTTCCGCTCTCTCACGCGCCGTACGGGCCGCGACGATATCGGCAGGTTGCGCATTGCCGTGAATAAGCGAGCGACCGGCGTAGATACCGCCAACGATTTCAAGCGCGAAACGTTCTTTGTCCACGTCACGGAATTCCTCGACCAAACGCTCGGCAAGTTCCGTTTCTTCACCGATTGCCATCAGCACTTCCTCACTGAAATTCAGCGCGGACTCGTAGGTTTCGCGGATTTGGTAATCCACACCGGCCTTGAGCAGATCAAGCGCATGGCCACGGTCAAAGGCACGGGCCAGCACCGGCACCAAGGGAAACTCGTGTTTGACGATTTCCGCGATGCGAATGGCCGCTTCCTTATCGTCAATACAGATCAACACCGCCCGCGCAGAACCGGCGCCTGCCGCATGAAGGATTTCCGAACGAGACCCATCGCCGTAATAGACCTTGAAGCCAAACCCGGCGGCATCGCGCACGAAGTCGGCATCCTTGTCGACCAGCGACAGCGTATAACCACGCGCCAGAAGTGGCTGGCTGACGATCTGGCCGAAGCGGCCAAAGCCGATCATCAAAATGCTGCCTTCTACACTTTCCGGCGTATCGAGGTCATCCGTGTCAGGAATGGCGGCTGGAACGATACGGTCATGCAAGATCACCATCAGCGGTGTGAGGATCATTGAAATAATGATCGTCGCCGTCAAAATGGCATTGGCTTCAGCATCAAGAATGCCAGCGGTCACGGCGGCGGAATAGAGCACGAAGGCAAATTCACCGCCCTGCGCCATGAACACGGCGCGTTCGATGCTTTCGCGACGTCGCGCTCCCACCACACGCGCAACGGCATAAATCAATGTCGCCTTCAGCAGCATGTAAGCGACGACGCTGAGCAGCACGAGTTGCCAGTTTGCAGCAATGACCGTGAGGTTGATGGCCATACCGACGCCCAGGAAAAACAGGCCGAGCAGAATGCCACGGAACGGTTCGATATCCGCTTCCAACTGGTGGCGGAACGAGGATTCCGACAGCAGCACACCCGCTAGAAACGCGCCCATGGCCATGGAAAGCCCGCTGACCTGCATCAGCAGCGCCGACCCCAAAACCACCAGCAAGGCAGCGGCCGTCATCACTTCGCGCGCACCGGAAGAGGCCAGAAGCCGGAACAGAGGATTAAGCAGATAACGGCCCGCCACGATCAGCGCCGCAATCGCCGCAAGCGCGATACCAATCGACGTCAGGCGTTCGGAAAATGTGACCTCTTCACCGCCCGCGCCCAGAAACGTAACCAGGATCAAAAGCGGCACGATGGCCAGATCTTCAAACAGCAAAATGGCAATGATGCGCTGGCCCTTGACGGTCGAAAGACCGTTCCGCTCCTGCAACATCTGCATGACGATGGCGGTGGATGTCAGAACGAAGCCCGTTCCCGCCACGAAGGACGGAATGACGGGAAAACCAAGCGCTACGCCAATCAGCGTCAGCCCGCCCATGCAGGTCAGCACCTGCAAGGCACCCAGTCCGAAAATATCCTTGCGCATGGACCACAGCCGCGACGGCTGCATTTCCAGACCGATGATGAACAGGAACATCACCACGCCAAGTTCGGCAATGTGGATAATGGCTTGCGGATCGGAAAAGGCGCCAAACCCGAAGGGGCCAATCACCAGACCGGCAGCGAGATAACCCAGAACAGAGCCAAGGCCGATACGCTTGAAGATGGGCGCAGCAACGACGCCCGCTGCCAACAGGACGACCACTTGAGCCAGATCATTTGCGTTTCCCTCGACTGCCAAGTGGCGACCCCTGTTCTTGAATGAAATTTGTTAGCAGCTACCGGATTCGCGGCTCCCGGCTCAACCCTTTTTCCGCCAGTTCCTTTTCATAATCAATGAACAATGTATCGCCCTGCTGCCCAAGCTCAAACAGATACCGCCATGTGAAAATGCCGCTGTCATGCCCATCATCAAAGGCGATGCGAACCGCATAGTTTCCGGTAGCGACAACGGAGCGGATGGTGACGTTTTTCTTGCCCGGAACGGTGGTCTTCTGCCCCGGTCCATGCCCCTGCACTTCCGCCGATGGAGACAGCACCCGCAGCAACTCTGCGGGCAGATCATATGACTGCTCATTTTCAAATGTGACGACAAGATGCTTCCGGTCTTTCGAAATCCGCAATTCCGTTGGCCACGGCTCACTCATTTTTCATTTCCATCACTTGATAATATACTGCACACTTATGATCTTGCCTGCCTTCGGGCAAGACATTACATGCTAAGACAGAGCAGCAGCTATATTGGAGATTTCAGGTTGAACAGCTTCCTCGGATCGCTCGAAAAAGCGACATCCCTGATGGAAAGCAAGGCGCCGATGGTTGACCCCTTCGGACGCGCCGTCACCTATCTGCGTGTCTCCGTCACGGACCGCTGCGATTTCCGCTGCACCTATTGCATGTCCGAACACATGACGTTCCTGCCGAAGAAAGATTTGCTGACGCTGGAAGAGCTGAACAGGCTCTGTTCTGCCTTCATCGCCAAGGGCGTTCGCAAGATCAGACTGACCGGCGGCGAACCGCTGGTGCGCAAGAACATCATGCATCTGGTGCGGGAACTCGGTCGCCATGTGCAGGGCGGCACGCTGGATGAGCTGACGTTGACCACGAACGGCTCGCAACTCGCAATCCATGCCGCAGAACTTTACGATTGCGGCGTGCGCCGCATCAACGTGTCGCTGGATACGCTCGAACCGGATAAATTCCGGCAGATCACCCGCTGGGGTGATTTTTCCAAGGTCATGGGCGGCATTGATGCAGCGCTGGCCGCCGGCATCAAAATCAAGCTCAACGCCGTGGCGCTGAAGGATTTCAACGAACACGAAATCCCCGATCTCATGCGCTTTGCCCATGAGCGCGGCATGGACCTGACCGTCATCGAAACCATGCCGATGGGCGACATCGAGGAGGATCGCACGGACCGTTATCTGCCGCTGTCGCAGGTCCGCGCCTCGCTCGAAGAGAAATTCACTCTCAGTGAAATTCCCTATAAAACCGGGGGTCCGGCACGGTATGTCGAGGTGAAGGAAACTGGCGGCAGGCTTGGTTTCATCACACCGATGACGCATAATTTCTGCGAAAGCTGCAACCGCGTCCGCCTCACCTGCACGGGCACGCTCTATATGTGTCTGGGTCAGGATGACTCTGCCGATCTGCGCACCGCACTGCGCGCATCCGATGACAACGCACTTCTGTCGCAGGCTATCGACGATGCCATTTTGCGCAAGCCGAAGGGCCATGATTTCATCATCGACCGCACCCACAACCGCCCTGCGGTTTCACGACACATGAGTGTCACCGGCGGTTGATGCCGTTCTGTTCAGATTTCTCACAATAATTCGATTGAAATCGCTGCCTCGCCATGTCACCACCTAGTCCATGAGGAGTGGGCGTGCTTCGTCCTGCATGTATCTGCACGAGACGCGCTTCTGCATATCTGGGAATGGAATAATGGCACTGACGGATAATACGCGTGGCGCGTTGTTGATGGCGCTCGCGATGGCCTGCTTTACGGTAAACGACGCTTTCACCAAATCCGTCACGCCCTACATCAATGCAGGCCAGATTCTTTTTGTACGCGGCATGATCACCTGCGTCATGGTCTATTTCATCGCCCGCCATATGGGCGCGCTGCGACCATTAAAGTCCATGCTGCGGCCCATCATCCTGTTGCGCTGCCTGTGTGAAGTCTCGGCGTCCATTCTTTATCTGCGGGCCTTGGCGTCCATGGGTTTTGCCAATGTCTCCGCCATCATGCAATCGCTTCCCCTGGCCGTGACGCTGGGTGCGGCCCTCTTCCTGAAAGAACCCGTGGGCTGGCGGCGCTGGACGGCCATTCTCGTCGGTTTCATCGGCGTGCTGATTATTTTGAGACCCGGCCCGGATGGTTTTACCACCGCAGCCCTGCTGGTGGTTGGCGCCGTCTTCGTCACCGCGGGGCGGGATCTGTTGACGCGGCGCATGTACAAGGACATTCCATCGCTCGCGGTGACGATGACGACGGCCATCGTCAACACCATCTTCGGCGCGGCATTGATCGTGCCGTTCGGCGGCTGGCAACCGATGGATGGTTACGTCTGGTCGCATCTGTTGGCAGCGGCAGTTCTGGTCGTCGTGGGGTATCAGGCCGTCATTCTGTCCATGCGCCGTGGCGATATCGCCTTCGTCGCCCCCTTCCGCTACACCAGCATGATCTGGGCTTTCTCTATCGGCTTTTTCGTTTTCGGAGAGCATATGGACCGCTGGATCTTGCTCGGCACGGCCATCATCGTGGCATCAGGCCTTTACACCTTCTATCGTGAAAGCCGGCGTCATCGGGCACCGATTGCCAAAACCTCCACGAGAATACAATGAGCGCCGTCCGTTTCCTCGACAGATCGACGCCGCCGCACATCGTGACACTTGTTCTTGTGGCTGGCATTCCGGCGCTGTGCATGAATATCTTTCTGCCATCGCTGGCAGCCATGGCAGTTTATTTCCAGACGGATTATGCCGTCATGCAGTTTGCCGTGTCGGGATATCTCGCCGCAACGGCTTTGTTGCAACTGGCCATCGGGCCGCTTTCCGATCTTTACGGCCGTCGTCCGGTGTTGATGGCAGGACTTGTGCTGATGGTCGCGGCAACGATCATCTGCGCTTTGGCACCCAACACAACCGTCTTCATGGCCGGACGCTTGTTGCAGGCCGTCATCGCGTCAGGCTTCGTGCTGTCGCGCGCCATCGTTCGCGATATGGTTCCAACAGACCAGGCCGCTTCGATGATCGGTTACGTCACCATGGGCATGTCCATCGTGCCGATGGTCGGTCCCGCCATCGGTGGCGTGCTGAACGATATTGCCGGCTGGCAGGCGAGTTTCGTGCTCCTTGCACTCTGCGGCATTGCTGTTCTGCTTCTGGTATTTTTCGATCTCGGCGAAACCAACAGTCAGAAATCCGCAAGCTTCTCGGCACAGTTTCACGCCTGGCCGCAATTGCTGCGCTCCAGCCGGTTCTGGGGATACACAATCACCTCGACCTTTTCGTCCGGCCTGTTCTTCGCGTTTCTGGGCGGCGCGCCGTTTGTTGGCACCGTGCTGTATGAACTCACACCGGCCATGCTTGGTATGCAATTTTTCTTCATGGCCAGCGGTTATATGCTCGGCAACTTCCTGTCTGGCCGTTATGCCCGGCGGGTCGGCATTCCCACGATGATGCTGGCGGGCAACGTCATCTCGACCATAGGCGTCGCTGGCGCTATCGCCCTTCCCTATCTTGGCATAGACAGCCATTACGAATTTTTCCTGCCACTCGCCCTCATCGGCATCGGTAACGGCGTGACATTACCCAGCGCCAATGCTGGCATGATCAGCGTACAGCCACATCTTGCCGGTTCCGCATCCGGCCTCGGCGGGGCACTGGTCATCGCCGGAGGCGCGGCACTCTCTGTTGTCGCTTCGTCGCTGCTCTCGGAAGAATCAGGCACAATGCCGCTCTTGCTGGTGATGATGGCCAATGCGGTCCTTGCGCTTGGCAGCAGCGTGTATGCCGGAATACAGGAGCGCAGCCACGGCAACCGCGTGCAGGAAGGTCAGCCATGACCGACATTCACATACCGCCCGGTCTTATTCTGGCCGGTGGCCTGTCTCGACGCATGGGAACGAACAAGGCGCTGAGCCCGCTGGGCGGCAAAGCGCTGCTCTCCCACGTCATCGACCACATTGCACCACAAGTGTCCACGCTGGCCCTGAATGCGCCTTCGGGCTGGGCGGAAAGTTTTGCCCTGCCCTTGGTTCCAGATCGGAAAACGGGTCATGCCGGTCCCTTGGCTGGCATTCTCGCCGGGATGCGCCACTTTGCCATTGCGGCCCCCAAAGCAACGCACGTCCTGACCGTTCCGGCAGACAGCCCCTTCTTCCCCGCTGATCTGGCGTCGCGCCTTGCAGACCACATCACCGGCGAAAAATCGGTCATTATCGCCGCATCCGGCGGGCATGTTCACCCGGTTTTTGGCCTCTGGCCTATCGCGATAGCGGATGATCTGGAGCGCTGGCTGGCGGATGATAACAACCGCCGCATTCGCAGTTTTCTGGCCCGCCATGCGACCCTCGGCGTGTCCTTCCCGCCCATGGAAAGTGCCACAGCGTCCATCGATCCGTTCTTCAACATCAACACGCCGGATGAGCTTGCGACGGCGGAAAACTTTCTCAAGAGTATGAGCGCATGACGCAGAAGGTTTTCGGCATCTCCGGCTGGAAAAACTCCGGCAAAACCGGCCTCGCCGTCCGCATCGTCACCGAGTTGACGCAGCGCGGTTATCGCGTCTCCACCATCAAACACGCGCATCATGATTTCGATATCGACAAGATTGGTGCCGATAGCTGGCGGCACAGGCAGGCGGGCGCGCATGAAGTGACCATCGTGTCCGGCACCCGTTTTGCCATCATGCATGAATTGCGCGGCGCGCCGGAACCATCCTTCGAGGACATCCTCGCTCGCATCGCGCCCTGTGATCTGGTCTTGATCGAGGGTTACAAATACGAGCCGGTTCCCAAGATCGAGGCCCGCAGGCTGGAGGCCGCGAAAACCCAACCGCTGGCCCCCAGCGACCCGCACATCGTCGCCATCGCCGCCGACCATGCCGTGACAGATACGTCCCTTCCGGTTTTCGATCTGGACGATACGGCAAGCATTGCCGATTTCATTGAAAAAACAGTCGGCCTTACAAAATCGTAGAGCATTTCCGCCTTTCTCCGAAACGCAAACCCGCTTCGCACTTTTGCTGGAAATGCTCTGAAAAAGAAAAAGCCGGGCGTTAACCCGGCTTTTCCGACCCTTGAAACGCTATACCCTATTCAAGGAAAGAGGATGGGTTCACCGGTGTCGCATCCTTGCGGACTTCGAAGTGAACCTGTGGACGCTTGGCGCTGCCCGTCATGCCCGATGTCGCAACGGTCTGGCCGCGCTGCACCTTCTGGCCGCGCTGCACATCAAGGCTTGCGGCATTGCCGTACACTGTGACGCGGCCATCGTCGTGACGGATCAGAACCGTGTTGCCGAGCTGCTTCAAACCGTTGCCGGAGTAGATGACCACACCGTTTTCAGCAGCCTTGATCGGCGTGCCTTCTGGAACGGAGATGTTGATACCATCGTTACGGCTGCCATCGACGTTTTCACCGAAACCGGAGATCACGGCACCACGAACCGGCCAGCGATATTTGCCGATGCCTGTGGATTCTGGTGCAAGCGATGCCATGTCAGACTTCTTCTCGACATCGCTGACGCTGGCTTCTGCTGCCGGTGCCTTTGGCACTTCTGCCTTGGCAATGGCCGGAGCTTCAACATGCTTTGGTGCGGCTGGCTGGGCGGCGGCCTGCGGCTGAACGGAGGCGGTCTTGATGCCATCTGTTCCAGCACCTGGAATTTTCAGCGTCTGGCCGATGCGGATATTGCCGTCGGTGATGCCGTTGGCAGCCTTCAACTCGGCAACCGAAACGCCGTTTGCACGGGCAACTTTCGCGATGCTGTCACCGGCCTGAACCTTGTAACCACCAGCTGGCGGAAGCGGCTTGCCACCGGGAGGTGTCAACTTGCCGCCTTCTGCCGCAACCTTGTCACGGGCGGCGTTCTGCGATGGCAGAACGGCAAGGTTCTGTTCCTGTCCGCGTGTCGGCGCCGGACCGTTATTGTTCTTGCTCAGGTCGATATTGCCGGACACGGCACGGGCCGCATTACGGGACTGACCGAACTTGGGAATGAGAATGTTCTGACCGGGTGCAGCGGCAGACGCGGTGGACAGACCATTGGCCTGAAGCAGCGCCTTTTCCGGTACGCCGTAACGTCTGGACAGCGTTGCGATGGTTTCGCCAGACTTCAGCGTCACAGACGACGCGCCATCCGTGTGCCAGCCATTGCCATCAGCCTTGATGGAGCCGGTGGAAAGGTTGTCTCCACCACTGGTGTTGGCCGGACGTGCAGCCGCCATGGACGGCGCCTGATTGGACGAGGCAGACGGGAACGGCTGTGACATCGCTTCGCGACGGGTCGCAGGTTCGCGGCTGGATGCAGGAGACGGAGCCGAAAGCTCGGCACGCTGAACAGGCGCAGATGAAGACGCCGCACGCGCTGAGGACGGCTGCACCGAACCGTAACCGCCGTTGGATGCCGGGTACTGCTGGTTGTTCGCACCGTTCTGGTTGGAATAGCCACCCTGTGGCGCGGCAGCCGCATATCCACCACTGTTCACATCGCCCTGCGGCACGGGTGCCTGACCATATGCGCCACCAGCGGTCCGGTTTGGAATGGATGCTGTCGTCATCTGATCCGGCCCACTTGAAAACAGGCCGCCGAAGCGCGTGGCATCAGAGCTACATCCCGTTGCGACGCTTGCCAGCAAAACTGCTGCGAACATCTTTGCGATTGATTTTCCGATTTTAGGCGAATTACTCATACGCAACACTCGATCTACACTGACGCCAACCCCGCATCGGACTCGATACGGCTGAAACAACACTTTGCAGGGCCCCTCTCCCGAAACGGGAAAACCATGCTTCGATGGAGATGATTAAAGCGTGTTAGTGTTACCACGCCGTTAAAACGTTAAGGTCTTCAGATATTTTTTGACACTTCGATAACCATGACACGCGGCCAAAAGGCCCGTTTCGCAGGGAAAATTTGAAGAAAGATTTTTCTAATCAATAACTTGGGAAAAATATGCATTTGTTCCCTATGCAGGAACGGAATGTCATTTTGTTACAGATAACGCGCAACGTGCGTTTCTATCGGCAAATAGGGCGTTTCAAACAGCTCTTCCCGCTCAAAGCGGCTGCCGGTCTTGGAAAAACGGGTCATGATGCAGCGCCCGTCTTCCAGAATGATCGGAGCAATCATCATGCCGCCGGAAACGATCTGCTCGGTAAAGAAACGCGGCACGGCGTTAAAAGCGACGGTGGAAACAATCCGGTCGAAGGTTCCCTCACCCACCAGACCGTTCGATCCGTCGGCCTGGCGAATCACCACATTGCGAATGCCGAGATCGTCCATGCGGTTCTGCGCAAGCTGAACCAGCGTCTTGTAACGTTCAATGGACACCACACGCTCGGCGCGACGTCCCAGCACCGCCGTCATGAAACCACTGCCGGTGCCGATTTCCAGCACGCGCTGGCCGGGCTTGACCTGAAGCCGGTAAACCGTCTTCACCGCCATATCGGCGCTTTCCATGAAGGCACCGCAATCAATGGGAATGGTGCGGCTGGAATAGGCGTCCGCCGTAAACTGCGCGGGCACGAATTGCGAGCGTGGTGTCTGCTCCACCGCCGTCAGCAGGTCGATATCGGAAATGCCTTCAGCCCTCAGCCTCAGCACAAGGGCGGCAAATCCCTCTTTCTCGACCATTGCGGATTTCAATCTTTCACTCCCAATCCCAGCGCCTCGGCAACACGATCTTTCACCGTGTAATCCGTCAGGTCAAGCTTGAGTGGCGTAACTGAAATCTGGCCGTTCTTGACGGCATGGATATCCGTGCCTTCGGCGAAATTGCCAAGCCGCTCGCCAAACCGCAGCCAGTAATAAGGAAGGCCACGGCCATCCTGGCGCTGCTCCACGGTCATGCCGAAGTCCAGCTTGCCCTGTCCGGTTACGCTTACACCCTGCACGTCGTCAGGCGCGCAATTGGGGAAGTTGAGATTGAGGAATGTGCCTTCAGGCAGGTCGACATTGAGCAGCTTGCGAATGAGTTCAGGCGCATGTGTCTCCGCCACCTCCCACGGCACAACGCGCTCCGCGTGGCCGGTGTGCGCATAGGCTTGGCTGATCGCAAACGACCGCACACCCTGCAAGGTGCCTTCGATGGCACCCGCAATCGTGCCGGAATAGGTCACGTCATCGGCCATGTTGGCACCGGAGTTGACGCCGGATAGAACGAGGTCCGGCTTGCCCGGCAGCACTTCGCGAATACCCATGATGACGCAATCGGTCGGTGTGCCGCGCAGCGCGTAATGCTTGTCGGAAATCTTGCGAAGACGCAGCGGCTCGGACAAAGTCAGCGAATGCGCAAGGCCGCTCTGATCCGTTTCCGGCGCCACGATCCACACATCGTCGGACAGCGTGCGAGCGATACGCTCCAGCACCGCCAAGCCTTCGGCATGAATACCATCATCATTCGTCAGCAATATCCGCATGGCTGTCTCCTCCCCGCTCTCGTTTCTTTCATACTCGGAGCAACTCCCAGTCGACGCGCGTCTGCGCGGCGGGAGACCTCTTTTCAGCCCAAGGACTTGGGCTGGCTGGATTCCGGCTCAAGGCCGGAATGACGGACAGCGAGGGTTCACGCTGCCTTTTCGATGCGCGTCAGACCGCCCATGTAAGGAAGCAGAACGTCCGGAATTGTGACCGAACCATCGTCGTTCAGATAATTTTCCAGAACCGCGATGAGGCAGCGACCGACCGCCGTGCCGGAGCCGTTCAGCGTGTGAACGAACTTCGTGGCCTTCTCGCCCTTGCCGCGATAGCGCGCATCCATGCGCCGTCCCTGAAAATCACCGCAGACAGACACCGACGAAATTTCGCGGTAGGTATCCTGACCCGGCAACCACACTTCGAGGTCATAGGTCTTGCGTGCGCTAAAGCCCATATCACCGGTGCACAGCGTCATGGTGCGGAAATGCAGACCAAGGCGCTTCAACACCTCTTCCGCACACGCCGTCATGCGCTCATGTTCCTCAAGGGCGCTTTCCGCATCCGTAATCGACACCA
Organism: Agrobacterium sp. rho-13.3; assembly: GCF_033957765.2. NCBI lineage: Bacteria > Pseudomonadati > Pseudomonadota > Alphaproteobacteria > Hyphomicrobiales > Rhizobiaceae > Agrobacterium > Agrobacterium sp. rho-13.3. The sequence goes on from NZ_CP192774.1 coordinate 1,427,282, forward strand.
GTTCGCACTTCCAGAACTGGTGCTGGCGCAACATACCGCGTGTATCGCGACCGGCAGAACCGGCTTCCGAGCGGAAGGATGGCGTCAGCGCCGTAAAGCGCAGCGGCAGCTTTTCGCCGTCCAGAATTTCCCCGGCAACGAGGTTCGTCAGCGTCACTTCGGCAGTCGGAATCAGCCAGCGGCCATCGGTCGTTCTGAACAGGTCTTCGGCAAATTTCGGAAGCTGGCCGGTGCCATACATCGCCTCGTCGCGCACCATCAGCGGCGACGATACTTCGGTATAGCCATGTTCGCTGGTGTGCAGGTCGATCATGAACTGACCCAGCGCCCGCTCAAGACGGGCAATCTGGCTGGTCAGCACGGTAAAGCGCGAACCGGACAGCTTGGCCGCACGGTCGAAATCCATGTAGCCGAGCGCTTCACCGATTTCGAAATGTTCTTTCGCCGCATGGTTCCAGCCGGGCTTTTGACCGACAACGCGGGCAACCACATTGTCGTGCTCATCCTTGCCGACAGGCACATCGTCAAACGGCAAATTGGGAATGCGCGACAGGGCATCGTTCAGTTCTGCACTGACCTGACGATCTTCTTCTTCCAGACGCGGCATGTTTTCCTTGATATCGGCAACTTCCGCCTTCAGCTTTTCGGCAAGCTCGGCATTCTTCTGCGCCATCGCCGCGCCGATTTCCTTGGAGGCAGCATTGCGGCGCGATTGCATGTCTTGCAGCGACTGGATCACGGAACGGCGCTTTTCATCAAGCGCAATCAGGCTTGCGGACTGAGGCTCGGCGTTGCGGCGTGCAAGGCCCGCGTCGAAAGCTTCAGGGTTTTCGCGTATCCATTTAATGTCGTGCATCGTACTGGTTCCAGACGGTTATTTTGCATCTTGCGGCTTGCTTCAAAAAACAAAACGCCGGGGCAAGCGACCCGGCGTCTGGAGAAAGGAGCTGGCGGAAACCGTCAGGTCTCGGTGGAGTCTTCCAGCTCCCGACCTTTGATTTCTTCAGCGCGCTTTTTTTCCACGAGTCGAGCCAAATGTATGGAAACCTCGTAGAGAAGGATCGCGGGCAACGCAAGACCGATCTGGGACATCGGGTCCGGCGGCGTCAGCACGGCGGCAACCACAAAGGCTGCGACAATGGCGAATTTACGCTTTTCTTTCAGCCACTGGCTGGTCAGCAAACCAACCCGTGCCAGAAGCGTGGTGATAACAGGCAACTGGAAAACCAGACCGAAGGACAGCACCAGCGTCATGATGAGGCTGAGATATTCCGACACCTTCGGCATCAGAGAAATCGCCACCTCGCCATCTTCCGGCAATTGCTGCATGGCAAGGAAGAACCACATTACCATCGGCGTAAAGAAGAAATAGACCAGCGCGCCGCCAAGAAGAAACAGCAGCGGTGATGCAATGAGGAACGGCAGGAAGGCCGCACGCTCATTCTTGTAAAGGCCGGGCGCGACGAACTTGTAGAGCTGCGAGGCAATCACCGGGAAGGAAATCACCAGCGCGCCGAACATCGCGACCTTGATCTGCGTGAAGAAGAATTCCTGCGGCGCAGTATAGATCAAGGACGACTTTGCAACATCCAGACCAGCCCAGATTACAGCCCATTTGTAAGGAATGACCAGCAGGTTGAACAGGTGTTTGGCAATGGCAAAACAACCCAGAAAAGCAACGAAGAACGCGCCGATCGACCAGATCAGCCGTGTGCGCAATTCCATGAGGTGCTCAATAAGCGGCTGAGGCTTATCATCGGTATCGCCACTCATGCTTCACCCTTCTTGGCCTTGGCCGTCTTTACTGTTTTTGCAGGCGTTGCCACTGCCGTCTTTGTCGTATCGGGCTTTTTCACCATAGCCTTGGCCTTTTCGACCACGGGCTTTCCAGCCACGACAGTAGCTTTGGCCGCTTTGACCTTTGCCGTTTTTGCGGCAACATCGGTCAATGTCGCGGGCTCAACGCTCTGCGGCGCGACAGGTTTGGCGCTGGCGGATTTCGCAGCTTCCGTCTTGGCGGAAATCGTTTTGGCCGCCCGCTTCGGTTTTGCAGCAACCGTCTCGGCTTCGACTTCCTGAACGGATTTGTCTGCCGCTGGCTTGCGAGTGCGCTTGGGCTTTTCAGAAACCGCAGCAGCCGCCACGACTGGCGCAGGTGCCGTTGCGACCACAGGCGGGCCATCCGGCAGCTTCATCTCAGGCTCGGACAGGCTGACGGCGGGCGCGCCAACCGGCGCACTAGTGGCTGGAGACGCAGGCGGCGTTGTTGCACTTTGAAGATCGGAACGGATCTCGTTGCCAAGCTGGCGAAGCGGGTTCATCGCATCGCGCAACGAATTGGTCGGGTTGAGATTACGAACATCGGCAATCGTCTGGCGCACATCGTCCATGTCAGCCTCTTTCAAGGCTTCATCGAACTGCGAACGAAAATCCCCTGCCATTTTGCGCAAGCCGGCCATCGTCTTCCCGAAGGCGCGGATCATTGGCGGCAAGTCTTTGGGACCGACAACCACGATCAAAACGACCGCAATCACCAGCAACTCGCTCCAGCCGATATCAAACATCACAAAGCTCCTGCCACGCGCAACGAAGCGGCACGGTTTTCAAATCCGCGCCGCAAGATCGATTACTTGATCTCGTCAGCCTTATGGTCGACCGTCTTGGAATTGACAGTCGTGTTCGCGTCTGCTGCTGGCGGCGGCGTGGTGCCGTCTTCGTCAGCAATGCCCTTCTTGAAGCTCTTGATGCCCTTTGCAACATCGCCCATCAGTTCTGGAATTTTACCGCGACCGAAAAGAACGAGCACGATCGCCAGAACGATCAACCAATGCCACACACTAAAAGAACCCATAACGCAAACTCCCTGAATTTTGCTTTGCACCGATGTAAGCCGTTTGCTGTGCTTTTTCAAACACCAAAATGGCTATTCAACAAACGAAACGGAGCATGAACGTGCTGAAAACAGCGAATAATAGCAAATCTTTGTGATACCCGCTCCGATTTGCGGTCACGCATCCGGTTCGTCGCCTCTTGGCGCCAAAAGCCCTAGCTCTTCCAGATCAAGTTGTGTGATCGGATCCTCGTCTTCCGTAAGCTCATCGCTCATGGACGGAATGGGAATGCCGAAGTTGGATGGGATGCGGCCAGACAACAGCCCTGCCCCCTTCAACTCATCCAGACCCGGCAAGTCACGCAGCTCTTCCAGCCCAAAATGGTCAAGGAATTCAACGGTCGTACCCATGGTCACAGGCCGACCCGGCGTGCGGCGGCGCCCGCGAAACCGCACCCAGCCTGCCTCCATCAGCACATCCAGCGTCCCGCGAGATGTCTGCACACCACGAATGTCTTCGATTTCCGCACGCGTGACAGGCTGGTGGTAAGCGATGATCGCCAGCACTTCCAGCGCTGCTCTCGAGAGCTTCTTCGGCTCCTTCTCATCGGTGCGAATGACGAAGGACAGATCACCCGCCGTTCTGAACGCCCAATGTCCGCCGACTTGAACGAGGTTCACGCCGCGGTCGTTATACGCCAGTTTCAGCGTCCACATCAGCGCCGCAACATCCACGCCTTTGGGCAGGCGCTCCGCGATGAAGTTTTCGGCAACCGGCTGTGCGGAGGCAAACACCAGCGCTTCGGCAATCCGCTCGGCGTCTTTCAACAGCCGTTCGGAAACGACGGTTTCGGTCAACGATACAACCTCGTCATCCGCGTCCAGTTCACTCGACATCATTCGTCCTTTCGCTCGAACGCGAAGCCTTGCGCATGAAAAGCGGCTGGAAAGCACCATCCTGGCGGATTTCCAGCGATCCTTCCCGCACCAGTTCCAGCGAGGCGGCAAAGGCGCTCGCCATGGCCGTCGCGCGCATGGCGGGGTCCGCCACATATTGCATGAGATAGCGATCCAGCGCCGTCCAGTCGCCGATATCACCCAGCATCGACGTCAACAGCTCACGTGCATCGACCAGCGACCAGACCTGCCGCCGCTCGATCGTCACCTGCGTAATGGCCTGCCGCTGGCGCAGTGTGGCATAGGCACTCAGCAGATCATAAAGGCTCGCCTCAAAGGACGAGCGGCTTTTGTGCGGAATATGTTCCGGCGCACCCCGGGCGAAGATATCGCGGCCCAGATGATGCCGGTTGACGAGCCGTTCCGCCGCATCCCGCATCGCCTCCAGCCGCTTCAACCGGAAGGCCAGCGTCGCGGCCATTTCCTCGCCGCTTGGGCCTTCATCCTTGCTTTGTTGCGGAATGAGCAGCTTGGACTTGAGGAAAGCCAGCCACGCCGCCATCACCAGATAGTCGGCGGCAAGCTCGATACGCACCTGCCGGGCCTGGTCGACGAAGTGCAGATATTGCTCGGCCAGCGCCAGCACGGAAATGCGGGAAAGATCGACCTTTTGCGTGCGGGCAAGATGCAGCAACAGATCGAGCGGACCTTCAAAGCCCGCCACGTCAATCATGAATGCCGCTTCACCGGTGGCGCGCTCTGGTTTTATATCTTCCCAGAGCTTTTCCATCGGCGCGCTGCCGCGCGATTTGTCTGCCGCCATCTATTCATCCACCGGGCATTAAGAGCTTAAATCGCCCTGCCCGGCTGCATGTCAGGCAACCGTCAGCATGGCGTTGAATTCGTCTCTGAGTGCCGCTTCATCCGCACCATCAGCCGCAGTAAAACCGGCCTCCACGGCACGGACACGTTCCAGAGCCTTGCCGGAAAGCACGGGAACCTCCTTCACGACCTCCAGCATTTCACTCATCACGCCATTGCAATGCAAGACTATATCGCAGCCGCCCGCAACAATATTGGCAGCGCGTTCGCCAAGCGTCCCCTTCAAGGCGTTCATGGAGCTGTCATCCGAGATCAGCAGCCCATCAAAACCAATGGTCCCACGGATGATCTCATCGATCACCTTGCGCGATGTCGTGGCCGGACGTTCGGCATCGATGGCGGTAAACACCAGATGCGCACTCATCGCCATCAGCTCTTTGTTGAGGGCTTTGAACGGCACGAAATCATGCGCATCGAGGTCTGCCAGCGGAACATCCACCACCGGCAATTCATGGTGGGAATCCACCATGCCGCGTCCGTGGCCGGGCATATGTTTCATCACGGGCAACATGCCACCCGCTTTCAAACCATCCGCTGCCGCCTGCCCCATGTCAGCCACCAGCAACGGATCAAAACCATAGGCGCGGTTGCCGATAACATTGCTGGCCCCTTCTACCGGCACGTCCAGCACCGGCAGGCAGTCCACGTTGATACCGAATGTCATCAGGTCGAACGCATGAAGCCGCGACATCAGCCACGCGGCGCGCAGGCCCTGCGCCTTGTCCCGCAGATAGATTTCGCCCAGCGCCTGCGCATTGGGATAGGCTTGCAACAGAGGCGCACGAATGCGCTGCACACGCCCGCCTTCCTGATCAATCATGACAGGCGCATCAGGCCGTCCCACGGCCTCACGCATGGACGCCACAAGGTCAGTAATCTGGAGCGCATCGCCAATGTTGCGACCAAACAGAATAAAGCCCCAAGGCTGTTCGGCCTTGTAGAGCGCGATTTCTTCAGGCGTGAGGGTCAGGCCGCTACAGCCAAGGATCATAGCTTTTATGTCAGTCATGGATCGATCCTGCATGGAAAAGGAATGAGGAGAACAGTCGGACGCACCCCAATACTCCGTCATCCCGGACTTGATCCGGGATCCAGTTCGATCAAGTCGTTGATCGAAGGAGACTCTCTCGCGCCGCAGACGCGACGCTGCTGGATTCCGGCTCAAGGCCGGAATGACGGAAAACTTGGTGAGACGTTTTTGACAAACCAAAGCCGGAACGGGAAACCCGCACCGGCTTTGATATCTTGGTTATTCCAATCAACGAGCAATCAGGCAGCTACCACCGGCAGAGCGGAACTTTTCGCAAAGCACAGCGGCTTCGTTCTTGTCGCCAGCCGGGATGCGAACGCGGTAGAACGTGCCCTTGCCGGCAATTTCCGCCGCCTTGATGTCCACGCCGCGTCCACCGATCACCGAGCCGAACTTGGCAGACAGGCTCTGGTAGGACTTCTGCGCTTCAGCCTGGCTTGGCAGCGACGCGATCTGCACGAAATAACCACCTGTGGAAGAGGCATTGGTCGCAGCCGTCGGGGCAGCAGCCGTTTCCTGCGCTGGCTGGGAAGCTGGTGCCGGGCGCACGTTGCCCTGGTTGGTGACAGTCGCCGTGACGTTGGCAGGCTGGGCCGCAGGGCGCGAGGCTGGCATGGGTGCTGCCGTCTGCGCTGGCTTGGCAGCGGCCACCGCTGGTGCCGGTGTGGGCAGCTGGGGCTGGGCCTGCGTTGGCTGCGTCGGAGCAACCGGCACACGCGACGCGGCAATCACAGCCGGTGCGGTTTCGGCTGGCTGGCGCGTTTGCGGTGCGGCAAGCTCCTCGACCTTGTCAGCCTTCGGTGCCTGCGTGGCAGGGGCCGGAACCTCCTGCGCCACCAATGTGCCGTCAGGCTTGACGATCATCGTGCGAACCTTGCGCGGCGACACGTTGACCGGCGAACCGCCATTGGCTTCGGTCTTCTGCGCCTGCTCGTCCGGCGAGAGAAGACGTGGATCTTCCGTCTCGCCCACAGGCGTCGAAGACGCGGCTTCCATATCTTCGTTTTCGCCTTCCAGCGGCAGTTGCTCAGGGATGAGCGTGCGCTGAACGACGTCGACAGGCTGCTCGTTGGTCGAAATCAGCGAAGGCTGCTTCGGATCGGCCGGCACACCACCGGCAACGCGGTCATAAACCGCCTTGTCCTGATTTGGCACCACGCGGCCGCCCGGATTATCGGGCACAACCTTCGTCGGCTCACTATCGGCAGAGATGATGACCGGCGCACCGTTTGATCCAGCCCCGGAAGAGCCGCCAAACATCAGCGCGTAAGCGCCACCACCGACAAGCACCAGACCGAGAACAGCGGCCACCGGCACGACCCAGCGACGGCCACCGCCACGCTCGTCATCGCTGTAGCGAACCTGCTGCGAAATATTCGTCGGTGCGATTCTCTCGCCAGACGCACGCGTCTCGGCGGCTTCCTGCATACTGCGACGGAAATCCTGCTCCAGAGCGCGCTCGAACTCATCCACCTCATCCTTCGTCGGCTCAGGCTGACGGGCGGCGGGTGCATTTTTGTGACGATCAAGGCCACCGGACACGGCAGGCGCAAACAGCGATGCCAGTTCGGTATCGATATCCAGATCTTCTTCGTGACGGCGCGGCGCTGGCTTTGGCTCAAAAACGCCAACCGGCAGTTCCGGCACTTCCATCTCGGTAATGGTTTCAGGCTGGTCTTCCGTTTCGCCAATCTGCGACGGGTCGAACGGCAGGCTTTCCAGCGTCGCTGGCGGAGCCACAATCACGGGTGCAGCAGGGCGCGGTGCTTCCTGACGAACGACAGGTGGCGCAACAACCGGCTGCTGCGGACGCGCCGTGACCGGTGCTGGTGCAACGGCAACAGGTGCTACCACCGGCTTCGGCGGAACAGGTGCCGGAGCAATCGGTGCTAGAGCAACCGGTGCAGGCGCAGATGCCACATCGATATTGGCGATTTCCGACAGGTCGATATCGAAGTCGATATCGTCGAGAGCAAGCTCGAAATCATCGTCCTGGAACCCGGCGAAGTCGCCAAGGTCCGGTTCAGACTTCGTTGCCTTAGGCTCGAAGGCAGGCTCGGCACGAGCAGCCACAGGGGCCGCAACAACTGGCGGCGCAACGGCGATGACTGGCTCCATCCGCGCAACGGGTGTCGCAGCCTTCACATCCTTGTTGCTGATCTCATATTTCGCAACGTCATAAATCAGCTCGTCCATCGCGGACAGCGTCTGTCCGACAGGAGCGGCAGGCTCAACATGGTTTGCAGGTGCTTCCATGTAAGGCGCAGCGATGACGGGAGCCTGAACGGCAACCGCTGCCTCAACAGGCGCTGGCGCTACCGGTGTCGGGCGCGGCGCACCGAAATTTGCCAGCGGCAGACGCAGGCTGGAATAATCCAGCGAAGAACGGCGGGCGATGGGCGCTGACGACTGAACAGGCGCGACAGGCTCTTCCGCCACAGACATTTCCAGTTCACTGGCAAGATCGATTGCCACTTCGCCGGAGGTTTCTGCCATGTGCTCGAAATTCGGCTCATAGGCTGCGACGGGAGCGTAGTCCTGCGGCGCAGGTGCGTCGTTCACCGCATAGGATGCAACCGGCTCAGGTTCATACTGGTGAACAGGCTCCGGCGCGTAAGCGACTGGCTCGGCGTAAACAGGCTCTGGTGCTGGCTGATAGACCGGCTCCTGTGGCTGCTGCACACCCTGGCGGTGGGCAACGTCGAACAGCGCGGCAACGGACTCAGGGTCGTCGCTGAACTCGTCACGCAGGTGTGAGGAAGCAAAACTTTCCGAAGCGTGTTCGGCAACCAGATATTCTTCGGTGGCGACGGGCGCATATTGCTCCACCGGGGCAATCTCCGGCTCGCGGCGTGCAAACACCGATTCGACCCTCTGCATGAATTCGCCCGCCGGAACGGGAGAACGCACATCGTTTGCCGGATCAAGAGCAACCGGCTCGTAGCGCGGCGCATCATAGATCGCAAACTCGCGAAGCAACTCGTCTTCGAGATTAAATTCAGGCTCCCGGCGCTCCACCGATTGCTGCGCAGCCGGCGGGGCAACGTGGGCGGGACGATCCTCTTGCCCAACAAGACGCGCCAATTGCGCCAAAGGATCGTTGTCAGCGAATTCTTCGGACCGGTTGTCCCGGTTATACGCGACATTTTTTTCGACCATTACGTGTTCCACCATCTACGCATCACAGCTCTTGCCAGCGTATTGTGAGCAAATAATGGTGATATGTTATCGCATCTCGTCAGGTGCGTCCGCTCCCAAAAGCGTCAAACCGGACTTCAATACATTTGCGACAGCATTCACCAGCCCAAGTCTGGCAACGGTCAATTGTCGGTTTTTATCGTTAACAAAACGTAATTCAGATTGATCTTTACCCTTATTCCAGTGTCCATGGAAGGAACTGGCCAAATCATACAGGTAAAATGCAAGGCGATGCGGCTCGTGATTGGCGGCTGCGGATTCGATCAGACGCGGGTATTCAGCCAGCTTGGCAATCAACTGCAACTCATTGACATCGCTAATCAAATTGACAGAGGATGCGAAGTCTTCATCGGTGACAGCAAGGTCTGAAAACGCCTCTTTTGCCTGCCGGAAGACAGACTTGCAGCGGGCATGTGCATACTGCACATAAAATACCGGATTATCCTTCGATTGCTCCGTGACCTTGGCAAAATCGAAGTCCAACGGCTCGGAATTCTTCCGATAGAGCATCATGAAGCGCACCGGGTCACGGCCAACTTCATCCACAACGTCCCGCAATGTGACAAAATCGCCAGAGCGTTTCGACATCTTCACCGGTTCGCCATCGCGGAACAGCTTGACCAGCTGGCAGAGTAAAACCGTGAGTTTAGAATTGCCTTCGGAAACTGCACGCGCAACCGCTTCCAGGCGCTTCACATAGCCGCCATGGTCGGCACCGAGAACGTAGATCATCTCGCTGAAGCCGCGGTCGAACTTATCCTTGAAGTAGGCAACGTCAGCCGCGAAATAGGTGTAGGAGCCATCAGACTTCATCAAGGCGCGGTCCATATCGTCACCGACCTCGGTGGAGCGGAACAGCGTCTGTTCGCGGTCTTCCCAGTCATCGGGCAATTCGCCCTTCGGTGGCGGCAGCGTGCCCTTGTAGACGTGGCCCTTGAAGGTCAGGTCGTTGATGGCAGACAAAATTGGCTCGGCATTGCCGTCATGCAACGTGCGCTCGGAGAAGAAGACGTCATGCTTGACGTTAAGAGCCGCCAGATCTTCGCGGATCATCACCATCATCGCAGCGATGGACTTGTCCTTGACGATAGGCAGCCACTGCTCTTCCGGCATGGTGCGCAGCTTGATGCCGAATTCATCTGCCAGCGCCTGGCCGACAGGCACCAGATAATCGCCGGGATAGAAGCCGGGCGGAATAGCGCCAACCTCTTCGCCCAATGCCTCGCGGTAACGCAGGAAAACCGACCGTGCCAGCACGTCGATCTGCGAACCGGCATCGTTGATGTAATATTCCTTCGTCACCTCATATCCGGCAAACGACAGAACATTCGCCAGCGTGTCGCCCACCACCGCACCACGGCAATGGCCGACATGCATCGGCCCCGTGGGGTTAGCGGAGACATACTCGACGTTGATTTTCTTGCCATCGCCCAAAGTCGAGCGACCGTAATTCGTGCCCTGGCTGATCATGTTGGCCAGCAGGCGCTGCCAGTAAGCCACCGAAACGCGGATATTGATGAAGCCGGGACCGGCAACATTCACGCTGTCCACATCCTCGTCCTGCTCCAGCGCCGGAACGATGAGTTCCGCAAGAGCGCGTGGATTGGTGCCAAGCGGCTTTGCCAGCACCATGGCAGCATTGGTCGCGACATCGCCATGGCTGGCATCGCGTGGCGCTTCCACGGTGATTCGGCCGAAATCCACCGCATCGCGATTGGCTTTGACGAGATCAATCGTCTCAAGCGCGTTTTTGATTCTGGTGTCGAAATCGGCAAAAAGGTTCATAATCATATACCTGCGCGAAAGGCTTTGTTTTTAAGTCCGGGCAATCCGGGTATCGGTTTCGCGGTCGCTGCCTATCGCAAATCCGGTGTATGGTCAAACAGACGCTGATGCGCCTTCAGTGCATAACTGTCCGTCATACCGGCCAGATAATCCCCCACATGGCGGGCCTTTGCGGCTTCGCTCATGCCGGAAATGCTGTCCACCCAGTGGTGGCTTTGCATTTCCGCAGGCGCCTCCATATAGCGGTGGAAAAGATCGGTCACGATCTGCGTCGCCCCTGCCCGAATACGCATGATCTCCGCATGGCGGTAGATATGGCCAAACAACAGCTTCTTGATCTGCTTATCAGTCTGCGCCATGTCAGGCGAAAACGTCGCAACGGTGTGATCGGCCAAGCGGATATCCGCTGCAGATTTCGGTTTCAGTTGGCCAAGATTCTGCTGCGCAACGCCAATCACATCCTCCACCATGCGGGTAATCTGGCGGCGCATGATTTCGTGAGCGAAACGGTCGTCTTCAAGCTTGGGATATTTCACCCGCACTTCGGCCATCAACCCGCTGAGAAAAGGCACTTCTTCCAGCATATCGAAGGTCAGATAACCGGCGCGCAAACCATCGTCGATGTCATGCGTATTATAGGCAATATCATCGGCAATCGCCGCAACCTGCGCTTCAAGGCTGGCAAAGGTGTCGATTTCCAGATCCTGCAACTGGCAATATTCGAGGATCGGCAAAGGCACCGGTCCGTGCGTTCCCTGCCCGCTTTTATCCATCAGCGGCCCGTTGTGCTTCACCAGACCTTCCAGCGTTTCCCATGTCAGGTTGATGCCGTCATATTCGGCGTAGCGGCGCTCCAGCTTGGTGACGATCCGCAGCGACTGCGCGTTGTGGTCAAAGCCGCCATAGGGCTTCAACATCTCGTCCAGCGCGTCCTCACCCGTATGGCCAAACGGGGTGTGGCCAAAGTCGTGAACCAGCGCCACGCCTTCTGCCAAATCCTCATCCAGCTTCAGCGCACGCGCCAGGGCACGGGCAATCTGCGCCACCTCCACCGTATGCGTCAGCCGGGTGCGATAATGGTCGCCATCCGGGCTGATGAACACCTGGGTCTTGTGCTTCAACCGGCGGAAGGCCGTGGTGTGGACAATGCGGTCACGGTCGCGCTGAAAATCGGACCGGGTCAGGCTGGATGGCTCTGGAAACAACCGTCCGCGTGTCGTCCATGGATCGGTGGCATAGACCGCCCTCTCTCCGCTTCCGAAACCCAATGCGCGCTGATCGATTATCATTCCATATCCTGCTAAGCTTTATCGTGTGGTCTGCCCATTGACCTTTTCATCTACCCTTCATACCTATCCCGAAGGTTGCCGCAAAGTGTCATCGCGGTGCAACAAGGCTATAGACCGTGAATTTGACTGGTTTATAATGGACTTTACACAAAACATCGCTCTCCGGTTCTTGACCCCGGTTGGAGAAAACAAATGACGACAGACATTACGCTTTCAGAATCCGCCGCAAAACGAATCGCCCAGATCGTTTCCGCCGAGGACGGCAAGGAGGCGCTTCGCGTTTCCGTGGAAGGTGGCGGTTGCTCCGGCTTTTCCTACAAGTTCGATTTCGACGGCGTCGCCAGCGACGATGATCTCGTGATTTCCCGTGGCGATGCCAAGGTACTGATCGACAGCATGTCGGTGGTTTATATGGCAGGATCGGAAATCGACTTTGTCGACAATCTGCTCGGGCAGTCCTTCCAGATCAAAAATCCGAACGCAGTGGCAAGCTGCGGCTGCGGCACCAGCTTTTCAATCTAGGCACACCTTTCATTCCGCCTGTTGAAACAGCGAAAACGGGTGGCATTCGTGTGCGCATCGTTTAAAACGAATTCCATCAAAAAATGGAATGTCCGATGAAGATTGCCACCTGGAACATCAACGGCGTCAAAGCCCGCATCGAAAACCTTTGCCAATGGCTGAAGGATTCGAGCCCGGATATCGCCTGCCTTCAGGAAATCAAATCCGTCGACGAAGGTTTTCCCCGTCTGGAAATCGAGGCGCTCGGTTATCACGTCGAAACTCACGGCCAAAAAGGCTTCAACGGCGTTGCCCTTCTCTCGAAATCAAAACCCGATGAGGTCAATCGCGGCCTGCCGGGCGATGACGCAGACGAGCAAGCCCGCTTCATCGAAGGCGTCTTCTCGGTAAACGGCGGCGTCATCCGCGTCTGCTCGCTGTACCTGCCCAACGGCAACCCGCCGGATGATCCGGTCAAATACCCCTATAAGCTGGCATGGATGGAGCGCTTGCGCCGTTTCGCGGAAGATCGACTTCTTCTGGAGGAGCCGCTCATTCTGGCGGGCGACTACAACGTCATTCCAGAACCGTTCGATTGCCACGACCCGAAAGTCTGGGAAGGCGATGCACTTTTTCTGCCGCAAACCCGCGCAGCCTTCCGCAAGCTGGAACATCTCGGCCTGACCGAAGCAACCCGCATGACATCAGATGCGGCGGGACTTTATACGTTCTGGGATTATCAGGCCGGCGCATGGCCGAAAAACAACGGCATCCGCATCGACCACCTCCTGCTGTCCTCAGAGGCCGCTGACAGGCTGCAATCGGTGTCGATAGAGAAACACGTCCGCGCATGGGAAAAACCGTCTGACCACGTTCCGGTCTGCGGTTATTTCGATTTCCAGCCGGTGTCTTGAGAATCAGGGCAATAACAAATCACTGAGTATCTTTATTCCGTCATACCGGACTTGATCCGGTATCCAGCAGCGCCGCGTCTGCGGTGCAAGGACTCTTTTGCGATCAAGGACTTGATCGCACTGGACCCCGGATCAAGTCCGGGGTGACGGAGTGTGAGAGAGACTGCCCCTAATCAATCAATCCACATCGCCAGCGGCGATATTCTGGGCAAGCGAGATCGCAACGCGGCGGTCATCTTCTGCTGCCACAGAGAAAGCCTGTTCCTGCAAGGACTGTATCCACTTGCAGTTGGACGCCGCGCATTTGTCCAATGCGGCCGTCATGAACGCCAGCCCGCGAACGGTCTGGCCTTCCTGAAACAGAAGATTTCCGAAAATCGACATGGCACCGGCATGGCCGTGCTTGCGGGCCTGGTTCAGCCACTTCTTGGCCTGCTGCGCATCTGCGCGACCGCCCTCACCCGCCAAGATCATCTGTGCGAGTTCAAACTGCGCTTCCGCAACCCCGAAGGTGGATGCAACCTGAAAATACAACTGGCGGGCCTGCGAGAGATCGGTCTTCACAGGGCTGCCGGGAATGCCGTGACGATAGTAGTCGGCAAGCGACAAAAGAGCGTTGACGAAGAAGCCTGTGTCTTCGGAGCCCGGCTCCACGCCCTGGCTGGCAATTTCGCTATAAATCTTGAAAGCTTCAAAGTCGTTTTTGGTCACCCCATCGCCAAAGGCATACATATTGGCAAGTGCCCAGCGAGAGCCGGTGTGACCCTTTTCGGCAGCGTAACGATAGGCCTCGACAGCATCGTCCTTCTTGCCGTTCTTGTACGACTTGAAGCCGAACTTGAACAGGTCGAAGGGACCGGATTCCTTGGTCACGCCCGAATTGATATCGAAAGCCGCCGCGGGCAATGCAAGCGACGCCAGCAGAAGCCCAAAATACAGCGGTTTCAAAACGTTGATGTCACATTTCAGCATTTCAACGAACTTCTCTCACTCTTCCCGGCGTATAGCGAATACTTACGCAATACTGCAAAGCCTATTCACGCCGGGCCGCGATTTTCAAACACACTGCGTCTTTCCAGCCGCACTTCTCATCGTGCTGCCAGTGATCATTTGCGGCGGTAAATCAGTATTTGCATGACAACAGATATAAGAACCGTTTCCGGCAATATAACGGCGTTTGACCGCCTTGCGGATTCTGCCAAGCAAGACCAGGATTTCGATACCCGCTTCTACTTGCTTAGACCCTGAATCCACACCTGTTTTCACTTTGACCACTTCCGCAGAACCACTTTCGAAGCCTGCATATTCTTCCATGTCCCGCGTCTCTGTAGACCAACAAGCAACTTGTTTGTGGCGGGAAATGGACAAATATGCCCGCATTCTTACGCAACGCGAAGGTTGCAGAAATATGTTGCCAAATCGTCACAATATTGCAGATGGGCAACAAAAAACCCGGCCTCGAAAGGCCGGGTTGGAATTCACTTCAATCAGGGTTAAAACTTTACTTTTAAAGACGTAGAAACCGCTGCGACAATATCGTTACCGAAATCATAAGAAACGCCATTGCCTAAAGTAACGCCATTCATGGTCGTCGGACGTGAACTACCGCTCGTCAACAAGCCAATGGCACCTGCCAAGCGCAACTCGATGTTTTCTGTCACTGCGTGCTGTACGCCAGCACCCAATGTCCAGGTGTCTGTCTGCGTACCAAAGCCCTGAGAGGTTCCACGATCCCAAGTCACAGTCACTGCACCACTCCATTGATCATTGAACTTGTGACCAACACCACCGGACACAGTCCAGCCATCGCGGTAACCTAAATCAAGAGATGTTGCCTGAGTGAGAGGTGTACAAGACGATACACTTGTCGAGCAAAACGGAATTGTGGAAAATTGACTCCAATCCGTCCACTTGACCGATCCGAGAGCCAACCAACCAGGAGCGATACCGGTCTGGAACTTGAACTCTAAAGAGTCCGGCATATCCTGCGAGCCATGGACTGGGATAACCACACCATTCACTTGCGAGAGGTTCAGAGTTCCAGTGATATCGTCCAGTTTGACAGCGCTGTTATAAACCAGACTCGCTCTTAAGGCATATTCTGGAATCTCGTATGCCGCACCAGCACGCCATCCCCAGCCATCGCCCTTCAAGTCAAGACGGCCGACACCATTGCCGCCGGGAATTCCCGCGCCGGCTGGTATGACTTGACGTTCCTTGAAGCCCGACAGTTCCTGATAGAAGCCGCCCCCGATAAAGCGCAACTTGCCCGGACCAACATCGAACTTGTAAGAGCAGGTGAGAGCATAGTTATCGCTCTCCACCTTGGTCTCAATGTTTTCACCGCGCCCTGCCCAAGTGTTGCCTGGCTTAGTGTGAGCTCCCCAAGGCTGTGAGTAATCAGCCATACAATCAACGGCATCGCCGAAGCCCGCTTTAATCCCTATTCTGGGAACCCAATAATTTTCGCTGTCGTCCGCAGTAGAGGAACCTGGAAATGCACCAGTCGCATTCTTCAACTTCCGCTGAGGCGCAACAAACGTCGCTGCCGATTCAGCTGCGAATCTGGAGTTATCGAACAAAAGATCGATATTATACCCACCACGCTCCAGACCGCCCGCAAAAGCCGGTGCGACGGACGTGATACTGACAGCAAGGCACAGGGCGCCGCTGACTACAAATTTCTGTTTTGCCATCTCTCTCCCCAATCAAGGCAACATCGTGCCGCGAAGGTGCAATGCTTTGAAATAAAAGACAATCTGCCGCAGGCGCAGAGAAGTTTTTTGCAATGCATCAAATATTTACGTGAAAGTTCGATAAACGTGGTTCGAGCGCGACAAGCGGGATAATTATTCTAATGAATACGGATTAATCCCTCCGGCAGTAGAATGATATATCAATCCTCGTGCAAACTGTAACCGAGTGACAACATCCACAATTTTCGCACACAAAAGCCGCGGTTGCGCCAATTTCCCTCAATTCAAAGGCGATCAGGTTTTTTCACGCCGAGAATCTTTTATGACGATTCTGTATATTTCATCCTTCGCCTAAACGGGTGCGATCAATGAAAAAAAGCGCCCCTCAAACGAGGAGCGCCTTTGTGAAAAGCAGTTTTTGGGGGCCGTGATCAGCCAGCCTCGTTGACCCGGTGCAAAGCGGTTTTAAGGCTCTTGATTTGCACTTCAAGTTCGGCCTTGCGCTCGCGGTCGGCGGCAACGACGTCTGGATCCGCGTTCGAAACGAATTTTTCGTTCGAAAGCTTCTTGTCGATCCGTTCCATCTCCGCATCCGCCTTGCCGATAGCCTTTTCAAGACGTGCCTTTTCAGCAGCGACATCGATCAGCTTGCCAAGCGGAATGCACACGGTTGCTTCACCCAAAACGAGCTGGGCCGAACCCTTCGGTGCAGCGTCGGCCGCCAAAATCTCATCCGCACGCGCAAGACGACGGATCGCCGCCGAGTGACGGTCGAGACGCGATTCCGTCACTGGATTTGCCCCAACAATCACGAGCGGTGCTGTCGCACCCGGCGGCACGTTCATTTCTGAACGGGTGGACCGAATGCCGGAGACGAGGTCTACCAGCCAGTTGATTTCAGCAGCGGCTGCATCATCCCGGAACTGCGGCACCGGCCAATCCGTGTGGCACAGCAGATCGTCGCGGCTTTCGCCCTCGCCTGCCGTCAGTTCCCACAGCTCTTCCGTCATGAATGGCATGAACGGATGCAGCAGCTTGTAGATTTCCTCCAGAACGTAAGCGACACAAGCCTGCGCCTCTGTCTTGGCAACGTCGTCGTCACCGCTGAAGACCGGCTTCAACAGTTCCAGATACCAATCGCAAACCTGGTTCCAGACGAAGCGATACAGCGAGCTTGCCGCATCGTTGAAACGGTAATTCTCAATCGCGGTGGTCACGTCCTTTGTCGCGTTGGCAAGTTCCGTCAAAATCCAGCGGTTGATCGTCAGCGTCGCCGTTTCCGGAATGAAATGCGGATCACGCTTCACGCCGTTCATTTCGGCAAAACGCGTCGCATTCCACAGCTTGGTGCCGAAGTTGCGATAACCGGCGATGCGTGCCGGATCGAGCTTCACGTCACGCCCCTGCGCCGCCATGATGGCCAGCGTAAAGCGCAAGGCATCCGCGCCATATTCATCGATCAAATCCAGCGGATCGATGACGTTGCCCTTGGACTTCGACATCTTCTGGCCGTTCTTGTCGCGAACCAGCGCATGGATATAAATCGTGTGGAATGGCTCCACCGGATGTCCCGCATCGTCCTTCATAAAATGAAGGCCCATCTGCATCATGCGAACGACCCAGAATGGAATGATGTCGAAGCCTGTCACCAGAACATTCGTTGGGTAATAACGCGCAAGCTCGGGCGTCTTTTCCGGCCAGCCAAGCGTGGAGAATGGCCACAGCGCAGAAGAGAACCAGGTATCGAGAACGTCCTCGTCACGGGTCAGAATTTCGTCCGGCTTGAAGTTTTCAAGCTTCTCTTCAACCCACGCCTTCCACGGACCTTCGTGAGAAATATAATGCTGAATGGCAGCATTGAGCGCTTCTTCTTCAGTCTTCTCAACGAAAACCTGTCCGTCCGGGCCATACCATGCCGGAATCTGGTGACCCCACCACAGCTGTCGTGAAATGCACCACGGCTGGATGTTTTCCATCCATTGGAAGTAGGTGTTTTCCCAGTTCTTCGGCACGAAATTCGTGCGACCTTCGCGTACCGAAGCAATTGCGGGCTTCGCGAGGGTCTTGTTATCCACCCACCACTGTTCGGTCATGCGGGGTTCGATCGGCACGCCGCCACGGTCGCCATGTGGCACCATGTGCTTGTGCGGCTCTATCTTGTCGAGAAGCCCTGCTTCTTCGAAGATTTCGACGATGATCTTGCGGGCGGTGAAACGGTCCTGCCCTTCCAGACGGTCCCATGCGCCATGCAGC
Organism: Agrobacterium sp. rho-13.3; assembly: GCF_033957765.2. Taxonomy (NCBI): domain Bacteria; kingdom Pseudomonadati; phylum Pseudomonadota; class Alphaproteobacteria; order Hyphomicrobiales; family Rhizobiaceae; genus Agrobacterium; species Agrobacterium sp. rho-13.3. Next base: position 1,445,557 of record NZ_CP192774.1, read on the forward strand.
GCTGCCGGATGGTCAAGACCTTCGAGGAAGTCCTCGTTGTCCTTGATCGTAACCGTGGCATCGACGTTCAAAATGTTGATGGCGCGCAGACCCGCACGCTTGCCGACTTCAAAGTCGTTAAAGTCATGCGCTGGCGTGATTTTTACGGCGCCCGTTCCGGCAGTCGGATCGGCGTAGCTATCGGCAACAATCGGAATCCTGCGACCAACAATCGGCAGAATGACATGCTTGCCGACAATGCCCTTGTAGCGCTCATCATCCGGGTTCACCGCAATGCCGGTATCGCCCAGCATGGTTTCCGGACGCGTCGTTGCAACCACGATGTAATCGCGTGTTTCGAATTCGGTGGCCTTGCCATCCTCATCGAAGGCAACCGGATATTGATAGGTCACGCCCTTTTCGAGCGGATAGCGGAAGTGCCAAAGGTTGCCCTTCACCTCCAACTGCTCCACTTCCATATCGGAAATGGCCGTCAGCAGCTTGGGGTCCCAGTTGACGAGACGCATATCCTTGTAGATCAGACCCTGCTTGTAGAGCGTGACGAAGACTTCAAGAACCGCTTCGGAAAGCCCCTCATCCATGGTGAAGCGTTCACGAGACCAATCGCAGGACGCGCCAAGGCGCTTCAACTGGTTGAAGATCAGCCCGCCGGACTCTTCTTTCCACTCCCAGATTTTTTCGACAAACGCTTCGCGGCCCATCTCGCGACGGCCCGGCAGCTGCTGTTCCATCAGCTTGCGCTCGACAACCATCTGCGTGGCAATGCCCGCATGGTCCATGCCCGGCTGCCACAACACGTCCTTGCCGCGCATACGCTCAAAACGCACCATCACGTCCTGAAGCGTGTTGTTCAGCGCGTGTCCCATGTGCAGGGAGCCGGTAACGTTTGGCGGTGGAATTACGATTGTAAACGTTTCCGCGCCAGGCTTGGCGTTCGCGCCAGCGCGAAACGCATTGGCGTCATCCCAAGCCTTGGCGATTTTCGGTTCAACGGATGCGGAATCGTAGGTCTTTTCGAGCATTTTATGACCTGAATTTTAGAGTTCTGAAGCATGTCTCACAAAACAAGCAGCGGTTTTGCGATAACGACATGCGGCAACCAAAAGAATCTACAACGCATAGCTCAAATCAAAGATCGCGACGCGCTGTATGTTGGATTTTTTAATTAAGGATGGGCGGTTGAGAGTCAACAGCAACAGGATAATTCAACGGCAAAGGTTAGCAAACAAAAAAAGCCGCCCCAACATTCGGAGCGGCTTTTCGTTGATTTTGTGCTGTTAACGACGCGAACCGCGTGCCACTCGTTCGATTTCTTCGCGAACCAGTCGCTCAACCAGTGTTGGAAGGTTGTCTTCCAGCCAGTCCTGCAACATCGGGCGCAACATATCCTGTGCCATCTGCTCGACCGATGGGCGTTCCACACCATCGAACATTTCGGAAAGCTCACCGAAGGAACGCGCAATCTGCGCACCCGCCGCAGCGGAAATCAGGTTGAGCGACAAAGCGCTTTCTTCAGGCTGTCTTTCCGGCGCTGGCGCCGGGGCAACTGGCTGCTCGGCCACGATTTCCGGCTGTGCGGTCGCGGGCACTTCAGGCTCCACAGCACCGCGAAGCGCCAGATTGTCCCACGCAGGCAATGGCTGCGGCTCAACCGGGCGCGCCAAAATCTGCGTAAAATCGGGTTGCGGGCGAACAGGCGCAGGCGGTGCCGCATTCAGCAACGGGCGTATATCGGCTGGCCGCTGCGGAGCGACAGGACGCTCCTGCTGAAACGGCGCTTGCGAAACGACAGGCTGCTCCACAGGGCGCTGGACCCCGTAACCCTGTGGACCAAGAGATGCATTGCGATCGGCTGCGGCGCGCACGCGGGCGGCAACATCGGCAAGAGACATGGTCTTTTCCGCCGCAGTGGAATCCGTCCGCTCAGGAAGGGCTGGAAAATCAGACTGCTGGCGCGCACCATAACCCTGGTTTGCGGCAGGAGGCACATGCGCCGGTGGGCTGGCCAGTTCTGCGGCAAAGGATGCGCCGGTGTTTTCGTCATCCTCATCATAAACAGGAGGCAATTGCGCCGAGAACGAATCGGAGGTCACAGGCTCGTTGCTCTCGATGATCCGGCGGATCGATGCGAGAATTTCTTCCATGGATGGTTCGCGCGCGACACTTTGCTGAGCCATTTTTGTCCCCGGTTTCCACATTCAAGATGGAGCGGAGCAAAACTCACGGCTCCGAATCACAGTCAGTGTAGGGCACCCATGGGTAGAAATGAATCCGTGCATTTGCAGTAAGTTGCTTGTTGCACAGCTTTATTTCAGATTTCTCTGAAAACCAAAATAAAATGCCGGACCCGCGAAAGCCGGCCCGGCATTTTTTGAGCATTCAAATCCGTAAGGGGATCAGAAGACGAATTCGCTGGCTTTCGCAAAACCCGGAACAGGCTTTACCGACGCATTGAAGAACGGTGTGGACGACGTGCCCTTGCCATCGCGGCGATACACCGTTGCCTTGGCCGAATTGCCGTAACCGACAACCGCAACAAGGCGTCCGCCATCGCTCAGCTGATCCAGCACGACGGCTGGAACGTCTTCAACCGAACCGTTGATGAAAATCAGGTCATAAGGCGCTTCGCCCGCATAGCCCTTTTGCAGATCGCCGCTGACGGTTGCCACATTGCTGTAACCGAGCGCCGACAGCGTTTCCGTGGCGCTTGCAGCCAGCTCTTCATCCGATTCAACAGACACGACAGATGCCGCCAGTTCGGAAAGAATGGCCGACACATAACCGCTGCCGCCACCGATTTCGAGGACGACGTCTTCTTTGGTGATGGCTGCCAGCTGAATAAGCTTGGCCAGCGGCGAAGCCTTCATGATGTAACGGGCTGGGCGCCCGTCCTTTGCCGGACAGATCTGCAAATCCTCGTCCGCATAGGCAATCTGCTTTACACCGGCTGGCACAAATGCCTCACGTGGCACCGCCCAAAATGCATTCAGCACCGAGTGCGATGTCACATCAGTCGTGCGCAACTGGCTATCCACCATCTTGGCGCGTGCGGTATCGAAATCCATCATGTCGTTTTCGCCTCAACTACAGCTCGAAAGCAGCCCGAATTTCGACCGCCATTTGGCTAACGTCTTAATTGCCTGCGCCTCTGCTTTCAAGCACAAGCGCACAGTAGAACATGAAAAACGTCGGCTGTGGCTTTTACTATCGGTCAGAAATGATGGTGCGAAGCAAAAACGCGCTCAATGCGGGAACTTTTTATCCGCCTAATCATTGATAACAGACTGGAAACGCTCAACAACCTTCGGAGGCCAGCATGCTCGGCACAATCCTCATCATCCTGCTCGTTCTGTTCCTGATCGGCGCTCTACCAAGCTGGGGATACCACAATTACGGTTACGGCCTCTCGGGCGGCCTTGGTCTTGTCCTCGTCATCGTGCTGGTTCTGGTCCTTCTCGGTCGCATTTGACGCCACCTTAAAAAGCCGCATCGTCCACCATCCGTGGACGTGCGGCTTTTTCGCAAAACTTCTTGGTTTTTTTCAAACCTAGCCTATTGCGCGGAAAATGGATTCGTTCTAAATCCCCGCCATCGCTTGAGCAATCAAGCAGTGAGGCCTCGTGGCGGAGTGGTGACGCAGAGGACTGCAAATCCTCGTACCCCGGTTCAATTCCGGGCGAGGCCTCCAAAATTACAAACCCACTCCATAATCATTTGAAATATCAGTCTTATTTTTTAGGTGTGGCTATTTGGACTTGCACCGTTCCGCCACACCAAAATCAGGTGTGGCAGCGCGTTCCTATTTAATGCCGTATCTCTATCATCTGGCGGAACATCGAGCACGGTCATCAGTTTACCGCGATACGGTCATTCCATCGCGGAATGCAACCAGCACAGTTCTAGGGAGAGCGCCATGAAACTCAGTGTAGCCTTACTCAGCGCAGGGTTGGCGCTCTCGTTGGCCGGATGTACAACGTCGGTCATATCGATATCGCCGTCTAATATCGAACCTATCCCCGGCAGCATCACATATAACGGCCAGCCGCGCACAAAGCTGACGAAGTCGCCCATTGGCAGCACCTTCACCCACAACTTTCGCCGTTTTGATGACAGGGTGATCGAGACCTATCAGATTCAGCCGGATCGCTCGTTGAAAATCATCGATCGTCATATCGTACGGGACTGGTCGTTTTTCGGTCGTGACGACTGAGCACAAAACGGACGTCATCTGCGGTGAAAGCGGCGACCAAATATCTTCGCGCCGCAGATTGCCATTGAACTGCACGCTTTAACCTTCTAAACGCCGGTTCAGTAATTGAAATTGCGGGGCAAGACATGCAGACGCCTTGGACAAAGCCGGTTCTCGTCGCCTTGGAGGAACCGGGCGTGTATGTGAGCATCGAATCGACGCAGGCGGCGTCCTGGGCGCTGATTGAAGACTGGCCGTTGGAAGATGGCGAAAAGCTCGATCACGCGCTTTTGGTGTTTGCAGCCGTTGGCGCTGGCAAGAAAAAGCCGGAAGATGCCCGCAAGGCTTTTGTGGATGCGGCCGTCGAGGCCGGGCTCGATATCAAGTCATAATGACGCAGGCGGTTTTCCGGTCTTAAAATCGGGCCGCGCTAAAGATAAGTATGGCGCACATCAAAATCGCCGAGGCTTTTATACGCAATGAAGAAATTCGTTTTCGCTCTTATTCTGGCGTGTCTGGCGCTCAGCATCGTCGGTCACTGGATTTTCGCGCTGCTGGTGACTTGAGTTCAACTGGCCCTGCCCTGCAAAACCTGAAAATTATTAAGATTCATCTGTTTGTCACGGAACTTCGATAGGTTTTCCACGTTTCTTATCCACGGAAATATGGAGGGTAAAGAAATGCGTGACGGCCTCAACAGTTTGCTTGAAGTTTCTCTACTTGGTTTTGTTATCGTTACTTGCCTGATGATGGTAAACCCAATCGTCTGAGCATTAAGATGATTGCACATAACACATATCACTGCGACATTGAGCAGAACTATAAATGCGGTCTCGAGCCGCATTTTGCTCGTGGACGGCCCTGTCACGACGATCACCCAACACACTGATTTTTCATCAGCTCGCTTATTGCTTTCGGCGCGCAGGGCGTTAACGTCATGAAAAATAGCCTGCGAGTAACCCTGAATGTCCACACCCTCTTCCCCATCATCCGTTGTGTCTGCCGCCATGCTTGCCATTGGTGACGAACTTTTATCAGGGCGCACGAAGGACAAGAACATTGGCCACCTCGCCGATGTTTTGACGATGTCCGGCATCGATCTCAAGGAGGTGCGGATCGTCCCAGACGAAGAGCCTGCCATCATCGAGGCGCTGAACGCGCTGCGCCAGCGTTATGACTATGTCTTCACCTCCGGCGGCATTGGCCCAACTCACGACGATATTACGGCGGATGCGGTCTCCGCAGCGTTCGACCTGCCCTGTGAACATGATGCAGAAGCGCTGCGCCTGCTGGGCGATATGTACCGCGTCCGGGAAATGGACTTTACCGATGCGCGCAAACGCATGGCGCGTATGCCGCGTGGGGCAAAGCACATCACCAACCCGGTTTCGGTCGCTCCCGGCTTCATCGTGGAAAACGTGTATGTCATGGCCGGTGTGCCGCAGGTTTTTCAGGCCATGCTGGACAATGTGATTCCCACCCTGCGCACCGGCGCGAAAATCATGTCGCAAGCCCTTCACTCGCCCTATGGCGAGGGCGATATCGGCACGCCGTTGACCGGCGTACAGAAAGCCCATCCAGGCACGAGCATCGGCTCTTACCCCAAACATGATGGACAGCGTTTTTCCACCGAGATTGTGGTGCGTGCGCGTGATGCGGCAGCGCTCAACGCTGCCGCGCAGGATGTTGCCGCCATGCTCGAAGCGATCGCTCAGGAAAAAGCTGCCCGAACCGCGTGAACGCGGGAGGCAGTTCATACGTTAAACACATGCAACAGCTGATCGTTTGATCGGCATCAACATGCCGGTGTCGGTTTTACGGTACTTCTGTTCTAACGATGGGGCATCCTGACCTCGGATGCTTCAGTATCATGAGGAGTTCGACCATGGCCTACAAGACAATACTTGCAGTGATGGATACCGCCGATAACGCCCGCAAGCTGGGAGATTTCACGGTTGCCTTGGCAAACGAATTCTCCTCGCATGTCATTGGCCTCCACATGGAAACCTTCGCCGCCGTTCCCCTCGTTGCGCCAATGGAAATGCCTGATCCCGCCACCATTCAGGCCGTGCAGGAAGTCGCCCATCAGGAAACCACGGATGTCGGCCGCATTTTCGATCAGAAAATGTCGGTCGAAGGCGTCTCGCATGAATGGCGCAGTTTCGTGTCGTCGGTGGGTTACGCATCAAGCTCCGCCGTGCAAAGTGCCCGCTGCACGGACATCGTCATTGCACGCCAGGCCAACTCCTCGGTGCTGTCCGATAGCCGTTCCGATCTGGACAATTTCCTCTATGAAAGCGGTCGTCCCGTCCTGCTCGTGCCCGCAACATTGACACAGCCGAAGCCCATCAAGCGGGTGCTGATCGCGTGGAACGGCTCCCGCGAGGCCACCCGTGCAGCATTTGATGCACTGCCGTTTCTCATCGCCGCCGAAAGCGTGGAGATTTTCTCCGTGGGCAGCGAAGACAGCGAAACACAATCCCGCGCCCTCGCCGGCGCCGAACTCGCCTCGACCCTCGCCCGCCATGGCGTGAACGTCACCGTGTCTTCTCAGGAAAAAACCCACGGCGTCTCGGCCCAGAAGGCCATCGAAAAACAACTCTCAGACCACAGCATCGATTTGCTGGTCATGGGTGCCTATGGCCACTCCCGCTGGTGGGAAATGATGTTCGGCGGCGTGACGCGAACGCTGCTCGATTCGATGACCGCGCTGACGTTGCTGTCGCGATAGCCGACGAATAAACAGTCAACCCTGCCGACGTTGCCGAAACCTATCCTCCGTCATCCTCGGGCTTGTCCCGAGGATCCAATGAACCACGACGTCTAACCTAGTAGATCCTCGGGACAGGCCCGAGGATGACGTCGCGTGTGTGGAAAGCTCGTTACCGATCAGGCGCAGTTGACGAAGCACGCCCTTAAAACCTCCAAAAAAGAAAACCCGCCAACAATGTCAGCGGGTTTTCTCAATCTGTCAGAAACGCGTCTCAACCGCGCCTATCTCTGCGTCCCGTCAACGACTAGTGAAGGATCTGGCTCAGGAACAGTTTCGTGCGCTCATGCTGCGGATTGTCGAAGAATTCGGCAGGCGAATTCTGTTCGACGATCTGGCCCTGGTCCATGAAGATCACGCGGTTGGCGACCTGGCGGGCGAAGCCCATTTCGTGGGTCACGCACAGCATGGTCATGCCGTCTTCGGCCAGACCAACCATGGTATCCAGAACTTCCTTCACCATTTCCGGGTCAAGCGCCGATGTTGGTTCATCGAACAGCATGATCTTCGGTTTCATGCAGAGCGAACGGGCAATTGCCACGCGCTGCTGCTGACCGCCGGAAAGCTGGCCCGGATATTTGTGGGCCTGCTCGGGAATCTTGACGCGCTTCAAATAGTGCATCGCGATTTCCTCTGCTTCCTTCTTGGGTGTCTTGCGAACCCAGATGGGTGCCAGCGTGCAGTTTTCCAGAATGGTCAGATGCGGGAAGAGGTTGAAGTGCTGGAACACCATGCCCACTTCGCGACGCACTTCATCGATCTTCTTCAGGTCGTTGGTCAGTTCGATGCCATCGACCTGAATGCTGCCGGACTGATGCTCTTCCAGACGGTTGATGCAACGGATCATCGTGGACTTGCCGGAACCGGATGGACCGGCGATGACGATGCGCTCGCCCTTCATGACCTTGAGGTTGATGTCACGCAGCACGTGGAAATCGCCGTACCACTTGTTCATGCCGGTGATTTCAATCGCAACATCGGTCGCTGAAACGGCCAGTTTTTTTGCTTGGGTTTCTGCCATGATTTTTTCCCTTATTTTTTATGTCCGGTGTCGAGATGCCGTTCCATAAACAGCGAGTAACGCGACATGCCGAAGCAGAAGATCCAGAATACGAAACCGGCGAAGATATAACCGGTTACAGGGGTCACGGGTGTTGCCCAGTTCGCATCCGACTGGTTGAGGTTGACGATACCGAGAAGATCGAACATTCCGATGATCGACACAAGCGATGTATCTTTGAAGAGACCGATAAAGGTGTTCACAATGCCCGGAATAACCAGCTTGAGGGCCTGCGGCAAAACGATCAGCCGCGTTTTCTGCCAGTAGTTCAGGCCCAGCGAATCCGCACCTTCATATTGTCCCTTCGGAATGGCCTGCAAACCACCGCGAATAACCTCCGCCATATAGGCAGATGCAAACAGCGAGACGCCGACGAGCGCACGCAGGAACTTGTCGAAGGTCCAGCCATCCGGCAGGAACAGTGGCAACATGATGCTGGCAAAGAACAGAACCGTGATCAACGGAATACCGCGGATGACTTCGATGAAGGTCACGCACAGGGTCTTGATGACCGGCATGTTGGACCGGCGGCCAAGCGCCAGCAGAATGCCGAAGGGCAATGAGACCGTAATCCCGAAAAACGACAGGATCAGCGTCACCATCAGGCCGCCCCACAGCTGCGTCTCGACCTGTGGCAAGCCGAAATAACCGCCAACCAGCAGGAAGAAAGACACAAAAGGCAGGACGATGAACAGAAGAAGGGCGTTCAGCGCCTTGTTGGGTGCCTTGGGGATGAGCATCGGGATCAGCAGAACGATGAAGCTTGCCAGAACCAGCAGAGGCCGCCAGCGCTGATCTTCCGGGTAACGCCCGAACATGAACTGCTCGAACTTTGCGTTGACGAAAGCCCAGCACGCGCCGGATTGTCCGTCTGGCAAGGCACCGCCCTGCGCAACCGTCAAACAGGCGGTACGGTCGGTACCCGTCCATGCCGCGTGGATGAACAACCACTCGATCATCGGCGGAATGATGTAGACCAGCAGTGCGATCGCCAGCACCGTCAGGATGATGTCCTTGGGCGTTGCAAACAGTTTTGTTCGCAGCCAGTGGGTGACGCCGACCTGGCTGGACGGAGCCGCCTCCGCGTCGATCATGCTTCCACGAACGTAGTTAAGAGTATCTGTTGTCATATTATCTCTCCACCAGCGCCATTTTCGCGTTGAACCAGTTCATGATCAGCGCAGTCGTGAGCGACAATGAAAGGTAGACTGTGAGCCAGATCGCCACGATTTCCACGGCCTGTCCGGTCTGGTTGAGGATGGTGCCCCCCACAGAAACGAGGTCCGAGAAGCCGACGGCAACAGCCAGCGACGAGTTCTTGGTGAGGTTGAGATACTGGCTTGTCAGCGGCGGAATGATGATACGCATCGCCTGTGGAACGACGATCAAACGTGTCGTCGTGTTGCCACGAAGACCAAGCGCTTCAGCTGCTTCGGTCTGCCCCTTTGGCACGGCCTTGATACCACCGCGAACGATTTCGGCAATGAAGGACGCCGTGTAGAAGGACAGGGCCAGATAAAGCGACAGGAATTCCGGCGCAATCACCGAACCGCCACTCAGATTGAAGCGTCCGGCAACCGGAAAATCAAAGGTCAGCGGTGCGCCGATGACGAGAAACGTCAGGAGCGGCAGGCCGAGAATGATGGCGGTGCCAACGAGGCCGGTGCGAAACGGCTGGCCGGTCTTCATCTGCCGGGCTTTTGCCCAACGATAAACGAAGAACGTGATGACGATGCCCGCCAGAAACGCCAGAGGAATCAACCATGCGCCCTCGCCCCAAAGAGCCTTGGGGTAGAAGAAACCACGGTTGTTCAAAACGGTGCCGAGCGGCAGTTGCAGCGAGTCACGCGCTTGCGGCAGAATGGTGATGACACCCTTGTACCAGAAGAAAATGACCAGCAATGGCGGCAGGTTGCGGAAGATTTCCACATAGGTCTGCGCCAGCTTGGAGATCAGCCAGTTGCTCGACAGTCGTGCGATACCGACGATGAAACCGATGATCGAGGCGGTGATGATGCCAAGAATGGCCACCTGCAACGTGTTCAAAAGACCGACGATCAACGCGCGACCAAAGGTGTTGTCGTTGTTGTAGTCGATCAGTGACTGACCGATATCGAAGCCCGCTCTGCCATTCAAAAAGCCGAAACCGGACGAGATATTGGACCGCTGGAGATTGTGGATTGTGTTGGATGCTATCATCCAGACAAACAGCACCAAAAGGGCGACTGTTAAGACTTGATAGAAAATGGACCGCATTTGCGGATCGTTGATGATGGACGTCGCGCTTTTTGCGCTTGCCTGTTCCGATTGAAGCGCTTTGCCTGCCATCGGCACCTTTCCCTCTGTGTGCTCTTTGCGAGCTTCTTTTAACTTTTTGAATTATTGCATCGTGTGTTTCGAAAATCCGTTTCGATTTTCAGGCCTAAGCTGCAAGGAGGCAGAGCCATGGCCCCGCCTCCCGCATAAAGCTTGGCGTACCCGACGATTAGCGGATTGGCGGAGCGTACTGAAGGCCGCCCTTGCTCCACAATGCGTTCAGGCCGCGCTCGATTTTCAGCGGCGAGCTTGGTCCAACGTTACGATCAAAAACTTCGCCGTAATTGCCGACGTTCTTGATGATGTTGTAGGCCCAATCATTGCCAACACCCAGATCGGTGCCGATCTTCGTGCCTTCTTCGGTGCCGAGAAGACGCTTGATGTCAGGGTTGGCAGCAGACTTCTGCTCGTCAACGTTCTTGGATGTGATGCCGAGTTCTTCAGCATTGATCATCGCGTAGTGAACCCAGCTGACAATGTCGAACCACTGGTCGTCGCCCTGGCGAACGGCAGGTCCAAGCGGCTCCTTGGAGATGACTTCAGGCAGAACGATGTTGTCGTCCGGTGCCTTCATCTTCAAACGGATGGCATAGAGGCCGGACTGGTCGGTGGTGTAAACGTCGCAACGGCCGCTGTCGTAAGCAGATGTTGCGTCAGCTTCTTTTTCGAACACAACCGGGTTGTACTGAAGGTTGTTGCTCTTGAAATAGTCGGCGAGGTTCAGTTCTGTCGTCGTGCCCTGCTGAACGCAAACGGCAGCGCCCGAAAGCTCGAGAGCCGACTTCACGTTGAGGCTTTTCTTCACGACGAAGCCCTGACCATCATAGTAGTTGACGGTGCGGAAGTTGAAGCCGAGCGAGCTGTCGCGGCTGATGGTCCATGTGGTGTTACGTGTCAGAACGTCAACTTCACCAGACTGAAGCGCAGGGAAGCGGTCCTTGGAAGACAGGGCAACATATTTTGCCTTGGTTGCATCGCCAAATACGGCGGACGCGATAGCGCGGCAATAATCAACGTCGATACCCGACCACGCACCCTTGTCGTCAGGGTTCGAGAAGCCTGGAATACCAGAGCTTACGCCGCATGTTACGAAACCCTTGGATTTTACGTCTGCAAGCGTGGCGGCAGATGCAGCCGATGCAGCTCCGAGAATTGCTGCGCCAATAGCGGCTGACAGAAGTGCCTTTTTCATGTTTTCCCAACCTTTGTTTATTATTCGTAATCAGAAGAGCGCCGCACATCTTGTCGCATACGAACACCTCCCCGCTTCACCTCCCGGTGCGCACGTCTATCACAATCGCAATTGGCGTCATGGTCAAGTCTCACCCTAAACAATTGTGTCTAAAAAACGGATTTTTCCAGAAAACGACCTTTTAATGGGCATGTGGCTAATAAATACGCTAATTTAGGTTAAAAACTGCCCATGCTGTCAGGCAGGTAGACGGCATTTTTTCGTATTGACGCAACGAAGTGTTGACCGGAGCTGATTTTCGCGGCCATTTTCAGCCATCAAACAGTGAGAGATTTTTGAGCATGAGCAATAAAGACGGGATCTTCAGCGACGCTGGCATCAACACGCAGCTGACCCATCTCGGAAACGATCCCGCCGGTAATCATGGTTTCGTCAACCCGCCGATCATGCGTGGTTCGACCGTCCTTTTCCCGGACGCGGAAACCCTTGTGACGGAAAAACAAAAATACACCTACGGCACCCATGGCACGCCCACCACGGATGCCTTGTGCGAGGTGGTCAACCAGCTGGAAGGCTCCGCTGGCACCATCCTGCTTCCCTCCGGTCTTGCCGCCGTCACGGTTCCGTTTCTGGCCTATCTCTCGGCAGGCGACCACGCGCTGATCGTCGATTCGGTCTATTTTCCAAGCCGGCGTTTCTGCAACACCATGCTCAAACAATATGGCATCGAGGTCGAATATTACGACCCCGCCATCGGTGCTGGCATAGAGGCCTTGATTCGCCCCAACACGCGCCTCATTCACCTTGAAGCCCCCGGCTCCAACACCTTCGAAATGCAGGATGTGAGGCTGATTTCTTCCATTGCCCACACATATGACTGCGTTGTTACCATGGACAACACATGGGCCACGCCACTCTATTTCAAGCCGCTGGAACACGGTGTGGATGTGTCGATTCACGCCGCCACCAAGTACCCGGCCGGCCATTCGGACGTGCTGATGGGCTTTGTATCCGCCAATGAAAAACACTGGAAAAAGCTGAACGACGCCAACCGCGATCTGGGTCTCTGCGTCACCTCTGACGATGCCTACCAGGTTCTGCGCGGCCTGCGCACCATGGGCGTGCGGCTGGAACATCACCGCAAAAGCGCACTCGAGATCGCGCAGTGGCTGGAAAGCCGCGATGATGTCGCGCAGGTTCTGCACCCCGCTCTGCCTAGCTTTCCAAGCCACGACATCTGGAAGCGCGATTTCAAAGGCTCCACCGGCGTTTTCTCATTCGTGCTGAAAGCCGAGCCGAACACCTTCAAGCAAAAATCCCACGCCTTCCTCGACGCCCTTTCGATCTTCGGCCTCGGCTTTTCATGGGGCGGTTACGAATCGCTGGCCGTGCTGGTGTCGCTGCGCGATCGCGTCGTGGCAAAAGGCCCAACCGAAGGCCCCATCATCCGCCTGCAAATCGGCCTGGAAGACGTGGCCGATCTCAAACGCGATCTTGAAGCGGGATTTGCGGCGGCGGCAGCGGTGGCCTGATCGCCCCCACCACCTTCGTCACCCTCGGGCTTGTCCCGAGGGTCTGCTACGTTTCAACTTTGTAGACGGGATTGGTTCGGGACTAGCCCAAGGATGCGCCTAAAGCCCCTCGGCCCGATACCCATACAGCCAATCAAAATCCGCCAGAAATGCCTCCGGCGGTCGCATACCCAGAACGAAATCTCTCCCCAGCCGCAATGGTCCGCGCGCGTGATAGGCGAACTTATTCAAGGCGGCGCGCTTGCGGGCTTTTTCGATGCGTGGAACACGGTGGCCTTCGAACGCGGATAGTGCTTCTGCCAAAGGCTGATCGGCGCTCACGAAGGCGGCAAGCTCAAAGGCATCTTCGATTGCCATCGCCGCACCTTGCGCCGCAAAGGGCATCATGGCGTGGGCGGCATCGCCAATCAAAACCGTGTCTTTGCCATTGTGCCACCGGCCCTCACAGGCCTGAAACAGCGGCCAGAATGTGGGCTTTACGACAGTTTCCAACACCGGCAAAAACGCCGGATTCCAGCCCCGAAACTGGTCGATGAGCAGCGCGTGCTGCTTGCCCTGCGCTTCCGCTTTCCACGTATCGCCGGGGTTCGCCCCAACCGCGATGGCAACAATGTTGAAGTCGCCTGTCTCTGCCAATGGGTAAACCACAAGATGCGCAGATGGCCCGAGAAACGCCGTGACGGACTGGCGGTTTAGAAAGGCCGGAGCATCCTTTTGCGCAACGGTGAAACGCCACGCGATATTGCCGGAAAACGTCGCCGCCGGACTGCCCGGTACGGCAAAACGCGCACTCGACCAAACGCCATCGGCACCGACGATCAGGTCATGTTCGCGAAAGGTCACAGCCGTTACCGCCTGCTTGCTGGCGCTCTCCAGCCTTTTACCAAGATGCAGATGGCAAAGCGGATTGTGCTTCACAGCCGCCAGAAGCGCCTGTTGCAGCGTGGCGCGGTGCAAAACGCCATAAGGCGCGCGCCAGCGCTGTCTGGCCACGTCCCGCATCGGCAGCGATACCAGCCGTTTCAGCGAAAGGCCGGAGGCAAGGTCCACAGTAACAGGTTCCAGCCACTTGGCTTCGATCTGCGGCAACACATCAAGGGCGGCCAGAATGCGCGCCGCATTGGGTGAGACTTGCAGGCCCGCCCCCACCTCTTCCAGCACTGACGCCTGCTCGATAATATCGCAGCGCACGCCATGCCTGGCAAAAGAAAGAGCAGCGGTCAGACCGGCAATACCGGCACCGATAATCCCGACGGATGTTACGGGCATGGAAAGCCCCAGTCGATTAAAGCGTGTCGCGCAAAAGTGTGTAGCGGTTTTGCGATAACGACACGCGCCAAAACAAAGATTTGAAGCGTGTTGCGTGAACCCTTTTTCACGAAACACGCTTCAAGGGTTACGCTGCCTTGACGTGGAAAACGCAGCCGGGAGGGTTGGTCTGTGTGGCCTTCAGCGACGGGGTATAGCGAAACAGCGTCGAGCAGTAGGAACAGACCTTCTCATTATCTTCGCCCATATCGATGAAGATATGCGGATGATCATAAGGATCGGATGCGCCCGTGCACATGAATTCCTTGACGCCGATTTCGATCACGGCGTGTCCGCCATCGTTCTGGAAGTGGGGAATGGTATGTCCGGCCATATTCGTCTCCAAATGCAACTTCTTGAGATGAGCCAAAGCTCATAGTTTTGCGGATATGTAGCGTCAATTGCTTTTGACCTCCACAGAAAACATCGCGGAATATGTTCAAGCCTTCGATTTCCTGACATATGGTGCGGCAAAAAGGATGTCTTTGATGAATCTCAATGTCCCGCAATTTTCTCACTTCACCCGTGATGGCCTGCAACTGGCCTATTTTGATGAGGGTGATCCTTCCGGCTTTCCGGTTCTTTTGATTCACGGCTTTGCCTCCAGCGCCTCCGTCAACTGGGTCCATCCCGGCTGGGTAAAAACGCTGGGAGACGCCGGATACCGCGTCATCGCCATCGATAATCGCGGCCACGGCGCAAGCGATAAACCGCATGATGCGGACGCCTATTATCCCGCAACCATGGCAGAAGACGCCGTTGGCCTTCTCAACCACCTCGGCATCGCGGAAGCGCATGTCATGGGTTACTCCATGGGTGCGCGCATTTCCGCCTTCGTTGCCATGGCCCATCCGGAGCGCGTTCGCTCCCTCGTGTTCGGTGGCCTCGGCATCGGCATGGTGGATGGCGTGGGCGATTGGGACCCGATTGCAGACGCTCTTCGCGCACCGTCGCTGGATGTCGTCACCCACGAACGTGGCCGCATGTTCCGCGCCTTTGCCGACCAGACCAAGAGCGACCGCATCGCGCTTGCCGCCTGTATCGAAACCTCGCGTGTTCTTGTCACCCGTGAAGACGCCGCAAAAATCGACGCGCCGACCCTCATCGCCATCGGCACCAAGGACGATATCGCCGGGTCGGGACAAGAGCTTGCTGACCTGATGCCACATGCCAAAGCCATCGACATTCCGGGCCGTGACCACATGCTGGCCGTGGGCGACCGGGTGTTCAAAGCAGCCGCTCTGGAATTTTATCGGGAAATAGACGCTTAAACCGACCTTGGGTGAAATCATTTTCCAAAAAGCTTTCAGAAAAACTGATGCTTTCGCGTCTTTACTCGCGTTGGGAAATCACCATTTCTAGACAACTGTTTTTTCTGTATAACATAACGACGACCGACATAAGGGAGACCATTCATGGTCGCACGCACCGAGGCACGCCATCAGGATCACCTAACCGTGGTTGATCCCATCTGGGGCAGTCTGCTGAATGAAGCGCGCGCAGCGGCATCTCAAGACCCGCTGCTGTCCGCCTTTTTCTATTCCACGATTTTGAACCATCATTCGCTGGAAGAGTGCGTCATCTACCGTATCTGCGAGCTTCTGGATTACCCGGATTTGCAGGCCGTTCTGCTGCGCCAGACATTTGCGGAAATGCTGGAAGACTGGCCGGAATGGGGCAGCATCCTGCGCGTCGATATTCAGGCCGTTTACGACCGTGACCCCGCCTGCACGCGCTTCATGGAGCCGGTCCTGTATTTCAAGGGCTTCCAGGCCATTCAGACTCACCGTTTGGCACATTGGCTTTGGAATCAGGGGCGTCGCGATTTTGCACTTTACCTGCAAAGCCGTGCGTCCAGCATTTTCCAGACGGATATCAACCCGGCAGCACGTATCGGCAAGGGTCTGTTCCTTGACCACGCCACCGGCCTCGTGGTCGGCGAAACCGCTGTCATTGGCGATAACGTCTCCATCCTGCACGGCGTCACCCTTGGCGGCACCGGCAAGGAAGGCGCAGACCGCCACCCGAAAATCCGCAGCGGTGTGCTGATCGGTGCCGGCGCCAAAATCCTTGGCAATATCGAAATCGGCAGTTGCTCACGTATTGCCGCTGGCTCGGTTGTTCTCAAACCCGTTCCGCCCAAAGCCACCGTCGCTGGCGTGCCAGCCCGTGTGGTTGGGGAAGCCGGGTGTAACGAACCCTCGCGCATCATGGACCAGATAATCGGCGCTGATATCTGAGACTTTGCAATGCATAGACGTCCGTGTGGATCACGCGGACGTTTTGCCTCTTTCACTTTACTTTCGCCTTTAAGCCATGCCAAAAGCGGCCTAACGTGAACCGCACAGGAGAACAGTGGTGAAAGCCGACGAAATCAAAAAACTCGACGCCTATTTCAAGCGCACCTTCAACCCGGAAATGGCCGTAAAAGCCCGCCCGCGCAAGGACGATTCGGCAGAAGTGTATATCGGCGAAGAGTTCCTGGGCGTTGTCTACCTCGATGACGAAGACGGCGACCGCTCCTACAATTTCTCGATGGCAATCCTCGACGTCGATCTCTAATCACCAGCCGGTGACAAACAGAAATCCCCAACCGCCCGCAACGCCAGTCTGCGGGCGGTTTTGTTTTGAATGGCAGCTTATGGCCGCAATCTAAAAAGTTGCATACCGAAATTTTTCGCCTATAGTTTGCGAGATATAGTCAGCATCAATTTGTGGACATCAGGTTGAACGCCGTTCATTTTCATTTCAATGACACCGAAACACGGTTCAGCACGCCAGTCTTACGTCTGAATTTACCCGACGAGGAACGCCGCCTTATCGATGAACATTGGCAAAACGTGAACGCCGATGGTCGTTTCTTTAACGGGACTGTTCTCGCCGGAACGGCCCTTGAACTGAACGCCAATCCGACGATCCAGATCAGCACGAGCAATTACGCGCATTATCTTTATTCCAACGTCCATCTTACCAGCACGCCATGCCGCGCCGTCTATTCCGCCGTTATTATTATAACCAGCGACAATTTCCTGCTGCTTGGGGAAATGGCATCAGCAACATCGGCTCCCGGACGAATTCAATTGGTGGGTGGAAACATAGAGATATCCCCAAGCGGAACGATTAGCGGCCGCGATTGCGGCATCCGCGAAGTTGAAGAGGAGGTTGGCACGACCTTTCTCCAAAATGCCAAGGGCCTTCAGCCGTTTTGTATCAAGACCGGCGGCAGCGGCGATCACATTGGGGTGTTTTATGTGTTGCGTCTAACGCTTGCGGCAAACGAAGCAAGTCTCGCTTTCGAAGAACATTCGGCGTCTCTCATTATTGGTGGAGAAAAGCCAGAACTTGCCCGAATTCATCTGGTGGAATTGACGGAAAAAGCGACAGCAGATTTCTGCAAATCACACTCAACGCAGTTGGTGGATTATCTAGCGCCTTTGTTGACGCACAATGTGCAGCATCTTCATCACTCTCAACCCACTTAAACGCATCGTTATTTTGTGAAAAAAACACACGGAACAAATTCTTTGTTGTTCCGTTTATGCTGCGTCCCCCGATGAAGCGTGGGGTTACGAACAAGGGACGCCCCCCTGATCCCGAACTCTGGCTCCACGCTTCCCCCTCCCCAAATTTTAGACGTGACATCGAACGCGCCATGACCTGCGGAGTTTTCCACAGGCGTGAAATCGCAGCGGAATAAAAAATGTCATAGAAATGCAAAAAAGTGAAAATAGGCGCTTGCGGAGAATCCGGTGCCTGACTATAAGGGCGCCAACACAGCGTACGCGCCCTTCGTCTATCGGTTAGGACGTCAGATTTTCATTCTGAAAAGAGGGGTTCGACTCCCCTAGGGCGTACCACTCTCCTTTACATTCAAGAAGATACAGGCGTTTGTTAAACCAACGCTTTGACGCTTTGTGTGATTTTTCCTGTTGAATCTACCCTGCCATCAAGGTGCAAACGCTGCGTCTATGACGCGAAGCTGCACCTTGCGCTGCCCCTGCCATTGCTCCGCTCCCAGCGTGCCTGCAACGTGAATCTGGCGACCACGCGCATTCATCAACATCTGCCCCAGAGGCGCATCGGCAGCACGGAATGCAATGCCATCCAGCCGTGAGCCGTCCATGGCTTCCAGTGTGATTTTCACATGCGAAGTGCCAACCACGCGCACATCCTTCAAGCGATGCGCAGGCACGGCAAAGATGGGTTGTGAATGTCCGGAGCCGAAAGGACCGGCCTGCTCCATCTGCTCGACAAGCGCCAACGTGGCACCAGACGCTCCAATCGCGCCATCGATTTTCAACACGCTGTTTTCCACCAGCTGCGATACCGTCTTTTGTGCCGCCTCTTCAAAGAATGTTCGCAAACGACCGAGATTGGCGCGCTCCACCGTCAGGCCAGCCGCCATGGCGTGACCGCCGCCTTTGACAAGCAGCCCCTCATCCACCGCGTTGCGCACCATGCGTCCCATGTCGAAACCATTGATGGAACGCCCGGACCCCATGCCCTTGCCCTGCGAATCGAAAGCAATGGCAAAAGCCGGGCGACGGAAGCGGTCTTTGAGGCGTGAGGCCAAAAGCCCGACAATGCCCGGATGCCAGTTCTCCCGCGCCGTGACGATAACACCAGCGCCGGAACCGTCGCCATATTCAAACAGCGCCTCGGCTTCTGCCTCCGCCAGCATGGCCGCTTCCATCACCTGCCGGTCACGGTTCAGCTCATCCAGCTTTTCAGCAATCACCTCGGCCTGAGAACTATCGTCCAGCGTCAGCAGGCGGCTGCCCAAAGCCGCATCACCAATACGACCACCGGCATTGATGCGCGGGCCGACGAGAAAGCCGAAATGGTAAGGCGTAACCGGCCCGCCAAGCCCAGCCTTCTTGAAAAGGGCCGCAAGACCGGCATTGTTCATATGGCGGGCGGCAATCAGGCCCTTCACCACATAGGCGCGGTTCAACCCTTTCAGCGGCACGACATCACACACCGTTGCCAGCGCAACGATATCGAGGAAGGAGAGCAGGTCCAGCGTGTAGGCACGGCTATCGCGCTGGTCTTTCAACACACGCAGGGTGGCGACCAGAACGAGAAACACGACGCCCGCCGCGCAGAGATGCCCCTGCCCCGAAAGATCGTCTTCCCGGTTGGGATTGACCAGCGCCACAGCCGGCGGCAATTCCGTGCCGACCTGGTGATGATCGATAACAACGACATCGGTTCCGGCATCCCGAGCAGCAGCGAGAGATTCGTGACTGGTAGAGCCACAATCGACGGTCACGATCAACGTCGCGCCATTGGCGGCAAGCTGCTGCATGGCGGCGGGGTTTGGGCCATAGCCTTCGAAAATGCGGTCTGGAATGTAAATTTCCGGCTCAAGTCCGAAGTGATGCAGAAAGCGGTACATCAGCGCAGACGACGAAGCGCCATCCACATCATAGTCGCCAAAGATCGCGACCTTCTCATTGCGCTTGATGGCGGCCGCGATACGCTCCGCCGCCTTCTCACAATCGGTCATCGTGTGCGGATCAGGCATCAGGGAACGGATGGTCGGGTCGAGGAACGCCAAGGCCTCATCGACACCCACACCACGCCCGGCCAGCACGCGGGCAATGAGTTCAGGAATGCCGTGAACCTGCGACATGGCAAGAGCGCGGTTCTGCCCGGCCTGATCCAGCCGAGACATCCACCGTTGCTCGGTCGCAGACCGCTCCACACCGAGAAACGCTCTCGGCACAGTATCGACCGCTTCAATCATCGCCATGCTTCAGCTTACCCATCCCTGCCCGCTTGATGCCTTATGGGCTAAAGGCCGAACCCGGCTTTTTCAAGTGCAAATAGACGGTCAGGCTGCACTTACCACAGCGGCACGAAGATGAACGCGGCAAAACCGCAGACCACAACGGCAATCAGGCACAAAGCCCGCCAGTCACGCTCCTGGTTATCGATCTCGAATTCCAGACTGCGCAAATTATCATTCGCGCCAACTTTACGAGGCTTTCGCACCTCTGGTCGAACGAAATGATCGTCCTTAAAAAGAATAGTCGATTTCACGGCCGCGCCTCCCTTCGCTTGGTGAATTCACATCAGAATATCATCACATTCGACAATTTTGCAAAGCATCAATTGTGATAATCCCGGCTCGACAGGTGAACAGGCTTCGCTTTTTACTCTCACCACAAACACCTACCTCATGCATCGTCCTGAGCTTATCGAAGGACAAAACCTCGAAACATTGGTTGGTTGGCGCAAGCGTCCCGCATCCCTCGTCCTTCGAGGGTCGCTTTGCTCCCGCCTCAGGATGAGGGATGCTGCCGTTGCAGCCATCTTGGCATCGGACACGACACAAATCGCTTCTTATTGTTTTGCTGGATACTCAGCCTTGGCAGTCTGGGCCGGGCTGCCACACCCTCCGCCCTCATGCTGAGGCGCTTTGTCCGAAGGGCAAAGCCTCGAAGCATCCGGCCACGCACTCAGCCCGTAACCCTCGTCCTTCGAGGCCCCTGCGGGGCACCTCTCCTTCGACAAGCTCAGGATGATGGATGAGGGTTACTCCCTTCCACCTAACTCCAATCCTGTCAAAGATCCCCGCCCGCTTATACCCAAGCTTCGCCGTTCACGCCGCGCCATGCGCCCGTGCTTTGCGTCAACCTCAACCCGGAGAACACACGCAAATGCGGAAATGTCTCTGGTATGGTTTTAGTTCACTGGCTCCGCATTTGCGTGGCCTCTGGCATTTCGTTCATTCCGTTCCATGTCTTGCCCAGGCCGGACCTTTCGGAAACCGGCCTGAGCGTGACAGGCAGTGTACGATCGAGCCGTTTTGCCTCGGACTTTCCGAAAGCCTTTCAGGGGCCTTTCGCGTCGAGGAAATCAGGTTCCACCGGGCTTACCCTGACATGGCAGTCCTGATGGCTGGCCACACGTCTGCGGCAAGCCACCAGCCTCCAACGCCTTTGATGTCTCGCGAAACATCCGGGCGACGGAAGTGAGAGCATTATGCGGGAGGTTTTTGGGGTGTGGAGAAAGTTGCGAAAATAAATTTTTGATATCTTTTGCGGATAAGGTTTGGCCGGAACTCCACACCTATCCCAGCATTCCAACGTCATCCTCGGGCCTGTCCCGAGGATCTATCCACGTCTCCAAAACTGCAACGTCGCATATCCTCGGGACAGGTCCGGGGTGACGGAGGAGAGGTCCGGCATCTCGCGGACAAAGTTTGGCATGTCGGAAAACAGTGCTTGAACCAGCCTCGGCCCTGTTTCGCCCTAAACAAAAAAACCACCGGCGTTGCCGCCGATGGTTTCCATCTTTACCCAACAAACACCGTCAAATCAGGTGCGTTCGATGCGGATGACCTGGGGTTCGTTCTTGAGGTATTTCTCGCTCTTGATGGCCTTCACGGCCTTGCGGATGGCGTCTTCCATCGTGGCGTGGGTGACGAGGATGATGGTTTGGGCGCCGCCTTCGACCTGACCACGGGAATGCTGCACGATGGATTCCAGCGAAATGTTGTTTTCCGCCATGCGCGTGGCGATGCTGGCGAAAACGCCGGCCTTGTCCTTCACCGTCAGGCGAATGAAATAGCCGCCTTCATGGCTCTTCATCTTGGCGCGACGATATTCTGTCAGCGATTTGGCCGGGCGGCCAAGGACCGGAACCTGCTGTATGCCGGGACGGCTCTTGGCGATGTCGGCAATGTCACCCAGCACGGCTGATGCCGTGGCGTTGCCGCCAGCGCCGGGGCCGACCATCAGCAATTCGCCGAGGATATCGGATTCCACCGCGACCGCATTGGTAACGCCATCCACCTGCGCAATCACAGAATCGAGCGGCACCATGGTCGGGTGAACGCGCTGTTCGATGCCGGACTCAGTGACTTGCGCCACGCCGAGAAGCTTAATGCGATAACCGAGATCGGCAGCCGCCTGAATATCCTCGATGGAGATATTGCTGATGCCTTCCAGATAAATATCGTCTGCCGAAATCTTGGAGCCGAAAGCAAGCGTGGTGAGGATGGCAAGTTTGTGGGCCGTGTCGTTGCCTTCGATGTCGAATGCCGGATCGGCTTCGGCATAACCCAGCCGCTGCGCTTCCTTCAGGCAGACTTCGAAGGAAAGACCTTCCTTTTCCATCTTGGTCAGGATGTAATTGCAGGTGCCATTCATGATGCCGTAAATGCGCGACACATGGTTGCCGGTCAGCGATTCACGCAGCGCCTTGATGATGGGAATGCCACCGGCAACAGCCGCTTCGAAGTTGAGCAGCGCGCCTTTTTCCTCGGCGAGAATAGCAAGCTCGACGCCGTGCTTGGCCAGCAGCGCCTTGTTGGCCGTGACCACATGCAGGCCGCGGGACAGTGCGGCACGAACAGCGTTTTCAGCCGCGCCGGATGCGCCGCCGACGAGTTCCACGAACACGTCGATATCGGCTTTTTCCGCCAGCTCTTCAGGCGTATCGAACCAGGTAATACCGGCGAGATCCAAACCGCGATCACGCGAACGGTCGCGTGCGCTGACGGCGATAATCTCAATTGCGCGTCCGCAGGTAATTGCAAGTTCGTTGCTTCTCTGCTGGAGGATGCGCACGAGCGAAGAGCCGACAGTGCCGAGTCCCGCTATGCCGATTCTCAATGAATCTGCCATTGGTATATTCCTGATTTGCTTAAATAAATTGGTGGCCGAGAACCGGCCACCTTGGCGGGTTGCCCTTAACGGTGGGCGTTGAGCGAAACGACGTTGTGCAACGTATCGTCCGCTGTCGACAGGAAGCGCTTCAAATTGCGCGCTGCCTGACGAATTCGATGCTCGTTTTCCACGAGCGCAAGGCGAACGTAATCGTCGCCCATTTCGCCAAAGCCGATGCCGGGAGCAACGGCGATATCGGCTTTCTCCACGAGAAGTTTGGAAAACTCCAGGGAACCGAGATGGCGGAATTTTTCCGGGATTTTGGCCCATGCAAACATGGTGGCGGCTGGAGGTGGAACCTCGAAACCGGCCTTGCCGAACGTATCCACCATCACATCGCGGCGGCGGCGGTAAACACTGCGCACTTCTGCAATGTCGGTGCCATCGCCGTTCAGCGCATGGGTGGCGGCAACCTGAATAGGCGTGAACGCGCCGTAATCCAGATAGGACTTCACGCGTGTCAACGCCGCGATCAGACGTTCATTGCCAACCGCAAAGCCCATGCGCCAGCCGGGCATGGAGAAGGTCTTCGACATGGAGGTAAACTCCACCGTCACGTCGATAGCGCCCGGCACTTCCAGAACGGAAGGCGGCGGGTTGTTGTCGTCGAAATAGATTTCCGAATAGGCAAGGTCTGACAGCACGATCAGATCATGCTTCTTCGCAAAGGCGATGACGTCCTTGTAGAAATCCAGCGACGCCACATGCGCCGTCGGGTTCGACGGATAATTGATGATGAGCGCCAAGGGCTTTGGAATGGAGTGGCGCACGGCGCGCTCCAACGGGCCGAAGAAATGTTCATCCGGCTCGACATTCATCGAACGGATAACGCCGCCCGCCATCAGAAAGCCGAAGGCGTGGATCGGGTAAGTCGGGTTCGGACACAGAATAACGTCGCCCGGTGCCGTGATGGCCTGCGCCATGTTGGCAAAGCCTTCCTTGGAACCAAGCGTGGCGACGACCTGCGTATCCGGGTTCAGCTTCACGCCGAAGCGGCGGGCGTAATAACCAGCCTGTGCGCGGCGAAGGCCCGGAATGCCCTTGGACGAGGAATAACGATGCGTGCGCGGGTCCTGAACCACTTCGCACAGCTTATCGACAATCGACTGCGGCGTTGGAAGGTCAGGGTTGCCCATGCCAAGGTCGATGATATCAGCGCCACCCGCTCGCGCGCTCGCTTTCAAACGGTTGACCTGTTCGAAGACGTATTGCGGCAGACGCTTGACCTTGTGAAACTCTTCCATCTCTTTCCTCATGGAAATGAGCCAGACAGCCCGGCTCACATAACGTTCGTTGTTTATTGAAAATACAGCCGAAACGAACACATCGAACCTGTATCTTTTATTGTAGCGCATGCGCCGGAAAACACGAATGGGTTTTCGGCAACGGGCAACAGTCCCTCAAGACAGAGAAAAAAGCGACACCCGATGCGGCGAAGATTCGCCGCAAATCCATACAACTTCAATCGAACTTGCATAACGCGAGTTTTTTCGAAAATGCAAGGCAATCAGCCGCTTTTGGCGACCACTGCGGCCATTCAGCCGCGTGTGCCATGCACAATTGCGGCACGAATGACCGAAAGCACACGTTCGGGCTGGATATTCGTGCAAGCCGACTGGCTTGGATGCCCATCCCAATTGCTCGGCGGAAAGCCGACGGCATCCGGTTTCTGAATGGTCTGGCCATCGGCAATGCCGCCGCAAACCACCCGAATCGCACCGCTGCGCGTCTCGAAAAGTTCCGGGTTGGTGAGGTAGACGCAGGCGCAGGCATCATGCACCACCATGCCATCACCGGTGCGGTGATTGTAGAATTCGATATAGAACTGCGACAGATCGGACAGAAGCTGGACGGGCGCCCCACCCTCCTTGGCCATATCATCCATGAATTTGCCGGTCATCACCGTGCGTGTCGTCACATCCAGACCAACAACGGTCACGGGCCACGGCGCGGTAAACACCACGTCCGCCGCTTCAGGATCGCCATGAATATTGGCTTCGGCTGCGGGGGTGATGTTGCCGTTGATATCGAAAGCGCCGCCCATAATGACGACTTGTTTGACCAGAGCCGCGAAATCCGGGTCTTCACGCAGCGCCAGCGCAAGGTTGGTCATGCGGCCAACGGCAATCAGCGTCACTTCGCCGGGATTGGCCTTGACCGTATCAATGATGAAATGATGCGCCGCGCGCGGATCGAGCGGCAGATCGATCTTTTCAGGGATATTGATGTTTCCAAGTCCGTCTTCGCCGTGGATGAAGGTGGGCCAGTGACCTTCCGGGCGCGATGGGTCGAAGGTCACGCTTGCGCCCTTGGCGACAGGTGCCGTCATTTCCCATTGCTGCTTGAGGAACAGCGCGTTGCGCGTGGTAATTTCGATGGGCGCATTGCCGAAAACGGTGGTGACGCCAATCAGGTCGATATCCGGGTGGCGATGCAGAAAAAGCAATGCCATCGCATCATCAATGCCGGGGTCCGTGTCGAAAATTACCTTGTGCATGCCGTTTCCTCAATTCACACATCGCTGAATCACCAGCCAATGGCAAAGCAGCGTGGGCACCATAAACGGATGCGCAGGCCACGCAATGCCCTCCATGCCAAACTGGAAAAACGGTTGCGGCGGGCAGGAAACGGTGACAGAAGCAGGCATCATCACCCCTTCCGGAATACCTGCCGTGCAAGACGTCGCCCTTCAGCTTTTTGTCATCCTGTTTTTTGTCGCCATTTTTGCCGGTTTCGTGGATTCCATTGCGGGCGGCGGCGGGTTGATTGTCATTCCCGCCATGCTGATCCTTGGTATTCCACCACTGGAAGTCTTGGGAACGAACAAATTGCAGGCGCAATTCGGCTCGGCGTCGGCCACCATCGCTTATGCACGGCGCGGCCATGTGGACCTTAAAAAGCAGTTTCCCATGGCGTTCATGGCTTTCCTCGGCGGCATTTTCGGCGCTCTGATCGCGTCTTTTGTGCCATCGGATGTTTTGAGAGCCATCATGCCGTTTCTGCTGGTGGCGATCGCGATCTATTTCGCCTTCAAGCCCAACCTCAGCGATGTGGACAGCCACCGCCGCATCACGCCGTTTCTGTTTGGCGTCACCGTCGTTCCGCTGGTCGGTTTTTACGATGGCATTTTCGGTCCCGGCGCGGGCTCGTTCTATATGCTGGCATTTGTGGGTTTGGCCGGTTTCGGGATGCTGAAAGCAACTGCTCATACCAAACTATTGAATTTCGGCTCGAATTTCGGTGGCTTTCTGGTCTTCACCTTCAACGGCGCGATCCTCTGGAAGCTCGGACTGGTGATGGGACTTGGCCAGTTTCTGGGCGCGCAGCTCGGCTCGCGGCTGGCCATGCAAAACGGGGCGAAAATCATTCGCCCCCTGCTGGTGATTTCCTGCCTCGCCATGGCAACAAAATTGCTCATTGATTCCAGTGCGAACTACTCGCTAAGCGGAATCATGTCCATGATAACAGGCGGCTGACGATCAGCTGCGCTCGAGCAAGGCCGCCTCGTTGACGCTCTGAAGCACCACAACAGCCCCGATGATGTCTTGGTTGACGCCACGCAACGGCGTCATGCGGCAACGTGTGGAAAAAGCTTTGGAAGCGCGGCAGCCCACGTGAACATAGTCCACAGTCTCGCCCCTGAAACATTTGTCGAAAGCGGGCTTTGCGAGAGCCTCGAAGCTCTTCACGCCCACCAAGTCAGAGACATGGCAGCCGACCAGAGAGAGCGCGGTCCTGTTCAGAAACCGCGCATTTGCCTGATTGGCAAAAAGATAGCGGTAATCTCTGGTGATGACGGCAACACGATCCGGCAGACTATCGAGAATAGCCTCATTCAAAAGAGGCTGGTCGGCCGGTTCGAAAGCCGATTGATTGTTCTTCAAGTGGGGAAATGCTCTCTGGAACGCCTCGCCCTCGTCACCAGACGGACCAAAATAACGATCGATCAACATCGACATCGCGGCGCTGCGGCGCGTGACGCTTGAGCGATCATCAGCTTCATCACGGATCAGGCCATTGAGAAATTGCAGCTGCATATGCGCTGCCTCACGCGTTTGCGCCCTGAAAGACAGAATATCTGCAATCATCGGCTCCAGTTCTTTGTCCAGCAAACGAACCAGATCATCGTCACCGGACGCAACCGCCTGCTTCAACTGCGTGCATTTCAACGAAAACGCTTCGAAGAATCCTAGCAATGGAGCCTCCATTATAGCTCTACAAGCTCGCGTGGATTGGAGCGATGAGTTGCCGCCAAAAGACACAATCAAGGAACTGTTTTTATTTCAAAAAAGCGCGGTGCAGCTTCGTTCCAGGGAACGTAGCCAGCATCGAACTCCATTCATTTATCTGCACATTGTTAACGCGCCAAAGCGCAAAACGATGCATAAACCGGAGCTCGCATCACCATGTGAACTTCAGTTGTCTGATAACATGAACACTATTCACGTTCTATCCGTCAATACATTAGTTTTCGGATATTCACTAATTAAGTTGATGATTATCTAATGTATCAAAACTCATTTATTTTCGAAAAATGAATAAAATGAAAGGTGTAAAATGCGAATGAAAACAAAGGGGAAGAATATAGTCACTCGTTCGGACAGTCATGCTCTTCAGGAACAAATGTCTTATTATGAAAAAAAGTTATAGGGCAAAGCAAAATATGAATAACCGCAAACCAGCCGGATCGCGACTTTAAAAAACGGCTTTGACGAGGCACATGTTATGACGTGTGCATGAAACACTGGCGATAAAATTGCGCGTTCAGGTTTAGAACTGAGCATTCCGGCGACAGGAGCGCGCCGCTTGCCGTCTAACAATACCTGCCTTATGCGACGGCTCTATGGCGGCGGTCGGCAAGTTCCTTGACGATGATGATGGCACCCACGAGCTTATACGAAGGAGAGTAGCAGGGCGACATTTCGTAGGATCGCACCACGGTGCGTCCATCGTGATCTTCCGCATAGGTGTATTTGGCAGCTTCGCCCTTGAAGCAGGCGTCCAGTTTCTCACGTAGCGCCTGCTGGAAGTGATGGATGCCGATAAATTCCGCGATGTGCCGACCGACGATGTCGTTTGTTTTGACCTCATAGCACAGAGCGTTGACCGCATTCGTGTAGTTGACGCGGTATCCCGGAGAGACGACGAAAACGCGCTCATCCAGATCATCCAGACGATCCTCGTCCAGAATGACATAGGGGCTCCAGCTTGCAGCTTCACCGTCCGGTGTTGCGCCATCATAGGGCAGACCTGCACCGATATATCGATCGACGAGTTTGCGCAGAAGTTCAGAGTTGCGCTGAACGCATCCCGTATCTTCAGCTTCCTCGTTCAACAGATCGATAGCAAAGCGGAACTGCTCAAGGACTTCGGAGGAGCTCTTGGTCTTTCTGCTGGTTATGCTTTCCAGTAACGGATCAAGCTCACGATCAAGGATCGTGATTTTTTGAGCGTCGTTGCGATCAACGGCGCCTTTCAGCTCCGAATATCGTTGCCAGAACAAGTCAATCAAAGCTTTCAACTCGACTCTCCTCCGGATTGTCATGCGCCATTTGCGCTTTTAGATCCTCTCCGGCCCCATGACGCGAGTCTCGTTATACGATATCACCGTAAAAAATGACGTAACGAAAAACAACACCGTCATGACAAACACGAAACAAAGTAACACACGCAAAGTGCATTTAACAAATACCAGAACTTGTGAAGAAAAATATACATACACAATCTCTAGAGGTCGGTCTTCGCAAAAGGTCAAACAGGCCTGGTTTTAGTCCTTGAGACTGCCTTTGATGTGCCAGCGATCGTGATACCAGAGCCACTGGCCGGGGTGCTCGCGCACCCAGCTTTCGACCTTGTCGTTGAGAAGCTGCGCGGTTTTCTGCACATCGACATTGCCCTTTTCATCGCGTGGAATCTCCACCTTCGGCTCGATTTCCAGCCGATAGCGATTATCCGGCAGGCGAATGCAGCGGGCTGGAAAAACATCGCAGCCGAACTGGCGCACAAGCTTTGCCAGCAGAGGGTTGGTCAGGACGTTATTGCCGAAGAACTGCGTGGGCAGACCCTTGCGGAACTTCTGGTCCACCAGAACACCAACGCCGCCGCCTTTTTCCAACTGACGCGCCAGCGCAAAAGATGAACCGGCATGGGACGGGACGAGATTGCCCATCCGCTCCTTGCGGAAGTTGAACACCTTTTCCGCAACGTAGGGATTGTTCGGCGGGCGAAACAGCACGGTCACATCAAGCCCGTATGCCGAACCGGCAACGGGCAGCAATTCGAAATTGCCGGTATGGGCCGTGAACACGATGAACGGACGCGGATGATCGCGCAGTTCCAGAAACGTATCCGTGCCGACGACTTCGACACGGCCCGGCTCGCTGCGCGTCGGATCGAAATCGAACAATTGGTCCAGAAACACATATTCGGCGGCCAGGCGCCCCATATTGCCCCAGCTGTCCATCGCGATATCAAGGCGCTCTTGCTCTGACTTTTCAGGGTACGCGCGCCCCAGATTATAGAGCATCAGCTTATGACGCGGTGTTTTCGGGCCGATTTTCCGCGCCAGCCTATCCGCAAAACGGATGGCCGGGTCAGCGGGCAGCAGCTTCAGCAGGTTCAAAACGCTGAAAGCGAGGTTCGCGTTAAACCACTGACGGAACTTTTCGAGCGTCAGAACGACACGCGTGATGAACATCTTCAATGGCGTCAGTCCATCCGCAGGACGATTTTGCCGAAGACCTGACGGGTCTCCATGCGTTCCAGCGCCTTTTCAATGGTGTCGAAGGTGACTTCGGTGTCGATAACCGGATGCACGAGGCCACGCGCCATTTTCTGCATGGCATTGGCCATGTTTTCCATGCGGCAACCGAAGGAGCCGAGCAGCTTCAACTGCTGCTGGAACAGCATCATCAGGTTGATTTCAGCCGACACGCCTGAAGTCGAACCGCAGGTCACGAGGCGACCGCCACGCTTCAGCGAGAACATGGAGCCTGCCCATGTGTCCTTGCCGACGTGTTCGAACACGACATCGACGCCCTTTTTCTTGGTCAGCTTGCGCACCACGCCTTCGAAACGGTCGACGCGATAGTTGATGACATGATCTGCGCCCAGAGCCTTGGCCCGTTCGATCTTGTCGTCCGAACCAACCGTGGTGATGACGGTGCAGCCCATTTTCTTGGCAAGCTGAATGGCAGCAGAGCCGATGCCGGAACCGCCAGCGTGAATGAGAATGGTTTCGCCGGGTTGCAGCTTGGCATTGTCGAACAGCATATGCTCGACCGTACCGAAGGTGACGGGTGCAAGGGCTGCTGCAACCGCGTCGACGCCGGGCGGCGCGATCACCAGTTGCCGTGCGGGAATATTGATCTTTTCCTGCGCAAAGCCATCCAGATGGAAACCGTGAACACCGGCGACGTTTTCGCACAGGTTATCCCGGCCTGCCACACAGTGGTGGCACTGGCCGCAGATGCGTGCGCCGTAAATGGAAACGAGCTGACCCGGCAGCACGTTGGACACACCCGGACCGATGGCTTCCACCACGCCGGATGCTTCCGCACCTATCGTCAGTGGCATCTTACGCTTGGCAAAGGCCATGCCGCGCCAGCCCCAGACATCGATGTGGTTCAAGGCAACGGCCTTGACCCGAAGTGTCACTTCGCCCGGTGCTGGTGCTTCCGGCTCCGGCAGTTCCACTCTTTCAAGCTTACGGTCATCGATGAGTTGCAAGGCGCGCATAGTGAAGTCCTTCGCCCGAAGGCGTTTATTTTTGTTTTTAAGTTGGAGAACCGATTAAGCCGGTTCCCGCGTCATGACAAGGCTTGCGTTCTGTCCGCCGAAGCCGAAGGAGTTGGACAGCACGGCGCTGACCTCTGCATCTCGCTTCACATTCGGCACCACATCCAGCGCAATCGTCGGGTCGGGGTTGGTGTAGTTGATGGTTGGCGGCACGGTTCCCGTCAGCATGGTTTGCAACGAGAACACGGCTTCAACGGCACCGGCAGCGGTCAGCGTATGGCCGATCATCGACTTGTTGGACGACACGGGAATGGATTTCAGCCCTTCGCCAAACACGGCGAGCATGGAGCCATATTCCATCTTGTCGTTTTCCGGCGTCGATGTGCCGTGCGCGTTGATGTAACCGATATCGCTTTCGGCCACGCCCGCATCGGCAAGCGCTGCACGAATGGTCGCGATGGCAGGTCCGCCATCTGGCGAGGAACGGGTGCGGTGGAAACTATCCGCCTTTTCGCCCGCACCTTTGATGATGCCATAAACCTTTGCGCCGCGTGCGATGGCCGATTCCAGCGATTCCAGAACCAGCGTGGCCGCACCTTCGGCAATCACGAAACCATCACGATCCTTGCTGAATGGCTTGGAGGCCTTTTCCGGCGGATCGTTCTGGGTGGAAAGTGCAGAGAGCAGCGAAAAGCGGATCAAGGCTTCCGCGCTGACGGAACCGTCGGTCGCAACCGTCAATGCACGGTCCGTGCGGCCCTGGCGGATGGCTTCGACGCCAAGCTGGATGGCCGTTGCGCCGGATGCGCAAGCGGTGGACAGCGTGACGGGAAGACCGCGTGTGCCGAAACGATCGGCAAGACGCTCGGAGATCGCGCCGAACAAGGCCGCTTCCTGAAACGCCGGATCGGGACGCTCACGCAAGGCCGCCATGAAACGATCATAGGCATCGCCCGGCTTTGCAGCAGGCGGGGAGCGATCTGCCAGTTCGAAACGGGCGCTCCATTCCGGCTCGATGGGTGGTGCTGCCAGAAACAGCGGGCCATCGAAATCCCCCGAAAGACCGGCCTGCGCCAAGGCTTCGATGGTGGTTTCGCGGGCGAATGCAAAGGAGCGCTCAACCGAATTCGGCACCGGGATATCGATAAAATCCACCGTGCCACAAATCTTGGTGGACAGATTATCGGTCGGGAAACGGGTGATGTTGTGAATGCCTGATTTACCCGACGTCAACGCCGCCCAATTGTCCTCAAGCCCCTGGCCGAGCGAGGTCAGAATGCCCATGCCGGTAACGGCAACGATGGGGCGACCGAGGTGATCCTTGAAATTGCTGGATGCCATGGTGTCTACTCCTCAAGCGTCTTTGGAAAGCACGGCGACACCTTCGCCACGCACATGGCCAACGGTCGTGACGACCGCTTGCTGTCCGGGGGATGTCATCGGCTTTTCAGCGGAGATATCGAATGGCGGCACCTTCGCGCCGCTTTCCAGTGCAAGGGCTGCCAGCGCCAGCCCAAGCGGAAACTGTGCTTCCAGCCCATGGCCGGACACGCCGCCGAAACCGCGAATGGCGGCATTCGGCAAAAGCTTTTCCAGAACGGTTTTCTCGCGGTCCGTCACAGCGTGATACCCGCTGGCACCGGAGAACACGATGGTTTCTGCTGCATCCTTGGCGGGTGCCAGAAGGCGTTCCAGACGCTTTTCCAGCTTGCCCTCTTCACGCACGCCACGGTCGCCTTCGATGGCGTCGATGCGGGCGTAAATCTTTGCGCCGCGTGCTTGCGCCCGCTTGCGGGATTCCAGCACGAGGAATGCACCGACAGACCCGATGATCATGCCGCCGCCCTCGCCCGCACCGCGGGACCACAGCGGCTGCCATTCGCCCTGCGCATGTGCGCCGATGGCTTCAAACAGCAAAATCATATCCGGGCGCTCGGCAGCAAAAGCGCCGCCGACAAGCGCGTGGCTCGATTCGCCGGAGCGGATACGGTGGAACGCGGTTTCAACGGCGGAAATACCAGCGGCCTCTTCCCCCATGAAGGTGCGCGAAGAGCCGGTGACTTTATGAACGATGGAAATATTGCCGGCCATGAGATTGGAAAGCTGGGCAAGAAACAGCGTCGGGCGCAGTTCGGTGGTCAGCTTTTCATTCAGCATGACTTCGCGGTCGTTGCGCTTGAGGCCTTCGTCGACGATCAGCGTATCGACATTGATATCCCGCTCACCGCCCCCGGCAGCAACGATCATGTCCATCGTGCCGCAGGCATCTGCGTCGTCTTTCAGACCGGCATCATCCAGCGCAAGGCCCGCGGCGAAAACACCAAGGCGCTGCCAGTTTTCCATCTGGCGCTGATCCTTGCGGCCAATCTGGGCAGACCAGTCGATATCCGGCAGCGGATGAATGGGATAAGGCGCAAACTTTTCGGCTTCGACGACAGCAGCCGGCGCGGCTGTGGCGGAAAGCAGCGCAATATGGGCGTCGATACCAACACCATGACAGGTCACGATACCGACCCCGGTAATCACCACATCATTGTCAGACTTCATAATCCGTTATCCTTAGTCGCTTTTCCAGGATGCTGGTCAGCCATCAAAAGCGGTCAGAAGACCGCACATGCCATGCGGAATAATGCGCGCGATGCGGCTTTGCAATGGCGAAGCCCGCAAGAGGCGCTGGAATGCGTGGTTTTTCAGAGGTCTATGCAAAAAAACTGACCATTTCACATCGTGAGGTACGGTGGGTGTGGCTTACCCCCTCTGTCCTGCCGGACATCTCCCCCACAGGCGGGGAGATCGACTCGTGGCACTCTTTTGCCCATCTTGAACGCTGCGGATGGAGTGGAGAGCATTTATCTTGCCGATCTCCCTCCTTGTGGGGGAGATGTCCGGCAGGACAGAGGGGGTGAGCCACACCCGCCATCGCATCCTTATGGATGTCTCAAAAAATCAGACAGACGTATCCGCCGCAATCGCCGCCATAAGGCCGATTTCCTCGGCGCGTTTTTTGACGATGGGGCCAAGGGGAATCTCGCTGAACGGCATGGTGCGAAGCTTCAACTGCGCATCGCACACCTTCTTGCCGCCGGAGGTGATCTTGGCTTTGGTGACGGCAAAACCGGAGCCGTCGTGCTCGAGATAGGCCTCGATATCCAAGACTGCATTCGGCTCCACGAAGGTCCGCATCTTTGCGCCATCGACGGTCATCAGGAACGGCATGGCGGCGAAATCGGTCATGGCCAGAACCAGCATACCGGACGCCTGCGCCATGGTTTCGATGAGAAGAACGCCGGGAACCAGCGGCATACCGGGAAAATGCCCTTCGAAAACGGGGCTGTTTTCCGGCACGACGGAGCGGGCTTTCAGAATGCGGGCCGATCTGTCGATGGACTCGATACGGTCCACCATCTGGAAATATTCGAGAAGCATGTTCCGTCCGTGGTGTGGGTGGGAGGATTGGAGGAGATGGCTCCTCAGCATTCCGTCATCCCGGACTTGATCCGGGATCCAGCAGCGCCGCGTCTGCGGTGCGAAAGAGTCTTCTTGCGATCAAGGACTTGATCGCACTGGACCCCGGATCAAGTCCAGGGTGACGGATCGAACTGTTGTCCGCAAAAGAAAACGCCCGCCGTTTCCCGACGGGCATCCGAAAAATCAGCCCTTAGCGGCCTTCAACTCGTCGATCTTCGCGCAGAGGTTCTTCAGAACGAAGTATTCCTCGGTCGAAACCTTGCCTTCGTTGACTTCCTGCGTCCACTGTTCCAGCGGAATCTTGATGCCGAATTCCTTGTCGATCGCAAAAACGATATCGAGGAAGTCGAGGCTGTCGATGCCGAGATCGTCGATCGTGTGGCTTTCCGGCGTAATGGTTTCGCGATCGATTTCGCTGGTATCAGCGATAATGTCTGCAACCTTGTCGAATGTAGCTGTCACGCCCATAATCCTTCGTGTATCTTTATTTATAGGTCTCTTCAGACGCACCACATAGGGAACTTGGGCAAAAAAGCCAATGGTTTCGTCGTGCATCATTGAAATTTGGGCGCAAAGTGTTGCCTAAACAGCAACCGAATGCCGCCCGCGACCATTGGAAAGATAGGTATCGAAAGTGGCAGCAATGCTTCTGGCAAAGGGTTTGCCCGCCTCCGTGAGCTGGAATACCCCACCTTCAAGCTGCACCAAGCCGTCCCGGTCGCCCTCCGCGAACTGCCTTGCCTCGGCAATGACCACGGCGGCAGCGGGTCCGTAAAGCGTGGCCAACGCCGTCAAATCCAGCGCGAAATCACACATGATCCGCTCGATGACAAAAGCCCGAACGCGATCTTCCGGTGACAATTCTATGCCGCGCACCACGCACAGCCCTTCGCGGTCGGCCATGCGTTCATATTCGCCTGTGGCGGGCATGTTCTGCACATAACCCTGCGGCAATTTGCCGATGGATGACGCGCCAAGCCCGATCAGCGCATCCGCGCCATCATCGGTATAGCCCTGAAAATTGCGCTTCAACGCCCCGCCTTTCATCGCCAGTGCCAGCGTATCGCCCGGCTTGGCGAAATGATCGATGCCGATGGCCTGATACCCTGATGAGACCAGCATGTCTGCGGCCATGGTCATCTGCCGATAGCGTTCGGAAACATCCGGCAAAGCCTTTTCCGGAATCATCGTCTGGTGTTTTTTCATCCAAGGCACATGCGCGTAACCGAACAGCGCAATACGATCCGGATCGAGCGAGATGATTTGTCGCACGGTGTCTTTCAGCGTCTCCAGCGTTTGGTACGGCAAGCCATAAAGAATGTCGCAATTGACGGAGTGAACGCCCCTCCCCCGCACCGCATCGACAACGGATTTGGTCTGTTCGAAGCTTTGTATGCGGTTGATGGTCTTTTGCACCTTCGGGTCAAAATCCTGCACGCCAAGGCTCGCCCGCGTCATGCCGATGGCGGCAAGCGCATCGTAACGGCCCGCATCCAGATCATTCGGGTCCATCTCGACGCTGATTTCCACATCGGGCGAAAAGGAAAACGCCGCGTGAAGACAGCGCATGAGCGCGATCATATCCTCCGGCTTGACCATGGTGGGCGAGCCGCCGCCGAAATGCACCGCCGTGACTTTGGCATCCCGCGACACATGCCTGCCCACCTTCTCGATCTCGAGGTGGAGCGATTTGAGATAGGTGGCGATCGGCTCGTATTTCAGCGTGTGTTTGGTGTGGCAGGCGCAGAACCAGCACAGCCGGTCGCAATAGGGAATATGCAGGTAGAGCGACAGGCTGTGATCCGGCCCGAGCTGGCGCAGCCATGAGGCATAGATAGCCGAATCGATTCCCTCATGAAAATGCGGCGCGGTGGGGTAGCTGGTGTAGCGCGGCACGGCAGCGGCGTATTTGCGGATGAGGTGCGCGGTCACAGCAAAATTCCTTCTTAGCCTGTCTCAATTCTGCGACTATGAGATACAGGCTGCGACAGTTTGCAACTTTGACTTCGATCAAACCAGCTAATAAACAATAGCTATTAAAGGCCGTGGGGGATTGCGGCTTATCGGGGCGGCGCATGGTGGATTGATTGCGGTTGTCCAGATGGTTTTGATCGGAAATGCATCATGGATACCTTGCAGAGAAACATCCATAATTCGGATATTCCTGTGCTCTGTCGCTCGTGCGAAGTGCGGCACGGCGGGTTGTGCGGTGTGCTGCTGCCAGACCAGCTTTCCGAACTCAGCCGCCACTCCAGCCGCAAAAAACTGGAAGCAGGCCATGAACTGCTGGGACAGGGTGAACTGGTGCCCTACTACGCCAACATTCTGAACGGTGTGGTGAAGCTTTCCAAAATGATGTCGGATGGTCGCCAGCAGATCGTCGGCCTGCAATTTGCACCGGATTTTCTGGGTCGTCCCTTCAACGCCGAAAGCAGCATGACGGCGGAAGCGGCAACCGATGTGGAAATCTGCATTTTCCCGCGCCGCGTGGTGGACCGCATGGTGGGCGATGTGCCCGGCATGGAGCGCGGCCTTCACAAACAGTCCCTCAAGGAGCTGGATGAGGCACGCGACTGGATGCTGACGCTGGGACGCAAATCCGCCCAAGAAAAGGTCGCGAGTTTCCTCTATCTCATCGCCACCCACATCGACCCGGAAAACGAAGACAAATCCTGCTTCGACCTGCCCTTATCCCGCGCCGATATCGCCGATTTCCTCGGCCTGACCATCGAAACCGTCAGCCGCCAGATGACCAAGCTGCGCAAGGAAGGGATTATCGAGATTGAGAACAACCGGCATATTACCGTGCCGGCCATGGGTTCGCTGAATTATGCTGCGGGGAATGATTGAGCGGGCAGTAGACGGCAGCGGGGGGTAGCCGCCCCCACCTCATCGACCGTGAAAATTACCGCGCAGTATAGCTGCCTGATATATAAGGCGCTTTCGCCTGTGCAGGCGTAAACACCGACGCTGCAACAATCAAACAAACCAAAAAGCATTTCATTGTTTTACGCTCCCCAGCGCCTGCGAGACCTTGGTGTCCCTTGGGGAGAACTATAACGCAACAGTTGCCACCATCGGCTTAAAAAACGCGGTAAGCTGTGCGTTGCGACATTGCGTAAAAAGGCGGGAGGCCTGTTTACGCTCTGTTAAACCGGCTTTTACTGCGAGGCTGCGGGTGTTGCCACCGGCTTCTGCCCCTCTTCGAGAGCACGCAGTTCTGCCACCTTGCGCTTGTATTCCGCCTCGGAAATCTGGCCCTTGCGGCGGGCGAGACCGAGGCGTGACATGGTGGTTTCCATGGTGCCCGCTTCTTCACTTTCCATCTGCGGCAAAGCGGCTGTCATGGGCTTTGCAAAGGTTGGGTAGGTTCCGGTGTCGCGCTTTTGCGCAACGGGCGAGGCATCGACCTTTTGCGGGCCGACGATCTGCGCCTTGGGACGTTCCATATAGGCCGGTGCCACGATGGGCGCGGGTGACTGACATGCCGCGACCAATGGCAACAACAAGCCGCAAACCGAGAGAACAGTCGCCGCTCTTACGCGCTCCACATGCTTGCCCATTCCAATATCCCGCCTGTAACGTATTATTCAAAATGCCGGACGCCGCGTTTGCATGGCGTCTGTGTTGCTGGAACTTGTATTCGTTTTCATGCAGAATGTGCAAACACAAAAATGCGCCGGAGGACAATGTATGGCAGGCACGCAAGGCGGGGGAAAGGATGAGGAACAAAAGCCTGACGGTTTCGATCCAAAATCCACTGACGCCTATATTCTGCGTGATCCGCAAGCCTTTGCGATGAACGTGGCAAAGGCACTAGAAAATCTGGGCAAAGCAGCCTCCGAATGGCTGGCCCCGCGGGAGCGTGGCGAGATACCCCACACCGCCGCCAGCCCCATGAGCGACCTGTTCCAGACACTGTCCGATGTCGCGGAATACTGGATGGCAGACCCGAAACGCTCGGTTGAGGCGCAAACACACCTTCTTTCCAGCTATTTCGACATCTGGCAGAAATCCGTGGCACGGCTTTCCGGCGAACCCGCAAGCCACGCGGAACAGCCCGATACCAAGCGCAAAGACAAGCGCTTTGCGGATGCAGACTGGCAGGCAAACCCGTTCTTCGATTTTTTGCAGAAGGTCTATTTCGCCACCGCCAGCTGGGCCGACACGATGGTAACCGAGGCCGAAGGGCTGGACGACCGTACCCGTGAAAAGGCCCGGTTCTACATGCGGCAGGTCACGGAAGCGATTTCACCGGCCAATTTCGCCTTCACCAATCCACAGGTCTTTCGCGAGACCGTGGCCACCAGCGGCGCAAATCTGGTGAAGGGCATGGCTCAGTTGGCCGAGGACATGGCGGCGGGCAATGGTAACATCAAACTGCGCCAGACGGATTACAGCAAATTCGTCATTGGCCAGAACATTGCCGTTACGCCGGGCAAGGTCATTGCCCGCAGCGATCTTTGTGAAATCATTCAATACGCGCCATCGACAGAGAATGTTTTAAAGCGCCCGCTGCTCATCATCCCGCCATGGATCAACAAGTTTTATATTCTGGACCTCAACGCCAAAAAGTCCTTCGTCAAATGGTGTGTGGATCAGGGCCACAGCGTCTTCATGGTGTCGTGGGTGAACCCGGACGCACGCCACGCCGAAAAAGGCTGGGAGAATTATACGCGAGAGGGCATCGATTTCGCGCTGGAGACGATCGAGCAGGCAACCGGCGAAAGCGATGTGAATGCGGTTGGGTACTGCATTGGCGGCACGCTGCTGGCCTCCACGCTGGCGCTGCACAAGCAGGAAGACAACACCCGCATCCGATCTGCAACGCTGCTGGCCGCGCAGACGGATTTTACCCATGCGGGCGATCTGAAGGTCTTTATCGACGAGCAGCAGTTGAGCATCCTCGATGCCCATATGAAGGCCGTGGGGTATCTGGATGGCGCTGTCATGGCCAGCGTGTTCAACATGCTGCGCGCATCCGACCTGATCTGGCCCTATGTGGTGGATAATTATCTGCGTGGCGCGCAACCGCCACCGTTTGATCTGCTGTACTGGAATTCCGATTCCACCCGCGTTGCAGCGGCCAACCACTCGTTTTATCTGCGCAATTGTTATCTGGAAAACAATCTCGCCGAAGGCCGTCTGCAGGTGGCGGGCAAGGTGCTTGATCTCAAGGACATCGTGATTCCCGTATATGATCTGGCCACCCGCGAGGACCACATCGCCCCGGCGAAATCGGTCTTTACGGGAGCTAAGGGTTTCGGTGGGCCGGTGGAGTTCATTCTCAGCGGTTCCGGCCACATTGCAGGCGTTGTAAACCCGCCTGAGATGGAGAAATATCAGTTCCAGACAGGCGCATCACCAGACGGTGATTTTGACGACTGGCAGAAGGCGGCAACCGCCCACAAGGGGTCTTGGTGGCCGCATTGGCAGAACTGGATTGCGGGACAGGACAAACACGAGGTCGCAGCCCGCCTGCCCGGCGGCGAAGCGCTGGCGCCGCTTTGCGATGCGCCGGGAACCTATGTGCTTGAATAGTTGCCCGCCGGGCACGACACTGCGCCATGCAGTTTGATTCTCCCCTCATTCCCGCCAGGCTGATTGCCCGTTACAAGCGTTTCCTGTTCGATGCCGTGCTGGAAGACGGCACGACAGTAACCGGCTCCTGCCCCAACACCGGCTCCATGCGCGGACTGACAGCGCCCGGTTCCCGCATCTGGCTGTCGCAGCATGACAGCCCCACCCGCAAATATCGCCACATGCTGGAAATGGTGGAGGCGGATGACACGGTGGTCGGCATCAACACCGGCCTGCCGAACAAGCTTGCCGAAGAGGCCATTGTGACCGGCAAAATTCCGCAGCTTTCCGGCTACACCACGCTGCGGCGCGAGCAGAAATACGGCATCAATTCCCGCATCGATCTGCTGTTATCCGCACCCGGCAGGCCGGATGCCTATGTGGAAGTGAAGAACGTGCACTTCATGCGGCAAAAGGGTTTGGCGGAGTTTCCCGACACCGCCACCAAGCGCGGCGCGAAACATCTGGAAGAGCTGGGTGACGCGGCGCAATCCGGCCACCGCGCCGTGATGCTTTATGTCATCCAGCGCGGCGATTGCGACCGGCTGCGCATCTGTGGTGACCTTGATGCAGCCTATGCCGCCGCATTTCAACGCGCCATGGGGCGCGGTGTGGAGGCATACGCCATAAAATGCGCCGTATGTTCACTGGAAATTGTTGCAAGCGAGATGGTTGCAATGGACGACTGGCACCCTGCTGCATTATGAACGCAAGTGGAATTACGTGAGAGAGCGCTACAATGGTTACTTATATCGACGCGGCATCGGCGCCTAAAAAGAATACGGGCGTGATCCGTCTGTATAACGCGGAAGACTTTGAAGGTATGCGCAAGGCCAGTCAGTTGACTGCGCGTTGCCTTGATGAGCTGGCAAGCATCATCAAACCGGGTGTCACCACCAACGCCATCGATCGTTTCGTGTTCGAGTTCGGCATGGATCATGACGCCCTGCCCGCCACGCTGAATTATCGCGGTTACACCAAGTCCGTCTGCACCTCCATCAACCACGTGGTTTGCCACGGCATTCCCGATGACAAGCCTTTGCGTGAAGGCGATATCGTCAACATCGATGTCACCTATCTTCTGGATGGCTGGTACGGGGATTCCAGCCGCATGTATCCCGTGGGCCAGATCAAGCGCGCCTCGGAGCGTCTTTTGGAAGTGACCTATGAGTGCCTGATGCGCGGCATTGCCGCTGTCCGGCCCGGCGCACGCACGGGCGCCATCGGCGCGGCCATTCAGGCCTATGCGGAAGCGGAACGCTGCTCTGTGGTCACGGATTTCTGCGGCCACGGCGTTGGGCGGATTTTTCACGATACGCCGAACATTCTGCACTACGGCAAGGAAACAGACGGACCGGAAATTCGCGAAGGCATGATTTTCACCATCGAGCCGATGATCAATCTCGGCAAGCCGCATGTGAAGGTTCTGTCCGATGGCTGGACGGCTGTGACCCGCGACCGTTCGCTCTCTGCGCAATATGAACATGCGGTGGGCGTGACGGCGACGGGCTGCGAAATCTTCACGCTCTCGCCCGGTGGTCAACACCGCCCCGGCCTGCCGCCGCTTAAGGCGTAAGAGAAAACCTGATGGCCAAACGCCCCGCCGCTCCAGCCGATAAATCCGCGCAATTCGATGAAGACAGCGGGCTGTTCGAAACCCTCGATGAGCGCGGATTTTTTGCTGAACCACGGCAACAGGCGTCGAAGAAAATGAAGACGGAGCCGCCGGCGTCACCGGAGAGTGACGCGGCGCACTATCTTGGCCACCGTGAGCGGTTGCGGGCGAAATACCGGGACAATGGCGATTCTGCTTTGGCGGATTACGAATTGCTGGAGCTGCTTCTGTTCCGGCTCATTCCACGGCGCGATACCAAGCCGATTGCCAAGGCACTGATTGCCCGGTTTGGAACGCTGGGCAGCGTGCTGGGTGCACCGATTGCCTTGCTTCAGGAGGTCAAAGGCGTTGGCGAAGCCGTCGCGCTGGACCTGAAACTCATCGCCTCCGTGTCCCAGCGTATGTTGAAAAGCGAAATCCGCAACAAGCAGGTGCTCGGCTCCTGGTCATCCGTCATCGATTATTGCCACGCCGTGATGGCGCATGAAGCCCGTGAACAGTTCCGCATTCTCTTCCTCGACAAGCGCAACGTGCTGATTGCCGATGAGGTGCAGGGGCTTGGCACGGTGGATCATACCCCCGTTTACCCCCGCGAAGTGGTGCGCCGTGCACTGGAGCTTTCATCCACCGCCATCATTCTCGTCCACAACCACCCCAGCGGCG
Source organism: Agrobacterium sp. rho-13.3 (assembly GCF_033957765.2). Classification (NCBI taxonomy): domain Bacteria; kingdom Pseudomonadati; phylum Pseudomonadota; class Alphaproteobacteria; order Hyphomicrobiales; family Rhizobiaceae; genus Agrobacterium; species Agrobacterium sp. rho-13.3. The sequence goes on from NZ_CP192774.1 coordinate 1,487,665, forward strand.
ACCCCACCCCGTCCCGCGCCGATATCGAAATGACGAAGACCATCATCGATACCGCCAAGCCACTCGGCATCGCTGTGCATGACCACATCATCATCGGCAAGGATGGGCATGTGAGTTTTAAAGGCTTGCGGCTGATTTAGAGCGTGTTGTGTTTGTCTCATAGTGGGCGGCAGTGGGCTTGGTTCACCCCCTCTGTGAGACAAACACATTTCTGGTTCGTGAGACGAACCGCGATGCTACCAAAACCCTCACTGAAATACGCGCTGAACGGCTATCTTAATAAATGGCACAACCCCAAGCCATCCGATTAACAAATAATCAATATATCTAAATTAGCCTATTCGAAAATAATAATGTTTCGGACAGGGGACGCCATGAAATACTTGGCAAGAATACTCCGCAATCGTTCCGGTTCAGCAGCGGTCGAGTTCGCCATCGTCGCGCCGGTTTTCATCCTCGTACTTTTGACCATGATCGCCTACGGCATCTACCTGATGGCAGCCTACGCGGTTCAGCAGGTTGCCGCAGACGCCGCCCGCACTGCCGTCGCAGGTATCAGCACCACAGAGCGGCAAACGCTGGCGAAGGACTACGTCGATAAAAGCGCGCTGGACTACATTTTTCTCGACAAGAAACATGTGAATGTCAGCGTCGGCACCGATCCGGCAAACGCCAACCAGTTCACCGTCACGGTTGAATATGACGCGACCGACCTGCCGATCTGGAACCTCTATAGCTTCGCGCTGCCCGACAAAACAATCAGACGTTTTTCCACTATACGGATCGGGGGAATCTGACATGCGGAAACTTCATTCATTATTGAGACAGGCAGCCGCTGACCGCTCAGGCAACATCGCCATCATGGCGGCCATCACCGCTCCGCTCATCGCGGGAACCTTGGCGATTGGCGTGGATTACGGATATCTGACGCTCCAAAAACGCCAGCTTCAGCAGACGGCTGATCTTGCGGCCATATCCGCCGCATCCGCCACCAATGCAGACCGCGCCGTGTTCCAGTATTTCCAGCTCAACAACAAAAACCTCGGCGTCAAAACCGCAGCCGGTATGCTGACCGAAACAGGCACGACGCCGTTCGATCCCACGACCGTTTTCTCCACCCGTGATGGATATGCCGAAGTCATCAAGGGCACCTATGTTGCCGATCCAAACGTGGCGGTGGGGAAACGTTTTGTTGAAAACGCCACACCGACAAATGCAGTCAAGGTCAACATCGTTGAAAAGGGCCGCATCTTCTTTGCCGGCACATTCACCACACCGCCGACCCTTTCCGCCGTCGGAACGGCAGCGTCGCAACGGGTCGCGGCATTCTCCGTCGGCTCGCGGCTTGCAAGTGTCAATGACGGGTTGCTGAACAGTCTGCTCGGCAGTTTGCTCGGAACAAAAATCTCGCTGAGCCTGATGGATTATCAGGCGCTGATCGCCGCAGACGTCAACCTTCTGCACATTGCCGACGCCTTGGCCGTCGATCTCAATCTCACGGCTGGCACCTACAAGGACGTTCTCCAGACCGAAATCACCTACGGCAAATTTCTTGATGCACTGACCAAGGCCACCGGCGTCAAGCCGACCGTGACGGCTGCGTTGAAGACGCTGGAAAAAACGCTGAACAAAACCAACGTCAAACTGCGTCTTGGCCAGATCGTCGCGCTCGGCCCCATTCTCGACAAGCCGATTGGTGCGGGCGAAAATCTGAATGTGGAAGCGGGCATCTTCGACATCATTTCCGCAGCTGCAACCGCCGCCAATGGCGGCAAGCAGATTGCCGTGGATGCCGGTGTCACCGTTCCGGGACTTGCATCGACCAAAATCACGCTGGCCATTGGCGAACCGCCGGTCGGCACGCCATCGCTGGCGGTCGGCACACCCGGCACCATCGTTCGCACGGCGCAGACGCGGCTTTCCATCGAAACGAAAGTTGACGGACTAAAAGCCCTGCTGAACACCAGCGTTCGCGTTCCAATCTATGTGGAAGTTGCAAACGCGGAAGCCAAGCTTTCAGACATTCGTTGCAACGCCAATGGCACAGGCGCCGTGGATGTGGACGTCGTTCCCGGCGTCGTCGAAATTGCGCTCGGTGATGTCGATACCAGCGCCTTCAACAATTTCGGCAAAGACCCGCGCGTGACAAAAGCCACGATCGTGGAGGCGCTGGGTCTCGTCAAAATCAGCGGCATGGCCCACATCAACACTGCAAACCTGACGAAAACCAAGCTGACCTTTCAGCAATCGGACATCACGCAGGGCACCGTCAAAACCGTCTCCACCAAAGATATCACGACGTCGCTGATCAAATCCCTGCTGACCAATCTGGATTTGGATATCAGCGTCCTCTTCCTCAATCTCAGCTCACCCGCCCCGCTTCAGGCGGCCCTTGCCGAAACGCTGAGCATCGCGACCGCGCCCATCGACAGCCTGCTGTACAACACGCTGATGCTGCTCGGCATCAAGATTGGCGAGGCCGATGTGCGGGTGACGGACGTGCGCTGTATGCACCCGGCACTTGTGCAATAAGGATAGCGCTGGAATGGGCTTCGGGTTGCCTTCCCTCTCAGCCTCATCCTCGGGCTTGTCCCGAGGATCCAACCACAGTGAGTCAAGTCAACGTGTGTAGATACTCGGGACAAGCCCGAGCATGACGACGAGGGCTTTACAGCCCAAAAAGCCCAAAGCCGCCGAATTATTTCGGCGGTTTTTTATGGCGAAAACGTTCTCCCACCCTCCGTCATCCCGGACCTGATCCGGGATCCAGCCACCACGCGTCTGCGTGGTGAGAGAGTCTTTTGTGATCAAGGACTTGATCACACTGGACCGCGCATCAAGTGCGGGGTGACGGGGTAAAGGGCACCTCAGCCACTGGAGGTATCAACGGCTGTTTGATATCTTCAATACAAAAAAAGCCGCCGGATTTCTCCGGCGGCTTCTTCATGTCTCGTCAAAAACATCAGCCGTTGACGACGGCCAGACGCTTCTCGTCGCGACCGCTTTTCATGCGCTCGGAGAGAAGAAATGCCAGTTCCAGCGCCTGATCGGCATTGAGGCGTGGGTCGCAATGGGTGTGGTAACGGTCGGACAGCGAGTCGGCGGTCACTGCACGCGCACCGCCCGTGCATTCCGTCACGTCCTTCCCGGTCATCTCGATGTGGATGCCGCCCGGATGCGTGCCTTCGGCGCGGTGAATCTGGAAGAAGCTTTCGACTTCCGACAGAATACGCTCGAAGGGACGCGTCTTGTAGTGATTGAGCGTGATCGTGTTGCCGTGCATCGGATCGCAGGACCAGACGACCTTGCGGCCTTCTTTTTCCACGGCGCGAATGAGCTTTGGCAAGTTCTCGGCAACCTTGTCGTGACCGAAACGGCAGATCAGCGTCAGGCGACCGGCTTCGTTGGCCGGATTCAGCGCATCGATCAGCTCGATCAGATTGTCCGGCTGCAAGGACGGGCCGCACTTCAAACCAATAGGGTTCTTGATGCCGCGGAAATATTCCACATGCGCGTGGTCCAGCTGACGGGTACGGTCGCCGATCCACAGCATGTGGCCGGATGTTGCGTACCAGTCACCAGACGTCGAATCCACGCGGGTCAACGCTTCTTCGTAGCCAAGCAGCAGGGCTTCATGGCTGGTGAAGAAATCTGTTTCGCGCAGGCTCGGCTGGTTTTCCGCCGTGATACCAATGGCCTTCATGAAGTCCATGGTTTCGGAAATGCGGCTGGCCAGCTTGCGGTAACGGTCCGCCTGCGGGCTGTCCTTGACGAAGCCGAGCATCCACTGATGCACGTTCTCAAGGTTGGCATAACCACCCATGGCGAATGCGCGCAGCAGGTTCAGCGTTGCAGCGGACTGACGGTAGGCGTCGAGCTGACGCTCCGGGTTCGGCACGCGGGATGCTTCGTTGAACTCGATACCGTTGATGATGTCACCACGGTAAGAGGGCAGCTCGATACCATTCTGCGACTCGATGTTCGAAGAGCGTGGCTTGGCAAACTGACCGGCAATACGGCCAACCTTGACGACAGGAAGCTGTGCGCCATAGGTCAGAACAACAGCCATTTGCAGGAAGGCGCGGAAGAAGTCGCGAATGTTGTCCGCGCCATGTTCCAGGAAGCTCTCGGCGCAATCGCCACCCTGAAGCAAAAATGCTTCGCCTTCGGCAACGCTTGCCAGTTGCTTTTTCAGGCGGCGTGCTTCACCTGCAAAGACCAAAGGTGGATAGGTCGCAAGCGTCGCTTCCGTTGCCGCGACAGCCGCCGCGTTCGGATATTCGGGAACCTGCTGGATAGGTTTATGTCTCCAGCTGCTGGGCGTCCAATTCTGTGCCATGTTCTTCACCTGGTTTCCACGCCCACTTTTCCTAGAGGACGGCGATCTCGAAAGTTGCGCGGCTTATAACTCCAAGGATCGGCTTTGCAAAGCCGATCCTTAAGTGCCATAGGCCTTTCGGCCGTTTTTGTGGCAATAGAGAGCAGAAAAGCGAATCTAAACGATTTAAATCTGCGCCTGCCTCACCCGAAAACGAGGCAGATCATCATCGCTCTCCGTCAGACCTCACACACGCTGGCCGTTCCTGATGCGGTAGCTTGGCGAATACATCGTCACCAGCTCTTCCGCAGCGGTGGGGTGCACCGCCATGGTCGCGTCGAAATCATCCTTGGTGCAACCCGCCTTCAGCGTGATGCCCAGAAGCTGCGCCATTTCGCCCGCCTCATGTCCCAGAATATGCGCGCCAACCACCTTGCGGTCCGCAGCATTGACGATGAGCTTCATGATCGTCTTTTCGGTGCGGCCCGAAAGCGTTGCCTTCATGGGGCGGAACTGGGCACGGTAGATTTCGATCTCTTCGTACTTGGCCGCTGCCTCTTCTTCCGAAATGCCCACCGTGCCGATTTCCGGCTGCGAGAACACCGCCGTCGCAATCAGGTGGTGATCCGGCTTGGTCGGGTTGTTCTTGAACTCGGTTTCGATGAAGCACATGGCCTCATGAATGGCCACCGGCGTCAACTGTACCCGGTCGGTGACGTCACCCAGCGCAAAGATGCTCGGCACGTTGGTGCGCGAATAATCATCCACGATGATCGCGCCCTTGTCGTTGAGCGCAACACCGGCATTTTCCAGCCCGAGACCCTGCGTGTTCGGATCACGACCCAGCGCCAGCATGACGGTATCGACGTTCAGCGTGCCATTGTGTCTTGTTTCGGCCTCCAGCCCGCCGCCATCGGCTTTTTTCACACTGGCAATCACGTCGGTCAGCAGAATCTTGATGCCCTTGGCAACCATCGCCTCGTGCAAGCCGTGGCGCATATCATTGTCGAAGCGGGACAGGATTTCCTTGCCGCGATAGATCAGGGTGGTGTCGACGCCAAGGCCGTGGAAGATATTGGCGAATTCAACCGCAATGTAACCGCCGCCCGCAATCAGAATGGATTTCGGCAGCTCTTCCAGATGAAACGCTTCGTTGGACGAAATCGTCAGCTCGTAACCCGGCAAGGAGACATGTGGGTTGGGCGTGCCACCGACCGCGATCACGATGCGCTCTGCCGTAACGGTCTGACCTGATTTCACCAGCTTTACCGTATGTGCATCCACCAGTTCGGCGCGGCTGTCGAAGATGTCAGCCTTCGCGTTTTCCAGACCCTTGCGATAGAGACCTTCCAGACGCTCGATTTCCTTGTCCTTGGCGGCGATCAGCTTTTTCCAGTCAAAGCTGCTCTGGCCAACCGTCCAGCCATACCCGGCAGCGTCTTCGAAATGTTCGGGAAACTGCGAGGCATAAACAAACAGCTTCTTCGGCACGCAACCTCTTATGACGCAGGTTCCGCCATAGCGGTATTCTTCCGCAATGCCGACGCGCTTGCCGAGCGACGCCGCCACGCGGGCGCTGCGCACACCACCTGAGCCGCCGCCAATAACGAAAAGATCGTAGTCATAAGTTGTCATCGATAAGCCCCTGTCTGAGAGACGGCCATCAGCCATCCCGTTTGGCACTCATATAGGTGTTGCGGCGCACAAATGAAAAGCCCGGACTTTCATCCGGGCTTTGAATAATTCTGAATGTGGATTTAAACGATCAAGGCTTTGGCTTGGCCGCAGGTGCAGCAGCTGCTGGCTTGGCAGCGGGAGCAGCAGGGGCAGCAGTGGAATGCCCAGGCGCGCCACCGATGTTCGCATCATTGGCTGGCAGCGGTGCGAGATCGGCACCGGCAACCTTTTGAAGTTCCGTCATGCTGGACACGTTCAAATCACGGTTGATGCCAGCCGCCCAGATATCGGCAGCCTTCATCAATTCGCGGGTTGCAATCGGGCCGTCTTTCAACAGCTTCTTGCCAGCTTCACTGCCGTAGAACGCAGAGATTGCCTTCAATTCATCAAGGCTGAAAGCGCGCGCGTAGGTCAACGCAGCTTCGCGTTCCAGATCGGCGCGACGTGGCGCAAGCTCAAGAGCCTTTGCATCGACGGTTTCAGTGATCGCGTCCTGAACATTTGGCGAAGCCTGAATGAGTTCACCCTTCAGACGTTCTGCAAGACCCGGCAGAATACTATCGAATCGGTCGGTAACGCCCAGCGTGCCAATGGCCTGCTTTGCAGCGGCAATGTGCGCTTCCGTAATTTCCTGTGCGCGAACGGCAGTACCGAATACGACGCCAGAAATGAGGATCGAAGCAGCGGCAGCTTTGCCCAGTCCCGCAAGTTTGATCATGAAATCTCTCGCTCCTGTTTATATTTTCGCCTGCATTACGCGGGCGCCATCCGGCCCGGCGATAATGGCAAGCGATGCCAAATGAATGAAAAGTCCGTGCTCGACAACACCGGGTATGGTGTTCAGCTCGCGTGCCAGCGTTTCTGCATCAGGAATACGGCCAAAAGATGCGTCGAGAATAAGGTGTCCGCCGTCCGTTTTGAAGGGGCCATCCTCCAGTGAACGCAGCTTCAAATCGCCCGAAAGGCCGAGTCTCGAAGCCAGTTTTTCAATGGCGATGCGGGTTGCGACCTGACCGAAAATGTTGATTTCAATCGGCAGCGGAAACGCACCAAGCGTCTCTACAACCTTGGTCTGGTCGGCAATCACAATCACGCGAGACGAGGCCGCAGCCACGATTTTTTCGCGCAACAAAGCGCCGCCGCCGCCCTTGACCAGCCGCAGGGCGTGGTCAACTTCATCTGCACCATCGATGGTCAGATCCAGCTCTGGAAGCTCATCCAGCGACTTCAGGGGAACGCCAAGCTCAACACAAAGACGCGCCGTGCGCTCCGATGTCGGAACGCCCTGAACCCGCAGCCCCGCGGACACTTTTTCCGCCAAAAGCCGAACGAATTCTTCTGCCGTGGACCCCGTACCAATACCAAGACGCATTCCGTCTTCGACATGGGACAACGCCGCTTCTGCGGCCTTGATCTTCATTTGGCGGGCATCCATTCGGCTGCAAACTCCGGTCTGTTTTTCGCGGTCTGCGCAGTGTCACAGGTGTCTGATCGCTACGCTGGGGTGCTGTTTACACGGGTCGAATAGCAAACGAAAGCCCTTTTCGGGCAGCAACGCACGACCATTCAAAGGTTTCATTGCAAAAGCTGGCGCCTTTGCTTAGCTTTGGGGCAGATAGACAGTTCATCATGAGGCATTCCTTGACTTCTCCCCTCGTCATTTTCGATCTCGACGGCACCCTGATCGACACCGCTCCCGACCTGATCGACAGCCTGAACCACACCATCGCATCCGCCGGTCTCGCCCCCGTCACCTTTGCCGATTTGACGCATCTGGTGGGCCAGGGCGCCCGTGTTATGATCAAGCGCGCATTCGCGCTGCGCAACACGGACCTGCCGGAAGCGGACATCGAGCCGCTGTATGAGCGCTTTATCGCCCATTACGTCGCCCATATGCCCGGCGAAAGCGTTGCCTACCCTGGCTTGACCGAGGCACTGGACAGATTGGCGGGCGCTGGGTTCACGCTTGCGGTTTGCACCAACAAGACAACGGTTCTGGCATTGCCGCTGCTGGAAAAACTAGGCCTGACCGACCATTTTGCAGCCATTACCTGCGGCGATACGTTCGAATGGCGCAAGCCGGATGGACGCCACATTCTCGGCACCATCGAAAAATCCGGCGGCGACCCTGCCCGCAGTATCATGATCGGTGACAGCATCAACGACATTCTGGCCGCAAAAAACGCCGATGTGCCGTCCATTGGCGTGACATTCGGTTACACCGACGTGCCGATGGCTGAGCTTCATCCCGATGTGGTGATCGATAATTTCGACGAGTTGGATGTGGCACTGGTGCAACGGTTGCTGTCGAAGCGGGCAGCGGCGGCGGCTTGATAGGGGTTTGCACTCCAACTCCCCCGTCATGCCGGACTTGATCCGGCATCCAGCAGGGCCGCGTCTGCGGCGCGAAAGAGTCTTTTGCGATCAAGGGCTTGATCGCACTGGATCCCGGATCAAGTCCGGGATGACGGAGAACTGGGAATAGTCCTCAGCAGAAACGCGAAGCCTCAAGTGGTCGATATAAAAACCGCGCAACAAAAAAGCCGCCCCGAAAGGCGGCTTTTTCGATGAATGCGAAACGCGGATTAACGCGAGTAGAATTCGACGACCAGATGCGGTTCCATGATGACTGCGTATGGAACGTCAGCAAGCGAAGGAACGCGAGCAAATGTCGCAACCAGCTTGTTGTGATCAACTTCAACGTAGTCAGGAACGTCACGCTCAGCGAGCGCAACAGCTTCGAGAACGATTGCGAGCTGCTTGGACTTCTGACGAACTTCGATAACGTCGCCTGGCTTGCAACGGTAAGAACCGATGTTGACGCGAACGCCGTTAACCGAAACATGGCCGTGGTTTACGAACTGGCGAGCCGCGAAAACAGTTGGAACGAACTTTGCGCGGTACACGATTGCGTCCAGACGCGACTCGAGCAGACCGATCAGGTTCTCGGAAGTGTCACCCTTGCGACGGTTTGCTTCGTCGTAAGTTGCACGGAACTGCTTTTCACGGATTTCGCCGTAGTAGCCCTTGAGCTTCTGCTTGGCGCGCAGCTGCGTACCGAAGTCGGAAAGCTTGCCCTTGCGGCGCTGGCCGTGCTGGCCTGGGCCGTATTCGCGACGGTTGACTGGGGACTTAGGACGACCCCAGATATTTTCGCCCATGCGGCGGTCAATTTTATACTTAGACGATTCGCGCTTGCTCATCGTATTTCCTTTCAGAATGTTACACCGGTTTGTTACCAAACCGGATCAAGGAAACACGCCCTCCTCTGAGGTCCGATTGAGGACCTCTGACAGGTTTCTCACATTTGCGAATGGAGAAGCCACGGGACATGTCGGTGATGTCAACCATCGAACGCACGGTTTAACGTGCAGGACAGTCAACGAAACACACCGAGCATTGCTGCCCGGCGTTGTTGCGGCTTCTAAGTTCCATTCATAAAATTGTCAACGAGAAAAAACTTCGTCAGACCTCTTGAAAACCATCTGGCCCGCATTACCTCCCGGTCGTGATCAGGACTCGGGCCCCTCTGGCGTATTACCGGACATTACGCGATGTCGAGTCTTCTAAGGTTGGGGCCACGTCTTTATATATCACACGTTCCCCAGCCATAAAGCCAACCTCGTCCGGAAAAAGGTTGACTCATGGATTTCCTCCTTACGGATTTTCTCGGCACACCCACATGGATGTGGGGCGTTTTTATCTCTCTCGTTCTGGCTCTTCTTGCGCTCGATCTGGGCGTTCTCCATAAGAACTCCAAGGAAATCGGCATTCGCGAAAGTTTGCTGATGTCCGGCTTTTACATTGCCATTGGTTTGGCCTTCGGCGGCTGGATATGGTTTCAATCCGGCCAGCAATCGGCCATGGAATACGTGACAGGCTTCGTGGTCGAAAAAAGCCTGGCGATGGACAACATCTTCATCATCGCGATGATCTTCTCCTACTTCGCCATTCCGCGCCAATATCAGCACCGCGTTCTGCTCTGGGGTATTCTGGGCGTCATCATCCTTCGCGGCATCATGATTGCTGCGGGAGCTGCGATCGTTGAGAACTTCCACTGGGTTCTTTATATCTTCGCTGCCTTCCTTGTCTTCACTGGCCTCAAGATGCTGTTTTCCTCGAACCATGATGAAAACGACATCGGCAACAACAAGATATTGAAGTTTCTGCGCAAGAGCCTGCCGGTCACAGAAAAGCTGCATGGCGAGAAGTTTTTCGTCAAGGAAACCGATCCGCTCACGGGCAAGCTGAAGACATTCGTAACGCCGCTGTTTCTGGCCCTTATCATGGTCGAAATCGCAGACTTGATCTTCGCAGTCGATTCGATCCCGGCGATTTTCGCGATCACCACGGACCCGTTCATCGTCTACACGTCTAACATTTTCGCGATCCTTGGCCTGCGTGCACTCTACTTCGCCCTCGCTGCCCTGATCCACCGCTTCGCTTATCTGAAATATGCGCTGGCTGCGGTTCTGGTCTTCGTCGGTTCGAAAATCTTCCTTGCAGACATGCTGGGCATCGCAAAAATCCCGCCTGCCGTATCGCTGGGCGTGACAGTCGCAATCCTCGTAACTGGTGTTGTCGGCTCGCTGTTTGCGACGCGCAATGAGAAGAAGGTGATTGACAAGGTTTAATCGGCCTTCAGGATGATAAGGAAAAGGCGGGGAAACCCGCCTTTTTGTTGCCACCACCTGTCCGTCATCCCGCACTTGATGCGGGATCCAGCCGCCTTGCGTCTGCAAGGCGAAAGGACTGAGTACCCCCACGCCAGAAAGAGAAGTCTTTTCGCCGCGCAGACGCGCGCCGGCTGGATGCCGGGTCAAGCCCGGCATGACGGAGAGTTTAAGGGCTACCGTGTCACTCCGCCGCCAGCTTCACAATCTCTTCAGCCGCGTCCGCATCTCCGGGCGCGGTTTTTGCGTCGAGATCAGGGAATGCCACGATGCGCTTGCCGGAAAAATCCGCGTGCACGACGACCAGTTCCTTCTCTTCGAAATAACCGAGCAGACGCCGCGCACGGCGGGCGGAATGGGTGCCATAAGCGCGGGCAATGCGCGCATCCGAAGGGCAAGGCTCTTCACGCAGCGCGGCCTTGACCAGCAGCAGAAATACGCCCTGCAAATCGTCAGAGACGTTGGTGGAAAGCTCCAGCGCCTTCTGCCAGTTCTCGCTTGCCGCCATTTCCACATCCACACCGGAGCGGGTGATGGCCACCTGACGGCGGAATTCGGACAGCGCCATGGGCGTGCCGGGAATGCGGCGCATACGGGCGCGGACCAGAAACTCTTGATAGAGCACGGCATCGGTGCGATAGGCCGATTGCGGGTCGTCCAGAATTTCCGTCATCACGCCCGCGATTTTCTCTTCGCGCTCTTCCGGCGTCAAATCCGGCTGGCTGCTGCGCTGCGGCTGCTGCGGCTCAGGGCCGCCAATGGCAGGCGTGGAGCGGGAAAGCTCGGCCAGAATATCCGTCGTCGGGCGCGGTGCCGGTGGCGTGCGGCGCACAGGTCCGCGCGCGAATTCCTCCGGGTCCGGCGTGAAGATCAGGTCTTCCACATCCTGTGGCGAATCCGGCAGAGGCATCAGCTTTGGCGAAGATGACCGCGCGGAGGTTTCCACCGCACCAATGACGATGGGCAAAGGCCGGCGCGAAAGTGCAGGTCCAAGCGCCACGAAATTGCCGCGCTGAAGATCGCGGAACATTTCCGCCTGGCGGCGATCCATGCCGAGAAGGTCAGCGGCACGCGCCATATCGATATCGAGAAAGGTGCGGCCCATGAGGAAGTTGGAGGCCTCAGCCGCCACGTTCTTGGCCAGCTTTGCCAAGCGCTGCGTGGCAATAACGCCTGCCAGACCGCGCTTTCGCCCACGGCACATGAGGTTGGTCATCGCACCCAGCGACATTTTGCGGGCGTCTTCGGACACATCACCGCCAACGGAGGGCGCAAACATCTGCGCTTCATCCACCACCACCAGAACCGGATACCAGAACTCGCGATCCGCATCGAACATGCCGTTGAGGAAGGCGGCGGCGGCACGCATCTGCTGCTCGACGTCCAAGCCCTCCAGCGTCAGCACGCAGGAAACGCGGTGCTGGCGAATGCGGTTGGCAATGCCGGAAAGCTCGGCCTCGGTGCGCTCGCCATCCACCACCACATGGCCGAATTTATCGGCCAGCGTGACGAAATCGCCTTCAGGGTCGATGATGACCTGCTGCACCCAAGGCGCGGATTGCTCCAGCAGCCTACGCAACAGATGCGATTTGCCGGAACCGGAATTTCCCTGCACCAGCAGACGCGTGGCAAGCAATTCCTCGATATCGAGCGTGGCCGCCTGCCCGCCCGATAGAGTTCCCATGTCGATACCGACCTGCAATTTACGCTTCCCTGCGACTTCGAATGAATGGGGCACCGATTCCCAAAAGAAACGGCGAACATGTTCCTTAGCAAAAAATTGAGCAATTTTCCCGCCTCATCAACACAATGCACAGGGAATTGCGTGAGAGATTAGGACTGGCGCGAAAAGGACAGACGCCGCCCGAAGACATTCAGCGCCAGACCGGCCACCACCAGCCCGCTGCCAATGACTTCAAACTGGGTAATTTGTTCGTTAAAGGCGAAATAAGCGCCGATGAAGCCGACAATTGGCACCAGCAGCGAAAATGGCGCGACTGTTCCAGCCGGGTAACGCGACAGCAGATAACTCCATATGCCCGCGCCCACAACGGTCGCGCCATAGGCCATGTAGATCACAACGAGGAATGTCATGAGTGTTGCCGACGCAATTCCGTCTGCAATGGCCTGCGGACCCTCGATTGCCAAGGACAGCACCATGAGCGGAATGACCGGCACAAGGCTGGTCCATGCGATGAAAGACACCGCATTCACCCGCCCGACCTTGCGGTTGACGATGTTTCCCATCGCCCAGCTAAAAGCAGCGCCGATGCACATCAAAAGCGGCACCATGGCAGACATGGTCATGCGTTCAAGCCCGATAACGCCCAACCCGGCAAAGGCAACGGCAGCACCGGCGATGTGAGATCGCAACGGCGTTTCACCCAAAAACGACACGGCCAGCACCATGGTGAAAAAGGCCTGTGACTGCATGACCAGTGACGCAAGCCCGGCGGGCAGGCCCAGTTTGATGGCGGAATAAAGAAGACCGAACTGCGCACAGCCCATGACCATGCCGTACAGAACCATATGCCCCCAAGACACCTTGGGGCGCGGCAGAAAAAACACCAGCGGCAAGGCCGCACAGAGATAGCGCAGCGCCGTGAGAAACAAAGGCGGCATATCCATGACGCCAAACTTGATCACAATAAAATTGAAACCCCACATGAACACGGTGATGAGGGCAAGGAAGATATGCGGCGCGGCCATTGGAACGTTCAACTTTCAAACCGCAGAAAAGCGGTATTTCAGGACGCGGCTCTCTTCCAACCCATCGTCAACAAACCAGCGCCGATCAACAGACTGCCACCCGTGCGGTTGACGATGCGCTGAACATTGGGCTTGCGAATGGTGTTGCGGGCCGCACTTGCCAGCAGTCCATAAAGTGCTGCGTTGCAGGTGGCAAGCACAAGAAAGGTGACTTCGAAGATAAGCACCTGGCGCAAAAACGGCAGTGTCGGCACCAGAAACTGCGGCAGGAAGGCGACAAAAAACACGATGCTTTTCGGGTTCAGCGCCGTGACGATATAGGTATGCAGAAAGATTTTCAGCGGTCGTTCCCTGGCGGTCGTGTCGGATGTCTCCACCCCCTGCCCGCCAATCGGCGCGCGCCACAGCTTGATGCCGAGATAAATCAGATAGGTAGCCCCGACCCACTTCAGCACCGTAAACAGAGCCGCTGATGTCGCCAGCAACGCACCCAACCCCAGCATGGACGCCGTCATGGCGGTGAAATCACCAAGCGCGACCCCGGCGACAGTTGCCGCACTCGCCTTGCGGCCATGCCCAAGCGCATAGGAAATCACCAGCAGGATCGTCGGTCCCGGAATAGCAAGCAACACAGCGGACGCGGCCACAAAGGCCAGCCAGTTTTCAAGGGGCATGACGCAGTCCTCCAACAATCATTGGGTGGAGCAAGCCATCAAGCCGGAATGATATCAAGTGGCAATTGTGAGTTAAGCCGCTTTGTCATCCAGCGGGCGAACGGGTGGCTGCTGTCGGGCCATCGCCTGGGCAAGATCGTAATTCGCCTGCATGGCAAGCCATGCTCTGGCTGTACTCACACCGGCGCGCTCCAGACGCAACGCCAGGTCAGGACTGACCCCTGCCCGACCATTCAAAACGCGCGACAAGGCCACACGCGACATACCAAGCCTGTCTGCCGCCTCAGTCACCGAAAGCTCAAGCGCGCCGATAACATCTTCCCGCAACAATTCACCGGGGTGAGAAGGAAATTTCATCATGATATCGCTCCTTCAATAACAAGTTTGAGTGGAAATGTGAGGCTAATAGTGGTCGAAAACCTCTCCTCCGTCATCCTCGCCCTTGTGGCGAGGATCTACGCACGTCCAATAAAATCAATCCGTAGCAGATGCTCGGGACAAGCCCGAGCATGACGTCGAGTTTGGAGTATCGTCAATCATCAAGCCAAAAACCTCTCCGGCAATTCACTCACCGGAGAGGCACTCTCTCAAAAGCGCGGAAACCAGGGTGGGATCAGTGGTGGACCCGACCGAGATTTATTGACAGGCAGGCCGATATCACGACGCAAGTGATCCGACAGATGCGTGACGTGCGACTTTGTCTGCTGGTGCTGCCATGCAACGACCAGCATCGCTTTGACCGTGGCCCAAACGCCGAAGTGCCGGAACAGGTCGTCAACCGCTTGAGACACATTATTTACACGTAAAGATTGCTCTTTCGTCATAGGGAATCCATCCCGGCGCGATGAAGCGACCAGGTCCTTTCGTGATGAGAAAAGACGTGCAAGGACGACAGACGTGGCGATGCCACGGGACTATTCGCTTGCTACGAGTTCATTTGAGAAACGCCAAAAAGGCAGGGAAAGGGCTTAGTTAGCCGATCCAAGTCGAATAGATGGCATATAAATCACGGTGAAAACCGTTGCCATATATTGCGCTGCGCCAGAGGGGCGTCGGTTCATAAATGTCATCATTTCACGCCTCCAATGTTTGAGTTACGAGCTTGACTTTTGTGACACGGATTTTAGGCCAGCGCAACACACTCAATCTCGAATTGCATTAGAGATGTGGGCGCGATGCAAATATGCAACAGTCAGGGTGCCGAGGCGGACATTTTCAGTCCAAAACCTTGCATCAGTCGGCGTGTGGTAAAGTTAGGCTGACCGGAGGTGAAAACGGCAAAGTCGAAACCGTCAGGATGTTCCGCGCCCTGCACCAACTCCACCTTCCGCCGCGCCTGGCGGGCAATGGCTTCTGCCGGATCCAGCCAATCGACCGGCCAAGGGGCCAATCTGCGGAAGATGTTGACCATAAAAGGATAATGGGTGCAGGCCAGCACGACGATGTCCGTGCGCTTGCCCTGATCTTCAATGAAGCACGGCGAGATTTCCGCCAGAACTGCGTCATCCGAAATCGGCTCTCCCCTGATCCAAGCCTCGGCCATGCGCGCCAGATTTTCCGATCCCACCAGCCGCACATGGCATTGCGAGGCAAAGGACTGAATGAGATCCCGCGTATAGGCGCGCTTCACCGTGCCGGGGGTCGCCAGAACGGAAACGAGGCCGGAGCGTGTGCGCTCTGCCGCTGGCTTGATGGCGGGAACAGTGCCCACGAAGGTCATGTCGGGAAATTTGGCCCGTAAATCCGCGCCAGCCAGCGTGAACGCCGTGTTGCAGGCAATGATGCAGATTTCCGGCTGGTAGGTGTCCAGCAGCTGCGCAAACAGCGCCAGAATGCGCGCCCGAAGCGCGTCCTCTTCCCAGCCGCCATAGGGGAAACCGGCGTCGTCGGCAATGTAGATGAAGCCGCGTTCCGGCATCAGCACCCTCGCCTCCCGCAGCACGGTCAGGCCGCCGATGCCGCTGTCGAAAACCAGCACCGGCCTCAATGTTTGCTGTGTGGGATTAAGCGTTATCGCCGTCATCTTGCGCATTGCTCCCGTCGGCATAAGGGCCATTGCTGCCGCGTGGTGTCTGCCGTCCGTATTTGTCGAATGTGCCGAACACACCACGCAAAACGCTGATTTCCTGCGAGGTCAGCGCCCGCCGAGACAGTACGGCACGCAGATTTTCGATCATCCGCTGTTTCTTGCCTTCCGGGCGGAAATAACCACGCGCATCCAGCGCCTCTTCCAACTGCTCGAAGAGGCCGTAAAGCTGCTCTTTGGTGGCTTGTTTCTGCTCAAGCGGCTCAAACAGCGTTTGGGTCAGATCATCCATGCCGGATTTCATCCACTCATAGGACATCAACAGCACAGCCTGGGCAATGTTAAGCGAAGCAAAGGCCGGATTGACTGGAAACGTCACGATCTCGTCCGCCAATGCCACTTCTTCATTGGTTAGACCCCAACGCTCGCGGCCGAACAGAATTCCGGTTCTCTCGCCTGCCGCAAACTTCGTGCGCAGCGTTTCCGCAGCCGTGACAGGCGCACGCACCGGCTTGAAGCCATAACGCTCCCGCGCTGTCGTGGCATAGGTGAATTGCAGATCTGCTGTCGCTTCTTCGATGGTCGCGAAAACGCGGGTATTATCGATGACGTGATCGGCCTTGGAGGCAGCAGAACGCGCCTTCTCGTTCGGCCAGCCATCGCGAGGATTGACGAGCCGCAGCTCGGCCAATCCGAAATTGGCCATAGCCCGCGCCACCATGCCGATGTTTTCACCCAGCTGGGGTTCGACAAGAATAATCGCCGGACCTTCTGCCAGAAGCTCAAGCTCGCTGTTTGTACCTGCCATATTCGCCTTCCGATTTTTCGGGCTTCACTGGCACAGATTTCAGGACAAATCAAAGGCAGGCGCGGCAAAAGCCCGCTTATTCGCCCTTGATGATGTTTGCCATCTCTTGAAGCAGGGAATCACGGCCCTCATCCCCCACCCGGTGAATGTCCTTGATCACGGGCTTTCCGTCTTCGGTAATGACATCGAAATTCACCTGATCGACACTCGCCTTCATTTCGGCTTCGTCCATGCAGGCCCACAGCTTGAACTTCACGGTCACGTCGCTCACACCGTCTTTGGGCGGTGCAGCGGCGATTTCAACATCCTGCAACGGGCAACCATCCTGCGAGTTGGTGATGACATCGTAACCGAAAGGATCACCCTTATCGCCATTTTCCGCTTCATAGGCAGGCTTCTTGGACGCTTCGCGATATTGGGCGGCAAATTCCTTGCTGAACAGCGTGGTCAGCAAATCCTCGTCCAGAATATATTTCCAGTCGTCCGCCTCCCCCGACCAGTTCTTGACGGTGATATCCATCACCTTTTTAACCGGCTCGGTCGGGTCTGCCGCAAAGGCACTGCTGGAGATAAGAATGGCGGCGGTGGCGAGCAGAATTTTCCGCATGACGGTGTCCTGAAGAGAGCTTACCCAACGTAAGCGATTCGCCAGACTGTAATTGCGGAATGTGTTTTGGCAATGCGTTTCGGCGTGTTTTAGAAAGACCAAAAAAGCTCGGACATGGCTTTGCCTTCGGCGCTCGCGATGCTATAGCGCGACGGGATATTTTCCGCATATGGCGCCACATGGCGCAATCGTTCTCGAAGGTGAGGAATTCATGACAAAGATCAAGGTAGCCAATCCGGTCGTCGATCTCGACGGCGACGAAATGACCCGTATCATCTGGCAGCTTATCAAGGACAAGCTGATCCTGCCATACCTCGATCTCGATATCGAGTACTACGATCTTTCCGTTGAAAACCGCGATGCTACCAACGACCAGGTAACGGTCGATGCTGCTCACGCCATCAAGAAGCACGGCGTTGGCATCAAGTGCGCAACGATTACGCCGGATGAAGACCGCGTCAAGGAATTCAACCTGAAACAGATGTGGAAGAGCCCGAACGGCACGATCCGCAACATTCTGGGTGGCGTTATTTTCCGCGAGCCGATCATCTGCACGAACGTGCCGCGCCTCGTTCCAGGCTGGACAAAGCCAATCGTTGTTGGCCGTCACGCTTTCGGCGACCAGTACAAGGCAACCGATTTCAAGTTCCCCGGCAAGGGCAAGCTGTCCATCAAGTTCGTTGGTGAAGACGGTCAGGTTATCGAAAAGGAAGTGTACGACGCGCCCGGCGCCGGCGTTGCACTGGCCATGTATAACCTTGACGAGTCGATCCGCGAATTCGCGCGCGCTTCCATGAACTATGGCCTGATGCGCAAGTGGCCGGTTTACCTGTCCACCAAGAACACCATCCTCAAGGCTTATGACGGTCGCTTCAAGGACATCTTCGAAGAAATCTATCAGGCCGAATTCAAGGCGAAGTTCGACGAAGTCGGCATCACCTATGAACACCGCCTGATCGACGACATGGTTGCCTCTGCTCTGAAGTGGTCGGGCGGTTATGTCTGGGCGTGCAAGAACTACGACGGCGACGTACAGTCGGACACGGTTGCGCAGGGCTTCGGTTCGCTCGGCCTGATGACATCCGTTCTTCTGTCGCCAGATGGCCGCACGGTTGAAGCTGAAGCTGCACACGGCACAGTGACACGTCACTACCGCCAGCATCAGAAGGGTCAGGAAACCTCGACCAACTCCATCGCGTCGATCTTCGCATGGACACGTGGCCTCGCACACCGCGCCAAGCTGGACGACAATGCGGACCTCGCAAAGTTCGCCGCCACGCTGGAAACCGTCTGCGTCGACACGGTCGAATCCGGCTACATGACAAAGGATCTGGCACTGCTGATCGGACCAGATCAGCCTTGGCTCTCCACAACGGCTTTCCTCGACAAGATCGATGAAAACCTGAAAGTGGCAATGTCTGCCTGATCGGCCATTTGCCCGTACTGAATGAAAAATACCCGCATCACCGATGCGGGTATTTTTTTGCCATGAGCGCAACAACGCGCCACCTCACGGCCCATACAATTGCTCGTGACAGCAATGTTATGAACTGGTAATGTAGCGACGAACAAAAAGTACCTGAACGTGTAATACATACTCTTTTACGGGGTGGTTATCATGGGACTTTTGGATGGACTTGGAAGTATCGTCAGTGATGCCCTGAGTGGAAAGCCAATCAATCTGGCCGCCATCGCCGGTCAACTTTTTCAAAATGCCGGTGGCCTGCAAGGCATAACCGATCAGCTGAACCGAGCGGGCCTTGGCGAACAGGTCTCCTCATGGATCGGCACGGGCAGCAACCTCCCCGTTTCCGCTGATCAAATCAGAGCAGCATTGTCTTCAGAGCAATTGCGCAGTCTGGCACAATCCTTCGGGGTTGATATCGACCAGCTGCCACAAATCCTTGCCGAGCATTTGCCGAAGGCAATCGACAAGGCCAGCCCCGATGGCGTTCTTCCGTCCTGAGCGGCGATCATCCACCCAGACTTCATCCAGAGAGGCATTTCATAAAGAGGGGCAGTCCAATGTCTACAAAGCTTCTACTCGCAGCCGGCGGTGCATTGATGGCAGGTTTCATACTTGCATCCCCCGCTTCTGCGTTGACCATGAAAGAATGCAGCACGAAATATCAGGCGGGCAAAGCCGACGGCACTGCCAAAGATATGAAGTGGAATGATTTCCGCGCCAAGTTCTGCGGTGCAGATACGGCCGCAGCCGAAGCCGCAGACGAAAAAGACGTGGCCTCCACCCCCGACAAAGAACCGGACAAGCCAGCGATGGCCGCGCCCAAGGGTGTAACCTTCCCCAAGGCCGTGGACAAGAAATACGCGACTGAAACGCCCGGCAAAGCCCGCATGAAAACCTGTGTCGATTCCTATCATGTCAACAAGGACGCGGGCACGCTGAATGATCTCAAATGGATCCAGAAAGGCGGCGGTTACTGGAGCCTTTGCAGTGCAACGTTGAAGGCCGTGAAGGGCTGAACCCACACTGACAAGGGCCGTATGATCGGCCGACATCAGATGTTGACAAGGCGACCCGGCCATCGCGCCGGGTTTTCTTGTGGCAATGAAGCATTGTCTTGATTACGTCGCATGGCAGGCGCAAATTTCAGGAAAACGCGTTCCAAACACCAGACTTAGAGCGCCATGCGTCCTTTCGGACGCACAAAGGACGCTCTATCTATTTGTTTTTACGCATTATCTGGGCGCAAAACCGCTTCGCACTTTTGCTAAAAATGCTCTAGGGAGGAAAACCATGAGTGACCTGACGCTTTATACCAACCCGATGTCTCGCGGGCGCATTGCACGCTGGATGCTGGAAGAGATTGGCGTGCCGTACAAAACGGAGATTTTGGATTTCGGCAGCGAGATGAAATCTCACGCCTATCGATCCATCAACCCCATGGGCAAAGTGCCCGCCATCAAACACGGCGACACTGTCGTGACGGAATGCGCCGCGATCTGCGCTTACCTTGCGGATGCTTTTCCGGGTGCCAACCTCGCCCCGCCGATCAAAAATCGCGGCCTTTATTATCGCTGGCTGTTCTTCGCGGCGGGTCCGCTGGAAATGGCCGTGTCCAACAAGGCGATGGGTTTTGAAATCACCCCGGACAAGCTGCGCATGGCAGGCTGCGGTTCCTATGCCGATGTGATGAACACGCTGGAATACGCGGTCAGCGAAAACCGCTTCGTGGCAGGCGATTACTTCACCGCCGCCGATGTTTACATTGCCTCGCACCTCGGCTGGGGAATGCATTTCGGCTCCATCGAAAAACGCCAGCATTTCGTGGATTACTTGAGCCACATCAGTGACCGCCCGGCCTATAAGCGCGCCAATCAGATTGATGAGGAAGCCGCCAAAGACTTAAAAGCGGCGAGCTGAAAACGAAAAAGGCGGGCAATGCCCGCCTTTGTTTTGATTATATGTTTGCGGCTCAAGCAGCCAGCGTTGCGGCAACCGCCTCAATCGCTTCGTCTGCTTTTGCGCCATCGGGGCCACCGGCCTGCGCCATATCAGGGCGACCGCCGCCGCCCTTGCCGCCGAGGGCAGCAGATGCGGTGCGAACCAGATCGACGGCGCTGAACCGCGAGGTCAGGTCTTCGGTCACGGCAGCAACGGCGCTGGCCTTGCCATCTTCAGACACGGCAATCAGCAACACGACGCCGGAGCCGAGGCCGGTCTTGGCTTCATCGGCAAGGCTCTTCAAGTCCTTCGCATCAATGCCGGCAAGCGACTTGGCCAGGAACTTCACGCCGCCAATCTCCTTCACATCGCCGCTCGAGCCTTCCGCGGAAGCACCACCCATGGCAAGCTTGCGACGGGCATCGGTCAGTTCGCGCTCCAGCTTCTTGCGCTCATCCAGCAGCGTTTCGACACGCGAAAGAACTTCGGCGGGCTGAACTTTCAGCGAGGACGCCAGCGCCTTCACGCGCTCATCCTGCTCTGCAAGGTAAGCCAAAGCGCCCGGTCCGGTCACGGCTTCGATGCGACGAACGCCAGCACCGACGGCGCTTTCGCCCAGAACCCGCACGAGACCGATCTGGCCCGTTGCCGACACATGTGTGCCGCCGCAAAGCTCGACGGAATAAGGACGGTTGGCCTTGGCGCCGTGAATGCCGGTGCCCATGGACACAACGCGCACTTCATCGCCGTATTTCTCGCCAAACAGCGCCATAGCGCCCTCGGCAATGGCATCATCCACGCTCATCAGGCGGGTGACGACAGGCGAATTTTGCACGATGATTTCGTTTGCCATGTCCTCGACGATTTTCAGCTCTTCCGCTGACATCGGCTTGGGATGCGACACGTCGAAACGCAGGCGTTCTGGTGCAACCAGCGACCCCTTCTGGGCGACGTGGGTGCCGAGAACTTCCCGAAGCGCTTCATGCAACAGGTGCGTGGCCGAGTGGTTGGCGCGCAGGCGCGAGCGGCGGTTATGATCGACCGTCAGCTGAACCTCGTCACCGACCTTGATGCCGCCCTTGGACACCGCACCAACATGCACGAACAGGCCTTCGCCCTTCTTGTGCGTATCAGACACCGCAAAGGAACCGTCATCGGACGAGATGACGCCCGTATCGCCCATCTGGCCACCGGACTCACCGTAAAAAGGCGTCTGGTTGACGATGATCTGCACGTTGTCGCCATCCGTGGCACTATCGACAGATTTGCCGTCCTTGACGATGGCCAGAACAACGCCTTCTGCCGTTTCCGTGTCGTAACCGAGGAATTCGGACGCGCCGTGCTTTTCCTTGAGTTCGAACCAGATGGTTTCGGTTGCCTTGTCGCCGGAGCCTGCCCAATGCGAACGAGCTTCTGCCTTCTGACGCTGCATGGCATCCGTGAAGCCGGAAATATCGACGCCGATTTCGCGGGCGCGCAATGCGTCCTGCGTCAGATCGAGCGGGAAGCCGTAGGTGTCGTAAAGCTTGAAGGCGGTTTCGCCGTCCAGCATATCACCCTTGTGAAGCGTGGACGTCGCATCCGACAGCAGAGAAAGACCGCGTTGCAGCGTCTTGCGAAAACGGGTTTCTTCCAGCTTCAGCGTTTCGGAAATCAGCGCTTCCGCACGCACCAGTTCAGGATAGGCACGGCCCATCTGCTGGATGAGCGCAGGCAGCAGTTTCCAGATCAAAGGCTCGCGCGAACCCAGCAATTCAGCATGGCGCATGGCGCGGCGCATGATGCGGCGCAGAACGTAACCGCGACCTTCACTGGATGGCAAAACGCCATCGGCGATGAGGAACGCCGTGGACCGCAGATGGTCTGCAATGATGCGGTGGCTGGCGCGGTTTGCACCTTCCGCCGGAACACCGGTTGCCTCGACAGATGCCGAAATCAGCGCACGGAACAGGTCGGTGTCGTAATTGTCATGCTTGCCCTGAAGCAGCGCGGAAATGCGCTCAAGACCCATGCCGGTATCGATGGATGGGCGCGGCAGATTGATGCGCTCTTCCTTCGTTACCTGCTCATATTGCATGAAAACGAGGTTCCAGATTTCGATGAAACGGTCACCGTCTTCATCGGCAGAACCGGGAGGGCCACCCCAGATGTGATCGCCGTGGTCATAGAAGATTTCCGAGCACGGACCACAGGGGCCGGTGTCGCCCATGGCCCAGAAATTATCGCTGGTGGGAATGCGAATGATGCGGTCATCTGAGAAACCGGCAATCTTCTTCCAGAGGTCGAAGGCCTCGTCATCCGTATGATAGACGGTCACCAACAGGCGGTTCTTGTCGATACCGAATTCCTTGGTGATCAGGTTCCAGGCGTGGGTGATCGCCTCTTCCTTGAAATAATCGCCGAAGGAAAAGTTACCCAGCATTTCGAAGAAGGTATGGTGGCGGGCGGTGTAGCCGACATTATCCAGGTCGTTATGCTTGCCACCGGCACGCACGCATTTCTGCGACGACGCGGCTGTGGAGTAAGGACGGCTTTCAAGTCCGGTGAAAACGTTCTTGAACTGCACCATGCCCGCATTGGTAAACATCAATGTCGGGTCGTTGCGCGGCACCAGCGGGCTGGAGGGCACAATTTCGTGGCCGTTCTTCTTGAAGTAGTCGAGGAAGGTCGACCGGATTTCATTTACACCGCTCATACGAAGTCCTTCATTTCCGCGAACTCACGCGGTCATAACGTAAAAATCACTGGCTTTTATCGTTCGCCACCCTGCCTGTCCAGCCAAAGTGCGCCGCGCGACAGCACAAATAAGGCCGCACGAAAGAGATCGCACGGCCTTGAACGTTCAAACCTTGAAATATTGCCGGAAATAACCTCCGGCAATACTGTCTTACGAGTCGGGATCGACACCGTCAGAATCAGCCTCAGGACCACCATTCTGGAGGAATTTTTCAGCGATCAGTCCGGCGTTCTGGCGCAATGCCAGTTCGATCTCTTCCGCCACGGCTGGATTTTCCTTGAGGAAGGTTTTCGCGTTCTCGCGGCCCTGCCCCAGACGCTGGCTGTTGTAAGAGAACCACGCACCCGCCTTCTCGACCAAACCGGCCTTCACGCCCAGATCGACCAGTTCGCCGGTCTTGGATACGCCTTCGCCATACATGATGTCGAATTCGACCTGCTTGAAGGGAGGAGCCATCTTGTTCTTGACGACCTTAACGCGCGTCTGGTTGCCGACGATTTCTTCGCGATCCTTGACCGCGCCGATGCGGCGAATGTCCAGACGAACCGAAGCGTAGAACTTCAGCGCGTTACCGCCGGTCGTCACTTCCGGAGAACCGTAGGAAATACCGATCTTCATGCGGATCTGGTTGATGAAGATCACCATGGTCTTCGACTTGGAAATGGACGCCGTCAGCTTGCGCAGCGCCTGGCTCATCAAACGCGCCTGAAGACCCGGCAGGCTGTCGCCCATATCGCCTTCGATTTCCGCACGCGGCGTCAAAGCTGCCACCGAGTCGATAACCAGCACGTCGACAGCGCCAGACCGTACCAGCGTGTCGGTGATTTCAAGCGCCTGCTCACCCGTGTCGGGCTGCGAGATCAAAAGATTGTGCAGATCGACGCCGAGCTTGCGGGCATAGACCGGGTCAAGTGCGTGTTCGGCATCAACAAAGGCGCAAATGCCACCCTTTTTCTGCGCTTCTGCAATGGTTTGCAGCGCGAGTGTTGTTTTACCAGAGCTTTCTGGTCCATAAATTTCAATGATACGGCCTTTTGGCAGACCGCCAATACCGAGAGCCACATCCAGACTGAGTGAGCCTGTCGAAATGGTTTCAACTTCGACGATAGTTTCATTGGAACCGAGCTTCATGATTGATCCCTTGCCGAACGAACGTTCGATCTGGGAGAGCGCCGCTTCCAGTGCCTTGCTTTTATCCACCGTTTTGTCCTCTACAAGACGCAAAGAATTTTGTGCCATCTGGAACCACCTTTAGGTTATTGAAGCCGCGCAGGCAACGAAGCTCTGTCTGTTCGGTTTGTACTTTATTTGTTCTCATCACACAAGCGCGTGGCATGATATTGAAAACAAATAGGGATAAGTCCTTTGTTCTACTTTTGTTTTTCTTTTAAAGATGTGGGAAAAACAGGGGATGCGATAACGTCGAAAACACCAGACTGGCACGAATCGACATGTCTTTGACCGATCTGAAGAGGGAAAGTTCGCAGTGAAAAAAATACTCGTTCTGGGCGGCGCGCATATAGACCGGCGCGGCATGATCGAGACCGAAACCGTGGCGGGGTCCAGCAATCCCGGCTATTGGATGGAAGAAGCAGGTGGTGGCGGTTTCAACGCAGCCCGCAATCTCTCGCGTCTCGGTTTCAAGGTCAAAATCATTGCCCCGCGTGGCGGCGATGCCAATGGCGAGATCGTTTCGGCGGCAGCGCGTGAGGCGGGCGTCGAAGACGCGCCCTTCACCTTTCTGGATCGAAGCACGCCCAGCTACACCGCCATTCTGGAGCGGGATGGAAATCTGGTCATCGCCATTGCCGATATGGACCTCTACAAGCTGTTTACGCCCCGCCGCCTGCGGGTGCGGGCGGTGCGCGAGGCGATCATGGCCAGCGACATTATCTTGTGCGATGCCAACCTGCCGGAAGACACACTGCGGGCAATCGGCACCGCGGCGCGCATCTGCGGGAAGATTTTGGCGGCCATCGCCATCTCGCCCGCCAAAGCCATCAGGCTGAAAGCCGCCCTGCCCGACATCCATATGCTCTTCATGAATGAAGCGGAGGCGCGGGCGCTGACCGGCGCAAATGTCGAGACCGTAGAGGACTGGCCGCAGCACCTGCGCGCACTTGGCCTTCGCGGCGGCGTCATCACCAGTGGAGCGCGGCGGGTTGTCGCCTTCTCGCAGCATGAAACCGCCATTCTGCACCCGCCATTGATCGAGGCCGTGAAGGATGTCACCGGCGCGGGAGATGCGATGGCGTCGGGTTATCTGGCGGCGATTGCCGACGGCAAGCCCATCACGCAGGCGCTTGCGCATGGCGCGGCGGCAGCGGCAATTACCGTGCAATCGACGTTTGCCACGGCACCGGAACTGAGCGGCGAGACGCTGGAGGCCATGCTGGCCCTTGTGCCTGCCGCTGAAATGTTGTGAAGACATCGTTTAAATAAACTCGGAAAAGACAATGACAAAACCCTTAGCCCCCCTTTTGCCCATCGCTTACTCAGATGAAGTTGCCGCAGCAAAACAGCGCGGCGCGCCCATCGTGGCGCTCGAATCCACCATCATCACTCATGGAATGCCCTATCCCGGCAATATCCAGATGGCTGAAAGCGTGGAACAGATCATTCGTGATCAGGGCGCGGTTCCTGCCACGATCGCCGTCATTCACGGCACGCTGCACATCGGCCTTGAAAAACATCAGCTCGAAGCATTGGCCCAGACGACGGATGCGATGAAGGTGTCCCGCGCCGATATCGCCTTTGCCATCGCAGAACGCCGCACGGGCGCAACCACCGTTGCCGCCACCATGATTGCTGCCGAACATGCCGGCATCAAGGTCTTCGCAACGGGTGGCATTGGCGGCGTGCATCGCGGCGCGGAGCAAAGCTTCGATATTTCCGCCGACCTGACAGAGCTTGCCAGAACCGGCGTGATCGTGGTCTGCGCTGGCGCAAAAGCCATTCTCGATGTTCCCAAAACGCTGGAAGTACTGGAAACGAACGGCGTGCCGGTCGTCACCTTCGGATCGACAGAATTCCCGGCCTTCTGGTCCCGTGCCTCCGGCCTGCCCAGCCCACTTTCGCTGAACAGCCCGGCTGCCATCGCCAACTTCCAGACGACACGCGAGCAGCTTGGCATCGACGGCGGCATGTTGATTGCCAATCCCGTTCCCGAAGAAGACGAGATTTCGCGCGAGGAGATGGAAGTCTACATCACACGCGCCCTTTCCCATGCCGAAGAAGACGAGATCAGCGGTAAGGCCGTGACGCCTTACCTCCTGTCCAAAATCTTCGAAATCACCGAAGGGCGCAGCCTTGATACGAATATTGCGCTGGTGCGCAACAATGCCCGCTTGGCGGCAGAGATTGCGGTTGCGCTGGCTTAAACCGGCAAAATCTTGAACGAAAATGGCCCGGAAACCATAGGTTTCCGGGCCATTTTTATGTGATCAACCGAGATTATCTTTGGGCAACCGGTTTCACCAGCGGCGTGACACGACGGATCGTGACGCGGCGGTTTTCCTGTGAGGCATCGAGTGTCTGGACCTTGAGGAAGCGTTCGCCATAGCCCTGCGTCGCAAAGTTTTCCGGCGGAATGCCATACACATCCGTCAGGACATTGGCGACGGAGGCAGCGCGTTCGTCCGAGAGGACGAGGTTGCTTTCATCCGAGCCGACAGCATCCGTGTGACCTTCGATCAGGAAGGTTTCAGCCGGATTGTTTTTCAGCACCTTGTTCATGGCATCGGCCACTTTGCGCAGCGACTGAGCCTGGCTCATCGGGATTTCCGCGCTGCCCGTGGCAAAGGTGATGGTATCAAGGTCGATACGGCGTACCTTGTCACGAATACGGGCGGAATAACGCACTTCATCCAGCGAGTAGACACGCTCGACAGGCTCGACCGGAGGCTGTTCGAGGAAGCGGTAATAATCGCGGTCCGGGTCGCTCGATGTGTCGATGATGTAATCACGAACCGGGATACGCAGGCGCATCGGCGGCAGGTCAAGGCCCGGATCGCGGTACACATATTCACGGTCCGGCTCATCCACCAGTTCCGGTGCATAGAACAGCACATATTCACGACCGCGATCATCGATGCGCGAACGCTGGATCACATCGCCGTAACGGTTGCGGATGGTAACGACCTGTGTGCCATCACGACGCTCGATGGTTTCACGAACGCGGCCTTCTGGCAGACGCTCGTAATAAGGCTCGGCACCGTCGCGAATGAAGCGATCGTTATCGTCTCCCCGCACGACGACGCGATCACCGAACTGCAGGAAGATGCGATCTCCCGGCTCACGATCACGGCCATCACGGTTGCGATTGTCGCCGCGTGGGAAATCACGCGGCTGCCATTCACGCACACCTTCCGGGCGCTCATATTCGGGGCGACGATCGATGCGTTCGCCCTGAATGGTGGTGATCGCCTGAATGTTGATCTGCGGAGCGGGAGCCTGACCGCGTGGTGCGGCCTGTGCTTCGGCATCCGAGGTCGGAACCTTGAAGTCCTTCACAGCTTCGCGCTCCTGGCGACGCTGATCACGGGACTGCTGGTTGCCGGAACGTTCGGCTTCCTTGTCGCTGTCCAGAACCGCGGCACCCTTGTCGACCGGCAGAATAACCGTGTCGGCTGACTTGGATGGGTCTTTCGCCACGGCGCGGGCCTTGTCTAACTGCTCTTTCGTCGACGGTGCAGCTTCCTGCTGCGGCGCAGCTATCTGGTCCGGCACCGGCTCACCGGCAGGTGCTTGTCCTGTGGCCTTGCCATCCTCTGGGGCTGGTGTCGGTGCGTTTGGCACAGCCGGCTGCTGCTCTCCGCTCTGGCCGCGCGGTGGGCGCTGCTGTTCGGAAGGCTGCTGGCCAGGCGCAGGGTTGGGCTGCTCTTTCGGTGCGGGTGGTTTGCCGGGTGCTGGTGACTCAGCAGGAACAGGCGCCTTCTTGGTGTCTGGTTCTGGCGCGGCAGGCTTCTTTTCAGGAACGGCTGCGGGCTTTTCAGCCGCAGGTTCGCCAGCGGCAGGCTGCTTGTCCTGTGCGCGGGCTGGTGGCTGTGCTTCCTCAGCGGCGGCCGGCTTCTGGTCGCGCTGCGGGCGGCGTGGTGTTTCGGGCTGCTGTTCCGGCTTTGCCTCGGCCGGTGCTGCATCCGGCTGGGCTTCCGTGCGTTGTGGACGCGCCGGGCGCTGCTCGCCTTCAGCGGCAGGCTGCTGGTCGCGCTGCGGACGGCGTGGCTTTTCAGGCTGCTGCTCTGGATTTGCCTCGGCAGGCGCTGCATCCGGCTTTGCGTCGCGGCGTGGGCGCTGCTGTTGCGGTTCTTTTTGAGGTTCGGGCGCGGCCTCTGGTGCGGCTTCGCGGCGCGGACGTTGCTGCTGCTCAGGCGCAGCTTCCGGTGCAGCCTCACGACGAGGGCGCTGTTGCTGCGGTTCTTTCTGAGGCTCGGGCGCTGCTTCTGGCGCAGCTTCACGGCGTGGGCGCGGTGCCTCTTCCTGACGCTGCTCCGCCTTGGGTTGTTGTGCCTTGGGCTGTTCGGCCTGCGGCTCCGGCTCCTTGCGCTGCTTCTTCAGCAGTTCCTCAGCCGAAGGCTCGGCTTGCGCCATCAAAACGTTGGAACTTATTGCCGCACGCTCCATCTGGTTCGTGCCTGCAACAGACGCCGCAAACGCAGGGTCAACCGCAATCGCAATCGACATCAGCGGAAAGACCACCCCTGTCAGCAGCTTGTTTTTCTTGAGCATCGTACTTCCTCACCAAAAATCGTCTTGTACCGCTTGTATCGCGGCCTAACTGAAAAACGGTCTGCACATGCAGGCGGTGAACAACGCCTGAACCACAGTCTTGTTCCCATCATGACCAAGCCGGTCTGTACCGCAAATGAACAAATCTGGGCGTTTTCATGAACTTATTGTGGCGCGCATTGCGCTGCGAAACGAATAGGGTTGCATTTATGAAAGAAGGATAAGACTATCCGCTCCAGCGTGTCCGCCCGGCCATCCAGTAACCGGCGAGACACGTAAAAATCACCGCCCGGAAAAAACAAACAAACCGTGCGGAAGACACGCCGAAAGAGAGGATCGAAATGCGTATTTCCACCCGTCTGCTCGCTGCTGCATCGATTGCCGCGATGTCGCTTTTCTCCGGTGCCGCGCTGGCACAGGATAAGATCGTTATCGGCACGGAAGGCGCCTACCCGCCCTTCAACAATCTTGAAGCAGACGGCACCTTGACCGGCTTCGATATCGATATCGCCAAGGCGCTCTGTGAAGAAATGAAGGCTGAATGCACCTTCGTTACCAATGATTGGGACGGCATCATCCCGGCCCTTCAGGCCAAGAAGTTCGACGCGATCATCGCTTCCATGTCCATTACGCCAGAGCGTTTGGAGAAGGTTGATTTCTCGAAGAAATATTACAACACGCCACCCGCCGTCGCGGTCGCGAAGGACAGCCCGATCAAGACCATCGAGGATTTGAAGGGCAAGACGCTCGGCGCGCAGGGTTCCACCACCCATGCCAACTACGCCGAAAAGCATCTGGCTGATTCCCAACTGAAGCTTTATCCGACCGCCGATGAATACAAGCTCGATATCACCAATGGTCGTATCGATGGCGTCATCGACGATATCGTTGTCCTGTCCGAGTGGGTGAAGTCGGATGCTGGCAAGTGCTGCAAGATCCTTGCGCCGCTGAAGCTCGATCCTGAAATCAACGGCAATGGTGCCGGCATCGCAGTTCGCAAGGGTGACACGGCTCTTGCCGACAAGTTCAGCACAGCGATTGCCGCCATCCGCGCCAACGGAAAATACAAGACAATCAACGACAAGTACTTCGATTTCGACGTTTACGGCCAGTAAGCGATCGATCTGTTGAAATATTGTGGCGGAAGGCTTGCCCTTCCGCCATTTTTGTTTGAGAACAAGATAATAAAACAATACGGAATTGGCGGCAAAGACCGCAGGGGAAATTGGCATGAGCGGAGCATTTTCCGCCGTAGGTTCGTTCTGGGCTTACCTCACTCATCTTTTAGATCCTTTTTGTGGGCCGGTTGGCATTTTCTCCCTGTTTGGCAATGGGACACTCGTTGCTTGTGGAGATACCGGCTGGGGCGATGAGATCGCATTCGGCGTCAAAGTCACCATCTCCGTGGCGTTGGCCACGCTGCCGGTGGGCCTGACCATCGGTTTCATGATTGCGCTGGCCGCGCAGTCGAGAGAAAAATCGCTGCGCCTTGCCGCTGGCATCTACACCACGATTTTCCGCGGCCTGCCGGAACTGCTGACACTCTTCATCGTCTATTACGGCATTCAGATGCTGTTGCAGTCTGCCGGAAGCTATGTCGGCATCACCGGGCCGATTGAAATCAACGCCTTCTTCTCCGGCATGATCGCCCTTTCGGTGGTATTTTCTTCCTATGCCGCCGAGGTTCTGCTCTCTGCCTTTCGTGCCATTCCAAAAGGACAATATGAGGCGGGCGACGCGCTTGGCCTGTCGCGCACCCAAACGATGGTGCTTATCGTATTGCCGCAACTGGTGCGCATTGCCCTGCCCGGCCTGACGAACCTCTGGATGATCCTGCTGAAAGATACGTCCTACGTGTCCATCATCGGCCTGTCGGATATTCTGCGCCAGACGGGCATCGCAGCCCGCGTCAGCAAGGAAGCCTTCTTCTTTTACGGCATAGCCTGCCTGCTCTACCTTATTCTGGCGCTTATCTCGTCCTTCGGCCTTGGGTTCATCGATCGCTGGGCGCGCCGTTCGGAGGTTCAACGATGAGCCATATCGAACATCTCATCCCCGCACGCCCGGCCCCGCCAACCGTGGCAAAGCCTCTCTCGGCTTCCAAAATCGCAGGCTATGCCGTGAGTGGCCTCTGGCTGCTGCTTGCGATAGGACTGATCTACTCCATCATCGCGGGTTGGAACTGGGACAAGTTCACCCGTTACGGCCCGCGTTATATCGATGGATTGATCACCACCATAACGCTGGTCGGCACGTCGATCATACTCGGCGCGGTGCTGTCTCTGCCCATCGCGTTTGCCCGCATGTCGGCAAATCGCGTTTTTGGCGCGCTCGCCTATGCTTACGTCTATGTGTTTCGAAGCACGCCGCTGCTGGCACAGCTGTTCCTCATCTATTACGGGCTAGGCAGTTTCCGCCCGGAACTGGAAGCCGTCGGTTTGTGGTGGTTCTTCCGCGAAGCCTGGTATTGCGGCCTGTTTTCGCTGACACTCAACACCGCCGCCTATCAGGCCGAAATTCTGCGCGGCGCGCTCCAGAGCGTCCCGCGAACCCAGCATGAGGGTGCCGCATCGCTTGGGCTGCCAAAAGCCGTTACCTTCTGGAAAGTCATTCTGCCGCAAGCACTCATCGTCGCGCTGCGCCCCTATGGCAACGAAATCATTCTGATGATCAAAGGCTCGGCGGTCGTGTCCATCGTCACGGTCTATGACCTCATGGGCCAGACCCGCTACGCCTTCTCGCGCACCTTCGACTACCAGACCTATCTCTGGGCAGCGATTTTCTACCTCACCATCGTGGAACTGCTGCGTCACATCTGGGCATGGCTGGAAGCGCGTCTGACACGCCACCTCAACAGATAGAGCAAGCTGGCAGCACTCACACAAGACGGATGCTAACAGACTGAAAAATATAACTATTTTGTGACATTGAGGCCCATTGGCAAGGTTCGGTTAACCATGTCATGCTCCCATAGTCAACGATACCTTTTGTGGTATCGGCGACCAATGAGAACGGGAGCAACCGCCATGAACAAAGACATGGAAATGATGCTGAAAGGCTATGGCGTGACCACCGCCGAGATTTTCTACCGTATGCCGGACCATCCAGTGGTCCTGCAAACCTACCTCTGGCAGAATTACGATCTGGCGCCGGATTTTCCGGAAATGCACGGTTTCCTCAAATTCTGGCAGGAGAAACTGGACGGCCCGTTGCACTCGGTCCGCTACGTCCATCGGCAACTGATTTCAGCGCAGGAATGGCGCTCCCTGAAGGGAGAGTTCATTCTGCACTGACAAAACAAGGATTGCACCTGGCGGCATTTCGGCGAAGAGCCTTTCCGGGCCAAATGGAGCTGTTCTGTCGGAGCAGATTTTTGGCACGGCAGAGCTGATCGGTGAAGAGCATACCCAAAGGTACGGTCGAGCCAATCAGCGCTGATCCTGTTGAAAATATGCCCGGCAGAACTGTTCCATTTGACCCGGAAAGGCTCTAAACAGGCTTCGAATTTGAAGCAAAGCCGGATGCACGACCATGACCAAGAACCAGAAGATCGATGAAGAAGCGCTTGCCGAGGCCTATAACCGCGCTCTTGCGCTGGAAAAAGCAGGGAATATCGACGCGGCTGTAAAGGCTTACGAAGAGGTTCTGGTGATCGACCCGGAAGACCATGGTGGCGCCGCCGTGCGTATCGCATCGATGGGTCGCGGCGAGGCTCCGCCCAAGGCGCCGGATGCCTATGTCGCAACGTTGTTTGACCAGCAGGCGGACGACTTCGAGGATATTCTTGTCGAGCAGCTTGGTTACGCCGTGCCCATGGTCGTGCGCCAGCGCCTGCAAACGCTGCAACTCGGTCCGTTCAAACGCGTGCTCGATCTCGGTTGCGGCACCGGCCTGACCGGCGAAGCGCTGCGCGACATGGCCGACGACATCACCGGCATCGATATTTCTGAAAACATGGTCGAAATTGCCCATGAAAAGGAAATCTACGAAACGCTTTACGTCGCCGAAGTCGAAGATTTTCTGGAAGACAATGACGACGACGCATTCGATCTGATCACGGCAACGGACGTGCTGCCCTATCTCGGCGCGCTGGAGCCAATCTTCTTCGGTGCTGCGGAAAATATCGTCGAAGGTGGCCTGTTCATCTTCTCGTCGGAAACCCTGCCCGATGATGTCATGGCCGGTCGCCCCTACATGGTCGGCCCACACCAGCGTTTCGCCCATTCGGAAACCTACGTGCGTGAACGCCTTGCTGCGACGGGTTTCGATGTCGTGGAAGTGACGGATATCAACGTTCGTATGCAGGACGGACACCCGACACCGGGCCATCTGGTGATTGCGAAATTCAAGGGTTGATGCTCGGCGCTCACTGAAGAGCCGAAAACCCTCCGTCATGCCGGGCTCGACCCGGCATCCAGTCGTTGTGCGTCTGCGCAACGGAAATACTCTTCTGCGATCAAGGACTTGATCGCGCTGGATCCCGGATCAAGTCCGGGATGACAGTGTCATGAATCTCTATTCACGACATTAAAAAGGCGCCCCTTGCGGTGCGCCCTTGTTCTCAATCCTCACCGGACTTGGGATTGTCCAGCAACATATAATCCAGCGGCAGTTCCGTGGTGTATTTGATCTGCTCCATCGCGAAAGCAGAAGACACGTCGCGGATTTCGATCTTGGCGATCATGCGCTTGTAGAAGGCATCGTAGGCGGCGATGTCAGGCACAACGACACGCAGCAGGTAATCGACATCACCGCTCATGCGGTAGAACTCGACGACTTCCGGAAATTCGGAAACGACTTCGGAGAAACGCTTCAGCCACTCGATCGAGTGCGATGCGGTGCGAATGGAGACGAAGACCGTAACCTTGGTGTTGACTTTGCCTGCGTCCAGAATGGCGACGCGACGACGGATAACGCCGTCTTCTTCCATCTTCTGAATACGGCGCCAGCACGGCGTCGTGGAAAGGCCGACCTTCTTGGCAAGGTCAGCGACGGCCAATGTGGAGTCTTCTTGCAGAATGCGCAGTATTTTACGGTCGAGGCGGTCCAAACTTCTACCCTCCAGAATTATTTTCCTCTATCTACACTAAATAAATCAGAAAAAAAGAAATTTGTTTCAGAATAACAGCCTTTCCACATTCTGACGAAGCACTGGAAGCAAATACTCCTCAAACCAAGGGTTTTTCTTCAACCAACCCGTATTGCGCCAGCTGGGATGCGGCAGGGGAAGAACCGGGACACCCTGATTGGTCTGTAAGTAGCTGCGCCAGTTCTCCACCGTTTCCGTCATGGTCTTCATGCGACGCTGCCCCAAATGCCATGTTTGCGCATAGTGGCCGATAGCCAGAACAAGCTCGACCTGCGGCATGGCCTGCATCACGCTGTCGCGCCAGCGCGGCGCGCACTCCCGCCGAGGCGGCAGATCGCTGCCCTTCGCGTCGTAACCGGGAAAACAGAAACCCATCGGCACGATGGCAAACTTATCCGGATCGTAAAACGTCTCGCGGCTGACATTCAGCCAATTTCGTAGGCGGTTGCCCGACGCATCGTTGAACGGCAGTCCGCTGTCATGGACCCGCAAACCCGGCGCCTGTCCCGCGATCAGTATTTTCGCCTTGGTCGAGATAACAGCCACAGGTCGCGGCTCATGCGGCAGGCGATCCGCCTCACCTTTCAGCGGCGCATCGCGACAGATACGACATTGCGCAATGCTGGTTCGCAACCGCGCTATCTCATCCTCATACTGCACTGTCTTGGCCATCATGCCGGCAACCCTACCATCCAAGAATTTGGCGAACCAGACTGACCATGCCCGTCAGCGGCACATCCATGTCGGCGGCTTTATGTTCACGTCGCCACTCTCTTGGTTGCTCGAATGTGCCAGACCATATTCCTGAGCGCTGGTCTTTCGCTGCGGCCTGTTCCTGCGAAAACAGGAAATATTCCGTCGTCACGGCATATCCAGCCGCCACCATGTCGGCGGCAATATCCCGTCCGCCAGCGGAACAGCGCACCAAAAGCCGTCTGTATTTGTCGTGCTCGCTGCCAAAACACTCGACAACGCCTGTCTGAAGCAGCGTTTTCAGCTGCTCCTTCGCCTGTGCACCACAGGGCCATTCGCCCCCCTGCCGTACACAGGTCTGTTTCAACTCAGGCGCATCGATGCCGATCAGGCGAAAGCGCTCGCGGTCATAAGCAATCGTGTCACCATCCACCGCGATAAACTGCCCGGAAAACCGTTGCTGGTTCATGCCATCCAGCCGCGCTGCGATCAGCGTTCCCAAAATCAGCAGCGCAACGAAGATAGCGCCGTCTTTCACCAGCCGGAACGGCTTGCCTGACTTTCGTCTCATGTGAGAACAAACCCTTTTTATAAATGGCAAACAAATCGTTTAACGGCAGCATCTTCTTAAGATTTTGATATTAAGCTGCAAGCCTTTAGATCATTCGCGTTGTGTCAATGAGTAAGAGCGCTAGCACCACTACCGACAAGAACATCGTCGACCGGTCCCGGACGCGCCGCAACAAGGCCGTGTTCGAGACGGTGAAGTCGACGCGCGAACGGCTGCAATATGGTCCGGTCGGAACAGGTGTGTTTGAGCGCGACATGCTGCAAATGCACATTGCCGAGACGTTACAGAGCGCAACGATCATGCCTCTGTTTATCGTTTTGGCAACAGGCGTCGGCATTTATATCAGCCGCGATCCACAGGTTGTCGGCTGGTCTGTGCTGGCCTTGACCGCCCACGCGCTGGCCCTGTTTTTTGCCCGAAAGGCATCACGGCAGGAACTCAACGCCGCCAATCTCTCCAGATGGCACAGCATATTCCTCGCGACACAGATCATCATCGGCCTCGTATGGGTGTTGTTCGCGATCCAGAAAATAGAACCGGGCGATGCATCGCTCATTATGTTCTACAAGGGTGCGACGCTGCTGATCGCCCTGTCGATTACGGCAACGGTGAACTTCCTGCTGCGGCGCGCAACGCTGATGACGTTTCTGCCGGTGCTGATGGCGCTGAGCGTGACGGCCGTTCTTTCCCGAAACCCCATGGATATCGGCCTTGCGCTGATGTTTTCCATGGCGATGCTGTTTTGCCATCACGTCACCAAACGGCTTTATCATTCCAGCATCAAGCTCCTGTCCTACCAATCGGAAAAGGACGATCTGATTGCCGAGCTGGAAGTGGCAAAATCCATGTCGGATGAAGCACGCCGCCGTGCCGAAGAAGCCAATATGGCCAAGTCCCGTTTTCTGGCCTCCATGTCCCATGAATTGCGCACGCCTCTCAACGCCATTCTCGGCTTTTCAGAGGTTATGGCGGGCGAGGTTCTGGGGCCGCTCAACAATCCCCTCTATAAAGAGTATTCCGGCGATATTCATCGTTCCGGCCAGCATCTTCTCGATCTGATCAATGAAATCCTCGACCTTTCCCGCATCGAGGCCGGTCGTTACGATCTGCACGAAGAAGCCATCGCGCTTCTGGAAATTGCCGAGGATTGCGTCGGCATGATCCAGCTTCGTGCGCGGGCCAAGAATATTCGTATTTCACAGCAATTCGAAAACACCCTGCCGCATGTCTGGGCCGATGAGAAATCGATACGGCAGGTCATTCTCAATCTTCTGTCCAACGCGGTGAAGTTCACGCCCCAAGGCGGCGAAATCTTCATCAAGGCGGGCTGGACGGCGGGCGGCGGGCAATATGTGTCCATCAAGGACAACGGCCCCGGCATTCCGGAAGAGGAAATTCCGATCGTTCTGTCGGCTTTCGGGCAAGGCTCCATCGCCATCAAAAGCGCAGAACAGGGAACCGGCCTTGGCCTGCCCATCGTTCAGGCCATTCTGGCCAAGCATGATGGTCAGTTCATGCTGAAATCCAAATTGCGCGAAGGCACCGAAGTCATCGCCATTTTGCCTGCAAAGCGGGTTCTGCAAAGCATTCCCGCCGTGGAAGATGTGCAACTGGTTCAGCCGCGCAAACGGTCGTTCGCTTAAAGAACTGTGGCCGAAAAGAACAGCGTGCTGACCAGCGAGTAGAGCACAAAACCGCCATTGGCCAGCAGCAGACAGAACACCGCAAACGAACCCAAATCCTTGGCGTTGCGGGCTGCGGAGGAAAACTCGGGCGAAACACGGTCGACGATTTCTTCGATCGCCGTGTTCAAAGCTTCCACCGCAAACAGCAACAGCATCAGCACGGCAAAGATAAGATAATGCGGCACCGGCGCGCCGATAACGCCGAGCAGCACCAGCCCTGCCCCGAATGCCAGAACCTCATGGCGAAACGCTGCTTCTTTCCACAGCCGTGTCAGCCCTTGGGACGAGTATCTCGCCGCGGCGAAAAGATGCTTCAGCCCGGTTTCCTTGCGGAATACCGGCTCTGAAGGCGGTGCGCTGTTTGAATTATCCATGACAGCCTCAGTGATTGGTCTGGGTATCAACGCCGGCTTGCGCAAATGTTGCCATGCCGGAATGACACGCGGCTGCGGCTTTGACGATACCGGCGGCCAATGCCGCCCCGGTGCCCTCACCCAACCGCATACCCAGCGCCAGAAGCGGCGTTTTGCCGAGCTTTTCAACAGCCGCCAGATGTCCCGGCTCACCGGAGACGTGGCCGATCAGGCAATGGTCGAGCGCTGCCGGATTGGCGGCCTTCAACAGTGCTGCGGCAGCGGTTGCCACATAACCATCGATCAGAACCGGAATTTTCTCGACACGCGCCGCAAGAATAGCGCCCGCCATCGCTGCAATTTCACGACCGCCCAGACGGCGCATGATTTCCAGCGGATCGGACAGATGATCCTTGTGGAATTCCACAGCCGCCTTCACGGCGGCAATCTTGCGCGCCATCACGTCGCCTTGCGAACCCGTGCCGGGACCAGTCCACTCTTCCGCCGTGCCGCCGTAAAGCGCCAGATTGATGGCGGCGGCAATGGTGGTGTTGCCAATGCCCATTTCACCGATGCACAGCAGGTCCGTGCCACCGGCAATCGCTTCCATGCCAAAGGCCATGGTGGCGGCACAATCGCGCTCGGACAGAGCAGGTTCGCAGGTGATGTCGCCGGTCGGATAATCCAGCGCCAGATCGAAAATCTTCAGGCCGAGATCATGCGTGACGCAAATCTGGTTGATGGCAGCGCCGCCAGCGGCAAAGTTTTCCACCATCTGCTGCGTCACGGAAGACGGATAAGGGGTGACGCCATGGCGGGTCACGCCGTGGTTTCCGGCAAAAATCGCCACCAGCGGGCGGGTGACGGCAGGCGCACGGCCAGACCATGCGGCCAGCCACATGGCGATTTCTTCCAGACGACCAAGCGAACCTGATGGCTTCGTCAATTGCGCATTGCGCTCCTTGGCGGCAACGAGTGCATATGTATCTGGCCCCGGCAGGTCGCGCAGCAGGGTGCGAAAATCATCAAAGGGCAATCCGCTCATGCTCATGATATCGGTCTTTCTCATCGCGCCGGACGCTTGTGTTTTCCGGCAAATCGGTCTTTGTTGCGCTTCTCATAATAGGGGATGCGCGGAGGAACAACCTCAAATCCGTTCAGTGCCTTCTCAACTGCTGGAGAGACGATGCGGGCCGGGGATTTTCTGACAGATATCATGCGTTCACTGAGCTTTCTCAGCCGCATTCCCGTGCACGACATCTTTTTTGAAAACGATGATGGCGCGATGGGCAAAACCGCGCGCGCCTTTCCAGTCGCTGGCGCACTGATCGCCCTGCCCGCCGCCGTGCTCGTCGCACTTCTGGCCAGCCTCGATGCCGACCCTTTGCTTGCAGCGGCGATAACACTGAGCATCGCAACCGTCATCACCGGCGCCCTGCATGAAGACGGCCTTGCCGACACCGCTGACGGTTTTGGCGGCGGAAAGACAAAAGAAAGCAAGCTGGACATCATGAAGGATAGCAGCATCGGCACCTATGGTGGCATCGCGCTCATTCTTTCTTTCCTCGTTCGCGTCGCGGCCATCGCAGCCTTGATCCGTGACCTCTCACCGCTCGCTGTCGCCACCTGCCTCATCGCAGCAGCCAGTCTCAGCCGCGCGCTGATGGTCTGGCACTGGCAGGCACTGCCATCGGCCAGAACAAGCGGTGTTGCTGCATCGGTAGGCCAGCCCGGAGACGATGAGCGAAACATCGCACTCGGCAGCGGCGCGCTCCTCGCCCTCGCCTTTACCCTGCCTGTCTTCTCAACAGCGCCGCTGCTGGTCGCACTCGCGGCGCCTTTCGTCACGGCCTATCTGTTTGGCCGTTTGTGCACGCGCAAAATTGATGGCCATACCGGCGATACCATCGGCGCAACGCAGCAAATCACAGAGATCGTGATCCTTGCGGCCCTTGCTCTCATTGCGTGAAATGCAGATATAAAAGCCATGGAAACGCCCTGCATCAACATCTGCTCGCTTGACCCCCTCAATGGCTATTGCACGGGGTGTTATCGAACCATCGACGAAATTACCGGCTGGTCGAACTACTCGCAGTCCCAGCGCCAGACCATCATGGACAAGCTTCCGCATCGATCTGCACGGCACGCTTCGGGACATATTGAGGAGACTTTGAGCGTATGAACAGGCTGACCCTGATTTTACTCGTTCTCGGCATCGGTCTTGTGCTGCTCATCGTCAATAATGACAGCGGTTATACCTTCGGCATTCGCAACGAGCAGTTCGGGCAAGCGCTTTATCTCGTGCCCTTCGCGGCTTTGCTGTCTATGGGCATAGTGGCAGGCAATCGGGGCGGTCTGCCCACGGTGCTGCGCCAGCTTGCCATCTGGCTGGTCATCATCCTCGGTCTCGTTTCGATATATCTCTATCGCTACGATTTCCAGCGGTTCGGAGATCGTGTGCTGGCTGGCCTTATGCCGGGCACAGCCATCGTCGCCACCACGCGGGAGGGCGAACAGGAAGTCATTCTCAGCAAATCGATGAGCGGACATTTCGAAACGGATGCGTCGGTGAATGGCGCAGCCGTGCATATGCTGGTCGATACGGGCGCAAGCTCGGTGGTTCTTTCAAGGGCAGACGCCGAGGCTGTCGGCATCAACCCGGCAAACCTCGCCTATACCGTCACCGTCATGACCGCCAATGGTCGCACATCGGCGGCTCCGGTTCGCCTGTCTGAAATCGCCATTGGCCCAATCGTGCGGCGCAACGTGCCCGCCCTTGTCGCGCAGGATGGTCAGCTGGACCAGAGCCTGCTGGGCATGACCTTCCTGTCCACTCTCGGTTCGCTGCAAATGCAAACCGATGAGCTGAGACTGAGGGACAGGTAAACCCGATCAGATTTCGCTGAACTGACCAGCGCGCGGACCGGCAAGAATGACTTCCCACGCCGCTTTGTTGTTGAACTTCTGGCGTGCCAGATAGGTGTAACCAGTGCGATCCCAGGATTTGATCGAGCTGGTCATGTTGTCCAGCACATAGTCACCATCCGAGAGGCGCACCATCAGCACGGCGTGATTGCCGCCGCTGCGGTCCAGCACGACGGATATGGACATCTTGTTGGCAGGGAAACCCGCATCCATCAGAGCCTTGGTCTTTGCCATGGCATAATCTTCGCAGTCACCACGGCCATCCTTTGGCAGCGACCAGAAATTGCTGCGTCCGTAAACGACACTATCTTCCGCAGGACGGATTGCCGCGTTGACCTGACGATTGACCTTGTTGAGAAGCTCGAGGGCATCAGCGTCCCCCATTTTCACACCAGCCTTGGTCGCACATAACCAGCTGTAACGCTGACAGGCAGACGTAAAACCTTCCGGTGCCGTGATGGAGCGCGTGGCCTGTAGCTGGCCGGCGGAGACATTTGAGCATAGCGTTGCCGCGCCCAGAAGAGCGGATATTAAAACAAAAATCTTCATGATTATGCCAGTTCCTTCAAGATAGCCTGGTGATCCAAGGGCCCGGCTATTTGCAGCCGCCCGATTCACGCAAAAACAAATTAGGCATTAACACTGAAGGTGAACCGACCTCTCGCCGTACTCGAACCAAAAACACCTTTAAAAACGCGCCTAGGCCCACCTCATTGCATGATTAGCCCGAAATATCAAAAAAAAATTAACGTAGCCCCTTAGGGCGTGTGCCAAATCGGGAAAAATATTAAACGCAACAAATATCTAGGGGCAGGTTTCACCAGTCACGCCAATCTAAAAAATAGTAAATAATTGGAAAAAACGTCTCAAAACGAAATAGTACTTTTGAGCAATGCCGAGGCGAATCTAGCTATAAGTAATTACTGTCAAGACATTAACACGAAATAATCACAGTATATCAGCATATTGTGGATAACATTTCCTTAATATAGCCTCCACAACGCGGTCATAAACTGCCATCCAATGGAGGATTCCCATGAGCAGTAAGATAACAACTGTGTTTTCGTGTATTGCAATCTTGCTGTC
Organism: Agrobacterium sp. rho-13.3; assembly: GCF_033957765.2. Lineage (NCBI taxonomy): Bacteria > Pseudomonadati > Pseudomonadota > Alphaproteobacteria > Hyphomicrobiales > Rhizobiaceae > Agrobacterium > Agrobacterium sp. rho-13.3. Next base: position 1,529,429 of record NZ_CP192774.1, read on the forward strand.
GAGCACGACACTGGCGACGGCACAAACGCGTGTAGAGCGGTGCGAACGGCTGAATCCAAGAACTCTTGAATACATGCTGTTATGCAAGCCTACGGCTTCGATCCCGGTGGTCGCCGATAATCAGGGCGACAACGACAGAAACGACAACCCAGGCACCACAGACCCAGGCTCACCAGGTAACCCTGGCAATCCTGGCAATCCTGGCGGCGGCGGTCATCACGGCGGTGGCGGTCACCACGGCGGCGGAGGCCACGGTGGTGGCGGGCATGGCGGTGGCGGTCATGGCGGCGGCCACGGTGGTGGTGACCACGGCGGCGGTGATGGCGGCTGGGGCGGCGGCGGTGGAGGCCACGGAGGTGGTCACGGCGGCGGCCACGGTGGTGGCGATCACGGCGGCGGTGATGGCGGTTGGGGTGGCGGTGGCGGAGGCCACGGTGGCGGTCATGGCGGCGGCCACGGTGGTGGCGATCACGGCGGCGGTGATGGCGGCTGGGGTGGCGGTGGCGGAGGCCACGGTGGCGGTCATGGCGGCGGCCAAGGTGGCGGAGGCCATGGCGACGGCGGTGGCAACGGCAACGGTGGTGGCAACGGTGGCGGCAACGGCAACGGTGGCGGCAACGGCAACGGTGGCGGTAACGGCAACGGTGGTGGCAACGGCAACGGTGGTGGCAACGGCAACGGTGGCGGTAACGGCAACGGTGGCGGTAACGGCAACGGTGGCGGTAACGGCAACGGTGGTGGCAACGGCAACGGTGGTGGCAACGGCAACGGTGGTGGCAACGGCAACGGTGGTGGCAACGGCAACGGTGGTGGCAACGGCAACGGTGGTGGCAACGGCAACGGTGGTGGCAACGGCAACGGTGGTGGCAACGGCAACGGTGGCGGCCATGGTGGCCACGGCGGCTTCGACCCAACCTAACCACTCTACAAACAAAAAACTGGCAGCGCTCGCGCTGCCAGTTTTTTTATGTCCTCCGAATGCAGTGGTTCCGGCTGTCAGTTTCTCAGCTTGTAGCCGGTCTTGAACATCCAGCTCACCACGCCAAGGCAAACGGCCAGAAAGACTGTGACCATGACGAGGCTGATAATCGGGTTCACATCCGCGATTTCGTAAAAGCTCCAGCGAAAACCACTGATCAAATACAGCACCGGATTAAAGTGGCTGACCGTTTGCCAAAACGGCGGCAGCATGTTGATGGAGTAAAAACTGCCACCGAGAAATGTCAGTGGCGGAATGACGAGCATTGGAATGAGATTGAGCTGCTCGAAATTCGTCGCCCATATGCCGATGATGAAGCCGAACAGGCTGAAGCTGATTGCCGTCAGCACAAAAAACAGCAGCATCATGAACGGGTGGGCAATGGATATATCCACGAAGAACGATGCGGTAATGAGAATGATCGTCCCGATCATCAACCCCTTGGTGGCCGCCGCCCCCACATACCCCGCAACAATCTCCGTCATCGCCACGGGTGCGGACAGAATTTCATAAACCGTGCCGGTGAATTTCGGGAAGTAGATACCGAAAGAACCGTTGCTGATGCACTGTGTCAGCAGGGTCAACATAATGAGACCTGGTGTGATGAAGGCACCGTAAGAAACGCCTTCAACCTCCTGAATCCGCGAACCAATTGCCGTTCCGAAAACGATGAAATACAGAGATGTGGAAATGACTGGCGACACCACGCTCTGCAACAGAGTGCGGCGCGTGCGCGCCATTTCGAACAGGTAGATGGATTTGACTGCCTCGAAGTTCATTTTTGACCTCCCACCAGCGCCACGAAAATGTCCTCGAGGGAACTCTGCCGCGTCGAAATATCCTTGAAGTGAATGCCCGCCCCAGACAGCGCCGACAGCAGATCGGCAATCCGGCCCTGCTCGCCATTGCGATCATATTCATAGGTCACGTTGGACCCATCCGGCGAAAGAGCGAGGTGAAATTCGGCAAGACTGTCCGGCAAGGTCTGCACCGGCTCTGCAAGTTCAAGCGAAAGCTGTTTGCGGCCGAGCTTGCTCATCAGCGCGGTCTTATCCTCAACCAGCAACAATTCGCCGCCGTTGATAACGCCCACGCGGTCGGCTATTTCTTCCGCTTCTTCGATATAATGGGTGGTGAGAATGATGGTCACGCCGGTTGCGCGAAGTTCCTCCACCACCTCCCACATATCGCGGCGCAAGGTCACATCGACGCCCGCCGTGGGTTCATCCAGAAACAGGATCTTCGGTTCATGCGCCAGTGCCTTGGCAATCAGCACACGCCGCTTCATGCCGCCGGAAAGCTCCCGCAACATGTTGTCCTTCTTGCTCCACAGAGAGAGGGACTTGAGGATTTTCTCGATGAGTTGCGGGTTCTTCTTCTGCCCATGCAGGCCACGAGAGAAGGACACCGTGTTCCAAACCGTCTCGAACTGGTCGGTCGTCAGTTCCTGCGGAACAAGGCCGATGAGCGCGCGTGTTTTGCGAAACTCGCTGACGACATCATGCCCGCCGACAAATACCTTGCCCTCTCCGGGATTGACCAGCCCGCAGATGATGGAGATCAGCGTGGTTTTACCAGCACCATTCGGTCCCAGCAGCGCAAGGATTTCGCCCTCATAGATATCGAGTGTGATGCCTTTCAGCGCCTGAAAACCGTTTGCGTAGGATTTCGTCAGGTTCTGGATGGAAACTATAGATTTTGCAGGGGAATTCATGAGTTATCTTTCAACAGACGCCTGTGTGAAAGCATATAGGTTCATGGGCGTTGAAAAGCCATCCCTACCGCAATATCATCAACTTGTTATAAATGCGATTTCATCATGCGAACTCAATCGCAGTGACGATAACCGGACTTGCGGGTGCGAAGATCGAAATGGAAGTGGTTCCAGTGGTTTGGATCGCTTCCCGGCCCAAGAACCGTCGAGAAATATTTGCAGCTATCGTTCCGCACGGCCTTCAAAAGCGCATTTTCGCGGAAAGCAAAAAAGCTCTTTTTCCGGACATCGATTTCCTTGCCGTTTTTCAGGGTAATCGTGCCGATATCGATGGCGTTGCCACGCGCATGCTCAGACCACGGATTGCTCGAACGCGAATTCATCTTGCGGCAGGAATAACCGCCCATCGGCGTGATCCGCCCAACACCCGAAAGATAACGAAAGCGGGAGGATGGCACGAGTTCGAACTTCACCCACTTGGCAAACGCGACCGTAACCTGGCAATTCAGCTTCACCGCAGGCCGCACATCGACACCGCTGGCAAGGCCACTGAGTTCGATGGGGTAATCGATGCCGCATGTCGGGCCATCCGCTATGCGCGCAACATCGCGAAACGAAACGCCAAGCCGGCGCAGTTCCGAGCGGCAGGCGATTTCCGATTGCGGCATCATGCCCGGAGGCGCAGACGAGCGGTTTTCCTGCATCGGATTTTGCGGCATCAGCATCGCCACATCCTGCACAGGCTGACGTTGCCGCTGGCCTTCGCCCGGTGGCGGAATGAGGCGGGACTGGTTGAGTGGTCGGCTTTGGCGCGGTGGTGCAGCCATCGTCGGATCGGACCCGCCAGCACCGGCAATATCCATGTCCTCCTCTTCGGCCAGCCCACGCACGGGCGCAACGCCAAGCTCGTTATCCATGTTCACGCCGCCCTGCCCCTCGGCCATGGCCGTATCGGACATCGCCGCATCGGACATCGGCTGTTGGCCACCCAGACGCTGCTGTTGAGCGTCCAGCGTGGAGAATTGCTGGCCGGGTGCCGCTTGCAACAAAGGATCGCGAGAAGGCGCATGGTCCGGCATCGGCTGAGACAAAGCGGAATAATCGCTGGCCGGTTGGCTTTGCATATCGCCTGCTGGTGGCACGCTGTAATTTTGCTGGTTGGAAGAGCGGATGGAACTGACCCGCGTGGCACCATCCACTTCGGCGGGAGGCACAAGCCCCTCCGCCGAGCACGATACGATCACCGTGGACATTAACAGCAACGTCACAAAACGACGCGGAAGGGAAACATACGCCATACCAGAAACCTGTACCTTCAGCGGCCGCAACGCGCGGCAATCAAACTAAATCTTAAACAAATTTGGTAAACGAACCCTTTTTGCGGACGCAGAGAAACTGACAGGCAAATGATTGGGGATGTCATGTTGGATCAAGTGCACGCTGTCGACACATCGCCTCGACTAGCAGCCAGTCTAAAAACTCCGCCGTCCTGTTCGTGCAAATATATGCACAAGAATATTGATTTGACTCAGGAAATCGTGCATATAATTGCACATATTTTAGGGAGTTGCGATGGAAACACATACTGCAAAAATTATAAGGCGGTTGAAAGATGAGGGTTGGACCTTCGACAGACATGGCGCCGCGCACGATATCTATCGCCATCCTGAGAAGGGCGTCGTGCAAGTGCCAAGGCACCGCAATGTAAGCCCCGGAGTTGCTGGGTCCATCGCGAAGAAAGCGGGATGGGGCGCTTAGCCCTTCCCAAATTCCCGATCAAACATCCAAAGAACAAAAACAACAAAAACAACAATAAAACAACATCCACACATCACGGGAAGCAAACCATGACACTTAGATACCCAGCCCTGATAGACGGAGAAAAAGGCGCTTACGGCGTTGTCTTTCCTGATCTTGATGGCGTCGTTGCAATGGGGGAGACCATTGACGAGGCGCTGATCAACGCAGAAGAATCCTTACGTGACTACGCGATCGAGACGGAACGCGATGGTGCGACTTTGATCGAGCCCAGCGCCCTTGAGAATGTTACGGTACCTTCGGGTGCAACGCTGGTCAGCGTTCCGCTCATACGCGTTGCCGGCAAACCCGTCCGCGCCAATATGATGCTCGACGCCGATGTGCTTGATTTCATCGACACCGAGGCTGCCCGCCGTAAAATGACACGCACCACATACGTCAACTGGATGACGCGTCGCGTGGCGCAAATGGGCGGCTGAACAAAGTTTCAAAACAGAAACGGGCGCCGCAGTGCAGCGCCCGTTCGAATAGCCTGAGAAGGTGGGTTAAGCAGCGCGGGACATGGATTGTCCTGTGCCTTCCAGCTGGAAGCGGGACAGCAGCGAGCGGAGTTGGCGGCTTTCTTCTGCCAGTGTCTGGCTGGCTGCCGTCGTTTCTTCCACCATGGCCGCGTTCTGCTGCGTCATCTGGTCCATGTGGTTGACGGAGGTGTTGATCTCCTGAAGACCGGTTGCCTGCTCGCGTGCGGTGGTGGCAATGGTGTTGACGTGACCATCGACGCGGTTGACCAGAGCAACGATCTCATCCAGCGCATCACCGGTGGAGCGAACCAGAGACACACCACCGCTAACCTGATCGGCAGAGCTGTTGATGAGTGTCTTGATTTCCTTCGCCGCATTGGCGGAACGTTGCGCAAGCTCACGCACTTCCTGCGCCACAACCGCAAAACCGCGACCGGCTTCGCCTGCACGCGCGGCTTCAACACCGGCGTTCAGCGCAAGCAGATTGGTCTGGAACGCGATCTCGTCGATGACGACGATGATCTGGCCGATCTTCTTGGACGAGTCCTCGATGCGGTTCATGGCGTCCACAGCGTTGCGAACGATATCACCGGAGCGGCCAGCGCTCGTCTTCGTTTCGATCACCATCTGGCGCGCTTCATTGGCGCGTTCAGAAGCCGTGCGCACCGTTGCGGTAATCTCGTCCAGCGCCGCGGCTGTTTCTTCCAGTGCCGCAGCCTGCTGTTCGGTGCGGCGGGAAAGATTGCCCGTGGCCTGGCTGATGTCCGAAGCACTGTCATTCACGACATGGCTGGTGCGGGCAATGGCCGAGATGACGTTGTGCAACTCCCCAACGGCGTCGTTGAAGTCGTTGCGCAGCTTTTCATATTCAACGCCGATATTGCCAACCTGAACGGTCAGATCGCCACGCGCCAGATTTTCCAGCGCATGGGCCAGTTCAGCCATGGCATGGGCCTGCTGATCAGAGGCAGACCGCAGAGCTTCCTCGTTTCCACGGCGTGTTTCTTCGATAGAACGCTGCTGTTCGGCTTCTCGTACCTGCATCTGGGCGCGCTCGTTGACCGAGTTGCGCAGAATGAGAAGAGCTTTTGCCATGCCGCCGATTTCATTGCGGTTGTCCGTAAATGGAACCTCGGCATTGCCATTGCCATCGGCAATGCTGCTCATGCTGGCTTTGAGGCGTCCAATCGGGCGCGTGACACCACCAACGACGAAGGCCGCAACAGCAAGCACGACGATGGCGCTGACGCCACAGACGCCTGCAATCCACAGCGCTTCGCGCCAGAATGTGGCTTTCAGGTCGTCAACGTATACGCCCGTGCCGACAATCCAGCCCCAAGGTTCAAATCCGGCAACGTGAGAAAACTTTTCGACAGGATCGGGTGAGCCTGGTTTCGGCCAATAATAATCGACAAACCCCTTGCCGCCCGCTTTGACTGTGTTGACGAACTCAACGAACAGGTGCTTGCCGTTCGGATCTTTGTTGGCACTGAGATCGGTTCCGTTCAGCTCGGGCTTAATGGGGTGCATGACCATTTTTGGACCCATATCGTTGATCCAGAAATAGCCGCTGCCATTTTCATAACGCATGGCACCAATCGCCGCCTTGGCCTGCTGCTGCGCTACCTCCCTCGTCAAAGTACCGTTTTGCTCCATGCGATAATATTGACCAAGAATACCGACGCCGGTTTGCGTCATCGATTCAAGTCCTGCTTTGCGCTCCCGCTCCATCCCCTGGTAACTGCCAAACAGACTGGACGTAAGAGCGGCCGCCATTATCACAAGAAACAACGCGACAAGCGCATAAAGGCGCATGGAAATCGTAAGATGTTTCATTCTGGTGACCACTTCAATTGTTACAACACAAGAGAATGGTAATTGAGAAATATTTATTATAAATAAACTACAATTAGGAACATCTAAAATTTAATACTACATTGAATATTTACTTCATGAACAATCAAATACAAAATTAAATCAGTGTAAATCACGAGATAAGCGATATTATTCGATAGTATAAATTATAATTCGCACAACAAAAAGAAAATTTCATGGGGAATTATTGAATGCCGGATAATGCAGTATCGCGATAAAGAAGCGTTAAGCATCGCCGCGTATCATTATGGGCCACATCTCATAATAAAGAGGCTCATCATGGCAACGCCAAGCTTCCGCTTTACCCATTACAACCTGAAGGAATTGCGCGCAGGCGCGATCATCGAGGTATCGTTGAACGCCGTGAACAACGTGCGGCTCATGACACCAGGCAATTACCAGCGTTTTACGGAAATGCTGGATTTCAAATATCTCGGCGGCGTCGCCAAGAAATCACCGATCAGGCTCGCAATTCCCGAGACGTCCCATTGGCACCTCATCGTGGATTGCGAAGGCCATCATGCGCTGGCGGAATCATCGGTAAAGATGCTGCCCGCCCATGCCGCGCCGGTCTTGCGCAAGGCGTCCTGAGTTATTGGCCGTTTCGCTCGCGGCGCAACTTGGCCCACCAGTCCAGCCGTTTGCGAATATCCCGCTCAAAGCCGCGATCCGGCGGATCATAAAATTTGGTTCGCCCCATTTTCTCCGGGAAATAATCCTGCCCTGAAAACGCGTCCGGCTCATCATGATCGTAACGATAGCCATCGCCGTAAGCTTCGCTTTTCATCAGCTTGGTCGGGGCATTGAGAATATGCTTTGGTGGCAGCAAAGAACCATTTTCCTTCGCCGCCCGCATCGCGCCTTTGAAGGCGGTGTAAACAGCGTTGGATTTGGGTGCGGTCGCCAGATAAACGCAGGCCTGTGCCAGCGCCAGTTCACCCTCCGGTGAACCGAGATAATCATAAGCATCCTTGGCGGCATTGCAGATGACCAGTGCCTGCGGATCTGCAAGGCCAATGTCTTCCACCGCCATCCGCACCAGCCGCCGCCCCAGATAAAGAGGGTCTTCGCCAGCATCGAACATGCGCGCCAGATAATACAGCGCGGCATCCGGGTCAGACCCGCGCACCGATTTATGCAGCGCCGAAATCAGGTTATAATGGCCGTCCTGCGCCTTGTCATAGACAGGCGCACGGCGCTGCACGATGTGCGTCAGTCCTTCGGTGTCGAAAGTCTCATCCTTGCGCGCTGCGCGCCAAACCTCTTCGGCCAGCGTCAGCACGGCGCGCCCATCACCATCCGCCATACGGATCAGCGAGGCCCGCGCATCATCGATCAACGGCAGTGGCTTGCCTTCAACATCCTCGGCGCGCTTTAAAAGCTCTTCGAGACTGTCTTCATCATGGGATTTGAACGTCAGCACCCGCGCACGCGACAAAAGAGCGGCGTTGAGTTCGAAGGATGGATTTTCCGTCGTGGCGCCGACGAGGATGATCGTGCCATCTTCCATGACAGGCAGAAAACTGTCCTGTTGTGCGCGGTTGAAACGGTGGATTTCGTCCACGAACAGCAAGGTCTGCCGCCCGTTCATACGGCGGGCACGTGCACTTTCGAACACTTTTTTCAGATCGGCCACACCGGAGAAAATGGCGGAGATTTGCTCGAAAGCCAGCCCCGCCTCGCCGGAAAGCAACCGTGCAACGGTCGTTTTTCCCGTGCCGGGCGGACCCCAGAATATCATCGACCCGAGAGAGCCGCTCTCGATCATGCGGCGCAGAACGCCCTCCTCGCCCGTCAGATGTGGCTGGCCCGTCACCTCTGCAAGTGTTGTCGGGCGCAGCCGGTCTGCCAGAGGTCGCCGGCTGGCGACCTCTGCTGGAATTTGCGGGGCGAAGAGATCGCCGCTCATCGCAGGAACTGCCGCAGGCGCTGGCCATCGCGAATGACTTCCACGCGCCAAAAGCCCGGATTGTCTTCCAGCGCATGTTGCACATCTGCTGTTTTGCCCATGTCGACACCATTCAGGGTGACGATGATGTCCTTTGGCTGGAAACCAACGCGGGACGCGGGCGAATTGCGTTTCACATCAACAATAACGACGCCCGTGATGCCTTGCGGCATCCGCAACTCGTCGGACAGTTTTGGCGAGAGATTGGCAACCGTGGCGCCTGCAAACGGATTGCGGCCTTCCAGCAGGCGCTCGTCACGCGGCGCTGTTTCCGGCGCGGTATCCAGCGCGATGGTGACGTTTTTCTCCTGCCCTTTGTCGATCAGCGTGATCTTGGCAGATTTGCCAATGCCCGCTGTGGTCAGGCGATACCCCAGCGCGTCGGGGTGCTCGACCTCGATGCCATTCACCGCCGTCACCACCTGCCCCGGCTCAATGCCAGCCTTCTCGGCAGGCCCATCCTTCACCACACTGACGACCAGCGCGCCACGCGCCCGCTTGAGGCCAAGCGCTTCGGCCACTTCGGATGTCACGGGGTCAAACGTTGCGCCAACATAAGGACGCTGGAAACTCGTATCGCCCTTTTCGGCAGCAGCAAGGAACACCCGCACCAGATTGGCAGGAATGGCAAAACCGATGCCGTTCGATCCGCCACCGCGGGAGAAGATGGCCGTGTTGATGCCGATCAGCTCACCCGCCATGTTCATCAGCGCACCACCGGAGTTGCCGGGGTTGATGGAGGCATCCGTCTGAATGAAGAAACCGAAATCGCCCTGCGTCACCTGATTGCGCGCCAGTGCCGACACGATACCGCTCGTCACCGTCTGGCCGACACCGAAGGGGTTGCCAATGGCGAGAACGAGATCACCCACCTCGGTCTTATCGGAATCACCCAGTTGCAGAACCGGGAACTGCTCCTTCGCGTCGATCTGCAAGACGGCCAGATCAAGCCGGTCATCTTTCAGCAGAACCTTGGAGGAAAACTCACGGCCATCCGCCAGTGCCACCTTGATATCGTCCGCGCCATCGATGACGTGATTGTTCGTCACCACCAGCCCGCCGGCCGTGGCGATAACGCCGGAGCCGAGAGAAGATTGCTTTTCCGTGCGGTTGGGCAATTGCTGCCCGAAAAACTGCTCGAAGAACGGATCGCCCGCAAAAGGCGAGGCCCGTTTTTGCACGACGCGTTCCGCGTAAACATTCACAACGGCACCCGCAGTGCGTTTGACGAGCGGCGCAAAGGACAGCTGCATGTCCGCCGTGCTGGAAGGTACGGCTTTGCTGTCCTGCGCGCGCGCCGTTACCGGCATCAAAAGCAGGGCGCTCAGAAAGCCGGTGGTCAGATACTTCGACATGCTTGGCATGTGATTCCTCATCTTCATCAGTATGATGGAGTTATAACGCTTAAGCCTATAAATCAAAGCGCGGCAAGATCATGACGAACTGTGCGCCGAATATAACAATGGAACAAGTTGCGGTTCTCCGGACTTTAAGCGCATGTCGTTACCGCAAAACCGCTGCACACTTTTGCGCGACATGCTTTAGACGGCATATAAAGTCCGGTTCTGAAAAGAGATCCACATGCATTTGAAGAAACATATCCTTGCCGCCCTGATTGTTATCGCATCCTATTCTCACGGCTCGCCTGTTGGCGCGGCCAGCTTTGATTGCACCAAGACAGACCTTGCGGCAGACGAAAAGACGATCTGTGAAAATCGCGCCCTGAATGATCAGGATGTGCGGATGGCAACCACCTTCGACATTCTCACCCAACTGATGGCCATGGGCGCCCGAGACACGCTGCGCACCGAACAAAGCGAATGGCTCAAACACCGCCAGACCTGCGCCGCCGATGCCGCCTGCCTGACCAAAGCCTATGATGAGCGCATGGTGAAGCTGGGCGAAGCGTTCCAGAACATCAACAGGCCGCTTTAAGCCGCGCTGATGATGTCCGACATCAACCCGTGCAGTTGATCCCGATAGCCGGTGCGCGCCGATGGCGCGTCCTCTCGGGAGGTCATGACCACGGAAAGCTTTTTGGACGGCACGATGTACAGCATTTGGCCGCCATACCCCCAGGCATAATAGACCTTCTCTCCCGCCATATCCTTGATGAACCAGCAATACCCGTATCCATCGCCATTAAAGACGGAATTGGTGCGCTGGACCCAGGACTGGTCGATCCACGTCTGGGACAACAGCCTATCGCCATCGGGCGTCACGCCACCACGGCGGTAGAGCTCACCGAAGGCCAGCAAGGAGCGCGCCGTCATCGCCATCTGGTTTCCACCCAGATAAATCCCCTGCGGATCACGTTCCCACGCGCCGATGGAAAAACCGTCGAGCGGTGAAAACCAGTCTCGCGCCAATGCCAGCGTGGAACGGCCCGATGCTTTCGTGAGGATTGCCGACAGCAGATGCGTGGAGCCGGTGGAATAGAGCATCCCGCCACCCGGCTCTCCCGCGAAACCGGAACCCAGCGCCATGCGTACCCAATTTCGGCTGGAAACCCAGCGCCCATAATTGGGACCGGACATGCGCTCCAGACCGGATTTCATGGACAGCAGATTGCCAATCGTCACCCGCTCCAATCGCGGATCGGGACCAGACGGAAAATCCGTGCGCAGCACAGACGCGATAGGCTGATCGGTGCCATCCAATATCTTGCGATCGATCGCCATGCCCACCAGCGCCGAAACGATGGATTTCGATGCGGATTTGATGTTGGTCGAGCCGCTCAGCGACGCGCCATGATAGGCGCGGCTGGCGACCTCCCTGCCATCGACGCTGACGATAACCGCCTTCAAACTGTCCAGTGCATCGGCTTTCTCGAGCAATGGCTGAAAACCCTCTGTCGATTGGGCGCGGACAAGGGAGGCGAATGGCAATGTAGCCATGAGAGCAAGTGCGGTGCGACGTTTCATGCCGTTTCATTTAGTGGGCCTGGCAGCGGTAAAAAGAACCGCGATACGGTCTTCACTCCATTGTGACTTTCGGCGCTCTATAGTCAAAAGATGGAAAACCCAACGACATCAGAAGTTTGAACCATTTTTCGGATTCAACATCCGAGCGCCTTGAATCAGTTTCTCACCAAGGCGGCTGATTACTCCTCGTAGATCATCTTCTTCGTCATGCCGCCGTCCAGAACCATCACCTGCCCCGTCATAAAGCCCGCTCCGGCAAGATAAACGACGGCGTCGGCAATATCCTGCGGCTTTCCCACGCGCCCTACCAAATGCTGCGCATGGTCCTTCTTTCGCAAATCCGTGTCGTTGGTAATCCAGCCGGGCGCGATGGCGTTGACGCGAATGTTCGGTCCGAGGCTGACGGCAAGCGCGTGGGTCAGCGCCACCAACCCGCCTTTGGACGCGGCATAGGCTTCGGTGTCCGGTTCCGACATAAACGCGCGGGTGGATACCATATTGACGATACCAGCCCCCTCGCCCATCAAAGGCACGGCAGAGCGCACCATCAAGAACGCACCCGTCAAATGGCTGTCCGTTACCTTGCGCCAGTCTGATAATGACAGTTTGTGGATAGGCCCATTCACCGGCCCGGCAATGCCCGCATTGTTGACAAGAAGCTCCAACCCCTTCCATCCCAATTGCTCGAAGGCCGCCGCGACCGAGCTTTCATCGCCAACATCGCAATACACATGCCGCGCTTTGGTCGTCCCTTCCTTCACATCGAATGACGCAACGGTCCAACCTTCCGTCAGCAATGCCTCAATAACACCAGTACCGATCAGACCAGCACCCCCGGTCACGATTGCGCGTTTCATTGATTTTAATCCTCGTTTTGTTGGTGCCATCGAACGTTTTGAAGAGAAGCCAGTTCCGGTTCAAACAAAAAAGCCGCCCGGCATAACCGGACGGCTTCAATATCCAATATCCGCAGAACTTATTCCGGCAGAATACGCACCGCACCCTTATCGGCGCTGGAGGCAAACGCGGCGTAGGCTTTGAGAGCCGTCGTCACGTTGCGCTTGCGCTTGTCCGCAGGCTTCCAGCCAAGCTGGTCCTGTTCGGCGCGGCGCGCAGCCAGTTCGGCGTCCGAAACCTTGAGGTTGATCGTGCGGTTGGGGATATCGATCTCAATAGGATCACCCTGACGCACGAGGCCGATGGCGCCACCTTGCGCTGCTTCTGGCGACGCATGGCCGATGGACAGGCCAGAAGTGCCACCAGAGAAGCGACCGTCGGTGATGAGTGCGCAGGCTTTGCCCAGCCCCTTCGACTTCAGATAGCTGGTTGGGTAAAGCATTTCCTGCATACCCGGACCGCCCTTCGGACCTTCGTAGCGGATGACGACGACATCGCCTTCCGTCACTTCGTTGGACAGAATGCCCTTAACGGCCGCATCCTGGCTCTCATAAACCACGGCAACGCCGTTGAATTTCAGGATCGACTCGTCAACGCCTGCCGTCTTCACGATGCAGCCATCCAGCGCGATGTTGCCGTAAAGAACTGCCAGACCGCCATCCTTGGAGAACGGCTTTTCAACGGAGCGGATAACACCGTTCTCGCTGTCGGTGTCCAGCTCATCCCAACGCGAGGACTGGCTGAACGCAACCTGCGTCGGCACGCCACCGGGCGCCGCCTTGAAGAACTGGCGCACGGTTTCGCTGTTGGTGCGGGTAATGTCCCAACGGTCGATGGCGTGGCCGAGCGTGGGTTCATGCACCGTGTAGCAATCGCGGTTGATAAGACCGCCACGGTCCAGCTCGCCCAGAATACGCATGATGCCGCCTGCGCGGTGAACGTCTTCCATATGCACGTCCTGCTTGGCAGGCGCGACTTTGGACAGGCACGGCACCTTGCGCGACATGCGATCAATGTCTTCCATGGTGAAATCGACATCACCTTCATGCGCTGCGGCCAGAATGTGCAGCACGGTGTTGGTGGAGCCGCCCATGGCGATATCCAGCGCAATGGCGTTCTCGAATGCCGCCTTGGTGGCAATCGAGCGTGGCAGAACGGTATAATCATCCTGCTCGTAATGGCGGCGTGCCAGATCAACGATCAGATGGCCAGCCTCGACAAACAGGCGCTTGCGATCCGAGTGGGTGGCGAGCGTAGAACCGTTGCCGGGCAAAGCCAGACCCAGCGCTTCCGTCAGGCAGTTCATGGAATTGGCCGTGAACATCCCGGAGCAAGAACCGCAGGTCGGACAGGCGGCACGTTCGATGGTGTCGACTTCTTCATCCGTCATCTTGTCATCGGCAGCAGCAACCATCGCGTCGACAAGATCAAGCGCCACGGTCTTGCCGTGCAGCACGGCCTTGCCCGCTTCCATCGGTCCACCGGACACGAAAACGGCAGGAATATTGAGGCGCATGGCGGCGCTCAACATGCCGGGGGTGATCTTGTCGCAGTTGGAAATGCACACCATCGCATCGGCGCAGTGGGCATTGACCATGTACTCGACACTATCGGAAATGATTTCGCGCGATGGCAGCGAATACAACATCCCGTCATGGCCCATGGCGATGCCATCATCCACGGCGATGGTGTTGAATTCCTTGGCAACGCCACCGGCGGCCTCGATTTCACGCGCCACGAGCTGACCGAGATCCTTCAGGTGGACATGGCCCGGCACGAACTGCGTGAAAGAGTTGACGACAGCGATAATCGGCTTGCCGAAATCGCCATCCTTCATTCCGGTTGCGCGCCAAAGGCCGCGGGCACCGGCCATGTTGCGGCCATGGGTTGTCGTTCTGGAGCGATAGACTGGCATGTGCTTATTCCTCGATTTGTCTCACGCGAAAGGCTTCCTCCAAAGGCACCATAGACGCCTTCCCTTCGCTGTTAAGAGCGTTCTACTCCAAACGCGCTGACGTGTCACTGTCACCTTCCGGCAAAACAGTACGGTTCGGTACGGTACGCCAATTCACATACCCCAATATTTCAGGGATTATTGTCACGAATACGCGATCGCGCACATTAACCGCTTTTTTTTGTTTAAAAGCTGAAACATATCTTATGATGCCAACGTAGTAGGTACGAACAGCGACACCGCTCCCTTGGCTCCCTCAGGAGGTTTCCATGCCCGCCTACCGCCCACCCCATATTCCTTCCACCGACATCACACCACGCGACATCTATCTGTCCAGACGAAACTTTCTCGGCACGGCTGCCGGTTTCGCCGCGCTGGGGCTTGCGGGGCAAGATGCGATGGCAGCGCCCCTGTCTGCCGCCCCCGGCGCTTACAAACTGGATGAAAAGCTGACGCCGCTCGATGCCGTCACCAGCTACAATAATTTCTATGAATTCGGCACGGGCAAGACTGATCCCAAAGAGAACGCCGGTGATTTCAAGCCAACGCCGTGGACCGTGAAGGTCGATGGGCTGGTCGGCAAACCGCAGGAATTCAACATAGAAGACCTGTTGAAATACCAGCTGGAAGAACGCACCTACCGGATGCGCTGCGTAGAGGGCTGGTCCATGGCCATTCCGTGGATTGGCTTTCCGCTGTCCGCATTGCTGGACAAGGTCGAGCCGCTGGGCAGCGCCAAATTCGTATCTTTTGAAACGGTGGTTCGGCCAGAGGAAATGCCGGGACAACGCGGCCTCTTCCAGCCGCTGGATTGGCCCTATGTCGAAGGTCTTCGTCTGGACGAAGCCCGCCATCCGCTGACCATTCTGGCCGTCGGTCTTTACGGAGAAACGCTGCCGAACCAGAACGGCGCGCCCATTCGTCTTGTCGTGCCGTGGAAATACGGTTTCAAGGGCATCAAATCCATCGTTCGCATTTCGCTGGTGGAAAAACAGCCGGAAACGACATGGAAAAATTCCAACGCCCGTGAATACGGCTTCTTTTCCAACGTCAATCCGAATGTCGACCATCCGCGCTGGAGCCAGGCACATGAACAACGTATCGGCGAAGGCGGCGTTTTCAGCACGCAGAACCGCCCGACATTGATGTTCAATGGATATGAAGAGGTTGCCAGCCTTTACACCGGCATGGATTTGAAAGCGAATTACTGAGCATGGCAATCGCGCTTTCACTCCCCTCGCTGCCGAAGCGATATCAGCCCGCCGCCATCTGGGCGGTGTATATTGTCGGTCTCTGTCCCGGCCTGTGGTATTTCTATCTCGCGGCCACAGGCGGGCTGGGATTCAATCCGGTCAAAGAATTCGAGCATCTGCTGGGCATCTGGGCGCTGCGCTTTCTCTGCATCGGCCTTTGCGTGACGCCGCTGCGCGATCTGTTCAACACCAACCTCATCGCCTACCGGCGTGCGCTTGGGCTGGTGGCCTTTTATTACGTGCTGTCGCATCTCGCCGTCTATATCATTCTGGATCGCGGGCTGATCTTCAGCTCCATCCTCGGCGATGTGCTGAAACGGCCTTACATCATGTTCGGCATGGCGGGCTTTCTCATGCTCATCCCGCTCGCCCTCACCTCCAACCGTTGGTCTATCCGCACCCTCGGCAGCCGCTGGAACACGCTGCACAAGCTCGTCTATCTGGTGCTGATCGTCGGCGTCCTGCACTTCGTGCTGGCCCGCAAATCCCTGACGCTGGAGCCGGTGTTCTATATTTCGGTGATGGTGCTGCTGCTCGGATACCGTCTTGCACGGCCAACGATCATGAGGATTAAAAGACAGCGCAAATCGTCAAAACAAAATCTGCCTGAAAAAAAAGAGAGAACTTTCTCCACGCGTCCATAAACGGATTTATCCTCTTCCATCCGATTGAAGATGGAGATGGATGACGGAACCAACGCCTATTACAACCGGCCGTACAGACCTAACGCGTCGCGATAAGCGCCGCCAGACCTATACCCACAAGATAACAGGCAATATTCCACAGCGAAAACACGCGCCCGAGCAGCAGCGCCCCAGCCGTTGTTGCTCGGAACGCATCCAGCGCCGGGAAATGTATAAGCCGGATGAACTCCACCACGATCGCCACTGAACATGCCAGGGGAACGGCAAGCCGCCTTGGCGTTGTCGCCGCCACCAGCAGATAGACCATCGATCCCCACAGCACCGACCCGCCGTATTTCACGATGATAAACGGCAGGCCGATCGTGTAACCGTAACGCCGCAAAGCCAGTCCGGCCAAAATCACCACACAAGCTGCAAACAGCAGCGCAATTCTCCGGCAAAATTTCTGTTCGATCATCATGTCGCTTTATTCCCGTTTTGCTATAGACATGCAATCGTACCGAGCAACGAGGATTACCGGCTTTGACGACCGAGACCGCCATCCCTTCCAGCCGCCTGTCCTCACTCGACGCATTTCTGTGCGATACCCAGCCTTGGGGTGAGTTGAAAGGTGCAAAACGCTTCATCGTCGAATTTCTCTATTTCGGCATCAAGCAAGCGCGTGCCTGTTTGTTCGTCGGCTTGTTTTTCCTGGCGATTTTTCTGGTGCCGCGCGCCGGCGTCTTCGGCCTGCCGCGTTATGACGTGCTGCTCGTCATCGCGCTTGCCATCCAGTTCTTCATGATCTGGAGCAAGCTGGAAACGCTGGATGAGGCAAAGGCCATTCTGCTGTTTCACGTTGTCGGCTTTGCGCTGGAAGTCTTCAAGACGTCCAGCAGCATCCAGTCATGGTCTTACCCGGATTTCGCCTATACGAAAGTGCTTGGGGTGCCGCTGTTTTCCGGCTTTATGTACGCCGCCATCGGCAGCTACATCATTCAGGCATGGCGCCTGCTGGATGTCCGGATCAAACATCATCCCAGCTACTGGATGGCCACGTTGATCGGCATCGCCGTCTACGTCAATTTTTTCACCCACCACTTCATCGGAGATTACCGCTGGTACATTGCCGCCTGCGCCGTGGGCCTCTACGCCCGCGCCACCGTCATCTACCGCCCCTATGACCGCGACCGCACAATGCCCATGCTGCTGTCCTTCATCCTCATCGGCTTTTTCATCTGGCTCGCAGAGAACATCGCGACAATATTCGGCATCTGGCGCTACCCCAACCAACTCGGCGCGTGGTCTGTGGTGCACATCGGCAAATGGAGTTCATGGTCACTTCTCGTCATCATGACCTTCACCATCGTCGCGCATCTGAAGCACATCAAACGACGGATTTCCGTGCCGGAGTAAGCTGGAACGACACTCATGAAAATAGCGGCAGCCCAAAGCATCGTCACAAACGACATCGCTGAAAATGGACGGACGATACGTGTACTTATCGAGGAAGCGGCAAAACAAGGCGCGCGTCTCGTCAATTTCTGCGAGGGTGCATTATCAGGCTATTCCAAAGCACAAATCGCCTCACCTGAAGACTGGCACCAGCTGGATTGGAAAAGCCACTCTGCGGAATTGGAAGCGATTGCGCAAACCTGCAAAAAGCACGGTATATTTGCAGTGGTGGGTTCTGCCCATCCGTTCAACTCCCCTCACCCACCGCACAACAGCCAGTATATTGTCAGTGACAGCGGAGATTTGGTGGCGAGATACGACAAGCGGTATCTCTCAAATTCCGAGCTGTCTGGCTGGTTCACGCCCGGCAAACAGCCTGTAACACTCGAGATAGACGGCTACCGTTTCGGCTGCCTTACCTGCATCGAGGTCCAATTTCCGGAACTGTTCATGGAATATGAGCGGCTGGATGTCGATGCGATCCTGTTCTCCTCATACGGTATTAGAAACTTCTTCCAGATCGCCCTTCGCGCCCATGCAGGTTTCAACTGCCTGTGGATCAGCGGCGCGACACCCGCTCAAACCGCGCCCGAAGGCCCAGCCGGAATTATCGGCCCCGATGGCAAGATCATTTCCCATTGCCCTGCCGAGCCGCGAAATGCATTGGCCTTTGCGCTAATTGACCGCGATAACCCGGCCTATGACGGGGCGCTCAACAAAGCCCGCCCATGGCGCCGGGCGGCACGGGATGGTGACATTTATAGAGATGCGCAAAACGAAGCATAATCGCACACCTAAGACCGACGTGGCTTGCGACAAAACAGCAAAA
Organism: Agrobacterium sp. rho-13.3; assembly: GCF_033957765.2. Taxonomy (NCBI): domain Bacteria; kingdom Pseudomonadati; phylum Pseudomonadota; class Alphaproteobacteria; order Hyphomicrobiales; family Rhizobiaceae; genus Agrobacterium; species Agrobacterium sp. rho-13.3. The sequence continues at coordinate 1,548,159 of NZ_CP192774.1, forward strand.
AGCCGGGTGATCGCTCACCCGGCTTTTTTATGATCCGACGCTCGAGAGCGCCTGAATATTATGCGGCTTCTGCGGCTTCCGCTTCAGCAGCAACGCGAGCCTTGTCGGCTGCGCCCTTGGCGTCGACGTCGCGCTCAACAAACTCGATAACAGCCAAAGCGGCATTGTCGCCCTGACGGTAGCCAGCCTTCATGATACGCAGGTAGCCGCCGTTGCGGGTTGCGTAACGTGTCGCAATCGCGTCGAACAGCTTGCGAACGGCGTCCTGATCCTTGATCTGGGACACGGCCTGACGACGAGCGTGCAGGTCGCCGCGCTTGCCGAGCGTTACAAGACGTTCTACGATCGGGCGAATTTCCTTCGCCTTTGGCAGAGTTGTTACGATCTGCTCATGCGTGATGAGCGAAGCAGCCATGTTGGCAAACATTGCCTTGCGGTGGCTGGCGGTTCTATTGAGCTTGCGGCCTGAATTTCCGTGGCGCATTGCTATTCTCCTTTAGCGCAGGATCCCTATCCGGGCCTGCCGTTTCCTGGCACATGCAGGCAACCTGTCTCTCTGACCGGGCCTGCTGTTTGACGGGGAAAGGCAGTCTTTAACGGGTCTGCCTTCTTATCTGGTTTCGTGTTGATGCAGCATGGTGTTGGAAAACCGGTTCACGGTCTCCCTCATGCCACTCAGTATTGGTCTTCGTAACGCTTCGCGAGATCTTCGATGTTCTCTGGCGGCCATGCTGGCACTTCCATGCCGAGGTGCAGACCCATGGAAGCGAGAACTTCCTTGATTTCGTTGAGCGACTTGCGACCGAAATTCGGCGTGCGAAGCATTTCGGCTTCTGTCTTCTGAATGAGATCACCGATGTAAACGATGTTGTCGTTCTTCAGGCAGTTTGCCGAACGAACGGACAGTTCCAACTCGTCAACCTTCTTGAGAAGTGCCGGGTTGAATGCCAGTTCGGTAACCGATTCTTCTTCTGCTTCCTTCTGTGGCTCGTCAAAGTTGACGAAGACACCCAGTTGGTCCTGAAGAATGCGAGCAGCAAAGGCAACGGCGTCTTCGCCGGAAACAGAGCCATTCGTATCGATCGTCATGATCAGCTTGTCGTAGTCGAGAACCTGGCCTTCACGGGTGTTTTCCACCTTGTAGGACACTTTCTTGACCGGAGAGTAGAGGCTGTCCACCGGAATAAGGCCGATAGGCGCATCTTCTGCACGGTTGCGATCTGCTGGCACGTAACCCTTGCCGTTGTTGACGGTGAATTCCATGCGGATTTCAGCGCCATCGTCGAGCGTGCAGATCACGTGGTCAGGGTTGAGGATTTCGATGTCGCCAACCGTCTGGATATCACCAGCCGTCACGGCACCTGGACCCTGCTTGCGCACAACCATGCGCTTGGAATCGTCACCATCCATCTTGATGGCGATTTCCTTGATGTTGAGTACGATATCCGTCACATCTTCCCGAACGCCGGGGATGGAGGAGAACTCATGCAAAACGCCATCGATCTGCACGGCAGTCACAGCTGCACCACGCAGAGACGACATGAGAACGCGACGAAGCGCGTTGCCAAGTGTCAGGCCAAAACCACGTTCCAACGGCTCGGCAACAAGGGTAACCTTGGTGCGGCTGGAAGACGTGAACTCGACCTTGTTCGGCTTGATCAGTTCCTGCCAATTCTTTTGAATCATCTTTAAACCTTCCGTTCGCCGCCACCATTCAATCGTGGCGGACCGAGCATGATCACCGAGAGGAACCTCAAAGGTTCATCGGAGGGTTTGAAAGCGGCGGCACACCGGCCACGCCGACAAACCACACGCCGATTACGCGAAAATTCCGCCTGACCGAAGCGAGGCGGAATTTCCAGACAGAAACGCGTTAGACGCGACGCTTCTTGCGCGGACGGCAACCGTTGTGCGGGATCGGTGTCACGTCGCGGATGGAGGTGATCATGAAACCGGCAGCCTGGAGAGCGCGAAGTGCAGACTCACGACCCGAACCCGGACCGCAAACCTCTACCTCAAGCGTCTTCATGCCGTGTTCCTGAGCCTTCTTCGCAGCATCTTCAGCAGCGATCTGGGCAGCAAATGGAGTCGACTTACGCGAACCCTTGAAGCCCTTGGCACCAGCAGACGACCAGGCAATAGCATTGCCCTGCGCGTCGGTGATGGTGATCATCGTGTTGTTGAAGGTCGAGTTGACGTGCGCAACACCCGACGTGATATTTTTACGTTCGCGACGTTTAACGCGAGTGGCTTCCTTGGCCATGGTATACCTTTCATTGATCTCTTCACCGCCGTAACACCAGCGGCTACACCGGCAATCCGCTTCCTAAGAAGCATCTCGCCAAACTCAGAAAGGCTGGTGCGGCTTGCACCAGCCTCCCCTTTCCGGAGAACCGGAAAATTACTTCTTCTTACCAGCGATCGCCTTCGCCGGACCCTTACGGGTACGTGCGTTGGTGTGCGTGCGCTGACCGCGGACTGGAAGACCACGGCGATGACGCAGGCCGCGGTAGCAGCCGAGGTCCATCAGACGCTTGATGTTCATCGAGTTTTCGCGACGAAGATCACCCTCGACGCGATAGTCGCGGTCGATTGCTTCGCGGATCTGAAGGACTTCTGCGTCCGTCAGCTGATGAACGCGCTTGTCAGCCGGAAGACCGACCTTGTCCATGATTTCCTGCGCGAATTTCGAACCAATCCCGTGAATATAGGTCAAGGCGATAACAACGCGCTTAGCCGTCGGGATGTTGACGCCAGCGATACGTGCCACGTCTATTCTCCTTGCGTTCCAGTTGCCATCCGGCAAGTGGTGCTTTCATTTGAGCGGCATAAACCAGCCGCCAGTTCAATTTCCTGTTCGTCACAAGTCAAAAACGACCGAACTCGGATTTTCCTTCCCTAAAGGAAAATCCGCGCCAGTCGCTTGGGTTGTCGCGAGTTGGCGCGGTGTTTAACGGAATCAGTTCAAAAAAGCAACCGGCCCCGCCAAGATTCTTTAGATGCGCGCAGCAGAAGCCGCAGCATTGGCGTCTTTTTCAAGAACAGCTTCGATTGCAACGGTCACTGCATCGACATGTGCCATGCCGTCCAGAACCACAAGTTCCCCCTGTCCCTCATAGTATTGGGACAAAGGAGCCGTCTTTTCACGATACTCGGAAAGACGCTTGCGGAACGAATCAGGGTTGTCGTCTGAGCGAACAGTGCCACCGGCAGCAATCGTTTCAGCAACGCGGTTTTCGATTCGGCGCACCAGCGCTTCCTCGTCGACCTTCAGTTCGATCACGGCGTCGAGCACCAGATCTTTCTGTCGCATGTTTTCCGCAAGCGCCTTGGCCTGCGGAACCGTGCGCGGATAACCATCGAGGATAAACCCCTTGGCACAGTCCGCTTCCTGGATACGTTCAGACACGATCTGGTTGACGATATCATCCGATACGAGACCGCCAGCATCCATCACTGCCTTGGCGCGCTTGCCGATCTCTGTGCCTGCCGTAACGGCCGCACGCAGCATGTCGCCTGTAGAAAGTTGTGGAATGCCATATTTATCGGTCAAGCGCTTGGCCTGAGTTCCCTTGCCAGCACCCGGCGGTCCCAAAAATATCAGTCTCATCGTCCCCTCTTTCCTCCACGCAGTTTCGATTTCTTGATCAGCCCCTCATATTGCTGAGCAATTAGGTGACCCTGAATCTGTGCAACAGTATCAAGCGTTACACTGACTACGATCAAAAGCGAAGTACCACCAAGGGCTAATGGGATACCAGTCCGCGCAATAAGCGTCTCAGGCAAGATACAGACGAACACCAGATAAACAGCGCCAACCAGCGTGATGCGTGTCAGAACGTAATCGATGTATTCAGCCGTACGTTCGCCGGGACGAATGCCGGGAATAAAGCCACCGTGCTTCTTCAGATTGTCGGCGGTGTCTTTCGGATTGAAGACAATCGCCGTGTAGAAGAACGCGAAGAACGCAATCAACAGGCCGTAGAGCAGCATGAACAGTGGCTGTCCGTGCTGAAGCGACGCGATGATCGATGTCGCCCAAGGCGGCAGATTGGTGCTGTTGGTAAAGCCAGCAGCCGTTGCAGGCAGAAGCAGCAGCGACGATGCAAAGATCGCAGGAATGACGCCAGCCGTGTTCAGCTTCAGCGGCAGATGCGATGTATCGCCCTGGAACATGCGGTTGCCGACCTGTCGCTTCGGATACTGGATCAGAAGACGACGCTGCGCGCGTTCCACGAAGACGATCAGGGCAATCACGCCGATAGCGACGACGACGACCATGAGAATCAGCGTGGTGGACAATGCGCCGGTGCGACCCAGCTCCAGCGTGCCGGCCAGTGCCTTTGGCAGACCAGCAGCAATACCCGCGAAGATGATCAGCGAAATACCGTTGCCGATACCGCGCGACGTGATCTGCTCACCGAGCCACATCAGGAACATCGTGCCGCCCAGCAGCGTGATGACGGTGGACACACGGAAGAACCAGCCTGGATCGATGACGAGCCCTGCCCCGCTCTCGAGACCTGCGGCAATGCCGTAAGCTTGAAGCGTGCCGAGCAGCACCGTGCCGTAACGTGTGTACTGGTTGATGATCTTGCGGCCTGCTTCGCCTTCCTTTTTCAAGGCTTCGAGCGAAGGCACAACCGATGTCATCAGCTGCACGATAATAGATGCGGAAATGTAGGGCATGATGCCGAGCGCGAAGATCGCCATGCGCTCCACTGCACCGCCCGCAAACATGTTGAAGAGGCCAAGAATGCCGTTGGCCTGCCCTTTAAACGCCTGTGCATAGGCTTCCGGGTTCAGACCAGGAAGCGGAATATGTGTTCCGAGGCGATAAACGAGAAGTGCGGCAAGGGTAAACCAGAGGCGCTTTTTCAGATCTTCGGCTTTAGCGAAGGTCGAAAAATTCAGGTTTGAGGCCAGTTGTTCCGCTGCTGAAGCCATAAATTTCTCCGCATGACCCTTGTCCAGCGGCACGGAAACCGGCAATTCCGGAAAAGGTCTAAAAGATACTGGTTCAAAAACCGGGCTTCGGACGGATCAAGGCTTTTTAGCCAAAATCATGCCTCACCCTTGTTTTCGTTAGTCCGTCAGCATTCCCATGAACGCTTCAGAACTGTGAGGCTCTCCCCGAAACGCTTTCGCGCAACTTGAGAGTTTTCGCATAATCTTCGTTTAATCGATTAGGATTCAAAGGCTTATGCGACTATGAGCGCGAACGCCCGGAGTGAAACACCCCGGGCGTTCAAAGTCTTATATTACTCTGCGGCTTCCGCTGCAACAACCAGAAGCTTGATGGAACCACCAGACTTCTCGATCTTTTCAACAGCAGACTTGGACGCACCAGCAACTTCGAAGGAAACCTTCGTCGTCAGCTCGCCATCAGCAAGAATGCGAACGCCGTCCTTGAGGCGACGAATAACGCCAGCCGCCTTGAGAGCAGCAGCATCAACCGTTGTCTTGGCGTCGAGCTTGCCAGCATCGATAGCAGCCTGAACGCGGCCGATCGAAACTTCAGCATACTCGGATGCGAAGATGTTGGTGAAGCCACGCTTTGGCAGACGACGGTAGATTGGCATCTGGCCGCCTTCGAAACCGTTGATAGCAACGCCCGAACGAGCCTTCTGACCCTTGACGCCGCGGCCACCAGTCTTGCCCTTGCCGGAACCGATACCGCGACCTACGCGGATACGATCCTTGGAAGAACCTTCGTTGTCTTTAATTTCATTGAGTTTCATGATGACTTCCTCCGTCTCACTTCTCGTCTACGACGCGAACGAGATGCTGGACAGCACGGATCATGCCGCGAACAGCTGGAGTATCTTCCAGAGTGCGCTGACGGTGCATCTTGTTGAGACCCAGGCCGATCAGCGTCTGGCGCTGAACCGCAGGGCGGCGAATTGGGCTGCCGATCTGTTCGACTGTAACAGTCGTCTTGGCTTCAGTAGTCTTCTTGGCCATGATACTGCTCCTTATTCTTCAGCAGCGTTGCCGGAAGCGGCGCGGCGGGACTGAAGGGTCGCATACTTAAGACCGCGCTGTGCAGCAACGTCCTTAGGATGAACCTGGTGCTTGAGAGCGTCGAACGTTGCGCGAACCATGTTGTAAGGGTTCGAAGAACCCGTCGACTTGGCAACAACGTCATGAACGCCGAGCGTTTCGAAAACAGCGCGCATTGGACCACCGGCGATGATACCGGTACCAGCCTTTGCAGAGCGCAGCAGAACCTTGCCAGCGCCGTGACGGCCGTTTACGTCGTGATGCAGCGTACGACCATCGCGCAGAGGAACGAAGATCAGATCGCGCTTTGCGCTTTCAGTTGCCTTGCGGATAGCTTCAGGAACTTCACGAGCCTTGCCGTGACCAAAGCCAACGCGGCCCTTCTGGTCGCCAACAACGACGAGAGCAGCAAAACCGAAACGACGGCCGCCCTTGACAACTTTGGCAACGCGGTTGATCGCTACCAGCTTGTCAACGAACTCGCTGTCGCGCTCTTCACGGTTCTGGCGGTCGTCGCGAGAACCTCTTTTTTCTTGTGCCATTGTCCTTTTCCTTTTTCTTTTACGGGTGGAACGGCAAACGAAAAGACCATCGGCATCATCGCTGATACCCGCATGGTCCGGTGAAATCCGCCCAGGACGTTGCCCAGGCGGAAAATTTTTAGCGGCACATAATTCCTATCTTCTGACCGCAAGCGATCAGAAGGGTTATGCGCACATTAGAAGTTCAGACCGCCTTCGCGGGCAGCTTCAGCCAAAGCCTTGATGCGGCCGTGGTAAATGAAGGCGCCGCGGTCGAATACGACATCCTTAACGCCAGCCTTGCCAGCGCGTTCGGCAACCAGCTTGCCAACAACGGCAGCTGCTGCAACGTCCGCACCCGTCTTCAAAGACGAGCGCAGATCTGCCTCGAGTGTGGAGGCAGACGCAAGCGTCTTACCGGCCACATCATCGATAACCTGAACGTAGATGTTCTTCGACGAGCGATGAACCGACAGGCGCGGGCGACCGTTAGCAACCGCCTTGATCTGGCGGCGCACGCGGTTGGCGCGACGTGCAAGTGCTTCTTTCCTGCTAGCCATTTCGCTTGATCCTTACTTCTTCTTGCCTTCTTTGCGGATGATCCGTTCTTCAGCGTACTTGACGCCTTTGCCCTTGTAGGGCTCGGGACCACGGTATTCGCGGATTTCCGCGGCAACCTGACCGACCTGCTGCTTGTTAATGCCGGAAACGATGATTTCCGTTGGCTTTGGCACGGCAATGGTGATGCCGACCGGAGGCTCATAAACCACGTCGTGGGAGAAACCGAGTGCCAGTTGCAGGTTCTTGCCCTGCAAAGACGCACGATAACCAACGCCGTTGATTTCGAGCTTGCGTTCGTAGCCGTCCTTCACACCCTTGAAGATGTTCTCGACCATCGTGCGGGACATGCCCCACTTGGAACGAGCTTCCTTGGTGTTGTTGGCTGGCTGTACCGAAACAGCGTTTTCTTCAAGCTTGACCTGGATTTCGTCGTTTGCGACGAAGAACAGTTCACCCTTCGGGCCCTTGGCAGTAATCGTCTGGCCTTCAACAGTGGCCGTCACACCTGCAGGAACCTGAACGGGCTTTTTACCGATACGAGACATATTTCTATCCTGTCTGTCCGTTAAGGAAATTCCTGCTCAATCTTAGAAGACTGAGCAAAGAACCTCGCCACCAACGTTCTGTTCGCGAGCCTGGTGATCGGCCATCACACCCTTCGGAGTCGAAAGGATCGTGATGCCGAGGCCGTTCGCGACCTGCGGGATGGACTTGACCGAGACATAAACCCGGCGGCCCGGCTTGGACACGCGGCCGATCTCACGGATCACCGACGCGCCTTCGTAGTATTTCAGTTCGATCGTGAGTTCGGACTTGCCGTTCTCAAAATCAACCTTGGAATAACCGCGAATGTAACCTTCGGCCTGAAGCACGTCGAGAACGCGTGCGCGCAGGCTGGAGGCAGGTGTGTTGACCGACGACTTGCGACGAGCAGCACCATTGCGGATTCGGGTGAGCATATCACCCAACGGATCAGTCATTGTCATGTGCCCGTCTCCTTACCAGCTCGACTTGACAATACCCGGCACCTTGCCGGAATTGCCCAACTCGCGAAGCGCAATACGCGACATTCCGAGTTTGCGGTAGAACGCGCGCGGACGGCCCGTTACTTCGCAGCGGTTGCGGATACGCGTCTTCGAGCCGTCACGCGGCAGCGAAGCGAGCTTCAGAGTTGCCTGGAACCGCTCTTCGATCGGAAGGGACTGGTTCATGACAATTGCCTTCAGTGCGGCGCGCTTGCCAGCCTGGGAAGCAACTGTCTTGCGGCGGCGCTTGTTCTTTTCAACTGCGCTTGTTTTCGCCATATCGTAGTTCCTTTTCTACGCTCGTCGTTACGGTTATTGACGGAACGGGAAGTTGAACTCTGTCAAAAGAGCCCGCGCTTCGTCGTCCGACGTCGCCGTCGTGCAAACGATGATGTCCATGCCCCACATCTGATCAACCTTATCGTAGTTGATCTCTGGGAACACAATGTGTTCCTTGATGCCCATGGCGAAGTTGCCACGGCCGTCAAAGCTTTTCGGGTTCAAGCCCCGGAAGTCGCGAACGCGCGGCAGCGCGATGTTGACCAGACGATCAAGGAATTCGTACATGCGTGCGCCACGAAGGGTAACCTTCGCACCGATTGGCATATGTTCGCGAACCTTGAAGCCCGCGATCGAATTGCGAGCCTTGGTGATGACAGGCTTCTGACCGGCAATTGCCGCCAGATCGCCAGCAGCAACCGTTGGCTTCTTCGAATCGGCAGTTGCTTCACCAACGCCCATGTTGATGACGATCTTGTCCAGCTTGGGGATCATCATAACGTTTGCGTAGGAGAACTTCTCCTGCATTGCGCCGCGAATACGCGAAACGTATTCGGCCTTGAGACGCGGCTCGTACTTGGACTCAGCCATCGATCACTTCTCCCGAACGCTTGGCCACGCGGACCTTCTTGCCATCGATAACCTGGAAGCCAACGCGAGTAGGCTTGCCATCCTTATCGGCGATGGCGAGGTTCGAAATGTGCAAGGACGCTTCTTTGCTGATGATGCCGGCTTCCTGGCCCTGGGTCTGGCGCTGGTGACGTTTCACCAAATTTACGCCACTCACAAAAGCCCGATCTTCTTTCGGCAAAACCTGTGTTACTTCGCCGGTACGGCCCTTGTCCTTACCGGTCAATACGACAACTTTGTCGCCTTTACGAATTTTCTGCATCGCTATTGCTCCTTACAGTACTTCTGGAGCCAGCGAGATGATCTTCATGTGGTTCTTGGCGCGAAGTTCGCGTGGAACCGGTCCGAAGATACGGGTGCCGATAGGCTCTTTCTTGTTGTCGATAAGAACGGCTGCGTTGTTATCGAAACGGATGACGCTGCCGTCAGCGCGGCGGATGTCTTTCGCGGTACGCACAACAACCGCTTTCATCACGTCGCCCTTTTTGACGCGGCCGCGCGGAATGGCTTCCTTGATAGAAACGACAATAATGTCGCCAACGGAAGCATACTTACGCTTCGAGCCGCCCAGCACCTTGATGCACATGACACGACGTGCGCCGGAATTATCCGCCACGTCGAGGTTTGTTTGCATCTGAATCATGTCAGGTCGCCTTCTTGTTGTTACCGGACCGGTTGGGCAAAAGAGGCCCCCTGTTCCAGCTTATGAACTGTCTCTGTTTTCGCGCGGAATAATCTTTACAGGGTGGTTTCCTAACGGACCTTCCGTGCGCATCAAAGCAAAAGAACGCCCGTGAACGAGCGTCCTTGAGCTGCTTCATACAGACTTCCGCGCATATAGCAAGGTGCCGCGCGAAAATCTGTTGAAATTATGCCTGGGCGGCCACGACCGTCCAGCGCTTATCCTTGGAAATCGGTGCGCATTCCTCGATGGAAACGACATCGCCGATCTTGTATTGATTGTTTTCGTCGTGCGCCTTGTACTTCTTCGAACGGCGAACGGTCTTCTGAAGCAGCGGGTGAGCGAATCGGCGCTCAACACGGACTACAACAGTCTTCTCGTTCTTGTCGGACACTACGACGCCCTGCAGAATGCGTTTAGGCATATTATTTTTCCTTTAGGCCTTGGCTTCTGCCGCCTTCTGGCGGGCAATGGTTTTCACGCGGGCGATGTCCTTGCGAACTTCGTTGATGCGCGAGGACTTTTCCAGCTGACCGGTTGCCTTCTGGAAGCGCAGGTTGAACTGCTCTTTCTTCAGGTCGGCTAGCTTGTCCTTGAGCTGATCGGCGCTGAGGCCGCGAACGTCTTCGGCTTTCATGGTGCCTGCTCCTTACTCTGCGATGCGCTGAACGAAGCGCGTCTTAACCGAGAGCTTGGCAGCGCCGAGACGAAGCGCCTCGCGGGCGATCTCCTCGGAAACACCGTCGATCTCGAACATCATACGACCGGGCTTGACCTTGCATGCCCAGTATTCAACAGAACCCTTGCCCTTACCCATACGAACTTCGGTCGGCTTCGCCGTAACCGGAGTGTCTGGGAATACGCGGATCCACACACGACCAGCGCGCTTCATGTAACGTGTGATCGCGCGGCGAGCCGCTTCGATCTCACGTGCATTAACGCGGTTCGGTTCCTGCGACTTCAAGCCGAATTCACCGAATGCCAGGTCAAAGCCGCCCTTCGCGACGCCCTTGATGCGTCCCTTGAACTGCTTGCGGTACTTAGTACGCTTTGGCTGCAACATTTTATTACTTCTCCGAGCTTATCTTTCGCCAGCGTTTATCAAGCGTTGTCGCGGCGACGGTCGCCACGATCGCCGCGCTCACGGCTTGCTGGACCCTGGGCATCGCCTTCGAGCGCACGACGCTCGGAAGCCATTGGATCGTGTTCAAGGATTTCGCCCTTGAAGATCCAAACCTTGATGCCGCAGATACCGAATGCCGTTGTGGCTTCCGCCACACCGTAGTCGATGTCCGCACGCAGCGTGTGCAACGGAACGCGACCTTCGCGGTACCATTCGGTACGAGCGATTTCAGCGCCGCCAAGACGGCCACCGCAGGTGATCTTGATGCCTTCGGCGCCAAGACGCAGAGCGGACTGAACAGCACGCTTCATCGCGCGGCGGAAAGCCACGCGGCGTTCAAGCTGCTGGGCAATCGACTGAGCAACGAGTGTTGCGTCGACTTCCGGCTTGCGCACTTCAACGATGTTGAGGTGCGTTTCCGAAGAGGTCATCTCGGAAATCTTCTTGCGAAGCTTCTCGATGTCTGCACCCTTCTTGCCGATGATCAGACCCGGACGAGCCGAGTGAATGGTCACGCGGCACTTCTTGTGCGGACGTTCGATGACAACCTTAGCGATACCAGCCTGCTTCAATTCCTTGATCAGGTAGGCGCGGATCTTGAGGTCTTCGTGCAGAAGCTTGCCGTATTCGGCAGTGTCTGCATACCAGCGGCTATCCCAAGTGCGGTTGATACCGAGGCGGAAGCCGATTGGATTGATTTTCTGACCCATTATGCGGCCTCCCCTTTTTCACCAGCTTCACGAACCACGATCGTCAAGTGAGCGAACGGCTTTTCGATACGCGATGCGCGGCCACGGCCACGAGCGTGGAAACGCTTCATGGTGATGGACTTGCCAACGTAGGCCTCGGCGACGACGAGAGCGTCGACGTCGAGGTCATGGTTGTTTTCTGCGTTCGCGATAGCCGATTCCAAAGTCTTCTTGACAGTGGCAGCAATGCGCTTGCGGGAGAATTCGAGCTCGGCGAGAGCGCGATCAACCTTCTTGCCACGGATAAGAGCGGCAACCAGGTTCAGTTTCTGGGGGCTGACGCGGAGCGTACGGGCAATGGCCTGAGCCTCATTGTCCTTCAGCCGGCGTTCGGTCTTAGCCTTCGCCATGATTACTTCCTCTTTGCCTTCTTGTCCGCGCCATGACCGTAATAGGTCCGGGTCGGAGAGAATTCACCGAACTTGTGTCCGACCATGTCTTCGTTGACCGAGACGGGCACATGTTTGCTGCCGTTGTAGACGCCGAATGTCAGACCAACGAACTGCGGCAAGATCGTGGAGCGACGGCTCCAGATCTTGATCACTTCATTACGTCCGCTTTCACGTACCTTCTCAGCCTTAGTGAGAAGATAGCCGTCAACAAACGGACCTTTCCATACTGAACGAGCCATTTGAGAGTTCCTCTCTTACTTCTTGCGCTGATGGCGCGAACGCATGATGAACTTGTCGGTCGACTTGTTGGAGCGAGTCCGCTTGCCCTTTGTGGGTTTACCCCACGGAGTCACCGGATGGCGACCACCAGACGTACGACCTTCACCACCACCATGAGGGTGATCGACAGGGTTCATCACGACACCGCGAACGTGAGGCTTCTTGCCGCGCCAGCGTGAACGACCGGCTTTGCCGTCGTTGATGTTGCCATGATCGGCATTCGAGACAGCACCGATCGATGCAAGGCAAGAGCCATGCACCAGACGCTGCTCACCGGAGTTCAAGCGAAGGATCGCCATCCCTGCATCGCGACCAACGAGCTGAACATACGTACCGGCGGAGCGAGCGATTTGACCGCCCTTGCCTGGCTTCATCTCGACGTTGTGGATGATCGAGCCGACTGGGATGTACTGAAGAGGCATAGTATTGCCTGGCTTCACGTCCACCTGCTTGTCGGAGGCGATCACCTTGTCACCGGCAGCGAGACGCTGTGGCGCGAGAATGTAAGCCTGTTGGCCGTCCGTGTATGTCACGAGCGCGATGAATGCGGTGCGGTTAGGGTCATATTCCAGACGCTCGACCGTACCTTCAACGTCGAACTTACGACGCTTGAAGTCTACCAGACGGTAGGTCCGCTTGTGACCGCCGCCCTGAAAACGAACGGTGATCCGGCCCTGATTGTTACGGCCACCCTTCGAGCTGAGGCCCTCTGTAAGAGCCTTTACCGGCTTGCCCTTGTAAAGCGAAGACCGGTCCACGATAACCAGCTGGCGCTGGCTTGGCGTGGTTGGATTGAAACTTTTCAATGCCATTGTATTGTTCCCTTTTGGGTTTTTGCCCGCTTGGGCCTAACCTTTAGAGTCCTGTGGACACGTCGATGGATTGACCTGCAGCGAGCGTAACGATGGCTTTTTTGACATCCTTGCGCTTACCAGCGAATCCACGGAAACGACGGGTCTTACCCTTGCGGATAAGCGTGTTCACTGCCGTGACCTTGACGCCGAAGAGTGCTTCGATGGCAGCCTTGATTTCAGGCTTCGAAGCGTCTTTGGCGACGTTGAATACGACCTGGTTCTGTTCGGAGACCAGCGTCGACTTTTCGGTGATCGAAGGAGATACGATCACATCGTAGTGGCGAAGATCCGTCATTTGAACCGCTCCTCAAGGGCTTCAACCGCAGCCTTGGAAAGCACCAGCTTGCCACGACGCAGGATGTCGTAAACATTGATGCCCTGAACCGGCAGAACGTCCACATTAGGAATGTTCTGAGCTGCGAGCTTGAAGTTGCCATCAAGTTCTGCGCCGCCGATAACGAGAGCGTTGGTCAGGCCAAGCGTAGCGAAGTTGCCCAGCAGAGCCTTTGTCTTTGCATCGCTGGCGACGAGCTGATCGACGATGATCAGGTCTTCAGCCTTCAGCTTTGCAGACAGTGCGTGACGCAAAGCAAGCGCGCGAACCTTCTTAGGAAGGTCGTGAGCATGGCTACGAACGACTGGGCCATGGGCCTTGCCGCCGCCGCGGAACTGCGGAGCGCGAGCCGAATGGTGACGAGCGCGGCCCGTACCCTTCTGCTTGTACATCTTTGCACCCGTACGGGAAACTTCCGAACGGTTCTTGGTCTTGTGCGTTCCCTGCTGCTTCTTAGCGAGCTGGTAACGAACCATGCGGGCCAGGATGTCCTGGCGTGGATCGAGGCCGAAAATTTCGTCCGACAGAGAAACCTTGCCGGCGTCTTTTCCCTCGAGGGTTTTGACGTTCAATTCCATGATGAGGCTCCCTTACTTCGCTGCCGACTTAACGGCGTCGCGGACGATGATCCAGGAACCCTTGGAACCGGGAACGGCGCCCTTCACGAGGATCAAACCGCGACCCTCATCGGTCGAAACCACTTCCAGATTCTGGGTGGTGACGCGTGTGTGGCCCATGTGACCAGCCATACGCTTGCCCTTCCAGACCTTGCCCGGATCCTGGTTAGAACCAGTAGAACCGTGTGCACGGTGAGAAACCGAGTTACCGTGAGAAGCGCGACCACCACCGAAGTTGTGACGCTTCATCGAACCGGCAAAACCTTTACCGATCGTTGTGCCGGTAACGTCTACCAGTTGTCCTGCCTGAAAATGATCTGCGGTCAGTGCTGCACCAACGTCGATAAGATTTTCGGGAGAAACCCGGAATTCTACGAGCTTTGCTTTTGGCTCAACGCTAGCAGCAGCGAAATGGCCGCGAAGCGCTTTCGACGTGTTCTTGACCTTGGACTGGCCGGCACCGAGCTGAACTGCGGTGTAGCCATTCTTGTCTTCTGTACGCTGGGAAACGACTTGTACGTTATCCAAACGCAATACTGTTACTGGGACATGTTCCCCGGCGTCGTTGTAGACGCGAGTCATGCCCACTTTCTGTGCAATCACACCTGAACGCATTTGGTTCAATCCTCTTGCGAGCCTTGAAGGGAAAACCCTTATCGGCCTTTGTTAAGGAGTTCCCTTCGACGCCTCACGACGTTTCCGGTCTCCGGATTAGAAGTCGTTGGATTACTCCACGTACCTTCCTTGTTATACGGCCTCACATTCGTAAGGTCAGGCCGGGTCTTAGAGCTTGATTTCGACGTCGACGCCGGCAGCAAGGTCGAGCTTCATCAAAGCATCAACAGTCTGCGGTGTAGGGTCAACGATATCGAGAAGGCGCTTGTGCGTCCGCATTTCGAACTGCTCACGGCTCTTCTTGTCAACGTGTGGAGAACGGTTGACAGTAAACTTTTCGATGCGTGTAGGCAGTGGAACCGGGCCGCGAACGCTTGCACCGGTGCGCTTGGCGGTCGACACGATTTCACGGGTAGAGGCATCGAGGATCCGGTGATCAAACGCCTTGAGGCGGATACGGATATTCTGGCCGGTCATTCGTCTTGTCCTTGTTCTTTGTTATAGATTTCCGCACGCGGAAATACATGAACCTAGTTGATCGTGGCGCCGCAGATTTTCAAAAATCGAGAGGAATGCGTGTGGCATCCCAATCATTTCAGTAGTCTGTAATGCTTAACTCACCGGGCTTCGCGAAGGCTTGCGAATCCCACTGGTGATCGTGAGTGCGCGTTTACGCGCTTTCACCGGATTTTTCAAGCACTAAAAATGCAACGCCATAATGCTTTTTTATCAAACGTTCGATGGCGGCGCGTGAAGCACCGCCATCGTCCTCAGTATGATAGCGAGTAAAATTACTCGACGATGCTTGCGACGATGCCAGCGCCGACGGTACGGCCGCCTTCGCGGATCGCGAAGCGCAGCTTTTCTTCCATCGCGATCGGAACGATCAGCTCGACTTCAACAGTGACGTTGTCGCCTGGCATAACCATTTCCGTGCCTTCTGGAAGCGAAACGATACCGGTCACGTCCGTTGTACGGAAGTAGAACTGTGGACGGTAGTTCGTGAAGAACGGTGTATGACGACCGCCTTCTTCCTTCGTCAGAATGTAGGCTTCGGCGATGAACTTCTTGTGTGGCTTGACAGAACCTGGCTTGCACAGGATCTGACCACGCTCAACGCCGTCACGCTGTACGCCACGGATCAGCGCGCCAACGTTGTCGCCAGCCTGGCCCTGATCGAGCAGCTTGCGGAACATTTCAACGCCGGTCACAGTCGTCTTGGTCGTGGCGCGAATGCCGACGATTTCAACTTCTTCACCAACCTTGACGATACCGCGCTCAACGCGACCCGTGACAACCGTACCACGGCCAGAGATCGAGAACACGTCTTCGATCGGCAGCAGGAATGGCAGATTGATTGGACGCTCTGGTGTCGGGATGTAGGCGTCAACAGCAGCCATCAGTTCACGAATTGCGTCTTCGCCGATCTTCTTGTCAGAATCTTCAAGCGCAGCAAGAGCCGAACCCTTGACGATTGGAATATCGTCGCCTGGGAAGTCGTAGGACGACAGAAGTTCGCGAACTTCCAGTTCTACCAGTTCCAGCAGTTCTGCGTCGTCAACCTGGTCAACCTTGTTGAGGAACACGACGATGGCAGGAACGCCAACCTGACGAGCAAGCAGGATGTGCTCGCGGGTCTGTGGCATTGGGCCGTCAGCTGCGGAGCAAACCAGGATCGCGCCGTCCATCTGCGCAGCACCGGTGATCATGTTCTTCACGTAGTCGGCGTGGCCGGGGCAGTCAACGTGCGCATAGTGACGAGCAGCCGTCTCATACTCAACGTGGGCTGTCGAAATCGTGATACCGCGCGCCTTTTCTTCCGGTGCAGCGTCGATTTGGTCATACGCCTTGAACTCGCCGAAATACTTCGTGATCGCAGCAGTCAACGACGTCTTGCCGTGGTCAACGTGACCGATCGTGCCAATGTTGACGTGCGGCTTATTGCGCTCAAACTTGCTCTTTGCCATTAGTGGCTCTCCATTCTTGTCCCATGAAGGGAATAAACTTTAAATTCGTTTGGGGCGTACCCCGATCACTTCTGACCGGAATACTTTGCCTGGATGTCCGCAGCAACGTTGCTTGGAACCGGCGAATAGTGATCGAAGGTCATCGAGTACTGCGCACGGCCCTGAGACATGGAGCGCAGGTTGTCGACGTACTTGAACATGTTGGCCAATGGCACATGCGCGTTGATCACAACGGCAATACCACGGCTTTCCTGACCCTGGATCTGACCGCGACGCGAGTTCAGATCGCCGATTACGTCACCGACGTAGTCTTCAGGCGTAACAACTTCCACCTTCATCATCGGCTCAAGAAGCTGTGCACCAGCCTTCTTTGCTGCTTCACGGAAGCAGGCACGCGATGCGATTTCGAACGCCAGAACCGAGGAGTCAACGTCGTGGTATGCGCCGTCGATCAGGGTTGCCTTGACGCCGAGCATCGGGAAGCCAGCCAGAGGACCGGAAGACAGAACGCTTTCGATACCCTTCTGAACGCCTGGGATGTATTCCTTCGGAACCGCACCACCAACGATCTTGGATTCGAACTTGAAGTCTTCGCCATCTGGGTTCGGTTCGAAGACGATCTTGACACGAGCGAACTGACCGGTACCACCGGACTGCTTCTTGTGTGTGTAATCTTCTTCGTGCTGACGCGTGATGGTTTCTCGGTAAGCAACCTGCGGCGCACCGACGGTGGCTTCAACCTTGAACTCGCGACGCATACGGTCAACGAGAATGTCGAGGTGAAGTTCGCCCATGCCAGCGATGATCGTCTGACCGGATTCTTCATCCGTCTTGACGCGGAACGAAGGATCTTCAGCAGCCAGGCGGTTGAGCGCGAGGCCCATCTTTTCCTGGTCGCCCTTGGTCTTAGGTTCGATCGCGATCTGGATAACCGGCTCAGGGAATTCCATACGCTCAAGGATAACCGGCTTCAGAGGATCGCAAAGCGTATCGCCTGTTGTGGTTTCCTTAAGGCCGGCCAGAGCAACGATGTCG
Source organism: Agrobacterium sp. rho-13.3 (assembly GCF_033957765.2). Classification (NCBI taxonomy): domain Bacteria; kingdom Pseudomonadati; phylum Pseudomonadota; class Alphaproteobacteria; order Hyphomicrobiales; family Rhizobiaceae; genus Agrobacterium; species Agrobacterium sp. rho-13.3. The sequence continues at coordinate 1,565,825 of NZ_CP192774.1, forward strand.
CCAGAGAAGGCTTCTTCGATGTCTTCACGCGAGTTGGAGTGCATCTGAAGCATACGGCCGACGCGCTCGCGCTTGTCCTTGACCGTGTTCAGGACAGATGTACCCTTTTCGAGCTTGCCGGAGTAGATGCGAGCAAAGGTGAGCGAACCAACGAATGGGTCGTTCATGATTTTGAACGCAAGCATGGAAAGCGGCTCGGAGTCGTCTGGATGACGCTCGATTTCAGCTTCGGTCTTGAAGTCGATACCCTTGATCGCAGGAATGTCCAGCGGCGAAGGAAGGTATTCGACAACGGCGTCGAGAAGTGGCTGAACGCCCTTGTTCTTGAACGCAGTACCGCAGAACATCGGGTGGAACTTCACGTCGATGGTGCCGCGACGAACGAGTTCGCGAATCTTGTCGTTGTCAGGCATTTCGCCGTTCAGGTAGGCTTCCATCGCTTCTTCATCGATGTCGACGACCTGTTCGATCATCTTCTCGCGATATTCAGCAGCCTTTTCCTTCATGTCTTCCGGGATTTCAACGACATCCCACTGAGCGCCGAGCGATTCGTCGCGCCAGATGAGTGCGTTCATCTCGATCAGATCGATGACGCCCTTGAATTCGGTTTCTGCACCGATCGGGAGCTGCATAACAACTGCGATAGCGCCGAGACGGGTCTTGATCATTTCTACCGAGCGGTAGAAGTCAGCACCAGTCTTGTCCATCTTGTTGCAGAAGATCATACGCGGAACGTTGTACTTTTCAGCCTGACGCCAGACGGTTTCCGTCTGTGGCTCTACACCGGCGTTGGCGTCGAGAAGCGCAATAGCACCGTCGAGAACACGCAGCGAACGCTCGACTTCAATCGTGAAGTCAACGTGGCCGGGGGTGTCGATGATGTTGAAACGGCGCATCTTGCCATCGCGACCCTTCCAGAAGGTCGTCGTCGCAGCGGAAGTGATGGTGATACCACGTTCCTGTTCCTGCTCCATCCAGTCCATCGTGGCTGCGCCATCATGAACTTCGCCGATCTTGTGCGACTTACCGGTGTAGTAAAGAATACGCTCGGTGGTCGTCGTCTTGCCGGCGTCAATATGCGCCATGATACCGAAATTGCGGTAGTCTTCGATTTTATATTCGCGAGCCATAACGGACTGCCTTTCGGATCGGTTAGATTACCAGCGGTAATGCGAGAATGCACGGTTGGCGTCGGCCATCTTGTGCGTGTCTTCGCGCTTCTTGACGGCAGAACCACGGTTGTTCGCAGCATCCATGAGTTCGCCGGAAAGGCGATCAACCATGGTTGTTTCGTTGCGCTTGCGCGCAGCAGCGATCAGCCAGCGGATCGCGAGAGCCTGACGGCGCTCTGGGCGAACATCGACCGGAACCTGGTATGTTGCACCACCAACGCGGCGCGAACGCACTTCAACGTGCGGAGCAACGTTATCGAGGGCCGAATGGAAGATGCCGAGTGGCTCTGCCTTTGCCTTGCCCTGAACGACGTCGAACGCGCCGTAAACGATGCTTTCTGCGACCGACTTCTTGCCGTGAAGCATGATGGCGTTCATGAACTTGGTAACGATCAGATCACCGAACTTTGGATCCGGGTTGATCTCACGCTTTTCTGCACTATGGCGACGGGACATATTCTTGTCTCTCAACTGTTATTGACGCTTTACCACGCGGAGAACCTCGCGCAGCGCCGGAATTTGTTTGAACCCGAATTACTTCGGACGCTTCGCACCATACTTGGAGCGGCGCTGCTTGCGGTTCTTGACGCCCTGGGTATCGAGAACACCACGGATGACGTGGTAACGAACGCCCGGCAAGTCCTTTACGCGACCGCCACGGATCATGACAACGGAGTGTTCCTGAAGGTTGTGACCTTCGCCTGGAATGTAGCCGATGACTTCAAAGCCGTTGGTCAGGCGGATCTTGGCAACCTTACGAAGAGCCGAGTTAGGCTTCTTAGGGGTTGTCGTATAAACGCGTGTGCAAACGCCGCGCTTCTGTGGGTTTTCCTGCAAAGCAGGAACCTTATTACGCTTTACCTGTGCCTGACGTGGCTTACGGATCAGCTGGTTTACGGTAGGCATATAACCATCCCTTGTAAAAACTACTTTAGCCACCCTCACGGATGGCGGTTATACCGTTTCCGGCAACGATGCACGCATAGCCTCATGCGCAAATTGTGGCCCGATCCGGTTTCCACGGATGGACCACCAAGAGCAGAGGACGTAAACCTTACGTCTTGCGTGCAACATTCGTTCTCGTACGTGTTTTTGGACCCTTGTTTGAGGTGATCTCCAGAACGAGTCGTTCCAGACGGCCATACCTCACATTGGCTCCGATGGCGGGCGTACTACTGTTTTAACCCAGTTTCGTCAAGGGTGAATCCGAATTTAGTCCCCGCGCGGCGGGCGCCCGACCCTTTGACGGGCAGGATATCGAACGGCTTTTATCATAATGCCCCTCCCCGCGCATCGTTTTCGTATTCCGGCCTTTGGCTTTTCACAAAACCCGTCTATTGATTCCCTCAACGACATCGCAAGAGGTATAAGCCTCCAACCGATCTCTCAAATCTCCGCGCAACCATAACCAAAAAAGGAATCGCGTCATGATAACTGAACCCGACAACGACAACGGACGCGACGAACCCATGATCTTCATCGTCATCGGCAAGGCCTATGAGCGTGAAGGCGACGAAGGTATCGACATCCACATCATCCTGCGCGCACCCGACGATGACACAGCCGTGCGCGAAGCCCTCAACGCCCTGTCCGAAGAAGGCTTCCTCGAAGCCGACCTCGACCAGATCGGCATGCTGAACGACGTCCCCGACGAAGAACCCCACGCATCGGCCTATCAGGGCGCGCTGGAGGGCGAAGTCGCGATTATCAAGTTTGCATAATCGGCTATGGCTGTCCGGCGTATCGTGGCCAATATAGCCTCACAGGACATGGATAAGGCAAGGATATTCTACTCGGATATTCTTGGTCTGTCGCTTGTTATGGATCACGGCTGGATTGTTACTTTCGCCAGCGCACACACAAGCACCGCGCAGATCAGTATAGCGACAGAAGGCGGGTCCGGTACGCAAGTGCCGGACCTTTCTATTGAAGTCGATAATTTCGATGAGATTGTGGATAGGCTCAGTAACGCTGGCTTAAAACCGGAATACGGCCCCACGTCGGAGCCATGGGGCGTGCGCCGGTTCTATATTCGAGATCCATTCGACAAGCTTGTGAATATACTCACGCACGACGATGCTTGAAGCTGAGATATGGCTGAGCGCCCTTAAGCAAGCCCAACAAAAACCGCAAGTGATCTCGTAACAGACAGCATTGCATCGTCATCGAGACGACCAAAGGTTTGACCAACCTTCTCGCGCATTACCGTCATGGGCTTATCCACCATGACCTGAGATGACTTCTGTAAACCGTTTTGAGGTGAAGGCTGCACTGTAAAGCGAATGAATGGGGCATCGACCAGCGTACTGGACATCAGAAGGACTGTCACAGTCGCAGTTTCCGGGAAATAATCAGATTGGATAACGAGGGCCGGACGCGGTTTTCCAAAGTCGCCAGAAACGGCAACCGTTACCAGATCGCCTCGCCTCACAGATCGACCTCTTCATCCAGATCGATCAAAGCTGCATTGGCGAAACCAGCAAAGTCGAGATCAGCGGCATCCGCCGCTGCAACCAGCCGAGATTGCCGGCGGCACTCCTCTGCAAACCCTTCCCTGCGCGTATCTGGAACCCAGATTTGCACAGGGCGCAGACCGGACGCACGTAAAGCTTCCCGTCTCTTTTGGACTCTGCGATTGACTGGCGTAACCATGGTTGCCTCGATTTTGTTACATGTAACAATATAGATTGAGGCGCAGGTTTGTAAAGCCGCTTAACTCCAACAATCAGACTGCCAAAGACCCAAACGCAAAAACGCCCGGATCACTCCTGGCATTTTTGTTTTGCACCAAGCGAAGCCTCTTGCGGGGCACTTGCCCTGCGGTCATGAGCTTGTCTGTTCAAGCTCAAGCACGTTTCCCTCGGGATCACGTGCGTAGGCGATCAGGTATGGCTTATCTGGCGTCCCGAAATCGGTAATCTGGCCGATCTGCTGCCCACCAGCGTGTATGATTTTCGAAAGTACGTTGTTGATGTCGTCCATCTGGAAAGAAAGGTGCCCGAAGCCAGGCTCGTTGACCCTCGGCTGATCACGCGAATGAGTAGTCTTATGCTGATGTATTTCGAGAAAAGGGCGTTCAAGAGCGGGAAATTTTAGCCAAATCGTCAATATCTCAGAGTCCGGAAGCCCGTTACCTAGAGAGACTTTTTCTCCAGACAACACCTTGGGAGCACGAAGCAGCTCGCATTTCAAAACATCTATGTAAAACGCTGCCAGTGCTTCAGCATCGCGAGCTACCAAGTTGATGTGAACAAGTTTCATAGCGTTCCGCCTGTCGTTTCCCAGCAACCATAGCAATTGCTCAAAGGCGACGAAAGAAGTTCACGAAGGGCAGAATGCTGAAACCCCTCAAGCAATACCGCCGCATCAACACACGACATACATAGCCACCAACGCAAAAACGCCCGGATCACTCCGGGCGTTTTTTGTTTTGCACCAAGCGGAGCCTCTTGCGAGGCCCCTGCCCTGACTGCCGTTATTCGGCAGCTGGAGCCTTGGTCATGTCCTGCAACATCTGGTTTGCGGAAGCCGAGCCTGTGCTCTTCTTGCGCTCTTCGATGATGAGTTCGTCGCGGCTTGTGGCGATGCGACGGATCTGCGTCATGGTGCCGCCTGTACCCGCTGGGATGAGGCGACCGACGATGACGTTTTCTTTCAGACCCTGCAACGTGTCCGTCTTGCCGGCGATTGCAGCTTCCGTGAGAACCTTTGTGGTTTCCTGGAACGAAGCAGCCGAGATGAAGGACGGCGTTTGCAGCGATGCCTTGGTGATACCCAGAAGAACCGGGTCGCCATAGGCAGGCTTCTTGCCTTCATCGATCAGACGGTCGTTGTTGTCTTCCATCTCGATGCGATCAACGCTGTCGCCAACGATGTAATGCGAGTCACCTGCATCGGTGATTTCCACCTTTTGCAGCATCTGACGCACGATCACTTCGATGTGCTTGTCGTTGATGACAACGCCCTGCAAGCGGTAGACTTCCTGGATTTCGTTCACGAGGTAGGAAGCCAAAGCTTCCACGCCCTTGATCGCCAGAATGTCGTGCGGTGCCGGGTTACCATCGAGAATGTATTCGCCCTTCTCGATGTAGTCGCCTTCCTGAAGGTGGAAGGGCTTGCTCTTCGGGATCAGGTACTCGACTGGCTCGACACCATCTTCAGCAGGCTCGATCTGAACGCGACGCTTGTTCTTGTAGTCGCGGCCCAGACGGATCGTACCATCGATTTCGGCGATGATAGCGTGATCCTTTGGACGACGCGCTTCGAAGAGTTCGGCAACACGCGGCAGACCACCGGTGATGTCCTTGGTCTTGGCGCTTTCCAATGGCGAACGTGCAAGCACGTCACCCTGGAAGACCTTCATGCCAGGCTCAACCGACAGAATGGCGTCAACCGACAGGTGGAAGCGCGCTTCGCTACCACGAGCCAGCTTGGCCACGTTGCCAGCAGCGTCCTTGATGACGATTGCAGGCTTGAGGTCCGAACCGCGCGGTGTCGAACGCCAGTCAATAACCTGACGCTTGGTGATACCGGTGGATTCGTCGGTTGCTTCCAGAACGGAAAGACCGTCGACCAGATCTTCGAAGTGAACCGTACCTTCCACTTCCGTCATCATTGGACGTGTGTAAGGGTCCCACTCTGCCAGACGCTGGCCGCGCTTGACCTTGTCGCCATCGTCCACGAACAGCTTGGAGCCGTAGGCCACACGCTGCGAGGAACGCTCGACGCCACGCTCATCAAGAATGGTGACGGACATGTTACGGCCCATCGCGATGAGAATGTTTTCAGAGTTGCGCAGGCTGTTGCGGTTCTTGATCTGAATCGTACCTTCATACGATGCTTCCAGGAACGACTGGTCGACCACGTTGGCCGTGCCACCAAGGTGGAACGTACGCATGGTAAGCTGCGTGCCCGGTTCACCGATGGACTGCGCGGCGATAACACCAACCGCTTCGCCCATGTTGACCGGAGTACCGCGTGCAAGGTCACGACCGTAGCAAACGCCGCAAACGCCAACCTGAATTTCGCAGGTCAGAGCCGAACGGATGCGAACGGACTGGATGCCAGACTTTTCGATGATCGCGATATCAGCTTCATCCATCAGCTTGCCAGCCTTGACGATGTTCTCGCCAGTGACCGGGTTGTCGATGTCATCAAGCGCCGTGCGTCCAAGAATACGGGCGCCGATGGAAGCAACGACCTGACCGGCATCAACGATGGCAGTCATGGTGAGGCCCTTGTCGGTGCCGCAATCCGTGGAGTTGACGATGCAGTCCTGCGCCACGTCAACGAGACGACGTGTGAGGTAACCGGAGTTCGCCGTCTTCAAGGCCGTGTCTGCAAGACCCTTACGGGCACCGTGCGTCGAGTTGAAGTACTCGTTAACGGTCAGACCTTCCTTAAAGTTGGAGATGATCGGTGTTTCGATGATCTCACCCGACGGCTTGGCCATAAGGCCGCGCATACCACCCAGCTGACGCATCTGGTTCGGTGAACCACGCGCACCGGAGTGGCTCATCATGTAGATGGCGTTCATCGGCTTCTGGCGACCCGTTTCAGGATCGAACTCAACGGCCTTAATGCGGGCCATCATGTCTTCAGCGACCTTTTCGGTTGCCTTGCCCCAAGCGTCGACGACCTTGTTGTACTTTTCGCCCTGAGTGATCAGACCGTCATTGTACTGCTGTTCGTATTCCTTCACCAAAGTCTCGGTATCACCGACGATCTTCACCTTGGTTTCAGGAATGATCATGTCGTCCTTGCCGAACGAAATGCCGGCGCGGCAAGCATGGGTAAAGCCGAGCTGCATGATACGGTCGCAGAAGATGACCGTGTCTTTCTGGCCGCAATGACGGTAGACCGTGTCGATCATCTTGGAGATGTTCTTCTTGGTCATTTCCTGGTTGCAGGTTTCGAAAGGCACGTTGACGTTCTTCGGCAGAAGTTCACCGATGATCATGCGACCAGGCGTGGTTTCGTAGATCTTCGACACCAGTTTGCCATCGGCATCCATCGTCTTGAAGCGACCGCGAATCTTCGAATGAAGCGTCACGATCTTGTTTTCAAGCGCATGGTGCAATTCGCCCATGTCGGAGAATGCCATGCCTTGGCCTGGCTCGTTCTCGTTCACGATCGAAAGGTAATACAGGCCGAGAACCATGTCCTGCGAAGGAACGATGATCGGCTGACCGTTGGCAGGGTGCAGAATGTTGTTGGTCGACATCATCAGCACGCGGGCTTCCAACTGCGCTTCAAGCGACAGCGGAACGTGCACAGCCATCTGGTCACCGTCGAAGTCGGCGTTGAAAGCCGTGCAGACGAGCGGGTGCAGCTGGATTGCCTTGCCTTCGACCAGCATAGGTTCGAAAGCCTGAATGCCCAGACGGTGAAGCGTTGGCGCGCGGTTCAGAAGAACAGGGTGCTCGCGGATAACTTCGTCGAGGATATCCCAAACTTCCGGCTTTTCTTTTTCGACCAGCTTCTTGGCCTGCTTGACGGTGGAGGAGTAACCCTTCGCGTCAAGGCGGGCATAGATGAACGGCTTGAACAGCTCGAGCGCCATCTTCTTTGGAAGACCGCACTGGTGCAGTTTCAGCTCCGGACCCGTCACGATAACCGAACGACCGGAATAGTCGACGCGCTTGCCGAGAAGGTTCTGGCGGAAACGGCCCTGCTTGCCCTTGAGCATGTCGGACAGCGACTTCAGCGGACGCTTGTTGGCACCCGTGATGACGCGACCGCGACGGCCGTTGTCGAACAGCGCATCGACGGATTCCTGCAACATACGCTTTTCGTTGCGGATGATGATGCCAGGCGCACGAAGCTCGATCAGGCGCTTCAAACGGTTGTTACGGTTGATGACGCGGCGATAGAGATCGTTCAGGTCAGACGTCGCAAAGCGACCGCCATCCAGCGGAACCAGCGGACGCAAATCCGGCGGGATCACTGGAACGACCTTCATGATCATCCATTCCGGGCGGTTGCCGGACTCCATGAAGTTCTCAACGATCTTGAGGCGCTTCATGTATTTCTTCTGCTTGAGATCCGATGTGGTCTCGGCAAGATCGGTGCGCAGGTCGCCCGCGATCTTTTCGAGGTTCATCGAAGCCAGCATCTCGTAGATGGCCTCAGCGCCGATCATGGCGGTGAACTGATCTTCGCCGAACTCGTCGACGGCAATCATGTACTCTTCTTCGTTCAGAAGCTGGTTCTGCTTCATCGAAGTCAGACCGGGTTCCGTCACGATGTAGTTTTCGAAGTACAGAACGCGTTCGACATCTTTCAGCGTCATGTCGAGCAATGTCGAGATACGCGAAGGAAGCGACTTCAGGAACCAGATGTGGGCAACGGGCGCGGCCAGTTCGATATGGCCCATGCGCTCACGGCGAACGCGCGACAGCGTGACTTCAACGCCGCACTTTTCGCAGATGATGCCCTTGTACTTCATGCGCTTGTACTTGCCGCACAGGCACTCATAGTCCTTGATAGGTCCGAAAATGCGCGCGCAGAAAAGACCATCTCGTTCAGGCTTGAACGTACGATAGTTGATGGTTTCCGGCTTCTTGATCTCACCGTAGGACCACGAAAGAATCTTCTCCGGGCTTGCAATCGAAATCCGGATGGAATCGAAGTGCTGCGCCGGTACCGACGGGTTGAAAAGGTTCATGACCTCTTGGTTCATGCCTGTCTCCTTGAGGGGTTTGGCCCCTTGCTTGCATCTGACACGGTGTTGTCCGAGATCACCGGTCAATGCCTAAAACATGATTAACCGCAAAATGCGGCGGAAGTTTCTACCTTTGGGCCGCGACCCTCAGGGCGAAACAGGCAGGCGCCGTATAAGGCGCCTGCCCTCTTGTTTCTTATTCCGCTGCGTCAGGCAGTTGACCCGCTGCGTTGGCTTCGTCGAGCTTGGAATTTTCCAGCTCAACAGAAAGACCCAGCGACCGCATTTCCTTCACGAGAACGTTGAAGCTCTCCGGAATACCGGCTTCGAAGGTATCGTCGCCACGGACGATTGCTTCGTAAACCTTGGTGCGGCCCGCCACGTCATCCGACTTGACGGTGAGCATTTCCTGCAACGTGTAAGCTGCGCCGTAAGCTTCCAGCGCCCAGACTTCCATTTCCCCGAAGCGCTGACCGCCGAACTGCGCCTTACCACCCAGCGGCTGCTGGGTAACGAGCGAGTAAGGACCGATCGAACGCGCGTGAATCTTGTCGTCGACAAGGTGGTTCAGCTTGATCATGTACATGTAGCCGACGGTCACCTTACGGTCGAAGGTTTCACCGGTACGACCATCGTACAGAACAGACTGACCCGATTCATGCAGACCGGCTCTGGTCAGCATTTCAGCAACGTCAGGCTCATGCGCGCCGTCGAAGACCGGCGTAGCAATCGAAACGCCCTTGCGGGACTGCTCGGCAAGCTTGATCAGCGACTCGTCGTCGAAGTGGGCAACCTCGTCCTTGGCTTCGGAGGCGTAAACTTCCGTCAGCTCACGCTTCAGGTCGGTGATATCCAGCGACTTGTGATACTCGTCCAGCATATCCCCGATTTTCTTGCCCATACCGGCGCAAGCCCATGCAAGGTGCGTTTCGAGAATCTGACCGACGTTCATGCGCGAAGGCACGCCCAGCGGGTTCAAGCAGATGTCGACATGTGTACCATCTTCCAGGAACGGCATGTCTTCAACAGGCACGATACGCGAGACAACGCCCTTGTTACCGTGACGGCCAGCCATCTTGTCGCCTGGCTGAATCTTGCGCTTCACAGCAACAAAGACCTTGACCATCTTCATGACGCCCGGAGGCATTTCGTCGCCGCGCTGAACCTTTTCGACCTTGTCCATGAAGCGCTGTTCAAGGCGCGACTTGGATTCGTCGTACTGACCACGCAGGGCTTCGAGTTCGGCCTGAGCCTTCTCGTCTTCCACTGCGAACATCCACCACTGCGAGCGAGGATATTCAGAAACGACGGCGTTCGAAAGTTCGACGCCCTTCTTGAAGCCCTTCGGACCGGCAATGGAAACCTGGCCGCGCAGCATGTCGACCAGACGGCCGTAAACGTTGCGGTCAAGAATTGCCTGTTCGTCGTCACGGTCCTTGGCAAGACGTTCGATCTCTTCGCGCTCGATAGCCATCGCACGTTCGTCTTTTTCGACGCCGTGACGGTTGAACACGCGAACTTCAACGATCGTACCGAACGTGCCCGGAGGCATACGCATGGACGTGTCGCGAACGTCGGAAGCCTTTTCACCGAAGATGGCGCGCAGAAGCTTTTCTTCCGGCGTCATCGGGCTTTCGCCCTTCGGTGTGATCTTACCGACGAGAATATCGCCCGGCTGAACTTCCGCACCGATGTAAACGATACCGGCTTCGTCGAGGTTCTTCAGCGCTTCTTCCGACACGTTCGGAATATCACGCGTGATTTCTTCAGGACCAAGCTTGGTGTCGCGGGCCATCACTTCGAATTCTTCGATGTGAATGGATGTGAACACGTCGTCGGAGACGATGCGCTCGGACATCAGGATGGAGTCTTCGTAGTTGTAACCGTTCCAAGGCATGAACGCGACGAGCGCATTGCGGCCAAGTGCCAGGTCACCGAGGTCGGTCGAAGGACCGTCAGCGATGATGTCGCCCTTGTTCAGAATATCGCCAACGGCGACCAGCGGACGCTGGTTGACGCAGGTGTTCTGGTTGGAGCGCTGGAACTTCTGGAGACGATAGATATCAACGCCGGACTTGCCAGCATCGAGATCTTCCGTCGCACGGATAACGATACGGGTCGCATCCACCTGATCGACCACACCACTACGGCGTGCAGCAATGGCAGCACCGGAGTCGCGCGCAACGATCGGCTCCATGCCGGTTCCGACGAACGGAGCCTCGGCACGCAGAAGTGGAACGGCCTGACGCTGCATGTTCGAGCCCATGAGAGCGCGGTTGGCGTCGTCGTTTTCCAGGAACGGAATGAGAGCCGCAGCGACCGAAACCAGCTGCTTCGGCGAAACGTCCATCAGGTTGATGTTGTCACGCGGAGCCAGCATAACTTCGCCGGAGTGACGGCAAACAACGAACTCTTCCGTGAACGCGCCTTCGCTATCCAGTCCGGCATTGGCCTGTGCAACGTAGTATTTCGCCTCTTCCATAGCGGAGAGGTAAATAACTTCCTTCGTCACCTTGCCGTCGATGATCTTGCGGTACGGGCTTTCGATAAAGCCGTACTTGTTGACGCGGGCAAAGGTTGCGAGCGAGTTGATCAGACCGATGTTCGGGCCTTCCGGCGTTTCAATCGGGCAAATACGGCCGTAGTGGGTCGGGTGAACGTCGCGGACTTCAAAGCCTGCGCGCTCGCGGGTCAAACCGCCCGGTCCAAGAGCCGAAAGACGGCGCTTGTGGGTGATTTCCGAAAGCGGGTTCACCTGGTCCATGAACTGCGACAGCTGCGAAGACCCGAAGAACTCGCGAACAGCAGCAGCAGCAGGCTTGGCGTTGATCAGATCCTGCGGCATCACGGTGTCGATTTCGATCGAGGACATACGTTCCTTGATCGCACGTTCCATGCGCAGCAGACCCAGACGATACTGGTTCTCCATCAATTCGCCGACGGAGCGAACGCGACGGTTGCCGAGGTTGTCGATATCGTCGATTTCGCCCTTGCCGTCACGCAGTTCGACCAGCATCTTCACGACAGCCAGAATGTCTTCCTTGCGCAGCGTGCGCACGGTGTCTTCTGCGTCGAGATCAAGGCGCATGTTCATCTTCACGCGGCCAACCGCGGACAGATCGTAACGCTCGCTATCGAAGAACAGCGAGTTGAACATGGCTTCGGCCGAATCCATGGTCGGTGGCTCACCTGGACGCATCACGCGGTAGATGTCGAACAGAGCTTCCTGACGGTTCTCGTTCTTGTCTGCTGCAAGCGTGTTGCGGATGTAGGCACCAACATTGACGTGGTCGATGTTGAGGACAGGGATTTCGTTGAAACCGGAGTCGAGAATGAGCTTCAGCGTCTTCTCATCGATTTCATCGCCTGCTTCGAGATAGATTTCACCCGTTGCATAGTTGACGATGTCTTCGGCGAGGTAGTTGCCATAAAGCTCTTCGTCGGAAGCCTTGAGAGACTTCAAGCCCTTATCGGACAGCTGACGGATCAGACGTGGTGTGAGCTTCTTGCCGCCTTCGACAACAACTTCACCCGTGTCCGCATCGACCAGCTCGGTGATGACCTTGGCGCCCTTGAGGACGTCAGGCTGGAACGGATAACGCCAGCCTTCACCATCACGCTCATAGGTCGCTTTGGTGTAGAAGGTCGACAGGATTTCTTCGCCGTCCATGCCGAGTGCCATGAGCAGCGATGTCGCCGGCAGCTTGCGGCGACGGTCGATACGCGCGTAAACGACATCCTTGGCGTCGAATTCGATATCGAGCCAGGAACCACGGTACGGGATGACGCGGGCAGCAAACAGAAGCTTGCCGGAAGAGTGGCTCTTGCCCTTGTCGTGGTCGAAGAACACGCCCGGCGAACGGTGCATCTGAGACACGATAACGCGCTCGGTACCGTTGACGATGAACGTACCGTTGTTGGTCATGAGCGGCATATCGCCCATGTAAACGGACTGTTCCTTGATGTCCTTGATGGACTTCGCGCCTGTATCTTCGTCAATATCGAACACGATAAGGCGCAGCGTCACTTTGAGCGGCGCTGCGTAGGTCAGATCGCGCTGACGGCATTCTTCTGTGTCGAACTTCGGCGGTTCGAATTCGTACGACACGAATTCAAGCATGGATGCGCCCGAAAAATCAGTGATCGGGAATACCGATTTGAATACGGCGTTCAATCCCTCGTCAGGACGACCACCCTTGGGTTCGTCAACCATGAGAAACTGGTCATACGAAGCCTTCTGAACCTCAATGAGGTTCGGCATTTCCGCTACTTCTGGAATTTTGCCGAAAAACTTGCGTACGCGCCTGCGACCGTTAAACGAAAGGGTCTGAGCCATCGTCGCTCCTTTAAAATTGCATCCGGGCCTGCAACGGACGGGAACCGCTGGCCAGTCGATCCCGTCAATCAAATGAGTGTCTTCAATCTCGTTTCACATCCCGAACGATAAGGCCGGATTGCCTGTATAGCGCGGTTCGAAACTATTCTCTTGAAGAACCCATTACCCAAAAGCCATTTTCACGCGGCGTTTGGGTAATAAGTTCGTAGAAATGGAAACAGAAGGCGGTGCCAAAGCACCGCCCCCCGAATAGTCCAGGATTACTTAACGTCAACCTTGGCGCCTGCGTCTTCAAGCTTCTTCTTGAGGTCAGCAGCTTCAGCCTTGGAAACAGCTTCCTTAACAGCCTTAGGAGCGCCTTCAACGAGGTCCTTAGCTTCCTTCAGGCCGAGACCTGTGATAGCGCGGACTTCCTTGATGACGTTGATCTTGTTGGCGCCAGCGTCAACGAGAACGACGTCGAATTCAGTCTTTTCTTCTTCAGCAGCAGCAGCAGGGCCGGCAGCAGCAGCAGCAGCAACTGGTGCAGCAGCAGAAACGCCCCACTTTTCTTCGAGAAGCTTGGAAAGCTCAGCAGCTTCCAGAACTGTCAGAGCGGAGAGGTCGTCAACGATCTTTGCGAGATCAGCCATGTTATAGTTCCTTTAATTCGGTTCGAACCGGTTTGAATATTTACAGCGAAAAACCGCCTTAAGCGGCTTCGTCCTTCTTGGAGTAAGCCGAGAACACGCGAGCAAGCTGGCTTGCTGGTGCTGCGACAACCGTTGCGATGCGCGATGCAGGGGCATTGAGTAGACCCAGCAACTTGCCACGCAGCTCGTCCAGCGAAGGCAGGGTCGCAAGCGACTTTACTGCTTCGGCGTTGAGCGTGGTTGCGCCCATGGCACCGCCCAGAACAACGACTTTATCGTTGGTCTTTGCGAAGTCCATGACGACTTTCGGAGCAATCATAGGGTCGACGCTGTATGCAATCAGCGTCTGTCCCTTGAAGAGATCGATGATCCCTTCCGACTCCGTACCCTGAAGAGCGATCTTGGCCAGGCGGTTCTTCGCGACCTTGACGGTGCCGCCAGCAGCGCGCATTTTAGAACGAAAATCGTTCATCTGCGCAACTGTGACACCAGCATAGTGGGCCACGACAACTGAACCAGAAGCCTTGAAGACTTCATTCAGCTCCGTGACGAATTCGCGTTTTTCCGCTCTTTCCACTGTCTGTCTCCAGTAGATGAGGTCACATTGAACTGTGAACCCATCGGGTTTGCCTTTGCCTCAAGGAATTTTGTTGCCAAAATCCCAAGCGACGCTTGAGGATCCTGTCCCCCGCTCTGTCGCCGCAAACGGCTTCAGGCACAGGCACATCAGGTTCGAACCGGATTATTAAGCATCCTTGGATGCGAAAATCCGGGCCTTACCCGTCTCATCTAGGCTGAATGATTAAGGCCAAAATCCCGAGGGAAATAAGCCACCTAAAATCTCGGACAGGAATTTCAGGTTTCCCTGAAAATTTCCGGCTCTTGCGAACCGGAAATCGAGGTTGCCGCGCCCCTTGCGAGGCACGACGAATGATTATGCAGTCACCGACGAAGGCTCGATGCGAACGCCTGGACCCATGGTCGAAGAGATCGCTACGCGCTTGACGTAGTTACCCTTGGCGCCAGCTGGCTTTGCCTTGATGACGGCGTCAGCGAAAGCCTTGATGTTTTCTTCGAGTGCCTTGGCATCGAAGGAAGCCTTGCCAATACCAGCGTGTACGATACCGGCCTTTTCGACGCGGAATTCAACAGCGCCGCCCTTGGAAGCCTTAACAGCTCCAGCAACGTCCATCGTAACCGTACCAACCTTAGGGTTAGGCATCATGCCGCGTGGGCCGAGAACCTTACCGAGACGGCCAACCAGCGGCATCATGTCAGGCGTGGCGATAACGCGATCGAAGTCGATCTTGCCGCCCTGAACGATTTCCAGCAGGTCTTCTGCACCAACGATGTCTGCACCAGCAGCCTTGGCTTCGTCAGCCTTGGCACCACGGGCAAAAACAGCAACGCGAACGTCGCGGCCTGTGCCGTTTGGCAGGTTTACCACGCCGCGAACCATCTGGTCTGCGTGACGTGGATCAACGCCGAGGTTCATCGAAACTTCAACAGTTTCGTCGAACTTGGCGACAGCCCGTTCCTTCACCATCGAAATGGCGTCGGTCAGGACGTAAAGGGTCTTTGGATCAACGCCTTCGCGGATCTTCTGTACGCGCTTTGCAAGCTTAGCCATGATCAACCTACCACTTCCAGGCCCATGGCGCGGGCAGAGCCCTCAACCATAGCCATTGCGCCTTCGATATTGGCGGCATTCAGATCCTTCATCTTGGCTTCGGCAATTGTCTTGACCTGAGCCTTGGTGATGGAACCGACCTTGGCACCCTTACCAGGTGTCTTGGAACCGGCAGTGATCTTTGCTTCCTTCTTCAGCCAATAGGTCATTGGCGGCTGCTTCATGACGAAGGTGAAGGACTTGTCCTGGTAATAGGTGATGACGACCGGAATCGGCATACCCTTTTCCATTTCCTGCGTAGCAGCGTTGAACGCCTTGCAGAATTCCATAATGTTAACGCCACGCTGACCAAGCGCCGGGCCGATTGGCGGGGACGGGTTTGCCGATCCTGCCTTGACCTGAAGCTTGAGCTGGCCTGCAACTTTCTTAGCCATATCTCTCTGCCTTTCAAATCGAACCGGTTTCCCGGCTCATATGCCGGTTAAACCGGCGGCTGCGGTTGCGTGGTGCGACATCTGGCCCGGCTAGAACCAGAAAGTCTTCCACGCGGTTTTGCGGACTAGCCGCTTCACATCAGATTATAAAACAGGCCATTGCCCGCTTTTCCTGACGTGAAATATGAAGGGCACCAAGGCACCCTCCAAAACTTGATCAGACTTTTTCGACCTGAGCGTATTCAAGCTCGACAGGTGTTGCGCGACCGAAGATCGACACTTCCACCTTCAAGCGCGAACGCTCTTCATCAACGTCCTGAACCACACCGTTGAACGATGCGAACGGACCGTCGGAAACGCGAACCTGCTCGCCGATTTCGAAAGAAATCGAGGACTTTGGACGCTCGACACCTTCCTGAACCTGGCCCAGAATGCGATCAGCTTCATAGTCAGGGATCGGAACAGGCTTGTTGTCCGAACCGAGGAAGCCAGTCACCTTCGGTGTATTCTTGATAAGGTGATAAGCCTCATCCGTCAGGTTGGCGCGAACAAGCACGTAACCTGGAAAGAACTTGCGTTCGCTATCGACCTTGCGACCGCGACGAACCTCGACCACCTTTTCGGTCGGCACGAGGATTTTTTCGAAAAGGTGATCAAGACCCTTCTGACGGACCTTTTCTTCGATCGACTCAGCGACCTTCTTTTCAAAATTCGAATACGCCTGAACGATGTACCAACGGGCTGCCATCTTTATTCTCCGCTCAATCTGTTACCGGCCAACGCTCAGAACAAGACTGAGCAACCAGCCAATGATCTGGTCAGCCGCAAAGAAGAACAGTGCCGCGAAGATAACCATGACCAGCACCATCGCCGTGGAAATCATAGTCTCGCGGCGCGACGGCCAAGTGATCTTCGACGCTTCGGCGCGAACCTGCTGCAGAAACGTAAACGGATTGGTTTTGGATGCCATTGACTGCCCACGCAATTACGGCACGTAAAGCCGAATTAATCAGCTCCACGCACCGCGTGTCTGTTTTGTCCTACATAAACGCCGATTCCCTTTTTCACAAGAGGAAATCGACATTCGGCGAATTTGACCGGAAAACCGGCACCCCACCTGCCATGCAGCGGATGCCCCGCGCTTGCGGATGAGGAATGGCAGGGGCAGTAAGGCTCGAACTTACGACCTGCGGTTTTGGAGACCGCCGCTCTACCAACTGAGCTATACCCCTTCAACACCGTTTCAGACCGAGCAAATCGCTCAATCAATTCGGTATGCGCTCCTTTAAGACGGTGAGAAAAGAATGGCAAGTGGGTTTTTCGTTTTTTCACAGCGCAAATTGAAAAGCACTAGAATTACGATACCAGTAACACTGTATTGAGGAAGAGTTCGAACGACGGCAGCGAGATTCAACGAACGGAAATGCCCGTCAATCGCCCGCCAGCGCCATCTTGAGATACCGTCGCCATTAAGAAAACGATTCCGAACGAACGGATCGCAAGTGAACCGCTCTTGTACTTATTCGGCAGTATCCAAACATCACAACATTTCACGAACCGTGCGTGCCGCATGTTTTTACGGAGTCAAAAGACAACACTACAGCTCGATGAGACCACGCTCAACCAGAACCCGTAAATTCTCGATTTTTGGTCTTTTAGGACCCTTGAATCTAATTTGTGGGCGTATGTGAATCATGGTCGCGTTCTCAATGTCATCATCCCAACTTGACATTGCCCACTTACTGCCACCTGGCAATATGCCACCTGTGAAACGGCTGTGACGCGCCAATTGATGCATCACGCCCTCGTCCTCGAGACGACCATCGGTATATTTCATCATGTCAACAAGTGGTAGTTTTGATCTAAAGAGCTGCCTGTGCCGCCGGTCCAATTTCCAAATTGAACCATTCCAATATGGATACCGCCAATGTACGAGACCTTTCATTTTTCTTATGAAAGCCCATTTCAAGCGGCGCTGAAATTTCCCGGATACACCTATTCCTGGCTGATCAAAAAGATTCTCCGACATGCCCTTCCGGACGAACATGTCAGTATCGAGCATAACCACTACATCATATTCGTCAAATCGTTCATCGAGCATGACGAGTTTCTGCATCGGAGGTGACAGTTGATCAGAGAAAACATTCCCTTGAAGAAACTGGTAATCCGCCTGTTCTCGTACCGCGAACGCACGAATATTTTCTATCGAAAGACGCTCAACTTCTCCTGGTTCTCCGGTGTAGTGTTGGAGAATAAGCCGCTTCATTTTTCACACTCTCGTTTTTTTAACTTGCACGATTTGTTTGGTTAAAAACTTATCTAAAGCATCATATGTCAACAAAAAAGCCTCGCTGTCACCAGCGAGGCTCTGATCCATCCCTTGCGAGTAAAATTACTCGACGATGCTTGCGACGATGCCAGCGCCGACGGTACGACCGCCTTCGCGGATCGCGAAGCGCAGCTTTTCTTCCATCGCGATCGGAACGATCAGTTCGACTTCAACAGTGACGTTGTCGCCTGGCATAACCATTTCCGTGCCTTCTGGAAGCGAAACGATACCGGTCACGTCCGTTGTACGGAAGTAGAACTGTGGACGGTAGTTCGTGAAGAACGGTGTATGACGACCGCCTTCTTCCTTCGTCAGAATGTAGGCTTCGGCGATGAACTTCTTGTGTGGCTTGACAGAACCTGGCTTGCACAGGATCTGACCACGCTCAACGCCGTCACGCTGTACGCCACGGATCAGCGCGCCAACGTTGTCGCCAGCCTGGCCCTGATCGAGCAGCTTGCGGAACATTTCAACGCCGGTCACAGTCGTCTTGGTCGTGGCGCGAATGCCGACGATTTCAACTTCTTCACCAACCTTGACGATACCGCGCTCAACGCGACCCGTGACAACCGTACCACGGCCAGAGATCGAGAACACGTCTTCGATCGGCAGCAGGAATGGCAGATTGATTGGACGCTCTGGTGTCGGGATGTAGGCGTCAACAGCAGCCATCAGTTCACGAATTGCGTCTTCGCCGATCTTCTTGTCAGAATCTTCAAGCGCAGCAAGAGCCGAACCCTTGACGATTGGAATATCGTCGCCTGGGAAGTCGTAGGACGACAGAAGTTCGCGAACTTCCAGTTCTACCAGTTCCAGCAGTTCTGCGTCGTCAACCTGGTCAACCTTGTTGAGGAACACGACGATGGCAGGAACGCCAACCTGACGAGCAAGCAGGATGTGCTCGCGGGTCTGTGGCATTGGGCCGTCAGCTGCGGAGCAAACCAGGATCGCGCCGTCCATCTGCGCAGCACCGGTGATCATGTTCTTCACGTAGTCGGCGTGGCCGGGGCAGTCAACGTGTGCATAGTGACGAGCAGGCGTCTCATACTCAACGTGGGCTGTCGAAATCGTGATGCCGCGCGCCTTTTCTTCCGGTGCAGCGTCGATTTGGTCATACGCCTTGAACTCGCCGAAATACTTCGTGATCGCAGCAGTCAACGACGTCTTGCCGTGGTCAACGTGACCGATCGTGCCAATGTTGACGTGCGGCTTATTGCGCTCAAACTTGCTCTTTGCCATGTGAATTGCTTCCTGTGAACGTGAAGTCGATTTCCCGGCGAACCGGTTTGGTGTCGCCGTTTAAGGCTTTGCAAGCGAATGCGCAAGACTTAATTGTAGCCGCACTCATTGCACGGCCAAAAGCGACAGGATTGCTTCCATATGGGGTGCCGATCGGCCAAGTCAACGCGGTGGCCCACACTCATCCACGATAAAACCCCGCCTCCTCTTTACGACAGGGTGATTCCTGTCATATTGCGGCATTATCACCCGAGGCACAGGGGCGGCGGACGCAGGCCATGCCTCTCCCTCCTGCCCCGCCTTTGCAAGCCGCCGTCTCCTGCGGCATCAATTCGCATCCGTTTCAGGATTTACCATGGAAATCTTTACTGCTGCCGGTTTCACGGCATTTCTTCAGGTCATAGCCATCGACCTCGTTCTGGCTGGTGATAATGCCATCGTTATTGGACTTGCCGCGGCCGGCCTTCCCGTCCACATGCGCAAGAAAGCCATTCTCGTCGGCATTATCGCGGCCACCGTTCTGCGCATCGCCTTTGCCGCGCTCACCGTGCAATTGCTTGCCATCGTCGGCCTCCAGCTTTTCGGCGGCCTGCTGCTGGCATGGGTGTGCTGGAAGATGTGGGCCGAACTGCGCGAACAGGGCGGATCGATCGGCGATGAAGTGACGGATGAAGAGGCCGATCTGACCAAGGGGCATAAAACCTTCTTTCAGGCCGCCACGCAGATCGTCATCGCAGATGTGTCCATGTCGCTGGATAACGTTCTTGCCGTGGCAGGTGCCGCGCAGGAACACGTGACAGTGCTGATTATCGGCCTCGTGGTCTCCATCGCGCTGATGGGTCTTGCTGCCAACTTCGTTGCAAAGCTGCTGCACCGCTACCGCTGGATTTCCTATGTCGGCCTCGCGGTCATCGTTTATGTCGCATTGAACATGCTTTACCACGGCGCCGTCGAAGTCTGGCCGTATCTACAGCCTTACCTCAGCTAGGGCATTTCCGAGCCAAAAGTGCGAAGCGGTTTTGCGTCCGGATAATGCGTTAAAACAAATAGATAGAGCGTTTTCGCGTTTCGGAGTTTTCGCGTTTCGGAGAAAGGCGGAAATGCTCTAACGCCGTCAGACATTTCTGCCTTCAAACCAAGGCCCGGAAGCCATCGATGTCCGGGCCTTTTTCTGTGTAGCAAAGACAGCACAGCTGATTCCGCTTTCGGCGACGCAGCCCCGGCACAACCCGCAAGTCGTAAAATTCGCCCGTATATTTTGGAGGTTGTCGTCAGCTTGGGACAAGCCTAGAGCGTCATTAATTTAGACATGACGCATAACTATAAAGGCAGCCTGAACAATGGCTTATGATTGGTCCGGCGGGCGCACCCGCCGTTTTCGCCAACTCAAACTTGGCGTTGCACTCGGCGCGTTTCTTCTCGCAATGCTTATCGTGCAGTTCTTCATCCACACATCCAGCTGAAACTCTGCGGCAACATCCGGCCTTTAAAAGCAGCGGTTGCCGCGCCTTCCCTCAGCCTTTGAACGTGTTGCACGGTGTCGGTGCGTTCATTTCCGGGTCGCGCATCAGATCATAAAGATCAGCCTCACTCCCCTTCGACCACCAGACATAAGGCCCACCGACATATTTTGCGCCGGATGCGGAAATCACATTCGACGCAATAATAACCGCGTTGCCGATAGACAGGCGCGCCAGGTTGACGCTGCCCGCATTGATATATGTCACAGATACTTTTTCTGATCCGCACTGGTAGGTCGCATCCACATGCTCAGCCTTTGTGTCGGCAGGCATGGAAATGGTGATGTCATCCGCAAACACTGACGTCGTGATTGCCATGATAAAAACTGCCGCCGTAAAAATTCGCTTCAAAAAATCGCCCCATGTATCGCAAATGCATGATCCGGCCCACGCCGAAGGCCACCACCTTAGCGGTGAATATGGCTTCTTGCGGTTTTCAGGCTGTATTTGCGTAAAAATATCGGCGAAGGCGCCTCGTCTTACTGCGTCACAACCGGCTCATTGGCGTTGGATGCTTCCGTGCTGCTGGTGTAGGGGCAATCACCGAAAACAACACCGGTAAACAGCGTCGCGACGCCGTCCACATAACGAAAGCATTTTCCGATTTCCGTAATTTTGACAAAGCCGTCATCCCGACGAACCCGGTAGACCATTTCAAAAGAGTCGCCAGCAAGAACAGAGTTCTTGATCCCCTCCAGCACGTGCGGCAAGTCGTCCTCGTGGATCAGCGACATCATCCGTTCCGCAGGCAACCCGCCATCCAGTTCGCCTATGGAAAGCCCCATAATTTGAGCGAATGTCTCATCTGCCCAAAACAGGTTTAGCTGAACATCCCACGCATAAAACCCGCCAAGGTTCAATGCAACATAACGCTGTAGTGGGGTGTTTTTAGGCATATTCAATCCAGGATTTATTCGTCGTCAATATGCCCTATTTCACAATATCTAGAAACCGCATAATAAGGCGAAATTGTGATTATCATAGAATAATTTAATGGGTGCGAAATCGCCTGATCCGACGAATTATTGCCGGTTAAAAACCATTTCAACATCATGATAACAGGCTAAAATCATTTCATAATCCGATATTTTCAAAGGTCAAAATCATGAAGGTGAACTGCGATTTATATACAACCATAGGCAGAAATAAGTCTTAAATGAGGCGTAAAAAAGACATATTGCAGCCATAATTCAAAATCGGCCCTTATGAAAACGACCATAACTATGAGTGTTGCGGCAAAGGCGCTCGCATCCTGCGCGTCCAAAGCATCCGACATCGAAGCGGCCTATGTTTCTCCAACGCTTTATCAACAACTCAGTTCCAAGCAACTCGCAGAGGAGGCAACAACCGTTTCCTCACGCGCCATCGCCGCAGCAGGTGTTCAGGATAAAAAAGCCATCGAAGACGCCTCCCGCCGCAAGGGTTGCGGCATCACGTTCCAGACGGAAAAACCGAAGAAGAAGGCATGAAGCTCCATTGCAGCACAGAAGCAGACCTCTCGACAAAACAAAAAGCCGGGCATTGCCCGGCCTTTATACTGTTTAACCCACCATCTCTGCGTTACGCGTCACGGCGGTTTTCGTGCGATGGTACGGGAGCATCACGTCCCAGTTCCCCTGCGGCTTCAAGCCAGCAGGCAATGGCGTCTTCAACGTTGTGCCCGGCTTCTTCGTAAGTCTCCCCGTCAGACATGCAGCCGGGAAGATCAGGCACACTCACCACATATCCTCCACCGTCTTCATCTTTCAACGGTTCAATGATGACTCGGTAACCATACGTCATCTGCTTCTCCTTACCGCGTCGGCATAAGTTAAGAATCAAACATGACACAAGTGACACGAATTAAATGTAAATGATTGGAATGCTTGGAGCGGGTAGCGGGAATCGAACCCGCGTATTCAGCTTGGAAGGCTGCTGCTCTACCATTGAGCTATACCCGCGGCGGTGGTTTCGATCCGTGCAGAATGGTGGAGGAAGTTGGATTTGAACCAACGTAGGCTGAGCCAACGGATTTACAGTCCGTCCCCTTTAACCACTCGGGCATTCCTCCAGTATTCTGCGAGGATCAAGCAACCAAGCTTAACCAGATTTCCGTTGCGGCGCGTCGCCGTTTCGTCGTCTGTGGCCGCGTATATGACTGCCCTCGCCGCGTCTGTCAACACGATCTGTGACGAAAATTCAGGAAAAATTCGAACAGAGTCATAGGCCTGTGGATTACCGAGCATGTCGCACAAAACTCAGAAACGATTTTCACAATGCAGGCCACCTCCCACGCAACGGAAAGATCGTGAACCGCTGTAAGGTACTGGTGCGAGCGCTGCGCTAAAGATATAAGGCGGCATGAGCAAAGACGATCCCAACGAAAAATCCACCCGCGACACTCACTATGCAACGCTGCGCCGTCAGGTCCGCGATGCCAAGCGTGAACGTGGCGAAATTCCCACGCCCGCTTTTCAGAAGCGCAAGCCGCGAGGCGGAGAGGACTGGAAGGCGCCGCAGCTGGCGCCCGACCAGGTGCATCTCTATGGCCTGCACACCGTGCGCGCCGCCCTTGCCAACAAGGAACGCCAGATCGTCAAGCTGTCGGTGACCATGAACGCGCTGGCGCGTTTGGAAATCGGCACGGCGGAAGAACAGACGTTTCCGGTGGACATGGTATCCCCGCAGGATATCGACAAGGTTCTTGGCCCAGACGCCATCCACCAGGGCGTGATGCTGGAAACCAAACCGCTGCCGATGCGCAAGCTGTCTGCCCTGAAGGACAGCCCGCTGATTCTCGTTCTGGATCAGGTTACAGACCCGCACAATGTCGGCGCGATCATGCGTTCGGCCGTTGCCTTCAACGCTGGCGCGCTGATCACCACCATGCGCCACAGCCCCACCGAGTCAGGCGTGCTGGCAAAGTCCGCGTCCGGCGCACTGGAATTGATCCCTTATATCCAGATCACCAATCTGGCCGATGCGCTGGGCGATCTGCACAAGCTGGGCTTCACCTCCATCGGGCTTGATTCGGAAGGCCCCGCCCCCATCGAAGGCACATTCAGCGGCGAAAAGATCGCGCTGGTTCTGGGTGCCGAAGGCAAGGGTCTGCGCCAGAAGACGCGCGAGACCGTGTCCGCACTGGCGCGTCTCGACATGCCCGGCGAAATCAAATCGCTGAACGTTTCGAATGCAGCGGCCATTGCGCTTTATGCCGCCCGGCAATTCCTGACCAAATCATAACCACCACCGTATATTGGAGCACCAATGCCAGACTTGACCAAACCGACCGGCGAACTCACGCTTCGCACGCTTGCCATGCCTGCGGATGCCAATCCGGCGGGTGATATTTTCGGCGGTTGGGTCATGTCACAAATGGACTTGGCAAGCGGCATCCGCGCCGCAGAACGTGCCCGCTGTCGCGTGGTCACCGCAGCCGTCAAGGAAATGGCCTTCGAACTTCCGGTCAAAATCGGCGATACTCTGTCCATCTATACGGAGATTACCCGGGTTGGCCGCACCTCGATCACCCTCACAGTCGAAGCGTGGGCGCAGCGCTCACGCTACGAAATTCTGGAGAAGGTCACAGCCGGAACCTTCATCATGGTCGCGATGGATGAGCACGGCAAACCAACGCCGATTGCCCAGGGCTAAAAAGCACACAGGAGCGTCGTTGCCATCTGCCGCGACGCTCTTCCCCTTGCGTGTAAATTCTAGAAACACATCCTTGATTTCGGCTACACTTCGCGAGATAAAACCCCAGATTTCGACCTTGGTAAGTTACACTTATAGGCGATAAACTTGGGGAATACTGTGATTACATCACGCGTTTTAATTATCGGGACTTTGGCAGCATGTCTCGTTGGCTGCAGTTATTCGAAAACAGCAGACATTGAACTTCAGACGAACGCAAAGGGTCAACTTGTTTCCACACGGATTGTAAAACCTTCCGGATACCAAAAGGCCGACATATTGGCCGTGGAAACTGCGAAACGAAATTTTCGGACCAAAGTTCGCGATCCGAAACCCAATCAAACCTACAATCAAACCGTGAACGTCATCTATACGATGACCCCGTGAAAAAGTGGCACGGGCTCCATGAAGGGGACTTCGTCATGGTGGCGAACCCGCGGTTATTGTGACAAACTGAAATCCCCAGGTCGGCACAACAAACGCTGACCTCATCCTGAGGCGCGAAGGCGAAGCCGTAGCCTCGAAGGATCGGCCCCGGCCTCCAGATCCTTCGACAAGCTCAGGATGAGGAACCCTCTGGCACCTCACACCTTCAAATAAGCCGAAGACCGGTCGAAGCTCAGCCCCGGAAATATCCCGTTCGTCAGGGCTTCGCTGCCCACATCGAACTGCCGGTAAAGCATGGCGGCGGCGAGTTCGCGCACGTCGCCTGTTGGCATCAGGTCGCGGTCGTCGAGAAGTTTGCCGTCGCCCAGACCGGGGAAGTTGCCCAGCACACGCCCGCCATCGATGCCGCCACCGGCCAGAATGGAAACGCCGCCGGTGCCATGGTCGGTGCCACCGGTGCCGTTTTCCCGCACCGTGCGCCCGAATTCGGTCATCGCCAGCACCACGGTCTTTTTCCACACGTCCGGCCCCAGCGCGTCTTTCAGCGAGGTCAGCGCGATGGTCAGGTCTTTCACCGTGCGGGCAAATTGCCCCTTCTGGCCCGCATGTGTATCCCAGCCATCCACGGAAAAGCTGGCTATGCGGTAATCCTCGCGCAGCAAACCGCCCGCTAGCTTGGCAACATCACGGATGCCCTGCCCGCGTTTTTCATCCTGAAACAGCTGTTCGGCGGACATGTCCGTGCGCAGCGCTTCCGCCAGCACACGGCTGAAATCCGCGTCATTGGCATAAAGCCGCTTGAAGAACCCCACATCATCCGCCGCCATCGTCATGTTGGAGGTGGAGGCCCAGACATCGGCCTCATTCGGCCCCGAAAGAATCAGCTCCATCGATGTGTTGATGTCGATCGCCTTGCGGTCGGTGGAACGTGGCATGACCGAAAGCGCCCGGTTCAGCCAGCCGGTGCGTTCACCATGCACCGCTTCCGCGCCGCTTTCCAGCATATCCTGCCCATCGAAATGGCTGCGCTGGTCGCGGTACGGTGTGGACACCGCATGGACGAAGGCAAGCTCCTTGGCCTGCCACAGCGGCATCAAAGATTGTGCCGCCGGGTTAAGTCCGAAATGCCCGTCGAGATCGATCAGCCCGGTATCCGGCGTCAGCGCCAAGGTCGGGCGGAACCCGGCAAAGGCGGCATCGCCATAGGGCTGCACCAGATCCAGCCCATCCATCGCCCCGCGCAATACGATGGTCACGAAGCGGTTTTCACCCGGCATGGCGGCGAAACTGACCGGCGAAAACACCGGCACCGCTGCCGCGCAACAGGCGGTCGCCAAAAAACTACGACGGCTGATGAGCATATCCTGAGAGAAGGCCATGGGTGCTATCTCCTGTTGAATTCGGGCGAAGAAAGCGCCAGCGTCATGCCGCTCACACGGTTGGGCGCTTGGCTGACCACGCGGATGGTGTCATCACGCGCCATGTCGGCCATGGCGATTTCCAGAAGCCGTTTCGGCTCCATGTCTCCACCCAGTGAATTGGATGCCTTGCGCGCCCACAAAATGCGCTCGCTCATCTGGCTGGGGGAAAGCCAGGACGCGACACCCTCTTCAAAACCGGCGGGGCTTGGCGGTTGCCACACGGGCTGTCCCATGCGCCGCAGCGAGGCCAGCGTCAGGGTCCGCGCAAGGCTTTGCTTGGCGTTCGGCTTCGGCGCCTGCGCCGTGTCTGGCGGTGCATCCGCTTTCATGTCAGGCGCTGGCTTGTCCATCACCATCTGGTCGTTGGCGGGCTGCGCATCGCCCTGTTTCATTGCTGCCTGCGCCATGGCAAGCGCGGGCGTCACATCATCATCACCTGCTGGTGACATTTTGTCTTTCCAGTTCTTTTCAGTAATGCCGAATGCCCGAAGGCCAGACACCACATAGTCAAACGGCAGCTTCATCTTGCGCCCCGGCTCTGCCCATGCGCGTGGATGGTTCAGCATGGCGGCATAGACCTTCACCAGTTGCCCGTTGCTCGCCTTCCACTCGTCCACCATGGCGCTCACCACGTCTGGCGGCGCTTCGTCGGCAAGGAAATGTGTCGCCAGTTTGTGGCACACATGCAGCGCGGTTTCCGGCCTCGTGGCCAGATCATCCAGCATATCCAGACAGTCATCTGCCGTGCGCTTGCGCCCGCCATAAGACACACCCAGAACCTTGATCTGCCCCGGTTCCGCCATGCGTGGGCGAAACAGCATTTCATAACGGTCATCCACCGTCATGCCGGTCAGCACCAGCGCAGCGGAGCGCACGTCTGTCTGCGTATAACCGCTGCCTGCGCCCATGGTGTGCAGTTCCAGCAGCTCACGACCCAGATTTTCATTCAGCCCGCGTTTGCGGTCTTCGGCAGCAACCGATTCCGGCCCTGCGGAACGGTTCTGATCCAGATAGATCAGCATGGCAGGGTGAAGCACCGCCGCTTGCAACAAATCCCGAAACGGCCCGGCCAGATGCGGGCGGATCGCCTCCACCTCGTAGAGCGGCGTTATCGCCCGCATTGGCAGGGATTTGCGCGCATTGACGGAAAAATGGTCGACCCAGAAAGACGCCAGCCGTTCATGAAACCCATAGGGTGAAAACACTGCCTGCATCACCCGCGCCAGGCTATCGCGCTGAAAACTATGCTCGGCATTTCGCTGCAACAGCACGCGGGCATCGCGGTCCGTCTGGCCGCCATTGTTGGCGGGACGAATGGCAACCAGCCTGTCTGCAAGGTCATCAGAACGCTGCCGCGCCTCGAACACCCCACCCAATGGAAAGAACGTGTCTTTCAGCGGTGCATCGGCCAGCTGCACCAGCAAATCGTCCGGGTTTCGGTTCAGTACCTGGCCGGGTGAAAGCCCGTAACCATAGCGGATCGCCGCCATCGTTGGAGAAAAGGGAGCCATTTCCGCCACTCCTGCCAACAGAAAGATTGCCGTGAGAATCTCCGTCAATTCTGGCAAAAAAGTTGCCAAATCATGGCTTTTTCCCGACATGGACAATTTGTAATTCAAGCCCAAAACATCGTGTCGCAGTGACAGGGACAAAAAACTGTGGCACTGCCAAACCATGAGGTTCATTCGCAAAATCATGCAGGATCGCAGTTCGGCTGGCGCTATCGCCACGCTGGCGCTTTTGCTGTTTTTGCTGCAAGGCCTCGCAAATGGCGTTGCCCATGGCAGCATGGCCGCCATGGCGCTGGCAGCGGATGACATCATCTGTTCCAGCCACATGCCGGAAGGCGCCACCGGCAAACAAGACCCGGCCAGCAAGGCCGATAAGAGTTGCTGCGGCACGCTCTGTCGGCTGGCCTCCGCCTCCGCCGTCGCTCTGCTGGTGACACCCACCGAACTGGCGGGCAACGTCGTTCCAAAGGTCGACGTCACCTTCCTGCGTCATGAAGCGACGCTGCCGCCTTCCCCACCCAACCGGGACTCGCAACCCCGCGCCCCGCCCATCCCCCCGCAACGTTAAGATCACCCAACCGGCCCGCCGGAAAACCCAGAGCATTTCCAACAAAAGTGCAAAGCGGTTTTGCGTCAGAATAATCTGTTAAAACAAATAGATAGAGCATTTTCGCGTTTCGGAGAAAGGCGGAAATTCTCTCGTCACCTTGCGGAGACATTGCATGTCCGTCACCACCTCCTTCGAAGCGGAGCGCGCGCCTGCGCACTCTTCTTCCGCCAATCTGTACCGCGCCGTCTGGCGCTGGCATTTTTATGCCGGTCTTCTCGTCCTGCCGTTCCTGATAACGCTATCCCTCACCGGCGCGCTGTATCTCTTCAAGGATGAAATCGACACCATCGTCCACGCGGATTTGAAGCGCATCGAAGCCATAAAGAACGCGCCACAAGCCAATCCGTCGGATATCATCGCGGCCGCCCTCGCCGCCGTTCCCGGCACCGCCGTCAAATACACAACACCCGCAGATCCAGCCGCCTCGACGGAAATCACCGTCAACACCGCAGATGGCAAACGCGCCGTTTATGTGAACACCTACACCGGCGAAACGCTCGGCTCGCTGCCAGATCGCGGCACCGTCATGTGGACGATCCGGTATCTCCACAGCCTGAAATATTTCGGCACCTTCGCCCGCTATTTCATCGAAATCGCCGCGGGCTGGTCCATCCTTCTGGTCGCTACGGGCATCTATCTCTGGTGGCCGCGCAAACAAACCGGCGGCGTCATCACCGTGCGCGGCACGCCCAGAAAGCGCGTTTTCTGGCGCGATACCCACGCCGTTACCGGCATTTTCGTCGGCTTCTTTATCGTCTTTCTCGCCATATCAGGAATGCCATGGTCCGGCGTCTGGGGCGGTAAAGTCAATGAATGGGCCAATGGCAGCAATTTCGGATATCCCGCAGGCGTGCGCACAGACGTGCCCATGTCGGGGGAACGTCTGGATGAGGTCGCCAAAACCTCATGGTCGCTGGAACAGGCAAAAATCCCCGTTTCCGAAGGGCACGATCACGGCCAACATGTCGAGCAAGACACTGCCGAACCCACCGACACCAGCAATGCGATATCCCCCATCGGCATCGATCAAGCCATCGCCCGCTTCAACGGCCTCGGCCTCACCCCCGGTTACACGGTTGCCCTGCCCAGCAAACCCACCGGCGTCTACAGCGGCTCCATCTACCCGGACGACCTCGCACAACAGCGCGTCATCCATCTGGATCAATACAGTGGCAAACCGTTGATCGACATGAGTTACGCCGATTACGGCCCGCTGGGCAAAGGTCTGGAATGGGGCATCAACGTCCATATGGGCCAGCAATACGGCCTCGCCAACCAGATCATTCTGGCGATCGCCTGCCTTGCCATCATCCTCCTGGCCATCTCCGGCGGCATCATGTGGTGGAAACGCCGCCCAGCGGGCTCCCTCGGCGTCCCGCCCCTGCCTCAACAAAAGAACGTCCTGCGCGGATTGCTGGCACTTCTGGCGATCGGCGGCGTGCTGTTCCCGCTGGTGGGGGTGAGTTTGGTGATTATGCTGGCGCTGGATTTTGTCGTGCAGAGAATGGCGAAACGCCGCTCGGTTTGAAAACTGGGCCGGGAGCAATCCCGGCACCTCTTCCTTTCCTTCCCTCATTCCTGTGCTCGTCACAGGAATCCAGTTGGCGCGCGTCTGCGCGGCGAAGAACTCTTTTCAGCCCAAGGACTTGGGCTGGCTGGATTCCTGTGACGAGCACAGGAATGAGGAAAAGAGCGTGCAACTTGCCGTAAGGCACCTCATCCCACCCGGTAAACCTTACAAACCAATCCCTCCGGCGTGCGATACGTGCGAAACCCCATCGCCTCGTAATAGCCCTGCCCCAGCACATTATCGGCTCCAATACTCGCATCGATATTCTCGAGACCGGCGGCCTTGGCGGCTTCCAACGTTGCGCTAAACAAGGCAGAGCCAACGCCCTGCCGGGCCGCCGATGGACTGACATGGGTGCCGATGATGCCCCAGCCTTCTGCTACGCCGTAGGGGTTGTCGGGTCTCGCATAGGTGAGAGACTGAAAGCCGATAATTCGGCCCTCAGCGTTTTCAGCCACCGTGCATTTGATGTTGTCTTCGCGCTGAAGATAGACTCGGACGATCGTCTCTATATCCCGCGGCGTCTTGCGCAGGCCCGCCGCAAAAATCTCATTCTGCACCGCCGCCATGCCTTCCGCGTCTTCCGCCGTCGCAGGTCGAACTTTCATGCCATTACCTTCGGTCTGCAAGTTTATAAACCTCTCCGCGTTCACGCTTCCCCACCGCAATCACGACAACGAGTATCTCTGCATCGCGGACTTCGTAAACCAAGCGACAACCCGCACCGCGCAGCTTGATTTTATAGCGGTCATGATGTCCTGAAAGTTTGACGGACGGCACACGCGGACTGTCCAACCGTTCCGCCAGTTTCTTTTTAAACTGCTCCCGCGTGTTGCTGTCCAGCTTTCGCCATTCCTTCAACGCGGCATCCAAAAAACCTAATTCAAAGGTCATCGAGCTTTACACGAATGATAGCATCGCTGGCGCGAGCATCCGCTATGGCGTTCAGCTCCATATCGTCGAGACGTTCCATCATCGCCTCGTAAGCCTTGGCAGGCACACAATAAAAAGCTGGTTCGTTGCGGTTGAGAATTGCCACGGGCGCTCCTTCTCCTGCGGCGACAGTGCCCATCGGATTTCTCTTCAACTCGGAAACACTCGCCGTCATCTCGGCCAGAACAACATGCGCCATATCTACACCTCAACACCATAAAGAGTGCTTATAATAGCACTCTTAACAGGTCTTTCAAGACTGGCACCGAGCACTCGTCTGCAAAATCCCGATCACAGCCGAATCGCCGTTTCCTCTTTCGCCGTCCGGATGATGATCATCGTCACGAACCGGACGACATTGGTTTGATCGCTGAACAGCCGGTCGCACAGCGTGTCGAATTCTTCCATATCCCGCAAGCGCAGCATCAGAACCACGTCCGTTGCGCCTGTGACCGCATAGGCTTGCGCCACCGCCTCTTCGGCAATCGCGATGTCCAGAAAGCGGCGCATATGCTGCTCGCCGTGCAACTTCAGTTCAACCGTCACCAAAGCCTTGATACCCCGCCCAGCCTTGGCGGGATTGAGGATTGCGACGATGCGGTCGATCATGCCGGATTTGCGCAGGCGCTGCACGCGGCGCAGGCAACTGGAGGGAGACAGGCCCACCTCATCCGCCACATCGATATTGGTGCGCGATGCATCGCGCTGCATCAGGTTCAGAAGTTTGCGGTCGATCCCATCCATTCCGACAGAATAGTCAGCAACAGCATATTTGCAATAAAATTGCACAGTTGTGCAATCTTTGACCAAAAATTCGAAGCGGTCTGCGCTAGCAGATGGAGACAATTTTGAGGGAAGTCTCCGATGCAGTTTTTGAAGCCTGTTCTCCGTCAAAGCCGGGATACACTTGATATCTATTGGGTCCTCGTGCGGATCACGGTTCCCATCGCCATTCTGACGGAACTGCTATCGAGAATGGGAGTGATCGAAGCGGTCTCCCCCGTTTTCGCACCCGTCATGAACCTCGTTGGTCTGCCCCCCGAACTGGGTCTGGCCTGGTTGACAGCCTTGATCATCGGCATTTGGGGCGCTGTGCCGCTCATCTTCACGCTCGTTCCCGCGTCCTCGCTCAGCGCGGCCGACGTTACGATTTTCTCGGCGCTCATCCTGTTTGCGCACGGTCTGCCCATCGAACAAAAGATCATCCAGAAAGCCGGTCCCGGCATGATTGCAACAACGACGCTGCGCGTCGGCGGCGGTTTGCTCTACGCTTTTCTGCTGCACCATCTTTTGCAGGCCACCGGCTGGTTATCCGGCCCGGTGAACCCCGCCTGGATTCCCATGTCTGCGACACCCGATTGGCCTGACTATTTCCGCGGCCTTGGCGAAACGATGGTCTGGATGCTCATCATCCTCTTCATCCTCTGCTGGAGCCTCGAAATCCTCAAAATCACAGGGCTGATGAAGCTGATGATGACCGCCCTGGAACCCGTCCTGCGCCTTGCAGGGATCAAGGGCGAAGCGGCACATCTCACCGCGATCGGATTGTTCCTCGGGATTTCCTACGGCGGCGGCCTTCTCATTCGCGAAGCGAGATCCGGCACGATATCACCGCGCCAGATTTTCCTATCCTGCGTCTTCATGGGTTTCGCCCACAGCATCATCGAGGACACGCTTATTCTGGTCGCTTTGGGCGCAGATGTTTACGGCATTCTGATCGGAAGGCTCGTTTTCGCCGTCACCGCAACAGCAGCAATCGCCGCCGTGCTCCACCGCCTGTCCGACAAAACATTCTTCACGAGAATATTCCGCCCGCAGGTTCGAGAAGCATAACGGCGTTCACCTCAAGACTTCCGGCGATGCTGACAACACCCCAGCCGGTAATTTGTGTGACAGCCAGTATCAAAAATACGGAAACGGTGCGTGACATCCCCGCATGTTACCCATGCCGTATGTCACGCATTTGACAACAGCTTCACCGGCACGGCAGAGCAGAATCTGCCCTCAAACCCTCTCAAGACTTGAAGAGGAAAGACGCGCCGAATGCGATCAGGGCAAAGCCGATGACGTGGTTGATCGTCAGGCTTTCCTTCAGCCAAAACACCGAAAACAGTGCGAAGACGGTGAGCGTGATGACTTCCTGCATGGTCTTCAACTGCGCGGTCGAATAGACCTCCGAGCCCATGCGGTTGGCTGGCACGGCGAGGCAATATTCGAAGAAGGCGATGCCCCAGCTGGCCAGAATTGCCAGAAACAGGGCGCTGCCCTTGTGCTTGAGGTGCCCGTACCAAGCGAAAGTCATGAACACGTTGGATGCAATCAGCATCACGACAGGCCAGATGTGAGCGGGACTGATGGAAAAAGGCATGATCGACCTTTGGGAAATGGGGGGACAGGGAAGAGAAAAACCGAAACATGGAACCTGTGGCGGCTTGCGGCGTCTTGCTTAGCGCAGACGACAGAAAACCGGAACAGTATTTTAGCACGCCGACAGCCTCGCTGCTGCGGCGCGGGAAAACGCCAAAGCCCTGATCCGGTTCCAGAGCGCACAATGTTTCCTTTTTGTACTCAAATTTTCACCGCCGCCCCTTTCCTTTCAACCGGACTCTCTCCATATTCCGCCTATGGCTAAAACTCCGAAAAAATCTCCCGCCTCGCAACAACCGGGCGAAGCCCGGCAAGGGCAAGTGCCCGTCGCGGATCGTTCCGCGTCCCCTGCGGAGGCGAGCCTGAAAGGCGATCGCGCCGTGAGCAGAAAAAATGGTTTTGAGGAAGCTCCACAGGCATCGTTCGAAGGCGCACCCCTGTCAGGTTCGGTTTCCGACTGGGTGAAGCAGCTCGAAGCGGAGGCGGAGGCATCCTCGGTCGAAACGCAACGTGAGGTCGCCTCCAAGGCGGGCAAGCACCGCAAGAAAATCGAGATCGAAGCGCGCAAACAGGCCATAGACGAAGCCGCCAAGGCCAGCGCCGCCAGCGTCAACAAAAAGGCCACCGCGCAGAAAACCGCGCGTGGCGTGTCCATTGGTGCATCCAACGACCCGAAAACCCGCGCCGCCGCCGGCCTCAACCCGGTCGCGGGCATGGATGTCAGCCTTGAGGATGCCGAAAACCTCGCCACCGGCGCGGTAACTGCCACGGTCGAGGCGCTGTCCGCGCTCATCGAAAGCGGCAATCCGCTGTTCAAGGATGGCAAGTTGTGGACCCCGCACCGCCCGGCCCGCCCGCCAAAATCCGAGGGCGGCATTGCCATCCGTATGCAGTCGGATTTCGAACCGGCAGGCGATCAGCCAACGGCGATTGCCGATCTGGTCGAAGGTATCAATTCCGGCGAACGCTCTCAGGTGCTGCTCGGCGTCACCGGCTCCGGCAAGACTTTTACGATGGCCAAGGTCATCGAAGCCACCCAGCGCCCGGCCGTCATTCTCGCGCCCAACAAGACGCTGGCAGCGCAGCTCTATTCGGAGTTCAAGAATTTCTTCCCCGATAATGCGGTGGAATATTTCGTCTCCTATTACGATTATTACCAGCCGGAAGCCTATGTGCCGCGCTCGGATACCTTCATCGAAAAGGAATCCTCGATCAACGAACAGATCGACCGTATGCGCCACTCCGCCACCCGCTCGCTGCTGGAACGGGATGATTGCATCATCGTCGCCTCCGTTTCCTGCATTTACGGTATCGGCTCGGTCGAAACCTACACCGCCATGACCTTCCAGATGGCGATTGGCGACAGGCTGGATCAGCGCCAGCTTCTGGCCGATCTCGTGGCCCAGCAATACAAGCGCCGCGATATGGATTTCCAGCGCGGCTCGTTCCGCGTGCGCGGCGATACGATCGAAATCTTCCCCGCCCACTTGGAAGATGCCGCCTGGCGCATCTCCATGTTTGGCGATGAGATCGACAGCATCACCGAGTTCGATCCCCTCACCGGCCAGAAAACCGGCGATCTGCAATCGGTCAAGATTTACGCCAACTCGCACTATGTCACGCCGCGCCCCACGCTGAACGGCGCCATCCGTTCCATCAAGGAAGAGCTGAAAGGCCGCCTTGCCGAGCTGGAAAAGGCAGGACGCCTGCTGGAAGCCCAGCGGCTGGAACAGCGCACCCGCTACGATATCGAAATGCTGGAAGCCACCGGCTCCTGCGCCGGCATCGAGAACTATTCCCGTTACCTCACAGGCCGCAGCCCCGGAGAGCCGCCGCCGACCCTGTTTGAATATATCCCCGACAACGCCCTGCTGTTCATCGATGAAAGCCATGTGTCCGTCAGCCAGATCGGCGGCATGTACCGGGGCGACTTCAGGCGCAAGGCGACGCTGGCCGAATATGGCTTCCGCCTGCCCTCCTGCATGGACAACCGCCCGCTGCGCTTCGAGGAATGGGATGCCATGCGCCCGCCAACCGTCGCCGTGTCGGCCACCCCCGGCAATTGGGAAATGGAACAATCCGGCGGCGTGTTTGCCGAACAGGTCATCCGCCCCACCGGCCTCATCGATCCGCCGGTCGAAATCCGCTCCGCCCGCAGCCAGGTGGATGACGTGCTGGGCGAAATCCGCGAAACGGCGCAGGCCGGATACCGCACACTCGTCACCGTGCTGACCAAGCGCATGGCGGAAGACCTGACAGAATATCTGCATGAACAAGGCGTGCGCGTGCGCTACATGCACTCGGATATCGACACGCTGGAGCGCATCGAAATCATCCGCGATCTGCGCCTCGGCGCCTTCGACGTGCTGGTGGGCATCAACCTGCTGCGCGAAGGTCTGGACATTCCCGAATGTGGTTTCGTCGCCATTCTGGATGCCGACAAGGAAGGCTTCTTGCGCTCGGAAACGTCCCTCATCCAGACAATCGGACGTGCGGCGCGTAACGTCGATGGCAAGGTCATTCTTTATGCGGACAACATCACCGGCTCGATGAAGCGGGCGATGGAAGAAACCTCGCGCCGCCGCGAAAAGCAGGTGGCCTACAACACCGAACACGGCATCACGCCTGAATCCGTCAAGGCGCGCATCTCGGACATTCTCGATTCAGTCTATGAACGCGACCACGTCAGAGCCGATATATCAGGCACATCAGGCAAGGGCTTCGCCGATGGCGGCCATCTGGTCGGCAACAATTTGCAGGCCCACCTCAACGCGCTGGAAAAATCCATGCGCGACGCCGCCGCCGATCTCGACTTCGAAAAAGCCGCCCGCCTGCGCGACGAAATCAAACGCCTCAAAGCCGCCGAACTCGCCGCCATGGACGACCCGATTGCCAAGGAAGAAGCCAAATCGCTGGAGGGCGGAAAAAAGGGCAAAGCCAATCCTTCGAGGCTCCGCCCTTCGGGCTCCGCGCCTCAGGATGAGGACCGTGGTGCCGGTGGCCTTTATGGCGAAAACGGTACGACGCCTAACCCGAATGGTGAAGACCGTGCGGCTCTGAGCAATACTGGTGAAAACCGCGATATTCGAAGCCCTAACGGCAAAGACCACGCAACAATGAGCCCTCATGGTGAGGAGGCCCAAAGGGCCGTCTCGAACCAGGAGGGCGGCACCTCCAAATCCCTCTTCGCCAAACCCGACCTGGACAATATGGGCCCCGGCACAGACACCGCCAAACCCCTGTTCCGCAAAAACGCCTTGGACGAAATGACCGTCGGCCGCACGGAAAAACCCGTGCGGGGCAAGGCACCCGAAAAGCCATCCACCGAACCCGGCAAACGTGTCTCTCCGCTGCTCGAAGGCCAGCCCGAACGCGCGGCAGGCGGCAAAGACGACCCCCGCCCTATCGTGCGTGGCAAAGTCGGCGCAGGTTCATATGAAGACCCGGCGGATCAGAAGCGTAAGGGTAGGACGAAGGGGAAGACGGGGAGACCGGGGCGTTAGAGCCGCAGCGAAAGCATTTCTGCTATGGCAATTCATTTTTGTCATGCAATATTTGGTTGAGCACAAAATTTCCACTAGTTGTCTAGCGGCGAGCGATAACTGAGGCTGTCATACAGCATCTAGCAATCTTGCTTTACCAAACGCTCGAGGCAGACAAGCAAACTCAGCATCACCAATCGCGAATACGTCTATTTGCTATTCTTCTCGATCTGTGAAATTTCGGTTCAAACCGATAATACAGACTACAATAACGCCTCACAAATTATAGAATTAAATATTTTATTTATAATAAATATCAAGAAAGAACCACGTTTATCTCTTCAATTATCTTCACAAGCTCTCCATCTATGCTATCCTTTCGAAACTCCTCCAAAATTGTAGAGTTAGATACGCTAAAACCATATTGTTTTTGGAAATAGTTATTTAGATCAATAATGACTTGCTTACCACCTATTCTTTTCTTAGGGCCGATCTCTTTCCACTCTCTGTCGAACTCTTCTTTTGCAATTTTAAGAATCGTGGAAGTATCTCTTTTATCCCTTTTAAGGTTAGAGTATTTTGTAAATTCAGATTGCACGTTTATTAGACAATCATCCTTCACTCGATCAGTGATGTCGGATAGCACTGCTTCGAACTCTTTTTTGCTGATGACTATATTGCGCCTCAGCGCAGATTTAATAAATGCATCAGCAAGAGGATCAAGCTCCAATAAGTAATTTTCAATTTCCTTGCGTCTAAGAACTCTACACCAAACACCTGATGTGCTTAGAACACCTTCAAAATCCTCAATCTGAGCATCGCATCTGTAATCACGGTCGAATAAAGCAACGATCTTGGCATCAATCCCGAACAATTCTTTAAACATCCAGGTCAAATTATCGACGCGCTGCCAGTGTTCATAGCCACCTATTTTAAGCGATATAGTGTCGGGGTCGTTAAGAACGCCGCTCCTGATAATTTTACGCTCTATTTTCTTGTAAATGTTTCTGTCATTTCCTTCAAAGGCGATAATCCTTTTCGCGCGCGTTAGACGGGCAAAATCAGCGTTTTCTGAAGATCCAAGAAGCGCATGAGCGCTTCTATACCCTGCATCCGAAGTAATTCTTGCACCAGTAAGTAGGCCAGGTTTAATCAAAATCACGTCAGTTGCATTCGCTTCATTCATAATTTCAGATGAATGAGTTGCCAAGAATAACTGCCGAAATCTTTTTTTGGCTATATGAAATAGTCGTCGTTGTAAGTCTGCATGCAAATAAACATCAGGCTCATCTAATACTAGGACGTCGTCTTCGCTACCTCGAAGGAAGTGGGTCATCATTTGAAGCCATGCTTGGAAACCAAAGCCAGACCAATACACTTCTCTAGACTTTCCCGATTCTGTATAGAACATCTGCAAAGTGGGAGGGAATGTGCTATTGAGCTCCGTGGCGGAGATATCAACATCTGGCCAGTTTTTTACAATCAAATCTCGAAATTCTTCAAAATGCTCTTTAGGTTTATTTCGCCAGATATTTCTAAAATTCCTAGAAGCGAGTCGTGTAAACTCTATTGATCGCACATAGTCCGCGTCGTTTAATTTCTCACTCTCTTCAAACTGGCCCAGCGTAGGCACGACAACAACTTTTTCTGGAAAAGATTTTTCAAAGAACTTTTTGGTTTTTTCAATCTTATCTTCAGTTTGAATAAATATCTCAGGCTGTTTCTCAGGGTTTATTCTAATGTGGAGTTTATTACCAATCTCATTCGTAATAATTACGATCGCATAATCATCAGAATAATTTCTGCATATGTTTTCCAATGTAACGCTAAATATGGAGTTTGTCGCCTCATACAACGCGCACACACCAAAATCATCGTAGCTTTTTAAGATTGGTACGCGACGTGATGCATATCGCTGAACATCAGAAAAAATACGTAATGCATCGAGTAATGAAGACTTACCGGCATTATTGGGTCCGATAAGAACATTTCTTTCTTTACACGAAACGCTAAAGCTTGCGTGTTTGCGAAAATTAAACAGCTCAATTTTTTTTAGCATCTTGTGTCGCAATATTCCCGGTTAAAGTACTACGCTGGAGAATATTACCTTGGATGACAATCTGAGGTGTAGCTTATTCACAACTTTAAATTTACCACTATTTCGAATTATGGCTTTAGAAATCCTGGGAACCAAACCGCCCCCACCTCGTTCTTCCCCCGGACACCATGTCTGATACTGAAAAGGGAAGAAACATCATGAAAAACAAGGTTTTCGCACTGGCTGCTGCTGCAGCCATGACGGCTTCTATTGCCTATGCACAGACGTCGACGACGGCTCCGGCTGCTCCGCCTGCTGCTGGCGCCGATGCCATGCTTTCTGGTCCTGGCATTACCATGGGCACAAAGGCCAATGGTCCGCTGAAGTTCATCAATGTGCAGAAAACAGACCTCACAGCCTCGCAGCTTGAGGGTCTGGATATCTACAACGCCCAGAATGAAAACATCGGTGAAATCGAAGATGTCGTCATCGGCGATGGCAAGTCCGTCATCGGCCTCGTCGCCAGCGTCGGCGGTTTCCTCGGCATCGACAAGAGCTACGTGGTCCTCGACCCGGCTTCCGTTGCCGTGAACAACGATAACGGCGCATGGAAGGCCTATGTCGACACCACCAAGGCCGCGCTCGAAGCCGCGCCGAAGCTGGACTATGACAAGCTGGACAATTGATCCCACGATTGTTCGACGTCAGGCCCCTGCACGCAAGTGCGGGGGCTTTTTTGTGCTGTGGGTAAAGTCGTTGTCGTTGAGAGAGGGAACTTCACTCGCGATTTCTATCGCTTAGCTGAACTTGGATTAGAGCGGACGGTGCAGCTGTGGGTGCAATGGTAGCAGCCCTCATCCTGAGGTGCCCCGCAGGGGCCTCGAAGGACGAGGGATGCGGGCGACATGCGCCAACCAACGGCTGCTTCGAGGCTCCGGCTTCGCCTGCGCGCCTCTCCTTCGACAAGCTCAGGATGATGCATGAGGACGGTGGGTGAGGCCTGCCCATTAAGACACCCCGAATTCAAGCGAATTAAACATTAAATTCAACACCATAACCAGAACCCACACCCCCTTTATGAAATTTTCGCAACTTTCTCCACACGCGCCAAACCTGCGGCACACTATCCCCGTTCCGTCGCGGATACACCAGAAGGCGTTCTGGCGAGGCGGGGCCGGCGCTGGGGGTGGGAAGACGACGCACAGTCTCATCCTTCAGGGTTCGTGAGAATGGCCACCTCCGGCGACAAGGGAGGTGCAGGGGCAAAGTCGGACCTTTGACCATGCACCAGTCCCAGTCAGTGCGCCGGGTTTGCTTGCGCAGCATGCAACGGGGTGGGCAGACATGGTTTCGGTGTTTCACGTCCGGCTGGTTGGCCAGTGAAGCAGCGACGGTGCGGCAAGTGGTGTGCGGTTTTCCCGGCAGCATGTTCCCGCGCAGCAGGAACACCATGTCTGTCTGCCCCGGCAGATCGGCCGAGTTCACGAGCATAAACCGCTGAACGGGGCGCCGCGAGGTGTCATTTTTACTACCCCTTACGAGGCAGCTTGCAGCGCCCCGTCCGACATACCATGGCCGAGCGCATCGGACCGAAAAGTGTGAAGCGGTTTTCGGATAATCCGATGCGAAAATAAGGCGGTGGAAACAGAAAGAAAATCAAGCCACGGGCAAAACCTGCCGCGTGAACGGCGAAGCTCACTTAAATCACAAGGAACAATATTATGGATGATGAAGACGTGATGGTGACACGCAGGGCAATGCAAGTCCTTGGCATTCCACAAAGCACCTGCCGCCTCGGTCCATGTCGCCGCAACGGTTGCTGCCTTGGCGGTGCACAAGACGCAAACGACCTTCCCTGCCTGTCCAATCTCCCAGCTGCGCAGCGCCATACATATGAGATGCTCATGAGTGAGTTGCGCTTCGCGATGACATCACCGCGAGACTGGCTGATGTCCACCCTGTTCATGACCGATGAAAAGCTGCCATTGTTCGGACCTGTCGTGGATGCCCTGTGCATTCAGGAAAACACAAAGACCCAGCGCGATTTCCGCCGCATCGCAGGTCAGCATCTGCAAAGCAGACTTGCCCGCACTGCACCACCTGCCCTATCATCCAGCCGATAAACATTCAGGAAAACCGCGTGCCTCGATTCCATAAGCCTGCTTTCATTGCCAGCGTTATCATCGCGCTCACCGCTCCAGCCAACGCCCAGGCTCAGGTTCAAACGGGCGGCTGGAAACCCGCAGAGCAGATCAAGACCTACGCCATATCCGGCACGTCAGGCATAGAGCTTTACCGCTCCATCGGCGAGCGCGGCCCGCAGGCGGGCGTTCAGGCCGTGGCTCACACCACCTTCAAGCTCACCTGGCGGCGGGATTATCGTCCCCAGCCGGATGGCGCTTGTGTGCTGGCAACCGCCCGGCCCAACCTCACCATCATCTACACATGGCCAAAAGCGCCGGCAAAGCTGCCGACAGATGTCGCGGCAAGCTGGCAGCGCTTCATCTCCGGTGTGGAAAAACACGAGCGTGTGCATGGCGAGCATATTCTCGACATGGTGAAAAAGATCGAAGCCTATAGCACCGGACTGCGCGCCGAAAACGATCCGCAATGCCAAAAGGTCCGCGTCGTCCTGCAACAGCGGCTGGGAGAACTTTCCAACGAGCAACGCCAGCGCGGACGCGATTTCGACAGGCAGGAGCTGTCAAATGGAGGGGCGGTGCATCAGCTTATTCTTAATCTTGTCAACGGCATTTGATTATTCCGCCGCCTCGCCCTTCAGCAAAGGCTCGGTCAAGATCGCAATCTCCAGCTCGTAGGAATAACCCTCAAGCATCGTATAGGCCTGTTCGATGATCTCGATCTGGCCTTCCGCATTGCGAATGGCATCGGCAATCGACTGGCTGCGGGCCCGCAGCATGGAGCCCAGCACATCCGTCTCCGGCTTGCGGCCAAGGCGGTCCATGTGTTTGCGCACGCGGGCGCGGTGGCGCTCCAGCTCCAGAATGTGGAAACGGCTCTTGAGAATATCGTCGGTCAGCTTGCGGCGCATCGCTGCCACGGGGTCGAAACTGCCGGGTTCGCGCTCATCCAGAATGAACTCGTTGACCAAAGTTTCCAGCATCAGCAAACCGCGCAAATCCTTGGCATCCGCCAGTTGCGGATCATAACCGGTGTCATCAAACACCTTGCGGCGCACGGGGTCTTTCAACAGATCATAGGCCAGTTGCAGCTTGGCAAACTGGTCCGCATCGCCGCCGCTATCCGGGTGGGCGCTCTTGGCCACCTTGCGATAGGCAGACTTGATCGTCGCCTCATTGGCATCCCGCTCAACACCCAGCAAAACATAAGGATCGATCACCGAAACACCTGTACTCGCATTCTCGAAAAACAGCCGACGCAGGCCAAAGCCCATGTGACAGCAAGGGGATCATACCCAACTTTCAACCCGCAAGGCACCCCTGTCTCGCGGTTTTGAACGTAAAACAACACGCACACCCCGCCACCGCCACTTGCCGATACGCCATTACCCGCAAATTTGTCCAGCGCATGGCGATGCGGGATCGCTGCATGACATAATTGTGGAAAGCCGCATCGAAAATAAAAACGTCAACATTTCTCCACACCTCTCACAGCCGGTTTAAAATGCCCGACGAGATCAGCTTATGGCCTACTTTCAACGGGTTATGGCGCAGACGTGGAAAGCCGTGTATTTTAGAAACTACGTCTGGAGGGAGGGTCAGAACGATGTCCGAAACGATTAGCCAAACAGTGTCAGATTATGTGCAGGCCATGACCTATGCCGATGCCAGCCTGTTGCGGGATGTGTTCGATCCCCGCGCCAGCATCGTCGGCAATTATGAGGGCGCCACCGAAT
Organism: Agrobacterium sp. rho-13.3; assembly: GCF_033957765.2. Taxonomy (NCBI): domain Bacteria; kingdom Pseudomonadati; phylum Pseudomonadota; class Alphaproteobacteria; order Hyphomicrobiales; family Rhizobiaceae; genus Agrobacterium; species Agrobacterium sp. rho-13.3. The sequence goes on from NZ_CP192774.1 coordinate 1,608,648, forward strand.
GGCTCTCGCTGGAGGATTTCATCCACCAGATCCGCTCGGCAGATCAGGGCTTGCAGGGCCAGAACCCGGATTTCAAAATCCTCGGCATAGACAAAGTCGGCGATTCCGCCTCGGTAAAACTCACCACCCATTTCGCCGGTATGGATTTTTCCGAATATCTCTCCCTGCTGGAGCGCGACAAAAACTGGACCATCATCCACAAGCTCTATTGCCTTCAGGGCTAGAAAGCCGCCTGCGCAAAAAAACAAACTTTTTTAGAGGTCCAATGCAGTTTTCACTTTACACCGAAAAAGAATCTGGTAATTCCACCCTCACTGGAATGCCCTTGTAGCTCAGTTGGTAGAGCACCTGATTTGTAATCAGGGGGTCACGAGTTCGAACCTTGTCGGGGGCACCAGTTTTCTTTCTCCACATTGATAACGCTTCGTTATTCTGTTTTACCCGCAAAAGGTTTTTCAGCTTTGGGGAACTGCGACCTCGCTCTGGGGGCTTCGCTTCAAAATCACACACCATCCTCCATCACAACGGATAGTCTTTGATGATTACGACAAATCAGTTTTTTCAGTCTGGCAATGCGCGCTTGGCATATGGTGAAGCGGGTGAAGGTGAGCCGGTTATTTTGACGCATGGCTATACCTCCAGCACCGCTGTTCAGTGGGGCGATGATGGCGTTTTGCAGTCGTTGCCGGCGGAGTTTCGTGTTATCGCGCTGGATAATCGTGGTCATGGCAACAGCCAGAGCCTGCATCGCCGTGAAGACTATGGGCGGGAAATGGCGCTGGATGCTCTGCGGTTGATGGATCACTTGAAGCTGGAGCGTGCTCATATTCTGGCCTATTCGCTCGGCGCGCATATTGCAGCCCAGACGCTGACGATTGCGCCGGAGCGCATGGCGACATTGACGTTGGGTGGTGGCGTGGGCCGCTGGAACCTGACACCAGAAGAAATTCAGGCCATGTCCGATGAAGCGGATGAAATGGCGGAAGGCGGCATGACCAAACATCTGTTGCGCATGTGGACGGGTTCTCCCAAGCCCGGCCCGGAGGAAGTGGCTCAAATTTCCCGCGAACGGATGAAGGGCAAGGATGCGCTGTCGCTGTCCGCCATCAAACGCTCCATGCCAGACCACGCCGTGACCGTGGATGAGATGGCGGCAAGTATCGAGCGCGGCAACGTGCCGACGCTTGGCATCATCGGTTCGCTGGATTGGCAGGCGGCCGATATGCGCAAACTGAAGCACGCCATTCCACGCATCGAGCATGTCGAAATCGAAGGTGCGACACATGGCAATGCCACGTCTCACCCGCTGTTTCGCGACGCCGTGACCGACTTCCTGAAACGTCATCCGATGAATGCCTGAACGGGGTGAAGACGCTTGCGCGCAACGCCCTGGGCAAAATCCAGGGCGAGCGCTCTTCATTCTAAAAAAATGATTATTTCATAAAATGACTACACAATATTATGTATTCGTCATTTAGATTTGACGTCCTTAGACTAATCAATCTTGAGATCAGTGGACGAGACTACGCATGCGGCTCAGTATTCAGCAGATGCAACTCACGGCGGCAACGGTTATCGCGACGAGTTGTTTGTTGCTCGCCAGTCTCATAATATTTCCCAGTGTCAGCAATTATCTGAAATACCGGTCCAGCACCGAGGAATTCGCCAGATATGATACGGCGTTAAAAGCGCTGTGGTCGATTTCGGCTGAGCGAGGGCCGTCCAACACCATTATGGGACGCACCGACGACGCCGAGGCGCTGACAAAGGCACTCGTGCAAGCGCGGCACGAAACCGACGATAACCTTGAAAAATTGCGCCGCGTTCTGGCGGCAGACATTGAAAAAACGCCCGCTTTGACGGACGCCTTCAAGGATGTGAAAGCACAAATCGCCTATGCGCGCGGGATGGTGGACAGGGTTGCAAGCCTTCCCGAGAAGGATCGTACGGGCTTCACGCTGTCTGTTGCCATTCGCGCCATGTTCGACGCTGCGGATGGTGGCCAACGCTTGCGAGACGCGGTTGGGCAAACTGTCGTCAAAAATGCGCCGGTCATCGGTTTGGATATCGTCATTGTCGGTGCAGCTGGCACGATGCGCGACAGAATTGGCAGACTTGGTTCCTACGTGGTCATCAGCATCGGCACAGATGAATTGACGAGAGCAAAATACCGCGCCACGTTTGAAAATGAGTTGCAGCGCGTCATGTCCATCAGGACATTGCTGAAAACCTACTCGGCCTCCTACATGCAATCGCCTGACGTTGAACAGGCCATTGCCGATGTGGAACGGATGTATTTCGATACGGCGTTGCCATACGCACAGGCGGTGATCAACCAGCGACCCGGAGAACATTCTACGGATGCCGAGGAGTTTTCGCAGAGATACGTGGACGGCATGACGTCGACGTCGACGTTGCGCGACCTTCTTGTTCAGTCGGTGCACAACAAGACGCTGAGCGAAAAGAGCCAGGCCGTTATGACGGCGATCATGTCGGTCGCTTTGACCCTGATCGCGATCACCGCGATGGCAATACTGGTCTTCATTTATCGCAAGACATTGCTTCTGCCGATGCTCAGTGCCCGACGGCAGATCGTCGCAATTGCGCATGGAGACCTGACCGACACACAGCACACACCCGACATGGCGCGGGAGATGGAACAGATGTTTCACGGGCTGGAATTCCTGAAAGAGCAATTGCGCAGCAAACAAACGCTTGAACGGGAACGCGAGGAGATGGCCGAGCAACTGTGGAAACTCTCCCGCACCGACCCACTCACCGGCACATTCAATCGCCGCGCGCTGGAAGAGGTCGCGGGCTATATTTTCACGGAAACGCGCACGGCAAGCAAGGGTATCGGCGTTATGATCGTCGATGTCGATCATTTCAAATCGATCAATGATCACTATGGCCATACTGTCGGCGACAGCGTGCTGAAGACCATAGCGGACGTATTGAGCAAAAATCTCCGCGATACCGATATTCTTGCGCGCTACGGCGGCGAGGAATTTGTGATCTTACTCCAAGACGTGACGCAAAACATGTCGACGCAAAGCGCCGAGCGTCTGCGTTACGAAATTGAGGCCGCTTCGATGGATGAGGCTGACGACCTGTCCGTGACCGCAAGCTTCGGTGTTGCCTGGCGAGACGCAAATAGCACACTCAGCTGGAAAGACCTGATGGTCATCGCAGATGAACGGCTTTACGAGGCAAAACGCGCCGGTCGAAACCGTGTCTCAGCCGGTACTCTGCAAACGGCCTGTTGACGCCGTCAAGACAGATCCAGCGTCATCACCACCGGGCAATGGTCTGACGCCTTGGGCCGGTCCCAGCCGGTGCGCGGGTATCTCTCCACCTCCTGCCCCGGCGGAAAGAGGGTGCGGTACGGCTGGCCGGCACGGACGATTTCAGGCACGCGCTGCGCGTTGGTTTCGGCCAGATGCTGGGAAAGCCAGATGTAATCCAGCTGGCACAGATGCTGTTCCTGCGGGCCGCGGGAGTGGTACAATGTCCAGCGGTCCATCACGTCGCGGCGCAGCACCGGGTTCACGGCAAAACCATCACGGCTGAAAAGATCAAGCGCGCTGTGTTCTTCCGCCGCTGGCGTAAAGCTGTAGCCGGTGCGCCGGTTGCCGGAAATCACCACCCGCTCCTGATAATCATTCATGTCACCACAAATGGCAAAGTTCGTGGATCGTGAACCGTCCGGCCCGAAGCGATTTTCGATGATGCGGCGAATGGCACTGACCTCGGCGCGCCGCACCGGCATTGTGGACAACCGCGCATCGCCCTGTTCGCGGGCATTGGTCATGGACTTCAGATGGGTGACATAAAGCGAAAACGGTTTTCCACCGATGCGCAGATCAAGCTCAAGGCAATCCCGTTTGAAAATCTTGTCATCGATGCGGTTCGTCAGGGCCAGTTCTTCGCTGAACAGACCAAAATCGCGATAGGTCAGGGCCGCATGGCTTTTGATATCGACAAGTTCGATCTTCTCACCATCCAGCGTTTCCTCACGCATGATGACGGCAACATCGATGCCCCGTCCGTCATTGCCCTCGACCAGATATTTCTGCCGATAACCATTGCCGACCATGCGGAACAGATAACCGTATTCGAAGGCCTGGAGGGCGGCCATGTTATCGATTTCCTGAAGGCAGAGAATGTCCGCATCGGCATCTGCAATGGCAAGGGCGGAAAGCTGGCGCGTGTCATCGGTGGAGGCCAACATGCGCGCACTTTCCAGCGCCTGATAGGTCGCCTCATCGCGCACATCAAACAACTGCATGGCACGGTCGCGCCGCGTCTGGTTGCGAAAACCGGTATAGTCGAAACGTGTCAGAAGATTTTCGATATTGAACGTGGCAAGCCGCAGCGACATGAATCATTCCCGGTTGATAACCGTCAGACTATCCATTTCGCGAGCAACTTGCCAAGGCAAGCTTCATAACCGCCATGCGGAGCGAATGACGACCGGGAATGTGGAGCCGATGGCGGCGGGTTCGCGGGAATAGGCGCGCAGCACCTGCCCATCCGGCAATGTCAGACGCAAGGCATAACGTTCACCTTCATAGAGGACGTTTGTGACGCGGCAGCCTATGCCCTGAGCATCGGCGATGACGTCCTGCGGACGAACGAGAATATCACTACGCGGTGATACACCCTCTCGCGCTGAGAAGGCGGGGCTTAGCGTGGCCCAATCCAGGGCGCGTGGAGCGCTTTCCGGCAAGGTCAGCGACAGGATTGTGCCCTGCCCCACCAGTGAGCCGACCAGCTTGCCTTCCGGTCTGGCATAAAGTTCGGCGGGAGCTGCCATTTGCAACACCTTGCCTTGCGACATGACGGCGACATCGGTGGCGAGAGCCATGGCTTCGGCCTGATCATGCGTGACATAAACCATCGTTGCGCCTGATGTGGCGTGGAACTCGCGGAACGTTTCTTCCATTTCCTGCCGCAAGTGACGATCAAGATTGGCAAGGGGTTCATCCAGAAGCACGACATCCGGCTCAGTGACGAGGCAACGGGCCAGCGCCACGCGCTGCCGCTGTCCCCCAGACAATTCAGATGGACGCCGATCGGCATAGTTTTCCAGCCGCACGGTGGCCAGCGCATCGGCGACTTTGCGGCGGTAACGTTCGCCGGAAATGCCGCGGACTTTGAGGGGATAACCAGCATTATCGGCAACCGTCATATGCGGCCAGAGCGCGTAGGACTGGAACACCATGGCCATATTGCGGCGTTCCGGCGGTACCATGTTTCCGGCATCTGCCAAGACCCTTTCGCCCAGCAGAATGGCGCCATCCGTTGGCTGTTCGAAACCGGCGATCATACGCAAAATCGTGGTCTTGCCGCAGCCGGAAGGGCCGAGAAGCGCCAGAAACCCGCCGTCACGCACCGTCAGGGACACATCATCCACGGCCGGTTTGCCAGTGCCAAAACTCTTGGACAGGCGGTTGAGGATCAGTTTCGCCACGGCACAACTCCTTTCGGCAATTTTCTGCCGAGCAGTTCCAGAAGCAGCATGAGAACGATCACCATCAACACCACCAGAACGGAAAGGGCTGAGGCCAGATCGAAACTACCGCTATCATCAAGATTATAAATCACCACGCCCAGCGTCTGGGTTCCTGCGGACCAGAGTAGCGCAGACACCGTCAACTCGTTGCAGGCAATGAGGAAGACGAGAATGACCGACGCCCCCGCCGCAGGCCCGACGAGCGGCAGGATGATGTCTTTCATGCGCCGCCAGAAACCGGCCCCGGCCAGCCGCGCCGCCTCTTCCAGCGCTGGATCGAACTGCATAAACGCGCTGACCATCGGCTTGAGGCTGACCGCGAAGAAGGACGAGAAATAGGCAAGCAGGATGATCCACAAAGTGCCGTACAGCGTGACCCCAAGCAGCGGGATGGGCGCGGCAAACAGCAGCACATAACACACGGAAATCACCACGCCCGGCAGCGCATAGGGAATGTCCACCAGCGCCGACAGCAGGAACATGAAGCGGCTTTTGCCACGCACGAGGAAATAGGCCGTCAGTACGGTTAAAAACAAAAGGCACAACGCCGTGGCCGTGGCGAGGAACAGGGAGTTGGTGAAGGCGGTGCGCGTGACGGTCTGCCGGAACAGGATTTCCTGATAGGCGTGCACCGTCGCGGTTTTGAGGCTGAGCGGAACGCCATAGGCCGGGGCCAGCGAACTGGCAACAAGTGCCGTCAGCGGTGCCACCAGCATGATGAAAATGCCAAGCCACAGTGCAAGCTCCGCCAGCCCGCGCCATCTGCCCAAACGGAAGGTTGCGGCTTTGCCGGACAGGCCGATGATGCGGTAATCGCGGCCCTTCAACGCCCGCTCCTGTATGGCAAGGCCGATGACGGAGATGATGGCAATCATGCCGGACAGCATGGCGATATCGCCGAAGGTGCTGCTGCCAAAACTGGCAAAGCGGTTATAAATCAGCGTTGGCAGGGTAAAGATGGAGGCTGGAATGCCCAGAATGGCCGGAATGCCGAAATTGCCGACACCCGACACGAAAGCGATCGCCGCACCGGCAATCAGGCCCGGCATGGCAAGCGGCAGAATGATGTCTTTCAGCACTCGCCAAGAGGATGCGCCGGACAGTTTCGCGGCCTCGATACCATCTTGCGGCAAGGCCAACAGCCCGGCCCGCAGCGACAAGTACACCAACGGCGCGTGCTGCACACCGAGAAGCAAAGCGATGCCACCGATGGAATAAAGCGGTTGCGGCGACCCCATGGCGGGCGCAAGGCCGATGGCTTTCAAAAGCGTGCTGGATGGCCCGGTCATGCCGATCCATGACAGCGCCGTAACCTGCGGCGGGATCATCATCGGCAGCATGAACAGGAAACTGAGGATCAATTTGCCGCGGATATCGCAAAGCGTCAGCGCCAGCGCAAAACCGGCACCGATGATCAGGGAAATCACCATGCCCAGAAACGAGGTGGACAGCGTGTTGAAAGCCGCCTGCCAGAGCGCAGGATCACCCAGCAACACCCACACATCACCGCGCAGTGCGGAGATGATGCCCGTATAGGCCAGCCGGCCCAGCGGCAGAGCGCTGAGCATGAAGACCACCGAGACGACAAAAGGAAACAGCCAGCGCGGCTGGCTGTTTCCGGTAAGTTTACGTGTTCGCATGAATGCGGATCAGCCCTTGGAGCCGAAGATATCGGAGAAGGTTTTCAGGTCCGTCTCGGAGTTCTTCAGTGCTTCTGTCGGATTGATGGACAGCACCTTGATCTTGTCACGTGCCGGGAAACCCTCTGGCAGAGCAACATCGTTGCGGGCTGGAATGTAACCGAGCTTGGCGAAACCTTCCTGTCCCTTGGTGGACAGAACGTAATCGACAAACTTCTTTGCAGCGTCTGCATGTTTGGTGTGGGCCAGAATGCCGACCGGCTCGGTGACGGCAGAAACGCCCTCTTCCGGGAACACGAATTCAACCGGAGCGCCCTTGGCCTTTTCGCGGATTGGCATGTAATCCACCACCACGCCGTAAGCCTTTTCACCGGAAGCGACGGCCTTCAGCACGGCACCATTGCCACCAGCGGCGATTGCGCCGTTGTTCTTCAGCGCCTTGTAATAATCCCAGCCGAGGCCGCTTGCGCCAGCCAGCGTCTGTGCGTGAATGAGGGCTGCACCTGATGTCAGCGGGCTTGGCATGGACACGAGGCCCTTGGCTTCCGGCTTTTCAAGGTCTTTCCAGCTGGTCGGTTTCATCGCGGCCTGCGTGTTGTACATGATGCCTGTCGTGATGAGCTTGGTGGAGTAATAATACCCATCTGCATCATACAGCGTGGCATCGTAGTGAACGGCTTCCGGCGACTTGTAGGCCAGGAGCTGTTTTGCCTGCTTCATGCGTTCCAGCGTCACGGTGTCGGCAATCAGCAGCACGTCGGCAACGGGGTTGCCCGCTTCAATTTCGGCCATCAACTTCGCCATGATCTTCGGCGTACCGTCGCGAACCCACTCGACATCAACGCCGGGATTGGCGGCCTTAAAGCCATCGACAGTGGCCTGTGCATCTTCATTCGGCTGGCTGGTGTACAGCACCAGATCGGCGGCTTGGGCGCTGCCGATCAGAACGCCGAGAGAAACAATGGCCGTGAAGGCGGAAAGAAGCGTTTTCATGAAATCCGGTCCCTGTTGTTAGGTGGGACCGCTAAAGCACACATGCATAACATGGATGTGACAGGAAGGATTTTATCAGAGGGTAACGGTGCCTTCGATCAAGGTCGTGACCGCCCCGCCGATCCAGATGTCGTCACCGATCTTATCGACGCTGACGCGCCCTGCCCGTCCAAGGACCGTGCCCTGGCTTGCGACATAGCTGGCTGGCGCAATACCGGCACCGATCAGCCATTGGGCGATCCCTGCATTCAGGCTGCCGGTGACGGGGTCTTCGACACTTTCAAAAAAGGCTCTGACCTCGAAATCTGCATCGACATCATCGTCGCTACCGCATGGCGCGACAACGCCGACCTTCAAGTCTTTGAGCACGGCGTAATCTGGCCTGATATTCAAGACATCCGCCCTCGTTTTCAGCAACACAGACAGCCAGCCGGGACCGTTATCCGTCCAGTTCGCGTCGACGATGACACTGGGCGACAGGTCAAAAGCGGCGGCGACTTGCGCAACGGCTTTAGCATCCACCGGGCCGGATTTGCGCAAGGGCGGTGCGGCGAAAGCCAGCTTTCCATCCGACACTCTGACCTTGATCAGCCCCGCCGCGCACTCCTGCACCACTTCGCTCTGGCCGGGTTTGCCGTGGCGGGAAAGCCAGACGTGGCATGTGCCGAGCGTGGGGTGGCCCGCGAAAGGAAGCTCGCCGGTGGGCGTAAAAATCCGCACGCGATAGTCGGCCTGCGGCGATGTCGGCTTTAGCAGAAATGTCGTTTCGCTGAGGTTCGTCCAGTTTGCAAAGGTCGCCATCTGCTCATCCGACAGATCATCTGCATCGCACACCACGGCCAGCGGGTTGCCTTTGAGCGGATGCGCGGAAAAGACGTCGACCTGCTGAAAGGCGTGTTGGATGGGCATAGGAAAACCTTTTCGTGAAGATCATGAAACGCGAAACTATCGTCATCCTAGGGCTTGTCCCTAGGATCTAATCACGTCTCCAAAATTGCAACGTCGCAGATCCTCGGGACAAGCCCGAGGATGACGGAAACGTTGGTTATTGGAGCTGCCGCTTATACCAGCGGCACCGTTTCTTTGGTTGCCGTATCTGCACTGGCAATCAAACGGCCGAGGCGTTTGATGCCTTCATCGATCATCTGTTCGTTGGCGCAGGAGAAGCTGATGCGCAAGGTATTGCTGCCGGAGCCATCCGCAAAGAAGGCCTTGCCGGGAACAAACGCCACGCGCTCCGTTGCCAGAGATTTCGCCAGCAATTCCGCACCATCAAGACCTTCAGGCAGGGTAATCCAGATGAACATGCCGCCTTCGGGACGCACCCAGCGGGCCGACTTCGGCATATACTTATCGAGTGCCCCCAGCATCGCATCACGGCGTGCGCTGTAAGCAGCCTTGATCTTGGCGACCTGCTTGTCGAAACCACGCGACGCGACATGCTCGATGGCCATCTGGTTGATGGTCGAGGAATGCAGATCGGCAGCCTGCTTCATCAACACCAGCTTGCGAATGACCGGCATGGCCGCAACGACAAAGCCAACACGCAGACCAGGCGCCAGCGTCTTGGAGAAGCTGCCGGAATAGATGGTGCGGGTCTTTTCGATCCCGCCGCTGCGGGCGATATCCAGCGCCAGAATAGGCGTGACAGGTTCGCCATCAAAACGCAGGTTCTGGTACGCGCCATCTTCGATGACGGCGATATCCATCTCATCGGCCAGTTCCAGCACTCTTCCACGTCCAGCAAGATCAACCGTCTCGCCCGTCGGGTTGGAGAAGTCTGCGGACAGATAGGCGAACTTGACGGCACCCCCGGCCTTGGCCGCAGTGTCGCGGTAGGTCTGCGGCGTGCGGTTGCCATTGGGGTTCAGCTGATCGTAATTCGGCTCGTAGGCATTGAAGGCCGAAAGCGCGCCGAGATAGGTCGGCCATGTCACCAGCGCCGTGTCTTTTGGCGACAGGAACAGCTTGCCAAGATAATCCAGCGCCTGCTGCGAACCCGACGTGATGAACACGTTATCGACCGAGCAGTCGATGCCTATTTTCGCCATGTCCTGCACGATCCATTCGCGCAGCGGCTTGTAACCTTCGCTGACGGAATATTGCAGGGCAGAGTTCACCTGCGGACCGGAGAAAATATCCGCGTACGCCTGCTTGAATTCCTGATCCGGAAACAGCGCAGGGTCGGGAATACCGCCTGCAAACGAAATGATATCCGGCTGCTCCAAGAGCTTCAGCAATTCACGAATTTCAGATGCCTTCATGCGCGAGGAGCGCGTGGCGAAAATTTGTTCCCAATCCAGCATGGGTTCGTTTCCTCTTGTCTGTTCTTCTGCGCATAGATGTATCGGAATACTGATAGGTCAGCAATGCTGACTTATCGATTTTCGGTACGGTTTTTGTGGGTTTTTTGCGCGTTCTCCCAAATGCCGCATAGGCAATACATCTTCGACCAAGAGTCTACAATCGGCTTCACGATGGATTGACGTGGAGACGTTTTCCGGCTGGATTGCTGACCAACTGATTTGACGCATGGAGGAGGAAAAAATGCTCAAGAACATCGACCCGGCTTTGAATGCCGATGTGTTGCACGCGCTGCGCGCCATGGGCCACGGCGATACGCTGGTGGTAACGGACACCAACTTCCCATCCGACAGCGTGGCGCAACAAACCGTCGTGGGTCAGGTTCTGCGCATGGAAAACATCTCCGCCGCCCGCGCCATGAAAGCCATCCTCTCCGTTTTGCCGCTCGACACGCCTTTGCAGCCCTCCGTGGGCCGCATGGAAGTCATGGGCGCACCAGACCAGATCGAACCCGTGCAGGCGGAAGTTCAAAAAGAAATCGACGCCGCAGAAGGCAAATCCGCCCCGATGTATGGCATTGAGCGCTTTGCGTTTTATGAGCAGGCCAAAGACGCCTATTGCGTGATTACGACCGGCGAAACACGGTTTTATGGGTGCTTTATTTTGACCAAGGGTGTGATTGCGCCGGGGACTTAAGGCTATTTCTGATAATGAAAACGGCACTGGATAATTTCCAGCCGTTGTTCATTGCCAGAACCGGATACCCGGTAAACAAAGCGGTGTTCACCCGTAATTCTTCGCGACCAATAACCCGTCAAATCCCCCTTCAACGGCTCTGGCTTTCCTAAGCCAGCGAAGGGGGTTCTCTTTGCGGTTCTGATGATTTCATTGATCTTTTCGACCATTCTAAGGTCGGTTTGCTGCCAGAACTCATAATCGTCCCAAGCGTTTACGGTCCAAACGAGCTTCATTCTTCGGTTGGATCCCGCTCGACAACGTCACCTTTGCGAAGCTGATCTACACTCTCACGCAAACGTTCTGCGTTGGCGGGGTTGGAAAGCAGATGCAACGTCTCCTGCATGCTCTCATATTCACCTTCCGCAATAACAACGACAGCTTCTTTCCCCTGTCTTGTCACGAGTAACGGCGCACGCGATTCCAGAACGCTGTCGAAATGGGTCGCGAAATTCTGGCGGAATTCTGTGAACCGGACGTTTGCCATGTGCACCTCCATGTACATATTTCTGTACACATATAACACGGTCAATGGCCTGAAACAATATAATGAGGATGCTTATAAATGAACCTCAACTCTCGCTCTCCGTCACCCCGGACCTGATCCGGGGTCCAGTGCGATCAAGTCCTTGATCGCAAAAGACTCTTTCGCGCCGCAGACCCAGCCCTGCTGGATGCCGGGTCAAGCCCGGCATGACGGAAGAAAGACTTGAGGACCGGATCAGAAACAAAAAAGGCCGGAGCTTTCGCACCGGCCTTTCTCAATTCAATTAAAGCAATGAAGCTTAGTTGACAGCCTTGTCGACCAGCTTGTTCTTGCCGATCCAAGGCATCATGCCGCGCAGCTTTGCGCCGACTTCTTCGATCTGGTGGGTGTCGTTCAAGCGGCGGATGCCCTTGAAGCGTGCGCCGCCGGCGCGGTATTCCTGCATCCAGTCCGATGTGAACTTGCCGGTCTGGATGTCGGTCAGAACGCGCTTCATTTCAGCCTTTGTTTCGGCAGTGATGATGCGAGGACCGGTGACGTATTCGCCCCACTCGGCTGTGTTGGAGATGGAGTAGTTCATGTTTGCGATGCCGCCTTCGTAGATCAGGTCTACGATGAGCTTCACTTCGTGCAGGCACTCGAAATAGGCCATTTCTGGTGCGTAACCAGCTTCGGTCAGCGTTTCGAAACCGGCGCGGATCAGCTCGACGAGACCGCCGCACAGAACGACCTGTTCGCCGAAGAGGTCGGTTTCGCACTCTTCACGGAAGTTGGTTTCGATGATGCCCGAACGACCGCCGCCAACGCCGCAAGCGTAGGACAGAGCAACTTCAAGCGCGTTGCCGGAAGCGTTCTGGTGAACGGCAACGAGGCAAGGAACGCCGCCGCCCTTCTGGTATTCGCCGCGAACCGTGTGGCCTGGGCCCTTTGGTGCGATCATGACGACGTCGAGCGACGCCTTTGGCTCGATGAGGCCGAAGTGAACGTTGAGGCCGTGTGCGAAAGCAATCGCTGCGCCATCACGAATGTTGTCGGCAATTTCTGCCTTGTAGATGTCGGCCTGAAGTTCGTCAGGTGTTGCCATCATAAGCAGGTCTGCCCACTTTGCGGCGTCTGCAACAGTCTTGACTTCGAAGCCGTCAGCTTCTGCCTTCTTGATGGTCGGAGAGCCAGCCTTCAGCGCGATGACGAGGTTCTTTGCGCCGCTGTCCTTCAGGTTCAGCGCGTGTGCGCGACCCTGAGAACCGTAACCGACGATGGCGACATTCTTCGCCTTGATGAGATTGAGATCGGCATCACGATCGTAATAGACGCGCATTTCGGTAGTCCTTCCTTGGTGTATCTTGTTGTTGAGACCGGAAATTCAGGCGACCTTTCCGCCGATTTCCGAATGTACCTTCTCCGTGCCATAGAGCGTCAAAAAGGCTGACACAGCCTTGCGCGCCCGCGCGGAGAAATCCTTTGCCTGCGCTTCACCGAGCAACATGCGAACATGCAGATCGGAAACGATCAGGCCGTAAAAACTGCGATAAGCGTCTTCGAGATCATCGAAACGCAGATAACCTGAACGGCGACCCGCCTCAATCAAACCACGCGCCCGCTTGTCGATCTGGCGGCGGCCACGCTCCAGAAGCAGGTTGCCAAGCTTGGAGCCATCACGGCTGGCCTGCCCGATGGCCAGACGGTTCAGGGCCAGCGAAACATCGCCCGCCAGAACATCCAGCAGGTCATGTGCAAAAACTTCGAGATGGTCGGTGAGCTGAGGCGCGGAAACGCGGTCCCCTGCTTTTTCGAAGGTGCGAACCTTGCTCTGCTGAAAGGTGATCATCGCGGCCAGCAGGCCATCGCGATCACCAAACCACTTATAGAGGCTTTCCTTGGAACAGTTGGCGGCGCGTGCCAGACCAGAGGTCGTCAGCGCTTTTTCTCCGCCCTCGACCAGAAGACGCAAAGCCTGCTCCAGAACAGCGTTCTGGCGCGGCGAAAATTCCTGCGCTACGATCGGATCGGTCCCCACCTTGTCCACTCCACCTGAAGAATAATGTACCGTACGGTACGGTTCGAGCGTTATTTAAGGGGAGAGATGAGAAGGGTCAAGCAATTTTTTGACGGATGAACACGAATTGACGCAATGCAACATGAGCGTGCTTCGGTCGTCTTGGCAGATCATACCTCTGCGTCGAAACGTTGGCGCGCTTCTTTGACTGCATCATGATTATCCAGCGCCCAGTTGATGACTTCCAGCAGAGGGCGGTAAAGCGCCTGCCCCAGCGGCGTCATGCTATATTCGACGCTTGGCGGCTTGGTGGGAAAAACCTCGCGGTGAATATAACCGTCCCGCTGAAGATCGCGCAGGGTCTGTGTTAACATGCGCTGGGAAATATCCGGCACCATGCGGCGAAGCTCGCCAAACCTGTAGGGCTTTTCCGCCAGAGCCTGCATCAGCAATGTCGACCACTTGCCACCAATATGGTTCAGCAGATCGCGCACCGGGCAATTGTCAAAGTCCAGATTGCTGAAATCAACCGACTTGCTCACAGAAGCGGCGGGCTTCAATCTGGAAATCGTCGCGCTCATGGTGGTTCCCTTTTGGTAACGTAGGGCGTTAAAAATGCCTTCTTTACAGTTGCCAGTCAATTCCTATTTTAGACTTACTCTCTTTTTGAGACGACCAAAACAAGGAATCATCTGATGAGCAAGACACTCGTGACAGGCGCCTCCGGCCAGCTCGGACAAGCCATTGTCCGCCACCTGCTGGACACCTACAGCGTTCCGGCCTCCGACATCGTGGCGGCCAGCCGCGACACCTCCAAGCTCGCCGCATTGGGCGCAAAGGGCGTGGAACTGCGCGTTGCCGATTTTGACGATGCCGCTTCGCTGGACAAGGCTTTTGCGGGGATCGACACGGTGCTCATCATCTCCACGGACGCGCTTGCCGTTCCCGGCCAGCGCCTGACGCAGCACAAGGCCGCCGTCGAGGCTGCTAAAAAGGCGGGCGTGACGCATCTCGCCTACACATCCATGCCGAACCCGGACAAGTCCCTTGTCACCTTCGCACCAGACCATCTGGGCACCGAGCAGGCCGTGAAGGCCAGCGGCCTTCCCTACACCATCATCCGCAATGCATGGTATAACGACAATTACCTGCACTCCATGCCGCACAACCTGCAAAGCGGCCAGTGGTTTACGGCAATGGGTGAAGGCAAGGTTCCCAACATCTCCCGCGATGACTGCGCCCGCGCCGCTGCCGCCGCACTTGCCAAGGGCAAGGCAGAAAACAAGACCTACACCGTCACCGGCCCGCAGTCTTTGAACGCAAATGAGATTGCCGCAATCGTGTCTGACGCCGCCGGCAAGCCGCTGACCGTCATTCAGGTCTCACCCGCAGATTTGCAAAAGGGCATCGAAGGCGCTGGCCTTCCGGGCTTCGTAGCGGAAATGCTGGCTTCTGCCGATGCGAACATCGCAGCTGGGAATTTCGATGCTGTGACGAATGACTACGAGACGTTGACGGGCGAAAAGCCACAGACGTCTGCGGAGTTTTTCAAGGCGCATAAGGCGGCGTTGCTCTCGGCTTGAGACGTTGGCAAGCGAGTGTAAGATGGGGTGAGCGCTTGTATCTTGAAATTGGTACTCGCCCTCACACCAAACGCGACGTCATCCTCGGGCTTGTCCCGCGGATCTAATCACGTCGCCCAAATTTCGACGGTGCAGATGCTCGGGACAAGCCCGAGCATGACGAAGGAGAGACCTGTATCGGGCCTTTAACCTGATTAAGCCTCGTCCTTCAGCGTTTCCTTCTGCGTAATCAACCGCGCGCTGTGCTGGCCGCTGAGGTAGATCCACAGCCAGCTCCATGCCACGGCGAGGCGTGAGCGGGTGCCGATGAGGAAGTAGATGTGGGCGAGACCCCAGATCCACCAGGCAAGACCGCCTTTCAGCTTGATCCTGCCGAAATCGACAACGGCAGCGCGTTTGCCTATCGTGGCGAGGTTGCCCTGGTGGCGATAGCGGAAGGGCGCGGTTGCTGATTGTCCGGCACGACGTGCCTTGATGATGCTGGCAACATAGGAGCCCTGCTGTTTGGCGGCGGGTGCGACACCCGGCACGGGTTTGCCATCGGCCTGCTTCACCGAAGCGGTGTCGCCAATGACGAATATATCGGCATCGTCGTGAATATTAAGCTGCGGGCCAACCTCTGCACGCCCTGCCCTGTCTGCCGGAATGCCCAACCATTGCGCGGCGGGCGAGGCCTGAACGCCAGCCGCCCAGACGATGGTGCAGGCCGGAATGAAGTGATCTCCAATCGTCACGCCCTCTTCCGTGCAGGAGGACACCGGCGTGCCGAGCAGAACCTCCACACCCAGCTCTTCCAGCGCCAATTTGCTGTAAGCCGACAGGTCTTCAGTGAAAGCGGGCAGAACCCGTGGCCCCGCCTCCACCAGCAAAACCCGCGCTGTGCGCGTATCGACATTGCGGAACTCGGGCGGCAGCACCTTGTGGGCCAGTTCGGCAATCATGCCCGCCATTTCCACGCCGGTTGGGCCAGCGCCGATGACGACAAAGGTGAGGAACGCCTGCTTTTCCTCTTCCGTTTTGGCAAGCTCCGCCCGCTCGAAAGCCAGCAGCAGGCGGCGTCGGATGGTGGTGGCATCCTCCAGCGTCTTGAGGCCCGGCGCGTGCTTTTCCCAAGCATCATTGCCGAAATAGGCATGGCGAGCGCCGGTAGCGAGAACGAGCGTATCAAAAGGAACGGTTTCACCGGACTTCAAAACCACCGTGCGGTTTTGCCGATCTATGCCGCCGACTTCAGACAGCAGCGTGGTGACTTCAGGCCTGTCGCGGTAAAGATGGCGAATGG
Organism: Agrobacterium sp. rho-13.3; assembly: GCF_033957765.2. NCBI lineage: Bacteria > Pseudomonadati > Pseudomonadota > Alphaproteobacteria > Hyphomicrobiales > Rhizobiaceae > Agrobacterium > Agrobacterium sp. rho-13.3. The sequence goes on from NZ_CP192774.1 coordinate 1,625,183, forward strand.
GCCAGGCGATTTCGGAGGTGGCAAGTGCTGTGGTTGCGACCTGATAAAGCAATGGTTGAAACAGATGGTGGTTGCGGCGATCGATCAGCGTAATGCGAACCGGCACGCCTTTTAAACCATGAACGACTTGCAGTCCGCCGAAGCCTCCCCCAACGACGACAACGTGGTGTTCCTGCATAGAAATTTGCCCTTCTTCAAATCAAAAAACCGCGCAACGGGTGCGCGGTTGTCAATATAGGGGCAAAAATTGACGATAGTTATGAAATCGACTGACCGCAGGCGCGGCAAAAACGCCGTACCGTTTCCGCCATCCCATATTCCATCGCATCCGCCGTCAGGCCGTGACCGATGGACACTTCCGCCAGATAAGGAATGCGCTTCACCAAAGCTGGCAGGTTGGCCACCGTCAAATCATGGCCAGCATTGACCTCAAGCCCCAAAGCCTTGGCGTGATCGGCGGTGGCGCCAAGTTTGTCGAGCCATGCTTTCGCCTGTTCCGGGTCGTCATAACAGCCGCCATAAGGGCCGGTATAAAGCTCGATGCGCGCCGCGCGCGTGTCTGCCGCCAACTGCACCGCGTCCTTATCGCCATCCCCATCGGCAAACAGCGACACGCGCATTCCGCCAGCTTTGAGGCGCGCCACGGTTTCTTTCAGAAATGTCGAATGCGTGCGGAAATCCCAGCCGTGGTCGGAGGTTGCCTGTGACGGGTCATCCGGCACCAGCGTCACCTGCTCCGGCTGCGCTTCTTCACACAGCAGCAGGAAGTCCTCCGAGGGATAACCTTCGATGTTGAATTCGGCCTGCGGAAACTCATCATCGATCAAGGCCCGCAACACCGGCAAATCCGAAAAGCGGATATGCCGCTGGTCTGGTCGCGGATGAACCGTCAGCCCGCTGGCCCCCGCCTGAAGCGCGATGCGGCCAAAACCCGCCACATCCGGCCAGGGCAAATCACGGCGGTTGCGAAGCATGGCGATGGCATTGAGATTGACGGACAGTGTGGCTGGCATGATGGGGACCGCTGCGTTCGATATTGGGAGGTTTTGTTTCCTCCACTATGACGCCTCTCGCAAGCGTTTTGCACAAAATAATTGAAAAGTTTCGGAACCAATCGGAGTGGCTGGCATTGAACCGCCTATTGGGCTTGGGGACAATCATGTGTAGCGACTATTGAGCTGTGAGACACGATCTGGCGTAATTTCCAGGGTCGATATCGTAACCGACACAGGCATGGCCGAAGTCTCGCGGGGGGAATTGCTGGACAACGGCTAACAGCCGCCAGAGCCAGAAACGAGGCACGATGGAGGAAAAGACCAATGCGAAATACAGACGAACCGAACACGTCCGTACAGCTGGACGCTTCGAAGAATGTGCGCAAAGGTTTTCTTCCAGACGTTTCCCTGCCCTCGCAAGTTCCACCCGAACCGGTGGCGATTGCCGAGATGGCGAACATGTTTGGCGTAACGCACCGCACCCTTCACTTCTATGAGGAAAAGGGCATCATCGCCTCGCGCCGCGCAGGCCTGATGCGCGTCTATTCCCATGATGATGTACACCGCATGGCAGTGGTCAATTTTTGCCGCGAGATCGGCATTCCAGTCGCGGCCATTCAGGAAATCATGATCAAATTTGCAACCGCTCCCAATCAGGCGGATGCGAATGCCCTGTTCGGGAATGTTCTGAGCGCCCGCAAAAGCGAACTGGCAGCCGAAATCTCCACGGTTCGCCGTCAGATACAGCAGATCAGCGATATCCTTGTCACGGATGATAACGAACGCGAGCCCGTTGGCGCGAAAACGGAAGAAGCCGATGTTCAGCTCAGCGCGCAGGAACGCAAATGTCTGGAGCTGATGGCCGAAGGGTACGCACCTGTCCGGCTGGCCCGAACACTCGACATATCCCCCGAAGATCTGCAAAAACTTGAGGCCAGAATTATGGAAAAATTCAGCGTTAACAACCGCTTTCAGGCGGTTGCTAAAGCGGTCTTGATGGGTGTGATCAGCGCCTAAACCGTTTCCGAGCGGTAATACGAGATGATGACACGCCCCACCTCCTCATTTCTGTGCTCGTCACGGGAATGAGGGAGTTCAGACGGATGTCACTATTGTTTCGCGTGCCGCGAACAGGACTTCAGCGCACGATCGTCAGCGTTTCGGCAGCGCGGGTGATGGCCGTATACAGCCAACGCTCGCGTGAATCCCGGAACGCAAAACTCTCATCGAACAACACCACATTGTTCCACTGCGAACCCTGAGCCTTGTGCACGGTCAGTGCATAGCCATAATCGAACTCGTCGTAACGCTTGCGCGTCTGCCAGGGAATTTCGGTTTCCGTGTCTTCGAACGCCGCCTTGAGCAGCTTTATCTTGGCCGCACCACGATCCATATCGTCGTCTTCAGGGCGGACCATCAGGTTGATGCCGGGCTTGACGGTTTCACGCGATGAACTCATCACCTGCCACAAAGAACCGTTCAAAAGACCCTTGGCGGGATCGTTGCGAAGGCAGACCAGCTTGTCGCCGGACTGCGGATAATCGGCAACGAAGCCCTTCAACTCGCGAAGGCGCTGATTGTAGCGCTTGCGCGTGCGGTTGGTGCCGACCAGAACCTGATCTGCATCCAGCACCAGCGATTGCGTCACCTCATGCTTGGAAATGACCTGCGCCGTGCCATAATCGCCTCGCATGATTTCCTTGCCCTCCCGCACATCCATGGCAAGCTGGATGATGGGATTGTCCTTCGCCTGACGGTGGATTTCCGACAGAAGGTAATCCGGTTCCTGCTCGGTAAAGAACCCGCCGCCGGTGACGGGCGGCAATTGCCCCGGATCACCCAGCACGAGAATAGGCGTACCGAAGCTCATCAAATCCTTGCCAAGCTGCTCATCCACCATCGAACATTCATCGATGATGATCAGGGCAGCCTTGGCAAGCGAACTTTGGCGATTGATGGTAAACATCGGCGCGATGGACGTCTTGCCGGTTTCCTCATCTTCGACAGCCTCTTCGCCACGGGGGCGATAAATCAGCGAATGGATCGTGCGGGCGTTCTTTGCCCCACGCGACCGCAACACCTGCGCCGCCTTGCCGGTGAAGGCCGCAAACAGCACCTCGCCATCCACATTCTCGGCGAAATGTTTGGCCAGCGTGGTCTTGCCCGTACCGGCATAACCAAACAACCGGAAAACCGGCGTCCGGCCTTCCTTCAGCCAGCGCGAAACAGCCTTCAGGGCTTCATCCTGTTGCGGAGAAAATTGCATGCGTTCTCTTCGCAGGATTCGAACGCAAAGCGCAACTGAAAAAGAACGAAAGAGGAATAAAGGCGCTGACAATCCGGCATGGCCAATAGCCGCAGACGTGAAATCCTGAATAGAATACACGCATGAAGATTCTGATTCTTGGCGCGACAGGTTTTATCGGCTCTGAAATAACCCGCAGGCTGCTCGCGGATGGCCATGCTGTGACCGGCCTGAGCCGCAACACGGCAGCGGCCAAACGAAAACTGCCCTCCGCAGATTGGATCACCGCCGACCTTGCCCGCATGACGGAAGCGAAGGACTGGCAAGAATTGGCGGAACGCCACGATGCCATCGTCAATTGCGCCGGTGCGCTTCAAGACGGCCTTTCGGACGATCTTTCTGCTACGCAGGAAAAGGCGATGCTGGCGCTTTATCAGGCGAACGTGCAGGCCGGCCGCAAGCTCATCGTGCAGATATCCGCCCGCACCTCCGGCGCGGCATCGGACAAACCCTTCCTTGCCACCAAACAGCGGGCCGATGCGGCTCTCGCAGCAAGCGGTCTGCCCTCTGTCATTCTGCGCCCTGCGCTGGTCATGGGGCGCAACGCACATGGTGGGACAGCACTGTTGAGGGCGCTGGCAAGTATGCCCTGCGCCGTGCTTCTTGTTCACGCCGACAGCCCCGTACAAACGGTAGCGCTTGAGGACTTGGCTGCGCTGGTTTCCGACGCCATCAGTGGGCGAATTGCACCCGGAAGCGATCTGCATCTGGCAGCAGGCAGTATGTTGACGTTGCGCGAACTGGTTTTGCTGCATCGGCAATGGCTGGGGCTTACGGACGCAAAAACGATCTCGCTTCCCGCATGGCTGGCAAAGCCGGTGAGTTGGCTGGCGGACCTGGCCGGAGAGCTTGGATGGCGCTCGCCTCTGCGCTCGACCGCCATGGCCGTGATGTCTGAGGGTGTGACGACGAATGCTGTCCACGCCAATGGATTTGCGTTCAAGACCGCAGCACAAACGCTCTCGAATAATCCGTCTGGCGTTCAGGATTTGTGGTTTGCACGGCTGTTTTTGCTGAAACCTGTCATCATTGTATGCCTGTCCATCTTCTGGCTTTTGTCCGGCATCATCCCGCTTTTCGACATCGCCAGATCGGCAAGCCATTTCCTGCCATTCATGCCCGAAGGTACCGCAACAGTCTTGACGGTAGCGACGTGCATTGCTGACATCGCGCTCGGAACCGCAGTTCTGCTGCGCCCTTACGCACGCGAAGCCATGGTCGGAATGCTCCTCGTGACATTCGCGTATCTCGCGGGTGGAACCTTGCTGGAGCCTGCATTATGGCTCGATCCTCTCGGGCCGTTGGTCAAAGTCCTGCCCTCCATCGCCCTGACGCTTGCCGCCATGGCGATATTTGACGAACGATAGGCGACACCATGCTCGAAGATTTCATTCGCCTTGCCCACGTCATCGGCGCAACCGTTCTGTTCGGAACCGGTGCGGGCATCGCCTTCTTCATGGTCATGGCGCGCAGAACTGAAAATCCGGCGCTGATTGCCCATGTGTCGGGAACGGTAGTGATTGCCGATACGGTGTTCACGGCGACAGCGGCGATCATTCAGCCGATCACGGGTTATCTTCTGGCGCGCAGCATCGGCTGGTCTTTGACCGAGGGCTGGGTTTTCCTGTCGCTGCTGCTGTATGTTTTCGTCGGCATTTTCTGGCTGCCGGTGGTGTGGATACAGATAAAGCTGCGCGATATTGCCCGCATTTCGGTGGCGTTCAACACGCCTTTGCCATCACAATGGTTTCGGCTCTACCGCATCTGGTTCGCCTGCGGTTTTCCTGCATTTTTCGCCGTCATCGGCATTTTCTGGCTGATGTTGATGAAGCCGGATATTCCACTTTGGAATTGAAGCTGCAAGTTTTTTTACACGGCATGGAATAAACACGCCCTGTCAGGTGTCTTAGGTTCGTTGGCGGCAAAAAAGCTGCCGGGAACTCTGGAGGAGATATGATGAAACTGCGTGTTGTGATTTCGCTTGCGGCGTTTGCCATTGCAAGCTCGGCCTTTGCCGCACCCATGGTTGAAACGGTCAAGACCGACAAGGGCAATGTTCTTGCCGGTGCCAAGGGCATGACGCTCTACACCTACAAGAAGGATATGAAGGGCGAGTCCAGCTGCTACGACAAATGCGCGACGAACTGGCCGCCGTTCCTTGCATCCGATGGCGACAAGGCCGATGGTGCATATACTCTCGTCACCCGCAAGGATGGCAAGATGCAATGGGCCAAGGATGGCATGCCGCTTTATTACTGGGCAAAGGATATGAAGAAGGGCGACATGACAGGAGACGGCATGGGCGGTAATTGGGATGTCGCAAAGCCATAAGGGCAACGGCAATGAGCGGCGGGGACATTTCGCCCCCGCCAACGGCTCGTTCGAAGCGCAGATGCTGGCCCTCATGCCGGTTCTGCGGCGCTATTCCCGTAGCCTTTCGCACTGCGATGCAGACGGCGAAGATCTGTTTCAGGACTGTATCGAAAAGGCGCTGGTCAATCGGCATCAGTGGCGCGGGGGCGGGCTGAAGGCATGGGCCTATGCCATTATGACCAATCTTTACCGCAACCGGCACCGCAGCGAAAAACGCCATCCATCCGAAAGTCTGGACGGGCATGAGGAGGATATCGGCTTGCCGGATGCCCTGGGTGACACGCTGGAAAACGACCGGCTGCACAGCGCCCTGGCGCAACTGCCGCCGGATGCGCGTGCCGTTTTGATGCTGGTGACGGTGGAAGGCCACAGCTATCAGGAGGTGGCTGACATGATGCACATTCCCATCGGCACCGTCATGTCCCGCCTTTCCCGTGCACGCGAAGCGTTGCGGACACGGCTTGCGGCAGACAATATCATTCCTCTCCGGAGACCGAAATGAACAGCAATAACGCCATGACCGAAACTGATCTGCACGCCTATGTGGATGGCCACTTGGGCGAAGCGGACCGTTTGCGCGTCGAGGCATGGCTTGCCGACCACCCGGAAGATCGCACACGCATCGAGGAATGGCAGGCGCAGGCGCGCTTGCTGCGCGTGACCTTTGCGCCTTACGAAACCGGGCGCGATAACGACCGCCTGTTGCTGAAAGCTGCCCCGCGCCGCTGGGCGCCCGTGCTGATGCGGACCGCCGCCGCCTGCCTCATTTTTACCGCCGGTGCCGTGGCCGGACAGTTTTTGCCGCAGATGCGCTCGACACCGCTGCCATCATCCTCATTGACTGAAACGGTCGATATTTCCGCACAATCCAAGTCCGCCTATCTGATTTATGCCAGCGAGGTGCGTCACCCCGTGGAAGTGGGGGCGGATCAACAGCAGCATCTGGGAACATGGCTTGGCAAGCGCCTCGGCGCGCCCTTCACCATTCCGGATTTGACCGGCATCGGTTTTGATCTGGTCGGCGGGCGGCTAGTTCCCGTCAGCAACAGGCCTGGCGCGATGCTGATGTATCAAAACAAGGCCGGGCAACGGGTGACGGTGCTGATCGGTCATAACCCTGACAATCGCGAAACCAGTTTCCGGCTGGCAAGCGCCGATGGTATCGAGACGTTCTACTGGATCGACAATGGGCTGGGTTATGCGGTGTCTGGCGAAGTTGCCAAGGCCGATCTCCAGAAGATTGCCGAGGAATGTTATCGCCAGTTTCCAGCGTAATGCATTATTTCAACATCGGCCAAAGGCTGATGACCAGCAGAACGGCCATGGTGATGTTGAACCATTTCAACCGTACCGGCACGGAAAGCCACTCCCGCAGCGCCGAGCCGAAACCCGCCCATGTCGAAACGCTGGGCAGGTTGACAGCGGCAAAGGCCACACCCACGAGCATGACGGTCATCACATACTGGTTTTGATCCGTGTAGGTCGCCATGGCGGTCACGGCCATGACCCATGCTTTGGGGTTGACCCACTGGAAGGCGGCAGCACCGAGGAAGGTCATGGGTGCGGCACCGGCTTTGCCATCGCTCAACGTTCGCGACGTGCCGATTTTCCACGCCACCCACAAGAGATAAGCGCCGCCGGCAAATTTCAGCGCCGTATACAGCACGGGAATGGAATGCAGCAACGCGCCAAGCCCCAGCCCAACGCCAATCAGCAACGACAAAAAGCCCGCGCCGATGCCGAGCATGTGCGGAATGGTGCGGCGAAAGCCGAAATTCACGCCCGATGCAAACAGCATCATATTGTTTGGCCCGGGCGTTATCGATGTCGTAAAAGCGAACAGCAAAAGCGCGATAAAGGTTTCTATGGTCATGGCATCCTCTGGCCCGCAATCTACTCACGCGCATGGCTGAATGCCAGCCATTGACAGGAATGGAAATGCTCACAAGTTTTGATGGATCGACCTGCGCGGAATCTGGTTTATTCTATCGACTGAAACAGGAGCACCCGCATGTTCGACGACATTCCAACCGTCACCCTGCCCTCCGGCACCAGCATTCCCGCCTTGGGAATTGGAACGTGGAACATGGGCGAAGCACGTTCCGATGAAGCGCAGGAAATTGCCAGCATCCGCAAAGCCGTGGCGCTTGGCATGACGGTGGTGGACACGGCGGAAATGTATGCGGATGGACGCTCGGAAGAAATCGTCGGGCAAGCCATAGAAGGCCTGCGCGATCAGGTGTTTCTGGTCAGCAAGGTTTATCCCTTTAACGCCAGCGCCAAAGGCACAATCGAAGCCTGTGAACGCAGCCTGAAACGGCTGGGAACAGAGCGGCTGGACCTATACCTGCTGCACTGGCGTGGCTCTCACCCGCTGGAAGAAACAGTGGAGGCCTTCGAGACGCTGAAAGCGCAAGGCAAGATCACGGATTGGGGTGTTTCCAATTTCGATACGGACGATATGGAGGAGTTGTTTTCGGTGCCAGATGGCAGGAATTGCGCGGCCAATCAGGTGCTTTACAATCTTTCCCGCCGTGGCCCGGACTATGATCTGCTGCCATGGTGCCAGCAGCACGGCATTCCCGTCATGGCCTATTCGCCCATCGAACAGGGAAAACTGCTGAAAGACCACGAACTCATCCGCATCGCCAAAGCCTATCAGGCCACACCCGCACAATTGGCGCTGGCCTTCATTCTGGAACGCGATGGCGTCATCGCCATTCCCAAAAGCGCCAAGCCGGAACGGGTGGAAGAAAATCGCGGCGCGACCGATCTCGATATCAGCGATGCGGATTGGGCAGCGCTGGACGCAGCGTTTCCGCCGCCGCAGAAGAAGGTGTCGCTGGAAATGTTGTGAGAGTTTTCAGGTGGTTGGGATGGTTTGCGGATTCAATTTTTGAGGGGGTTGAATCCGATTGCGAACCTTGCCTCCGTCATGCCGGGCTTGACCCGGCATCCAGTTACCGCGCGTCTGCGCGGTCAAAAGACCCTTTTGCGATCAAGGACTTGATCGCGCTGGATCCCGGATCAAGTCCGGGATGACGGCATATTAATGCTTACATCCCCTGAGGACCACGGTTCATCGCAGCGATGCCGGTGCGGCAGACTTCGATAAGCCCCAGTGGTTTGATGATCGACAGGAACTGGTCGATCTTGGACGACTTGCCGGTGATTTCAAAGATGAAATGTTCCAGCGTGGCATCCACCACCTTGGCATGGAAGGCATCTGCCAGGCGCAGGGTTTCGGCGCGGTCTTCACCGCTTCCGGCAACCTTGATGAGCGCCACTTCACGCTCGATCGGGCGATCCTGTCCGTTCTGGCGGGCGCGGACGGTGAGGTCCACGACGCGGTGAACGGGAATGATGCGTTCCAGCTGTGCCTTGATCTGCTCCAGCACACCCGGCGTACCACGGGTAACGATGGTGATGCGCGAGAGGTGCGCTTCATGTTCCGTTTCAGAAACCGTCAGGCTTTCAATGTTGTAGCCACGACCGGAAAACAGGCCGATGACGCGGGCGAGAACGCCCGGCTCGTTGGCGACCAGAACCGACAGCGTGTGGTTCTCGACGGTTTCCGTTTCCTTCTGGATGAAGTAGGCCGAACCGGTGGGCTGTAGATGTGCGTTCATATCTTTGTCCTCTTCCCGTTCTTAAACTAGCTGACGGCCCTTGGCGTCGATGGCATTGGCAACGGCTTCGTCGGTGGCTTCATCCGGCAACAGCATTTCGTTATGCGCTTTACCAGACGGGATCATCGGCAAACAATTGGCGAGATTGGCCACGCGGCAATCGAAAATGACAGGCTTATCGACCGCGATCATGTGCGCAATCTTTTCGTCCAGCTCCTTCGGATCATCGCAATAAATGCCAACGCCGCCGTAGGCTTCAGCCAGCTTCACGAAATCAGGCATGGCTTCCGTGTAGGAGTTGGACAGGCGGTTGCCGTGCAGCAACTGCTGCCATTGGCGTACCATACCCATATACTGGTTGTTCAGGATGAAAATCTTGACCGGCAAATTATGCTGAATGGCGCAGGACATTTCCTGAATGCACATCTGAATGGATGCATCACCGGCAATGTCGATCACCAAGGCTTCCGGGTGCGCAACCTGAACGCCGATGGCGGCAGGCAGGCCATAACCCATGGTGCCGAGGCCACCAGAGGTCATCCAGTGGTTTGGCTCTTCAAAACCGAAGAATTGCGCGGCCCACATCTGGTGCTGACCAACTTCGGTGGTGATGTAGGTGTCGCGGCCCTTCGATGCTTCATACAGGCGCTGAAGCGCGTATTGCGGCATGATGACGTCTTTGGAGTTCTTGTAGGCGAAGGAATTGCGGGCACGCCAACGCGTGATTTCTCCGTTCCATTCTTGCGTCTGCGCCTTTTCAGGCTTGTTGGGCAGCGCCCGCCACAGACGAACCATGTCTTCCAGAACATGCGCGACATCGCCAACGATCGGAACGTCAACGCGAACGTTCTTGTTGATCGAAGATGGATCGATATCGATGTGGATTTTCTTGGAGTTGGGCGAAAACGCATTCAGACGACCGGTAATACGGTCATCGAAACGGGCGCCGACGCAGACCATGACGTCGCAATCATGCATGGCCATGTTGGCTTCGTAAGAACCGTGCATACCCAACATGCCCAGCCATCTTTCGCCGGATGCAGGATAGGAACCCAGGCCCATCAATGTCGAGGTGATCGGAAAGCCGGTCAATTCAACCAGTTCGCGCAGCAGACGTGTGGCATCCGGGCCGGAATTGATGACGCCACCGCCGGTGTAGAAAATCGGGCGCTTGGCCTTCGACATCAGCTCGACTGCCGCGTGGATGGCGTTCAGATCACCATGAACCTTTGGCGCATAGCTCTTCTGCGCAATGGCTGCGGATGGTGGCGTGTATGTGCCGGTGGCGAACTGAATGTCCTTGGGAACATCGACAACAACCGGACCGGGACGACCGGTTTGCGCAATGCGGAAGGCTTCATGAATGATGCCGGCCAGCTCGTTGACGTCCTTGACCAGCCAGTTGTGCTTGGTGCAGGGGCGCGTGATGCCAACGGTATCGCATTCCTGAAACGCATCCGAACCGATGAGCGAGGTCGGAACCTGACCGGAAATGCAAACCAGCGGAATGCTGTCCATCAAGGCGTCCTGCAAGGGCGTGACGGCATTGGTGGCACCGGGACCTGATGTGACCAGCATGACGCCGACCTTGCCGGTGGAGCGGGCATAACCTTCAGCGGCGTGGCCTGCACCCTGCTCGTGGCGCACGAGAATATGCTGGATATCGTCCTGCTGGAAAATCTCGTCATAAATCGGAAGGACCGCACCGCCCGGATAACCGAAGATATGCTCTACGCCGTTATCCTTGAGGGCCTTCAGAACGATCTCTGCGCCCGTCATGCGATTGCTGTTTTCCGTGTTGTCCTTATCCGTCATTGCCTGTTCCATCCCGATTTGGCTTTGGATATCGTGAGGGCCTTATGGCCAGTGTGAAGACATAAAAAAAGGCCCCTTGAGGAGCCTCGTTCAGCGCATGGGTGCTTTCGCCGGATGGTTACACCATCCTGCCCATGCGCCGTCCCACCACGATAAGTACGTTAAGATTTTTCATGGGCCGGAGTGTTAGACACAAAACCCAACTGCGTCAACGGACATCGCGGAAAAAAATCGTAATTCGTTCCATTTGTTGCGAGAAATAGCCTATTCGCGAAATAAAAATGCGTCGCAGCTACACCAGTTGTTAAACGCAATATTGTAGACTTGGCGCCAATAACCGGGACCAACCCATTGTGGCCAAATGAAAAAGGCCAAAGCGACCTATGACTGGGGCGACACGTGTTTAACGACGACCTTCGCAAATCGGCAAAAGCGGGCGAACAGGACCGCCGTGACGAGTTGATGGCTGGAAACCGCCTCCTCGGCCACGTTGTGTCCTGCACGGGCTCCCGCGCCACGATTTCTGCGACCACGGAACCGGGCAAAACGGACATTGCCGAACTGTGGTCCGTCGGCCGGCTTATTTCCATCGACCTTGGCGAAACCCGCGTGGCCGCCCTCACCTATGCCATGAAGACGGGCGAAGCCGCGTGGTCTGATCAAACCAGCAACACGCTGCTGATCGACGTGGAACTGCTGGGCGAAATCTCCCGTTCGCCTGACGGCACGGAGCGTTTCTCGACCGGTATCTCGCGTTATCCCTATCTCGGCTCCATCGCCCACCGCATTCGCACCAGCGACCTGATGCGTATTTACGAGAATACGGGGCAAGGAAGCTGCGTTGTGGGCCGCTTGACGCAGGATGACAGCGTGGATGCGACGATTAGCATTCCCCAGATGTTGTCGAAACATTTCGCCGTGCTCGGCTCCACCGGCGTCGGCAAGTCCACCGCCGTTTCCCTGCTGCTGCACAAGGCCATCGAAAAAGACCCGAAGCTGCGCGTGCTGATTCTTGATCCGCACAATGAATTCGCCGCCGCCTTCCCCACCACGTCCGTGGTGATCGATACCGACACGCTGGACCTGCCCTTCTGGCTGATGAAGCTGGAAGAGTTTACCGAAGTGCTGTTTCGCGGTCGCAAAGCCGTTGTCGAAGAGCTGGACATCTTGCGTGACCTGATACCGGAGGCGAAGCGCGCCTTTCGCGGCGCAGACAACTCCGTCATGCGCCGGGCCTCGGAAAAATCCTCGCTGACGTCGGAAACACCCGTTCCCTACCGCATCGCCGATCTGCTGGCGCTGATCGATGAGCGCATCGGGCGGCTGGAAGGGCGTGACGAGAAGCCGGTGCTGCGCAACCTGAAAATGCGCATCATGTCGGCCATCAATGATCCGCGTTACCACTTCATGTTCTCCAACAGCACCATCAGCGATACGATCATGGAGACCGTCGCGCATATCTTCCGGGTGCCGGGAGAAGGCAAACCGATTTCGGTTTTCCAGCTTGCGGGCATCCCCTCCGAAGTCGTCAACTCGGTGGCATCGGTGCTGTGCCGCATGGCGTTTGAACTGGCGCTGTGGAGCCAAGGCGCCATCCACACGCTGGTGGTGTGCGAAGAAGCGCACCGTTACGTGCCTGCCGACCCCGAACTCGGCTTTATTCCCACGCGTCAGGCCATCGCCCGCATTGCCAAGGAAGGCCGCAAATACGGCGTTTCGCTTGGCATCATCACCCAGCGTCCCGGTGAACTGGACCAGACGATCCTTTCGCAATGCTCCACGGTTTTCGCCATGCGGCTTTCCAACGAAAACGATCAGGACATCATCCGCTCGGCCATCCCCAATTCCTCGGTCTCCACCACCAGCTTCCTCTCCTCCATCGGCAATGGCGAGGCGATCGCCTTCGGTGAGGCGATCAGCGTGCCGATGCGCATCCGCTTCAACCGTGTGCCCACCCATATTCTCCCCAAAGCCAGCGGCGTCGCGCCACCGGTTGCCGAAGACACGCCGGATACGGTGGACCTGCGTTCCATCGTCAAACGCATGCGCGCCGTCTCCGGCCCTGATATCTCCGGCTTCCGCCAAAGCTACGAGGCAAATATCGCCAAGAACGCGGATGATGACGAGTTGGACAGTTGGAAACAGGCGTTCAACGAAGACAGCGGCAACAGCCACGAACCCTATCGGCCAGAAATGCTGCCGAGGAGTTCGGTGTTTTCACAGAAGGTGTACACGCAGGTGCCGGAACCTGCTGTCAAGGCTGAACCGGCACGTGTTTTGTTCAGCGAGGATGCAAGGCCGTCTTTACGGGATTCTCTGCTGAAGAAACCTCTGGGTAGTCTTTACAGGAAAGACTAGCTTCGGGTCGCGTAATACCACTAAGCTTGGCCTTACACTCGACGTCATCCTCGGGCTTGTCCCGAGGATCTAATCACGTCAATACAAATTCAACGTTGTCGATACTCGGGACAAGCCCGAGCATGACGTTGGAGTGTGTGGAGCCGCAGCCTCACGGCACCACCCGCTCCCAATCATCTCCCATCTGATTGCGAAACCACGTCATTTGCCGCTTGGCATATTGCCGCGTCGCCGCAGCGGCTTTCTCGATAACCTCAGCCTCGGTCATCCGCCCCGCCAGCATGTCCGCGATCTGTGAAACGCCAATTGCCTTCATGGCTGTTGCATCAGGGGAAAGATCGAGCGCCAGAAGCGCCTGCACTTCCTCCACCGCGCCGCTCTGCATCATGCCCGCAAAACGGCGGTTGATGCGATCGTGCAGCACGGCGCGTTCCGGCAGCACGACGATTTTTTGTGCCCGCGCCGGATCGATGATCATCGGGCCACTGGCATCCTGAAAGGTGCGGATGGATTTGCCGGTGGCTTCCAGCACTTCCAGCGCCCGCACGATGCGCTGGCCATCGGTGGGGCGAAGGCTGGATGCGATCTGCGGGTCGCGGCTCGACAATTCTTCATGCAGCCCAGCCGGTCCGTCTTCGAGCAGCCGCGTTCTGTAGCGCTCGCGAATCTGCGCCGGAATGGACGGCATATCCGAAAGGCCACCCGTCAGCGCCTTGAAATAAAGTCCCGTGCCACCGACGATGACCGGCAAGCGTCCCTCGCCCCGCAAAGCGCCGAGCAGTGCCGTGATTTCGCGCAGCCATTCGCCGGTCGAATACAGCCTGGAGGCGGGAACATGCCCATAAAGATGATGCGGCACGCCCTGCATGTCCTCCACGGAAGGCCGCGCCGTCAGCACCTGCAACGTGTCGTAAACCTGCATACTATCCGCATTGATGACGACGCCATTGTTCTCCCGCGCCAAACGAAGCGCAAGCGCGGACTTGCCGCTTGCCGTCGGGCCGGTTATCAGGATCGCATCGAATTCGTCATCAAGGTTTTTCATCATGGCTCTGGTTGCCACGCTTATCGCCAATCCGTCAAATCCTGTTGTGACTTCCGCACTTGCGGAAGCCGCGGCAAAAGCGCTGGACGCGTCCGGTCTCTACTGGCTGGCGGATGGCATTGCCTGTGATCTGGTGCTGCGCGATGGCACGGATGCCGCAGCGGCTGAGGCGCTTCTGCGTCAGACGGTCGCGGGCCAGCCTATCGATATCGCCATTCAGGACCAGGATACGCGCCGCAAGAAAATCCTGATTGCCGATATGGATTCGACCATGATCGGGCAGGAGTGCATTGACGAGCTGGCCGCTGAAGTCGGCCTGAAAGACAAGGTTTCCGTCATCACCGCCCGCGCCATGAATGGCGAAATCGCCTTTGAACCCGCCCTTCGCGAACGCGTGGCGCTGCTGAAAGGCCTGCCGATTTCGGTGGTGGATGAAGTAATCGAAAAGCGTATCACGCTTACATCAGGCGGCATGGAACTCATCGCCACCATGAAGGCGAAGGGCCATTACACCGCGCTGGTGTCCGGCGGCTTTACCGTCTTCACCAGCCGCATCGCAGCGACCCTTGGTTTTGATGAAAACCGCGCGAACATTTTAGGCGAGAAGGACGGTCTCCTGGACGGCACCGTGGCTGAGCCCATTCTTGGCAAACAGGCCAAAGTGGACGCGCTGAACGACATCGCCACGAAACTCGGCATTTCGCCTGAGGATGCGTTGGCCGTGGGTGACGGCGCGAATGATCTGGGCATGTTGCATCTGGCCGGTTCTGGCGTTGCACTTCATGCCAAGCCTGCTGTTGCGGCGGAAGCAAAAATTCGTATCGATCACAGTGACTTGACGGCACTTCTTTATCTTCAGGGCTATCGCAAAGCAGATTTCGTGGTCCCATGATTATACGCGGAACGCCACGGCTGATCCTTCGGGAATGGAAAGACACGGACCGCGACCTTTTTCGCGAGATCAATGCCGATCCCAAAGTCATGGAGTTTTTTCCCTGGCGCCGCAGCCACGAGGAATCCGATACGGCGCTGGAGAGTGTCAACAACATGATCCGCGCCACCGGCTACGGATTCTACGCCATGGAACTGCGTGCAACCGGGGAGCCGATTGGCTTTTGCGGCGTCGCACCCGCCAATCTGGACGGTATTTTCCCGCTCGGCACCATGGAAATCGGCTGGCGGCTGGCGACCCGGTTCTGGGGCCACGGTTATGTGACGGAAGCGGCAAAATCGCTGCTGGTCATGGCCTTCGATGAAAAGAAAACACCGGAAATCGTATCCTTCGCAGTGCACGACAATCATCGCTCAACCGCGGTGATGAGGCGCATCGGCCTCATTCGCGACCCATCTCGCGATTTCGAGCATCCGCGCGTGCCGGACACTCACCCGCACCTCAAACTGCATGTGACCTATGGGCTGACGTTGGAGCGGTGGCAGGGGAAGTGAAGCCGAACTCCGTACCTCAATTCCGTCATGCCGGACCTGATCCGGCATCCAGCAACCGCGTGTCCACGCGGTTAAAAGACTCTTGCGCGCCGCAGACGCGACGCTGCTAGACCCCGGATCAGGTCCGGGGTGACGGAAGATGGGGTAGACGTCCCGCCTCTAACGCCGATCAATGCAGCCCGAACACATTCAGCAACTCCTCGCGCTGGCGCACGAAAGCCGCCGAACTGCGATCTCGCGGGCGCGGCAGGTCGATGTCGATCATGCGGGGCTGTGCGCCCTTTTCACGCGGCAGGATCAAAATGCGGTCGGCGAGGTAAATCGCCTCTTCCAGATCATGGGTCACGAGAACGGTGGTGACATCTTCTTCGCGCCAGATGCGGGCCAGTTCCTGCTGCATACTGATCTTGGTCATCGCATCAAGGGCGCCGAGCGGCTCATCCAGAAGCAGGATTTCCGGCTGGACGGCGAGTGCGCGCGCAATGCCCACACGCTGGGCCATGCCGCCGGAAAGCTGGCGTGGATAGGCGGTTTCAAACTGTTGGAGACCAACGAGATCGATGTATCGCTGGGCGCGCTCCCTGGCTTGATCCTTGGCCACGCCCTGCGTTTCCAGCCCGAAGGCCACGTTTTCGATGACCGTCAGCCATGGCAAGAGCCGCGGTTCCTGAAAAATGACCGCACGCTCCGAACCGACGCCGTGAACTTCGTTGCCATCGATCAGCACATCGCCGCTATCGGCCTGTTCCAGCCCGGCAAGAATCCGAAGAAGCGTGGTTTTACCGGAACCGCTGGCGCCGACGATAGCGAGGCTTTCACCGGATTCGATCTTCAGATTGATGTCTTTCAACACCTGAAACGGTTTGCCATTCAGGTGGTAGAATTTGGAGAGATGGCGAACCGCCACCTCCCCACGAACAGCTTGCGCAGCGGTCATATCAAACGTCCTTAGTTGCTGGCCGTCTGGGGCGAATACAGAATGTCCTTGGCCGAAACCTGACCTTGCTTGATCTTGCCTTCACGTGTCAGCACGTCGATCCAGAACTGCAAGTCACGGTCGACAGCCTTGCCGCCGGGACGAACGCCATAACCGCGGAAGTACTGGGCGATATCCGGGTTTTCACCCCGTTCTGCGAGTGCCTTTGCAAAAATCCTCTTTGTTTCTTCTGGATGCTCGCGCGCATAGTCCAGCGCACGCTGCGACTGTTCGACGAAGATTTTCGACGCTTCGGGATGCTTCTTGGTGAAGTCACGGCGCAACACGATGAAACCGCCAGCGATATCGCCCAGGATATCTGTGTCATCGAAAATCGGGCGAATGCCGCCAGCGGCTATGGCTTTGCCCTCGAACGTGTTCTGCCAATAGCCGAACGCGGCAATATCCACCTGACCGGAACGCAGAACCTGCTCAAGCTGCGGGCCGGGAACCACAACGGGCTTTGCCGAATCGATCGGCAGGTTTACCGAATGCAGGGCTTCGCGAATGGTATAATCCAGATGCGCGCCGAGCGTGTTGACCGCGATCGTCTTGCCGGCAATGTCTTTGATCGACTTGATCGGGCTATCGTTCAGAACGTAGAACGCGGACTGAACCTGATCGTTGATACCGTTCGATGGGAACGCCGCAACAAAATCATTGCCGCCGACAATGGAATTCAGAACGGCCGACGTTGCAGCGCTGCCCAGTTCCACATCACCGGATGCCAGAGCAAACAGCGACGCAGGGCCGCCCTGCGCATAGCCCAAATTTTCAATCGTGATGCCGGTGCCTTCGAAATAACCCAGCTTGTCGGCCAGCTCATGGGCAGAAAGGCCGCCCTGGCTTGCCAGATAGCGAAATTTGACCGGATCTGCGGCAGAAGCGGCGCTGGCGAGGCCGAAGGCCAAAGCGACAGGTAGTAAAAGCTTACGGGAATGGAAGGACATTACGTTTTTCCTTTGAAAAGAGAAATTGAATTTAGCTGTTTTATTTCAACGGGATGGTTCAGACCAACGGCAGAGCCTGCGTTGCAGAACAACCAGCACCCCATTGGCCAGCAGCCCCAGAATGGCGAGCAGAAGAATGGTGGCGAACATCAGCGGGATCTGGAAATTGTACTGCGCATTCATGACCTGAAAGCCGATGCCCTTGTTTGCACCAATCATTTCAGCTGCAATCAACAGCAGCAGAGCGCTGGTGGCGGACAGGCGCAGGCCCACGAAAATAGCCGGTGTCGAGGCAGGCAAAACCACACGGCGGAAGATCGTGATGGATCCTGCGCCATAGGTTCTGGCCATTTCGATCAGCTTGCGATCCACTTCCTTCACGCCACCGATGGTGGACAGAAGAATGGGAAACAGCGTTGCCCAGAAAATCACGAACACCTTCGACGATTCCCCGAGACCGAGCAGCAAAATGAAGACCGGATAAAGCGCCAGCGCAGATGTCTGACGGAAGAACTGCAACAGCGGGTCCAGCGCCCGTTCCACCGCGGGGACCTGCCCCATGAAGAGGCCAAGCGGAATACCGACGATAACGGCAGCGGCAAAGGCAATGCCGGAGCGTTGCAAACTGATCGCTATGTCACCAATCAGGGCGCCGCTCGAAATGCCCTTCCACAGCGCAACGAGAATGGCATCCAGCGGCGGAAAAACGGCGGGATTGATCCAGCCATAAACGCTGGACACTTGCCATGCAGCCAGAAACGCCAAAACGAGGCCATAGCGCGCGAGGAACGGCCCCAGCACGCCACGGACAACTGGCCAGAGTGGTTTCGCACGGTTTTCCGTCTCTCCATAATCCAGTGATCGCGGCAGAACGGCTTTTGTGTCTTCAAACGACATGATCTTATCTCACTCCGCTGCCTGGGCAGCCGAACGTGCGGCAGACCAGCGATTGACGGGAAATGGCAGGCCGAGATTTTCACGCAGGGTTTTGCCCTCATATTCCGTTCTGAACAGGCCGCGACGCTGAAGTTCGGGAATGACGAGGTCGACAAAGTCATCCAGCGCGGTCGGAAGCCACGGCGGCAGAATGTTGAAGCCATCGGCGGCTTCATTCTCGAACCATTCCTGCAACATATCGGCAATGGTTTCAGGCGTACCGACGATGGTGTAATGCCCACGCGCGGATGCAATCCATTGATACAGCTGGCGGATGGAGAAGTTATTTTCATCGGCAATTTGACGAATAAGCGCCTGACGGCTTTTCATGCCTTCGGTTGACGGCAGTTCAGGCAGCGGGCCATCCAGATCGTATCCGCTGAGATCCAGCGTGCCGCCGGTAAACCCGTTCAGCAGGCCCACGCCATCTTCTTCCAGAATGAGCGATGTCAGCCGCTCGTATTTCTCCTGTGCTTCAGCCAGTGTGCGGCCAACGAAGGGCGAAACGCCGGGCATGACGAGAATATGGTTCGGATCGCGACCATAACCACGCGCCCTCGCCTTGATATCGCGGTAGAATTCCTGAGCGGTTTCAAGGTGTTGATGGGCCGTGAAAATGACTTCCGCCGTGGCCGCCGCAAGCCCGCGCCCGTCATCCGACTGGCCGGCCTGCACGATAACGGGATGCCCTTGGCGCGAGCGCGAGACGTTCAGCGGCCCGCGAACCTGAAAATGCTCACCGCGATGGTTCGCCTCATGCAGCTTGGACGGATCATAAAACACGCCGCTATCCACGTCCCGCGTGAATGCGTCATCCTCGAAACTGTCCCACAACGACTTTACGACTTCGACATGTTCGGCTGCACGGCGATATCGGTCTGCGTGCAGCAATTGTGTTTGGCGATTGAAATTCTGCGCCGTCAGATGACCGGTCGTGGTGACGACGTTCCAGCCAGCCCGTCCACCGGAGATCAGGTCGAGCGAGGCGAATTTGCGCGCCGTCGTGTAAGGCTCTTCATAGGTGGTGGATGACGTGGCGATGAAGCCGAGATGGGTGGTGAAGGGCGCAATGGCCGAAAACAGAGTGGTCGGCTCGAACCCCGCCACGCGTGCATTGCCACCCTCTCGCGCACCGCCGTGCCCTATCGCCAGATTGTCAGCCAGAAAATATGCATCGAACAGTCCACGCTCGGCTGTCTGCGCCAATTGCCTGTGAAACTCCAGACTCAACGCGCCATCCGTGGGCTGATCCGGGTGCCGCCACGCCGCAATATGCTGCCCGCCACCGGGCAAAAAAGCCCCAAGCCTGATCTTGCGTGTCATCTCGCCTCCCACGTCTCAAATATCTTAAAATTTCGCTCTCAGAACCAATAGGGGCGGCGCGCTCCATAGTGATCAGCGCACAGCCCGCGACATGCATAACCCTACATTGTCTATTTTATTTATATAGAAAACAGATTGCTCGATTGGGCAGAGAGAGGAATAATATTTTCGTATTTTGAGAAGAGCGCAAAATAATATCGTAATGGGGAGATTGGCGCGTGGGTGGGTTATCTTGAGGCCGGCCACCATGCCGGCTTTTGCTCGGGATATCGGGGAAGCGACGAGCCCAGACACACCCCAATCCGTCATGCCGGACTTGATCCGGCATCCAGCAGCAGCGCGTCTGCGATGCGGAGGAGTCTTTTGCGATCAAGGACTTGATCGCGATAGACCCCGGATCAAGTCGGAGGTGACGGAATTTGGGTTTAAGTGCAGGAATTGTGCCGTCAGACAGGACGCATCACGCGTCCTGATCACCCTTATCCAGCTTGCCCTGATCCAGCTGCTTGCTGGCTTTATCATTCAATGCGGATGTGAGTTTTTTTTCGGTCTTCGTGCGACCGAAAGTCAGGCGGTTCTGTTCCGCCTGCTTTTCTTTTTCCGTGCGCGCCTTTTGTTTGCGAAACTGGCGCAGATTGACGACATCACCCGTCATCGGAAATCTCCTGTCTGCGCTGGAGCATTTCCGCTTTCTCCGAAACGCGAAAACGCTCTATCTATTCGTTTTAACGCATTATCCGGACGCAAAACCGCGTCGCACTTTTGGCTCGGAAATGCTCCAGGTTACAAAGCAAAGATCACTTGTTCTTGCGGAAAGCATCCAGCGAAACGACCGAGCCGGGCTTCTTTTCTTCATCCGTCTTTTTCTCGTCAGCGGATGCAGGCTTGCCTTCGGCAGAAACCGGGTAAGCGGTGATTTCCGCTTCGACGACGTCTTCTTCGTCGGCCAGCGGTACATCGAATTCGAGTTCGAAGTTTACTGAAGGATCGTAGAAACCGCGGATGGCGTTGAAGGGAACAACCAGCTTTTCCGGGGTATCCGAGAAGGACAGGCCGATTTCAAACTGGGTTTCCGTAACCTTCATGTCCCAGAACTGGTGCTGGATAACGATGGTCATCTGCTCGGCATATTTGGACTTGAGGTGCTGCGAAATGCGCACGCCCGGCGCGCCGGTCAAAAAGGTAATGAAGAAATGATGATCGCCCGGCAAACGGGTCGTCGCTGCAACCTCGGTCAATACCTTGCGAATAACGCCACGAAGGGCATCCTGTGCGAGAATGTCGTAACGGATATGATCCTGCCCCATGCGGTCCTGTCTTTCCTTATTCGAACGTCTTTTAACCAAGTATACGCAATGTCTTACACCGCAGCAACGGAAAAGCCCTGTTCCGTGCGAGTCATTTCATCATCATAGAAGATTTCGGCGAAATGGAGAAGGTGGAGGTTTCTGTTGCCAGGTACCTCCGAACCCCGCCTTACGGGGCTAACCGTAAGGGCTTAAGTCGGAATTCCCACACCGCCATTAGGCAGCGAGAGCGTATTCCTTAGCGTTGTTGTCATTTGCAACTACACTTGTGACCCGATAACGGCGGTATCATGCCGAGCAAAAGTTCGATCTTTACGCCCTTGTCGATCCTGTTTCGCCCCCATCAAAAGCCGGCCTCTTGCCTTAAGCCGCCGGTTTTTGGTGGAGGCGCCGGGTACCGCCCCCGGGTCCAATAGGTTTATTACACCGACCGTTTATCGCCATATCCGGATTTGCATCCGGCAAGGGTCATATAGGTGTTTCTTGGCTCCGAGAAAAGGGGCTTGATGACATTTCGATGAAAGGTTGTGCGCAATTCTTGACGACATCACGCAGTTGGCACATTCTGGTTGTTAAGCGGCAGCTTAATCATGGGCCGTGCAACGCGGAGGACAGTGTATGACGGACTATCTCGCAGATGTGAAAATTTACGATGCCAATGCCGATGAGGCGGTGGTCAACAAAATCGTCAAGCATTTGGGCATTGCCCTGCGCAACCGCGATTCCTCACTTGTTTCCTCTTCCGACCCGGAAGAACTGGCGCGCGTGAAAACCAACTGGATTGGCAAGAAGCTGGGCATTACCGGCCCCGACGCCGACGCCGCCGTGGAAGAAACGGTCAAGGCGATGAAGGCAGACCGCACCAAATCCCGCGTGACATTCTATTACCTCGTCGCCAAACATCTCGGCAAACTCGAAACCCTTTAGGTTGGTCGCGTTTCCAGGCGGAAAACCGGTATCCACTTTTCCTGGAAACGCTTTAATATCTCCCAAATTCTGTGGGGTGTGATCGCTCCTCACTGGTTCCGCCGCTGCGAAGGCCTATAATAAGGTCTTTAGAGAATCGGCGGCGGAACGATATGAAGCAATATCTCGACCTTCTTGCGCATGTGATGAACACCGGTAGCGACCGGGGCGACCGCACCGGCACGGGCACCCGTTCCGTTTTCGGTTATCAGATGCGATTCGATCTGTCGGAAGGTTTTCCGGTTCTCACCACCAAGAAGCTGCATCTGCGCTCCATCATTCATGAACTGCTGTGGTTCCTGAAAGGCGACACCAACATCGCCTATCTCAAGGAAAACGGCGTGTCCATCTGGGATGAATGGGCGGATGAGAACGGCAATCTCGGCCCCGTCTATGGCGCGCAATGGCGCTCATGGCCCGCACCGGATGGTCGCCACATCGACCAGATCGCGCTTCTGATCGAAGGGCTGAAAACCAATCCCAACTCCCGCCGCCACATCGTCTCGGCATGGAACCCGGCTTTGGTGGACGACATGGCGCTGCCGCCCTGCCACTGCCTGTTCCAGTTTTATGTTTCCGATGGCAAGCTGTCCTGCCAGCTTTACCAGCGCTCGGCGGATATCTTCCTTGGCGTGCCCTTCAACATCGCCTCTTATGCGCTGCTGACATTGATGGTGGCACAGGTTACGGGCCTGAAACCGGGCGATTTCGTGCACACGCTGGGCGATGCGCACATCTATTCGAACCATTTCGAGCAGGCGGAACTGCAAATGACGCGCACGCCGAAAGCGCTGCCGACATTGTGGATCAATCCTGACGTGACGAGCATTTTCGACTTCAAGTTCGAAGACTTCAAGCTGCAAAATTACGAGGCGGATTCGTCTATCAAGGCGCCGATCGCCGTATGACCAAGCCTTATATCACGCTCATCGCTGCGGTTTCTGAAAACAATGTCATTGGTCGTGATCTCGATATGCCGTGGAAGCTGTCGACGGACCTGAAGCGCTTCAAGGCGCTGACCATGGGCAAGCCGATGATCATGGGGCGTAAGACGTTCCTTTCGGTGGGTGAACGTCCCCTGCCCGGACGCCCGCACATCATCATCAGCCGCAACCCGGATTACCACCCCCAGGGTGTGGACGTCGTAACGTCGCTGGAGGCCGCACTTTCGCTGGCCAAGGACAAGGCGCAAGCACTTGGCGTCGATGAGATTTTCGTGGCTGGCGGCGGTGAAATTTACCGGCAGGCGATGCCCTTTGCCGATCAACTTTCCGTCACCCACGTGGACGTGTCGCTGGAAGGCGATACTTTTTTCCCGTCTATCGATCTGGCCGTTTTTGAAAAAATCGAGGAAACCTTAGCGCCTGCGGGGGAAAAGGACAATTATCCGGTGAGATTTGCAACTTATCGGCGGCATCACGGCACGAAGTGAACTATTTACCGTGATTGGGTATTAAGTTACCGCCTCTGCGTTGAAACAGACAGCTCTCCTACTTATAACTGAGACTATATTCCCGCCAGATATGCGCGAGCATGTCAGGGAGGGAGCGGGAAAGTTTTTAGCATAAGAGGTATGAATGCCCTGGAGCAATCAGAATGGTGGCGGCGGTGGCCCTTGGGGCGGCGGCGGTAACGGCGGCAGCGGTGGTGGTGGAAACAACCAAGGCGGCCCTTGGGGTCAAGGACCAAACCGTCCGCGTGGTGGCGGTGGTGGAGGCGGAAACGGTGGCCCGCCGGATATCGAAGAGATCATTCGTCGCAGCCAGGACCGTTTCAGAAACGTGCTTCCGGGTGGCGTAAACGGCGGCGTTATTGCCGTTCTCGTTCTTGTTATCCTCGCTTTTGTCGGCATCCAGTCCATCTACACGGTGCAGCCGGATGAACGCGGCGTGGAACTTCGTTTCGGCAAGCCGAAGGACGAAGTCTCGATGCCGGGCCTGCATTTCCATTTCTGGCCGATTGAAACCGTCGAGATCGTCAAGGTCACGGAGCAGCAGCAGAATATCGGTGCGCGTGCAACGTCCACATCTGCCGCAACAGGCGTGATGCTGACCGGCGACCAGAACATCGTCAACGTTCAGTTTTCGGTTCTCTACACGGTCTCCGATCCTAAATCCTACCTCTTCAACGTAGACACACCTGCCGAAACACTTCAGCAGGTTTCCGAAAGTGCCATGCGTGAAGTTGTCGGCCGCCGTCCGGCACAGGACATCTTCCGTGATAACCGTCAGGCGATTGCCGCCGACGTTCGCGCCATCATTCAGGCGACGATGGACGGTTACGGCGCAGGTCTCTCCATCAATGCCGTCGCCATCGAAGACGCAGCACCGCCGCGTGAAGTGGCCGATGCGTTTGACGAAGTCCAGCGCGCCGAGCAGGATGAAGATCGTTTCGTTCAGGAAGCCAACCAGTATGCCAACCAGAAGCTGGGTGCAGCACGCGGTCAGGCAGCGCAGATCGTTGAAGAGGCGAACGCTTACAAGAGCCGCGTCGTCAATGAAGCGCAGGGTGAAGCACAACGTTTCGTATCGATCTACGATCAGTATCGCACAGCGCCTGAAGTGACCCGCGAACGCATGTTCATCGAAACCATGGAACAGGTTCTCAAGGGTTCCAACAAGGTCATCATCGATGAAAAGCAGGGAGTGGTGCCTTATCTGCCTCTGAACGAAATCATGCGCGGTAATACGGGCGCAGCACAGCAGGGAGGCAACTGATATGGGTAATCGTCTATCCGCACTCCTCGTCGGCCTCGCCGTCGTCCTGTTCTTCGTGTACTCGTCGTTCTTCGTGGTCAACGAGCGCCAGCAGGCCATCGTCGTTCGATTCGGTCAGATCCAGGACGTGAAGACCGATCCGGGCCTTTACTTCAAGCTGCCCTTCGCCTTCATGGATGCCGATCGCGTTCAGTACATCGAAAATCGCGCTTTGCGTTTCGATCATGACAACATCCGCGTTCAGGTTTCCGGTGGTAAGTTCTACGAAGTCGATGCTTTCGTGGTCTACCGCATCACCGATGCCCGCCGCTTCCGTGAAACGGTGTCTGGCGATCAGCTGTCTGCCGAAATGCGTCTTCGCACCCGTCTCGATGCATCTCTGCGTCGCGTTTACGGTCTGCGTGGCTTTGAATCGGCGCTTTCGGATGCACGCGCATCCATGATGCAGGAAGTGCGCGACGATCTGCGCCCCGACGCGGAATCGCTCGGCGTCAGCATTGTTGACGTTCGCATTCGCCGCACCGATCTGACGCAGGAAGTCTCGCAACAGACATTCGAGCGTATGAAGTCCGAGCGTCTGGCCGAAGCCGAACTGATCCGCGCACGCGGTAACGAAGAAGGCCAGCGTCGCCGCGCTATCGCGGACCGTCAGGTGGTCGAATTCGAATCCGACGCGCACCGTCAATCCGAAGTGCTGCGCGGTGAAGGCGATGCCGAGCGTAACCGTATCTTCGGTGAAGCCTTCCAGCGTGACCCTGACTTCTTCCAGTTCTACCGGTCGATGTCAGCCTATTCCACCTCGCTGACTGGCACGGGTACAACGCTGGTTCTGTCACCAGACTCAACGTTCTTCCGTTATTTCAACAACCTCAGCGGCACCCCCGCACCGGCAGCTCCGCCTGCGGCACCTGCCAACTGATAGAAACAAAAAGGGCCGGTTTAGACTGGCCCTTTTTTATTGCGCATACCAGAAACATATTTTGCTGCACGCCATACATTCCAAATCCTATTGAAAAAAGATATCACTCGGTGCTATATTTATGAGGCATTCAGAAGTGTCGCGCCGCGCGTTCAAAACCGCGTGGTTCACAAAAGCCGCCCGTAAGGCTCGTATAAAAGACAGCGATCTTTGCGAAGCGATCGAGGATGTTCTGAAAGGACAATCAGACGATCTTGGAGGCGGTGTTTTCAAGAAGCGACTGAACAACAACATGCATCGAAGCATCATTCTGGCGAAGGGCGGACAATACTGGATATTCCAGTATCTATTCGCCAAGAAAGATCGTGCCAATATCGATGCCGCTGCGTTGGAAGATTTCCGAACCCTTGCAAAAATCTATGCGGCATTGAGCGAAAAACAAATCACAAAATTGCTGGAAAACAGAGATCTGACGGAGATATGTCGTGGTGAGCAACAGCAGATTTAAGAGCGATATTTCTGAAGCCATCCACTCGGCAGCGTCCTCACTTCACAAGGTCGGCGCGCTGGACAAAACCACGATGCGTGATTTTGACTCGAGGCACTTGTCCTCACCCAAAGAGATGGACCCTGCACAAATCAAACGGCTCCGCGAGGCAAGCAAGGTCAGCCAGCCAGTGTTTGCCAGATATCTCAATACCAGTGAGAGCACGGTCGAAAAATGGGAGACGGGCGCCAAGCGACCAAGCGGCATGGCGCTGAAACTTCTCGCCATTGTACAGAAGCACGGATTGGAAATCCTGCGCTGACTGGCGATGCGCTTTCAAGCGGATCAAGGCGACGATTCCGGCTGGGCGCTGTCTTGTCTGTTTCCTTTTTACGATATGGCTTTGATTGTGGTGGATGAGCAGCGGATTTGCTACTCATTCACGAAAAGGTATTTTTACACTTCATCATTCCGCCTTATGCTTGGCTATTAAGCTTGAGCTCAGATTTGCAAGATGCGAGGACGCTGTATGCCCGTTACCACTCTTTCGCCTTTCCGCAGCAGCATTGCCGCCGTTGCAGGACTTGCAATCGTCGCAGGCGGAGTTGGCATTCCGGCACGCGCAATGGCGCAGAGCAATGGGCCCGCCTCGGTGGCCGATCTGGCCGCACCTCTGCTGGATGCGGTGGTGAACATCTCAACATCACAAAGCGTGAAAGCCGAAGGCAAAGGCCCCACCCCGCCGCGCATTCCCGAAGGCTCTCCCTTTCAGGAATTTTTCAAGGATTATTTCGACAACCAGAAGCCCGATAATGGTGGCAAGGTCAGTTCACTTGGTTCCGGTTTCGTCATCGATCCCGCCGGTTACGTGGTGACCAACAACCACGTCATCGAAGGTGCTGACGATATCGAGGTAATTTTCCCCAACGGCAACAAGCTGAAAGCCAAGCTTGTCGGCACCGATACAAAAACCGACCTTTCCGTGTTGAAGGTGGAGCCGAAAGCCCCGCTCAAAGCCGTCAAATTCGGTGATTCCCGCACCATGCGTATTGGCGATTGGGTCATGGCCGTCGGCAATCCCTTCGGTCTTGGCGGCTCGTTGAGCGTCGGCGTCGTTTCGGCGCGCGGTCGCAATATCAACGCCGGTCCCTATGACAACTTCATCCAGACGGATGCCGCCATCAACAAGGGCAATTCCGGTGGTCCGCTGTTCAACATGAAGGGCGAGGTCATCGGCATTAACACCGCCATCATCTCGCCAAGCGGCGGCTCCATCGGCATCGGCTTTTCCGTGCCGACAGAGCTTGCCCAGAATATCGTTGAACAACTCATCCAGTTTGGCGAGACACGGCGCGGCTGGCTCGGCGTTCGCGTCCAGCCCGTCACCGACGACATCGCCGCCAGCCTCGGCATGGACACTGCGCGCGGTGCGCTGATTTCCGGCGTGGTCAAGGGCGGACCGGTTGAGAACGGCCCGATCACCCCAGGCGACGTGGTTCTGACCTTCGATGGCAAGCCAATCCATGAAATGCGCGACCTGCCCCGCGTGGTGGCCGAAAGCCCCGTGGGCAAGGAAGTCGATGTTGTCGTTCTTCGCGATGGCAAGGAGCAGACGCTGAAGGTCAAGCTCGGTCAATTGCAGGATACCGCCGAAGACAAACAACCAGGCGCGGGCAGCGAAGACGGCGCACCGGACGGTGGCGAAAGCGGCGAGATGACCGAGCCGAACGATAAGGGCAGCGACCAGACGGAGCAACAGGCGCCGGAACTGCGCGAAGCACCACAAACCGTCCTCGGTATGAACCTGGTGACTTTGACGGATGAGCTGCGCACGGAAAAAGGCATTGCCGAAAGCGTCGAAGGCGTCTTCGTGGCCAATGTTGAGGCAGGCTCCATCGCCGAGCAAAAGGGCGTCAAAACCGGCGACGTGATCGTTGAAGTCGGACAGGACTTCATGGAAGTGCCCGGCGATGTGCTGGTGCGTGTGAACGGCCTGAAATCCGCTGGACGCAAAAACGCGCATATGATGGTGGCCGATGCGCAAGGCAATCTGCGCTTCGTCGCCGTGCCGCTGGAGTAGTTCGATATTGGGCAGGATGATCCGTTGCGGATCGCCCTGCCCCACCACACACAAACAAATGGGATGAGATCGCCCATACTAAAAATCGATCTGACGGACAAACGGCAGGCCATATCGCCCGTGTGTCCATTGTGATCTTGTTCCGGAACTTCATCAGCACGACAGGCGTTATTGATCGCTAGCAGCACTAAACAGATTCAAAATCATAAGCTTACGCACAAAACATGAATCAGGCTGACAGGACATTGAATCAGTTTGGAAAGCGACACATTTGATCCGTAAACATTCCACCACCCTGCACGGCCACCGCACCAGCATTTCACTCGAAGATGCCTTCTGGGACGAACTCCGCACGATCGCCGAGACGCGAAAAATGAGCTTCGCCGCACTTCTGGCCGAGATAGATGATGGCCGCCCGGAAGACAGCAATCTCTCTTCATCGCTGAGGGTCTATGTGCTGAACTGGCTGAAGAGCCAATAATGGGATCGCGGCGTTTGCCACTATGAATATTCTTCAAGTCATTGCCGCTATTATCCTGATGGTATTCACCAGCGTCACAGCGAATGCGCGTGAGTCGTTTACGCTCAAAACTCCCGAAAGCGCGCTCAAAGTCGATGTCTTTACGCAGAATGATAAGAACGCGCGCCAGGCAATCGTTATTTTGAGCGGTAGCAGAGGCTTTAACTCTGCCGTCTACGATGACATCGGAAACAAGTTAGCGGCTACCGGTTTGGATGTGTATCTCGCACATCTCATTTCGCCGGAAGATTTACATCACCTATCTGCTGCGAAGGATGCCAATTCTCGGATCAAGTATTATAGAAAGCGCCGCGCTGATTGGAGTCGTGAGATAAGCGCTGTCGTTGCTCACTTAAACGCCATGCCGCGATATGCTGGGCGCGTCGGCTTACTCGGCATATCGCTTGGTGCCGAAACGGCAGCGATTACGGCGTCGCAAGGATTGACAGTTGCTGCCGTTGTTCTAGTAGACGGAAGCCCACCTCGCGACCATGCATTTTCGTCAAAGACTCTGCCGCCTTTTCATTTGATCTGGGGAAGCGCCGACACGGTATATCCTGTGTCATCAGGGCAGCGTTTCATGGAGCAGGTTAAAAGTGCTGGCGGCACCGCAACCATGACCATTTTTCAGGGTGCTAAGCACGACTTCTTTCTTAAGTCCGAAGCCACGCAGGCGAATGAAGCCTACAAAAATGCTGCTGAATTTCTGAAATCAAAATTGAACTCGAAATAAAGCCACCCACACTAACTCATCAAGGCGTGGCCGTATTCGGTGGCGCCGAGAACTGGCGAATGACTTCTTCGGTCGGGGGCATCGTGAAAACCGGAGCGGGTTGCGGTTTAGGCTGTGCTTCCTGCTGACGCTTCAACTTTTCCTGTGCGACCTTTTCGGCTGCGGCTGCGGCTTTTTCAGCTTCGGCGCGCTCTTGCGCCATGGCGCGTAGGCGCTCTTCTTCCTGTTTGCGGGTTTGCTCGGCTGCTGCGGCGCGTTCTTGCGCTGCTTGCCGCTCAGATGCCTGAAAACGATAAAGAGCGACTTCGCGGCGCAAGCGCTGCTTCTCCATAATACTGGCCTGCAAGGCCTCAACCCGGCGGCGTTCGCGCTCGAAGGCGCGCAGGGAAAGGTATCCGGTCAGGCCGGACACATCGGTGGTCAGGGCCGGTTGCGCAAACGGGCCGATGTAATTCAGGTGAATGGAGGGCTGCGCACCCGCCAGTTCCTCAATGCCGGGGTTAAATGACAGGTCGATGGCGCCGGTCAGGGTTTCGCCTGCAAGGTCCAGTGCAAGATCACCATCGAAAGACACCTGCGCGGTAGCAGCGGTGACATTTTGCATACGCAGGCTGCCACCATTGAGCGTAAACGGCATGGTGACGTCGCCAAGCGGAATTTCACCCTGCCATAGCTGCGCATCGACAAGTGGACGCACCTTGGCGGCATCGATATTGCCCTGAAGTTCGTTCGCGGCTTTAATCCATGGCTGGAATGCATTCTGGTTCAGGCTGCGCAGTACGAGGCCACCGGTGCGGATTTCACCGGAACCGCCAGCCGAAGACAGAAGCTCGCTAACGCTTTTGCCGGTTGCTTCCGCGGTCAAATCTACGGCGAAACGGCCGGTGGCAACGGGGGTTTCGCCAGCCTTCCACATCACCGATTCAGGGTTGGCACCAGAGACGGCGATTTTGGTGCGGAAGATGCCGGCACCCTCGCCCGTTGCCATGGCAACGCGGCCAGACACTTTGCCGCCCATCCAATCACCGGTCATATTGTCGAGAGACAACGTGCCGCTGGCTTGGTTGAGGGTGAAAGCAAGACCTGTGACGGTGCCAAGCGGGCCAGCGTCGAAGTTGGCGGCCTTGACGGCAAGCGAGGCTTCGAGCTTCGGGAATGCCGGAAGCGAGACAGGCTTGGCACTCAGCGCGCCGGTTTCCGGGTCTATGACCGGCCCATAAATCGTATCGCCCAACCATGTCAGATCAAGAGCGTTGAGGGCAAGATCGCCCGTGACTTTATAGGGGGCAGCTTTCAGGGCTGCCAGATTGCCAGAAAAAGCATTGCCACCCACCTGCCCGGTGAGGCCGGAAAGTGTGGCCTTGTCCTTGTCAATGGCAAGTTTGGCATTGATCTTTGTGGACATGCCGCCGCCCAGTTGCGGCAGGCCAACGGCGTTCATGATGAGGTATGGCTCGATATCGGCACTTTCCAGCGCGATATCGGCATTGCCCTCACCGAAACTGGCCGCTGCCAGAGAGACGTTGCCATTGGCGGAAAAATGGGTGCGTTCTGTCGAAAAGCGGAAATCGGCCTGCACTGGCGACCCCAGAGTGCCGTTGAGCTTGACGGACAACAGACCCTCGCCATCCGCATCGAATGGCAACGGGTCAAGTCCCGCCTGACCGAACAGGATGGCTGTGGACTGGTTCTTGAGAACACCCTCCAGCGACACCGCCGTGTCATCACCGATGGACAAGAAATCCGGAACCTTGGCGACAGCGGACACGCGGCTGCCATTGATGGTGCCGGACACGGCAGCATTGGCCCCGCCCTTGTTGCTATCGACAGACAAATCGATGGCAATATCTGAATTCGCATACCACGGCGCGCTTTTGACCAGACGATCGACCAGCGGATGGTGGGGCAGTTTTTGCCGCAACAGATCAAATACCTGCTGCATATCGGCAGCATGAAGGTTGACGGTGCCCTTGCCCGCAAACTCGCTCAGCGAACCTTTCAACTGACCTTTGGCACGCACCTCGGCACCGGCGATATCGCCCGCCGTCATGGTGTCCAGCGACAGAACACCGCCTGCCAGCGTAAATGCCGTTTCCACGCGGTTGGCCGTCACACCGGCCATATTGAAACGATCCGCCTTGAACTTGGCGGCAATACGATGATCCAGCACCGAACTTCCGACCTGATCCCCCAGCGCCAGACCGCCGAGCGCCTTCAAGGCATCAAGATCGATCTCATCGCCGGACAGATCGATATCGATGCTCGCACCCTTGTCTTCGGCCTGTCGTGCCAGACGACCGTGCAGGGACGCCTGGCCGATGGCCAGCTCCAGATCCTCAAAACGCTGCGCCTTCGTGGTCAGCGAAACCCTGGAGGAAAAACCGGCAGCGTTCAGTTGCCGAATGGCGGGATCAACCGTGCCGGACAACCAGTTGGCAAGACCGGATGGCTGGCTGGACGCCACAAGCAGATCACCGTTGAACGCCGGGCCACCCGTCAATGTCAGAGAACCCTTCGCCTCGAGCTGGGTGCGACCGGGCAGCACAGCCACGGCATTTTCAACCTGCCAACCGGCACCATCGGGGCGAACATCCAGACGGATATCGCGAATGGTCGTATCGTCTGACACCAATGCTGGAAGCCGGATTGTTGCTTTCCCCGGCACCTGTGGCACGGGAATGCGGGCAATCAGACCCGCAAACGCCTCGATTCGCTGGCGGACCGGAACGGTGGGAGAGCGCGATGTTTTGCCGGTCTGCACCGGTGCAGGCGCAAAGCGATTGAAGTCGATCTGCTGGCCATCTGCCGTGAGCAGAAATTCCGGCGAGGCGCCCGTATCAAGCGTGGCTTCGCCGGTGATGATGTAGGGATTTTCCGTGCCGCCCAGTTCCATGCGATAGCTTGGCACACGCACGCGCCCATTCGTCAGCTCGAAGCTGCCGCGTGTGCGGGGTGCTGATGAAAGAAACTGACCGTTCTGCGGCTTCTGCTTGTCATCCTGCCGGAAATTGAAGGCGAAGGAACCGCTATAGAGCGGACGACCTTCCACGGCAGCAATCGCGCCGTCCAGATCGATTTCGACGGGATGCTCATCCGGCAACATACGCAGGCGCAAGCCCATGCGGCCCGCATTGGAATCCGGCTCGCTGCTGGACAGCGAAAATGAACCCGCATGTCCATCGACCGCTGCACGACCGTCTGCCCGCCATGGACCGGCAAGGGATTTCGCCGACATATCGGCGCTCAACCCCGTAACCGTGCGGTTGCGGCCGGATTGTTCGTCGATAAATTCGATCTGCCCGCCTTCGATGCTGACATTTTCCAGCACGACGGTTTTGGCGGGAATGACGGCGCGGCTGCCGCGCGTCCAGTCCAGCGTACCGTCTTTCAGCAGGCGAATACGGGCCTTTGGCTCTTCGATGCGCATATCGAAGATGCGCGCTTCGCCTGATATAAACGGCGCAAGCTCGGCATCCATGGAGAAACGGGCGACCTGAATCTGTGGCGAACCGTCCGCATCCATACCGGCGCGCACATCATGCAGCGTGACGGATGGGAAGGGCAGAAGGCGCGCTTCGACACGGCCGTGCACAACAACTTTCTTGCCCAGAATGCGGCTTGCCTGATCTTCGAAGTCACGACGAAAATCTGTCCAGTCGATGAAATAGGGTATGAGCAGCGCCGCAAATAGCGCCACAACAAGCAGTCCGCCCAGAAAAACCAGTATGCGTCCGAGCACGACCGTGCGTCTCCCTTAATTGAAGATGAAAACTAGCGTTTTTTCATTCCAGAGCAAGCATCAATTCAGCGCTTGTGACGGCGACTTAACTGCGTGGGTCACGAAAAATCTTGCCCGGATTAAAAATGTTATCCGGATCAAGTGACCGCTTGATGGCAAGCATGACATTCAATGCGTTTCCGGCTTCTTCTTCGAGGAAGCTCAACTTGCCCTGCCCTATGCCGTGTTCACCCGTGCATGTGCCGTCCATGGCAATCGCCCGGCGGTTCAGCCGCGCCACGAAAGCCTCGGTGTTTGCGACACTTGCCGCATCCTTGCCGTCAAACAGGACGAGAACGTGGAAATTTCCATCCCCCGCATGGCCGACGATGGGCGCAAGCAAGCCGTTTTCAACAATGTCTGCCTGCGTTTCCGTGACGCATTCTGCAAAGCGAGAAATCGGCACGCAAATATCCGTCGAAAGAACGTCGAGATGCGGTGCCAAGGCTTTCGAGGCCCAATAGGCGTCGTGGCGCGCCTTCCACAGCTTGGCGCGCTCCCGCGCATCCACGGTCCATTTGAAATCGGAACTGCCAAATTCCGCGGCGATCTCCGCAAACTGCTGGGATTGCAGCGCCGTGGTTTCTTCCGTGCCGTGAAATTCCAGAAACAGCGTCGGCTTTTCGTCATAGGACAGGCCGGAATAGGCGTTGCAGGCGCGAATCTGTACGTCGTCCAGAAGCTCGATACGCGCAACGGGAATACCCATCTGGATGGTCGTGATGACGGCATCACAAGCGGATTTGATGCTCTCGAAGGTGCAGACGCCCCCCGAGATTTTTTCGGGAATGCCCTGAAGCCGCAGTGTTACAGACGTCAAAACGCCAAGCGTGCCTTCCGCCCCGACAAACAGCCGTGTCAAATCATAACCGGCTGAAGATTTGCGCGCACGACGACCGGTACGGATTTCCTCGCCATCTGCCGTTACGACCGTCAACGCCAGCACATTGTCTTTCATCGTACCGTAACGCACGGCGTTGGTGCCGGACGCGCGGGTGGATGCCATGCCGCCGATGGATGCATTGGCACCCGGATCGATGGGGAAAAACAGGCCGGTATCACGCAGATAGGTGTTGAGTTGTTCACGCGTCACGCCCGGCTCGACCGTCACATCGAGGTCTTCAGCATTGACGTCGATAATGCGGTTCATGCGGCTGAAATCTATGGATATTCCGCCCGATGGTGCATTGACCTGCCCCTCCAGAGACGAGCCGACGCCGAAGGGAATGACCGGCACCTTGTGATGCGCGCAGGCCTTGACCACGATTTTCACATCGTCGGAATTTTCCGCAAAAACAACGCCATCCGGCAGTTGCGTGGTGAGATAGGTGGTGGTGTGAGCGTGCTGCTCCCGGAAGGATTGGCCGGTCTGGAGCTTTTCGCCAAGCTGCTGTTTCAGAACACCAAGAACGGCGGCGATGCCCGCTTCATTTCTTGTTCCAGAGACAACATCCTTCAAAGCCATGACACTCTCCACTGCAATGCAAAACCGGACTCACCTTTTAAAGTAAGCCCGGTTTGTATGTGATACGACTTTGTGTTTGTCCAGCACTGGCGTTCTCGCAAAGGCTGGCTTGTTAGCACGTCATTCCGCCGCCAGAAGCTGATTGTCTTCTTCGATCGCCCTGCGGCGAATGGCCGTTTCCAACTCGCGGTGCAGACGAATTTCATCATCCGCCTGCGGTTTGGCAAAGCGGGCGATCAAAAGGTAAGACAGCGGCGTGATATAAAGCGTCACAATCGTTGCAAAACCCAGACCGCCAACGATGACCCAGCCAAGCGCGATGCGGGCTTCCGCACCAGCGCCTTGCGCCAACACCAGCGGCACACCGCCCAGAATGGTGGCGATCATCGTCATCATGACCGGGCGCAGACGAATGCTGCACGCCTTCTCGATGGCTTCGCGAACGGTTGCGCCCTGATCACGCAAGTGATTGGCGAACTCCACGATGAGAATGCCGTTTTTCGCCATCACACCCACCAGCAGCACAAGGCCGATCTGGCTGTAAACGTTGAGGCTGGAGCCGGTGACGACGAGCGCGATGACCGCACAGGCCAGACCAAGCGGCACGGTGGACATGATGATGATGGAGCTCAGAACGCTTTCGAACTGCGCTGCCAGCACGAGGAAAATGATGGCAATGGCAAAACCGAAGGTCAGCAACATGCCGTTGGAGTTTTCCTCCAGCGTTGCGGCTTCGCCCAGCGGCAGCAGCCGTGCGCCCTGCGGCATGGCCGATTTTGCCAGTTCGTTGACCTTGGCCACCGCCTGGCCCAAGGACACACCATTCTTGAGACCGGCGGTGAAGCTGACGGATGGCAATTGCTGCTCACGGTTCAACTGAGGCGATACAGCCGATTCTTTCAATGTCGCGATGACCGACATCGGCACCATTCTTCCGTCTTTTGCTTTCAGGAAGATATTTTCAAGATCGGTCGGGTCATTGAGGGGGCGTGTGGACGACAAAAGCCGCACTGGCACCGCATCACCATCCACGAACACATCGACGATGGAACGACCCTCGAGCAGAGACTGCATGGCGCGGGACAATCCGGTGATATCGATGCCAAGATCAGAGGCGCGTTCACGGTTGATCGAAACGGACAGCTGGGCCTGCGTGGGTTCGTTATCGAAACGAGGCGTATCGAACATGCCGCTTTCTTCCATGGAAAGAAGCAGTTTCTGCGTTGCCTGCGTCAGTGCTGGATAATGCGTGCCAATCATTGCCATGCTCAGCCCGTTGCCCGCGCCGCGAATGCGCAGGCTGTTTGGCTGCGTTGCCGTGGCGCGAAGCCCCGGAACCTTTTGTGCAGCGGCATTGATATCTGCGGCAATCTGATTTTGCGTGCGTTCACGGTCTGCCCACGGTGCCAGCGTCAGCACCACGAAGCCGGTGTTGGCAGAGCCGTTCATGCCGGTGATGGAGTAGATGTTCTGGATTTCACCACTATCACGCAGCGGCTTCAAGTTTTCCTCGATGCGCTGCAACTGGTCCTGCGTATATTCAAGACTGACGCCCTGCGGTGCCGTGACGCGCAACGTGACCGAGGATCGGTCCTCTCGCGGCGTCAATTCGTTCTGGACCAGTCCGAATGCAATCCATGATGCGCCAGCAAAGCCGAGCGCCACGACGATCACGATCAGCGGATTGTTCAGACACGACGACAGCGTGCTTTTGTAGGTCGAGGCAAACAGGTTGCCGAACCAGGCCAGCGGGCCGGTTTGTTCCTTGACGCCGTTTTTCAACATGCGCGAGGCCAGCATGGGGCAGAGCGTGAGCGCCACGACCGACGACAGGCCAACGGCGAAGGCCAGCACGAAACCGAACTCACGGAACAACCCGCCCAACTGGCCGGGAAGGAAGGACAGCGGAATGAAGACCGCTGCCAGCGTTGCCGTCGTGGCGATAACCGCAAAGAAAACTTCCTGCGTCCCCAGAACGGCAGCGGCGCGTGGCCCCATGCCTTCGGCCCGGCGGCGCACGATGTTTTCCAGCACCACAATGGCATCGTCCACCACCAGACCGGTGGCCAGAACGATGGCGAGAAGTGTGAGAATATTGATGGAGAAGCCGACCATATAAATGGCGACGATCGTACCGATCAACGCCACCGGCATGGTGATGGCGGGGATGAGCGTTGCGCGCCAGTCCCGCAGGAAGAGGTAAAGCACCACAACCACGATCAGCGCCGAAAGGCCGAGCGCCAGCTCCACTTCATGAAGCGCGCCCTGAATGAACACGGCATCATCGCTGGTCACGACGATGCGCGTTCCTTCCGGCAGGTTCGGCGTCATTGCCGCCACGGCTGCCTTCACGCCCGTCGAAATATTCAGCGTGTTGGATTGCGCCTGTCGGATAACACCCAGACCGACACCCGGCACACTGTTGGAGCGCAGCGAGGTGGTGCCATCATCGGCACCCAGCATGACACTGGCCACATCGCGAAGGCGCACACGGTCCTTGATCAGCAGGTTTTCGAATTCGGCAGGTTTCGTCAGGCTGGCAGTGGCACGCACCACAATATCCTGCGTGGAGCTTTTCAGCGAACCGGCGGGAACGTCCAGCGCGGCGGTGCCCAGGGCATTCGACACGTCCGTCACGGTCAACCCACGGCTGGCAAGCGCCGACTGGTCGAGGTCAATGCGAAAAACCTTGTCCTGATCACCATACAATTCCACATCGGCAACGCCATCGACGGCAGCCAGACGGTCGATGACCTCGTCATTCACCAGCTTCGTCAGGTCTTCCATGCTGAGGCTGGAGGACGTGACGGCAAGGCGCATGATGGGCTGGCTGTCGGAATCCGCCTTGATGATCTGCGGTGCGTCCGCATCATCCGGCATCAGATTGGTCACGCGGCCGATGGCATCGCGCACATCGTTTGCGGCAACGGCAAGATCGACCTTATCGCCAAATGCCAGCGTCACGCGGCTGTTGCCGAACTGCGATTGAGAGGAAATCGTCTTCACGCCGCTGACGCGCGCGACAGCACCCTCAATGGTCTGCGTTACTTCCTGATCGATCGTTTCAGGGGCTGCACCATCATATGTCGTGCGCACGGTGATGACCGGCTGATCCACATCCGGCAATTCGCGCACTTCCACGCCCACCAGCGCCGCGAGACCCGCAACGACGAGAAGCGTGTTCAAAACCGCCGCCAGAATGGGGCGACGCACGAAAAGCGCGGTGAAGGCGAGCTTGGAATCCTGTCCGGTCGGCGGCGTCTGTGTTGTGCCCGTCATTGGCCCGTTCCCACTCACTGGCTAGCAACTTCTGGTGCTTTGGATGGATTATTGGTGCGCACGGTGCCGCCTTCGCGCACACGCTGCAAACCTTCGATGACGATGGCATCACCCTGCGCCAAATCCGCCTTTACCAGCACGGATTCCGGGTTGCGCTGCACGACCTGAACACGAACCTTGTGCGATTTATTATCGACAACGCGCCAGACATAAGAGCCTTCCGCATCCCATTGCACAGCCAGTGCATCCACAGACGGGAAGTTCTCGCCGGTAAAGCGCATGACCACATCAAACGACATGCCCGCTCTCAACTCATCCTTGGCATTGTCGAAAACGGCGCGAACACGAATGGTACGGCTGGCCTCATCCACGCGGTTGTCGACCGCCTCGACTTCACCCTTGAAGGTTTCTCCCGGACGGGAAACAGACGTCACCTCCACCGGCATACCCACACGGATGGCCGTGGTAAAACGCTCCGGTGCCCAGAAATTGACGAGGATTTTCGAGCGATCATCAAGCCCGACAATGCTGGATTGGGTGGTGGCGTTGTCGCCGATGTTCACCGCAACAATGCCGGCAATGCCATCAATCGGCGCCAGAATATTGCGGCGTTTCAGGTTCAGTTCCGCCGTGCTGAGCGCAAGCTTGGCTGCTTCTTCGGCAATCTGCGCATCCAGCACATCCAGCCGGGCCACCGATTGCAGGTTTTTATAGGAGCTGGATTTTTCGACCGCGCTCTTCAGCGATACCTGCCCCTTTTCGCGCTCGATAAGCTGCTCATCATCATCGAGCCGCGCCAGAACGTCGCCTTTTTTGACCTTCTGACCGGAGGAAACGGTAATCTCGGAAATCAGGCCCGAGGCCTGCGGGGTCACGACCACGGACTGAATGGCCTCACCATTTCCGATGGCATTCAGGCGATCATTGATGGTTCCGGTATTAACCGGCGCGGTCACAACCAGCGTTGCGTTTGCGCGTGGAGCACCGCTACCCTGTCCACCTTGGCCACCTTGCCCCTGTGCGCCGCCGCCTCTACCAGAATTTCCAGCGGTTTGCGCCGCAGGTTTTTCGGCACTCACCAGCCCTGCCTTTGCAAGCATAGCGCGGCCGTCGGACGAATTGAACGCCCAAAGACAGGCGCCCGCGCCCACAACCGCCAGACTGATACCAACCTGCTTCCAAACCCGCATACAATTCTCCGACAGATCAACCGGCGCAACGCATTCACATGGCTGCGGCCTCTTCACAATGTGCGGCAGTATCCTTGCTGAACATAAACTACGCAACGCACAAATCTGTTTCTTACGGAATTGTAATTTCCGCCTCGTCGTTGCCGCCGCATTCAAATAACCTCAGTCTACAATACTGCGCACCAAACTAAAATGGAGGAGCGATCATGAGCACCATTTCAAAAACACAGAACCCGGAAGCCAACCCGCGTGTTAAAGCGGTGTTCGATGACATCCGTACGACGCGGAAATCCGATTTCATCAACAATATGTGGCTCTATCTCGCCTTCGATGCCGATCTGCTGGAAAAGACATGGGCCGAGGTTAAAGCCGTGATGGCAACGCCGTCCGCGCTCGACCCGGTGGTGAAGGAAATGCTTTACATCGCCGTGTCCGTCACCAATGGCTGCTCCTATTGCGCCCACTCGCACACCGCAGCCGCCAAAGCGAAAGGCATGACGGATGAGCAACACGCCGACCTTTTGCGCGTCATCGCCCTGGCCGGTAAAACCAACCAGCTGGCCACAGCACTGCAACTGCCCGTGGACCCCGCCTTTGATGCAGATAGCACGGCCTAATATAGAAAATGCCTTGGAATAGGCGTTTTGGCGGTTGATACCGGAATAAAAGCAGAACACGGTTCTAGCCTTTCAGTCCCGAATCACTACATTGGGCCGTATGAGCAACAGTTTCGACGATATGCCGTTCTTCGATGAAGAACCTTCCGAGCCACGCCGTCAACCGGCAGCGGCCCCTGCCGCTGGTGGTTTGGGCATCGCGGCGCGCGCCATGGCGGCGCGGGATCAGGCGCGCCCTGCGCCCGATTATCTCGCTGGCCTGAATGCCGAACAGCGCGAAGCTGTGGAGACATTGGAAGGCCCGGTTCTGGTTCTGGCAGGCGCTGGCACCGGCAAAACGCGGGTGCTGACCACCCGCATCGCGCATATTCTCGCATCAGGTCGCGTGTACCCCAGCCAGATTTTGGCCGTGACCTTCACCAACAAAGCCGCACGCGAAATGAAGGAACGTATCGGCGTTCTGGTCGGTGGCGCGGTTGAGGGCATGCCGTGGCTTGGCACCTTCCACTCCATCGGCGTCAAACTGTTGCGCCGCCATGCGGAGTTGATCGGTCTGAAATCCGATTTCACCATTCTCGATACCGACGATGTGATACGCCTCATCAAGCAGCTTATTCAGGCCGAAGGTCTGGACGACAAGCGCTGGCCCGCCAAACAATTTGCAGGCATGATCGACAACTGGAAGAACAAAGGCCTGACACCGCCGGATATTCCAGAAGGCGACAGCCGTGCTTTTGCCAATGGCAAGGGCCGTGAACTTTACGCCACCTATCAGGCACGTCTGAAGACGCTGAACGCCTGCGATTTCGGCGATCTGCTGCTGCACCCCATCACCATCTTCCGCAAGAATCCCGATATTCTCAAAGAGTATCACCAGAAGTTCCGTTATATTCTGGTGGACGAGTATCAGGACACCAACACCTGCCAATATATGTGGCTGCGGCTTCTGGCCCAGCGCCCCAAGGGCGAGCCGCAAAATGTCTGCTGCGTGGGCGATGATGACCAGTCGATCTATGGCTGGCGCGGCGCGGAAGTGGACAATATTCTGCGCTTCGACAAGGATTTTCCCGGCGCAAAGGTCATCAAGCTGGAGCGCAACTATCGCTCCACCGAGCATATTCTCGGGGCTGCTGGCCACCTGATTGCCCATAATGAAGGCCGCCTTGGCAAAACGCTGTTTACCGACCGCGTCGACCCGAACGACGAAAAGGTCGTCGTCCATGCCGCATGGGATTCGGAAGAGGAAGCCCGCGCCGTTGGCGAAGAGATCGAACAGCTACAGCGCATCAAACATCCGCTGAACAATATGGCCATCCTCGTGCGCGCTTCGTTCCAGATGCGCGAGTTCGAAGATCGCTTCGTCACGCTTGGCCTGAACTACCGCGTCATCGGCGGTCCGCGCTTTTACGAGCGCCTCGAAATCCGCGATGCGCTGGCCTATTTCCGTCTTGTCTGCCAGTCGGCGGATGATCTGGCCTTTGAGCGCATCATCAACACACCCAAACGTGGCCTTGGCGATACCACGGTTCGCAACCTGCATGATTACGCCCGTGCGCGTGACATTCCCATGCTGGCCGCTGCCGCCGACATTATAGAGACGGATGAGCTGAAGCCGAAGGCCCGCAAGGCGCTGTTCGATGTGGTTCAGGATTTCCGCCGCTGGCAAGGCCTGCTGGAAAACACCGAACACACGGTTCTGGCCGAGCAAATTCTGGATGAGAGCGGCTACACCGCCATGTGGCAGGCGGATAAAACCGCCGAAGGCCCCGGCAGGCTTGAAAACCTGAAAGAACTCATCCGCTCGATGGAAGCCTATGAGAGCATGCGCGGTTTTCTGGAACATGTCGCGCTGGTCATGGATGCCGAGCAGAATGCCGAGCTTGACGCGGTATCCATCATGACACTGCATTCGGCAAAGGGTCTGGAATTCGAAACCGTGTTTCTGCCCGGCTGGGAAGAAGGTCTGTTTCCGCATCAGCGTTCGCTGGATGAAGGAGGTCGCTCCGGTCTGGAAGAAGAGCGCCGTCTTGCCTATGTCGGCATCACGCGCGCCAAACGCCGCTGCCACATCTGGTTCGTCTCCAACCGACGCATCCACGGCCTGTGGCAATCCACCCTGCCCTCCCGTTTTCTGGATGAGCTGCCGCCCAACCATGTCGAGGTTTCGGCATCCGAGAGCAGTTATGGTGGCTATGGCGGACGTGGCGGCTACGGCCAGTCACGTTTCGACAAGGCCGAACCTTTCACCAACAATTATTCCACGCCCGGCTGGAAACGCGCCCAAGCCAACAAGTCCGATGCCACGCGTGACAATTGGGGCACCCGCTCCGGCCACGCGGGGGAACGCATTGGTTATGGCGAAAGCGGCCCGAAAGGCCGCACCATAGATGGCGAACTCGTCGCAAAATCCGTCGCCGCCACCCCGTCGAAGTTCTTTGTCGGCGACCGGGTCTTCCATCTGAAATTCGGAAACGGCAACGTCG
This sequence comes from Agrobacterium sp. rho-13.3, assembly GCF_033957765.2. Lineage (NCBI taxonomy): Bacteria > Pseudomonadati > Pseudomonadota > Alphaproteobacteria > Hyphomicrobiales > Rhizobiaceae > Agrobacterium > Agrobacterium sp. rho-13.3. The sequence goes on from NZ_CP192774.1 coordinate 1,667,875, forward strand.
CCTCCGTCGAAGGCAACAAACTGACCATCGACTTCGATCGCGCCGGTCAGAAGAAGGTGCTGGATGGATTTGTGGAGCGGGCTTAAGGCTGTCCGCTCACACTTAATATGACGGCGAGGCTCGCGAAATGCTTCACGTCTCCCCCGGCGTAAATCCGATCAGATAAATAGCGGCCACCATGATGGCCAGAATGAAAATCGAAACGACGAAAATCGTCATGCGGTTGAGTGGTTTGCGGGTGGTTTTCTTCATGGCGAAATAACAGGTGGTGGCGTGTTTGGTTCCGCTGCGGTGCAATAATTTCGACCTGCTTTTCGGCAAGGTTCAGCGCAATTCAATTTCGTTTCAAAGACATATGGGCTAAAGCTGAATCACTTTCACAAGCTTGGCTTTTCAATGACAAACTCCACACATTCACGCCTCAACCCGCTGCATCTCGCTGCCGCCTTTGCCAGTGGCTGCCTGCTGACGTTGATGATCCATTTTAATGGGATGCTCGCCCATTATGGCAATGCGCTCTTCTCGTCCTGGACGGCGCACGGCACCGGCACGGTCGCCGCGCTGATTTATCTGGCTGTTCTCTACAAGAAACCAAAGGCTGGTGAGGCCGCAAAGCCAAAAGCCCCGCTCTGGGCCTATTTCGGCGGCGTTGTGGGTGCGGCGATTGTCATGCTCACATCCAGCACGGTCAACTCGCCGCTTGCTTTGTCCGGCACGATTGCGCTGGGGCTTGGCGGACAGGTCATATTCAGCCTGGCTGCGGATATATGGGGGTTCTTTGGTCTGCCGAAACGCCGCCCGGATGCCCGTGATATGTGCGCCGTGGCGCTGATCCTCGGTGGCAGCGCGCTCATTATTCTTGTGGGGAGAGCAGCATGATTGTCTGGATTGCCATGGCGTTCACGGGCGGCGTCTTCGTGTCGCTCAGCCGTCAGGTCAACGGTCGGCTCAGCCTGTCGAATTCCCCGCTGATCGCATCGTTCTGGAACCACGTCGTCGGCTTTATCGTGCTGACCCTGCTCGGCCTTGCGCTGGGTGGACTTTTGCCGCCCGGTGCAGCGGATGCGCCGTGGTACGCCTTCATCGGCGGCCCCATCGGCGTCATCTTTATCGCATCCGGCAGTTGGCTCATTCCACGCATCGGCGCGGTCAACACAGCCCTTCTGGTCATCAGCGGTCAGATGGTGTCCGGCGTGGTGCTGGATCTGTTCAGCGAACAGCCGCCGAAAATCTGGGCGAGCGCGCTTGGCATCTTGCTGATATTAGGCGGCATGGTTCTGACGCAACGCCGCAAATAGACGATATGCGGATTTACGAATCCGTATTGCGGCCAGACAACATGCCGAACAGCGTTTTGTTGCTGCCTTTCGATCCGCCGCTGGCGGTCATGGCAGGGCGTCCGGTCAGCTTTGGAACCACCACGATGCGTTTGACTTCGCCGCGTTTGAAGGCGGCGAGAAACTTGGAATAATCCTTGAACACAACGCAGCCATTGGACTCGCCGCGTCGTGCCAGCATGTAGGTGTGCGCCAGAAGGCCATCGCGACCATGGGGATTGACGCCGCTTTCCGGCGTCAGGCGAATGGCCTCGACACCATGGAAAAGCGATTCGCGCATCGTCAGCCTATAGGTGGATGGCGGTGTGGAGCCACGCATCTTCACATGCACGAACTCCGGATTATCGCGCATCTTGCCGATGCCGGAATGGGCCTCCAGCTTTTCACCACCCGGCAGATGCACGACGCCAGCGGAAATATCATAGATGGCCGTGCCATTGCCGCGATCCGGCCACGGCACCGCATCCATCTTCGTTTCGCGCATCGGATTATCAGGCCGTGCGAAAGCGACCATGGTGTTGGTGGCGGGGCTTTGCGGTGCCGGCGCACGCGAGGGTGCCGTTGCAGGTGCCGCAAGCTGTTTTTCGGCGGAGGATGGATTGGAGGGGCGTGGTGTCGGCTCCACGTCCGCTGCCTTGGCAATCTGTGGCCGGAAGCTTGGCAATGGAACGGTTTCCGGCAGCAGATCGATCTCGCTATCGGCAGTCGTCTGCGGCTTGCCGAGAGCGACCTCGAAGGCCGGATGCTCTGCCGCCTGCGTTTCCAGCATCGCCAGTTCGGTCGTTTTGCCCAATGCCGAATCAACGATGGCGGATGGACGAAGCGCTGCCAGAGCCTGAACGGTGGCCTGCGCACGGGCATCATGAGCGGCAGCTGTACCATACCGATCAGCAAAAGCTTTCGCGCCAATATGATGATCGCCTTCAAGGCGTGTCATTTTCTGACTGCTTTTGCCGTTTTCGGACAGGCGCGAAAATTTGCGGATGTGGACATTGCGCTCCACCGCATCGATGGATGCGTGTTCCAGCCGATCCAGATGTGCCACCAGCATCGTGTCGAAACGCTGCGCGCCGTGAGAGGCTTGCGCCATGCCATGCAAGGACGCAAAGGCCGTTATGGCGCAGACACTGGCCAGCACGCCACCGCCCAGCATGGCGGAAAATCCGCTCAGGCCAGCGCTCTTGCGCTTTCTGGTGAAGGAGGCGCCGCCAACGCGCATATCGTTATAGGCCACGACTGATGACGCCATGATACTTGTTACTCGAACCGTTTACGCAAAACCGGACAAGGCCGGTTACCTTATGGAAACCCCGAAGGCCGGTCGCCACGTGCGCCGGTTTCGATGTTGCCAGGTTCGAAGCATGCCGAATTATGGTAACCAAAGTCTTTACAAGTCCCCTGAAAGCACAGTTCTTTGAAGCTTGCATGCGTTTCTCTTGGTCAGCTGCCGATTTTTTATGTAATACTATTACATAGCCATTTCGGTCAAAACACTGCCAGAGATTTCGATATGGACGTTATAAAATTCTCCCCATCGACATTGCTCCCCTATATGTCGATTTTGCCGAAACTTGGCTACAAATGCGGCGGTGTTGCGGCAAAGATCACGGGCACGTGACTGAAACGCGCGTTTTGACTTGATCCAAAGCCCTGCGCGGGGCATCGTGACGTCATCCTATTGGAGAAGAAAAACATGAAGGCGCTGCTTCTGATCGACATCCAGAATGGTTTCTGCCCCGGCGGAAACCTTGCCGTTGGGGATGGTGACAAGATCGTTCCCGTGGCCAATGCACTGATTGATAATGGCGGTTACGATCTGATCGTTGCCTCTCAGGACTGGCACCCCGCCAACCACGGCAGCTTCGCCTCGCAGCATCCCGGCAAGAAGCCATTCGACATGGGCGAGCTTTCCGGCATCCCGCAAGTCATGTGGCCGGACCATTGTGTGCAAGGCACGCCAGATGCAGAGTTCCACCCGGACCTGAATACAGACGCTTTCGATTACGTGCAGCAAAAGGGTGAAAACCCTGCGGTGGATAGTTATTCGGCTTTTCGTGACAACGATCAGACAGCCACTACCGGCCTTGCCGACTATCTGGAGCGTCAAGGTGCCGCCATTCTCGACATTTGTGGGCTGGCCACGGATTATTGCGTCAGCTTCTCGGCGTTGGATGCGCTGGACATGCTGCCCGGCGTAAAAGTCCGCTTCATCGAAGATGCCAGCCGCGGCATCGCGGCAGAGGGCATCAAGGCAGCGATTGCAACGATGCGGGCCAAAGGCGTCATTATCGTCAACAGCAGCGATATTCTGAACGCTTAGAGCCGGCGCGGCACGTGCTTTTCCAACACGTCGATGTCTCCGGCAGCGTCTTCCATTCGGCGCAACACGGCGGTGTGTGCATCTTGCAGTCCCTGATTATAAAAAACCGGCGCGACGATGTCTGAAAGCTGGTCCACCAGCATTTCGGCCTGAAGCCCGCCGATATCCAGATCCAATTCAGTGGCCAAAACGGTGCGGATGGCTGAAACCATGTCGGCTTTCTGCTGTTTGTCCAGTTTCAACTCTCTCATGCACGTCTCCATTCCACAGCATCGGCCCGAAAATCGGACTCGATTTTCGGAAAGCACGATGCGTAGATTCAATAAGTTACAGCGTCCTTTGTGCGTCCGAAAGGACGCACGGCGCTCTAATGCAGCAATTCTAATTGATGGTTCAATGAAATCAATCGAAGCATTCCCGCAATTCGTTTGTCAGTAGCCTTGACTAGCGATAGGAGCAGACGAAATTCGGAGTTTTCACCCATGTCAGATGCGACCTTCCGGTCCGGCCTGAAACGCGGCCTTCCCGTTATGCTGTCCGTTATACCGTTCGGCGCGCTTTTTGGCGCCGTCGCTATCGATAACGGCCTTAATATTTTCGAAGCAACGCTGATGAGTGGCATTCTCTATGCCGGTGCCAGCCAGTTGGTGGGCATTGAACTGTTCAGTCAGAACCTGCCCGCCTGGCTGGTTATCCTGTCGATCTTCGCGGTGAATTTCCGCCATGTGCTTTATTCTGCGGCGATGGTACGCATCGTTCCGGAGTGGTCGACTGCGAAGAAGGCCATAGGCTTTTTCTTCATGGTCGATCCGCAATTTGCGGAGGCCGTTCGCCAGAAAGAGCTTACCGGCAGCGTCCGGTTTTCCTGGTATATGGGCTATGCCTGTATCGTTTATGTCGGCTGGATGATTTCCACCGTTTTGGGCGCGTCGCTGGGCAACTTGATCGGCGATCCCAAGGCGGCTGGTTTCGATGTGCTGTTGCCCATTTATTTCATGGGAATGGTGCTGAGCTTCCGCAAACGCGGTCATTTTTACCCGGTCATGCTGGCAAGCGCGACGGGTGCCATTGCGGCCTATCATCTGGTCGGCTCGCCATGGCATGTCAGCATCGGCGCGATGACCGGCATTCTTGTGGCCGTCCTTCTTGCACCCGCAGCCCCCGCCAGCAACGAGGAGGCAGCGTGATGAGCGAGCTTTTCAACTTTCACACGCTGATGATCATTTTCGCAGGCGCTGTCGCGACCTACTTCACCCGCGTTGGCGGTTATGTGCTGATGACGCGCATGAAGACCATCCCTCCCCGCGTCGAGGCCGGGCTGAATGCCGTGCCCGTCGCGGTTCTCACCACGCTCGTCGCACCCGCCTTTTTTGAGGGCGGATATGAGGTAAAACTCGGCATGGTCTTTGCGCTGATCGTCGGTCTGCGCTTTCCCGGCCTGACGATGTTATTATCAGGCTGGGCGCTTGTCGTGGCGATGCGGTACTTCTCTATCGCGTGAGTGCATCCGTGGCAGCAATGAGCCATTTCTGCACATCGGCATCCGTAATCAGCGGCATGATCTTTTCGCGCACCGTGGCATGGTAGGCATTCAGCCATTCCAGCTCTTCTTCGGTCAGAAGCGAAACGACCACCAGACGCCGATCGATCGGGCACCATGTCAGCGTTTCGAAAGACAACATCGGCTGGTCGCCGCCTTCGATGGCGTCTGCTTCGCGCACAAAAATCAGGTTTTCGATGCGAATGCCGAATGCGCCGGGGCGGTAATATCCCGGTTCGTTGGAGAGGATCATGCCCGGCAAAATTTCCTGCTGCGAAACGCGGGAAATACGCTGTGGCCCCTCATGCACCGAAAGATAGGAGCCAACGCCATGGCCGGTGCCATGGCCGTAATCCGCGCCTGCCTTCCACAGCGCGATGCGCGCCAGCGGGTCCAGATCGCAACCGCGTGTTCCCTTGGGGAAACGGGCCGCGCTGATGGCAATCATGCCCTTCAGAACCAGCGTGAAGAAACGCTTCTGTTCTTCAGGCACAGTGCCGATGGCAACGGTGCGGGTGATATCCGTGGTGCCGTTTACATATTGCGCACCGGAATCGATGAGAAACATCTCGCCGTCGTTCAAGGCGCGGTCGCTATCGGTGGTGACGCGGTAGTGCATGATGGCCGCATTTTCTCCGGCACCGGAAATGGAGTCGAACGACACGTCCTTCAGCGGATTTTGCGTGGCCTGTCCAACCCGCACACGTGCCGCTTCCAGCACCTTCACCGCCTGGATTTCCGTAATGCTGCCCGGCGTCTGCGCGTCCAGCCACGCCAGATATTCCACCATGGCCGCACCATCCTGAATGTGGGCGGCAGCGGAACCGGAAAGCTCGGCTTCGTTTTTGCATGCGCGCGGCAGTTTCACAGGGTCAACCGCTTCGATAACCTCGCCGCCGGCCTGCGTGATGGACAATGTCAGCGCCACCGGCGTCACATCCACATCGGTCAGAATGCGCCCCGCTGCGCTGGATATGGCATGTAAACGCGCTTCGATTTCAGAGGGTGGCAGCAGCGTGACCAGCGCCGCGAGATAGGCCTGTGCTTCCGCACCAACCTTGCGCTCATCCAGAAACAGATCGGCCTTGCCATCCGCATAGATGATGGCACGGGCCAGTGGATGCGGCGTGTGCGGCACGTCATTGCCGCGAATGTTGAACGTCCAGGCGATGGAGGACGGATCGGTCATCAGCACGGCATTTGCTTTTTTCGAAGAAACGATTTCGGCAATGGTCGCGATTTTTGCCTGAGCCGAAATACCGGTAACATGATCCGGCTGAATGCTGATCGGCTCCAGCGGTTCCGCCGGGCGGTCTTCCCACAACGGGTCGAGCGGGTTTGCGGCCAGAAGAACGACCGAGCCAGCCTTATCGGAAAGCGCCTTTTCGAAACGCTTCAGTTCTGCGCCGGTGTGCAGCCATGGGTCGATGCCAAGACGGAAACCGTTGGGAGCGTTATCCGCCAGCCATTTCGCAGGCGGCGCGTTGACCAGATCACCGCCCGTGAACACGGATTGATCGACCTGCATCGTCAGTTGCGTGGTGTAGCGCCCATCAACAAACACAATGGCCTGCGAGCGGGTGACGAGCACGATACCGGCAGAACCGGTGAAGCCTGTCAGCCACGCCAGCCGCTCAGCCGACAGAGGCACATATTCACCCTGATATTCATCGGCACGCGGCACCAGAAAACCATCGATTTCAAGCGCATCGAATGTTGCACGCAAGGCGTCTACACGCGCCTTGCCGAATTGCGGCGTGGATTTGTTTTCGAATGACTGGAACATGAACTGCTTTCCGAAAAGGCTGATTTCGGAACGGACCATACCTTGCTAGTCTTGCGAACGTCCAGACTAAACCACTGTCTTTACAGCCATCAATCCTTGCGAAGATGGATTGTCACCCAGCCATTGCGCCAGATGGTTCTGATATGGCTGAGGTGCATACCGTTATAGGCCGAAAGCACCTTCCAGCGTTGCGACGCCAGAATGCCCGAAAGGATGACGGTGCCGCCGGGCGCCAGATGCGTGACCAGTTGCGGTGCCATCTTGATCAGCGGGCGGGCGAGAATATTGGCGATGATGAGATCGAAAGGGCCGTATTTGCGGAAGCTGTCCGAATGGAAACCGGGGGCGGTTTCCAGCGCCATGCCGGAGACAATGCCGTTCAGCCGCGCATTTTCCTTGGCGACCTTGATGGCAATCGGATCGATATCCGTCGCCAGCACCGGCACCGGGCGCATTTTCGCAACCGCAATCGCCAGCACGCCGCTGCCCGTTCCAAGGTCCAGCGCGTTGCGAATGGTGCGCGCCCGCAAAACCTGCTCGATCATCTCAAGGCAGCCAGCCGTGGTGCCGTGGTGTCCCGTGCCGAACGCCTGCCCCGCTTCGATCTCGATGGCCAGATCGTTGATCCGCACCTTGTCCCGGTCATGCGAGCCATGAACGATAAAGCGCCCTGCCCGAACCGGCGTCAGCCCTTCCAGCGATTTGGCAATCCAGTCCAGATCAGGAATAATTTCGCGCTGGACGCTCAGATGCGGGAAAGCGGCCTTCATCGCCTCTTCAAAGCGGATGCGAACGTCTTCCTCATCATTCTCCATCAAATAGACGGAGGCTTCCCAGATATCGCGTTTCTCATCCACCTCTGATGTGGCGATGCCAATATCTTCCTCACCGAACACCTCCGACAGAAGATCAAGCACGTCTCCCGACTGAATTTCGGTGGTGGTGACATAAAGACGGATTTCGCTCACGGCTGACGCTTTCATAAGATAGTGTTCAGCCGTCAGCCTTTGCCATAAAAGCGGCAACAGTCCAATGGACTTGCGCAATGATATTGTACTGAAATCAGCTCTTGGTCAGATTTTGCAGCTTCTGCACGGCAGTATCCGGGTTTTCGCCATAAGCAATGGTGCCGGAAAAGCGGCCTTTGGCATCCAGCAGAATGACGGAGGCCGTGTGATCCATGGTGTAATCACCGCTCGGGTCTTTTTCATCCACCGGCACTTTTTTGGCGTAGATGCGATAGCCTTTCAGCGTTTCTGCAATCTTGTCCGGTGTGCCTGTTATGCCGGTAATGCGCTTGGACACATTGGAAACATACTGGTTCAAAATCTCAGGCGTATCGCGTTCAGGATCAACCGAAACGAAATAGGCCTGCATCTTGGTGCCCGCCGGGTCCACCTTTTCCATCCAGCCATTCAGCTCGAAAAGCGTGGTGGGGCAAACTTCCGGGCAATGGGTAAAGCCGAAGAAAAGCGCTGTCGGTTTGCCTTGAAACGCCTGCTCCGTAATCGGCTGGCCATTCTGCGCCACAAGCTGGAACGGGGTGCCGTAGGTCTCCTCGACCATCTGCTCGCGGCTTTTGGTCAGCTCCATCGTCAGCCAGCCCATGACACCCAGCAGGACGACCACAGCGCCCCAAAGCGCAACGCGGATATTTTTCATGCCATTCCCCGATCAGCAATCAATCAATGTTCGGCATGCTTGTAGCGCAAGGGGTTTCAACTCTGCAATTCAAGAAACGGGGATCGCAAGGAGCGCGCTGATTTGTCTCAACGCGACGACAGCGCTTAAAAACACCAGGCAATACCGCTTTGGACTGCCGAGAGAAAGATATCCGTGCCATACCGCATCCAGCCTTCAAATGTCAGAAGCACCAGCAGCAGCGCACCGCCGGTTGCGGCAGCGGCGGTAAGGATTTTCATCGGTGCTGACATTGGCGTTCTCATGGCATCATTCTACCGCGAAGCAACGGCGCAGGAAACAGCGAATTGCCCTGCAATGCGGTTGTTTATACCGATGCGTTAGGGAAAGTTTAAATTGTTTTTGAGCATTATTATCGACAGCGGTTCGCAAACGCGCACGACATGATGTCACCCGGAGCATCCTCCGACACCGCATTATCTTCAAAATCGAATTCGGCCCGCCTAGAGAGCCGTCAGGAAGACTTGCGACCATGTCGAACGCCATCAAACAATCCGGCGCATATCTCGAAATCGTATCCTTCCATCTCGGCGATCAGGAATTCTGCATCGACATCATGGCGATCCGCGAAATTCGCGGCTGGGCGCCCGTCACGCCGATGCCACACACACCGCCTTATGTTCTGGGCCTCATCAACCTTCGCGGCGCGGTTATCCCCGTTATCGACATGGCGTGCCGTCTGGGCATGAAGATGACCGAGCCTTCCGAGCGTTCCGCCATTATCGTTACCGATATCGGTGGCAAGCTGGTTGGCCTCTTGGTGGAACAGGTTTCCGACATGATGACCATCAAATCCGAAGACCTCCAGCCAGCACCGGAAATCATCCCGGAAGAGCAGCGCAATTTCTGCCGCGGCATCGTGGCGCTGGAAAAGAGCATGGTCTGCTTCCTCAACCTCGACACGGTTATTGCCGACGAGTTGTCACGCGAAGCCGCTTAAAGTTTGCACCGAGACTGGTTTTAGAAAACGGCAAGCCTCAAGGTTTGCCGTTTTTTGTTTGCCGACCACCCACTTCCGTCATGCCGGACCTGATCCGGCATCCAGCAAGCCGCGTCTGCGGCGCAGAGAGTCTTTTCGATCAAGGACTTGATCGAACTGGATCCCGGATCTAGTCCGGGATGACGGAATTTGAGGCATCAGACAGACAAAACCTCACGGCTTGCCGTTTTTCCACGTCACGGTCTGCCCATAAAGCGGCACCGTGGAAATCGCCATTTTCGCCGAACCATCGGTCAGTTCGCGGGTATGGACAAGGTAGATCAACGTATCGTTGGCCTTGTCGTAAATCCGGTTGACGACCATCTTTTTCCACACCAGCGACATGCCCTGGCGAAACACTTCCTCGCCCTTTTTACCCAGATCAATGTCGCCCACTTCGACCGGCCCGGTCTGGCTGCATGAAATGGCGTTGTTGGAAGGGTCTTCGAACCAGTTGCCGTTTTTGAGGCGATCAATCACACCACGGTCGAAATAGGTCACATGGCAGGTGACGCCCTTGACCTGCGGATCGGCAATCGCCTCCACGACGATGTCGTTGCCTGTCCAGTCAACACCCACTTCACCCACCACTTGCGCGTTGGCGGCAAACGGCAAAAGGGCAAAACCCGCAACCACCATAGAACGAAACGCTTTTACAGCCATGACCTTTACCTCCGTTGATGACCATAGAGATAGGTCGGCACAGCCTCACCACAAGATGAGCGGGTCAGCGTTTTCGCATCGTGCACGGCGCATAGCCGGTGGCGTGCAGCCTTCCGGCCACCATGCCGATCTTTTCCGGTATGTGGTGGATGTGCTCGACCTCTACCGCCTTGGCCACCGCAATCGCCGCCGCCGCACACACGACGGCATCTTCCGCCGCATTATGGTGCACGAAGCGCATTTGCAGATGATTGGCGATGATGTTGAGCCTGTGTGACGGCAGCGATGGCCAGACGCGCTGCGACATCTTCACGCTGCACAGATAAGAAAGCTGCGGATAGCTCTGGCGATATTTGTCGAAACTCGCCCGCATGACGCTGAAATCGAAAGCGGCATTGTGCGCAATCATCGTCGCATCATGAAAATCGTCGATGAACTCGTCCATCACCTCGGGAAACTCCGGCGAATCTTCCACATCGGCGGGCCGAATGCCATGCACCGCAATGTTGAACGATGAGAACCGCATATCCTTGGGGCGAATCAACCGCTCCTCGACGCGCACGATCTGACCGTTCTCGATCCACGCAAGACCGACTGAACAGGCACTGCCGCGCTCTTCATTGGCAGTCTCAAAATCGATGGCGATGGTTTTCAAAAGGCGATTCCCGTTGTCTTGTCTTCGCAATAAAGGAATTCGCTGCGAAAATGAACCGCCGACAAGAAACGGGTGGGAAACGTTTCACGGCGAGACTAGACATGAGAGCAACGCTCACTGAGACATCGCCATGACCCTACACAAACAGATGAACGCCACCGAATGGGCACTGCTCATTGCACTTTCCATTCTCTGGGGCGGCTCGTTCTTTTTCGTGGGCATCGCGGTGAAGGAGCTTCCGCCGGTTACCATCGTGACACTTCGCGTTTTCATTGCAGCCCTTGTGCTGCTCGCGGTGTGCAGGTTCATGGGCCACAGCCTTCCCAGGCGCCCGGAGGTGCTGCGCGCCTTCTTCGCCATGGGGCTGCTGAACAACATCATCCCCTTCTGCCTCATCGTGTGGGGCCAAACCCACATCGCCAGCGGCGTTGCCTCCATCCTCAACGCCACCACACCCCTCTTCACGGTCATCGTCGCACACATGCTGACGACGGATGAAAAGCTGAGTGCAAACAAGATTGCCGGCGTCGTCATCGGTTTTGCAGGCGTTGCCACCATGATCGGCCCTTCGGCTTTGACCGGCGAAAGCTCCAGCCTCTGGGGCCAGCTTGCCATTTTGGGCGCGGCCATTTCCTATTCCTTCGCCGGGATTTTCGGTCGCCGTTTCAAAGTCATGGGCGTGCCGCCTCTGGTCACCGCAACGGGCCAGATCTCGGCCTCGACGCTGATGCTCATCCCGCTGGCACTCGTCATAGATCAACCTTGGTCGCTGCCCATACCAAGCGGCCAGACATGGGCCGCCCTTTTCGGCATCGCGCTATTGTCTACCGCACTCGCCTACCTCATCTTTTTCCGCATCCTGTCTTCCGCAGGCGCCACCAATCTCGCCCTCGTGACCTTCCTCATACCCGTCAGCGCGATTCTTCTGGGATCGCTGGTTCTCGGAGAACAACTGGCAACGAAACACATCGTCGGCATGGCGATGATTGCCGCAGGGCTGGTTGCGATAGACGGTCGCTTGTTGCGCAATCGAACTCGTCGCGTGACTTGACAGCGGCGCAGCGCAACCGCATCTTCCGCCCATGATCGCAAACACAACCAACGTGATGCTCACCCTAACCACCGGCATGCTGCCGGGCGGTGGAGTATTGTCGCGTTAAGTTTGCGATTTTTCCATTCAGCCCTGCCAGTACAGCAGGGCGAGATGGGCCCTGCTCTCCGGCAAAATTCAGGAGAGACACATGACATTTCCCAAACTCGAAGAGCCGCCTTCACCGGCTGATTTCAAAGCCGATGAATTGATCATCCGCGCCTTAAGACCCAGTGATGCCGAAGCGCTGACAAAGGTACTGACCATGCCGGGTGTACGCAATGGCACATTGCGCCAACCCTTCCAGAGCATCGCGCAAACCCTGCGTTACATCGAAGGCCTGTCACCCACCGATATCGTCATCGCCGCAGAATGGCGCGGTATCGTTCTGGGCAATGCCGGGTTGCACGCGAACCAAGGCCGCAGAAAACACTCCGCTACTTTAGGCATGGGCATCCACGATGACTTCACCGGCAAAGGCATCGGCACAAAATTGCTGGAAAGCCTGATCGACTCCGCCGATAACTGGCACGCCATCACCCGCATCGAACTGACCGTGTTTACGGATAACACCAACGCAATCGCGCTCTATGAAAAATTCGGCTTCGAAAAAGAAGGCATCATGAAACAATACGCCTTCCGCAACGGCGCTTACGCCGATTGCTATTTCATGGCGCGAATTCGGTGAAAGCCTGATTGTCTTGAAAGTCATCAGAAAACACTTCCCGAATGGTCTTCCGAGACCATTCGGCAAGAAGTGCATTGTTTTGGCGGTGAGCCGCGAGCGTGATGAGAGCCTTCCATAAGGCCCACCCACGTCCGCGCTGCCACGTCTCAGCGTCAAGCGGAAGGCTCTGCCGAAATATCAGCCGACCTTCACGATCCAACAAAGTCCACGCTAATATAAGATCAGCAGAAGGATCACCCACGCCGGAGCTGCCAAAATCGAGGACTGCTGCAAGACGGCGATCTTTCATCAGCAGATTACCCTCGGCGATATCCCCATGCACCCAAACAGGCTTGCCTGTCCAACCGCTATGAAGTGCTTTCTGCCAAATGTCGCGTGCAGCCTCTGCGTCTATTTCATCGGATACAGCGATAAGAGCAGCACGTGTCTCCTCATCGTAAATAGTCAGCGATCCGCCCCGATAGAAATTATGCGGACCGGCAGCAGGCCCATCGCCAGCATCAACAGAATGAAGCGCGTTCAGAAACCTGGCAACGTCAATGGCAAGCACGTTAAGGTCCGCCCCATGAGGTTCCAAAGCCAGAGGTTGACCTTCCAACCAACGATAAATCGACCACGGCCATGGAAAGCCTTTTCCGGGCTTTCCTAGCGCAAGAGGTTCAGGAACCAGATATGGAAGATGTTTGGCGAGATGTGGCAGCCAGCGCTGTTCTTTTTCCACTTGCGCAACATAGCGCGAAGCACTTGGCAAGCGAACTAGCATCGTTTCGCCAAGACGGAAACTACGATTATCCCAACCGCTGTGTTCGACTGGCTCAACCGACAAATGCGCCCATTGCGGAAATTGCTCAGCAACCAGCGCAGCAACCGTCTCTGCCGAAACCTGTAATCGATCATCCATAACATACGTCCTCTTGGTCGCATGCCATTTACATCCCAAGCGCGAAACAAATGTGACGAAGCTACCTGCTGATCAGCGCCAGCCATTCATCCTCATCCATGGTCTGCACACCCAGTTCCCGCGCCTTGTCCAGCTTGGACCCGGCCCCCGGCCCGGCCACGACGATGTCCGTCTTTTTGGACACGGAGCCAGCCACCTTGGCGCCGAGGCTTTCAGCGCGGGCTTTGGCCTCATCGCGGGTGAATTTTTCCAGCGAGCCGGTGAAGACCACTGTTTTGCCCGCCACCGGGCTTCCTTCCGTGGAAGGCTTTTCCGCCTCTTTCGGGCGAAGCTCTTTCAGCAGTCGGTCGAGAACGTCGAGGTTGCGTGGCTCCTTGTAGAATTCCACCACGGCCCGCGCCATCACCTCGCCGATGCCTTCAACGCTGTTCAGCTCGTTCCACGCATCGCCGGTCAGATCGGCGGCTGACTTCATCGCCTCTTCGAAATGCTCGTAGGTGCCATAGGTGCGCGCCAGCAGTTTCGCCGTCGTTTCGCCCACGTGGCGAATGCCGAGCGCAAAAATCAGCCGGTGAAGATCGATCTCCCGCCTTGCATCGATAGCATCGAACAGCTTTTTCACGCTGACCTTGCCAAAACCATCGATGTTTTCCAGCTTCGCCAAGGACTTGTCCTGCCGCTCCTTCAGCGTGAAAATATCCGGCGCGGTTTTGATCGACAGTGCCGGATCATCGCTTTCAAAGAAGAAATCGATCTGCTTCGTGCCCAGCCCTTCGATATCGAAGGCGTTGCGCGAAACGAAATGTTTCAGATGCTCCACCGCTTGGGCAGAGCAGGCAAAACCGCCGGTGCAGCGTGTGACAGAATCCAGTTTGCCGGTCTTTTCGTTGCGCTCCCGCACCGCATGGCTTTTGCACACCGGGCATGTCGTCGGAAACTCGTAGCGTTTCGAACCCTCATCCCGCTTTTCCAGAACCACATCCAGCACCTGCGGAATAACATCGCCCGCCCGCTGCACGATGACCGTGTCACCCTCGCGGATATCGTGGTCTTCAGGGCGAATGCGCTCGCCATTATTGCCGATGCCTTCGATGTAATCGGCGTTGTGCAGCGTTGCGTTGGTCACGACGACACCACCAACGGTCACGGGCGTCAGCCGGGCAACGGGTGTCAGCGCACCGGTGCGGCCCACCTGAATTTCGATTTTTTCGACAATGGTAAAAGCCTGCTCGGCAGGGAACTTATGCGCCGTTGCCCAGCGCGGGCTGCGAGAGCGGAAGCCGAGCCTTTCCTGCAAATCCAGCCGGTCGACCTTATAGACCACACCATCGATATCGTAATCGAGGTCAGGCCGGGCGATGCCGATTTGCGTATAATGTTCAATGACTTCCTGCGCAGACGTGAATCGTTTCATGAAAGGGTTTACTGGCAGACCCCATTCCTTAAACTTTTCCACGATACCGAACTGTGTATCGGCAATACGCGTCGCCTGCCCGCCATTGGACACCTCACCCAGCGCATAGGCAAAGAACCGCAGCTTGCGCTTGGCCGTCACATTCGCATCCAGTTGCCGCAGCGAACCGGAGGCCGTGTTGCGCGGGTTCACATAGGTTTGCTTGCCCTCGGCCTCCATCTGCGCGTTGAGCGCCAGAAAATCGCTCTTGGCCATATAGACCTCGCCGCGCACCTCCACCACATCTGGCACGCCAGCAGGAAGGCTGTTCGGAATTTCCTTGATGGTCAGAATATTGGCCGTGACGTTTTCCCCGGTCGTGCCATCGCCACGGGTCGCCGCCGTTTTCAGTTTGCCGCCTTCATACCGGATCGACATGGAAAGCCCGTCGATCTTCGGTTCCGCTGTAAACGCAATCGAATCATCCGGCAAATGGCCAAGGAAGCGATAAACCGACGCCACGAAATCCCGCACGTCATCGTCGGAAAACGTATTGTCGAGCGAAAGCATGGGCCTTGCATGAACGATGGGCGCGAAGGTGGGCAGCGGCGCAAAACCGACCTTCCTTGAAGGACTATCCGCCCGCACCAGATCAGGAAACGCCGCTTCTATAGCATCATTACGGCGCTTGAGAGCGTCATACTCCGCATCCGAAACCTCCGGCGCGTCCTTGCCATGATACAGCGCATCATGCCGCGCCAACTCCGCGGCCAAAAAGGCAAGCTCGGCAGACGCCTCAAGCTCAGACAGTTTTTGTACCGGGGTTTGATCTTGGGACATGGGGGCCTCGCGCATGAATTAAGTTAGCTTTTAACGCAGCCTCACCACTTTTCAACGCATGTCTTTCGCGTATTCTGACAATCCAGATTGAATCACCTGCGGAGACACAATCATGGATTTTACGACACTCATTACCTTTGCCGCCGCATTCTTTGTTTTCGCGGCCAGCCCCGGTCCTGATAACATGACCATCGTTGCCCGCACCATAACCCATGGCGCGGTTTCCGGTCTTGCTTATGGCGCAGGAACTGTTGCGGGCATTCTGGTTTTTCTCACGCTCGCTGCCTTGGGCCTATCCTTCCTTGCTGGTGAGATGGGCATGGTGATGACTGTGCTGCGATATGCCGGTGCGACCTATCTGGTTTGGATGGGTATCAAATTGTGGACCGCTGAGCCTGTGGTGCCTGATTTGCAGCCGGTGAAAGGCAAGAGTGGCGTTGCTTCGATATTCGCGACAGGCATGGCGCTTAATCTCGGCAACCCGAAAATGCCCCTGTTCTACGTCGCGCTTTTGCCTAATGTTGTGGGCGCATCTTTGACGGTGGATCATCTGGCCGCGCTGGCCGCCGTCATTATGTCGGTGGAAACGGTCGTCATTGGTGGGCATGTCGCGCTGGCCGTGCGGGCGCGCACATTGCTGCGCTCGCCTAAGATCGTGCGTCGGGTCAATAGAACGGCGGGTGGGGTTATGATTGGCTCAGGCGTTGTGGTAGCGGTCAGCCGCTAGAGCATTTTCGCCTTTCTGCGAAACGCGAAAACGCCCTAACTATTTGTTTTAAAGCATTGTCCGGACGCAAAACCGCTTCGTACTTTTGCTGGAAATGCTCTAATCAATCGCCGCCAACAGGCTCGCAGCTGCCGCCCTCGCCTCGTCGGTCACAGAAGCGCCTGCCAACATGCGGGCGATTTCTTCGGTGCGGTGTTCGGGCTGCATGGTGGCCACGCGGGTGGCGATGCGCTCGCTTCCGTCGCCGGAGGGGCCTTTGGAGATCAGCAGATGTGTTCCAGCGCGTGCGGCCACTTGCGGGGCGTGGGTGACGGACAGAACCTGCACGGTTTTGGACAGGCGCTTGAGACGTTGGCCGATGGCATCTGCCACGGCACCACCGACGCCTGTGTCGATTTCATCGAAGACCAGCGTGGGGGCCGAACCGCGATCTGCCAGAGCCACCTTCAGCGCCAACAGGAAGCGAGACAATTCGCCGCCCGATGCCACTTTCATGATGGGACCGGGGCGCGTGCCGGGGTTGGTCTGAACATGGAATTCTACGATATCGATACCTTCGGCTGTGCCGGAACCTGCATCCGTCGTCACTTCGACGGTGAAACGGGCGCGTTCCAGCTTGAGGGCCGGAAGCTCCGCCATGACGGCATCTGAAAGGGCAGTGGCAGCATGGTGGCGCTTTTCGGACAGCGATTGCGCGGCGCGATCGAAATCTGCCTTTACGATGCCGAGCTGCGCTTCCAGTTTGCCGAGCTTTTCCTCGCCTGCATCCAGATCGGCCAGATCTGCGACCATACGCTCGGCCAATGCCGGAAGCTCGGTGACGGGAACGGAATATTTGCGGCCTGCGGCGCGCAGTGCAAACAGGCGCTCCTCGACACGGTCCAGCTCGCGTGGGTCGAACTCGGTGCGGCGCAGCGCCGTTTCGACTTCCATCTGCGCGTTGGACAGGCTTTCCAGCGCCGCATCCAGCAACTGCACGGTTTCTTCCAGCAGGCCCGGCGCTTCGTGGCTTTTGCGCTCCAGACGCCGCATCATCGAGGCGATGACCGGCACGGGGGATGCATTGCCATTCAGGAATTCACTTGCCTCGGCGATGTCACCCGCAATCCGCTCGGATTTCTGCATCACGGCACGGCGCTCGGCCAGTTCATCCTCTTCGCCGTCGCGAGGAGACAGAACCTCAAGCTCTTCCACGGACGAGCGCAGATAATCTGCCTCGCGGGCGGCGGCTTCCACCTTGGCGCGGTGGACTTTCAGGCCGCGCTCGGCGTCTTTCCAAATGCGATACAGACCCTGAAGCGAAACGACCTCTTCCGACAGGCCTGCAAAGGCATCCAGCAGGGTTCGGTGCGCGTCGGTGTCCACCAGCGCCCGATCATCATGCTGACCGTGGATTTCCACCATTTGCTGGCCCAGCTGGCGCATAAGCTGAACACTGACGGCTTGGTCATTCACATAGGCTTTGGTGCGGCCATCGGCGGATTGAACACGGCGGAAAATCAGATCTCCATCGTCATCCAGCCCGTTGTCGCGCAGCATGGCGCGTGCGGGGTGGTCCATGCCCACTTCAAACGTGGCCGTGACCTGTCCCTTGTCTTCGCCGTGGCGCACGAGACCGCCATCGCCGCGCCCGCCAAGGGCCAGCGAAAGACTATCCAGAAGAATAGATTTACCGGCACCCGTTTCGCCGGTGAGCACGGAAAGCCCGGCCTCGAACCCGAGGTCGAGCCTTTCGATCAGAACGATATCGCGGATCGATAGCTGGACCAGCATGGCTTACGCCCTATATTTCTAAGCTCCAATAAGCTTCTTGCCTGCGCGCGAAATCCAGGATTCCTTGTTTTCACGCGGTTCAAGACCCTGCCCCTTCAACAGTTTGTACGAATCACCGTACCACTGGCTGTCGGGATAGTTGTTGCCAAGAACGGCGGCAGCCGTCTGGGCTTCATCTGTCAGACCCATTGCGTAATAGGATTCGGTCAGACGCGCC
Source organism: Agrobacterium sp. rho-13.3 (assembly GCF_033957765.2). Taxonomy (NCBI): domain Bacteria; kingdom Pseudomonadati; phylum Pseudomonadota; class Alphaproteobacteria; order Hyphomicrobiales; family Rhizobiaceae; genus Agrobacterium; species Agrobacterium sp. rho-13.3. The sequence continues at coordinate 1,686,485 of NZ_CP192774.1, forward strand.
AGAGCTTCTTCAATCTGATTGGTGTTCTGGTACTGTTCCACGACAATGCGGAAGCGCGAAACGGCGGCCAGATATTCCTTGCGCTCCAGATAATAACGGCCAACCTGCATTTCACGCCCGGCCAGTTGGTCACGCGCAAAGCGGATTTTCGCCTGTGCATCCGGCACATACTCCGACGTCGGGTAGTCGGTGACCACCTTGTTCATGGCTTCAATGGTGCGTTGCGCGGCGCGCTGGTCCTGCGTTACGTCGGCAATCTGCTTGGAGTAAGCAAGGCCGATCATGTACTGAACGTAAGCTGCATCCTTGGCGCGGGGATATTGCTTCAAGAAGCGTGTGCCGGACGAGATGGCGACATCGTTCTGGTTCTGGCGCGTTGCGATGAACGTGTTCATCACCAGTGCCTTCTGGCCCCAATCCGTGAACGGGTATTGTTTGTCGATGGCGGAGAACTTGCGACCGGCTTCGGTCATGTTGCCAGCATTCATGTTGGCAAGACCCTGCTTGTAAAGCACATCCGGTGGGTCCGTCTCAACGCCGAGCTTGGTGATGTCGATATCGGGATCAGACTGGCAAGACGTTACCAGCGTTGCGGCGCCAATCAACATGAGCGATACGAGCGCTCCGCGTACCGTTCCATTCATCGCACCAGACCCTACACGCTTCATTCGTCAGTTCCCACTTCCTGCGTAAATACAGAACATCGGCTTTTCCAGAGGCGTTTCTAGCCATAAAAGCGTCCGCAGGGCAACGCAATGATGACGCAATAACGCATTTTTATGGCACAGCCGCACGTAACCGTTGTTTATCTTAAGTGTGCAGCCGCCATTTCACTCTGTTTTTCAGCCCATATACGAAAAAGCCGCCCCAACGGGACGGCTCTAACTTTGATAAACTTCAGATCATGCAGACCAGGGCGCAAATTCCGTCTGCTTGATGGCAACGAACTCACGCGCACGCACAACGGGCTGGCGTGCGGCCGGTGCTTCGACAATCTCGTAAGCGGATGGGTCGCTGAGAAGCGCCTTGAGCGCATTGGCGTTGACCTTGTGGCCACCGCGATAAGAACGGTAGCAACCGATGAACTGCGCGCCGGCAAGGGCCAGATCACCCACGGCGTCCAGCGTCTTGTGACGAACGAATTCGTCCTTGGCGTAACGCAGGCCTTCCATGTTGATGACCGTGTGATCGTCGGAAATAACGACCGAATTTTCCAGCGAAGACCCCAGCGCGTAACCGGCAGCCCAAAGGCGCTCTACATCACGCATGAAGCCGAATGTGCGGGCACGGGACAGCTGATTCTTGAATGTCTCGGGGGTCAGATCACCCTTCCAGGTCTGGCGACCGATCAATGGCGTGTCGAAATCGATCTCGACTTCAAAACGAGTGCCGTCATAGGGGCGGAACTCGGCCCAGGATGCACCGGCGTCGATGCGAACAGGCTTGATGACGCGAATGTAGCGGCGCTTGACGCCAAGGTTCTTGATGCCGACTGATTCGATGGCTTCGATGAAAGGCATCGAGCTGCCGTCCATGATCGGAACTTCCGCTCCATCGACGTCAACGATCAGATTGTCGATGCCCATCGCGTAAATGCCAGCCATGACATGCTCGACCGTTGCAATGGACTGTGGAACCGAACGACCCAGAACCGTGCAGAGATCCGTGTTGCCAACGTTGGCGGAAACCGCCTTCAATTCGGTGACGGAACCGTTTTCATGCTGGCGGCTGAAGATGATGCCGGTGCCGGCTTCGGCTGGCTGAAAGGTCATCGAAACTGGATTGCCGAAATGAACACCAATACCTTTAAGCTGAACAGCGTGAGCGATTGTTGTCTGGAAACCGAGCAATCCGATAGTCATTGAGTCGTGCCTTTTAGAGTGAACCTGCCTGCTATACCGGCCCGGTCCGAATGTCTACCGAGGTCAACAACCATCGGCATGGCCGCGTTATTTCCTCGTCTTATCGTCATACATACGCACTGTGCAGCGCTATCTCAAATCACTGTTGATTTCGCTCTGTAACAGACTCAAAGCTTTGAAATATCTAAATTAACAGGCAACGTTGAAAGCCGTTGATATGACTATACCCGGGGTCTTTCGAGCCCGGGTATAGCTGTCACAAAGAATCGGTGGATCAGTTGGATTGGCGGCGTAGGAACGCCGGAATCTCAAGCTGATCGTCTTCATGCTGGCTGGCAGACGACGGTGTCTGACGGCCGTGATCGTCCAGATTGCCACGGCGCGGTGCGTAGAGGCTGGCTTCCTGGGACAGTGCACGGCGCTGCTGTGGAGCAGGCGCATCCATCATGTCGGAAGGTACAGTCTCTTCCTCATCGCGACGACCGAGCGAATTCGTGATCCGCTTCAGAAGTCCCATCGGGCCACGCTCTTCAGGAACAGCCGATGCCGGGTGGGCGCGGTGATCCATCTCGGCCTTTACGACCGGAGGGAAATCCTCGACCTTTGGCATACGGACTGGCTCTGGCGCACGGGCGACAGGCGCTGGCTCATGGTAAACCGGCGCTGGTGCCTGCTGCATGCGGGGAGCAGGTGCTGCCACCTGTTCATGGGCATGGTAAGCAGGCACAGGCGCGGTGTGCACCGGTGCTGCGGGGCGAGCAGCAACCGGTGCTTCCGCTGGAGCAGATGCGAACAACTTGCTCTGAGGGCGGAATTCGGCTTCTGCCTGGGCCTGACGAAGCTGCTGTTCCGCATTCGCCAGTGCCAATTCGCGTTCCATTTCAGCTTCTGCCGAACGGATCGTCTGGGCAATCGGGTCTACTCGTGGTGCCTGCGATACTGCGGCAGGCTGAACTGCGGCCGGAGCAGAAGCAACGGCCGCGGAAGGACGGATAAGCGGCTTTGCAGCAGCGGCGGCAGCAGCACGCATTTCTGCGATGTTCTGTTCCATCTGGCCCGGCAGACGGTCGATGCCGGTTGCAACGACAGACACGCGGATGAGGCCTTCGAGAGCTTCATCGAATGTCGCGCCGAGAATGATGTTCGCATCCGGATCGACTTCTTCGCGAATACGGGTCGCGGCTTCGTCGACTTCGAACAGGGTCATATCGCGGCCGCCGGTGATGGAGATCAGCAGGCCCTGTGCGCCCTTCATGGATGTTTCGTCCAGCAGCGGGTTGGCAATCGCGGCTTCCGCAGCCTGCATTGCACGGCCCTGGCCGGATGCTTCGCCCGTGCCCATCATGGCGCGGCCCATTTCGCGCATCACGGAGCGAACGTCGGCGAAGTCGAGGTTGATAAGACCTTCCTTCACCATCAGATCGGTAATGCAGGCAACGCCGGAGTAGAGAACCTGGTCAGCCATCGCAAACGCGTCGGCAAAGGTTGTCTTGTCGTTGGCAATACGGAAGAGGTTCTGGTTCGGAATGACGATCAGTGTATCGACCGACTTCTGAAGCTCTTCGATGCCCTGTTCGGCCAGACGCATACGGCGACCGCCTTCGAAGTGGAAAGGCTTGGTCACGACGCCAACCGTCAGAATGCCCTTGTTGCGGGCAGCCTGTGCGACAACCGGAGCAGCACCCGTACCGGTGCCGCCGCCCATGCCGGCAGTGACGAAGCACATGTGTGTGCCGTTCAGGTGATCGATGATTTCATCGATGCACTCTTCAGCGGCAGCGCGGCCAACTTCCGGCTGGGAACCAGCGCCCAGACCTTCGGTGACGTTGACGCCGAGCTGGATAACCCGGTCGGCCTTCGTCATCGTCAGAGCCTGCGCATCCGTGTTGGCGACGACGAAATCGACGCCCTGGAGGCCTGCCGTGATCATGTTATTGACAGCGTTACCGCCGCCACCGCCAACGCCGAAAACAGTGATGCGTGGCTTCAGCTCGGTGATATCCGGCTTTTGCAGCTGTATCGTCATTTCAACATTCCTTCTTTTTCCTGGTCGCATCGCCCCGCGACCAAATTTGTATCAACTTCACTCGTTCCCTTGCCGACACTCGAGGCAAAGGATCAGAAACTTTCCTTCAGCCATTGCCCCACACGGGCAATCCGGCCGCTACCTGTTCCGAACGGCGAGAACATTCCGCTCTGCGCCGCATGGATTTCGATGTCCGCGATCTGCGGATAAATCATCAGCCCGCAGGCTGTAGAGAAGGCCGGGCCTTTGGCCGCGACCGGCAGACCAGACACGCCCATGGGCCGCCCGATACGAACATTGCGGGCCAGAATGCGTCGTGCCGTTTCCGGCAGGCCGGTCAACTGGCTTGCACCACCGGTCAAAACCACGCGCTTGCCGACAATCGGGGAAAAACCCGACTTCTGAATGCGGTCGCGGATCAGTTCCAGCGTCTCTTCGATACGTGCCCGCACGATGCGGCTGACGAGCGCGCGAGACACCTGCGAAGGCTGGTCCCGGTCGTCTTCGCCGATGGGCGGAACTGCAATCATGTCACGGTCGTCAGAGCCATTGGCCAGCGCCGAACCGTGAACGACCTTCAACCGCTCCGCATCCTCGATGCGGGTGGAAAGGCCACGCGCCAGATCGGTGGTCACATGGTGTCCGCCAAGGCCGATGGCATCGGTGTGAACCAGACGGCCTTCAGCGAAAACCGAAATCGTCGTTGTGCCGCCGCCCATATCGATGGCTGCGCAACCAAGCTCGACTTCATCATCCACCAGGGCCGCAAGGCCGCTGGCATAAGGTGTTGCAACAATGCCTTCGACCGACAGGTGAGCGCGGTTGATGCAAAGCTCCAGGTTCTTCAGCGCAGTGCGTTCAGCCGTCACCACATGCATGTCCACGCCCAGCATATCGCCATACATGGACAAAGGATCACGAATGCCGCGTTCGCCATCCAGCGAATAACCGGTTGGCAGCGAGTGCAGAATGGCGCGGTCCTGACGCAAAGACTGCTGGCTGGCCGCAATCAGAACCTTGCGCAGATCGCCCGATTCCACTTCCTGCCCGCCCAGATCGATGCTGGCGGTATAGATATCGCTGGCCAGACGGCCCGCAGAAACGTTGACGATCAGGCTATCGACCGTCAGCCCCGCCATGCGCTCGGCTGCATCCACGGCCAGACGGATCACGCCTTCCAGCGCATCCAGATCGGCAATGACGCCGGACTTCACGCCGCGCGACCGCTGATGGCCGATGCCAATGACTTCAACCTTGTGCGTGCGACCGGGCAGAACTTCGGTTTCCTGACGGGGTGTCAGGCGACCGATCATGCACACGACCTTGGTGGAACCGATATCGAGAACCGAAACCACATGGCTGCGCTTGGACGACAAAGGCTTCAAGCGCGGCAGACCGAAATGGGAAGAACCGAAAAAGCTCATGTGTTCTTCTCCGCCAACTTGATTGCCTTGGAGCGTGCCTCGACAGCTTTTTGACGGCGTTCGGCAGCGCCTTCGGTCAGTTGCACGACCGTGCGGTCCGACAGGCGCAGATCGACGGCGGCCACATCACGCGACAGAACCTTGTCTTCCATATCCATGCGCGACAGCAGTTGCAGCGCCTTTGGAACGTTCTCTTCCGGCAGCTTGACGACAATGCCGTTTTCCAGATGCAGATCCCAGCGACGGCCAGCGATGCGAACATAAGCGCGCACGCGGCTGCGGATTTCCGGCCAGTCGGCCAGTTCATCGACGAAGCCGGCAGCACCCGTTTCAGCATCACGGCCAACGAACAGCGGCAGACCGGCATATTTGTTGTCACGCAGCGGCGCGATGACGCTGCCGCTCTTTTCGATCACCGAAAGTTCGGAGCCATGCTGCCAGATGCCGAACGCCTGACGTTCTTTCAAACGTACTTCGATGGTTTTCGGATAGACCTTGCGGATATCCACATCCTCGACCCAAGGCAATTCCGTCAGCTTCTTGCGTGCGGCATTGATGTCCAGCGCGATCAGCGATGTTGCGCCATCAAGCCCGAGAAGCTGGAACACATCGATTTCGGAGGTCTGGATATTGCCCGAGACCTTGACGTCTTCGATGGCGAAACCAGCCGCAGATGTCGTTGCCTGCGTGACCAGATTGGTGTGGCCGCCAAGCGACATGCCGTAGAGGCCGATGGCCGAGAAAAACGCGATCGTGGCAAGCGTGCCGGTGTGGGCTGGAATATGAATGCGCCCTGTCGCCAGAGAAACGCCGAAGCGAAACCCTTTGCGCAGAGGGCGCGGCAGCACCATCCGTTCATCGGCTGTCACCGAAGCGAATTGCTCGCGCTTTTTTACTGCCGACTTTTTGCCTGCTATCGCGAACACGAAGCGTCCTCCACCATCCAACGGACAAGCTCACCAAAGGAGCGGCCCGCGTAAGCTGCCATTTCGGGCACGAGGGAGGTTGGCGTCATGCCTGGCTGGGTGTTGACCTCCAGCCAGATAAGCTCGCCATCTTCTGAGAAACGGTCGTCGTAGCGGAAGTCCGAACGGCTCACACCACGGCACCCAATCACCTGATGCGCCATAACCGCCAATGATTGGATTTTTTGGTAAATTTTTGGTGAAATTTCCGCCGGAATGACATGCTTTGAGCCACCCTTGGCGTATTTAGCATCGTAATCGTAAAATGTGTGACCGAGCGGCACCACCTCTGTGACACCCAAAGCCTCACCATCCATCACGCCGCATGTGAATTCGCGACCGTGGATATAGCGCTCCACCATTACGGCATCGCCGTAACGCCATTCCGTCGACCCCAGAACCTGCGGCGGGTGCGATTGATCTTCCTTGACGATAACCACGCCAAAGCTGGAGCCTTCGCGAACCGGCTTCACAACATAAGGTGGCTCAAGCGGATGCTGATTGCCGATATCAAATCGGCTCATCAGTTTTTCCTGCGCAACAGGGATACCGGCGGCAGCTGCAACCTTCTTGGCCTGCGACTTGTTCATCGCAAGAGAAGAGGCCAGCACGCCGGAATGTGTGTAAGGAATTTCGAGATATTCAAGAATGCCCTGAATGGTGCCATCTTCGCCGAACGGGCCGTGCAAAGCGTTAAACGCCACGTCCGGACGCAGCCGGGAAAGCGTCGCGGCAACGTCACGATCCACGTCTACGCGTGTGACCTGATAGCCCTCGCCTTCCAATGCTAATGCGCAAGCTTCTCCCGACGAGAGGCTGACTGGCCGCTCTGAAGAAAACCCACCCATAAGAACAGCTACGTTTTTGCCGCCCATAACAACCTCTGACACCACATCACCTGAACGAGACCACGGGAACATCAAACCATTCCGCGATTCTCTCGCTCGCTTCGTCCCAAACACTTAAGCGTCATTAAGGTTAACGAACCGTTTACTTTCGTTAACCAATGCCACCCGCGAGGTGATTTTTGTTAAAGAATCACTCGAAGTGCGGATTCCTTCCTTGGAATCAGAGAGTTGCGACCAATGCAAGATTCAGAGTTTGAAGATAATGAAATAAAACGATTGCGCGGACGCCAAGCCCCACCCTCGAAAGCAAGATCGATTCGTTAACATTCGCCGCTTTTCCCCAACCAAATTTGGGACAGTGGGAGGCGGCCTCCCTCCCCATCAGACAATCATAACGTCGTCTTCACGGCAAAAGTCACGACGTTTTTATCACAGTGAACCCCACCTCCCTCATTCCTGTCCTTGTGACAGGAATCCAGTCGGCGCGCGCCGGCGCGGCTGAGGAAGTCTTTTCAGCCCAAGGACTTGGGCTGACTGGATTCCTGTGACGAGCACAGGAATGAGGGCGGTGGGAATGTGGTGAAGTTGACCCACCTTGCCGTATGCTGCGTCTCTTCGTTTTTCAACATCCGAGGTTTTCACCCCCACATAATCGCTCTTTTTTATGAAATATTGCGTATTTGGCGTTCCAAAAGACTGAAAATTGCGTTAACGCAACGCAATCCCTCGTCAGAGTGATAAGTGATACTTAACAACGGAATGAATACCATGACCGACGCGATATCTCCCATATCGCCGCCCACTGACAGACCGAACGATGTAAAGACAAATTCGCCTGCACGAGTTCTCACTGCCAGCGTGGTCGGCACGACCATCGAATTCTTCGATTTCTACGTCTATGCGACAGCCGCTGTGCTCGTGTTCCCGACGCTGTTCTTCCCGAACAACGATCCGATGACGGCGCTTCTGGCATCCTTCGCCACCTTCTCCATCGCCTTCTTTGCCCGCCCGCTGGGCGCCGTGGTCTTCGGCCATTACGGCGACCGCGTTGGACGCAAGACCACGCTTGTGGCTGCCCTTCTGACCATGGGTGTTTCCACCGTCATCATCGGTCTGCTGCCCTCTTATGAAACCGCTGGCGTGCTTGCGCCGCTGCTTCTGGCGCTGTGCCGTTTCGGTCAGGGCTTTGGCCTTGGTGGTGAATGGGGTGGTGCGGTGCTTCTGGCAACGGAAAACGCCCCTCCCGGCAAGCGCAGCTGGTACGGCATGTTCCCGCAGCTCGGCGCGCCTCTGGGCCTCTTCCTGTCATCCGGCGTGTTCTGGATTCTGCTGCACTTCATGTCTCAGGAATCGCTTTTGAGCTGGGGCTGGCGCATTCCCTTCGTCGCGTCGATCATCCTGATCGCCGTTGGTCTCTGGGTTCGCCTGTCGATCACTGAAACACCGGCCTTCCAGAAAGCCATCGAAAAGGAAGAGCGCGTTGCCGTGCCTGTGGCGGAACTGTTCCGCAATCACAAGCGCAGCCTGGCGCTCGGCACGTTCGTGGCTCTGGCAACTTTCGTGCTGTTCTACATCGGCACAGCCTACCTGCTGTCCTACAACGTCAAGATCCTGAAAATCCCGTTCCTCGACGCGCTGGAAATTCAGATCGTCGGCTCCATCGTGTTCGGCCTCTTCATTCCGTTTGCAGGAAAGCTGGCAGAGCGTTTTGGTCGCCGTGAAATCCTGATCCTGACAACGGTGCTGATTGCGGCGTTCTCGTTCCTGTTGCCGACCCTGATGAGCGGTGGCGAAGGTTCGATCTTCGTGTTCGCAGCTCTCTCCATGGCACTGATGGGCATGACCTACGGGCTGATCGGAACGGCACTTGCCGCGCCCTTCCCCACAACGGTGCGCTACACCGGCTCGTCCATCACCTTCAACATGGCCGGCATTTTCGGTGCCTCACTGGCACCCTACATCGCCACATGGCTTCAGGTGAATTACGGCATGACCTATGTGGGCTACTATCTCTGCGTGGCCGCATTGATCACACTGGCCTGCATTCTGCTGTCGCGGAAAGACGAAGTCTAAAGCATGTCGCGCAAAAGTGCGCAGCGGTTTTGCGATAACGACATACGCAAAACAAAAAACGCTTGAATCAAACGCACAAAAAAGCCCGCGAAGTCATTGGCTTCGCGGGCTTTTTCATGGACTGCCAATCAGCGTCCCGGATGTTTGTAGTGGTCATATGCTAACCAACATAAGCACACAGCGGAAACGAGCCACGGAAATACATACCAAAAGAATATCTGTGAGGTCATAATTTTAGGCCTCCAAGCACACGTCTTGCTGTCAAATGTAGTGCAACAGCACTAAAAATCCAACACGACATAAAGATAGCGCTGTAAATATTCATTGAAGCTGGCGTCAACGACAGTGCCTGGCCAACCACTCCCACAGCGATGAACGCCGTAGAAAGTCTGTCGAGCGCATTAGCCATAAGCTTACGGCGCTCATTGAACACAAGGTCCAACCGCCGCCGCTCCCGCTCTTCATCAATCGTTGCGCCTTCTCCGGTTATCCATCAAGCCCCGAAAAACGGCTCCACCTCTCGGCCCGGCATGAACAGTCCAAGGCGCTTGATTTCCCATTCCAGACGAATGCCTGCGTGTTCGAATACGCGCTTGCGCACCGCTTCGCCCAGATATTCCAGATCATAGCCGGTTGCATGGCCGGTGTTGATCATGAAATTGCAGTGCAGAGATGACATCTGCGCACCACCGATCACCATGCCACGACCGCCTGCCTCATCGATGAGGTTCCATGCGGAAAGGCCTTCGGGGTTCTTGAACGTCGAGCCGCCGGTCTGTTCGCGGATCGGCTGAACCGTTTCGCGGTGAAGGCGAACGGCGTCCATATCGGCGCGAATTTTCGCACGGTCTTCCGGGTGGCCTTCAAACAGGGCGCCGGTGAAAATCAGGTCTTTCGATGCTGCCGAATTGCGGTAGCTGTAGCCCATGTCGGCGTTGGACAGCACATGGCTGTTGCCCTTTCGGTCAATCGCATAGACTTCCACCACACGGTCCCGCGTTTCGCCACCGTTTGCGCCCGCATTCATGCGCAGTGCGCCGCCGATGGAGCCGGGAATGCCATAGTAAAAATGGAAACCGCCAATGCCGTTATCCATCGCCATCGCGGCGATATGCTTGTCCGGGCAGATCGCGCCCGCCTTGATGCGGTTTTCACCGGCCAGTTCCACCTGGCCGAAGCCCTTGGCGGACAAGCGCACGACGACGCCCGGAATGCCGCCATCGCGGACCAGCAGGTTTGAGCCAACGCCAACCACTGTCAGCGGCACGTCGTCAGGCAGAATTTTAAGGAATGCGACCAGATCATCCGTGTCATGGGGCTGGAACATCAGCTCCGCCAGACCACCAGCCCTGAACCACGTTACGCGATCCATCGGACTGTCCGGCGTCAAACGTCCCCTGAGTTCCTCTACTCCGTTGCCGAGCCTTTCCAGCAACTTAACCCCATCCACCTGTCTCATGCAGACTTTCCTGAAATGCTATCCAATTCCGAGGGCAGCGTCGCTGCCCATTGCGTAATATTACCTGCTCCCAACAAAACCACAAAATCACCGGGATTCGCAATGGCTGCGACGGTCTTTGCCAGATCATCGCGGGTGCTCAGATGGCGCGCATCCCGATGCCCCGCAGCCCTTGTGGCTGAAACGAGCGTTTCGGAGTTCACACCTTCGATTGCATCTTCACCCGCCGCATAGACCGGGGCAAGAAGAATTGTGTCCGCATCGTTGAAACAATGCGCAAAATCTTCAAACAGGCTGGAAAGACGCGAATAACGGTGCGGCTGGTGCACGGCGATAATGCGCCCGCTACAAGCCTCACGTGCCGCCTTCAGCACCGCTTTGATCTCGACCGGGTGATGACCGTAATCATCAAACACCTGAACGCCGTTGGATTCGCCCGTCAGCGTGAAGCGACGCTTGACGCCGGCAAAGGAGGCCAGCCCCTTCTTGATGTCTTCGACGGAGATGCCGAGACGATTGGCAACCGCAATCGCCGCCGTCGCATTCGACACGTTGTGACGACCCGGCATAGGCAGAACCAGATCGGTGAAGTTGAAGATCTTACCCGTGCGGCGGCGGCGGATTTCCACGTCGAAGATCGAGCGCGTGCCATCGATACGCACATTGAAAAAGCGCACATCGGCCTGCGGGTTTTCACCATAGGTGATGACCTTGCGGTCCTCGATCCGGCCAACCAGCGTCTGCACTTCGGGATGGTCGATACACAACACGCCGAAACCGTAAAATGGAACGTTCTCAACGAACTGACGGAACGCCGCGCGCACGGCTTCGAAATTGCCGTAATGGTCCAGATGTTCCGGGTCGATATTGGTGATGACAGCCACATCGGCGGGCAGTTTCAGGAAGGTGCCGTCCGATTCGTCGGCCTCCACCACCATCCACTCGCCCTCACCCATACGGGCATTGGTGCCGTAAGCGTTGATGATGCCGCCATTGATGACCGTCGGGTCGAGATTGCCGGCTTCCAGCAGCGTTGCCACCATGGACGTCGTTGTCGTTTTGCCATGGGTGCCGCCAATGGCAATCGCATTGCGGAAGCGCATCAGTTCGGCCAGCATTTCAGCGCGGCGAACGATTGGCAGATGCCGTTCGCGGGCGGCCATCAGTTCCGGGTTGTCTTTCTTGATCGCGGTCGAAACGACAACAACCTCGGCATCGCCAAGATTGTCCGCCGTCTGGCCAACGAAAACCTCAATGCCCTTATCGCGCAGACGCTGCACATTGGCGCTGTCTGCCTGATCGGACCCCTGCACGCGATGGCCGAGATTGTGAAGCACCTCGGCAATGCCGCTCATGCCAATACCGCCAATTCCGATGAAATGGACGAGACCTATGGCTTTCGGCATCTTCATGGATGCACTCCTTCTTGTTTTGTTTTGAATAGCTGAACGGGCTGGCCAGCGGCAACAGCTTCCACCAGATCAGCCAAGCGCTGCGCCGCATCCGGCTTGCCGGTCGCTTTCGCTGCCGCCGCCGTTTGCGCCAGACGCTCCGGCTCGTTCATGGCATCGCTCAAAAGTGCTGACAGCGTCTTGGGCGAAAGTTCAGATTGTTTGATAACACTGGCTCCACCCGCCGCCGAAAGCGAAGCGGCATTGGCGGCCTGATCATGATCCAGCGCATGGGGGTAAGGCACCAGCACCGATGGACGACCGATCACCGAAAGTTCCGAAACGGTTGATGCGCCAGAACGGCTGATCACCAGATCGGCCCCGGCAATGCGTTCGGCCATATCACCAAAGAACGGCGACACATCCGCGTTCACGCCCAGCTTCTTATAGGATGCGACGACGCTCTCCTTGTCTTCCGGGCGGGCTTGCTGCGTGACCGACACACGGCTGCGCAACTCATTGGGCAACAGGCAGATAGCGGCGGGAACCGCAGCCGAGAAAAACTGCGCACCCTGACTTCCGCCAAACACGACCAACTGAAATGGCTCACCGGCATTCGACGGCGTATAGGCCACATCGGCAGCAGCCAGCACGGCGGGGCGTACAGGATTGCCCGTCGCCACTGTCTTGTCGGCATATTGTCCTTGGGCTTCCGGCAGGAAACCACCGGCAATCGCTTTGACGCGTTTTGCCAGCGCTCGGTTGGCACGGCCCATAACGGCGTTCTGTTCATGGATGATCGAGGGAACGCCAAGCCCCGTAGACGCCAGAAGCGGCGGCACGGTGGGGTATCCACCAAAACCCACCACGGCAACCGGCTTCAATCTGGTTACAAGGCGACGCGCAGCGCGAAGGCCGGTCCAGAGCTTCAGAAGGGCTTTGACGACTGCAATAGGGTTTTTCGAGCCTATTGTGGCCGATGGAACAACGTGAATTTCATCGGCAGGAAACTTGCCCGCATAGCGTTCGGCGCGGCTGTCCGTTACCAGATGCACGGAATAACCGCGTGCCTTCAACTCGTAAGCCAGCGCCTCTGCCGGAAACACATGGCCGCCGGTTCCCCCGGCGGCAAGCAGAACGATGCCTTTAGTCATATCTTTACTCCGCAGGAAGGCCTGCATTGACCCGGAAGAAACTGCGCTCCTGCGCACGTTTTTCAGGGCGATGCCGGGTCAGCGCCAACAGGAAACCGGCGGTGACGCAAATCGCCATCATCGACGAACCGCCGTAGGAAATCAGCGGCAGGGTCATGCCTTTGGCTGGCATCAGTTCCAGATTAACGCCGATGTTGATCATCGACTGCATACCGATCTGAAGCACCAGACCAGCCACGGCAAAACGGACGAAATCGTCCTTTTCCTTGAACGCATGTGCCAGTCCGCGCAACACGATGAAAGCAAAAATCGCGACCAGCAGCATACAGAACAGAATGCCGAATTCTTCCGCCGCAACGGAAAAGATAAAGTCCGTATGGCTATCGGGAATGATGCGCTTGACGATGCCTTCACCCGGCCCCTGGCCGAACCAGTTGCCACGAATGATGGCTTCGCGGGCGGTGTCCACCTGAAACGTATCGCCCTCACCCGTCCAGAACCGGTCGATACGACCGGCAACGTGCGGCAACATCAGATAGGCGGTGACAATGCCACCGACTCCGAGGCCACCGAGCATGATGATCCAGAACCACGGCACGCCCGCCATAAAGAACATGCCGCCCCAGACAACGGAGGTCAGAATGGTCTGGCCGAAGTCCGGCTGGGCAATCAGCAGGGCAGCGACAATGCCGAAGGTGATGATGGCAAAAAGATTGCCGGGAATTTCAGGATGACGTGCGCGCTCTGCAAACAGCCACGCGCAGACAATCACAAAGGCCGGCTTCATGAATTCCGACGGCTGGATGGAAAAGGAGCCAACAGAAATCCAGCGGCGCGCACCCTTCACTTCAATGCCGAAGAACAGCGCAAAAATCATCATCAGCAGGGCAGCGATCAGCATGATGACCGCAACGCGGCGCACCTGACGCGGTGACAGGAAGGACAGACCCACCATGATCGCCAGCGATGGCACCATGAACATGGCCTGGCGCTGAACGAAGAAGAAGCTGTTGAGACCAATACGCTCGGCAACCGCAGGCGATGCGGCAAAGGACAACATCAGCCCGATGCCCATCAGCGCGATGAAGGCCGCGAGGAAAAAACGGTCGATGGTCCAGAACCATTCCGCAACCGGTCCCCGGTCAATACGGCTTACCATGTCATCAGCCTCCCTTTTCCGAGCCAACCAACATCGTCACACCGTCAAGCGCTGCAACGCGTGCGACAAACGAATCACCACGTATTTCAAAGTTCTTATATTGATCGAAGCTTGCGCAAGCCGGGGATAACATCACGACATTGCCGTCCGCACCGTCCTTTTGCGCATCTGCTGCGGCATGTTCCACGGCCTTGTCAAGCGTGCCGGAAATTTCGTAGGGCACGGCCTCACCCAGCGTGGCCGCAAATTCCGCCGCCGCTTCACCGATGAGATAGGCCTTGGCAATGCGCGGAAACAGCGGCGAGAGGCTGGCAATGCCACCGGCTTTCGGCAGACCGCCCGCAATCCAGTAGATACGCTCAAAGCTGGACAGCGCAGGCGCTGCCGCATCCGCGTTGGTCGCCTTGCTGTCATTCACGAAGGTCACATTGCCGCGACGGCCAACCGGCTGCATACGGTGCTTGAGGCCGGGGAAGGATTTTAGACCGGCCTTCACATCTTCAACAGACACACCAACCGCAAGGCAAGCGGCAATCGCCGCCGCTGCATTCTGGGCATTGTGGCTGCCGCGCAGAGTTTGAATGCCGTCGAGATCAACCAGCAGCGAGGACTTGCCGCCATCAGCTTTGAGGATGCGGCTGCCCTCGGCATAAAGCCCATCGGCCACCACACTGCGTTTGGAAATGCGCGTAACCTTGACGCCAGCCCGCGCGATGCGATCCGCAATCAGTGTGCAATGGCTGTCATCAACCCCCACAACCGCCGTATCGCTGCCCGCAACAAGGCGCTCTTTCACATCGGCATAATGCTGCATCGTGCCGTGACGGTCGAGATGGTCAGGTGTGAGGTTCAGCAGAATGCCAGCGGTCGGGTTGATCGTCGGCGCCAGATCGATCTGGTAGGACGAGCATTCGACCACGTAAAAACGTTGCGCCTTCGGCGGCTCAAGGCTCAGCACCGCGGTGCCGATATTGCCGCCAAGCTGCGTATCACGACCGGCTGATGTCAGAATATGCGCAATCAGCGCCGTGGTCGTGGATTTGCCGTTGGTGCCAGTTATCGCGATGAACGGGCAATCGGGCGCGTACGCCCGGCGCTCGCGCACGAAAAGCTCGATATCGCCGATGATCTCCACGCCAGCGGCGCGAGCCAGATCAACCGACCAATGGGGCTTGGGATGCGTCAGTGGCACACCGGGGGCCAGCACGAATGCTGCGAGTTTCGACCAGTCGAGACTGCGAAGATCGGCAGTCGGAATGCCCTCGTCTTCAGCCTTGGCAACGCTATCGGGGTTGTCATCGAATGCCGTGACCTCAGCACCGCCAGCCACAAGCGCCCGTGCCGTGACGAGGCCAGAGCCGCCCAGACCGAAGAGGGCAACTTTTTTACCGGCAAGTGTGGTGACGGGGATCATTCGATTACCTCAGCTTCAGCGTGGCAAGGCCGAGCATCGCAAGGCCAACCGAGATGATCCAGAACCGGATAACGACCTGACTTTCCGTCCAGCCCTTCTTTTCGAAATGGTGGTGGATGGGCGCCATAAGAAACACCCGTTTGCCGGTGCGCTTGAACCAGAACACCTGAATGATGACCGACAGCGTTTCCATGACAAACAGGCCACCGACGATAATCATGACAAGCTCATGCTTGATGGCAACCGCGATGGAGCCGATCAAACCGCCTAAAGCCAGCGAGCCGGTGTCACCCATGAAAATAGCCGCAGGCGGTGCGTTGAACCACAGGAAGCCAAGCCCCGCGCCGATGACGGCACCGACGATCACCGCCAGTTCGCCCGTTCCCGGCACAAAATTGATCTGGAGGTAGTTGGCGAAAATCGCATTTCCGACGAGATAGGAAATGATGCCGAAGGTCGCAGCCGCGATCATGACAGGCACGATGGCAAGACCATCAAGACCGTCCGTGAGGTTCACGGCATTGCCCGCACCGACGATGACGAAGGCACCGAACAGCACGAAGAAATAGCCAAGGTTGATCACGAATTCCTTGAAGAACGGAAAGGCGATGGAACTGCCCAGCGTGCCGCCATGCGGTGCCGTCGCCAGCGCGATTTCCATCATGAAAAACACGGCAATCGCGGCAATGACGAATTCGATGCCAAGGCGCGCCTTGCCGGAAAAGCCCTTGTCGCTCTGCTTGGTGACTTTCAGATAGTCATCGTAAAAGCCGATCGCGCCAAAGCCCAGCGTCACCATCAACACTGCAACGACATACACGTTGGAAAGATCGCCCCACAGCAGCGAACCACCGAGAATGCCCGCAAGGATCATCAGCCCGCCCATGGTGGGCGTGCCGGCCTTCTTGAAATGCGTCTGCGGACCATCGGCGCGGATCGGCTGACCCTTGCCCTGGCGGATGCGCAGCGAATTGATGATTGCCGGACCGAACAGGAAAACGATGAGGGCGGAGGTGAACAGTGCAGCACCGGCCCGGAACGTAATGTACCTGAACAGATTGAAGATTTGAACTTTATCAGACAGTTCAACGAGCCAGATCAGCATATTTGCCCTTTCAAAAGGCGTTTAAAGCGGCGGCCGGGAAACGATTCATCTGGCCGCTTTAAGTTTTTTGTTTCAGCATCGGATTGCCCAAAAACCGCTTCACACTTTTCGACGACATAGTCGCCGTTCTTGGTCCGATGCTCTAGATATTGCGCTCCGTCTCCGGGAATGCCGGATACTTGTCAAGAAGGGCGGCAACAATCTTGCCGAAACCGATGCCAAGTGACGATTTTATCATCAAGACATCGCCTGGCTGGACCCATTTCAGCACGAATTCATTGAGTTCTGCCGTCGTCGGGAACCATGCGACGTGAACGCTTTCCGGCAGCGCATCGCGAAGTGCAGCCATCGACTCACCCGCAAGCCATACATGTTCGATGCCGGAAGACAGAAGCGGACTGGACAATTCCTCATGCACTTCGGCGGCAAACTCGCCCATCTCAAGCATATCGCCCAGCACGGCCACGCGTCGTCCATTGCCCGTCACCTGAGCCTCGGCCAGCAGCGCGATAGCCGCACGCATGGAAGCAGGGTTGGCGTTGTAGCTCTCATCGATCAGCAGGAACGACCCTTCACCAACCGACAGGCGATGGCGCTGACCCCTGCCCTTGACCGCTTCCAAAGCGCCAAGCGCGGCAAAAGCCTTGTCCAGATCAGCGCCGGTCACGGCGACCGTGCCGAGTGCGGCCATGGCGTTTTCGGCAATGTGCCGGCCCGGCGTGCCGATATGCAATTCGCTGGTTTCACCGTTGATGATGGCCCAGATGGTCGAGCCGTTCGGCGTGCTTTCAAAATCCGCCAGCCGGAAATCCGCCTTCGCGTGCTGGCCAAAGGTCAGGATATGCTCGATGCCCGCATCCATTGCGGCCAGTTCCAATTGGTCGAACTGCGCATTGTCACGGTTCAGAATAACCGCGCCACCCGGCAGAACGCCCTCGAAAATTTCAGCTTTAGCAGCGGCAATCTCTTCCAGACTGTTGAAGTTGCCCAGATGCGCGGCAGCAATGGTGGTGATGATGGCGAGATGCGGTCTGACCTGCCTCACCAGCGGGCCAATCTCGCCCGCATGGTTCATGCCCACTTCAAAAATGCCGAATTCCGTATCGGCAGGCATCCGCGCCAAGGTCAGCGGCACACCCCAGTGATTGTTGAAGGACGACACAGCCGCGTGGACCTTGCCGGACGGGGCCAGAACCTGCCGCAGCATTTCCTTGGTCGTGGTTTTTCCCACCGAACCGGTGACGGCAATGATGCGCGCCGAGCTGCGTTCCCGTGCTGCAATGCCGAGCTTCACCATAGCGGCCAGCACATCGTCGACGACAATCATCGGCACGGTCAAACGACCAAGTGCCGGAAGCTTGCCCTCGGCAACCACCAGCAAGCCAGCGCCATTGGCAACGGCAAAGCTGGCATAATCATGCCCGTCCACCCGGTCGCCCTTGATGGCGAAGAAAGCTTCGCCCGCCTGCACCGAGCGGCTATCGATGGAAATGCCCGTAATGCCCTGTGGCAGATTGCCGACCGGACGTCCCGCCATAACGGCGATCATGTCCGGCACTGTCCATAACCAGTTCAAATCTTCAATCCTTCCAGCGCGGTACGCACCTGTTCATGGTCCGAAAACGGCAGCGTGACAGCGCCAATAATCTGACCTTCTTCATGCCCCTTACCCGCAACGATTAAAGTGTCTCCATTCCCAAGCAGCGAAACAGCATGGCGAATGGCTTCCGCCCTATCGCCAATTTCCAGAGCCCCCGGTGCCGCCGCCATGATTTCGGCGCGGATCGTCGTGGCCTCTTCAGAGCGCGGATTGTCATCCGTCACGATCACGATGTCGGACAGCCGGGTGGCAACCTCACCCATGATCGGGCGCTTGCCCTTGTCGCGATCTCCACCGCAACCGAAAACGGTAATGATACGGCCAGAGGTAAACGGCCGCACGGAGGTCAGCACATTTTCCAGCGCATCCGGCTTGTGGGCATAATCCACATAGGCCAATGCGCCGTTCTTGGTGTGGCCGATCAGTTCCAGACGGCCAGCCGCACCAATCAGCTTTTCGAGTGCCTTCATCGCCACGCCAGCCGGAACGCCGGTGGAGATGGCAAGGCCTGCGGCCACCAGTGCATTGGCGACCTGAAAATCACCCGCCAGCGGAATATCCACCTCGTAAATGGTGCCTTGGTGATGCACTTCGATCAGCTGCTTGTGGCGGAAATGCTCGACCCGTTTCAGGGCCAGATAATCGCCCTTGCGACCCACAGTGCGCACATCATGGCCCGCATCTGTGGCAACCTGAATGGCACGCTCAGACCACGTATCGTCAGCGAAGATGACAACAGGTGAACCCTTGGGCAACAGCGTATCGAACAGCCGCATTTTCGCGGCCATATAGTCCTCGATATCAGGATGGTAATCCATATGGTCGCGACCGAGATTGGTAAAACCGGCAGCGGCCAGTGTCACGCCATCCAGACGGCGTTGGTCCAGGCCATGGCTGGAGGCTTCCATCGCGGCATGGGTCACGCCTTCGGAGGCGAGTTCAGCCAGCAGCGCATGAAGCGAAACCGGATCAGGTGTCGTTAGCGAACCATACTCTTCACGACCCGGCGCAATCACGCCCGTGGTGCCGATCTGCGCTGCCGCATGGCCCGCAAAGGCCCAGATTTGACGAATGAAAGACGCGACAGAGGTTTTGCCAGCCGTGCCGGTAATGGCAACCATGGTTTCGGGCTGTTTGCCATAAAACCGGGCAGCAGAAAGTGCCAGATACAGGCGGGCATCCGAAACGGTCAGAACCGGCACGTCAGCATCAATAGCGTGGTTGGAAACAATGGCGACAGCGCCCTTGGCAACGGCGTCCTGCACATAGGCGGCACCATCCGCCTTGGTGCCGGCAACCGCTACAAAAAGCGATCCCGGCTGGACCTTGCGGCTATCCGCCGTAATCCCCGTAATCTCCAGCGCTCCGGCGTCAGTCCGCAGCAATTCAGTCAATTCCGGGAACGCTGCCCCGGATAAATCTCGCAAATTCATCGATGTGCCCGTCTTGTCCCCGTGCTGGTCTTGTCCCCCGGCACGAATCGCCGGTCCATCATAAGCTGTAACAATCAATAAGACACGAGCAAGGCCGAACCGTCCTTACCGAACTTCGGTTTTACCCCAAGAATTGCTGCCGAGCGGGTGATGATATCGTGCACCATCGGTGCCGCAGAAGAACCGGCCAGTGCCGCGCCATTGCCCTTGTCCGTCTTCGGCTCATCGATGAAGGACAGAACCACATATTCCGGCTTGTCCATCGGAAAAGCCGAGAGGAATGCGTTGAAGTTCTTGTCGTGTACATACCGCCCGTTCACCACCTTATCCGCCGTGCCCGTCTTGCCGCCCACGTTGAAACCTTCAACACGCGCATTGCGGCCGGAACCGTTGACGCCGTTCCATTCAAACAGGAAGCGCATGTCCTTGCTGGCACCCGGCTGCAAAACCTGCTTGGCCACCTGATCGGCCTGCGCAACCGTGCGCGGCAGGAAGGTGGGTTCGATCAGCTTGCCGCCGTTCACCAGCGCCGCACCGGCAATCGCAGTTTGCAGTGGCGTGGTTGACACGCCGTGACCGAAGGAGATGGTCACGGAGTTGATCTTTTTCCACACGCGCGGTTGCGTCGGCATGGCGATTTCAGGCAGTTCCGTCTGCATCTTGGTCAACAGACCAAGCCGCGTCAGAAATTCCTTGTGGCCTTCGATGCCAACCGTGTCGGCAATCTTGGCCGTACCGATGTTGGACGAATACTGGAAGATTTCAGGCACGGACAGGATGCGGCCCTTGCCGTGGAAATCCTTGATGGTGAAACCGCCGATGCGGATCGGGAACCGCGCATCGAACGTATCGCCAATGCGAACCTTGCCGGAATCCAGGCCCATAGCGATGGTGAAAGACTTGAAGGTGGAACCCATTTCGAACGTACCGTTCGACATGCGGTTCAACCAGCCCTCTTTGGCACCTTCCGCCGGGTGGTTGGGGTCGTAATCCGGTGCCGAGACCATGGCGAGAATTTCGCCGGTATGAACGTTGATAACAACCGCACCCGCGCCAAGCGCTTCGAACTTCTGAATGGCACCGACCACCACTTCACGCACGATGGCCTGCACGCGCAGATCGATGGACAGTTTCACCGGCTCCAGCGGCTGGTCCGATGTCATGCCCAGTGCCGTCAGGTCTGCAAGACCCTGGCTGTCCAGATAGCGCTCCATGCCCGCAACGCCACGGTTGTCGATGTTAACGTGGCCGATGACGTGCGAAGCGGTTGCACCGCCGGGATAGAAGCGGCGCTTCTCAGGCCGGAAGCCGATGCCGGGAATACCCAGCGCCAAAATCTGGCTCTGCTGCTTTGGCGTCAACTGACGGCGCAGCCACTGGAAGCGTGATTCGGATTTCAGCTTTTGATAGGTGCCGCGTGTGTCGAGATCAGGCAGAACCGTGCGCAGTTTTTCAATCGCTTCATCCACATCGACAATGCGATGCGGTTCGGCAAACAGCGAAACGGTGCGAATGTCTGTGGCCAGCACTTCGCCATTGCGATCCAGAAGATCAGGCCGAGAAGCCATCAACCGGTCCGCAGGCGCAATGCTGGACACCGTTTCCGGCTCTGTCATGCCGTATTGCACCAGACGTCCACCGACAACGCCGTAAAACGCCACGAAACCAAAAATAAGCAGACCGACGCGGGTTTTCGCCTGCGTGGCGCGTCTCTTGCGCGCACCTTCAAAAGCCGCATGGTCACCCGTTACGCCGCTCGTGCTGGCGGAAAAATGAGCCCTGCTCTTCAGAACCATGACGCGGGAAAGAAAAGACATCAGCGGTTCACCGATCCTGTAATTGTATCATCCATTTCGTCCGTCTCGTCGCCCTGCTCGACACGCGCAGCCGGCATGGGCGCTGCGGTCGGCCGCGCGGCAACACGCGCACGCGGCTGTGGCACGGGTACGGCACCCGTAGCGGCAATCTGGCCCGCAGGGGCAGATTTCGGCTTCACACCACCCAGCGTCGCGCCGGGCTTGGAACCATGAACGGCAGCGGCAATCACATCTTCCACGCTCATGCCTTGCGGCTCTGGCGGCTGCGGCAATTGCGACCGCAGCATCGGCAATTCCTTCGGCTGCGACAACTGCGTCGGCATGGTCGGTGCCAAGGCCAGATCGCCCTGATAGGCGTTGACCAGACGATGCAGACGGTTCGGCTGGGTCAGAAGCGCCCAGTCTGCCCGCAGCAGATCGATGGTGTCTTTCTCAAGCTTGATTTCGGTTTCCAGCTTGCGCACCGCATCCAGCTTCAAATCCGCCTGATGCTTGATGGAATAGGTCACGACCGCTGCCGAAACCATCACACCCATGAGGACAAGGTCAAAGGTCCGCAGCATATCAGCCTCCCATCTTTTCAAGGCTGGCAAGGTCAGGCAGTTCGAAAATCGACACATCGGCGGCCCGTGCCGGTGCGGTGCTGCGCACCCCTGCCCGCAACTTTGCCGAACGGGCACGCGGGTTGATCTCGGCTTCCTCGTCGCTCGCGGCAATCATCGGCTTGCCAATCGCATCGAAAATCGCCGGCTTGTCTGCCAGCATCGGCATGTGCCGAGAGCCAGCGGCGCGGCTGGAACGATCCGCGAAATATTTCTTCACAATGCGGTCTTCCAGCGAATGGAAGGTCACCACGACAAGCCGACCGCCCGGCTTCAACGCCCGTTCAGCGGCAAACAGCGCCTGCGCCAATTCGCCAAGCTCGTCATTGACGAAAACGCGCAGCGCCTGAAACACCCGCGTTGCCGGATGGATCTTGTCCTTGGCCTTGCGCGGCGTGACGATTTCAATCAGCCCGGCCAGATCGCGCGTGGTGCGAAACGGCTCTTCGGCACGTTTCTTTTCGATAGCGCGAGCAATACGGCCCGACTGCTTTTCTTCGCCCAGAAAACCGAAAATGCGAATGAGATCACCCACCTTGCAGCGGTTGACCACATCTGCCGCAGACACGCCTGAAGACGACATACGCATATCCAGCGGCCCGTTGCGCTGGAACGAGAAACCGCGCTCGGCCTCATCGATCTGCATGGAAGAAACGCCGATATCCAGCACGATGCCATCCAACCCTTCGGCTGGAACATGATCGGCCAGATTGGAAAATTGTGACTGGATCAGCGAAAGGCGCCCGCCATTGGCGGCCACCATGTCCTGCCCGCCCGCAATGGCGTTGGGGTCACGGTCCAGCGCGATAACGTTTGCGCCCTGGTCGAGAATGGCCTGCGTATAACCGCCAGCACCAAACGTGCCGTCGAGAATGATTTTGCCCGGCGCTGGTTCCAGCGCGGTCAGAACTTCACGGAGAAGAACCGGAATGTGGCGAACCGGTCCGCCACCGGCTTCAATAGAGTTGTCGCCAGAATTCGCCGCCATTCCGTTTCCCCGTCCTATACGGGGCGAACAGCCGAAAAACCGCGCCCCGTCCGTGCTGCCGCCTGCGCCTCGTGAAACGCTTGCGGCTGCCACAACTGAAAATGATCCGCCCGACCTACAAAAGTGACGTCCGTGGTGACTCCGGTAAATTCCCGGATGAAATCCGTCACCATCAACCGCCCTTCCGCATCGAGCTTCATGAAAACGCCGCCACCGTGAACCAGCAGCAACATTGCATTTGCTTCCGGCGAAAACGCATCCATCGATGCGATCTGCCGTTCGTAACGTTCCAGCAAGTCCGGCCCGCCAATGCTGATCGCCGGAAACGCGAAATCCTGAAGGCAATAAAGCTCCTGAATACCACGCTCCACCAGCACTGACCGAAACAGCGACGGAACCGAGACGCGCCCCTTGGCGTCGATCCTGTTCGTCACGTTCGATAAAAAGCGGCCCATTGCTCAACTCGCCCAAACCGCCCGGCCAAAGGTCTAAACCCGCATCGCCAGACAACACCGTTACGCACGACACATCGCTGACCGGCAGAACAAAATGCCCCGCAGCCCTTTGCAGGCCTTCACGTTTCAGCGATTGCGGGTCAAAAACACGACCCTTTGTGGTGTGCATTTGGGATACCATGGGACACTTTGGGCGTCAATGGGAGAAGCCAGCACGATACCGGCCTCAGATCGAATATTCATATCCCGTTAAGTTTAACGAATGGTTTACCGTGTTTGTTTCGAGGCCACTAAAACAGCACGAAAAAATCGCCGGAAAAGTGACCTTTTCCCAGCGATAACAATGAATTGGGCAAAAAACCGGAATCATTCCGGCAGGAAAGACGGAGAAAAAGGAATTTGCCAGTTGGCCTGTAAGCCGGGTTCTGTATGGCCCCGGTTTGACCCGGAACGTGGCAGCCATTCATCTGGGACGACATTTACATGCCGCCTCGCGCAACCCACCCGGATAACTCGCCCAAAAACCGGCTGTAGGTCCGCTTGCGCGCACCCCGCGTTATCCCTATTCGGTCTTGCTCCCGGTGGGGTTTACCTTGCCACCCCTGTTACCAGCGGCGCGGTGGGCTCTTACCCCACCCTTTCACCCTTACCACTCTAAAAGTGGCGGTCTACTCTCTGCGGCACTTTCCCTAGGGTCGCCCCCGCCGGACGTTATCCGGCACCGTGTTTTTGTGGAGCCCGGACTTTCCTCCCCTTACCGTCTTTCGACATTGGTAAAGCGCGGCTGCCCGGCCAACTGGCACGCGCTCCTTAGACGGGTTCAGACACGAAAGCCAATGGAAAATCCACAAATGGTTGATTAGGCCGAAAAAGATGGCGCAAAATCCGCCTCATAACCCTGGTCGATAACCGCCCCCTCAACCAACAGTTCCGCCCCCAGCCGCCCGATTTCATCACAGCTTTTGGCGGCAGCACCGCAACCGCCCGTCAAAACGGCAATATTGGGCGATGACGTATAACCGACCGCCGGAAAGCCACTCGGCGTATAGGACGTCACGCATCCCGCCATGGAAATCCGCGAGCGGTCGATGGATGGCAGTAAGGTTTCAACGATCCCTGACAAATCATCACGGACCTGCGCGCTTCCACCGGCACGGAACCAATCGCGTATTTCGCGGTCGCCGTTCAAAAGAACATCCACCGGCTCGCCGCCAATCTTCAGGTAAACCTTGCCATCCGGATAACGCACCGGCGGCAGAAGATAGATGTGTTTGCGCGGATCGGTCGGCTCATAAATCAGCGATGGCATTCCCGCATAAAGATGCAGTTCGTCATCGGGAATCTCAAAGAACGCAACGGTGCGCCCATAGACATTCATCTCCAGCGCCTGCGGCAAAAGCCCTTCCGCGACGGAGAACCCACCCGCCGCAACCAGCACCTTGTCCGCCGTATATCTGTGGCCCGAAGCGGTCGTGACTGTCGCCAAACCACCCTCTTCGCGCACACTCACGGCAATATCCTCAACGCGCGTCACACCGCGTTTTTCAGCAACAACAATCTGCGCCCGCACCAGCTCTCGCG
Organism: Agrobacterium sp. rho-13.3; assembly: GCF_033957765.2. NCBI lineage: Bacteria > Pseudomonadati > Pseudomonadota > Alphaproteobacteria > Hyphomicrobiales > Rhizobiaceae > Agrobacterium > Agrobacterium sp. rho-13.3. Next base: position 1,711,841 of record NZ_CP192774.1, read on the forward strand.
GATTGACGTATCCGGCATTGTTCTTCTCAAACACACCTTCGCAGCCGCTTTCGAAGGAGAAATACGGGAAGCGCTCGGCAAGCGCCGCATCACCCAGAATCTCCGTCTCAACACCCAGCGCATCCGCCGCAGCACAGACATTCTCTATATAAGGAAAGCCAGTGCCCCGCGTCTTGCCGACGATGAGGCAACCCACCTCACCGTAAAACTCCACGCCGCTTTCCCGCTCGATTTCCGCGTAACGGGCAATCGAACGGTTGGCGAGACGCGCCCAATCCGCGTTGCTATCAATGGTGCGCGTAATCCGCGCTGCATCATAATGGCTGGCAAAAACACCTTCGTGGTTCTTGATATCCGCAGGCTCACCCGGACCAATCAACCCAACGCCATCGCTCTGTTCCGCCAGATGACGCGCGGCCGAAGCGCCCATCATGCCCGCACCAATCACGATATATTTGAAATCCGCCGCCATGCCCGCTCTCGCCATTTCCGATTCCGTTACAACGAGTTGTAGCGCTTTGATGAATCGATGCCAGAGTATTGGAATGAAAAATGTAGAGAGATTTCAGTCACGGTAGAAGGCGGAGCGTGTGGCTTACCCCCTTCTACTATACAGCCCACCCTCAAACAAAAACCGGCGCCACCTCCCCGGCAAAATCCTCTTCCGTCAACTGCCCATCCAGCAGCAAAACCGCACCCAGACGACCAATCTCGTCCGATGATTTGGCAGACACAAAATTGCCGCCCGTCAAAACAGCGATGTTGGAGGACTGCGTATAACCAATATAGGGATAACCAGTGCGCGTGATGGACGCGACACAAGAGCCTGATGTCACCGGGCAACCGCCAAGCTCCGGCATCAACTCCACCGCCCGTTTGACTAGAAAGGCCACTTCGCTTGCCGTGCCATCGGAGTGGAACCAGCGGACCGCCTCGTCCAGCGTTTCCAGCCTGCCCTTCTCGCTTTCGCCACCGATTTTCAAGTAAACCTTGCCATCGGGATACAGCACCGGCGGCAGAATATAGACGATGTCGTCAGCATTTTCCGCCAGCACGATGGTCGACGGCATCCCCTCAAAAGCGCGTTGTTTTTCTTCGTTCAACTCAAAAAATGCAATGGTGCGGCCCGTCGCCGCCATATCGACCTGCGAAGGCAAAAGCTCGGCCATGTTGGTGAAACCACCTGCCGCAACAATCACCTTTTCCGATGTAAAACGCTGGCCTTCCTGCGTTACGATCTCAACGCCATCAGCCGTATCTTCAATACGTATCACGGTTTCGCGAATCAGCTTCGCACCCTGGCTTTCAGCAATCGCGCATTGCGCCTTCACCAAAGCACGTGGGTTGACGTAACCGGCATTTCGGCGCTCAAACCAGCCTTGGTTATCGCCTGGCAGAGCGAACATGCCAAAGCGGTCTGCAAGACCTGCCGCATCCAGCACCTCGATCTCAAGGCCAAGCGCATCGCTTGCCGCCATGGCGCGTGACACATAAGCACCGCCCAAGCCATCACCGTTTCCGGCAAACAGGCATCCGGCTTCGTGATAGAACCGAATGCCGCTTCTGGCTTCGATCTCGCCGTAACGCCCGATGGAACGCTTCGCCAACGCAGCCCAGACCGGGTCGCCATCAAAGCCGCGTGTTATCCGCGCTTCATCATAATGGCTGGAAAAAACGCCGTTGTGGCTTTTGCGGTCCAGCGGCTCGGCAGGGCCGATCAGCGCCACACCATCCACTTGTGCAGAAAGATGCCTCGCCGCAGCGGTCCCCATCATGCCCGCACCCACCACGACATATTTGAAATCCGGCATTTTTCACATCCCCAAGGTCCTCATTCCTGTCCTTGTGACAGGATTCCAGTCAGCCCATGTCCTTGGGCTGGAAAGACTTTTTACAGCCGCGCAGAAGCGCGTCTACCGGATTCCTGTGACAAGCACAGGAATGAGGGCGGTGGAATGCATTTAGCCTGCCAGAATCGCCTGCACCTTGCCGCAATAGCGCTTGGAAACCGGGTTCATGCGCGTTGCGCCATGGCCTGCATTGTAGCGCAGAATGGTATCGCACACCTGCCCGCCGCCAAGCTGGTGGGCGGTTGCGAGATATTGCATGCCCCAGCGAATATTGGTTTCGGGGTCATAAAGCGCCTTGGTCGTGCCGCGATACCCCATCATCCGGGCCGTGGCTGGCTTGATCTGCATCAGACCGACTTCGCCGGCACTGCCCCGCGCCCTGGGGTTAAACTTGCTTTCCACCGAAACAACGGCATGGGCCAGATTGGTCGGCACGCCATAACGCTTGGCGTATTTGACGATGAGATCGGAGTAATCGTTCTTCAAAGCTGTCGGCAGGGACTTTTCTGGAATGGGATATCCGGGCTTGCTGAAATAGGTCTGCAACGTGACGGTTTTGGTTTTCACTTCATCTTTGGCAAAAACGGTTCCACCCGACGCGGCAAGCATGGCAAGGCAAGCCGTGACAGCAACAAATACTCTTCTCATTAGTAGAAATAATCTCCGGGCATGAAGATCTTATGGCCGCTGACAACAGCATGGCCAATTCGGACTATTGCTTTGAACAATCCGTCGAAAGTCCTCATCATGAATGTTTACGATCCACGTTTCACACTGAAACAGACCGCGGTTTGATGAGGCTTATAAAGGTGGCCAATAAGGATTTACTGTGGCAGAACAGAAAAAACGCTTGTCCTCACGCGTTTTCACGGAACGATTTTCCGCAAAAAGCGTTTAAGCGCCCTGAAATTTCGGCAGCGAGGAAATCAGCCGGTGCAGCGTGTCTATGGTGGAAAAATCCGCGATACCATCGACCAGAGACGGCCTGAAATGGCGCTGGAAAGCGGTCACCGCCCCTTCGGTTTTGTCGCAATATTCACCCGATATTTCAACGCCGTATCCATAGAGCGACAGCATGGATTGCAAGGCTTCCACCGGCTGGCCGCTATCGCCGCGCTGAAAGAAGCGTCCGCCGCCGATGGGTCCGGGTGAAACCCAGTGTCCCACACCGTTCTGCGACAACCTGTCCCACGGGAATTTTTCGCCCGGATCAAGCTTGCGAACCGGGGCAATATCGGAGTGCGCCAGCACGCGCTCAGGCGCGATAGACCAGCGTGCGCCGCAATCGCGACACAATTCGATCACCGCGTCAATCTGCGGTTCAGGAAAATCCGGCAATCCGGCCGGGTGACCGGAATTGGCAATCTCGATGCCGATGGAACAGGAATTGATATCCGTCACGCCATGCCAGAAACTTTTGCCAGCGTGCCATGCACGGCGGCTTTCCGGCACCAGTTGAACAACCCGGCCATCCTCATAGATGAAGTAATGGCTGGACACCTGGCTTTCGGGATTGCACAGCCAGGACAGCGCACCATCCGCGCTGTTCATGCCGGTATAATGCAGGACGATCATATCCGGCCCGGCAACATCGAGCCTTTCGCCATGGTTGGGCGAAGGCGCAACCGTGGCACCTGCATAATCCGCAGTAAAGTCTGTCATGCGACGCGGCGTTCTTTCTCAATGGCCGCATAGGCGGCGTTCAGTGCCGCCATACGCTCGTTTGCCGCCGCGTGCAATTCCATGGGAACGCCGCGGGCAATCAGCTTGTCCGGGTGGTGTTCGGCCACCAGCAAACGGTAACGCTTGCGAATATCCAGAAAATCGTCGGACGGCGAAACGCCGAGAACCCGGTAAGGATCGCGCCCTTCCATATGCACATGCCGCGCCATGATCGTTTCGAAATGGTCTTCGGTAATGCGGAAAATTTCCGCAATACGACCGAGAAAGGCCATTTCGCGCTCATGGATCAGGCCATCGGCCTTGGCAATGTGGAACAGCCCGTCGATGACACTTTCCAGCATTTCGCAATTCTGGTCGCCAGAACCGCACAGACCGGCCAGCCGTTCCGCATAGGCCTCAAACCCGGCAACATCCTGCCGGGCGAGATTATAAAGACGGGCAACGTTCTTCGCTTCCTCTTCAGGAAAATCGAAAATCTGCCGGAAAGCCTGCACCTCGGCATCATTCACCATGCCATCCGCCTTTGCCATTTTGGCAGACAGCGCAATGATCGCGATGGAAAAGGAGACCTGGCGGCGGGTTTCGGGATCACCCTCGAACACGGTGCGAACCGCTTCGACAACACGGCCCATGAGGTTTCCCGCCGCGTCGCCAATTGCGCCGAGCAGCCGCTCCCACAGGGATGAAATTTGCAGACAGCCGAAATCGAACATCATGACAGCAATCATAAAGCCCCGCTTTATGATTGCAATATACATAAAGGTCGCAGGACATTAACTTTTTTTCATCTTGCTGATCATCGTGCTCGTTGGTGGGTGTGGCTTACCCCCCTCTGCCCTGCCGGGCCTCTCCCCCACAGGTGGGGAGATTAGCAGGAAGCACACTCCTCATCTTTTCACAGCGTTCAAGATGGCCGAGAGGTCGCCACCTGCCGATCTCCCTCCTTGTTTAGGAGATGTCCGGCAGGACAGAGGGGGGTAAGCCACATGCACTGACCTATTCGGCTGAATGGCCCTCGCCGTCCAGAATAAGGTTTTCCACAGCCCCAAATGTGGCGCGGCGCGGCCTTCTGGACAGAATGGCGTTAGCTTTCGGACACCAAAACAGTTCGCCAGCTTGTTAAACAAAAAAAGGCCCGCCAGAGCGGGCCTCTACGATTATGCGTCCAAAAGACTTTCAGCGCATAAAACCTCGTTGTTCGCTCGTATTGCCATAGCTTGCTCGTCATGCTGATCAATAATCGACCCTTCGACATCAGTGCAATGTTTCAAGAACAGCCGCATGACGTGCTCGACGCCCTCCTTTCGAACTGAGCGAAGATCGTCGTCGTAATAGGCACCGCGATTGAAGTGGCCTGTTATGACCTCATACGAAGGGAAGTAAAAAACTCCATCTATTTTGGACGCTTTATCCGCCACAACACGCAGGACAGATTTGCTGTATGTCGTTGATTGTAGTACATGGCGCGGCTCGAATGTCGCCATAAGAGGCACCGGGGAAACAGTCAATATGAAGCGAACGCGGGGATTGATCGCGCGTATCTTTTGGATCGAGGACATGAGGTCAGCATACACCTCATCTACTGTGAAGTTGACGAACTCGTACTTGCTCTCGTCCATCTCACCGGCTGTAACTCCGGGGGCTATTGGAAAGACCGCACCGTCGATTTTAGATCGCCATGCTTCCGTTAGCCCTAGCGTAAATACAAAATAGTCCATCTCTTCTATCATCGAGCGTACGGACGCAAAAAGCTGGCTTTGCTGCTCCTCAATAGCTCTTGCGCTGCTTCTGTCCACCAGCGGCATCTCTGGACGGAAGGGGTCTGCAAATTGTCCCTCACGGGTTTGCCAGACGTTATCAACTGGGGTGAAGCGGCCATAAGACCGATCAATCAACTGAGAGAGTTGAGCCGTTGTGTAGATGTTTCCATAACGGGCGGAATACACCCCATATCCCTGATCTTCAGGGCCGGTTTCTGTGACGAAATAATTCAGCCCACTTGCGGACAGCGCTTTCGCAATATGCTGCGCAAAGCAGGAACCGGCTGTTGCGACCTTATCCTCTTTGGTTAGCTCGAAACCTGAGTCGACCACTGGGTCCACCTCAGAAGCCTCTACGCCAGCAAACGATTTTCGCCAATTTTGGTGCGGAGGAATATTGCGGTATGGATGCCCACCATTTCCGGTCTTCTTTCTATTCTCGAAGAAATCCCTGAAGGCTCCCTTCATCACAGCGTGGTCATTAAGAAGCGCCTTGTCCCACGTCTCGTAAATATCATACGAATGCTCGATAAACTGTTTTAGTGGGAACAATCCCGAACCGCCGCGAAGCCGTTCGTCTCGTTTATACACCGAGGAACCTCGCATCCCGTGCCGCGCCGCAATTTCGGGGAAGACTGGCGAGATTACATATCGAGCAAGATTGTGCATCAAATCGAAATCTGACCTAATAAAGTCGATCCCCGCTTTAGCAATAACGATCTGCGCCAAGTCTATTAATGGCTCGGCTTTTGGATGGTTCATCGTGAGCATGAAAGGAGATCGCCCCTTCATCCAATCCGCAAAGAGTGGCCTAAGATCGATATCGCACTGGTCGCCTTCGCTATACAAAGCTTTCACAGCCTTGTCGAAGAACTGGGAGAATTTTAGAGCTTCAAACGTCGAATTACAGAAGAGCGACTCTACGTCATCCCTTGCTATTCCGTGAAACCATGCACCAAAAATGATCTTGCTGTGTAGAGCGCCACAAGGAGAATGAGCGCGCTTTCCATTATAATTGACGTAACAGTCATCAGGATGAAATCCGTTAAATGACAATCTCGGTAGTTTCACTAACTGCGCGCTAAGGCCTTCAGCTAAGGATGCTCTCTCAAACACTGGCAACTGTGCAAAAACTACATCGTAGCCTGAAAATTCGGCTCGATAATCGAATTCAAAGCTGTGAACCTCTTTTGCCTTAACGACGGCATTTCGTGCCATGGTATCGGCTGCTCTAGCCAACGTCTCTACTTGGCAGTTTCCCGTGAATAAGATGTTCATGCAATTTCCAATTGGCTTTCAGTGGTTGCAAACATCATAAGATGAACAACCAGCGAAAGCCAAGAGCGCAGCGTTAGAAAGGGTCGTCAGTTTCGTATTCACAATCGAAGATAATTTGTGCTGCCGCACCTGAAATTGAACCTGCTGGAATGGCGCTCGCCGTACCACCATCCAGTTTTCGAAGAGCCATGTAACTCTGCGCACGTACAGAAAGTAAGAACGGTATCGAACCCTGTGAGAGTGTAACACCAGACAGGAAGCTGACTTCACCTCTGAAATCGGCTGACCGGTTTCGAACTGCGTATGGCAGCCCACTGATTGCCAAGTTTCCAGTTGAAGCAAGGGCTGCATTCAGGGTGATTTGGCCCCAAACACGAACACGTCTTCCGTTTCGTGAAAAATCGCCCGACCTTGATGAGTACGAATTCGTGCCTGCCGTGGTGAGGCCAATTAGGTCTGGTGTGAAGGAACCAAATAAATCACCATCAACAAGTACCTTGTGCCCGCCCACATTCGCCCTAACTGACGACGCTGAAGTGGTTCCTACGGTTGCGATTAGGCCATGTCCCAAACCGGACGAATACACATCTGCAAAGCAGTTGACACTAGCATCATCGAAGCTGATGAGCGTGGCACGGTCGGTAGGGTTGCTAGGAGCGTCATGTGTGACGTCGAAAATCCGTGCTCGCGTACATGACGCGATATCCACTGGATGACGCGTATTGGCTATCACACCCTTATGCACAAATCTAAAGTCCTCTAAGATCAAATCTGCTTGGTTCGAGGCAATAAAGGCAGCTTTTCCAACTCCTGTTGGAAGGGCAAAATCGTGGATGACAGTTAGATGAGTGAAAGTCTGCCCGGTATTCTGCCAGTTCTCGGAGCCGATATCGCGCCGCACTCGAACTCCCCAAGCATTACATCCCCTAATATCTATGACACCATTTTGTACCTCCAATTCTCCGCAGTCGCTGACTTCCAGCCCGTTTTGATTAGTATCTATCGAAGAAAAATCCGCGAGCTTAATCGAGAAGTTGGATATCGCACCACCGTTTTGAATGTTAGAAATCTCGATCCCTCGTCCATCTCCACTTACTACTACGTCCGAAATAGTGACCGTTTGCCCCTTGCGAAGCTTTAGAGCGCTGCTCTGTCCTCCCCGACTTTGAATACCATTGATCGTAACCAACTGCGGTTTAGCGCCGTCACGATCAGTCTGATAGAGAAAATGGCCGGGGTCTCGAAGGGTCGATCCTGAAGAGTTGATACTGTCCAGATTGTCCAAACACACACCATTCGTCATTGTCAGTTCGCGCTCCTGATGGAGCAAATGACCAAAGCAGCAGCCTTCGGTTCGAACCTGATTGCTTCTTACGCGACCGACTAAGGACTGATTATTATCGAAGTTCCCGTAGTAATTTAAGCAGACGTTGAATGATCGGAAGACGACATCATCCAGTTCAACTGTAGCTCCTCGATACTGCCTGATTGCCGCATTTGCTGCGTTTCCAAGCCCTGCAACGCCGCCACCTTTGGTAAGGACCGCTGGTTTTGCTGTATTCTGGAGAACTCCATTTTGCGAGTTATCGAAAGTTAGGTTGTGGTAGCCGATCTCGACCGCACCATCTTGGACAAACATTTCGATGCGGTTGGACGCAGGAATAAGAATTGTCCCGCGACCCACGAAGTTGACACGTCCACCAGCAGACATCGGCAAGATCAGACCTTCATCCACGCCCACAGCATATGCTTGGATAGGCGAAAATTTGTAACTGCCCGCAGGAAAGTTAATGTCGATGCGTCCAGCATTGAGCGCGCCCCATTCTGCCCATGCCGCCAACAATCTTTGTGAATTATTCACAGGGTCGGCGGTTAGGCCGGTGACGTACCTCGTGTTCAAAATAGAAAAGCTTACTCCCTCAAGGCTTTCAGCAGCTTGTTCGGCGCGTTCAGCAGCGTTCTCGGCAGCAGCAACAATTGCAGCACTCGCTTGATCACTAATGAGGCGAAGGTTATCGCCACTGACCAGCGCCAGAACCATCATCTGTTCGACCAGGCCACCCGGAATGATGTCATTGCCGGTCAGTGTTTTGATTATGAACGTTTTGCCGCCATTGACCTTCACCGTCACTGGTGTTGCGGTGGTGGTTGCCGTGATCGGCAAGACAACGATAAGTCCTTCGACCAGCGGCACTTTCGAGGTTGCGACGATGGCGTTAGGCGTTTCAGCGCCTGCATTGCGCAGTACCGAGATGGAGTACGGTAATGGCAGCGTCCAAACCCATGCCGTGCCGTCCCACGACCAGATGCCATTTTTGTCGGCACCGGGATCATCATATACCCAAGCCGAAACTTTGTTCGTCAGCACCGCAGCATTCAGCGCCGCTTCGGTCGCAAACAACGGGGCCTGAAACCCTCCCAAATCGAGCGGCGATGTTGCCGCCAATTGCACTGCAAGATCATTGGTTGTCTGGACCGCTGTGGAGCCGTCACGGTTCACCAAAAGCTCATCAGAGACGGGTACCTGATGTGAAATGTTCGTCGTCATTACGGGAGGAATAATAGCGTTCATGATGTCCTCAAAGAATGGTCACGGAGAAAGGACCAGCCACCGGGCCGGGAATGCCGTCTTCGTTTTGGGGTTCAAGCCAGAAATTGTGGATGCCCTGCGCAAGACAGGTGGATGTTTCGAGATAGACGATGGCGTTATCGACCGATCCGGCGAACGCCGAAGACGCGGCCAGCGCAAAGGCGTTGTTGCCGGTCACTGCCTGAATGCGGTCACTGAAGGTGCCGTTAGAAGCGCGGGTGGTTCCGGTGCGGGTCGATCCGCCAAGCAGCTCCGGCGTTAGGGTTCCGGCTGTCACATCAGACAGAGCGAACGAAATCCGATAGTATTTGCCACTTTCGGCGGCGAGTGGTTGCGAAAGGACGGTGGCTGTTCCTGCTGTCTTGGTCGCCTTTCCGGCAGCAATCGCCCAGCCGGTGCCAGCCGCCCAAGTTCCGGTGTTATCCATGGCACCGTTCATCAAGAGGTTTTCCCGCGTCGTGTCACCAACGGGAGCCGAATAGCTTCGGGACGGCTGGACCGTTAGAAGCGAGACGGCATCCGTCTCACGGTTTAGAACTGACGAAGTGGAGCGATAGAGCTGTACAAGGGAGATATTGGCATCGTCGCCGGTGGAGAACTGGACGACAGCCGCGCCGAGCAACGCGCCGACAGTGATCATGCTGGACGGCAAGGCCGTTGGAATTCCGATATCGTCCGCACCCACGGTAAAGGTGATAACCGTTGTGTATGCTCCCGGCGCTCCATTGCTTGAGAGTGCGCGGGCGCGCATCTGGACGGATGCACCATTCAGATACATCAGGAGCGAACCGCCACCATCGGCCACCGGGATGGAGATCGTATTCCAGACGGTTGCGCCATTGGCACGATGCTGGATTTCGAAAGTGGCACTTGTGACGAAGCCGCTGCCCGGCTCTATCAGATAGTTGATCCGGTTGATTTCATCTGTGCCGGAAAAGCCGGAACGAATAGAGGTGAAGCGCGGCGCTGGAGGCAACAAAGCGGTTTCAGGGATTTCAGCGCCAGCGCGTCCGGACCAAGGCGGAACCACTTCTTCATCCAACAACTCGTCAATGATAGGGGCAGCGTCGATCAGTCGAAGATGCGAGGAGAAATCCTCGCCCGCCTCGACACCAGTTACCACCAGCGGATAATCCACGGTGGATGCCTCACCAAAATGAATGAGGTCGCCAGCCATCGGCATTTCATCGTCACGAGTGAGCAGAAGAGCCTTTGTTTCACCGGGTGTTTTTGCCAAGGTTCTAACGATAGACGTGCCGATTGTGTCCTCTGCGGTAATGCCGGTGCGGAACCGGACTGCGTAGGATTTGCCGCTCTCCATCGTCACGGCCTCATCGATCTCGATCAGTCGGCCGGAAACGGACTGCACACGCGCTGCGACCTGCACGCGGTTGATGACGTCGCTGGAAAGGTGGACGAGATCGCCACGGGTTGCGACTTGGATAGGGCCATCCTGCGAGACTGTGTAAACGTCAGGCCGGTGGGTCGCCTCGTACATGCGGCGGCGTGCTTCCAGATAGATTTCGCGGGGATCGGTCTTGCCGGGCAGCTCCAGTTCTTCCAGCAGCGAAAGATTGCCGCTTTCTTTGCCCGGCCAAGGAACGATGCGTTCCGCTGCCTTGTAATCGTTGGTCGCATCCAGAAAGGACACGCGGAAACCGTCTGGCGGCTCCACATAAGACCGCGACACGCGCAGATCGTAGCTGTTGCGTGGGCTGATGTGGTCCACCAGCAGCTTGTCTGGACGGTCAACGGTGACGGACCATTTCAGGCCATCGTGGCGCGGGCTGGCACGGCCTGCGGCGGCGATCTCGGTTAGGAGATCACGAAGTGTCGTGGACTTCTCTTCTATCACGCGATCATATTTGAGGTTCTTCAGGCGGCAGAAATTGTGCCAGTCCGCCAAGGCTTCAAGATCGAGTGCGGTATCGGAAACGGCTTTTGGATTAGCCGGAGATTGAAGCGCATAGCGGTAGAGCGAAGCCGGGTTGCTGGTCTCCTGTTCGATCCACTGGCCGCTTTCGTGGTCAAAGTCGAGACACATGCGTGATCCCAGAGCGTTGAAATTGTCGAGCTGGCCGTTGAGCTGATGCGTTGCCTTGATACGCAGTGCGACCACGGCAAGCGGATGCGGAAAGTTCAAAGGATATTCCGGCCTGATCGTCTGCAATCCAGCCCAGCTCGTGCGCTGCTGGACTTTCGAGTCACTGGTTTCCGCCGTCATCATGACGCAGCTCACCTGCCAGCGGCCACGGGTCGGGAATGTCCATGTATGCTGACGATAAAACGCTTCCAGCTTGCGGGCGCGAACGGTGATGGTTTTCACGGCCTGCCATTCGTCGGCATCAATACGGCGCTGATCGATGCGAATGGTCACGGTGTGATTGACCGGATTTCCCTTGTCGTTGTAGCGGACCAGACCGGCAGGCCATGCGAGAATTACGCTGGCACCAGATGCATCGGCACCCGTGGTTCTAACGACACGATCTTCTTCAGGGGAACTTCCGCCAATGATTTCGCCGAGATCGTCGCGGGGATAAGGCATCAGAAGCTCAGCGCCGACCGTCTCTTCCACGATTTGACGTGGGAACATCGACAGCGGCGCATCATCGGCGCGACCTTCACGAACCTGAATATCCACCTCGTCATATTCAGAGAGCGACGTGTCACCGATCTGAAAACCAGAGAGCGACAGAGGGCCGTAGCCGAAGCAGAACAGGCAGCGCAAATACTGCCAGTCACCAACAATTTCGCTGTAGGTGTAAGCTGCGAAAGGCGGCGCATAACGCATTGTGCCGAGCGGCAAAGGCACTGCTGCATCTGGTTCCAGCCGATTGCGCCAACCAGTGATGCTGTAGCGGTTTTCTGCCTCCAAACCTTGCTGCTGTTTGGGCGGCGGTATCAGCGCGTTGATTAGCAGATTGCCGATAACAGTAACGCCAAGTCCGATCAGGCCCGCTGCCAAGCCGGTGGAAATACCAAGTGCGCCTGCAAGTCCAACTGCCCAGAACTGACCGAGTGCCACGGCTGCGATGGAAACAACGATAGACAAGATCGAACGCAGTGCATTCTTTCCCGGCACGATGCGAATGACGACGCGGACGCCCTCACGCGGGCGCACCGAGCGCCAGTATTCGGCAGCAATGATGATGGAGCCGCGTTCACTTACGATGGCAACGCGAAGATGATGCCAATCGTTAGAAGATAAATCGGGCAGTGTAGTTCTAACGATTTCGGCAAGTGTCGCACCGGCAGGCACGGTTAAGTCAATCCGGCCTACTGCGGGGTCGATCATCGGGACTGCAAGAACAGGAATGAGAGCCGTTTGAGCGGGCATCAAGCGGCCCTCGAAATCATATCGACATGGCGATAAGTGCCTGCCAGCCGATGACCCCATTTGCCTGCCCGATAGCTTTCTACCTTGGAGCAATCGTCATCAACCATGTGGATCATCAATCCATGATGGACAACGATGCCAACATGCGTATCGAGGCGACCGCGACGGAAGACTGAAATATCGAAAGCGATGGCTGTGCCGCTGACAGGCATCCAGAGCGGTGATGATGTTGCACCGGAAACGAGCGCGGCAATTTCGCCATGCTCTTCGACGGAGCCGTAACCGAGATAGTCCGGCAATCGAATGCCAAGCTCTTCGCGATAGATCGTGCAGGCAAGCCCCCAGCAATCGCAACCATCTCGCTCGCGCCCGAACTCGTGGTATGGCAGGCCCACGAAACGGTCGCTCCAGTGCTGAATATTTTTGTGACTTGCTTGGATCATCTGTGCAGCCCCGGAAAGGTTCTTGCCGTCATGCGGCCACCCGGCACGTATTCCAGTTCGATTTCCTCCCGGCTGATGGAGAGCGAAATCTCACCGGCATTGATGTCGGCGGAAGTGATGTTGAGATCGGTAAATTCGGCTTCGATCAGGTTCGCAGATGACGCCATGACCACTGCCATGTGAATCGATGCGGGCGTCGTGAACGAGCGCACCAGATTGACCATTTCCTGATCCAGATTTTCGAGAACGAGCGACGCGGTCGCTGGTGCATCATCCAGATCGGACGGCATGACAGCAGACGCCACGATCCATAAAAAGGGTTCTTTGATAGGATTGGCACCACGCCATGTGGAGCGGGTGCCATAATAAAGTGGGTCGCTCGAAAGACGTTCGGTGTTGTCGGTCGAAAGCCGGATTGGCTTTTCCAGTTCGGGATGCTCGATCTGAAACAAAGCGACATAGATTTCCGCTGACGCCTGCGCGTCCTGTGCCAAGCGGGCATTGAGGCTCACTCGTCTCATGAGCGCTTATCCAACAGGATCACACCATCAGGGTTGCCATTCCGCCCAAGCTTTGGGCAGGCCTCGTAGTTGTGGTTTCCGCTGCCGCAGTATGAGCAGCGAAGATGCAGGCGGGCAGAACTGCCGCCCCATGTTTTCGGGCAATATTCGTATGGATGCTGGTTTGAACCGCAGTATGTGCATCTCATGGCATCACCTCGACTGAAAATGAAAAACGAAATTCCACGCCCTGCACGGTTTCCACCGGCAGATTGCCGCCGAATGTGACGAGCCAACGCCGGGCCATAAGGATGCGTGCGCCGTCACCGGTCAGCAGTGCAGCACCGTCACTGGTGCCGAGCGCCCAGCCTTGCGTGGTCGGATCGGGCATCCAGAACAGCAGCGATCCGCCTTTGGTGTCGCGCTGGAAGAAGCGGTCGAACCGTTCCTTGCCATTGCGATTGACGACGATAGACAGAGACACTGTGCGAGAAGCCGACGAGAAGCGACGGCGATAGCTGGTTGGACCGGCATCCGAACGGCGCTTCAGGCGCGCATCCTGGGGTGTGGATTGCCATGTTCCGCGTTCCGGTTTCGGAAGCTCTACGGGCCAGACGGGGTGCGTCATCGTCTGATCCCTCGTGGCTTGAGGCCGAATTCGCTCTGCATCGTGCGGCGCATTGGATTGCCGCGCTGGCCCACTGTTGCCGCAACCTGCTGACCTATAGCCATCGTGATCTGACGATTGCCTTTGGCGTCGGTACTTTCTTCGGTGCTGACCTCCTGACCGGAGTAATTGTTGATCGCAATGGAAACGCCAGAAGGCGCGTTAGAATTGGCGGCAACAGCAGACGGATAAACAGCACCGGCGCTGACGTAACCGCCAGTGTCGTAACCGCGCAGCAGCCCCTTGTGCATCGCGTCCAGCTTGGGAACGCCAATCTTCTGCACGGCCTTTTTCGAAAACACGAACTCATCGGCATGGACCACGCCTGCAATGTCCTTGGTCTCGCCGGGGCCGGTCCAACCGCCGACATCAAAAAGGCCGGCGCTTCCAGATGCGATGGCGCTGGCAGTCTGCGGTGAAGCGTTGAGAATGGACTGATTGAGACCACCGCCAAACATGCCGCCGAAAAGCTTGCTGAAGAAACCACCGATACCGCCGCCGCCAGCGCTGGGAGCGGATGGGAAGAAGCTGGTGAGGTTCTGGCCGAACTGGCTGAAACCGGTTCCGAGATTGCCAAGACCTTGCGCCGCGACATTGGTGCTTTGTGTTGCAGTGCCAAGTGCAGCGTTGAATTTCTGGACATAGGCAGTGCCAGACGTGCCGAGCATATCCTTTGCCGCGCCACCGCCGCCGACAGAGCCGGGACCACCGAACCACGCCTGCGCAGCACCTGACGCGCCATATTTCGAAGCGTAGCCGCCGAATATCTTCTTAAAAACGCTATCCTGCGCAGCCGAGTTACCAAGGAACTGCTCTGGTGTAAGCGACTGGCCTAGCGCCTGTTTCGTCCACGATGGTATGTTTGCGCCCATGACCTGATAGGCACCATAGGCGCGGTCGCCAGAAGCGGTGATTGGACCAAGTGCAGAATACCCGCCGCTCCCATCACTTTCTATGGACTTGATTGCCTTGGCGTAGGCATCCATCGAACCGGGAAACTGCAAAATGTTGGAATTGTCGTTCGCGGCTGTATTGCCGAGGAGGCCACCAAGACCGCCTGCCATGCCACCATTGATCATGACCGTGGCCGCGTTGACGGACATTGTGCCGACAGATTGACCGAGCGCCTGGCTAACGAGAGAAGCCGGGTCTTTATCGCCACCGCCACCAAACAGCCGCGTAAAAATACCGCCAAGCCCACCGGCATCAGACAAAGTGCTGAAGTCGGTTCCCATGATTGCGTTCTTCAGCGGGTTTTTAATCGCCAGCTCGGAAAACATGCCGGTGATATCCTTGGCAACACTTTCCAGCGCGCCGTCGATATCGCCGTTCAGAAGGCCATCAACAAGACTGTCGATGGATTGTTCGCCCGCCAGTGAAACGCGGTCCCAAGCCGCACCTTGCTTTTCAATTTCGCGGGTAAGGTTCGCCTGTTCTAACGCCAGCGCACGAATTTGACCGGCTTCACGGCTTGAGGCGGAAAGCCCCATGCTGCGAACTTTCTGTTCCGCCTCAAGCAATGCCATGGCGCGGCCACGGGTCGTTTCGTTCTCGGTGATCAGAACTTTTTCAAGCCGGAGCTGCTCCAGTTTGTCATTCTGGCCACGCATATATTCCATGACGGATGCGCGCTTTTCCTCTGCGGCCAATCCGGCATAACCGCCTTTCAGGTCGGCAATCGTCTTATTAAGTCGCTCTTTTTCCGCGCCTTCAGCAGCGGCAGCAGCGGCGATCAATGGGCGAAGCGTGGCTTCTTCCTGAAGCATCCGGTTTGCGTCGGCAGACGTAATTGCACCGGATGCCACCAGAGAATTGAGCCGCCCACGCGTCTCGACTTCCGTTTTCATATCGGAAGCCTGCGAAGATGCAGTCGCTATGGTTTCTTCCACGATGCGATTGCGGGCGCGGGCAGCTTCTATCGCGATGGTTTCGGCTGAAACTTCCTGTTCCGCCATTTGCAGGCGTGTGCGGCGCGCATCCAGTTCGGCACGCAGCAGCGGATTGCGCTCGTTAGAAATCTGGATTTCAAGGCGATCCAGTTCAGTTGAACGTTGCTGGCGATTGATCAGCGCTTCGAGCGCACGGGTCTTAGCGTCAATGGCAGTGTCGATCTGGCCGCGCTGGAAATCATCAACGCCGGTGGCATTGCGCCCGGCCCGCAGAGCCTCAATCTGATTTTGTAGTTCCTGTTGGCGCTGGCGGGAGTTATTGGCCGGTGAACTTTCAGCGACAGACAAAGCAGCGCGACTGCGGGCAGCATCTTCCGCCACCCGTTTGCGCTCTGCTGCCGCCTCATCCCGAAGGCGCTTTTCCTCGCGCAACTGATCCAGTCGCGCCGGGCTGACGAGGTTCGCGGTGCTGCCGGGATTGAGCAAGTCGAGGAAACCAAGGCCTGAAGACAGGCGTTTTTGTGCCTCTTCAGCTTCGGCAATCTGTTCGTCCAGCGTCGGGCCGGAAATACGTCGATCCAGAAAACTGCCAACGCTATCAAACGCGTTGCTGGCACCACGGGCAACCGCGTCCCACGCACGACCAAGCGCGGTTGTCGCTTCGCTGGCGTCCGCGAGCTGGTCTGGCAGCGCCTTCAGCAACACGGCCTGCGCTTCGGACTGGCGGTTCTGCGCGGCGAGATTGGTGGCATGACGGGCGGTTGCCGCGTCGATCAGGCCGTATTTCTGATAAAGTGTTTCTGCGGCTTTCGCAGGATCAGCGAACATTTCCGCAAGCATCGACCCGGCTTCAGCCGTGGTGATACCCATGGTCGCGCCAAAATCCTTGGAAATGCCGATGAGCGCTTCAAAGTTCTGCGAACCGATACGACCCGTGCGCAGAAATTGTGCTTCCATGGTTCGCGCAGTTGAAACCGAAATCCCGGCCACGCTGGCACCAGCCTGTGCGGCGGCTTCCATATCGGAGGCACTACCGGCAACTGCCCGGCCAAGGCCGGAAGCCGCTGTTTCAACTTCCTTGGAGGAGCGGAGATAACCGCTATAGGCAATCGCACCCAAGGCAACAACCGTGGTTAAACCAGCAATACCAACCGTCAACGGCGTGATGGCACGGGCAGCGCCACCGGCGATGACACGGAAATCCTTCAGTGCTTCATTCATTCCACCTTGACCGGTGTAGAGCTGAAGAACCTGCGGCAATTGCTGCGCCGCAATCATCGGCAAAGGCATTCCGCCGAAAATACCCTGTCCGATATCAAAACCCTGATAAGTCAGGTTTTGGCGGCGGTTGCGGTCACGACGCTCATTATCGTTCGCAGGTGGAACGGGCGGGACCGGTGGCGTGGGCGGAACGGGCGGTGTCGCGGGGTTCTGCGGTGATTGCGGTTGCGTCTGGCGCGGCCTGCGGCCCGGCGCTGTGGGCGTGACCGCGCCAGAGGCTTCTAGTGCACCCTGCCGTGCTTTTGCTTCCGCCTTTGTCAGCGCATTCGTGGCATCGGCATTTTTGCGGGCGGCTTCGGTGTCGCGGTTCATTGCCGCCGCTTCCTTATCGAAGGCAGCGGCGGTTTTCGTGACCTCATTTCCTAACGCGGCAACATCGTTGCGCAGTTCGTTGGTGGCATTCTTCGCAGCAGCGGCTTGCGCCCGGAAGATCAGTTCGAATTCCATTTGTCTGTTCATGCGTTGGCACCCTTCAGAACAGACAGCGCTTCAAGTTCCATCACCTGAAGATCGGCAAAGACAGCATTAGGGAATTCATAGCGGCGAAGAACGATATCGACGGCGACGTAATCCAAGCCGAGCCAAACCAGCTTTGCGGCACCCGCCAGCACCCGCCACTGCGTTTCGCAGGCGAGAAATGCGGTCACACTTTCCCAATTGGGCGCAAACACCTTGAATGCCTCGTCTTCTTCTGAAGTGATTTCGGAAGGGTCGAATTCCACGCCCATCAGCTCAAACTGAACCGCTACGTCCTCATCGAGACTTGTGACGAGGGCAGGATCGGCGCGGCCAAGTTGGGCAAAGGCCCATGCTCGCGCCGCCGTTTTCAGTTTCCCAAGCGGGCTTCGTCGCCCCTGAGACTTTCCGAATAGGCCTGATAGACACCTTGGCGGAACCAACCGATGTTGAGCGCTTGCGTCAGGGTTTCAGGAGTGAAAGCGATAGCGCCGCCGTCCTTGTCCACGACATCATCCCAATTCTTGCAGACCACAACGAGCTGCTTGACCTCGTGAGCTTCACGCTCGCGCTGTGTCGTCAGCTTTTCGTATGCTTCCTGTGCGGCGATGGCATCTTCACGAGGCTGGGGTTCGAACTGCATCTTCAGAGTGCGTTCGAGGATTTTGCCGGGTTCCTCTGGATGCGGAGCGCGAACAGTAACGGGCCACCAGTAGCTGTAGGTTTCTGCAAGAACGAATTTCATGTGGTTTCTCCTGAAGGACTTCGAAGGGTGAAAGAGGCGGACGGCTACTTGAAGGTGATTTTCAGTTCATCCAGCCCGTTGATTGCGCAGAGATCGAGCGGCAGCGAATAGTTCAGGATGCCGTCCGTCTGGCCTTGCGTCGGTTCACCGACTTCGACGGCTGGCGCGGTGATCTCGACAATGTTTCCGGGAACCGTGCCATGCGTGATCGAGAGTTCGCCGCTTTCACGGGTCAGCGCCTTATCGAACCAATTCACGGTCGCTAGCGAGCGCGCCTCGACAACGGCAGTGCCGGTGGAGGAGCGGTTGGAAATGATGACCTTTTCGTCACCGATCAGGAAGCGAGGTGTCAGCGTGTTGCCGACATCGAGCGACAGGCTCTCAGCGACAGACGGCCAGTCGTGCAACGACATTTGCGTGTTCGCTTTGCTGACATGCACGGGCTTGGCCCAACCGGCCTTGCTGACAACGGGCATAACGCCAACATCGGTAATGGTGCCAAGCATACCAACAATGGTCACGCGCCATTTCGGGTAGCTCTTCGGCTGATAGTTGGGCGCGAAATTCGCCTTGGCACCAACGAAGATGTGCTGCACCTTATCAGAGATGAAGTGGACGGATGCAGCCTCCGCGCCGTCCTCGACGATGGTGTAATCGACTTTGGTGTTGGCTGTGACGGTCTGGGCGAAGTTGGCGGCACGAAGGAGCGAGCCGTATTTAGGCGGCGTACCTGCGACCCCGGAGCCTGCCAACTCGATATCGCCTTCAAGGCGACCATAGATGCCAGCAAGAATTACACCCTGATTGCCGAGATATGGCAGCATCAGGTCACGCGATACACGTTCGCCGGTCAGTGGCGTGAACGTGACGTTAGACATGATGATGGCATCGGCAGCAGCCGGTTCGGCGTCTTCGCCCTGGGTGGTCTCAATCTTCGCAAGAATGGCGAGCTTGCGGAAAAAACGTACGTCAGACATTGCGGCCTCTTTTTACTGGAGCGGCCTTTTCGACCGGTTGCGGGATTTCAGGTTCAAAGGAGGTGACGGAAGGCTGAATGGCGGCTTCCGTAACTTTGGTGATCGCCCCGGTTTCAGGGTCGCGGACGTACTGCCCGCCGCTGGTCGGCTGGTTCATGGTGTGTCCTTGGCTGTGAGGTAACGGGACGTTTCCCAGATGCCGACGAAGATCGTCACGCCGTTCGGCATAGGGGTCGGTTCGGTGCCCACCAGTTCGCAAGGGTCGCTGCCATCGGTCGGCTCCCAGCCGGTCAGGGCGTCTTCGATTTCACCTTTGAAACGGTCAAATTCTTCAGCGCGCATCTTGCCGGTGTTATCGCTGTGATAACGGAGGATGGTCGCCACAAGGAAGCGTACCTGGACAAGCTGACGGTGGCCGGTCGCAAGTCTGTTCGGGCTGGCCTTTTCAGGCTGCGGGACAACAAATGTCGTGGTGCTTGTGCGTTGGACGCCCTTGGCAACTACGTCCAAATCTTCTGCAAATTCCACGCTATCCAGCGACGGTGCGTTAGATTTCAGGCGCTCGATAATGCTTACGAACATTTCCAGCCCCTCAAACCATGAGCGGTGAAAACTTCTTCAGGCGCGGAAAACATCACGGTGCCAGAACTGGAGGCAGGCGTTTCGACACCAGCAACCGGCAGGGAAATCAAACCTTTTGCAACGCGCTCAAGCGATGCAATGGCGCGTTTATAATCCTCTTCAACGTATTCCGGTGGACCCTGAAAGTGCAGGCGGTGGCGCGCAATATCGATTGCCCAAGTTGTGACGAGATCGGGAACGGCGACAAATGGCAGGCTGTATTTCGTGCCGACATAGCCGTTCACCAGATTGTCGGCATGTTCTAACGCTTCAGCAATCACACCGGCGTCGATCTCGCCGTCGCGGTCGCGGTCGGCAATCTGCTTGATTTCGGCCTCACCGGCGCGGGCAATCAAATCGTCAAGCGTGGCATAGGTCACGGGCGGCACCAGAGCGTTAGGAAATGGGGTGAAAAACGAGCGGGCAGATTGATTTGGCAGTCTGCCCGCTCGAAAGGTCCGGCTTGCGAGGCTTCGGAGCGGACCTTATTTCGCGGTTTTCGCAGGCTTCGGCGCGGTCGCGTCTGCCAGTTTTCGTTCGGCTTCAGCGCGGGCGGTCTTTTCGGCGGCGAGATCGGCGGAGATTTCGGCGGCAGCTTCCTCCGCCGTTTCGTAACGGCGTCGAGCCGCAGCCAGATCGCCTTCGAGAACAGCAGCTTTTTCGCTGACTTCAGTGAGCTGGTCGGTGATTTCCCGCTGTTCGGTGGCGTAACTATCAATGAGCTTTGCGTGCTCAAGGTCATATTTGACCTTGAATACCTCGATCCGATCAACGGCGGCATTTTCAACGGCTTGCTGGAAATCGCTCTCCAGAAGCGTGTCGGACATATCCAGTGCCTGCGAAAGCTGCGCGGCCAGTTCGGGGTTGATTGCCCCTGAAGCCGCGAGCTGGAGCGCAAGCGTGGCGCTGACTGTGACGGTTTTCCCTGCGGGTTCACGAACGCCATTGACCTTTGCAGGGGCAATCAACGACACCGATACGTTTTTATCGTCCATGGTCATCATCCCCTATCAGGCCGGAGCCGCGCCAGCGTTTTGGAAGAGGAAGCCGCCTTCAGCGCCGACGAGGATCGGGCGGCGCTCGACCTTGATCGGATAAATCCACGAGTCCGTGGTATTTTCGAAGTAAGGCTGGTTGACCTGCGGATAGCCGCGAAGCTCGTAGGTGTAGGCGTAGGACGGCACTTGGAAGTTGTCGCCCGTTTCCGGCACGTAGGCCAGAATGGCGTCATCACCCCAGACATCGTTTGCCAACGCGTTGTCAGCGGAGGTCTCCGGTAAGTAGATCGCAGCGCCGACTACGACTTTCTTCACTTCGAAGTAGGCCGCGAGCATGTCGAGGCTGATGCTGTCTTTCGACGTATATTTGAACTGCTCTTTGATCTTCGGGTGATTGGAAAGAGCATTCTTGGCGCCGGGGCCGAGGACGAGCGTGTTGGGATAACGCCCGATGGACTGGCGGATCACCTCTTTCGCCTCGTCAAAATCGGCCTTGGGGTTGCTCGTATCGCTCTTCCAGCGATCCGTTCCCGTCAGCGCAACTTTGTGGTTGTTGTCGTAGTTCGCGGCATTGCGGGCCAACGTCGATGCTTCAATCTCAAGATTGAGATCAACAACATCCAGCGTCATGTTGATGGCACCAGCAGCAAGGTCGATACCCGGAACACTTTGGGCTTCTTCCTGATGTTCTTCCGGCACGACGCCTTCAAGCGCATCCTGCGACAGCGACACAGGATCGGAAGCATAACCGTATTGGACACGCTTTTTGTTGGTGCCGGGAGCACGCCGCGTATTGAGAGCGCGGAAAGACTCCTTGCCGAACTTGATGACTTTCATCGAGCGGTTCGGGATGGAAACGCGGGGAAACAGTTCCTGCGAAATGAAGGTGCTGTTGCGGTAGCCGCGTGCATGGGTGGAGAGGATCGGATCAACGACCGCAGCCGTTTTGGTATTGAGAGCAGACATTCAAAGCGGTCCTTATCGAACGAGGTAGGAAACGAATTCGCCGTTTGCTGCGGCAGTGAGCGCCGTTGCGAAAGCGTTAGCGGGGGTCGCACCGGCAGCTTTGACGCCGCCGCCAGCAGCGGAAATCAGTTTTGCTCCCTTGGTGATGGCACCGCTTGCGCGGGAACGGCCCACGCCGATGGCCACCAAGGCGACGCTCATGCCGACTTCGGTAGCAGGATGCTTCGCAACGCCCTTGACCGGCTGATCGTCAGTCACGATCTTGGCGTCGTTGAAGTCGACCAAATCGCCTTCATCAAAGAGCGTGGTTGCCGTGGCAGTCAGCGACAAGATGTCGATAAAAAAGTTCATTCGGAAATCCTTCAGGTCAGGAAACGGCCTTCACGGCGTCGAGATAGGCCGTGCCGGGGTTGGACTTCTGGTAGGCTTTCGCCTTGTTGTGGGTGTCGAGCTGGTCGCGGTCCACGGTCTGGCCGTCCGCTGCGAAGGAAGCATCGCCGTCCTTGGGCAGTTCAGGGAGATCGTCGGCACCGAAGGAAACGACTTTCGGCTGTGCGGCCAGAATGTCGCGAAGTGCCTGAACAACAGGAACTTCCGCTTCGCCTTCAGCAAACGAGACGGCGGTTTCAACCGGCAAGGCGTTGAGGATCGAAACGACCTTGTCTTTCGAAACCGGCAAAAGCTTGCCGTCCGTCACCAGCGTTTCCGCAAAGGCGGCGTTATCGGCGTTGGAAAGTTCGCGTTCGCGCTTCTGGAGGTTTTCGAAACGGGTTTTGAATTCAGCTTCGCGGGCGGCGATAGCCGGATCGGGCTGTGTCACGGGCGGTTCCTTGGGTTTGGGTGATGGTGCGGAAAAGGATGGCTGGCGAACCGGCTTTTCGATTTCCATCTCCTGAAGCCATTCGATGCTGTAGGAAGGCAAAGCCTTGTCGGCGTCTTCCCTGCCAAACTTCTCGATAATGAAATCGCGCAGACCGCGCAGGAGAGAAGCGGTCTCTTCGAAACCGCGTTCGCCAAAATCAGCGCTGATCACAACGCTATCGTCGTCATTCGAAAACTGAACGTTGGTCAGACCGGTGACCGCAGGTGCCGCGCCGCCAAGGAAGCCAACATGTTTCGGATACCAAGTGCCGGGAACGGGGTTGGCGGCATGGTCAGGGCGATGGAAAGACAGAGACACCTTTTTATAGGTGCCGTTTTTGACCGCATCGGCAAAGGCAGGCGAGATTTCACCGACATTGGCAAACAGGCGATCAGCGGTGGCGTCATATTCAAAGCTCTGCGCCCAACCAAATGCCGGGGCGTCTGTCTTTGGGTGTCCAACAACCACCGGCGCTGGTGCCGTTTTGTAATCATAGGCGTCGGCCATCGCCTTCAGGTCGGCAGCAGAAAACGAAAGCTGCTGGCCATTCATCGGAATGAATGTGCCGCTGCGAAAAACCTCAATACGTGCGGTGATGGGCTTGGCGTCTGCCATGTGAACCTTCCAGTGCGATAACTGAAAGCCACATTGGGCCAAGCGAGAATTTTAAAAGAAAGGCAGTTAGTTCCGTCCCGATGTCGTGGGAGGCGCAAAAGCAGATTGCGCCATCTTATAGCGTCAATCAAGGCCGGAGCGCAATCGGAAGGCCAGACACAGGCCGCAACCACGCCGCAATCGATTTCTAACGCGCCTCTAACGCTAGGGTAGCCCGAATTCGGTATATCCGCCGCTCACAGCTAATCCAAACGTGTGAGAGGGCCGTTTGTTCGACCGTCATTCTAGTAACAGCCATTCCTCTGCCATGCGCCCGATTTCGCGTTCGTCGTCGCTCGAAACACCCACTTGCGGGCGGGCCGGAACAGTGACTTTCCGGTTTCGGCCAGCCTGACCGCCGAAGTGCAAAAGTGCCGCCTGTATCTTCGACGTGCCGATCCGCACATCGTCGTCGCTGGCGACATAATTGTAAGAACCACGCAAAGCGCCAGTGACGCGCAGAATGGTCAAAGGGCTGTTTCCGTACTTGCGCTGACGAAGTTCCCGCGTCACTGGCGACAGAGGAACCCACCGCCTGCCATCCGGGCCGCGCTCATTGTCGAAGTTGTCACCGACAGAATTCAGCAGCAGCTCACCCACGTTCTTGTAGAAGCCACGCGGATTGTTCATGCGCTCGACAAGTTCAACCAGCCGCAGCCGTGCCGCCTCGTCATCCAATGTAACCTGAAAACTGACGCCACTCATCTGTTGCCTCGCCTATTTCTTCGACCGCTGGAAAACCAGCTTGCCATTGCGT
Source organism: Agrobacterium sp. rho-13.3 (assembly GCF_033957765.2). Lineage (NCBI taxonomy): Bacteria > Pseudomonadati > Pseudomonadota > Alphaproteobacteria > Hyphomicrobiales > Rhizobiaceae > Agrobacterium > Agrobacterium sp. rho-13.3. Next base: position 1,736,155 of record NZ_CP192774.1, read on the forward strand.
CGCACATCCATGGCCGTCATCTGATCTTGACCACGAGCAATAACCGCATTCCAGACGCGCTCACCCATTTCGACAACAAGCATGAGGCCGGATTTCCGATCAGCGCGCACATAACGGCGGGTCACAAACAGCTCGTCACCTGCATCGCCGTTATCGTCCAGCTTGCGGGCTACGCCGATCCAGATTTCGTCAGGGTCCATCATTGCTTCAGCCAAAAGCGGCGCAAGGGTGTAGTTGTCACCGGGCAGCACGGCATCGACACCACGGAAAAGCTGATCCGAGATTGAAAGCTTGTGACCGGCCTTATCCTCAAACAGCCCGGCTTGACCGAGATCGGCACCAAACGGCGTTAGGAATGAGCGGATATTTTCATCACGCGACACGCCTTCAGCCAGAGACTTGGCCTTGAAGGGCTTGGAACGCTTCAGCAGAGCATCAACCGTTTCAGCCGCGTCGATCTCGACCAGATGGAACGGGTTATCCAGCGCCACGCCGCTTTCGTTCATCAAAGCTGACGGCACAAGGCCACGCTCCCAGAGATCACCGGGCATGTAATCCCAACCGTAGCCGATGCCCTGCGGTTGCTCGATCAGCTTGCCGGAGGTCGGATCGATCAAAGGCACGGTTAGATCACCGGGAGCCGTATCAGGGCCGGTTTTGCCCCGGCGCTTCAGATCGGCAAGAGACAGTGACCGGACACCGCAGGAGCAAAGCCAATCATTCGGCGGGAAATGGGTATTCCACCACGGATGGTCATATCGCAGAATAAGACCATGCCAAGCCTGATGTAGCGGGCGAGGAATTTTCGGCTGGCGTGTTTCACCATGACGGTATTCCATAAATGGCCGGAGCTTCACAACATCCGGGTCGCGCATCTGCTTCAGGCGACCGGCCATATAGGCGGTGCGCATATTCGTTTCGAAAATGACACGGGTGCGCCAGCCGCGCTCACCCTTATATTGCCAACCGTATTGCGTGACGATCCGGTCAAAATCCTTGCGGAACTGTTCAAGTCCCGTGCCTTCTTCCATCGCCCTGGCTATGGCGTTCTGGAAGTCCGTCAGCATGTCGGTATCGGTCGCACCAGCAATGACAAAGGCGCGGTCATGGACACCACGCAAAGCATCGGTCCACGCCTTTGTGGGCTTTACGCGCTTCTGGCGGAAATACTCGATCTGTTCGCGGAACGGCTGATTGATGACATCGGCATCCGCGAATTCGGCGTCTGTCTCACCATCCAGAAAGGCGGCTTCACGCCCCTGCAATGCCGCCAGTTCTAGACCATCACCGATCTGTGTCGCCAGCGCTGAAGGAGACCAGACGGCGGCAAGGGCTAGAACCGCCCTTTGCGCTGATGCGAAGTCTGGCGCATTAAGCGCCTTGCGGATCGCCTCGAAACGGCGATTGAAATGATTCTCTACCGCCGCTTCGAGCTGATCAGATAAGGTTTCCGTCCGGCCATTTTCTTCGGCAAAACTTACGTCTTCATCATGCCGCTGGAGTTTTTTTTTAGGCTGGCCGTCAAACAGATCGTTAAACAATGAATTGCCATTGGCAGCTTTTCGGACATCGCGACCAGCCTTGCCGCCTTCCATGAAAGCAAAACGAGCTTCCACCAGCGCATCTATGGCCTTGTTCGACAAATGATCCGTAAGGCCGAACGACGTGATGAATTCGCGGGCAAACTCATCATCATCGATCTGCGAGGCAGTTTTCAACAGGCTTATCAATGCCGAGTTGATTGCTGTTGCAGCATCCGCCTTGGCTTTGCCAACGTCAGCAGCATCCTTTTCGTTCTTGGCCCGCACCCGCCAGATTTGCGGAACGCCTGCACCGGGGAAGTTGTAGTCGACAAGCCACGTCAACAAGGTTTCGCGAACCGTGCCAGACAAAAGGTCAGCATCGCTATCGACCAATAACTCCAGCATTTCGGCATGGGTTTCGGACGCTGCCCGCGAACCACTAGAGCCGATATCAGTCGTTAGAGTTTCGCCGGTGACGCGGATCGAAATCTGCTTGTCCCAGTAAGCTAAGAATTCCTGATAGCTGACAGAACCGCCACGGGCCGCTTCCAGAAACTTGATATCTGTCCCGATTGGAGCCGTCAGCGCCGAGCTGCTGCGCAATTGGCGCAACGTGTTCATCAGCTTGTTTTGCTCTTCTGGCAAAGTGCCGTAGGGCGTGAAGCCAATCACGGTCGGGCTGGCAAATTTCTCAAGGAAGTGCAGCCAGAAGGTAATCCCCTCGCGCTTGAACAACACCGGCCAAAACAAGCTGGAGCCGAGGCCAAGGCCGTACGGGTTGTTTCCCTTCACGCCAAAACGGTGGACGATGTATTTGCGCTCTGGCAGCTCCATGCCGTCGCGCATGTTCGTCCACGTCAAAAGGCGCGGTCGCCAGTCTTCACCAAATGCAAATCTGCGCTGATCGTGGGCAATTACTTTGTCTGGCACGATCCGGTTGTCTTTGCGCTTCCAGACGATTTCAGAAACCGCGAAGCCCTTCAGCGTGGCGTCGAGCAAATCTTCGCAGATGCGATCAAACGGCAACTCGCTGATAACCTCACGGCAGAAGTCGGCGGCAGCAATATCTAACGGCTTGTCAGACGCCGCCTTGATTTCCCAATTTCGGGCTACCAAGGTTTTCTTGCGCTTGTCCAGCATGGCACCAGCATGGGTGTCGCGTGCCACCTCGTCATAAATCTTGAGGCCTTTGCCGCCGCCGCGCTGAAGCAGCGTGTCATCCTGATGCTGGAGAGCGCCGCTGTAAAACGGAATGGTGATGTCGTTCTTCGCGTCGGCAATGAGCTGCGTTGCCGTGGCAGCGAGGTTCTTGCGTGGCTCAGGCGGCTTGGATTTGGTCGTGGATTTCATAGGCGGTAGTCTCCATAGCCATCGGAGCTGGTGTGATCGGAATATGCGGACTGGATGCCAAGCCCGCCCGCGCCAGCCATGCCACCGGCGTAATGCAAAGTGTTCTGCCAGAGCATGTCTAAGCAGTCCGGGCCGTCATCGTGCGCGGCGTTCGGCCATTGCTGGAGCTGGTCGATCAGGGTTTGCTGTGTGCTGTTGAGGCGGATCAAACCGGCAGCAACGGGCGGCTGAAGCCGCTCGATGCGCAAATCCTTGTCGGAAATCGGATTGATCGGAACGGCAGAAATGCCGACACCCTGCTTGGCTGCGGTCGCCATTAGCGTCGTGCGCAAGAATTCCTGAAACTGGATCGCTTCCACGAACCACAACATGCAGTGATATTGCCGCTGCATTGCGATCACGTCTGCAATAATGATGTCCGGCAGGCGCTTGCGAATAGAAGCTTCCAGCACGTCCATCGTGCCGTGCAGCCGATTGAAACCGCCAACAAGAATAGCGCTCGGATCGCGGCCCTTGCTCTTCTTTCCGAGCGACGGATCGACAGCGCCAAAATGCACGAGGTCGGGCAACCTCTGCACCCAGAAGGTCAAATCCTTGAACGGGCTGGCCTCGTTGATCGGCTTGTTCTGATACTCGGTTGCAAAGCTGTCAGGGTCGGAAGCACGTTCCAGCATGAGCTTGATGAGCGGCTGCACGGCAGGCCAGTTGACAACAGCGCCTGCGTCCATGGCGGGTTTGTTCTCGCCATAAAACGCGATTGCCGCCTCTTCGCCGTCATTATGATAAACTTCCTCGAACTGGTCCCAAAGGTCCATTCGGTCGGGAAAGCTGATAACAGCCTGAAACTCGGCAACACGCCACATGGGCGTTTTCGCAGCCCGTACAAGCACAGCATCGTAGTGCAGAACCGTTCCAACCCAAACCACGTCCATGGAACCGTCAGGCGGACCAACCTTCAAGGCGGCGCGGTTGATCCATGTTTCCAGCTTCTTGCGCTGCTCTGGTGAGCGCACGGCTTCGTCGTTCTCCAGATCGTCAAAGAACATCAGGTCGGGACGATAGGGACCATGGCGACGGCCACGGATTTTCTTGGCAGCGCCTAGACCCTCGATACGGATATTGTTGGTGGTGACGATCTCGCCTTCGCGCCAGACGCGGCCTTGCCCGGTGACTTCGGGGAAATCGTTAGAAAGACGCGGGTTTTCGGTCAGCTCGGATTTGATCGCTTCGACAAGCAAAGCCGCCTGTTCGTAAACGTCGCAGATTTCCAGAATATAACGCTTGTATCCGAGGCAAATGCAGTAGAGCGCCATGCCGAGCGACAGGTGTGTGGATTTCGAGGATCCGCGTGGCGCAATGAAAAGGTCTCTAACGCCCTTTTCGCTGGCGATGATTTCGGGGACACGGGCAAAGATCGCATGATGAAAAAGGCTATGTTCGCCTTTGACATAGTGCGGCAGATAGGTTTCGAGGAAATACTGAAAGCCGGTTTCCGGGTCTTTCACCTTTGCCAAACGTTCGGCCTTGGCCTTCGGATCGGCAGAAAAAGCCGTAACCGAAAGCTCAACCCATCTGGCGAGATCATCCGCCAGCTTGGCAAGGTTATCCTTGAAATCCTTGCTGCTGACTTTGCCCTTCAGTACCGGCCTTCTGATCATGATGCGTAACGTCTCGCGAGGCTTGCACCAAACGGCTCGATGATTTCAAGGATGGCCGCAACATGCTGCGGGAAGTTTTCGCGGACGAATTCGACCAGGTACTGCATCACGTCCTGCGCGACACCCAACTCCGAAATCTTCGGCGCGAGCTTTCCGGCGCTGGCAGTCATCTTGGTCATAGCATCGGCCAGTGCGACCAGGTGTTTGACCTTCTGATCCAATGAAAGCGCACCGGTCTTGATTTCTTCAAGCACAGCCTGCGCCATGATCATGAAATCTTCGATGACGGTCGAAACAACGGTTTCGATGCCTTCACCAGCGATGATGGAAGCGGTGCGGGCAATATCCCAATCGTCGCCAGCTTCCTTGGCGATCTTCTTCCAGCGCCCGAACGTCGCCTGACTGATATTCAAGGTCATGGCAATCGTCGCACCGGTCATACGGCGATAAACGTAGTCGGCGCGGGCCTTGCGGCGCTTATCCTGTTCACTGGACATTGAGGCCACCTTTCACAAGAAATGTCATAACAGCGAGAATGATGCCGCCGATAATCAGGCGGACAATCCAGCTCGTGTCGCTGTTGATCTTGCCAAGCGACTCCTGAATGCTGTTCATGCGCTCGTCTGTGACGGCGCTCTTTAACTCCAGATCGTTGACGCGCTTTTCGACCACATCAATCCTGTCATGGGCCTTTTCGGTACGAACACTTTGCAGATTGAGTTCCGTCACTTGGCGGCATTCCCCTGATGCGTTTTGGGAGCATCGACAGCCGCCACGGCAGCTTTTCGACGCTCCTCACAAATATTCCGGGCCGTGCGATCTGCGGCCCAATTGTCGAAAACCTGCTGTTGCGGCATGTCACCGGGAGGCTTGGCAGAAAGCTTCGGGCATTCTTCCCGCGCTTCCGGTGGCAAGGTCGGCGTTAGGTAAACCGTGCGAATGGCAGGTGGTGGCGGTGGGTTAGTCTGGGAGCAACTGGACGCGGCCACTATCAAGGCCAACAGCAGTGCCGTTCGGTAGAGCCGCATTGGCCTTCTCCAAGGTGAGTAATCTTGCGCGCTGATTGGCAATGGTCTGTGAAGCTTCTGCACTAATCCGCATGGCCTCAACCGCTTGCGTTGTTTCCCGGCGCGCCTGCATGGCGTTAGATTTTTCAATCTGCGCAGTCCAATGATTGTCCCGTTCATTGGCAGCGGCTCGCCGTGCATCGGAAATCATCGTTGCGATCTTTTCCATTCCCTTATCGAAGCTGTAGAAGCCCGCCAGAACGAGCACTGCGAAAATAAGGAAAGGCAAAAAGACCTTTGAGAAAACCGGCGCGACCGCCTTCATAAGCCACGCCGGTATCATGGGGTTTCTCCCGAAACAGCATTCGGATCGGCGCGGGGATCGAAGCCAAGAGGGGAAGGCGAAAGGTTTGCAGGCGGCGGAAACGACTGCTGCGAAGCGGCGTAGTCAAGGCTTCCGGCAAAACGGTGGACGCCAAGAAGGGTGGCAATCAGGATCATCATGGACGGAACAACGGTTCCTGCCAGTGAAACAGCATGATCGCTGCCGTTCGCGCCTTTCCAGACGAGAAAGAGAACGATGAGCCAAGCCAACCAGAACGAAGCCCAAATCTGGCGCTTGGTCATACGATAAGAGGGTTTTTCTCTCACAGATCACGCCTCATTGCGCGAGGTCGGCGCGCCGTTGGTGGAAAGCTGGACGCGACCGGGAACCGGAGCTTCACCCGTTTTCGGCCATCGCGTACCGCGAAGGCGATCTTTTTCAACTCGTGTAATTGAAACCGAGTTTTGCTGGTTGCCTCCGAGAACGTGAAAGTGCGTGCGATCTTCACCGACATAGAAGCCCACATGACCACCACCGGGCCGCTCAAAAACGAGTATCGCACCCACACATGCAGGAACATCGCGACCGAACGTTTTCCAGTTCAACGCGCCAAGCGGATTGGATGGCAGCAATTCTTCAGGAAGCGGGGTGGAAATCCAGTTTGCCATTGCCAGACCGCACCACGGAATATCATCGTCGGTGTAGTAATTGGCAATCCAGCCACCAAGCTTCTTCGCCCAACCCATAATAACGGGATTGGACTTTGGCCCTGCGATTTCCTTCAGGCCCATATAACGGCGGGCTTCGCGCATCCACACCGGTTCGACCGGCATCTTTGGCGCTTCGACCGTCTGGCTGACAAGGCCGGGCTGCTTGCGCAACGCTTCGACCGTTGCTGCATCAGCCTTGCCGGACTGCGGAAGTTTCTCCGCGAACTGGAATTTCTTGAGGGCGTCGATGACACCGCGACCATGCGCGCCGTCCATGCTGCCCGCGTAGGCACCATGGGTGCGCAGGCGAAAGATCAACCATTGATCAAAAGTAAGAGCCATTCATTTCCCCTGTCAGTGAGGGCAAACTAGGCGTAGCTCAACCATATAAAGTGAGGAATTCAGTTCCGGTCGTTAGAAAACAGGTCCGGCTCTTCAGGGGGATTTTCGTTTGCAACTTCGCGAACCCAACGCTGCGATATGCCAAGCACACGAGCGATTTCAGAGCGGGTCTTGCCTTGGCGTTCCAGCTCCAACACGTCGCTGCGAACAGACTTGCGCGGGCGACCATGCGGAATGTAGATGAAATCACCAGCGAGATATTCACATACAGCTTTTCCATCCTCTTTGCCAAGGGCCACGAGGATGACGTGATCATCTGCCGGATTTTTGGGAAACTTGATCTCGGTTCCGCCGAAATGCGCGATCAGCTTCAGGGCGATGCCGATACCCAAAGTATCGGCAACATCCTGAAGGCTGGAAGGCAAATGTTTGACGGAGGTAATAGCCATAATCAGCCACGGGCCTCCATGGCTTTTAGGGCGTCGATAATTGGATTGGCTTGCGTAAACGTTAGAAAATCGGGATCGTCCACGCCGGAACGCTTCTTGACGAATGTGCGTAGAGCGTGCCGGGAACCGTCTTCAATGACGCCCTTCCGATGGCATGATTTCCAGAGGGCATGCACCAGCCGGATATAGGGCTTGGATGCTACCGGCAGCTTTTTAGTCGTGGCCGTAACCTTGAAGCCAAGGCGCTTGAATTCCTCGACAACGGCAAGGCGCTGGCTCTCCGACATCTTCCGAAGTGAATCGACCTTGGTAACGCGCACGAGCAATTCTCGATAATGGTCTTCGTCCATATCAAGCTGCTTTTTCGCGATATTTATGATGGCAAAAGCGTTCATTTCGAGCTACCTGCGTTCAAGCATACAGAGCGTAGGCCCGTTAAATTACCTTGGAGGATTGGCGTCTTATGATCACAAGATGGTGGCCTGAAATATGTATTGTTTTGGCAATTTCTATTGCATTGAGGGAAGCTCAACTTTTCGCAGCCAGATTTCCGTATGGCAATTTTCTGTATCATTATCAGACACTTATTACGGGCGTTCTCGCTGTGGGGGCTGCTTGCATAACTATTCGGCAAATGCTTCGGATTGATATGGAGCAGGGAGAGAGACATCGACAGACATTGTCTTTTGCAATTCGTAGCGAGTTGCGAACAATGGATCGCGCCCTTTATCCCGCACTTCAGCAGGTCAACGAGATTTCCAAGCAAGTTGAGCTGATCAACTTCAGTTTTGAAAATGAGAACGCTGGGGACACTCAACGATGGATTTGGTACTCTGAGGTAGCGAGGCCACTGAACAAGGCTATTAGCTCCACTCTCGCAGTAATAGAACACGACCCCTTCAAGGGAGGCGCTGACTATTTCGACGGTCAGTTGCTCGGAGCTTTTCTTGCGTTGCAAAGGTCGGCGTCTCGTGCTGAAAAACAATTGACTAAGCACATTGAGGTTTTGGACACTGATCCTTACACCGACTACAGTGGCGTATCGCACTACGAACATCGGGTTTTTGAGGATCACGGAATGCACTTTGTCGAGAGTGCGTTTATCTATTTCCGCGATCTCGCTACATTCTGTCAGGCTCTTGAAACAGCTAGTATCAAGCACCGGAAACTGAAAGATATCTACGCCGATTGAAATCATTGGATTGGCTCTGGCGTAGCTCGAACTTGATATTTCGAGAAGAATATTGGTGCAAATATCCGTGCGTATACAAACTCAACAGTCATGCCGTGCTGGGTCGCTGCCTCCCAGTAGCTGTCCCTTGTCGTAGGATCAGTGAAAACGGAGGCTATTGCCTCCGTTTCCGTGCGGCGAAAGCTGTGTGGCAATAGTGTTCCTTCAGGCGAGCAAATCGCATAGCCCTGCGCAAACGAGGATTGTAGGGTGCGATCAGATGCCAATTGTCAGCCCGCCGCCTTGACCGCAGAGACTTCCAGCTCCAGCGGTTCGATTGCGAACACTTCACCCTCTGACTTGATCGTGACGCCCGCGACTTTGCGCGCTGTATCAGGATCATTCAGCATGGCTTCCTTGTTGATTTCCTCTTTCTCGCGGATGAAGGCTTTCAGGCCGAGAGCCTTCAGAGCCTCAAGAACGACTTCACCACCACGGATGGAGACGCTGGCAGGAAGTGAGCGCCACCGGACGCTTCCGGTGCCAAAGTCATGGAATTTCACCTTGTCATTGTTGGTGAGGATCATGCGATTGGCTTCGCACCACGCCTGCACGCCGCGCTCATGTTCCGCCAGCTCTTCGGCCATCATCGCCGTGTCAGCTTCAAATTTCTCACCGGCAAGCCTGATGGCTTCGTCAGCAAGACCCTTTTGCGCGAGGATGGCGCGACGAAGGTCGCCAATACGACCAACAGCCCAAACCGCATCGTGACGGCTCTGCGGCACGCGGGAAATGGCCATTGGTTTTATTTTCTTTGCAGTTTTCATTCTAGTAGTTTCCTTGGTTTCAGTTTGTGTCGGTAGGTTTGGAAAGACGGCTTTCCGCAAAAGCGGCAAGCGAAACGACATTTTTGGAAAGGAGGGTGTTGAGATTGACGGGATCAGGATCAGAGCCGTAAAGCTTGTCCTCCATGCTTCTCACTTCCGCCTGACATGTGGACAAAAGGCGGGCGACCGTTCCAAGAGCATCCGGTGGCATCGCTGCACCTCCGGCCTCATGGGCCAAAAGATGGGTTTTCAGCAGAGACAACAAAGCAGACGTCTTAAGCATGGTGTGGCTCCCGCTGGAGATCGATAATCGGAGAGGACACCAGCCGCCCTTCAAGCGGGACATGCGGACGGCCTGTGAGATATTCGATGGTGGTTTCCATGTGCCGCGCCTCCATTTCCATGAGGCGAAGCGTTAGAAAAAGCTCTGAAGCATCGACCGTGCTAACGAGCGGCAACAGGCGATCACGCAATTGCGTGGTCACGTCAGACAGCATTCTTCACCTCTGCTTTCTTCTGGTTTTCAGGGTTTTGCGGGCATTGGCGGCAGGCCAGCCAATGCTTCAGCTTCGTTGGATCGCTCTTGGCCATCGGCGCTGTATGGTGGGTTACGCAAATACCTGGGGCAATCGCGTCACGCAGATGCGGGCACCAGACTTGCTGCCCGTAAAGCGCCATGACCTTGGGTGCGAGTTTGGCTTGCACCTTGTTCATGCCAGCGCTGTATTTCCCCGCGCAGATGAGAGAGATCGCAGTGCGCGACACGCCCAACTCTTCGGAAATCACCTGCTTTGAACGATCCGGTTTTGCCGCTTCCGCACGCAGAACGTCCACCCATGCAGGATCGACAAGAGGCATCAAGCTTGCTTGGCGCATGATACGACCTCGTCAGTGTTGGGGTCATGGAGCAGACCCTTTTTCGTTATAACCACCGGTGCGAGTTGCCCCGAATTGCGGACGAGCCGGAAGCGTTGTTTGCGTTTATTTTGAGTGGGTAGCTCCACCACGTAACCAGCCCGCTTCAGAGCGCAGATGTATCTGTGGGCGTTGTTTTCCGGGTATTCCAAAGGCCAATCAGCAACCATGACGATGTCACGGACCGCGAACGGTCCAGACATTCGCATGACTGTCCAAAGACGTTGGCGGAACCCATCAGCAGGGGGCTTCACTTGCACAGGCGGCTTAGGCGGTGCCGGGATGACACCACTCTTCTTTGCCTTCCGCCCTAACCTCGTCAGTTGATAGCAACCAACCTTGCGCCGCTCTATCAAGCCAGCGGACACCATCCTGCCCAAAGCTGGCGTGAGTACATGTCTTGGCAGGCGGGTTGCCTCTAACAACGCCTCCATCTTGAGACATGCTCCTGCGGGCAAAAGATCAAATATGGTTTCAAAATGAGCTGGAGGTTTATCGAGCATGATCAAGCAAGCTCCGGCACCAGAATGGGCTTATTGGTGCGACGGTCGTTCAAGACCGTCTGCCCGCCCATATCCGCCATGGTGATACCCTGCGGGCCGGGATCGATGCGTAAACCGAACCGCTCAATATTGGCGATAGCTTCCAGAACTTCGCGGTTGTAGCCGCCAGAAACCTTCAGAACGAAGTCAATGAGATCGTCTGCGACCTTCACTTCGCATTTCTGGTCAATGAGAAGTCTAACGTCATCCCGGTTGGCCTTCTGGAAAGTCACGCGCTGGCTGATGCGGCTCGAAATCTGCGGGAAACGAGAAATATTGTCGTTTACCTTGCCCATACCGACGAGGATCACGGGCAGCTCAAGCATGTCGGAAATGTCGCGAACCGTTTCCAGCAAGGATGCCTTGCTGGAAATATGGTCCGCTTCGTCGATGACGATACCGAAGCTGCGGCGGGCCATCTGTGCGGCGGTTTGGCGGCTTCCAAGCTCACGCAGGATCGTTTCGTACTTCTTTTCGATGCTGTGCGGCGGGCGAACCGGCAGGCTCTCCAACAGTTCATTCATGAACCATGCTGGCTTCCATTCCTGCTTTGCACGCAGGTAAATCCAGCCGGTTTTTCCCACCCAATATTTCAATGTGGTAGTTTTTCCCAAACCGGGAACACCGTCCACAACGGCAAGGCACGCCTCCTGCGCCCCGCGATCTTCCAGCGCTGATAGAGCTGAGAGAAGGCGTTTTACGTTGCTGGTCTCGACAAATACGTTTTTCATGCGTAGTTTTTCCTCGTGTGAATGTTGGGTGTCAGGCAGCGGCGCGGATGATGTGTAGGAGCTGATCCACGTCGATGCCGGACATTCGAAACAGGTCAATCGTGGTTTGCCTCTGGAGGCATCGACGCAAAACACCCACTTGATTGACCGTCAGTTTTTCCGGATTTTCTAACGCCCATGCCGCCAGAGCTTCGTCTGTTGCGAATGTCTGTCTGCGGGCGGTTTCAACGGCTCCGGTCGCCGCTTGAACGGTTTGGCCGTCACTGGTGACAAGCACGGGACCAGCAGAAACCGGCTCCGGCTCATGCTCGATGATCGGCATGAATGTTTGAATGGAAGCGTCGATAAATGCGCCGGGTGACAACTCGGCTTCGACTTCCGCGAGATGGTCGTTGAGGCGACGGGCGCGGGCAGTGGCCCGCTTCTCAATGGCAGCACGTTCCATCGTAAGCGGAATGTATCGCTCTTCATTGCCCGCGAAGATCGCAACGCAGATCAAACGGCCCATAAGCTCTTCGCCGGATTTCCGGTCGATCTCACGCACCCAAACCTTGCTGGCGTCGTGGATATCGTAGCCAACCAGCACGTCTTCGCCGTGGAATTCTTCCAGCGCCAAATTGAAATAGGTGTTGGTCAGCCATTCAATCATAGAACGGCGAGTGCGGCGCTTCACATAAGGGCGGAACAGGTCGTTCTTTTCATGCTCCAGAACCGGGACGATCTCGAAGCCCGTGGAAACGTGATATTCCCAATATTGGTCAGGCGACATTTTGCCCGGCAACGACGAATGCGGTTTGGCGTTGTAGGAGGCGACGGCGTTGACACATGCCGTTAGAAAATCCTGCCAAGATGGCAGGCGGCTGGATGCACCAAATTCCCTGATGTCCTTGCGGGTTTCCTTGAACGACTTCTGGCGCGCCTGACGGTCCATATCTTCGCCAATGTATGTGGCGTATTCTTTCGACAGCGGGTTCCAAACCGATCCATTGAAACGCTCAATGATGCCGCGTGCCTGCGAATTCTGCGGCAAGGAATGCAGCTTCGTAACGCCAAGCCGTTCGGTGACACCGGTTAGCTGGTTGTCCAGCACGTCATTCTTGAAGCCCGGTCCACGGTCCACATAGAAGATTGCCGGAATGCCATTCTGTTCGCAGGCATGACGAAGGGCATCGACCACGCCAATGGTATTTTCCGCCAGACCGAACGAGAAGCCGACGCAACGGCGCGTGGCGACATCAACGATGCTGGTGATTTCCGGGCGGAAGGGCTGGCCGTGGATCGGGTGCGCAACTTCGGCGTCGAACGTCTTGCCGTCAGCAGTATAAACGCAACCCGGCAACAGATCGTCCGTGGAACGCAAAGTGTAAGCCATGCGGCTTTTCAGGGTCAGAGAACCTTCACGGCCACGATGTTTCTCGACATTGCCAAGCCGCGCCATAAGGCGGCGAACCTGATCGTAATTCGGTGGCATGATGTGCGCGGGCAGAGCCTTCTTGAACTGCTCAAGGGCTTCCGTTAGGCAAGGCTTTTGCGGCTGCGCGTAGAACCGCAGATACTGCCAAAACCATGATGGCACGTCCTGCTTTTCTTTGGTCGGCAAAGGTGCCAGCGCGCCGACACCAACTGTGTCGCGCAGCTTGAACCAATCATAAAGCGTGGCACGGCTGACGCTTGCCTTGGTGGCGCGATCATTTGCAGCCCGAAGGATCGCTTCCGAAATTTGTACCGCTGCCGGATCGGCAAGGAACGATTGGATAGCCTGTCGTTGCGACATGCCGTTAGAAATCTGGTGCATGTCTATGGCAGACAACACGGCAGAACGTGCATTCATCACGTCGCGCTGACGAGCAGAGAGGTTGGCAGTCGAGAGCTTTTCTCGGCGTGCAATCTCTTGGGTCTTCTTCGCCTGTTGGCTGACCAGTACAAGTTCGCGGCTGTATTCGCCATGCAAAGCAGCTTGCAAAGCTTCTGGCAGAAGCGAGATATGGTATTCATATCCGCCACCGCCTTCACGGCCTTGGCGCTCCCGGCAAAGCGGGCTTGCATTCCAGCCTTCGCGCTTGATGCAATCCTGTACACCGCGCTTGCTGTGGGGCATGGCTTTCAGCTTGAGGCGAACACCGGCGTCCGCGATTTCCTGCGCTGAATAATAGCTCATTTGAACCCTCCGATACGACCGGCAAGGGCATCACGGCGGCGGGTGCGCGCTTCAATCTCTCGATCTTCGCGCCAAATTTCGATGATGTCGGCATAGCGTTCTGGAACCGCGACGTAGCCAGAGAAACCACAAACGAACGCCAGCAGCTCGTAGCGCCCAGTCACTTCCAGCAAGGCGATAAAGCGCTCAAGGGTGATCTTGTGGTCCCGGCGCGCCGGGCTGGCATAGCAATCCAGCATGTTTTCCGTCACGCGCTGACCAAGATGCTCGGACATCGCATCCGCAATTTGAGCGCGGGACATCTCGGATTTTTGCATGGCGTGAGCGAGAACGCGGGCAATCTTGACGTCCAGCGTTCCGCCTTTCGATACTTCAGGATCGATGTGCGCCGCGACTTCAACCGGCTCGTAGTCGAGGAAGATATCCAGAGTGAGTGTGTCGCGGCGCTTCTTCATCAGATACGGCCCCGGCGCTGGAGGGACGCAATAATCCGGTCTTCATGCTCAATGATGACGTTATCCAGCTCGTCATCCTTCAAGCCACCCAGAAACTTGCTCATGGTGGCGATGCTTTTTTGCAGTTCCGCAATGCGGGCATCGACCTGCGCAGCAACGATATCGTTCGCACCCGGCAAGGACTTCAGCGTTTTGTTAACGGCGGCAACCTTGCGCTCCGTATGCGTCAAAGCACGGCCATTCGTTATGATGGCAAGAGCGTCAGGCAAGTTGGTTGCCTTCGGCGGTTGCGCGAACAGAATGTCCAGCACTTTGATCTGATCGCTGTGCGACTGTTCCGCAAGCTGCTTCAATCCAGCCTGATGATCGGCGAGCCAAGTGCCAGCGCAACGCTTGCGGGATGCTTCGGAAAGTTCAGTCCAGATTTTCACGGCAAGTTCGATCGAACGGCGCGACATGCCGATTTTCTCGGCTGTTGCAGCGGCAAAGCCGAAAATCTCCGCGCCCTCTGGATCAGAACGCAATTCTTGCGTTCTGATTTTGGACTTGCGATCACCACCATTTTTCGCCTGCGGATAAAGGCGTTCATACACCTTTTTCATCTCATAAAGATGGTGGAAACGGTCGAGTGCCTTCAGCTCATGGCGTCCGAGGTTTTCGATAACCTCTTCCATGCGGGCGTCATCATCCGATGCGGCAGCGGAAATTCGTGTCGGTATGGTATCCCAACCGAGGAGAGAGAAAGCGGCGTGGCGATGCAGGCCGGTCACGAGGCGCTTGCGATCATCGACGATGCGGACAGTGACTGGATTGATAAGGCCGTGAGCCGCAATCATAAGCGAAAGCGCTTCTGCCCAAGCCGCATCCAGATCACGAGCGCGGTTTTCGGGAATGTCGATGTCAGAAAGTTTGACGTCTTCTACGGGCGTAACCCGGAATTCAGGGATAGTGATATTGACGTGCGCGGTCATGCTGAACCTGTGTCGATAAGTGATGTTCGATGCGGAGCCGCCTCATGGGGGCGGCGATGCTGCGGCTCCGCTGGATCGCGCCGGACGCAAGACCGGATCGGCGCAATGGAAAAGGAAATCAGGCCACTAAGGCGTCGTATTTGTCCGCGATTTCGCGCAGGCGACTGGCAACAAGCTTCGCAGCTTTGGCCGTCGCCTCCTGCTGGATTTCAGCAAGTGTGGCGTCGAACAACTTTGCCGCAAAAGCGTCCATGTCACCTACGGATTTAGACCCTACGGGCGCGATGCCGAGAATGTTGATGCGTCGGGTTTTTGGATCGACTTCGGCAGCTAATACTGGGCGGATTTGATCACCGTTCGAAGTCGATACCAACGCATCAACCGGTCGAGTGGATGGGGTTTCCTGCTCTACGTGAACATCCGGGAGCATATCCATTGACAGAATTTCATTGTAGCCAAGCCATGTAGGCTCTGGACCACCGGGGCGCTTGATCAACTTCGCCTGCACACCTGCAATCCAACGCTTCGCGATGGCGCGTGGTGGTGGCTCAATATTCAAGTAGCGCAGCTCCAGTGCGAAATCTTGATAGGCGGTTTGACCGTTGTAGTTCGGGGAAACCGCTTCGTCCCACAGCCGGGCGGCCAAAGGGATGACCTGTTCAGGCATGTTGTCAAAGAAAGGGATGATGTCAGCAGCCGCGCGATGGTTTGACATTGGCGTCCTCATGCTGCCACCAACTTGTCAACAGCCGCGTTAGAATTTTGACTTTCTAACGATGGGTATTTCGCGCTATCAAGGATACGGGTTTTCCGAATGGGATACCGATCCGGGAAGAGTTCTTCGACTTTCGCGCCGAGGAAATTAGCAAGCGCCCTTTCAGCCGGGCGTACGGTTCGGGACCAAACGGCCCGGAAGGTGTTGGGGTTTAGGCCATTCATTTCAGCAAGACCGGTTAGCGTCATACCACGCTCTTCGAGCTGCTTCTTGATTTCCGGCTTCGTCCACTTTTTGGGTTTAGACATTTGGACCTCCTGCGACTGAAAGCGGATGTTGGCGCATCCGCTTTTTGTTGGTGTTTGAAACGCATCAGCGCCCCGCAATAGCGCGGCGCATCAATAGGAGTATTCCAAATATGGTTGAGTCGCAATCCCAAATTTGGAATTAGGTCCACATATGGAAGATAAAGAGCCGCTTGGATTTCGCGAACGCGTAAAAGACGCGATTAAACAGGGCGGTGGCCCATCTGCCATGGCTTCCAAAACTGGAATTCCAGTTGGGACAATCAATAAGTATGTCGCCATGTCGAGCGCTGCGTCGCTCTCGAATGTCGTTCGTATATGCCGAACTATTGGACTGACGATTGACGAATTGATTTCCGGGCAATCCGTTAACCTTCAGCACGGCGCAGACGATGCGTCTGGGCAAATGCACTCACAGACTTTGGGTGTAGAGGTCGCGGATTTTATTGCGTTGCCGTTTTTAGATATTCATGCTTCGGCAGGATATGGCGCAGTCGCGCCGATACACGAAGAAGTGCGGACGGTCATATCTTTTGAGCGCGCATTTCTTCGAAGTCTTGGCGCGATGCCAGATGGGTGCAAAATCATCGCCGCTCGTGGTGACAGCATGGTGCCAACCATACCAGACGGTGCTCTGATCGTTGTCGATCATAGTCAATGTGATGTGGTCAACGGTTGGATCAGTGTCGTTAATGTAGGCGGCGATCTGCTCGTGAAGAGAATTCGTCGGCGTTTAGACGGCACCGTAGAACTCGTATCCGACAATCCGATCTATCCGGTGGAAACAATTGGCTCTGATCGTATCGACCAACTGACAATAATCGGTCGCGTCGTTTATTTCTGCCGCGCACCGTAAGGCTTCATCAAAACCAAAATCGAAATTTCTAACGGCTCAAAGGCTGTTTTGACACTTCCCACCTTGGCTTTAACCGAGGTCGAAAGTCGTTGGCATTTTTTCAAGCAAAATCAGTGATGTAATTAAGGTGGGAAGTTTTTGTATCAGGTGGGCAGTTTCTTCCCACCTCGCGAGGCTCCGTGCATCGCGCCGTCGCGTGCTCTTAACCCCGCAATCACAGTTTCTTTCTGGCGAAGCTGCATTACCCGCTCAATTTTCCCTTTTCTTTTCAGAATGTTGTTCTTGTCAGCGCCGTTGGCAGAACAATGCGAGAAGAATGCGCGAATCTGTCCAGAAGAATGCGCGGTTTATCGCCACTTTTGATAGGCGACTTTCATCGGACTCCCCGCCATCGTTAGAGGCAGGGAGCTAGATTTCCCTTATTCCATAAGCGTTTGCGGGTTTGACTGGCCGGATAGCTCGTGTCCAGAAGTTAACACCCCCCCACACCAAACCCCAACCTCACGATTGAATCGATTATATCGCCCAACCCACCCAACCGCTTTGAACATCACCACGAAATGCCCGATTTTTCTTGAGAAATTCACTTTACATGGCGGGTTCACTATCGCATCCATTTGCCACTGAATAAACCAAAGGAGAGCCACGATGGCCAAACAGAAAGTTGCAATGTTGACCGCAGGCGGTCTTGCTCCCTGCCTCTCTTCGGCTGTGGGCGGGTTGATCGAGCGTTATAGCGACATCGCGCCGGACATCGACATTGTGGCTTATCGCTCCGGTTATCAGGGCGTGCTGTTGGGTGATAGCGTCGAGATCACCAAGGCCATGCGCGAAAAAGCGCCGCTTCTGCATCGTTATGGCGGCTCGCCCATCGGCAACAGCCGCGTGAAGCTGACCAACGCTGCCGATTGCGCCAAGCGTGGCCTCGTCAAAGAAGGTGAAAACCCGCTGAAGGTCGCGGCAGAGCGTCTGGCAAAAGACGGCATCACCATTCTGCACACCATCGGCGGGGATGACACCAACACCACGGCTGCCGACCTTGCCGCCTATCTCGGCGCAAACGGGTATAACCTCACCGTTGTCGGCCTGCCGAAGACGGTCGATAACGATGTCGTGCCGATCAAGCAGTCGCTCGGCGCATGGACTGCCGCCGAAGTCGGCGCGAACTTCTTCGATAACGTCAGCAACGAACAGAGTGCTGCACCAAAGACATTCGTGATCCACGAAGTCATGGGCCGCCACTGCGGCTGGCTGACGGCGGCAACCGCCCGCGCCTACATTCAAAAGACCAAGGGCAATGACTATGTCGAAGGTCTTTTGATGGACGAAAAGCTGAAAAGCATCGATGGCCTCTATCTGCCGGAAATGGCTTTCGACATCGAAGCCGAAGCGGAACGCCTGAAAAAGACCATGGACAAGAACGGCTTCGTCACTCTCTTCGTGTCTGAAGGCGCCGGTCTGGATTCCATCGTTGCCGAGCGTGAAGCCGCTGGCGATACCGTCAAGCGCGATGCCTTCGGTCATGTCAAGATCGACACGATCAATGTCGGCGGCTGGTTCCAGAAGCAGTTTGCGGGCCTCATCGGCGCAGAACGCACCATGGTGCAGAAGTCCGGTTATTACGCCCGCTCCGCCCCTGCCAATGGTGAAGACCTTCGCCTCATTCAGAGCATGGTCGATCTGGCGGTGGAAAGCGCGCTGAACAAAGTTTCCGGCGTGACCGGCCATGACGAAGATCAGGGTGGCAAGCTGCGCACCATCGAATTCCCGCGCATCAAGGGCGGAAAACACTTCGATCTGTCGACCCCATGGTTCGGCGACGTCATGAACCACATCGGCCAGCCCTATAAGGCCGCATGAAAATTCGATTTCTCTAAAATACTGTGGCGCAAACACACCTATATAAAGTTATGGTGACATTGACCCAGAAACCCGTTTCGGTTTCTGGGTCAATGTTGTAGTCTCAAAGAAAATGACGTCGGGGAGGGCAAGGAGGAAAACACATGTCCGCACAAGTCTGGCTGATCTTCTGTACAGCCTGTGCCATTCTGTTTGCACTTCCCTCGCCCATTTCCTTCAAAGTTGCGAGCTATGCCGCCATACGCGGAAAACGCGGTTTCACCGCGTCCATCATGGGCGCGACATTAGGCATCGTCACCACCGTCACCGCAGCCTCCATCTTCGTCACCGGCGCAGAATTTCTGCCGTCATCCTTCCTTGAAGTCGTGCAGTGGGCCGGCACGGGCTGGCTGATGCTGTTCAGCCTGTGGACAATTGCCACACCGGCCGCGCGGGAAGCCAATGCCGACAACGACAATCTGCGCGGAAAAAGCTTCGGCAGCATTTTTGCGGATTGTTTCATCCTTGCGGCGCTTCGGCTGCGCTACTTCGGCTTTTTCATCGCGTTCCTTCTGCAATTCCTCAACGGCACGCGCAATGTCATTGAAATGGTGTTGCAAATGCAGGCCGTCGTTTTGCTCGTCGCGTTGGTTTGCCTCTGCGCACAGGCATCATTTGCGCGCTTTACCATCGCGTCGGTGCGCCGCATGTCGGCCACCAAAAAGGTGCGCAATCCCAGAAGAACGCACTTTATCGCAGGCCGCGCCGTGACCGCCGGATATCGCCGAATCGCGGCCTGAAAATCCCGTTAAAAGTCGCGGCTTGCCGCTAACATGACAATAGGTTAATGATCGCCCAATAGGGACTGCCTGCTTCGTTCGGAACGGGGGTATCGAACGACAGGCGCACTCAAAGGCGGCAGAATGAAAATTTCAGGCAATTTTCGCCGAAAATCGGCGCTATTTTTGTCGTCCACCGTGGGCATTGCGCTCACACTGGCAGGATGCACAAGCGTCGAAGTCTCATCCAAAGCGGATATCGAATCGCCTAAAATCGCAGCCGCCCCGGCAAAACCGGAGGGTACGGCAACCGAAACGGCCAATGCAGCGACCACAGTAAATGCATCAACCGCAGTACCGGGCGTAGAATCGGCCACCGCCGCTCCCCAGGTCGCCGCGGCAACGGCCCAGGAACTTCCCTCGACAGCAGCCGTCAAAGGCGGTCGCGTCGCTCTTCCCCCCGCATCGGAAATTGCAGCCGCAGCAGCCATCTCCACGCAGATGCAGCCGCCGCAGCCGCAAGTGCAACAGGTCGCACTCGCCGCGCCCGCGCCAACCGCCACCACAGCCCTCGTTCCAACAACAACAACGGCATTAGCCAAACCAACCGGTGCCGCAGCACTTCCGCAGGTCGTCGCGCTCAAAGGCAGCTTCCCGCCAGCACCGGGCGCGCCCGGCACACCCTCCGCCGCAGCCATACCGCTGACGGAAGAAATGATGAAGCAGCAGAGCGTCATTCCCGTGCCGAAGCCACAGGGCGCAATGCTGGCCTATGCTTCTGCACCGCAAAACGCCGCCCTTGCCGCCATAGGCACACGGGAAACCCTCACCGCGCCGTTGGATGCCCCATCCATGATGGGCCGCCAGAAGCTGAGCGGACTGATTACCAAATACGCCACCATGTATAATGTGCCGGAAGATCTGGTCCACCGCGTGGTCATGCGTGAAAGCCGCTATAATCCCGGCGCGGTCAATGGCGGCCATTTCGGCCTGATGCAGATCAAACACGCCACCGCCCGCTCCATGGGCTTCGACGGCCCCGCCTCCGGCCTGTTCGACGCCGAAACAAACCTGAAATACGCCGTCAAATACCTGCGCGGCGCATGGCTCGTCGCCGACAATGACCGCGACAACGCCGTGCGGCTCTATGCCCGCGGCTATTATTACGACGCCAAGCGCAAGGGCATGTTGCACGTTCTGCGGAAGTAAGACGAGCGGACATCAAAATTCCATCATACCGAGCCCTCCCTCCGTCATCCCGGACATCTCCCCCTCAAGGGGGGGAGATCGGATAGACGCATGCTTTCCACGTCATCCGCAGCGTTGAAGATGGCCGAGAGGTCGCCACTTGCCGATCTCCCCACCTGAGGGGGAGATGTCCGGCAGGACAGAGGGGGGTGAGCCACGGGCGATGACGTTTAATGTGCTCCGCAAGCCAGCTTAGCAATGGTCCAAAGCCCCCGTCATCAAACTGTTGCGTCACAGCGCTAAACGCCTCTCACCCGAACGAGAGGTGGAATCAGATGACGAACGCCGCACCCGACACCGGCTTCAGCAAGAACGCCAAGCTCAAGAATGCCCTTCTCCAGCATAAGGCATTGTCCACCAGCGGATTGTCGGAGCGCCTGTTCGGCGTGCTGTTTTCCGGCCTCGTCTATCCGCAAATCTGGGAAGACCCGGAAGTGGACATGCAGGCGATGGAACTGGCTGAAGGCCACAGCATCGTTACGATAGGTTCCGGCGGCTGCAACGTGCTGGCTTACCTTTCGCGCAACCCCTCGCATATCGATGTGGTTGATCTGAACCCGCACCACATCGCGCTCAACAAGCTGAAACTCGCCGCCTTCCGCCACCTGCCGAATCACGGCGATGTCGTGCGCCAGTTCGGCATCGCCAACGTCCGCTCCAACAGCGAAGGCTACGACCGCTTCATCGCGCCAAACCTGGATGCCCAGACCCGCGCCTACTGGTCGAAACGCACCATGTCAGGCCGTCGTCGCATCTCCGTGTTCAACCGCAATATCTATCGCACCGGCCTTCTCGGTCGTTTCATCGGCGTTGGACATGTGCTGGCGCGCCTGCACGGCGTCAAGCTTCAGGATATTGCCAAGACGCGCTCGATGGATGAGCAGCGCCAGTTCTTCGACGAGAAGGTCGCCCCCCTTTTCAACAAACCGATGATCCGCTGGCTGACGAAGCGCAAAAGCTCCCTGTTCGGCCTCGGCATTCCGCCGCGCCAGTATGACGAGCTTGCCAGCCTCTCGGACGGCAACACCATTGCCCCGGTGCTGCGCCAGCGTCTGGAAAAGCTCGCCTGCGATTTTCCGCTGAAAGACAATTATTTTGCGTGGCAGGCCTTTGCCCGCCGTTACCCGCAAGAGCAGGAAGGCACTCTGCCCGATTATCTGCGGACCGATTATTATCAGGCGATCCGCGAAAACGCCTCTCACGTTTCCGTGCATCACGCCACCTTCACCGAACTGCTGGCCTCCAAGCCCGCCTCCTCCGTCGATCGTTATGTGCTGCTGGATGCGCAGGACTGGATGAGCGATGTGCAGATCAACGAACTTTGGTCGCAGATCAGCCGCACCTCGGCACCGGATGCCCGCGTCATTTTCCGCACGGCTGCCGAAAAAAGCGTGATCGAAGGCCGTCTTTCGCCCGATATCCGCGCCCAGTGGTCCTATCTCGCAGAGCGCTCCCACGAACTGAACGCCCGTGACCGCTCGGCCATTTATGGCGGCTTCCATATTTACCAGAGGACATCGGCATGAAGAGCGTCGGCGACAATATCAGCCTCGGCAATGCACACCACGCGGGCCTGATGGACCGCATGTACCGTCACCAGCGGCACATTTATGACATCACCCGCAAATATTACCTTTTGGGCCGCGACCGCACCATTCAGAAGCTGGATATCCCGGACGGTGGCAGCCTGCTGGAAGTCGGCTGCGGCACGGGACGCAATCTTCTGCTGGCGTCTAAACTCTTTCCGACCGCAAAACTTTATGGTCTCGACATTTCATCCGAAATGCTGACCACCGCCAGCGAGAATTTCGGCGGACGTAAAGAACGCCCTATCCTGCGCGTGTCCGACGCCACCACCTTCAAGCTCAGCGAGTTTGCCCGCGGCAGTGGTTTCGACCGCATCATGATTTCCTATGCCGTATCGATGATCCCGGAATGGGAAAAAGCGGTCGAACGCGCCCTCCTGTCGCTCGCGCCCGGCGGCTCGCTGCACATCGTGGATTTCGGCCAGCAGGAAGGAATGCCGCGCTGGTTCCGCAATCTGCTTCAGGCATGGCTCACCAAATTCCACGTCACACCCCGCGCCAATATGCGTTACGTGCTGGAAAACCTGGCCGGAAGCCACAATGCAAGGCTGGAGTTCGAGCCGGTTGCACGGGGCTATGCCTGGCGCGCGGTTTTGACGCTGTCAAAAGGTTAGAACGTCGAACACAATACACGGCAGTGCGTGTGGCCTACCCCCCTCTGTCCTGCCGGACATCTCCCCCACAAGGAGGCAGATCGAATCGTGGCGATGTCTCGCCCATATTGACCGTTGCCGATGACGTGGGGTGCTTGCGTCTTGCCAATCTCCCCACCTGTGGGGGAGATGTCCGGCAGGACAGAGGGGGTGAACCACACACTCAGCCGTGTACGATGATCGAAGCCGCACAGAAGCGCAGATTTCCCGCCACCCCATCTTGCTATAACATCTCGTTTACCCTGTTATGGTAAACAGGGGATTACGGCACCCTTTCGAGGGTGGCGGCGAGAATTTCATTCGTTTCAACTGGGTTCATCATGCGGCGGCTTCTTCCGGCTCTTTTCACGACCATGCTGATGCTCAGCGGCTGCACATCCACCAGCTATGATTTTCTGGAAACGGCATCCGTCGCCAAGCCGCGCTTCAAGGATAATGATCCGCAGAATTTCGGCTCCAGATCACCGCACAAACATGAAGTCCACGGCATCGACGTGTCCAAATGGAACGGCGATATCGATTGGGCTGCCGTGCGCAAATCCGGCGTCGCCTTCGCCTTCATCAAATCGACCGAAGGCACCGACCGTGTGGATGCGCGATTTGATGACTATTGGCGGCAGGCCGCAGCCGCAGGCGTGCCCCACGCGCCCTACCATTTCTATTATTTCTGCGCGCCAGCCGATGCGCAGGCCGACTGGTTCATTCGCAACGTGCCGAAGGAAGCCATGAAGCTTCCGCCGGTTCTCGACGTCGAATGGAACCCGGCCTCCCCCACCTGCAAAACGCGCCCCTCGCCCGACGTGGTGCGCTCCGAAATGCAGCGGTTCCTCAGCCGCATCGAAGCCCATTACGGCAAACGCCCGATCATCTACACCAGCGTCGATTTCCACCGCGACAATCTGGTCGGCCAGTTCAAGAACTACCATTTCTGGGTCCGCTCGGTGGCTGCCCATCCGGCAGAAATCTACAGCGATCGCCAATGGGCCTTCTGGCAATATACCGGCACCGGCGTCATTCCCGGCATCAGCACGCCAACGGATATCAACGTGTTTGCAGGCAGCGAGAAGAACTGGCGCACATGGGTGGCCTCTGCCAACCAGCCCCGAAATTAATCACAGCAATTCAACTTGATTTTTCTGCCGATTCCGGCAGATGTGCTGCGAAATAATCGCATGGCCATGGAAACAAACCACTCGGTTATGCTTTTCCACGGTCTCGCCCACGCTTCCGCCACAAATCTTCAGGAACGCATGGGGTAAATCGCACATTTGAGGAATTCCAATGTCCAGCTTTTCGCCTCGCAGCCTCGTTCTTGCTGCCACCCTGTTCACATTGTCTTGCGGCTCTGCACTTGCGGTCACGCCCGCTGTTTCTCCGGATGATCCAAAGCAGGTTGCCTGCGGTGGTGATCTTGCTGCATTTCTTCAGGGCGTGAAAACCGAGGCTGTTGGCAAGGGCGTTCCCGCGCAAGCCGTGGACAAGGCTTTGGCCGGCGCGCAAATCGACCAGAAGGTGCTGTCGCGAGACCGCGCCCAAGGCGTGTTCCGCCAGACGTTTGTTGAGTTCTCGCAGCGCACGGTCAGCCAGGGCCGCCTTGATCTTGGCCGCAAGAAGATTCAGGAGTTCGCCTCCACCTTCAAGCGTGCGGAAGATGAATTCGGCGTCCCAGCAGGCGTCATCGCCGCGTTCTGGGCCATGGAAACCGATTTCGGCGCGGTTCAGGGGGATTTCAACACCCGCAACGCGCTCGTCACGCTGGCGCATGATTGCCGCCGCCCGGAACTGTTCCGCCCGCAGCTGATTGCGCTGACTGAAATGGTGCAACATGGCGATCTCGACCCGGCCACCAACACCGGCGCATGGGCGGGTGAAATCGGCCAGGTGCAGATGCTGCCAAAAGACATCATCGCATTCGGCGTGGATGGCGATGGTGATGGCCATGTCAACGTCAAAAGCAGCTCCCCCGATGCCATACTGACAGCCGCAAAGTTCATCCAGCATCTCGGCTTCAAAAAAGGCGAGCCGTGGATTCAGGAAGTCTCCGTGCCGGAAAACCTGCCATGGGAAAAATCCGGCCTCGGCGGCACGCTGACAGCGGGGGATTGGTTCAAGCTTGGCGTCACCCCGCGTGATGGCAACACCAACTTCGCCGCCCTGCCCGCCGCCCTCATCATGCCACAGGGCCGCAAGGGCGCGACCTTCATCACCTACCCCAACTTCAACATCTATCTGGAGTGGAACCAGTCCTTCATCTACACGACGTCTGCCGCTTATTTCGCAACGCGCTTCGCGGGCGCGCCGGTGTATAACAAGGGCAACCCCGATCCCGGTTTCGACGATGCGACCATGAAGGAACTCCAGACCAAGCTGGATGCCAAAACCCATGATGTCGGCAAGATCGACGGCATCCTCGGGTCCGGCACCCGCATCGCCGTTCAGCGCGAACAGCAGCGCCTCGGCCTGCCCGCCGATGGCTGGCCAACCCGCGAGCTGCTGGAAAAGCTCTGATTGGTGGGTCGATCAACGCCAACCTCCACCGTCATCCCGGACTTGATCCGGGATCCAGCGCGGTCAAGTCTTTGACCGCAAAAGACTCTCTCGCGCCGCAGACGCGGCGACTGGATGCCGGATCAGGTCCGGCATGACGGAAAGTGACCAAACGGCTGTGGAATTAACCACAGCCATTTACTTTTTCCACACTCCGCACCGATTTTTTCAGACTGTAATATAAGTTGTTTTTCAACGGATTGGCGTCATCGCCTCATATGCACATGCCGCTTTTGTGTGCAGCGCATCATAAAATCTGCTTTTCAACAGACACAAAACGGTCATAATGGTTACTGTCAACGTAAGGAGGCAGAGCATGGGACTTACAAATTCTCTTAATGCCTTGGCAGTCGGTGTGGCGTTTGCATTTGTCGGAGTGATGCTGTTCATCTGACAGAAGCTTGGGGTTTATCACGCACACCAGGTAGTTGATCATCATAAGCCATTAAAAAAGCGCAGGTTTCTCGAAACCTGCGCTTTTTTCATATCAGTGAATCGATGCAAGAGTCGGCGGCAGTGGGCGTGGCTACCCCCCTCTGCCCTGCCGGGCATCTCCCCCACAGGTGGGGAGATCGGCATGTGGAAAGCCTTCGCACATCTCAAACGCTGCGGAGGGAGTGGGAGCGTTCCGCTGGCCGATCTCCCTCCTTGTGGGGGAGATGCCCGGCAGGGCAGAGGGGGGTAGCTCCACCCAGCGGCCGCCTACGATCATCCGAGGCGACGCATAACCGTTTCAAAAAATCACGCAGCCGACCGTCTCAAATCCCGAAAGCCGACACTCTCCAGAACCGCATTCACCAGGGGTGCACGGTTCATGGTGTAAAGGTGGAATTCGTTAATGCCACGACGGCGCAGGTCGATGATCTGTTCGGCGGCAACGTCAGCCGCCACTTTCGCACGCTCGATCGGGTCTTCATCAACGCCGGCAAAGCGCTCATCCAGAAATGCCGGCACGCTGGTGCCGCAACGAGCCGCAAAACGCTTCAACAGCGTCAGGTTCTGGATCGGCATAATCCCCGGCACGACAGGAATGGTAATGCCCGCCTTGGTGACGCGCTCCATGTAACGCTCGAAAATGTCATTATCAAAGAAGAACTGCGTCAATGCGCGCGTGGCACCATTGTCCGCCTTGCGCTTCAGCATGTCGATATCGACACCGTCATTTTCGCTTTCCGGGTGTTTTTCGGGATAGGCCGACACCGAAACCTCGAAATCTGCAATGTCGCGCAATCCACGTACCAGTGCGGCAGCATTCTCATAGCCTTGCGCGTGCGGCTTATAGGCCGTGCCGATGCCCGTGGAAGGGTCGCCGCGCAGCGCCACGAAATGCTTCACACCGGCGGCGCGGAACTCCTCCACCACATCGTGAACCTCCTGCCTGCTGGCATCCACGCAGGTCAGGTGCGAGGCGGTCGAAAGACCGGCGCTGGAAATCATCCGGCGCACGGCATCCAGCGTCGGTGCCTTGGTGGTGCCACCCGCGCCGTACGTCACGGAGACAAAATCCGGATTCCAGCGGGAAAGCTCTTCCACCGTTTCCCAGAGCTGCACGTCCATATCCGCATTTTTCGGCGGAAAGAACTCGAAGGACAGCTTGATGTCTCCGGTCACGTGGCGGTCGGTTTCGGTCTTTGTCATGTCATGCCCTCCCGGCGGCAAGAAGCGGGGCGTCAATCACATCCGCGCCTGCAATCAACAAGCGGGGATCGCGCGCGACCCATATGGTTACGTCGAGAGACTGGGCAGACGTCTTGCCGGAATGCAGATCGACAGACTTCTCGGGCGACAGCCCGGTTTTTTTCAGCCACTCTTCCATGGTTTGATGAGAGAAACCGAGGCGAACATGCGCATGGTCCTCCCGCAGATATTCCAGCGCGTGCGGAGCCAGATCGATAATCACCAGACGACCATTCGGGCGCAGCATCCGTGCCGCCTCGGCGATCGCCATTTCCGGGTGGTCTAGAAAGTGCAGAACCTGATGCACTACGACAAGATCGAAATCCTGCCCCTCAAGCGGCAGGTTCAAAATGTCGCCGTGCCGCACCGAGGCATGTGCCACGCCTGCACGGTCCAGATTGGAGCGAGCAACCGCCAGCATGTCGCGGCTGGCATCGATGCCGATTGCGCGGCGATAAATGCCGCTGAACAATTGCAGAATACGGCCCGTACCCGTGCCAAGGTCCAGCATGGAATCAACCGGCGTTGTGCCGATGAGTTTCAAAAGCGCGCTTTCCACCGCATCGTCACTGACATGCAGACGGCGAAGCTCGTCCCACGCAGACGCATTGCGGCTGAAATAATCCTGCGCCCGCTCCGCCCTCACCCGTTTGACGGCGGACAGACGCTCGCTATCGCGCAAAAGAACCGAATCTGTCGGGGATGCAATCGCCAGAAGCTGTTTGACCATCTCGGCAGACTTGCCATCCTGCTTCAAACGGAAGTATGCCCAGGCACCTTCCTGATAACGGTCGATCAGGTCTTCTTCGGCCAGCAGTTTGAGATGGCGCGAAATGCGCGGCTGGGACTGACCGAGGATTTCAGTCAGGTCGGTCACGGTCAAATCGCCCGCAGCCAAAAGCGCCAGCAACCGAAAGCGTGTCGGCTCGCCCGACGCCTTCAAAAGCCCCACCAGATTATCAAGCCCTAGAGCCAATGCACCAACCTCAACCTAATTAACATATAAAGATATCTTTATACGATTAGTGAGAAAGTGCAAGATGAGATGGAGTCGATCACCAGAAAATCGTATCATGTTGAGAAACAAACAAGGAGCCGTCAGGCCCGCTCACTCAAGCAGAACTGCACCTCTACCCTGTGCGCCAAGCACATCGCCAGGATTGCGCAAAGGACAGTCCTCGACGGAAAGACATCCGCACCCAATACAACCCTCCAAATCATTTTTCAGTTGTGTAAGCTTATCTATGCGCTTTTGAAGCGAAGCCTTCCAGGCGCCTGAAAGATTTTTCCAGTCTCCCGCATTGGGAGTTCGCCCATTAGGAAGTGACGACAAGGCCTCTCGAATTTCCGCAAGTGGAATACCCGCCTGCTGGGCAATTTTGATGATGGCGACACGGCGCAAGACTTCCCGAGGATAACGCCGTTGATTACCGGCATTACGTGAAGCCGATAACAGTCCTTTTGCCTCATAAAAGTGGATCGTGGACACCGGCACACCGCTGCGCGTAGCAACCTGCCCGACTGAAAGTTCACGATGAATATCCAATTGTGCCGTCACGCCTCTTGACCTCAACTATAGTTGAGGTCGTATGAACCCGATCAACTCATCGATCAAGCGCCAAATGTGGCGTTCGAGTTCCCAACAAGGAGTTGACCATGATTTCCGTTAAGGGCCTTTACGAAACCCATTTGACCGTTTCCGACCTCAATCGTTCGATCGATTTCTACCGCGATGTCGTTGGGCTGGAATTGGCGCACATTATTGAGGAGCGTAACGTCGCCTTCCTGTGGATCGGCGGGCGCGAGAAATCCATGCTCGGCCTTTGGTCGATCCAAAGCTCTCCAATGCGCATGCGGCTGCATATTGCTTTTCATACAACGCTTGATCAAGTCGTTGAGGCACCCGCTTACCTGCGCTCAAAGGGCATTGTCCCTCGAAGCGGCGGCGGCGAGAGGGAAATCCATGAACCTATCGTGTTCCCTTGGATGCCAGCAGCGAGCGTTTATTTCGATGATCCTGATGGCCACTCGCTGGAATATATAGCGATCTTGCCGGGGGAATCTCGCCCCGAGATTCCCGGAATCATGGCGTTCTCGGAGTGGAACCGGTTGGTGAAAGACTGAACCTAAAAACCTTGCTAGCAATCACATAAAGGAAAAGCCGTTGCATCATTCTATGCAACGGCTTTTCCGAAAATCGGTAGTTTAGAGACAGATCAGCGTGTCAGACGCTTGTAAGACTGGCTACCGGGGTTGAGCGCATCTGCGCCCAGGCGGCGGACCTTGTCCTGTTCGTAGTCTTCGAAGTTGCCTTCGAACCATTCCACATGGCCATCGCCTTCGAATGCGAGGATGTGTGTGGCAAGACGGTCAAGGAACATGCGATCGTGGCTGATGATGATGGCGCAGCCGGCGAAGTTTTCGAGCGCTGTTTCCAGCGCGCCCAGCGTTTCCGTATCAAGGTCGTTGGTCGGTTCGTCGAGGAGCAGAACGTTGCCGCCAGCCTTGAGCATCTTGGCCAAGTGAACGCGGTTACGCTGACCACCGGAGAGGTTGCCCACCTTCTGCTGCTGGTCTCCGCCCTTGAAGTTGAACGCGCCGCAATAGGCGCGGGAGTTCATGTCGAACTTGCCCAGCTTGATGACTTCCGCACCGCCGGAAATTTCTTCCCACACGGTCTTGTCGGCGGCAAGCGCATCACGGCTCTGGTCGACATAACCAAGATGCACCGTCTCACCAATGCGGACCGAGCCGCTATCCGGTTTTTCCTGACCGGTGATCATCTTGAACAGTGTCGTCTTACCGGCACCGTTGGGGCCGATGATGCCGACGATACCGCCCGGTGGCAGCTTGATCGACAGATCGTTGATCAGCGTGCGGCCCTCAAAGCCCTTGGTGATTCCCTGCATCTCGATAACCACCTGGCCCAGACGCTCGGAAACCGGAATGATGATCTGCGCATCGCCGGGACGCTGCTTGTCGGCGGCATCCACCAGTTGTTCGTACGACTTGATACGCGCCTTGGACTTGGCCTGACGGGCCTTCGGGCTGGATGCAATCCATTCCTGTTCGCGCGAAATCGCCTTCTGGCGGCCTGCATCTTCACGGGATTCCTGCTGCATACGCTTGGCCTTGGCCGTCAGATACGCAGAATAGTTGCCCTCGTAAGGAATGCCACGGCCACGGTCGAGCTCCAGAATCCAGCCGGTGACGTTATCCAGGAAGTATCTATCGTGGGTAATCATCATCACGGCGCCGGGGTAATCGCGCAGGTGCTTTTCCAGCCATGCGATGGTTTCGGCGTCAAGGTGGTTGGTCGGTTCGTCGAGCAGCAGCAGGTCCGGCTGCGACAAAAGCAGGCGGCAGAGTGCGATACGGCGGCGTTCACCACCAGACAGCAGCGTCACGTCACTGTCCTTTGGCGGGCAGCGCAGCGCTTCCATCGCCATCTCGACCTGCTGTTCCAGATCCCAGAGGTTCTGACTGTCGATGATGTCCTGAAGCTTGGCACCCTCATCCGCAGTTTCGTCGGAATAGTTCATCATCAGTTCGTTGTAGCGCTCAAGCACAGCGGTCTTGTCAGCCACGCCAACCATGACGTTTTCGAATGCGGTCTTGGCAGGGTCGAGATGCGGTTCCTGCTCCAGATAACCAACCGTCGCACCTTCGGCCAGCCACGCTTCGCCGGTGTAGTCCTTGTCTTGCCCTGCGATAATGCGCAGCACTGTCGACTTACCGGCGCCGTTGGGGCCGAGAATACCGATCTTCGCATCCGGGTAGAAAGACAGGTTGACGTTTTCGAGGATTTTCTTCGCGCCGTAAGACTTGTTCAGCCCCGACATGTGGTAGATGAATTGACGTGCCATTGTAGCAAACGCTCCGCGTCAGATTTGAAAATTCAAATGGGAAATTTGCCGCTATGTAAGGTAAATAGGGGCACGGGGCAACCTCTTGCCCCACAATAAGGACGGCAACCTCTTGCCCAACAATAAGCATGTGCGCGGAGACACTGATGGACGATATGGCATTTGGCGAAATCAACCGGCTGACAAGTGCATCCGGCGCTTCCATCGCTTATCGGTACGAGCCTGCGCAGGGCCAGCCGCGCGGCGTTCTGATGATTTGCCATGGCCTTGTGGAACATGCAGGCCGCTACCGCCGCTTTTCCGATGTCATGGCGAAACAGGGTTTCGAAGTCTACGCCCACGACCATCGCGGCCATGGCCGCACGAAAGCGGATGACGCCCCCATCGGCCGTTTCGCATGGAAAGACGGCGTCGCCAAGGTTATATCAGATGTGATGGCGATGCGCACTCTGGTCGGCGAACGCCACCCCGGCCTGCCCGTCATCCTCTTCGGCCACTCGATGGGCGGCCTCATCGCGCTCAACACCGCCGTCAGCCACCCGGAAAGCTTCGATGGCCTGTCCATCTGGAACTCCAACCTCAACACCGGCTTTATGGGCCGTTTGGCGCAAGTCATTCTCAGACTAGAAAAAATGCTGAAAGGCTCCGACGTCCCAAGCGCCATCCTGCCCAAAGCCACCTTCCGCATCTGGAACAGCAAAATGCCGGAAAAGCGCACGACAGCGGATTGGCTCAGCCATGACACACACGCGGTCGATGCCTATGTCAATGACCCGCTCTGCCAGTTCGAAGCCAGCGTATCGCTCTGGCAAGACGTCTTCGACATGTCCTATCGCGGCCCCAAACTCATTTCCCGCCTGCCGAAAAATCTCCCGCTGCTCCTCGTCAGCGGAGACGAAGACGCCGCCACCAATGATGGCCGCGAGATTGTCTGGCTGGCAAAGAAGTTCCGCGAAGCGGGCTTCACCAACGTCGAAGACAAAATCTACCCCGGAATGCGCCATGAGACATTGAATGAGATTGGTTGGGAGGTTCCGGCGGCTGATTTTGCGGCTTGGGCGAGGAAGGTGGCAGCCTAACCGCACGCCCCTCCCTCTCTTCCGTCATCCCGGACTTGATCCGGGATCCAGTCAGCCCAGTCTTGGGCTGGAAAAAGTCTCTCGCCTTGCAAACGCAAGGCGGCTGGATCCCGCATCAAGTGCGGGATGACGGAGGGTGGCGAGGTATGCGAGCCCCACACATACCCCTCACTCCCTTATTGCCAAAACGGAATGACGCCATGAGATTATTTCACATGCGCGCAGAGGTTCGCCCGTTTATAAACCTCTGAAAAATGTGAGAAAGACATGGACGAAGCTTCCAGCAAAAAACAGCCGCCCCTTGCGGGCATTCGTGTGATTGAGCTTGCGCGTGTTCTGGCCGGTCCATGGGCCGGGCAGATGCTTGCCGATATGGGGGCTGATGTCATCAAGGTGGAAAGCCCTGAAGGCGGCGATGATACCCGCGCTTGGGGGCCGCCCTTCGTGGAAAGCAAGGATGGCGATAATCTTTCCGCCGCCTATTACCACGCCACCAATCGCGGCAAGCGCTCCATCACCGTCGATCTGAAAAGCGATGAAGGCCGCGAGACCGTGCGCCGTCTGGTCAAAACCGCAGATGTCGTCATCGAAAACTTCAAGCGCGGCGGGCTGGAGAAATACGGGCTGGATTACCAGAGCCTGAGGGCGCTTAACCCCAAACTGGTCTATTGCTCCATCACCGGCTTCGGCCAGACCGGCCCCTACGCGGATTTCGCCGGTTACGATTACATCGTGCAGGGCATGTCCGGCTTTATGTCGATTACCGGCGAACCGGATGGCCAGCCGATGAAGGCGGGTGTGGCGGTCGCCGATATTTTCACCGGCATTTACTCCGTCACTGCCATTCAGGCGGCCCTCATTCACGCCATGCGCTCCGGCCATGGTCAGCATGTGGATATGGCGCTGATGGATGTGCAATCCGCCGTGCTGGCCAACCAGAACATGAATTACCTTATATCAGGCAAGGCACCCGTGCGGCTGGGCAATGCCCATCCCAATATCTCGCCTTATGAAGTGGTGCCGACGGCAGACGGCTTCTTGATTCTTGCCGTTGGCAATGACGGCCAATTCCGCCGCCTCTGCAAAATCCTGGGCATCGAATCCACCGCAGATGATGACCGTTTCGCCACCAACAAGGCGCGTGTCGCCCATAAGGTCGAAGTGCGCCAGATCGTCTCCACCGAAACATTGAAATGGCAAAAGCGCGATCTGCTCACCGCCTGCGAGAGCAATGCGGTTCCGGCTGGCCCCATCAACTCCATCGAGGAAATGTTTGCCGATCCGCAGGTGCAGGCCCGTGGCCTGCGCGTTGATCTGGAAGCAGCCGATGGCACCGTCATTCCCGGCGTTCGTACGCCCATCGTGCTGTCGGAAACACCCTTGCGTTACGAGCGCGCCAGCCCGCGTCTGGGCGAACATCAGGCTGAAGTTTTGGCCGAACTGGCTGATATTGAAAGGAACATCGCGCAGTGACAAATCTTGGGAAAAGAACCGGCGGACAATTGATTGTCGAAGCCCTGAAAGCCAATGGCGTGTCCCGCGTATCCTGCGTGCCGGGCGAAAGTTATCTGGCCGTGCTGGATGCGCTGTATGAAAGCGGCATCGAAACCGTGGTCTGCCGCCAAGAGGGTGGCGCTGCAATGATGGCCGACACATGGGGCCGCCTCACCGGCGAACCCGGCATCTGCATGGTCACACGCGGCCCCGGTGCCACGAACGCCTCTGCCGGTCTGCACATCGCACGGCAGGATTCCATTCCGATGATCCTGTTCATCGGTCAGGTCCAGCGCGATGCGCGTGAACGCGAAGCCTTTCAGGAAGTCGAGTATCGCCGCGCCTTCACCGAATTTGCCAAGTGGGTTGGTGAAATCGACGATCCAAGACGCATTCCGGAATTCGTCACCCGCGCCTTTGCCGTCGCCACCTCCGGTCGCCCCGGCCCTGTGGTGTTGAGCCTGCCGGAAGACATGCTGGTGGAACTGGTGGATGCGCCGGAAGCCAAGCCTTACACCCCGGTCGAAAACCACCCCGGCCCCAAGCAGATCGAAAAGTTCGGCGAGCTGCTGAACGGCGCAAAACGCCCCTTCTTCATTCTCGGCGGCACGCGCTGGACGGAACAATCCGTCGCGCAGTTCAAAGCCTTTGCGGAAAAGTTCAAGCTGCCCGCCGGCTGCTCCTTCCGCCGCCAAGCGCTGCTGGATCACCTCAGCCCATCTTATGCGGGCGATGTCGGCATCGGCATCAATCCGGCGCTGGCGAAGGAGATCAAGGAGTCCGACCTCATCGTTCTATTGGGCGGTCGCCTCTCGGAAATGCCGTCCTCCGGTTACACGCTGCTGGACATTCCCTACCCTTCGCAAACGCTGGTGCATGTCTACCCGGAGGCCGAAGAGCTTGGCCGCGTTTACCGGCCAGACCTCGCCATCTGCGCCTCACCAACCGAATTTGTTGAAGCCCTCGTCACGCTGGAAGCACCAGTCAACCCCGTCTGGGCGGACCGCACCGCCAGCATTCACGATGCCTACCTGAAATGGTCCACCCCGCCGAAGACCGGCCCCGGCCCGGTGCAGATGGGGCCGATCATGGAGTGGATCGAAGCCAACGTGCCTCAAGACACCGTCTTCACCAATGGCGCGGGCAACTATGCCACATGGCTTCATCGCTTCCACCGTTTCCAGCGTTTCAACACCCAGTCCGCCCCCACATCCGGCTCCATGGGTTACGGTCTGCCCGCCGCCGTCGCTGCCAAACACCTGTTTCCGGAACGCGAAGTCGTCTGTTTTGCCGGTGACGGCTGCTTCATGATGCACGGGCAGGAATTCATCACCGCCGTGCGTTACGGCCTGCCGATCATCACCGTGCTGGTCAACAACGGCACTTACGGCACCATCCGCATGCACCAGGAGCGCGAATATCCCGGTCGCGTCAGTGGCACCGACCTCGTCAACCCGGACTTCGTCGCCTTCGCCAAAGCCTATGGCGGCCATGGCGAAATCGTCGAGAAAACCGAAGACTTCGGCCCGGCCTATGAACGCGCCCGCGCCAGTGGCAAGCCTTCGATCATCGAAGTGAAGCTCGATCCGGAAGCCATTACGCCTGCGCGCACGCTGACGCAGATTCGCGACAGGACGTGATGTTTGGCGGTGGACAAGTCTCTGGCATGATGTAAATCTTGACGCAGATTTCGGGCAAAGACTCCACACTCGCCGTCATCCTCGGGCTAGTCCCGAGAATCTGATCACGTCTCCGCAAATGCAACGTAGCAGATGCCCGGGACAAGCCCGAGCATGACGACGGAGAGGTTTTACGCTCCTTTACGCACAGTTAGATCAAGAAACGACATGCCAGACGCCACTCTCCCCGTCATCACCCCACGCACCGCAAACATCGAATCCTCCGCCGGAGCACCTTTCGAAGCCGTGCGTGTGGCCCGCGATGTTCTGCACACCAGCCGAACCGCCGGTCTCGCCACGCTCGATCCACAGAGCGGCTACCCCTACAACACCGCCACAAACATCGCCGTAGAACCAGACGGCACCCCCTTCTTCTTCACCGCCCGCCTCGCCCTGCACGCCCGCAACATCGAAGCAGACCCACGCATTTCCCTCGTGCTTGCACCCTTCAACAAGGGCGATGCGCTGACCCTGCCCCGCCTGACATTGGTTGGAAAAGCTGTTCTCATTGCTGACGAAGACGTGCCGCTTGCCAAGGCGCGCTACATCGCCCGTTATCCCAAAGCCAAGCTCTATCTCGCGCTGCCGGACACGCAGCTGTATCGCCTCCACATCGAAGGCCTGCAAATCAACGGCGGCCCTGCCCGCAACGCCAGCAACATCACGCCAGCAGATTTGCGCACGGACCTTGCCGGCGCAGAAGGACTGGAGGCAGAAGTCTCCCGCCTCAACGCCATCAAGGGCGAAGCATCCCGGCTGGCGGCGTTAACGGGCAAGAAGTCTGGCGCTTGGAAAATCACGTCGATCGACCCGGATGGGGTTAATTTGGCGTCGGCGGGTGATCTTGTGCGGCTGTGGTTTGAAAGCCGGGTGGTGAGTGTGAATCAACTTGGCAAGGCATTGAATCAGCTTACTAAGTGATGATGCTAAAGCGTTGAAAAGGTAGCGCTCCTCATCTTGAGGCGGGAGCAAAGCGACCCTCGAAGGACGAGGCGTGCGGGACGCATACGCCAACCAACGATGCTTCGAGGGCGCTGCGCGCCACCTCAGCATGAGGGCGGAGCAAGTGGCAAGGGGAGCGCAACGGTAGCAGGCGGAGCAAGCGCTACACCGCGCCCCTTAACCAGTTGAACCACCAATAAAAAAAGCCGGCCACAAGGACCGGCTTTTCTCACAAACTCAAATCACTCAGATCGCCGCAGTCACGATAAACTCGACCTTGTAATCCGGCGTCGCCAATGCGGCTTCGCTGGTCGCGCGCGCTGGTGGGTTTGCTGGGTCGATCCAGGCTTCCCACACGGCGTTCATTTCGCCGAATGTGGACATGTCCGAAACGTAGATAATCGTCTGGAGGATCTTCGACTTGTCGGAACCGGCCAGAGCCAGCAGGCGGTCGACTTCGGCGAGAGCGGACTTGCTCTGGTCGGTCACGGATGTGCCTTCGCCAACCTGACCGGCGAGGTAAACGGTGTTGCCGTGAACGACTGCGCCGCTCATGCGCTTGCCGGGTTCGATACGCTTGATGCTCATGCCAAAAACTCCTGTTAGGCTAAATAAATGCGGGTGCGACTTAATCAGCCGCGCAGGTGGTGTGACTTTTCGTAAATCGCGGTGGAACGGGCGCCGGAACGGCAGAACCCAAGCAGCGGGCGCTGAAGTTCGTCCAGCGCATCCACCATGCCTGCAACGGCATCGGCATCCACGCCAAAACGGCCAACCGGCACATGCACGATGGCAAGGCCCAGCGCTTCCGCACGTTCGGCAATATCTGCAAACAGCGGCTGGCCTTCTTCTTCACCGTCCGGGCGATGGCAGACAAGCGCCTTGAAACCCAGCGCCTTCACCTCATCCAGATCGGCAACGCTGATCTGGCCGGTTACGGAATACTCGTCGTCGATACGCCTGATATCCATGTTCATGTTCTCCGATAACGACGGCCACCGAGCCTTAATCAGCCGTGCCGTGCCAAAATCCGCATTCGATGTAAGACGTTAAACCGGGTGCGTCAATGACACGGCTTTCCAATTCAAACGCAGTTTAGAGAATAGAAAAGCGCAAGCCGTAGGTCCTGAACTCGCCGGGGTTCAGCATGTGGAATTCACCCGCCGCTTCAAGCTCGGCACGGCCAACCCAGCGATGCGAAACCGGCTCGATGCCCATCACATGCGCCGGTGCCTGCTGGTTTCGCCACATCTGAAGATAGGGCAGCGTCTCCGTGTGGAAAGCCACCTTCAACGTCCGTCCACCA
Organism: Agrobacterium sp. rho-13.3; assembly: GCF_033957765.2. Taxonomy (NCBI): domain Bacteria; kingdom Pseudomonadati; phylum Pseudomonadota; class Alphaproteobacteria; order Hyphomicrobiales; family Rhizobiaceae; genus Agrobacterium; species Agrobacterium sp. rho-13.3. The sequence continues at coordinate 1,773,860 of NZ_CP192774.1, forward strand.
ATCGCCGCAATCGGCCCCAACGTCATTTCCGCCCAGCCTTCACCCGCAGGCACACAGAAAACCCCACCCGGTTCTTCGCCAAACCGCCAGCCGAAGCCGCCGTCCTCAAACATCGCGCCTTGCAGCCGCACGCCGTCATCAAACAGCCGCGCGCCCACATTCATGTGGTACATATGAAAGACAGGTCGGGCCGTATCGCTGGTGTTCGTCACGCGGTCTTCAAGGCTCACAATCCCGGTCGCGCCATCGATGCGCCATTGCCGCTCCAGCAGTGCCGTGCCGCCATCGGCCAGGGTTAGGGGAACCCGCACGGCTGCATGGGCATTATCATCAGAGACCTCCCAGGTGGTGATCTCCGCCGGGTGCGAGGAGAATGAGCCATGCAGAGGATATGTCCGGCCAGCCGCATCGTTTTCAATAGGTTCCGGGTGGCGAATGTGGTCCGGTCCGCACGTAAACAGAAAGCCTTCCAGAGAATGATCGATTCGGGCATCGCCATCGTCGGGAATGGCACGACCCGGAGCAATGTTGATACCGTCCACAACGCAGGCACCGATATCGAAAACGGATGTCTCATCCAGAAAGATCGCCGGGGACTTTCCGGCTTTAAACTCTCGCATACATGCTCCTCCACTCAGGCATTGACGCGCCGATCACGCAAAAGCTATCGCAACGGCGAGAAATTAAGATTGCATTAACGTCGAATTCATCTTTTTCACAATAGGGTCAAGATTAACGTGTGTGTATTGGGAAGAACCCAAGGGATCGCAGAATCGTGAAACTTTTTCTTAATGCAATGTTCGGTCTGGTCGTCGCGGTTTCACCGGTGTTTGCACCTGTGGAAGCCAGTGCGCAACAGAGATATGGCGATCAGGACCAGCCCGTTCTGGTGTCCCCAGACGGGCGTGTGCTGGATTACATGCCGCAGCGTGGCGATATCGTCATCAGCCGCGACCGCATGGGCCGCACGGTATATTACGACCGTTACGGCAACCTCGTGGCAACCGAAATGCCCGGCGGCGCACAGCGTCGGGACGTGCAGCGCGAGACCTACAACAATCAGAATAGTGGCTATTACCCGCCACCACCCGGCCAATACCGGGAGCCGCAGCGTGATTACGGATATCAGGGCGGCAATCGCGATGTGCAGGATTACCGGCAGTATCGTGGCGATGGCAGCGACCCGGATGTCTACACCGGTTCGGTTTCCCGCCCCGGCGCGGTTGAGCGCGAACCGCTGAACCAGCCGATGCCCGGCGAAAGCACCACCGCTGCCGTGCCGCAGCCGGACCACCTGATCGAGCGCAACCAGCCTGTGACAGCGCCGGTCAATCGCTCGCGTCAGGAAATCGTCGCACTTCAGGTGTTTCTGGACCGCGAGGGCATTTCGCCCGGCGTCATCGATGGCAAAATGGGCGATAACGTCAATAAGGCCATCGCCGCATGGCAGGAAATGACCGGCGAGAAGCTGGATCCGAACAACACAGACGACATTCTGGAGCGCCTGCGCAACACCGGCGGTATGGCGATTGTGGATTACACCATCACCGCAGCAGACGCGGCTGGCCCTTACGTTGCCTCCATTCCGGATGATTATTCCGAAAAAGCCCAGCTTCCAGCCATGGCCTTCACCTCCACGTCAGAAGCTCTGGCAGAGCGGTTTCACATGGATGAAACCTACCTGAAGGAACTGAACGCGGGTGTTGATTTCACCGTGCCCGGCACGATCATCAAGGTCGTCAACCCTGGCGAAACGAAGAAGGGCCAAGTGGCCCGCATCGTTGCGCACAAGGGCATCAAGCAGGTTTTCGCTTATGACGAAAGCGGCGTTCTGATTGCGGCCTACCCGGCCACCATCGGTTCTTCGGATACGCCGTCCCCAAGCGGCACGCATACGGTGGAGCGCATCGCGCTCAATCCGGGCTACACATACAATCCGAAGATCAACTTCCAGCAGGGCCAGAACAACCAGATCCTGCAAATTCCACCCGGCCCCAACGGCCCTGTCGGTACGGTCTGGATTGCCCTTTCCAAGCCGACCTACGGCATTCACGGCACACCGGAACCATCCAAGATCGGCAAGACCAACAGCCACGGCTGTATTCGCCTGACCAACTGGGATGCCACGGAACTCGCCAAAATGGTCCGCCCCGGCGTGGTTGTGGAGTTTGCGGAATAGGCTATTGATAGGGGAAGAGATGTTCACCGAAGCATCCACCTCTCACACCGTCATCCCGGACCCGATCCGGGATCCAGTTCGATCAAGTCCTTGATCGATAAAAGACTCTTCCGATGCGCAGACGCGCATCTGCTGGATTCCGGCTCAAGGCCGGAATGACGGAGGAGGAGTGTGGCTTCTCCTCCAGCAACACCACTTCACCCAAGCTTAGGCTTTCTCTTTTCACCGCCGCGCTCCGTCAGGAAAAACACAAAGCCAGCAGCCGGAAGTGCAAAGCCAAGCCATGATGCGGCAGCCCAGTGGCCTTGCGAATAGGCCCAGCCACCAAGCGCAGATCCTGCGGCACCGCCCATAAAGAAGGTTGCCATGAAGATGCCGTTGAGGCGGCTGCGGAATTCCGCGCCCAGCGTGAAGATGGCGCGTTGGCCAAGCACGAGGTTGGTCGTAACGGCAAAATCCAGCACGATGGCGGCAACCACCAGCAATGCCAGTGACAGGTGTGATCCTTCCGGCGCGATATGGGTGATGAGGAAGGCGGACGCTCCCGCCAGCAAAGCGCCAAACGTGGCAACCCATGTCCAGCCGCGGTCTGCCAGACGCCCGGCGATGGGTGCCGCAACCGCACCGGCCGCACCAGCCAGCGCAAAAAGCGCGATTTCACTCTGAGACAAACGGAACGCAGGGCCGCTGAGATACAGCGGCGTCACCGTCCAGAACAGGCTGAACGCGGAAAACATGCTGGCCTGATACAGCGCGCGTCTTTGCAGCAGGCGCGTGTTGGCCGCAAGCTTGGCCATGGAGGCCAAAAGCGCGGAATAGGGAAGCTTCGCATCCGGCACCCGGCGCGGCAGCAACTGGTAGAGAACCACCGCCAACACAGCCATAACAGCCGCCGATATCCAGAACACGCCGCGCCATGAAACGAATTCAGACAGCACGCTGGAGATTGGCCGCGCCAGCATGATGCCGACCATCAGCCCGCTCATGATGCTGCCGACGACACGACCACGTATGGCGTTGGGCGTCATATGGGCCGCCAAAGGCACGATCATCTGCACCGCAACCGAGCTTATGCCGACCAGAAAAACGGCGATGAGAAACGGCGCCGCGTGCGGTGCCATGGCAGCCGAAACCAGCGCCAGGACTGCCATCGCCACAGTGGTGACGATCAGCTTTCTGTTTTCGATGAGATCGCCCAGCGGCACGACAAAGAGCAGGCCAAGCCCGTACCCGATCTGCGTCAGCGTCACGATTAACCCCGTTGCCCCGGCGGAAAGGCCAAGCTCTGCCCCGATGACGCCCGCCAGAGGTTGGGCATAATAAAGATTGGCGGCGACCAGACCACAGGCACTGGCCAGCAGAAAGATCATGGCGGAAGAGATCGTCTCTTCCTGTGCAGGCTCAGAACCAAGCACGTTCGATGTCATTGTTATCACTCCAAAATTCGGAAATGATCATTTCCGAAATACGTAAAAAATCAGTCGAAAACCTTCATGGCGGTATCGACCACAGCAGCCAGTTGAGCGCGCGACAGGCCCGTTTTGCCAACGACACGCATTCCATACAGAATACACAGGGCCGTTTTGGCCAAAGCATCCGCATCTGATGTTTTTGAAACGGAACCATCCGCCTGCCCTTCGCGCGCAAACCGCGCCAGAGCCTTCTCACGCGCCTCGATGGCACCACGCACCACCCGCGCCATATCGTCATCCAGCGAGACAAGATCGGCAACGGCACCGACGATAAGGCACCCCTGCCCGCCGGATTGTCCAGCGGACGCGTCCGCATAAAAGTTCATGGCAGCCCGCAGCTTTTCGCGCCCGGTCTTGCCTGTTTGGACAGTGGCATCGAAACGGCGCGTCTGCACCAGTTTGTAGCGCTCGACAGCGGCGATATAGATGTCCTTCTTATCCTTGAACGCCTTGTAAAGACTGCCCTGCGTCAGCTCCATCGCCTGTGTCAGATCACCGACCGAGGTGGCGTGATATCCGCGCTCTGAAAACACGCGAATGGCCTTATCGACGGCCAAATCGACATCGAACTCACGCGGACGACCGCGCTGGCGTGTGGAAGCAGAGGATGAAAATTGCTGTGTCATGGACGCAATATAGAAAACGATCATTTCCAAATCAAGCGAAAAATACTGCGCCCGGTTCGCGAGACTGCCGGGCGCACTATAAGCTGTTGTTTTAAGCGGCTTTACGGGCGAACGATTTCAGATCACGGCCAGAACGAACGACCCGCACCGGCATCAGCCGCATCACTTCATTGGTGAAATGACGGGCGTTTTCCAGTGCCTTGTCGATGTTGCTGACCTTGTGACAGTCCAGCCCGGCAAGCGTGCCGCCGTAATCGAAAATATCGCGGAACGCGGCGCGCTCGGCAATCGGCGTATCGAGTACGCGCACGTTCTTTTGCGCCAGCAGCGCTTTGACCAGCAGCAGGGAGCGTGTGTTGACCATGGCATTCACGCGGGTCAGCACAACCGAATGATCGATTTTCATGCCCATTTTGCGGTTGAGGAATTCGATATGCTCCAGCACTTCGGCAGCGCCGCGGGCATCCATGGCAGAGCCCTGAACGGGGATGAGGACATGATCGGAAATGCCGAGCGCCATCGTCAGAAGCGGGTTTTTGGTGCCGGGCAGATCGATGATAAAACAGTCGGTATTGGCGCGGTTTTCGCGGATGTGCGTTTCCAGCGATGCCATCGTCACATGGGAAATGACCGAAAGATTGTGCACCGTGCCCGACAGTTCAGCCCAATGCGAAATCCACAATTGCGGATCGGCATCCAGAATGGTGACGCGGTGGCCGGTGCGCGCCAGTTCGGTGGCAAGCAGCAGCACAGCGGTCGTCTTCCCCGCCCCGCCTTTGGTGTTGGCAAATGTGATGACTGGCATGTAGCCCCCAATAATTCAGAGCCACCGTCATTGCTCCTGCACGCACCGCAACATTCATGGCGCTGCGCATATTCTTAACGAAGATGGTTAATGAAATGGAAACAGCGAGGGGTTTGTTATGGGGTAAAATCGATATGCGGGCTGTAATTGTTGGTGTGAGCTTGCCCCGGCCTCTACCGCCTCCCGCCCTTCCACACCCTCCAACCTCATGCATTATCCTGAGCTTGTCGAAGGACAAAGCCTCGAAGCATCCGTGGTTGGCGAATTCCTCCCGCATCCCTCGTCCTTCGAGGGTCGCTTTGCTCCCGCCTCAGGATGAGGGATGCTGCCGTTGTATTCCAATTTCCGCTCCCACTCATACCCGCAGCGGTTAAGTTAAATCCGAGCCACACCCTCCGTCCTCATGCTGAGGTGGGAGCGAAGCGACCCTCGAAGCATCCAGCGACGCACTCCACGGTCAAATTCCCTCCTGTCAAAAACCCCGGCCCGCTTAGACCCAAGCTTCGCCGTTCACGCGGCGCCATGCGCCCGTGCTTTGCTTCAACCTCAACCCGGAGAACACACGCAAATGCGGAAATGTCTCTGGTATGGTGTAGTTCACTGGCTCCGCATTTGCGTGGCCTCTGGCATTTCGTTCATTCCGTTCCATGTCTTGCCCAGGCCGGACCTTTCGGAAACCGGCCTGAGCGTGACAGGCAGTGTCCGATCGAGCCGTTTCGCCTCGGACTTTCCGAAAGCCTTTCAGGGGCCTTTCGTGTCGAGGAAATCGGGTTCCACCGGGCTTACCCTGACATGGCAGTCCTGATGTCTGGCCACACGTCTGCGGCAAGCCACCAGCCTCCAACGCCTTTGATGTCTCGCGAAACATCCGGGCGACGGAAGTGGGAACATTATGCGGGAGGTTTTTGGGGTGTGGAGAAAGTTGCGAAAATAAATTTTTGATATTTTTGCGGATCAGGTCTGGCCGGAACTCCACACCTATCCCAGAATGACGTTGGAACGGGTGGAACGGGCTGCGAGCAGCCGAAACCGCAGAGGCAAGAGTCTTTGCTGCGCAGACGCGCGACACTGGATGCCGGATCGGGTCCGGCATGACGGAGGGTGGGTGGTGTCAACCTCAAAATTGGACGCCCCCATCTCTTGAAGGAGACAGGGGCATTTTCCCTTAAAAGCACTCCAGAAACAGCGCCTTGGTATTTTCCGCCGTCATCGCAACCGGGTTGCCGCCGCAACTTGGGTCTTTGATCGCCTCAGCGGTCAACTCGTCCACGCGGTCCGGCTTGATGCCCAAGGCCGTGAGGTTCTCCGGCACGCCGAGTTCCTTGCGAAGCTCCAGCACGTAATTGTAGAAGCCATCAAACCCGCCTTCGATGCCGAGATAGGCGGCGGCGCGGGCGATTTTGTCTTCGATGGCGGGGCGGTTGAAGCGCAGGACGGCGGGCATGACGACGGCGTTGGTCATGCCGTGGTGGGTGTTATACACCGCGCCGATGGGGTGGGACAGCGAGTGGATTGCGCCGAGACCCTTCTGGAACGCGACCGCACCCATGGCAGCGGCGGCCATCATGTTGGACCGGGCTTCGATGTCCGTGCCGTCCTTATAGGCACGCGGCAGGAATTCCTTGACCAGCCGCAAACCCTCAAGCGCGATACCGGCGCTCATGGGGTGATAGAACGGCGAGGAATAGGCTTCGAGGCAATGGGCGAAGGCGTCCATGCCGGTGCCGACGGTGATGGCCTTGGGCATACCGACCGTCAGTTCAGGATCGCAGATCACCACGCCGGGCAGGAATTTCGGGTGGAAAATGATCTTCTTGACGTGGGTTTTGGAGTTGGTGATGACGCTGGCGCGACCGACTTCCGAGCCGGTTCCGGCGGTTGTCGGCACGGCAACAATCGGCGCGATGCCTTCCAGATTGGCGCGGGTCCACCAATCGTCAATATCTTCGAAATCCCAGACGGGGCGGGTCTGGCCAGCCATGAAGGCAACCGCCTTGCCCAGATCGAGCCCGGAGCCGCCGCCGAAAGCGACGACGCCATCGTGGCCGCCGTCTTTGAAGGCCTTGACGCCTGCTTCGAGATTGATCTCGTTGGGGTTCGGATCGACATCCGCGAAAATAGCGCGGCCAAGCCCTGCGGCCTCAAGAATGTCGAGCGCGTGTGCGGTGATGGCCATATCGGCCAAGCCGCGGTCCGTCACCAGCAGCGGCTTTTTGATGCCGAGCGTTTTGCAGGCGTCCGCCAGTTCCTTGATCCGGCCCCGGCCCATCTTGATCGGGGTTGGATAGCTCCAGTTTGCGACGATGTTCATTTCGTGACTTTCTTCAGATGGTAGGATTTTGGACGTGTCAGGTTCTGAAAGCCGATGACGGAGAGCGATCCGCCACGGCCGGTTTCCTTCACGCCGGTCCAGCACAAGGCCGGATCCAGATAATCGGCGCGGTTCATGAACACGGTGCCGGTTTCAATCTCGCGGCCAATGCGCCCTGCCCGCTCCGCGTCCTGTGTCCAGAGCGATGCGGTGAGGCCGTATTTGCTGTCGTTCATCAGATGCAGGGCTTCTTCCTCGCTCTTCACCTTCATGATGCCAACGGCAGGACCGAAGGTTTCTTCCTTCATGAACTCCATCGTATGATCGACATTGATGAGGATCTGAGGCGCGACATAGGCGCTTTCGCCATCATCCGCGGCAAAGAGTTTTGGATCGACCAGCGCTTTCGCGCCCTTGGCGACAGCATCGGCCACCTGCTGGCGCACCACCTTGGCAAAACGCTTGTTGGCCATCGGTCCGAGTGAGGTTTCCTGTTCAAGCGGGTTGCCGAGCTTGTAGTTGGACACCCAGGCAACGGACTTTTCAACGAAAGCATCGAACAGCGCTTCGTTGACGTAAATGCGCTCGATGCCACAGCAGCATTGGCCGGAATTGAAGGTCGCGCCATCCATCAGCGTATCGACCGCCGCATCCAGATCGGCATCTTCCATCACATAACCGGGGTCTTTGCCGCCGAGTTCCAGCCCAAGGCCAGTGAAGGTGCCAGCGGCGGCGCGCTCAATGGCGCGTCCACCTTCGACCGAGCCGGTGAAGTTGACGAAGTTGAACAGGCTTTCGGCAATCAGCGCAGATGTCGTCTGGTGATCGAGGAACAGGTTGATGAACACATCATCCGGCACGCCCGCTTCCACGAAGGCGCGCACCATGCGCTCACCCACCAACAGCGTTTGGGCGGCGTGTTTGATGACCACCGTGTTGCCCGCCATCAAGGCAGGCGCGATGGTGTTGATGGCCGTCATGTAAGGATAATTCCACGGCGCGATGACGAAGACGACGCCATGCGCTTCACGCTCGATACGGCGTTCGAAATTGCCGCTTTCTTCGATGACGAGAGGAGCCAGCGCATCTGCGGCGATGGAGGCGACGTAATTGGAGCGCTCGTTAAAGCCCTTGAACTCGCCGCCGTAGCGCACCGGACGGCCCATCATATGCGCCAGTTCCGGCACGACGTCGCCGACCATTTCATTCAGGCGTGCGACGCCTTTCAGCACCAGTTGAACGCGCTCTTCCAGCGGGCGTTTTGCCCAAGACTTTTGCGCAGCACGCGCTTTACCGACGGCACCGCGCGCCGCCTCCAGCGACATCGCCTCGCGTTCGGCGTAAACCGAACCGTCGATCGGCGAAATATTCTGGATCATGACCATAATTTTTTCCTGACTTTTTTCCTCACATCGGCTTATCCGAAAACCGCTTCACACTTTTCGGTCCGATGTTGTTTATGCCCGTTCGAACCCACGCGCGACTTCCCAATCGGTCACGCGGCGATCATATTCTTCCTGTTCCCACTGTGCGGCGCGGACATAGTGATCGATCACGTCATCACCGAATGCGCTGCGCAGCATCTTGGAGCCGTTGAGGTGGTCCGTCGCATCCCGCAGAGTTTTGGGGATTTCCCGGACTTCCTTGCCGCCATAGGCATCTCCTACGAACTGGCCCTCAAGTTCCAGCTTATTTTCGATGCCGTCAATGCCCGCCGCGAGCAAAGCTGCCATGGCCAGATGCGGATTGAGGTCCGAGCCGCCAACGCGGCATTCGATGCGGATGCCCTTGGTATCTGCACCGCAGAGACGATAACCGGCCGTGCGATTATCCGGGCTCCACACGGCCTTGGTGGGCGCGAATGTGCCGGCCATAAAGCGCTTGTAGGAGTTGATATAAGGCGCGAGGAAATAGGTGATTTCGCTGGCATGGGCCAGAAGACCGGCCACGTAATGGCGCATCATATCCGACATGCCGTGTTCGCCATTCTTGTCGAGGAACACGGGTGTCTTGCCATCCAGGCTCCACAGCGACTGGTGGATGTGGGACGAACTGCCCGCGGTGTTATAATTCCACTTGGCGAGGAAGGTCACGGACTTGCCTTTGGCCCATGCGATTTCCTTGATGCCATTTTTAATGATGGCGTGGCGGTCGGCCATAACAAGCGCGTCGGCGTAACGCACGTTGACCTCCTCTTGCCCTGCCGATGCTTCACCCTTGGAATTTTCCACCGGAATGCCCGCGCCCTGCAAACCATTGCGAATGGCGCGCATCACCTCTTCTTCCTTGGTGGTCTGGAAGATGTGGTAATCCTCATTATAGGGACCGGCCAGTTGCAGGTTGCGATAACCGCTGGCACGGGCTGATTCAAAACTCTGGTCGAACAGGAAGAATTCCAGCTCGCTGGCCATATAGGCTTTCAGCCCCATGGCTTCGAGGCGGGCGACCTGTTTCTTCAGCAAAGCGCGGGGAGAATGGGCCACTTCGGCATGGGTGTGGTGATCGAAGGCATCGCACAGAACAAGCGCCGTCCCTTCCAGCCAGGGCACGCGGCGCAGCGTCGAAAGGTCTGGCTTCAGCGTATAATCGCCATACCCTTTTTCCCAGCTGGTGGATTTGTAACCGGGTACGGTTTCCATTTCCATGTCGGTGGCCAGCAGGTAATTGCAGGTGTGGGTTTCTTCGTAAGCGCTTTCCACGAAGAACTGCGCCTGAAAACGCTTGCCCATCAAACGACCCTGCATATCCACGAGGCACGCCAGAACCGTGTCTATGCGTCCTTCCGCGACATCTTTTTTAAGCTCGTCGAATGTGTAGGTCGTCATGATTTTTTCGTTCCCTTTGTTTTATGGGGCGACCGTTGCCGGTCGCCCTTGTTTTTATCAATGTCAGGCCTTTGCAGCCGCCGCATCGAGGGCGGCCTGCTTATGCTCCAGCGCAAACTCCTCTTCCGGTGACAGGATGAGGCGGTGACGACCCACCAGCGCGAAATAGGCTATCGCGATGGCAAACCACAGCGCAACCCAGATGACGCCCTTGGTGAAATTCGGGTCCTGAACCTGATAGAGCAAGGTTATGACAGCGATGATGATGGTCAGCACAGCACCGGGAATGCCGAGCGGCGAACGGAAGGGCCGTTCGATGTTCGGCAGGTTACGGCGCAGCATGATGAACGAGATCGCCTGCATGATGTAGGAGAACATCGCGCCGAAGACCGCCATGTTCAGCAACACGCTGCCGATGATGCTGCCGCCCTCGGTCGCACCCAGTGCGAACCAGATGGTCATCATCACCGCAAGGCCGACGATGGCACCCGTCAACATCGCAACATGCGGTGTCTTGAACTTGGGGTGCGTGATGGACAGCGCCGTTGGGAAATAACCCGCACGCGACAGCGAGTAGATCTGGCGACCCTGCGCATAAAGAATGGTGTGGAAGCTGGCGATAAGACCCGTCAGCGCGACGAAACCAAGCAGAACCACGCCGCCATCACCGTAAACCGCCTTGAAACCATCCAGCAAAGGCTCCAGCGAAGAACCGAGATGGAAGGCACCAATGCCCGGAAGCGATGGGTTGAGCAGCACGATCATGAAGGCGGAAATCATCAATGTGATGATGCCAAGAATGATGCCCTTGGGCATATCCCGCTTGGGATCGACCGACTCTTCCGCCGCCAACGGCAACTGTTCGATGGCAAGGAACAGCCAGACGGCGAAAGGCAGGGTGGCCAGAACGCCAGAGAAGCCGAAGGGGAAGAACGAGCCATTGCCTTCAGGCAGTTCCACCGCCGTGCCATCCGGTCCAACGCCGATGTTCAACGCCCAGCGGGAGAAATCGATATTGGGAATGGCGCTGATCCAGAAGAACACCAGAACGCCGAGTGAAATCAGCGTGATGACCAGCGTTACCTTAAAGGAAAGTTCAAGTCCGAAGACGTTGAGCGCCAGGAAGATGACGTAGAACAACACCCATAAGAACGGTGAATAGACCGGATCTAAACCGAGGATGGAGTTCACGTATGCCGTGATAAACGTGACGATGACGGCGGGTGTGAGGACGTATTCCACATTCTCGCACAGCCCGGTGATGAAGCCGCCCCACGGCCCCATGGCGGTGCGGGCGAAGGAATAGGCAGCACCCGTGTGCGGCAGTGCCGGGCTCATCTCTGCAATCGAGAATGTCAGCCCCAGATACATGACGGCGATGATGATGCCAGCAACCAACATGCCGCCCCAGCCGCCGGTGGCGAAGCCGAAGTTCCAGCCGGAAAAGTGGCCTGATATAACCGCGCCGACGCCCAGCGCCCACAGCGACCAGACGCCCGCGTAGCGCGAAAGTCCTCGTTTTTCAAAGTAGGTCGCGTCTGCTTTTTTATAGCTGACGCCTGATGATGAACTGTCCATGCCGTTCTCTCCTGATCAAGAAAAACAGGCTGTCAGCCGGAAATGGCCGATTTTGCCCCAGTCTCGGCATGAGCGGCGGTGCCGGTCACGCCATGCGCATCTGCTGTTCCCACGCTGCACCTGTGCCTGTTTTCGGCATTCTTGACGGTGCGGCGGCATGCGTGTTCCACGGGCAACCCGCCCACGGAACGAATTTCGGAGCATTTCCAGCAAAAGTGCGAAGCGGTTTTGCGTCCGGATAATGCGTTAAAACAAAGACTCTATAAGCCGTGGACGGCGATTGCTCTCCTCAAAAGCCCGTCCAGAACATCGGCAGCGGCTCTCTGCCCCTCCTCATCTCGAATAAGGTCGTTTCGAACCTCGATCATCACGTTCAACAACCCATTTGGCAGGGCGTGCAGGCGCAGCGTGTGGGTCACGCCATCCTGCGGTCCGTAAGGCTCGTTGCGCTGAACATTGAAGGCTGTATCGCCAGCATTATCCAGCATCGCATCGGCAAGTCGTGAATCCGCATCATGCAAAATACCGATTTCGACCTCTCTGTGTGCGCCATGATAGATGGGCGTGAAGCTGTGCATCGTCACCAGAACCGTGTTGCGGCCTGCGGCTTTCCGCTCGGAAATGAGGTCGCTGATGCGGTCATGAAACGGAACGTAGAGCGCGGACGTGCGGGCAAAACGCTCCGCATCGCTGAGATCACGATTGCCGGGAATGTCGAAAATCTCGCTCGTCACCGGCATCGCGGATGTTGATTCGGGCGGTCTGTTGCAATCATAAATCAGGCGAGAATAGTTCTGGTAAATGATTGTTGCATCAAGACTTTTCGACAACAGGCGAGTGACGTCAAGCGCACCGGGATCCCACGCGATGTGGCTTGTCCGCACGTCATCGCCGAGGCCCAGCGTGCCGAAACGGGCGGGCAGCGTGCGGGATGCATGTTCGCAGACCAGCAGCACCTCACCCTTTCCATCGGCGTTTTCCACCATGACGGGCTCTGCCTCGTCAGACGTGAAAAACTGCGAACGCACCATCATGGCTGAACCCCGTTTTTAATTTTTCCGTTCCCCAACGGTTAAGAAAAGAATTCTTCACATAAGCGGAAGTGTCAAACGGTATTTTGAAATTATCTCTTCATTTTTTCCATTGACTCCGTTTGCGCCCCGTATCTTAATCAAAACCAACAGACCGGCGAAAAGACCGGAAAGGGGAAAAGTTTGCACAGTTCGGCAGCGACCGTTTCGGACGTTATCCAGGCTCATTACGAGAGCCTGACGCGTGCGGAAAAGAAGCTGGCGGAAAGTCTTCTCGGCAATTATCCGGTCTCGGGCCTCGGCAGCATCACTATCGTTGCGGAAAACGCGGGTGTTTCGACGCCAACCGTTGCCCGCATGGTGCAAAAGCTTGGTTTCAAAGGTTATGCGGAGTTTCAGGCACGGCTGCATCAGGAACTGGAAGCCACCATTTCCAACCCGATTGCCAAGCATGACCGGTGGGCCAGCAATGCACCCGGCCTGCATATTCTCAACCGCTTTGCCGACGCGATTACCGGCAATCTTCGCGATACGCTGAGCGATCTGGATACGGCGTCATTCGACAATGCGGCAATCCTGCTGGCGGACAGAAAACGCAGCATCTACTTCGTTGGAGGGCGCATCACCGGAGCCATTGCCGAATATTTCTTCACGCATATGCAGGTCATCCGGCCCAAAACGGCACTGATGTCCTCCAATTCCAGTTCATGGCCGCAATATATGCTGAACATGAACGCTGGCGACATTCTGGTGATCTTCGATATCAGGCGTTACGAGCAGGACATGGTGACGCTGGCGCAGGTGGCGCATGACAACAATGTCCGCATCCTGCTGTTCACCGACCAGTGGACCTCGCCGGTTTCGCGCTTTGCCGAACACACGTTTCGCGTCAGGATCGAGGCACCATCGGCCTGGGATAGCTCGGTGGTGACGCTTTTCGTCGTCGAGGCGCTGATCGAAGCGGTGCAAAACAACAGTTGGGACGAGACCCGCCAGCGCATGAACTCGCTGGAAGGTCTGTTCGAACAGACCCGCCTTTTCAGAAAACCGGGAAAAGGGGAGACATAAATCACCGGCAATGTTGCGAATAATCAGGAGAAGGACGCAACACGAATTTTTTATGTCGTTTCTCAAATATCATGGCGACGACAGGGCGCAATGATGGCAAGAAAACGGCAGGGACCATGATGAGGGCGAATATTCGTCCGAAAAATCGTCACATAACATTCATGCAACCCACGTATCAGCGTCTTTCGACGCATGAGACACAAGAGGAGAACTAAACGTGATCTCGCACAGCCGCCGACTTCTATCGCTCACCACTGCAATGGTCATCGCGTCCACCGCGATTGCCTCTGCCGCGCCAAGCGCCGAACTGATCGCAGCCGCCAAGAAAGAAGGCTCGCTGACAACCATCGCCCTGCCACACGACTGGTGCGGTTATGGCGACGTTATCGCCTCTTTCAAAGCCAAGTATCCGGAAATTCAGATCAATGAGCTGAACCCGGACGCCGGTTCTGCCGACGAAGTCGAAGCCATCAAGGCCAACAAGGACAACAAGGGCCCACAGGCTCCTGACGTGATCGACGTTGGTTTGGCATTCGGCCCACAGGCGAAAAAAGAAGGCCTTCTCCAGCCTTACAAGGTCTCCACATGGGACGAAATTCCTGACAATGTGAAGGACGCTGAAGGTTACTGGTACGGCGATTATTACGGGGTCATGTCCATTCTGGTGAACAAGGATCTTGTATCCAACCCGCCGAAAGAATGGGCTGACTTGCTGAAGCCGGAATATTCCGGTCAAGTTGCACTCGCGGGCGACCCGCGTGCATCCAGCCAGGCTATTCTCAGCGTTCTCGCCTCTGGTCTTTCCACGGGCGCCAAGTCCGGCAAGGAGGCTGGCGAAGCGGGTCTGAAATACTTCGCAGAACTGAACAAGGCTGGTAACTTCCTGCCTGTTATCGGCAAGGCTGGCACCGTGGCTCAGGGCGCGACACCGATCGTCGTTACCTGGGACTACAACGCTCTGTCTTGGGCAAAGACGCTGAACGGCAACCCGCCGACAGAAGTTGTCGTGCCGACAAAGGGCGCTCTGGCAGGTGTTTATGTTCAGGGCATCTCCGCTTACGCCCCGCATCCTAATGCTGCGAAGCTCTGGATGGAGCACCTTTATTCCGACGAAGGCCAAATTGGCTGGTTGAAGGGCTTCTGCCACCCAATCCGCTTCAACGCTTTGGCCAAGGCGAACAAGATTCCAAAGGATCTTCTGGACGCCCTGCCACCAGCAGCAGCCTATGAAAAGGCAATCTTCCCGACGCTTGAAGAGCTGGATGCCAACAAGGCAGCCGTAACCGCTGGCTGGGACAGCGTCGTTGGCGCAAACGTGAAGTAAAGTAAAAGCTGGAAACAGCCGCCCCCACTCTTTTCGAAGGCTGAGGCTTTCCAAAAGCCGGGGCGGCTGATTTTATAAAAATGAGAAGACCGCGATCATCGCGGCGTTTGGGAACATCATATGTCATCAAACACCAATGGCGCGCCAATGCGACCAGCAGCGGGGCGGCCAGCAGCAGGCCGTCGTCTGAAGCTGGAGTGGCTGGGCATTCTGCCGTTCACAATTTTTATTCTTCTTTTCCTGATCATGCCGACGATGAAAATCGTCATTGGCGCTTTTCAGACGGCTGACGGCAGTTTTACCCTTGAAAACATTGGCGGTCTGTTCACGCCATCGATTCTTGCTGCCTACTGGATTTCCATCAAGATCAGCGTTGCCTCGGCATTGCTCGGCTGTCTGATCGGCTTTGGCGTGGCGACAGCGGTGGTGCTGGGTGGTCTGCCGCAGAAAATTCGCGGTCCTCTGCTGACATTTTCCGGCGTTGCATCGCAGTTCGCGGGCGTGCCACTGGCCTTTGCCTTCATCGCAACGCTTGGTCCGGTCGGCCTTGTCACGGTGTTTCTGAAAACCCAGCTTGGCCTTGATCTACGCCTGCTGGGCTTCAACATCCTGTCCTTCTGGGGACTGACCGTTACCTATCTGTTTTTCCAGATCCCGCTGATGATCCTCATCATCACCCCTGCACTGGACGGCCTGAAACGCGAATGGCGCGAAGCTGCCGAAATTCTCGGTGCAACCGGCGGGCAATATTGGCGCATGGTGGCCTTCCCCATTCTGCTGCCGTCCATTCTCGGCACTTTTTCGCTGCTGTTTGCCAATGCCTTCGGCGCTGTTGCTACGGCCATTGCGCTGACCGGCTCATCGCTCAACATCGTGCCTATTCTGCTGTTTGCGCAAATTCGTGGCGACGTGTTGGGCAATCCTAATCTGGGTTACGCACTGGCCTTCGGCATGATCTTCGTCACCTGTATTGCCAACACGCTCTATATCTGGATGCGCACGCGCAGCGAAAGGTGGCTGAAATGAAGCGTATTTTCGCTTGGGGCGCACTCCTGTTCGGCGTGATGTATTTCGCCCTGCCACTGATCGGCATGACGAATTTCTCGCTGAAAATGCGGCGCGGTGAATATTCCTTCGATGCCTATGGCAAGGTTCTGAGCGATCCGCGCTTTCAGGAAACCTTCAGCTTCTCTATCATGATGGCGCTGTGCACCATCGTTTTCGGTGTATTGCTGGTGGTGCCGACGGCCTATTGGGTGCGGCTGAAACTGCCGGCGCTGCGACCGGTCATCGAGTTCATCACGCTGCTGCCGCTGGTCATTCCGGCCATCGTCATCGTGTTCGGTTACATCAGGCTTTACAACACGTCGAGCTGGCTGCCGCTGACCGGCACGACCTGGGGCACCAACCTGCTTTTGATATTCGGCTACACCACACTTGCCCTGCCCTATATGTACCGTGCCGTCGATACCGGGCTTCGCACCATCGATATCACCACGCTGACAGAGGCAGCGCACAGCCTGGGCGCAGGCTGGACGACCATCCTTGCCCGCATCATTCTGCCGAACGTGCTGGTGGCGGTTCTGTCCGGTGCATTCCTGACATTTGCCATCGTCATCGGTGAATTCACCATGGCCGCGCTTCTCAACCGCCCGGCCTTTGGCCCTTACATGCAGTTGCTGGGTGCCAACCGCGCCTATGAACCGGCAGCACTCGCCGTGATTTCCTTCGGCATCACCTGGGGCTGCTTGGGTCTCATTCAACTCGTCTCGCGTTACCAAAAAGGCGCGCCTCCCAAGGCCTGAGGATTATTTATGAGCTTTTTGACACTCCACAACATCAAAAAATCCTTCGGTCAGGTTCAGGTCGTTCATGATTTCAACATGGCGATTGAACAGGGAGAATTCGTTTCTTTTCTCGGGCCATCGGGCTGCGGCAAGACCACCATTCTGCGCATGATTGCGGGCTTTGAAACGCCAAGCGACGGCTCCATCGTCATTAATGGCAAGGACCAGACCACGCTGAAACCCAACCAGCGTAATATCGGCATGGTGTTTCAGGCCTATGCGCTGTTTCCCAACATGAATGTGTATGAAAACGTCGCATTCGGACTGAAAGTGGCTGGCAAACCGAAGGCGGAAATCGATGCCCGCGTGAAGGAAATGCTGGCGCTGATCCATCTGGAACATCTGGCAGATCGCTACCCCTACCAGATGTCGGGTGGCCAGCAGCAGCGCGTTGCGCTGGCGCGCGCACTGGCACCCAAGCCGCAGGTTCTGTTGCTGGACGAGCCTCTGTCTGCGCTGGACGCCAAAATCCGCGTGTCGCTGCGCGAAGAAATCCGCCACATACAGCGCAAGCTCGGCATCACCACCATTTTCGTGACGCATGATCAGGAAGAAGCGCTCTCCATTTCCGACCGCATCGTGGTGATGAACTCCGGCCATGCCGACCAGATCGGCTCGCCGTTCGAAATCTATAACAAGCCCGCCACCCGTTTCGTGGCGTCCTTCGTTGGAACGCTGAACCTGATCGACGCGACGGTGTTGGATGCGTCCACCAACACAATTCAAATCGGAAATCAACAGGCATCGCTGAAACAGCCAATCGGCAAAGGCAATGGTGAAAAAGTCACCGTTGCCCTTCGCCCGGAAGCAGGTTCGCTTGGTGAAGCGGTCATTGGTGACGTCGCCATCTCCGGCACCGTCACCGCCAGCCACTTCTTGGGCTCGGTCATCCGCACCCGTCTGGATGTTGGCGGCGCGACCCTGTCGTTTGATATGTTCAACGACCCCGGCACGGCACCACCGGCCATCGGCGAACGGGTAACACTCAAGTTTGCATCAGAAGATTTGATGATTGTAGCAGAGTAACGGGCTTTTTCCTCCTGAGCGAACACGCTAGTCAAAGCTGATCTCAGGAGAAAATTCATGCGCGCTTTGTTTTACGAACTGTTTGGTGAAGCACCAAAAATCGCGAACTTGCCCGACCCGGAACCAACACCGGATGGCGTGGTGATTACGGTGAAGGCAACCGGTCTTTGCCGCAGCGACTGGCACGGCTGGATGGGCCATGACAGCGACATTCGCCTGCCGCATGTGCCGGGCCATGAATTTGCCGGCGTTATTTCCGGCCTCGGCAAAAATGTGCGCCGGTTCAAAGTCGGTGATCGCGTCACCGTTCCTTTCGTGTCCGGTTGCGGACATTGTCAGGAATGCCGCTCCGGCAACCAGCAGGTTTGCGAAACACAGTTCCAGCCCGGTTTCACCCATTGGGGTTCCTACGCCGAATATGTGGCGATCGACTATGCCGACCAGAACCTCGTGCTGATGCCGGAAGACATGGGCTTCGACACCGCAGCCAGCCTCGGTTGCCGTTTCGCCACCTCCTTCCGCGCCGTTGTCGATCAGGGTCGCCTGAAAGGCGGCGAGTGGCTGGCGGTGCATGGTTGCGGCGGAGTGGGCCTGTCCGCCATCATGATTGGTGCCGGGCTTGGTGCGCAGGTGGTGGCCATCGATATTGCCGAGGACAAATTGGAACTGGCAAGGCAGCTGGGCGCAACAGCCACCATCAACAGCCGTGAGGTTGCGGACGTGGCCGAGGCCGTGCGGGACGTGACCGGCGGCGGCGCGCATGTGTCCGTCGATGCGCTGGGCCATCCGCAAACCTGCTGCAATTCCATCAGCAATCTGCGGCGGCGCGGACGCCATGTTCAGGTGGGTTTGATGCTGGCCGACCATGCCATGCCTCAAATCCCGATGGCGCGTGTCATTGCGCATGAGCTGGAAATCTATGGCAGCCACGGTATGCAGGCGTGGCGTTATGACGACATGCTGGCAATGATCAAAACCGGCAAGCTTTTCCCGGAAAAACTGATCGGCCGCCACATCTCGCTGTCAGAAGCCGTCACCGCCCTGCCCGCCATGGACAGCTTCAAAGACAGCGGCATCAGCATCATCGACAGGTTCGAGTGACGCGTTACGCCACCGCGACCGCTGTAAGGATGGTCATCAGCGCGGAAAGACAGTTGATCTTGCTTCCGGTGTAAGACGCGACTCCATCTTTTCCGCGCAGAAGACGCAGGGCGAAATACAGGATGGTGTGGACCACGAAGAAGACAATAATCGGCCCGATGAACAAAGCTCCAATGGTGCCACCCCAATGTTCGTTATTCGTCGCTGCGGTTGCAAAACGCGCGCTGACAATGGCGAGAATCATAAAAACCGTGATGAGAGAAGAGAGCTGCTGCACGTTAATATCCTTCTGACGCCCCTGTGCATGGTTAGCGGTGCGGTAAATTAACAACCTAAAGATACATTTATAAAACCTAATATTCTGTAAAAGCAGGGTGTTGATGTTGATCGTTTTGGGGGGTGGAATGGTGGCCCGTCGTAAAGGTTAATGGGTGTGGCTTACCCCCCTCTGCCCTGCCGGGCATCTCCCCCTCAAGGGGGGAGATTTGGCAAGACGCAGGCTCTTCACTCTTCCCGCAGCGTTTGAGATGGGCGAAACATCACCACATATCGATCTCCCCACCTGTGGGGGACATGTCCGGCAGGACAGAGGGGGGTGTGCCACACACGCAAACGCATAAAGCAGACTACCGACGCAAACAAAAAAGCGCGGCATAAACCACGCTTTCTTTTATCTTTTCAACACTTAAAGCCACCAACCGGAATCAAGCCCGCAACGACCTGAATCGTATTATCAGGCTGCCGTTTCGACTTCTTTCTCCACATCCGTCGGCACATAGTTCAGCACCGGGCCGAGCCAGCGTTCGATTTCTTCCACCGCCATGCCCTTGCGGCTGGCATAATCGTGGACCTGATCGCGCTCGACCTTAGCGACGCCAAAATAATAGCTGTCCGGGTGGCCGATGTAGATGCCTGACACGGACGAGCCGGGCCACATGGCGTAGCTTTCGGTGAGTTCCACGCCTGCGGCATTGGTGGCGTCCAGCAGGCGGAAAAGCGTTTCCTTTTCCGTGTGGTCCGGCTGGGCAGGATAACCGGG
Source organism: Agrobacterium sp. rho-13.3 (assembly GCF_033957765.2). Lineage (NCBI taxonomy): Bacteria > Pseudomonadati > Pseudomonadota > Alphaproteobacteria > Hyphomicrobiales > Rhizobiaceae > Agrobacterium > Agrobacterium sp. rho-13.3. Next base: position 1,794,092 of record NZ_CP192774.1, read on the forward strand.
GGCTGGGCGAATGCCGGCATAGGCTTCGCCAACAAGCTGCTCGTTGCTGAGCTGTTCGTCGGTTGCGTAACCCCAATAATCCTTGCGCACCTCTTCGTGCATCCGCTCGGCAAAGGCTTCGGCAAAACGGTCGGCCAGCGCTTTGACGAGGATGGAGGAGTAGTCGTCATTGGCGCGCTCAAAGCGCTCCGCAATCGCCACTTCTTCAATACCCGCCGTGACCACGAAGCCGCCGACATAATCGGCAAGGCCGGTGTCTTTGGGTGCGACGAAATCCGACAGCGCGACATTGGGGCGGCCATCGCGCTTGGAAAGCTGCTGGCGCAGCGTAAAGAATGTCGCCAGCTCTTCGGTGCGGCTTTCATCCGTAAACAAGCGGATATCATCCCCCACCGCATTGGCAGGCCAGAAGCCGATGACGGCGCGGGGGCGGAACCACTTTTCGTCGATGATCTTCTTGAGCATCGCCTGCGCATCGGCAAAGAGTTGACGCGCCGCTTCGCCCTGCTTTTCGTCTTCGAGAATGGCGGGGTAACGGCCCTTCAATTCCCATGTCTGGAAGAACGGCGTCCAGTCGATATATCGCGCCAGCTCTTCCAGTGGATAATCCTCGAATACCTTGGTGCCGAAGAAGGATGGCTTGACCGGCTTATAAGCGGACCAATCCACCTTATGGGCATTTGCGCGGGCACGAGCCAGCGGCAGTCGCAGCTTTTCGCGCTCGTTGCGAGCGTGCGCTTCGGCCACCTTGGCATATTCAGCGCGGATGCCTTCAATGTATGCTGGCTTCTGATCTTCGGACAGCAGAGCCGACACGACACCCACGGCACGCGAGGCGTCTGTCACATAGATCGCCTGGCCCTTTTCATAACGCGGGTGAATCTTGACGGCGGTGTGCACACGGCTGGTCGTTGCGCCGCCGATCAGCAGCGGAATGTCGAAGCCCTGCCGTTCCATCTCTGCGGCCACATGCACCATTTCATCCAGCGATGGCGTGATGAGGCCGGAAAGACCGATGATATCGACCTTTTCGGCAATCGCCGTTTCGAGAATTTTTGTGGCGGGCACCATGACACCAAGATCGATGATTTCGTAATTGTTGCAGGCCAGCACGACGCCGACGATGTTCTTGCCGATATCGTGCACATCGCCCTTTACGGTCGCCATCAAAATCTTGCCGGCAGAACTGCGCTGTTCGCCACCGCTCAGGCGCTTTTCCTCTTCCATGTAGGGCAGAAGAATGGCCACGGCCTGCTTCATGACGCGGGCGGATTTGACCACTTGCGGCAGGAACATCTTGCCCGAGCCGAACAGATCGCCCACCACATTCATACCCGCCATCAACGGGCCTTCGATGACATGGAGCGGACGGGCGGATGCAAGCCGCGCCTCTTCCGTATCAGCCTCGATATATTCGGTGATGCCGTTGACCAGCGCATGTTCGATGCGCTTTTCGACCGAACGCTCGCGCCATGACAGATCCTGAACCTTGGCCTCCTTGGCACCGGAACCGCGAAAACGCTCGGCGATTTCAAGCAGGCGCTCGGTGGAATCCTCGCGGCGGTTGAGGACCACGTCCTCGCAGGCATCGCGCAATTCCGCATCGATATTGTCATAGACCGCCAGCTGACCGGCATTGACGATGCCCATGTCCATGCCAACCTGAATGGCATGGTACAGGAACACGGCGTGCATGGCTTCACGCACCGTTTCATTGCCGCGGAAGGAGAAGGACAGGTTGGAAACGCCGCCGGAAATATGCGTCAGCGGCATGGTTTCGCGGATGGTTCTGGTGGCGTTGATGAAATCCACGCCGTAATTATTATGCTCTTCGATGCCGGTTGCGACCGCAAACACGTTCGGGTCGAAGATGATGTCTTCTGGCAGAAGACCGGCCTTTTCCGTCAGCAGCTTGTAAGCGCGTGTGCAAATCTCGACCTTGCGCTCATAGGTATCGGCCTGCCCCACCTCATCGAACGCCATCACAACCACGGCGGCACCGTAATTGCGCACCAGCTTGGCCTGCGCCAGAAACTTCTCTTCGCCCTCTTTCAGCGAAATGGAATTGACGATGGATTTGCCCTGCACACACTTCAGGCCAGCCTCGATGATCTCCCACTTGGAGCTGTCGATCATGATAGGCACGCGAGCGATATCCGGCTCGGCAGCGATGAGGTTCAGGAACTCGACCATGGCCTTCTGGCTGTCGATCAGGCCTTCATCCATGTTGATGTCGATGATCTGCGCGCCGCTTTCGACCTGATCGCGGGCAACGGCCAGTGCCGCCGTATAATCGCCAGCGGTGATCAGCTTGCGGAATTTGGCAGAGCCGGTGACGTTGGTGCGCTCACCCACGTTGACGAAGGGAATGTCCTTGGTCAGCACGAAAGGTTCAAGGCCGGACAGCGACATGAAGGAGCGGTGTTCCGGCACCTTGCGCGGCTCGTATTTCGCAACGACATCCGCGATGGCGCGAATATGCTCCGGCGTGGAGCCACAGCAGCCGCCCACCACGTTGATGAGACCCTGACGGGCGAATTCCTCGACCTGCGCCGCCATCATGTCCGGCGTTTCGTCATACTGACCAAACTCGTTCGGCAGACCGGCATTGGGGTAAGCGCAGATAAAGGTATCGGCAACGCCGGACAGTTCCTGCAAATGCGGAAGCATGGCATTGGCACCCAAAGCGCAGTTGAGGCCAATCGTGTAGGGATTGGCGTGGCGCACGGAATTCCAGAAGGCAGACGGCGTCTGGCCGGAGAGCGTGCGGCCAGACAGGTCGGTAATCGTGCCTGAGATCATCACCGGCAGATGAATGCCCTTGGCCTCGAACCGTTCTTCACAGGCAAAAATCGCCGCTTTGGCGTTCAGCGTATCGAAAATGGTTTCGATGAGGATGAGATCGGCACCGCCATCGATGAGGCCGTCGATCTGTTCGCCATAGGCGATGCGCAGATCGTCAAAGCTGACGGCGCGGTAACCGGGATTGTTGACATCCGGCGAAATGGAGGCCGTGCGGTTGGTCGGGCCAATGGCACCGGCCACAAAACGGCGGCGGCCATCTTCACGCTCGGCGCGCTGGGCAGCACGGCGCACGATGAAGGCACCTTCGCGGTTCAGATCGTAAACCGCACCTTCCATCTCGTAATCCGCCTGCGCGATGCGGGTGGAGGAAAACGTATTGGTTTCGAGAATATCGGCACCCGCCATGGCGTAGCGATAATGAATCTCTTCAATCGCATCCGGTTGGGTCAGAATCAGCAGGTCGTTATTGCCCTGCTGATGACAGGCGCAGCCAATGAAACGATCACCACGGAAGTGATCTTCATCAAAGCCAAGCCCCTGAATTTGCGTGCCCATGGCACCATCGAGAATAAGAATGCGTTCCTGCGCCGCCTGACGCAGTGCTTTCAGGATTTCCGCGCCGTCACGCTGGGCACCAACAGGGCCAAACAGATTATCCAACATCGGCACACTCCTTATTCTCTTTATTGATTTGTGCGTTCTCAGTCACATAAAGATATCTTTATGTCAATATATCGTCGATTTCCAGCGATGGTATTGCGTTCTACCCCAAGGGTACGAAATTTCCGTTATGGATGACACCTTTACGTCCCAAAGATATAGAGAATCGCGCAAACGTTTTACGAGGAGGAATCGATGACTGAGGCGGAACACACAAAAGCGAACTGGAGCACCCTGCCCTGGCATCGGCAATGGCTGGCAAAACAGGCCGAAGGCCTTTTCGATTTCTTCCAATACCGCGCCATCAATCCCAAGGGTGGCTTTTTTGATCTGAACCGTCAGGGCGAACCACTTGTCCCGGACAATCCGGTGCGTGGCATTCACGCATCCGCGCGCATGGTGCATTGCTTCTCCATCGGCCATTTGCTGGGTCGCCCCGGCTGCGGTGATATCATTGACCACGGCATGACTTATCTGTGGAACAACCACCGCGATGGCGAGCATGGCGGTTATTTCTGGCAGGTGGATGAAAACGGCCCGGTGGATGCCACCAAGCAGGGTTACGGCCACGCCTTCGTGCTGCTGGCCGCGTCTTCCGCCAAGGCGGTTGGTCATCCGCTGGCTGATAAAATGCTGGCCGACATTACCGAAATTCTCGAAACGAAATTCTGGGAAGACCAGCACGGCGCCATCAACGAGGAATTTTACCGCGATTGGTCGCCGATTGAAAATTACCGCGGCCAGAATTCCAACATGCATCTGACCGAAGCCCTGATGGCTGCGTTTGAAGTGACCGGCGACAAGACCTATCTGACCAAGGCCGAACGCATCGCCGACCTCGTCATCCGCCGCTCTGCCGGGGCTTTGGACTTCCGCGTCCCGGAACATTTCGATGAGAACTGGGTGCTGGACAAGGAGTATCGCGGCAACGAAATGTTCCGCCCGTCCGGCTCCACCCCCGGCCACTGGCTGGAATGGTCACGCCTTGTCCTTCAGCTTTGGTTGCTGGGCGAGCGCAAACACGACTGGATGCCGCTGGCGGCGAAAGCACTGTTCGTACAATCCATGTCGCTGGGCTGGGACCGCGAAAAGGGCGGCTTTTTCTACACGCTGGATTGGGACAATGTGCCGACCAAGACGGAAAAGCTCTGGTGGCCTATGTGCGAAGCTGCCGGTGCAGCGCATTTCCTGAACGAACACCTGCCTGCCGACGAATTCTACGAAGACAGCTATCGCCGCATCTGGAGCACGATTGCCAACAGCTTCCTCGACCACCAGCATGGTGGCTGGCATGAGGAACTGACGGAAACGCTCTCTCCGGCCAACACGCTGTTTCCCGGCAAGGGCGATATCTACCACGCGCTACAAGCTTGCCTCATTCCGCTGTTTCCGGCGGATGGCAGCTTGACGAAGGTGATTGCGGAAAAGGGTGGCCGGTTTTGAGGCTGACACGGATGGAACGCTTTCAGTTCTTTCCGTTATGCCGGGCTTGACCCGGCATCCAGCAGCCGTGCGTCTGCGCGGCGGGAAAAGAGTCGTCTTGCGCCGCAGACGCGGCGCAGGCTGGATCCCGGATCAAGTCCGGGATGACGGCGTAAAAAGTCAGCCCTTCTTAAAAACCCAACGTCTCTTCGAAATCATCCCAGGACTGGTACATTTCATAGCGTCCGACACCGCGGATCGGCACGTGGCCGTAATAGGGTGAAAGCTGGAACTCGGCGGCCTGCTCAGTCTTTTTCGCAACAGCACCGACATAGATCGCAGACGCGAGCCCTGTGCGGTTGGCGCCGTGTTCGCAATGGATGAGGAGCGGCTTTGGTGCGTCCCTCATGATCTGCGCCAGTTGCTCGGCGCGCTCCTGGGAAAGAACCTTGCTGGAACTGAGCGGAAAGTCGATGAGCTTTATATTGCTCTCGTCCGTGGCATTTTTCTCATCGTGATACCAACCGCCCTGATCTTCATCACGAAGATTGAGGATGGTCTTGATGCCGAATTGCTCCGCGTATTTCTTCACGTCTTTGCCGCTGGGCTGCGCGGAACGATAAAGTTCGCCGGGCAAAACCTCGTGGAAATTTCCGGTCAACTGGTTGATGCCCATGTGGGCGCCGACCGATGCGGGCAAAGCGATGAGGCAAAGAATGCCGATTTTCAACACACGCGATACAGAAACCAAAACGCAGACCTTTTGAGCAGTTCAACATCGCTCAAATGGCATCGCATACCATCACATACAACATCTGCAAGGTTGCATCCCTGTCTCAATGGGTGGATTTGTCTGATGCGAGGTCGGGAGAAAAGCGCTGTGTTCCAGCCCATATTAGCAGATTTTTCGGTGTAGAAATTTCTCTTCAAAAAACTGTGAGGTCCAGCTTTTGGACCCTATTCGAACTCTGCCGAGTTGACGGTGACGCGCCATTCCAGATTGGCGGGATCGACATTTTCATTGTTGCGCAGCCGGAACGGACGGCAGGCGGCGTAACTCTCGTGCGGCTCCAGCCGTCGTTCGCTGACCTGATAGGGATCGAACGAGACGGAAGCCCGGAACGCGGCTTCGAACCCTTCCAGCGTGTAGGTCAGCCGGTTGACGGCGACGTTGTTGGTGTTTTGAAACGTGACGCGAATGGGAGCATTGGCTTCGGTGCAGGACGGATCAAAGGACGCTGTGGCGATGATGGCTTCCAGCCGCTCTCCAGAGCGCAGCCAGTCAAACACGACCCAAGCCGCCATGGAGGACCAGACCAAGGCAAGGCCGATGACAATCAGCTTCAAGTGTTTTGGATATGTCATGAGAAAAACCAGCAAAATTGCTGTCAGTACGACGCCAACAATCATGCCGTCGCCTCGGTCGTGCAGATACCCGTATTATGCGTCAATCAGTGCCTCCCAGCAGAGCGTCGAACCAAAGTCACAAATGGACGTCAGCGTGTCTTAATCTACCGCTCTATCATACGCAGACTGTAGGTCCGCACACCACCAAGTCAAGGCAGGCGCACCATCACTTACCCGTTAAGCGCGCACGGCGCTTAACGAATTTGTGTGCAGGTCGTTACCGCCAAACCGCAAAACACGTTTGCGCGACATGCATTAGAAATCCCAATCGTCATCCTCGGTCGCAACAGCCTTGCCGATGACATAGGACGAGCCGGAGCCGGAGAAGAAGTCGTGGTTTTCGTCGGCGTTGGGAGACAGCGCCGAGAGGATGGCCGGGTTGACCTTGCAGGCGTCTGCCGGGAAAAGGGCTTCGTAACCGAGGTTCATCAGCGCCTTGTTGGCATTATAGTGCAGGAATTTCTTGACGTCTTCGGTCAGGCCGACGCCGTCATACAGCGCTTCGGTGTACTTGGCTTCGTTGTCGTAAAGTTCCAGCAACAGATCGAAGGCGAAGTCCTTGATTTCCTGCTTTCGGGCATCGCTCACATGCTCCAGCGCGCGCTGGAACTTGTAGCCGATGTAATATCCGTGCACCGCTTCATCGCGAATGATGAGGCGGATGAGGTCTGCGGTGTTGGTCAGCCGGGCGCGGCTGGACCAGAACATTGGCAAATAGAAGCCGGAATAGAACAGGAAGCTTTCCAGAAAGACGCTGGCGACTTTCATTTTCAGCGGATCGCCACTGTCATATTCGCGCATGATGAGCGCGGATTTGCGTTGCAGGAACTCGTTTTCCTCAGACCAGCGATAGGCGTCGTCCACATCTGGCGTCGAGCACAGGGTGGAGAAAATCGAGGAATAAGAGCGGGCGTGAACAGCCTCCATGAAGGAGATGTTGGACAGCACCGCCTCCTCATGCTGGGTTGCCGCATCCGCCATCAACCTGATCGCGCCGACACCGTTCTGAATGGTGTCAAGCAAGGTCAGACCGGTGAAAACGCGGATGGTCAGCTGCTGCTCTTCCGGCTTCAACGTGGCCCATGACTGGATATCGTTGGACAGAGGCACCTTTTCCGGCAGCCAGAAATTGGAGGTCAGACGGTTCCAGACCTCCAGGTCCTTGTCGTCTTCCATGCGGTTCCAGTTGATGGCGCGAACACTGTTGACCGGCTTGATTTGCATATTCATTTTTTTGTTCTCATCATCACAGTGTGCAGGAAACGCAGCCCTGCACTTCCGTGCCGGACAAAGCCATCTGGCGAAGACGAATGTAATAAATCGTCTTGATGCCCTTTTTCCACGCATAGATCTGGGCGCGGTTGATATCGCGGGTCGTGGCGGTATCGCGGAAGAACAGTGTCAGCGACAGACCCTGATCCACATGCTGCGTGGCCGCCGCATAGGTATCGATGATCTTTTCCGGCCCGATTTCATAGGCATCCTGATAATATTCGAGATTATCATTGCTGAGATAGGCGGCGGGATAATAGACGCGGCCGATCTTGCCCTCTTTACGGATTTCGATTTTCGAAACAATGGGATGGATCGAAGAAGTCGAGTGATTGATATAGGAAATCGAACCCGTTGGCGGCACGGCCTGAAGGTTCTGGTTATATAGACCCCCTTCCATCACCGCCTGTTTCAACGCGCTCCAGTCTTCCTGCGTCGGAATGGAGATGCCAGCCTTTTCGAACAATTCCGCCACACGCGCTGTCGCCGGCTTCCACTCCTGCGTCACATATTTTTCGAAATATTCGCCGGACGCATATTTGGAGTTCTCAAAGCCCTTGAAGCTCTGCCCACGCTCCACAGCCAGCCGGTTCGACGCACGAATGGCGTGATAGGCAACCGTGTAGAAGTAGATGTTGGTGAAATCGATGCCTTCTTCCGAGCCGTAATAAATCCGCTCGCGGGCCAGATAGCCGTGCAGGTTCATCTGGCCAAGCCCAATGGCGTGGCTGTCGTCATTGCCCTTTTCCACCGATGGAACGGAGGAAATGTGGCTCATGTCGGACACGGCGGTCAGCGCGCGGATGGAGGTTTCGATGGTCTTGCCGAAATCCTGCGAATCCATGGTGGAGGCGATGTTCAGCGAACCCAGATTGCAGGAAATATCCTTGCCCATCTGGTCATAGGACAGGTCTTCATTGTAGGTGCTGGCTTCGCTGACCTGCAAGATTTCCGAGCAAAGGTTGCTCATGGAAATACGTCCGGCAATCGGGTTGGCCCGGTTTACCGTATCTTCGAACATGATGTAGGGATAACCGCTTTCGAACTGGATTTCGGCAATCACCTGGAAGAAGTCACGCGCCTTGATCTTCTTCTTGTGAATGCGGCTGTCCGCCACCATTTCGCGGTACTTTTCCGTCACCGAAATTTCCGTGAAGGGCACGCCGTAAACACGCTCGATATCGTAAGGCGAAAAGAGGTACATATCCTCATTGTTCTTCGCTAGCTCGAACGTAATGTCGGGAATGACGACGCCTAAAGACAGCGTCTTGATACGGATTTTTTCATCCGCATTTTCGCGCTTGGTATCCAGAAAACGCATGATATCGGGATGATGAGCGTTAAGATAAACAGCCCCTGCCCCCTGTCGCGCACCCAGCTGGTTGGCGTAGGAAAACGAATCTTCCAGCAGCTTCATGACCGGAATAATGCCCGAAGACTGGTTTTCGATCTGCTTGATCGGCGCACCGGCCTCACGAATATTGGTGAGAGACAGCGCCACACCGCCGCCGCGCTTGGAAAGCTGCAAGGCAGAATTGATGCCACGCGAGATGGATTCCATGTTGTCTTCAACGCGCAGCAGGAAGCACGACACGAGTTCGCCGCGCTGCTTTTTTCCGGCATTGAGGAAGGTCGGCGTCGCGGGCTGGAAACGGCCTGCGATGATCTCATCCACCAGATCCCGCGCCAGTTGCTCATTGCCCTGCGCCAGCGCGAACGCCACCATGCAGATGCGGTCTTCATACCGCTCCAGATAGCGTTTTCCATCAAAGGTCTTCAGCGTGTAGCTGGTGTAATATTTGAAGGCACCGAGGAAGGTCGGGAAGCGAAACTTCTTCGCATAGGCGTAATCGAACAGATCGCGCACGAAGTTGAAGGAATATTGATCCAGCACCTGCTGTTCGTAATATCCTTCGCTGACCAGATAATCGAGCTTTTCCCGCAGGTTGTGAAAGAACACCGTGTTCTGGTTCACATGCTGCAAGAAGTATTGCCGCGCCGCCATGCGGTCCTTTTCGAACTGGATATGTCCCTGCTCGTCATAGAGGTTCAGCATGGCGTTCAGCGCGTGGTAATCCACCGTCGCGTCGGCGGGGCTCACCTGCCGCTCGTTGACGGAACTGCGGGTGGAAGCATTGGTCTTTGCTCCCTCGTCCTTTGCGGTGGTGGTGGTCAGCGTATCCAAAATCGTTCCAGTCCATGTTTGACGTTGGCGACATCATCGGGCGTGCCTAAAAGCTCGAAGCGATAAAGAAACGGCACCGCGCATTTGCGCGACACGATATCCCCCGCCGAGGCATAGCCCGCGCCGAAATTCGTATTGCCCGCGGCGATGACGCCGCGAATGAGGTTGCGATTGGCAACGTGGTTGAGAAACTGGATGACCGGCTTGGGTACGGCACCCTTCATTCCCCCGCCACCATATGTGGGCGTAATCAGCACGTAAGGCTTATCGACTTCGGGTGCGGCTTCATCCGCCGACAAGGGCAGACGCAAGGCCCGCACGCCCAGTTTTTCAACAAAGCGATGGGTGGTTTCAGACCGGCTGGAATAATAAACGATCAGACCCATCAGACCCATCACATCCTCAAATCACGAAGCGAGAGCGCCAATCATATCCGGGCGGAAACCGGCCCAATGCCGCTCTCCGGCGATGACGACCGGAACCTGACGATACCCCAGACCCTGAACCAGCGCATAGGCATCTTCGTCGGCAGAAACGTCCACGATGTTGTAGGTGATGCCCTGTCGGTCCATCGCGCGGGTGGTGGCTGTGCATTGGACGCAGGCTGGTTTGCTGTAAACGGTAATGGTCATAATGTCCTCGTGGGAGTGGGCAAGCGATGGCGACCGCGCACCGCGTGATGCGCGTTGATGGACGTGGAATGAATGCGAAGCTGGATGCGTCACCCGCCCGAAGAGGTGGCGACGCTATCCTTCATGCTCAAAAGTTTCCGCACTGCTGACGCAAGGCGGCACAACATTCAGGCGGGCGTATACCACTCTCGGGGCAAGGTACTGAAACTGGACAACAAACTGGACATGGATTTACCCCGAAGTAGCTCATGCAGGACATTCGGGAACACGGTATGTTCGGCCCCTATGCCGCAACAAACCCTTCAACTCCCGGACACCCCGCCCGTTAATGTAACTGCTCTAGGCAGGTCTCCTGGCTCACGGGTCAAAACCTCCGCCCCGCCTTCCCGGATCAACATGACCCAGTGACATAGTGGAACAGACACTCGCCGCTTACAGTTGCGGGGGCAGCTACGGCATTGAAGCGCTCATCATGAGCGCCAACGCACCGTATTCCCGTCTTAGCCTCACAAGCCTTGCGACTCGAAGGAACCTAGAACACTACATATAGTAGACGAGGTTAATTTCCCGTCAACACTTATTACAATTCAAACGAAAACATCTGTGGGAAAGTGTGGCGACACCAAGGCGTGAAACGGACAGCCCCGGAAAACAATGACTTATCGCTTCCGCCTGCACCAAGCTGTGAAATGCGCAGCATTTTAAAGCGAGAGCAATTCCTTCAGCGATGCCGTGATCAGCGCATGATCCTCGACATCGGGCAGTCCACTGACGGCCACGGAGCCGATCAGCGTTCCGCCCCGCAATGCGAGAGGAAAGCCGCCGCCGCTTGCGACGAAGCTGCTCACCGGCAGTCCGAACTTGACGTTGAAGTCATATCCCTTTGCTTCCGCCTCGAGCCGAACCCGCAATGAACTGCGGTGGAAGCGATGAACCACGGCGCATTTGCGGCTGGTCCAGCCAAAATTATCGATGGTTGCGCCCGGAAGAAGACTTGCGAAAACGACATCTGCGCCATGCCTGACTTCGATGGCGACTGGCAGTTTCAAAGACGCCGCTTTTTCCCTGAGATGGCTGCCCAATCCCCAGGCAAAATCATAGTCGAATCGGTCAAGTTTAAGGGCATCTTCTTCAGCTCTTAAAGCGTCCAACGTCGGTGTCTCTATTGCCATGGCATCCTCTGTCCAATCCGTGGAATTCCCGTTTCAACCTCCATGGAGATGCACGAAAAGTCAAAGGCTTGGACGCGCCTTTCGAGCGCCATACACAGCCGCCGACATGAGCCCGCCGGGCCGCGCCCCTATTGTGGTTTAGAAGGGCGTTGTGTTGGAGTTGGCACTTCGACCACATGTTCGCTCTGCCACGTGGTTATGGCATGGACCTGCCCTGCAATCTGGTCGTTCAGAAACGTTTCCTTGCCCGGCAAGCCCATCGGATAGAGTGCTTCGCGTTCGGCTTCATAAGCCACGCTTTTGTCCGTGCAGAGGCGGATACGCATATCCTGTGGCGCAACGTCGCTACGGTTTTGCACCGCGTCCACTGGGCCAGAGGCATTCAACTGCCCATCAAACGCCTGCGTCAAATATTGTGCAGATCGCTCATCCCGTTCCCGCTCTGTCGTCGCGCCCATCATCACCACCATCACACTTTTCCCGTTGCGGGTGGCAAGGCCAACGTAATTTCGGCCCGATGCACAGAGAAAGCCGGTCTTCATGCCAACCGTGCCGCTGAAACGGGTCAGCAATGTATTGTTGGATTTGATCTCTTTCCCGTCAATCGTGACGGCAGACCCCTGAAAAAAGCGGTGGTAATCCGGAAACGTCCGTTCGATCTCCATTCCAAGGACCGCAAGGTCGCGTGCGGTCGTGTAATTTGTTCGGTTGAACAGGCCGTTGGGGCTGGAAAAATGCGTTCCCGTCATGCCAAGACGCGCGGCGGCGTCGTTCATCCGCTGAATAAACGCAGCTTCATTGGGTGCCACCGCCTCTGCCAAGGCCACGGCAACATCGTTGGCCGAGGCGGTCAGCGTGGCAAAAAGCGCGTCTTCGAGCGTCATCGTGCGCCCGAAGGTCAGGCCTGATTCCAGAAAAGCCTGTTTCGTCGCGTTGCGCGTCATCGTGACCGGCGTGGTCAAAGTCACTTGACCGGCGCGAAGCGCTTCAAACACTACCAGCGCCGTCATCAGCTTGGTTGTCGACGCCGGATACCAAGGCACCCCGGCATCTTCCTGATAAAGAACCTGACGACTTGCCGTATCGACCACCAGCACCGGCGTCGCATTGGCCGTGCCCCATGCGAACAGGGACGCTCCAAATGCTATTCTTCTCGATAGCTGTCCGGCCAATAGGGTTTTCATCATCTGTCAGTCTCCACGCAACATTGTCCTCATGACATGGGAGGCATTGCGGACACAAGCGCCTGCTAAGAGACAACTTTGGCAAGTCTGGGACAAGATGGCCGGTTATTGGCTTGTGAGCGGAGAAATGGTGCGTCGCCATATAAGTCCGGCCTCTCCAGTCGCAGTCGTGATACCCTGATGGAATACACACTCTTGCAGGGCTTGCGCCCATTCGAACAGAGGTCGAGCATTACGCCTTTATCGATGACCGATCGTTAATATTGGTTGATGGCAGCTTATCAAAAATCGCCTTGATGACACGAACCGGCCTGTTCTCAATAGGCACGCTCATCTTCATGTAAAGCTGGCCGTCGGTCAGGGTAAAATGGACATTAAACGAAGCACTGCTGTAGCTGCCACCGTGTCCCGGTTTCCATCGTCCGATGCCACTAAAGGTCGTGGACTGTCCGCCCTTCCCAATCTCCGCAACAGCAAACCAACCATTGTTTGACGTTATGCGCAGGACGGAGCCTTGCTCTTTAATGGCGATACGGCATTTGTCGCATTGCCCGGCGTTGGAGACAATTTGTTGCCAGTTTCCTGTAAAATTCGATTGCTCGGCCCGCATTTGGGTCAACGAGCAGAATGTGAATGCCATAAAGCAAAAGAGACCAATGATACGTCGCAATAGCTTGTCCTCTATAATTGTCATCTCTACGCTTTTCGCCAGCAAGCCACACGCGCCGCTTCCTCAGAACAAAACCACCGCTCGCCATACTGGGTGCAAATGATTGTCGTGTCGTCGTAGCCACCTCCCGCAAGAAAGGCAGTCGCTGAAGAAGCGACAACAAAACGCGAGAGACTACTCATGCCGCAATCATAGGTCGTAGAAATTTATGGCGCCTTTTCAAAATCGTTAAATTTCGAGCCAACGTGCGAATTGTCCCTCGTGTTGGCGGCTGTTCTGTCGAATAACCTGAACGTCAGGCCAATCTGCGAAGCCCCGTAGTCACTGTCAAAGGATGAACCTTGTACACTGGAGCGATATCTCGGACTGATTTGCTGGCAGGGGAAATGGTGGGCCCGGAGAGACTCGAACTCCCAACCAAGCGGTTATGAGCCGCCGGCTCTAACCATTGAGCTACAGGCCCTTTCGAACGCTGAAAAAGCGTGTCGAAATGCGGGGTTGCAATGGTTCAACCGGACGCGGATTTGGCTTTAACGCAAATTTTTGGATGCGACAAGCCGTTGTAGCATTGGACATGCAAACTATGCCGTATTAGCCACATAATCTCCTGCGACATCCACAACTGGGACGCTAACAAAGAGGAACCTCAATGACATCGAAACTCGCACGCTCCTTGGCGCTTTGCGCTTTTACCGCTCTTGCCGTTTTGCCCATGGCAGCCTCCGCGCAGGACAACGCAAAACGTGATTCTATCATCAGCGTTTCAGGCGAAGGCGATGCGGCAGTGGCGCCGGATTTGGCTATCCTGTCTTTCAGCGTGGTAAAGCAGGCAGAAACGGCGGCGGCAGCCCTCACCGAAAACAGCAAGGCCATGAAAGAAGTTCAGGCCGCGCTGAAATCCGCGGGCATCGCGGACAAGGATTTGCAGACCAGCAATTTTTCCGTGCAGCCGCTTTACAAGCAATTCGAGCCGAAGGATGGCGTTTACATCGCACCTGAGATCACCGGCTATCAGGTGACGAACGGCCTGACAGTGCGGGTGCGTGACCTCGCCAAGCTGGGCGACATTCTCGATAGCTCCGTGAAGCTGGGCATCAACCAGGGTGGCGACATAGCGTTTACGAATGACAACCCTGCAACGACGGTCACGCAGGCGCGCAAGGCCGCCGTTGCCGACGCGATTGCGAAAGCGAAAACACTGACGGAGGCGGCAGGCGTAAAACTCGGTCGCGTGATCGAGATCAGCGAAAACATGCAGCGGCCAATGCCTGTTCCGATGGCGATGATGCGCGCATCCGCCATGGAGAAATCGGACAGTGTGCCGATTGCTGCTGGTGAAAACACCTACAAGGTGTCGGTCAATGTGACATTTGCGTTGGAGCAATAAACGGCGAGAGGCGCGGAACCCGCGCCTCAACCACCTGACAAAAATTCTGTATAGAGGAGCGTCCATTTTTCCGTCATTCCGGCCTTGAGCCGGAATCCAGCTGCGCCGCGTCTGCGGTGCAGAAGACTCTTTTGCGATCAAGGAGTTGATCGCACTGGATCACGGATCAAGTCCGGGATGACGGAATAAACGGTGCGTTTCACAACAAAAATCCCCTCGCCGCACGACGCGACGAGGGGATGAATTTAAACAGTGATCTTTCGGTCATCCGTGCTGTTAACGGCGGATAACCGGGCAGCCGCGAACATTGGCGAATACGATACGGTCGCGACCCCGGCGGTCGAAGCCTGCCACGACGACGCGGCGTGGCGAGACGTCAACGACCTGGGCGCGGCGCAAGCCCATGCGGCTGGCTTTTTCCTCAGCCATCCAAGGGGCGCAACGGTCGCGGCCACGGTCCGGGCGATCCCAACCGGGACGGCCTCTGTCTGGACCGCCATGGCGATACCCATCCTGCACGTAGATGCCGTAACGAACATCCGGTCCGGCAGACGCCGTGGATGCCGTTGCAGAAAGTCCGCTGAGGGCGATGAGGGCTGCGACGCCTGCTTTTGCAAATGTGCTGATCATGGTCATACTCCGTTTCGTGATATTCGCCGCAAGGCCAGATGGCCGGGTCGATTGAGGCGACAATAATCAGCGTCTGGTGAACGGTTTCAGAACCGCACGTTCAGACTGCATTCATGCCGCTAATATGCATTTTCAAACAGAAAGATGCATGACGATCTGCCGTTGGTGGGGCTGGTTTCTGTGCTCGAACAGGTAAATGCCCTGCCATGTTCCCAACACCAATCTGCCGCCGGAAACGGGAATACCGAGCGACACCTGCGTCAACGCGGACTTGATGTGCGCAGGCATATCGTCCGGTCCCTCCATGGTGTGGATGACCCACGACATCGACGGATCACTGGAAGGCGGAACAAGGCGCGCGAAGAAGGTTTTCAGATCGCGCTGAACATCCGGGTCAGCATTTTCCTGGATCAGCAGCGAGCAGGAGGTGTGGCAAACGAACAGGGTGAGCAAGCCTTCGTCAACCGCGCAGGATTTTACGAAAGCCGCTGCGGCGTCCGTAAATTCATAAAGCCCCTGCCCGCGGGTTGCGATCATGATGGATTTTTGCGGCAAAAATTTCTCGCTTTCATGTGTGGAACCAAACGGCAAATACCGCGTTTGATGCGATCAGGCAGAGTTATGCGCATTGTGTTTTACGTGAGCAAACACAAACGTAAATCAGGGTCCAGGGGAAAAACCATAAGAATGCGCAAGTATGATGATGTGCAAAAAGGCTGCTTCTATTCAAAAAGCACAACGGCGTCTTTCGATGCGGATTTTTTAACGGCCAGTCAGTTATCAGAGATGATAATTAGCAGCTCATTCGCCCTATCTTGCCACCGAAAGACCAATCCATGACGCCGCCAGTGCAGCAGGTCGATCTTACGAACTGCGACAAAGAGCCTATCCACATTCCCGGTTCCATCCAGCCACACGGCTGTCTCATCGCTTGTGACAGCGCCATGCGCACGGTTCTGCGGCATTCTGCCAATTGCCAGAGTATCTTTGGTTTGTCCGGCGATATGCTTGGCAAACCCATCGAGGATTTTCTCGGAAATCACACCGTCCACGACTTGCGAAATGCACTGACCGTGACAGCAAACAGCAACCGCCCGGCCATGCTGCCGAATGTGACGCTGGAGTGTGGCAAATCCTTCGATATCTCTGTCCACCGGTTCAAATCAGTGGCGATCATCGAACTGGAGCCTGCCAGCAACGAGGCCCAGCCGCTTCACACCGCGCAGTTGATGATCGACCGCATTCGTGAAGCCGACAATGTCGATAGCCTCATTTCCCGCACCACGCGGCTCATCAAAGCAATGCTGGGGTATGACCGTGTGATGATCTACCGGTTTGAGCAGGATGGGGCCGGCAAGGTTATCTCCGAGGCCAAGCAGAGTGAGCTGGAAAGCTTTCTTGGGCAATATTTCCCCGCAACCGATATTCCCCAGCAGGCACGGGCGCTTTACCTGAAAAACACGCTGCGAATCATCTCGGATTCGAATGGCGAACGTATTCCGGTCGAGCCGGTGCTGGATGCTTCCGGCGAACCGCTTGATCTTTCGTTCGCCCATCTGCGCAGCGTTTCGCCCATCCACTGCGAATATCTGCGCAATATGGGTGTTGCGGCCTCCATGTCGATTTCCATCATAATCGATGGGGAATTGTGGGGACTGGTGGCCTGCCACCATTATTCGCCCCGCGTATTGCCCATGGCGATGCGCATCGCGGCGGAAATGTTCGGGGAGTTTTTCTCCCTCCATCTTCAGGCGCTCAAACAGAAGAAAAAGCTGGCGACGACACAGGATGCCCATGCATCGCTGGACAAGTTTCTGCGCCTTGCCGCCCACCACAACAACATCGACGAACTTTTGGTCGAAAGCCTGCCGGATTTCAGCACGCTTCTCCCTTGTGACGGCGTCGGCGTGTGGATGAACGAGCGCTGGTACAGCCTCGGCACCGTGCCGACAGAAGCACTCACACCGCAGCTTGCACGGTTGCTCGGCTCCGTGTCTGAAGGTCGCGTCTGGGCAACCCATGCTTTGTTCAATCATCTGCCGGAGGCGGAGGATCTGGGCGGTGAGATCGCTGGTATGCTGGCCGTTCCGCTGTCTCTCGTCAAAGACGACTATCTGATGTTTTTCAGACGGGAACTCGTGCAGACGCTGAACTGGGCGGGCAACCCGGATAAATCCTATGAAACCGGCCCCCTTGGCGACCGGCTGACACCGCGCAAAAGTTTCGCGATCTGGAAAGAAACCGTCCACAAACAGGCGCAGCCCTGGACCGAAGAAGACCGGCAGATTGCCGAGGCTGCCCGCGTGGCTCTGGTGGAAGTTGCCTTCCGCCACAGCGAATTGATGGCGGGAGAAAGGGCGCAGTCGGAAGTGCGCCAACGCATGTTGAACGAAGAGCTGAACCACCGCGTTAAAAACGTGCTGGCCATCATCAAATCACTGGTGGGCAATCCCACGCAGGAAGGCCGCACTCTTCAGGACTATGTCGGCGCATTGAAGGGCCGCATTCAGGCGCTTTCTTTTGCGCATGACCAAGTGGTGCGCGGCGAAGGCGGCGGATTGCTACGCGACCTTCTGGATGCCGAATTGTCTCCGCATCGCTCTCCCGACAACGCGATCAATCTGCAAGGTCCGAATATCGTTCTGGATTCCCGCGCTTTCTCGGTGATGGCGCTGGTGCTGCACGAGTTGGCAACCAATGCCGCGAAATACGGCGCCCTGGCGCAACCCGGTGGCAGGCTATCCATTTCGTGGGATCTGAATGATGTGGGTGACTGCGTTATCGCATGGCGTGAAACCGTGCCCGGTACAGTCACGCCACCGACCAGAACAGGCTTCGGCTCGGCACTGATTACCCGCAGCGTGCCTTACGATCTGGGCGGAAAAAGCCGCATCAGCTATTTGCCGCATGGCATCGAAGCCGAAATCGTGCTGCCGTCTCGCCATGCAACAGCCGGTCCAACAGAGACAGATCAGGACATGTCATTAGGCAACCCGGTCGCTTACAGCCCCTATTCCGTGGAGGAACCCTTGCGCGTCTTTCTCGTCGAAGATCAGATGCTGATCGCCATGGATGTCGAATATATGCTGGAAGCACGCGGCATCACCAATATCGAAACAGCCACCTCCTCCACCATGGCGCTGGATAAGCTGAAAAATCTGAAACCGGATGTCGCCATTCTCGACATCAATCTCGGCTCGGACACGTCGATCCCCGTCGCCTACGAACTGCTGCGCCGCCAAATCCCCTTCATGTTCGCCACCGGTTATGCCGATGGCATCATGATCCCGGCGGAGTTTGCCCATGTTCCGGTTATTCGCAAGCCCTATGACGAGGACGCGCTGATGTCGTCCATCGGTAAGCTGGTGGATAAGCCGGTGGTGGCTTGAGGTTCTTTTTGGGGGTCTGATTTTTCGATAATAGACGGCAGCGGGTGTGGCTTTACCCCCCCTCTGTCCTGCCGGACATCTCCCCCTCAAGGGGGGAGATCGGCTAGACGTTTCTTCGTCACTCCATCTGCAAGGGTCGAGATACGCGAGGGGTTGCCGCGGTTCGATCTTCCCCCTTGAGGTGGAGATATCCGGCAGGACAGAGGGGGTAAGCCACACCCGCTGCCGCGTACCGTAGACCTCTGCCCGACATCCTTTAATCCGCAACCAGACCTATTTTCTTGACGTCATCGGCAGAAAACTTCTTGCCGATATCAAAACGAAAATCCGTCACGAGATAGCGGTCCATGTCGATCTCACAGCGATAATGGATTGGATACCACTCCGCACCGACGTTAAATGCACCATAAGCATCCAGAACGTTGCCCACAATCGGTTCGTTTTTGCCGATATGCGGTTCCAATCCCTCCGCCGGAGACTGGCCTTTCCGCTCGTCTTTGATTTGCGCCAGTGCTTCGACAATACACAGTTGTGCGACCCGCTGACGAGGTGGTAACTGGCCGAGAATTTGCCGCCGCATCGGGGTTGGAGCCTTTGCGCCTGCAAGAATCTTCTTTGCGGGTTTGAGTTTAGGATCGCCAGCGCCATCGGGCTGTGCCTTGGGTTCCTCTTCCGGCTTCGTCTCTACCTCTGGCTTGGGCGTCGGCACGGCGACGGCAGCCGTGTCTGGGGGAGCGTCCGCTTCCACGGCAGCAATTTCCCCCTGCTCTGCTGTCGGCTTGCTGGATGAAGGCTCAGGCGGCGTTTCATACTTCTGAGCCTCCTCCGTCGGCTTCGGCTCCGGTTGTGAGGTTTCAGGCTCCTCCGCTGGCTTGGGCTGCTCCTGCCCACCCGTCTCTTCCTGTGTGGCCGGATCGTCACGCTCGTCCAACTGTGTTCCGTCCGGGCGGATAGCAATGTTAGGGATGCGCGTCTGAGGCGCAGGTTCAGGCGGTTTGGTTTCCGCAGGCGGCGGCGGCGGTGGTGGCGGAGGTGGCTCCTCGGCTTTTTCCTCTTCCGGCTGCGGTTTCGGTTCTTCCTTGGGTGGCTCCTCTTTTGGAGGTTCCACCAGTTCCACGCTCACGCTTTCCGGCTCTGCCGGAGCTTGGATGTTTTCAGGCCATTGCAGGTAAAACACGCCGACGATCAGAACATGCAGCATCACAGAGAGCGGGATGGTCCAACTCCTCTGCCGCCAGCTCTTTTTCGTGACCGGTTCCATACAAACCTGTTCCTGTTTCTGCATGTCACAGATAGGCGTTTTGAACGCCCGTGCCATCCTGAAAAACAAAAACCCGGCCAGAATAAACGGACCGGGCTTTTTGAAATGCTATGCCAAGACTTAGCTGTCGAGGAACGAACGCAGCTTGCGCGAACGGCTTGGGTGCTTGAGCTTGCGCAGCGCCTTTGCTTCGATCTGACGGATACGTTCGCGCGTTACCGAGAACTGCTGGCCGACTTCTTCCAGCGTGTGGTCCGTGTTCATGCCGATGCCGAAACGCATACGCAACACGCGCTCTTCACGCGGTGTGAGCGAGGCCAGAACGCGGGTCGTCGTTTCTCGAAGGTTGGCCTGAATGGCAGCATCGATCGGCAGAAGCGCGTTCTTGTCTTCGATGAAGTCACCCAGATGCGAATCCTCTTCGTCACCCACAGGGGTTTCGAGCGAAATCGGCTCTTTGGCGATTTTCAGAACCTTGCGCACTTTTTCAAGCGGCATGGCCAGCTTTTCAGCCAGTTCTTCCGGTGTTGGTTCACGACCGATTTCATGCAGCATCTGGCGCGATGTACGAACGATCTTGTTGATCGTTTCGATCATGTGCACCGGAATACGGATGGTACGGGCCTGGTCGGCAATCGAACGGGTGATGGCCTGTCGGATCCACCATGTCGCATAGGTCGAGAACTTGTAACCACGGCGGTATTCGAACTTGTCGACCGCTTTCATCAGGCCGATATTGCCTTCCTGAATGAGATCGAGGAACTGCAAACCACGGTTGGTATATTTTTTCGCAATCGAAATCACCAAGCGCAGGTTGGCTTCCACCATTTCCTTCTTGGCGATGCGCGCTTCGCGTTCACCCTTCTGGACCATGGACACGATACGGCGGAATTCGGCGATGGAAATGCCGGTTTCCTGTGCAAGATTCTGGATTTCCGAACGGATATCGCGGATCGTGTTGTTTTCTTCGCGTGCGAATTCCTTCCAGCCCTTGGCGGCCAGATTGGCAATCGACTTCATCCAGTTCGGATCAAGTTCCGCACCGTGATATTGCTCAAGGAAGCCATCACGCTTCACGCCATAGGACTCAGCAAGACGAAGCAAACGGCCTTCGTTCTGCATCAGACGCTTGGAAATATCATAGAGCTGCTCGACAAGGCTATCGACGCGGTTCTGGTTCAGCGACAGCGACTTAACCGCCGTGATCAGCTGATCTTTCAGTTCCTTGTAGCGGCGTTCCTGACCGGTGGACAGCGTGCCTGTGCAAGCCAGACGTGCTTCAACCTGCTGGTCCTGAAGCTTGCGCAGCTTCTTGTAGGTGTCAGCAATGGTGTCCAGCGTTTCCATGACCTGCGGGCGCAGTTCGGCTTCCATGGCAGCAAGCGAAAGGTTCGACTCGTCGTCGTCCTCTTCCTCTTCCTCATGGGGAAGGCCTTCACCTCCCACATTGGTCACATCGTCTTCACCGCCCGGATTGCGCAGACGACGGGTCTTTTCCTTCTCTTCGGCAGCCTTGCGGTCTGCTTCGATCTTTTCCGGGCTCTGGAACTGCGGCGCAGCCTTGGCTTCCGGGCCAGAATAGGTGGTTTCGAGATCGATGATCTCGCGCAGCAGCGTCGTGCCTTCGTTGAGTTCATCGCGCCAGATAATCAGCGCCTGGAACGTCAGCGGGCTTTCGCACAGTCCGGAGATCATCGTCTCGCGGCCAGCCTCGATGCGCTTTGCGATGGCGATTTCGCCTTCGCGCGACAGAAGCTCGACAGACCCCATTTCGCGCAGATACATGCGCACCGGGTCATCGGTACGGTCGGTCGGTTCTTTTTTCTTGGCAGTGGCCAGCGCCGTGCCGCTGGAAGGCGCAAGTTCGCCACCCTCGGACTCTTCCGCCTCGGTATCGGTGTCTTCGGCTTCAGCAGGCGCCTCTTCGGCGTCCTCATCCTCGACAACATTGATGCCCATTTCACTGAGCATCGCCATGATGTCTTCGATGCGGTCAGGATCAACCTGATCCGACGGCAGAACCTCGTTCAACTCGTCCATGGTGACGTAGCCGCGCTTCTTGGCGGCTTTGATCATCTTTTTGACCGCGTCATCCGAAAGATCGAGAAGCGGCCCATCCGTAGCGCTATCGCGTTCGTTTTCAGCTTCTTCGTTTTCTTTGACTTTGGTTGCCATCTATCTCGTCGCTTTCCCTGACGCTAACATCCGCTCCGCCGCAACGCCGTTCGCCCCAAGAGGCATCCGGCTAGGCCGCGAATCACTTGTCAAACACCTAACGGAATGATCTTTAATTGCCGATTAAACACGGCCACTACCGGCGGAATATCAAGACAGTGCATACAGAAATGCTTTTTCATGCAGTTTCGATCCGCCAAGTCCCATTCCACCTTACTTTTCCTGGAATGGTGATTCCCGCTATTTCCCGTCACGTCAAGCCTTTCTGGCCAGACCGAGGGTTAAAAACCAAAAAAGCCGTCATTGCGGCGACATTTTGCGGGCCTTCACCAACTTATCCACTATTTAGGTCGATCTTTTCAAAAGACAAGCCTGCATTGTCGTAAAAGCGCTAACCACGGCTATACGCGGCACCCTTGACCCGGCCCGACATAACTCCAAAACCATCTATAATCGCCTCCTGATTTTCCATGCGTCCGATTTCAAGCTGCACTTCTGACAGTGCGCGCATCAACTGCACCATGCGGTCGCCATCACCCTCTTCCGCGGCCTCGGCAATCTCGCGCTCCAGATCGATCTTCTGCCAGCGCAGCGCCTTGGTGCGTTTGTGGAGAGAAAGTGACTGCGTGTAGCCCTCACGCGCATCCTCGGGAGCCGCCTGCTCCGTTGCAGTCCATAACCGCGCGTTGCGGATCTGCTGGTTCATGACTTTCAAAAGCGCATCGAACCCCTGCACTTCCAGCCGCGACACAAGCCCTTCACGAGACAGCTCGGCTGCATTTTCCGCCGCATAGGTCAGCACCTGCGACCATAACCGTTGCAGATCACGGTTCTCATAATCGATGGCGGCGATCTCGTCATATTCCTCCAGCAAAAGCTGCGGGTGATTGACGATGGTGAGCGCCAACACGCTTTCGCGCAGCGCAGGCGTTGAAAGATGGCCTTTGACAAGACCGGACTGGCTAAGCCGGTCTGAGATGCTGCCAGCACCGGTGGTGCTTCCGCGCGCCGGGGCTTTTTGGCCGTTGCGGGCATTGCCACCGCCACCGCGCTCGAAGTTCCGGTTACCGGGCGCATTGTTGCGCTGAAACTGCGGCTGGAAAAACGCATTCAGCCGTTCGCGAATATCCTGCTGGTAAAAGCGGCGCACGCTTTCATCGCCAATAACGGCCACGATCTGCTTGAGACGGTTTTCCAACTCGGCGCGCTTTTCCGGCGTATCGAATGATACCGACGCCGTTTCACGGCTCCAGATCATCGCCGCAAGCGGCTTGGCCTCAGCCAGCACCCGGTCAAACGGTGCCCTGCCCTCATGACGAACCAGATCATCCGGGTCCTTGCCATCCGGCAGCAAGGCGAAGCTGACGGAGCGGCCCGGCTTGATGTGCGGCAGCGCCAGATCGGCAGCGCGGCTGGCGGCGCGAATGCCCGCGCCATCACCATCGAAACACAGGACCGGCTGCGGCGTCATCTTCCACAACAGATCAAGCTGGTTTTCAGTGAGCGCCGTGCCGAGCGGCGCGACGGCATTTTCCACACCGGCCTGATAGAGCGCGATGACGTCCATGTACCCTTCAACGGCAATGACCGTGCCGGAGGTTTGCGTGGCCCGCCGTGCGCGGGCAAAGTTATAAAGCACATTGCCCTTGTGAAAGAGCTCCGTTTCATTGGAATTGAGATATTTCGCCAGCGCATCCGCCGCCATGGCGCGACCGCCAAAGGCAATCACCTTTTCCCGCGACGACAGGATTGGGAACATGATGCGATCCCGAAAACGGTCGTACGACACCGGCACATTTTCATGCACCACCAGACCGCAGGCCTCCATCTGTTCCTTGGCGATGCCTTTGGAAGCCAGATGTTCTTTCAGCGCGTTGCGGCTATCGGGCGCAAAGCCCAGACGAAAGGTTTCGATGGTCCGGCCCGTCAGCCCGCGATCCCGCAAATAGGCCCGCGCCCGCGCACCCACAGACGTCTGTAATTGATCCTGAAAAAACAGGGTCGCCATTTCCATGACATCTTGCAGCGAGGCCCGCTCACGCTCACGCCGCTCCGCCTGCACATCCGGCTGCGGCATGACAACGCCCGCCATATCGGCAATCTGCTGCACGGCTTCGGGAAACGCCATGCCATCGAGGTCTGTCAGGAAACGGAAATGGTCACCAGACACACCACAGCCGAAGCAATGGTAACGGCCCTTGCGATCTTCACAGTGGAAGCTGGGGCTTTTTTCGCCATGGAAGGGGCAACAGGCCCAGTAGTCACCCTTGGAGGCGTTGCTCTTCTTCCGATCCCACGTCACACGTCTGCCGATAACATCAGAGATGTTCACTCGGTCACGTATCTCGTCGAGAAATGAGTTTGAAAAGCGCATTTTTACCTGGGGTCACTGCCTGTTTTCGGCCAGTCTTTTATATAAGCGCAGTGGAGCCGGAATACCAAGGGCGGAAACAATCCATACCCGTTATTCACAGGCGCATCGCATCACAGCAAATCACTTTCACCTACCAACTTCCGGCAAATTTAAGGCAGGAAAACCGCACCGAAAATTATGTTTTTGTAATTTGATGACGCGGGCTGAAGGGCTTATTCTAACGGCATCGGCATGATGCCGAGCGTGTGCGTACTGATAAATTGTGTGCGTAATGCTTGATGGTTCAGGTGACCCCCCCAAGAGACCCTGTGCCGTATATCCAAGCATAAAGAAAGGCAGGGCACCACAAGTGACCTGCCTTTCTCTTTTCCGGTCTTGAAGGCTACTTCAACAAGTCCTTGATGAGACCCGAAGCCTTGCCGAAATCGATCTGGCCGGGATAACGCTCTTTCAAAACGGCCATCACCTTGCCCATATCGCGCAGGCCAGCAGCGCCGGTTTCAGCGATGACACCTTCGAGGATGGAACGTACCTGGTCGTCTGGAATTTCTTCCGGCATGAAGCCTTTGATGATCGTGATTTCCTCACGCTCATGTTCGGCCAGTTCGGCGCGGCCAGCCTTTTCGTAAATCCCGGCAGACTCTTCGCGCTGCTTGATCATCTTTGCCAGAATTTGCAGAATTTCCTCGTCGGAAACCGGCTCTTTGCCGATGCCGCGATTGGCAATGTCACGATCCTTGATCGCAGCCTGAATCAAGCGGATCGTCGAAAGGCGGCGCGGTTCGCGGGCCTTCATGGCGTCTTTCAAAGCGTCGGCGAATGTATCGCGGATCATGTCTCTCTCCTTGGGAAAAGCCGTGTCTACCGGCATATCCGGGTCAGGCTTTTCCTTCATAATTTTGCCCGTGGCATAAACGAGCAACCGGGCATCGGCAAATCATTTGCATAAACCATTGAATCAGCTGGATTTAAATTCCAGTTAATTATTGGCCACGCGGTTGACCGTTTGCGCCCCTTTCGTTATTTTCCGGCACCTGCACAGGATTTTAACGAAGGTTACGACGCGAAGGCTTTCGCGCGCCCTTATCCGCGAACAAAGATGACCGCTTTGCACCTGCCTTTCCGAAGGCGGGCCGCAGTGGCAGAAACGGAAAACGAGATGACCGAGACAGCACCCTGGACCACCCGCAAACCCACCGCCATGCTCGTTCTGGCAGATGGCACCGTGATCGAGGGAACCGGCATTGGCGCAACCGGCAAGGTACAGGCGGAAGTCTGCTTCAACACCGCGCTGACGGGTTATGAGGAAATTCTCACCGACCCATCCTATCTCGGCCAGATCGTTACCTTCACTTTCCCGCACATCGGCAACATCGGCACCAATGAAGAAGACATCGAAGACCTGACGCCCGCTGCACGGCGCGGCGCGGTTGGCGTCATCTTCAAGGCTGACATCACCGACCCTTCGAACTACCGCGCCATAAAGCACCTTGACGCCTGGCTGAAGACACGCGGCGTCATCGGCCTGTGCGGCGTCGATACCCGCGCCCTAACAGCATGGATTCGCGAGAACGGCGCACCAAACGCTGTCATCGCCCATGACCCGAACGGCGTTTTCGACATCGAAGCACTGAAGGCAGAAGCCAAGGCTTGGAGCGGACTGGAAGGTCTGGACCTCGCCATCGAAGCCACATCCGGCCAGTCTTCCGTCTGGAGCGAAACACCTTGGGTCTGGAACGAAGGCTATGGATCGCTTGCTGAAGGCGATGCCAAGTACCACGTCGTCTGCGTCGATTTCGGTGTGAAGCGCAATATTCTGCGCCTGTTTGCCGGTCTGGAGTGCAAGGTCACGGTCGTGCCTGCGCAAACCTCTGCCGAAGACATTCTGGCGCTGAAGCCCGATGGCGTCTTCCTGTCCAACGGTCCGGGAGATCCGGCTGCAACGGGCAAATATGCCGTTCCGGTTATTCAAGACCTCATCAAGTCGGAGCTGCCGGTGTTCGGCATCTGCCTCGGCCACCAGATGCTGGGCCTTGCGGTTGGCGCAAAAACCGAAAAGATGCATCAGGGTCACCACGGCGCGAACCACCCGGTCAAGGACTTTACGACAGGCAAGGTGGAAATCGTGTCCATGAACCACGGCTTTGCGGTGGATGCGAAGTCTCTGCCCGAAGGCGTTGAAGAGACTCACACTTCCCTGTTCGATGGCACCAATTGCGGCCTGCGCATCACCGGCAAGCCGGTGTTCTCGGTACAGCACCACCCGGAAGCATCCCCCGGTCCGCAGGACAGCCACTATCTATTCCGCCGCTTCGTCAACCTGCTTCGTGAGAAGAAGGGCGAACCGGCTCTGGCAGAACGCTGATAAGACTCATATTATTGAAGAACATGCGGCCCGCTTTAGAACCTTGGCGGGTCAGATTGAGGCTTTCTGCCGGAGCAGATTTTTGTCAGGGCGGCGACGGTTGGTGAAGAGCATACCCAAAGGTATGGTCGAGACAATCGTTGCTGATCCTGATGGAAATATGCCCGGCAGAAAGCCTCAATCTGACCCGCCAAGGTTCTTTTAGCGGGCCGTTTTCATTTCACGCTTCACCATCAGGTAAAAACGGATGGTCAGCAAAATCGCCGCCGCCGAGAGGCCGACGACGAAGCCGACCCAGACCCCGCGCCCGCCAAAGCCAAGCGGAAAGGCGGAGATCCACGCCAACGAGAAACCAATCGGCCAATAGGAAATCAGCGCCAGGATCATCGGTACGCGCGCATCTTTCAGGCCACGCAGCAGACCGGCGGCAACCGCCTGCATTCCATCCACCAGCTGAAAGACGCCAGCAATGATGACCAGCGTGCTGGCATAAGCCAAGACGTCCGTTGCGCCGGGAAGCGCCGGGTCCAGAAACCAGCTGGCCAGAAACTCGGGATAGATGGCAAACAGCAATCCGCCACAGGCTGCGATGGCACAGGCCACGACGTAAACGGTGATCGCTGCCCGCACGAGATTGGGGTAATCATTCTGCCCGTGTGCCACACCGATGCGCACCGTTGCCGCCTGCGCAAGCCCCATGGGAATCATGAAGGCAATAGAGGCAAGCTGTAGCGCGATGCCATGGGCGGCGAGCTCAATGGTGCCGATCTGCCCCATCAGGATGGACGCGGCGGAAAACAGGGTGACTTCGGCAAGAATGGTGACGCTGATCGGCAGGCCGAGCCGCAGCACGTCCCACAGGGCGTGCCAATCCGGTCTCCAGAACCGTACGAACAATTCGTATCGCCGCGTTTCTTCCCGCGTCTGGATGTAGACGATGATAAAAACGAGGCTGAACGCATTGACGATGACGGCAGCGAAGGCCGCGCCAATCATGCCGAAAGCGGGCGAGCCAAAATGGCCGAGCACCAGCGCATAGGCCAGAAAACCGTTGATCAGCAGCATGGCGATGGTGACGTAGAGAATGATGCCCGCCCGTCCGATGGCGCTGACGAGGCCACGCATGACGTAAAACAGAAGTGCTGGCAAAAGCCCGAATTGCGCCACGGCGAGATATTGGCCGGTCATGGCAGACACGGCAGGGTTTTGCCCCAACGAAAGAAGAATGGCTTCCGCGTTGAAAAACAGCGGCATAACAAGCAGCCAATAGACCGTCGCCACCCACATGCCCATGCGCAAGGCGCGGCGTGCGGACGTGGCATCGCCCTGCCCGTGGGCATTGGCAACCATGGGCACCACAGCAATCGAAAAACCGGAGCCGAAGATAAACACGACGAAATAGAATTGCCCGGCCAGCACCATGGCCGCAAGCTTTTCAGCGCCCAATTGCCCGACGATAATCATATCCGTGGTGTGAATGGCGAGCTGCGCCAGTTGCGCGCCGATCAACGGAATTCCCAACGCAAGCGTTGCTCGCAAATGCGCTGACCACGAACTGACACCCACTGGCGTGTTCCCAACCGCAACCGACGAAGACATGACATCACCTCAAAAAGCAAAAGCCGCTTCCCTGCAATTAGGGAAAGCGGCGCGACACGTCCATAAGACATTTCGCCTGGCTGCGCAAGAATGCGGCAAACGCGTAAAATAACAGCAGTCAAATAAGTTATTTAATAAAAACAGTAAGTTATAATAAAAGACTTACTACATTTGAGAAAACTTAAACTTTATTTACAGTTGCACAATAAAACCAAATACAAAGGTACATATACCTAAGGGTGCATGAGGCACGCCACACACGCCAGAGGCATGCTTCCTTCACAACTCCGGTGCTCCCGGTCTCATTCCGAGGTCTAAAAATTGTCCAGGAAATCCAACCTGATGACACGCATTGTTGTTGCGGCGTCCTGCGTGGTCGTCGCCGCATTTGCGGGCTTTTCGATTTACATCGATGGCCTTCAGCGTGATGCAGCCAATCACTTCGTTGAAGATAAACTCAATGCCGCTGGCAAACAGTCCGCACAGAGCATCGCAAACTGGCTGAATGGCCGCGTGATGATGACCGAAATGGTCGGCGCGGCCATGGTCAAGGCCACCGATCCCAAGCTGCTGGACGTGGCTTTGCACAACGACATTCTGGCGCGTGAGTTCAAATCCGCATATTTCGGCGATGAGGCCGGCGTCTTTGAAAACTGGCCGAAAACCACCATGCGGGCCGGTTATGATCCACGCCAGCGTCCATGGTATCAGGCCGCTGTCAAGGCCAACGGCACCGTGCTGACAGAACCTTACGTCGATGCCACCACGGGCAAGCTGGTGGTCAGTGCTGCCCTTCCCGTGATGCGCGAAGGCAAACTTGCGGGCGTTGCCGCCAGCGACTTTATGCTGACGACCCTCGTTTCCATGATCGGTTCTGTCGATGCGGGCGTGGATGGTTATGCGTTTCTGGTGAACAAGGACGGCAAAATCCTCATCCACCCGGATGATGCGATGATCAACAAGACGCTTGCTGACCTCTTCCCGGTCGCGACACCGAAGATTTCGCAGGCGATGTCGCAAACGCAGATCAACGGCGTGGATAAGATCACCAGCTTCATCTCCGTGCCGGGCCTGCCTTCCGTCGAGTGGTCCGTGGGCCTCGTGATCGACCGCAACGTGGCTTTCGCGTCGATTTCGCAGTTTCGTATTGCCGCTGTCGTCGCAACCATTCTGGCCGTCGCTGGCATGATTGCGTTCCTCGCATTCCTCGTCAACAGCCTCATCGTCAAGCCTGTCACGCAGATGACCTCGGCGATGGACCAGCTTGCGGCTGGCAATGTCAACGCTGCCATTCCGGGACAGGAACGCACGGACCAGATCGGATCGATGGCTGCAGCCGTTGCCGTGTTCCGTGCCAATGCCTTGGAGCGGCTTCGTCTTGAAGGCGATGCTGAGCAGACGCGCAATCTGTCTGAACGGGAGCGCAGCGAGCGCGAACAGCATTCGGCGAAAGACACTGCCGATATTCAATTCGCTGTCGATAAGCTGGCAGAAGGCCTTGCACATCTTTCGGATGGCGACCTGAACTACCGCATCAACACGCCGTTCGTCGCACGCATCGACCGCCTGCGCGAAGACTTCAACGGTTCGATCAGCAAGCTCAATGCCGCCCTCGTCAACGTTGGGCAGAACGCCCGCGCCATCGATGCCGGTGCCAGCGAAATCCGCCAATCCGCCGATGATCTTGCAAAGCGTACCGAACAGCAGGCAGCCTCGGTGGAAGAAACCGCAGCGGCGCTGGAAGAAATCACCACGACGGTGAAGGACTCCGCAAAGCGTGCCGAAGAAGTTGGCCGACTTGTCGAGCGTGCCCGCAGCAACGCCGAACAATCCGGCGTGGTTGTCAGCGATGCCGTCAAGGCCATGGAAGGCATCGAGCATTCCTCGTCCGGCATCTCGAAAATCATCGGCGTTATCGACGAAATCGCCTTCCAGACCAACCTTCTGGCGCTGAATGCAGGCGTTGAAGCGGCGCGTGCCGGTGAAGCTGGCAAGGGCTTTGCGGTCGTGGCGCAGGAAGTGCGTGAACTCGCTCAACGCTCTGCCAATGCCGCCAAGGAAATCAAGGTGCTGATCAGCGCTTCGACAACCCAGGTCGAAGCGGGCGTTTCGCTGGTCGGCAATGCCGGAAAGGCGCTGGACACGATCGTGGCCGAAGTGCAGGAAATCAACAAGCACATCAACGCCATCGTGCTGTCGTCCCGCGAACAGTCCACCGGCTTGCAGGAAATCAACACGGCGATCAACACCATCGACCAAGGCACGCAGCAAAACGCTGCCATGGTTGAAGAACAGACCGCAGCAAGCCACGGCCTTGCTTCCGAAGCCGCCGCACTGAACGCCCTGCTCGCCCAGTTCAAACTGGCAAACGAACAGAGCCAGCGTTACTCAGGCTACAACCGCGCAGCCTGATCAACATAAAGCGTGGCCGTGAACGCGGCCACGCTTTCCAATACCCGCTCCCGATAACGTCATGCGTGCCCTTGTCGCAGACGCAAAAACCCGACACGCTGCCGCACAGTGAAACGACTCGGGAGGGAATGATGTCGGAAACCATTTGGCGCGGCGTTGCAATGGGAATTGGCGGCACGGTTTTTATGGATATCTGGGCCATCATCCTTCACCGTTTTTTCCATCAGTCAGCGCCCAATTGGGGCCCCGTCGGACGGTGGTTCTGGCATCTGCCCAAAGGCAAGGTTTTTCACGATACTATCGCGACCGCCAGCCCTTACGACCACGAAGTCGCACTCGGCTGGGTCTCACATTATGCCGTCGGTGTTGCTTACGGAATCATTCTGGCCCTGGTCGCACCAGATGGATGGTTCGCTGCACCATCCTTCATTTTACCATGGGTTATTGGAATCCTGACCGTGGCCGCTGGCTGGTTTCTGCTCCAGCCGGGCCTTGGCATAGGCTGGGCGGCGTCGAAAACGCCCAACCCCACCAAGGTTCGCGCCCTCAACCTCGTCGCACATACGGTATTTGCGCTCGGAATGTACGTGACGGCACTGCTTCTCGCATAATTTCAGATATTGGCGGAAAACGTATCGCAGTCTTCCACGCGGCCACTGTCGAAACCACGCCGAAACCATTCGGCACGCTGCGCAGATGTTCCGTGGTTGAAACTATCCGGCACCACATAGCCTTGCGTTTCCTTCTGCAACGTATCGTCACCAATCTGATGCGCCGCGTTGAGCGCCTCTTCCAGATCGCCGGTTTCCAGAAGCCCCTTCTGCTGTGTGGATTTGCCCCAGATGCCGGCATAACAATCTGCCTGCAACTCGACCTTCACCGACATCTTGTTGGCATCGGTCTGGCTCATGGCTTGGCGGCGGCGGTTGAACTCGGGCAGAACGCCGGTCAGGTTCTGAATATGATGGCCCACCTCGTGCGCAATCACGTAAGCCTGCGCAAAATCACCCGATGCGCCGAAACGTTTGTCCAGTTCCCGGAAAAAGTCGGTGTCCAGATAAACCTTGCGGTCCACAGGGCAATAGAACGGGCCGCTTGCCGAAGACGCCGAACCACAGGCAGAGCGTGTCTGCCCGGCGAAGAGAACAAGCGTCGGCTTCTCGTAGGTTTCCCCGGCGGCGCTGAAAATCTTGCCCCAGGTATCTTCTGTTTCTGCCAGAACGGTCCGAACGAAAGCCGTTGTATCATCATTGGACTGGCCTTGAGGCCGCGTGCCCTGGGTCTGTTGACCGCCGCCATCCAGCGACACATCACCGCCGGAAAGCAGGGTCAGCGGATTGATGCCCAATGCCCAGCTGATCAGCAGAATAACGACAAGACCGCCAATGCCTATCCCGCCGCCACGACCACCACCGCCGGTGGGAAGGCGAAAGCCACCACCACCCGTGCCGCCGGAGGACATTCCGCGCCTGTCTTCAATATTGTCGGATTGGCGACGCCCTCTCCACTGCATATCAGTCTCCCCATCAGTCTGTCGCTAAACGCTAGAGTTTTGAAAGCGTTCCTGCAAGAGCGCTATGCGTCCATTCGGACGCATAAAAGACGCTCGTACCGTTTGAACCGACGCATCGCGCTTTCCGAAAATCGGCAACGATTTTCAGGCAGATGCTCGTCAGCTGTTGGCGTAAACATAGGCGCCACCCTTCTTCAATGCGCGTTGATAGGCAGGACGCGCACGAATGTTTTGAAGAAACTGAACAATGGCAGGCGTTTTGTTTGCACCCGCCGCGCGGCTCATGGCCGCTTCCACCGGAAAGCTCATGGCAATGTCTGCGCCCGTCAGTTCACTGCCCGCAAACAGGCCGTCCCGCGCCAGTTCGCTTTCCCAATAGGCCGTGTGGTCTTTGAGTTGCGGATCAACGAGTTTGCTGGCCACACCGTTTGAGATGAGATTGGCGACAGGCCGCAGCAAAAAAGGAACCTCACGCGGGATGCGTGAAAACAGGAGCTTGAGCAACAGCAGCGGCATGGCAGACCCTTCGGCATAATGCAGCCAGTATATATAGCGTCTGTATGCGTCGGTTCCCGGCTGCGGGCGAAACGCACCGTTTCCATAGGTATCGAGCAGATATTCGATGATCGCGCCGCTTTCCGCGTAGATTTTACCGCCATCCTCGATGACAGGAGATTTGCCCAGCGGATGGATGGCTTTCAGGCTTTTCGGGGCTCGCATGTCCGGCGCGCGTTTGTAGGTCTTCACCTCGTAATCAAGGCCAAGCTCTTCCAGCAGCCAGAGAATGCGATGTGCGCGGGAATTTTCGAGATAATGAACGGTAATCATATGGCCCTGCTCTATCTTTGTGGAAACAAACTAATTCCTTCAAATTTCACTACGTTTTTAGAAGCGACAAGGATCAGGTTGCGGCACAGTTTTATGACAATCAAACTTTCCTGTCAGAAAGCGAAGATTCGGGGTTCCGTTCGCCAAAACATTTGCCTATAAGCCGCTTCTAGCCTGAAAAGATTGGAATTGCGCGCCCCGGCCGGTGGATTTCACCTTGGCCGTTTTTTGCGCAACACGAAAAGCGGAACGAGAGCCATGCCGAAGCGCCAAGATATCAAGTCCATCCTTATCATCGGCGCTGGTCCGATTGTCATCGGTCAGGCATGTGAATTCGATTATTCTGGTACACAGGCCTGTAAAGCGCTGAAAGAGGAAGGCTACCGCGTCATCCTCGTGAATTCCAATCCCGCCACCATCATGACCGACCCCAATCTGGCCGACGCGACCTACGTTGAGCCGATCACCCCGGAAGTCGTCGCCAAGATCATCGCCAAGGAACGTCCAGACGCGCTGCTGCCCACCATGGGCGGCCAGACGGCTCTGAACACTGCCCTCTCCTTGAAGCGTATGGGCGTTCTGGATCGCTACAATGTCGAGATGATTGGCGCAAAGCCTGAAGCCATCGACATGGCCGAAGACCGCGCCCTGTTCCGCGAAGCCATGAAGCGTATCGGCCTTGAAACGCCGAAGTCGATGCTGGCCAATGCCACTGACATCAAGGACGCCGACCGCAAGACGCATGAAGCCGCCCGCGCAGAGTTGAAAACGAAGCTTTCCGGCGCTGAGCTGGACAAGGCGCTCGACAACCTCGAAAACCAGTGGAACCTTGGCGAGACGGACCGCAAGCAGCGTTACATCAGCCACGCCATGGCCATTGCCGCACAGGCCATCGATGTTGTCGGCCTGCCCGCCATCATCCGCCCATCCTTCACCATGGGCGGCACGGGCGGCGGCATTGCCTACAACCGTTCGGAATTCTTCGAAATCATCGGCGGTGGTCTGGATGCCTCGCCCACCACCGAAGTGCTGATCGAAGAATCGGTTCTCGGCTGGAAGGAATATGAGATGGAAGTGGTCCGCGACAAAGCGGACAACTGCATCATCATCTGCTCGATTGAAAACATCGACCCGATGGGCGTTCACACCGGCGACTCGATCACCGTTGCGCCTGCGCTGACGCTGACCGACAAAGAATACCAGATGATGCGCAATGCATCGATTGCGGTTCTGCGCGAAATCGGCGTGGAAACCGGCGGCTCGAACGTTCAGTTCGCCGTCAACCCGAAGGATGGCCGTCTGGTCGTCATCGAAATGAACCCGCGCGTCTCGCGCTCTTCCGCGCTCGCCTCCAAGGCCACCGGCTTCCCGATTGCCAAGGTCGCAGCAAAGCTTGCGGTTGGTTATACACTGGATGAGCTGGACAACGACATCACCGGCGGCGCAACACCGGCATCCTTCGAACCCTCCATCGACTACGTCGTCACCAAGATTCCGCGTTTCGCCTTCGAAAAATTCCCTGGTGCATCGCCCATCCTCACCACGGCCATGAAGTCGGTCGGTGAAGTCATGGCCATCGGCCGCACCTTCGCAGAATCCTTGCAGAAGGCCCTGCGCGGCATGGAAACCGGCCTGACCGGTCTCGATGAAATCGAAATCCCCGGCTTTGAAGAGGGCGAAGGCTCCAAGAACGCCATTCGCGCCGCCATCGGCACACCGACGCCAGACCGTTTGCGCATGGTGGCACAGGCTCTGCGCATGGGCATGTCCGAAGCCGAAGTGCATGAAAACAGCAAGATCGATCCATGGTTCATCGCCCAGTTCAAGGCGATTGTGGACACCGAAGCGCGCGTTCGTGAACACGGTCTGCCGCAGGACGCTGAAAACCTGCGGATGCTGAAGGCCATGGGCTTCTCCGACGCCCGCCTCGCGAGCCTCACCAAGAAGCGCCCGAAAGAAGTGGCAGAGCTGCGCAACAGCCTCAACGTGCGCCCGGTCTTCAAGCGCATCGACACCTGCGCTGCCGAATTCGCATCGCCCACCGCATATATGTACTCCACCTATGAGACACCTTTCGTCGGCCAGCTTCGTTCGGAAGCACAGGTTTCCGACCGCAAGAAGGTCGTCATTCTCGGCGGTGGCCCGAACCGTATCGGTCAGGGCATCGAGTTCGATTATTGCTGCTGCCACGCCGCCTTCGCGCTGAAGGATGCCGGTTTTGAAGCCATCATGATCAACTGCAACCCGGAAACCGTGTCCACCGACTACGACACGTCAGACCGCCTGTATTTCGAGCCACTCACAGCAGAAGACGTGATCGAAATTCTGCGCGCCGAGCAGGAAAAGGGCGAACTGGTCGGCGTTATCGTGCAGTTTGGTGGTCAGACGCCACTGAAACTGGCCGAAGCACTGGAAAAGAACGGTATCCCGATCCTCGGCACAGCGCCTGACATGATCGACCTTGCAGAAGACCGCGACCGTTTCCAGAAGCTGCTGATCAAGCTTGATCTCGCGCAGCCGAACAACGGTATCGCCTATTCCGTCGAGCAGGCGCGTCTTGTGGCATCCGAAATCGGCTTCCCGCTGGTGGTTCGCCCGTCCTACGTTCTGGGTGGCCGCGCCATGCAGATCATCCACTCAGAAGGCCAGTTGCAGACCTACCTGCTGGATACGGTTCCGGGCCTCGTGCCGGAAGATATCAAGCAGCGTTACCCCAACGACAAGACCGGCCAGATCAACACGCTGCTCGGCAAAAACCCGCTGCTGTTCGACAGCTACCTGACCAACGCTGTCGAAGTGGACGTCGATGCCCTGTGCGACGGCGAAAACGTCTTCGTGTCTGGCATCATGGAGCACATCGAAGAAGCCGGTATTCACTCCGGTGACTCGGCCTGCTCGCTGCCATCGCGTTCGCTCTCCAAGGAGACGCTCGACGAGCTGGAGCGCCAGACCACGGCACTTGCCAAGGCGCTCCATGTTGGCGGCCTGATGAACGTGCAATATGCCATCAAGGACGGCGTGATCTACGTTCTGGAAGTGAACCCGCGCGCTTCGCGTACCGTGCCTTTCGTCGCCAAGACCATCGGCGCGCCGATTGCCAAGATCGCCGCCCGCATCATGGCTGGTGAAAAGCTGGATGCCGCCATCGCCGCATACGGCGAAAAGCCTGATCCGCGCAACTTGAAGCACATTGCCGTCAAGGAAGCCGTCTTCCCGTTTGCCCGTTTCCCCGGCGTCGATATTCTGCTTGGACCGGAAATGCGCTCCACCGGCGAAGTCATCGGCCTCGATACGGACTTTGCGCTGGCATTTGCGAAGGCGCAGCTGGGTGCCAGCGTCGATCTTCCGCGCTCAGGTGCGGTGTTCGTTTCGGTGCGCGATGACGACAAGGAACGTGTTCTGCCTGCCATCCGCCATCTGGTGGACATCGGCTTCAAGGTTCTGGCAACCGGCGGCACGCAGCGCTTCCTTGCCGAACAGGGTATCGATGCAGAGAAGATCAACAAGGTGCAGGAAGGCCGTCCGCATATCGAGGACGCCATTCGCAACCGTCA
Source organism: Agrobacterium sp. rho-13.3 (assembly GCF_033957765.2). NCBI lineage: Bacteria > Pseudomonadati > Pseudomonadota > Alphaproteobacteria > Hyphomicrobiales > Rhizobiaceae > Agrobacterium > Agrobacterium sp. rho-13.3. The sequence goes on from NZ_CP192774.1 coordinate 1,830,988, forward strand.
GGTCCAGCTGGTCATCAACACCACGGACAGCAACAAGGCGATTTCCGATAGCAAGTCGCTGCGCCGCGCCACGCTGATGCAGAAGGTGCCTTATTACACCACCATGGCCGGTGCCGAAGCTGCCGCCCTTGCCATCAAGGCATTGAAGGCCGGCAACCTCGAAGTCAGGCCCCTGCAAAGCTACTTCTGATCATGCATGAAAGGGCGCCTTCGGGCGCCCTTTGTTTTTGGGTTATTTATCGATTGCCAATTCCACGATGGAGCGCGAAATTGCCCGCCGTGTGAATGGGGAGGAATGCATGCAGGAAACGACGCTCGACACCACCGCGCCACTGGCCGGGCGGCGGGAATGGATCGGCCTGTGCGTGCTGTCCATCGCCTGCCTGATTTATTCCATGGACCTGTCCGTGCTGTTTCTGGCGATGCCTGCCATCGTCGCCGATCTTGACCCCAATGCATCCGAATTGCTGTGGATCAACGACATCTACGGCTTCATGGTCGCTGGTTTTCTGGTGACGATGGGTACGCTGGGAGACCGCATCGGACGCCGAAAACTGCTTCTCGTTGGCGCTTTTGCCTTCGGAGTCGCTTCGGCGCTTGCTGCCTTTTCGGCAACCGCGCAGCAACTGATCATCTCCCGCGCACTGCTCGGCATTGCGGGTGCCACAGTTGCGCCGTCCACCCTGTCACTGGTCGTCAACATCTTCAAAAACGAATCGGAAAGAAACCGCGCCATTGGAATTTGGGGCTCGGCTTTCGCTTTGGGTGGCCTCATCGGCCCGCTGATCGGCGGCCTGTTGCTGCAATATTTCCATTGGGGATCGGTGTTTCTCATCAACATTCCGGTCATGTTGATTTTGCTGGCCATCGCGCCGTTCATCCTGCCGGAATATAAGAACGAAGATGCGGAAGGCATTGATCTGCCAAGCGTTCTGCTTTCTTTGGCAACGGTGCTACCGGTGATTTACGGTTTCAAGCACATGGCAGCGGATGGTTTTGCGCTGCGCCAGCTCCTGCCCATCGCAGCGGGCGTGGCCATCGGTTTCCTCTTCATCCGCCGTCAACAACGGCTGACCCATCCGCTGATCGATCTCAAGCTGTTTCGCATTCCAGCCTTCACCGCTTCGCTTCTGGTCAATCTGGCAGGCGTCTTTTTCGTGTTCGGAACGTTCCTTTATCAGAACCTGTTCCTGCAATTGGTGATCGGCCTTACGCCTCTGCATGCGGCCCTGTGGTCCATTCCATCCGCGACCGTTTTCACCATCATGTCGTTTCAGGCCTATCGTTTCACCAACCACTTCGGCCCGGTTAAAACGGTGCTGATGGGCCTGATCGTCAATGTCGCGGGTACCACCGTGATGGCGATTGCTGCCTATAATCAAAGCCTTATCGGCATTCTGTTCGCCAGCGTGTTGATCGGCCTCGGCTTCGTGCCGGTCATCCTCACAACAACCGGCCTCATCGTCGGCACCGCTCCGCCGGAACGTGCCGGATCGGCCTCCGCCATCTCTGAAACCAGCGCAGAATTCGGCGGTGCTTTGGGCGTGGCACTGCTTGGCAGTCTTGGAACCGTGTTTTACCGCATGACCATGGCAGGCGTTGACCTCACCGGTCTTACCGAAAGTCAGGCCCATGCCGTTTCCGCGACACTGGCCGGAGCCGTGGAGACTGCAAAAGCTTTGGGCGGCACCACGGAACCAGCCTGGCTGGAACCCGCACGAAACGGCTTTTCGCTCGGCTTTGCCGCTTGCTGCCTGCTGGCATCCGTAACCCTGCTTTTGCTGGCCATGGTTGCCCGCAAGGTCTACGCAACAGCACATATCGATGAAACCGCCGTGGGCACCCATTAACGTATCGGGTACCCACGTCGGCAAACTCGTTCAAGAGCGGCGGCGTCTCGGATTGGATCTATCCGGAGGCTTCAAGATGCAGAGCCATGTCCCGCACCAATTTCATATCTGCCTGAAACCGTTTCAATTCTTGCGCTTTTCGGACCTCATCTGGAATGCGCAGCAGGTAGGACGGATGGACTGTCACAAACAGCGTCCGCCCCGCCTCCATCGGCATTGGTTTTCCACGCAAATCCGATATTTTTTCATTCATACCGGTCAGTGAGAACACAGCAGTTGCTCCCATGGCAACGATCAGCTTGGGTTGCACCAGGTCCATCTCGCGCGTCAGCCACCAGCGGCAACGCTGCACTTCGCCCGCATCCGGGCGCTGGTGGATACGTTTCTTGCCACGCGCCTCATATTTGAAATGTTTGACGGCATTGGTGACATAAAGTTTCTCACGCGCCATGCCGGTCTCACCCAGCACTTGATCGAACACTTTGCCTGCGGGGCCAACGAACGGACGCCCCGCAAGATCTTCGACATCACCGGGTTGCTCACCGACAATCATAACATCTGCGTTTGACTGTCCTTCGCCAAACACTGTTTGCGTAGCCTTGCAATGCAACGGACAAAGCGTGCAGCTTTGCGCCTCGTGTTTCAAACCTTCCAGTGTATCGGCATCTGGCAAAACCGGCGCGGCAACGTTTTCTGCCGCCGCTTGCAGCCGATGATGAAAGAGCTGTGGCTCTGATGCGGCTTTTGCGGCCATCTCCAGCACCCGCGCTTCGGCACCCAAAATCAATTCCGGAATAAGGTCTGCCTCCGGCAGATTTTTCCAGTATTTCTTGGGCATTTCCGATGTCATCGCTTTGATCTTCAACCGTGCCGGATTGAAAATATTGGCATAATAGGTGCGCCAGAGATCCTCGGTCTCATCGTTGAGAACCCGCTTTTCCGCCGCCATCCGCGACGTCTCAAGCGTCTGTCCATCCCACCGCGCAAAACCCTTTGGTGTAGCGATAAACCAATCCATATCGGTAAATCGGCGCTGGAAAAATGACGCCTTGCGCTCGACAATAAAATGGTCCGGCTCAAACCACGCAACAAAGCGCCGCCGTCCGACCTCCCCTTCCGGCAAATCCACTTCCTTGAAGCGCACAAATGCCGTCATCTTGTGACTGTCGCGGCGAACGGATTTCTCCAGTTTGCGCGCCTCTGCCACATCCGAATCAGACTTGAATTGCAGCAGCGCCCGATCCTGAACCAGCCGCCACAAAAGGCGGTAAAGCAGCGCAAAACGTGCGGGATCGCTGTGACAGATAACGGTTTGGGCAAGTGGTACAAAAGACGACGGCACGCTGATATTGGCTGTACTGTCGAAGGACGGAACCGCATCTCCCTCTTCAAATCCCAGCAGGCCAGATTCTTCGCTGTGAAGTCGCCAGTCGATCTCCCGCGGTGAGACATGTGCGGCAAGAAAAGCCCGTGCAGCGTTGCGCCACTCGGCAAAATCTCCTCGTCCCTCCAGCGTAACCCGATACATTACAGCAACGATAGCTGTTCCGGCTGCGGTGCAAACATGGCCCGCAAATCCGGTCGTTCCGTTAATTTCCCCGGCGTCCACCCTTGCGCAACGATGAACGCTTTCACCTTTTTCAAAGACACGCCAAACTTCGCGACGTCTTCCAATCTCAACTGCCGAAACCGCCGCGATGACAAAATGGAACTGACCGTTTTGGTGCCAAAACCGGGAACACGCAGCAGGTTTTCGCGATCGGCCTTGTTCACATCCACCGGAAAATGCTGACGGTTTGCCAGTGCCCAAGCCAGCTTCGGATCAATATCGAGATCCAGCATCCCATCCTGCTGCGTGGAGGTGATTTCGGCGATATCAAAACCATAGAATCGGTAAAGCCAGTCGGCCTGATAAAGCCGATGCTCCCGCATCAAAGGCGGCTTGATGAGCGGCAGATTTTTCGACGAATCGGGAATTGGGCTGAACGCGGAATAATAGACGCGCCGCAACCCGTAACTGCCATAAAGGCGCGAACTGGTGGAGAGAATCGTGCTGTCACTGGCCCCGTCCGCACCAACAATCATCTGCGTGCTTTGGCCAGCCGGCGCAAATTTCCTGACCCGCTTCGTCTGCAATGTTGGCTCCCCCGCCTCCTCTATTTTCAGACGAATATCAGCCATGGATTTGCGAATATTGACGGGCTGTTTTTCCGGCGCAAACCGCCCAATACCGCTGTCGGTGGGCAATTCGATATTGATCGACAATCGATCCGCATAAAGCCCCGCCTCCTCCACCAAACGCGCCGATGCTTCGGGAATGGATTTGAGGTGAATGTAGCCGCGAAACCCATGCGTTACCCGCAGCTCCCGCGCCACACGAACCAGTTCTTCCATCGTGTGATCGGATGAGCGAATGATACCGGAGGACAAAAACAGTCCTTCAATGTAATTGCGCCGATAAAACTCGAGTGTCAGCCACACCACTTCTTCCACTGTAAAGCGCGCCCGCTCGACATTGCTGGAAGACCGATTGATGCAATAAGCGCAATCATAAATGCAGAAATTGGTGAGCAAGATTTTCAGAAGGGAAATACAGCGCCCATCTGGCGCATATGCATGACAAATGCCAGACCCTTCCGTGGACCCCAACCCGCCGGATGCGGATGAATTACGCTTTGTCGTGCCACTGGAGGCGCACGACGCATCATATTTCGCCGCATCGGAAAGAACCGCCAGTCTTTCTTTTATTGACTTTTTCATAGTAATGTTCACTATATGTTCTTGCATTGACTGTCAATCTGCGATTAAAAATAGGCCTATTGGTTTCAACTAGGGTTTGGCGGTTTCAAATTTTCTGGCAATTTGCGACGGTCTTCTGATATAGTCGCAGCAATTGTGATTTTGACATGGTTCCGAAGTTTTGCTCCGGAACCTGTTTCTTTTTGTGTCTGCGGGTGCCGCAGTTTGAATGCGAAGGACTAAAAAATGGTAGAAAAAGTACCGATGACTCAGAGTGGCTTCGTCAAGCTACAGGAAGAACTTCGCTGGCGTCAGCAGGAAGAGCGTCCACGAATCATCGAGGCAATTGCCGAAGCGCGCGCCCATGGCGACCTGTCCGAAAACGCAGAATATCACGCAGCCAAGGAAGCGCAGAGCCACAATGAGGGCCGCGTTGGCGAGCTTGAAGATCTGACAGCCCGCGCCGAAGTCATCGACCTGTCGAAGATGTCCGGTACGACGATCAAGTTTGGTGCGACGATCAAACTCGTGGATGAAGATTCCAAAGAACAGAAGACGTACCAGATCGTTGGCGATCAGGAAGCCGACGTCAAGCAGGGCCGTATTTCTATTTCCTCGCCTATCGCCCGTGCGCTGATTGGCAAGGAAGTTGGCGATAGCATTGAGGTGAATGCACCCGGCGGTTCACGCGGCTACGAAATTCTTTCCCTCACCTGGGGCTGATAAGCCGCATATTTCCCGCGAGATGCCGAATTTGCCCTATGTCGATATACGCGATGTCCGCGTGCTTGCTCCCAATTTCAAGCGCAGGCTTTCGGGCGTGACATCCACCATCATCCAGCTTTTGCCGATCCAGAATCGGCAAGGGCAAAAGGTTGCCGCTATCGGACCCGGCCTGCCGCAAAGCCTGCCGCATGTTCGTTTCCGCGACCTTTGGAGGCTGTGGCAGTTCGGACCGGATCACAAGCCGCGCGTCTGGCATGCGCGGCGCAACATCGAAATGCTGCCCGGCCTCATCCTGCGCGATATTTTGCGCATGAAGCTGAAACTGGTGTTCACTTCCGCATCACAACGCAAGCACAGCGGCTGGACGAAATTTCTGATTTCAAAAATGGACGCGGTCATCGCCACCAGCAGCAAAACGGCATCCTATCTGGACGTGCAAAGCACCGTCATCATGCATGGCATAGACACCGAGCGCTTCTCGCCGCCCGCCGACAAGGCTGAGGCGAAACGCACGCTCGGCCTTGATCCTCATCAGAAATACGTTGGGTGTTTCGGCAGGGTCCGCCACCAAAAGGGCACGGACCTGTTTGTCGACACCATGATTGCGGTGTTGCCACAGCAGCCCGAATGGTCCGCCATAATAGCAGGTCGTGCCACAGGACCGCATGTGGAGTTTGAAAACGGCCTGAAAGACAAAGTCCGCGCCGCCGGTCTTGCGGACCGCATCCTCTTCGTGGGTGAACACACCAACATCAACGAATGGTACCGCTCCCTCGACCTGTTCATCGCCCCCCAACGCTGGGAAGGCTTCGGCCTGACGCCGCTGGAAGCCATGGCAACGGGTGTGCCGGTGATCGCCACGGATGTTGGGGCTTTTCCGGAGTTGATTGTCGCGCCTCAAACGGGCGACATTATCGCCCGTAACGATCTGGACGCCATGAGCCTTTCGGCACTGGGCTGGCTGAAAGACGATGCAAGACGCGGCACCGCTTCGATTGCCGCCCGCGCCCACGTCGCCAATCACTTCACCATTACCGGTGAAGCCGAAAATATTGATCGCGCCTATAATGCCGTCACGGCTTGCGCTTGAACAGCTCAATATAAGCTGACGCAATCGCGTCTTCTGAAAACTGGTTCATCAGCCGCTCATGTCCGCCGGAAGCAACGCGCTGTGCCAAAGCCTGGTCGCTCAACAAACGGTTGATACTCTCCGCAAAACTGTCCGCCTCACCGATATCCGCCAGCAACCCATTCTGGCCGTCTTGCATGAACCACAAAGGCCCTTCCGACTTAGACGACACGACAGGCTTGTTTTGCGCCCATGCTTCCAGAATAACGTTGCCAAGCGGTTCATGGCTGGACGCCATGACAAAAATATCCGCAGCTGCCACATATGGACGCGTTTCATCCTGCCAACCGATAAAACGTACCCGATCACGCATACCACGCGCATCAACCTGCGCTTCGAGGTTTTCCCGCTCTTCTCCATCGCCGGCCAGCCAGAGATAAACGCCGGGCAATGTGGAAACCGCATCAATCAGCGTATGAAAGCCCTTCCGCTTTACGAAACGCCCCATGGACATCACGACCGGCACGCCCTCGGGCGTATCGAGCTGGGCTCGCGAAATCGGCGCTATTGCCTGCGTGCTGGTGAAGTTGGAGATAACCTCAACCCCACGCGTCCAGCCCAGCGCTTTGACATGCTCGCCAATACCCGGCGTGTTGCAAACGAGGACGTCCGTGTTTTTAAAGTAATCCAGCTTGGTCGGGTAATCGCCCAATCGCGAAAGTTTTATGCAGCCTTTGTAATTTGGCATCAAACGGCTGGGGCGTGTCGCCCATGACATGAGAGCGTTCGGCTGCTCCTGACGCGCCATCCGCATGACCTTCAAAGGCAACAAAAACCTGTCCGGCGAAAGATTGCGGAAATTGCTTTCGACAATGCCGCAAACGCCATCAATATTCTTGCGCCACAAGCGACCTGGGCGGATGACGGCTTTCTGCTCGACACCTCTGCGGGCAAGGGCATTCACGAGATGGACGAAAAAGCGCTCCGCTCCACCATCCTTGCCCAAATGATAATGCATGACTTTCATTATTCGGTCCTTCCGCGCTCCATATCATCGACATTGGGTCGACGTTTCAGCGCGTGACGCTGGTGGATTTTCGCTTGCGTGAGAAATGCATAGATTCCGCCCGTTGCAGCCTCGATAAAACCGGGCACGCCGCAGCGCCAGAGACCATTTCTGAAATAAAGACGGAAAAAATAAAGCCAAGGCGAAACCAACAGCTTGGACAGTTTTGCCTTGCGTCCCTCGGCAAATTGCTGATCAGCCTTCAAAGTTGAATATTTGTTCTCTTTCAATATCTGCTCATCGATGATGAGAGGCCGGTAGTGCAGCAAACTACCCTTATCAGATGCGCTGACACCACCCGTCGGAACGATGCCCTCATGCACCTTCTGCGAAAGATCATAGGTGCCCTTGCCGTTGCGGATCAGCCGAAGGTTTTTTCGCTCGCGCGCCTTTTCAGGCGTGTAACCATATCCAATCAGATAAGGTCTGCGGGCAACCCTCCAGCCAACAACAGTTTCCGGCGCTGAGAGCAACTCGGGCAAGACTGAGCGAAGAGCCTCATCCAACCGCTCATCCGCATCGATATTCAGACACCAGGGCTGCGTACATTGCTCAAGGGCAAATTGCTTTTGCCCGGCATAACCGCGCCACGGCTCATGCATGAAACGGATGGGCCAGCCTTTGTCGATGTAGGATTGCACCAGAGCTGCCGTGCCATCTGTGGATCCTGAATCAACAATGACGATTTCTGCGCAACCATCTAGGCTGTCGAGGCAGTTCCCGAGATACGCCTCTTCGTTGAGGCAGATGATGAAAGCGGAATAGGACAAAAAACACTAACTCAGTTATGTTGGTAAGCCGCGACCGAAATCTCTCAGTAGGCTTAGGCCAGAAGATTGGAATAGAATCTAACCGACATCTCGCGATTCACACAGGAATTTATGATATACCGACCAAAAGCTCGAAAAGCGGATCAGTTTGCATAACAAACTAATTTTCAGCTGCGCATTTTAATTAGTTTCGCTGGCACTCCACCATAGATTCCGTAGGGTTCAGTTTTTCCCCGGATGACAGCACCCGCCGCAATAACGCATCTTTTGAGATGTGTGAACCATCTAAAACGGTTACATTTGCGCCTATCCAGACATCATCTTCAATAACAATACCCAACTTACTAAGCTTCTGGAGTCGTATTGGCTTATTCCGGTCAGCAAAAATGTGATTGTATGGAATAATAACACATCCAGCTGCTATACGAACATCGTTGCCGATCACCAAACCACCCTGACCGTAAAGCACCGAGTAGGGGTTCAAGCTAAAATCATTCCCGATTGTGATTTTTCCACCATAGGGAATCAGCATGGCTCCACGCCGAATGCGGCATTTTGATCCCGCAGATATACTGCCGCGCTACCGCATATCAAGAATAGCACCACGCTCAATCCTGCATTTAGAACCTATGGAAATCTTCCCTAAAGATCTGACCCAAAGCCATAGCGGAAGCAAATCATTTGGCCTCACAATTACCTCCTCAAAAAATAAAATTACGTACATAAATAGCTTTTCTTAATCTAGTTACTCAAAGCCCTCAATATACTGTCCCTTCTATTTGGGTAAAATCCGCGCGACGAATTTCCTCCAACCTCCGCGTGTGTGGAGATTGGAGCGTCCTGATCTCAGTGACCAATAGTCGGATGGAGGCATTGTAGGGACGCGTAAAAAGTTTTCGGCACAGGGTAATTTATCTTTCTCTCTCTCGCGTAGAGTTAAAACTTCAGACTCGGAAAGAGAGGTGGCTCGGTTCGTCTGAACAGTTTCGGGCGTTTCGTTAAGTGGATTTCCGCCTCGATTATGCCGCCACCATCATTGGTGCCAGCGCGTTGAAGTAAGCCTGATCCGGCGTCTGCCGGTCAAGGGATGAATGTGGGCGTCGACTATTGTAGAAGGTCAGATATCGGCCAATGCCGACGCGGGCTTCGGACACGGTTTGGTAGGCGTGGAGGTAGACCTCCTCGTATTTGATCGAACGCCAAAGGCGTTCCACGAAGACATTGTCCCGCCAAGCGCCCTTGCCATCCATCGAGATGGCGATTTCGGCTTTCTTCAACACTGCCGTGAAGTCCATCGAGATGAACTGCGATCCTTGGTCAGTATTGAATATGTCGGGTTTGCCATAACGGGCCAGCGCTTCCTCGACTGCTTCGATGCAGAAGGCTGCTTCCATCGTGATCGACAGCCGCCACGACAGAACCCGCCGACTGAACCAGTCCACGACGGCGCAGAGATAGACAAAGCCGCGAGCCATCGGAATATATGTCAGGTCCATCGCCCAAACCTGGTTGGAACGGGTCACCGCCAGCTTGCGCAGGAGGTAGGGATAGATTTTGTGACCGGGTGCTGGTTTGGATGTGTTCGGGCGACGGTATATGGCCTCGATGCCCATCTTCTTCATCAGCGTGGCGACATGCAGCCGCCCAGCTTCCAGCCCTTCTCCTCTCAAGAGCCCTTGCAACATCCGACTTCCGGCAAAGGGGTAGTCGAGATGCAACTCGTCAATCCGGCGCATCAGGGCAAGATCACCGTCAGGCACTGGACGAGGCAGATAGTAGACTGTGCCACGGCTGAAGCCGAGAAGCTTCGCCTGGCGCACGACGGATAGCTTGTGCTCGCGGTCGATCATTTCTTTCCGCCCAGCAATCCCGCCTTGCCGAGCGCACCGGACAAAAAATCATTTTCCAGCGTCAGTTCGCCGATCTTGGCGTGCAGCGTTTTGACGTCAACGGTCGGGCCTGCCGGTTCCGTCTTCCCTTCGTCGCCGAAAACGCCTGTCGCCCCTTCAAGGAGTTGGTCCTTCCACTGCTTGATCTGGTTGGCATGCACGTCGAACTGCTGGGATAATTCCACCAGCGTCTGCTCACCTCGGATGGCGGCAAGTGCCACCTTCGCCTTGAAAGCCGGGCTGTGGTTCCGGCGCGGTCGTCTCGTCATGGTATCTCCTGTTCCCGGCATCTAAGCCGAAGTCAGGCAGAAATTCCACTTATCCCCGCTGTGCAGATTTCCCGAGCCAGCTCTGTCTTCCATGGCACTAAAGCCCAAACCCGACAATTCGGGAGTGGATGTCGTATTCGTGTGCCGCAATGATATTCATCTCATAAACAGTTTCTTACTGCATTACAGAGCGTTAGGAGCAACACGATTTATTGCGGTTGATGATGCCTCGACTGACGGAACCAGAGAGCTGCTGCTAGAGCAACCTGACGTTGACGTGTGGGTGTCTCCTGTTCGCTATTCCGAAGCAAGACGCGGACGACAGTGGCGAGAGCAATTATTTGAGATTTACGGAAAGAATCGATGGTACGTTAACGTCGACTCCGATGAGTTTCTCGTATTTGCAGATAGTGAAACGCGCACAATCTCGGATCTGATAAAAGTATTGGAAGCTGCGGGAGACAAGCGGCTAGCAGCACCCATGTTGGATATGTACAGCGGCCTAGGTCCGAAGGAACTTGCCCCACAGGACCCACCGTGGCTTGTCTCCGATCATTTGGACACGCAGGGCTATGATATGGCTATCGAGAAACGCGGCATCAGCATCAAGGGTGGCCCACGCGGGCGTAAGTTTGGCGAAGACAATGAGTTGATGAAGTACCCGGTTATTTACTGGGATAACTCCTGCTATTTTGGCAGTAGCCCTCATCGGCCCCTACCCTACGGTCGTAACTTTCCGAAAATCTGGGGCGCTCTTTTGCACTTTAAATTTTTCGTGGATTATAAAGAAAAGATTGCGGAAGCTGTTCGCGAAAAGCAGCACTTTGGCGGTTCGGCGCATTACGTCAAGTTGCTTGAAGAAATCCACAATAAAGGATCGATCGATCTTTATGACGAAACCGTCTCGGTTAAATTTACAGGCTCGCAACAGCTCGTCGACTTGGGTTTCATGACACCGATCAGTTGGGACAAATTGAAGTAGAGCTGCCCTCACACCTCAACCAGCCCCACCCGTTTCACCTGCCGTATCGTCAGCATTGTCCGCACCGTTTCGACATGCTCGTCGGCCGTCAGCACTTCAATGACGAAATCCTGGAATTGGGTCAGGTTTTCGGCGGTGCAGTGGAGGAGGAAGTCGCTTTCGCCGGAGACCATCCAGGCTTGGCGGACCAGGGGCCAGCGGTCTGTGGCGGCAGCGAAGGCTTTTAGGTTGGCTTCGGATTGGCGCTTCAGACCCACCATGCAGAAGGCGACGAGGTCGAAGCCGAGCTTTGGGGCGTTCAGCATGGCGTGGTAGCCTTCGATGATGCCGGCCTCTTCCAGCTTGCGCACACGCCGCAGGCAGGGTGGTGCGGAGATGCCGACGCGATCGGCGAGGTCAACATTGGTCATGCGCCCATCGCGCTGCAATTCACGCAATATCTTCAGATCGATGGCATCGAGTTCGACGCTGGCCACTATGCTCTTCCTTTTTGAGCTAAAGCATGTCGCGCAAAAGTGTGCGGCGGTTTTGCGATAACGACATGCGTAAAAACAAAGAGCTAAAACCGATCGCGTGAATCCCTTCACGCGATCGGTTTTAGAATGCTTCCTTCTACTCTTCGCGCAGGGATTCGCAATAATCTTGCACCGCCGCGACACAAAATTACGTGTTCATACCCGTATGCTCTGTTGGAAATGCAATGCTGCCCTTGAATAACGGCACTGGACACTCTTAAATATCCTCCATTGAAGGGGTGCTTCGTAACCGCGCCAGCATAGTGGCGAAATATCCGGTTAGCCCTGTTTTGAAAGGAACGTTCCATGTCCGCCCGCCACACAAAGGTTTTGATCATCGGCTCCGGCCCCGCTGGCTACACCGCCGCGATTTATGCGGCGCGCGCCATGCTTGAGCCTGTTCTGATTGCTGGCATGGAACAGGGCGGCCAGCTGATGATCACCACCGATGTGGAAAACTATCCGGGCTTTGGCGATCCCATTCAGGGACCGTGGCTGATGGAGCAGATGCTGAAACAGGCAACGCATGTCGGTGCGGAAATCGTCAGTGATCTGGTGACGGACGTGGACACGACGAGCCGCCCGTTTACGGTGAAAACCGATTCCGGCGCTGTCTGGACCGCGGACACGCTGATTATCTCCACCGGTGCAAAAGCAAAATGGCTGGGTATTGAGAGCGAACAGCATTTTCAGGGCTTTGGCGTGTCCGCTTGCGCCACCTGCGATGGCTTTTTCTATCGCAACAGAGATGTCATCGTCGTGGGCGGCGGCAACTCCGCTGTCGAAGAAGCGCTATATCTGTCCAACATCGCCAAGTCGGTCACGGTCGTGCACCGCCGCGATAGTTTCCGGTCGGAAAAAATCCTTCAGGAGCGCATTTTTGCGAAGGAGAATGTCAAAATTCTCTGGAACACCGAGATTGCGGAAATCACCGGTACACCTGCCAAGCACCCCATGCCGCCATCGGTAACGGGCACGAAAATCCGCAACGTGAAAACCGGCGAAATCACGGAACTGCCGATCCATGGCGTTTTCGTTGCCATTGGTCACGCGCCAGCGGTGGAGCTTTTCGAGGGCAAGCTGAAGCTGAAGCCGAATGGCTATTTGTGGACTGCGCCTGATTCCACCGCCACGGATGTCGAGGGCATATTTGCCGCCGGTGATGTGACGGATGACACTTACCGCCAGGCGATTACCGCTGCTGGCATGGGCTGCATGGCCGCTCTTGAAGCGGAACGTTTTCTCGCAGCGCAAGCACCGCTTGCGATTGCCGCTGAATAAGAAAGGCTAAAAACCGCATGCCTATGCCATTGGACTGGGACAAACTGCGCATATTCCATGCGGCAGCGGAAGCTGGCTCTTTCACCCATGCGGCAGATAAGCTGCACTTGTCCCAGTCGGCCATCAGCCGCCAGGTCAGCGCGCTGGAGCAGGATGTCGGCGTCAAGCTGTTTCACCGCCATGCGCGGGGCCTCATTCTGACGGAACAGGGCGAGTTGCTGTACAGAACCGCGCATGACGTTCTGCTGAAGCTCGAAACCGTGAAGATGCAACTGACCGAGACGACGGAGAAGCCAAGCGGCAAGCTGCGCGTCACCACCACCGTGGGTCTTGGCCAGGGCTGGCTGACAGACAAGGTGCAGGAGTTTCTTCAGCTCTACCCGGAAATGGCCATCCAGCTTATTCTCGACAATGAGGAGCTGGACGTGAACATGCGCCATGCGGATTGCGCCATTCGCCTGCGCCAGCCGCAACAGTCGGACCTTATCCAGCGCAAGCTGTTTACCGTGCATATGCACGTTTATGCCGCACCCTCCTATATCAACCGATATGGAGAGCCGCAGTCCATAGAAGATCTGGACAACCACAAGGTGATCTCCTTTGGTGAACCGGCCCCGAATTATCTTCTGGACGTCAACTGGCTGGAAAATGCCGGGCGTTCATCGGACAATACCCGTCTGGCGCATTTGCAGATCAACAGCCAGACGTCGATCAAGCGCGCCTGCCTGCTGGGGATCGGCATCGCCTGCCTGCCGGATTACATCGTGGGGCGCGACCCCGGCCTCATCCAGCTCTCCCTGCCCGCAGACATCCCCTCCTTCGATACATATTTCTGCTATCCGGATGAGTTGAAGAATGCTGCAAAGCTGAAAGTTTTCCGTGACTTCGTGGTCGCCAAGGCGCGCAACTGGAACTTCTGATTTTCGCAAAGGCTGAAAATCATCTAACATGCCAATGAGAACAATGTGTTACCTCAAGCAATGCGCTCATATGACTCGCTTGCTGGCGGGTAGATTTGCGAAATAAATATGACGGGAAATAACAGTGATGCGCTTAGCGCATAGCTGCACTGCACAAAAAAGAGTTGCTGCCTGCCCAAAAAAGCACCATATCGCACACAGCTGATGCACACGGCGGCTTTTCCTCCCAGTTCCGCCGCGTCAGCTGTTCCCCTCTGGAGGTTTTTTAAACCTTCACACTTATAAGGGCCCTGGAGTAATCCGGTGGCCCTCTTTTTTTGCCCGCAATATTTTTCTCGCTACTTAGAGTTAATTAAACAAAACGCCCTTGTTCTTGCGTGCCTCCTTTTCCATATTCAGTGCAGCTATCGCGGTGCCTCTTGCATTCGATAGCTGTTCCCCTCTGGAGGTTATGACCTTCAAAACTATCGGGCCGCGGAGAAATCCGACGGCCCTTTTTTTTTAAACAGACATGCAACAAAATTTCTCATCATAAAAATTCGCCCTCCGCCCTTGATATCGACTTTTCCCGATATAAATATCGCTATGTCCAGATATGCGGAAATGAGATGAACCACGAAGACGCTTTAAAGGCCATTGCCAACCCCGTACGCTTGAAGTTCCTCGAATGGCTGAAAGAGCCGGAGCGGCACTTCAATCAGGCGCACCCGTTTACCATGGGCGTTTGCGCACACCAGTTCGAGATCAGCGGCCTTTCACAATCCACCGTCTCCTCCCATCTTGCGGCCTTGCAGGCTGCGGGGTTGGTCAGGTCACGCAAGGTCGGTCAATGGAACTTCTATGAACGCGACGAGGAAAACATCGCAACATTTCTCAATTTTCTGAACCAGAAGCTTTAAGCACCGGACCGAAAAGTGCGAAGCGGTTTTCGGATCGTCCGGCGCTTCACAAACAACATAGAGCGGCGGGACTATTCCCGTTTTTTCTCCTGCCGCTCTAGGCGCACCTCAAGCGCTCTCTATCAACCAGAAGAGAAAGCCCATCCCATGACAAAATTGTTCGAACCGGCACAGGCAGGCGATATCGCACTGGCAAACCGCATCGTTATGGCACCGCTGACCCGCAACCGTTCTCCGGGCGCAATTCCAAACAATCTCAATGCGACCTATTACGAACAACGTGCCACCGCTGGCCTGATTGTGACTGAAGGTACACCGATCTCTCAGCAAGGTCAGGGCTATGCAGATGTGCCGGGTCTTTACAAGGCAGAGGCCATCGCAGGCTGGAAAACGGTAACGGATAGCGTCCACAAGGCCGGCGGCAAGATCGTCGCGCAAATCTGGCATGTGGGACGAGTCTCCCACACATCGCTTCAGCCACATGGTGGCCAGCCTGTTGCGCCCTCGCCCATCAAGGCAAATTCCAAGACCTACATCATCAATGATGATGGCACCGGCTCGTTTGCCGATACCTCGGAGCCACGGGAACTAGGCTTGGCCGAGCTTCCAATTATTCTGGAAGATTATCGCACGGGTGCCCGTGCGGCGATTGATGCCGGCTTTGACGGCGTGGAAATTCACGCGGCGAATGGATATCTGATCGATCAGTTCCTGAAATCCGGCACCAACCACCGCACAGATTCTTACGGCGGCTCCATCGAAAACCGTGCCCGGTTCCTGCTTGAAGTCGTCGACACCGTTGCCAAGGAAATCGGCGCTGGCCGCACCGGCATTCGCCTTTCCCCGGTGACGCCTGCCAACGACATCTTCGAGGCAGAACCGCAGCCACTGTTCGATTACGTGGTCAGCCAGCTCGGCAGCCGTGGCCTTGCCTTCATCCACGTCATTGAAGGTGCAACGGGCGGCCCCCGTGATTTCAAACAGGGTGACAAGCCGTTTGATTACGACGCGCTGAAAGCCGCATACGCCCATGCTGGCGGCAAGGGTCTATGGATCGCCAACAACGGCTACGACCGCGACAGCGCCATTGCCGCAGTCGATAGCGGCAAGGCGGATGCCATCGCATTCGGCAAGGCCTTCATCTCCAACCCGGACCTGGTGCGTCGTCTTGAAGAAAACGCGGCACTGAACGAGCCGAACCAGCCGACTTTCTACGGCGGCGGCGCTGCCGGTTACACCGACTACCCAGCACTAGGATAATCACAATAAAACGCCGCGCGCTCACAGGATCGCGCGGCGTTTTTGTTTTGCGCTTTGACCGCCCCTTGACTCCGGAATGCCTATACGAAAATGCTTCGTAAATTGGTTGGCTATACGGATTTCGATGATACGAGAGCAGCAGATAAGTTGGGACTATTACCGCACATTCCTCAACGTCATGAGGGATGGCTCCCTATCTGCGGCGGCACGCGAACTGGGCATCACCCAACCCACGGTCGGTCGTCACATCACAGCGCTTGAAGACGCCATCGGCTTTCAGCTTTTTATTCGCTCTCCGCACGGTTTGGTGCCTACGGACGCGGCGATTGCTCTCAAACCCTATGCGGAAAATCTCTCGGCAACGGCGTCAGCCCTCATGCGCGCAGCCTCCGGTGAAGTGGGCAAGATCGAGGGTGCGGTTCGCATCAGCGCATCGGATGTCATTGGTGTGGAAATTCTGCCACCGATCATCGCATCGCTTCAGGAGACCTATCCGAAGCTGGAAATAGAGCTTTCGCTGTCCGATACGCTGGAAGACCTGTTGCGGCGGGAAGCGGACATCGCCATTCGCATGACGGAACCGGTGCAGGACGCCATCGTCATGCGCTATATCGGTAATTTCAGGATGGGGTTTCACGCAACGGACGGCTATCTCCAGAAGGCGGGAACACCGATTTCAAAGCAGGATCTCGATAACCACCGGCTCATCGGCTTCGATCGCAAAACGCCGTTCATTCGTGCCGTCATTCAACGCATGAAAAAGGACAATCCTTCTATGCCCGACGCCGATCTTATTCGGTTCGCTTTGCGGGCAGATAGCAGTCTCGCCCAGCTTTCAATGATCCGGGTGGGCGGAGGAATAGGCATGTCTTTGATTAGCCTTGGGCGAAAAGACGAACACCTTCGCCATATTCTGCCCGGAATGGAAGTGCCACTGCACACTTGGGTGGCCATGCACGAGAACTTGCGAACCTCGCCGCGCTGCCGTGCCGTCTTCAGCGCGCTGGTGGACGGGTTGAAAGCCTATCTCAAGACAAACGACCCGGATGCGATATCGGCGAAGCGGTGAAATGAAGCGTGGCACAGGGCATTAACCGGCCGATCTATCCACCACTTCTGCTTCCGGCCGGTCGCCGCCCTGGCTGTATTCCTCATGCCAGCGGCCGCGCTCATCCTGAAAGCTGATTTCCTCATCCTCGCCACCAACCTGCTGTTCGGCAGCGGCGATGCGAGCGGCCTGCACGGCATCGGAATGCGTCGGAAATGTCTCGGAGTAGGCACCGCTCATCCGGTAGGCCCACCCGCCATCATGCTCCACAACTTCATATACCACTTTGGTCATGCATACTTCCTCCTGATATCTTGAAGGATCGTCGCAACCATTGCCGCGAATGCGCATTTGAGGACTGGATCGCAGCACTGTCGCTATGTCCTTGAGATATACTATCCTACCAAAACGCCCATAGTGCAAATCCTGCATAGTGTCGCAGCATCTGCAAATGATCGGTCTCATGTCATCCAAGGGGGAAACATGTCAGTTGCAACCACGCTGAAACAGGAACGCATGTTGCTGGCGGCGGTGCCGGTCGCCGTGGCCGCCTACGTCGCTGAACACGCCCTGATGGAGCAGAGCAAAATGCTCTCTTTCATCGTTGCGGCAGGCTTGATCGGCGTCATCATTCTGGTGTCGATGCGGGTCGCACATCACGCCGAAATTCTGGCAACGAAGGTCGGCGATCCCTACGGCACCATGATCCTCACTTTATCGGCCGTGGCCGTGGAGGTGCTGATCCTCGCCATCATCATGAGTGAGTCCACCTCCCCCACACTGGTGCGCGATACGATCTATTCCGCCGTGATGATCGACATCAACGGCATCCTCGGCATCGCCGCCCTGCTCGGCGGTCTTCGCCACGGTGAGCAGCCCTATAATGACGATTCCGCCCGCACCTATGTTGTCATGATCCTGACCGCCATGGGCATCTCCATGATCGTGCCGGAGTTCATTCCCGAGGCGAAGTGGCATTTCTATTCGATGTTTACGATAGGCGCGATGATCGCGCTCTACGGGCTGTTCCTCAAAATGCAGGTTGGGCCACACAGCTATTTCTTCAGCTACAGCTATCCGCGAACCGAGCGCAGGAAGACTGCAGCCGAACAACATGCGGATGACGAGGAAGACAGACCGGCCTCCTACTCCATCGGCGTCATTCTCATTGGCGTTGTGCTGATCGGCATTCTGGCAGAATTCATGTCCGCCTTTCTCACCCACGGGCTGGAAGGCAGCGGTGCGCCCGTCGCTCTGATGGCCGTGGTCGTCGCCACAATTTCCGCAGCACCGGAGATCATGACCGCCATGCGCTCGGCTTTGCGCAACCGTATGCAGTCTGTCGTGAATATCGCTCTGGGCGCATCGCTTTCAACCGTCATCCTGACCGTGCCGGTGATGGAAGCGATTGCGCTCTACACCGGCCAGCCCTTTATCATGGCGATGACGCCGGTGCAGACGGTCATGGTGTTCATCACGTTGATAGCGGCTGCGATAAACCTCAATGACGGTGAGACGAACGCGATTGAGGGCATGACGCATTTCATTCTATTTGCTGCGTTCGTGATGCTGCTGTTTTTGGGGCTTTAACCGCCTCAACCTCCGTCATGCCGCACTTGATCCGGCATCCAGCCTCATGCGTCTGCATGAGATAAGACTCTTTTGCGATCAAGGACTTGATCGCACTGGATCCCGGATCAGGTCCGGGATGACGGCGGGTGAGGACTTTGCCTTCGAACCAACTGTCACCAAACAAAAAGCCCGGCATAACTGCCGGGCTTTTTCTCAATCCAATCAAACCTTAGCGGCAGTTTGCGCAGAAACGCTGAATGCGGTTGCACGCTTCTTCCAGCAATTTCTCCGATGTGGCGTAGGAGATGCGGAAGTTGGGGCCGAGGCCGAAGGCAGAACCGTGAACCACGGCAACGCCTTCTGTTTCCAGAAGCTCGGTGACGAAGTCTTCGTCGGTTTCGATGACCTTGCCCGACGGTGCGGTCTTGCCGATCAGGCCAGCGCAGGACGGGTAAACGTAAAACGCACCTTCCGGCATTGGGCAATTGATGCCCTTGGCCTGATTGAGCATGGACACCACAAGGTCACGACGGCCTTCGAAGATTTTCTTGTTGGCCGGAATGAAGTCCTGTGTACCGTTCAACGCTTCGACAGCGGCCCACTGCGCGATGGATGTCGCGCCAGAGGTCTGCTGACCCTGGATCATGTCCATGGCCTTGATGAGCGCCAGCGGGCCAGCAGCGTAACCAATACGCCAGCCTGTCATGGCATAGGCCTTGGAAACACCGTTCATGGTCAGCGTGCGGTCATAGAGCGAAGGCTCCACTTCCACAGGTGTCACGAACTTGAAGTCGCCATAGGTCAGGTGCTCATACATGTCGTCGGTCAGAACCCAGACATGCGGGTGCTTGACCAGCACGTCGGTCAACGCCTTCAACTCATCGTGGGTGTAAGCCGCGCCCGATGGGTTGGACGGCGAGTTGAAGATGAACCACTTGGTCTTTGGCGTAATCGCCTTTTCCAGTGCTTCAGCCTTCAGCTTGAAATTATCTTCCAGCGTGGTGTTGACGAAGACGGGCGTGCCGCCGCAGATCGACACCATTTCCGGGTAGCTGACCCAGTAAGGTGCTGGAATAACAACTTCATCGCCGGGGTTAAGCGTCGCCATGAAGGCGTTGAAAAGAATCTGCTTTCCACCGGTGCCAACAATTGTCTGCTCTGGCTTGTACTCAAGACCGTTTTCGCGCTTGAACTTTTCAGCAATCGCCTTGCGCAGTTCAGGAATACCCGAAACCGGCGTGTATTTGGTTTTGCCTGCGTTAATCGCGGCAATGGCTGCTTCCTTGATATTGTCGGGCGTATCGAAATCCGGCTCGCCTGCGCCAAGGCCAATCACATCGCGGCCCTGTGCCTGTAGTTCACGGGCTTTCTGAGCAACGGCAATAGTGGCGGACGGCTTTACACGGGAGAGAATGTCGGCAAGGAAGGCCATTTTTATCGGTCCTATTGAAATTGACATCGGCAGACGTTTGCGAGGGTCGCTCTCTGCGGCAAGTGGTATGTCGAAAGACGCACATTGTTTCAAGGGCAAAAGCCACGAAAACGTTACGTCAGGACCAATTCCAGCAAAACTGTGAAGCCGTTTCGCGTCCCAAATTGCGTGACAACGAAAACCTCCTGGGTTTTCAAACGGGGTTTAACTGGCGAGTAACGCTTTGTATGTTAACCTCCCCCGGTTGAAATGATTTTCTGGATAGAACGCCGTGGCACCGAAAAGCATTTTCTCAAATCTTCTGCGGGAAGCCGATGGGTCTTGGTCCACGGCCTATGCCCCCTTTACCCTCAAATCTGCCCTTCAGCCCATCTTTCGCCGTCTGTCAGATGGACGTTTCGACATCGATTCCTTCGAAGGTCTGGTACGCCCCTATCAGGGCTCGCAACTGCTCTCGCCCGCGCAGCTTTTTGCGCAGGTGCCGCCTGAAGACATCGAGGCGATGGACAGCATTCTGCGCACCATCCACATTCTCAACACCGGTGCGCTGGAACGATCCCGCGCCCGCATCTTTGTCAATTTCCATCCCGGCCTGTTTCGCACACCGGGCAAGATGCGTCAGGAAGTGGAACGGATGCGGCTTTCCGCCCATGAAGCCGGGATGTCGCCAGACCGCATCGTCTGCGAAATCGCCGAAAAGAATGCCTCGGATACCGGACTTGTGGCAGACTTTGCCGACCACATGCGCGCCATGGGGTTTCGCGTTGCCATCGCCGATTACGGCGCGGGTGATTCCGACATAGAGCGCGTCAAGCTCATCAAGCCAGACTACGTGAAGTTCGAAACCGCATGGGCGCGGCAGTTCATGCGCAATTCCGCAGGCGCTGCCCTTTTGCGCGTCATCGTCAAACAGTTTGTAGGCGAAGGCATAGAGCCGGTGTTCGAAGCCCTGGAAGACGAGCAGGAAATCGAGCTTTGCCTCGACCTCGGCGTTGCACTGATGCAGGGTTATGCGCTGGCAAAGCCGGAACTGGCACCCACGACATTCAATGAACGGTTCCCCGAACTGCTGGGTGCCAGCCGCGCAGCCATGTTCGACACGCGCCGCGACGCCTTAGCCCAAGCCCCGTTACGCGCAGCATCGGGCCTTGAACCACGGGGCATAAAACCAGTCCGAACCTTCGGAAAACGCGGAACTTGACGGGTTTTTACACCCCGTTAACCTTTGCCTTGGTATCGCCACAATAAATACGCCGGACTGTCTGAATTCGGTCCACAAGACGTCCATTTCGGAGCCTCTTTTAGAGCCTGTCGCGAAAAAATGTGCGTGCGATAAGAGTGAAAAAAGGGACCGGACCATGTTTCTCAATGATCGCAATTCGGCGGACCGGCTGAGAACACAAAGAATGCTGTTTTCATTGTGGATGGCACTGGCTGCACTCATGGTCATCATCACCATGGCCGCGGGGCTGGCCACCACATCGCACGCCACGGAAATGGTCGATCAAATCCACACCTCCGCCATTGCCGCCGCCCCCATCTCCAAAGCGTCCGATCGCATTTTCGTTATCGCGCTGGTGGTGACGGGTTTTGTCACCATGGCCATTGGCGGCATCGTTTTGACATTGAACAGCATTCGCGAGACGTCGACGCGTCACAATCGCGATTAATATTGGCAGTTCTTGCCGAACCAAACCGATCCTGATACATCACCGGCGAAACGGGCACTTTGCCATTTCCAATCCATTGTGGTGTTTAAAGGTTGCGCCCACGCGCAGCCTTTTGTTTTTGGTGGTTCCATGACGCGCATTCAGGCCAATCTTGTTCTCTTGCTCGCAGCTGCGATCTGGGGCGGCGGCTTTGTCGCGCAATCGACCGCCATGGACAACATCGGCCCGTTCTGGTTCGTCGGTCTTCGTTTCGCCATCGCGGCGATTGCCGTCTTGCCATTCGCCCTGATGGAAACCCGCAAGATGAAGTCGGCTCCGAGCCGTGGCGAGATCAGAGCCTTCATGCTGGTGGGCCTTGCTCTGTTTATGGGCGCCACCACCCAACAGGTGGGCTTGCTGACAACAACCGTGACCAACTCCAGCTTCCTGACCGCCCTCTACGTCATCTTCGTACCGGTCATCGCAGTCGTCCTCTATCGCCGCCACCCGCACTGGGTCGTGTGGCCGGGCGCATTGATGATGTTGGGCGGCATATTTCTGCTGTCCGGCGGCGCGATCAATCAGCTCACGACAGGCGATACGCTGAGCATCATCTGCGCTTTCTTCTGGGCCATCCAGATCACGCTGGCGGGGCGTTTCGTCATGCAGAGCAACCGACCGCTGGCATTGTCCTGCACGCAATTTGCCGTCTGCGCAGGTCTGAGCATGTTGATCGGGGTTTTCATAGAACCCATCAATACCGCGGCCATCGCATCTTCACTCACTGAAATCATCTATGTCGGGCTGGTGTCGTCCGGGCTTGCGTTCGTGCTGCAAGTCGTTGCCCAGCGTTATACAACGGCTCCGCAGGCCGCTATCTTCCTGTCCTCCGAGGCCTTGTTCGGCGCGCTCTTCGCATCGATCTTCCTACAGGAAACAATTCCCGCAGCAGGATATGTGGGCTGCGCCATTATTTTCGCCGCCATTTTGCTGGTAGAACTGGTTCCTGAGATATCCAAGCGGCGCAACAGCCGTCTTGCTGCCGAAATATGAGATTTTTCTGCTTTTTCCTGTTACGATAAAATTTACGCCTTACACGCGAAAATAGGCGTCAAATCATATCGCCAACGATGTTTTCTTTTCACCACGCCGAAAACATGAGAAAAATTCTGCCGGTCCTGTCGTCAGCCGTTTAATCCCGGCTGCGGAGCATGAAATATGCGTAAAAACTTTTGCTTGCCAATTTAAAATAAACACAGCAATCTGTTGCGGTTCGGGCAAGTTGTGAGCATGGGAAGGCCTATAAATGAATGCTCCGGGGATACAAATACCTCGGGCGGCGGGGACAAAATAACGTTGATCAGAACGTCAAAAACTTTCCACGCGAAGGTCCACTTTCTCAATTATCAAAAACTGCCTGCCGTACGCCCTCACGGGCAAAACTGTAATGCTGCCTGGAGCTGAACACAGGCAGAGCGAAAAGGACCTGATGCATGGCCGAGACTGGCACTGTTAAATTCTTCAATACGGACAAAGGCTTCGGCTTCATCAAACCAGACAATGGTGGCGCCGATATCTTCGTTCACATCTCTGCCGTACAGGCTTCCGGCCTGTCCGCCCTTTCAGAAAACCAGAAAGTGAGCTTCGACACTGAACCAGATCGTCGTGGCAAGGGACCGAAGGCAGTCAATCTTCAGATTGATGGCTGAACCTAACGACTTTCTCTTCTCGTTGAAGCCCGGCAGGAATGCCGGGTTTTTTTATGCCTGCTAATGCAGATAGTTTGCAGAAAACATTGTCGACGATAGCGTGTACTGTGACAGAAAGCGGTCCTTACGCTCTAAATGCCCCGCAAATAAGGGTTGGTGCGGCGTTCTTCGCCAATCCGTCCACCGGGTCCATGCCCGCAGATAAAACCGACGTCATCTCCAAGTGGCAAAACCTTTTCACGGATAGAGGCCAGCAACTGCTCGTGATTGCCGCCGGGAAGATCCGTGCGCCCGATCGAACCGCTGAACAGCACGTCACCCACATGGGCAAAACCTTGTTCGCGGTTGTAATAAATGACGTGGCCCGGCGCATGGCCTGGGCAATGGTAGACCTCGAAATGATGGTCGCCAAAGGAAATGGTGTCGCCGTCATTCAACCAACGGTCCGGCAATACATTTTGAAGGCCTGTTATGCCGTATGTCTGTGCCTGCGTTTCAATGCGCTCAAGCAGCGGCTTGTCATCTTCATGAGGGCCGATGATCGGCAAGGACAGCTTTTCTTTAAGTTCCTTGGCACCGCCGGCATGGTCCAGATGGCCATGGGTCAGCCAGATTTCTTTCAGCGTAATGCCATTTTCCGTAACGGTCTGGATAATGACATCCACATCACCGCCCGGATCGACGATCACGCCTTCCTTGGTGTCTTCATCGAAGAGTATGGTGCAGTTTTGCTGGAATGGCGTAACCGGGACAACGCCCGCCTGTAACTTGCCCATCGTCTCTTCCTTTGCTTCGAAACACCGTTTTCTATAGCCCGGCAAATTGTGCGGCACAACAATAGCCAAAAAATTCCGCGCCGGTTTACAGCGAATGTGGCGGCCAAAAACCGTCAAAAAATCAGCGACATGCCTGCGATCCGAGGCCCATCGGTCCGTTTAGCAATCACGAAAACGGGAACAGACCCGCAAGTCATGCGTTCTTGCCCCAGTCTTCAAAGGAGTGAGACACATGAACACGAAGCTGAAACTTATGATCGCCGGTGGCGCTTTTGCGCTGCTTTCCGGATATGCGAATGCGGCGATGGTTGCCACCACAGCCTCGGACATTTCCGTGCGGTCAGGTCCAGGCGAAGATTACCCGGAACTTGGCCTTGCAACACGCGGCAGTAACGCAGTTCTCGATGGATGTCTGGATGGCAGCGCATGGTGCCGCATTGAGGTGAACGGTCTTCGCGGCTGGGCCAATGCCGATTACCTGAATGTGATGTATGAAGGTTCACCCGTTATCCTGCGCGAACGCCGCGCCGATATCGAGGTTCCTGTCGTGACCTATGAAAAAACCTCAAGCGTTCAATCGGAGCCAAACCCCGGCGACCCAAACCTTGGCCGCGTGGAAGATGTCGACGCCATCACGCCCCCTGAAACCGTCATCACCTACATGGACGAACATCCCGGTGACGATGTGAGCATAGAGGGCGATGTCGTTCTTGGTGGCACTCTCCCTGCCGGTACACAACTGGGCGCCATTCCGGATTATGAATATCGCTACGTGCGCGTCAACGACCGTTCCGTTCTGGTTGAGCCACGCACACGTCGTATCGTTTACGTGTACCAGTAACGATTTCCAGCCTGAGTTTGAACAAGAGAGCGCGGCATGTCCGCGCTCTTTTTGTATGTCCGCTTCTGGATCTCGTATAATGTCGTTGATGTTCAACCTGCGGCATATTATCGAACGCAACAGAAAATGATCGCAGGCATCCTCCCTGCGCCACATATTTTCAGATAGTCTTGCGTTTTGCGTGAATAAAACAAAGGAACGACAGTGCCTGCCCAATCGATGAAAAAGGCCGCCGTCAAACAAGCCCCGGCTCTTCCGCATGTCGATGATGGAAAAATCGACTTCGATACGATTGAGGCTTTCTTTTTTGCGTATCGGGATTTCGTGTCCGACCCCGACGTCATTCTGTCCAAGCTGGAATATGGCAGAGCGCACCACCGCGTCGTTTATTTCGTGTGCCGCCAACCGGGCATGACCGTAGCCGACCTTCTGGATACGCTGCAAATCACCAAGCAGAGCCTCGCCCGGGTGTTGAAGCAATTGATCGATGACGGCTACATCCGCCAGATGGCAGGGCCGGAAGATCGCCGCCAGCGCAGGCTTTATCCCACCCTGACCGGGCGCGAACTGGCACTGGCGCTCAGCGATCCGCAATCCAAACGCATTGACCGCGCACTTGAGGCCATGCAGCCAGAGGCGCGTGCGCATGTGCGTGAGTTTCTGGCGCGGATGCGCGATCCGGTACCGCAGGAGAGCAAATAACAATGTCAACCAATGCGACGAAACAGCCATTGGCTGAAGATGACGCCCCTCACCTCCTGATCGTCGATGACGATGCGCGCATCCGCGCTCTGCTTCAGCGCTTTCTGGGTGACAAGGGTTACCGGATTACATCAGCCGCAGATGCCGCAGAAGCCCGCCGCAAAATGCTGGGCATCCGGTTTGATCTTCTCATTCTCGACGTGATGATGCCCGGCGAAAACGGCCTCTCGCTCACCCGTTCTCTGAATGAAGACAAATCCGTTCCGGTCATCCTGCTCACGGCCCGCTCGGAAGCCGATGCGCGTATCGCGGGCTTGGAAGCCGGTGCGGACGATTATCTGGCCAAGCCTTTCGATCCGCGTGAACTGGTGCTGCGCATCAACAATATTCTGAGGCGCAATTCGTCGCCCGATACGCCGAAGATCGAACAGATCATCTTCGGCCCCTACAATTTCTCCGTTCCGCGCAAGGAACTGCGGCGTGGTGCCGAAGTTATCCGGCTGACGGACCGCGAGCAGGACATCATGTTGCTTTTTGCCCTGCGCGCCGGAGACACCATTCCGCGGCACGAGCTGGTGGACGCCGATGCGGATGTGGGCGAACGGACCATCGACGTGCAGATCAACCGCTTGCGGCGCAAGATCGAGGACGATCCTGCAAACCCCGTTTATTTGCAGACCGTGCGCGGCATTGGTTACCGTCTCAGCGTTGATTAACGATCGCGTTGCCCGCACGCCAATTCGAACAGGCGAGAAAATATGGCAAGCCTTGATTTCATAAATGCCGCGAGAAACAGTGCGCCTGCGCGTGCATGGCGTTTTTCCGTGCGCTGGCTTCGCCACTTCCTGCCGACCGGCCTCTACACGCGCTCTCTGCTCATCATCATCCTGCCGATGGTGTTGCTGCAAGTGGTCGTTGCCGCCGTATTTATGGAACGCCATTGGCAAATGGTGACGGAGCGGCTCTCCGCCGCCGTCACCCGTGATATCGCCGCCGTCATCGAACTGTTGGAAAGCGACCCGGAAGAAGACGATTATCAGCGCGTTATCCGCATCGCACGCGAGCGCCTCGATCTCAGCATCTATATCGAGCCGAAGTCGGAACTGCCCGCTCCACGCCCCCAGCCATTCTTTTCGATTCTCGACACCATTCTCGCCGACCAGATTCAGCAGCAAATCGGCAGACCTTTTTGGCTGGATACATTCGGAAACGGCGCATTGGTGGAAATCCGCATCCAGCTGGATGACAAGACATTGCGTGTCTTCACCCGCCGCAGTCAGGCTTATGCCTCCAACACCCATATTTTCCTTGTCTGGATGGGTGGTGCGTCACTGGTGCTGCTCGGCATCTCTATCCTGTTTCTGCGCGGCCAGATTCGTCCTATTCTGGCCTTGGCAAAAGCGGCGGAAAGTTTTGGGCGTGGCCAGAAAATCACCGCCTATTCGCCACGCGGTGCCGATGAAGTCCGCCGCGCCGGCCTTGCCTTCATCCTGATGCGTGAACGCATCGAACGGCAGATGGAGCAACGCACCGCCATGCTGAACGGTGTCAGCCACGATCTGCGCACCATCCTCACCCGCTTCAAGCTTCAGCTTGCGCTGGCCAGCGATAATCCTGATCTGGAGGGGTTGGACAAGGACGTGGATGATATGCAGTCCATGCTGGAAGCCTATCTCGCCTTTGCCCGCGACGATGCGGAAGAGAGCGTCGGGAAGCTGGAATTGACGCCTTTGCTCGACAGGCTGACCAGCGACTTCCAGATGTTTGGAAAAACCATGCATTACAAGCTGAACGGTATCGAAGAGTTACCCGTTCGGCCCAACGCCTTCTCCCGGCTGATCGGCAATCTGGCGGCCAATGCGCAACGTTATGCTACAACGCTCAACATCGACCTTCGCCGCGCGCCGAAATCCATCACCCTGGTTTTCGACGATGACGGACCGGGCGTGCCGGCTGAATCCCGTGAAGATGTGTTCAAGCCATTTTTCCGGCTGGACGAGGCACG
The DNA here is from genome assembly GCF_033957765.2 of Agrobacterium sp. rho-13.3. Lineage (NCBI taxonomy): Bacteria > Pseudomonadati > Pseudomonadota > Alphaproteobacteria > Hyphomicrobiales > Rhizobiaceae > Agrobacterium > Agrobacterium sp. rho-13.3. The sequence continues at coordinate 1,858,957 of NZ_CP192774.1, forward strand.
CAACCTCAATGATTCAGGAACCGGCCTTGGGCTTTCCATCGTGCGTGACATTGCTCGCAGCCATGGCGGCGATGTGACGCTGGATGACAGTCCTCTGGGTGGACTGCGGGTTATCGTGAAAATTCCGGCCTGATCGCCGTTCAACACATCTTCTCGCCATTCGGAACAGCTTGTTCCACACTGGCGAGAACGATAGCGCCATCCTTATCGGCAAAACCAAGGGTCAGCACTTCGGAGCGAAATGGCCCGATCTGTCGTGGCGGGAAGTTGACGACGGCCAGAACCTGGCGGCCCACCAGCGTTTCCAGTGTGTAGTGAACGGTAATCTGCGCGGAAGACTTTTTGACGCCGATCTCCGGTCCGAAATCTATTCTGATCTTGAAGGCAGGCTTGCGTGCTTCAGGAAAGGGCTCGGCTTCGATGATGGTGCCGACACGAATATCGACCTTTTCGAAATCCGCGTAGCTAATCTCTTCGCTCATGAGACCCTCTTAAACGGCCAGTTCTTCGGCGCGTTTTTTAGCAGCCGCAATGGCCTTGTCGAAAAGCGGCTGCATACCGTCATCCGCCATCAAAACCGAAAGCGCCGCAGCCGTGGTGCCGCCGGGCGATGTGACGTTCTTGCGCAGACGTGATGCATCTTCGGAGGATTGATAAAGCAATTCGCCAGCCCCAGCGACGGTTTCCCGCGCCAGACGCATGGCAAGGTCTTCCGGCAGACCGGCTTTGCGGCCTGCTTCTGCCATGCATTCCACAAGATAAAACACATAGGCAGGCCCGCTGCCTGAAAGTGCGGTCACGGCGTCGATATCGCCTTCCGTCGCCACCCATTCCACCGGCCCGCTGACCTTCAGCAAGGTCTCGACCAGCGCCCGCTGCGGCTCTGTCACCGCGTCATTGGCGTAAGCACCCGTCACGCCGCGCCCTACCATGGCTGGTGTGTTGGGCATGGCGCGAATGGCAGCGCTTTTGCCAAGCGCCGCTTCAATACCAGACAGCGTCTTACCCGCCGCGATGGACACCACAACCGTTTGCGGCCCGACCAGCGACGTCAATGACGGCAAAACAGCGTCCATGAGTTGCGGCTTGACGGCCAGAAACAGAATTCCAGCCGCAACGTCTTTCGGTGCCTCGGTCAGATGCGTCGCACCCGCCTCGGAAATCACCCGCTTCATCGCATCAGAGGGGCCGGGATCGACAACGATGATCGAAGACCCCGTAACACCCTTTTTCAGCCAGCCCGACAGCAGGGCGCCGCCCATATTGCCAGCGCCGATGAGGACAAGCGGACCCGATGCGAGAGACACCATGATTTAAGCCTCGCCAACCGTCTCGAAAAGGGCGGCTTCCATGGCAGCCTTTGCTTCCATGCCAGACCAGACAACGAACTGGAATGCCTGAAAATACTGCTCGCAGGCTTCAAGAGCGCTGGACAGAAGCACTTCCACCTGCTGGTTTGTCGGCTCTGCACCACCCGCCAGCAAAAGCGACTGACGGAAAATGATGACATCTTCCTGACGCCACAGATCGAAATGACCCATCAGCGTCTGTCCGTTGACATGCGCCAAAAGGCGAATGACCTCGTTGACCCGGTGGTCGGCCACCTTGATGTCGAATGCACAGGCCAGATGCAGCGCTTCAAACTGCTCCATCCATGAAAACGAGACATGATAATCAGCCCACCGGCCTTCTACCGTCATGGCGATTTCGTCTTCGCCGGAGCGCTCGAACGTCCAGTCGTTGGACGCGGCAACGAACTCGATCATATCGACCGGGTTGGAGTGACGCTCGACTTCAAATTCCATTAGGCTCATACGGCACCTTCTCAGCCGGAGATGAATGTTCTGTTTCGCACGCAAAGCACAAAAACGCACACACAACCGCCGGGTTACGACACTTTGGGATGATGCCCGACGCCGCCAGAATAAAGCTGTTACCCTGTCTGGAGCTTACCGAGTGAATTACGAATCATCATGTAAAATCAGTGTATAACGAGCGAGTCTCGACGCCACCCCCTGCTTTGCGGTTTTACAATCAGAACGGTGGATATCTCCTCTCTCAACACGTCAGTTGTGAGTCATAACTGACTCTGCCAATTGTGTTTTTCGCGTGTTTCCACAGACGTTAAAAAATTCTGAATGAAATCGCTTGCTACGCCGTGCCGAATCCCCACTCGGCAAAAAACTGCATCAAAACAAGACAAAAACGAAAAATGCCGGACCTTGGAAAAGGCCCGGCATCAGAATCAATTGCGTTTGTTGCGGCTTAGGACGCGGTCGTGGAGAGCTTTGCTTCCAACGCGTCGAGACGGGCGCGCAGCGCATCGTTTTCGTCGCGCGCCTGAATTGCCATCTCGCGCACGGCCTCAAACTCTTCGCGCTTGACCAGATCAAGGCTGTTCAGCCAGCGTTCGGCCTGCGCGTGAAAAGCAGATTCCACTTCCTTGCGCATGCCTTGAGCGGCCCCTGCGGCGTCCGTCATCAGCTTTGCGAATTCATCGAAAATACGGTTGGTTCCTGTCGTACTCATGGTGCGATGCCCTCGTCAGTATCCGGGAAGGCCACTCGCCTCGTCCGGTTCATATCTTTCAGGTAGGCACTCACATATGCCGTTGCAAGCAAAATCAGGGAAAGGCGCTGCGGTAACTCTGTTTCATGGTGCCACGATCGTGCCGAAGAATCGCCTTGACCACACCCTTTTCAGCCGCCATTTTCCCGCACCGGGAGAAGACCATCGGATATCCGTTTTTTCTAGCACGCGGAAATCGTCTTTTCCCTCAACGCAATGACCATGGAATACGCGAATTGTTTGCACCGCTTGCCCAGTTTTCGATCATGCCGTTCCCGAATATCGACCCCGTGGCCTTTGCCATAGGGCCGCTGGCGATCCATTGGTATGGCATCGCTTATGTCTTCGGCATTCTGCTGGGCTGGTATTATGCCCGCCAACTGAGCCTCACCGACAGCCTCTGGCCGCATGACAAATCCCCGGTAACGCCTGTGCATCTGGATGATTTCATTGTCTGGGCAGCGGTTGGCATCGTGCTTGGCGGACGCATCGGCTATATTCTGTTTTACGATCTGGGTGCAATTCTCGCCAATCCCATCCGTGCGTTGCAAATATGGAATGGCGGCATGTCGTTCCACGGAGGCCTCATCGGCACCACCATTGCCATGCTGCTGTTTGCCCGCCGCAACGGCATTCCGGTCTGGAGCATGTTCGACATCATCGCGGCTGTCGCTCCGCTTGGCCTGTTTTTCGGACGCATCGCCAACTTCATCAATGGCGAATTGTGGGGCAGAATAACCGACGTGCCGTGGGCAGTCGTGTTCCCCACCGGGGGACCGTTTGCGCGCCACCCCAGCCAGCTCTATGAGGCAGGTCTGGAAGGGCTTGTGCTTGTGCTTATCCTTGCGATCCTGATCTATGGGTTCAAGGCGCTCAAAACTCCCGGCACCGTCACCGGCGTTTTTGTCTGCGGTTATGCGCTGTCCAGAATCTTTGTGGAGTTTTTCCGCGAGCCGGATGCGCAAATCGGATATCTTGCCGGGAACTGGCTAACCATGGGCATGGTTCTCTCCACGCCTATGTTTCTTTTGGGTGTTTGGGCAGTTGTACGCGCGCGTCGCGCCGCAGCCCTCCATTAAACCGGGTGAGATGCCATGTCGACACCACTCGCACGCCGCATTAAATCGCTGATCCGCCTCAACGGTCCGTTGAGCGTGACCGATTTCTTTTCGCTCTGCCTCGCAGACCCGGAACATGGCTACTACAAAACCCGTCAGCCGTTTGGCCGCACCGGCGATTTTGTAACTGCACCGGAAGTCAGCCAGCTGTTCGGAGAGATGATCGGCGTATTCATCGTCCACGCATGGCAGCGGCACGGCACGCCTGCCAATGCCCGCCTTGTGGAAATCGGCCCCGGTCGCGGCACGATGATGGCGGATATGCTGCGTGTCATTCAGCGCATCGCGCCACCGCTTTACGAGACCATGAGCGTCCATCTGGTGGAAACCAGCCCGCGCCTGACCGACACGCAGAAAGAAACGCTGGCAAGCCACGGAGACAAGATCGCCTGGCATGAGAGCTTCGACGACGTGCCCCCCGGCTTCCTGCTGATTGCTGCCAACGAACTTTTCGATGCCATTCCCATCCGCCAGTTCGTCAAGACACCGCAGGGCTTCCGCGAACGGGTGGTGGCGCTGAATGCCGAAGACGAACTTGTCTTCACCACCGGCCTTGCCAGCATCGATCCAGAGCTGCTGCCCCCTCTGCCGGAACGTCAGCCGACGGGCACGATTTTCGAATATTCTCCTGCGCGTGAAGCGGTGATGACGGCCATATCCCAGCGGCTGAAAATCAACGAGGGCACGGCTTTAATCATCGACTATGGCCATATCGTTTCGGGTTATGGCGATACCTTGCAGGCCATGCGTATGCACGAGTTCGATCCTGTTCTGGCCAGCCCCGGCGAGGCGGATTTAACCAGCCATGTGGATTTCGAAAGTCTGGTGAACACAGCCGAAAACAATGGCATTCACGTCAATGGCTGCTTGCGGCAGGGTGATTTTCTGTACGGCCTGGGCTTGAAGGAACGTGCGACGGCACTCGCCGCCAAGGCAACGCCGGATCAAACCCTGGCAATTGCCGAGGCGGTCAACCGTTTGGCGGGCGAAGGTGCGGGCAAGATGGGCGAACTTTTCAAGGTGCTTGCCGTCTCCAGTTCACCCGTGCATCTGTTGCCATTCCGCGCACTGGATTGACATCTCCACCCGGCTTGGGCCAACATCGCGCCAAATCGAAGCAGCACCAATCTGCCATCAGCATCCCCTGCGATGCGCTTCACCGGAAACACTCGCTCGCGAACATTCGTTTCAAAATCAGCGACATCGCCAAGGATTGATACCGTAATGCAGGACGAAACGCTGCCGCTTCCCATTCAAAGCCCACTGCTTTCCGCCTCCACCGGAGCCAAAATCCGTCACGGATTTTTCACCCGTCATGGCGGTGTCTCAGACGGCATTTATCGTGGCCTGAATGTCGGCTTGGGTTCGCAGGATGAGCGTGAGGCCGTGCTGGAAAACAGAAAACGTGTCGCAAACTGGTTCGATCTGCCCTTGGAAAAACTCGCCACCGTGCATCAAATGCACTCGCCCGACGTTGTGGTGATCGACAGCACCTATGACGGCGAAAGACCGGAGGCGGACGCCATGGTCACGGCAACACCCGGCATGGTCATCGGCGTACTGAGTGCCGATTGTGGGCCGATCCTGTTTGCCGATGCGCAGGCCGGTGTCGTCGGCGCTGCTCATGCGGGCTGGAAAGGCGCAGTTTATGGCGTTCTTGAAAATACCATCGACGCGATGATTGCCTTGGGTGCGACGCGTGCAAACATCGTCGCCACGCTCGGCCCCTCCATCTGCGGGGAAAATTACGAGGTCGGGCCTGAGCGTGTGGAAAGCCTCAAAGAGCTTAACCCTGCCCATGCCGCGTATTTCTCACCATCTCCCAATACGGGTCACGCCTTTTTCGACCTCAAACAATTGACCGTGGATCGTCTGATCGCCGCTGGCGTGAAGGCGGAAAATCTCGGCCTTTGCACCTATCCCGATGAGGATCGTTTCTATTCCTATCGCCGCACCACGCACCGCTGCGAGCCGGACTATGGGCGGCAGATTTCAGCAATAGCAATTCTGGAGAACTGATATGGCCTTGCACTTCGACGCCGCCGAATTCGAGGCACGACGCACCCGCCTGACCGAGAAGATGGCTGACGAGAAGCTGGATGCAATTTTGCTGTTTGCGCAGGAAAGCATGTACTGGCTGACCGGCTATGACACCTTCGGCTACTGCTTTTTCCAGACGCTGATCGTCAAAGCCGATGGCACCATGACGCTTCTGACCCGCTCTGCGGATTTGCGCCAAGCACGCCAGACCTCCAACATCGAAAACATCGTGATCTGGGTCGACCGCCTCAACGCCGACCCGACGCTGGACCTGAAAAACCTGCTGAGCGAAATGGACCTTCTCGGTTGCCGCATCGGCATCGAGTTCGATACCCACGGCATGACGGGCCGTGTTGCGCGCCTGCTCGACAATCAATTGGCCGGTTTCGGCCAGATCACCGATGCATCCAGCATTGTCAGCGGGCTGCGCCTCGTCAAAAGCCCGGCCGAAGTGGCCTATGCCAGACGCGCTGGCGAACTGGCGGATGACGCACTGGATGCGGCGCTGAAAATCGTCGCGCCCGGCGCAGATGAGGCGGATATTCTGGCCGCCATGCAGGGTGCCGTGTTCGCGGGTGGTGGAGATTATCCCGCCAACGAATTCATCATCGGTTCCGGACCGGATGCGCTTCTTTGCCGCTACAAGGCAGGACGCCGCAAACTGGACGCGAAGGATCAGTTGACGCTGGAATGGGCTGGCGTCAGCGCCCATTATCACGCGGCCATGATGCGAACCATCGTCATCGGCGAGCCGGAGTTTCGGCACAAGGAGCTTTACAACGCCTGCGCGGAAAACATCCGCGCCATTGAAGAGGTCTTGCGCCCCGGCAACACGTTCGGCGATGTCTTCGATGTGCACTCTCGTATCATGGACGAGCGCGGCCTGACGCGTCACCGTCTCAATGCCTGCGGTTATTCGCTCGGCGCACGCTTTTCGCCCTCATGGATGGAGCACCAGATGTTCTATGCGGGCAACACGCAGGAAATCCTGCCCAACATGACGCTTTTCGTGCACATGATCATCATGGACAGCGATGCAGGCGTGGCCATGACGTTAGGCCAGACCTACCTCATCACGGAAGGTGCGCCTGAATCCCTCTCCCGCCACAGCCTCGATATGCTGACCGTATAATCGCGATTTGACTCTGATCGAAATCGAGCCGTACATTGCCGCCGTCAAAGGGAGCGGCGGGGCACATCATGAAGGGACATATGGCATGAGCAGACTTGCGGCGGTCATCGCAATCCCCTGCCTTGCCTTTGTTTTATCGGCCTGCAACACCACGGATGCGCTGACACCGCAGGTCAATGTGGGGCACAACACCACGCAATCCACACCTGTTACGCAGGGTGATCTGGACCAGATGGCGGCGGCGGCGGATCGCTCGCCCAATGGCGCACCTTCGCGGGTTCCGGCCTATGCACCGCAAAACACGCTTCAGGCACAAGCGCAGGCCATGTCGGGTGGCGCGCAATACGGACAGCCCGTGTCCCAGCAACAGGCGGCATCGGTGCAACAGCAGACAGCAGCCCTGCCCGCAAGCACCGCGTCTGGAACCATTCGCTTCCTTCCCATCATCGGCGCGCCCGTTCAGGCCGTGACGCCGCTGTCACGCCAACTGGGTGCGGAAGCGCGGGCGAAAGGTCTCACCATTCGTCCTTCGACGGACACGACCGCAGAAAACATCCTGAAAGGATATCTCTCGGCCTTTGCAGACAGTGGCAATGTCACTGTTGTTTATGTGTGGGATGTGCTGGATGCCAACGGCGCCCGCCTTCACCGCTTGCAGGGGCAGGAAACCGTGGCAGGTCGTGGCAGCGATCCATGGGCATCGGTCACGGACGCCACGATGCAGAAAATAGCGGCAAAAACGCTCACCGATTACCAGTCCTGGAAGCAGGCGCAGCGTGGATAATGCCCGCCAGACCATGTGGATAACCTCTCAACTCCTGCGAAGTCACAAAGTTTTCACGAAAATTAAGGGTAACACCTTCTGGCCTCTTGCATTCACGGGCAACACCGCTATTAAGGCGCCCATGGCAAAACGGCATGTCCGGCACCCCTTTGGGCCGGGTATTCCTTCCCGTTGAACGACGCACAGACCAAAAAGAACGTCTCTTTCGGGTCTCAAGCGATGGCATGGAAACAGGCGGCAACAATGAAGGTTTTCGCAGGCAATTCGAACCGGCATCTGGCCGAAGCGATCTGCAAGTATCTGAATGTCCCTCTCGGAATTGCCACTGTAAAGCGGTTTGCGGACCAGGAAATCTTCGTTGAAATCGGCGAAAATGTCCGCGGCGAGGACATCTTCATCGTTCAGCCAACGTCATTTCCGGCCAATGACCATCTGATGGAATTGCTGATCATGATCGACGCCATGCGTCGTTCTTCGGCAAGGCGCATCACGGCGGTTCTTCCCTATTTCGGTTATGCCCGTCAGGACCGCAAGGCCGGCCCCCGCACTCCGATTTCCGCAAAACTCGTCGCCAATCTCATTACCGAAGCCGGTGCAGACCGCGTTCTGACACTGGACCTGCATGCCGGTCAGATTCAGGGCTTCTTCGATATTCCGACCGATACCCTCATCGCGATGCCAATTCTGGCGCGTGACGTGAAAGAACATTACGACCTGAAAAACCTGATGGTCGTTTCACCCGATGTCGGCGGCGTCGTCCGCGCCCGTGCTCTTGCCAAGCGTCTGGACTGTCTCCTGGCCATCGTTGACAAGCGCCGCGATCGTCCCGGCGAGTCTGAAGTCATGAACATCATCGGCGATGTGACCGGCAAGGATTGTATCCTTGTCGATGATATCGTCGATTCCGGCGGCACGCTTTGCAACGCAGCAGAAGCCCTGCTCAAGAACGGCGCAACCAGCGTTACGGCCTATATCACCCATGGTGTTCTTTCCGGCGGTGCCGTTGCCCGTGTGGCCTCATCCAAGCTGCGCGAACTGGTCATCACCGACAGCATTCAGCCGACGACCGCCGTGCAATCCGCCCACAATATCCGCGTCGTCACCACGGCCGCCCTGCTCGGCGAGGCCATCAACCGCACGGCGATGGAAAAATCGGTCTCCGGTCTCTTCGACTGACGCGATGTCTCATTCCACAACAATGAAAAAGCCGGGGCAAAAGCTCCGGCTTTTTTGTTTGATCGTTCACGGACCGGACTCCCGGAAGCCCCTCACGGGCTTCCGGGAGTTCACCGATGGCCAAAGCCACCGGCTCCGGGGAGGATTGTCGATTGATCGTAGAGCGTTTCCGTTTTTCGTCGAAGCGCGGAAATGCTCTAGAAGAAACCAAGCTTGTTGGGGCTGTAGGACACAAGCAGGTTCTTCGTCTGCTGATAGTGATCCAGCATCATCTTGTGCGTTTCGCGACCGATACCGGACTGTTTGTAACCGCCAAACGCCGCACCAGCCGGATAGGCATGGTAGCAATTGGTCCAGACGCGACCGGCTTCGATGCCGCGCCCTGCCCGGTAAGCGAGGTTCGTATCGCGGCTCCAGACGCCTGCTCCCAGACCGTAAACGGTGTCATTGGCAATTTCGATGGCCTCTTCCACCGTCTTGAAGGTGGTGACAGACACGACCGGCCCGAAGATTTCCTCCTGGAAGACACGCATCTTGTTGTTGCCTTCGAACACCGTTGGCTGAATGTAGAAGCCGTCTTTGAGGTTGCCGGAAAGTGATTTCTTGTCGCCGCCGGTCAGCACTTTCGCGCCTTCCTTTTTGCCGATCTCCAGATAGCTCATGATCTTGTCGAACTGCTCTTGCGAAGCCTGTGCGCCGATCATGGTCGAGGAATTGAGCGGGTCGTCCTGGCTGATCGCCTCCACCCGCTTGATGGCCTTTTCCATGAACCGGTCGTAGATCGATTCATGCACCAGCGCACGGGATGGGCATGTGCAAACTTCGCCCTGATTGAGCGCAAACATCGCAAAGCCTTCAAGCGCTTTATCGAGGAAAGCATCGTCTTCGTTCATCACATCCGCAAAGAAGATGTTGGGCGATTTGCCACCCAGTTCCAGCGTGATGTTGGTGACGTTATCGGCAGCATACCGCATGATTTCCTTGCCGACCGAGGTGGAGCCGGTAAAGGCAATCTTGGCGATGCGGTTGCTCTGGGCCAGCGGCTTGCCAGCTTCGATACCGAGGCCATTGACGATGTTGACGACACCCGGTGGCAGCAAATCTTCGATCAGCTCCATCACCAGAAGAATGGATGCAGGCGTCTGCTCGGCAGGTTTCAGCACCACGCAGTTGCCGGCAGCAAGCGCTGGCGCCAGCTTCCATGTGGCCATCAGAATCGGGAAGTTCCATGGAATGATCTGGCCGACGACGCCCAGTGGCTCGTGGAAGTGATAGGCGACCGTATCATTGTCGATCTGGCCGATTGACCCTTCCTGCGCACGAATGCAGCCCGCGAAATAGCGGAAGTGGTCGATGGCAAGTGGAATGTCGGCATTGGTGGTCTCACGCAGCGGCTTGCCGTTATCCCATGTTTCGGCCCGCGCAATGAGTTCAAGGTTGTCTTCAATGCGCTGCGCGATTTTCAGGAGAATATTGGAGCGCTCTGTCGCGCTGGTCTGGCCCCACGCGGCACGCGCCTTGTGCGCGGCGTCCAATGCCAGTTCGATATCGCCAGCGTCGGAACGCGGCACTTCGCAAATCTTGTGTCCTGTCACGGGCGACAGGTTATCCATATAGCGACCGGACTTCGGCTCCACCCATTTGCCGCCGATATAGTTGCCGTATTTCAGCTTGAACGGCGCTTCGCCGGCCTTCTGTTGGACCTGAATATTCATGGATTCATCCTCCCTGATGAAATGCGATCCGTTTCTGATCGCGTGACAGGAAGGTGGGCGCACACAGTGCTAATTCATAGATGTGAGGCTTGATACCGCACTGCACAGTGTTTCATATCTGCGACAGCGCAACCTTTGAATGCGAAAAACGCCGTTTCTAGTGTACTGCCAGCTTCTTCATCTTGCGGTGAAGCGTTGCGCGGCTGATACCGAGCAGAGACGCGGCCTGCGTGATGTTGCCGTTGGAACGGGACAGAACCCGCCTGAGGGCGGCTCTTTCCGCATCCGCTAGGTCTGCACCCTTTTCATGCCGCTCCTCGCGCAGCGCATCCGAGGCAGGAATGCCGAGCGCCAGTCGCGCATCATCCAGCCGCAACGCCACTCTGGCAGCCCGTGTTGCGCCCAGAATAATATCGTCCTGATCGACAGCCAACAGCGAAAGCGCCGTGGAATTGCCGGATGGCAGCATCAATATGCGCGCACCGAGGAAAGCCCGACGAAACAGATTGCCCTCGATACGTTGTGCTGCATCACGCACCGCCTGTGTCAAAACGGAGAACGTCAATTCATTGACGTCATCCCGGCAGGTTGAAATGTCCAGCGCGCCGGTAACATGGCCGCGATGATCGCGAATGGGCGCGGTGGTGCAGCACAGGCTGATATTGGACGAGAAAAAATGCTGGTCGCGATAGATGGTCACGGAGCGCTCATCCGCAAGCGCGGTGCCTATTCCGTTTGTCCCGACACTCGCTTCGCTCCACACGGCACCGGACCATAGGCCCAACTGCCGGAAATCCTCATCGTCGGTGGCGGCACCACGCCGGTCGAGCGCCACACCATCGGCATCCGTCAACAGAAGGCAGCACCCGGCTTTTCCGACGCTCAGAAAAATGCGGTCCAGCTCATCCGCGCTTTCGGCGATCAGGCCCGCAGAAATCTCCCGCGCCCTGCGAAACTCCGCATCGCCCAGAAAAATCGGCTTGCTGCTCTTTTCCGGCGCAAGGTGATGCATCGTCATGCATCGGCGCCACGATGCGATGATCGGCGAACTTGCAGCGGCAGAAGGCTGGCTGGCGCTCTGATAGACGTGATCCGCATGAGCTGTGTCTATAGACATATGCTCCTCCCAATTTTTCGGGATGGTGCGCCGGAAGCGTCAATCTTTCAATGAAAAAAAGCGTTATTACGCAGCAACCGCTTTTGGAGCGACGACGCTGGCCGATAACAGTTCTTCAAGTCGGGTCGTGTCGAGCGCGGGAATCTCGCCGTTCTCGGACACGAAGTTCACGATGGCATCGATGGTTGCCGCGGGTCCTGGACGTCCATAATAGTAGCCCTGAACATGCTGGCAGCCTTCACGACGCAAAAACTCCACATGCGCCTGCGTTTCCACACCCTCAGCCAGAACAGGAATGTTCAGACTGCTGGCGAGAATAAGCGTGGACCGGACGATGGCCTGAGACTGAAGGTTGGAGGCAAGACCTTCCACAAAACCGCGGTCGATCTTGATCTTGTCGAACGGAAAGCTTTGCAATGTGGACAGCGAGGAGTAGCCCGTACCGTAATCATCCATGGCAATACGGACGCCCAGCGCCTTGAGCCTGCGGATCGTGACCAATGCGTGGCGATGGTCGGCAATGATGCCGCTTTCGGTCATTTCAAGCTCCAGCCGCTTTGGCTCCAGCCCGCTTTCCAGAAGAATTCGCTCGACCTTGTGGACAAAGTCGGAATCGGAGAGTTGCAGCGGCGCCACGTTGACGGCGATGCTGAACGGGTTTTTCCAGCGAACCGCCTGCAAGCAGGCTTCGCGCAGGACCCACTCGCCCATTTCGATGATGAACCCGGTCTGCTCAGCAATGGGAATGAATTCGGCAGGCGAAATCATGCCGCGCTCAGGGTGGTTCCATCGCAACAACACTTCAAAACCGACGATTTCGGCGGTTGCCGTGTCGTTCTGTTGCTGGAAATAAAGCTCAAAGGCACCACTGGAAAGGCCGGACCGCATACTGACCGCAAGCGCGCTGCGCACGCGGGAGGCCTCATCCATGGATTTATCGTAGAAACATACCGTGCCGCTGACTTCACTCTTGGCGCGGTACATGGCCACATCCGCCTGGGAAATCAGCGTGTCGATATTCTTCATACCGGAGTGGCCAACCGAAATGCCGATGCTGGCGCCGACGGACAGAATGGTTTCTTTCCAGTCGATTGGCTTGACCACCTCGGCCCGCAGGCGATTGGCAAATTCAAGACCGTCGGCTTTTGCGTAATAACGATGCAGCACGGCCACGAACTCGTCGCCGCCCACACGTGCCACAAATTCGCCCGGCTGAAGAACAGAACTCATGCGATCCGCCAGCGTACGCAAAACGGCATCACCCGCCGCGTGGCCATGGACATCATTGATTTCTTTAAAGCGGTCGAGGTCGAAAGACAAAAGTGCAATGCGCGCCGAGCTATCGGCGCTGCGCTTCAACAGGTGGTGCAGATGCTCCTGAAAGGCTGCACGGTTGGGAATACCCGTCAGCGCATCGTGCAGCGACAGATGGCGATACCGCGCAACCGCCTGCAAGCTGGATTCCGAATCGATGACATAGGTTGAAAGTCCGAAGGCCAGAAGAACGAAGGTTATGATGACGGCGCTGCTGCCCATGAGGGTGGGCGAAAGAAGCGATGGCGGAATCACCAATGCCGGATCGAACGACAGCGAAAACGCGGCCATGGCGGTGTAGTGGGTGGAAGCAATGGCGAGCACCAGAAATGTCGTACCGCTATATTTGCAGAACCAGTTTACGGGCCGCACGATGCGGTTGGTCGCAATAACGCCGAACACGGCGCCGAGCACCATTGATGAAACTACAAAGACCGGATCCCAGACCAGAGTGCCCTGAACGACATAGGCTGCCATGCCGGTATAATGCATGCAGGCGATGCCCAGGCCGACGACCAATCCACCGGCTTCAGCAAGAGCGCTCTGTCCGCCATAGGTGGAAATCGCAAAACCAGCCATTGTCGCAGCCACGGAGATGATGAAGGAAAGGCCCGTCAGTCCGGGTAAAAAGCCAACAGAACCAGCAGCCTCGTAACCAAGCATGGCCACGAAATGGGTTGTCCAGATGGTGGTGCCGCCGATCATCCCGGCCAGAAACAGCCAGTTAACCCGCTGAATCCTGACCGATTGACGTGCTCTGGCAAAGAGACGCATGGTGAGGAAACTACCCAGCACGCAAATGGTCACTGCGGTCAGCGTGTAGCGAATGTCGTGGTCTACGGCCAGGCAAGTCAGAATCTGATACATTCACATCACGCATCTGTTGAATTGTTACAGAGCATAATGGTCATCTCGTTTGCATACCGTTTAACGACATAGATAAGAAAAAATTAAAAACGACGCCCTAGGTTCAATTATTTTCGGTATAAAACCGCAGATGAGACGGCAGACAGGCGCCGCTCTTGCCTTTATTCCCTTCTTGTACTATAGCGCCCGCATCCGTGCAGACACCCTTGGAGGCAACGCGGACGAGATGGCTTTCAAAGGCTTTCTCCAGTTCGATCCGGCATGCCGGAACGGGCTCTCCAGACAAACTTTAAAAGGATTATGCCATGAGCAAAGAATCTTATGAGCTCAAGGCCGAAACGCGCGAACGAGTTGGTAAGGGGTCCTCTCGTGAACTTCGCCGTAACGGTTTGATTCCTGCTGTCATCTATGGTGACAAGCAAGCCCCGGTTTCTATCGCAATTTCGACCAATGAAGTCACCAAGCGCGTTCAGGCCGGTGGTTTCATGACAACGATCGCAACGATCGATGTCGACGGCAAGAAGTACCAGGTTCTGCCGAAGGACTACCAGCGCGACCCGGTCCGCGACTTCATGGTACACGTAGACTTCCTGCGCGTCTCTGCAAAGTCGTTGGTTACGGTTGAAATTCCGGTCCACTTCATCAACGAAGACAAGTCCGGCATCAAGAAGGGTGGCGTTCTCAACATCGTTCGCCACACTGTCGAAGCCCAGGTTCCTGCAAACGACATTCCCGAGTTCATCACCGTTGATCTCGACGGCGTTAACGTGGGCGACAGCATCCACATTTCGAATGTAAAGCTGCCGAAGAACGTTGCTCCAGTCATCGCAGACCGCGACTTCACCATCGCAACGATCGTTCCACCGACTGTACCAGTCGCGGAAGACGCTGCTGAAGAAGAAGCTGCTTCTGAATAATATATGCGGCGCTGAGGCGCTGTGTCTATTTTGATAAAAATGCCCCGTGTCTTATGACACGGGGCATTTTCTTTTACGCCTTCGCTTACGGTCACAAGGGTTGGAAAACCGCTTGCTGTCCTACGTCTTCAGTAACGATTAATCATTCCCGGCAACGATAAGTCAAAACTTTAGGTTTAGGGATTGCTGATTAGCACGTTAGGGACCACGCATCGGCCCCACTAAAATTATGGATACCGTGGTGATTTAGAGCGGGACTTTTTATCGCGCAGGCAGGGAAACTGCGCGACGAAGGTTAGGGCAAAGGGCGGCAGTAAGAGCATATGACCCATTCTGTAGAAAGTCGCTTTATCGCGATCGTTTCAGGTGCGCTGCTGGCTTTGGTCGCACCACTTTTCACAATTTTGCTGATGCTCTCCCACCACGAATCGATTGCAACCCAAAAAGACCGTCTCGAAATATTGCTCGTCGCCAACTCGCAGGCACTGGGTCGCCCGCTGTGGGATCTCGATGATGACAGCATCAACCAGATCACCGGCACGCTGGTCGCAGACCCTGCGATCTACATGGTCAAGGTCCGTGATACGTTTGGTCAGCTGGACGTTACACAGACGACTGGCTCTGACGTTTCCGACGACACATCATCGATCACCCGCGACATCATATACAAGAACCTCGATGGCGAGACGAAGGTTGGAACCATCACAGTATTTTTTCAGAATCTCGGATTGTTCACGTCGCTCAGTCGCATCGAGCTTGCATTCATTTCGATTTTCACGCTGGCAATCCTCACCATTTTCGGCGCGGCCATCATCGGCAACCGCCTGATGATTATGAAGCCGTTGCTGCGGCTGACAGCCGCCATCGAGGCGACGCGCCGCCTTGGTTCACGCCACCATGTCGACTGGCGCTCCAGCGACGAAATGGGCCGTTTGGCGAAAAGCTTCAATGAAATGCAGATCCAGCTGGAGCGCGAAGAACAGGAAATCAAAAAGGCGCATCAGCGCACCACGGAGATTTACAACAGAACACCGGCCATGCTGTTCTCGCTCGACCCCGCAGACCGCGTCGCCGCCGTCAGCGATTATTGGGTGGAGGCAACAGGCTACCAGCGCAACCAGGTTCTTGGTCACAGCTTTGCCGATCTGATCTTTTCCGAAGACCGCGTCCGCTTCGTCTTGCGCAAACACAATGAAGCCACGACAAACGGCATGGCCGGAAGCGCCGAATTGACGATCCGGTTCCAGTGTAGCGACGGACGCCTGATGGACGTGCTGATATCCGAAAAAGCATTGAGCGTCGAAGATGGCCACCACCGCTCCGAGGGTTTGAGCGTGATGACCGATGTGACCGAATTGCGCCGGTCCGAACAGCGCAATCGCGTACAGGCTATTTCCGACCACCTGACAGGCCTGTTCAACCGTCAGGGTTTCGAATCCATTCTGGACGAGAAAATCCTTGAAGCGGATGAGAACGGCACTGAACTCGCCTGCCTGTTCATCGACCTCGACCGCTTCAAGATCATCAACGACAATCTGGGCCATGCAGCAGGGGATGCCGTTCTCAAAGAATTCGTTGAACGGCTGAAATCGATGCTCACGCCTCTGGACAGTGCCTCGCGTCTGGGCGGCGATGAGTTCGCCATTCTGCTGGCTGGACCCATGACGGAGAGCCGCGCAACACGCGTTTGCGATGAAATCTGCGCTATCTTCGATACGCCTTTCGATGCCCTCGGGAACAGTGTTCGTCTCAGCGCCAGCATTGGTCTGGCGCTCTACCCCACCCACGCCAAGACGGCGTCCGAGCTTTTGCAGAACTCCGATATGGCTATGTACAGCAGAAAGCGTGCTGGCAAAAACGGCGCGCAGATGTTCGATCCTGCCATCATGAACAAGGCACGGGAACGGGCAGAAATCGAACAGGATATCGAGCAGGCCCTGGACGAAAACTGGCTGGAGGCCCATTTCCAGCCGATCCAGAAGCTTGCGACTGGCGAAACGGTGGGTTTCGAAGCCCTGATGCGCCTCAACCATCCCCGCAAGGGCATTCTTTCGCCAGCGGCCATCATCAACGTTGCGGAAGAGAACGGCACAATCGGACGCATCGGCAACGTTATTCTGGAGCACTCGATCCGCAATCTCGCAAAAGTCTCGCAATTGCCGGGGCTGGAGAGCGCTTATGTGGCTGTCAATTTCTCCGCCATGCAGTTCGAACCCGGCCTGCCCACGCGGATTGCCGGTCTGCTTTATCGTCACAACATCGTGCCGGGCCGTCTGGTCGTGGAAATCACCGAAGCGGTGCTGATGCATGACGATCCGCAAATTCGCGCCGTTTTGAATGCGATCCGCCAATTGGGTTGCCGTATCGCGCTGGATGATTTTGGCACGGGCTATTCATCGCTGAGCTATCTCAATCGCTTCCCGGTCGATATCGTCAAAATCGACCAGTCCTTTACCCACTCCATCCGCGACGACGTGACAGAAATCAGTCATAGAAGCCGTATGCTTGTGGAAGGCATCAGCGCCATCTCCCACAAGATGAACTGCGTGGTGATTGCCGAGGGCATTGAAACCGCAGAACAGGAAGCCATGCTGAAAGAAATGGGCGTCGATTGCGGACAGGGTTACCTGTTTGCCAGACCACAGGCAGTCAGCACGCTCATGGCCGCTTTCCAGCAGCAGAACAACCAGATCACAGCGAAAGTCGGGACATAATCTTATCAGGGGAATAAAGCTCTATGTGGCGCACTGTTTTATTCATGGTGACATTATTCACAGCACCACCCGTGTGCGCCGAGACCCTTTACATCTCGACCGAGGACTATCCGCCCTATAATCTTCGCGGTGCCGATGGAAAGCCAACCGGCGTTTATCTCGACCAGTTGAAAATCATCTTTGAGCGTACTGGCATCAACTACGAAACCACCATCTTGCCCTGGGCAAGAGCGTTGGCGCTTGCAGAGACCAAGCCGATGCATTGCGTTGTTGCTGCGGCCCGGACCCATCAACGCGAAAAGCTGTTCAAATGGGTGTCGCCCATCCACACGGACAGAAACGTCCTCGTTGCTCTCAAAGACGCGCAGCTGACCGTCGATAATCTGGAAGATGCCAAGCAGTACACCGTTGGAACGCAGAGAAACGATTACACCGAGACGCTTTTGGAAACCCTGAAATTTTCCCGCATTGACCTTAGTGCCGATTTTGACAAGACACTGGCAAAGCTCGTGGCCGGTCGCATCGATATGATGCCAATGTCGGAAAGCGCGCTCAACAATCTGCCGAAAGGTCAGTTTTCCGAGGTCATCGTGCTGGCCCATCAAAGCCTTGGAATGGCCTGCAACAAAAGCGTACCCGACGACCTCATCAAAAAAATGCAAGATGTACTTGATGACATCATTGCTGACGGCACCCAGCGCAGCATCTACGAAAAACACGGCCTCATCGTGCGCCCATAGCCGCTACGCGGCCTTTCAACCGACAAAAAAAGTTGACACCCGCCTGTTTTTTCGGTGGTGAAGGGAAACTTTGAACCGAACCGAGTGGAATGATCGATGATTATCATTGCAGGCCTTGGCAATCCCGGCACGCAATATGCCAATAACCGGCACAATATCGGCTTTATGGCTGTCGATGCGCTGCAACGTCTGCCCTCTTTCTCGCCGTGGTCAAAGAAGTTCAAATCCGAGATTTCCGAAGGTGAGATCGCGGGAGAAAAAGTGCTGCTGATAAAGCCGTTGACCTTCATGAACCTTTCTGGTGAATCGGTCGGCGAAGCCATGCGTTTCTACAAGCTGGCACCCGCCGACATCATTGCCATTCACGATGAGCTGGATCTCGTCGCAGGCCGCGCGCGTATCAAGATCGGCGGCGGACATGGTGGCCACAATGGCCTCAAATCCATCGACGCCCATTGTGGCAAAGACTATCGCCGCCTGCGTCTTGGCATCGGCCATCCGGGAGACAAGGACCGCGTGCACGGCCATGTGCTGGGCGATTTCGCCAAGTCCGACAAGGTGTGGCTGGAACCTCTGATCGATGCGATTGCGGACAATGCCGCCATGCTGGTGAAGGGCGAGGATTCCCAACTCATGAACAAGCTGGCGCTGGCCGTGGGTGTGAAGTCGGAAGAAAAAAAGGCCGCCAAACCCGCCGCCCAGTCCCACATCCATCAGGCACGCAATTCCGCGCAGCCGCAGAAACTGCCGGAAACCGGACCAATGGCAGACATGCTCAAGAGAATGTTTGGCAAGAAAGACTGAGATTGCATTCACGCCCACGGCGATAGCTTGAAACTTTGCGTGGCATACCCATTTCACGCTTATGAAAAAGCCAGACGCTCTTCGCCAATCCATGTCTTCGCAGTCGGACAGTCCTGCGCATGACTGACACTGCGCAGCATCAAACCATGGCGTCGCTTCTGAAACAGCTGCCGGATGGCTTGCCCGAAAAGATCACGCTGGAAGGCTTGTTGGAGAAGCTGGGCGATCAGGCGATTGCCTTCGTGCTTCTGGTTTTCGCAATCCCCGCCATCATTCCAACCCCCGGCATTCCGGCGGGCATGATCTTCGGCACAGCACTTGCCATTCTGTCGCTCCAGATTATTTTCGGATCGCGAAAGCTCGTCCTCCCCGGCTTTCTGGGTCGCCTTTCCGTATCTCGATCCATCATTGAACTGACGGCGGAAAAGGCAGCACCCCGTCTGGCAAAGCTGGAGGCCTTGTTGCGACCCCGTGGGCATGTTCTGGCCGAACATGTCAGCCCTGCCGCCATCGGTGTCGTGATTTTTCTCATGGCCGTTCTCATCGCCCTGCCCATTCCGTTCGGCAATATGCTGCCCGGCCTCTCGGTGCTGGCGATAGCACTTGGGCTTGCGCAGCGGGATGATGTTGCCGTGCTGATAGGTCTTCTCCTCGCCATTCTGTCCGTCGCGTTCAGCGGTGCGGTCCTTTACGGTGGCTGGTCATTGATATCAGCCTGGTTTGGCGGCAATGAAATCGCTCTCTAACCCGTCTGATTGCGGGAATCCTCATGGTTTCCCGCAACAAGACTTGACCTTGCCCTGCCCTTTCCGCAAAAGGCTCGGTTAACAGAGTTATTAAGATAGAGACAGGTTCAAGCCATGGGCTTTAAATGCGGTATCGTCGGTCTGCCCAATGTCGGCAAATCCACCCTCTTCAACGCGCTGACGAAAACGGCGGCGGCACAGGCGGCGAACTATCCGTTCTGCACCATTGAGCCGAACACCGGCGAAGTGGCCGTGCCGGATGCGCGTATGCAGACACTGGCCGGCATCGCGGGTTCCAAGGAAATCATCCCCACCCGCATTTCCTTCGTGGACATTGCCGGTCTGGTGCGTGGCGCTTCCAAGGGTGAAGGTCTGGGCAACAAGTTCCTCGCCAACATCCGCGAAGTCGATGCCGTGGTGCATGTTCTGCGCTGCTTCGAGGACGACGATATCACCCACGTCGAAGGCCGTATCAACCCGGTTGGCGATGCCGAGACGATTGAAACCGAGCTGATGCTCGCCGATCTGGAAAGCCTTGAGCGCCGCGTCGAGCAGACACGCAAGCGCGCTTCTTCCAAGGACAAGGATTCACTGGCGCAACTGCCCGTCATGGAGGCGGTCATCAAGCTGCTGAACGAGGGCAAGCCTGCACGCCTGCTGCTGAAGACGCTGGCTGCCGACGAAATCGAAGTCCTGAAGAGCCTGAACCTTCTGACCTCCCACCCGGTTCTGTACGTCTGCAACGTCGCTGAATCGGACGCCGTGGACGGCAACGAGCATACCAAGGCCGTGGCCGACATGGCAAAGGAACAGGGCGCAGAATGCGTCATCATTTCCGCCGCCATCGAATCCGAAGTCGCACAGCTTCCCGAAGAGGAATCCAAGGAATTCCTTTCCGCCCTTGGTCTGCAAGAAGCCGGTCTCGACCGCCTGATCCGCGCCGGTTACCACCTGCTGGACCTCATCACCTACTTCACCGTTGGCCCCAAGGAAACACGCGCATGGACCATCGTGCGCGGCACCAAGGCTCCCGGCGCTGCGGGCGTCATCCACACGGATTTCGAACGCGGCTTCATCCGCGCCTTCACCATTGCCTATGACGACTACGTCAACTTCAAGGGCGAAGTCGGCGCCAAGGAAGCTGGCAAGGGACGCGACGAAGGCAAGGAATATGTCGTCAACGACGGCGACGTGATCCACTTCCGCTTCAACACCTAAGGCATTTCTCGCAAAAGTGTGTCGCGGTTTTGCGATAAAGACATGCTTTAAAACACACAGTTCCGAAAAGGCCCGCGCTCAACTCGCAGGCCTTTTCATTTTCAGATCACGAATTTTCGTCGTCTCATCAATAATTTTACCTTTACGTAAAAGGCAGACTTGCGTTACCTTCGCCTCGCGTCCAAGCGGAAGAGGAGTTCGCCAGTGACATATGCTTTTGAGGATTTTACGCCCGGACGAAGCTTTCCGCTCGGCCCGAAAACGGTTACGGCGGCAGAAATCATCGAGTTCGCAATGGAATTCGATCCACAGCCCATGCATCTGTCTGAAGAGGCTGGAAAAGCCAGCATCCTCGGTGGCCTTGCCGCATCTGGCTGGCACACCTGCGGCATGTTGATGCGGATGACGGTGGACAGCTACATCAACAATTCCCCCTCGCAAGCGGGCCTTGGTGTTGATTTCGTGGAATGGAAAAAACCCGTTCTGGCAGGCGATACACTCAGCGGAACCTCAACCGTGCTCGAACAGCGGGTCTCCAAATCGCGGCCCGGTCTGGGTGTCATCAAGCTGCGGCATGAGTTGCAGAACCAGCATGGCGAAACCGTCTGCGTGGCCGAATTGAACGCCATGCTGGCGACCGCGACGGAAAAGGTGGCGTCATGAAATTCATCGAACTTTATCCGGCTGGGTTAAAACTGGAACTCGGCACAGTGCATTTCTCGGCAGAATCCATCATTCGCTACGCAGAGAAATTCGATCCCCAACCTTTTCACCTGGACGCGGAGGCGGCGAAAAACTCGGTTTTCGAAGGGCTTTGCGCATCCGGCTGGCAAACCAGCGCATCATGGATGAAATGTTTTCTGAGCTACTGGAGCAAGGAAATAGGACGCCTAAAATCAGAGGGTATAGAGCCACCCAAACTCGGCCCCTCGCCCGGCTTCCGCGACCTCAAATGGCTTCGTCCGGTCTATGCCGGAGACGATGTTACCTATTACGCCACCATGATTGCAGCAAGGCCGCTCGCGTCCCGCCCCGGCTTGCGCATGAACACAACGTTGAATGAAGGTGTCAACCAGCACGGTAAACCGGTCGTCACCTTCGAAAGCAATGTATTGGAATTCGAGTAGCGCTAAACAGGGTGCGCAACACGCCTTAGTGCCCGGAGAACTCCACGAGCGTCCGCACATCCACACCGAGGTCTTCCAGTTTCTTGCGCCCGCCCAAATCCGGCAGATCGATGACGAAGCAGGCAGATACGATTTCGGCGCCCATCTGGCGGAGCAGTTTTACGGCACCTTCCGCGGTGCCACCGGTTGCGATCAGGTCATCGACCAGAATAACTTTCTCGCCGGGCTGTACCGCATCCACATGCATCTCCATCTCGTCGACGCCATATTCGAGGCTGTAGGCAACGCGCACGGTGGTGTGCGGCAGTTTGCCCTTTTTGCGGATCGGCACGAAACCGGCAGAAAGCTGATGCGCCACGGCGCCGCCAAGGATGAAGCCGCGGGCTTCTATGCCCGCAATCTTGTCGATTTTCATGCCCGCATAGGGCTGCACCAACTCGTCAATCGCACGGCGGAAAGCACGCGGATTGCCAAGCAGGGTGGTGATATCACGAAAGATGATTCCCGGCTTCGGATAATCGGGAATGGAGCGAATGGCGGCAGTAAGCTCCGAAGCGATAACGGTCATGGTATTTCCGATATGTTTGGTAGGGATGAAATGTCAGGAGACCTTATCAATTTGGTTGCGGCAGACCAACCCAAAAAGTCGCCGTATCGATGATGTCTTATCTGCCAAGAATCAAAAAGCCCTCGCGGATAAACCGAGAGGGCTGATGTTGGTACGCAACAATTGAACCAATCAGTGTTCTTTTCGAGCGTATACGGATTTCTTCGTTAGATAGATCAGTGCTGTGAAGATCAACAGAAACACGATAACCATGAAGCCAGTGCGCTTGCGCTCCTCCAGATGTGGCTCTGCGGCCCACATGAGAAATGCGGAAACGTCCTGCGAATACTGATCCAGCGTCTGCGGTGTGCCGTCATCATAGGTGATCTGATCGGCGCTGATAGGCGGCGCCATTTTCAAGGCGGTCGCGCTGCCGAAATACGGATTGAAGTGCGTTCCTTCCGCAACCTCGACACCGGCTGGCGCGTCCTGATAACCGGTCAGAAGGGCGTGGATATAATCCGGCCCACCTTCCTGATATCCACCAATGATCGGGATCATATCGATGATGAACTGCGGAAATCCACGTTCGATGCCGCGTGCCTTCGCCAGAAGCGACATGTCCGGAGGTGCAGCACCGCCGTTTGATGCCGCCGCGGCTTCCTTGTTTGGATAAGGCGACGGGAAGTGATCGGATGGAACAGCCTTGCGCGAATACATCTCGCCATCGGCATTCGGGCCATCCTGCACTTCGTATTCAGCAGCAAAGGCCTTCACCTGGGCATCCGAATACCCCAGACCTTCCAGCGTACGGAAGGAGACCAGGCTCATGGCATGACAGGCGGAACAGACTTCCTTGTAGATTTTCAGACCACGCTGAAGCTGGCCCTTATCGTATTTTCCGAAAGGACCGGCAAACGACCACTTCTCTTCCTGTGGTTTTAAAACCGGAAAGTGGCCGCCAGCAATGGCGTGCTCGGTCTTGGCAGCCAGATCGTCATGGCCCTCGCCCGCGGCAAAAGCTGCGGACCCGAAAGCACTCAGCGTAGCGATGAGCGCGATGCTCGTTACAAGCTTTCTCATTGTCATCGTCCTTCTCGCGCTCATATCTTGACCGCAGCCGCAGGTGCGGCAGCCGTCTTGGCATTCTGCTTTTCCAGAACAGCCTCGGTGATGGAGTTCGGAATACGCCTTGGCGTTTCGAACAGGCCGAGAAGCGGCATGATGATGAGGAAGAAGCCGAAGTAATACACGGTTCCAAGCTGCGACAGCGCGACGTAAAGGCCTTCCGCCGGGCGGGAACCGAGCCAGCCGAGCATGATGGAGTTTACGACGAAGACGCCGAAGAACATCTTGTACCATGGGCGATAGACAGCCGAGCGAACCTTGGACGTGTCCAGCCAAGGCAGGAAGAACAGCACGACGATCGCGCCAAACATCACCAGAACGCCACCGAGCTTGGAATCGATCGGGCCGACATTGAAGGTGATGGCGCGCAGCATGGCGTAGAATGGCAGGAAGTACCACTCAGGCACGATATGCGCCGGTGTCTTCAGCGGGTCCGCCATGATGTAGTTGTCGGGGTGACCAAGGAAGTTCGGCATGTAGAAGACGAAATATGCATAGAACAGCAGGAAGACGGAAACGCCCAGCGCATCCTTCAACGTGGCATACGGCGTGAACGGAACGGTGTCCGTCTTGCTTTTCACTTCAACGCCGGTCGGGTTGGTCTGACCTGTGACGTGCAGCGCCCAGACGTGCAGGATAACGACACCGACAATCATGAACGGCAGCAGGTAGTGCAGCGCAAAGAAGCGGTTCAGGGTCGGCTGGTCGACGGCAAAACCGCCGAGCAGGAACTGCTGAATCCACTCGCCAACGCCGGGGAAAGCCGTGAAGAAGCCGGTGATAACCGTCGCGCCCCAGAAGGACATCTGGCCCCAGGGCAGAACGTAACCCATGAAGCCCGTTGCCATCATCAGAAGGAAGATGACACAGCCGAGAATCCAGAGGATTTCGCGAGGAGCCTTGTAGGAACCGTAGTAGAGGCCGCGAGCAATGTGCAGGTAAACCGCGATGAAGAAGAACGAGGCACCGTTGGCGTGCATGTAACGCAACAGCCAGCCATGGTTCACGTCACGCATGATCTTTTCAACGGAGTTGAAAGCGACCGTGGTTTCGGAAGCGTAATGCATGGCCAGCACAACGCCGGTCAAAATCTGCACGATCAGCATCACCGAAAGCATTGCGCCGAAGGTGTAGGCGTAGTTCAGATTGCGCGGAACCGGGTAGGCTATGAAGCTATCATAGATCATCCGCGGCAGCGGAAGGCGCGAATCGACCCATCTTTCGATACCGGTCGAGGGCTGGTAACTGGAATGACCACTCATTTCAAATGTCCCCTTATCCGATTTTGATCACGGTATCGGATGTGAATGCGAAGGTCGGAATATGCAGGTTTTCCGGCGCCGGACCTTTGCGAATGCGGCCCGCCGTATCGTAGTGCGAGCCATGGCAGGGACAGAACCACCCGCCGAAATCGCCGGCTTGACCCAGCGGAACACAACCAAGATGCGTGCAGGAACCGATCATGACGATCCAGTTTTCCTTGCCAGCGCCTGCGGAACGGTCAACGTCTGTGGCCTGCGCTTCGGGCGCAAGGTTGGCGTTGCGCGCAACCTGATCTTTCAGCTCTGCCAGTTTGACGGCATTTGCTTCATCGATCTCTTTCTGGGTGCGGTTACGAATGAAGATTGGCTTACCACGCCATTTCACCGTCAACGACATGCCCGGCTCAACACTCGCCACATTCACCTCGATAGAGGCCAGCGCCAGAGTGGATGCATCTGGACGCATCTGATCAATGAATGGCCAGGCAACGGCAGCAGCGCCGACAGCGCCCGCCATACCGGTTACAAGATAAAGAAAATCGCGACGGGTGGGTTCACCCGATGCGTCATGGTCATTTACGTGCTCGCTCACCGCTACACCATCCTCTGCGCTGATTTTGTTGAAAGTCGCATGAGTCCTCCAGCTATGTTTTGATCCAAGACAAACTCCGTCCCCAAAGTCTCGGTCATTGCGCGACGATTAAATTCGCACCTACTCTGCTTGATCGCAAAATATGCCAGACCTTGGCAAGAGGAAAGCACACAAAGCTGCCGTAATTCTGCCTTCTAAGCCAATTTTTCGGTCCCTTTTCCCGCTCTGCTGTCCATCCTGCAACATTGTGCGGGAAGATCACGCATGATAATCAGAATCAGGGAGAGCCATAAGGCAGGATTTCGGTATTGAAAGCACGGCTTACCTGCATTGCGTCGTTTGCGCTCGCCCTTGCGCTTTTCGTTATAAGTATCCGATATACCGTTGATTTCTGGCTGTTGGCTTTCGTCAACAGTTTCCAGCTACATATCGCCGTACTGGCCGCGGTCACCGCATTTCTGTGCCTCATCGTCCTGCGCTCGCGCATCTTCATCCTGCTTTTGGTGTGGTCGCTCGCACTCAGTGGGCACGCACTTTATATGCACAGGGAATTCGTGACGGACGCCATCGCCGCGCCACAAGCGACGCCATTTCGCCTCCTGTCCTTCAATGTGCTGATGCAAAATCGCGCGAATGCCGAATCAATCACTGACGCAATTTTGGCGTCGAATGCCGATGCGGTTTACGTCATGGAGGCCGCGGCACTGACCACCGCCCTGCCCCGTCTTCAGCAAACCTACCCCTACTGGATTGGCTGCGGGCAAGGCACGCAATCCTGCGACCTGCTGATGATGGCAAAACGCCCGCTCGAGGACGCCCGAATCGGCAGTCTGAGCTATGTCAGCCGCGACAGGTTCGCCATGGCAGCGGTCGATGTGGACGGCGTGAAACTCACGCTTGCCGCAGCGCATCTGACCAAACCCTATTTTGACGAATACCACCGCAACGAGTTGTATCGAATCAGGTCTGCGCTGTCCTCCGTGACAGGCTCTCTGATTCTTGGCGGTGATTTCAACTCCGCCAGCATTGCGCCGGATATGCGGGATTTTCTGAATGATACGGATTTGAAAAAGGGACCGTGGGAACCTGCGACATGGCCGATACAGGCTGGTCAGTTCGGCATTGCCATCGATCATATCTTCGCAAGGAAGCCTGCGACCTTGATGGCGTTGGAGCGCCTGCCGCAAGATCTTGGTTCAAACCATTACGGGCTAGTCGCGGATTTCATGATTGCGGCACCGTAGGCTTCAAGCCTCGGCGGCAAGAAAACCACCGGATTGCCGTTCCCAGAGTTCTGAATAAAGCCCGCCGCTGGCAACAAGCTGCGCATGGGTGCCTTGTTCAACAATGCGCCCGGCATCCATGATAATCAGCCGGTCGAGGGCTGCAATGGTGGAGAGCCGATGGGCGATGGCAAGCACGGTTTTGCCATGCATCAACTCATCGAGATTGCTCTGGATCGCCGCTTCGACTTCCGAATCCAGCGCAGACGTCGCCTCATCCAGAACGAGAATAGGCGCATCTTTCAGCATCACGCGGGCAATGGCAATGCGCTGGCGCTGGCCACCGGACAGCTTCACGCCGCGCTCACCCACATGCGCGTCCAGCCCCTTGCGCCCGCGCTGGTCTTCCAGCTTCGAGATAAAATCATCCGCCTTGGCACGGCGTATGGCTTCCAACAGTTGATCCTCATCGGCATCCATGCGCCCGAACATGATGTTATCGCGAATGGAGCGGTGCAGCAGCGACGTATCCTGCGTGACCATGCCAATATGGGCGCGCAGGGTCTCTTGACTGACCTTGGCGATATCCTGCCCGTCGATCAGAATGCGGCCTTTCTCGACATCATAGAAACGCAGCAGCAGATTGACGAATGTGGATTTGCCCGCACCCGATCTGCCGACAATGCCAACCTTTTCACCCGGCTTTATGTCGATGCTCAGATGATCGATGACCCCTTTGCCGCGCCCATAATGAAAGCTGACATTCTCGAAACGAATACCGGGCTTGACGACAGATAGAGCCGTCGCACCGGGCACATCCACGAGGTTGATCGGCTGCGATATCAAGTCCGCAGCGTTCTGAACCGTGCCGAAATTGCGCATGATGCCGTTGAACTGCGTCATCAGCCGTCCAAGCAGAAAATTCAGCCGCAACACCAGCGCCAGCGTGAAGGCGACCGCGCCCGAACTGATCTTGCCGGAAAGCCAAAGATCGATGCAGAGCGCCGCCATCGAGGTGATCATGATGCCAGACAGCAAAGCCATGGATGCGCGCACGCCGGTGATGAAGCGCGTGAAGGTCAGCGTCGTGTTCTGAAACGTATCAAAGCCTTGGCGCATATAGCGGTCATTGGCGTCATCACGCCCGAAAAGCCGCAACGTCTGAATATTGCTGTAGGCATCGACCATGCGGCCTGACAGCATGGAGGCGGCTTCGGCGGTTTCCCTGGAATGAAAACGAATGCGTGGCACGAAATAACGCGCCAGCATGGAAAAGATGCCCACCCACAGCAAGACGACGACCGCCAGGCGCCAGTCCAGACCGCCGATCAAAAACAGCATCGAAACAGAATAGATGCCGACGAACCAGACGCTTTCCATTAGCGATGTGACGAGATCACCCGCAGCCTGCCCGCCCGACCAGACCTTGGTGACGATTCGTCCGGAAAAATCATTCTGAAAAAAGGTCAGCGATTGCCGTGCAACATGCATATAGGATTGCCAGCGCACGAGGTTATAAAACCCCGGCGTAATGATCTGCTGATCCACCAGCGCCGTCAGCATGGCAACGATGAACCGCACCACGGCGATCAGAAACAACATGCCGATCAGTTCATAGCCGTGACCAGCAATCAACCCTGCCCAGCCCTCACCGGGTTTGACCGTGGCCAGAATATCCACCAACCGCCCCACGAACCAGAACAGCGCGGCCTCGATTGCTGCCGTCATGCCGCCCAGAATGAGCATGGCAAAGAAGGGCGCTTTGGCTTGCCGGAGATAGAACCAGATAAAAGCAAAGGTATCTTGCGGCGGCCTCAGATCGTCCTTGCGGGCGAAGGGCTGTATCCAGGTCTCGAAATAGCGAAAAATACGAGTGATTGCCATGATTTCGGTATAAGCGGATTCCGACCGACGGCAAAGCCGGGGATAGATTATATTTTGGTAATGAGCGCCAAGAAAAAGGGCGGGAGACTACTCCCCCGCCGCTTTCATTTCAGGTTCTTCATCGGCGATGAAACCGCCGGATTGCCTCAGCCAGAGGTCGGCATAAATCCCGCCCTGCTCCGCCAGTTCGGCATGGGTACCCGCCTCCACGATCTGCCCCTTATCGAGAATGATCAGCCGATCCATCTCGGTCAGGGTTGAAAGACGGTGCGCAATCGCAATCACGGTTTTGCCTTCCATCAACGCAAACAGGTTTTCCTGAATGGCCGCTTCCACTTCGGAATCCAGTGCCGACGTTGCCTCATCCAGAATAAGGATCGGCGCGTTTTTCAGGAACACGCGGGCAATGGCGATACGCTGCCGCTGACCACCGGACAGCTTCACGCCGCGTTCCCCCACCTGCGCATCCAGACCCTGACGGCCATGCAGATCCACCAGCGTATCGATGAACTCCCAGGCATTGGCCCGTTTCGCCGCCGCGACGATTTCCTCGTCTGTGGCACCCGGATGACCGTAAGCAATATTGTCGCGAATGGAGCGATGCAGCAACGACGTATCCTGCGTCACGACACCGATCAGCGACCGCAAGCTGTCCTGAGACACCTTGGCGATATCCTGCCCATCGATGGTGATCTTGCCTGCTTCCAGATCATAAAAGCGCAACAGCAGGTTCATCAGCGTGGTTTTGCCCGCACCTGAACGCCCAACAAGACCGACCTTTTCACCCGGCTTGATATGGAGTGACAGACCATCGATCACACCCTTGCTCTTGCCGTAATGGAAGCGAATATCCTCAAAACGGATTTCACCCTTGGGGGCAATGAGCGCAGGCGCGTTCGCCACATCGAGAATATCATGCGGCTTGGTCATCATGTTCATGCCATCATACACCGTGCCGATATTCTCAAACAGCGAGGTGACTTCCCACATGATCCACTGCGACATGCCGTTGACGCGCATGGAAAGACCGATGGCAACGGCGACGGCACCCACCGTCACCGATCCCGTCAGCCAGAAATAAAGACCGAGTGTGGCTGTGGAGAACATCACCACAGCGTTGTTGATATCGATAGCGATATTGAACGCGGTGATCTTGCGCATCTGACCGTGCACGGTGTCAAGGAACATGCCCATGCCCTCACGCGCATAGACTTCCTCCCGGCCCGCGTGGGAAAACAGCTTGATCGTGGCGATGTTGGTGTAACTATCCACGATGCGGCCCGTCATCAAAGAGCGCGCATCCGCCTGCAAACTGGCGTATTTCCCCAGCTTCGGCACGAAATAGGTCAAAATCCCGATATAGATGCTGAGCCACGCGACAAGCGGAATAACCAGCCGCCAATCTGCCGCCGCCACCAGAAACAGCATCGAACCCACGAAGGTGATCGCGTAAACGAAAACATCGATGATCTTCAGCGCCACTTCACGAATGGAAAGTGCCGTTTGCATCACCTTTGCAGACACGCGGCCCGCAAACTCATTGGCAAAAAAGTTCATGGAATGGCGCAGCAGAAACCGGTGCATCTGCCAGCGGGCAATCATGCCAAAGTTTCCAGCCAGCGTCTGGTGCATGGTCAGCGTGTGGATGGAACCCATCAACGGCAGCGCCACAAGAATGATGACTGCCATGACGAGAAGATGCAAACCTTCGTCCTGAAGGAAGGTCTCCTTGTTGGCCGTCGACAGCCAGTCCACGATATTGCCAAGGAATTGATAAAGCATCACTTCCGCAATCGCGATACCCATGGACATCAGGCCAAGCAGCAGCAGCCACGGCGCTGCCGGGCGCGTGTAATGCCACATGAAAGGCAGCAGCTTTGTCGGCGGCACAATGGGTGTCGACGTGGGAAATGGATCAAGACGTTTTTCAAACCAGCCGAACATTGGCTAAGCTCCGGACATTATACCCCGTAAGAACGGCGCAGCGGGAAGAAAGCTCCCACGGCCACAACGGGAAAACACATGGAATATGGCCGTAACAGCCACATGACGATTCTTGCGTGAAGGAAAATGCGGCAGAACCGCGAGACACACCTAAGCCTGTAGAGGCGCTACAATGGCCGGGAGGCGATATCGAACTAGAATATTCATTTGAACCTCCGTGTTTGGTGTTGAAGATGGGCTCTTTTAGCTTAAAAAATATGCATTGGCCAGCTTGAAACCACCACGAATATTAGAAACTGCCTCACTACACGCGCCTGTGACTGCCGTGGCGCCAACACCCGGTCATCACCTTGCTTGTTTCACGCTCACAGCCCGTGATAAGCCCCCAGAACATTGCCCAGCGAAAGACGACACCATGCCCGATATCAGGATCGCCCTTTATCAACCGGATATTGCTGGCAACACCGGCACCATCCTGCGGCTGGCCGCCTGCCTCGGGCTTGGCGTGGACATCATCGAACCGGCAGGCTTCGACATTTCAGACCGCAACCTGAAGCGCGCAGGCATGGACTATCTCACCACCGCATCGCTGACCCGGTACGTCAATTGGGACCGTTTCGAAGAATGGCGCGCGTCCACAGGCCGCAGACTGCTTCTGGCGTCCACCAAAGCGGCCCTGCCCTACACCGCCGTTGACTACCGCCCGGATGACATTCTGCTTTTCGGTCGGGAAAGTGCGGGCGTGCCAGACCATGTGCACGACAAAGCCGATCAGCGGTTGATCATTCCGATGATGGAAGGCCAGCGCTCTATCAACGTCGCCATGTCGGCTGCGATGATGACGGGAGAGGCTTTGCGGCAGACGGCTTGGCGGTAATTCTCTATTTTTAGCGATGTCGTTTCCTCACACACCGTCACCCCGGATCAGGACCGGCATGACGGCGAAGGAGTGAAAGACCTCATCGCCTTTCCACACCAAAATGTCGCAAACAATCCTGTACGCACGAGTTTTGCCGGCGTATATTGATTAGCCAACTAAAGATTCTTGGTCCCGAAAACTTTCCGCGCAGCATGTCGTCCGAAAGCGAAAACGGTTTCGGACAAGGATATGCGTTGAAGATATAGACTGACGGAAGGAGGGCGACCCGAATGCAATCCACCATCATCATCGTCAATCTGCTGGGCGCGGTCGCGCTGCTGCTTTTTGGCTTGGCGCAGGTCAAGGACGGCGTGACGCGGGCTTTTGGCGTGAAATTGCGCACTGTGCTGGCCACAGGCACAAAAAGCGGCCCCCGTTCTTTTCTGTCCGGCTTTCTCGCCACCATCGCCCTGCAAAGTTCGACGGCAACGGCCTTGACCGTCGCCTCCTTCGCAGAGCGTGATCTCATCCGCCCGCGCATGGCGCAGATCGTTCTCCTCGGCGCCAATATCGGCACCGCCGTCACCGCATGGATTTTCGCGACCGGCGTGGCATGGCTGTCTCCCCTGCTCATCCTCACCGGACTGATTATTCGCAAGGGCAGCTCCAACGCCCGCCAGGGCGGCGGTTCGGCGATCGTTGGTATCGGCCTCATGCTGCTATCGCTGCATCTTTTGAGCAATGCGACGGAGCCAATGCGTGACTCGCCCGCTCTCGGCGCGTTCATCGGACTGCTGGATGGTGCGTGGCCGGTGGCACTTCTTCTATCGGCAGGACTGGCGTTCGTCTCGTCCTCCAGCCTTGCGGTGGTGGTGCTGATCCTGTCGCTGGCCTCTGCCGACATTCTATCCACCGGGCTGATTATCGTGCTTATTCTGGGCGCCAATCTCGGCGGAGCGATTCCGCCTGTCGTCGCGACCCTCTCGGGACCGGCCTCGGCTCGGCGCATTACCTTGGGCAACCTGATCGTGCGCGCCGCTGGCTGCGCCATTGCCTTGCCGCTGACATCTTACGGCGCGATGGCGCTTCAGAAACTGCCGCTTGCCGACGCCATGCTGCCGGTCGACGCACACCTCATTTTCAATCTTTGCCTTGCCGCTCTCGCATGGCCGTTCTCAGGCTTCATCTCGGACATGATGGCAAAGCTGGTGCCAGATGATCCCCGAACCGATGAAGGCCCGCATTTCCTCGACCTTGATGCGCTGGATACGCCGGTCGTAGCGCTTGCCAATGCAACCCGTGAAGTGCTGGTGGTTGGTGACACCATCGAGCGCATGTTGATCCGCGCCGAAAACGCCTTCAAGCACAATGACCTCGCCCCGCTGGTTGAAATCGTCACCCTGGAAAAAAGGGTGGATACGCTCCAGCAAGAGGTGAAAATCTACCTCTCGCAACTCGGTCGCAAAGGGCTGGATCAGGCTGACGCCCGCCGGTCGATCACCATCATCGACTACGCCATCAACCTTGAGCATATCGGCGATATCATCGAAAAAGGCATCTCCGAACAGATCCGCAAAAAAATTCTCAACGGCTTCAAATTTTCGGACGAAGGCTATGACGAACTTAAAACGCTGTTCGACATGACCATCGAAAATCTGCGCGCCGCCCAGAGCATTTTCGTCACCGGCGATTTTGACCTCGCCCGCCGTTTGATGGAAATCAAGATCGATATCAGACGGCTGGAAAAACAATCCTCCGGTCGGCACCTGGAGCGCCTGCGCGATGGGCTGACGCAAAGCCTGCAAACCAGTTCCTTGCATCTGGATATGCTGCGCGATCTCAAGCGCATCAACGCCCACATCGTATCGGTCGCGCATCCTATTCTGGATGAAGGCGGCGTATTGGGCGAAAGCCGCCTGCGGGCGGCAGATAGCAGAGTTTAACGATCAATCCGCAGATGGCAGCCGACGCATGGTGAACTCAATGCGGTCGTTTTCCAGCGGTCGCCAGCTTTCCACTTCGGTCCAGTAGGCCGCTTTCGGATATTCCTCGAACCATTCCTTGGCTTTGGCGCGCGCCTCATCGCGCGTCAGGCAAAACGTCTGCCGCACGAACATGCCGTTTTTATCGTTCTTGCGCCCACCCGCGACACGGTCCTGTCGATGAGCGTCGATCCTGCGCTTCAGGCCATCCAGTGGCGGTGGTCCGGCAAATTTCGTCATGACATTCACCTCTCCATCAAAAGATAGTGCGCTGCACCGCACTTGGCGAGTCGAATTTGTGCTGAACGCCCGCGCCTGTTAAATCCAAAGAAAAGAACGATTCGACGCGAGGATATCCACAATGGAACGACCGACTTTGCCGCAGGGCCTGCCGGACGACATCGAGGAGAAGAAGGCGCTGGCCAAGGGCTGGTTCGAGAGCCTGCGCGACACCATCGTCGCTTCATTCGAAGCCATTGAAGATGAGCTGCAAGGCCCACTCTCCGACCAGGAGCCAGGCCGCTTCGTGCAGAAGGAATGGCTGCGCGACGAAGGTGCCGGCGGCGGCGGCAAGATGTCGATGATGGAAGGCCGCGTCTTCGAGAAAGTCGGCGTCCACACCTCCACCGTCTATGGCGAGTTTTCGCAGGAATTCCGCAACCAGATACCCGGCGCGGAAGAAGACCCGCGTTTCTGGGCGTCGGGCATTTCGTTGATCGCCCATCCGGTCAACCCCAACGTTCCTGCCGTGCACTTGAACACGCGTATGGTCGTCACCTCCAGCCACTGGTTTGGTGGCGGCGCGGATTTGACGCCGGTGCTCAACCGCCGCCGCACGCAGGACGACACCGACACGCAAATCTTCCACCGCGTCTTTGAAATCACCTGCAACCGCCATGCCGTCGCGGACTATCCGCGCTACAAACAGTGGTGCGACGAGTATTTCTTCCTCAAGCACCGCAACGAACCACGCGGCACCGGCGGTATTTTCTTCGATTGGCTTCACCCGGACGAAGAAAAGGGCGATTGGGATGCCAACTTCGCGTTCGTGCAGGATGTGGGGCGCGCATTTAACCTCGTTTATCCGAAGATCGTGCGTGGCAATTTCAACCAGCCATGGACGGAAGAAGATCGCGATGAGCAGCTGATTCGTCGTGGCCGCTACGTGGAATTCAACCTGCTGCACGACCGTGGCACGATTTTCGGCCTCAAGACCGGCGGCAACGTGGAGTCGATTCTCTCGTCACTTCCACCTGTGGTTCGGTGGCCCTAAAAACTCACGAAAAGTTTGATTTTTGTTAGCAGATTCGAGCCGATTTTAGAAAATTGGGTCTTATGGAAACATTAAGGCGGTGATAGTCTCTGGGTTGTTGATGACTGGAGGAGCTATCGTCATGATTACTTCAAACAGCATGCCTATTTCTGCGGAAGGCCAAGGCCAGACGCGAACTATTCCAACACCTGAATTGATAGACCGTTTGGCAACAGAACTGCGTGCCACGGGAGACCGTGAGCTACCACATTCATTTTATGTGGAGCAGGTCAAACGCAAACTTGCGAATGAAACAGCCGCCAATGATGACAGGGTGGATTTGAACCGCACGCCGGCCGCAACGTCATCCGTGTTCAATTGCTGGGCACGTCCCGAATAGGGAACATATAGACGCCCTATCCGTTTGAATCGTCAACAAGGCAAAGTCTTTCCCAGAAAGGCTTGCCTTGTTTTCGTTCAAGTTCGAGGTAGGGAGGCAATGATGAGACTATTTGAATGTGGAACTCTCGTTCCCGGCTGTGATTGGCACACCCGCGCCGACGAAGACGCGGAAGTCGTACGCCGCACCGTTGAGCACATGCGTCAACGACACGGCGAGACCGTTATCCGCGAGAACATGATTGAGAACATCAAAACCCGTATTCGCGATGAGAATAAGGTTCAGGCCTGATTTTTAACGATATCCTGAAGCCGGGCGGTCAGCGCTGCCCGGTCCAGTGAGAAGTTGACGTCGATCCACTTCTCTTCAAGCACACCCAGTATTTCCCCAACCTTTGGACCCGGCGCAATGCCGCTGGCAATCACATCTGCGCCGCTGATTGGAAACTCTGGTCGTTGAAACTTTTCCGCCCGCGACAGCAGAGTGGAATACCGCGCAATCTTTTGCATCGCCTCTCCGGCAGACACATCAGCACGTGCCGCTGCCAGAGCCAGCTTCAACCGCATTTTTATGCCGTCAACGCCCTGCCGATACAGCAGCCGGTCAAACGCCGCATCCGCCATGGCTAGATCGATCACAGGCGCGGATGCCCACTGCTTCAAACGCTTGGCTTCGGAATTCGACATGCGAAGCCGTGAGGCCATCGCAATCACCCTCTCAAGGTCGGTGGGAACGATGGCGGCCAATCGCATTATCGGGTCCGGCGTCCAGCCCAGTGCCTGTTCCGCAGCCACCAGGCCGTGAATGGAATCGATGCCCCATTTTTCCGTTTCCGGCAGAACTTGCGCCAACACACCAGACTGCCGCATCCACAAAAGTGCGCGGGACGGGTCTTCTGCGGCCAGCAGTTTTTTCAACTCGCTCCAGACACGCTCAGCCGACAGCGTCGAAATCTTGTCCTTGGCGCGGGCGCTGGCCCGCAGGCCATCAGCATCCGGTCTTCCCGAACCATAATGTGCGAAGAAGCGGAAGAAGCGCAGCACACGCAGATAATCCTCGGCAATGCGCCTATCTGCATCACCGATGAACCTCACCATGCGCGCTTCGATATCCGGCATCCCGCCGATCAGGTCGATCACCGCGCCAGACGCATCCGCATAGAGCGCGTTGATCGTCAGGTCGCGCCGCTCGGCGTCTTCCTGCCAGTCGGTGCCGAATGCCACCTGCGCGTGGCGACCATCGGTTTCCACATCGCGGCGCAGCGTCGTGACTTCATAGCCTTCGCCATCCACCACCAGCGTCACCGTGCCGTGGTCGATGCCGGTTGGAACAGCCTTGATGCCAGCCTCTTTCGCCCGCTCCACCACATCTTGCGGCGGCAGC
Source organism: Agrobacterium sp. rho-13.3 (assembly GCF_033957765.2). Taxonomy (NCBI): domain Bacteria; kingdom Pseudomonadati; phylum Pseudomonadota; class Alphaproteobacteria; order Hyphomicrobiales; family Rhizobiaceae; genus Agrobacterium; species Agrobacterium sp. rho-13.3. The sequence goes on from NZ_CP192774.1 coordinate 1,895,510, forward strand.
GTGGTGGCGATGTCGATGTCGCCCACCGGCATACCCATCAGCGCATTGCGCACGGCCCCGCCCACAACGCGGGCCTCACCACCATCGGCATTCAGAAGCGCAAAAATCCTTTTAAGGCCGGGTTTGGAAAACCAGTCTTGCCCGGAAATGCTGCTCATGAATAAAACCTCTCGTAAATGCTGCGCACGATGCCCGCCGTAATGCCCCAAATATACCGTTCGCCATAGGGCATTTCGTAGAAAAACCGCTCCCTCCCCTGAAAGATGCGGCTGGCGCGGGTGTGGTTTGCCGGGTTCATCAGAAACGACAGCGGCACTTCGAAAACCTCGTCCACTTCCGTGGGGTTCAGCGTCAGATCGAACCCCGGCTTCACCACGGCAAGCACCGGCTTGATGCGAAAGCCTGTGCCGGAAATATAGTCCGGCAAACGCCCCACCGTTTCAATGAAAGAGCGCGACAGCCCGATCTCCTCTTCCGTTTCGCGCAGAGCAGCGTGTTCCGGCGAGCGATCTTCCGCGTCGATCCCGCCGCCGGGAAAAGAAATCTGGCCGGAATGTTTGCGGAGCGTGGAGGTTCGCTGCGTGAAAATCACCCGCGCATCGTGCCCGTAATCCACGACCGGCACCAGCACGGCAGCGTCCTTCAGCCGAATGCCATCACCCGTCAAACGCACACCGGGGTTCAGAACATGGTCACCATTGTCGCGGTCTTCCCGTTCGGCCACACCTTCGCCATCCTCAAGCACACGACGACGAAAATCGGCGGCGGAAAACGCTAAAAGATCATGCATGGCAGACAACACCGCCAAAACTGTCCTCATTCCTGTGCTTGTCACAGGAATCTAGCCAGCCCAGTCGTGGGCTGAAAGAGTTTTCCCGCCGCGCAGACGCGCAGCAACTGGATTCCTGTGACAAGCACAGGAATGAGGGGCGTTGGGCGTTCAATAAAAAGGCTGGTTTCATTTCGATAATTCACTCAATTCATCGGCTCGCATAACCGGAAATATTTCACCACCAGAGCGGACGGCAAACATCTGCTGTCCCTCGATCTCAACCACCTCGCCCAGTTCCACCAGATCATACATCACCGCCCGCGACACCAGTGCCTCCAGCCATCCGCGCACCAGAAGATAAGGTTTTAGTTCGCTGTTCTCGCCGCTGATTTCGAAACGCAACGGATGCTCCGCACCCACCTCCACCACGTCACCCACATTGGTGCGGAAGGTTAAAAGCGGCGCACCGTCTTTTTCGCCCACATTCATCTCCACCGCCACAAAGGGCGCATCCACCACGCGAATGCCTACTTTTTCCACAGGAGTTACGAGATAGGTCTTGCCGTCCTCGTCCTTGCGCAAAACGGTGGAAAACAGCCGCACCAGCGGCGCCCGGCCAATCGGCGTACCCATGTAAAACCATGTGCCATCAGCGCGAATTTCCATATCCAGATCGCCACAAAACGGCGGATTCCAGCGTTCCACGGGTGCTGGACCACGCGTTTTTTCGCCAACCTGCTCGGCAGCGTGGGCAATCATCGCGGCCAGTCCTGCCGCATCCTTCGCGGAATTTATCGTATCAGCCGCCATATTCGAGCCCTGCTTTGCCATTTATGCAATGAATGGAACATAAGTAACGAGATAGTCATTCGAAGGATGCTTGTCAGCGGGCAGGATGGCAATAAGCTATATGCAGCGCGAAATCCGTCCTGTATGCGAGTCGTTACAACAGCTGCGGCAGAGTTTTGAGGAGAGCGATATGGGCATTATGAACACCAGCGAAACCCTCGACGAAAAGGCGATCATCGCCGCTGCCGAAAAGGCGCTGTCGGATATCGCCGCCATCCGGGCAGAAGTCTCCAAAGTCATCTTCGGTCAGGAGAAGGTGGTGCAGAACACGCTTCTCGCCGTCCTGTCTGGCGGCCACGCGTTGCTTGTTGGCGTTCCCGGCCTCGCGAAGACAAAGCTCGTCACGACACTCGGCACCGTTCTGGGGCTGGATGCCAACCGTATTCAGTTCACGCCGGACCTTATGCCATCGGATATTCTCGGCTCGGAAGTCATGGATCAGGATGAGAGCGGTCGCCGCTCTTTCCGTTTCATCAAGGGACCGATCTTCGGCCAGCTTCTGATGGCTGACGAAATCAACCGCGCCAGCCCGCGCACGCAATCCGCCCTGCTGCAAGCCATGCAGGAATACCACATTACCGTTGCCGGTCAGCGTTTTGACCTGCCCAAGCCATTCCACGTTCTGGCCACCCAGAACCCGCTGGAGCAGGAAGGCACCTATCCCCTGCCGGAAGCCCAGCTTGACCGCTTTCTGTTGCAGGTGGATGTCGATTATCCCGACCTTGCCGCCGAACGTCAGATTCTCCTGGACACGACAGGCACAGCATCCGGTGAAGCCCGCCGCATGATCGACGCGGAACGGCTGATCGAAATCCAGACCCTCATTCGCCAGATGCCAGTCAGTGACAAGGTGGTGGATGCAATCCTTGCCCTGGTGCGCTCTGCCCGCCCCGGCCATGGCAACAAATTGACCGATAAAAACGTTGCATGGGGACCGGGACCGCGTGCTGGCCAATCGCTGATGCTCACCGCCCGCGCCCGCGCTCTGTACGAAGGCCGTCTCGCACCGTCGCTGGACGATATCTACGCGCTGGCGGAGCCGGTTCTGGAACACCGCATGGCGCTGACATTTGCGGCGCGTGCGGAAGGCATGTCGGTTCGCGACGTCATCGCCAGTCTCGTGGAACAGGCAAAAGCTTAAAGCCTTCAGGCTTGAACTGACTGCTTGAAAAGGAGTGCATGTGGCATCCATCGGCCAGATCGTAGAGCAGACGCCCGGCAGTGACGTGCTTGCCCGTGCGCGCCAACGTGCCGCTCTGGTGCCGGATTGCATGGTGGAGGCCAAACGCATTGCCAACACCGTGACAGCAGGCTGGCACGGCCGCCGCAAACGCGGCATTGGCGAAAACTTCTGGCAGTTCCGGCCCTATGCAGACGGCGAAAGCCTGTCGCGCATCGACTGGCGCCGCTCCGCCCGCGATGACCATACCTATGTGCGGGACCGGGAATGGGAAGCCGCCCACACCATCTGGCTCTGGGCAGACCTCTCGCCATCGATGATGTTCAAATCCACGCTCGGCACGGTCTCGAAAGAAAGCCGTGCGCTGGTGCTGATGCTGGCATTGGCGGAAGTTCTGGCGCGTTCCGGTGAGCGCATCGGCTGCCCCGGCATTATGGAACCCGTCTCTGCCCGCAATGCAGCGGAGCGTCTCGCAACCGCCATTCTGCACGCGCCACCCACAACGGGCCTGCCGGATACCAGCATGATCCGCGGTTCCAGCGATATCGTGCTGATCGGTGATTTTCTCGATGACGCGACAACCGTTATGGAGCGCCTGTCTCCGCTGGCGCGCCGTGGCCTGCGCGGTCATGTGGTTGAGATTGCCGACCCTGCCGAAGAAGTCTTTCCCTACAGCGGTCGCACCGAATTTTCCGACCCCGAAACCGGCGAAAAACTGACCTCCGGTCGCGCTGAAACCATTCGCGATGATTACACCCGCGCCTATTTCGCACGGCGGGACGCCCTGTCTTCATCGCTTCGCCGCCTCGGCTGGAATTTCGTCTTCAATCGCACGGACCATCTGGCGTCCGAAGCACTCGTGGCCATGCACATGTATCTCTCCGGCGCGCCGGTTGGCGCAAACGGGGGCCGCACATGAGCGCATTGCCTTTCGTTTTTACCAGCCCGTTCATTCTGTTTGGCCTTCTTGCGCTCCCGGCCATCTGGTGGCTGCTGCGCCTGACGCCACCGCGCCCGAAAACGGAAATCTTTCCGCCACTGCGCATTCTCGCAACCGTGCTGAAGCGCGAAGAAACCCCGTCAAAAAGTCCGTGGTGGCTGACGCTTCTGCGCATGGCACTTGCCGCCGCGGTGATCTTTGCGCTGGCAGATCCCGTCATCAATCCGCGCAATGCCACGCTGGCGGGTAGCGGCCCCTTGGTGCTGATCGTGGACAATGGCTGGGCCGCAGCACCGGATTGGGAGCGCCGCGTTCGCACCGCGCAAGCCTTGATTGGTGACGCGGAGCGGGCGGAACGCCCCGTCGCCATCGCTTTCACCGCAGACCGTGACCACGATGCCGAACCCGGCACGACGGCAGCAGCGCTGGAAAAACTGGCCGCTGCCAAACCGCAGCCTTTGGTGCCAGACCGTATTCGCACAGCAGAATCGGTGATCGAAGCGTTGAATGGCACCGCGCCCGGCACCTTGGCCTATATCACAGATGGTGTTGCGACGCCGAATGACCGCGCCGCCCTCAGCAATCTCGCCACCATGCAATCGGCAGAGTTTCGTGTGGTGGAAGGTGATGGACAGGCGATATCCGCAATCACAGGCGCTGAAAACGGCGCCGAGACCATGAGCGTCTCCCTCTCGCGTCTGGATACCAGCGGCCCTGCCAACCTGACGATCAATGCGCAGGACAGCCAGGGGCGCATTCTTGCAACCGATACCGCCACCTTCGCGCCGGGCGCCGCAGAAACCAAGGCGGTTTTGAGCGCGCCATTCGAACTGCGCAATGATTTCGCCCGCCTTTCCGTCGAGCGTATTGCAACGGCTGGCTCCGTACATCTGCTGGATGACGGTTTCCGCCGCCGTCGTGTGGCGCTGCTGGCGGGTGAAACCGGCAATGATTTCCAGCCCTTGTTGCAGCCGCTGTTTTACATCAGCCGCGCCATCCAGCCCTATGTCGATCTGGTGCCACAGCGGCAGGCCGATCTGTCCGTCGCAATCCCCGAACTGCTGCAATCCAACCCATCCGTCATCGTCATGGCTGATATCGGTCGTCTGCCGCAGGAAACTTACGCGCCCATTCAGCGCTGGCTGTCACAAGGCGGCACCTTGATCCGTTTTGCCGGACCGCGCCTTGCCGCCGCGCCTACAGATGATCCCCTGGTCCCGGTAACATTGCGTCAAGGTGAACGGGCGCTGGGCGGCTCTCTCTCATGGGCAGAACCACAGCCGCTGGCAGATTTTCCCAATTTCGGCCCCTTTGCAGGAATGCCGAAGGCTGATGGTGTTCACATCAAACGTCAGGTTCTGGCCGAACCGACACCCGACCTTGCCGAGCGCACATGGGCAAGTCTTGCCGATGGAACGCCTCTGGTCACCACCCGCAATGTCGATGCAGGCCGCATCGTGTTGTTCCACGTCAGCGCCGAAGCCAGCTGGTCCGACCTGCCGATCTCAGGCCATTTTGTGGAAATGTTGCGCCGCATCGTCCAATTGTCACAGGTCGGTGGCTCATCCGCCTCCGCCAATGCGCCTACCGCAGCGCTACCGCCTTACCGACTTTTGACAGCCAATGGAGCGCTTTCGCCAGAAATCGGCACCGCCCGTCCTCTGGACGTCAAACCCGGCCAGTCCCCTCGCGCCAGCTTTGATAACCCTCCCGGCCTTTATGGCACGGAAGCCGGTTTCGTGGCGCTCAACCTGCTGCCGCCGGACGCTGTCCTTCGCCCGCTGGATACATCGCTCGCTGGCACGGCCACCACGCGGGAAGGACTTGTTGGAGAAGCGGCAAAATCCCTGCGCCCTGCCCTGTTCATTGCGGCCCTGTTGATGTTGTTTGCCGATAGTCTCATCGTTCTGTTCATGCACGGCGTGTTTTCACGTCTGCCTCGTACACGCACATCCGCCGCTGCCGCGATCCTGCTCACCTTTGCTGCAGGACTGACGCTCTTCTCACCGGATATCGCCCGTGCGGATGACCCGAAACCCGGCGATGAAGCGATTTTCGAGCGGCTGGATACCACCCACCTCGCTTATGTCCGCACCGGCGAAGACGATGTGGACCGGATCTCGCAGCAGGGATTACAGGGGCTGTCCGAGTTCCTCACATGGCGCACGACGCTGGAACCCGGTGAGCCTGTTGGCCTTGATATCTCCAAGGATGAGCTGGCGTTTTATCCCATCATCTACTGGCCGATCTCTTCCACAGCGCCGATGCCTTCGACGGCTGCCATTTCCCGTATCGATGCCTATATGCGGGCGGGTGGCACGGTGTTGTTCGACACACGCGACCAGTTTTCCTCCTTGGAAATTGGCGGAAACACCAGTCCCAACAGCCAGCGCCTTCAGGAAATCCTCGCTAATGTGGATATTCCACCGCTGGAACCGGTGCCGAAGGACCATGTCGTCACACGGTCATTTTACCTGCTGAACAATTTTCCTGGTCGTTACACCGGAAGTCCGCTGTGGGTGGAATCCCGGCAGGATGCCGCCAAAACCACATCGGGCATTTCTTCCTCTGCCGATGGCGTGTCGCCTATCATCATCACCGGCAATGATTTTGCTGGCGCTTGGGCCATCGATGCCAACGGCGCCCCCGTGCTGCCCACCGTGCCGCCGGATGAGGTGCAGCGCGAACACGCCTTCCGCACCGGCGTGAACATCATGATGTATATGCTGACCGGCAACTACAAGGCAGATCAGGTGCATGTGCCCGACATCCTCCAGCGGTTGGGGCAATAAGCCATGACATTGACCTTCGCTCCGTTTCTTCCATGGATCGTCATCGGCGTTATGGCTTTCGCAGCCTTCGTGCTGGCCATCATCGGCCTGTGGCGCGGCGTGCGCGGCGCTTGGCTGCGCGGGCTTGCACTTGCCGCCCTGCTGCTGGCCATCGCCAATCCGCTTTTGACGAATGAAGAGCGCGATCCGCTTTCCACCATCGTGCCCGTCATCGTGGACCGTTCGCAAAGTCAGGACGTGCAGCAACGCCCGGAACAAACCGATCAGGCACTGGCGACCTTGAAGGAACGTCTCGCCCGCTTTCCACGCATCGAACCGCGCATCGTGGAAGTCGAAAACGACGCGAATAGCGATTCTCCGGCCACCAATCTGTTCTCCACCCTGTCCGCAGCCGTATCGGATGTCTCCCCCTCCCGCGTCGGCGGTGCGATTTTCCTCAGCGACGGCCAAGTTCACGATATTCCCAATGTCACGCCGAATATCGAACAGACGCTCGGCTTCAAGGCACCGATCCATGGCCTGATTACCGGTCGCGCCGAGGAGTTCGACCGCCGCATCGAAGTGCTGCGCGCACCGCGCTTCGGCATCGTCAACGAGCAGCAGGAATTGACACTGCGCGTCTTCGATGACGGTCGCCCGCAAGGGGGCAGAGCCGATGTGACCGTGAAGATGAACGGGGAAGAGATCGCCACGCTTCAGGCCACGCCCGGCCAACCGCTTCCCTTCAGCTTCAAAGTACCGCGCGGCGGAAACAACGTCATGGAATTTTCCGTGGCTGAACTTCCCGGCGAAGTGACAACCACCAACAATCGTGCCGTTCACGTCATCGAAGGCATCCGTCAGAACCTGCGCGTGCTGCTGGTGTCCGGGGAACCCCATGCGGGTGAGCGCGCGTGGCGCAACCTGTTGAAATCCGATACGTCGGTAGACCTGGTGCATTTCACCATTTTGCGCCCGCCGGAAAAGCAGGATGGCACGCCCATCAATGAGTTATCGCTGATTGCTTTCCCGACGCGTGAACTCTTCGTGGAAAAGATCGAGGATTTCGATCTCATCATCTTTGACCGCTACCAGCACCGCGGCGTGTTGCCGATTCTCTATTACGATTACATCGCCCAATATGTGCAAAAGGGTGGCGCGCTGTTGATTGCTGCTGGGCCTGAACATGCCGGGCAGGATTCCATCGCCATGACGCCGCTGGCCTCCGTGCTGCCTGCGCAGCCGACGGGCGAAGTCCACCAATCGGCGTTTTTCCCACGTCTGTCCGAAGCGGGCAAAAAGCACCCGGTCACGCGTGGTCTGGAAGGTTCTGGCGAAGAGCCGCCACAATGGGGCCGATGGTTCCGCACCGTTGGTGTCGATCAACCGCAGGGCCAGACGGTGATGCTGGGTGACGGGCAAGACCCGCTTCTGGTGCTGAACCGTCAGGGCGAAGGCCGGGTCGCCATGCTGCTGTCTGACCAAGGCTGGCTCTGGGCGCGTGGTTATGAAGGCGGCGGCCCGCATGTCGCGCTTTACCGTCGCATTGCCCACTGGCTGATGAAGGAACCGGAGCTCGAGGAAGAAGCGCTGACCGCACGCGCCAATGGTCGCACGCTGGAGATCACCCGCCAGACCATCGGTGACAACCCCGGTGACGCGACGGTTAAATTCCCGACCGGTAAAGCCGAAACCATGGCGTTCACACAAACCGAGCCCGGTCTTTACAAGATCGAACGCCGCATGGATGAAACCGGCCTTTATGAAATCACCAATGGTGACTTCTCCACCCTCGTCCATGTCGGCGCCGTCGATGCGCCGGAATTCAAGGCCATGATCTCGACCACGGATCCGCTGAAACCACTCGTCGATGCCACCAAGGGCAGTATTCACCGGGTCGTCAATGATGATGGCCGCGTCGTTCTGCCGGATATTCTGCCGGTGCGCGGCGATGTGCGCGTGGCCGATAACGACCGAATGCTCATTCGCCTGACGGATGAAACTGTGCTGAAGGGCGTCAACACCCTGCCGCTCTTTGCCGGTTTCGCAGGGCTTGCCGCATTGCTCATGGCCTTCTCGGCGCTCTGGTGGCGTGAGGGTCGTTGATGGAACCGAAAATTGTCGTCAGCGACGCTTCCGATAAGGACAGCGAAGCCGCCATCCTTGAGCAGCTAAAGGCCTATAATGTTACGCGCTTTGGCAAAAGCAACTGGCAGGAGCTGATCATCTCCATTCGCGATGACCAGAACGCGGTTATCGGCGGTTTGGTGGGCCACACGGCGCGAGGCTGGCTTTATACCTCGCTCCTCTTCATTCCCGAAACCATGAGAGGCAAAGGCCTTGGCCCTAAACTGCTAGCTCTGGCGGAAGACGAAGCGCGCAAAAGAGGCTGCAAAGGTGCCTATATCGACACGATGAGTACCGATGCTTTGAGTGTCTATCAAAAGTGCGGTTATACGGTTTTCGGCCAGATCGAAGACTTTGCCGATACGGAACCGTTCACTTACCTCAAGAAAATATTCATATAATCAATACTGTACGGAAGAGCACGCCATGACGGATGACCGTTCTTTGACACCCTTCACATTTTCCGTGGGCAAAGCCCGCATCACTGTCTTCTGCGACGGTACTCTCGTGGCGCCTGTTGGCAGTCTTTATCGCCTCGGCTCGGACCAGCCGACACCGGAAAAGTTTCCGGATGCGCCGGGCGAACTGTCCGTAAACGCGTTTCTGGTGGAGACAGACGGACGAAAAATCATGATCGATACCGGCTCAGGTGCGTTTTTCGGACCAGATCACGGTAAACTTCCAATAGCTTTTGAAGAGTTGGGCGTGTCAACCGATGGCATCGACGACATTATCCTGACCCACATTCATGCCGATCACTCCGGCGGGCTGGTTGCTGATGGCAAACCGGTTTTCAAAAACGCGAAACTTCATATCGGCAAAACGGAAGCCGCATTCTGGCTGGCGGACGGTGCTGCCGACGCTCCTCATGCAACAGAGAAAGTGAAAGGCCAGATCGGTCGTGCACATGCGGCAATCGACCCTTACGAGACGGAAAACCGCGTGACGCTGTTTGAGGACAACGGGGATATTCTTCCCGGTTTCAGCGCCAGCCTGCGTGCCGGCCATACACCCGGACACCTCACGATCCGGTTTGAAAACAATGGCGAGACCATCGCCTTTGTTGGCGATATCGTGCATGGCGATAGCGTCCAGTTCGCAAATCCCGCCATCACCATCGATTTCGATTATGACCAGCCACGCGCAGCAACCGCCCGCGCTGCGGCGTTCACGCAGGCTGCCGATGAGGGTTATCTCATCGCAGCCACGCATCTGCCGTTTCCCGGCGTTGGCCATATCCGCCGCGACGGTGATCACTACCGGTTCGAGGCCTATCGAAAATAAGAGTTATAAAGTTCTGAGGCGTGGCCAGGAATTTTGACCGTCAGGCGGCGGCATCGAGCAGCCACCCTCGTTCGTCCTCAACATCGCCTCACGAATTTGCTGCCGCAACCATGCGCAGCCCAGATCGCTATCGGTCTGCAGGGGCCAGACCATCGCCACCGGCGGAAACGAAAGTTTCAGCGGAACGGGGCTAACCTCAAGTCCGAGCAGCGGCCCGTAACGCAGCGCGATCCGTGAGGACACGGTGGCGATAACCGGCGATTGGCGCGCCGTCGCCAGCACCGACATAAAATCAGGTGCCGCAGCCACCACCTCCAGATCGGCGCCAATGTGATCGAGCGCATCTTTCACGCAACCATGCAGGCTGTCGGTTTGCGAAATCACCGCATGTTGCCCGGACATATAAGCATCCAGCCCCATAGGGTTGGGAAGCTTGAGCAAGTGCGGATTGAAACAGCAGAGCACGCTGGATTGATAAAGCGGTTCGCAGTGATGCCGAGAGTCCGGCAAATAACTGCATCCGACAGACAGGTCGATAATACCCGCATCCAGCATCGCATCCACCTCTTGCACGTCACCGCCGCGTGCCAGAAGACGTATCCCCGGCGCGATATCCCGCAGGCGCGCCGTCAAATCCGGCAGCAACAGAAGCTCCACCTCGCTGGAAAGCCCCAGCCGGAATGTCCGTCGCTCCGTGGCCGGATCGAACACATCCGCCATCAAAACAGCCGCCTGCGCCTGCCGCAACGTTTGCCTGATCGGACCGGCCAGATTGAGCGCCCGCGCCGTGGGCTTCATCACCTGCCCCACACGAATGAAAAGGTCATCCTGAAACAGAGTGCGCAGCGTGGAGATATTGTGGCTCATGGCGGGCTGCTGGATTTTCAGCCGCTGCGCGGCCCGCGTGACGCTCATCTCCTCCATCATCGCATCAAAGGCGACAAGCAGATTGAGGTCGAAAGAACGAAGATTGAAATGATCGATGACGTTCATGATTGGTATCGATTTGATTGCTGACCGAGACAGTCTTAGCTGATGAACAGGAACTTGCAAGAGGTTCCGCCCCATCATCAAGGAGCATCCCACATGCCATCACGCCGTTCCCTCCTCAAAGGCGCCGTTTCCGGCCTCATCGCCGCGCCCTTCATCGCACCCTCGCTGGCTTTTGCCAAAGCGCCCTTCGCCACCGTTCAGGCGCCCGGTTTTTATCGGTTGAAAATTGGTTCTGTCGAAGTCACCGCCCTGTCTGATGGCACCGTGCCCCTTCCGCTGTCCAAGCTTTACACCCACACCACGCCGCAACACGCCCAAGAGGTTCTGCACGAGGCATTCCTGCCAGACATGGTGCCAACCTCCGTCAACGCCTTCCTGATCAATACGGGAGAGCGGCTTGTGTTGATCGACGCCGGTTCAGGCAGCTATCTCGGTCCGACGCTCGGCAAACTCGTGGCCAATATTGAGGCCTCGGGTTACAAAGCGGGCGATATCGATGACGTTGTCCTCACCCACATCCACACCGATCATTCCGGTGGGCTGACGAACAATGGCACGCTTGTCTTTGCGAACGCCACGTTGCGGGTCAACGAACGCGAGGCAAAGTTCTGGCTGAGCGCGGACAATGCCAAGGCCGCAACCGGCATCGTCAAACAGCAATTCGCTGAGGCAGATCAATGCGTGACGCCTTACGTCAAAGCCGGAAAGTTTGAAACCTTCGCAGACAATGCAGCCCCCGTTGCCGGTCTGGGCTCGATACTTTACGCCGGTCATACGCCCGGCCACAGCGCGATTACGCTCGAAAGCGAAGGCCAGAAAATCGTGTTCTGGGGCGATATCACCCATGGCGATCTTCTTCAGTTCGATGAGCCTGATGTCGCAATCGAATTCGACATAGACCAGAAGCGCGCGATTGCTGCGCGCGCCGACGCATTCAAACAGTCCGTGGAAGGCAAATATCTGGTCGCGGGCGCGCATATTGCGTTTCCAGGCATAGGCCATGTGCGCAAAGACAGCACGAATTATGACTGGTTGCCCGTCAACTACTCATAAAGCTATAAGCAAAATGCGAAGCGTTATCAGGCAATAGCCCGAAGAGGCTCAACAACCAGTTCTTCTTCGACAGCAGCCACGGGCGTTTCGCATTTACGCCAGCCGATTTTACCCGTCATCCGCGCGTGAACATCACCCGTGAGCGGCACGACCAGAACACGGTTCAAATCGACAGGCCCCGGAAAATCGAGCGCGCCATAGGCCACTTTCTCGAAGCCCAGCGGCATGTAATAGGGCGGATCACCGATGAGAATGACGGCTTCCGAGCCCTTCCGCTTGGCGGCAGCAATGGCAATCCGCACCAGTTCACGCCCGATGCCCATGTTTTTGTGCGAAGGCCGAACAGCCAGCGGGCCGAGCATATGCCCCTTCACGCCACCGGCCAGAACCGGCGTCATGCGAACCGATGCAATCGTCTCGCCATCGTCAGCGCAGATGTAGGAAATGGACCGGTCATGCGGCCCCTGCTCGCGGATGCGGGCAGCCGCTCTGGTGTGCCGGCCTGGGCCAAAAGCTTCTTCGTTGATGAGTTCGATGACGGCGTTATGAGACGCGTCTTCAGTGAGGTAGACCAGGTCGTGCTTGGACATGAAAAGACCGAAACGTTAGATACAGACAGGACGATATGCGAGCGCGACGCCGAAAGGGCGTTGGATGCGTCAGCGTCGTCGGAGCGTCCGTGTTACGGTCATAGGTCAGAATTCCCTCAGAATTGTGATAAACGCGGATATCAGGAAAATTAAAGTCCGTAAAGAACAAATCTACCCTCCGCATCATTCCGTCATCACAGCAGCAAACGAAACGCACTGTTCACTTTCCGAAGGGTTCGCTTCCGCCGGTCCATGAATTAAAGTGCAATACAGCAACGAGAAGGAGAAAGCGCATGGGCATGTTGGTTGAAGGTGTTTGGCAAGACGTGTGGTACGACACCAAAGAAACCAAAGGTCACTTCAAGCGCAGCGCTTCGCAGTTCCGCAACTGGATCACGCCAGATGGCGCACCCGGCCCTTCCGGCAAGGGTGGTTTTAAAGCGGAGAAAGACCGTTATCATCTTTATGTGTCGCTGGCCTGTCCATGGGCGCATCGTACGCTGATTTTCCGCAAGTTGAAAAAGCTGGAAGACCTCATTTCCGTTTCCGTGGTCGATCCGCTGATGTTGGCAAACGGTTGGGAGTTCAAAGCTGAAGACGAGCGCACACCGGGCGCCACCGAAGATCACCTCTTCGGCTCATCCACTCTCTGGCAGGTCTATACCAAGGCAGACCCGCAATATTCAGGCCGCGTGACGGTGCCGGTGCTGTGGGACAAGCAGCAGAACACGATCGTGTCCAATGAATCGGCAGAAATCATCCGTATGTTCAACAGCGCCTTCGATGCCTTGACCGGATCGCAGACCGATTATTATCCAGAAGCCTTGCGCACTGAGATCGATCAGCTCAACGATCTGATTTACGACACCGTCAACAACGGCGTCTACAAGGCCGGTTTTGCCACCACGCAAGAGGCCTATCAGGACAGTGCCGCCAAGGTTTTCGAAACGCTGGATATTTTGGAAGAGCGGCTTAACGACCAAAGGTTTTTGCTCGGCCCGCAGCAGACGGAAGCCGATTGGCGGCTGTTTACCACGCTGGTGCGGTTCGACCCGGTCTATGTCGGCCATTTCAAATGCAACATCCGCCGCATTCATGACTACCCCAACCTGACTGGCTATCTACGCGATCTCTACCAGACATCAGGCATCCCGGAGACGGTCGATATCCGCCACATCAAAGAACATTATTACCGCAGCCACAAGACGATCAACCCCACCGGCATCGTACCTGTTGGGCCCGAGCTTGAGCTGGACACGGCGCATGATCGGGCACGATTGGGTTAAACGTTACCATTCGTCATTCGGCAGCCTGTCACCCGCCAGTTCCGCAAGGCGGCGGCGGGTGGCAGGCGTTGTGCCTTCCGGCAAGGCATCCAGCGGGAAAAATCCACTCTCGCTGATTTCATGGTCCGGCACCTTCACCTCTGTTTGCCTGACCGTCAGCCGGTAGAACAGGACATGGTCGCGGTCGCTGGTGCGATTGTTGAAATAGACATGGAAAAGCTGCGGCACAGAGGTGGCGACAAGATTACCCTCCTCGCGAATTTCCTTGTGCAGCGCCTGCAATCCGGTCTCGCCGCGTTCCACACCGCCGCCCGGCATGTGCCAACCGGGAACATAGGAATGCCGCACCAGAAACACCCGGCCATCCGCATCGAAACAGGCAGCCCGCACGCCAAGCGTCATGCCGCGCCGGATAAAGAAAAACACATGCATGAGGCGTGTGACCAGCCGCCGAAGCAACCGCCGCAACCCGCCTTCTTTCGCAAATCTGTCACTCAACGTTCCACGCTCCATCCATTTCCAACGGATTATCCGAAGGTCGACCGACACTTTTCAGTGAGATGCTTATCCCCTTGAAAAAACGGGACTTTGATTGGACGCCCGCAAAACCATGCGCTATGTCTGGACGCATGTTCAAACTCGCCCATATTTCCGATATCCACCTCGGCCCGCTTCCCAAGCTCACATTCCGCGAACTTGCTTCCAAGCGCATTACCGGCTTTGTGAACTGGCGCCTCAATCGCCGCAAGCATCTTTTCACCGATACGCTGGAAAGGCTGGTGGACGATCTGGACAGCAAGACGCCGGATCATGTCGCTATTACCGGTGATCTCGTCAATCTGGCGACCGGCATCGAAATTCGCGCTGCCGCCGACTGGCTGGAGGAAATTGGTAAACCGTCCAACACCTCTGTCGTACCGGGCAACCACGATGCTTATGTTCCGGGCGCACACGACAAGGCCATGGCCGCATGGTATCCCTATGTGCGCGGGGATGGCGACCCGGAAACCTGGGATAAAGACCGCAAGATTTTCCCTTATATGCAGGTTCGTGGGCCCGTCGCGCTCATAGGATGTTCCACATCCATCGCCACGCCGCCCCTTTCCGCGACAGGATATTTCGGGCGCAGACAAGCGCGCGCCACGGCGGAACTGTTGAAAAAAGCCGGTGAACAAGGGCTGTTTCGCGTGGTGATGATCCATCACCCGCCGATCCGCGGTGCCGCTGCCACCCACAAACGCATGATCGGCATCCGCCGTTTTGCCGCCGCCATCGGCACCGGCGGCGCAGAACTGGTTCTGCACGGTCACACCCACCTCAACACGGTCTACTGGCTCAACACCCATCGCGGTCGCGACCATGTGCCCGTCGTCGGCATCGCCTCCGCCTCCCAAGGCCCCGGCGGCGAAAAGCCACGCGCCGCTTATAATCTCTTCCACATCAATGGCGGCCCAGGCACATGGGACGTCACCTGCGAACGTTTCAGCCTGAATGAAAAAGGCACTGGCATAGAACTGGAAGACGTCCGCGTTTTTTACGCCAACGGACGTCCTTTGGGCTTTCGCAATCCTTCAGAGCAAGGCGACGACGATTAAAGTCTTCCTCGCCAAACGGTGATTAAATCCAGACGTCGTTCTGCGCCGTGCGATCTCCCCCCGTATGCCCGGTGTTGAGAACGCCACGCGGCTCGATCAAAAGCAGATGCACTTCGTGTTCCGCATAGGGCTTGTGTTCCACACCCTTGGGAACAACAAACATTTCACCGGGACCAATCGACACCGCGCCATCATGAAAATCAATCCGCAACTGGCCGCTTAAAACGATGAAAGTCTCATCCGTTTCCGGATGGTCATGCCAGATGAAATCACCCTCTATGCGCACGATCTTGAACTGGTAATCATTCATTTCCGCGACAACGCGTGGCTGCCAGAACTCCGTTATTTTCGAGAGTTTATCCGAGAAGTTGATTGCCTGATATTGAGGGGCCATATATTGATTGCTCCATTGTTGAATGACAGCAATGTAGGCAGTTCAATGTTGGTGATATTGAACGATCGTGCAGATTAACCCCGTCCCAGCGTCATCTTGCGCCACTGCGCGGGTGTCATGCCGAAACTGTTTCGGAAATGTCGGGTCAAGTGCGCCTGATCGGCAAAGCCTGCGTCCAAAGCCACCTGAACAAGTGGGCGTCCATCGATGATTTGCGCTTTGGCGCGGTCCAGACGGCGCAGGGTCAGATAACGATATGGGCTAGTGCCGAATACGGCCCTGAAATCACGCGATAACTTCCAGCGATCCCGCCCGGTCAGCGCTTCCAACTGCTCAAGCGAAACGACCTGCCCTTCGGAGTGCCGAAGATAATCGCGAGCCTTGTCAGCGGCCTGATAATCAGGCAACGAAATCTTGCGTCTGCCAGTGGGCGGTGCTGCGGCTTGCAGGGCTTTAGCGATATCGAATACCGCATCGTCATACTGCAAGGTTTCCATAGGTTCGCTGATATGACCGACGATACGGTCAATTGCCGCCAACAAACGCGGATCGCGTGAAACGCCTTGGGGAATAAAGGGCAGCGCATGCCCATATCCTAATGCTTGTTGAACAAGCAGCGGGTCCAGATAGATCATCTGGTAGTGGAACCCGTCTTCGGTCCCGGCTTGCCCATCATGCAACTCGTCGGGGTGGAGAACGATGACTGTGCCTGGAACACCGGCGCTGGCCTGCCCACGATATTGAAACCGCTGAACACCTGAGAGGGTTCTGCCAATTGCGTAAGTGTCATGCCGGTGTGGCTGGTATGCTGGACCGGAGAAAAACGCCTCTATCCGTTCACAGCCCTCCATGCCGGAAGCAAGGTTGATCCACCCAGACGCAACGCGGGTCGATAAATCCTCAACGATTCCCATTCCGGACTGCAAAGGGAAAAGCTCCTGATATTGATGTCAGACGATCTTTTATCACGCTGATAGTCGGCCAGATGGAACGCCTTCCATCTGGCCGACACTTCAAGTCGGCATATTACTTGCCCGCCCGCTCTTCCAACACGCGGTTGGCGGCTGAAACGATTGCTTCCAGCGAAGCACCAACGATGTTGGTGTTGATGCCTGCGCCGAACAGCTTGCCGCCCGGGTGCTCCATTTCAACATAGGCGATGGCCGAAGCGTTGGAGCCGTGTTGCAAGGAGTGCTCGGAGTAATCATTCACCGACAGGTCGATGCCGAGATAGGTCGACAGGGCGTTGATGAATCCATCAATCGGACCGGTGCCTTTGCCTTCGATGCGCTTCACCTCACCATTATCGGTAATTTCAGCAGCAACCACGCGCACGCCCTTGAAGTCGCCCGCCGGATAGGTGTGGTGGTCCACAAACTTCAGACGCGAATTCGGCTGCGTCACATAACGCTCGATAAAGCGGTCGTGGATGCGCTTGGCGGGCAGTTCCACGCCTTCCTCATCGGTAATGCGCTGAATGTCCTCGCGGAATTCCACTTGCAGATTGCGTGGCAGGTTGATGCCGTAATCCTGCTGAAGAATGTAAGCGATGCCGCCCTTGCCGGACTGCGAATTGATGCGGATGATCGCCTCATAAGAACGGCCCACATCCTTCGGATCGATCGGCAGATACGGCACTTCCCAGACGGGGTGATTGGCGACCTTGATGGCCTTCATGCCCTTGTTGATCGCATCCTGATGCGAACCGGAAAATGCGGTGTAGACCAGTTCACCAACGTATGGATGACGCTCAGGGATCGTCATTTCGTTGGAATATTCATAGACGGATTTGATGCGCTCGATATCGCGGCAATCCAGTTCCGGGTCCACGCCCTGCGTGTACATGTTCAGCGCCAGCGTCACGACGTCCACATTGCCGGTGCGCTCGCCATTGCCGAACAACGTGCCTTCGACGCGATCGGCGCCCGCCATCAAGGCCAGTTCGGTGGCGGCGATGCCGGTTCCACGGTCGTTGTGCGGATGCAGCGAGATGATGACATTTTCGCGGTTATCGATATTGCGGCACATCCATTCGATCTGGTCGGCATAGATGTTCGGCGTTGCCATTTCCACGGTGGATGGCAGGTTCAGGATCAGCTTGTTCTCCGCCGTCGGTTTCACAACCTCAACGACCGCGTTGCAGATCTCCAAGGCCACGTCCAGCTCTGTGCCGGTGAAGCTTTCTGGTGAATATTCAAAGCGGAAACCACCGCCGGCCTTGGCGGCCATATCGGTAATCATCTTGGCGGCATCGACAGCGATCTGCTTGATACCAGGCACATCCTTGCCGAACACCACGCGGCGCTGCAACTCGCTGGTGGAGTTATAGAAGTGGATGATGGGGTTCTTCGCACCTTCCAGCGATTCGAAAGTACGGGTAATCAGTTCCGGGCGGCACTGCACCAGCACCTGCAATGACACATCTTCCGGCACGCCACCCTGCTCCACGCACCAGCGGGCAAAGTCAAAATCCGTCTGCGAGGCGGACGGAAAGCCGATTTCGATTTCCTTGAAACCCATTTCCAGCAAGAGCTTGAACATGCGCGCTTTGCGATCATGTCCCATCGGGTTGACCAGCGACTGGTTGCCATCGCGCAAATCCACGGAACACCAGATCGGTGCCTTATCGATGGTCTTGGAGGGCCAGGTGCGATCCTTGATGTCGATCACCGGGTAAGGGCGATATTTGACGGATGCGTCTGACATGCCTTTGGAAATATTCGAGTTCTTGGCGTCCATGATCTTACTCCTTCCGCCATCTGCGGGCTTAAAAGCCACCGTCAGATGCGCGCCCTTTCGGGCCTAAATCCAGTAAAAATTGAGATTTCGAGTTGAGGAGCGTTCGCACCAGCGGGCTTTCGGCCGCCGGGCGCTCCTCACTGGACCCGGCAACCGCGTGTAAGGTCGAGGCTAAGAAGCGAGAGTGCGCCGCACGGCGAGGCGTTCGCAGAAATCTGCGCGCTCATGCCTGAAATGGTTGCGATGCAATCGGTCATGCCAAATCTTATATGCGGCGAAATATTCTGTTGCAAGTGCCTCTTTACTTTTTCAGTCGTTTCACAAAACCCGTCAAAGCCATCATCAACCCACCGCCGATCAGCCCCCAGAACGCGCCGGAGATGCCGCCGAAGGACAGGCCGGATGCGGTGATGAGGAAGGTGATGGCTGCGGCTTCCCGCGTGTCCGGTTCTTTGAACGCGGCAACGGCAGAGCCGGAGAAGGCACCGACGAGTGCAAGACCGGCAACAGCCTGAATGAGAATCGGTGGGGCGAGCGCCACGAAGGCGGTGACCACGCCTGCCAGCAGGCCGAAAATCACGTAGCCAACGCCGCTGACGATCACCGCCCAATAACGCCGCTTCGGATCAGGGTGAGCATCTTCTCCCGCGCACATGGCCGCGGTAATTGCCGCAAGGTTTACAGCATGGCCGCCAAATGGGGCGGCAAGCAAAGAAAACAATCCGGTCGTGGCAAACAATTGCCCCGGCTGCGGGTCATAATTGTTGACCTTCAGCACAGCAATGCCGGGGATATTCTGCGAGGCCATGGTGACGATGAACAGCGGCAGCGCAATCGAGATCAGCGCTTGCAGGTTAAACACCGGCATCACGAATTCCATCGGCGGCGCGAGAGATTGCAGAACGCTATCAAGCGCCCCTGCCGGAATATCGACGCCGAAGATCATCACCAACACGAAGGCGGCTAGGGCCGCAGGCACCGCGAATAACCGTTTGAAGGCACCGACGACGATCCACGCCAGAATGATTGGCAGACCGAGCGCCGGGTTGAAGCCTATGGCCTTGATGGGCGCAAAACACAAGCCGATAATGACGCCGGAGAGCATGGCATTGGCCAGCGGCGTGGGGATGGAAGCAACGGCACGCCCAAGCGGCTTGAACAATCCGGCAACGATAATGAGAAGCGCGCAGATGATGAAAGCGCCAACGGCTGCCGGAAAACCACCTTCTATCACGCCAGTTGCGGCCAAAAGCGCTCCGCCGGGTGTTGACCATGCCGTGCTGATCGGCAACCGGGTTGTGACAGACAGCACGATGGCGCAAAGCCCCAGGCACACCGACAGCGCCATCAACCCTGATGCCGCTTCAAAATCCGTCGCACCGACACCTTTCAGCCCCTGCAAAACAACGGCGAAGGAACTGGCAAAACCGACAAAGGCCGTCAGAAAACCCATAAACAGACTTTGAACGGAGAATTCTTTTAGCATGGCGCGCTCTGGCATTGGGACATATGACAGCTATCCAAGATCAAAAAACACCCCTGCTGGCAAGATGGCTTTGCCGCGTTCGGGTACTCGGGCACAGCTTGTGCGTGGATCCTTCTGAGATCGCGCAATATCTGCCCTCACTAGCCGGTTCCTCCTACTCATGTTAGACGACCGCCACACAACACAGTGAGAAGACCGATGCTGCCTTGGATAGAACTCGACCGCGCACACGTTCCCGGCGATGGTGGTGAATTGCGCCTCAAGCAGCGCGGCCAGGAATTTTCCATCATGCTGGGCGCAAACGAGTTGATGAACAGCCGTCTGAGTGGGTCGGAAGAAGCACTTGCGACGCTTTCGTGTGAGCGTATCTCTGGTCGCGCAAGCCAAGCCATGCTGATTGGTGGGCTTGGCATGGGTTTTACCCTGCGCGCCGCCCTTGGTGTTTTGCCGCCAGACGCCCGCGTGACCGTGGCCGAACTGGTGCCCGCCGTTGTGGATTGGGCGCGTGGCCCGATGGCCGAACTGCACAAGGGCACGCTGGAGGATACCCGTGTTGATATTCATGTCGGTGATGTCGGCGAATTGATCCGGTCGAAAAAAGCGGCCTATGACGCCATTTTGCTGGACGTGGACAATGGCCCCGATGGTTTATCGCGTCCATCCAACGACAGTCTTTATGATGCCGCTGGCCTTATCGCCGCCAAGACAGCCTTGCGACCCGGTGGCGTGCTGGCCGTGTGGTCATCCGCGCCGGATACAGCCTTTACGCGCCGTTTGCGCCAGGCCGGTTTCGCCACGGATGAAGTGAATGTACGCGCCAACGGCAAACGCGGCGGGGCGCGCCATACGTTGTGGTTGGCGAAAAAAGCGTAACGCGCAAACACCCATAGAAAAACCCGCATCGGCAAGGCCAATGCGGGTTTTGAAAACTTCAGAGATCAATCGCTTAGATTTCAGCCTGAGATGTCACGATGCGCGATGCAAGACCGTAAGCAACAGCTTCTTCTGCACCCAGCCAGTAATCACGATCGATGTCCTTGGCGATCTTTTCTTCCGTCTGGCCAGTGGCCACCGAGAAGATCTTGATCAGGCGCTTGTTCATCTTGATGATTTCGCGGGCCTGAATTTCAATATCTGACGCCATGCCGCGTGTGCCACCGGATGGTTGGTGAAGCAGGAAGCGGGTGTTGGGCAGGCAAATACGACGCTCTTTCGGCACTGAAACGTAGATCAGCGCACCAGCGGACGCGACCCAGCCCGTACCGATGATCCAGACCTTCGGCTTGATGAACTTGATCAAGTCGTGAATGCTATCGCCGGATTCGACGTGACCGCCGGGCGAATTGACATAAACGCGAATGTCTTCATCGCCGGCTGCGGCAAGCGCCACAAGCTGCGTGCACACCTTTTGCGCCAGTTCCTGCGTAATTCCACCATAGATGAAGATCGAACGCGACTTGAAAAGATTCGCTTCCGTTTCCTTACCGATCGGCAGTTCTTTGCTCTTGTCGTCTTCTTCTTCGTTCATCCACGGATCTCCAACGTAATTCATTACCTACCGGACATAGTGTGATTTGTTTCGTAAAACAATGAGTGAAAAAGGCAAGGCACGGAACTGCTTAATAAACAAACCACCGTTAAATGACGGATGGACAGCGGGTTCTTGGCTACGATATCGTTAATGATCAAGGTCTAAGCGGCATCCCAAGGCCGCACCCTTGCTGACTCGTATTGAAGAGGGAACGATGTTCAAACGACTTTCACTTGCCGCAGCCACGCTTGCCGCCACTGCCCTGCCCGCCTTTGCCCACCTGAACCCGGAGGAGCACGGCTCCTTCATGGCTGGCTTCTCGCACCCGCTGTTCGGCGCAGATCACATTCTGGTCATGATCGCCGTCGGCATCTGGGCCGCACAAATCGCAAGTTCTACGGGCAACCGAAACGCAATGCTTATCGTGCCCACCGCTTTCGTTGGAACCATGGCCATCGGCTTTCTGCTGGCGCTTGGTGGCATTGAACTGCCGTTCGTTGAACCGGCTATCCTCGCGTCCGTCATCGCACTCGGCCTGCTGGTTGCGATGGCAACGCGGGTTCCGGTGGCGGCGGCGGCGGCAATCGTCGGCGTGTTTGCGCTGTTTCATGGCCATGCCCACGGTGGTGAACTTGGCAGCGCGGGCGCGCTTCAATTCGGCGTTGGTTTCGTGATTGCAACGGCGCTGTTGCATGTCGCTGGCATCGCGCTTGGTCTTGGCGTTGCAAAACTCGGCACCCTTGCGGCGCGCATCGTTGGCGGGATTACGGCACTGGCTGGCCTTTCGCTGGTCTTTGGCGGCTGAACAAGAAGCACCTAACCTTACAAAAATGTTAGGCAAGGACAGCTTTTAAAAGCCGAATTTAAGCACTAACTCCTTGGTGTGCGTTTCTCGACACGCCAAGGAGGCAACCATGTCACCAGAAGAAACCCAATTGCTGACATCCCTGTTCGACAGGGTAAAAACCGCATCATCCACGCCACGCGATCCAGAGGCGGAAAATCTCATCGCACAGGCCGTGCGAGATCAGCCCGCATCACCCTATTATCTCGCGCAAGCGGTTATCGTGCAGGAAAAGGGGCTTGAAGCCGCTGCTGCCCATATCCGCCAGCTTGAAGACCGCATCCACCAGTTGGAAGCGGGAAACACAGAGGCTCGCAACACCCAGCAAGGCGGCTTCCTGAGTTCGATTTTCGGCACGAACCAGTCTCAGGCCGCAGCGCCGGCCCCTGCCCCCACTTATCGAAACGACACCGCAGGCCAGACGCCGGGACCATGGGGTCGTGCGCCTGATGCCCCCCAGGCCAGCATCCAATGGAGCCAGCAACCTGCCGCTATTGGCCGTTCGCCGAGCGGTGGCGGGTTTCTGCAAGGCGCCTTGGGTGCCGCTGCCGGTGTGGCGGGCGGCATGTTGCTTGCCAACTCGCTGAGCGGCATTTTTTCCAATCACGTCGCGTCGTCAGGTTGGGGGTCGCCACTGGGCGGCTCAAGTGCCGGGAATGCGCCGGTGGAGGAAACAGTCGTCAACAACTATTACGGCGACAACGCACCGCAATCGGACAGCGCCAACAACAATGATGACGTTCAACAGGCTGGCTATGATGACAGCGACGACGATACGGATTTCGATTCAGGCGATGGTGATTCCGTCGCCTGAATCCGGCACATAGAGCATTTCCGCATTATCCGGACGTAAAACCGCTTCGCACTTTTACTGGAAATGCTCTAAAAATCAGCCGCGACCGCGATAGGTCGCCACGCCTTGTTCCGGCAACCAGACACCCTCTGGTGCCGGTCCGGTCTGCCAGAACACATCGATGGGAATGCCGCCGCGCGGATACCAGTATGCGCCGATGCGAAGCCATTTCGGCTGAAGCAGCTCGACCAGACGCTTGGCGATGTAAACCGAGCAATCCTCGTGGAAAGCGCCGTGATTGCGAAAGGATTGCAGAAACAGCTTCAGCGATTTGGATTCCACCAGCGACTCGCCCGGAATGTAATCGATGACGATATGGGCAAAATCCGGCTGGCCGGTCATCGGGCAGAGCGAGGTGAATTCAGGCGCGGTAAAGCGCACCACATAATCCGTACCCGCATTGCCGTTCGGCACCTTTTCCAGAACAGCCTTTTCCGGGCTATCGGGTGTGTCCACTTTCGTGCCCAGTTGTGACAAACCGGAAACATCCGTGACTGACATGGCTCAAACTCCTACTTCTTGAAACTCAACTCTGACGCCATGCGCCTCTTCGCTCTCAGGCTCCACATGAATGGCCAGCGTGGCGCCCGGTATGGCTTCCCTTATGGCATCTTCAAGGCGGTCGCAAATCTCATGTGCGGCACCAACGGACATGGCGGAAGGCACAACCACATGAAAATCGATGAACGCAGCAGCTCCCGCCCTACGGGTCTTCAGATCATGCACGCCGATAATTCCCGCGGAATTTTCTGCAATGGCCTTTTTGATCGCCTCATCTTCTTGCGGCTCCACAGCCTGGTCCATCAGGCCACCAAGCGAATGCAGAATGACTTTGGAACCCTGAAACAGAATGTTGATGGCGACCACGATGGCCAGCAGCGGATCGAGGATCGCGTAACCGGTCACAATTGCCAGAACGAGGCCAACCAGAACGCCGCCTGATGTCACCACATCCGACATGATGTGCTGACCATCTGCCAGCAAAGCCGGCGACGTGTATTTTTTGCCGACGCGAATAAGAACGGTTGCCCAGACGCAGTTGAGAACCGCGGCAAAAGCGTTGATGGCAAGGCCGAGTGCCGGTGCATCCGGCAATCGGGGCGCAAGCAGCCCTGTCCACGCTTCCTTGACGATGAGAAGTGCTGCGACGACAATCAGCACGCCCTCTACAACGGCAGACAGATATTCCGCCTTGTGGTGACCGAACTGGTGATCATCATCGGCAGGCTTCTGCGCATAACGAATGACGAAATAAGCGATGAAGGCAGCGACCACGTTGACGGTGGATTCCAGACCATCTGACAACAGCGCAACAGAACCCGTGACCCACCACGCCGAAAGCTTCAGGCACAGCACGGCAATGGAAAAAGGGATGCCCCAGAAAGCCAGCTTCCTGACAAGAGCGTTACCCTGACTGTTCATGACCTGACCTCGTGCTGATGCGAATTAATTGCAGAAATGGACCCCAAAACGCACGAACCGCGCGCACGGAGGGTCCATGCACGCGGTTCGTATGTTCGTTTTCTATGATTTAAACTGATGCCGGGGTCAAGGGGCTGTGAAAGAACTTAAACGTCTTCGCCCTGCTCACAGAACCGGACGCGGTTGCCGAACGGATCGGTCACTTGCATCTGCAATCCCCAGGGCAGTGTTTCCACGCCCGGTTTCATGAACATATAATCCTTGGCCGCCAATTCTCGCTGGTAAGCCTCGACGCCGGTGATATTCACGAAGACATTCGATCCCGGTGTCGCGTCTCCGTGATGTCCGCTGAGATGAAGAACCAGTCCGGCTCTGGACACCTGCATGTAGAGCGGAAAATTATCGCCAAACCGATGTTCCCAATCCACCGAAAGCCCGAGAAAATCGACATAGAATTCGCGCGCCTTGGCCTCATCGAAAATACGGATGATCGGGCAAACACGCGTGAAACGAATGGAGTCGATGGTATTTTCCATTTTGCTTTCACACCCTGCTCAACAGCAACTTGATGCCTGCAAAACCGAAAAACAGTGCCAGAACGGTTTCGATGTACCGTTTGGCTCCCTGATAGATGCGGATGGCCGGGGCTGTGGAAAACAGCAGGGCATAACCACAGAAAATAATGATGCCCAACGCGCCGCAGCCACCGATAATCGCCGCAAGTGTCGATGGCCCGGCACCGGGCTTGAGCCCAAGAGACATCACGGCGATCCAGCCAAGAATTGCCTTGGGGTTGGTGAGATGCAGCAACAACCCGCGCCGGTAGAGCTTCCAATATTCGGGACGTCCGCCCGCATTTTCTTGCATATCCACTTGCGCGGCAGGTTTTGCAAAAGCAGAGCGAGCGGATTTATAGGCCAGATAAAGAAGGTAAAGACCGCCAGCAATTTTGATGAAAAACAGCGCCTGCGCATATGTTGCAAGAACCGCCGCAACGCCCGTCGCCGCAAGCGTGGCCCAAGACAAAGACCCCGTGACGACACCAAAAGCCAGCACGATGGCGGGTGCGCGGCCCTGGCTCATGGCAACACCCATGATCGTCATATTGCTCGGTCCGGGGCTGGCGACCGCAATGATATAGGCAGCATAGACCAGCAAAAGCTGATTGAAATCGATCATTGATCTGGCTTTCTCGCGAACGCAATGTTCTTCGTAATCAAGCAATTGAACGCAACGGATGAAGTTCTGTCAACACCGATTATGGCGTCGGTTGCGTTGCCGCATCTGCGATGGCCGCCGCACCATTATGAAGCCGAAGCGATGCGACGAGAAGCTGCGGCATGGGCGTCCACCATCCGGTTTTCAAACCCGCGTTCCGCAAGGCCGCTGCCGTCCATGTGTTGCAACCGGCTACCGCGTTGAAATATCCGACGGCTTCGAAAAAAGCATCGTCAGTGCCGTAAGATTTTCCCAAAAGCGGTATCTGGTTGCCTTGCGCAGTGGCAAAACTGCCGAGGATGAAATCCAGGAGTTTTCCATATCCCGCATCAGAAAGATTGAGTGTGGTAACACTGGCATTCGACAGCGGAATATCACCCGCAAGTGCGACATGCATGACCGATCTGTCCAGTGTTATACCCTTGAACAAGGGCAGCGGCTTTAGGTCTGCCCATGTCGGCGTTTGTGTATAAAACTCCCGCCCACCCCAGCCAAATACAAGGTAACGCACGCCGGGATAGTCGATTTCGAGATTTCCATCCCGCAGGAAGCCGAAGCGCGCAAGCAACTCCTCATCCACCGGCAAGGCAATGTCGGTGTGGATGGGGTTGCTGAGGACCAAGACGGAACGAGATGCCGAAGCGGTATCGACGCCGCCTAGTGACCTTGGAAGGAGCGTGCCGATAGCAACACTCGCAAAAATCAAAAGAATAACGATGCATAGCCATTTCAGGATTTTCACGGCCACGCATCTCCGAAACACTGAGAAGAAAAAGGCGGCGTTGGATCAGCGCCGCCGATCATTAAACCGCTCAAGCGGCCTTGGTTTTCGCTCTGCGCACCAGATGCGTCACCACGTTTTCGATCATTCGCATCCCGGCATCGCCGCCCAGCGTCATGATGGATTCCGGGTGGAACTGCACGGCGGCCACAGGCTCCTTGGTGTGTTCGATGCCCATGATCGTGCCGTCTTCGCTCTCTGCCGTGATCATGAAATCACGCGGCAGCGTTGCCGGATCGGCGAAGATGGAGTGGTAACGACCCACTGTCACTTCCTTGCCAAGACCGGAGAAGACCAGACCGGGTTCCAGCAC
Source organism: Agrobacterium sp. rho-13.3 (assembly GCF_033957765.2). Taxonomy (NCBI): domain Bacteria; kingdom Pseudomonadati; phylum Pseudomonadota; class Alphaproteobacteria; order Hyphomicrobiales; family Rhizobiaceae; genus Agrobacterium; species Agrobacterium sp. rho-13.3. The sequence goes on from NZ_CP192774.1 coordinate 1,922,531, forward strand.
GCGAATGCGCGATGGTTTGCCGTGCATCGGCACCGCCAGTTGACGAAGCTCGCCGCCATAGGCTTCGGCCAAGGCTTGCAAGCCAAGGCAGACGCCGAAGATCGGCAAGTCGCGTGAGCGCGCCGCCTTGATCGTCGCCTTGCAATCGAAATCGCTTGGGTTTCCGGGGCCGGGCGACAGCACCACGAGATCCGGCTGGAAGCGATCAAACACTTCCGCAGCCACTGGCGAACGCACGGTGGACACCGTGGCACCCGTCTGGCGGAAATAGTTGGCGAGCGTGTGCACAAAGCTGTCTTCGTGGTCCACCAGCAGGATTTTGACGCCTGTTCCCACCTTTGCGGTATCACGCTTGGTGGACGTGGAATTCTGACCCTTTGCATCGCGAATGGCTGAAATCATGGCAGATGCCTTCAGTTCGGTTTCGGCTTCTTCTTCCTGCGGGTTGGAATCATTCAGCAAGGTCGCCCCTGCCCGCACTTCGGCAATGCCATCCTTGATGCGGATGGTGCGCAGCGTCAGCCCGGTGTTCATATCACCATTAAAGCCGACCATGCCGATGGCGCCGCCGTACCATGCACGCGGGCTTTTTTCATGACCTTCGATGAAGCGCATGGCCCACAGTTTCGGTGCGCCCGTAACCGTCACGGCCCATGCGTGGCTGAGGAAGCCATCAAAGGCATCCATATCATCCCGCAAGCGACCTTCGATGTGATCCACCGTGTGGATGAGGCGCGAATACATCTCGATCTGGCGACGACCGATGACCTTGACCGAGCCCGGTTCGCACACACGGCTCTTGTCGTTGCGGTCCACATCCGAGCACATGGTGAGTTCGGACTCGTCTTTCTTCGAATTGAGCAGCTTGAGAATCTGTTCGCTATCGGCAATCGGATCATCACCGCGCTTGATCGTCCCGGAAATCGGGCAGGTTTCGATACGGCGACCGGAAACGCGCACGAACATTTCCGGCGATGCGCCCACCAGATATTCCTGATGGCCGAGGTTGATGAAGAATGAATAGGGCGATGGATTGATAGCCTTCAAACGGCGCGAAATGGCCGATGGGTTGCTATCGCAACGTTCCATAAATTTCTGTCCGGGCACGACTTCAAACAAATCGCCGCGACGGAAGCTTTCCTTGGCTTTCGTCACCAGTTCCGAATATTCGCCGGGATGGTGATCGCCACGCGGCGGAATGGTGTCGGTGGTCTTGAACGGCTCGGACGCGATATCTTCCGCCTTGCCATGCGTGGTGACGCCGGCCTTTTCGAAATCATAGCGGTCGATCCATGCCTTTGCGGAATAGTGATCCACCACCAGAATTTCATCCGGCAGGTAGAGAACCATGTCGCGCTGGTCTTCCGGGCGCTGCAACGACAGCTTGATAGCATCGAACTGGAACGCCAGATCGTAACCGAACGCGCCGAACAGACCGATGGCGGCATCCGCGCTGGAATAAAACAGATCGACAACAGCGCGCAGAGCCGTAAAAACCGTCGGGATTTTCGAGCGCTCTTCCTCGGTGAACACGCGGTCCGGCTCGTTGACAACAAGATCAAGGCGACGGGCGGTGGATGTGCCAAGCGTCAAATCCGGTGTGGCTTTCAGCTTTTCCGTGATGAAATCGAGCAGCACTTCGCCGCGCTCATTATACGCTTCGATCCACATGGTGCGGCCAAAACAGGAAATGCCGAGCGGTGGATCGATAATGGCGGTATCCCAACGGGTGTAACGACCGGGATATTCATAATTCGAGGAAAAGACGGCACCCCGGCGGGAGTCCAGCCGCTCGACATAGCTATCGATGGCACTTGCATAATCGGCAGCGCGACGCTGGCGCGTGACCTTTACGCCGCCTTTCGTTTCGTAAACCTCTGAGCCATCATCCTGAATAATCGTTACCATTTCGCGTAGTTCCCGTTTTTTAGACCCGATGATGACAGGCGGCATAATAACAAAAAAGCCGCCTGAAATTTCGGGCGGCTTGGACTTGTCTTGTGAACATGACTGGTCAAGGCCGCGTAAAGCTGCCCCACCACCAGATTACAATGTTCTTTGACTGTGTGTTCATGGGCCAAATTGTTAGCGTCAAGCGCGTGGGATGGCAAGTGGATTTGATAGGGCATTTGAACCGGAATGGCGGTTGAGACGTTTGTGGGTCTGACCAACAACACGGAGCGACGGACCGAATGCATCATCGCATATTGATACTGGCATCAAGTCTGCTGCTGATCGCCGCATCCGAACCACCGCAAGATGTGCCCGTTCCACTGCCCAAACCGGACCAGCACGAGGATACGAAGCCGGAGAAAAAACCGGAAGAAAAACCAGCACCAGCACCAGCAGAAGCCACCGTTCCGAAGCCAGAAGAAAAGCCCATCACCCCACCGGCTGCCGATGAGAACAAAAAAGACGTTGAGAAAAAAGCCGAGGAACCGGCACCGGAGCCGGTGAAAGAAGAAAACCCGGAAGAACTGAAGGCATGTCTCTCAGACCTTAAACAGTTGGGTGCCGAGTTCAGGGAAATCTCGCCGATAAAAGGTGAGGAAAATGGTTGTGGCATCGCCTCTCCCATAGAGATTTCGACGATCATTCCCGGCATCAAACTGGAGCCAAAAGGCACGGTGCGGTGCGAGACGGCGCTGGCGCTGGCGCGCTGGACCAAAGACATCATCGTTCCGACCGCAAAAATCGCGATGCCGGACAGAAACGTAACCGCACTCAACAATGCCTCGACCTATATCTGCCGCAACCGCAACAGCGCCGAAACCGGCAAGATTTCCGAACACGCCAAAGGCAGCGCCGTCGATATCGCCACACTCGCTTTCGACAAGGGCGAACCTTTGGTGATGAAACCGCGCGACGAAGACGGCACCGTGGAAGGCGCCTTCCAACGCACCATCACCACCGCCGCCTGCCTTTTCTTCCGCACCGTCCTCTCCCCCGGCAGCGACGCCACCCACCAGGACCACCTGCATCTGGACGTGCTGGAGCGGAAGGGTGGGTATTTGTATTGCCGGTGAAATAGGAAAAGGCGGAGCTTTGCGGCTCCGCCTTTTTTTACATTACAGGTTTGGATCAGAATCTCTGGGTTAGAGAAATTTTGAAGCTCCGGCCGGGTTCGGAGTAGAAAGCGACGGGCTGACTTCCTCCATTGCGGGCGGATGAATAGTCGAAATAAGTCTTGTCGAATACGTTATAAATACCAGCGTTGATCTTAAGACCTTTGACCTGTTCAGGCTCCCACCAAGCAGTCAGATCGAAGACACCGTAACCGGGTGTTTTGAGATAATTTATAGTTGTCGTCGGACCCGCAGTGGTCGTTGTGGTTTGACCGCGTGATTCTTTGACGCCTATCCAGTCAACACCGAAACCCCAAGTTTCAGTATCATACGCCAAACCGACGACTGCCTTTAGGGGAGCAACTGACTTTAGGAAGGCACCGGTATCTGTGTCTTTACCATTGGCATAAGCAACGCCTGTCCGAACACTAATCCCATTATCGAAACGCTTATGCGCGGAAACTTCGGCACCATAGATGCGTGCGTGGTCTAGGTTGATGTTCTGTGTAATACCACCCTGCGGATACGATGCAAGGACATAGCCTGCTGCTGCTGCTTCTGTTGCGGTCAGGCTCTTAGTATCAATGAAGTTCTTGTAGCGGTTATAAAACAGATTTACGCGACCGCCGAAATCGTCATCACCGATGTTAGCACCGACTTCAAAACCGTTGCTGATTTCCGATTCCAGATCTGGGTTCCCCAACCGCAGATAGGTACCCGGTCCGCCGAAAGAGGCGTAAAGCTCACCACTGGTGGGAGCGCGGAAGCCCATCGCCCACTGGCCATAAAACTCTAGCTTGTCGTTCACCTCATAAGCAGCGCGCAGCTTCGGAGAAATCGCTGTGTCGCTGAAGCCCGCAGGCAGCGAAGGGTTGCTGGCATTGCGATCGAATTCAGCCGTCATTTTGGGCGTGTGCTCAACCCAATCGAACCGTACACCTGGATTCAGAGAGAAGCCGGTGGAGCCGAAATCAATAAGGTCATCTACGTAGAAGCCGATGCGGTTCGTGTCGACCTTCGGAGTATCGGCTTGATTGGTGTGAAGGTTTGCACAAGCCGCCGGGGTCGGTGTTGTGGCCGAGCAATTATCTGTTCCTTGCGAATATTGCTCTGCAAATCCGGTGTATAGATCATAACCGAACACCAGACGGTGATTGAGATCACCGGTCACGAAATTCTTTTCAGCCGTGCCAATCAGACCGAGCCCGTTCTGTTCATAGTCGTTTAGGCGAGTAATCGGTCCAATAACGGAGTTGAAGCGATAAGCGTCGTATCCATTGAGTTTGACTTGCTTTTGCCAGTAAAGCGACGCGCTGGCAGCATCGATCAATCCGTCTTTTTCAAGTGCTTCATATTTATAATCGATAGAAAGACGATCGCGCTCGGTTCCGTCATCACCAGTATAGTTACCAGGTCTATAGTTACCCGCTGCGGATAACAGTGTACGCGGATCGATATCCTTGTCCTGCAGGAAGCGCTCGGCGGTGAGACCGATCGTATGACCGCCCTCTAATTCCTGACGCAGCTTAAACAGCAGATTATACTGATCATAATCTAAAGGATTGGGTTTAGTACGGGTCGCACCGTAGCTGTCAACCGCACCCTTGCTGTCCCGTTCGTGACCTTTGCGGTAAGAGCCTTGAAACAGGATTGAGGTGTTATCAATCTTGGAAGCTATGGCTGCGGAAGGGCTGAAACTTCTGTCCGAACTGTCGTAATTGAACTTGGTGATACCACCCCAGTTCCGCCCTTCACCGATCAGATCCTCAGGTTCAAGCGTGCGTATTGCCAGAACACCACCGAGAGCGCCCGGTCCGGCTCGGCTCGAATCAGCTCCGCGCACGACATCCACTGCTGAAAGCGATGAAAAATCAAATGTGTCCAGACCACCTGTAGCGCCACGCGTCGCATCGGAAAGGAATGTAAGCGGAATACCGTCAACGGTTGTCAGAACGCGTGAATCTTCAAGTCCGCGAATATTGACTGAGCCGGTCGACCGATTGAAGGAAACGCCGGGTTCCTGGGTCCGCCCGAGATCCATAATACTGGTAATTTGCTTCTTTTCGATCTGCGCCGCAGTCGTTTCAGTTGCAAACGGAGTATCCGCAACACTGCCGGGAACAACGCGCTTCCCCTTCACGGTAATCCGCTCCAGCACCGTCGTGCCACTACTTTGGCTCGCCGCGTCCTGCGCGTAAGTCGCGGAATTTGCGGCAAGAAGGGCCATTGCCGTGCAGACAAGCAAAGCAGATTTGGAACGCCCAATCGTCATCATTACCCCCTGAATTCGAGCGCACGAATACGCGCAGAAGCGAAGGTTGCCGCTGCGATGTGCCTCGATAAATACCCTGAATTTTACGGCCCCGCCGTTGAGGCAGAACTATGAAACATGAGTATATGTGTCAACAAATAAAATATGATTTTACCATTCATATTTAGTGGTTCGCATGGCCGTTGCAGAAATGTGACATTCTTGAGGCAGAGTTGATATCGCGAATCAGAACATCGGTTTCTTCTGCGGGGAAAGACGTGCGCGCCCACTTGAAGCAAAATCAGACAGCGCTTAGATCAACGTGCAACACCACGCCAACACACGTTAACTGACCCGGAAAAAACCATGAAATCCCTCGAACTGCTCGTTGAACGGATCATCCTTTCCAGCCGCTGGATACTCGTGGTGTTTTATCTGGGACTTGTCGCAGCACTTGCCGTCTATGCGTTATCGTTCGGGTTCAAGTTCCTGAAGATTGCCAAAAACGTGTTCGTTTATACGGATGCCGAAATGATTCTTGCCATGCTGGCGTTGATCGACGCTGCACTGGTTGCAAGCCTGATCGTCATGGTCATGATCTCCGGTTACGAAAACTTCGTCAGCCGTTTCGATGAAGCGGACAATAGCGTTTCGTTTCTGGGTAAGCTCGATGCGGGCAGCCTGAAAATCAAGGTTGCGTCTTCCATCGTCGCCATTTCGTCCATTCACCTGCTGCAAATTTTCTTGAATGCCAACCAGTATACCGACAACAAGCTGATGTGGCTGACACTCATCCATCTGGCTTTCGTCGTCTCGGCCGTGATGCTTGGCTTTCTTGAAAAACTGATGGCAAAGCCGAAAACCGCGCAGGATGCTTCTGATATTTAGCATTTCCGACTAGGTCGCCAATATGGGCTTCGTTATCGGCGCGACTCTCCAACTCCGCTAAAGCTCGACACCTCTCCTAGCGTAAGTCTTTATGCCGACAGCACTATTTAACTTGACGAAAATCAATCTCGCAAGAAAATTCCCGGCGCGATGAGTAATTGTAAGCATTTGAAATAGAAAGCGAAAAATTAACTTTATGAAACGGGCACCAATTTTGAAATTATCGATGGAATTTCAAGAGAATTCGTATATTTGTTACCGTTAACATGTCTGTGTCCCGCGAACGAAGACGCTAATGATTACACTCGAACGGCAATCGCTATTGAGCAGGGAGATTTCGGCAGCGGAGAGCCGTCCAAGCTGGCTGCACGCTCTTCAGGTCGTGGCAAAAGAGTTCGGTTACGCTCACGCTACATTGATGCGTGTGCCCCATCCCGGTGATAACCTTCTCGTATCCGTGATTGTGGAAAGCACAGTTTCCATCCGTTTCATACGCGAATTCGACCAGAGGCTTCTTCTGCCACATTGCCCTGTTCTGACCAGAATAGCGGGTACGATGATGCCGCAATGCTGGTCGCTGGATTATGACAATAGTGCCAATCCGTATCCTGAAGCAATGGATACGCTCATGCGAGAATTCGGCATCATCAACGGCGTGGTCGTACCGATCAATTCTCTAAGCGGCGACCGTCACCTGTTGAGGTTCGATGGCGACTGCCCCACACCCGGCCAGGCATTGCTGAATGAAATCGGCATGATCGCCCTGCACGCCTTTGATGTGTATGACCGTATGCGCCGGGCCGAGATGATTGCCCCACGGACATTGACCAAGCGCGAGCTTGAAGTTATCCGCTGGACATCGCAGGGCAAAACGTCGGCAGAGATCGGTCAAATACTTTCTCTCTCCGACCACACCATCAATGCTTACATGAACAACGCAATCCACAAACTGGACTGCGTCAACCGCACGCAGCTGGTTGCCAAATCAATCCGTCTCAAGCTGATAAACTGACGCTTCAACGAAGCGTCAGTCGAGCATTGCTTATCGATCCAGCACGGACCGTAGCTCAACAAGGTTCGAGCGAACTCTCAGCACATAAAAGCCCATTGTTGCCAGATGCGATGGCATGATCCATCCGCTTTCGTCCCCATTGGAAATAATGCTCGGCTGGATGCGCAATGCGGCGCGGGTCTGCATCAACGTGTCATTCCAGATGCTTGTCAGGTTACGCTCACGAATAACCTGCGAGAAGTCCGCGCCGGCAGCGGCCAGAATGCCGTAATAACCATAAAGCTGGCCATAAGCGAACCAGAAACGGTCATCGGCACGGGTGTCGAACCAACCCCCATTGTAGTTTTCCGAACGCTCGCGAAGAATGGCAGATGTACCGCCAATATCGTTGGCAATGCGGTCTATGAACTGGATGAGGTTATCGGCACGGCCATCAAACACAGAATTGCACTGTGAAAGGCTGGTGTTGAACTTGCGAAGGCTTTCAGCGGCGGCACGATAATAGCTTGGGCTTGGTGTCTTCGGCCCAAATGGGTTCAAACCAAAATACCAGGAATATTCATCGAACTGCAAATTGCCGCGAGCACTCTGCAAATCATTATCGATGCCCGATGTGCCACGAACACGACCGAGCGAATCAACAAGCTCAACCGATGTACGGCGAACGGCCTGATTCACGCCGCGCTGAAACGAAGCCTTGTTGTCGAGGAACGGTGTGCTGTCCCAGTCCATTCCAAACAGCCCCAACCGATAGAGCAGCATGGAAGAAATCCAGGCATTCTGATCGACATTATAATCGATCAGGCCGGCCGCAACATCGACAATGGCCGAACTCTGGCACGTTTTCGCCGCAGCCACGGCAGGTGTCGCACCCGTAGTAGACACGGCAGGTGTAGGCGCAGGCAATTCCTGTCCGGCACTGGTTGTGCGTTCCGATAATTTGTAATTGGTGACGTAGTCCGGGTTAAAATTGGTCCAGACCTGCGTTTGCCAGACGAAATAACCATAAAGCCCGACAAGAAGCACAAGTGCTGCACCGATGGGTGCTTTGATGAGAATGTTGCGATCTCTGTACCACCCGTTGGCGGCGCGGAAAGGCCAGAACAGCCACGCGATCACGACAGAGACACCTCTTCCAAGCGCTGCAAAGGTGCGCCTGAAAAACGCGATAACCGGATCGAGCATGGTTCACTCTCCTCATTGAGATAGATCATCCCGACCACGAACGTGGATCGGCTGTCACTCACATATGGTGCCATGGCGCGCGATACAACGGAGGGCGCTTGTTTTTCCCGCAGGGGTTTATTCAAACACCGGATTCAGACGCGGCGTCGCCCCGTCTCGCAAGCGCCTCATCGGCACGTTTCTTTCGCCGCTCTATGTCCTGCATGGTCACGCCACCTTGGGCGTGAAGTGTCACAAGCTCATGAAACGCGCTGAGCGGACCAGAGACGGCATCGTCGATAAAAGGCTCAAGCGTGCCGGATGCAGCGGAATAAAGCTGAATGCACCGTTCCGCCTCGGCAATCAGCTTATTGAGCAACAGCGTATATGTCGCATTCCACTCATTCAAAAGATCGATGACATCACCCAGCAGCACCGCCTGCCGGTCGAGAACGCCGTGCTGCCGAGCCGATCGTTCACGTTCGGCCAAAACGGCATCGCGCTGCACCTTGAGTGCGGATTCGTCGGCTTTCCATTGGGCGAGACGGGCTTCATCGCTCGGGTTTGCGATCTTTCGCTGCAAGTTCACCAGCAGAGCGGCAACTTCCTTGTCGCGCTGGCGCGCCTCGTCCATCAATGACACAACGCTGCGGCGCCTATCCATACTGGCAACGAGCTTCGGTTCAGAGGCCTGGCGCGCCTCGACGCCCATGCTTTTCTGGCTCAAAAGCAGTGCGTGAACAACATTGGCTTCCAGAAGAATGGTTTTCAATGTTTCGGCAATTGCCCGTTTTCTGGCGCGCACCGCATTGCGCAACGTGGCCTTGTTGCCGGAGAACGAGGCGATCAGCCTTTGATAACGCGTGGTGTCTTCAACCGTCTCGAAACGGGCGTAAGCCGTGTCCGTTCCTGTTCCGAACCCTTGGGTCAGCGAAACGAGGATAGCTTCAAAAGATTGTCCCGACGCACGCATTTCGGCAAGGCGGGCACTTGCAGCATCAAAGACATGTGCATCGGCACCATCGGGGATATGGTCGAGTGACTCAACCAGCCAAAACGCAGTCTCACGCGTCTCGCCTGCAAGCGCTCTCGCCTTGTCGATTTCGCTGTCAAAGGACGGCAACCTGACTATCACGCATCGTCTCCCGAATCGCTTGGGCATTAAAAGGCCACCCATATAAATATGAGCGACCTTTTCTCAATGCGAGAGATGAAAAGCCGCCGCGTATTAAAGATTGAGCCTGGTCATTTCCGCATCCAGTCGCTCACGCGCCTTTTTCGGCAATTTACCAGTCTTCACCGTGTCGATGTTGGCTGGCGTATCACCCACGACCACCAGCGCCACCATGCCCATGCCGAGATGCGGGGTACATTTGAAGACGTAAGCGCCTTCTTTTTCCACCGTGATTTTCAGTACCTCGTTCATTTTGCCTTTGTACTCTTGCGTGCCATCCGGGATCAGCCCTTTGACGGCAGCGGCATCATGGCCCTTATCAACTGGCACGAAGGTTATCACGTCGCCCACATTGGCTTTTACGGCAGCAGGTTCAAACACCATGGCCTGCCCGTCCGCGCCTTTGTTGAGCATCTTGATTTCAATATCTGCCGCAAGCGCCGGAAAAGCGAAAAAGCCGGCGATGGCTGCGCTGGTCAGCAGGCAAAGAACATTAGTCTTCATAGGGATGGCTCCTGAGCGAGACCACAGCGTGCGGTCTTTCCGCATCCGGTTCTACGCTGTGCTGCAGCCATTTTCCTTGACCAAAATCAACCGGGCCAATCTGTCGCAGGCTGGCTTGGGCGGTTATTCGCCCTTGACGGCTTCGACCCAATGGCGACGGCAGAAGGATACATATTTCTCATTGCCACCCACATCGATCTGCGCCCCCTCCTTCACGACGTTTCCGTCGGAATCGAAACGCGCCACCATCGACGCCTTACGTCCGCAGTGGCAGATCGTGCGGATTTCACGCAATTCATCGGCAATGGCCAGAAGCTCCCTGGATGCGGGAAAGAGCTTTCCTTGAAAGTCCGTGCGCAAGCCATAGGCCATGACCGGGATTCCCAGTTTGTCGGCAATGCCGGCAAGTTGCCAGACGTGATGTTCAGACATAAAATTCGCCTCATCGATAAACACGCAGGCGACAGACTCTTCGGCGTTCAGCCGCTGCACTTCGGCAAAAATATCCGTCGCATCATCGAAAATCAGCGCGTCCGAGGAAAGCCCAATGCGGGATGCGACCTTGCCGACGCCAGCGCGATTATCAAAAGCCGCCGTAAAAATCAGTGTTCGCATACCGCGCTCATGATAATTATAGGATGCCTGCAAAAGCATGGTGGATTTGCCAGCATTCATTGCCGCATAATTGAAATAGAGCTTGGCCATCATGCCCTCCGATGTGTCTTGCAGGCTCTTTTGCAGGCCAGATGGCACCAAGGAAAGGGCATGGCGGCAAAACACACAGCTTTCAACGCTCTGTGCTATATTCGCCCAAACTTCCACGCCGTGTCGCAAACTGTTGTGCAACGCACGCAAACGCGCATGAGTTGATTGTGCGTCAGAGATATTGATAATGACAAAGGAACTTAAAAAAACAGGGAGTAAGCAATGCTTGCAAAAAATCACCGCTGTCTGGTCCTTGCCGCAGCAGTTTCTGCAATGGCACTCTTTACCAACACAGCCTCTGCGGCAGAACCTAAAAGCTGCGGCACGGTTCGCTTCTCGGATGTAGGCTGGACCGACATCACAGCCACCACCGCGACAGCCTCCGTCATCCTCAAAAGCCTCGGTTATGAGACGGACGTGAAAATCCTCTCCGTTCCGGTGACCTACACCTCCCTGAAAAACAAGGATATCGACGTTTTCCTCGGCAACTGGATGCCGACCATGGAAGGCGATATCAAAGCTTATCGCGACGACAAATCCGTTGAGACCGTGCGGGAAAACCTGACCGGCGCGAAATACACATTGGCGACCAACGCCAAGGGCGCAGAACTCGGCATCAAGGATTTCAAGGACATCGCAGCCCATAGCGATGCATTGAGCGGCAAGATTTACGGCATCGAACCGGGCAATGACGGCAACCGCCTCATCCTCGGCATGGTGGAAAAAGACACGTTCGGCCTCAAAAGCTTCAATGTGGTGGAATCGTCTGAACAAGGCATGTTGGCGCAGGTTGCCCGCGCCGACAAATCCAAGGAACCCATCGTTTTCCTCGGCTGGGAACCCCACCCGATGAACTCCAACTTCAAGCTGACCTATCTCACGGGCGGCGATGATGTTTTCGGCCCCAACCTCGGCGGCGCGACGATCTACACCAATGCCCGTGCCGGTTATGTACAGGAATGCCCGAACGTCGGCACTTTCCTGAAAAACCTGACGTTCTCGCTTCCTATGGAAAACGAGATCATGGGTAAAATCCTGAATGACGGCAAAGAAGGTGAAGTGGCCGCAACGGAATGGCTGAAAGCCAATCCGTCTGTCATCGAGCCGTGGCTTGCCGGTGTAAAAACCAAGGATGGTAGCGCAGATGCGTTGCCCGCTGCCAAGAAAGCCCTCGGCCTTTAAGCCGTTGAATTTAGTGTATTGAACCCGTCTTGCGACCCAAAACGCGGTCGCAAGACGATCATGACTCCGTTCACGAAAGGTCGACACTTACCGTGGAATGGCTTAGCGCTTCTCAAAACCGTTTGCCGATCGGTCGATATGCCAAAGAGGCGATCGACTGGTTAACCGGAAATCTTTCTTTTTTCTTTGATTGGTTGTCGTTCATTTTAGAAAGCGTTATCAACGCTTTACTGTACCTGTTGCAAGCACCGCATCCGCTCATCATCGTGGCGATTTTAACAGCGCTTGCGGCCTGGATGCGCCGATCCATCGGTATGCCTTTGTTTACCGCACTGGGTTTGCTGCTCATCATCAATCTGGGATACTGGAAAGCGACGACGGAAACACTGGCGCTGGTCATTGCGGCAAGCTCCGTTTGCATGATCCTCGGCATCCCGCTCGGCATTTTCGCGGCGCGCCGCAAATGGGTCTATGCCTTCATGCGTCCCGCACTGGACCTGATGCAGACCATACCCACATTTGTGTATCTCATTCCAGCGCTGGTGCTGTTTGGGCTCGGCATGGTGCCGGGGTTGATTGCCACTGTGATCTTCGCCCTGCCCGCGCCAATCCGCCTGACACGGCTCGGCATCATCTCCACCCCGCCTGCCCTGGTCGAAGCCGCCGTCGCTTTCGGCGCCACGCCATCCCAAGTGTTGCGGAAGGTGGAATTGCCATTCGCCACACCGCAGATCATGGCCGGGTTGACGCAGACCATCATGCTGTCTCTTTCCATGGTGGTTATTTCCGCACTCGTGGGTGCCAACGGCCTTGGTGTTCCTGTGGTGCGCGCGCTCAACACCGTCAACATCGCCATGGGTTTCGAGGCCGGCCTTTGCATCGTCATCGTGGCGATCATCCTCGACCGCCTTTTCCGCCTGCCGGGTTCGGAGGATGACGCATGAGTGACGCAATCATATTCGAAAACGTCGATATCGTTTTTGGCGATAATGCCGCGCAAGCTCTCCCGCTCATCGACGCGGGCAAAACCCGCATGGAGATCAATGCGCAGACCGGCCTTGTTCTGGGCGTGGCCCATGCCTCGCTGTCCGTAAAGGAAGGTGAAATCCTCGTTCTGATGGGGCTTTCGGGGTCGGGCAAATCTACGCTGCTGCGAGCAGTCAACCGCCTCGCGCCCGTTGTGCGTGGAAACGTCAGCGTCAGAACGGACGCTGGTTACGTCGATCCTTACAAGGCATCCGCCAAAGTCCTGCGCGATCTTCGCACGCACACGGTGTCCATGGTCTTTCAGCAATTCGGATTGCTGCCGTGGCGCAACGTGTCGGACAATGTGGGCTTTGGTCTGGAACTGGCAGGGATGCCGGAAGCTGAGCGCAAGAAGCGCGTGGCGGAACAGCTGGAACTCGTCAATCTTTCAGACTGGGCAAGCCGCAAGGTGGGCGAACTGTCCGGGGGGATGCAGCAGCGCGTCGGCCTTGCCAGAGCCTTTGCGACCGGAGCACCCATCCTGCTGATGGACGAGCCGTTCTCGGCACTCGACCCCCTGATCCGCAGTCGCCTTCAGGATGAGTTGCTGGAATTCCAGAGCCGTCTGAAAAAGACGATCCTGTTCGTCAGCCACGATCTGGACGAGGCATTCCGCATCGGCAACCGTATTGCGATGATGGAGGGCGGGCACATCATTCAATGCGGCACCCCGCAGGAGATTGTCAGAAACCCGTCCAATCAATATGTCGCGGATTTCGTGCAGAACATGAACCCGATTTCGATGTTGACGGCGGCGGACGTGATGCGACCGGGTGTGACGGCGGAAAATGCGGGCCTACCGGTTTCGGGAACCGCACGGCCAACCTCGCCGCTGGTGGATATTCTGGACGCGCTGGCAAAGCAGCCGGGTGCTATCGGCATTGTCGATAATGGGTCTGTTGTCGGAACGGTGTCAGCCGACGATATTGTTCGCGGGCTGACGCGCCACCGGCGTCGATGACGAGACTTGCCTTGCGGCTCTGCATTTCAGCACCGCAAGGCACCGGCACACGCGTCGCCCTATGTAAAATTTATATTCGAACACAATTTGACATGCCAAAAAAGTTGTAAACACCACTCTCCTGACGACAAATTGCCCGCGTCTTTCCACTTTTGCCTGTAGGCAAGTGCAAGATTTAGGAGAGAGGGCAAAAATCTCAAAAATCATTCACCACAATAACTACTTTAGAATATAGGAATAAAATACTTCAAGATTCCGAAAATTAACAAAAAAATACCAAGATATACACAATAAGTCACTTAAAAACGAACTTTATACTATTCTTGCGCAATGACTGCCGATTCGCGAGAATTTTATGGATCACTAATAAAGAGTAGTCTGTACCTTAGATTTAGGTATATACAATGATCTTACCGTATTGATACACTTGGCGCATACAACATTAAGTTTTGCGAGATGAGACGGCTCGGGGCGGGCTTCACTCAGGAGAAATGAGAATATGAACACTGGATCGCTTTCCGAACACTCCACCACTGCCGCAGGCCTGTTGTCTGCTATGGCAAACCCGAAAAGGCTGATGATTCTTTGCAGCCTTGTTGAGGGCGAAGTACCGGTTGGCGTGCTTGCAACACAGGTAGGGTTGAGCCAGTCCGCTCTCTCCCAGCACCTTTCCAAGTTGCGCGCACAACGACTGGTCAAGACACGTCGCGATGCACAGACGATCTACTATTCCAGCACATCGGAATCGGTCAAAAAGATCCTTTCCACGCTGGAAGCCATTTACTGTGCACCCGCAAGCAGCGAGAAAAACGCTGCTTAAATGATAGCGCGAACATCGTGCGCGGACGTCTTCATTAAAGGCTTCTCTGCCGTGTTTCTGGCGCTTGTGCAAAATCCTCGGGGATTTTCGCGGGGCAAAAAAAGTCACACAGCCGGGATTCCGGTTGTGTGTTTAAACTTACACATTACGCCGACAGCTGTATCTGCGCTTTAAGATTGGTCGCCGCCTTGGCGTAACCACCATCACCGCCATCCACGAAATGCATGTGGTCTTTTGAAAGCGGCGATGGAACGATGCAGGTCATCAGCGCCGTATCCTGTTCGTGCAAACCATAATAACAAATACCCTCGCGGGCAGCGCCTTCCAGTCTGGACTTGATTTTCGCCAGCCGCTCAGGGTCCACGTCCACCGTCATTTTCAGCCCATCGTCGAACTTGCGGAAATCCGTGTTGCTGGCGACCGAACGCTTGTACTGAATGGGATCGAACCGACCGATCGGCCTCCGCAGCCAGTACAATACGGCGATCAGAAACGTCTGAAACAGAACCCACGACCCCTTGCGTATTTGTGCGAACCTGTCGCGATAGGCCGACAGGGCGCTGGCTTCCAGAACCAATCCCTCACGAATAAAGCCCAGCGGCGGTCCTTCGGTTGGAATAGGATGTCCGCCACGTCCATCCTCATTGGCAAGTGCGACGATGTCGGCCACGATTTCTCGAAATGCCACCGCGTCGCCGGCTGGGCCGGGAAGCGCGATGATGGAGACCACTGTTCCATGCGTGGCGGCAATAGGGTTCCAGCGGCAGGATAGACCGGTGAGATCAGGCCGCGAACCGGCGGCGGCGGCTTCTACGAGATAGCCACCCGCCTTCATCTGCTCATCGGCCCAATGGTTGCCCCCGCCGGAAAACATGGCATAGGACACATCTTCACTGGCCTGGAAACGCGCCACGCGCACATCAAGGCCATTTTCGCGGATGGCAGACAACGGAACGATTGCCGCCCGCAGCGTGAGCCCGATGTCGTCAGCCACCCAGCTCTGCACCTTGGACAAGGCCTCCCGTGCCGCCTCGACCTGCGACGGGGGTACTGCAACGGCTGCGCCATCACCCCCGAATATGAAGGGAAGATCGTGCCGTTGCAGCGCGTTCAAAATACCGGAAATGACACCCGCACCCGCCATGTTCACGGCTTTGTATCGTCCCGCATCGATAGCCCCAGTGCTATCGATAATATCCGCAAGCGCCAGCGCCCAACCCACCGGCAAGGCACGATAAAGCAAGGGGTCTGCAACATCCTCAAAATGCAGGAAGACCGGCAGGTTTTTCAGAAACTCTTCGTCAGGCGATGTCATCGTGGCACTATCCTCCTGAGCAGGGCGAAAAGCCAGATGTCCCTTGCAGTTTACGGGATATGAAAGCTCTCCGCATGACCTTCACAGATGATTTACGTCAGCGATACGGCTTTGGATCAAACGAGGCTTGCGGAATCGTGTATGACAAGTATGAACCCAATGTGAGTGCCGGAATTCAAACATGAAACGACACTCCTTCGCCTGGTGGAACGGTGTTTTGCGCTCTTGCAAGCGCCCCGGCCCCGACAGACGCCGGGCACACGAACAACCCAAGGAGAAACCAGAATGAAAATCAAGATTTTATCCGGCCTGACGCTCGCAGCATCGGTTGCTTTTGCACCGATCGCTCATGCAGAGATCGTTATTGGCCTTATTGCCCCGCTGACAGGTCCTGTTGCCGCTTATGGTGATCAGGTCAAGAACGGCGCGCAGACCGCGGTTGATGTCATCAACAAAAATGGCGGTATTCTTGGCGAGCAGGTCGTTCTCAAGCTGGCAGATGATGGTGGCGAACCAAAGCAAGGCGTTTCTGCCGCAAACCAGCTGGTGGCCGAAGGCATTCGCTTCGTTGTCGGCCCTGTCACATCAGGCGTTGCCATTCCAGCATCCGACGTGTTTGCCGAAAACGGCATCCTGATGGTGACACCAACGGCGACGGCACCGGGCCTGACCAACCGCGACCTGTGGAACGTGCTGCGTACCTGCGGCCGTGATGACCAGCAGGCCGAAGTTGCAGCCAAGCTTGTGCTGGCGCAGCTCAAGGACCGCCGCATCGCCATCATTCACGACAAGGGCGCTTACGGCAAAGGCCTTGCTGATTCGTTCAAGAAGACCCTGAACGAAGGCGGCGTGACCGAGGTGTTTTACGACGCCCTGACGGCTGGCGACAAGGATCTCAGCGCGCTGACGACCCGCCTGAAATCCGAAGGCGTGGACGTCGTTTATTTCGGCGGTTACCACCCGGAAGCCGGTTTGCTCGTTCGCCAGTTGAATGACATTGGCGCGAAGGCAACGGTTATCGGCGGTGATGGCTTGTCCAACACCGAGTTCGCCACCATTGGCGGCAATGCAGCCACCGGCACCATCTTCACCAACGCAGCCGACGCCACCAAGAGCGCCGACTCCAAAGCCGCAGCCGACGCGCTGACCGCTGCCAAAATTCCGGCAGAAGCGTTTACGCTGAACGCCTATGCCGCCGTTGAAGTTCTGAAGGCCGGCATCGAAAAGGCTGGCAGCGCAGAAGATGCAGAAGCCGTCGTCACGGCGCTGAAGTCGGGTGAGCCAGTGGCAACAGCCATCGGCAAGCTGACCTACGGCGAAAGCGGCGACCTGACCTCGCAAGCATTCTCGCTCTACAAGTGGGAAAACGGCAAGATCGTTTCCGCCGAGTAATCACGACAGATACGCATGAAAAGACCGGGCGCGACCATCGCGCCCGGTTTTCTTTTACACGCTGGACAAGCCCTTGGGCCATCTGGCTTAATCTGCCCAGTTGCAGAATCGGAATGAGGGACATCGTGGCGTCAGAACTCGAACGCAAGATCGATCAGGGAACGGGCCGCGAGAAGGCCGATATCGTGCTGAAAGGCGGGCGGTTCTTCGATCTGGTCACGGGTGAACTGGTCGGCTCCGATATCGCAATCTGTGGCGATACCATCATCGGAACCTGCGAGAGCTACGAGGGCGTCGAAGTCATCGACATCACCGGCAAGATCGTCGTGCCGGGTTTTATCGATACGCATCTGCACATCGAATCCTCGCTGGTCACACCGCATGAATTCGACCGCTGCGTGCTTCCCTATGGCGTGACGACCGCGATCTGCGATCCGCATGAAATTGCCAACGTGCTAGGCTCGGAAGGCATTCAGTTCTTTCTGGATTCAGCGCTGGAAACCATCATGGATATCCGCGTCCAGCTATCATCCTGCGTTCCCGCCACGCATCTTGAAACATCCGGCGCTGATCTGCCGATTGAAAAACTGCTGCCGTTTCGCCATCATCCCAAGGTTATCGGCCTTGCCGAATTCATGAATTTTCCGGGCGTCATCCACAAAGACCCCATCTGCATGGCAAAGCTGGAAGCGTTTCAAGGCCAGCACATAGATGGCCACGCGCCTCTGCTCTCCGGCACCAACCTCAACGGCTACCTGTCCGCTGGCATTCGCACCGAGCATGAATGCACGACTGCGAAGGAAGCGCTGGAAAAAATCCGCAAGGGGATGCACATTCTGGTGCGTGAAGGTTCGGTCTCCAAAGACCTCCACGCGCTGATGCCTATCATCACCGAACGGCTATCGCCCTATCTGGCGCTCTGCACCGATGACCGCAATCCGCTGGATATCGCCGAGCAGGGCCATCTGGATTACATGATCCGCACCGCAATCGCGAGCGGTGTGGAGCCGCTGGCCATCTACCGCGCCGCGTCGATTTCGGCAGCCAAAGCATTCGGCCTGCGGGACCGTGGCCTTGTCGCCCCCGGCTGGCGGGCTGATCTTGTGGTCATCGACACGCTTCAGAACTGCAAGGCCAGCATGGTGTTTTCCGCCGGCCGCAAGGTGACAGCAGACCTGTTTGCCACGCGCAAACCCATTGCGCCCGTGGGCCTCGACAGCGTCAAGGCGCGGCCCGTTCTCGCGTCGCATTTCGGCGTGCCCGTGACCGAAGGCGAAACGCCAGTGATCGGCGTGATGCCCGGCAAGATTATCACCGAGCATCGCCGCTACACCCTGCCGACAGATGGCAACCAGACCAGCGTTGATCTGGACAATGACATCATCAAAGTCGCGGTCATCGAACGCCACGGCAAAAACGGCAACCACGCCAATGGCTTCGTGCAGGGCTTTGGCCTGAAGAAAGGCGCGATCGCCTCCACCGTTGGACATGACAGCCACAACATCTGCGTCGTCGGCGTCAGTGAAGATGACATGGCGCAGGCCGCAAACCGGCTTGGCGATATCAAGGGCGGGTTCGTCGTTGTCGAAGACGGCAAGGTAACGGGGGAAATCGCCCTGCCCGTTGCGGGTTTGATGAGCCTTGAACCCTATGAGGTGGTGCGCGACACGTTGCATGAACTGCGCAAGGCGGCCTACGCACTCGGCACCACGCTGGAAGAACCCTTCCTGCAAGTTGCATTCCTGCCTCTCCCAGTCATTCCACACCTAAAGATTTCAGATATGGGCATGGTGGATGTCGATTTATTTGCTCTTATCAGTCCAACGCGGCAGTAACGCGCGAACTCAATAATATAAAAATGTACTCATATTAAATTAAGACAGTTACGTTACAAAACTAGTTCTGGGGAGTGGGCAGCAGTACCGGAGCAATCTGTGGTCGTAACTAGGATCAACACATCGCAATTAAAGATAGGCATGTTTGTCGAAGCTATTGAGGGCGCTTGGCAAGATAGCTCTACGTTGGGACGGCGTTTTGTTGTAAAATCCGGCCAACAGATAGATGTTCTCCAGAACAGCAACATCAGCGGTGTTTTCATCAACACTGCATTGGGCCATAATATTACCGGATCAGCCAGCCCATCCGGCGCCAAAAACATATCGACAGCGACCAAAGAGGATAAACTCGAAACCGCCGGGAAAATCCGCGGCCAAGCGGCCGTCGCCAAAGGCTTGATCCAGGATGTGTGCGAGGGACGCACCATAACCGTGGAAGCCTTTACGCCTCTGGTGGACGATGTCGCCCGTGCGATGGAAGACAATCCCTCGCTTTACATCGGCATGTCACGTCTGCGCTCTCGGGACAGCGCAACCTTCGTGCACTCGCTGGCGGTCGCTGCCCTGATGCTTCATTTCGGCAGATCGATCCAAATGGACGACGAGACCATCCAGCATCTCTGCATGGCGGGCATCTTGCATGATATCGGCAAGCTTTCCATTCCCAAGGAAATCCTGCAAAAACAGGGGCCACTGACCGTGGCGGAACGCAGCCTGATTGAACAACACCCGGACAGAGGCCATCAATTGTTATTGGCCCATACGGGCATGCCCAAGCTGGTGCTCGACATCTGCCGCTCCCACCACGAAAGGCTGGACGGCAAGGGATATCCTGACCGCATGAGCGCCGAAAATATCGGCACCGAAGTGCGCATGAGCACCATTTGCGACGTCTTCGACGCGTTGACCTCAGCGCGCCCCTATAAAAAGGGCTGGTCATCGCAACAGGCTCTGAGCTGGATGCTGTGCCGGGAAGAGCAGTTCGACAAAACACTGCTCTGGCAATTCGTCCTCAGTCTGGACCCCGAGATGACGAAGGGTATTCTGTAGTGCGCTGATTTTACGTCAGCACACCGCAGAACACATCAAGTGCCTCCAGCTTGATGGTACCCGCATCGAATAACGGCCCGAAACTCGGCATCGCCAAAACTTCGGTGACGTTTAAATCTTTCGGGATAAGGAGTTCCACTGGCTCCCGCGTCAGGTTAAACACGAACAACAGCGTTTGGTCGCCCTTGTTGCGGGTGAAGGCCAGCAAATCCTGCTGCGTATCCAGAAACACCAAGTCGCCATCACGCAGCGCGGCATGGTTTGTGCGGAACGCCAGCGTCGCCTTGTAGTGGTTCAAGACAGAGTCTGGCTTACGCTCCTGCGCATCTGCGGCCAGCATGGCATGGGCGTAAGGCACCGGCAGCCAAGGCTTTTCAGCAGTTGTGAAACCAGCACTCGGGCCGCCGGTTTCCCACACCATCGGTGTGCGGCATCCGTCGCGACCCTTGAAGGCGGGCCAGAAACGAATTCCGTAAGGATCGCGCAAGTCCTCAAAAGCCAGCTCTGCCTCCGTCAGCGCCAGCTCCTCGCCTTGATAAAGGCAGATCGATCCGCGCAACGTTGCCAGCACGCAAATGGCAAGCTTCGCAACGCGGGTTTGCTCTTCACTGT
This sequence comes from Agrobacterium sp. rho-13.3, assembly GCF_033957765.2. Classification (NCBI taxonomy): domain Bacteria; kingdom Pseudomonadati; phylum Pseudomonadota; class Alphaproteobacteria; order Hyphomicrobiales; family Rhizobiaceae; genus Agrobacterium; species Agrobacterium sp. rho-13.3. The sequence continues at coordinate 1,943,487 of NZ_CP192774.1, forward strand.
TTTCCGAAAAACGGCTGAGATGCCGGACAACATCATGGTTGGAAAACGCCCAACATACCCAGCCATCCGTGACAGCTTTTTGAAACCCGCCGACAGCGCCACGAATGTGGCTGGCGGAAAACTCCCCGCCCAGAAGGTCGAAGGTGTAGCACATGTTCAGCTTGTCATCGTCTGCGGTGTAGGCCGCAACCGTCTTTAACGACCGCGCACCGTCTCCCACTTCTCCCACCGTCATGCGGCCTTCATATTCATCCAGCAAAGCGCGGAAGCGCTTGAGAAACGCGACATTTTCAATCTGCGTCTTGTCGTGAATATGGCTCTGCATACCGTATGGGTTGACATCCGGGGCATCCAAACCGGCGTCATCGCTATCTGGCGCATGGGGCGGGTTATCGCGCAACAGCTTGTCGTGGAAATAATAGTTTACCGTATCGAGGCGGAAACCATCCACCCCGCGCTCCAGCCAGAAACGCACCGTTTCCAGCAAGGCATCCTGAACCTCTGGATTATGGAAATTGAGGTCGGGCTGGGATGCCAGAAAATTATGCATGTAATATTGCTTGCGAACGCCATCCCATTCCCACGCAGGACCACCGAACACCGAAAGCCAATTGGTGGGTGCCGTGCCATCCGGTTTTGGATTGGCCCAGACATACCAATCCGCCTTAGAATTGTTGCGGCTCGCCCGGCTGTCCTTGAACCACGGGTGCTGATCTGACGTGTGCGAAATCACCTGATCAATGATGACCTTCAAACCGAGCCGATGCGCCTCGGCAATCAGCTCATCGAAATCGGCAAGCGCGCCGAACAGCGGATCGACATTGCAGTAATCCGAAACATCATAGCCCATATCCGCCATGGGCGAGGTGAAGAAAGGCGAGAGCCAGATGGCATCGACGTTGAGCGACGCGATATAGGACAGGCGTTTCGTTACCCCCGCCAGATCGCCATAACCATCCCCGGTCGTATCCTGAAACGAGCGCGGATAGACCTGATAGATCACCGCGCCCCTCCACCAGTCTGCATGTTTTGCGGAATGTGTGGCGGAGGTGTTGGGGTGCGGCATGGGCAATCTCCAGTGAATCTCATCGAACCATATAAAGCCAAGGTCAATTCGTAAACGGCAATCGCGTTCCATTTCATCGACACGACACTCATATGATGACTTGCACTTGCCAGCCCGCGCCAAGCATCGTAATGGCGGAACGTCATTTTACGGGAGGCGATTGCAGTGGGCGGACGGTTTCTTTCTATCGGCGAATCCATGGTGGAACTCTCGCAGGCGGGCGATGGCCTGTTGCGCAAGGGTTTTGCAGGCGACACGCTCAACACCGCCTGGTATGCCCGCGCCTGTTTGCCGGCCGATTGGTCCGTGGACTATTTCACGGCGCTGGGTGACGATCCACTGTCGCAGGACATGCTGTCCTTCATCGAGGCCGCTGGCATTGAAACGAATAATATCTCCCGTATCAAAGGTGGCACGCCGGGGCTTTATCTCATCAACCTGAAAGACGGCGAGCGCACCTTCAGCTATTGGCGCAGCACATCCGCCGCCCGCCAGCTTGCCGCCGATGCGGATCATCTGCGTGGCACGATAGAGGGCGCCGACGTCATCTATTTCTCCGGCATCACGCTGGCCATTCTCGCCACACCGCTGGCCGTCGATACGTTTCTTGCGGAACTGCGCCGTGCCAAGGCGGCAGGCAAGCAGGTGGTGTTCGACCCCAATATTCGCCCGCGCCTGTGGGCAGACAAAAAAATCATGCTGAACACCATCAGCGATGGTGCACGCGCCGCAACGCTGGTCATGCCGAGCTTCGATGACGAGGCGGACAATTTCGGTGATGCGAACATCGAAGCGACGATTGCGCGTTATCGTGCTCTTGGTGTTGCCAATGTGGTCGTCAAGGATGGCGCCAAGGGTGTGACGCTGGATTTCGAGGGCGCGCGCAGCCACGCACCTGCGGTTCAAGCGGTCCACGTCGTGGATACGACCAGCGCGGGAGACAGCTTTAACGGCGCGTTTCTCTCCAGGCTCGTCACAGGCAGCACGCCTCAAGAGGCGGCAATCTTCGCCGCCGAGGCAGCAGCTATCGTCATCGGCCACCACGGTGCGCTCATCAACCCCGACTTGCTGCCGAAGACCTGACATGATGCTGTAACACGCCTGTCGCATACACGCGGTAGCCCGGCAAACACCGGGATTCGCAAGCGCGTGAATGGGGATCGGCAGGGCGATGACCAGAATAACGATTGTCACAGATGCATGGCATCCGCAGGTCAACGGCGTTGTGCGCTCCATTGAAAACACCAATGTGGAACTGGAGCGCATGGGCGTGGAGGTTTGCATGGTCACACCGCAAAACTTCCACTCCGTGCCCTGCCCCACCTACCCGGAAATCCGCCTGTCCGTGGCTGGCTATCGCCGTGTGTCGAAAGACATTGAAAAAAGCCAGCCATCATATGTTCACATCGCCACCGAAGGCCCGCTGGGCTTCATGGCGCGGCGCTGGTGCATCAAACATGGGATGCGCTTTTCCACCAGCTACCACACCCGCTTTCCGGAATATGTTGCGGCCCGCTTTCCCATACCCGAAAGCTGGCTCTATGCTTTCGTGCGCTGGTTTCACAACGGCGGCAGCGCCTGCATGGTGGCCACGCCAAGCCTTGAGACGGAACTGGACGCGCGTGGGGTGAAAAACCTGAAACGCTGGAGCCGCGGCATCGACGCCGCTTTGTTTCACCCGCGTGAAAAGCTGGAACGCCCTTTCGATCTCCCCCGCCCGATCTTCATGACAGTTGGCCGTGTTTCGGTGGAAAAGAACCTGCGGGAATTTCTCGACCTCGATCTGCCCGGATCGAAAGTGGTGGTTGGCGATGGCCCTGCCCGCGCCGAGCTTGAGGAAAAATACCCCGACGTGTTTTTCACCGGCGTAAAGACCGGCGAGGATTTGGCGGATGCCTATGCGCAAGCCGACGTCTTCGTTTTCCCCTCCAAAACCGACACCTTCGGCAACACGATTTTGGAAGCGCTGGCCAGCGGTGTGCCCGTGGCAGCATTTCCGGTGACTGGCCCTATCGATATTCTGGGTGGACACTCCAAAGCAGGATCGCTCAATGCTGATCTTCGCACGGCCTGCATGGATGCGCTGACCTGCTCACCGGACGCAGCACTTGCGCTTTCGCGCACCTATTCTTGGGAAAAAGCATCCCGGCAGTTCCTGGAAAACGTTACTTCAGCGGCAAGCAGCGGAGTACCAGAGTTCTGCGCGGCATCTGCGACCTGAGAAATACCGCACAGAAGCGACATTTTTCCGAATGAAACGGTGGACGAAACGGCTTTGTACTGTCAAAAGACGCTCGGGACGCGACTGCCGTTACTTTAGAGCGGGGTCGGGCTGCTGATTGACGTCAGGCGGCTGCCGCGAGGTTACGCTGGCCGTCCTTATTGTCCGCCTTCACAACATCACCACGCGCCGGTCAGAGCATTGCCGGACAGCGGTATCGTTTTGGTCTTGTCGTTTTTATCGCTGACGGAAATAGCAGACTGCATCTGCTTCGGCGATTTACGGAACCACGTCGCAGCGATTGTCGCCAGATCCCCAATCATCGCCTGCTTGCGCCAATCGGCAAAACGCCGGGCGGTTGCTTCTGGTTCGGACTTGTAGAAAAAGTCGCCGGACTGAGCGAGTTCGTTGAGCGACGAGGCCATGGATGACATCGGGCGCTGGAACATTTTAGACGGCACCGAAAGCTCACGCGCAGCCTGCGAAAATGCTGGGGCCATGAAGTCGATTGCCCAACCCTCCGCCTCCACCCAGCAATGGAAATTTTCGCCAGCACCGGTCACGTAACCGTCTTCGCGGTGGTCCGCGAATAAAATGAGATCACCGCCGAGATTATAAGCCGCCAGACCGCCTTTTGGCGTGGCCTTGACCTTGTAATGGTGTTCGAGAATGAACGCGCCGAATGTGCTGAAATACATGCAGGCCGAGGCAGGATCGGCATTTTCGTTGATCAGCAGGCTATTGATGACGCGGTAAATGCGGTGATAGTCACTTTGCTTGATCAACATGTTGTTTTACCTGCTAACTTACCAAATAGGCACGAAGTCGTTGAGTTCGTTCCACACACTCCGTCATCCCGGACCTGATCCGGGATCCAGTGCGATCAAGTCCTTGATCGCAGAAGACTCTTTCGCGCCGCAGACGCGACGCTGCTGGATTCCGGCTCAAGGCCGGAATGACGGGAAGCAGTAGACACTTTCACCAAGCGGCCAAAATTACCGCTTCTTCTTCGCCTTGCTTTCAAACGGATTGTCCGAACCACGATAATGCACGCGGATTGGCACGCCCGGCATATCGAAATCCTTGCGCAGATTGTTGACCAGATAGCGCGTATAGGATTCCGGGATGGCTTCGGGGCGCGTGCAGGAAATCATAAACGCTGGCGGGCGGGCCTTCACCTGCGTCATGTATTTCAGGCGCAGACGACGACCAGATACGGCTGGTGGCGGGTGCTGCGTCACCTGCGCATCCAGCCACTTGTTGAGCTTGGCGGTGGACACGCGGCGGTTCCAGATCTTGTCGGTATCGATGATGTTTTGCATCAAGCGATCAAGACCGTAACCCGTGTGGCCAGACATCGGCACGGCGCGAATGCCGCGCGCCTGCGGCAGCAGCCGCTCTGTCTTTTCACGCAAGTCCGCGAGGAATGCCTGCGGGTCTTCCACCAAATCCCATTTGTTGAAGGCCAGCACGGCGGCGCGGCCTTCGCGAATGACCAGATCGACGAGCTGCAAATCCTGCTTTTCGAAGGGAATGGTCGAATCGAACACGATAACGACGGTTTCGGCAAAACGGATAGAACGCAGCGAATCGGCAACCGACAGCTTTTCCAGCTTCTCGATCACGCGTGCCTTGCGGCGCATACCCGCCGTATCGAACATCTTGATGGTACGACCGCGCCAATCCCACTCAACAGAAATACTGTCGCGCGTGATGCCCGCTTCCGGGCCTGTCAGCAGGCGGTCTTCACCGAGAAAACGGTTGATGAGCGTGGATTTGCCCGCATTCGGGCGACCGATGATCGCCACGCGAAGCGGCTTTGTTTCATCGTAAACCGGCTCTTCGTCTTCCTCGTCGTCACCCTCTTCGCTGCGACGCAGAACGATATTGGTTTCCGCCTCGTCAACGTCTTCGGGAAACGCAACATCTTCACCGATGGCGGCAACGATGGCGTCGCGCAGATCGATCATGCCCTGACCGTGTTCTGCGGAAATCGGGCATGGCTCACCCAGGCCCAGCGTATAGGCGTCGTAGAAACCGCCTTCGGAACCGCGGGCTTCGGATTTGTTGGCCACCAGCACCACAGGCTTGCCGCGACGACGCAGCATTTCGGCCAGCGTTTTGTCGGCAGGTGTCAGCCCAAACTTGGCATCCACAACGAACAGGGTCAGATCAGCCTCTTCGATGGCCTCTTCCGTCTGCGCCCACATGCGGCCTTGCAGCGTTTCCGGCCCGGATTGCTCCAGACCGGCGGTATCGATGATGGTAAAGCGCAGGTCCACCAGCTTCGCGTCGCCGGGGCGGCGGTCACGGGTCACGCCCGGCGTGTCATCCACAAGCGCCAGCTTCTTGCCAACCAGACGATTGAACAGCGTGGACTTGCCGACATTGGGACGCCCTACGATGGCGACGGTGAAACTCATGGGAAAACCCTAACCTGAACTATGGCGCGAAATTACGCTGCCTTGCCGGAAGCGGCAATATTGTCGAGCATGATCTGTGCGCGGCTGGTGACATTGCGCGGTGCCTGCACATCAGCGGTGATCTGCTCAAACCACTGCTTTGCCTTTACGAAATCGCCTGCCTTGTAAGCAGCAAGGCCGAGCGCCTCACGCGCGGAGTTGCGCATGGCCTGCCCTTCGCCCGTCAACACTTCAGCCTGCGCGGAAACCTGCTCATAGGTGCCGGTATCCACCAGCAGCCATGCGGCGCGAACCTTTGCCGTATCGCGGAACACCTGCGGCGCGCTGTTGTCGTTGCCAATGGCGGTGAAGGCAGCGATTGCAGCCGCTGCATCACCCTTCTGCACCAGAAGTGTGGCGGAGCGGAACTTGGCCAGAACCGGATAAGAACCGTGACCGGCCGTTTCCAGATCAGCCAGCGCCTTCAGCGCTTCATCATTCTTGCCTTCAGACGCAAGCTTCAAGGCAATCGCGAACTGGTCGCCCGAGTTGGAAGCACGGCTGTTGTTCCAGTATTCATAAATACCGGCGCCCGCAGCACCAACAACGATCAACACGGCAGCGCTGATGACAACAATGCCATAGCGTCCCCAGAAATTGCTCAGTTGCTCCGAGCGAATCTGCTCGTTTACTTCGCGGATGAAGGTATCATTCTCGTTCGCCATCGAATTCTCCGTTACCCGCACCGGAACGTTGCCATTCACCGGTCTGCAGACATGCCAAAGCGCTTTGCCGAGGTCAGCGCAAGGCCAACCACGTTCATTGGTCGGCCTTCTAGCCTATTTTCCCTTATATGTAAGGGGAAAAGTCACTTTCTTACATTGCGAGTGGTTGAACGCCGATCAACCATTCGTGCAGCTTCCAGATGATAGCCGCCCAAAGCACCAGGCCCAACACCACGGCGATGATATCGTACCGCGCGGAAACGAACGGACGGGTGACAACTTCACCCGCTCTTTCGCGACGCTTGGCGGAAATCCGCATCGCCACGCCCCATGCCAGAAACGAGCCAAAAAGAATGACCGAAGAGGTCTCACCATTTGCCAGAAGATGCGCAAGCGCCCAGATTTTGACGGCCAGGATCATCGGATGTTTGGTTTTTGTGGCAATATAACCAGCAGGAAGACTGCTGGCCACCAGACAGATCATGGAGATGAGCATCAAGGTCAGCGCGATATGGCTCATCCAGATGGGTGGATTATAGAGCATACCCGTGACCTGCCGCGCCTGCCCGAAAGAATAAACGACAAGCACGATGCCAATCACGGAAACAAGCGAATACACACCTTTAAATGGTCCTTCGCCGATGCGAGAAATCATATTGGCACGCCACGCTGGCGCAACAAGCCGTAGCGAATGCGTGACCAGCAGAAACAGAAGACAGAGAAAAAGCAGCAGCATGGAATGCTCCCTAAAGAGGATGCGGGAAGTGACGTGCTTCTGAATTATGGCTAAAAGCCCAAAATTACCAGACAAATCAAAGCTTCGCCTTATTGCCGCTCCAAAAGGCACAGCCTGATAAAAAATGTGGTCAATAATGTATCGTTCCTTTGCCGTTCTCAGCCTGTCGCTTGCCCTCTCCCCGCCTGCTTTCGCGCAGACTGTGGAGAAGCCAAAACAGCTGGTTATGGTGTCCTTCGATGGCGCGGGCGACAACACGCTGTGGGACCGCAGCCGTGCGACAGCCAAGGAAGTCGGTGCACATTTCACCTATTTCCTCGCCTGCACGCTGGTCATGGATCGCAAGACCAGCGCGAAAAGCTATCAGGCACCGGGTCAGAGGGTCGGCCGCTCCAATGTCGGCTTCGGCCAGTCTATCGAAGAGGTCGAAACACGCCTTCGCAATATCTGGCAGGCAAAGCAGGAAGGCCACGAAATTGCCAGCCATACCTGCGGCCATTTCGATGGCGGCAACTGGACGGCCGAGCAATGGGACGAAGAGTTCACGACATTCACCAGCACCATGGAAAATGCCTGGCAAATGATCGGCAAGAAGGGTGAAGAGCCGCAAGGCTGGCGCGATTTCGTTGACGGCATCAATGGCTTTCGGGCGCCCTATCTCTCACAAAGCGACGCGCTGACCGTGGCGCAGAAAAAGCATGGCTTCATCTATGATGCGACCGGCATCACCAAAGGCCCCGACTGGCCCGTGAAGAAAAACGGCGTCGAGCATTTCGGCCTGCCCCTCGTTCCCGAAGGCCCAAGCAACCGGCCCATCATCGCCATGGACTATAATCTCTTCGTGCGACACTCCATGGCAATAGAAAACAGGGAAAAATCAGCCGAGTTCGAAGACCGCGCCTATCAAGCCTTCCGCACCGCCTTTGATAAGCAATATGATGGCGAGCGCATTCCCCTTCAGCTTGGCTTTCATTTCGTGAAAATGAACGGCGGAGCCTACTGGAACGCCTTTGAGCGGCTGTTGCGTGAGGTTTGCCAGAAGCAGGACGTGGCGTGTGTGAGTTACGCGGAAGCTATGCCGATCATCGAGGCGCGACGGAAACAGAAGCCCGAGGGGTAAAGGAAAACTCATCCACCCGTCGCTCGCGCCTGTCCCGAGCATCAAAAAACGCTCAATTGTGGCAACGCGTAGATCCTCGGCACAAGGCCGAGGATGACCGAGGAGAGGCTCTGCGACCTCTTTTCGGTGGTGTCAGAGGTGGGTGTGAAACCCACCACCCTCACATTCAAGTCGGCTTATTCGCAGCCAATTCGCCGCCTTCCGCTTCTCTTTGCAGATAACGCTGATCGATTTCCGGCAACGGCTTGTCATCGATGGCGGCTTCGAAGGCAACGAGGCGTTTATGAATTGAGAGCAACTCAATAATCGTCGTCCAGTAGTTTGCGAGATACTGGAAAGAATTACTGACCTCGCCGAAAGCTGTCGATATTTGCTGCCAGATACCCATGGTAATCCGACCCGCTACGAAAGTGGGAATCAGGATGAAGTTCAAGAAAATTGCATCTAGATTTCCATAAGAATAACGCGCCACATTGAAGTAAAGGTAGTGCCAATACATACGGAAATAATTTTTACGCACGTTTCCAAACAGCTCACGAACCGTAACAGGGTCTGCACGATCAGCGTGATCCTCACCGTAAACCAGCTCCTTACGATAAGCCGCTTCAACACGCTGATTGCGAAACTGCAAACCTGGCAACTTGATACCAGCAAATGCGAGCAATGCCGTCCCGAATAGAGACCAACCGATAGCAAGCCAGAAAAGCGCGTGTGGTACTGCTCCAATTATAGGGAGGTCGCCCACATGTTCGGACATACGGAAAAGGATTGGAAGAAACACCACAAGCGTCATAACCGAATTGATCAGCGTCACGCCCAAACCCTCAAGGATATTGGCGAAGCGCATGGTATCTTCTTGGATACGCTGAGAAGCACCTTCAATATGACGTAACTTGTCCCACTTGGACATATAGTAATCATTCATCGCGGCACGCCAGCGGAATACATAGTGGTTTGTAAAAAATGCTGTAACCACGTTTATGACCACGGCGACTGCGCTGATTTGCAGGAACTGGAACTGATAGGCATAAAACTCAGCGGCTGTCGTCTCGCCCTGTTTCGACAATGCCTTCTGTAGCAAATCGAAAAATGGACCACGCCAGTTATTCAACGCAACAGAAACCTGCACTGCAAAGTACGCGATGAAGATAATGAATGCAGACCCCCAGATGGACCACGCCGTCCAAGGATGGTCTTTTGCATATACCTGCCAAGCCAAGCCAAAAATCGCCACGAATATTGTGAAATACAAATAGAACCAAAGGTTATCGGGCGAGAAGAAGTAGGCGAGCCCGAGAGGAGCGGTTTCACCTGGCCCTAAAGGCGGCATACCTAAAGCTGCCCCTATCTCAGGACCGACACTGTACCAAACGAGGATACATACAATGGTCCAAAGCGCGGCAGACGTGAAAAACAGTTTGGGTTTGGGAAAGAAGGAATGAAACACGTTTCGAACTCTCGCGAGTTGGGAGGTCAGCCATTATTGGCGAAGCAGTTTGGTGGGAAACTAGGCTAGAAATTTGTGCACAGCAATGCGGCAAACACTAACTTACCAAGATGTAAGATAGCATAGCGATGTTTGTCACAGCATATTGCGCAGGAACCTGCGTAATCAATCGACCAGCGTCAGGATCAGTGGCCCGTTTTTCGTCGCCACCACAGTATGTTCAAATTGCACGGTCGGCGCGCTTGGGTCGCTGAACAGCGTCCAAGCATCATCATCGCCGTCTTCTGCCCAATAAGCACCCATGGAGAGGAAAGGCTCAACCGTGAACACCATGCCCTCGGTCATGATGCGGGTTTCGTCCTTGTCCGGCCATGTGGCAAGTTCGGTTGGCTCCTCATGCAAAGAGCGCCCGATACCGTGGCTGGCGAGATTGGTGATGAGCGTGTAGCGGTTTTTCTTGGCAAAAGCGCCGATGGCATTGCCGATATCGGCCAGTGGGCGACCGGCCTTGATCTGCTGCAGGCCGGTCCACATGGCGCGCTTGCCATCGCGGCACAGGCGCTCGATTTCTTTCTTCACCGGCGGAACGGCGAAGGACGAACCCGTATCGCCGAAAAAGCCATTCTTCACCGCCGACACATCGATATTGACGAGATCACCCGCCTTGATGATGCGTGGTCCCGGAATGCCGTGGGCCACTTCCTCATTGACACTGATGCAGGTCGCGCCTGGAAATTCATAGCAGAATTCCGGCGCGGACTGCGCTCCATTGTCTTCCAGAATTTTGCGACCAATGGCATCCATTTCCGCAGTGGTAATGCCTGGCTCTAGTACATCGGCCATGCTTTGCATTGCCATTGCGCAAATGCGACCGATGTCCTTCAGCTTGGCGAGTTCTTCTTCGGTGGAGATAACCATTGTCGTTCCATAGTGTTTTTCAGGCGGTGGCTTTCACCCTATCGGCACTGCCAGTCAATTCTTTTCTGACAATCGGCGCGACTTTGGTGCCGTAAAGCTCGATGCCACGCATGATTTGATCATGAGGCATAGGGCCAATTGCCATCTGCAACAGGAAGCGGTCATTCTGGAAAACGCCGTGTGCTTTAATGATCTTTTCCGCCACGAGTTCCGGCTCTCCAAGGAAAAGATTGCCCTCTGGCCCACGCGCAGCATCGAACTGCGCACGGCTGGTCGGACCCCAGCCGCGTTCGCGACCGATGCGGTTCATGACCTCCGCCTGCGGACCGTAAAACTGGTCGGCAGCTTTGTCTGTCGTATCGGCAATAAAGCCGTGAACGTTGATGCTGGTTTTCTGTTTGGTCGCATCCTGACCAGCCCGACGGGCAGCTTCACGGTAAAGATCAAACAGCGGCGCAAAACGACGATATTCGCCACCAATGATCGCCAAAGCAACCGGCAGACCCATGGCACCCGCCCGTGCAACCGATTGCGGCGTGCCGCCAACGGCAATCCACACCGGCAAACGCTCCTGCAATGGACGTGGATAAACACCTCGCGCATTGATGGGCGGGTGGGTGTTGCCAGACCATGTCACGATTTCATTTTTCCGAAGCGCAAGCAGCAGGTCCAGTTTTTCCGTAAACAGCTCGTCGTAGTCTTCCAGATTATAACCAAACAGCGGGTAGGATTCGATGAAGGAACCGCGACCGGCCATGATTTCAGCGCGCCCGTTGGACAGAAGATCAACCGTTGCGAATTGTTGAAACACGCGAATGGGATCATCCGAACTGAGCACGGAGACAGCGCTGGTCAGGCGGATGTTTTTCGTTTTCACGGCGGCAGCAGCCAGCACGGTGGAGGGCGACGAAATCGCATAATCCGAGCGGTGGTGCTCGCCCAGACCGAAAACATCGAGCCCGACCTGATCGGCAAGTTCGATTTCCTCGAGCAGATCCTTCAGCCTGCGCGCACCTTCCGGCCCGGCACCGCCCGATGCTTTGGGATCAACGTCCGCGAATGTATAAAGACCGAGTTCCATACCAATATCCTCAATAATGTTGATTGAGAGATAGGCATGCGCGCCGGTTGAGGCAAACCGAAAATCTTGAACGGATCGTTCGATAAAATCGATGGAGTGCGAAACCGTCGTTCCTCATTTCTGTGATGAGCACAGGAATGAGCGTGGTGGGGATTTACGGGGCAAAAGCTAACAATCTAAAGCCGCTGCAACAACGCCTCCATCTGCTCTGCCGCCGCATTCCACCCTTCTTCAAATCCCATTTCCTCATGGGTTTGTTTGTCCTCGGCAGTCCAGTGCAGGGCGCGTGCCGTGTATTTGGTCGCGCCGTTTCCCGCATCTTCGAAGGTGATGTATCCGGTCATGAAAGGTCGTTCACCCGGCACCCAGCCTTCCTGAAAGGCATCGGTAAAAACGAGGCGCTGATTGGGGACGACATCGAGAAACACGCCAAGATTTTCATAAATCTCTCCGGTTGGCGCGTGCATGGTGGTATTAAACGCTCCACCCGGCCTCAAGTCTATGAAGGCTTGCGATGTGAGGTAGGGAAGTGGTGCCCACCACTGAATAAGTAACTCCGGGTCGGCCCAGACCCGAAATACCTTCTCCGGCGGAGCATTGATGATGCGACTGAGTGATAATTCATGCTCGGCGATCTTGGGCATCCGTTATCCCTCCAACCCTTGAACAACGGACACCATATCGCATTTTAGAAATTACTATAACTCTATTTCGTCAAGCCTCGGACAGCGTGCGACGAACCGCACTTTTCCATCCTTTGATCTTGCGTTCGCGCGTTTCGCCATCCATCTGCGGCTCAAAACGACGGTCGCGGGACCATGCCTCAGAGAATGCCTTCATGTCCGGCCACACGCCCGCCTTGCTGCCTGCAAGCCAAGCAGCACCCAGCGCTGTGGTTTCCAGAATAACGGGGCGGTCAACCGGTGCGTCGATGAGGTCTGACAGACGCTGCATCGTCCAGTCGGACGCAACCATGCCACCATCGACCCGCAGAACCGTATCGCCATTGGCGTTTTTCCAGTCCTTGTGCATGGCGTCCAGCAAGTCGCCGGTCTGGTAACAAACGGCTTCCAGTGCGGCGCGTGCAAACTCTGCCGGTCCTGTCCCGCGTGTCAGGCCAAACATTGCGCCTCGCGCCTGCGCATCCCACCACGGCGCACCCAGCCCCACGAAGGCTGGCACCATGTAAACTTCCTGCGTGGGATCGGCCTTATCTGCCAGCGAGCCCGTTTCGGACGCCGAACCGATGATCTTCAGCCCATCTCGCAACCATTGCACCGCAGCGCCCGCAACGAAGATGGAGCCTTCCAGCGCATAGGTCGTCTTGCCATCCAGACGATAGGCAATCGTCGTCAGCAGCCGGTTCTTGGAGCGGACGATGTCTTCACCCGTGTTGAGAAGCGCAAAACAACCGGTGCCGTAGGTGGATTTCAACATGCCCGGCGCAAAGCAGGCATTGCCGATGACGGCGGCGTGCTGATCCCCAGCGACGCCGAGGATCGGGATAGCGGCACCGAACAATTCCGCATCTGCAACGCCGAATTCAGCGGCGCAATCCAGAACCTGCGGCAACACCGACTGTGGCACATCGAGGATTTCGAGGAGCTGCTTATCCCAGACATTCTTTTCGATGTTGAACATCAACGTGCGCGATGCGTTGGTGGCATCGGTCACGAAGGACTTGCCGCCGGTCAGCCGCCAGATCAGGAAAGTGTCCACCGTGCCAAAGCACAGCTCTCCCTTTTCGGCCCGCTTGCGCGCACCTTTGACGTTGGACAGCAGCCATGAAAGTTTCGTGCCGGAAAAATAAGGATCAAGCAACAAGCCGGTTTTCTTGGTAAAGCTCTTTTCGTGACCGGCCTTTTTCAGCTTTTCGCAAAGCTTGGCGGTGCGCCGGTCTTGCCATACGATGGCATTGTGAAGCGGTTTGCCGGTTTCCCTCTCCCACAGCAGCGTTGTTTCGCGCTGGTTGGTGATGCCGATTGCGGCAATATCGGAGGCTTTAAGCTTGGCTTTTTCCAGCGCCTGCTTGATGGACCAGACAACGCTTTCCCAGATTTCTTCGGGGTCATGCTCCACCCAGCCGGAATCGGGAAAAATTTGCCGGAACTCTTTTTGTCCCGTTCCTACCACCTGCATGGAACCATCGAAAACAATGGCGCGCGTGGATGTCGTGCCTTGGTCGATGGCGAGAATATAGCCGCCCATTCATGCCTCCCGGAAATCAGTTTGGCGCAAAACAATATGTGCCGCACCTAAAGTCAAGCCACCGTAGCGTACATCCTGACGCATCGGCCCGAAATCGGAATCGATTTTCGGAAGGCGCGATGCGTCCCGCCTTATGTCAAATACGATTGCCAGTTCCCCCGGTTTGAGCATAACCTGATGTAAAGCGTTGCAACGTTGGGTAAAAAGGGGAACGCATGCATCGGACAGTGATCATAACGGGATCGACCAGCGGCATTGGTTTGGGCATCGCCCGGGCGTTTGCCAATGATGGATGCAATGTCATGCTGAATGGCTTCGGAGACGCCAGCGACATCGAAAACACGCGCCTGCTGATGGAGGCCGAAAGCGGCACCCGCGTCCTTTACCACCCTGCCGACATGACCAAGCCGGATGAGATTGCCGATCTGGTCAAGACCACCCACGAAAAGCTTGGCGCCATCGATGTGCTGGTCAACAATGCCGGCGTTCAGCATGTTGCAGCCGTGGAGGATTTCCCGCCGGAAAAATGGGACCAGATCATCGCCATCAATCTGACCAGCTCATTCCATACGATGCGGGCTGTCATTCCTTTGATGAAAGCCGTGGGCAAAGGCCGCATTATCAACATCGCCTCTGCTCATGGGCTGGTCGCCTCACCTTTCAAATCTGCCTATGTCGCCGCAAAACATGGTATCATCGGCCTGACGAAATCGGCAGCGCTGGAACTGGCCGAAACCGGCATCACCGTCAACGCCATCTGCCCCGGTTATGTACTGACCTCTCTGGTGGAAAAACAGATACCAGACACGGCCAAATCCCGCGGCATCAGCGAAGACGAGGTGAAGAACGATGTTCTGTTGCGGCTGCAAGCCACCAAGGAATTCGTGAAGGTGGAGGACGTAGCCGCAACCGCACTGTTTCTGGCCAGCGATTCGGCCAAGCAGATTACCGGTACGCATATCTCCATCGATGGCGGATGGACCGCGCAATAGAGTATTTCCAGGAAAAGTGGACACCGGTTTTCCGTCCGGAAATGCGATAAACAGAGAATACGAAGGCAAGGCATGAAAGACGCAATAAGCTTCATCCTCAATAACGAGACAGTTGCGCTGAACGATTTTGGCCCAACGGACACCCTGCTCGATTATCTGAGGCTGCAAAAACGACTGACCGGCACCAAAGAAGGCTGCGCCGAAGGCGACTGCGGCGCATGCACGGTGCTGGTCGGGCGTCTTGTCGACGGCTCCCTGCGGTATGAAACGGTCAACGCCTGCATCCGCTTTATGGGATCGTTGCACGGCACGCACATCGTCACCATCGAACATCTGGCGGGCAAGGCAGGCGCGTTGCACCCCGTGCAGCAGGCCATGGTGGATTATCACGGTTCCCAATGCGGTTTCTGCACGCCGGGCTTCGTTATGTCGCTGTATGGTCTGTGGTTGAGCAGCAGCAAACCATCGCGTGCCGATATCGAAAAAGCCTTGCAGGGCAATCTCTGTCGCTGCACGGGCTATGAACCCATCATCAAGGCCGCTGAAAGCGTCACTGCCGCCAAGCCGAGCGCCCTGTTCGACCCGATCGAACGGGACCGTTCCAGCATCATGTCGCGGCTTTGGGCCATTTCGCTGAATGAAACGATTACCGTTAGCAAGGATGCCAATGGGGAGACCTGTCGCAGCATCATTCCATCAAGCCTCTCTGATTTCGCAGCCGCCTATGCTGCCGAGCCGAAGGCCACCATCGTTGCCGGTTCCACCGACGTTGGCCTGTGGGTGACAAAGCAGATGCGGGCGCTGAACCCGGTGATCTTCATCAATCACTTGAGCGAGTTGCAATCCATCTCCGTTGGAGATGGTGGGATTACCATGGGTGCCGGGGTGACGTACGCGCAGGCCTTCGAGGTTGTCGCGACGAATATTCCGGCCTTCGCCCGCCTGATTGACCGCATTGGCGGCCAGCAGGTGCGCAATATGGGAACCATCGGCGGAAACATTGCCAACGGCTCACCGATCGGCGATACGCCGCCTGCGCTGATTGCGCTGGGCGCCACACTGACGCTCCGCTCCGCCTCCGACAGCCGCACGATATTGCTTGAAAAATACTTCGTTGACTACGGCAAGCAGGACCGTTTTTCCGGCGAATTCGTGGAAAAGATTTTCGTGCCTATTCCGGCAGCGGACACGCATTTCGCGGTCTACAAAATCTCCAAACGCCGCGATGAGGATATTTCTGCGCTGTGTGCGGCGTATCATCTGAAGCTGGATGAAGCAGGCCATGTCGAGGACATCCGCATCGCCTTCGGCGGCATGGCGGCAACGCCGAAGAGGGCAACAAAACTGGAGGAGGCATTGACCGGCCAGCCTTGGAACAAGGACACGATTGATGTCGTTCGCGATACACTCAATGAGGATTTCCAGCCGCTGTCCGATTGGCGCGCCACCGCAGAGTATCGGCAATTGACGGCGAAGAACCTGCTGACCCGTTTCCTGCTGGAAACATCCGGCGAAGCACAGGAATTGCAACGCTTCGCACTGGCGGAGGCCTAAGCCATGGACACCAACACATATAAACCCATCAAAACCGAAGTCGATGGCAAGATGCACGGCTCTCTGCGGCATGATTCAGCACATAAGCATGTGACCGGAAGTGCCGAATATATCGATGATATTCCCGAGCCAGCAGGACTGATCCACGGCGCGCTGGGCATGTCGGATCGTGCCCACGCCGAAATCATATCCATGGATTTGTCCGAGGTGGAAGCCACAGCAGGCGTGTTGTGGGTGATGGTGGCCAAGGACATTCCCGGCGAAAACGACGTGTCCTCCGGCGGACGTCACGACGAGCCACTGCTGGCGGAAAAGCTGGTGGAGTTTCACGGCCAGCCGATCTTCGCCGTGTTTGCAGAGACTCGCGACATTGCCCGAAAAGCGGCGCGTAAAGCCAAGATCACCTACAAGGATCTGCCGCACTGGAGCGACATTGATAGCGCGCTGGAAAACGGTGAACCGCTGGTCACGCCCGGAATGGTGCTGCAACGCGGGGATGCGGAACTGGAAATGGACGTTGCGCCGCGCCGCCTGACCGGCACGATGCGGATCGGTGGACAGGAACATTTTTATCTGGAAGGCCATATCGCCATGGCTGTTCCGGGCGAAGATGACGAAGTCACGGTGTGGAGTTCCACCCAGCACCCCAGCGAAATCCAGCACATCGTCAGCCACATTCTGCAAGTGCCATCCAATGCCGTCACCGTGCAGGTGCGGCGCATGGGCGGCGGCTTTGGCGGCAAGGAAACGCAGGGCAACCAGTTCGCCGCGCTCTGCGCCATTGCCGCCAAAAAACTGAACCGTGCCGTCAAATTCCGCCCGGACCGCGATGAAGACATGACCGCGACGGGCAAGCGACACGACTTCCGCGTCGATTACGAACTGGGCTTTGATGAAGAAGGCCGCATTCACGCCGTGGACGCCACCTACGCGGCACGCTGCGGGTTTTCATCAGACCTTTCCGGCCCGGTGACAGACCGCGCGCTGTTTCATGCGGATTCAAGCTACTTCTATCCGCATGTCAAACTTGCCTCGAAGCCGCTGAAAACTCACACGGTTTCCAACACCGCATTTCGTGGCTTCGGTGGCCCGCAGGGCATGTTGGGTGCGGAACGTTTCATCGAGGAAATCGCCTACGCCGTGGGCAAAGACCCGCTGGAAATTCGCAAACTGAATTTCTATGGCCAGACAGGCTCGGGCCGCACCACAACGCCCTATCATCAGGAAGTCGAAGACAACATCATCGCCCGTATCGTCGAGCAACTGGAAACCTCCAGCGACTATCAGGCACGCCGCCAAGCGATCATCGAATTCAACAGGACAAGGCCGATCATCCGCAAGGGCATCGCTCTGACGCCGGTGAAATTCGGCATTTCCTTCACGCTCACCGCATTCAATCAGGCTGGAGCGCTGGTTCACGTCTACAATGACGGCTCGATCCACCTGAACCATGGCGGCACGGAAATGGGCCAAGGCCTTTACACCAAGGTCGCGCAGGTCATTGCCGATGCGTTTCAGGTGGATATCGACCGCGTGAAAATCACCGCCACGACCACGGGCAAGGTGCCGAATACATCCGCGACCGCTGCCTCCTCCGGCACCGATCTCAACGGCATGGCGGCCTATGATGCGGCACGGCAGATCAAGGAACGGCTCATCACCTTTGCCGCTGAGAAATGGAACGTCACGGAAGATGAGGTCGTTTTCCTTCCCAACCGCATTCGTGTCGGCGTGGAAGAAATCCCCTTCAACGATTTCATCAAACAGGCGTATTTCGCCCGCGTGCAGCTCTCCGCCGCAGGCTTTTACAAAACCCCGAAAATCCATTGGGATCGGGCGGCGGGACGAGGCACGCCGTTTTATTATTTTGCCTATGGCGCGGCATGTTCGGAAGTCAGCATCGATACGCTGACCGGCGAATATATGATGGAGCGGACCGATATTCTCCACGATGTCGGCAAATCGCTGAACCCGGCCATCGATATCGGTCAGGTGGAAGGCGCGTTCGTGCAGGGCATGGGCTGGCTGACCACCGAAGAATTGTGGTGGGACACCAAGGGTCGCCTGCGCACCCACGCCCCCTCCACCTACAAGATTCCGCTAGCCTCCGACCGCCCGAAAATCTTCGACGTGAAGCTGGCGGAATGGGCAGAAAACGCCGAACCCACCATCGGTCGCTCCAAAGCTGTGGGCGAACCACCGTTCATGCTGGCAATCTCCGTTCTGGAAGCCCTGTCCATGGCGGTTGCCAGCGTGGCCGACTACAAAGTCTGCCCCCGCCTCGACGCACCCGCCACACCGGAACGCGTGTTGATGGCGGTGGAACGGTTGAGGAAAGTGTGAGGGCCATGGCATGACCACCGGCCCGCTCACCGATTTCCTTTCCGGCTCCATCCCAACCATTCTCATCGAAATCGAGGCCGTCAAAGGCTCCGCGCCGCGTGAGGCTGGGACTTTCATGCTGGTGTCAAAAGATGCGATCTGGCAGACCATCGGCGGTGGTCAGTTTGAATATATGGCCATTGACCATGCCCGCGCCATGCTGGACGGCAAAACCCTATCCGATACGATGGACATTCCCCTCGGCCCTGAAATTGGCCAATGCTGCGGTGGGCGCACATTGCTGAAATTCACCAATGTGACTGAAGCGATTGCGCAAAAACTGACGGCACGGCTGGCGGACGAGAAGCAATCACAACCCGCCGTCTTCATTTTCGGCGCGGGCCATGTGGGCAAGGCATTGGCACAGGCACTGTCATTGCTTCCCCTGTCCATTTCGGTGGTCGAAACACGCCGCGAGGAGTTGGTAGGATTACCGGAAGGCGTATCCGCGCACCTCACCGCCATGCCGGAAGCAATGGTGAGAGACATACCGCAACAGGGTGCGGCCATCATCGTCACCCACGATCACGCGCTGGATTTCCTCATCGCCAAAGAAGCGCTGGCGCGTGATGATTTGGCCTACATCGGCATGATCGGCTCCAAAACCAAACGCGCCACCTTCGCGCACTGGCTGGAGCGCGAAGGCGAACCGGCCTCCCGGCTGGAGCGGCTGGTTCTGCCCATCGGCGGACATGTCGTGAAGGATAAGCGCCCCGCCGTCATAGCGACCTTGGTTGCAGCCGAATTGCTTCACGCAATTCATCGCTCAACTGCATCTTCCCCGGACCAATGCCGTTACGACCATCCAGCAGGCCAAGATCGCGTTTGATGTGATCGGATATATCTTCCTCCACACGATTTTTCTCGATTGAATGATCCGGTAATTCCGGCAGGCGTAACCACGCAAAAAGGCGCGGCCACGCGCGCAAAGCGGTTGCACGCATTGTATTATCTCCAAAGTTCAGTTGATGCTTGAGGAGAAAAATGCTCTTGTTTATCAACAAAAACCAATGAAAACTTATGCGCTATAGATAAAGAGAACTTATCCATGAAAATGTCGCGCAACTTTCCACTGAATGCCCTGCGTGTCTTTGAAAGTGCGGCACGCCACCTCAATTTCACCAAGGCTGGCGATGAACTGGGCATGACGCAGACGGCGGTAAGTTATCAGATCAAGCTGCTGGAGGATTTTGTCGGCGCGCCGGTGTTTGTGCGCAAACCCAGGCAAGTGGCATTAACGGAAACCGGAGAGAGGTTGGCACCGCGCGTGGCAGACGCATTCGGGGCGTTGCGTAGCGCAGTCAGCGACGCCAAGCAGGCGACCGGGGGGACGCTGTTCATTCACACCACGCCAACCTTTGCCGCACGGTGGCTCTCCCGTCATATGGTGGCATTTCAGGTCGAAAATCCCGGCTTGGCGGTTCGTCTGGAAACCTCGCAGGATTTTGTGGACGTCAACCATTCAGATATCGATCTGGTCATCCGGTCGGGCCACGGAAAATGGCCCGGCCTTACCGCGCATTTGTTAATGCGCGGCGGGTTCACACCCATGCTCAGCCCCACGCTCGCGGCCAGTATTGGCGGCGTGAATGAACCGGAAGATCTTCTCAAACTGCGTATTATCGATGCTGGCGACCCGTGGTGGACACAATGGTTCAAGGCCGCTGGCGTGCTTGACCCCCCATTGGAGGACAGGCCCATAAGCCGTTTCGGCGCCCAGACATTCGAAGCGGCAGCGGCGATTGCCGGTCAGGGCGTGGCGATCCTCACGCCGGAATTTTATGCCGACGAGGTGGCATTAGGACGCCTTATCCAGCCTTTCGACATCAAAAGTTACGATGCGGCAAACTACTGGCTTGCATACCCGGACGGTCGCGCCAATACGCCGAAGGTCAAACTGTTTCGCGACTGGATATTCAAGCTGATGCCCAATGTGGAGCACGATTAAAAACCCATATCCGGTGCATAAAAACAGCGCGGCGTATCCTCATTCGGATAAAGGCAAAGGTGATATTCCCCGTCATCCGAGTGGCGGACCTGCGCCTGGGACCAGTTGAAAACATGCTTGCGAGTCACGAGCCGATGGTCGCCCGGGCCGAGCGAGACGACATAGCCATCCGGCGTAATTTTTACGGTCCGCATGGGTATCATCTGGCAATCTCCCGTTTGGTCGTCACCATTGCAGCAATAGCGCTCATATTTGAAGCCGCTATGCGCTTCATGCGCGGTGGCGCTGGGCGCACAGATCATCACCATCATTAGCAGAATAAGGCGCATCGGCATTTCTCCGTTGATGACAACGGCGGCTGCCCCTGAAAGCACTGCGTCAGCTTACAAAAAATCGCATTCCAAGACTTATGACGACGCAATTTACGTCAACACTGCCGTTTCCACCCGGAGGCACATCGCAGCGCTGGCGCTTCTGGTGGAACCGCCATGCGAACACGTCAAAAGGTTGCCTAACGCTGGGCTGGACGCCAAACATGCAAAATCCAAAAGATAAGCACCAACGCACGATAACCTAAAGGGCCGATAACACCTCGCTTTCGAAGCGCTTCTCTTGAAACCCGGGCCGAGTTTAGCCGAGTCGCACAAAGCCAGCTAATAACGAAATTTCATTAGACGTCTTCTCAACGGATTATTTGGCGGCACATACGGATAAGATGCTTATTCGCAACAATATCTGCTGCTTTCGCATATGCCCCCTTTTCTGCCCGGTAAATTTTTCGCATTGTGCAATGCAAAGACAGGGGAACATAATGTACGAATATGCCATTGCGTGGGAATGGATGGCTTTTGCCGTCCGCTGGTTGCACGTCATCACAGCCATTGCCTGGATTGGCTCATCCTTCTATTTCATCGCGCTTGATCTGGGTCTGGTAAAACGCGCCCATCTGCCACCCGGCGCTTATGGCGAGGAATGGCAGGTTCACGGCGGCGGCTTTTATCATATCCAGAAATATCTGGTCGCCCCTGCGCAGATGCCGGAACACCTGACATGGTTCAAATGGGAAAGCTACGCCACGTGGCTCTCCGGTTTCGCCATGCTCTGCATCGTTTATTACGGCGGCGCTGATCTGTTTCTCATCGATCATTCCGTGCTTGAACTCACGCAGTTTCAGGCCATCTGTCTTTCGCTGGCGTCGCTGGCTTTTGGCTGGCTGCTTTATGATTTCCTTTGCAAATCCCCGCTCGGCAACAACACCTGGGGACTGATGGTCGTGCTCTACATCGCGTTGGTGGCGATGGCGTGGGGCTACACGCAGGTCTTCACCGGACGCGCCGCCTTTCTGCATCTTGGCGCGTTTACGGCCACCATCATGTCGGCGAACGTCTTCATGATCATTATCCCCAATCAGAAGATCGTCGTTGCGGATTTGATCGCCGGCCGCACACCGGACCCGAAATATGGTCGCATCGCCAAGCAGCGCTCGCTGCACAACAACTACCTGACGCTGCCCGTCATCTTCTTCATGCTGTCGAACCACTATCCGCTGGCTTTTGCGACGCAGTTCAACTGGATCATCGCCGCACTGGTGTTCCTGATGGGCGTCACCACCCGCCACTGGTTCAACACCACCCACGCCCGCAAGGGCAAGCCGACATGGACATGGCTGGTCACTGCGCTGATTTTTATCCTCATCATGTGGCTTTCAACAGTGCCCAAAGTGCTGACGGGCGAGCAGGAAGAAAAGGCGGCAACGCTGTCCCCCACTCAACAGCTTTTTGCGTCCGATGTGCATTTCGCTTCGGCGCGAGACGTGGTGCAGGGTCGCTGTTCCATGTGCCATGCAGCAGAGCCGGTCTGGGAGGGTGTGCCTTTCACGCCCAAATCCGTGAAACTGGAAACGGATGCGCAAATTGCGGCCCATGCGCGGGAAATCTATTTACAGGCAGGCCGCAGCCATGCCATGCCGCCCGGCAACATCACGGCGATCACGCCGCAAGAACGCAAGGTGCTGACCGCGTGGTATGAAAGCGCCGTCTCCCAGGGAAAAAATCAATGAGCATGCTTCTGTTGCGCGGACGTCTTTTGAGCTTCAACCGCGCACCGCTTTCGATCGATGATACGAACAGCTATCTTTATATCGAAGACGGCGGGCTGCTGATCGACAACGGCAAGATCATCGCCATTGGCGATTATGCCGATATCCGCACACAGGCACCCGAAGAGGTCGAGGAAAAGGATCACCGCCCTCACCTCATCGTGCCGGGCCTGATCGACATGCACCTGCATTTCCCACAGATGCAGGTGATTGGCTCTTACGCCGCCAACCTTCTGGAATGGCTGAACACTTACACCTTCCCGGAAGAATGCCGCTTCGTGGAAACAGCCCATGCGCAGCGTATCGCCACACATTTTTACGACGAACTGATCCGCCACGGCACCACAACGGCGGTTGCCTACTGTTCCGTTCACAAAACCTCCGCAGATGCCTTTTTCGCGGAAGCCATGAAGCGCAACATGCTGATGGTGGGCGGCAAGGTGATGATGGACCGCAACGCTCCGCAAGGGTTGCTGGACACGCCGGAAACCTCTTACGACGAAACGCGTCAGGTGATTGCCGACTGGCATGGCAAGGGCCGCAACCATGTGGCCATTACGCCGCGCTTCGCCATAACCTCCACACCAAGACAGATGGAAGCCGCGCAGACGCTGGCGCAGGAATTTCCAGACCTTTTCATTCAGACCCATTTGTCGGAAAATCTGGACGAGATCAAATACACCTGCGAGCTTTACCCGGAAGCCATCGACTACACCGACATTTATGTTCGTTATGGCCTGATGGGCAAAAAGACGCTGCTTGGCCACGCCATCCATCTGTCGGATCGCGAAGCCGATGTCCTCTCCGAAACAGGTGCGGTTGCCGTCCACTGCCCGACCTCGAACCTGTTCATCGGCTCCGGCCTCTTCCCCATGAAAAAGCTGCAACGCCGCGAAAAGCCGGTGCGTATTGCCGTGGCCACGGATATCGGCGGCGGTTCCAGCTATTCCATGCTGCGCACCATGGATGAGGCCTACAAAATCCAGCAGCTCTTGGGCGAGCGATTGAACCCGTTGGAAAGCTGGTATTTGATGACACGCGGAAACGCGGAAGCGCTTTCAATGGTCGACCGTATCGGAACGCTGGATGTGGGCACGGACGCGGATATAACTGTGTTGAACGCTTCCGCCACCCCTGCCATGGCGCTGAAAATGGAAGTCGTGCGCAGTTTAACCGAAGAGCTTTTCCTTATGCTCACAATGGGCGATGACCGCACCGTGACAGAAACATATATTGCAGGTATAGCAGCAAAGAATATATTATAAATATTGCATATTATCGTTAGAAATAACAGTGTTAAAATTAATTGTATTTAAACTATACTCTTCTATTGATTGCAACGACAGAACATCGCCCCCGGTCGCCATGACGGCACACTACTCTGTCATGATGAAATCCATTTGCCGAACTTCCTGCCTCTGAAGTAGCTTTGCTCTACCGCAATACGGGTAGCGCCTTTGGATTCACGCGTTCGCAGTAACAAGATCGCGAGGAATGATGTCATTTCTTAAGAATGCAAGCATACGCACAAAAATTTTATCCCTTATTATCCCCCTTTGTATCGTCGGAGTCGGTGCCACTGTTTTCATGTCGGCCCGTTACAAGGCGGCAGATGAAGCCTATTACGATTTCATTTCAACGGACAACGCAGCGGCTGTCGACATGTCGCGTGTCAGCCGCAATCTCGTCGCCGTCGCATATGGCGCCTATCAGGCCGTGGCCTATCCAGGGCAGGATCCGAGATTCAAAGCGGCTACGGATTTCTATCAGGATAGCAAGACGACACTGATTACCGGCCTTACGCGCATCAAAACACAGATGCCGTCTCTTGCTCCAAAAATTGATGACATCATTGTAAAAGCCAACGGAGTCATTGCACTCACCGACAAGGCGGTGGAGTTGGGCAGGCTCGATCAGGATGAACAGGCAAGAGAGACGATTTTCAAAGCTGACGCTCTCATTCTGCCTCTCACGAGCGAAACGTCGACGCTCCTCACCCAGATGGTCGACGCCGTCACGACCAAGAGCAACGCCATCAACAAGGAGACGAGCTCAACGATCTTCACGTCGCTCATCGTTGTCAGCCTGACATTCTCCTTCGGTATATTGGCGGCATTTTTCGTATCCGCAAAAGGCATTACGACACCCATCGCGAACCTTCGCAAACGCATGATCTCACTCGCTCGGGGGGAGACAGAGGCACCCGTCGAAGGACAGGAGCGCAACGATGAAGTCGGCCAAATGGCGAAAGCTGTTTCCGTATTCCGCGACAGCGCTCTTGAACGTA
Organism: Agrobacterium sp. rho-13.3; assembly: GCF_033957765.2. Taxonomy (NCBI): domain Bacteria; kingdom Pseudomonadati; phylum Pseudomonadota; class Alphaproteobacteria; order Hyphomicrobiales; family Rhizobiaceae; genus Agrobacterium; species Agrobacterium sp. rho-13.3. Next base: position 1,968,672 of record NZ_CP192774.1, read on the forward strand.
TCCGTCTCCAGAAGGACGCAGAAGCAAACCGCAGCATATCCGAGAAGGAACGCATCGAGCGCGAAGACCAGAAGACCAGAGATGCAGAAGACACGAAATTCGCTGTCGATCAGCTCGCACATGGTCTGCACCGTCTCGCCGATGGCGATGTCGCATACCGCATCGAAACGCCGTTCGTTGCCCATCTTGATACGTTGCGCAATAACTTCAACGGCTCGGTCAGCAATCTGAATGACGCGCTTCGTGCCGTCGGACAGAACGCACGCGGGATCGATGCGGGTGCCAATGAGATCAGATCGGCTGCGGACGACCTCTCCAAGCGTACTGAGCAGCAGGCTGCTTCCGTTGAGGAAACGGCTGCCGCACTGGAACAGATCACAACAACTGTGAAAGACTCTAGCAACCGCGCCGAAGAAGTCGGCCATCTGGTTGCCAAGGCCCGTGATGGTGCCGAAAAGTCCGGTGAAGTCGTACGTCAGGCTGTGACCGCCATGAACGAAATCGAGCGTTCGTCGGGCGAGATCACCAACATCATCAGCGCTATCGATGAGATCGCTTTCCAGACAAACCTTCTGGCACTGAATGCCGGTGTGGAAGCGGCGCGTGCCGGTGAAGCAGGCAAAGGCTTTGCGGTTGTTGCGCAGGAAGTTCGCGAATTGGCTCAGCGTTCCGCGAAAGCAGCCAAGGAAATCAAGGCGCTGATCACGACCTCTGGCGAACAAGTTCGCTCTGGCGTCAATCTGGTTGGTGAAACCGGTCGCGCGCTCGAGGTGATCGTCACCGAAGTCCAGGAAATCAACCGCCACATCAATGCGATCGTGGAATCGTCCCGCGAACAGTCGGTTGGCCTTCAGGAAATCAACACCGCCGTCAACACGATGGATCAGGGCACGCAACAGAATGCAGCTATGGTGGAAGAATCGACAGCGGCCAGCCACAGCCTTGCCAAAGAAGCAGCATCTCTCAACCAGCTGCTGTCACGCTTCAATCTTGGACAGGGCGAAAGCGAAAGCCGCACCAGATCGTCGCCAGCTCCCGTCAGATCGGCCTCCAACGCCTCTAAACCAGCACCATCTCCCGCCCGCGCGCTCGGTCGCAAGATCGCCAGCGCCTTCGGCGGTGGTTCCACAGCAGCCGTTGCTCAGGATAGTTGGGAAGAGTTCTGATAACTCTTACGAACGTCAATATTGACTTTGACCGCGGGCGGCTCATCGCCCGCGGTCTTTTTTTTGATGTGAGATATCTGTGAGCTTGCTTGTATGTCATTGCGTGAATGCTTTGATCTTTTACAATCGACCGCATCAGAAAACTGTCCCTCTGGGCGCAAAAATATCCTACAAAGGTCGGGCCTTTCTATTCGTCCAGCCCGCAGCACCAGAGCTCTCGAACATTCATAAATGACTGATTTTTCTTTTTCCTTCCTGTTGGCGATCACAGCCACATTCATTCTGGCAGGCATAGTCAAAGGCGTGACCGGCATGGGGTTGCCGACCGTCGCCATGGGCGTACTCGGCCTGTTCATGCCACCTGTCGCTGCCGCCGGTCTGCTGATACTGCCATCCCTGGTCACCAATATCTGGCAGCTATTCGCTGGCCCAAACATCATGGAAACTCTAAAACGGCTTTGGCCGATGATGCTTGCGATCGTCATCGGCACATTGATCGGCATAGGCCTGATGACAAGCGGGGCTGGCGTCTGGGCAACGTCGGCGCTCGGCGCTGCTCTTGCCCTTTACGCTGCCTACAGCCTGCTCGCGCCGCCATTTTCCGTTCCTCAACGGATGGAAAAGCTCTTATCCCCGATCATAGGTTTCATAACCGGACTTCTGACGGGGGGGACTGGCGTTTTCGTGGTGCCGGCGGTGCCCTATCTCCAGTCGCTCGGTTTTGACCGGGATAATATGGTTCAGGCGCTAGGGCTTTCCTTCACGGTGTCAACGGTTGCGTTGGCGCTGGGGCTTGCTTCCCAATCCGCCTTCCAGACCCAGGAACTGGCACTTTCGGCCCTCGCCATCATCCCCGCCCTTCTGGGCATGTGGGCAGGCCAAAGCATCCGTCGTATCGTAAGTCCCGCGACATTCCGGCGCTGGTTTCTCCTCGCTTTGTTGCTGCTTGGCTGCGAGCTTTTCCTGCGCCCTTTCTGGAGCTGATATCTGACATTTTTCATGTCGTAAAAAGCGATTTCATGCTATCCGAACACAACATTCAAATTTGAAGGCTTTATCCATGGGCAAGGCATTGACCATTTCGGACTTGAAAAATCAGGCACAACGTCGCGTGCCGAAGATGTTCTTCGATTACGCCGACAGCGGTGCCTGGACGGAAAGCACCTACCGCGCCAATGAGGATGATTTTCAGAAGATAAAGCTGCGCCAGCGTGTGCTGGTGGATATGACCGACCGTTCGCTGGCAACGACAATGATTGGCGAAAACGTATCGATGCCTGTCGCGCTTTCCCCCACTGGCCTCACCGGCATGCAGCACGCAGATGGTGAAATGCTGGCCGCAAAGGCGGCGGAAGAATTCGGTGTTCCCTTCACACTATCCACCATGAGCATCTGCTCTATCGAAGACGTAGCCTCCGTTACCGCGCGGCCATTCTGGTTTCAGCTTTACGTGATGAAGGACCGCGACTTCGTCAACAATCTGATCGACCGGGCCAAGGCGGCAAAATGCTCCGCACTGGTGCTGACGCTCGACCTGCAAATTCTCGGTCAGCGCCACAAGGATTTGCGCAACGGACTTTCAGCGCCGCCGAAATTCACGCCAAAACACATCTGGCAAATGGCAACACGCCCGCAATGGTGCCTTGACATGTTGCGGACCAAGCGTCGCAGCTTCGGCAACATTGTTGGTCACGCCAAGAACGTGTCCGACCTCTCTTCCCTGTCATCCTGGACGGCAGAACAGTTCGATCCGCGCCTGTCGTGGAAGGACGTGGAGTGGATCAAGGAACGTTGGGGTGGCAAGCTGATCCTCAAGGGCATTCTGGACGAGGAAGACGCCCGCGCCGCAGCCGATACAGGCGCGGATGCCATTATCGTCTCCAACCACGGTGGCCGCCAGCTGGACGGCGCGCTATCTTCCATCGCCATGTTGCCGAAGATCGTCGATGCCGTTGGCGACCGCATAGAAATCCACATAGACGGCGGCATTCGCTCCGGCCAAGATGTGCTGAAGGCTGTCGCACTCGGCGCGAAAGGCACCTATATCGGTCGCCCGTTCCTTTACGGTCTTGGCGCAGACGGCAAACAGGGTGTCACCACCGCGCTGGAAATCATCCGCAAGGAAATGGACGTCACCATGGCGCTCTGCGGCAAGCGGCTGTTGACCGATGTGGACCGCAGCATTCTGGTGAATTGAGAGGGCAAAAGCCCTCTCAATGCCCTACCGTCTTTGAAAACACATTCACGACGATGACGCCCGTGATAATCAGGCCAAGCCCAATCATTGCCGCGGGATCAAGCGTCTGGCGAAAGACGAAATAGCCGACAGCCGAAATCAGCACAATGCCGAGGCCGCTCCATATGGCATAGGCGACGCCAACAGGGATTGTTCGCAGGGTGAACGACAGCAGGAAGAACGCTGCGCCGTAAAACGCGGCCATGAGCAGGGTTGGCACAAGCCGGGTAAACTGCTGTGATTGCTGCAAAAAAGACGTCGCGATAACTTCGCAGACGATGGCTGCGACAAGCGCGCCGTAAGTCAGAAGAGCCGGGTTCATTTCGAGTTTTCCTTTTGTGTCGCGCTGATGAGGCGCTTGTGCAGAGTCAGTCTTTCACCGCCCGCACGGCCGTTATCGCTCATCAAATCCGCAAGCCAGATGCCATCTGTGGCAAGCCTGACAAGCTCAAGACCGATATCGCCATCTGTCTTTATGTGACGCTCCAGACGCCCGCCGATCCAGCTTTCCCACATCTGCCGCAACGACGGCTCGCTGATCAGCGCAACCGACATTGCCGACCATTCCGCATAAGACGTTCGCCCTCGATCTGCGAAAAACGCATTCACATAGGCCCGCGTAAAGCATCCGTAGCTCTCACAATCCTGTGAGATCAGCGCGTCGATTTCCGTGTCCATCTTCTCCAACAGGTCGCCAAGCACCGCTTCCAACAGGGCCTGCTTTGAGGCAAAATGGTGAAACAACCCACCCTTGGTGACGCCAGCAGCAGACGCCACGGCCTGAACGGAAACAGCCGAAAACCCCTGCTCTGCCGCAAGTCTGGCGGCACAGTCCAGCAGGTTTCGCCGCACGACATCCGGCTGTTTTTTTCGTTCGTTCAAAACACTCATGTCATAAACATACCGGACGGTTGGTTTCTTGTCAAGAAAATCACCTGCCACCAATGGGGGTGGATTTTCATACTTAATTAAGGATGAAAACAGCCTTTAAAGTTTGAACGGTTTTGTTGCCCAAAAGTGGCATTAGGTTCAGCGACGGCGAATGGACGGACAAGGGGTGGATTTATGTTGGGAACGATCAAACGGAGAATGGACGGAGCGTGGATTTTTGCTCTGGCCTTCCTCTGCACGGTCATCTCGTTGCTGGCGTCTCCGGCGCAGGCGGGTTACGCGCATTTCATTATGGACGCGAATACGGGGAAAGTGCTGGCATCGCAAAACGCCGACGTCAAAAACTACCCTGCATCGCTCACAAAAATGATGACGCTGTATCTGGTTTTCGAGGCGCTACATCATGGCCGCCTGACATGGGACCAGCGCATCAAAATGTCCAAGCACGGCTCATCAGCCGCTCCCTCAAAGCTGTGGGTCAGAGCAGGCACCACCTTCACCGTGCGCGAAGCGGTCTATGGCATGATCGTCAAATCCGCCAATGATCTGGCCGAAGGTATGGGCGACCATCTGGGTGGCTCGGAGGCAAAATTTGCGCAGATGATGACGCGCAAAGCGCGCCAGCTTGGCATGTCGAGCACGACATTCCGCAATGCCTCCGGCCTGCCCAACAAAGCGCAGGTTACGACAGCACGGGACATGGCAAAGCTCGGCCTTGCGCTTCAGCGGGATTTTCCCAAAGAATACAAGATGTTCAACACCAGCTCTTTCAAATTTCGTGGAAACACGATCCGGGGCCACAACCGGCTTTTGACCAGCTATCAAGGCGTGGACGGAATCAAGACCGGTTACACCAACGCTTCCGGCTTCAATCTCGTCAGCGCCGTCAACCACAATGGCCGCAGCGTCGTCGGCGTCGTACTGGGCGGCAAGACATCACGCAGTCGCGATAACCAAATGGCAGCCCTTCTGGACAAGGCCGTGCCAAAAGCATCCAGAACCCACAGCAGCGAGCAGCTGATTGCCAGCGCAAGCACCAGCAGAACATTCGATCTGCCACCGGCAAGCGTGCCACTGCCGATGTTTGCAGAGCGGCGCGATCCTGTCGCCATGCAGATCGCCGCAGCCAACACTGTGATGGCGGACGCGATCCAGACCTCTGTTGCGCCGCCGACAGCATCCAAACGCAGCGCATGGGAAGTTCAGATTGCGGCAGCGGACAGCAAGGCGGCCGCCCTTTCGCTTTTGCGCAATGCCCGGCCTTCTATCCTGTCAAATTATGCGGGAATAGCACCCTACACCGAAGCGGTGCGCAGCGGCTCTGCCACACTGCACCGCGCACGGTTTACGGGCTTTGACAGTCAGGAAGCGGCACTTTCAGCCTGCAAAGACTTGAAAGCGCACTCTTATTCTTGCGTGGTCATGTCGAGCGAAGGCTAAGCCAGCCACCAACGATGACATTGGCCAGTCGCGGCATACCGTTCACACGGGCAAGTTCTGCCATGGCCAGATTATCGTAGCGCACCTGGCGGAAATACACCTGCCAGCCCCGCCCGGTTTCTTCCAGAACGGCATAGCTGGCGAACGGATGTCCGGCCTCCACCTGATGGTAAAATGGCTCATTATCCGTCCATCCGGGGCAACCGACACTGCCGGGATTAACAATCAAGCGACCGTCCGAAAGCTGCACCGTCCGGGCGATATGCGTGTGACCGCACAGCATCAATGTCTGCTCGATGCCTTCGGCAAGCACCTCGATTTCATCAAGCGGGCGCAGATGAAGGACGCCTTCGGGCGAAAGTCTTTCCAGCCAGTACTCCAGATCGTCTTTCGGTGAACCGTGGCAGCAATAGGCCACATCCTTGAAAACCATATCGAACGGCAAGGTCTGTAACCAGTCGAGGTGAGCTGCGGAAAGTTGCGCGTGTGCAGGTTTTTCCCAATCGCCCATCGCCTCGAAAGGACGATCGATAAGAGCGCGATCATGGTTTCCGCGCACCGATGGAATCCTGTTTTTCAGCAGTATATCACCAGTGATACCAGCCTCTAAAGGACCGCTGAAACAATCCCCGAGGTTTACGACATCCTCAATGCCAAGCTTTTCAATATCCGCAAGCACCGCGTCCAGCGCAGCACAATTTCCATGAACATCGGCAATGGCGGCAAAGATCATCAGCGTCAGCTTCCGCGATAGGTGGAGTAACTATAGGGCGAAAGCAGCAACGGGACATGATAATGCCCGCTTTCGTCCGCTATGCCGAAACGAATGGGGATGATGTCGAGGAAGGCAGGTTCCGGCAGAGCAAGGTCTTTAGATCGTAGATAGTCGCCCGCATGAAACACAAGCTCATATTGACCGGCACGAAATTCCTCACCAATCAGCAGCGGCCCGCCGTCGACGCGACCATCGCTGTTGGTTTCCACCGTCTTCAGCTTTTCACGGCTTTCGCCGTCGAGCCGATAAAGCTCGATCTTCAGACCTTGCGCGGGCGTGCCATGGGCAGCGTCGAGAACATGGGTGGTCAGGCCCGTCATGGCTTTGGCTCCGCGATGAAAAAGGGGGTATCGAAAAAGAACTCTTCCAGATTGTTGCCCGGCCCATCCCGATCCACAACCAGAAAATCGCACGTCGCACCAATCGCCATCAATGGATGGTGCCAGACGTTGCGGCGATAGTTTACGCCTTGGTGGCTTTGCGCCAGAAACACCTGTGGCGTTCCCGGCTTACCCCCATCGTCGTCTGAAACGACAACCAGAAAAGGCCGATTGGACAGCGGCGAAAAACTCTGACTTCCCAGCGGATGCCGTTCCATCATATCCACGACATAAGGAAACTGGCGCGGCTGGCCGCGAAAAATATTCAGAACGATGCGGGCGCCCTCACCTGTTACCTCCGGCTCGGTCAAAGCGTGATAACGCTCAGTATTACCGCCATTGATGAGCCGCATGGTCGCCGGGTCAGCTTCAATCACCTCACCAAACGCCGCGAATGCTTTTTGTGTAAGGGGCAGGATTTCAAGAAATTCAGTCAAAATTCATTCACCTTGGGCATGCCAGTTTTGTATGGCGTCGAGGCCGGACAACAGTTCCGGGATCGTTGCTTGCGTCGTTTCCCAGATGATTTCGAGATCAAGTCCGAAATATCCGTGCGCCATACGATTACGCAATCCCCGAATGGCGTGCCAGGGGAAAGCCGGATGTTCCACAATGAAGTCGGGGTAAGAATCCATCAACCGAACCGTCGCTTCACCGATCACAATAAGACACATACCAATTGCATGCTGAGTCCGTATGTCGGATAGAAACTCTTCCTTTTGCATCCCGGCGACAAAACCAATGGCTGCATTGCCTGCCCGTCGCATATCAGACAGATAGTCTAAACGACGATCCATAGTCATATGGGTTTCGCTTCTGAGAGGACTCTGATTTTTACGCGTTCAGGAAAATCGCCAGGTGTGAGAAGATGAATTTTCGTGCCGAGCATCATTTGGTCGAGTGTGTCCTGCAATCCCCCAAGACTAAGTAGTGTCGAGCCGGGCAAAGCATCCACCAGAATATCAAGATCGCTGTCCGGTCTGTCCTCTCCCCGTGCGACCGAACCGAAGACGCGCGGATTGGCCGCGTTAAAGCGTTTGGTCGCTTCGCGGATGGCTTCCCGGTTCTTTTCCAGCACTTCTGAGGGTCTCATGAGACCTATCTCCTGATCCTCAATATAGAGTGCGGACAAGTGCATGAAAAGGCAAGCCAAACGCCTCAGTTTTCCGGCAAAAGGGCAGACAATCGCAGCCATGCAATTTTCTCCACCTGCGTGGTGGCGGTCGTGAATTCCTCTTCCGCGTCGTTGCCGATGCGCGTTTCGAAAGCGTGGAGAATATCTTGCCGGTACAGCCCCTTGACGGCGATGATGAAAGGAAATCCGTTCTTCTTGACATAAGCGGCATTCAGCTCTGTAAAGCGCGCATGTTCCTGCGGCGAAAGACGATCAAGCCCTGCGCCGGCCTGCTCGTTGCGGCTATCGTCAGTGAGCTCCCCAGCGATGGCAAGTTTTCCCGCCAGATCCGGGTGGGCACGTAAAACGCCCAGTCTTTCCTCATGGGAGGCCGCACGAAACTCGGCAGAAAGAGCAGCATGAACACCTGTTGCGGTCAACGGCTCGCTGATTTCACCTGCATCGTAAGCCCGTTCGGCGATAAAAGGCGAATGTTCGAAAACACCGCCAAAGCGGCTGATAAATTCTGCACGCTCAACCATCACACCACCTCCGGCTTATGATGCTCATGCCAATGGCGGGCGATCTCGACGCGCTGTGGTATCCACACTTTCTCGTGGCCCAGCACATATTCAACAAAACGACGAAGTGCAGCCGCCCGGCCCGGACGCCCGACGAGCCGGCAATGCAGGCCGATGCTCATCATCTTGGCGGCGCCTTCGACACCCTCCTGATAGAGCACATCAAAGGCATCTTTCAGATAGGCAAAAAACTGGTCGCCGGAATTAAAGCCCTGCGGGGTGGCGAAGCGCATATCGTTGGTATCAAGCGTGTAGGGGATGATCAGAAACGGGTCGTCCTTCAGACCTTTCACCCAATAGGGCAGATCATCCGCGTAGGAATCGGAGGAATAAAGAAACCCGCCCTCCTCCATCACCAGACGCAAGGTGTTATCGGATGGCTTGCCCTGATACATGCCGTAAGGACGTTCCCCCGTCAGTTCCGTATGCAGGCGCACGGCTTCCAGCACATGCTTGCGCTCTTCTTCTTCGGAAAAATCCTTATATTCCAGCCATCGATAACCGTGGCTGGCGATTTCCCAGCCCGCCTCTTTCATCGCGGCAACGGCTTCCGGGTTGCGCGCCATGGCAGAGGTCACACCGTAAACCGTGGTGGTCACGCCGAGGTTGGTGAACATGCGCCACAGCCGCCAGAAACCGGCGCGGGAACCATATTCGTAAATCGATTCCATATTGAGATTGCGCTGCCCCGGCCAAGGCTGCGCGCCTACGATTTCCGAGAGCAGCGACTCGGATGCCTTGTCGCTATCCAGAATGCTGCTTTCCCCGCCCTCTTCGTAATTGATAACGAACTGCACGGCGATTCTCGCGTCACCGGGCCATTTCGGATCAGGGGTATTACGACCATAACCAATGAGATTACGGGGATAGTCAGCAGAGATCATCAAATCACCTTCACGCAAATTTCGTGAACGGTAACATTGCGAAGCCGAAAGTCGAGAGCATTTTCGCTTATGCTATTTTGCGCGCTGAAACACGCCCCATGGGATGCAGTGAATGGACGCGAAACGGCGCACCCGCTTCATCTTCTACAAAAAGTGCGAGATTGGAAAATTCAAGCTGCCGCTTCAGCAAAGGCTCGAACACGCCCCGTACGGCACGCTCCACCCGAAGGCAATCGCCGGGGGTTACGCCGCCCGTCAGCGTCATCTGAAAACGGAATTCATCCATCACATAAGGATGTCCCCAGCGATGCAGATTGGTGAGCTGGGTGGCCGATAGACGATCCGGGTCGGCGCGCTCGATATCCGCATCCGAAAGCGGTGCGCGGTAACGGTCGAATTCCTGCACCACGCTTGCAGCGAGAAAATTCAGTGTTTCCGATGGCCATGACGGCACCAGACCATAGAGATTGCCGAGCTTTGCGATTTCCAGTGGTGGCAAAGTGAATGGCTGGTGTGTGCCTGCAAAATGCATCAGCCCGCGCAGCAATGTTGCTTCGCACACGTCTTCCGCCAGCCTGAACGGGGCCTTGATGAGACCATGAAAGCCATAACGGCGCGGCAGGGCGGTGTGATAGGAAATTTCCTGCATGCCGAGGCTCGCCACCGCAGGCGGCTCCACGCTCTGGCCGGAATAAACATCGCGCCCGAGCCATGCCGCCGCCGCGTGCGTCATCGGGTCGTTGGGAGAAGGCGTAAAATGAATGGCATACCGCATGCTTTGTCACCCCGCCGTGCAGAACGGATTTCGTCAACTATACTGCATGGGACAAGCTGTTAGGTGATTTGCATGACAGATTAACGACGCGTAAATACAGTCGAATCAAATATTTCGATTGAATACGTGAATGTGATCTTCAGTCGTGAAACTGGTCGGCACATCCAAGGCCCGGCCCTGTACAGCATTCAACGCTGCATCCGCCAGACGATGCGCCAGTCCAAAGCTCACTTTGAACCCCCCGGTCAGTGCGACGATACGGGAATGCTCGGGATGGACGCCCACCATGGGCTCGCGCCCGATCGCCTTGGGCCGCAACCCGGCCCAGCGCTCAAGAACAGCGGCTTTTGAGAGAGACGGCACGATTTGGATCGCTTTCGCAATCAGCGCCTCCAGTTTTTCATCCGTGGAAAATGCATCGTCAAACTCCTCTTCACTCGTGCTGCCAATGGCAACCGTGCCGTCTTCATGCGGCACGATGTAAAGGCCGTTCAGAAAAACGACTGGCATTGAAGGATCAACATTGGCTTGCAGCAGCGCCGCCTGCCCTTTGACCGGCTGGCCCAATCGCGGTTGCGGAGGCAGGTGGAAGGTGTCCGACAACAGAGGGAATGATTGATGCCCTGCCGCGACGATGGCGTGGTCGAAAAGAACGCTCTGTCCATTTGCCAACGTCGCCGTTCCGCCGGCATCTAGGTTGGTGACACCGCATTCCTCGACAACGCGCACATGCTTCGCCGTCCGTAGATAGGCCGCCAGCATGGCGACGAAGGATCGCGGGGCCACCCTTCCGGCAAACGTGTCTTGGACAAAACCCGCCTCACCCGCAGCAGGATTGATCCACCCACCTACCGGCAGGGCATCCAACAGATGCCAGTGAAATTGCTGCCCGGCATGGCTCCAGTTGGTGAGCGCATCATTTTGATGCCGTTCCGCAATAGGCCGCAGATGCGGCTTGGGCAAAGGGATGATGCGCCCGCAGCGTCTGTAGCCTGCCGAAAGACCCGTTTCCGCTTCCAAAACTCTGATTTCGGCCTCAAGGCTCAACAGGGCATCGAATTGAAACTGCTTTTTATCCGACCAGCGATCCGGCATATGTGGCATGAGTGCGCCAAGCAGCCCTCCACTCGCACCGCTTCCGAATTTGCCCGCATCCACCAGTAAAGTGTCGATGCCCAGACGTTCGGCTTTGACTGCCGCCCACAGGCCCATAATCCCACCTCCGATGATCAGCAACGAGGCGGTGGATGGCAAAGGAGATTGACCTGTTTCTCCGGGAAGACTATCGGCTTTAAGCATGACACATCCCGATAACACTCAGCCGGAAAGAGCCGGCTCAAATATGCTGGATTGGCGAGAGGGCGATATGCCCTATTCGCTGGCCTTTGGCGACCATTTTTATTGCCAGACGGACGGACGGCAGGAATGCAGCCATATCTCGCTGGCGGGCAACGGCTTGCCTGAACGCTGGCAAACGGCGGAGGGAACATTCCGCATTGGCGAACTTGGTTTCGGAACGGCGCTGAACCTGTGTGAAACATGGCGGCAATGGAAACTGTCTCGCCCCGCCCATGCGCAACTGCATTTCGTGTCCTTCGAGCTTTATCCGATGACGGCGCATGAGCTTAATCGTGCCCTTTCCCGCTGGCCGGAACTGGATGCGGAGCGCAAGGTTCTGGTCGCGCACTGGCCCGCCCAGCCGGAAGGATCGGTCGAGATCACTCTGGATGAACAAACGAAGCTGACCGTTGTGTGCAGCGATGCAAAGCTGGGGATTTTACAGAGCACCGACGCTTTCGATGCCTGGTATCTCGATGGTTTTTCGCCAGCCCGTAACCCGGATATGTGGTCGCTGGAAATTATGTCGGCCCTGTTTGAAAAAACTGCACCCGGCGGCACATTCGCGACCTTTGCGGCGGCTGGTTTCGTGCGGCGCAATCTTGGTGCGGCTGGTTTTAAAGTCGAGAGGCGACCCGGTTTTGCCGGAAAACGCGAAATGCTGTGCGGTACAAAACCTGAAGCCTGAAACGAAAAACGCCCGGATAAAATCCGGGCGGTTTGTTTTTAGAATGAACGTCTATCAGCCGCGCTTGCGACCACGACCGGCGTTGCCAGCAGGACGGCCCTGACCGGCAGGTGCAAAGGAACCAGTCTTGCGCGCTGGACGACCCTGACCACCGCGATGATTGCGGTTGCCAGCGGGCTTGCCTGCAGCGCCTTCGGCGTTCGTGTTCGCACGCTTGAAATCGGATGTACCGTCCAGATCGTTGTCACGCTCGACGGGTGCATACTCACCTGCGCGTTGACCACGGAATTCGCCATTGCGACGTCCACCATCACGCGGCGCACCGCCTTCGCGGTGTCCACGCTGAGGACGATCACCATGGGCACGTTCGCCGCGCTCGCCACCCTGACGGCGGGGGCCGTTGGCATTTGCGTTACCGCGATTGCCAGCGCCACGGTTGTTGTTGTTGCCGCGAGATGGGCTTGCCAGACCTGCCGGACGTTCGCCGGAAAGGACAGGAATTTCGATCTTCATCAGCTTTTCGATGTCATGCAGCAGACGGGTTTCATCCGGTGCGCAGAATGCAATGGCAATACCATCAAGACCCGCACGCGCCGTACGACCGATACGGTGAACATAGGCATCAGCCACTTCAGGCAGGTCATAGTTGAAGACATGCGTTACAGCCGGAATATCGATACCGCGTGCGGCCACGTCGGTCGCAACCAGAACCTTGAATTCGCCGTCCTTGAAGCCCTTCAACGCGCGTTCGCGCTGACCCTGGCTCTTGTTGCCGTGGATCGACGCAACCTTGAAGCCAATGTGCTCCAGATACTTGGACAGCTTTTCAGCGCCATGCTTAGTGCGCAGGAACACGATAGAGCGGCTATCCGGGTTTTCGTTGAGCGTCTTCTTGAGAAGCTCAGTCTTGTCGTTTTTGCCAACGACGAAGTGAACATACTGTTCAACCTTGTCGGCAGCCTTGCCGGGAGGCGTAACCTGAACGGTGACCGGGTTGGTCAGGTAGCTGCCTGCGAGATCGGCAATTGCCTTTGGCATGGTTGCCGAGAACAACAGCGTCTGACGGCCAGGAGGCACCATTCTGGAAATCTTGCGCAGATCGTGAATGAAGCCAAGGTCCAGCATCTGGTCGGCTTCATCAAGCACAAGGAACGTGACCTTGGACAGCGAGATCGCGTTGCGGGAAATGAGGTCGAGCAGACGGCCAGGCGTGGCAACGAGAATATCGGTGCCTTTTTCCAGCTGAAGCTGCTGTTTGTTGATGGACGCGCCACCAACGACCTGATTGATCTTGAGCGGGGTCTTGCGAACGAACGAACGCAGGCTGTCACCGATCTGGTTGACCAGTTCGCGGGTTGGCGCGAGGATCAGCGTGCGGCAGGTGCGGTTTGCAGGACGGTCCTGAATTTTCAGCAGCATTTCAATGATAGGCAGGCCGAAAGCGGCCGTCTTGCCTGTGCCGGTCTGTGCCAGACCGATCATATCGCGACCTTCGAGAAGAAGCGGGATCGCCTTTTCCTGAATAGGGGTCGGCGTGGTGTAACCGAGCTGGGTAACGCCAGCCACGAGTTTTTCAGAGAGGCCGAGTTCGTTAAAACTGGTCAATAGTATAGCCTTTCGGGGCGCCAAAACGCTTAAGCCCGGATCAGCCCTTGCTGTCCGGTTGTCTTGGCGTCAAGAACCCCGCGTGAATTGGGAACTTGTGGGTTGGAATGACTTTCTGCGCTTCAGTGCGGCGCGTACGCCGTCTCCTGTATCAATGCGCTTTTTTCCTTCATGCGTCGTATGGTTTTGGTTGACGCTGCAGCTCACGCGGCTGCCGAGGGTGAAAGCTTGGAGTGGCATGTCGTATTTTTAGCGAGGAAAGTCAAGCGAATGTTTTAAAATGCAGGGTTTCCGCAATCACAACAACTCGCGAAAACCGAGTAGACGCCATAGCAAAACCTGAATGGCCTATTAAAAATTATAGTTAAAATATCCTAATAAACTTGTCCAACACATAGCCATCCTAACGGTTCTACAATAGTTTCCGCGTAATAGCATTTTTGCGCATACGCATTGATTCCCTTGATGCATGGCCGATTGCGACGGAGACTGTTTTGAATAAAGGCGGCGGATTGCTTGAAAAAGCATGTGAAGGCGTTTTGACGCTGGATATGCCCGCCTGTGTCAAGGACAGCCAGTTGCGTTATGTTTGCGTCAACGCGGCCTATGCGCAATTTGCCGGACGCATCGCTGAAGACTTTCACAACAAAACGTCACATGAAATTTTCGGCAGCGCTGAAGATGTGGCACGGGAAGACAAGGAACGCCGCTGTCTGGTGTTTGCAACGGAAGAGCTGGCCATCTGCAAAGGGCACGGCTCCAACGCACAACACACCATAAAATGCGAGCGATTTGAGACCGAAGACGGCGCCCTGTTCCTGTTCGAAATGTTTGAGACGATACCGTCACTCGACATCGCGACTGCGGCAACATCTCCTCATCGAAACGACCCGTTGATCGCCAATAGCGTGCTTGATTTTCTGGATGTGGCAATCGGTATCTATGGTCCCGATAATGGTCTGATTTACTCAAACGCTCGCCTGGAAGAGTTATACAGTGAACTCAACCTCGACTGGCGGCCCGGCCTTGCGCTGAGGACGATCATCTCTGCCTTCTATGACCATCGTATCAAGGCAAGGGACGGCGACGCCGAGTTCGTTGCGCCGGATAGGCAGACATGGATCGAAGAGAAACTTTCAGCCGGCGACAAACCCTATTCTGAATTCACCGAGGAAATGTTTGATGGTCGCTGGGTGCGGTTCGTCAACAAACGCCTTGAAGACGGTATGCTGATCACTCTGCGCATCGAAGTCACGGATGCGAAGACGAATGAGATCATGCTGCAAAAGCATATGCATGAGAACTGGCTGTTTCGGGAAGCGCTTGAGCGTTTGCCCGTGGCTGTTTTCATGCTGGACGGACAACAGCGCCTTGCCTATGCAAACGCGGCATATGAGACACTTTTGGGGCGCCGTCGGGAAGAATGTTATGGCCTGACCGACGAAGAGATGTTCGTAGAAGGACGGGACCGTTTCCGGCAAGAGAATACCCATATTCTCGAGACGGGAGAGGAACTGCACAAAACGGAAAAGGTGGTGCTGAATGACGGCACGATCCTTCCGGCCATCACTCGAATTGGTCGCATCACCACCCCCACTGACGAGCAATATCTGGTCGGCTCCTTAACGGACACGACGCTGTTGATGCAGCGAAAGCAGGAATTGCTCGAGGCCAGAAACGAGGCCGAGAGACTGCATTCGGAAGTTCAATCCATTCTGCAATCCCTGCCGGTCGGCGTCATGCTGCTGGGGCCGGACCTGACCATAGAATATGCCAACAGCTGTTTTTATGACCTCTGGGAAGTGACCGAACAAATCGACCTCGTCGGGCAACCTTATCGCCGCTATATGGAATTAGGCTACGAAAGCGGAAAGTATAATTTCGGCGACGTCAGCTTTGAAGATGCTTATCGCGACCGTGCGGAGCGCCTGCGCCTGATCGACGGATACACCTCGCGAGAGTTGGAAAGCAAATCCGGGAAGTTCACCATACTTTCCAAGCGTCGCATTGCAGGAAATAAGATCCTCATCACGTTCTCAGACAGCACGGCCGTTCACAGCCGTGATCGGGAAATCAGCCAAGCCCGGCAGGAATTGCAGCGTGTCGGTGAATATATGCGGGATGCGACACGCGTTATGGCTCAAGGGCTGGCGCTTGTCGAAAACGGCCAGATCATTATGTCGAATGATGCTTTGCCACGCATGTTCGATGTGCCTGCGGAGCTGCTGGCTGCCGGTGAAAGCTGGATGCCGTTCTTTTCTCACTGTGCTGCACGCGGAGATTTTGGCAGTGAGGCGCAAGCCGAAGAAACACGCGCGCAATGGCAGGACAATGTCATGGCAGCCAAGCCTTTCTCATGGCTCATTCACGTTGCCAACCAGCGCTGGCTCAATCTGGAAGCAACCATCGGTGCCGGCAGCTATTGGCTTGTTATTGTCACCGATGTCACGGATATGAAGCAGCGTGAGGCAGAGCTTGAAACCCTGTTGGCGCGGGCCGAAGCGGCAGACCGGGCAAAGTCCGAATTTCTCGCCAATATGAGCCACGAGATCAGAACACCGATGAACGGCGTTCTCGGCATGGCGGAATTGCTGGCGAAATCCAAACTGGATACGCGGCAGAGGACATTTACCGACGTCATCATGAAGTCCGGCAACGCATTGCTGACAATCATCAACGATATTCTCGATTTTTCCAAAATCGATGCCGGGCAGATGGTGCTGCGCTGCGCCCCTTTCGATGCCGCAGAAGCCGTGGAGGATGTTGCTTCGCTCTTGTCTTCGCAGGCACTGGCAAAGAATATCGAACTCATCGTTCGCATCGATCCCTCACTCAAAACCATGGTCAGCGGCGATGCTGGCCGCTTCCGCCAGATTGCCACGAACCTCATCGGCAACGCGATCAAGTTCACGGAGACGGGTCACGTTCTGATCCAGCTTTCCGCCGAAGCGACTGACGGAAGCGAGCTCATCCTGGTTTTGCGGGTTGAAGACACCGGCATCGGAATAGCAAAACACCAACTGGACCGCATATTCGAAAAGTTCAGTCAGGCAGACACCTCCTCCACACGCAGACATGAAGGCACGGGTCTCGGCCTTGCGATAACGGTCGGCCTTGCCGGTCTGTTTGGCGGAAAAGTGGATGTGGACAGCAAGGTTGGTGAAGGCTCCACTTTTACCGTGACACTGCCGTTCCGTGTTGTTGCAAAGCATTGCGAACACATCACCGGCCCAATCGATACGAAAAAAGTCAGCGTTCTCATCATCGATGACAATACCGTCAACCGACAGATACTGACCGAACAATTGACCAGTTGGGGCATAGACAGCTACGCCGCAGAAAGCGGCCCGATGGGCTTGGCTATTCTCGAGGAAGCCACGTCTCTTGGCTTCGACATCGACGCGGTCATTCTCGATTATCATATGCCCCATATGGATGGCATGCAGGTGGCACGCAGATTGCGCAGCGACCCACGTCTGGATGACGTGGCGATCGTTTTCCTGACATCGATGGATGCGGTCAACGACGACCGACAGTTGCCGGAATTGAACTTCGATGCGCACCTGATGAAGCCGGTGCGGGCGCGGCTTCTCCGCAAAACGCTGACCGATGTGGTGCGCACATCCCGGTCAAAACGAGCCTTGCGCAACAGCGATGATCACCACACAACGTCGCAGATGCACCAGTTTCCAGAGATACTGCGCAGTTTTGGCGGGGCCAGCACATCGGCTCATGAAAACAGCACGCAAAGCAAAAGACCCCGGCTGCCGTTTCTCGACGTCTTGATTGCCGAAGACAATGACGTCAACCAGATCGTTTTTACTCAGATTCTCCAGCAAACCGGCCTAAGCTTCCGTATCGTCAACGACGGTAAAAAAGCCGTTGAAGCGTGGGAAAGCGAAAATCCAGCCGTTATTTTGATGGATGTGTCCATGCCTGTCATGAACGGACATCAGGCAACAAAACTTATCCGCGCAGCAGAAGAACGCTCTGGCGATATCCGCCGTGTCCCCATCATCGGCGTGACCGCACATGCTCAGGATAGCGACCGCGATCTCTGTTTTGCCGTGGGCATGGATGATTATCTGTCCAAGCCGATCAGCCCTGAGCTGCTTCAAGCCAAGATCGATAAGTGGCTGTATAAAAAAGCGGAAATTGCGGACGAAATACAATCTTTAAACTAAAACGCCGCGTGGACAAAGTCAGACGCGGCGCTCGAAATTTATCCGGATTGTCAGCCTATTAGCCGCGACGTTGATCCGCAGACAACGCGCCGGGGCCAGCCACGACGAGATAGAGGAATACGAAAGAGAACAGGATGGCTGCATCGCCACCGTTCAGAACCGGAAAGAAGCTCTTCGGTGCGTGGGCCATGAAATAAGCGACAGCCATCTGTCCCGACAGGATAAAAGCGACCGGGCGGGTAAACAGGCCAACCAGAATGAGAAGTCCGCCGACGACTTCAAGAAGAGCGGCGATCAGCAGCATTGTTGGAAGTGCACCTTCCATGGTCGATGCAGGAAAGCCAAACAACTTCTGTGTGCCGTGCTCTATAAACAACAGCGCCGTGATGATGCGCAAAGCAGCCAAACCATAAGGCTGGTATCGCGATAGTTTGTCAAAAAGTGCCATGAATCATTAGTCCCCGTTAAAGCTCACTCATCGCAATAGATGCAACAATCCCGGAGAAAAATACACCAGTTAAACACTGGAGTTCACGTTTTCGGCACCCAAAAACAATGCTCTAAAATACGAATTCGGATTTTCTACAGCAGGTTGAAACAGGCTGTATTAAAAGCATATTTTCACAATTCTGCAATTTATACGATTTTGGTCTGTCTACCTTCAAAATGAACAACCGTTCTTCAATCGTATACAAAGGCTGGGCGAAGCAGCCAGCAGAACGACAGACATGAGACTGAGAACCGTCAGGCCATCATCAGCGCAGCAGGCTGTTCGACCGGATTGAATGGCTGGAAGGTAATATCCGTGCCGATGATGGTCGCCACCGTGTTCGCCGGTATCGTTTCCCATTTTTCCGCGCCTGTGCCAAAAGGCTCCGAAGCCACGGCAATGCCCTGCCCCATATTGCGCCAATAAAGTGTTGGTGGACGCGCATCGCTGGACCACCGGAAAGCGTGCAGCTTTTCACCATCCGCGTGGATGGCGCTAAACCGGACTGGCTGATCCAAGCCGGAGCGTACCACCACATCGACGCAGATCTGCAATGTCTTTTTCAACGCGCCGACCGGATCGCGCTCCAATCCAAACCCGGCAGCGATCAGGAATATCGCCTCGCTGTCGCCATTGCCTGCGCGTGAGCAATAAACCTCATCGGGAATATGTGCCTCAATCGCCCGCTTGACCTTTTCATAACCGCCAATCTGGCCGTTATGCATGAAGAGATGTCGCCCGAAGCCAAATGGATGGCAGTTCGCCATGGAAACCCCGCCCGTGGTGGCAGAGCGCACATGCGCCAAAAACATGCTGGACCGGAGCTGATGGCAGAGCGAGGTCAGGTTGCGATCCGACCATGCGGGCAGAATGCCGCGATAAATGCCCGGTTCGCCGCGTTCGCCATACCAGCCAATGCCACACCCATCGCCATTCACAACCGTTTTCGCCTCCCGCGCCGCCATAGACTGGCTGATGAGCGAGCTTTCCGGCTCGATCAAAAGACTATCGAGCCAAACAGGGGAGCCGGAATAGGCGAGAAAACGACACATGCGGTCACCGTCGAGAATCGGGTTGCGATCCGGTTCAAAAAGCCCCGGATCTAGGCATTAGTAAGGTTGTTACGCCTGCAAAACCACGACGCGCGCGCCGACCGGAACCCGTTCGTAAAGGTCAACGATGTCGTGGTTCAGCATACGAACGCAACCGCTGGACATGGCATGACCGATGGACTGCGGCTGATTTGTGCCGTGCAGACGGAACATCGTGTCATTGCCTTCGCGGTAGAGATACATGGCCCGCGCACCCAGCGGATTGTTGGGACCACCCGGCATACCGCCTGCATATTTGCGGTTGCGTTCCGGCTCGCGGCGAATCATGTTTGCGGTTGGCGTCCAGCTTGGCCATTCGGCTTTGCGGCCAACGTAAGCGTTGCCCTTCAACGCAAGGCCCTGCCGTCCGACACCGACGCCGTAACGCATCGCACGCCCATTGCCCATCACGTAATAGAGGCGGCGCGCCGGTGTATCCACAACCACGGTTCCGGCTGGATGCGTGGTTTCATAGGCGACTTCCTGACGGCGAAGCTCTGGATTGATCTTGTCCAGAGACATGGCCTTCAGCGGGAATTTCTCATCCGGTATCGCTGCGTAGTTTTGGCGCTGCTGAACGAAATTGGTGCTGGCGCACCCGGCAAGAAGAAGCGGAAGTCCGAACAGGACTCCACGGCGCGAAATGGACATATTACCCCCGGTCGATGATCTTTCGATTAACAAGGAGTATAATTTTATGGTTAACAAACCTCTAATTGCAGCGGATCTGCAATTAACGAAAGTATCGCGTTAAAATATCTTTTTACGTTTCGATATCGCGCCGCAAGAATGGCGCGAATTTAAGCAAACGCATGTTGCGCATTCATAAAGATTGGCCCGCCAAACGCTCTCAGCCATGAAACCTTTCTCCCTTTGCCGCATTTTCATGCGGCAAGGACTGAAACTGCTTATTTTATGCGTGTTTAGCTGAAAACGGGACGTTTAAAAAATCTGGGCCGTGACTGCGCATGGTTCTTGCATTGCTATCTTTGTTGTATTCAAATGGGCAAAAATGGGGAACCTAAAGTTGGCATTTGACGAAATGATAAATGCGGACTCAACTCCGCGAAGCCCATACGATAAGTACAATGAGTGGTACAGCCGGCAGGATAGATCACACCTGATCCAGAAGTCACGGGACGCTGAAAACATCTTCCGCAAAACCGGTATCACCTTTGCGGTTTACGGCCATGCAGACAGCGCCGAAAAGCTGATCCCCTTCGATATCATCCCGCGCATCATTTCGGGTCGTGAATGGCGCAAACTGGCGCAGGGTATCGAACAGCGGGTGCTCGCACTCAACGCCTTTCTGGACGATATCTATCACAAACAGGAAATCATCCGCGCCGGGCGCATTCCCCGTGAATTGATTGAGCGTAACGAAGCGTTTCTGCCCGAAATGATCGGCTTCAAGCCACCGGGCGGCGTTTACACGCACATTGTCGGCACGGATATCGTCCGCACCGGCGAAGACCAGTTCTATGTTCTGGAAGACAATGCCCGCACGCCGTCCGGTGTCAGCTACATGCTGGAAAACCGCGAAACGATGATGCAGATGTTCCCGGAACTGTTCCATGAGAACAAGGTTCAGCGGGTCGAGGATTATCCGTATCAACTGCGCCAGTCCCTGTCTTCACTGGCGCCACGCGGTTGCACCGGCAAGCCACGCGTCGCAGTCTTGACGCCCGGCATCCACAACTCCGCCTATTACGAACACTCATTCCTTGCCGACATGATGGGCGTGGAACTGGTGGAAGGGTCTGACCTGCGCGTCATGGACGGCAAGGTGAAGATGCGCACAACACGCGGTTATGAGGCCATCGACGTCCTTTACCGACGCGTCGATGACGACTTCCTTGACCCCCTCACCTTCCGCCCGGATTCAGCGCTCGGCATTCCGGGCATCATGGATGTCTACCGCGCAGGCAACATCACCATCGCCAATGCGCCGGGCACCGGCATTTCCGATGACAAGGCGATCTATTCCTACATGCCTGAGATCGTCGAGTTCTATACGGGCCGCAAGCCTCTGCTCGAAAACGTGCCGACATGGCGCTGTTCGGAGCCGGACAGCCTGAAATACGTGCTGGATAATCTGGCTGATCTGGTCGTGAAAGAAGTTCACGGATCGGGAGGATACGGCATGTTGGTTGGCCCGACGGCGTCCAAAAAAGAACGTGCGCTGTTTGCAGACAAATTGCGCGCCCGCCCTTCGAATTACATTGCACAGCCTACGCTTTCACTTTCCACAGTGCCTATCATGGTGAAAAACGGCATCGCGCCACGCCACGTCGATCTTCGTCCCTATGTTCTGGTTTCAGACAAGGTGAAGATCATTCCCGGCGGGCTGACACGCGTTGCGCTCAAGCAGGGATCACTCGTGGTGAATTCCAGCCAGGGCGGCGGCACCAAGGATACGTGGGTATTGGAGGACTAAGCCATGCTGGGAAGAACGGCGAACGGACTCTACTGGATGTTCCGCTATATTGAACGAGCCGAAAACATTGCCAGACTGGTGGATGCAGGCATGCGCGTTTCACTCACACGCAGTGGCAGCGCCGACGAGGACTGGGACGGCGTGCTGCAAAGTGCTGGTGCACGTGAGGAGTTTCTCCAAACCCACGGGAAAGTCACCTCGGTCGATGCTATCGACTACATGCTGCGCGACAAAGCCAATCCGTCCAGCGTCATGTCCTGCATCGAATTCGGCCGCAACAACGCCCGCATGGTGCGCACGGCGCTGACGCGCGAGACGTGGGAAGCGACCAACGAGTTCTGGATCGAGCTGAAGAGCCTTCTGGCCCGCAAGGTCAAGGCAGCGGAACTGCCGCAGGTTATCGACGTCATCAAACATCGGGCGGGCCTCGTGCGTGGCGCGTTCCACGGCTCCATGTTGCGCAACGATCTCTATAATTTCTCGCGCATCGGCACCTTCATTGAGCGCGCAGACAATACGGCACGCATTCTGGATGTGAAATATTACGTGCTGCTGCCCGCCGCGGCACAGGTCGGCTCCTCTCTGGACAATGCCCAATGGGAATCGATCCTGCGTTCGGTTTCCGCACACCGGTCTTACGGCTGGGTCTATGATGCGGAGTATAAACCTGCGAATATTGCAGATTTTCTGATCCTGAATGGAAGAATGCCACGTTCTCTTGCCTATTGTTATGAAAAGATCGTCAGTAACCTTGGTTATCTGGGCGACGACTATGACGAAAGACACAAGGCGCATGAAACGGCGGAAGCTATTCAGGCGACGTTGCAGAAAACAACGATAAACCGTGTGATGGATCAGGGCTTGCACGAGTTTCTTGAGCTTTTCGTCAACAAAAACGCGCAACTGGGACAGGAAATCACGGACGGCTACCGCTTTTATCAGTAAGCGGACGTGAGACGGGGAATTGGCATGCATCTCAAGATCAACCACACCACAGAATATCTCTATGATGAGCCAGTGCCCTACTCACTGCAACGGCTGCGGCTAACGCCTGCCGATGGCCCAACGCAGACGGTGGGCGAATGGGAAGTCACCGTTGATGGTGCAACCGTCGAAGTGCGTTATGACGACCACTTCGGCAACCGTGTTGAACTGGTGGAAACCGAAGGGCCGCGCCGCGCCGTAAAAGTCGTGGCACGCGGCGAAGTTGAAACAAAAGACATGGCGGGCGTGTTCGGTCCGCATGTCGGCAATGCCCCGCTTTGGCTTTTCCTGCGCGAAACACCCCTGACGAAACCCGGCAAACTTATTCGGGAACTCGTGCGGCAATCCACAGGCGATAGCCCGCTGGAGCGGCTGCACGAGCTGATGGCGCTCATTCATCTGGAAGTCGAGTACGAAACAGGATCGACAGGCACGGAAACCACGGCGGAACAGGCGCTGGAAGCTGGAAAAGGCGTGTGTCAGGACCACACCCACATCTTCATTTCCGCCGCGCGCCAAATGGGCATGCCCGCGCGTTACATCTCCGGCTATCTTATGATGGAAGACGTGGCAGAACAGATTGCGACCCATGCATGGGCCGAAGCCCACATTCCCGGCCTCGGCTGGGTGGGTTTTGATGCCGCCAACAAGCTCTGCCCCGACGACCGCTACGTGCGCATCGCCAGCGGCCTCAGCTACCGCGACTGCGCACCCGTTTCCGGTATGCGTGTCGGTCTGTCCGGCGAAAGCCTTTCCGTTTCGGTAACAGTGCAGGAAACGCAAAGCCAGAGCCAGTCTCAGAGCTAAAACAACAAAAAAAATATTAGGACTATCTACATTGATCGCACTCCACGGCTTCCGCGCTGTGAGTGCGTTTTTTGTTATATTTCCGGCCCGTTGGTTTTACTATATTCATCACAGCTAAATTTAGCTTTCGACCAATTATATGCGGTTTTTCTTATGAATCCTTCGGATTTGAACATGGGAAGACGGTGACAATACCGCTGAACGCCTAAGCTATTCGAAATTATAAATAATTTTAGACCCATCAACTGACACAAAAAGCGCATATACCAAAAAAAGTCATCTCACGGCAAGGAAGTCTGATTTTGTATTTGAGGATCAACTAAAAGAATTTGATCCTATTTATAGACGGAAAAAATAGTTTGATTTTCCTCCAAAATGAGACAGGTTTATCGTCTGGTTAATATTTATTAATCGATTTAGACTCCGGGTAGACTTCGAAGAGACATAAACCGGCTAACCGGGTTAACAAAATTTTCACACTTCCCAGATGATAGTGATAACGGTCATGTGAGGTGTTCGTGAAGCGCCAATTTCTGGTGCTATGCGCTTGCCTAAAAGCATCGCGTCGAAAACGAAGCTCTCATGTCATATGGCGTAGGGATCAGAAACCGATGAGGGTTCTGTACGCATGATGCCCCTCCAATGCGCCGGCTCGTTCGAGCCATGTTCTGCGTAATGCCATTGTCCAGACGGACTCTTTACCGATCGATATCGCACTATCGACCGATTGAGACACTGTGTCGGTCCACACGTCAGCATCCGAAACCATCGGATGTAGCCTTCGGCTGCGTGTACAGATTTGACAGGTGGATGGCGCTTTGGTCAGCTATCAACGGGGGCACTTGTCCATGACTTCGATCATTTCGTCACTTTCTATTAAACAGATCTCTGCTCTTTCGACGACTTCCATCTCAACACTGAATTCCGACGACGTCGCAGCCCTGAGCACGAAACAGGTTGCCGCACTGTCATCCGCACAGATTGGCGCATTCAGCACGGATGCGATTTCTTCCTTCAGCAGCACCTCGGTTGGCGCCATTTCGGCCAAGGCCATCGTTGGCTTGACGGTTGCTCAACTGGGCGCCATTGGAACAGAGCAAGTCTCTGGCCTTTCGACTGGTCAGATCGTTTCGCTGTACACAAGCCAGCTTGAAGCCTTCAGCTCTGACAACATCGCAGCTTTGAGCAGCACACAGGTTGCAGCACTGACGTCGGGCCAGGCCGCCACGCTGTCCGCCGACGAACTCAACAGCTTCTCGACCGACGAAATCGCTGTTTTGAGCGCAAAGGCACTCTCCGGCCTGACCACGACAGCACTCGCTGGCCTCAGCACAGACAAAATCGCTGTTCTTTCCTCCACACAGGTCGCAGCGCTCAGCACAGCTCAGGTCGGTTCGCTGACTTCGGATCAGGTTGGCGCACTGTCCACCGGCCAGCTCGCAGCCTTGACGACAAAGCAGATCGCCTCTGTTTCCACGACAGCCATTGCAGGTTTGCAGTCCACGCAGGTTGCCGCTCTCAACTCCAAACAGCTTGCCGCACTCACAACGGCACAGCTTGACGCGTTCAGCTCCGACAACATCGCAGCGCTCACCAGCACGCAGGTTGGCTCACTCAGCTCTGCACAGGTTGCAACGCTGTCCGCTGACGAACTGAACAGCTTCTCCACCGACGAAATTGCTGCGCTGAGCACTGCCGCTCTCGCAGGCATCACCACAACGGCGCTTGCCGGTCTGAGCACCGAAAATCTTGCAGCCTTGACCACCGCACAGGTTTCCAAGCTCGGCACAGGTCAGATCGCATCGCTGACATCCGATCAGGTTGGTGCCCTCACCAACGGTCAAATCGCCGGACTGTCCGCAACGCAGGTCAAGTCCCTGACGGTCGCATCTCTGGCAGGCTTGCAGACCACGCAGGCTGCGGTACTGGGCTCTACGCAGCTCGCCGCACTCACAACCGCACAGCTTGATGCTTTCAGCTCCGACAACATCGCAGCTTTGACAAGCACACAGGTTGGCGCATTGAGCTCCGCTCAGGTCGCCACGCTGTCCGCTGACGAGCTGAACAGCTTCACCACGGATGAAATTGCTGCACTCAGCGCAAAGTCCCTCGCAGGCCTCAGCACGACAGCACTGGCTGGTCTCAGCACAGGCAATATTGCCGCTCTCACCTCCACACAGGTCGCCACGCTGACCACAGGCCAGGTGGCATCCATCACGTCGGACCAGGTTGGTGCCCTCACCACGGGTCAGATCGCTGCCCTGACAGCAAAGCAGATCGCTGCCGTCACCACCGACGCTCTCGCAGGATTGCAGTCCACGCAGGTTGCCGCCCTGAACTCCAAGCAGCTCGTCGCACTCACAACCGCACAGCTCGGTGCTTTCAGCTCCGACAACATCGCAGCTCTCACCAGCACGCAGGTCGGCTCATTGAGCGCTGCCCAGGTTGGCACGCTGTCCGCTGACGAACTGAACAGCTTCTCCACGGATGAGATCGCTGCACTCAGCACGGCAGCTCTCGCTGGCATCACAACAACGGCACTTGCCGGTCTCAGCACAGACAATCTCGTCGCGCTGACGACGGCGCAGGTTTCCAAACTCGGCACAGGCCAGATCGCATCTCTGACTTCGGATCAGGTTGGCGCTCTGACCACTGGCCAGGTCGGTGGGCTGTCCGCGCTGCAAGTCAAGGCGCTATCCGTCGCCTCTATCGCAGGATTGCAGACCGCTCAGGTCGGTGCGCTCTCCACAACACAGCTTGCCGCGTTCACAACCACACAGCTTGATGCTTTCAGCTCTGACAACATTGCTGCACTCAGCAATACGCAGGTTGCTGCACTCAGCTCTGCACAGGTTGGTACGCTCTCCGCTGACGAGCTGAACAGCTTCACAACCGGTGAAATCGCATCTCTTTCGGCCAAGGGTCTTGCTGGCTTGACGACAACTGCTCTTGCTGGTCTCAGCACAGGCAATCTCGCTGCCTTGACCACAACGCAGGTTGCGACGTTGACCACTACGCAGGTCGGCTCGCTGACGTCTGATCAGGTTGGCGCTCTCACCACAGACCAGGTCGCAGCGTTGACCGCCAAGCAGATTGCTGCTTTGACGACCGACATGCTGGCTGGCCTACAGAGCACGCAGGTTGCCGCACTCAGCAACAAGCAGCTTACCGCCCTCAGCACAGCGCAGCTTGCTGCTTTCAGCTCCGATAACATCACAGCCCTGACAAGCACTCAGGTCGGTGCATTGAGCGCCGCCCAGGTTGGCACGCTTTCCGCTGATGAACTGAACAGCTTCACAACGGACGAGATTGCTGCACTCAGCACCGCAGCTATCGCAGGCATCGTAACCGCAGAACTTGCAGGCCTCAGCACAACCAACCTTGCAGCGTTGACCACAGCACAGGTTTCCAAACTGGGCACAGGCCAGATCGCATCCCTGACGTCGGATCAGGTCGGCGCGCTGTCTGTCGGTCAGATTGGTGGACTGTCTGCACTTCAGGTCAAGGCACTATCGGTAGCCTCTATTGCAGGATTGCAGACCGCTCAGGTCGGAGCCCTCAGCTCCACGCAGCTCGCAGCGTTCTCAACAACGCAGCTTGATGCCTTCAGCTCTGACAACATTGCTGCACTCAGCAGCACACAGGTTGCAGCACTGAGCTCTACACAGGTCTCGACCCTTTCCGCTGATGAGCTGAACAGCTTCTCGACGGACGAGATTGCAGCCTTGGCAACCAAATCTCTCGCTGGCATCACAACGACTGCGCTTGCTGGTCTCAGCACAGGCAATCTCGCCGCTCTGAGCACCACGCAGGTCACAACATTGACCACTGCCCAGGTTGGATCGCTGACATCGGATCAGGTTGGCGCTCTCACCACAGACCAGATTGCAGCTTTGAGCGCCAAGCAGATAGCCGCTTTGGCAACAAACACGCTGGCTGGCCTCCAGAGCACGCAGGTCGCAGCCCTCAGCAACAAACAGCTTACGGCCCTCACCACAGATCAGCTTGCTGCCTTCAGCTCAGATAACATCGCAGCTCTGTCAAGCACTCAGGTCGGTGCATTGAACTCTGCACAGGTTGCTACTCTTTCTGCTGATGAACTGAACAGCTTCACCACGGACGAGATTGCAGCGCTCAGCACTGCGGCCCTCACAGGCCTCAGCACAACAGCACTGGCCGGTCTCAGCACCACCAACGTCGCTGCGCTGTCGTCCACACAGGTTTCGAAGCTGGGCACCGCTCAGGTCGGATCCCTCACGTCTGATCAGGTTGGCGCTCTCACGTCAGGTCAGATTGTTGGCCTCAGCGCCCTGCAGGTCAAGGCAATCAACGTAGCCTCTCTGGTAGGATTGCAAAGCACGCAGGTTTCGGCATTCAGCTCCACGCAAATTGGCGCCCTTACCACAGACCAGCTTGCTGCCTTTAATGCCGACAACATCGCAGCACTGACCACAGCACAGGTTGGCGCTCTCAGTTCCGCACAGGTCGCAACACTTGACGCAACCGAACTGAACAGCTTCGATGCAAACGAGATTGCAGCTCTCAATACAAAGGCACTGGCTGGCATCTCGACAACTGTGATCAGCGGACTGGACGATGCCACGCTTGACGGCCTGACTTCCACTCAGATCCAAACTATGAACAGCGACCAGGTTGAAGCGATCATTGCAGCATATGCATCCACCTGATCAGGGGTAACCTGTCAGCCAGTATGAGACTTGAAACGGCGCGGCACATGTCGCGCCGTTTTATTTTTGTAGCTTGTGACGGTGTCCTATACGGTTATCACTCGTAGAGTGAGATGGGATCACCTAGGGTGATCGTACCTTTACCCAAAGATGCAACAGCACCTCTTGCCCTTGCGAATATCGTGACCCACATCCGAAAGGGTATGCGAGGAAAGCGAACCAATCCATGCAACCACCATCCGGCATTATGGAAACCGTTATTTACGCCAGCGATCTCAACGCAGCGGAGCAGTTTTATCGCGATGTTTTTGGGCTTGAGGTCGTTCGGCAGTTGCCGGGACAGTTCGTTTTCTTTCGGTGCGGACAGCAGATGCTTCTGATTTTCGACCCTGAAACATCCCGTGTTGCAGATGCTGGCAATCCTATTCCGCGCCACGGCGCAAATGGCGCCGGGCATTTCTGCTTTCGGGCCAAAGACAAGGCCGACGTGGATGCGTGGCGAGATCGCTTCGTCTCGCTGGGCATTGAGATCGAACATTATCATCGTTGGAACAATGACAGCTATTCCGTCTATATTCGCGATCCTGCAGGCAACTCGGTCGAGGTTGGCGAAAGCAAGCTCTGGGGATATTGATTGACGGCTCAATCAAGAAAAAAGCCCCGAACCTTAAGGTTCAGGGCTTGTCGGTCGTGTGTAAAATTCAAACTTAAAGCTGGTGAACCGAGATCGTTTCTTCAGCTTCCACTTTCAGCGGGTTTTTCAAGGGCAGACCAAAACCGGCGGCTTCGATTTCGAACACGTCACCTGCTTGTGGCTTGATACCGTCTGCGAAGGACAATGTGGCTGTGCCGAACATATGCACATGCACTTCACCCGGAGCGCGGAACAGGCCGTACTTGAAGTGGTGATATTCGAGATTGGCGAAGGTGTGGGACATATTGTCCTCACCCGAAAGGAACGGCTTTTCGAAAATCACCTTGCCATCGCGCAGGATGCGCGAGGTGCCGCGAATATCGGACGGTGGTGCGCCGACCCGGATTTCCGGGCCAAAGCTTGCTGGGCGCAGCTTGGAGTGAGCAAGATACAGGTAGTTGATCCGTTCGGTGACGTGATCGGAAAACTCGTTCGACACGGCAAAA
Organism: Agrobacterium sp. rho-13.3; assembly: GCF_033957765.2. Lineage (NCBI taxonomy): Bacteria > Pseudomonadati > Pseudomonadota > Alphaproteobacteria > Hyphomicrobiales > Rhizobiaceae > Agrobacterium > Agrobacterium sp. rho-13.3. The sequence continues at coordinate 1,998,366 of NZ_CP192774.1, forward strand.
CCAACGCGGAAGGGTTGGCCCTTGTCGGAAATGACGTAGATGCCCGCCATTTCAGGCTCTTCGCCACCATCCAGCGCAAAGGATGGAGACAGCAGAGCAGCACCTGGCGCGGTCGCCACATGGCCGTTGCCCTTGTAGAACCATTCAGGCTGCACGCCCTTTTCGCCGTCCTTCGGCTTGCCGTTTTCCAGACCCATCTTGAACATCTTCATCGAGTCCGTGAGGGTCTCTTCAGATGTTTCGGTGGTCTTCTTGTGCATGCTGTCGCGTGTTGCAGCAGAACCAAGATGGGTCAGACCAGTGCCGGTGAGGTGCAGATGCGCCGGATCCGGATGTGTGATTGGCGCCAGGAAACGACCGTCGGCATAGGCCTTGTCGAGATCGACAACCTCACCGTAACCGTAGGCCGAGATGACGTCGGCAAGAGACTTGCTGCTATTGGCAGCTTCCAGCGCCAGCGCATAAACGGACACAGCATTGTTGACGGCGCGCGCTTCGCCACCGTCTTCACGAACGGCGACGATGATCTTTCCGCTCGTATCCTTGATCTGAGAAATCAGCACGGTAGTTCCTTTCAAAGACGTTATGACGCCTGCATCTCATGAAAATGGCCGGAAACCGGCCATTTTCATCGTTTTGGTGTGATGAGCCAATCAGCCCTTGTTTTTGTTGTAAACATCGAAGAACACAGCGGCCAGCAGCACGAGGCCCTTGACCATCTGCTGGAAATCGATGCCGAGACCGACGATCGACATGCCGTTGTTCATGACGCCCATGATGAACGCGCCGATAACCGCGCCGGTGATTTTACCAACGCCGCCGGAGGCCGAAGCACCGCCGATGAAGCAGGCCGCGATCACGTCCAACTCAAAGCCAACGCCGGCCTTGGGTGTTGCCGAGTTGAGGCGCGTGGCGATGATCATGCCGGCAAGACCGGCAAGAACACCCATGTTCACAAAGGTCAGGAAGCTGAGGCGCTCGGTGTTGATACCGGAAAGCTTCGTCGCCTTTTCGTTACCGCCCATCGCATAGATGCGACGACCGATTGTCGTGCGGCGGGTCACAAAGCTGTAGACCGCAATCAGCACCAGCATCACGATCAGAACGTTTGGCAGGCCACGATAGGTGGAGAGCTGATAGCCGAGGAACAGGATAGCGCCAGCGATCAACAGGTTCTGCAAGATGAAGAAACCGTAGGGCTCTACATCGATACCATGGCTCTCATTGACCTTACGGCGACGCAGGGCAAGGACGAACAACACAGCCGTAATCGCAACCGTCAGAGCCATCGACGTGGTGTTGAAACCTTCGATACCACCAATATCAGGCAGGAAGCCTGTGCTGATGACCTGGAAGTCAACCGGGAACGGGCCGATGTTCTTGCCACCCAGAACGAACAGTGTCAGGCCGCGAAACACGAGCATACCAGCCAGCGTCACGATGAAGGATGGAATGCGGTGATAGGCGATCCAATAGCCTTGCGCAGCACCGATGACACCACCGACCGCCAAACAGATGATCGCTGCCAAAAGCGGGTTCATGCCCCATTGCACGGTCAAAATAGCCGCAATCGCGCCGACAAAGGCAACGATCGAGCCGACCGAGAGGTCAATATGACCGGCAACGATAACCAGCAACATGCCCAGAGACATGATGACGATGAACGAGTTCTGAAGGATGAGGTTTGTCAGGTTAACCGGGCGGAACAGAATACCGCCTGTGTAAAACTGGAAGAAAACCATGATAGCGACGAGCGCAATCAACATGCCGTATTCCCGGATATTGGACCGGATATACGAACTGATGGAAACGACGTTGCTTTCTTCGGTAGATGTGTTTGCCGAACTCATGAGTTCTTCTCCCCTGAGCGCATAATAGCGCGCATGATGCTTTCCTGGCTCGCCTCTCCCTTCGGCAATTCGGCGACAATCCGTCCTTCGTTCATAACGTAGATGCGGTCGCAATTGCCAAGCAGTTCGGGCATTTCCGATGATATCATCAGAACGCCTTTTCCTTCGGCGGCGAGCTGGTTGATGATGGTGTAGATTTCATATTTCGCGCCGACATCGATGCCGCGGGTCGGCTCGTCCAGAATAAGCACGTCAGGATTGGAGAACAACCATTTCGACAGCACGACCTTTTGCTGGTTGCCGCCCGAAAGATTGACCGTTTCCTGAAAAATACCCGAGGACCGAATGCGAAGCCGTTTGCGGAAATCGTTCGCGACGTTCATTTCCTTGATGTCGTCGATGACGCTGGCAGACGACACGCCGGCCAGATTGGCAAGCGTGGTGTTGTGCAGAATGTTGTCATTCAACACGAGACCCAGATGCTTGCGGTCTTCGGTCACATAGGCAAGTCCGGCATCGATGGCCTTGCGAACGGTGCTGACATCCACGGGTTTACCGTGAAGCAGAACATCACCGCTGATCTTTTGGCCATAGGATTTGCCGAAGACGCTCATCGCAAATTCGGTACGGCCCGCACCCATCAGGCCCGCAATACCCACAACTTCGCCCTTGCGGACATTGATGTTGATATCGTGCAGCACCTGCCTGTCGCGGTGTTGCTGGTGATAGGCGTTCCAATTCTTCACTTCAAGAATGGTCTCGCCAATCGGCACATCGCGTGGCGGGTAGCGATCTTCAAGGTCGCGGCCCACCATGTTGCGAATGATGACGTCTTCGCTGATCTCTTCCGTGTGACAGTCGAGCGTCTTGACCGTCATGCCATCGCGCAGAACAGTGATCTGGTCCGCAACCTTGCGCACTTCGTTCAGCTTGTGCGTGATGATGATGGACGTCAGACCCTGCTTGCGGAATTCGATCAGCAAATTGAGCAAGGCTTCCGAATCGCTTTCGTTCAGCGACGCCGTCGGCTCATCGAGAATGAGAAGCTTCACGCTCTTGGACAGCGCCTTGGCGATTTCCACCAGCTGCTGCTTGCCCACGCCGATATCGGTAATCAACGTTTCAGGAGATTCTTTCAGGCCAACTTTTTTCAACAACTCGCGCGTACGATTGAACGTATGCTGCCAGCTGATGACGCCGTTGGTGGCAATTTCGTTTCCGAGAAAAATGTTTTCGGCAATCGACAGAAGCGGCACCAGAGCCAGCTCCTGGTGAATGATGATGATGCCAATTTCTTCGCTGTCATTGATAGCGCGGAAATTGCGCAGCGCACCTTCATAGTGAATTTCGCCGTCATAGGTGCCAGCGGGATAAACGCCTGAAAGGACCTTCATAAGGGTCGACTTTCCAGCGCCGTTTTCGCCGACGAGTGCGTGTATTTCACCTTGGCGAACCTTGAGGTTCACGTTCTCAAGCGCTTTTACGCCCGGGAACGTCTTGGTGATATTCCGCATTTCGAGGATGGTATTGTCCATATCATAATCCAGCGCCGTGCAATCCGGCGTTCTTTTTTAAGAAGCGGGGACGGGCAGTATGCCCGTCCCCGCCACGATCATAATTTTACTTCAGCTGGTCTTCTTTGTAGTAACCGCCGTCAACGAGAACCTGCTTGTAGTTCTCTTTTGTGACAGCAACTGGCTTCAAGAGGTAGGAAGGAACAACCTTGACGCCATTTTCATAGGTCTTGGTGTCGTTCACTTCAGGCTCTTTGCCCTGCATGGCAGCATTGACCATACCAACAGTAACCTTCGCGAGTTCGCGAGTGTCCTTGAAGATTGTGGAATACTGTTCGCCAGCAATGATCGACTTCACGGAAGGAACTTCAGCGTCCTGACCGGAAACGATCGGCAGTGGCTGGTCCTTCGTGCCATAACCTACGCCCTTGAGCGAGGAAATGATGCCGATGGAGAGACCGTCGTAAGGCGAAAGAACTGCGTCAACCTTTGCGTCTGTGTAGAAAGCAGACAGAAGGTTGTCCATGCGGGCCTGCGCTGTTGCTGGATCCCAACGCAGCGTACCGACCTTGTCCATGCCTGTCTGGCCGGACTTTACGACGAGCTTGCCGCTGTCGATGTAAGGCTTGAGAACAGAGATGGCGCCGTCATAGAAGAAGAACGCGTTGTTGTCGTCTGGCGAACCGCCAAACAGTTCGATGTTGAATGGTCCCTTGCCGTCTTTCAGGCCGAGCTTGTCAACAATCGAAGTTGCCTGCAACACGCCAACCTGGAAGTTGTCGAACGTTGCGTAGTAGCTGACGTCGCCGCTGTTGCGGATAAGGCGGTCATAAGCGATGACCTTGATGCCCTGCGCGCCAGCCTGCTTGAGAACGTCCGACAGCGTCGTGCCGTCGATGGACGCGATTACCAGAACCTTAACGCCCTTGGTAACCATGTTCTCAATCTGCGACAGCTGATTCGGAATATCGTCGTCAGCATATTGCAGGTCGGTGCCGTAGCCGGCTTCCTTGAGCTGCTTGACGATGTTGTTACCGTCATCGATCCAGCGAGCAGAGGACTTCGTTGGCATGGCGATGCCGACAGTGCCTTTGTCCTGCGCCCAAACTGGAGCTGCAAACGCTGCAGCGCCGATGGCACACGCCGCAACCATCGAAATAATGGATTTCATGAACTCTCTCCCTTGGAACCCTTTTCAGGCGTTGTTTCTCTACAATCCGCCGTCAAATCACGCCCGAGCGTTAGAAGCTTAGCTTACTCGAACGGAATGCATAAATACAATCCGCTCTTTCCCCACTCCTCCTCGGTACCGGCGCAAATTGTTCTGAATCCATATAACTGTCAAATAGATTATATCACTTTTCCTATACCAATTTTGATATATTAAATCGATATAATCGCCTTAACCATTTTCAGCAGGCCAGAACGGGAAGCGTCATGGAACGAAATGGAACGAACACCTTCGAATTTTTGTCCCTGACCGAAGACAACCCATTGTTGCGCGCCGGGTTAAAAATGGCCCATTTGCGTATGCTTGTGACCATAGAAGAACACGGCCAGGTAAGCGCTGCGGCTGCCGTGCTCAATATGACCCAGCCTGCCGCCTCGCGTATGTTGTCTGAAATGGAAGCGATTGTTAAGAGCCCATTGTGCCAGCGCGCCTCCCGTGGGGTGGTGTTAACCGAGTTTGGCGAAGCCCTTGCAAAACGTGCAAAAAAGATTCTCCTGGAGCTGCGCGAGGCCAGCCGTGAGCTGGCACAGATGAAATCCGGCGGCGGTGGTTCGGTTTTCATCGGTTCTGTCACCGCACCGGCCATTAGTCTTGTGGTTCCTGCATTGCGCCGGGCGATGGACACTTACCCCGGCATCGAGGTCAATATTCAGGTCGAAACCAGCAATGTGCTGGCACGAGAGCTGCTGGCCGCCCGGCATGATTTCATCATCGGTCGCATTCCCGATGATATCGACCCCGCTTTGTTCGACGCGCACGAAATCGGCATCGAGCGTGCCTGTCTTCTGGTTCGCAAGGACCACCCGCTGTTGCAGACCGCGCCCGCAAAGCTTGAGGAGCTTTCCGATTACGACTGGGTATTCCAGCCGCCCGGCGCGCTGTTGAGACGCACGATGGAAGACGTATTTCTGTCTCAGGGCGTGGCCTTGCCGCGCAACATCATCAACACGCCATCAATCGTGCTGACCCTTGCCATCGTGACGCAAACCAACGCGATTGCGCCGATTGCCTATGAAATGGCGGAGTTCGTCTCCGGGCAACATTCGCCCATGGGCGACATTCGCATTCTTCCGACCGAATTTGAGCTGAACGTCAAACCCTACAGCCTGATCGTCACCAAAGACCGCGCCCTGCCGCCCAGCGCGCAACTGCTATATGACCTTGTCATGGAAGAGAGCCGAAATTTGACATGGAGCTGAGTCTGTTTCGCAAATCGGCGCCGCAAGCCAGAGACCACGTTGATATGTTTGTCTCGGAAGTTCAGTAACGGGGAAAGTCAAATGCTGTTCGGACAATCCGTCTTTCAGTCCGTGGTGGAACGCCTTGAGCGTGAGGCGGAAGACGCTCCTCCTGTCGAACCTCAAGAAACCAGCTTCAGGGCCGCAGGTTTCACATCCAGTCTTGTGTTTGAAACTGCCACACAGGACGGGACCACGACGAACCTGCCGCTTGATTCCTATCTGGACTTTCTGGAAGCGCCAGCGGCAGCACCCTTGCCAGAACCGGAGCGTATGCCGCCCTATCTCGAGCGGACATCACTGTCGGATGTGTCGGACGAACTGTGCATCAGCGAAAAAGACACGGTCGATACGCTGAGCGAGAAAAGGCGCAACTTCGCCAGACTGAACCACCCGGATACCGTCAGCCCGCAGTTCAGGGTCAATGCCAACCTGCGCATGACTGCTGCCAATCTGCTGATCGATCAGGCGATACGATTTATCGGAAAGTGATCAGACATCATCCGGGGGAGCAGCGGCCGGTTCCTCAACCTTTTCAGGCACAGGCTTAAACGTAAAAAGCAGCACATAGGCAGAGTAGACCGCAACGCCGCCAACCAGTGTTGCCCAAAAAATCTCGTGATTGACGAGTTCAAGGATCGCCCAGCCCGCGCTGAACCCGACAATCAGCAGCCTCACCCAAAGAGGGCGGTAGATGGGGTGGCTTGTATCGATGTTCAGCATATTGTCTCCCTGCGCCTCGCCTTGAACTTATACAGCCGGCGATGCTGCCATACCAGATCTGACGATATCTCCATCCAGACGCGACAATGCAAGCCCCATATGCCCATCGAAAACCAAAGTCTGCTCATCTGGCTCGATTGTGATCTCCGGCAAGCCCGAAATGCGGATGGCATTCGTCTGGATCATGCCTTCCTGAATGCCCGCACTGAGAAGATCAAAGAACCGTGTTCCCGGCCCCGTCACGAACACCGGCATATGGTCATGCAGGCTGAAAAGTCGTGAAAGCCCATTGCCGAGCGCTAGCCCGGCCTGTCTGAAAGCGAACGCGGCCATGCGATTGCCTGCGCGTGCCATGGCCGCAATCTTGTCGACTTCGGAAATCGGCACGAACTTGGCCGGTATGGTGTTGGTCGGAACTTCGAACGCCGTGCGCAAGATGCCGTAAAATCCGCTATAGGCTTCAATGCAGCCCTTTGCACCGCAACGGCACAGGGCGCCATCCGGCACATGCAGCATATGCCCGAAATTGGGTGCGGTCACATCCACGCGCCCCTCGCTGCTCTCGCGGGCAATGCCCAAACCGATGCTGTGACCAAGCGATAAAGCCGCCAGCGCTTTGACTTGGCCGTCATCACGCCTGCTGCGCGACCACAGGGCTTCGGCGGCAAGCAGCGTCTCATTGTATAGACTGACCTGCGCCCTGAAGTCTTCAGACAGAGTATCCCGAAAATTAATCTGCCCATCGCCCAGCACTGGCGACCACACCAGCGTGGCAGCTGCCGGATCAACCAGCCCCTTGCTGCTGATGGAAATGTGCAGGATGGCACTTTGGGCAATTTTCGAACGGCTGGCAAGACGACGTAGCGCGTCGCGAATCGCCCGCCCGAAATCGGCCCCATCACCCAAAGCCCTGCCCTCGGTAAACCGGTCCATCAGCTTGCCCGTAAAATCCACCAGCGAATATTGAACCGCATCCGAAGAGATGACGACAACGGCGACATAACCGAACCGCCGGTTGGGCTGAAACAGCACACGCGGACGCCCCCTGCCCGATGCCGCCTGTTGCTCGGTTCTCTCGATCAGGCTGACGCGCTCCAGTTCGGCGGTAATGGCAGACACAGTTGCCGAGGCCAGCCCGGTCAATGCCGACATATCCGTGTGAGACAGATTGCCATGTCGGCGCAAAGCGCCCAGCACTCGAAGGCTATTTTGCTGTCGGACCAGCTCTGTACTCGCGATGGCCGACATGAATTCCCTGTTCCTTCGCCTGTTTTCACCGCCATAAACCTTGCGGGATCAAGTCGCAACCAACGTTGCAAAAACCAGTCCGCAACCGCTGTTGACAGCCCTCGGATTCTCTGACATTTAATTTCTCGACTGTCGAGAAAAAATGTTTTGGGCATAGCTCGGCAGATTTTCTGGCGTTCGCGGATGCATGGAGGTGCACCGCGTTTTGCCGTCACCCGGGAGGACTTTCATGAATTCATTTGCCAAGCTTTTGGCGGGTACAGCCGTACTCGTTTCGCTGCACACCGCAGCCATTGCCGCTGATCTCGTCGTCGGCGTATCATGGTCCAACTTTCAGGAAGAGCGCTGGAAGACTGACGAGGCCGCCATCAAGGACGCGCTGAAGGCAGCGGGCGCGAAGTACATTTCCGCCGATGCGCAGACATCTGCCGCAAAGCAGCTGACGGATATCGAAAGCCTGATTTCACAGGGCGCCAACGCGCTGATCGTTCTGGCACAGGATTCGAGCGCCATTGGCCCAGCCATTGAAAAAGCCGCGGCTGAAGGCATTCCGGTGGTGGGTTATGACCGCCTGATCGAAAATCCAAGCACCTACTACATCACTTTCGACAACAAGGAAGTGGGCCGCTTGCAGGCCAAGGAAGTGTTCAAGATCAAGCCAACCGGCAACTACGTCTTCATCAAGGGCGGCTCGACGGACCCGAATGCGGACTTCGTTTTCTCCGGTCAGCAGGAAGTCCTGAAAGACGCCATCGCATCCGGCAAGATCAAGAATGTCGGCGAAGCCTATACGGATGGCTGGAAGCCTGAAATTGCCCAGAAAAACATGGAGCAGTTCCTGACCGCCAACAACAACAAGGTCGATGCTGTTGTGTCTTCTAATGATGGCATGGCAGGCGGCGTGGTCGCGGCACTTGAAGCACAGGGCCTTGCTGGCTCCGTTCCGGTGTCCGGTCAGGATGGTGACAAGGCAGCGCTCAACCGCGTGGCTCTTGGCACACAAACGGTATCCGTCTGGAAAGACAGCCGCAAGCTGGGCAAGAAGGCTGGTGAAGTGGCCGTAGCGCTTGCCAAGGGAACGAAGGTTGACGCGCTGGAAGGCACGATCAAGTTCAAGGGCGGCACAAAGGGCGTCGAAATGAGCTCTTACTTCCTAGAGCCGCAGGCCATCACCAAGGACAATCTCAACGTTGTTCTGGATGCAAAATGGATCACCAAGAGCGAGCTTTGCCAAGGCGTGAAGGCCGGAACGGTCGCTGCTTGCAAATAAGCCGGTAGCAGATCGCGTGAAAGACAAAGCATCATCGGCGTCTTCCATGCGATCTCACCCAAAAACGCCGCAAGGTTCGCCTTGCGGCGTAAGCGGCATGTGCAAGGCATGACATATTTTAAGGAGTATACGGAATATGGCGGAACAAACCGTTGTCGCACAGTCGCCTGGCGCCCGGACAGAAAAGGGAAACCCCTTGCGGCGCTTTTTAAACGCGACGGAAATCGACACCCGGCTTCTGGGCATGGTCATTGCGCTGTTTTCGATCTGGGTCGGCTTTGAAATTCTGTCCGGTGGCCTGTTCCTCACGTCCCGCAACCTGTGGAACCTGTCCGTTCAGGCTGCATCCGTTTCCGTCATGGCAACCGGCATGGTTCTGGTCATCGTCACCCGCAATATCGACTTGTCGGTGGGATCGATCCTCGGCTTCGTCGGTATGATCATGGCCGTCACCCAAACCCGCTTTTTGCCGGGCTGGCTGGGATACGATCATCCACTTTCGTGGGTCGTTGCCTTGAGCGTCGGCATTGCGCTGGGCGCGGCCATCGGCGCATTTCAAGGTCTCATCATCGCCTTCATGAGCGTGCCGTCCTTCATCGTCACTCTCGGCGGCCTGCTGGTCTGGCGCGGTGCCGCGTGGATGGTCACGAGCGGCGCAACGGTGGCCCCCATGGACACGCGCTTTCGCCTGATGGGCGGTGGTGCGGACGGCTCGATCGGCGCGACGGCCAGTTGGGTGGTGGGCATCGTCGCCTGCGTGCTGATCATCCTGTCGATCATCAATTCCAGAAGACAGCGCAAACGTTTCGGCTTTCCGCTCAAACCCATCTGGGCCGAATATTTCATGGCGCTGGTCGGCTGCGGCATCGTGCTTGGCGCGGTGAAGGTGCTGAACAGCTACTACATGCCCATCAATCTGGCCCGCAAATACGCAGAGGCTAACGGTATCGCCTGGCCCGATGCAGGGCTGGAGATTTCACTCGGCATCGCCATTCCCGTGCTGATCGCACTCGGTATCGCCATCGTCATGAACTTCATCACCAACCGCACCCGCTTTGGCCGCTATGTCTTCGCCATCGGTGGCAACCCGGAGGCCGCCGTTCTCGCGGGTATCAAAACCCGCTGGGTCACGGTCCGGATATTCGCATTGATGGGTGCGCTCTGCGCCATTGCGGCGGCCATCTCGACCGCACGCCTCAATGCTGCGACCAATGCACAAGGCACGCTGGATGAGCTTTATACGATTGCGGCGGCCGTTATTGGCGGCACATCGCTTGCCGGCGGTGCGGGTACCATCGCTGGCGCGATCCTTGGAGCCATCGTCATGCAATCGCTCAATTCCGGCATGGTGCTGCTGGGCATGGACACACCGTTACAGAGCATCGTCATCGGCGTCGTGCTCGTCATGGCCGTCTGGCTCGACACAGTATACCGCGCCAGATCGAAATAATAATAAGAGGAGTTTCCGATATGACGGACCAATCCACTCCGCTTGTGGAAATGCGCAATATTTCCATCTCCTTCGGCGGCATCCACGCGGTGGAAAACGCCTCTGTCGATCTGCATCGCGGTGAAGTCGTGGCGTTGCTGGGCCACAATGGCGCAGGCAAATCGACTCTGATCAAAATTCTCTCCGGCGCCTACCGGCGCGATGACGGCGAAATTCTCATCAATGGCGAGGCGGTAGACATCCGCAATCCTCGCGATGCCAAAAAGCACGGTATCGAAACCATCTACCAGACGCTTGCGGTCGCAGACAACGTGGATGCTGCCGCCAACCTTTTCCTCGGTCGCGAGCTGCGCACGCCATGGGGAACACTGGATGATGTCGCCATGGAGGCGTCCGCTCGCGAGGTCATGGGTCGTCTCAACCCGAATTTCAAACGCTTCAAGGAACCGGTGAAAGCGCTGTCCGGCGGTCAGCGTCAATCGGTGGCCATTGCCCGTGCCATTCTGTTCGATGCCCGCATCCTCATCATGGACGAGCCGACAGCGGCCCTCGGACCACAAGAAACCGCGCAGGTGGGCGATCTCGTCAAGGAACTGAAAAAAGAAGGTATCGGCATCTTTCTCATCAGCCACGATATCCACGACGTTTTCGACCTCGCGGACCGCGTCTTTGTCATGAAAAACGGCAAGGTCGTCGGCCATGCCAGAACGCAGGACGTGACCAAGGACGAAGTGCTGGGCATGATCATTCTCGGCAAAGTCCCTTCCGGTGCAACAGCCGGTCCAGGTGCGATGAAGGTTTAAAATGATCTCGACATAAAGGAAGGTGCGGCAGGACCGCATCTTTCTCTTAACGCCAGCGATTTGGGCGTCTGTCTGAGCACGCATCCGAAAATCTCGCTCAACGTTCACGGACAATATACTTGGTCTCAAAACCATAAAGCGCCCTGCACGTCCGGGACGATGCATGGCGCTCTAAAATGGTCCGTCGGCAACTGCTATCGCTTCAAGGTTCAGTCCTTGATACGACGCAGAAGACCAATCAGCTGATCGCGGGCTTTCTCCCCACCGAGGCGATCAACCAGTTTGTCTTCGTGATCTTTCCATATCTGGGATATTTCTTCCAATACGGAACGACCTTCTTCTGTCATTTCCAGATAATGCACGCGCCGATCAGAATCGGATCGGCGTCTCTGCAAAAGCCTCTTGTCTTCAAGGCCATCAATAATGGCAACGAAGTTGGCACGTTGAATGCCAAGCGCTTCCGCCACATCGCTTTGTTTAAGTCCTGTATTATTGGCGACAACGATCAGTACCGAAAAATCAGCCGGTCGAAGTCCGAATGCCAACAGGCTTTCGTTAAAATCGCTCACAACCGAAAGCTGCGCGCGCCGAAGCCGGTAAACAACGGCTTCAGATAGGATTGAGTAGTCGATATCAAGCTTGGAAACCAATGGCGTTTCATCGGTCTCCTGGTATTTGGTTTTACCCCTTCGATACTCAAATGCGAGACTTACAGTCATTCTAGTCTCCTTGATTCGTCCCCACGAACTATAGTTAATTACCCAATTATGTTTATTAGAACAAGATTTAATAATAACTAAAGCAATGATATAAAGTTTTGCACCTCCGATAATTCGCGCCCATGACAAGTTAGCGCAAACATACCATGTATTTTTAGGGGATTACGATTACCCAAATGTACACCGCCATAAAGACGCTGCTTTGCAGCAGCCTTTGGGGCCAATTATGTTCTTTGTGACAAAATGGTCATCGACCATGCGACAACCGAAAAATGGTGCAAATTTTGCCAATATCTTTCCAAAGTTACACTTTTTGAGAGAGAAAAATCAGCTAGTTAGATACAACGAGGTTGGACTTATTATCCTTGCGCACCGGCACGATGATTTTACGCATTGATGCACAAGGCAAGCTGGGTTAAGAACCAACCATCAGCAGATGCGATTCATCGCATGCACGGATGCACCCGTAGCTCAGCTGGATAGAGTGTTGGATTCCGATTCCAAAGGTCACAGGTTCGAATCCTGTCGGGTGCGCCATCAAAATCAACAGGTTATGAGGTATTCCCTAGCCATTGCAATCGGCGCAGGAAGCAAATGGGGAAAACCCATAGGATGCATGTCAATGTCCTGCCCTCCCACGAACCCTATCACCTCGGCGCCTTAGCGAAACCCTTTACCAATATTGGTCCGGTTGGCCGTCCTGTTGGTGAGCCGCCTGTCTGTTCCAGCGTGATTTCGTAGAGCTGCTCGTCCTTTGGTTTTGGAAGCGACGGTGTTGCGAGCTTTGCCGAACGGCGTTGGTCCAAGAGGCCGAGCGAGATTGGGCCCATGTCTCGGTTTGGAAGGGTCCAGACCTGCATGGTCTTGCCCTCGGGGACAGCAAAATCGGCGAGCAGGCGGATACTGGCTTGCTCGTTGCTGAAATCTTCCACGATGGCCTGTGGTTCGCCTGCGCCATTCAGCAGGATCGCAATGACGACTGGGTCGACTTGCCGCATGAGCGACCATCCAAGACCGGCGGTGAGCAGAAGCGATGCGGCGAGAGAGGTTATGGCGGTTCGTTTCCAGACAAACAGGCGGTTGTCGTTGGATGGCGTTATGGCGTCTGAACGTGGCTCCGTCTGCTCAACGGCGCTCAAGCCCGCCTCAATTTGCTGCCAGAGTGATGCGTTTGGCCGAACCTCCTCCACAGAGGTGTCGAGCGGCAGGAACCGTTCACGGCTCGCGGCAACCGCGTTGCGCACCTCTGCGTGTTGCTCGATATCTGCTTCCATGCGTCTGATATCTTCCTCATCCAGAAGACCAAGCACATATTCATCCGCAAAGCGGGCCATATCGTCTTTCGCAATCGTCATGCCATGCACTCCCGCAGCGAAGAAAGGCCGCGCCGTATCCATGATTTCGTTGTTCCCAGCGGAATTTTCAGCCGTCCGGCAATTTCGCCATGCGTATAACCGCCAACATAGGCCATGAGAATGCCGCGGCGTTTGGTTTCGTCCAGTGTGGAAAGGCAGTCCCGAAGCCTGCTGTTCTGGTCCAGCCGGTGCCAGGAGGACATGATCTGCTCGACATGCTGCGCTTCCTGCAACGAATCCAAGTGGTCCTCGGATACCAGATCTTCACGCTTTCCATCCCGCAGCATGTTGAGTGCACGGTTACGCACGATGGCATAAATCCATCCGCGCGCAGAACCACGCTCCGGCGCATATTGATGGGCGTTTTTCCAGATACGAATAAACGCTTCCTGCACCACTTCTTCTGCCAGATCACGCCGCCGCACGATGCGTTCCGCCACGGCAATGAGCCGACCGGCCTCCCTGTCGAATATCAGCCTCAAGCCATTTCGATCACCTTTGGCGCAAGCGTTGAGCGCTACGCCAAAATCATCTGCTTGTGCCTGCTTCAAATCCAAAGAGCTTCTCCCGGTCTGCATCTGCGTTCTCTAAAATCATACACATGAAAGACGCTCGTGGATGCAAATCAAAATAAATTTTAGCCGCCTGCATCCAAACACCCCTCCCCATGTGTCTAACCTTTGAGAGCGATGCACAGCGCGATGCTGGACGCCTCTTTGAAACGAGTTAAAACGGGAGAAAGATATGACCATCATTCGCACAGCAACGATTGCTTCTGCCCTGCTTGCAGCAACCGCGACCTTTGCCTCGGCGGCCCCCGTCCTGGGCCTGACCGGAGACAAGACGCTCGTTATCTTCGACACCGAAAAACCAGCCGTCACGAAAACACTGGAAGTCACAGGCGTTGATAAGCTCGTCGGCATCGATTTCCGTCCCGGCAACAAAACCGTCGTCGGCGTGACACCTGAAAATGCCATCGTTTCCATCAACCTCGAGACAGGTGCCGCAACCGAAGTGGCGAAAATGGACAAGCCGCTGACCATGACGCAGGCGCCTGTTATCGTAGACTTCAACCCCATGGCTGACCGTCTGCGTTACATGACCGGCACCACCAACCACCGCGTACACCCGGATACGGGCGCTGTGACAGTAGATGGCACACTGGCCTATGAAGACGCCGACATGCACAAGGGTGAGACCCCTAATGTCGTCGCCGCCGCCTATACCAACTCCTACGGCAAGCCTGAAAAAACAGCGATGTACACCATCGACGCCACCATCGGCGCCTTGGTGCAGCAGACCAAGCCAAATGACGGCACACTAAAGTCGATTGGCAAACTTGGGATAGATGGCAAGCCCGCGACCTATGCCTTCGACATTCAGACAACGGCAGACGGCAAGAACACCGCCTGGTTGGCGGCAGACAAGGCGCTTTACACGGTTGATCTGGAAACCGGCAAGGCGACCAAAAAGGCAGATGTAACCGGCGTCGATAAGCCGATCCGCGCCATTGCAGTTCTGCCTGAAGCGTAAGTTATTGAGATATTGACTGGCCGGTCTCGCACCGGCCAGTTCGCTGTTCCTTATTTGCCGTCATTTGCAATTTTTGCTTCCAGCGTCTTCGCGATGGCTTTGAGATTGCGCTTTTTACCAGCGATTTTTTCCATCGCCGCAATTGCCAGATCGCTCGCCACATAATCGGACTTATGGCCAAGATTGTGCACCACAATCAGTTCTGCGCCCGAAATATCCCGCGCCAGATGGCGAGAGTGGATATCCGTTGAAACCACCTTATCCACATCACCCGCGATGATGACCGTCTGCGCTTTTATCTGCCGAAATCCGGCGGATGCGGTTTTGGCCCAAGCGTTCAGCCCACCCACTTCCTGCGCATTGTGGCGAAAGGCGACAGGGCGCAAGGCTTGATAGGCCTTCGTTTTGGAAATGTAATCGGAAGGCCGTGGATTGGGTGCGAACACTGATTTTACCGCCGCATCGATGGCGATGACGCCCGCGGCTGGTGCAATGAGCGTGCTGAACAGAACGCCGGCGACGGGAACGCTCGCTGCGTTATAATACCATGACACACCGCCCGGCCATGGATAAAGCGCGGGCGAGAGAAAGACCAAACCTTCCACCATATCCTTGTGCCGCACGGCAAAGGCGGCGGTGATGGCTCCCCCGAACGAATGGCCCACAATGATTGCCTTGCGGATGCCGCGCTTCTTCATCAGCACGGCTATCGCATCGGCCTGCGCATCCGGCAGAATGTTGTCTTTGGGGCCGACATCGGAACGACCGTGGCCCGGCCTGTCAACAAACAGCAGCGTCGCCTTGCCCTCCAGCTTGTCGCGGAAGGCATACATGGGATCATAAAGGCTGGTGCTGGCACCATGAATGAAAACGATGGGCGGAAGATTTGCGCCTTTTTTTGCGGGAAGAAGCACACTGTTCAGCTTAAAGCCGCCAACATCGATTCTTGTTTCGCCGGTGGTAGAAGCGCTTTCTATTTTTTCAGCAGCCAATGCGCTTCCTCCCAGCATCATCGCAAAGAGAACACCAAATACGCCAGCGAGATGAGATGCCATGATAATCCTGAACTGCGGTGGAAATTCTAACGCCTCTACGGAAAAGGCTAGAAGCCAGATTTACGAAAGACGTAAAAAACTTGAACCCGACCACCTGGAGACGCAATACGCGGATGGCCGGATCCATTAACGGGCGATGCGCCCATTCAGTTTTTCAGTAACCCAGTGGCCCGCACAGGCCGACACGGCGGATAGCGTCGAGCCCCAAATCAGATCGGCGATGGTCAGCGTCGTGGACCAGTTCGCCAGCGTGGCCTGATTGGTCAGGTCATAGGTGGCGTAGGCCGTAAATCCGAAAAACCCACCGTAAAGAAGCGACGTGCCATACTTCGCCGTGACCAGACCGGGTCTTACCGCAAAGAAGGTCAATCCCGCCGCGTAAATCAGATAGAACAACACCGCTGGCACTGGCCGGAACTCCGTCGCCAGCATGTTTCCAAGGACCGGTTTATAAAGCACATCCGCCATGGTGCTCAGCCATACGAAATCAATCGCGACGAACACAATCAGCGTCGAGATATAGGCGACAGCGCGTTTTTTCATTCCCAGCCCCAATGTCCAGTTTTAAGTCTTAATGTCAGTTGATGCGGGTCCAGCTCACGCCCTTGCACAGAATGCCCGCAAGCACACAGCCCTTGGTCGTCATCGTGTCACCCTTGACCGAGACGGTGAGCTTGTAATTCAGATCGCGTTGCGGATCGAAAGCGGTGCCGGCATATTCGCCATCGGACGTGGATTTGATGCTCATCACCAGCTTATCGCCGGTTTTTTCCTTCGGAGTACCGGGCTTGATCCAGGTGTTGACTGCGCAGGTATCGGAACCACATGGCGCAATCGTTACCTTGGCATTGCCATCACCACGCGCCCATTGGCCCTTGATGTCATCTGCTGCTGCCACGCCGGCCGATACGAGCAGAGCGCACATCGCGTATTTGAACACCGTTTTCATAGTCTTCTCCTCCAACAAACTGCATGTGCAGCACGGTTGTTGAAGACTAGAACGATCAAAAAGTTTCATTGGATCACAAATAAACGCATGGACGAAAAGGAGGGGCAGTTTTTTTGCCCGCACATGAAACCAATGGGTGCCGTGAGCCGTAGTCTCTCTTAAGCAAACCTGTGTTCGCACGAGAGAGCATCATAATGAATTATACGTTGCTGATCTTTATTGCTCTGGGCCTGTGCCTCGCCATGACTGCGGCTTGGGCAATTCAGAGAAAAACCGGCGCAAGTGGCTGGATCGACGCGATCTGGTCTCTGTCCGTTGGAGTGGCAGCCCTTATCGCGATCATATTTTCTGAAGGCACATTCGAGCGGCGCGTTGCAGCCTTTGTCATCGTGGCCATCTGGTCGCTGAGACTTGCCAGCCACATTGGGGCGCGAACCAAAGGTGGTGGGGAAGACCCGCGTTACGCCAAGCTGGTGGAGGAATGGGGCACGAAAGCCAGTCGCCGCCTGTTCCAGTTTCTTCAAATTCAAGCCTTCGCAGCCTTCATTCTCGTTCTCGCCGTTTACGTCGCAGCGTCCAACGCTGCGGACTTCCCCACCGCTCTGGATATCGCCGGAATTTTGATCGCCGCAATCGCGCTGGGTGGTGAGGCGATATCGGACCGCCAGCTTGCTCATTTTCGCAAGAAGCCGGAGGCGAAAACCGAAGTCTGCGAAGAGGGCTTGTGGCGCTATTCCCGGCATCCGAACTACTTTTTCGAATGGCTGTTCTGGTGTGCATGGCCGCTTCTGGCATTGACGGGTTCATCGCCGTGGAGTTGGGCCGCGTTTCTGGCACCCGCGCTGATGTATTGGCTGCTGGTCCACGCGTCCGGCATTCCGCCGCTTGAAGAACATATGCTGCGTTCACGCGGCGAGAAATTTCGCGCTCTTCAGCGGCGCGTCAACGCATTTTTCCCCGGACCACGAAAAGAGGAGGCATAATATGAATATGCTGGCGTTTGCCATCAACACCGCCGAGAAAGCACCGCTTTCCGACAGCCTGACATTGACCGGCATAGATTTTCTGTGTGCTCGCACGAAACGCAGACTGGAAAAAGTGTCGCACGAAGAAGAGCTTGCCTTCGCCAAAGACATGACAAGCTTTCCGGTCGCCACCCACACGGACGAGGCCAATCGCCAGCATTATGAAGTGCCAGCCGAATTTTTCGCACTGGTCCTCGGCCCGCAGCGGAAATACTCGTCCTGCTATTATCCCAGCGCCACAACCAGCATTGACGATGCCGAAACGGCAGCCTTGGCGGAAACAGTCAAGCACGCGAACATCACCGACGGCATGGACATTCTGGAGCTCGGCTGCGGTTGGGGTTCTCTTTCCCTTTATCTCGCCCGCCAGTTTCCGGGGTCGAAAATCACCTCGGTTTCCAATTCCGCATCCCAGCGCGCCTACATTTTGAGTGAGGCGGAACGCCAGGGCATCCACAATCTCACCGTCATCACGGCTGATATGAACGACTTTGCCCCGACAGGCACTTACGACCGCATCGTTTCGGTGGAAATGTTTGAGCACATGTCCAACTGGCGGACGCTGTTTGAGCGGACACGCAGCTGGCTTAAAGATGATGGCAAGCTGTTCATTCACGTTTTCACGCACAAGAACCGCTCCTATCGTTTCAACCAGAACGACCCGGCGGACTGGATCGCTCACCACTTCTTCACCGGTGGCATCATGCCATCCAAAGACTTGGCCCACCGCTTTGAGGATATCTATAGCGTCGAGGCCGAGTGGCACTGGTCGGGAGATCATTACCGACGCACGGCGATGGATTGGCTGGCCAATTTCGACAAGCAGCCAGAGCAAATCACGCCTATTCTCCAGCAAGTCTACGGCAAGGATGCCAATCTTTGGCGTCGTCGCTGGCGATTGTTTTTCCTCGCCACTGCGGGATTGTTCGGTCACGAAAAAGGTGGCGTCTGGGGCGTCGGCCACTATCTGCTATCGCCCGTGAGAGCATAAGATGGCTGTGGAGGGTAGGACGCATGATCCACTGACGGCAGCGACGATCACCGTTGCTTGGGTGATCATTCTCAACAAGCCGTTTTATCCTCTGACCATCTGGTGGCTGGTTGGCAATGGCGTGGAGGCAGCGCTGATCAGCGTTGCCTCAGCATTTTTCTTCCTCGCCATTCCATTCCTTGCGCGCAGGTCATCGCTTGCTGCCCGCATCGCCCTGCCCCTGATCGGAACCATCGACACCATTTTTGAGACGAAGCTTTTCGGCACCGGATCTGGCACCGAGCTGTTTTTCGCAGCCTGCATCATGCTCGTCGCGCTATCGTTCCGCACAAGCGAAAAACTCTGGCAGATCGGCATGACCGGCGTGGTGTTCGCTGCGTTCTTGCTGACACGTTATGCCGTAGGCGATGCGCTGCACATCTGGACGGAACCCGATCTGGCGAAACTGTTCAACCTCAACGCCTTCGCCGTCGCCTGCCTCACGGCCTTCATCGCATTGCGCTACGCGGGTATCAGCAGGGCCAATCACTCATCGTCTGGCACAAGCCCGTCATAAACTTCCAGCAGGGCAGCGGAAATCGCAGCGCCGAGATTGTTGGCGGCTTCGCGGATAACACTTTCGTCGCCATCACGGGACGCAACGGCCAGTGCCGATCCCTCTTCGGCGATGATGGCCTTGGCGCGCTCAATCGCCCAAAGACCGAAATCACCGCGATTGTCGATCGATACAGTTTCCATTTTTGCTTACCTTTTACCAAACGCGCAGATTGCCACGATGCGCTGATATATTGCGTCGTCAGCCGAACTGTCAAAACTTGAGAGTTGATATCGTATCGGCTACCTAACCAATGGATGCACAATTGTGGGATCAATGCCGCCTGCCCAAGCGTTATGAGTGGGATCGTTTCGATCAAAAGTCATAAAACGACCTAGAATAAGGAAGCCTTTCATATGAGCCTGAAGTTTGGAACAAGCGGTCTTCGTGGACTTTCTGAGGATTTGAAGGGCAAGGCATCTGCCATCTACGCCACCGCCTTCGCGAGACATCTTCTCGCTTCCGGACAGGCAAAAACAGGCGATCCTATTCTCATCGGTCGTGATTTTCGCGATTCCAGCCCGGCCATCGCTGAGACCTGCATTGGCGCACTGCACGCAGCTGGCCTAAAGCCCCTGGATTGCGGCGCACTGCCCACGCCGGCACTGGCGCTTTATGGCCTATCGTTAAAAGCAGCAGCGCTGATGATTACCGGCTCCCACATTCCCGCAGACCGCAACGGCATCAAATTCTACCGACCGGATGGCGAGATCGACAAGCAGGATGAGTTGGCGATTGGCGAACTCGCGAAGCAGGTTGAAGCGGAAGGCATAACCGCCCAAGCCTCTCAAGCCGAGAACCACGCTGAGGAAGCCAATGCATTTTTCTCACAACGCAACGAGGCTTTGCTTTCAGATCAGGCGCTGTTGGGCCTGAAGATCGGCGTTTACCAGCACAGCACGGTGGCGCGGGATTTGTTCGTGGACGTTCTTAAACACTACGGTGCAGACGTCATGCCACTTGGCCGCTCGGAAACTTTCATTCCCGTGGATACGGAAGCCGTCTCCGCCGACACGCTGGAAAAACTGAAAATATGGTCCGCCGAACACACGCTCGACGCGATCATTTCCGCAGACGGCGATGGCGACCGCCCACTGCTGGCGGATGAGGACGGCGTTCCTCTGCGCGGCGATCTGCTCGGCCTGATCACGGCCAACTTCCTGAAAGCAGCGGTGGTGGTCACGCCTGTGACCTCGAATTCGGGCATTGAAGACAGCGGAAGTTTTGAAGTCGTCCGCACCAAAGTCGGTTCGCCCTTTGTCATCGCCGGTATGAATGACGCACTTTCGAACGGCAAAAGCGGCGTCATCGGCTTTGAGGCGAATGGCGGCTTTCTCACTGCATCGCCATTCACGCTGAATGGCAAAACTGTTTCCGCGCTCCCCACCCGCGATTGTTTCCTGCCGCTTCTGGCTGCGCTAAAACTCGCTGCGGAACAGAAGAAGCCGCTGTCAGAAATCGCCGCAGCCTACAAACTGCCCGTTGCCGCCGCCGACCGATTGCAGGATTTCGCGCAGGAAAAAAGTGCTGCATTGATGAAGCATCTGCGATCTTCGCGCGCCAACCTTGAACGCTTTCTTGCGCCAGTCGGCTCCGTCAAAGACGCCAGCGATATCGACGGACTTCGCGTGACGCTGACCGACGGAAGCACCATCCATTTCCGCCCGTCCGGCAACGCACCGGAAATGCGCTGTTATGTGGAAGCCGCCAACGAAGATGAGGCGGATATTCTGCTCAACAAGGGGCTCGACCTCATTCGCAACTTCGGCTGAGTTTTTTACTAACGGTGTGGCGAAGCGAATTGCCGCACCCACCGTTTGCGGTTGCGCTTTCACATTCAAAGCGGCAATAGACGTACAAACGGAGATCAGAAAACGTGGCGGAAGACACCATCACGCTTTATGAGGCCATCGGCGGTGATGACACCGTTCGCGCCCTCACCAAACGCTTTTATAAGCTGATGGACACTTTGCCGGAAGCGGCGCACTGCCGCGCCGTGCATCCGCCCGACCTTTCCGGCAGCGAGAGCAAGTTTTACGATTATCTGACCGGCTATCTCGGCGGTCCGCCGATCTATGTGGAAAAATACGGCCATCCCATGCTGCGCAGGCGGCATTTCGGGGCGGCGATCGGCCCCATTGAGCGTGACGAATGGCTGTTGTGTTTCCGCCGGGCCATGAATGAAACCATCGACAATCCCAAGCTTCGCGACATCATCTGGGCGCCGGTTGAACGGCTGGCTTTTCATATGCAAAATCAGGAAGAGAAACCGTCATGAGCACCAACTGGCTTCGCCCGACCAGCCTTTTTCTCTCCGGCGTACTTGGTGCCAGCGGCGTTGCGCTTGCGGCAGCAGCCACCCACACGGGGGCGACCCAATTGCTCGGCAATGCATCGGCCATGTGCCTTGCCCACGCGCCCATTCTGCTCGGGCTTTATATTGGCTGGGAGCGCATCAGAACCGCAACGCCCGCAGCAATCCTGCTGGGATTGGGAACGGTCATTTTTGCGGGTGATCTTGTTTCAAAACATTTTACTGGCAACAGCCTTCTCCCTATGGTCGCACCGGCGGGTGGCCTTGGCATGATCTTCGGTTGGCTGGTGCTGGCAAGTGCCGCTTTTTTCAAAACGGCACGCCAATAGACAATCAGTTGGCAGCGGCGCGATCATTCATCGTCTGAAGCGCCCGCTCAAGGCTGGATTTGCTGCCATTGCGCAGCGGAATGAAGGTCTTGCCAAACTTTTTGCAACCGGACTTCACACGCAAGCACGCGTCGTGGCTGATACAGTCGATGGGGCAGAACACGCAATCCACCGATGGAAGCAGCGTGTCGATGCGGGAAACCGCCTCACGCAGACCGCCATCGTGGTGAATAAGCTCAGCATCGAAATTGCTGGCAATCTGGCGAAGATGGGCAACCTGACAGTCACGACCGCCAACATACAAAAAGCTCTTCGGCCCAACTGGCGCTGGCTTCGAGACGGATTGCGCTGCCTGCTGCGGTTGATTATCCCGCTTGCCGTTTCGCTCCGCCTTCTTCTTTTCTTTCCGCGCCATGCCTCACCTTATCGTTGAAAAACACCACCTGTACGATCAGGTTGGCTACACGATAGTAAAGATGAGTTTTAGAGTAAAGTATAAAGTTGATGATAAACGTCATGTTTTTTGAGATGGCGTGGAAATTATGCCCAAACCACCCATAAAAAGCTGTTCGAGGAAGCGGGCGGCATCTTCAAAACGCCCTTCACCGGCCTTGTTTCCCAGAACTGCGCGCACCTGCACGTCAAAATCCGCATAGTGCTGAGTCGTCGCCCAGATTGAGAAAATCAGATGGTAGGGATCGCAGGCCGCTATTCGGCCCGCCTTGGTCCAGGCGCGAATAACCTCTGCCTTCTCATCCACGAGTTGTTTCAACGGCCCCTTCAACTCATCTTCGACATGAGGCGCACCCTGCAAAATCTCATTGGCGAACAAACGGCTTTCCCGCGGAAAATCTCGCGCCATTTCCAGCTTGCGACGCAGATAGGAACGAATTTCCGTTTCAGGATTGCCCGCTGCATCGAAAGCCCGCAGCGGGTCCAGCCACGTATCCAGCACGCGCTCGATCAGGGCGCGGTGCATCGCATCCTTGGTGCGGAAATAATACAGCACATTCGGCTTCGACATGCCCGCCACCTCGGCGATCTGGTCGATCGTGGTGCCGCGAAAGCCGTTCACCGAAAAAACATCAAGTGCCGCTTCCAAAATGGCCTCTTCTTTTTCTTCCTGTATCCGGGTTCGCTTCTGTGTTTTCGCCGCTCTGGGTATGGGCATGAAGGGTCTCTGTCTGTTTTCGATGCAATTGATGCGTGGTTTTGGGCAAAAAATAATCGATGATGAATGCTCAATCAGAAAATACCGCTTTACACGGTAAAAATCCTCGCTTTCTTTTAAGCGTCAAAGTCGAAATTCGCAATGTTTACCAGTCGGTCAAATTATCCACGACCCGTTCCTGAAAGCAATTCGTCGTTTTTCAGTAGAACGGCACGGCCCTTGCATAATCCTTGTTAAAACAGGTGAGGAAAAGACTGGCATGCCGGAAACACCCGAAAAAAAACAAATACCCGCGAAAAATCTGACCATCCACAGCGACCGTCTGTGGGACAGCCTGATGGACATGGCGAAAGTCGGCCCCGGTCTCGCCGGCGGCAACAACCGCCAGACCCTGACGGATGAAGACGCGCAAGGCCGCGAACTGTTCAAGACCTGGTGCGAGGCGGCCGGCATGACGGTCTCGGTAGACACCATGGGCACCATGTTCGCCACCCGCCCGGGCACAGACCCCGACGCGCTGCCCGTCTACATCGGCAGCCACCTCGACACGCAGCCCACCGGTGGCAAGTTCGATGGCGTCTTGGGCGTGCTGGCGGGACTGGAAGTGGTGCGCAGCCTCAACGATCTCGACATCCAAACCAAACACCCTATCGTCGTCACCAACTGGGCCAATGAAGAAGGCGCACGCTTTGCTCCTGCCATGCTGGCCTCCGGCGTTTTCGCAGGCATACACGATCTCGACTATGCCTATAGCCGCACTGACACCGCCGGAAAAACCTATGGCGAAGAGTTGAAACGCATCGGCTGGCTGGGCGAAGAAGAGGTTGGCGCGCGCAAGATGCACGCCTATTTCGAATATCATATAGAACAGGGACCAATCCTCGAAGCGCAGGACAAGCAGATTGGCGTCGTCACCCATTGCCAAGGGCTGTGGTGGCTGGAAATCACCTTGACCGGCAAGGAAGCCCACACTGGCTCCACCCCAATGGCGATGCGCGTCAATGCCGGGCTGGCAGCGGCCCGCATTCTGGAAAAGGTGCAGGAAGTGGCGATGGCTCACCAACCCGGCGCCGTGGCCGGGGTTGGCCAGATGATCTTTTCACCCAACTCCCGCAATGTCCTGCCCGGCAAGGTGGTTTTCACCATCGATCTACGAACACCCTCACAGGAAAAACTGGACGCCATGCGTGCCATTTTCGAGCGCGAAGTGCCGAAAATAGCGGAAGAACTCGGCGTCGGTTGCGAAATAGAAGCGATTGGCCATTTCGACCCCGTCACCTTCGATCCGGTTCTGGTGGGTCGCGTGCGCGATGCGGCGGAAAAGCTGGGTTACAGCCACATGGACATCATTTCCGGTGCTGGCCACGACGCTTGCTGGACCTCGAAAGTCGCTCCCTCCACCATGATTTTCTGCCCCTGCGTGGGCGGTCTTTCCCACAATGAAGCCGAAGAGATTTCGCCCGAATGGGCCGCCGCTGGCTGCAATGTTTTGCTGCACGCCGTGCTGGAAACTGCGGAGATCGTGCAATGACCACTATCATCAGAAATGGCACCATCGTCACCGCTGACCTGACCTACAAAGCCGATGTGAAAATCGAAGGCGGCGTCATCGTCGAGATCGGACCTGACCTTTCCGGCGGCACCGTTCTGGATGCAACCGGCTGCTACGTCATGCCCGGCGGCATCGATCCGCATGTGCATCTGGAGATGCCCTTCATGGGCACCTATTCGGCGGATGATTTCGAAAGCGGCACGCGGGCGGCTTTGAGCGGCGGCACGACCATGGTGGTGGATTTCTGCCTGCCAGAGCCCGGCCAATCCTTGGTCGACGCGCTCAACCGCTGGGACAACAAGGCCACACGCGCCACTTGCGACTATTCTTTCCACATGGCCGTCACATGGTGGGGAGAGCAGGTTTTCAACGACATGAAGACCGTCGTTCAGGAAAAGGGCATCAACAGTTTCAAGCACTTCATGGCCTATAAGGGCGCCTTGATGGTGAATGACGACGAGATGTTTGCCTCCTTCTCCCGCTGCGCCGAGCTTGGCGCGCTGCCCATGGTCCATGCGGAAAACGGCGATATCGTTGCGCAGATGCAGGCGAAATTGCTGGGAGAGGGCAATAACGGACCGGAGGCCCACGCCTATTCCCGTCCAGCCTCCGTCGAAGGTGAAGCCACCAACCGCGCCATCATCATCGCAGATACGGCAGGCGCGCCGCTTTATGTCGTCCACACATCCTGCGAACAGGCCCATGAGGCCATCCGCCGGGCGCGGCAAAACGGTATGCGGGTTTATGGCGAACCGCTGATTCAGCATCTGATCCTCGACAAGAGTGAATATGCCAACCCGAATTGGGACCACGCTGCCCGCCGCGTCATGTCGCCACCGTTTCGCAACAAGCTGCATCAGGACAGCCTCTGGGCCGGATTGGCAGCAGGTTCACTGCAATGCGTGGCGACAGACCATTGCGCCTTCACCACCGAACAGAAACGTTATGGCCTGGGCGACTTTACCAAAATTCCCAACGGCACCGGCGGGCTTGAAGACCGCCTGCCGCTGCTCTGGACCCATGGCGTCGCAACAGGTCGCCTCACCCTCAACGAATTCGTCGCCGTCACCTCGACCAACATCGCCAAGATATTGAACCTCTACCCCAAAAAGGGTGCCATCCTCGTCGGCAGCGATGCCGATATCGTCGTTTGGGATCCGGCCCTTGAAAAGACTATCACGGCAAAGAACCAGCAATCCGCTATCGATTACAACGTCTTCGAAGGTCAGAAGGTGAAGGGCCTGCCGCGCTTCACGCTGTCTCGCGGTGTCGTGGCAATCGAGGAGGGCACGGTAAAAACGCGGGAAGGCCATGGCCAATTCGTCGCTCGCGAGCCCTACCCTGCCGTCAGCAAAGCGCTGTCCACATGGAAAGAACTCGTCGCGCCCCGCAAGGTGGAGCGCAGCGGCATCCCAGCAAGCGGAGTGTGACGATGAGAATTCTTTTGATGACCGCCTTGGTGTCTGTCCTGCTCACCTCAACCGCCAGCAGTGCGACGTTTCTGGACGGCGCTTATGGCGAGAAAGAGGGCTGCACCTATTCGCAAACCGGCGAATCGAGCGGCGCCGACGAATTTTTTCTACTGAATGATGAGGGCGTTACCACCGCCACCGCCTTCTGCGCATTTTCCGGCAAACCGACAAAAACCGCTTCCGGCTTCAAAATCACAGCCCAATGCGAAAGCGAAGGAGAAAAGGGGCAAAAAGAAACGGTCGACCTCAAAAAAAGCCCCGAGGGTTACACGATCAACTTCAAGGATGGCACAAGCTGGGGACCGCTTCCGAAATGCAAATGACAGCAACCCCTTCCTACTCCGTCGTTTCCGCCAAAAATCTTGGCCTCACCTTTGAAACGGGCGATGGTCCGGTTCATGCTCTTTCCAATGTTGATCTGGACGTTAAAAAAGGCGACTTCGTTTCCTTCATCGGCCCTTCCGGCTGTGGCAAAACGACCTTCCTGCGCGTCATTGCCGATCTGGAAAAACACACCTCCGGCGAAATCCTCGTCAACGGCACGACGCCTGAGAACGCCCGCAAGGACCGGTCCTACGGTTATGTCTTTCAGGCCGCCGCCCTTTATCCATGGCGCACGATTGAAAAGAACATTGCCCTTCCGCTGGAAGTGATGGGTTACACGAAAGCGGAGCAACAAAGCCGCATCGAACGGATGCTCGATCTCGTCAACCTCAACGGTTTCGGCAAGAAATATCCCTGGCAGCTCTCCGGCGGTATGCAACAACGCGCCTCCATCGCTCGCGCGTTGGCGTTCGATGCTGACTTGTTGTTGATGGACGAGCCCTTCGGCGCACTGGATGAAATCGTTCGCGACCACCTGAACGAGCAGCTCTTGAAGCTCTGGGACACAACAGGCAAAACCATCTGCTTCGTCACCCACTCCATCCCCGAAGCGGTCTACCTCTCCACCAAAATCGTCGTCATGTCTCCGCGTCCGGGTCGGGTGACGGATGTGATCGAGTCTACGTTGCCGAGGGAACGCCCACTCGGTATTCGCGAAACGCCGGAGTTTCTGGAGATTGCGCACCGTGTGCGTGAAGGGTTGAAGGCGGGGCATAGCTATGAGGGGTGAACCTTCGATGTTGGCGTCAAGAACCCCTCCCCAACCCCTCCCCACAAGGGGGAGGGGCTTAACCCAGCCGCACCTTTGCCGATCCATTAGGGCTCTGTGGGTTCCGCAAGGTTTCTCCCCCCTTGTGGGGGAGATGGCCGGCAGGCCAGAGGGGGAAAGCCGCAATACTCTATTCGTGAATGGGAAGCGACGTATGGCGCACTCAAACATCGAACTCAAAACGCGCCGGCGCGCTAAAATCCTTCGCCGGGAAATGACCAAGGCAGAACGAATAATGTGGGATATCCTTCGGGATTTTCGTCCGAGAGGCGCACGGTTTCGCCGCGAAACACCGATTGGTCCCTATATCGCCGATTTCGCATGGCTCTCAGCCCGCGTGGTTGTTGAGGTCGATGGCGACAGCCATGAAACTGCACAAGGGCGGCGGCATGACACAAGCAGAGATGCGTTTCTTGCTTCCCAAGGTTTTACGGTTCTGCGTTTCGATAACAGACAGATTATCGACAATCCGGATTACATAGCTGTTTCACTGGAGGAGCGCCTTGCGTCTCATCTTGATCGAGGCCAGCTATGAACACCCTCCATCACCGTATCCTCCCTGTCCTCACCATACTCCTCGCCATCCTTGTCATCTGGCACATCGCGGTCGTCTACCTCAACATGCCTTTCGCGCGAGATCAGGCCGCACGCGCTGGTCAGACGGCAAGTTTTTCCGAGCTTCTGCCTCAGACCTTCGCGCAGGAACGCCCGGTCCTGCCCGCTCCGCATCAAATCATCGCGGAACTATGGGATACGACCGTCAACAAGGCGATCACCTCCAAGCGCAGCCTGATTTACCACGCGGGCATCACGCTTTCCGCAACGCTACTGGGCTTTGCCATTGGCACCGTGCTCGGCATTCTGCTTGCGGTTTCCATCGTCCATAACCGCGCCATGGATCGCTCCGTCATGCCGTGGATCATTGCAAGCCAGACGATCCCGATCATCGCCGTTGCGCCGATGATCATCGTGGTGCTGAATTCCATCGGCATATCAGGCCTGTTGCCGAAGGCGCTGATTTCCACCTATCTCAGCTTTTTCCCGATTGTCGTGGGCATGGTGAAGGGGCTTCGCAGCGCAGAAGCGCTTCAGCTTGATCTGATGCACACGTATCATGCCTCATCCTCGCAAATTTTCTGGAAACTGCGGTGGCCTTCTGCCCTGCCCTATCTGTTTACTTCGCTGAAAATCGCTATCGCAATCTCGCTTGTCGGTGCGATCGTTGGTGAACTGCCGACCGGTGCGGTTGCGGGGCTTGGTGCGCGGCTGCTTTCCGGCTCCTATTACGGTCAGACGGTGCAGATATGGGCAGCACTTCTCATGGCCGCTGCCCTCGCCGCCATCCTCGTGGCAATCGTCGGCATCGCTCACACAGCAGTGCTGAAAAGAATGGGAGAGCGGCCATGAGCAATCCCGTCTGGCTGATCGGCGCAATCATCTTCTGGCTTGCCGCCTGGGCGTTGAATGAGTGGCTGGTGCGCCAGCGTTTTCACACATTCACTGCAAAACGCGCCAGCAACATCGCGGTGCCCCTTATTTTCGGGGCCGCCATCATCGTGCTGTGGGAAGGCGTGGTTCGAGGCTTTTCGATCCCGTCGATCCTGCTGCCAGCACCAAGCGCTATTTTCCTGCGGCTGATCAGCTCTCTCCCCATCCTCTGGGCGGATTTTCGGCAAACCTTCCTCAAGTCGGTGCTGACGGGATATGTGCTTGGCTGCGGTCTGGGCTTCGGCGTTGCCATCCTCATCGACCGCTCGCCCTTCCTCCAACGCGGCTTGTTGCCGATAGGCAATTTCGTCTCGGCGCTGCCGGTCGTCGGCATCGCGCCCATCATGGTCATGTGGTTCGGTTTCGACTGGCAATCGAAGGTCGCCGTCGTCGTCATCATGACGTTCTTCCCCATGCTGGTGAACACGGTGCAAGGGCTTGCCGCTTCCAGCCATATGGAACGCGACCTGATGCACACTTATGCAGCCGGCTGGTGGCCAACGCTGGTGAAGCTTCGGCTTCCCGCGGCATGGCCATTTATTTTCAATGCCTTGAAGATCAATTCCACGCTGGCGCTGATCGGTGCCATCGTGGCCGAATTCTTCGGCACGCCCATCGTGGGCATGGGATTTCGCATCTCCGCAGAAATGGGTCGGAGCAATGTGGATATGGTCTGGGCCGAGATTGCCATCGCGGCAATTGCAGGCTCCGGCTTTTATGGATTGGTGGCGCTGGCAGAGCGGGCCGTCACCTTCTGGCATCCGTCCGTCCGCAGTGGACGAACGTAAACAAAGAAAAAAGGGAACAGCGATGAAAAACAAACTTGCATCCATGCTTCTTGGCTGCGCTGCGCTGATGACGGGGTTCAGCGCGCACGCCGCCGAAAAAGTAACCCTTCAGCTGAAATGGGTCACGCAGGCCCAATTCGCCGGTTATTACGTTGCCAAGGACAAGGGTTTCTACGAAGCAGAAGGCCTCGACGTGGACATCAAGCCCGGCGGCCCGGATATTGCGCCCGCGCAGGTTCTGGCAGGCGGCGGCGCGGATGTCGTCGTGGACTGGTTGCCCTCTGCTCTGGCCACCCGCGAAAAAGGCGTGCCCCTCGTCAACATCGCCCAGCCCTTCAAGAAATCCGGCATGATGCTGACATGCCTGAAGGAAACCGGCATCACCAAGCCTGTCGATTTCAAGGGGAAGACTTTGGGCGTCTGGTTCTTCGGCAATGAATATCCCTTCCTGTCATGGATGGCACATCTGAAAATCCCGACGACTGGAGGGGCTGACGGCGTGACCGTGCTGAAACAGGGCTTTAACGTTGATCCACTGTTGCAGAAACAGGCCGCCTGCATTTCCACCATGACCTACAATGAATATTTGCAGGTTCTGGAAGCGGGCATCAAAGCCAGCGACCTCGTGACCTTCAAATATGAGGACGAAGGCGTGGCGACGCTGGAAGACGGCCTCTATGTACTGGAAGGCAAACTGAAAGACCCCAAGTTCAAGGAGAGCATGGTGAAATTCGTGCGCGCCTCCATGAAGGGCTGGAAGTGGGCGGAAGAAAATCCCAACGATGCTGCTGATATCGTTTTGGAAAACGATGCTTCGGGCGCACAGACCGAAGCCCACCAGAAGGGCATGATGACGGAAGTGGCCAAGCTGACGGCCGGCTCCACCGGCGCGCTTGACAAGGCAGATTACGAGCGTACCGTCAAAACACTTCTCGGCGGCGGATCAGATCCCGTCATTACCAAGGAACCATCAGGCGCGTTCACGACAGAAATTACCGACGCCGCATTGAAATAGCAGTGTCCAAGCTGAGGCGCGCAGGCTATGCGCGCCTTTTCCCACGAAAAGTCCTAGAAATTTTGCATTTCCTGATATTCAAAAATGTATATCCGCCCAACCGGTTAGACGGATTGAATTGCGCAAGATGAAGATTTACATTCCGCCACGACAAACTTGGATATTTGCCTTGCGATAGACCATGCCCGGAATTTAGCGGCAGGTTTGGTGAAGAGGACGCAGACATCTGCGAGGTGGGAGAAAGTATTGTCATACTTATTTTTTACAGTCATCGTCGCATGATCTTCAAAAGCACATAATGTGCGCAGTGGGAGTGCGAGCCGAACTTTGAACGGACAAGCACATATGCAGCGCAAGACAAACCCGATCCGGCTGGCAGCGATCACGGTTTCAGCTTTCATGATACCGGCGGCGCTGAGCGCTCAAAGCGATGCAAATCGTCAGAACCTGCCCTCCATCGTCGTCAGCAAAGCGGCCACGCGTGATCTGGTGGACCGTGTGGTGGCGACAGGCACCATCAAGCCGGTGGATGAGATTTATGTGCAGCCGCTGGTGGATGGCTTGCCGGTCGACAAGTTGAATGTCGACATTGGCGATAAGGTCGAAGCGGGTGCGGTTCTCGCGGAGCTTTCCAAAGACAGCCTGCTTTTGCAAAAAAGCCAGTTTCAAGCCAACAGGGCCAAAGCCGAAGCCTCCGTCGCGCAAAGCAAGGCACAGGTGATTGAAGCGCAGGCCAATTACGATGATGCCGTTCGCCAGCGTGATCGCGCAGGCCGGCTGGGTAAATCCGGCTCCGGTTCCATTTCTCAAGTTGAACAAACCGCCGCCGCCGCCGATGTGGCGCAGGCGCGGCTTCAGGCCGCCAAACAGGCCGTGACCGTTGGCGAAGCGGACACCAAAGTGGTGGATGCGCAGATTGAAGATGTCGATCTCAAGCTGTCCCGCACCGGCGTCAAAACGCCCGTTGCAGGCATTATTTCTGCCAAAAACACCCGCGTGGGCGCCATTGCCAGCGGCTCTGGCAACCCGCTGTTTACAGTGATCAAGGATAACGCCATCGAACTCGTGGCCGATCTTTCCGAGACCGACATTCAGAAAGTAAAGGCTGGCCAGAAGGCAATCGTCACCGTCGCCGGTGGGCGTGATAAAATCCAAGGCAGCGTCCGTCTCGTATCACCCACGGTTGATGCGACCACCCGCCTCGGCTCCGTCCACATCGTTTTGCCAACGGATAGTCCCGCACGCGCCGGCATGTATGGCAGCGCGGAAGTGATTATCGCGTCGGCCAACGCCTTGGCACTGCCCTTGTCTGCCGTCACCTCTGGCCGCGAAGGGTCAACCACGCGCAAGGTGGAAGGCGATGTCGTCAAACAGATCACCGTGGAAACCGGCATTCAGGACAATGGTTTCGTAGAAATCAAAAGCGGCCTTTCCGCTGGTGACACGGTCGTTGAAAAAGCGGGCGCATTCGTTCGCGATGGTGATAAGATCAACCCGGTCACGGCTGACGCCGCAGCCTCGAACTGACTGAGGGAAAACAATGAATTTCTCTGCATGGTCTATTCGCAATCCGATTGCGCCCCTGCTGGCCTTCGCGTTGCTGCTCTTTCTCGGCATAAAGGCGTTTTACGATCTGCCGATCACCCGCTTTCCCAACATTGACGTGCCGGTGGTGGCCATCACCGTGACCCAAAGTGGCGCGTCGCCCTCCGAACTGGAAGCGCAGGTCACCAAGGAAGTGGAAGACGCGGTCGCGTCCATCAGCGGCATCGATGAAATCCAGTCCACGGTCACGGATGGTCAATCTCTGACAACCGTGCTGTTTCGTATCGAAAAACCGACGGAAGAAGCCGTTCAGGATACCAAGGACGCGATCGACAAGATCCGCAGCGCATTGCCTGCGGATATCGAAGAGCCTGTCGTGACCAAGATCGACGTGGAAGGTCAGGCAATCCAGACCTTCTCCGTCTCCTCACCCAACATGACGCTGGAAGAGCTGTCCTGGTTCGTGGACGACACGATCAAACGCGCGCTCCAGGGCCAGCGAGGCATCGGCAAAATAGACCGTTACGGTGGTGCGGACCGTGAAGTGCGCGTTGCACTCAGTCCTGCCAAGCTTGACGCCTACGGCATTACAGCGGCAGACGTGAACACGCAGCTGCGTGGCACCAATATCGACCTCGGTTCCGGTCGCGGACAGGTGGCGGGCAATGAACAGACGATCCGCACATTGGGCGACGCCCGCGATGTAGCACAGCTTTCCAACACCACCATTGCGCTTTCAAGCGGTCGTTTCGTCAAGCTTTCTGAACTGGGTTCGATTACCGACACCTATGAAGAGCCGAAATCCTTCTCGCGTTTCAACGGCAATCCCGGCGTCACATTCGCTGTCTTCCGGGCCAAAGGCGCCAGTGAGGTTTCAGTAGCGGAAACCGTTGCGCAAAATCTGGAAAAAGTTCGCACGGCCCATCCTGAAGTCTCGATTCAGATGGTGGATGACGCCGTTTATTTCACCTATGGCAACTATGAAGCCGCTCTTCACACACTGGTGGAAGGCTCAATTCTAGCCGTCATCGTGGTGCTTCTGTTCCTGCGAAACTGGCGGGCAACGTTGATCGCCGCTGTGGCCTTGCCGCTTTCGGCCATCCCGACGTTCTGGGTCATGGATGTTCTGGGCTTTTCGCTCAACCTCGTCAGTTTCCTCGCCCTCACGCTGGCAACGGGTATTCTCGTCGACGATGCCATCGTGGAGGTGGAAAACATCTCACGACATATCAAGATGGGGAAATCGCCCTATCGCGCTTCGTTGGAAGCTGCGGATGAAATCGGCCTTGCGGTGATTGCCACAAGTTTCACCATCATTGCAGTGTTCGTGCCTGTGTCATTCATGCCGGGTGTTCCGGGCCAGTACTTCATCCAGTTCGGTCTGACCGTCGCGTTCTCGGTCTTCTTCTCTTTGATGGTCGCACGTCTCATCACGCCGTTGATGGCGGCTTATCTGATGCGCTCGACTGACGCGGTTGACGACCATCACGATAATGACGGCCTGTTGATGAAGAGCTATACGCGGATGGTGACCGCCACCACCCGCAAATGGTGGGCGCGTTACCTCACACTGTTGGGTGCCATCGGCTTTCTCGTCGGCTCGATTATTCTTCTCAGTGGCGTACCGGGCAGCTTCCTGCCGCCGGATGACGCCTCGCGCGTCGTTCTCTCTATCGAACTTCCGCCAAACGCGACGCTGGAAGAAACCGACTCAACGACTTCGAAAATCTATCAGGCGGTGCGTGGCATCAACGGCGTGGAAAGCGTCTTCATCCTCGGCGGCGCTTCGCCCAAGGGCGATCTGGAACTGCGCCGCGCCACGGTGCGGGTCATTCTTCAGCATATCGACCATTCGCTGCTGAAAGTCCTCGTCAACAAGGGGCTTGGCTCTATTCCGCTGATTGGCCCACATCTTCCGAAAATGGAAGACAATGGTAGAACACGCCCGCAATGGGATGTTGAGCGAGATATTTTCGCCAGCATTCACAACATTCCGGATGTCCGTGTCATCAAGCTTAATGACCGTGCCGAACGCGAATTGAGCTTCAATTTCCTGTCTTCGAATGAAGCGGATTTGAACAAGGCGGTCGGCATTCTGGAATCGCGGCTTCGTGCCTCGCCCATTCTCGTCAATGTCAGCTCTGAAGGCGCGCTTCCTCGCCCCGAACTGCAAATCCGGCCACGCAAGGATGAAATCGCGCGTCTGGGCATCACGCCACAACAAATCTCGCAAACGGTCCGCGTCGCGACCATCGGTGATATCGATGCGCAATTGACAAAGATTTCGCTGGACGACCGGCAGATCCCGATCCGCGTGCAGGCATCGCTGGATGTGCGTCGTGATCTGGCGGCCATCCGCGCGCTGAAAATCAAGACCGCAACGGGTGCCACCGTTCCGCTCTACAGCGTTGCCGATATCGACTATTCGGAAGGTCCAAGCTCTATCAAGCGCAACGACCGTAACCGTGTGGTCTCCATCGGCTCAGACGTTCCGTTTGGCACCGCGCTCGATACATCGTCGGCTGAGTTCAAACGGATTGTCGCGGAAACGCAACTTCCGGCCACGGTTCGGCTGGCGGAAAGCGGTGACGCAAAGGTGCAGGGTGAAATGCAGCAGGGCTTCGTCAACGCCATGTTGCTCGGCCTGTTGCTGGTGCTGGTGGTCCTCATCCTGCTGTTCAAGGATGTCATCCAACCGTTCACCATTCTGTTCTCGTTGCCCCTGGCAATCGGCGGCGTGGCCGTTGCGCTCATTCTCACTGGCAACGCGCTCTCCATGCCCGTGCTCATCGGCATTCTGATGTTGATGGGTATTGTAACGAAGAACGCCATTCTGCTGGTGGATTTCGCCATTGAAATGCGCCGCCATGGCATGGAACGTGTTCATGCCATGGTGGAAGCTGGTCGCAAACGTGCGCAGCCCATCATCATGACCTCGATTGCCATGTCTGCCGGTATGCTTCCCTCCGCGCTTGGCGTGGGCGAAGGCGGCTCGTTCCGCGCACCCATGGCGATTGCTGTTATTGGCGGCATCATCGTTTCAACGGTTCTGTCTCTGATTGTCGTGCCAGCCTTCTTCCTGATCATGGACGATGTATCGCGACTTCTCGCCCATCTCTTCAGCCGCTTCATCGGCAAGAAGGAAGAGGAGCATCCCGTTCTCTCGAATGAAGAACTGTCCAACCTTGCGCGTGAAAACAAGCAAGCTCTTGAAGCACTCGAAGAGCGTCTTTCCAATAGCGGGAAGCCTTCCAACGCCAACCGGCGCGACGGTGAAACATCCAGCAATGTTCTACGCCTTCCGCCGCTCGCTGCGGAGTAATCCAAAACCACATGTCATCAAAACGCCGGGCACCTGCCCGGCGTTTTGCTTTTGACGGCCATTCTGAAAAGAAAGCTAAAAAATCTCGGCCAATTGATCGAAATCAATTTTCTCAACCGCCCAACTGTTATTCTCCCCGTCGAGAACAACGTCCTCAGACAGAACCGATCGCTTAGCCCGTGAGATTGATGGACGTTTTGGGGAGCATGCGGACGTGAACAAGACGATGAAGCTGAGTAGCCGGGAAAAAAGCATTCTCATGCGTGTGCCTCTGATCGGCGCAGGCGATGAGACGGCGACTGCAAGATTTATGGAAGCGTTGACAGCCGTTACCGTCCCTCCCCGACAGATTCTGTTTCGCGATGGTGAGATTGCAGAGCACCTGTTCTGTGTTCTGAACGGTTATGTTCGCCTTTACCGGTTGAGCAAGGACGGTCGCGAAGCAGATGTCAGAATTTGCGGCCCGGGCGATACGTTCAACGAGTGCCTGATCTTTGGTGCCGACCGCTATCATTACAACGCGCAGGCCGTGGAAAACTGCACGCTGGCTCGTTTTGAGCTGAGCCGGATCAGAGCCTTGATCGACGAAGAGCCAAATGTAGCGAAGGCCGTCGTTCAATGCCTTTCCAACAGCCTTGTGAGGACAATGGACTGCGTGGCAAACGACCGCCTTCAGACCGCAACACAACGGGTCGCGAATTACCTGATCAAACAGGGACCAGGCAGCGCAACGTCCTATTCGCTGCGGCTGCCGTTTCAGAAAAGCGTTCTGGCAGGCAAGCTTGGCCTTGCGCCAGAAGCTCTCTCACGCGCCTTTTCCAGTCTTCGGGAATCCGGCGTTATCGTTCGCGGACGTATCATTCAAGTGAACGACATCGGCGCTCTGAAACAGATTTGAACCCGGAATTACAATCCGCCGTGTTGCTTGAGAAAGCCAACGATGCTGTCCACACCTTCGCCGCGCTTCATGTCCGTGAAGACGAAAGGCATATCTTTGCGCATCCGGGTCGCATCGCTGTCCATCACACCCAGATCAGCATCGACATAAGGCGCAAGATCTTTCTTGTTGATGACCAGCAGATCAGACCGCGTGATACCGGGACCGCCCTTGCGCGGAATCTCTTCGCCTTGGCAAACGGAGATCACATAGATGGTGATATCGGCCAGATCCGGTGAAAAGGTCGCCGCCAGATTGTCCCCACCGGATTCGATGAAGACGATATCCAGATCGGGAAACCGTTCGTTTAAACCCGCGATGGCCTGAAGGTTGATGGTCGCATCTTCACGAATGGCGGTGTGCGGACATCCGCCGGTTTCAACGCCCACGATGCGCTCGGATGGCAGCGCCTGCATTCGCACCAGCGCTTCCGCATCTTCCTTGGTGTAGATATCATTGGTGACGACCGCGACCGAATAATCAGCGCTCATGGCCTTGCACAGTTTCTCCGTCAGCGCTGTTTTTCCAG
Source organism: Agrobacterium sp. rho-13.3 (assembly GCF_033957765.2). NCBI lineage: Bacteria > Pseudomonadati > Pseudomonadota > Alphaproteobacteria > Hyphomicrobiales > Rhizobiaceae > Agrobacterium > Agrobacterium sp. rho-13.3. The sequence continues at coordinate 2,035,530 of NZ_CP192774.1, forward strand.
AGCCAACAGGCCCGCCGATACCGACCCTAAGCGGACCATTTCCCGATTTCATAGCGCGTCCCTTTCGGATGTCATGTCGTATCAACAATAGCGATGTTTACGCCCCGCATTCAACCGCAGAATGGGCGTCGATCATTCTGTTATGACCGGAATAGACGCGTTCCCTGCACCTCATGGCGCATGGAAGCGGTATCGGCCAAAATGGTTGCAGACCCCAGATCATCCAGCGTGGATGAGCTGGCGCGATTGGCGATCTCGGCGATCTCGGTTTCCAGATGGGCCAGAATGGCCACACCATCCTTTTGTCCGGCAATGCCAAGACGAATACCGGCGGACACGAACTGGGAAACGCCGGAGTGCAGATGGGCGGCCAGCGCATCCTCAAGGTCAACGCCGTGCGCGGCGGCGATGGCACCAACCGAAACCGGATAAGTTGCACCTTTCGGCAAGCGCTCGAACACGTCATGCGGCCACGCGGACGCTGCTTCGACAAAAGCATCTCCCAGCAGAACCGTTTCGCGATGACGCTCCGCTGAACCGGCCAGAGCCTGCGCCAACTCGCCAAGCTCTGCCAAAGCTCTTGCGTCCTCATAGCTTCGCCACGCCTCAGCCAGCAACACAGCGTCATTCCAAAGCGTTCCGCGCTGTAAAACTATGCTGATCCAGAGGTGAAGATCGGCTGCGCTGGAAATACGCCGATCATTGACAGCACTCTCCAGCCCGCCCGAATATGAGAACGCTCCTATGGGAAACGCTGGAGACATCCAGGCCAGCAATCTCAACAACGCATCGACGTTGCGTTTTGTGGTCATGGTCTAGTCGTGACTGTGGTTGTGATGGTCATGTCCGTGCGAATGGCCACCATGCGCGTGATAAGCGCCGCGCGCTGGCTGGAATGGCTCTTCAACCTCCCGCACCGTTGCACCCAGACCTTCCAGCATGGAGCGGATAACATGATCACGAAGGATCAGGATCCGACCTTCTGCAATTTGCGCCGAAAGGTGGCGATTGCCGAGATGCCATGCCAGTTCGATCAGATGGATGGGGCTTTTTGCGCCCACTTCGAACAGCTTTTCATTTGCAGCGCGGATTTCCACCAGATCGCCGTTTTCAATCACCAGCAGATCGCCATGGGCAAACAGCACCGGCTCTTTCAGGTCCAGCATCACCATATCGTCATTCTGCAAATGCAGCAACTTGCGGCGCAGATGCCTCTGATCGTGGGCGAGGGTTACGTAGCCGGTCGGCTCATCCGCAGGTGTGCCAGCGGGAAGATAAGATTGAACGCGCAGCATGATCTTTCCAACATCAATAAGAACCAGAAACGATTCCTGAAGGATGTTTTGTTGGAATGCAAGCGGCAGATGGAGGATGAGGTGGTCTTGCCGAAATGAATATGTGAATTAAAACAGGAACCTAAGACGCCACCATTAGCGTCGTCTTCAAGCCCTCGACCGCGTGGGAAATCGGCAAGTCCTCTTCCTGGCAAACGCGGTTCCGTCCCGATGCCTTGGCGAGATAAAGCGCCTTATCAGCGGCGGCAAACGTATCGTATTTGGACCGCGACGGCCCAATGTCGGCAACACCGACAGAAACGGTTGTCTGTAGCTGCTTGCCCTCGAAATTCACCGTCAGACATGAGACGCGAATACGCGCTAGTTCTATGAGGATCACACGGTCTTTGCGGCAACCACCCCGCACGATGACCGCAAATTCTTCTCCACCCAACCGCGCAACACAGTGGAATTCGCCAAAAACATCCGCAATGGCGGTCGCAGCCCGCTTGATGACGAGATCGCCTGCCGCGTGACCGTGACCATCATTGATTGCCTTGAACCGATCAAGATCGAAAATGGCCAGCGAGGCATTGTCCTCGATTTCATCGAAAGACTGATTGAACGCCCGACGGTTCGCCAGCCCGGACAATGTATCTGTCTTGCTGAGACGCTCAAACTCAGCCTGACTTTCGTGCAGCTTGCTGATGGCATTGCCAAGAATGGTGCAAAGTATTCCTGTGACGAGACCGCCAACAATCCACGCCATCATTACGCTGTAACCCAAAGCCTCCAGCAGCGGCAGCGGCAGCACACGCAGAAATGCGCCAAGCGCAATCACGGCCGAACTGACCAGCAGCGATAAAATGATGGAAACGAACACCATCTTTGTCGCGAAAGTACGAAGGTTTTGTCCACCCGAAGGGTTTTTCAAACTCATTTCCAACGAAATAAATTTTCTCAAACGTTCAGTCATCACACCTCACCCTTGCATGACTTAATCGATATCGATCAGAGATTGGCTGGAAGTAAACCAATTCTCTAAACATTTAACTACCTTGAGTATATTTGTGGATTAATACGCTCATGGATATTTCGTCAACGGAAAGCTGACGTAACGACAGGCAACACTCAGGACGCCCTGATTCATATAGGGATACTGATGGTGTCCCGTTGTGTCTATGGCGTGAGATTTCTCTTATAAGAAAAAAGAAATTCAACTCTCGGGTAAATGTCCGATGCATAAATTATGTTAAGCTGATTAACGTTTTAAAATCACGCATAGATTGGATAAGTCATTACCAAACAATAAAAAAGCCCGGAATCACCTCCGGGCTCTGATTGAAGTATCTGTAAAATCAGGCCGCTTTGCGGGCTTTCAGATTTTCAAGAATATTCTGCGGCGAGGACACGCCGTAAGGATCGCTCTCGCAATTATCGGAATAGCCATCCTCTTCGAACCACTGCTCAACCACGCCGTCGTTGACGATGGCGGCGTAACGCCAGGAGCGCATGCCGAAGCCGAGATTGTCCTTGGAAACCAACATTCCCATCTTGCGGGTGAACTCGCCTGAACCATCCGGGATGACCTTGACGTTTTCAAGGTTCTGACCCTTTGCCCATGCGTTCATCACGAACGCATCGTTGACCGACAGGCAATAGATGTCATCGATGCCAAGCGCCCGGAATTCCGGTGTCAGCTTTTCAAAATCAGGAAGCTGGAAGGTCGAGCATGTTGGCGTGAACGCGCCGGGCAGCGAGAAGATAACGACTCTCTTGCCCTTGAAGTAGTCATCGGAGGTTACGTCCTGCCAACGGAAGGGATTTGGGCCACCAACGGCCTCATCGCGCACGCGCGTGCGAAAGGTAACAGCAGGCACTTTTTTACCGAGCATGATTTTCTCCTGTGCGAGTATATGGCGTGAAAAGCTTGGGAACAGTCCACGCCCAAAAAACTGCTTTTCCGATATCGCAAAACGGTTTGCAGCGCAGCAAAAACTTGAGCGCGCAAACCTGTCATGCACAGGAGGAGATGCTCAGTTAGATCAGAACAGGAAGTAACGTTGCGCCATCGGCAGAACTGTCGCCGGTTCGCAGGTCAAAAGCTGTCCATCCGCGCGCACTTCATAGGTTTCAGGATCAACCTCAATATGCGGTGTTAGCGAATTGTGGATCATCGATGCCTTGGAGATACCACCGCGCACGTTGCGGACAGCGAGCAGCTTTTTAGCAACGCCAAGGCGCTGGGCCAACCCGCCATCCAGCGAAGCCTGCGATACGAAAGTCACCGAAGAATTGGTCCGCAGCTTGCCATGCGCGGCAAACATCGGGCGATAATGCATCGGCTGCGGTGTGGGAATGGATGCGTTCGGATCACCCATCGGTGCGGCGGCAATAGAGCCGCCCAGCAGCACCATTTCCGGTTTCACGCCAAAAAACGCAGGGTTCCACAGCACCAGATCAGCCCGTTTACCGACTTCGACGGAGCCGATCTCATGCGATACGCCGTGGGCGATGGCCGGATTGATGGTGTATTTCGCGATGTAACGACGCACACGGAAGTTGTCATTATCACCCGTTTCTTCTTTCAACGGCCCGCGCTGGCGCTTCATCTTATCCGCTGTCTGCCATGTGCGGATCGCGACCTCGCCAACACGGCCCATAGCCTGACTGTCGGACGAGATGATCGAAAATGCACCGAGATCGTGCAGAATATCTTCCGCCGCGATCGTTTCCTTGCGAATGCGGCTTTCAGCGAATGCGATATCTTCCGGGATGGACGGCGACAGGTGATGGCAGACCATCAGCATGTCCAGATGTTCCGCCAGCGTATTGATGGTGTAAGGGCGCGTCGGATTGGTGGACGACGGGATGACATTGGGGTTGCCGCAAATCTTGATGATATCAGGCGCGTGACCACCGCCCGCCCCTTCCGTGTGGAAGGCATGGATCGTGCGCCCATTGATGGCGGCCACCGTGTCTTCCACGAAACCACTTTCATTCAGCGTATCGGTGTGGATCATCACCTGAACGTCGAAGGCATCCGCAACGGTCAGGCAATTGTCGATGGCGGCGGGCGTCGTGCCCCAGTCTTCGTGCAGCTTCAGCGAGGAGGCACCGGCAAGGATCATCTCCTCCAGCGGCGCAGGCCGTGAGGCATTGCCCTTGCCAGCCAGCGCCAAGTTCATCGGAAAACCATCGAAGCTTTCGATCATCCGCTCGATATGCCACGCGCCGGTGCAGGTGGTGGCCAGCGTGCCATGTGCGGGGCCAGAACCGCCGCCCAACATGCAAGTAACGCCGCTCATCAAGGCTTCTTCGATCTGCTGCGGGCATATGAAGTGAATATGCGCATCCATACCGCCAGCGGTCAGGATTTTACCCTCACCGGCAATCGCTTCTGTTGAAGGGCCGACATTGATGGTGACGCCCGGCTGCGTATCTGGATTTCCCGCCTTGCCGATGGCGTGAATACGTCCGTCTTTCAAACCAACATCGGCTTTGTAAATGCCGCTATGATCGATAATCACAACGTTGGTGATGACAGTATCGACCGCGCCCTCAGCGCGTGTTGCCTGGCTTTGCCCCATGCCGTCCCGAATGACCTTGCCTCCGCCAAATTTCACCTCTTCGCCATAGGTGGTGAAATCCTTTTCGATCTCGATGAAGAGTTCCGTATCGGCAAGACGCACCTTATCGCCCACCGTGGGGCCGAACATGCTGGCATAGGCTGCGCGGGAAATCTTGTAAGGCATGGAAATCAAGCTCCTTGGGAGGCGGAGGGAAGCGATATATGTGAAAGATTGGTCAAACGGCCAGCCGCTTCGAAAGCGCTGACCACTTGTTTTTCGGCGTGAAACGGATGGCCGTGCCAGCCTTCATGGCTGAAACCGGCGATGACAACGGTATCGTCCTCAGCACCCTTCAGGGAAAGAACATACGCAATCGCCAGAAGGCCGCTGCTGGGGCACACATAGGGATCTACGGTGATGATCTTCAAAACGCGATCCAGTTCATCGTGCACTTCACGCGGAATAACGAGGTGATCCTTGCCGGATGACTCGGCAATTGCCGCGAAACCATCGCTGTAATCCGCGCAAAAATCATCCAGCTCCGGCCAGTCTTGCACAAGCGATGGCTGCATCTCTGCAAATTTAACGGGGTGCCGCACGGACCAGATGGCGGCTGCCTGGCTGACGCCAGGGGTCGCGCGCCAAGCGGCATCCTCCGTCATGACCTTACCGGGGCGGCCCGTGTTGCAAACGGCGACAATGTCTGTTTTCTCGCCACCAAAGCCGATGGATCGGCAATCATTAAAGCGGATGACGAGATCGGAGCAGTCGATGATATCTGCCGCACCCTCCAGTATCTCCCCGTTTCCAACAATCGCGATCCGCCGCCCCATGGCTGTCAGAACCCTTCCGAAAGCTGACGAAGTTCGTCCGCTCGCTTGCGGCTCATATCCGCCAGACAGGAAGAGACAAGCATCGGCTCCATGCTGCCGCCCCGCGCCTGAAAGCCGGAGGCTTCGCAATTGGCATCGCGATAGGACACCCAGGCACGCTGCGCAGCAACCAAAGCGGCAACGGCACCCCTGCTCGTATCGTCAGCCGCCTTGTCCCAGTCACCCAAAGCCTTACGGGCCTTCTGGTATTCGGTGTTGAGTTCTGCGTCCGCCTCTTCGTAATCAAGGTCGGCGCAGGTATTCATGTCTGCCTGGGTCGCCTGTTCGGCGCAGTCGGGCGCATCCTGTGCACGCGCAGTGTCGGCCGGAATTCCAAACAGCAAGGCTGCGCCAAGAAGCGCCAGACCCAACGAAAAACGTCGTATTCCATCGCCGCAGATCAAACGGATGCGCCATCATGGGCATGCGATTTCAGCGCACGCGGCTCCACGCCGTCAAGACAATTGGCATTGACAGCCACCACGGGCTTGCCATCCGGCCCATTGGCATAAGCAAAACTTTCAATGCCGCACTCACCGCAGAAAAGATGATGAATCTGCTTTTTATTGAAGAGATATTCCTTGAGGTGGTCCTGTCCGGACAGCAGTGTGAACTGCTCTTTCGGCACGAATGCCAGCACTGAGCCCAACCGCTTGCAGCGCGAGCAATTGCACGTCACCGTTCTGTCCAGATCGATATCAGCTTCAAAACTCACGGCACCACATTGGCAGCTTCCATGATAATGTTCAGCACTCATTGTCAAAGCCTCCCCATGACGAGTTTGCGAAAACCATAGACCTCACGCTTGCCGGAAAACGGCACCAGCGTCACTTCACGTCTCTGGCCCGGCTCGAAACGAACTGCGGTTCCGGCGGGAATATCCAGACGCATACCGTGCGCCTTCTCCCGCTCAAAAACCAGCCCGGCATTGGTTTCTGCGAAGTGATAATGACTGCCGACCTGCACCGGCCTGTCACCGGAATTGGCAACTTCGATGGTGACCGTCGGCCGACCGGCGTTGAGTTCAATCGTGCCTTCTGCCGCGATGATTTCACCTGGGATCATGATCGTTTCCTTTGTCGTCACGCGGCTTTGACGTGCGCGCAGCCTTCGGCTTTCAAAACCCGTTTTGTCGATGCTGGATTGTTTACGAGTTTTGCGGCGGGGCGGATTGGTCGACGCACCAATTCTCCGCCACAATTGGGGCATTTTCCGCCCAGCACGTTGGTGGCGCAGTCAGTGCAATAGGTGCATTCGAACGAGCACATGACCGCATCCAGGCTTTCCGGTGGCAAGTCCTTGTCACAACATTCGCAATTGGGTCGAAGTTCGAGCGCCATGGCTTACTCCTTAAAGCATTTCCAGCAAAAGTGCGAAGCGGTTTTGCGTCCGGATAATGCGTTAAAACAAATGGCTAGAGCGTTTTCGCGTTTCGGAGAAAGGCGGAAATACTCTAGCGAATGGGTTGGTGAACGGTCACCAGTTTGGTGCCATCAGGAAACGTCGCTTCCACCTGCACATCGTGGATCATTTCGGCAATGCCTTCCATGACCTGATCGCGGGTGATGACGTGCGCTCCGGCTTCCATCAGGTCGGAAACCGCGCGACCGTCGCGCGCACCTTCAACCACGAAATCCGAAATCAGCGCGATGGCTTCCGGGTAATTCAGCTTGACGCCACGCTCCAAACGACGGCGTGCGACCATGGCCGCCATGGAAATCAGAAGCTTGTCTTTTTCTCTGGGGGTGAGGTTCATTGTCGTCCCATTTCATACATCAGAGATTCCAGACTTTCGGCACTGCCGCGCCATTTCGCAAGAGCGAAATGATCGGAAACAGCATTTTTCTCAATGTGAAACCATCTGGTGCGGAAAGACGCACCACAAGCTTGCCCTGCCACTCGCTCGCACCGCCGAAATCACCAAGAATCTCACGGACTTTGGGCAGCAAAGCCTCAGACAACGGGCCTATGTACAGCAAAGTCGCAAAAGCCACCTGCCCCGCAAGAACCGGCGCGTGGCGAGTCAGCTCGGCAACATTGCCGTCAAGACGCAGTTCTTCGGCATGAACCAGCTTGCCGCCGTGGCGGATGCGCCAGCGATCTCGAAACAACCCCTCCTCCATCATCTCCCCCATGGCCTGCCGCCCCAGAAGAACGGCTTCGACGGCCACGAACTCCGCGGAAGCATCGATATCCGCTTCCAGCCTACGGGTCAGTGATGAACGATCGAAAAGAATAGTTTCCTGCGGAAGCCAATGCAGCTTGGCACCGGCACCGGCAGAAACGCGGGCGGTCACCGCCGCCGTGCCGGATGATGCCTTGTAGACTTTTTCGCAGGCCTGCGTGGTGACGACTAAAGATGTGCCAGCCGCGGCCACCGCCTGCCACTCCAATTCATCACCGCCGGTCAAACCACCGGAGGAGTTGATGAGAATGGCTTCCATTTCATTGGAAAACGTGTCCGGCAGTCTGATTTTGGCGCAGCCTTCCTGAAACAATTCGTCCAGACGGCTGCGTCCATTCAGCGCTTTGGTTACAATGCGTCCTCGTCCACGGGCGCGCTGCGGACGGGGTTGATGGATGCTTTGCTGGTCTGGCTGCACGTCGTCTCCGAAGCTTTCGCGGATGCGGAAACCGCTTTCATAGAGCAATCTGTCTTCGCTGTTGCGTCAACAACCATCTGCCCTTCCGTATTCTGGAAGAAGTCCCACATTCTTTCAGCCGCATCAACCCGCCGCACCGTGTCGGCTGTGGGCATCTTGCGCTCCACGGCTGGCTGCGCCGTTGTGGAGGCATCGCTTGTCGGTTTGCGAATGACGGCGGCAGCAGAAGCAATGACCTCGGCCTTCATCGTCGCACGCGGCCATGCGTGATCCCACGCCTCAATCACGTAGGAATGGATGCGCGCACCGCTTTTGCAGACATCATAGGAATTGAAGGTGAAGCTATCGGTCGCCTTGCTTTTGACCGCGCCCTTGCAGCCATCCATTTCGGCCCAGCGCTTCAGCGCCGTTTCCCCGCCATACTGCCAATACGCCTTGCCACCGCCCTGATAGGGATTGGCAGGGTCTTTCAAACCCGCAAAAGCAATGATCGACATAGGCTTTGCAGGCGCGCAGCTTGTAGCGTCTGGCCCCCACTTGCCCGCGTTTTCAACGGGGAGGCCAGCGCGCAGCGATGCAACGAAACCGGCAGCGGCAAAATCGCTGCTGCCACTACAAATATATTGCGAGAGCATACGCCCGCCGCCCGAATAACCGGAGCCGTAAAACTTCTCTTCATCGACGCAGAATTTGGATTTCACCATGCTGACGGCATCGCGAATGAAACCGGGTTCATCCAGCCCGCCCTTGCGGGTCGTTACACCAGGCACGTTCCAAGCATGGGTGCCGGGAAGTTCACCGTCGAGACTGCCCTGAAGCGCAACAACGACGACACCTTGGCGCTCACCAAGCTTGTCCCAGCCGCTGCGGTCCATCTGTCCGTTGGGATTGCTGTTGCTGCCGTGGAAATCAAAAACCACTGGCAACTTCTTTTTTCCATCATAAGAAGACGGAACAAAATAAACGCCCGCGCGTTCAGACCCCTCAGACATCAGCGAAAACGCATGTCTGCCCGGTTGCATCGACTGACCGCAGGTTGACGCCAAAGCTGCGGCGCTCATGCTTGTGAGAATAGCAAAGCCCGCGACAAAAACGCGAGCGGGGCGAACGAACCGGAGCACCCGGCTTGCAGCAACAGTGAAATTCATCAGCACGCCTTTATTGGCACAGTCTTCCGGCACTATGACGGAAAATTCGTGGAATGTAAGGGATCGACGGATGCGAGCTTGCGGATGATTGGACCACTGTGTCTCGCATGCAGCATTTTCGATGCAACTAACACACCCTCTTAGTCAATGAAATGCTAAAGTGCTGCATGGATGCTATGCAGCAGCGCATAGGCATTCACAATATTATAGCGCCTTTATCCGACCGTGAACGAAAAGCGCCACCTCACACCGTCAAATGCCGCCTGGCTTCCGGCGTATCCAGCGTTTCAGCTGCACCTTGATGGACGATCTCTCCTCGATCCATGATGTAAACATAGTCGGCAAGCTCCCGGCAGAAATCCAGATATTGCTCGACCAGCAGGATCGCCATGCCGGTGGAATCCCGCAGATATTTGATCGCCCGGCCAATATCCTTGATGATCGATGGCTGAATGCCTTCAGTCGGCTCATCCAGAACGAGGATTTTCGGGCGTGTGACCAGTGCGCGACCGATTGCCAATTGCTGTTGCTGACCGCCCGACAAATCTCCGCCACGTCGTGACAGCATCGATTGCAGCACCGGAAACAGGCTGAAAATATCATCAGGAATAAAACGTTCCTTGCGCGATACCGGCGCAAAGCCGGATTGCAGGTTTTCCTGAACCGTCAGCAACGGAAAAATCTCCCGCCCCTGCGGCACATACCCCACGCCGCGCTTGGCCCGCTGGTAAGGTGCCAGGCCGTTGAGGCTCTCACCGCCAAAACTGATCGTCCCGCCGCTGATGGCATGTTGGCCTGTAACGGCGCGCAGCAGCGAGCTTTTGCCCACGCCATTGCGGCCCAGCACGCAGGTAATTTTGCCCATCTCCGCATTCAGCGAAATGCCACGCAACGCTTGTGCCGCGCCATAATGGAGATTGATGTTTTCAACGCTTAGCATGTTACCGCCCCAGATAATTCTCGATCACCTTTGGATCGCTTGAAACAAAGTCGATCGACCCTTCGGCCAGTACTGAACCTTCGGCAAGGCACGTGACCTTGACGCCGAGTTCGCGGATGAAGCCCATGTCGTGCTCCACCACCACGACGGATCGCGTCTTGGCGATTTCTTTCAACAGCACCGCCGTCTCTGCCGTTTCAGCATCCGTCATGCCGGCCACCGGCTCGTCCACCAGAAGAAGCTTCGGCTCCTGCGCCAGCAACATACCGATTTCCAGCCATTGTTTTTGGCCGTGCGACAGATTTGCGGCCAGATCATTGCGGCGATGGGAAAGGCGCACGGTGGCGAGGATTTCCTCTATCCGCGCCTTGTCCTCTTCCGTCAGCCGATAAAACAGGGTGGCGAACACGCCGCGTTTGCGGTTCAGCGCAAGCTCCAGATTGTCCCAGACAGTGTGGCTTTCAAACACGGTCGGCTTCTGGAATTTACGGCCAATGCCCAGCTGGGCGATATCCGCCTCGTCCTTTTTCGTCAGATCGATTGTTTCTTCGAACAGCACCTTGCCGCTGTCTGGCCGGGTCTTGCCGGTGATGATGTCCATCATCGTTGTCTTGCCAGCACCATTCGGGCCGATGATGGCGCGAAGCTCACCCGGTTCGACCACGAAGGACAGCGAGTTCAGCGCCTTGAAACCGTCGAAGGAGACGGAAACACCGTCGAGATAGAGCAGGCTTTTGGTTCTGTTTTCGGCAATCGTGTTCATGTGAGCCTCACTCCGCAGCCTGTTGTGCCGCGGCTACGGCATGGTCATTGCCCGCGCTTTTGGCATTTTCCTTGGCAGCCACCAGCTGCTTTTCACGCCGTCCAGCGAAATAATGCTGGATGCTGCCGACAATGCCTTTCGGGAAGAAAAGCGTCACCGCAATGAACAACCCGCCCAGCGCAAACAGCCAGAATTCGGGGAATGCTCCGGTAAAATAACTCTTTCCGCCATTGACCAGCACCGCGCCGATAATCGGCCCGATCAGCGTTCCGCGACCACCCACCGCCGTCCAAACAACCACTTCAATGGAGTTGGCGGGCGAAAATTCGCCGGGGTTGATGATGCCGACCTGTGGCACGAACAGTGCACCCGCAACGCCTGCCATCATGGCTGAGACGACGAAGGTGAAGAGCTTGATGTTCTCCACCCGGAAGCCAAGGAAACGCACCCGGCTTTCCGCATCGCGAACGCCGACCAGCACCTTGCCGAATTTCGAATTGACGATGCCGGATGCGATCACCAGCGAGAGCGCCAGCATAATCGCCGTCATCGCAAACAGCACGGCGCGGGTGCCATCCGACTGGACCGAAAATCCCAGGATGTCCTTGAAGTCTGTCAGGCCATTATTACCGCCAAAGCCCATATCGTTGCGGAAGAAGGCGAGCAGCAAAGCGTATGTCATCGCCTGCGTGATAATGGACAGGTAGACGCCATTGACGCGGCTGCGGAACGCGAACCAGCCGAATACGAAGGCCAGCACGCCCGGCACGACCAGCACCATTACCATGGCGAACCAGAACATATCGAACCCCTGCCAGAACCACGGCAGTTCTTTCCAGTTCAAAAATACCATGAAATCCGGCAGCACAGGGTGGCCGTAAACGCCGCGCGTACCGATCTGCCGCATCAGATACATGCCCATGGCGTAACCGCCGAGCGCGAAGAAGGCGGCGTGGCCCAGCGAAAGAATGCCGCAGTACCCCCACACAAGATCAAGTGCCAAAGCCAGAATGGCATAGGACAGATATTTGCCAAGCATCGACATGATGTAGGTCGGAATGCGGAATGCGCTGTCTGCGGGCAACAGCAGGTTGGAGGCCGGAACCAGCAGCGCAATAGCCAGAATAATACCAATCGCGATGGTAATGCGGCGGTCGAGCGCTCGGATAAGAAAGCCGGTAATCATGCTTCGATCGCCCTTCCCTTGAGTGCGAAGAGACCGCGTGGCCGCTTCTGGATGAACAGGATGATGAGGACGAGGACGAGGATTTTGCCGAGAACGGCACCGACGGTCGGCTCAAGAAACTTGTTGAGCACGCCCAGCGACAGCGCGCCGACCAGCGTTCCCCAAAGATTACCCACGCCGCCGAACACCACGACCATGAAGCTATCGATGATATAAGATTGGCCGAGATTGGGAGACACGTTATCGATCTGCGAAAGCGCGACACCGGCCAACCCTGCCACGCCGGAACCCAGCGCGAAAGTGAAGGCATCCACCCACGGCGTGCGAATGCCCATGGAAGACGCCATACGGCGGTTCTGGGTCACGGCACGCATTTGCAGTCCGAAGGCGGAGCGCTTCAACAGCAGAAGCAGCGCGAAGAATACCGATAGCGAGAAGCAGACGATCCACACACGGTTCCAGGTGAAGCTGAGATAACCAACATTGAACGAACCGGACATCCAACTCGGGTTGCCCACCTCCCGGTTGGTCGGGCCGAAAATGGAGCGAACGCTTTGTTGCAGAATGAGCGAGATGCCCCATGTCGCCAGCAGGGTTTCCAACGGACGCCCATAGAGATAGCGGATAACACCGCGTTCCATCACAAGACCCACCGCCCCCGTCACAATGAACGCAACCGGCAGCGCAATGGCCAGCGACCAGTCAAACAGGCCGGGGTAATTGTTGCGGATCACCTCCTGCACCATAAAGGTGGAGTAAGCTCCGATCATCACCATCTCGCCGTGCGCCATGTTGATGATGCCCATCACCCCGAAGGTGATGGCAAGGCCAATAGCGGCCAGCAGCAGCACGGAACCGAGGGACAGCCCGTACCAGATATTCTGCACGCCATCCCAAATGGCAAGCGAACCTTCAATATGCGAAATTGCGGCGTCGACATCGGGTTTCAGGCTGGAATCCGTAACGGAGGCCGCGGCCATCAGAATGCTGATCGCACCCCGTCCACCAAGGTTTTTGATGGTCTCGATCGCGGCGCGTTTCTCATCAAGCGACCGATCAGAGGCCAGCAACGAAACGGCCTTCGCCTCTTCCATGCGGGTGCGAACCTGCGTATCGGTTTCCTTGGCAAGCGCCGTTTCCAGCAATTGCAGATTTTCCGCGCTCGGCGCTTTCAGCACGGCATCGGCAGCGGACATACGAACGGATTTTTCCGGGCTGAGCAGCGTCAACCCGCCAAGGGCTGCGCGAATAACACGACGAAGATTGTTGTTGACCTTGATCTTGGTCACTGTGGCCTTGGGCGCTTCACCGGCGCTCTCACCAGTCAGCGGATCGATCAGCATGAAATTGGCACCAGCCGGCTTGGTCATGAATACCAGATTGTCGGACTTGCGAACGTAAAGATCGCCTTCCGCAAATGCCTCCAGCGCCGGGACCACACGCGGGTCTCCCGTCGCTGCAATCTGCCCGGTCAAAGCTTCAGCCAGCTTGAAATCGGCTGTGCCGAGTGCATCGATCAGCGCTTTCGGATCGCTTTGCGCCATCGACGGTGTCGCGAGGCTGAGCAAGAGGCCGAGCATGGCCAAAACACGAAGAAACATATCCCAAGTCCCCCTTGGAAGCCCGCAGCGAAGATATGCAAAGCGGGCAAATTCAATGTTGAAGCAGTTTCGGCTCCCTCAACGTCATCCTCGGGCTTGACCCGAGGATCTGCGCACATCAGCCCCTACTCAACGTCCACGAGATCGCTCGCCTGGTAGATCCTCGGGTCAAGCCCGAGGATGACGTTGAGTTGGAGGTGAGCCATCGGCCCACCCCCAGCCCCTCGCGCCTATCAGCTACCCTTGCCGCCGCACTTGCCAGTGGCCACGTTGAAGTTGCCGCATTCCATTGGCTTGCGCCAATCGGAGATCAGGTCTTTCGAGTCTGGCAGATAATCCGACCACTCATCGCCCACGACCTGCGGGGTCTGCTGTACGATCTGGAACTGGCCGTCTGCCTGAATTTCCCCGATCAGCACCGGTTTGGTGATGTGGTGGTTCGGCATGACGGTGGCGTAACCGCCGGTCAGGTTTGGAACTGAAACACCGATGATGCTGTCGAGAACCTTGTCAGTTTCCGTCGTGCCGGCAGCCTCAACTGCCTTCACCCATGCGTTAAAACCGATGTAAGCGGCTTCCATAGGGTCGTTGGTCACGCGCTTGTCGTTCTTGGTAAAGGCGTGCCATTCCTTGATGAATTCGGCATTGACCGGTGCATCGACGGACTGGAAGTAGTTCCAGGCGGCAAGGTGACCGACCAGTGGGCCGGTGTCGAGACCGGCAAGCTCTTCTTCACCCACGGAGAATGCGACGACTGGAATGTCTTCCGCCTTCACGCCCTGGTTTGCCAGTTCCTTATAGAACGGCACGTTGGCATCACCATTGATGGTGGACACAACAGCGGTCTTTTTGCCAGCTGAGCCGAATTTCTTGATATCGGAAACAATGGTCTGCCAGTCGGAATGACCAAATGGCGTGTAGTTGACCATGATGTCTTCAGGCTTCACGCCTTTGGATTCCAGATAGGCCTTGAGGATTTTGTTGGTTGTCTGCGGATAGACGTAGTCCGTGCCCGCCAGAACCCAACGCTCGACGCCTTCCGTGTTGGCGAGATAATCAACAGCCGGAATGGCCTGCTGGTTAGGGGCGGCACCAGTGTAGAAAATGTTGCGGGAGGATTCTTCACCCTCATACTGTACCGGATAGAAGAGGATGGAATTCAGCTCTTCAAACACCGGCAGAACGGATTTGCGCGACGAAGACGTCCAGCAGCCGAACACGGCAGCGACCTTATCCTGCGAAATCAGCTGACGGGCTTTTTCAGCAAACAGCGGCCAATCGGAGGCCGGATCGACAACAACGGCTTCGAGCTTCTTGCCCAGAACGCCGCCCTTTTTGTTCTGCTCATCGATGAGCATCAACATGGCATCTTTCAGCGTCGTTTCGGAAATCGCCATGGTGCCTGAAAGCGAATGCAGAACGCCGACCTTGATGGTGTCAGCGGCCAAAGCACCGTGGAATGCGGTGGAGGACAAAATAGCGCCGAGTAACGCGCCAGTGAGCGTCTTTCTCAATGTCATCGGAAGAACCCCTCTCCTTGTTTTAGCCTCGATGGGCTCAGCGGTTATTTTACCGCTGCTGGAAGGGGACTATCGGCCTCACATTCATGAAACCGTATACGTCAATTGACGTAGGTGGGGTGGCGAAACGCGCACCAACGACATGTCTCACAACGCGTGTCGTGAGACCGCATCTTCAGTCATTCAGTTGTGAGGTTTATCGTTGTCGGAATTTTCCGAAATCGCTTCCTGATGATACCAGCTATCGAAGTCCACATGCGTGGGCTGGGACTTGACCGCTTGCACGGCATCCTTGCGAAAGCCCTTGAAGCCAGAACGGCCACCAACGGGAAACTGATAAATCGTTGCACTTTCGATATGCGGGTCGCTTCTCATGACATTACACTTTCAGTTTGAGCACCTCAGCATTTTGCTTGATTTGAATATAACTCAAACAAAGCGGAATTTCACCCCTTCTGATTAAAAAAATATCACAAAGCATAAAAAATAGGCAGACTCGCAAACGACAAGTTCAAAGAACAGTCTTTATGCAGTCTTCGAGCAAAAAATGAGGGTTTCTGTCGAAAAATTGCGCTTCGGGATGAAAACGGCATCTTTTTTGTTCAAAAAACATCGACGCCCCTACAAAAGCATCAGAAATCTCACGATTTTTCGTGAATCGGCCTCATCACGTTTAGAGGAGTTTTTCGACCTTCCGGAAGAGTGCGCTTGAAAAAATCGAGTGAGTCGTCGCGCGAGGCATCAAACTGGCACGGCGCGTGCTTTCATATTGGCAGCCCTTGAAAGCGGAAGCGGTTCTCTCTCGCCATTATCGAATGAGAATGATCAAGGCTTCGCATCTTAACCTATGAGAGGTTCGTAATGACTAAGTTCAAACTCGAGTACATCTGGCTGGACGGATACAAGCCGGTCGCAAACCTGCGTGGCAAAACCCAGATCAAGGAATTCGACGAATTCCCGACACTCGAGCAGCTTCCGCTCTGGGGCTTTGACGGCTCCTCCACCCAGCAGGCCGAAGGCCACAGCTCGGATTGCGTTCTGAAGCCAGTTGCCATCTATCCAGACCCAGCCCGCACCAACGGCGCACTGGTTATGTGCGAAGTCATGATGCCGGATGGCGTTACGCCACACGCGTCCAACAGCCGCGCAACCATTCTCGACGACGAAGACGCATGGTTCGGCTTTGAGCAGGAATACTTCTTCTACGAAGAAGGCCGTCCGCTCGGCTTCCCAGAGCAGGGCTACCCAGCTCCGCAGGGTCCATATTACACAGGCGTCGGCTACAAGAACGTCGGCTCCATCGCGCGTGAAATCGTTGAAGAGCACCTCGACCTCTGCCTCGAAGCCGGCATCAACCACGAAGGCATCAACGCCGAAGTGGCAAAGGGCCAGTGGGAATTCCAGGTGTTCGGCAAGGGCTCCAAGCGCGCCGCCGACCAGATCTGGATTGCACGCTACCTCTTGATCCGTCTGTGCGAAAAGTACGGCATCGACGTCGAATTCCATTGCAAGCCACTCGGCGATACCGACTGGAACGGCTCTGGCATGCACTGCAACTTCTCCACCAAGTTCATGCGTGAAGTTGGCGGCAAGGAGTATTTCGAAGCCCTTATGGCTGCTTTCGAAAAGAACTGGAAAGAGCACATCGACGTTTACGGCCCAGACAACCATCTGCGCCTGACCGGCAAGCACGAAACAGCACCATGGAACAAGTTCTCCTACGGCATCGCTGACCGTGGCGCGTCGATCCGCGTTCCACACTCTTTCGCAAACAACGGTTACAAGGGCTACCTTGAAGATCGTCGTCCAAACAGCCAGGGTTGCCCTTACCAGATCGCGTCTGTCGTTCTTAAGACCATCGCGGAAGTGCCACTCGCCAAGTCGGCTGCTGCCTAATATTTAAAATGGCGTCGCTCGATTTGGGCGACGCCATTTTTCTATCTATCGGCTTCACAGGAAGTCGATGCCCGTTTCGGAGGCTATGACGTCCGCATGGCCGCACGGCAACGCATCATCCCCGTCAGGCGAGAGTACAACCGCTGGGTTGCCAACCAGACGCTGGAAGATTATGCGCTGCGTTTCACCGCCAAAAGCGCACGGCAATTCTCGTCAAGCCGAATTTCGCATACGGCCATTGGCGCTATTTCCTTTCTGGCGCTGGAAGCCATCGGCGGCGCGATCACGCTGTCTTACGGCACCACGAATGCCATTTTCGCCATCCTCATTGCATCCGCCGTCATGCTTGCGGTCGGCATACCCATCAGCCGTTATGCCATTCGTTATGGCGTCGATATCGACCTGCTGACACGCGGGGCGAGTTTTGGTTATATCGGCTCCACCATCACGTCGCTGATCTACGCTTCCTTCACCTTCATGCTGTTTGCGATTGAGGCATCCATCATGTCCGGCGCGCTGGAACTGGCGCTCGGCATTCCGCTGTGGATTGGCTACATCATCTCTGCCGTCATGGTCATTCCGCTCGTCACCCACGGTGTGCGCCTCATCAGCCGTTTTCAGATCATCACGCAGCCCTTCTGGATCGTGCTGAACATCCTGCCGTTTATCTTCATCGCGTTTCTGGATTGGGAAAAATTCGATCTCTGGCGCGCATTTGCTGGCATTCACCACGCCTCGGGACCGTCCGGCACCACAGCAGATTTCAACCTGATAGAATTCGGCGCGGCATCCGCGGTCATTCTGGCGTTGATGTCGCAGATTGGCGAACAGGTAGACTTTCTTCGCTTTTTGCCAGCCGACGGCAAACTCAAACTGCGCCATCGGCTTGCCGTTTTTCTCGCCGGTGCGGGCTGGGTCGTCGTTGGCGTCCCGAAACTGCTGGCAGGCTCGTTCCTCGTCGTGCTGACCTTCAGCTCGGGCGTTCCGCTGGACCGCGCCGCCGATCCCTCGCAAATGTATCTCACCGCCTTCGGCTATATGATCCCGAATGAAAACGCAGCGCTTCTGCTGATGGTCGCCTTCGTGGTCGTGTCGCAGTTGAAGATCAATGTCATGAACGCCTATGCGGGATCTCTTGCATGGTCGAATTTCTTCTCCCGCCTCACCCACAGCCATCCCGGCCGTGTTGTCTGGCTGGTCTTTAATGTGTTGATCGCCCTGCTGTTGATGGAATTGGGCATCTACCGCCTGCTGGAAGAAACGCTTGGCATCTTTTCCATCATCGCCATGGCGTGGCTCTGCACCATTTCCGCTGATCTCTTCATCAACAAGCCGCTGGGCCTTGCACCACCCGGCATCGAGTTCAAGCGAGCTCATCTTTATGATATCAACCCTGTCGGCGTCGGCTCCATGGCGCTTTCGGCCACCATTGCGCTCACGGCCCATTTCGGCCTGTTCGGCAGCGTCGCCGCGTCGCTCGCGCCCTATCTCACACTGATGGTGGCTTTTATCACCTCACCGCTGATTGCCTGGGGAACGAAGGGGAAATTCTATCTGGCCCGCAAGCCGCGTCAGAAATGGAAAGAAGCGAGTGGCATCACATGCTCCATCTGCGAACATCCTTTCGAACCGGAAGACATGGCATGGTGCCCGGCCTATGCCGCGCCGATCTGTTCGCTCTGCTGCTCCCTGGACAGCCGCTGCCATGACATGTGCAAACCTAAGGCGAAGCTGAACTATCAGGTCGCTACCGTCGCCCGCTCCTTTTTGCCGGATGATCTTGTCGCGAAACTGGCCACGCGTCTTGGCCGCTACACCATGTCTGCGGCGCTTGCCATCGCCGTTTTGGGAGCAACACTGGCGCTGATCGCCCATCAGGTTGGCACAGCCTCGCCCGCAACGGTGGATGTGGTCAACCGCACCGTGTTGGCGGTGTTCTTCGTTTTCGCCGTCATTGCCGGCATTGTTTGCTGGTTTCTGGTGCTCGCGCACGACAGTCGCGTCGTGGCGGAGGAAGAATCATCGCGCCAAAACACCCTGCTGTTGAAGGAAATCGCAGCGCACAAAAAAACCGATGCTGCATTGCAGGACGCCAAGGAAACGGCAGAAGCCGCCAACCGGGCCAAAAGCCGCTATGTGGTCGGCCTCAGCCACGAATTGCGCACGCCTCTGAACGCCGTTCTGGGTTATGCGCAAATTCTGGAGCGCGATGAGACCATCCCCGCCCCGCGCCAATCCGCCATCAAGGTCATCCGCCGCTCGGCTGACCACCTCTCCGGCCTCATCGACGGGTTGTTGGATATCTCCAAGATCGAAGCGGGCCGTTTGCAGGTCTATTCCAACGAAATCAATATTCAGGATTTTCTGGACCAGATCATCGATCTGTTTCGCCCGCAGGCACAGGCCAAGGGGCTGGAATTAAAGCATGAGCGCACCCGCGCCCTGCCGCACTATGTCCGCACCGACGAAAAGCGGTTGCGCCAAATCCTCGTCAATCTGTTATCCAACGCCATCAAGTTTACCGATGCAGGCGAGGTGCATTTCAACGTCGCCTATCGCAGCCAGGTCGCCACTTTCACCATTTCCGATACGGGGCGCGGCATTGCCGAAAAAGACCTGAGCCGCATCTATGAACCCTTCCAGCGTGGTGAGGCCGACAGCATTCGTCCCATGCCGGGCCTCGGCCTTGGCCTGACCATCACCCAGCTTTTGACCAACACGCTCGGTGGCGAAATCTCCGTCATCAGCGAAAAGGATAAAGGCTCTACCTTCAAGGTGCGGTTGATGCTGTCGGCCGTCGACCGGCCCAACACGGCGCCAGCACCGGAAAAGACCATCACCTCCTATTCCGGCCCACGCCGCACCATTGTCGTTGTGGACGACAATGAGGATCATCGCGAGCTGATGCGCCAGGTCTTGGGGCCGCTCGACTTCGTGGTGCTGACCGCCCAGAGCGGCCCGGAATGCCTGACCCTCATCGAAGGCGTTAAACCCGACCTTTTCCTCATCGATATTTCCATGCCGGGCATGAATGGCTGGCAGCTTGTCTTAAAGTTGCGCGAGGCGGGCCAGACGGCCCCGCTCATCATGCTATCCGCCAATATCGGCGATGGTTCGATGGCCGGCGCGGGCGAAGACAATCATAATGACGCCATCGCCAAACCGGTCGATATCCGCCAGCTGTGCGACAAGCTCGCCGTCCATCTGGGACTGACGTGGATTTACGACACGGATGTTCCACCGCAGGAACCGACTGCCCCCACAGAAATCAAAACACCGGGGGCTTCTCACATTCAAGATTTGCAGCGGCTTGGCGAAATCGGTTACATACGCGGCATCGAAACAAAGCTAGCCGATCTCTCCCGCAATGCGGATAACCTGGCCTTCACCGCAGAGCTTGCCACCTACGTACAGGCCTTCGATATGGCCGGTTACGCTGCTTTTCTCAGCGGCTTTGAAGACCACAACACCACCCAAAAGGAGCGTCAGCCATGAGCGTGCAGACAACGACGCTACCGAGAGATATCGTTCTTCTGGTGGACGACAGCCCCGAAGCGCTCGGTTTTCTGACCGACGCGCTGGAGCAATCCGGCTTTTCGGTGCTGATTGCCACATCAGGACAGTCTGCTCTCAACATCGCGGAACGCATTACCCCGGATATCATTCTGCTCGACGCCGTCATGCCCGCCATGGACGGTTTCGAGACGTGTTCGCGTCTGAAATCCAACGCAGCCGTCACACAGGTGCCGGTTATTTTCATGACGGGGCTGACCGAAACCGAACATGTGGTGCGTGCGCTCGAATCGGGCGGCGTGGATTATCTCACCAAGCCGATCAATATCGATGAACTGCGCGCCCGCATCCGTGTCCATCTTTCCAACGCCCGTTCCGCCCAGAGCGCCCGCGTGGCGCTGGATGCCGCGGGACGTCATTTGCTGGCCGTGCGTGCCAATGGCGCAATCCACTGGTCGACGCCACAGGCAACACGGCTGGTCAATGCCGCGACGGGACGCGATGATGGACTGGACATCGTTTCCCGCCATATAGCTGATTGGCTGATCAACCGCGGCAGCGATGGCCTACGCGATATGCCCCTGACCATTCACCAGACCGACCGCGCCATGCTGCAACTGACCTTCCTCGGTGCGATAGGCCCGGATGAACATCTTTTCCGGTTGACCGCCGCCAATGATAAATCCGCCGATGAGATGTTACGTCAGCATTTTACTCTGACGATCCGGGAGTCCGAAGTGCTGTTGTGGATCGCCAAGGGCAAATCCAACCGTGATATCGGCGATATTCTCGGCCTCTCCGCCCGCACGGTCAACAAACATCTGGAACAGATCTACGTCAAACTCGGCGTCGAAAACCGGGCGTCCGCTGCGGTCAAAGCTGCACACATCTTGCACGATTCATAAAAAAACGGGCGCAGATGCTGCGCCCGTTGCAAGAGACATAATCACACGGCGTCAGCGGCAAACCCGCGTTTCCTTTACGACGACGCGACCGTGATGATGGGTCCGGACTTTCTTGACAAAGCACTCTTGGGCAACGCGGTGATGGCGACGGGCACCATAGTCTCGCTGCATTGGCTCACGGACAACTTTTTGCGTGGTGGTGACGGTCATCGTTTCGGCATAGGAAGGCGCCGAAAAAACAAACATGGACGAAACTGCTAACAAAGACGAGATGAGAAGTGTTTTCATGGCTGGACCTCATTGCTTGTGCAGAGAAACGCCACGATTGCATCTGCGGTTCCGCCCACGAACATTAATACTGCGTAATGTTCCGGCTGCGCATCTCCTCTGCTGGCAGACACGGCGACGCACGATTGTGTGCAACCATCAATAGTCGTCGTTGGCCCATTGGCGGGAGCTTTCCCGGCCTGAACACATCTCATGTGCGATGATGATCAGGCCGCTTTTCAGTTCCCCGATCTCATGGCTGGCAAACCCAGTCGACCTCATCGTCAACACCACTCATAATTGCAATCCTGATGCGCCAGCATGTGGCGAGCTCTAGGCTTTCAGTATGCCGGAGAGGTTCAATGCGAGCGTGCAATCAACAAAAAAGCCCGGCATCGCTGCCGGGCTTTCTGGTTTCATGCCGTTAAGACTTAGCTGCCCTGCTGGAAGTAGCTGTACTTGCCGTCTGGGCCCTTTTTCCACTCGTACATGACGTAGCCGGGAGCCTTCGGGTCGCCCTTTTCGTCGAAGGAGAGTTCGCCGAGAACGGTCTGGAACTTGCCCTTCTTCAACGCAGCAGCAACTTTTTCTGCCTCGATCGAGCCAGCTTCCTTTGCACCAGCTGCAATTGTCTGCAACGCTGCGTAGGAGTAAAGCGTGTAAGCTTCAGGGTTGAAGCCAGCAGCCTTGAACTTCGCAACCAGATCCTTGTTGGCAGGGTTGATGGTTGGATCAGGACCGAATGTGTTCAGCGTGCCTTCAACGGCGTCGCCAGCGATAGATGCCAGTTCGTTCGAAACGATGCCGTCACCGGAAACGAGCTTGGCCTTCAGGCCCTGGTCAGCAGCCTGACGGATGATAAGACCGGCTTCTGTGTGGAGACCACCCCAATAGATGATCGATACGCCAGCTTCTTTCATCTTCGCGATCAGAGCGGAGAAGTCCTTGTCGCCAACGTTGATGCCTTCATAGATGACTTCTTTTGCGCCAGAGGCGTTCAGGGTCTTCTTGGTTTCATCGGCAAGGCCCTGACCATAAGGGGTCTTGTCGTGAACGATAGCAATCTTGGCGTCCTTGAACTTTTCGGCAAGGTACTTGCCCGCAACGCTGCCCTGCTGGTCGTCACGTCCGCAAGTGCGGAAGGTGTTCCAGAGGCCGCGCTCGGTGAAGACCGGGTTGGTCGCAGCCGGTGTGATTTCGAGAATGCCGTTTTCTGCGTACACTTCAGAGGCCGGGATAGAAACGCCGGAGTTGAAGTGACCGATAACGAACTTCACGCCGTCAGCGACGAACTTGTTGGCAACCGAAATGCCCTGCTTGGGGTCAGACACGTCGTCGCCGAGCACGATCTTGATTTTCTCGCCGTTGATGCCGCCCGCAGCATTGATGTCTGCCGCAGCCTGTTCAGCGCCCTTCTGGAGCTGTGCACCGAAAGCCGCGTTCGGGCCGGTCAGCGGGCCACCAACACCAACAAGAATGTCAGCCCAAGCCGAACCGCTGAAGGCGACCATTGCGGTCAGCGCAACTGCGGAAAGAAGAGACTTCTTCATTATATTACTCCCAGTTCCATGGTTGGGTAATTATCTTTGCCTGCCCAGCACCCACCTTAACTGTTCAGGCTGTTCCACTCCGGCGGGTAATCTGAATTCAGAAAAACGCCGCTGTCAATCTTTCTTCTTATAAGAAAAGGCTGAAGTTCTGTCGTACAGCCAATAGTAGTTGTCGACCATCTGGCTGGTGCGTCGCACGCGGAAAGAAACCGTTGCAAAAGCGAGCAACAGAACGATGTCTGTGATGTAGTAAAAACCATTCAGCATCGGTCCCGCAAAGAGCGCGTAATGCAGAAAACGCATCACGACACCCAACAGCAGCGTGTAAATCACCACTGTCGGATATTCACCCCAACCCTCGGCCACGGACTTGCCGGTCCGCCAAGCCGTCCAGAACCCTAGAATGACAACAAGTGCCCGCAAAACATAACGAACGCCGCTGTCACTTTCGAAAAAAAGTCCCTGCATCTTTTTCCCCATCAGTGCCCTTGGGCATTCAGCGCCGCAGGACCTGCCTTCGTATTGCGCCCGCCGTTTACCGGCAGACTTTATTGTTATTGTTATCCACCAACCCCGCAGTGGCCTGTGGGGCTGGTGATCTGCGCCCACCACAGGCAGGCGCGAGAATTCTTAGTGACGTCCACCCTCGAGATAGGCGGCACGCACTTCCGGATTTGCCAGAAGCTCTTTGCCGGAACCGCTCATCGTCACCTTGCCATTGACCATGACATAGGCACGGTTGGACAGTTTCAACGCGGCAAAGGCGTTCTGCTCCACGAGAAAGACGGTCAGACCTTCTTCCTCGTTCAGTTTCTTGATCGCCTCGAAGATGCCCTTGACGATGAGAGGTGCCAGACCAAGCGATGGCTCATCCAGCAATAGCAGCTTTGGACGAGACATGAGCGCGCGACCAATGGACAGCATCTGCTGCTCGCCACCAGACAGTGTGCCGCCACGCTGGCTCTGACGCTCCTTCAAGCGCGGGAACATCACGAAAATCTTTTCGACATCCTCTTTGAAATATTTGAGGTTGTCGAGATTTGCGCCCATCTGAAGATTTTCCAGAACGGTCATGCGTGGAAAAATGCGACGGCCTTCCGGTGACTGGGCAATACGCTTGCGGGCAATCAGATGCGTCGGGACGCGGGTGATGTCTTCGCCATCAAAAATGATCGATCCGGTGCGCGCTTGCGGGCTGCCGCAGATGGTCATCATCAACGTTGATTTTCCGGCACCATTGGCACCGATAAGACTGACGATTTCACCCTTGTGAACTTCAACATCGACACCAGCCAGTGCGCGAATGTTGCCGTAATAGGTTTCGACGCCCTGGACTTTGAGAAGCGGTTCAACCGACATCAGATCGCTCCCCCATCGAGTTGTACTGCAATCACTTCTTCCACTTCATCATCCTCGACACCCAGATAGGCGGCGATGACCTTGGGGTCGTTTCTCACATGGTCCGGCGTGCCATCGGAAATCTTCTGGCCGTATTCCAGAACCACGACGTGGTCGGAAATTTCCATCACGACGGACATGTCATGCTCGATCAAAAGCAGCGACGTGCCTTCGTTGCGGATGCCGCGCAACAGGTTGTTGAGCGCCAGCGACTCCTTAGGGTTCAGACCCGCAGCCGGCTCATCGAGGCAAAGAAGTTCAGGCTCCGTGCACATGGCACGCGCAATTTCCAGACGACGCTGCGCGCCATAAGGAAGATCGCCAGCCGGATCGTCGGCGCGGTCGATGATATCGGCCTTCTCCAGCCAATATTTGGCCTTCTCGATGGAAGCCGCCGCCGCATTGGTATAGGTCGGCAGACCCAACAGGCCGAGGAAGGTATAACCGGAAGCCTTCATCAACGCGTTGTGCTGGGCAACAAGCAGATTTTCCAAAACAGTCAGACCCGAGAACAGGCGGATGTTCTGGAAGGTACGCGCAACCTTGGCTTTCTTTGTGATTTCGAAATCCGGCAAGCGCTCGAGAAGATGCTCCTGTCCGGTTTTGCGCCGCATGGTAATCATGCCCATCGTCGGCTTGTAAAAGCCGGTGATGCAGTTGAAGACAGTGGTTTTACCTGCTCCGTTCGGGCCGATCAACGCGGTGATTTCACCACGCTTGGCTTCGAAGGAGAAGTCATTGATGGCCATCAGTCCGCCGAACTTCATGGAAAGATGTTCGACTTTGAGGATTGTGTCGCCGTTGCTATTCGTTGTCATTGGAATGTTTCCGGAAGCCATCAGCCGTGACCCTCCTTGGTGAAGCTGCCCGATACGGACTTGCGCTCTTTCAGGAATGCCGTGGGTTCACGCGAGCCGACAAAGCCGCGTGGTTTGAACAGCATGACGATAATCATCGCCAAACCGAACAGCAGCATACGGTATAGTTCCGGTGTGAAATCATTGCCGAAGACGTGCTTCAGGAATTCCATTTCACGCAGCAGTTCCGTGCCACCCACCATGACGACGGCAGCAATCGCGATCCCCGTCAGCGAGCCCATGCCGCCGAGAACGACGATGGCGAGAATGACAGCCGATTCGAGGAACACGAAGCTTTCCGGTGAAACAAAGCCCTGACGTGCCGCAAAGAACGAGCCCGCAAAACCACCGAACATCGCGCCTGTGGCAAACGCCGTCAGCTTGGTTTTTACCGTGTCGATGCCGAGAGAGCGGCAGGCGATTTCGTCTTCACGCAACGCTTCCCACGCGCGACCGATTGGCATCCGGCGCAGCTTGATCGTCACATAGGCCGTCAACATGCAAAGGAACAGGATGACGTAGAACAAAAATATCTTGTAGTAGGACGACGACATCGGCAGCCCGAAGGACTTGGCAAAGTTGTTCGGTGCACCCACGTCGAAGGACCAGATGCCGAAGATCGATGCTTTTGCGATGCCTGAAATACCGAAGGTGCCCTTCGTTACTTCCGTCCAGTTTAACAACACAAGCCGGATGATTTCGCCGAATGCCAGCGTCACGATGGCAAGATAGTCACCGCGCAGACGCAGCACTGGAAAGCCGAGGATGATGCCCCAGAAAGCGGCCAGAATGCCAGCCATGGGCAGCAAAACCCAGAAGGACAGGCCGAAATAGCTGGAGAGCAAAGCGTAGGAATAAGCGCCGACAGCGTAGAAGGCAACGTAACCCAGATCGAGCAGGCCGGCGAGGCCAACCACGATATTCAAGCCCCAAGCCAGCATCACATAGATGAGGATCTGGATGCCGAAGTTATCGACAAGTTTCAGCGATCCCTGGAAGCCAAAAAGGCCAACGGCGATTGCCGGATAAATCAGCAGAAAGACTAGCGCTATCTTGAGGAAATGTTTATGGAAGAAACCTTTGTCTTCCGAGATTTCCAGAATGCCGGTCTTGGCCTTTGCCAGCCTGCGGCGGTTCAGATGCGGCTGGATGAATCCGACCACAAGGAAACGGCCAATCGCGGCGATACCGACGAAGATGGCCAGCAAACCCCAGCGCGTGCCCCATATCAACTGGTTGTTGATATCCTGATAGGTCACGATGCCGATATAAAGAATGAACATTCCAAACGAGACGACGCCCGCAAAGATGCCTTCTTTCACAGCCTGAGCCATCAGGCTCGGGCTGGAAGTTCCGTTTTCGGAAGCGATATTTGCCATGATCTTATACCTTCTCGACTTCCGGACGGCCCAGAATACCGGTCGGCTTGAAAATCAGCACGAAGGCAAGAATTCCAAAAGCCGCAACGTCCTTGTAGGCGATGGAGAAATAAGCCGACCACAGGCTTTCGATGAGGCCAATCAGCAGACCGCCGAGCACAGCACCGGGAAGCGAGCCAATGCCGCCGAGAACCGCCGCCGTAAACGCCTTGACGCCTGGAATGAAGCCGTCATTGAAGGACGCAACGCCATAGTACATCAGATACATCGTACCAGCGACAGCGGCGAGTGCGGCACCCATGACGAAGGTGATGGAAATCGTCCGGTCAACATCCACGCCCAGAAGTGCCGCCATTTTGCGGTCCTGTTCCGTTGCGCGCTGCGCGCGGCCAAGCGGGGTCTTGTTGACGATATACCAGAAGGCGAACAGCAGAACCGAGGTGATGGCCACGATAAGAAGCTGCTTCAGCGAAATGGTAATGGCGCCAAAATGGTAGTTTTCCGTCACCATGGACGGGATCGGCTTGTTGCGCGGACCCTGCGTGACCTGAATGAAGTTGGACAGGGCGATGGACATGCCGATGGCCGTGATCAATGGCGCAAGACGAAAGGAGCCGCGCAAAGGCCGGTAAGCCACGCGCTCGATTGCCCAGTTCCACAGTCCCGTCATCAACATGGCAACAACCATCATCACCAGAAGCAGAACAGCAACGGGAATACCGGCGAAGAACGATGTGAGGATCAGGAAAACAATCAGGGCTGCGAAGCCGCCGAGCATGAAAATATCGCCGTGCGCGAAGTTGATCATACCGATAATGCCATAAACCATCGTATAGCCAATTGCGATAAGGCCATAGATAGATCCAAGAGTCAGCCCGTTTATGAGCTGCTGGATAAAGTACTCCATATTTTTCCCCCGGACCTGCTCTCAAACGAAGCAAGTCTCGTTTATGTTGATTCCGGGGCTGCTTTTTATGTCCCCCTTGACCAAAACCCTTATCTCGTTCGGTAGAAATGTGAAGTCAAAAAGGTAGGATTGCGTTCAATATTTGGATTTTACCCACCGTTTGCCACTTGAAAGCTCAGAACGACCATAATTTTAGCAGAAATTGCCGTAAAAAACGGCTTATCGTGAGCTGAAATGCGATCTCTCTGCCATGCGATGCTCATTGCTTGGTCACAGTCAAGCATACGTTGTAAATCGTGATACAAGCGCCTATGTCGTTTGCGCTGGGGAATTGCATCTGGCTGCCGGCAAAGGGACTTCGATGCTCGATATATTGATAGCGGCCGCGTTAAAAGCTGGCAGGGAAATCATGTCGGTCCATGCCGCAGGGCCGCATGTCACCTACAAGAATGATTGCTCCCCTGTCACGGAGGCCGATCAGAGAGCCGAAGACGTCATATTGGCGGCGCTTGACGAATTCTTCCCGCATATTCCGGTGATTGCCGAGGAGGCTGCCGCCAACGGCGTTGTGCCGAAGACGGGCGAAGAGTTTTTTCTGGTCGATCCGCTGGATGGCACGAAGGAATTTATTTCAGGCAAACAGGACTTCACCGTCAACATCGCTCTGGTGCGCAAGGGCATGCCGGTTTTGGGTGTGGTTTATGCACCCGCCCTCAAGGTTCTGTGGAGCGGGCATGACGATATTGCCTGCAAGGTTCAGATTTCCGATGAGTTCGAACAGAGCGATGTCCGCAAGGTTCGTTGCCGCGCGAAGCCGACAATTCCGATTGCCGTCATCAGCCGGTCCCACTGCACGCCGAAGACCGAAGCTTTTGTGGCGGAAAACGGCTTGATCGACAGCATATCCATCGGCTCGTCCCTCAAATTCTGCATGCTGGCGGAAGGCGCCGCAGACGTCTACCCCCGCTTCAGCCGGACCATGATGTGGGATACGGCAGCGGGCGATGCCGTGTTGCGCGCTGCCGGTGGCATTACGCTGGATATGGCTGGAATGCCGTTGCGCTATGAGTTTGACGAAAGCGATGAAGACGGATTAGCCAACCCGGATTTTATTGCCTGGGGCGCAGCCCCATGAAAGACGTGCGCGCGGCCCCTTAAACAGTTGCGCACATGACAAAAAAAATAATTTCGCAACTTTCTCCACGGGCACCAAAACGGCCTCACAATCTCCAACGCAACGGAGATTGAACAATGGCTGAACAGACATCGAGACTTGAATTACCCTATATCCTGTCCTCGCAGGCACAAAAACATGTGACGCATAACGAAGCCCTGCAAAGGCTGGACGCCATCACGCAACTCACAATCAAAGGAGAGCTCACGCAGCCTCCGCAGACGGTGAGTGAAGGTGACTGCTTTCTGATTGCGCCTGCTGCAACAGGGGATTGGGCAAACAAGACGGGGAAAATTGCGTTTCGGCAAGACGATGCATGGATATATCTGGCCCCGCGTGAAGGCTGGCAAGCATGGTTTACTGAAAACAATCGCCTGAAAGTGCTGCGGAGCGGAAGCTGGCAAGAGCTTTCCCTGCCCGAAAACGCGGCGTTCCAGCGGCTTGGTATCAACGCCACCGCGGATGCAACAAACCGGCTCGCCGTATCGTCTTCCGCCAGCCTGTTCACCAATGGAGACTCCGGCGGTGGCCATCAGATCAAGGTCAACAAGGCAACGCCTGCCGATACCGCATCGCTGCTGTTCCAGTCGGGTTGGAGTGGTCGCGCAGAAATGGGGTTGGCCGGAAATGATGCCTTTTCAATAAAGACCACGGCAGACGGCGCCACCTGGTACACGGCACTGTCGATTTCAGGCGCGGGCATCGTCTCAATGCCGGCTCGCCCCTTGGTGCGCGCTGGTCGCGCAGCGGGCAACGTTTCCCATGCTGCGGGCTCGCTCTCCGGTTTTACGGACCTGACAATCCAGCAAGGTGGTTTTGCGCTGGGCGATATCGTCAACAGCACGCTGCGGGAATTGCGGGTTCCGGCAACGGGGGTCTACCTCATCGTGCTTTCGCTTGCCGTCATATCGTCCTCTGGACACACGGTGACGATCAGGATCAATGGTGCAGCAAGCACCTTCGCGCTCAACGGCACCACATCGGCGGCCAATAGCGTGCAATCGGCAAGCTTCATGGCGACGTTGAATGAAAACGACCGCATTTCATTTGCCCACGCGGGAACGTGCCAGCTTGCATATGGGCCGGGAAAAACCGAGATTTCGTTGATCATGCTGTAAGAACAGCCGGTCGTTAGAGCATTTCCAGCACAAGTGTGAAGCGGTTTTGCGTCCGGAAATGTTGAAACAAAGAGATAGAGCGTTTTCGCGTTTCGAAGAAAAGCGGAAACGCTCTAGAGCAAACGATAACGATAGGCGCGCGCCACCGCCTGCATACGGTTGGATGCTTCCAGCTTCCGCATGGCGCTTTTCAGATAGCTGATCACCGTATGGCTCGAAAGCGTAAGAATGGTGGCGATGTCATCACTGCTTTTTCCAGCCGCCGACCATCTCAGGCATTCTATTTCGCGTGCGGTGAGTTTTTCGCGAAGTGCTTCAGGCTTGGCAATTTTTGTGACAATGCCGTCAAAGGCCCGCATGCTGGAAAAATAAATGCTGGAGAGTTCGCTTTCACTTAGCTTTCCCCGCTTTCCGGAAAAAGCAAGAATATATATATTTCCATCCGGTTCATGAAGCGTGAAAGCAAGCGTGTTGCCGAACTGTGCTTCGACAAGACTGCGCTCAAGCGGCTCCAGTGGTTTGTGCCGTGTGTCCACCCAGCCTGAGATGCCATCCATAACAACCGGCATGATCGTTTTTTTCAGTTGCTCCACCACTCCGCAATGCCGAAAAAAATCAGAACGATTGAACGCCTCCACCAAAGTGGCAGACCAGTTCGACGATACAACGCTATCGCTGAACCCCGCCATTTCACCATTTGGAAAATTGGCCAGCAGATAATGGGTGAAACCGTTTTCGCAGCCTATGGGCCCCAGCGCATAAGCAAACGCGCGCCGACGGGCTTCACGCGCATCCGGCGCGTCATTTTCTTGTCCCTGCGTGGAACGACGGAGCAGGCGTTGGCGGGAAATTGTCATGGTCGCCTCGGATCTCAACAATTTAACGGTAAGGACGAACGAGCGAGGAACGCATCGCCCCTTATACAAGGATACGATGCGGAAAAAATCGATTACCCGTATCTAGACACTAATATGAATGAAATCAAATATAACTTTAGTGGCAATGGTCGTTACAAAAATAATAAAACGCATTTTTATTTTGGCGCGAGAATCGAGCAAAGCTCGAACAAATCAGGCGAAACCATTCAAATTCTTAACAAATTGTCACGAGTGGCTTAGCTAATTTTTAAAGGTACGGCCCTAAAGTGCATCAGCATATGGTCTTGAGTTTGTGTAGAGTGTCCAATGACCGAAATGATACGCCCACGAGTTAAATATGTCATCGGTCCCGATGGCAGCCCTCTTACGATTGCCGATTTGCCCCCTGCGGACACGCGCCGTTGGGTCATTCGTCGAAAAGCAGAGGTTGTCGCCGCGGTTCGAGGAGGACTATTAAGCCTCGAGGAAGCCTGTGAACGATATACTCTGACAGTTGAGGAATTCCTCTCCTGGCAGTCTTCCATCAGTGATCACGGCCTTGCTGGCCTGCGCACCACGCGCATTCAGCAGTACCGTCACTAAATTTGCCTCTGCCCCATGAACGGGCAGCGGCGGTAACATCCGGCGTCACTCTTCCCTAACAGACCGGGGAATGCGTGGCGCTGATTTGTTTTTGATATAATCCAAAACGTGTCGATCCTGTGGCCACAGCGTTCACAACTCGACGCATTTTATTTTTTTGCAGAGGCTTTAAACTCCATTGCAGACAACTGGAGTGACCGGCATGAAAATATCCAATTCCGAGACGGCATCAAAGGGTCAATATACGGCAACGGTGGATGGCCACACTGCCGAGATGACCTTTTCCCGCACCTCTCCAAAACTCATCATCATCGACCATACCGGCGTTCCGGATGCGTTGCGCGGCAAGGGTGTTGGTCAGGCATTGGCCGCTCACGCCATTGAGGAAGCACGCCAAGGCGGCTGGAAAATCATTCCGCTTTGCCCGTTTTTCAAGGCGCAGACGTTGCGGCACCCGGAATGGTCTGACGTCATTTCCGGTTGATCAAAACCAGATATCGCCGACTGTGCGCCCATCCATCGCCAAATCTTCAAAACTGTGAAGACCATCAAACCGCAGCACCGGAATATCCGCCACATCGGACGGTTCTGCGAGACGAAGGTTAACGGCGATCCGTACCCTCCCGTCTTTTCCCGCTTCGGCGGCGCGCCACGATACGAGATTGCCGCACACCGCGCAAAAATTAAACGACAGCACCTTCGATCCCCGTTGATATGAGACAAGATTACCCTGCGGATCATCCACCGAAATACCGTGGCCGTCGTAATCATACGCCCAAAGAACACCGTAGCGACGACAAGCCGAGCAGTTGCAGATCGTAGCGTCCAGTATTTCACCGCGAAACTCCCAGTTCACGGCGCCGCACAGGCACGAACCGCGCGTCATTTTTGGCGCACGGAATGGCGCTTCGGTGTTGCTCATGGTTTTCGGCCCTCCCCTCAATCTCAGCGAATTCAGATCAACGAAAAACTGCGGACAATCGATGACTTATAGCGCATAAAAAAACCGCTCGAAAATCGAGCGGCGTTTTTAAAAAGCATAATATCGCGTCATTGAAAGTAGCCCCCTGATCTGCTGGCCACCGTCAATGAAAACGAGTTCCACCTATGTCTCAGGCGTTGTTCCTCACGCTCGGGCGCGAATCGCAACGTCGCGATTTTCCAGAGCAGCTGCTCTTTCATATTCGGCCTGAACTTCTTCCAAACCTGCTTCGGCTGCTTCCTGCTGCATTTTCAATTCGCGAATGGAAACCTGAAGATTATCCGCGCGCTGGCGAGCAGCCTTCGCGAATGTTGGATAGGCGAAATGCGTTGGATCGGTAATTCCCGATTTGCTCTCCTCCAGAGAAATCTGATGCACCAACTCTTTGGCCATCCGTTCGAATTCGGACATCATCGTTTGCAATTGCTGCAACTGACGACGTTTTTCGTTGACCTGAAATTCCTTCAGGCGAACTAGGCTGTCACGCGACTTCATACGCAATACTCCGTGGATAGCGAGACCCCGGTCAAACTGGAACCGACCCTTCCACTCCGGCATGTGCCGGAATGTTTCTAAAAAGTTACCCGACGTTAATAAAAAATAGGCGTCGTTAACCTTTCGTTTACGGGCATCGTTAATGATAAGGCAGATCATTTAAAGGTCGGTAAATGCCAAGCCCTAAAAAACACGGGCACGACGATGAGAGAGTCGATTGAGTCACTTAGCGGGATTTGTTCACGTTATGATTCAAGTTTGGTGATGCGGATTCATGTTGAATAACAGCAGACTGGAACCATTATTTAATAAATTCTCTACACCTTGCCAAAGGTAATTAGAATTTGTTAACCATTTGGTGGCAGCCTGCAAATCAGGCAACGACTGGATCCGTATCGCGCAAAAGGCAATCATTTACCTTCCGCAGGCGGCAAAGGGGACAATTATGCGGGTTCTACTCATCGAAGACGACAGCGCAACAGCTCAGAGCATTGAGTTGATGTTGAAGTCGGAAAGTTTCAACGTCTACACGACCGATCTCGGAGAGGAAGGCGTAGACCTTGGAAAGCTATACGACTACGACATCATTCTGCTTGATCTTAACCTCCCCGATATGTCGGGTTACGAGGTTCTGAGAACGCTGCGTCTGTCCAAGGTCAAAACACCAATCCTGATTCTCTCGGGCATGGCTGGCATTGAAGACAAGGTTCGCGGTCTGGGCTTCGGCGCAGATGACTATATGACAAAGCCGTTCCACAAGGACGAACTTGTTGCCCGCATTCACGCCATCGTGCGCCGTTCCAAGGGCCATGCGCAGTCGGTCATCTCCACGGGCGAACTCATCGTCAATCTGGATGCCAAGACAGTTGAAGTCGGCGGTCAGCGCGTTCACCTGACGGGCAAGGAATACCAGATGCTGGAGCTGCTTTCGCTCCGCAAGGGTACGACGCTCACCAAGGAAATGTTCCTCAACCACCTTTACGGCGGTATGGATGAGCCAGAACTGAAAATCATCGACGTCTTTATCTGCAAGCTGCGCAAGAAGCTCGCAAATGCCGCTGGCGGCGCAAACTACATCGAAACTGTCTGGGGCCGTGGATACGTTCTGCGCGAGCCAGATGCCGTGACGGAATATCTCGAAACAGCCTGATAGTCCTCCCAAGCATACCCGCATGCAAAAAACCGCCCTCATCCGGCGGTTTTTTTGTTTCTATTTGGGACATGAAGCTGGCGAAAACGCAGGATTTTAAGGAGAGTCTTCCATGCATTTCAGACACGCGCTGATAAGGGATGCTTCAAGCCTCGCCGCGATCTCCATGGAAGTCTGGATCGGCACATATCTGCGCAACGGCGTGAACAAATTCTTCGCCGATTACGCTCTATCCGAATTCACCACAGCCAAGTTTGAAGCGATCATCGCCAACGATCGTGAAAACATCATCGTGTCTGAAAACGACGACGGCATCGATGGTTTTGTTCGTATCGCATTCGATAGCCCCGCTCCGATCCCCGGCTGCTCGGCAACGGAAATCAAAACGCTCTATCTCCAGCCAAGACATCACGGCAGAGGAATAGGCAAAGGTCTTTTGAATGAGGGCGTTAACAGATGCGCGGACCGCAAGGCCGACGCTGTTTGGTTAACGGTTAACGCCCAAAACGCCTCGGCAATAAGATTTTATGCAGCACAGAAATTCGAGACCATCGGGCGAACCCATTTTCGGATAGGCGATCAGACCTATCCCAATGAGGTGATGCTACGACGCATTTCTTGACAGCTTAATGAACGCAAGACGGGCCACCAAGCGGCGGCCCGAATATCGTCAATCCATCAAAAGCAGCGAATCAGGCAGCTTCTGCCATAACGGCCGTAAACACGATGCGGTCTTCGTGGACCTTGTATTCAAGCTCCATGCCCGCTTCCTGCGCCAAAAGCAGCGTGTAGTAGGGCTGCACTGAATGGGCGTCGATGTCTTCCTCTTCCGTTCCAGCGGAAAGCGCCGCGAACTTGGCCGGCACGCGCATCATGCGGCCTTTGACGGTGATTTCGAATTTCGCGTCGGTTTCCGGGTTTTCCAGAACGACATCCACATTGCCGCCACGCGGAATGGCACTGTAGGCAACGAGGAACAGATTGAGCAGCAGCTTTACCCGGTTCTTCGGCACGATAGCGCGAGGACCATTCCAGCTGACTTCCGCTTTTTTCTCAGCGGCAGCAAAATCCTTCGCAGCTTTCTCGCCCTCACCCGTGTCGATGGATGCTCCAGCAGAACCGGATGCACCGAAGGCCAGGCGAGCAAATTTCAGACGCACCGAAGCGTTGACGGCAGATGTGCGGATGAGATCCAGCGCATCTTCATCCGAACCACCCTCATCCAGAAGCTCCAGTCCGTTATTGATGGCACCGACGGGCGAAATCACATCATGGCACACGCGACTGCACAGAAGCGCCGCCAGATCGGGGCCGGACAGCGTGAGATTAAGTTTGCTCGTCATAAAATTCTCCTGCGCAAGGGCTGCGCGGACGGTGTGGAAGTTATTAAGCCATAATGACACCATATTTGGTAAACCGATTGTTAATATGATGGTTTCAAAATGCCAAATGTCTAAGAGTCCGTTTGGAAACTCGGCGACGGAGATTCGGCGGATGATTTTTGTGGCGGACAAGCGCAAGAATCATCCGCCGAATCGATCCGTCCAATGTTTTCAAAAGGACTCTGTAACAGGACCAAACGAACGAAACAGACGGACGGAATTGACGATGCGACTTACCGAACTCCGCACCATCGCACGCCTCGGACTGGTAAAGATTTTCGTGGTATTCGCGAGCCTTTGCGTGTCTACAGCGCAGGCCTCTGCTCAAAGCAGCGATCAATATTCACTTCAGGAAATCGTTGATGCCGGTCACGGCTTCTTTGGTGAAACGACAGGCGGCCTTGCCAAAGTCGTAGAGCGCGCCTTCCAACAATACGGCCTCCCGAACGGTTATATTCTTGGGCAGGAAGGTTCAGGCGCATTCGTGGCTGGCCTGACCTATGGCGAAGGCCAGCTTTACACCAAGAATGCGGGTCAGCACCCGGTTTTCTGGCAAGGCCCATCGCTTGGCCTTGATTACGGTGGCCAGGGCACACGCGCCATGATGCTGGTCTACAATCTTCCAGCTGTAAACGCGCTCTATCGTCGTTACGGCGGTGTCAGCGGCTCCGCCTTCATCGTTGCAGGCGTTGGCATGACGGTTCTGAAAAACAGCGACGTGACCATTGCCCCGATCAGAACGGGCATCGGCGCACGCCTCGGCATCAATGTCGGATATTTGAAGCTGACGCCGCAGCCAACATGGAATCCTTTCTGATTCGCAAGACCCGGGCATTTCGCGTAAAATAGCATTTGCCTGTTCCATTTGCGGATAAGGCCTGGCGCAAGATTGTCGTGCGACACCGTGCGCCTGTATTGAACAAGCCGCAATTTGCTGGGCCAACGGAGGTCGAGCATTGCGTTTTCTGAGTGGAGACACGCCGCGTGATCGAGTACGCCCTTCTTTTTGGCCTGGGTTTCCTCTCTGCCATCCTGTTTGTTTCGCTTTTGGCACCGGCAATCCATCGCCGAATCGTCACCTACACCGAAAAGCGGCTGCGGGCGACGATGCCCATCAGCCCGCAGGAAGTGCGCGCCCAGAAAGACATGGCGCGTGCGCTCTATGCTGCGGAAAACGCCCGCACCCGCCAGGAACTGGATGCAGAGCGTGAAAAGGCTCTGTCGCTAAAATTTAGAAACGACAATGCCATCAGCGATGCCAGCAAGCTGATGACCGAAACGCGCGAACTGAAATCTCAGCTTGAAGATATGACAATCGTTACGAACGAACTGCGCGCCAAGTCACGCCGCCACGAAGACGCCGCAAGCAGGTTGAAGGCCGCGCTGAACGATGCCGAAGAAACGGCAATCTCCCGCACGCAGGAAATTTCCAACCTGACGAAGCGCGTCAGCGCTATGTCCCATGAGTTGGACGATCTGAAAATCACGCTTTCCGCGCGCGATATCGAAGTCGAACAGGCCAAGCACAAGACCGCTTCATGGCGCAAGGAACGTGAAACTATCACCAAAGAACTTGAAGAAGCGGCCTCAAAAAATCGGCAGGCTGCCAGCCACATGAATCTCGAAAGCAGAAAAATCGCCCGGCTGGAAGAGCAGCTGGCCAAAGAAGCGGCCCGCAATGCGGACAATGAAATGCTGCTGGAGCGCCGCACGCAGGAAGCTGCTCGCCTCAAGGAGCGGCTAGCAGCCAGCACAGTCGATGGCGCTGGTGGAGCCGCCAGCGTAGCCGCACCGCTCATTCAGATTGGCGCAACGGCAGACACGCCAGATAAAATCGCGCGTGAGATTGAAGATATTCGCAATCAGGGAACGGCTTTGACCGAGCGTTTGCTGAATGGCAAAGGCAACGGCAATGACGAGGCCATCCGTAAAGAAATCGCCCAGATCGCTGCCCGCATGATCGCATTGACCGCGGCGCAGGAAGGCGAAGGCTCCTCCATCCCGGCGATGATTGCCAATGCAGCGGCCGATGGCGGGCGAAAAAACCTTGCAAGCCGGGCCAGCGACGTGATCGCGCAGCAGAAAAACTAGCCTGAAGCTGACACCGGCAAGAAAAATGGCGAAAGATCGCATTAAAAATAAAGACCGATAAAATTGTAGCTATCGGCTTAAATCCCCTGAAAACACTGCCCTGTAATGTCGTCACTACAGGCGGCAGAAAGAAGCTCTGACGCACATTCTGACAACACGGACAAGACCGGCGGGCAAGCCGGCTGACACCGAAACGGGGTATGAACATGTTGAAGAAGCTTTTTGCCGCCGCCATCTGCGGCGCAGTCATCGCATCCATTTCCACCCACGCAGACGCAGCTGGCCCCGGTGGTTTTGCGCGCAGCTTTGCGGCCATGGAACACAACGCCGTTGCATCCGTAGCGCCCCTGAGCAGCGCGGACACAATCGACGTGTCGCGACAGGACGCACTGTCGGCACTGGATCACTATTTCAGCGGTTTCGACCAGACGCGGGCTGAGAAATAACACGCCCTTTCACATTCATGACTGACTTGCCGCCAGTTCCTCAAAGGACTGGCGGTTTTTTTCGTTCCGCAACGGCGATGCCGCCAAGCGTCAGAAGCAGAGCCATGATCTGGTAGGGATGCAATGTCTCGCCAAGGATCAGCACTGACAGAAAAGTGCCAAACACCGGGATAAGATTGATAAACAGACCAGCGCGATTGGGGCCAATGCGCTCCACACCCAGAATGAAAAATATTTGCGCCAACAGCGACGCAAACAGCGCCGTGTAAACGGTAATCACCCAACCCTTTGCATCCGGCCAGATCGCTGTTTCCTGCGAAACTTCCCACACCATCAACGGCACGGATGATATCAGCGCCGCAATCGCCGGGATGGCCATCAAGGTGCGCCAGTTGACCGCCGGTTTCCAGCGCAGAATAACGGTGTAAATGGCATAGGAGAGCACGGCGAGCAGCATGATGGCATCGCCCAGATTCATTTGAAGGTTCAAAAGCGAAAGCAGATCACCATGGGATGCCAACAGCCCAACACCGGCTATCGTCAGGAAAAAGCCGATAATCTGCCCCGAAAAAATGCGCGTGCGGAACAGAGCGAAGTTCAGCGCAAAAATAACCATCGGAATGCCGGCCTGAATAACAGCGACATTGATGGCCGACGTATATTTTAAGGCTGTATAAAGCGCCGCATTGAAGCAGGTGTAACCGACCGCCCCAAGAGCAAAAAAGTATGGCAACCGCGTCTTGACCACTGGCCAGTCCCGCAGCAACTGCGGCAGGGAGATGGCAACGATGATGGCCACCGCAAGCGACCACCTTAAAAATGTCAGCACCATGGGGCTGACATGACCGACCGCCAGTTTTCCCGCCACGGCGTTACCGCCCCAGCAGAGCGTAGCGATAATCAGAACGAGATAGGCTTTGGATGACAAGGGAATTCTCGACTTTCAGATGAAGAACCGCTGCTGTTCTGCACCGGCGATTCGCCTTCTGCAAGCGCGGATCGTGCCACGCAAACGGGTACAAACCTAAATTATCCCTTAAAAAGCAAAGTTCCAGCGCATAAACAGGGTCGCTTTCCGCAAAACAACGCAGTATACATTCGCGGGTTTGAGTAAGGGCGTTTTTGCGCCATGAGCAGGAAAGCAAGAAATGACGAATGTCGTGGTGGTCGGCTCTCAATGGGGCGATGAAGGCAAGGGTAAGATTGTTGACTGGCTCTCTGAGCGCGCAGATGTCGTGGTACGATATCAAGGTGGCCATAATGCCGGTCATACGCTGGTCATTGATGGCGTAAGCTATAAGCTGTCGCTTCTGCCTTCCGGCGTTGTGCGCCCCGGCAAGCTTGCCGTTATCGGCAACGGCGTCGTTGTCGACCCCCATGCGCTGATTGCTGAAATCGGACGTCTGGCCGCGCAGGGTGTAACGGTGAACGCCGAAAACCTTCGCATTGCCGACAACGCAACGCTCATTCTTTCCCTGCACCGCGAACTGGACGGCATGCGCGAAGACGCCGCCTCCGACAGCGGTACGAAGATCGGCACCACCCGTCGCGGCATTGGCCCGGCCTATGAAGACAAGGTTGGCCGCCGCGCCATCCGCGTTATGGATCTGGAAGACAGGGAGGCTTTGTCCGCCAAGGTCGACCGCATCCTCACGCACCACAATGCGCTTCGTCGCGGCTTTGGCGCAGCGGAAGTGTCGCACGAAACCATCATGGAAGAACTAACATCGGTTGCCGACCAGATTCTTCCGTTCAGCGAAACCGTTTGGCTGCTGCTCGACAAGAAGCGTCGCGCTGGCGCACGCATTCTGTTTGAAGGCGCACAAGGCTCGCTGCTCGATATCGACCACGGCACATATCCTTATGTGACGTCTTCCAATACGGTTGCAGGACAGGCCTCTGCCGGTTCCGGCATGGGCCCGGGTTCGCTGGGTTACATCCTCGGCATCACCAAGGCGTACACCACCCGCGTCGGCGAAGGCCCCTTCCCGACGGAACTGCACGATGAAGTCGGCCAGTTTCTGGGTGAAAAAGGCCATGAATTCGGCACCGTTACCGGCCGTAAGCGCCGGTGCGGCTGGTTTGACGCGGCACTGGTTCGCCAGTCCGTTGCAACCAACGGCATCACCGGCATTGCGCTGACCAAGCTCGACGTTCTTGACGGCCTCGAAGAGCTGAAGATTTGCGTGGGTTACAAGCTGGATGGACAGGAAATCGACCACCTTCCAGCAAGCCAGGGTGCGCAGGCTCGCGTGGAGCCGATCTATGTCACGCTCGAAGGTTGGAAAGAATCCACCGTCGGTGCCCGCAAATGGGCGGATTTGCCTGCTCAGGCTATCAAATATGTCCGTCAGGTCGAGGAACTGATCGGCGCGCCTGTCGCGCTTCTGTCCACCAGCCCTGAGCGGGATGACACCATACTTGTGACTGATCCATTTGAGGATTAATGTCCTCAGCGATCTAGATTCATAAACCATATCGGGCCAGTACGTCGCTGGCCTCGACGAGAAAGTGCTTATGGCGGATTTTGTAGCAGTCATTCGCAAGGCCGTGGATGGCTTGGCGAACAATACTCCCGAAAACCGGGCAAAGGTGTACGACAAGGCGCGTAGCGCAGTCGTGCGCCAGCTCGAGAATATGAAACCGCGCCCGCCGGAAGAACTTTTAAATCGGCAAATTCTCAAGCTGGACACCGCGATTGCGGAGGTGGAAGGCGAATATTCCGAAGCCCTTCCGGCCATCGAGGAAGATCACGACTATGCCGCTCCGGTTGCGGCGACCGTGGTTGCACCCGTGGCTGCCGATATATCCTCGCCCTATTACGAGGAAACCGTTGCGGAAGAACAGCGTCTGCATCAGGACGAACCTGTTGCTGCCGAGCC
Source organism: Agrobacterium sp. rho-13.3 (assembly GCF_033957765.2). Taxonomy (NCBI): domain Bacteria; kingdom Pseudomonadati; phylum Pseudomonadota; class Alphaproteobacteria; order Hyphomicrobiales; family Rhizobiaceae; genus Agrobacterium; species Agrobacterium sp. rho-13.3. The sequence continues at coordinate 2,076,861 of NZ_CP192774.1, forward strand.
TTATGACGAAGAGCGTGCAGAGCCGGAACAGCAGCCTGCACACGCGGAATATCGCGAAGAGCCAGAAGCTGAGCCTTATGTCGAGCCTGAACCCGTGGTGGAAACCGCGGCACCAGAGCCGGTAGCAACACACTACGAGCCCGAAGCGCCCCGCGAAGAAGCATCAACGTACTTCGCAGCCCCTGCGCAAGAGCCTCATTACGCGGCAGAGCATTACGAGCCTGCCGTAGAGCCAGAGCCTGTTGCCGAAGAGGACCACGCCCACAGCAGCTGGGTTGGTCAGGACACGCCTGCCGAAGACCACTGGCCACCGCACACGGAAGAACCGGCTCATCAGCCAGCTGAAGAACCGAAAGCGGACGTGGCGGCTCGGGCTGACGACAGCGATGTTTTCCATGAGAACACTCCGCTTCCTTACGCAGCAAGCTATTCGTCACAGTCCCCCTATTATCAGGATGGAAATGCCGAGCCTCGGCAGGATGAGCAACACGCTGCTGACGTCCACTTTGGCACCTCGCCCACATTCTCTGATGAAGAGCATCGCGACCTTGAGTCTAAGGCGGAAACGCAGAAGCAGTCCCCGGCCGTTGTCGAGGATTTCTCCACGTATTTCCAAGATACCGCGCTTGATCTTCCCGCCAAGACCACTCCCGGACTTCCGCGTGCCGACAACGACCCTTTTGCCGTACAACCCGGCCAGAAGGACGACAAGGAACGCACCCCTTGGGATGATCTGGAAGAGCTGATTGGTTATGATGGCACGTCTGGCACCACCACGGACAATGCCAACAGAAGCAATTTCGATTCCGGGCTTGCGGCAGACGGTATTCCTGCCGCTGCCTATAGAACAAAGAAAAAACCACGCCGCAATTATGCGGCCATGGTGCTCGTTCTTGGCGGTATCGTTCTTTTGGCTGGCGGCGCATACGCGCTCTGGGTCAATCGCGATACGCTGAACGATGTTGTCGGCGGACTTGTACAGTCTGCGCAGACCGGCAACACGACGACACCAGCGACAGAAACCGCATCCACACCAGCAGCCACACAGACCACGACACCAGCACAGCCAAGCGCCAATGGGCAGCAGCCCACAACGCAGGCGCCACCGGCAAAGGTGGATGACGGCTCTGTGACGGGCACGAAGTTCACGCAGCGCCTTCTGGCGAATGGCACGGAACGGGATGAAGGTGCAGGCCCCGGTGCCAATGGTCAGCCGGTAACGGCTGAAGGCCAGTCTGTTTATCAACAGAATGAAGCTGCACCGGCAGCACAGGCAAACCCCACCACGGGCGCGACGACAGCTGGACAGACGGCACCGGCACAAGCGCCTGCCGCGGCTGCTTCCGGCCACCGTATGTTCCTCTATGAAGAGGTTCTCGGGCAAACGGTGCCAACGGCAATTGAAGGAAATGTTTCCTGGTCGCTTCAAAACGAACAGGACACGAACGGTAAGCCTTCCGCCACCGTTCAGGGTCAGATCACCATTCCCGGACGTGGCTTGAGCGCCTTGATCACCTTCAAGCGCAACACGGACCCGTCTTTGCCCGCCAGCCATCTGGTCGAGATCGTCTTTTCGGTGGGTGCAGGCTTCGAAGGCGGCGCAATCGATAGCGTTCAACGCATTGCGATGAAAAGCACCGAGCAGGATCGCGGCAACGCGCTGATCGCAGTTCCAGCAAAGATCACAGACGATTTCCACATGATCGCGCTGAATGATTTCCCGGATGCTTTGAAGACCAACCTCGAGCTGATGCGCACCCGTGACTGGATCGACATTCCGGTATCGTACCGCAACGGTCGCCGTGCTCTGCTGACGTTGCAGAAGGGTGCAGACGGCAAGGCGGCATTTGAGACGGCCCTGCGCGAATGGAGTGCCGCCACTCCAACGACCGGCCAGTAATCAGCCATCAGAATACAAAAAAGGCCCCGGATGAAAACATCCGGGGCCTTTTTCTATAAGATATCTGAAAACTTATGCGTCGACGACGCGCAAAGCTTTCGCAGCTTCTAGCGCTTCCTTTTGAACGGCTTCCTGAACCTTTTCAAACGCGCGCACTTCAATCTGGCGCACGCGCTCACGGCTGATATCGAACTCCGTGGAGAGATCTTCCAGCGTGATGGGGTCTTCGGACAGGCGACGTGCTTCAAAGATGCGACGTTCGCGCTCGTTCAGTACAGCCATGGCTTTCGCCAGCATACGACGGCGTGTATCCAGTTCATCCTGCTCGATCAGCACCGCTTCCTGGCTTTCACTGCCATCAACCAGCCAATCCTGCCATTGACCCGCTTCACCTTCCGCAGCCTTGATAGGCGCGTTGAGCGAAGCATCGCCATGCAGGCGGCGGTTCATGGAAATCACTTCTTCTTCAGACACCTGAAGTTTCGTTGCAATCGCCGTGACATGTTCCGGCTTCAAATCGCCATCATCGATCGCCTGGATTTTGCCTTTCAGGCGGCGCAAGTTGAAGAACAGGCGCTTCTGGTTGGCGGTCGTGCCCATTTTGACGAGCGACCACGAGCGCAGGATATATTCCTGGATCGACGCCTTGATCCACCACATCGCATAGGTCGCTAGGCGGAAGCCGCGTTCGGGATCAAATTTCTTGACCGCCTGCATCAGACCCACATTGCCCTCGGACACAACTTCACCAATCGGCAAGCCATAGCCGCGATAACCCATGGCGATCTTCGCCACGAGACGCAAATGGCTCGTCACCAGCTTATGCGCAGCATCGCGGTCGCCATGTTCGGCATAACGTTTGCCAAGCATGTACTCTTCCTGCGGTTCCAGCATGGGAAACTTGCGAATCTCATCGAGATATCTGTTCAGACCGGCTTCACCGGCAGTAATCGAAGGCATATTGCGGGCCATAAAGCACCCCCTTATCTTTGTTTTAGGCCAGTCCCCTTTTTCAAGGCAAACCGAAGTAGCGGGTCGAATATCGACCCCGCACGAACCCCACGTCACAAATATGTACGCCACCCACGTCTTTCAAGCAGACACAGCGTTCACACAAGCGTTATAAAATTACTTATTCGTAAGCCGAACAGAAAACAGATTAGCGGTAGATTCGTTCCGAAAAATTCGTCAGCCCGGAACGCACCATCAGTTCATACATCATGCGGCGGCGCATGGGGTTGTGCAGGCGTGTGACCCTTGCGCCAAGGAACTCGGTTTCGACATGGTCGAATGCCGCAAGCTCAGGCGCGTGATTGACGATATTCTCGTATATATCATGATATTCGCGGCGACAGACATAGGTTTTGTATTTCGTCATGCAGAACGCACTGAAGCGATCGCCCTTTGCCCGAAGAAAATCCGCCACACCCACTGTTACCTCGGGCCATTGCGGGTTGAACGTATCGTCAAAAACGATAATCCCGTGATCGGCCAGAACATCCATCGCCAGTTTGCTATCCGACAAAACATGATGCAGCATGTGGCCGCCATCGATGCTGAAGAAACGCACCCTGCCAATTTTTTCCAGCACCCTGTCAGCATCGAGTTGAGTGCTGTCGCCTTTGATGACCAGTTCCTCATCCACCGTCATGTTCAGGCGTTTGCCATTGTCCAGAAAGTTTTCGTACTGCCGGGACGCGCCGCCATCAGCAGCCTCAAGGTCGAACAGATCGACGGCCAGAACCTTTCCCTCATCACCCACCACTTTGCGCAGCAAAAAATATGAGCGGCCGTAAAACACACCGATTTCGGCGACGCCGCCACTGAGCGATCTTTTTTGTTGTGCCTGTAGCAGAACGGTAAAAACCAGCGCATCGGGCGGGTCAATATAGCCTTCGATTTTTTGCAGATCGTGAAATATAAATTTTCGATCGCTGACATTCATCGCGCTTTATCTCGAATATTTCCCGATCGCGGAAAGGCCGAATGAATAATTTCAACCCAAGAGGGTTTATTTGAAAGCCTTGGTGACGCGCATTTCCTACGCTTTATTGTCACTCAAAAACTATGCTTAAATAGAGCGGAATTGAGACGTTGAAAATATCATCGATATTTCGAATTCATGCATAAACTAATGTAATATTTATTTCTGTCGCTTACGACATATATTGAGACGACCGGCCACATTCCGGGAGAGAAATTCCCCCGGCCTGACTGTGTCGCGATTTGGGCAGTTTAGCCGCGAAGTGCGTTTGCCAACTCTTCGATGTCCTCTGGCATATCTGTTTCGAACTCCATGACCTCGCCAGTACGCGGATGTTCAAACGCCAGTAGATAGGCGTGCAGCGCCTGACGGGGGAACCGGTTGACGACCTCTTTTGCCGCGTCCGGCAGAAGATTGGCCTTGGTGCGGAAGGCAGCACCATATTCAGGATCACCAATCAACGGATGGCCGATATGGGCCATATGCACGCGGATCTGGTGCGTGCGCCCGGTTTCCAGACGGCATTCCACCAGCGAAGCAAGAGAGGTCGCATCCGCTTTTTCGTGGAAACGCTCGATCACTTCGTAATGCGTGATCGCCTCGCGTGCGTCATCCGTATCTTCACGCTTGACGGCGCGCTTGGTTCGGTCGGCGCCTCTGCCAAGTGCGGCATCGATCGTGCCGCGCAATGTCTTGGGGCGACCCCAGACGATGGCCTTATAGGCCCGTTCCAGTGGTCCCGTTCTGCCATGGTCGGCAAACTGCGCGGCCAGATGCCGGTGCGCGTTATCGTTCTTGGCCACCACCATCACGCCGCTGGTTTCCTTATCCAGACGATGCACGATGCCAGGGCGCTTTACACCGCCAATGCCGGACAGACTATCGCCGCAATGGTGGATCAGCGCGTTCACCAGCGTGCCTGTCCAGTTACCAGCACCGGGATGCACGACAAGACCAGCGGGCTTGATCAGCACGATCAGGTCATCGTCCTCATATTCCACCTCAAGCGGAATATCCTCGCCTTGCGGCACGGGGTCTTCCGGCTCAGGCATGATGATTTCAATGCGGTCTGCCGGGTGAACCTTCTTTTTCGGCTCCGTCACGACCTTGCCGTTCAGCGAAACGGCACCCTGTTCGATCAGCGCCTTGATGCGGCTGCGAGACAGATCGCCACCAACTTCAGCAGTCAGCCATGAATCGAGGCGACCTTCAGCGTCTTCCCCTGCAATCAGGACTTTCCTTGCGTCTTCGCCTTGTTTAAAGGGATCGTTCATTCTTATTTTCCGATCAATCAGCAATATCCAAGGAACCCGATGACGCAGATCGAGCAAGACGAACAGGACGACAAGCCGTTAGACCCGGCCATGGAAAAAGTTCGTCGCAAGATGATCCGTTTGCAGATCGTGTCTGGCTCCGTGATGTTTATCAGCCTTATGGCTGTCTTCGGTGCCGTTGTCTACAAGGCGGTTGGCCCTTCCAAAACGGCATCTGTCGCGACAACGAACACCAGCACCGCCGTTCCTGCGGACGCTCCCGTTGCCGCCACCGCCAGCTTGCCACAGGGCTTCACCATCGAGAACGTCTCCTTCGCCAATGGCGATATGCTGTTCTACGGGCGTTTGGCCAATGGCACACGCAAGGCACTGGTGTTCAATGTGCAGGCGGGCCGGTTCGTGGCAGACATCACCATTGATGCCCGTTGACTTTCCAAGCCTGCCGAATGGCGGCGGGTTCATCACGATAACAGAGGCGGACGATCCACGCATCGCTGCCTTTCAGGATATTCGCGAACGTGACCTGACGGGCCGGCAAGGCCGCTTCATCGTGGAAGGCACCGTTGTGCTGCGCATGTTGGCAGCGGCACACACGGCTGGCCGCGATTTCGAAGCGGAAAGCATTCTGGTTCTCAAGAACCGGCTGGCAGGCATAGCCGATATTCTGAGCGAGTTTCCGGCAGACGTTCCCATTTATGTGGCGGAAGCAGGCGTGCTGGATGCCATCGTCGGTTTCCACCTGCATCGCGGCATTCTGGCCTTGGGCAAGCGCAAGGCGGACAAGGACATGGCGGAAACGATCCGCCAGCTGCCGTCATCGTCTCTCGTGCTGGCTGGCTGTGGCATTTCCAACCACGATAATCTTGGTTCCATGTTTCGCAACGCTGCGGCGTTTCATGCTGATGCGGTGTTTATGGACACCACCTGCTGCGATCCGCTGTACCGAAAGTCGCTGCGCGTCTCGGTAGGTTCGGTGCTGTCCGTGCCATACCACCGCGGCGGCAATGCTGTAGACATGCTGGAAACACTGGCCACGGAAGGTTTCGACATCTGGAGCCTCTCCCCTGCAGGCACCACGGAAATTCGCCAGATACCACCCTCCAACCGAATGGCGCTGGTCATCGGCACGGAAGGCGAAGGTCTGCCGCCAGAGGTGCTTTCCCGTTTCCACACCGCCCGCATTGCCCAATCACCGCAGTTGGATAGCCTCAATGCAGGCACGGCGTCCGGGTTGGCGCTTTACCAGATGGCTGCAAACATGGGGCGGCTGTAAACACTCCGCCAGATCCTAACGCGCGGTTAATGGACGGCATTTGCATTAACCTTGTCTCAAAACCCACCGTTAACATTTACAATTTAGTAATGGGCGGAACGAGAGGTTTCGCGATGCGTGGCGTATTTGTCGTCGTTCTTCTTTTGACTGCTCTGGCAGGGTGCGCGACGGCTCCGTCGCAAATCACCAATGCCTGCGCGATTTTCGAACAGCGGAACGGCATATTCAACAACTGGAAAAAAGACGCGCAAGCCGCCCAACGGGAGTTCGGCGTGCCTGTGCCGGTCATGATGGCCACCATCTATACCGAATCCAGTTTCCAACCCTATGCCCGCCCGCCGCGCACCAAGCTATTTGGCTTCATTCCATGGACGCGCAGGTCGACGGCCTATGGTTATGCGCAGGCACTCGATGGCACATGGACAGTCTATCAGCGGGAAACGGGCCGCTGGAACGCCAGCCGCACCGATTTCACCGACGCCATCCATTTCGTCGGCTGGTATCACGCCAAAAGCAACCGCCAGAACAACATCGCGCTCAACGATCCGTATAATCTCTATCTTGCCTATTATTCCGGCCATACCGGTTACGCCAACGGCGTCTGGCGCAACAACAGTGCAATTCAAAAGGCCGCCCGCCGCTCTGCCAACATGGCCATTCGATATGAGAAGCAGTTGCAGGATTGCGGGTACAGATAACAAAACCGGAGCAAACTATGTGCTCCGGTTTTCGTAGGCTTCACATCAGCCCTACATATAAGGCGTCAAAAACGCCCTCGCCGCTTCAATTTCATTGGAGCGGATTTCGTGCCCGCCGGAATGCCATTCCACGGCCACCTCACCACCTTGCGCCTTGAAGTAATCGACCACACCATTCGTCAGCGGCACCGGGCAGATCGGATCGTGTTCACCTGCCGTAATCAGCACACGCCGTGATGTGGGCGCTGGCGCTGCTTTCGGCTCGAACGGAATCAGCGGATGCATCAGCACCGCCGCATCGAACAGGTCCGGGAACTCGATCAGCACATTGGCGAGAATATTCGCGCCGTTCGAAAAGCCAAGACCGATCACCAGACCGGCTTCGTGGTAATCCCGATTGGCCTTCACGAACTCCGCCATGTGCCGGGTGGCGCGCTCCAGATCGTCCAGATCATAGACACCCTCTGCCGTGCGACGGAAAAAGCGGGCGGCACCGAATTCCGAAACATCGCCGCGCGGCGAAATGACCGTCGCGTTTGGCAACAGGCGTGCACCGAAATCGAAGAATTGGTTTTCATCCCCACCCGTGCCATGGAAAACGAAAAAGATCGGCTGGCCCGGCGCACCGGCGCGGACCTTGTGCAAATAGCTGTCTTTAGTCATGAAAATGCCTCCGGAAGTGCGCTTGCGGCAATCAAATCCGCAAGCCTCTTCATTTACTTTGCTTCGTCTTCCAGCGGTTCCAGATGCTGCTCCAGAATGCCGCGCATGTGGGCATGTTGTGCGGGAAGCTTCAGCGCTTCACCCAGATGTGCCGTGTCTTCATCGCGGTCAAAACCCGGTTCATTGGTGGCGATTTCGAACAGCACACCGCCGGGTGTGCGGAAGTAGATCGCCCAAAAATAATCGCGGTCGATCACCGGCGTAACCTGATAACCGGTATCCAGTAGCGCCTTGCGAACGTCCAATTGCGTCTCGCGATTTTCTACCGCAAAAGCGATATGGTGGACGGAACCCGCCCCAAGCCGCGCACCGGAGATATTTGGCATGGTTTCGATGTCGATGAAATCGGCACCATTACCGCCGGGAATGCCGAGGCGCAGAACACCGTCCTGCCTGTCAACTTCCTGATATCCCATGAACTTCAGAAGTTCAGCACTCGCACCTTCGTCCCGAAGCCGCAGCGAAGCGCCTTGGAAACCGCGGATCGCCTGATCCTCGCCAACGCCATTGGCAGTCCATTGCGCACGCGTGTCGTCCTTGACTTCAACCAGCGCAAAACCATCACCATCAGGACCGGCAAAATGCAGGCGCTTGTTGCCGAATGCTTCATCGGCTTTCAAACCATCCACACTGGCCTTGGCAAGTCGGTCCTGCCAGTAACCCAGCGAACCCTCAGGAACGGAAAACAGCGTGGTACCAACCTCGCCCGTACCCTGACGACCCCGCGCGATGTGCGGAAACGGGAAATAGGTCATCACAGAACCGGGCGTGCCGACTTCATCGCCATAATAGAGATGGTAGACATCAGGCGCGTCGAAATTCACGGTCTTCTTGACCCGGCGCAGGCCGAGCGTATCGGTGAAAAAATGATTGTTGCCGCGCGCACTCGCCGCCATCGATGTGACGTGGTGCAAACCTTTGATCTGGTTCAGCATTTTAGACCCCTAAGCTTCACGGGCTCTGAAAGAAGAGCCCTTCGTGTTTCATGGGCTCAAAATGGGGTAGATCACGCCGTTCGTATAGACAGGACGTTCAGCACGGATTGTTCTCAAATAGTAAACGATCGAAATGACTGTTCAGTCTATCGCTCATTAGTGGTCGTCGTTCGCACCCTTTACCCAATAACCGGCAGTGTGAATGCAAGTCTTCGGAATCTGGAACTCATCGCCCAGCATTTTCTTGACCAACCGCGACTCGCCTTTTTCGCAGCCAACGAACACATGCAGGCCATCGGCACCGGCCCAGGCGTGGTTGCGCATGGCATGCTCCAAAAGGCCCGCCGTTCCGGCATGTTTGCCGTGGCGGTATAGCCAGTTCCAGGTCACACCGGCTTTGCAGGACATCTCCTGCCGCTCCGCTTCATTGTCGATTTCGGCGTAAACGGTCAGCGCCTTACCCGCAGGCATTTCCGCTGCCATCCGCAGCATCACCGGCAATGCAGTCTCGTCTCCTGCGAAAACATATGTTTCGACATCCGGCAACTCGCCACCGGGGCCGACAATGCCCACAATATCACCCGGTGCAGCCGTAGCGCCAAAATGCGCGCCGGGCATATCGTTGCCCTCATGCATGACAAAATCGATATCGATCTCCCCACGCTGAATGTCGCCAGAGCGGATCGTATAAACGCGCCGCGTCAGCTCATTCTCACCTTCCGGCCAGACGATTGCGCCGGTTTTCGAAAGATGCGGCCAGACGGGTGTGCGAGCCTGATCGGGGATGATCAGAATACGCACATGAAAACCACCGGTCATCAACCGTTCGATTCCCTTATCGATGGCAATGACCAGTCGGCGCATTTTTGGCGTCAGATTGTAGCCTCGCACCACACGTCCAGTGAAGAGATTGGGCAGTTCCCGCAATTCCGCGCCATGCCCTTCCCAGCGAAAATCAAGCGTCTTTTCGCCGGAAAACTCCAGGATATGTTCTGCAACCATGGATTTGACCGACAGCAGCACGTTTTCGGAGATGCAACTGACCCGCGCCGCAAAACGCCCACCCTCGGCGCTCAACGTCCCATTTCCGTAATCCGCCTCGAAATGCAGCGCCTCGCCATCCCGCGTGATCGTCATATACTCGGCAAAATGCTCATGAAAAGCATCAACGACAGCACGTGGATTGGGAAGTGCGACAGATGTTTGCGCAGACAGAAGCGTCACCGGTATAAATCCTTCAGTTTACAGTCCGGTTATCTCTTAAATCAGCCAGTTTAAAAGTGCAAAGGCGTTTTGCCACTTTTTCTTGAGGTCAAACCTGCTCAGGCAACTGCCAGTCGATGGCCTCACGGCCATGTGAAACGAGAAACTCGTTGGCTTTCGAAAAATGGTGGTTGCCGAAAAAGCCGTTATGGGCGGACAGCGGCGATGGATGCGGTGATTTCAGGACCAGATGTTTGGTCTGATCGACGAACGCTGCCTTCTTCTGCGCATAAGATCCCCAGAGCAGGAAAACCACGCCCTCGCATTCATCATTCACCGTGCGAATAACGGCGTCGGTGAACTTTTCCCAGCCCTGTCCTTGGTGGGAGGCGGCGCGAGCCTCTTCGACGGTCAGAACGCTGTTCAGCAGCAACACGCCCTGCTTTGCCCAGCTTTCCAGAAAGCCGTGTTTGACGGGCGCAATATCCAGATCGCTCTTCAATTCCTTGTAGATATTGACCAAGGATGGCGGAATACGCACGCCCGGCTGCACGGAAAAGCACAGGCCATGCGCCTGCCCGGCACCGTGATAAGGGTCTTGTCCCAAAATCACGACCTTCACCTCATCCAGCGGCGTAAGGTCCAGAGCGCGAAAATATTCACTGCCTTTGGGGAATATCTGCTTGCCAGCATTTTTCTCGGCAAGCAGAAAATCTTTCAGATTCGACATGTAGGGGCTGGCGAATTCGGCGGAAAGCGCATGTTTCCAGCTGTCTTCCAGTTTCACGCCTGCCTCTGCCATGGAAAACCTCGTTGGTTAAGCGCCTGTTTTATCTGAAGCGATTGCCGCGCTGAAGCACTTCGATCTTGTACCCATCCGGGTCGCAGATGAAGAAATATTTCGCGAACGGCGCGCCCTTGTATTCGGCATTGACGATCTTTCCAACCGAAAGACCAAGCTCAGTCAGACGCGCATGTTCGGCATCGACATCTGCAACGCTGACAGCAATGTGGCCATACCCATCGCCTAGCGCATAAGGCACTTCGCGGCCTTTGTTGATGGTCAGTTCCAGCTCGAAGTCATCTTCGGCATTGTTCAGATAAACCAGCGTGAATGTCTCGAACTCGAAACGTTCTGCGACTTCAAGCCCGAAAGCCTGTTTGTAAAAGCCCACCGAACGCTTTTCGTCCAGCACCCGGACCATGGAGTGTATAAGTTTGGCCATGGTGTTTCCTTCTTACCTCGTGGTGGCCCGCTTATAGTGCGGGCATCGGTGCAGGCTGATAAAGGCAGAACGTGCGGGTTTCAACCCTTGAGACGTTTTCAAGCCTTACTCCAAACAATCCCGTCGCGCCATTTGGCGCGACAGCTTTTCCACTATCGTGAGTATCGAACTCATGATACCGGCAGCTATGCGTGTGTTATATCTCTGTCTTGGCTGGCTTATGGTGGCCACCGGCATCGTCGGTGCGTTTCTGCCCGTCTTGCCGACGACACCGTTTCTCCTCATTGCATTGTGGTGTTTTTCCAAGTCATCGCCAAAGCTGGAAGCGTGGCTTCTATCCCACCCAAGATTTGGCTCTTCCCTGCGCAACTGGCGGGAAAAAGGCGCAATTCCACGCAAGGCAAAAATCGCTGCTGTGTCTTTAATGACAATGAGTTACGCGATGTTCTGGTTCGCCACGGCGCCATCGGCACTGAGGGCCGCACTTGTTGCAGCCGTGATGCTCGGCGCTGCCATTTTCGTTACCACGCGGCCAGAACCGGACGCCTGATACGTTCAATCTGTCAGCGATGGCGCGATTGCGGCAGCACGTAAGGAATGTGGTGCGCCGGAACACGCCCGACAGTTCCGCCAATGCCATAAACCCGCGCAATCGTCTCGTCACTGATTGTTTCCAGTGATGGCCCACAGGCGGTAATCTGCCCGCCATGCATGACGATAAGTTGATCGGCAAATTCTGCTGCAAGGTTCAAATCATGCAGAACCGCCAGCACCGTGCCGCCCCCAGCAGCAAAATCACGCGCCGTTTCCAGCACGGAAATCTGGTGGCCGAGATCAAGGCTCGATGTGGGTTCATCCAGCAAAAGCGCCCTCGCCTCACCGTTTTCAACGGGATGCGGCACCTGCGCCAAGGCGCGCGCAAACTGCACACGCTGCTGCTCTCCGCCGGAAAGCATATTGTAAGCTCTGCCTTCGAAACCGCTCAAACCAACCTTTGCCAGCGCCCGCTTCGCTTGCTCTTCAGGCGCGCGTGACCCTTGAGCAACCGCGCCCATCCGCACGATTTCCAGCGCGGTGAACGGAAAGGCCAACACCGTGCTTTGCGGCAACACGGCGCGCAGGCGCGCCAGTTGCACGGGCTTGAACAGGTTTACATCCACGTCATTGTAGGCAGCGTGCCCCGCATCGGCCCGCATTTCACCGGACAACACCTTCATCAAAGTGGACTTGCCCGCGCCATTCGGCCCGATAATCACGCTGAACGTGCCAGGCGTGAGATGGATGCTCACGTCATCCAGCAATTTGCGCCCTGAGCGAACGACGGTAAGGCCATGTGTGGAAATCATGATGCGTTCCTCAAACCCAATCCGTTGCCCTTACCGAGCAGTAGGAAAAGAAACACCGGCGCTCCGATCAATGCCGTGACCACACCAATCGGCAACTCCGCCGGTGCGGCAACGGTGCGCGCAAAACTATCTGCCAGCAGCAGAAGTCCAGCTCCGCCGATGGCGGATGCGGGCAAAAGGAAGCGATGCGACGAGCCAATGACCAGCCGCAGCAGATGCGGCACGACGATGCCGACAAATCCAATGGACCCAGCCGCCGCAACACTCGCACCACAGGCCGCAGCAACAGCCAGAATAACGATGTGCTTCAGACGCTGAACCGGGATGCCCATGTGAAACGCGGCGGCATCCCCGAGGATCAGTGCATCCAGCCCTTTCGCGACGAACGGAATGCTGGCCAGAATGATGAGAAAAAACGGCAGCGTCGTCCAGATTTTAACCGGCGTTGCACCACCCAATGAGCCAAGGCTCCAGAACGTAATGTCCCGCAGGGCACGGTCATCGGCCATGAAAATCATCAGCCCCATCAAGGCAGCGCTCAGAGCAGCAACGGCGATACCCGCCAGCACCAGCACGGTCGTTGATGTCGTGCCATTGCGGGTGGCAATCATGTAAAGCAGCAGCGTGTTGATCAGGCCACCAATAAAGGCCATCAGCGGCAGAAAATGAATGCCGAAAAATGCGGAAAGCGGTGCTAGAGCAGTGCCGCCAAGCGCCAGTGCCGCCACCGCAAACAGGGCTGCCCCGGAGGTGACGCCCACAAGGCCGGGATCTGCCAAGGGGTTACGAAACAGGCCTTGCATCATCGCACCTGAGATGGCCAGCCCGGCCCCGATCATCAACCCCAGCGCCGTGCGCGGCAGGCGCACCGCTTCCAGAATAACGCGGTCGCGCGCCTCCATCGTCTCGGAATGGCCGGTGAAATAAAGCCATAGCTCGTGAAGCCCGACGCCGGTTGGGCCACTCGCCAGCGAGACAAGACAGGCAAAAAGCAGGAATACACATAGCACGACAAGGGTGATGATACCCTTGCGCGAGCGGTCGCCCGGAACATGGCCTTCGGTCGTGGGGCTTGCGACCGGGGCCACAGCCACAACACTCATGGCTTGATAACGTCTGGATAGAGTTTTGCGGCCAGCTCACGACCGGCAGCAGGCGTGCGCGGACCAAAACCAATCAGATAAAGTCCGTCCATGCTGATGAGCGATTTGGACGCCGCAGCCGGTGTGGACTGGAAGGCCGGAAGCTTGAAAAGCTCATCCGGATTTTCTGCGTGGTTGCCGCGCTGCATCGTCAACACCACGTCAGGGGCGGCCGCAATCACGGCTTCATCGGTCAGCGGCTTGTAGCCGGTGATGTCTGCGGCAGCGTTGATGCCCCCTGCCAGCTCGATAATCGCTGCGGCTTCCGTATCTTTACCGGCCGCCATGATGCGCCCACCTGCGGTGGATAGAACGAATAGAACCCGTTTCTTTTTATCACCAACGGCGGCAACGTCCTTGGCAAGCGCATCCAGACCGGAGTTCACCTGCGCCGCCAGCACCTGCGCCTTATCTTGAAGGCCGACGGCTGTGCCAACATCCTCAATTTTCTTGGCAATGGCGCTTCCTTCCGGTGGCGTATCGACCGTCACCATCGGCACTTCGCTGGCTTTCAAAATGCCAATCACGTCAGCAGGGCCGGAACCATCCTCAGACAGAATGAGGTCGGGTTTCTGCGACAGGATGCCTTCGGAAGACAGTGCCCGCATATAACCGACATCGGGTTTCGAAACGGCTTCAACCGGAAAGGTGCTCGTGGAATCACGGGCAACGATGCGGTCTCCGGCACCCAGTGCGTAGAGAATTTCCGTCACCGTGCCGCCAAGGGCCACGATGCGCTTTGCCTCTGGATTACCCTTATCGGAAGCATTTGCCGTGACTGGGGACAACACCAGCGCGACTGGCAGAACGGCACCGAAGGCGAGTGAGCGAAGCGAAAGAAGCATTTTATCATCCTGAGCAATGCAGGGCACCACGACCCGTAGCGCCATATAAGTTGAGTTATTTGCACATCTTTATAGACCACACAATCGATAAGGTGAGTATTTTCGTTATCTTTTTGCCTTGCCCTCTTTTCAACGGCAGTTCGGCTCCATATCCTGAGTGCCTCAGACACTTTAAGGAAGACGATCGATGTTTATTGCCATGAACCGGTTCCGCGTTGTGCCGGGCTTTGAAGACGCCTTTGAAACCATCTGGAAAGAGCGCAAGCGCCACCTCAGCGAAATGCCCGGCTATCTGGAGTTCCACATGCTGAAAGGCGGCACGTCGGAAGACCATACGCTTTATGCATCGCACACCGTCTGGGCGACCAAGGACGATTTCACTGCATGGACAAAGTCCGAGCAGTTCCGCGCCGCACACGCCAATGCCGGCAACAATCGCGGCAAGGTGGAATATCTGTCGGGTCCACATTTCGAAGGTTTCGATGTCATCATTCATGAAGACAGAAACGGCGAAGACCATCCGGTTGCAGCGTGATGAGTGCTGTTGCTGAAAAAACCGATGAGCGTCTTGAGCGCGCCAAGGCTGCTCTGGCTGAAAAGCCGGATGGCGTGGTGGAAGCCATTGCCGCCAAGGCAGAGGTAACGCCTGCGGAAATTCTGGCTTTGCTTCCGCTCGGAGCCGCCGTTGCCGCGCCTGCGGAAAAGTTTAACGATATCTGGAACGAACTGCGCTCCTGGGGCGAAGTTCTGATGATCGTCCAGACACCGGATATCGTTTTCGAGGTTCCCGGGCACCTGCCGGAAGGCACCGAAGGCCATGGCTGGTTCAATATTCATGGCGATAGCCCGATTGGCGGGCACATCAAAAAAGACAATTGTGCGTCGATCACCTTCGTGGATCGTGAGTTCCACGGACGCCGTTCGCTGTCCGTCTGGTTCATGAACGCGAGCGGCAACGCCATGTTCAAGCTGTTCGTGCGCCGTGATGACAACAAGCACTTACTGGCCGATCAGCTTGTGAAGTTCGAGACGCTGCGCAACAGCTTCCTCGCTTAACTCCATCTCCTCAAAGCCGCTGCAACCCGAGTGGCGGCTTTGAGTATCTCTTCATTTGAACAGCCAATGTCGCTTCCGGCATGTCGCATTTGTCTCACCATACCTTATGACTTCAAGGCATTGGTACAAAACCGAAAATCGCATGCGACGAGACGCTTTGCGGCAGCTCCTGGCTGCGCTATAGGCCATTGCGAGAAATGAAGAGGGCCAACCTATGACGACTTATGTATTGACCGTAGCCTGCAAATCCCAACGCGGTGTTGTCGCTGCCATATCGGGGTATCTGGCGGGCAAGGGTTGCAACATTGTCGACAGTTCCCAATTCGATGACCTCGAAACCGGAAAATTCTTCATGCGCGTTTCCTTCATTTCCGAAGAAGGCGAAAGCATGGAGGCTTTAAGCCAAGGTTTTGGTCCGGTATCCAAGCCTTTCGGCATGGAGTGGAACATTTATAGCGATGGCGAACGCACCAAAACCCTACTCATGGTCTCGCGCTTCGGCCACTGCCTGAACGACTTGCTGTACCGCTGGAAGATCGGCGCGCTTCCCATCGATATCGTCGGTGTCGTCTCCAACCATTTCGAATACCAGAAGGTCGTCGTCAACCACGACATTCCCTTCCACCACATCAAGGTGACGAAGGACAACAAACCCAAAGCCGAAGCCCAACTCATCGATCTCATCGAAACAAGCGGTACGGAACTGGTGGTGCTGGCCCGTTACATGCAGGTTCTAACCGATGAAATGTGCCGCAAAATGTCCGGTCGCATCATCAACATTCACCACTCCTTCCTGCCCAGCTTCAAGGGTGCCAACCCTTACAAGCAGGCCTATGAGCGCGGCGTAAAGCTGATCGGTGCCACAGCCCATTACGTCACCGCCGATCTGGATGAAGGCCCGATCATCGAGCAGGACACGGTTCGTGTCACCCACGCGCAGTCGGCTGAGGACTATGTTTCGCTTGGCCGCGATGTGGAAAGCCAGGTGCTGGCCCGCGCCATCCACGCCCATATTCACCACCGCACCTTCATCAACGGCAATCGCACCGTCGTCTTCCCGCCAAGCCCCGGCAGCTATGCATCCGAGCGGATGGGGTGAGAAGACACGCTCTGAATTAACGGAAAAACCTCGAACTTTATTTTTGGCGGTAAGCAACCGACTGCCTTTGGCGGCAGTTTAATTCGCGTCGTCAACGCCAGAGGTTATCCTTATGAGAAAACTGATTATTGCCGGAGCAGCACTTCTGCTCGCGGCTGGGACCGCGTTTGCCCAGCAGCCACCGCCGCCCCCCCCATTTGCCCCAGCTGACGCCGGACAGAATGCTGATGCGCCGCCACCTCCGCCACCGCCACCCGGCCCCGGTGGTCCCCGAGATGCAGGTCCGAGAGAAGGAGGCCCAAGAGATGGCGGCCCGCATGGTAAAATGCGTCCACCGCCACCAAAAGGTGCCCATTTCCGCATTGAGCAAGGCGAAACGAAAATCGATATCAAATGTGCCGATGACGAGCCGATGAAGGCCTGCGCGGACATTATGATGCAGTTGATCGACAAGATTAACGAGTGACATTTGCGGCAATGAACGGAAGCGGCGCCCACGCGCCGCTTCACGAAAATCGAACGGTTGCCTTCAACCCACGCCCACCCGCGCCGTCTTCCAGTGAAAGCTGAGCGTCAAACAACGCTGCAATCTCTTCCACGATAGCCAAGCCAAGACCTGCACCGGGTGCGGCGTTGCCGTCACCTCTGGCAAAACGCTGACGCACCATCGCACGTTTTTCGGGCGCAATTCCGGGGCCGTTGTCTTCGACTTCAAGGCAGGCGACACCTTCAATTCGCCGCACCCGCACCGTCACTTCCGAACCACGCCCGGCATACGCGATAGCGTTGCTGATGAGGTTTCCGAGCAGTTCGCCGAGCAGCAGAGGTTCGGCTAGTACCTTCGCAGCCTCTACGTCTTCAAAGCCGAGATCGATACCGGCATCTGCGGCAATCGGCACGTAGTCCGCCGTCACAGATTGCGCCAGCGCCACGAGATCGACGTCGACAAGGCTCTGTTTTTCTTCAGACCCGGCTGCATCGATATTGGCCATTCGCAAAAGCTGCGCCAGAATATGCTCTGCGTGCGCCACCGAAGCATCCCCTTTGTGGGCAGCGGCTTGCGCTTCCTGCAAGGTGGATGCCCGTGCCGAAAGGGCGAGCTGGGTGCGGATGATGGCCAGCGGCGTTCTCAGCTGATGGCTGGCATTGCCGGTAAAGTGCCGTAGCGCATCTAGCGCAGATTGCAGCCGCACCATGAAAGAATTGACGGTTTCGACGAGGTTTTCAACTTCGACAGGAACGGATTGCCGGATGGGGTGCAGATCATTGGGGCTGCGCTGATCAATCGCCTCACTGAGCCTGTAAAGCGGACGCAGCGAAATCGTCACCGCAATCCAGACGATGATGGCAGCTCCGGCAATCATCAACAGCAGGCGCAACGCGGACCGCAGAATAATCGCCTGCGCCAACCGACTGCGCGCAATCGTGGTTTCCGCCACGGTCACGGAAAACGGCACGGAATTGATGCCCGTCGAGGCAAAACGCTGGATCGCGGCGACGCGGATGGGTTCACCCCGAAACACGGCGTCCACGTAAATCGGCGTATCACTGCGTAGTTTGTCAACGGAGGGCAGGTTTTGATAACCGGTCAGAAACTGCCCGTTCGGCCCATCGACCCGATAAAAAACCCTGTCCTGCGCCGCAGATGTCAGCATTTCCAGCGCGACATAGGGAATATCCACTTCCAGAGAACCGTCTTCGGACACAACGACCCGCTCGGCAATCGCCAAGGCGGAACCGGAAAGCACACGGTCCGAAACGATATTGGCGGTGTTGACAGCTTCTCTGTAGGTATCGGCCAGCGCAACGCAGCCGATGATGGCGGTGGAAATCAGCAGCCAGCCCAGAAGACGTCGCCTCAGAGAATAGGCGACTTGCTTCATTCAGCCATCTCCGGCAGCTTTTCGAGGTAATAACCAATGCCCCGCGCCGTCTTGACGGTCAGCCCGTGCGGGGCCAGCCGTTTGCGCAGGCGGCTGACATATTGCTCGATGGCGTTGCCGGAAAGCTCGTCGTCAAAACCCGTCAGAGATTGCACGATGGCTTCTTTCGCCACCACTTTTCCAGCCCGCATGAACAGCACCTCCAGCAGCGCCACCTCTCTTGCGGGAATGTCCAGCGGGTGACCTTCCGCCGAGAACGTCCGGGATGTCAGATCGAACGATACCTTGCCGAAGCTGATGGACGACGATCGCAAACCGGCATTACGGCGCAAAAGCACTCTCACTCGGGCCTCAAATTCGGTGATGTCGAAGGGCTTGATCATGTAATCGTCGGCACCCAGATCCAGTCCCTTCACCCGCTCTTCCGGCGTGCCACGCGCGGTGAGAATCAAAACCGCCGCCTTGTCCTGCCGGGCGCGCATGGAGCGCAGCACATCGATGCCGTCCATTTCAGGCAGGTTGAGATCAAGAATGACCAGATCGAAGTTTTCTGCGGCAATGGCGGCATTGGCGGAAGCCCCGTCAGATACCACGTCCACGGCATAACCGGTTCCGCGCAGAAGTGCCGAAAGCCCCTCCGACAGAACCTGATTGTCCTCCACCAGCAGAATTCGCAAGCCAACGCCCTCCATTTTCATGAAATTTATCGGAGCGCTTCCGTCTTGTGAATGGCAAGTGGCTGCGGCATGATCGTTTTCATGCGTATTCTTCTCTACCTCTGTCTTTTCTTTTCCGCCGCAAGCCAGTTGCAGGCGCAGCAGATGTTTTTTCCGGCCCCTTCCGGCAAGGCGGATGCGGAAACACTGGTTGTTTATTCGTCGCTGGATGAACCCCTTGCGACCCCGATGATCGAAGGTTTCCAGAAAGCACACCCGGATGTGGCCGTTTCCTATGAGGATATGCTGACGGGGGAGATTTACGATCGCATCGTGCGCGAAACCGATGCGGGCGAAAAAACCGCCGACTTCGCTTTTTCATCCGCCATGGATTTGCAGGTCAAACTCAGCAATGATGGTTATGCGCAGCGCTCCGATCTGCCGATGAGTGCCCGCTGGCCCGCTTGGGCCAACTGGCGCAACACCGCTTATGCACTGACGTTCGAACCCGCCGTCTTCGTTTATCACAAACCCAGTTTCGTGAACAAAAAGCCGCCAGCCACCCGCGCCGAATTCGTGGATTTTCTGGAGCACCACGCCAAAGAAGTGCATGGCCGGATCGCCACTTACGATATCGAACGCTCAGGCGTCGGCTTCCTGTTCATGTCGCGAGATCAGGAACAATTTGGCGATATCTGGAACGTTATCAAAAGCATGGGCACGGCGGGCGTCAAGGTCTATTCGACCAGTTCGGCCATTCTGGAACGCATCTCGGATGGTCGCTTTATTCTCGGCTACAACATTCTCGGCTCCTACGCCGCCGATTGGGCGTCTCGCCATCCAGACGTCGGCATCGTGCTGCCCAAAGACTACACCGTGGTCATGTCCCGCATCGGGCTTGTGCCGCACGCCGCCAGAAACGCGGAACTGGGCCGTCGTTATCTGGAATTCTTCATGTCGAAGGAAGGTCAGACAATCATGGCGCGGCAGTTGCAGATACCCGCCGTCAGCCCGGAGGTTGCCGGTGACAACACGGCAAACACGATGCAGGCCATTCACGGTGCACAGTTGCGTCCCGTTCCCGTCAGTCCGGGATTGATGGTTTATCTCGATCAGGTCAAGCGCGCCCGCATCATAGAGCGCTGGAACGAGGCTTTACGAGCGCAGTAGACGAAATTCAAAAATTAATAGACAGTAAATACGCTATCCAATTGCGCTGCGTCAGTTAAATGACAGCTTTCTGTGGTGCTGTGCAATTCTTCTTCATCCGTGGAGGCGGGAAGTGGAGAAGCGGGAGGAAGTCTCATTGGACAAATCGTTCTCAGGCCGCGTTTGCGTTGCCCTTTGGCCGTCCATGCTCCCCTCCTGTGGCAATAATCACAACAATGCCGAAACGGCATCTCATGGAGGGTTCACTTTGAAGCATTTCCTTATCGCTTCGCTTCTCGCAGGCGCAATGGCGCTTCCCGCAGCGGCTGCCGATTACACCATCATCGCCCCTGCAAACCCCGGCGGCGGCTGGGACCAGACTGCACGCTCGTTGCAGTCCGTGTTGCAGGAAGAAGGCATTTCCAAGAGCGTTCAGGTTCAGAACGTTCCCGGCGCTGGCGGCACCATCGGCCTCGCACAGTTCGCAAGCCAGCAGAGCG
Organism: Agrobacterium sp. rho-13.3; assembly: GCF_033957765.2. Lineage (NCBI taxonomy): Bacteria > Pseudomonadati > Pseudomonadota > Alphaproteobacteria > Hyphomicrobiales > Rhizobiaceae > Agrobacterium > Agrobacterium sp. rho-13.3. Next base: position 2,097,753 of record NZ_CP192774.1, read on the forward strand.
GCAATCCAAATGCACTGATCGTCGGCGGCTACGTCATGGTTGGCGCTATTCTCACCAACAAATCCCCCGTTACGCTGAAGGAAGTTACGCCCATCGCGCGTCTGACCGGCGAATACGAAGCCATCGTTGTTCCTGCATCGTCGCCAATCCAGAATATTGCTCAACTCATTGAGCAGTTGAAGAAAGATCCGGGCAGCGTGTCCTGGGGTGGCGGTTCGGCTGGCGGCACGGACCACATTACAGCGGGTCTGATTGCCAAGGCAGCAGGCGTTGATCCAACCAAGATCAACTACATTGCCTATTCCGGCGGCGGTGAGGCTCTGGCCTCCATCCTCGGCGCGCAGGTGACTGCGGGCATTTCCAGCTACGGCGAATTCGAAAGCCAGGTAAAGGCAGGAACGGTTCGCATTCTGGCCATTTCCAGCGAAAAGAAGCTGGAAGGAGTCGACGCACCGACCCTGAAAGAAAGCGGCCTCGACGTCGTTGTCCAGAACTGGCGCATGATTGCGGCGGCTCCGGGCCTGACACCTGAACAGGAAAAGGGTGTCAACGCCGACGTGGAAAAACTGGTGAAGTCTGCCAAGTGGCAGGAAACACTGAAGACCAAGGGCTGGATGGATACCTATCTTGCCGGTGACGCGTTCAAGGCACAGCTTGAAAAAGACACCGCCTCGACAGAAACCATTCTCAAAGACATCGGACTGGTAAAATGAGCCAGGGTTCATCCCCTTCACAACCGACACATCGCCGCCCTGATTGGGCGGCGATGCTGATCGCCGTTGCGCTGGTTGCCATCGCAGCCGTCATCTTCTGGGATTCTGCGCGCCTTGCCAGCGTCACCGGTTATTCGCCGGTCGGCCCTGCCACCGTGCCTTACGCCGTCGGCTTCTGTCTTGTCGGTCTGGCCATATGGACCGCGTTCGAAGCATGGCGCAACGAGTTTCCCGCCCGTGACAAGCAGGAATTCGGCCCGGTTTTCTGGGTCATTGCCGGTCTGGCCGCACAGATGCTGCTGTTGAAAATCGCCGGATTTTCCATCGCTACAGGCCTGCTCTTTGCCTTCACGGCACGCGCCTTCGGCAAACGCAAGCTCTGGTATTCGATACCTGTGGGCATCGCTTTCAGCTTCGTCATATGGATGATTTTTGCGCGCCTGCTGCAACTGTCGCTGCCTGCCGGACCTTTGGAACGGCTGTTTTTCTGACCGCCGATCCAATCGATAAACAACAAAGACATGTGGCCGCGCGCCTGCACACACGCAGCAGCAACGGCTTCACCCGACAGGGGAAAATCTGTCCATGAGCACTTTTGAATTTCTGTTGCAAGGTCTGGCGGTTGCTGCGCAACCCATGAACCTTGTCTACGCGCTGATCGGCGTTACGCTCGGCACTGCCGTCGGCGTTCTGCCCGGCATCGGCCCCGCACTGACGGTTGCGCTGCTTTTGCCCGTAACCTACCGGCTTGATCCTGCCGGATCGCTTATCATGTTTGCCGGTATTTATTACGGCGGCATGTATGGCGGCTCGACCACATCGATCCTGCTGAACACGCCCGGCGAAAGCGCATCCATCGTCACCGCACTGGAGGGCAACAAGATGGCCCGAGCGGGGCGCGGGGGACCAGCCCTTGCGACGGCGGCCATCGGTTCGTTCGTCGCCGGTCTTATCGCCACCATCGCACTGGCGTTCGTCGCACCTTACATCGTGAAACTGGCGCTGGTGTTCGGCCCGCGTGAATATTTCGCGCTGATGGTTTTGGCCTTCGTCACGGTGTCATCGGCCTTCGGTGATTCTGCTTTGCGCGGCCTTACCTCGCTGTTCATCGGTTTTACACTCGCCATCGTCGGCATCGACCAGTTGACCGGCCAAACGCGTATGAGCTTCGGCGTGCCAGACCTGCTGGACGGCGTGGAAGTCACCACGCTGGCCGTTGCCATGTTCGCCATCGGCGAAACCCTGTTCATCGTTGCCCAAGGCCAAGGCGGCCCGGATCAGGTCCAAGCTGTGAAAGGCTCGGTCTGGATGAGCGCGCAGGATTGGGCACGCTCCTGGAAAGCATGGCTTCGCGGCACGTTGATCGGCTTCCCCATCGGGGCAATGCCAGCCGGCGGTGCGGAAATCGGCACCTTCCTGTCGTATGCGACCGAAAGAAGACTGTCCAAGCACCCTGAAGAGTTCGGCCACGGCGCTATCGAAGGCGTTGCCGGCCCTGAAGCTGCCAACAACGCCTCTGCTGCCGGTACACTCGTTCCGCTGCTGACGCTCGGCCTGCCGACGACAGCAACCGCCGCCATCATGCTGGCCGGTTTCCAGCAATTTGGCCTTCAGCCCGGTCCGCTGCTGTTTGCAACCAATCCGCAGCTCGTCTGGGGTCTGATCGCCAGCCTGTTCATCGCCAACGTCATGTTGCTGGTTCTGAACCTGCCGCTGATCGGCCTCTGGATCAAGCTGCTGACCATCCCGAAACCTTGGCTCTATGCGGGCATTCTGCTGTTCGCAACACTCGGCACCATCGGCGCCAACCCATCGGTGTTCGAACTCGGCATGTTGCTGGCCTTCGGCATCCTCGGCTACATCATGCGGATTTTCGGCTACCCGATTGCGCCAGCCGTGGTTGGCCTGATCCTCGGCCCCCTGGCGGAACAACAGCTTCGTCGTGCGCTGGCCATCGGCCAGGGCGACCCTGCTGTGCTGTTCACGTCACCGATTGCGGTTGGTCTGTTCCTCGTGGCCGCGGCTGCCTTCATCATCCCGCTCATCATGCGCGTTCGCGGTCGTGGGCAGGTGTTGACACAGCTTGCTGCCAACGAAGACTAAAAAACTTATCCTCCCAAGGAAAACTGCCCCGCATCTGAAAGGATGCGGGGCTTTTTTATGCCCGGAACAGAAAGAGCTGGCGTAAGTTATCTCAACTACCATCAAGCGATCTTTTCAGGAGAACACCATGCGCAAATTTGCCCTGCTATTCGTCGTGGCACTCGCCTCCTGCACAATGGCGTCACCGGATGTCGAGCCCGTTCCCGGCAGCATCATCTATGGCGGCCAACCGCGCACGAAGCTCACCAAGTCCCCCATCGGCAGCACGTTCAGTCATGATTTCAGAATGGATGACGGACGGCGTGCAATAGAAACATACCGCATAGAGGCGGATCGGTCGCTGAAACTGCTCGACCGTCGAATCGTCAGCGACGTACCGCCAGACAATTGAGACTATCATTATTGGTGTGGGGAAACCGGTTCTCATGGAACGACTCACGCTCCCACTCGTTGCTTTCCAGAATGTTTCAAAAGGCGAATGAGTTGTCGCCGAGCAGGAGAGAAAAATGAGAACGCACAAGACCAGAAACGATTTGCCTTCCAATACAAAAGCAACGGTCATCGGACTTCTGAACGAGTCTCTCGCGTCCGTAATCGATCTGGCACTGATCACGAAACAGGCCCATTGGAATTTGAAGGGTCCGCAATTCATCGCCATTCACGAGCTGCTGGACGGCTTTCGCGACTTGCTCGACAAACATGGCGACACGATTGCGGAACGTGCCGTACAGCTCGGCGGAACGGCGCTTGGCACTGTTCAGACGGTCACGTCTACGTCCAAGCTCAAGGCCTATCCAACCGATATCTACAAGATCCACGATCACCTTGCAGAACTGATCGAACGGTACGGCGATACCGCCAACCTCGTGCGCAAATCCATCGATGAAGCGGATGATGCAGGCGATCCCAACACAGCCGATATCTTCACCGCAGCTTCGCGCGATCTGGATAAGTCACTATGGTTTCTGGAAGCGCATGTTCAGGAAAAAAGCTGAAAACAAAAAGCGCCCGGTTCGCCGGGCGCTTGGTTCGCTCTCCTTCGACAATCAGTGGCGCTTTAGAACTGCCATACCGATATCACGAAGCATTTCATGATCGAGAATACCGCGCTGTGCGCTTCTTATCAGCACCGCAGCGCATTCATTCGCGACCCTGCTGCTACGATCTTCGAGGCATTCAAAACAAACGCCATCAAATATTGTCTGAAGGTCTGTAACTTGCCTGGGCGACAGCTGAGTGCCCACACGTTGAAAAGCCGCATACGACAAGGCTTATCCTCCTAAGACATGCCAAGTATCGATACCAGATATTCATGAACATTAACTTTTTACACCCGATCCCAATATATGTCGAATCAGATTTTAACCAATTTTCAATAGATTATTTCTTGCAACCCCAATTTTTCGACGATCATTACTGCTGGACACGCCAAAAGTATTAATGCGCATATATCAAATATTTCTTCGCAATATAATTTTATATTTTCGCATAATCACGGTTATAGACCGGAACTATATTGAGATTATCTTCGTTTAAAAAATAATGAAAACGAGGATATTCTTATGACCTATGTAAAAACACGCGATGGCGTCGATATCTACGTTAAAGACTGGGGCAGCGGCCGTCCCGTCATTCTGATGCACGGCTGGCCTTTATCCGCAGACAGCTGGGATGCACAGTCTCTGGCCCTCGCCGATGCAGGATACCGGGTCATCGCTTATGATAGACGTGGCTTTGGCCGCTCTGGTCAACCTTGGAACGGCTATAACTACGATACCCTTTCAGATGACCTGGCGGACGTGATGGAAGCCACCGGTGCGACGGAAAACGTGACCTTGGTGGGCTTCTCCATGGGTGGTGGCGAGGTGGCGCGTTACATGAGCCGCCATGGCGGCAAGGGTGTCGTTTCGGCTGCTCTCATCGCTTCTGTTGTTCCTTACATGCTCCAGACAAGCGACAATCCGGATGGCACGCCGCAAAAAGTATTCGACGGTATTGCAGACGGCATAAAGGAAGACCGCGCCCGTTTTTTCCACCACACATTCTTTCCGCAATTCTTCGACCAAGGCCTGCTGACACAGAGCGTCAGTGATGAGGTCATCACCGCCGCGACGGCGACCGCATTACAAGCAGGCCTGAAACCCACCCTCGCCTGCGCAGAAGCTTTCGCCACGACAGACTTCCGCCCAGACCTTCCGCACTTCAAAGTCCCAACTTTGATCATTCACGGCACGTCGGACAAAACGGTCCCTATCGACGCTTCTGCGCGCGCGGCAAATAAAGCAATCCCCGGCTCGACGCTGTTGGAATATGACGGTTCGCCACACGGCCTAACCGAGACAGACGGCGAGCGGCTGACATCAGATCTGCTGAGCTTCTTGAGCACCACATCGGCCAAAGCGGCAAGCTGGGCTTAGCGCGATAATTGATTGCCCACTCAAAACAGAATGCCCGAGAGTCATTTGATTTTCGGGCATATCACTTTGGACGGCAAAAATAGGCTTTGCCGAACGCCGATATTTTCAATTTTCTTGAGAGAAATTTGGTAGCGGGAGAGCGTAGCAGACGATACGGCCCCACTTGGACCTACAGTGCAATAGCCGTAGGGCAAATTCAGAGCTAAGCTTCTGATATCATAACTTCAAACAACGAACATCAAAGTTATAAAGCAGAAGGCTACGGTTTGCCTACCGTAGCCTTCGTATATCATTGCTCTGAGCGGAGCTGCAATAACCACTGAACAGGAGCGGCGACTGCATGTTATATGATAACATTTCGGATTCCTTGGTCAAGACACCCAGTCTTTACGAATATCTCAACGCATTTTCTCAAGGTACAGGACAGGAGATATCTCTAGAAAACTTCCTCAAAGTGCCCATGGAGCTGGTGCTTTCGCTCAGTGCCACGGTCGATGCAGTCCCGATCACAAGTAACTGCCCCGCCCTATATCTCGCAACTAAGAAAAACATATCAGCCGCGGAGGTCGATCATGACTGTGCTACGCTATCCGCGACCGATCTTCGGCACCGCTATCCTAAAGAATATAATTGCTGGCGAAATATGAAGCAGCGTCTTGTAGCCAAGGGCGTTGCCGTCCATCCCGAGTTCAAAGAGTTCCCCTCATTCTTGCGCAAGCTTGGTCCTCAACCGGCCCTTAAAGCGACCATTGATCGCATCAATAACTGTGATCCCGAATATCATCCTGGAAACGTCCGATGGGCCGACAAGCGGACTCAAAACTCTAACAAGTGCGATAGCCTCCTGTTCTTCGATCCGGTTAGCAAAAAGTCCTACACAACTTCCCAGCTCGCCGCGATCCACGGTCGTCCTGCCGACACGATTAGAAAGTGGAGAAGCGCAAGGGGATGGAGTGATGCGGAAATCGTTCAGGGGTTCCGAGATACAACCATTCCTCTGGGACGCTACAAGTCGTCCGTTCATCCTGTGTCCCGCGAGCTGACTTGCAAGGAGCGAGAGTTTAAAGCGGAAGCTGAAAGCTATCGGCTGCACCGCGAGCTTGATGGCTCAGAGGCACTGCCCGCTGACTATGCTGTCATTGTAGATTTGTGCGATGGTGTATGTGCACCGCCGACGCCCGAGCAGTACGAACGCAAGTTTCGTTCCGTTTGGCCAAGGCATCGCCCCCACGTCAACTACGATAACGCGTCAGAAGCCCAGCAAAAACTGATCAATAAAATCGACCCTGACTACGTCAGAGCTTGGAAAGCTAGGGTAACATCCCTGGGCGTGATGAAACAAAGTCTGTAGCTTCACCGGTGGAACGTGAACCTAGGTAAATGGGCAGATCACAAAATTCAACCATCATTAGGTTTCCCTCTGGGTAACGTAGTCAGCTGGTACGACTTTAAAATTAGACAGCAAACTTGATATGCTTATTTTGGCATAAGCCCATTGACTGTTGATGCCAGATATAGCATATTAACTCAAGGCTCACGAAAAGGGCCTTATCGGCGCTCTTCCCGATGAAGAGCATTAAAAAGGACATTGAAATGATCCAGGTGCACAAAACCTCAACAGAAGGAACAAAAAACAGTGAAAGAAGTAGTATTTTTGGGCTCAACGCTCGCTGATCTTCGTAATTTTCCAGAAGACGTGAAACAAGAAGTTGGTTTTTCAATTTATACAGCACAAGGCGGCGGAAGAGCCATCAATGTTACTCCATTGATTTCTTATCGTGGAGCCAGTGTGCTGGAAGTCATTTCGAATGATGACGGCGATACATTTCGAGCCGTTTATACGACAAGATTCGGAGATACGATTTATGTACTCCATGCTTTCAAGAAAAAGTCGGTTCGCGGCAGAGCTACACCCAAAAAAGAGACTGATCTGATCGAGAGCCGCTTGAAATTGGCGGAGCAACATTACCTCAGTGAAACAAAAAGAAAGACGGTGGCACAAAATGTTCGACAACAAACTTGACGATGTAAATATCGTTAGAAGTTCTGGCGACATTTTTGCTGACCTTGGCGTCGAATTGGACGCTAAGGATCGGCTGAAAATTGATATCGCTCGTAGAATTTCGGCTGCGATTGAGCACAGAAAACTAACTCAGAAGCAGGTGGCTGCCATACTCAAAACGGACCAAGCCAAGGTTTCGAATATCACCCGCGGCAAGCTCAAGGACTTCACTGTCGACAGACTTGTGAACTATTTGATTGAGCTTGGGATTGATATTGATGTGCGTCTGAGTGAAACCCACGAACGTCGTGGTAAACTTAGTGTCCGTACACCCGTAGCAGCTTGTGGTTAAGCTGCTACGATCTCTGCGTGACTCCACTGGTCGAGAAGTATGCGCAGTGAAACCGATAGCACAGCCTTGCCTTTCTGACGTGAGAGCCGAATGTTATCGTCGTACCGACAGAAGGATGTCGGGCCCGCCATCCACAATATGATCAACAAGCTGCGCTCGCCTCAATTCCGTTAACGCCGCACGGCTTTGCTTCGGACTGGTGGTTGGCGACATGCTGCCGTTGACATCGAAGATCGCAAGTATTCCAGTTTGCTAGTGTATACGTGGGACATTCGGGTATGCCTACAAGTCAGTTGAATGTTCGCCTTGAGTACAGTTTGATAGAATTGTCGAGAAATGGATTAATATTATTATTTTTCTGATAGTTGCATCGTTAGACCCGGCTGCAAAAACTTGGGTATACCGTTTAACTTCCTTGCTTAGACAGTTGGCTTAGCTACTGTATAAGGCGGGTATCTCGAATAACCGACCTCCCATTAATCAGGAGGTACAAATGGAAAATCTACCGCCGATCGACGCGTGGGTTGCGTCGTCCATGCTGCAAAAAGCAATTCGCCGAGACGAAGCCAATCTTGCTAGTTCAGCTGCCGCCGCCCTATATAGAATGCGTGGAAATGCAATCTGGCGACGACTGATTGCAATTTGCTTTGAAGATATCGGCGTCGCCAATCCCGAGCTGTGTGTAACAGTTACGGAACTTGGGAGCACTCCTACATCAAGAAGGGTGCGCGGCGATGATGCGGAAGTAATAGATTTGCTCGTCCGATTGATGGCCACATCTCCTAAGTGCCGCGAAGCCGATTACCTTATATGTGGAGCGATCCAAGCGCCCTTTGCAGAAAACCAGAGAGCGCTCGTGGCAAAGAAGACTGTCGACGAGCGTATCGAGCTCGCCACAGACGCTTCAGCATCGATGATAACACGTTCGATAGCCGCCTGGATGGTAGGCGAAACCAACGGTGGTGGCCAGAAAGTTCTCTCTGACGGCAATTTATTGGGGCTGATGCACCGATTTGTCGCCCAGGGGGTGTCTCCGCCGTTCGCGGACGCCACAATCCTTGCCGCGAAACGAACAGCAGAGCCGATTACAATTATGGGACCGTTGCTTAGTCTCGCGATGAGACAGTTAGGAGAAGGTTCAGTTATTATACAAAACACATTGCCACCAGCAGTGGATTGCGGAGGGATCCCTAGCTGGGTTTTCGATAAGCATACGGCCACTGGCAAGTCTGCTTTTCGTATTCTCCTTCAGGAAAACCGAAAAATCCGCGACTGCATCGCTGCATTTGTACCTGAGTTTAGGGCTCTCGACCTAGTCGCAATGAGCGCATTTTATGCAGATGCAACCCCCATTAGGAGACAATTAGTCTGGAGCCAGTCGAGTCCCCTTTATTCCGTCGGATTAAAAACCGACATGACCAAAATCGGGTGCCCAGATGACGGGGTGGAAACCATCGTGTCAGTGGTCATTGCGCACCTCGATCATCTCAACAACATACGGCAGCGGCTCAGGAGCAGCCGGAGCCATGGCAATCGCAATGCGGAGGTAGCTCTATGAACCGCATAACTCTCGATAACTCTCATTATCAAGGGCAACTAAAATGCAATTAATTGCAAATAATTCTGATTTGCAATTAATTGCACAGAACCAACTTCAGTCTGCACTGCTGGATGATGTCCGAAGATATGCAGCGCTAAGTATGTCTCCAAATACAAGACGGGCATACAGCGCGGATCTCCGCAGGTTCACGCGGTGGGGTGGGGGAATACCAGCCCTGCCGGAAACGGTAGCAGCTTATCTTGCTGCCCACGCATCCACCCACAAATCCGCTACTCTTCAACGGTGGATTGCCTCAATTTCTCGCGCCCACCTCGCTGCTGGACACTTGGATCCGACGAAAGCCGAACCGACGATCTCAACGCTCAGGGGTATACGCCGAAGCAAATATGCCGCCCCGAAGGAAGCGAGGCCATTATTACGCGATGATTTGTTTGCCATCCTTGACGCAATGAAGGGTAGTGTCCGTGATGTGCGAGACAGGGCATTGCTCCTCATCGGCTTTGCAGGTGGCTTCCGACGGAGCGAGTTAGTCGCCTTGGATATTGTTGACATTCAAATTGTGAAGCATGGTTTATTGATTGCTATACACAAAAGTAAAACAGATCAGATGGGCCTTGGTCGACAGATTGCGGTTCCTTTTGGGCGGAGCCGACATTGTCCGGTAGATGCTTTTGAAAAGTGGGTAAACGTGATGGACAGCGACCCAGGACCTTTGTTTAGGCCGATAAACCGCTACGGTCTCATCGGAAAATCCCGCCTCTCTGGTGGAGCTGTCTCCGAGATTGTAAAGGAACGTGTCGCTGCTATCGGCATGGACCCAATCGGCTTTTCCGGCCACAGCTTAAGGTCTGGGTTTGTGACAAGCGCCGCCGAAGCCGGTGTATCAAGTTGGAAGATACGTCAGCAGACCGGCCACGCTAGCGATACAATGCTTGCTCGTTACATCCGTTCAGCCAAGCTGTTCGAAGGAAATGCCTCCTCGGCAATAATTTAAAGTCGTCTCACTGGATAGAAAATTTTGAGTTCAGCTAGTAGTCATACCCGCAGGTGGATAAGGTACTGTTGCTATTTTTAGTTTCTCCGAGGTCACGATTAGGATCGTAATACCAAAGAATGATGCGGGTAATGATCAAAAGGCCTTTTGTAAGGGATGTTCCGATGTTCAATATTGTGAACGGATTCAGTGATTTAATCTATCATCACCTGACAGCGTTGTAACCCAATGAAAAAAACCTCTCGAATTCCATTCACAGTTTCCGCGCGCGCTGCTCGTCTGATAGGGCGTGAGAATGTCGCGACTTCACAGGGAGCGATCACCGAACTGGTAAAAAACGCATACGATGCCGATGCTAAAACCTGTGTGATCCTTTTTATCCCATCTAATGGTGTAGTTCTCGAAGAGCTCAGCCAAAAGCAATACGAAGCTTTGAGTTCTGTAGCTGCGGAGGCGACGCAACACTACGAATGGAATGGTGCAGCGTTCGAATTGAAGAAAGGGTTGGACCCTGCCGCCAGCAAGACTTTGGCCGCTGCTTTTAGGATAATCCCCGACCTTTGGATTATTGATAACGGGCATGGAATGTCAGCCCAGACAATCGAAGAACAATGGATGGTCATTGGTACTGACACAAAGGAACTGACTAGCCTGTCTGAAGGCGGTCGAGTTATGACTGGAGCCAAAGGCATAGGTCGTTTTGCTTTGGACCGCCTAGGTCAGGAATGCGAACTTTTCTCTTCTGAATTTGGTTCAGAGCAAACAGCGCATTGGATCGTTGATTGGGGCGATTTCGAAGGCAGCGGAAAAACGATTAGTGATGTTGAGGCGGTTCTTGAGGTAGAGGCAACTCGGTTGCATGCAGTCTACGACGCTCGCAGAATAGTTGATCTGCTGCCTTCGAACTTACCGAATTATGATGGCAACCCAGGTGCAGCGGTGAGCTATGACAGAGGTACTGCGATATGTATTTCTTGGCTGCACGATATTTGGGATTTACGCGACACGCAAAAGCTCCGCGATACATTGGAAGCTCTACTACCGCCTCGCGACCAAAGTGATTTCAGTATTTTCGTGCACGATTTCCGTTCGCCTGAGGTAAGCGGCTTCATCGATAACCTCCCCCCGGATCAGTTTGACTACAGGCTCAAAGCCACTGTGGAGATTGACGGAAAAGTTTCTATTAGAATAGATCGCCAGGAAATTGACGTCGATAAAATTAGCAACACCGTTTTCGAATTGCCTGCGATGCAACAGCCGGGTTACCGTAAAAAAGACTTCGAAAATGGCAGCCATTCCTACGTCACAACACTCAATGCTCTTTTGAAAAAGAGGGATAGTGATGATGCTTATCGCGCGATAGGTCCGCTGGACTTCACGTTGTATTTCTTCAAATTGGCGAACCCGACCAGAGATACGCTGACTAAGTTCCCTCAAAAGAGCTTCGATGTCGCTAAGCGCAGGCGTTGGCTATCAACATCCGGCGGAGTTCGCCTCTATCGTGACGGGTTTCGAGTTCGACCTTATGGCGAACCCAACACTCAAGGTTCTGATTGGCTTTTGCTAGGTCAACGTGTAGCGGGAAATCCAGCCGCAGCGAGTAGAATCGGCTGGCGCGTGCCGCCCCAACAACTCGCCGGAACTATCCATATTTCTAAGGAAGGTAATCCTTTACTTGCGGACCAATCTAACCGCGAAGGTATTATGAATGAACGTGCTTTCTCTCATCTTCGTGGAATAATACTCGCTCTAATAGGCGAATTTGAGCGCGACCGGGCCTACATATACAACCAGTTTGATAAAGCCTTTGACCTCGACAATCCGGAAGAAACCGACGTAGAAGAAGGCCGCAAACTGGCCCAGCTCCTACTTAGGGAGCAGGCAGTTTCTGATCCTCAACCGCTGCTGTTTAGCGGTGATCAGGTAATTAAAGAGAATGGGATAAAAGTCGCCAAGGCTCTTGAATTTGAGCAGAAGCAGAATCTTGCTCTTCGCGAAGACATGCAGGTCCTTCGAGGCATGGCAACCCTCGGTACTGTTCTGGTCTCATTCACTCATGAACTTAAACAGATTAAAGCGAATATGGGTGCTCGGCGACAGCGGATGGAGGCATCACTGAAACGTGTGGTGGATGAGGCGCGTCTTGCCGCGGTACCGGATCCGGTGAACCCGTACAATATTATTGCAAGGTGGTCACGAGAGGACGAAAAAGTTAGTCGTTGGGTCGACTTCGCACTTTCTGCTGCATCTCCAGCTAAACGTCGCCGTCGAGTTATCCCAGTAACAGATTATCTGAATGGCCTCTCCGAGTATTGGCACGAGTTTCTTTCATCAAAAGCCAGCACGCTTCACGTGGATTGCCGTACGTCTACTGCGATCCTTGCCCACGAAATCGATCTCGATAGTATTTTTTACAATCTGATAATCAACTCAGTTGAAGCTTTCATCAGGCCGTTCTCACAAACTCCAAGAGAAATATTCATTACTGTGACCTCAGACGACGATAATGTAATCATTGGTTACCGTGATAGCGGCCCTGGACTTTCGCCCGCCCTGAACGTCCGAGATGACATATTCACTTTTGGTATTTCGTCCAAAGCAGTGGATGACACAGGGGCTCCAATAGGCACCGGCATCGGAATGTGGCTGTTGCACGGTATCATCCATGATTACAGTGGTGGCGTGCATCTAGAGAGCGAAGTGGGACAACCAGGGTTTGCGCTAACTATGACGTTGCCACAACACCGGTCTGGATCAATTGGTGGTAATGTTTAAGGAGGGCTTACAGTTGGATCTGCCAGTTATCGCCTACGTAGATGAGAGCTCTGACGAAAGAGACAATTTTTTTCAAGATGCTTACGATAGTGAGCTCTTCTCGGAAATTCACCTTCTTCACCCAGATGATGATATTACAGTGCTAATAGAAAAGCTTATCGATCTGAAGATAGACGCGCTGGTATCGGATTTTAATCTCGCAGATGCCGGTCAGAATATGTACACCGGGGCACAAGTAGTTGAAGCTTTTCTTGAAGTTCGGGATGATTTTCCATGCTTTATTCGAACATCTTGGGACGAGGCTGCACTCAAATCGTCTAACGACGTAAACCGGGTCTACTCAAAGAACATCAAACAGGAAGACCTGGTCGGTCGTAATTTGTTTCAACGGATTGCACTGCAAGTCGAGCATCACCGATCTAGAATAGAGTCTTGGCAGAGCGAATTTGACGCTCTAATGGACATCGCACCCCCACAACGAAACGCTGCCCAGATTGAACGTATAATCGAGCTCGACAATATGTTGGAAAAGCAAGCAGAAAAAGGCGGCTCTCTCCCATCATTAACTAAACGCGCAATGCTCAACCGCGAAGGTCTGTTTGCTCAAGAAGAAGAACTCATCCGTAGAGCTGAAAAGCTAATAGCAGCGTTTAAAATCAATGCGGGAGAATAGTTTGGTATCTGTTCATGTTAAAAAGCCTGTCCGAAGCGCGGTTGCCGCGAAAGCAAAATACAAGGATTACCGGGATGACCTTAGGAAGGACTTCAACGGAAATTGCGGGTACTGTGATGACAGTGATGAAAGACTGGATAAATCATTATTCCACATCGATCATTTCGCTCCAAAAAGCAAATTTTCTGCCTTAGAGACAACGTACTCCAATCTGGTATATGCCTGCCGTTTCTGTAACATCAGGAAGTCAGGTCATTGGATTGGGGACGTCGCCACAGTTCACCACGATGGTGAAAAAGGTTTTGTCGATCCCTGTGACGCGGTTTACGACGAGCATCTCTCACGTGGTCCGGATGGTAGAATTTCGGGCGTAACTATTTTAGGAAAATATATCGCTAGACGGCTAAATTTGGGACTACTCCGTCACGAAATGCTATGGCGTGCTAGGAGGACACGAGCTATCAAAGCGCAAATCACACAAATTATCGCGGATCATAAGGCATCTGGCAGTCCTGCAAATCCGGACGTAGATTTGCTAGTTCAATATTTCGAGTTAACAGAATTGATAGAAAGCTACGAGCTTAGCGCAATAAATGCATGACGATATCACCGGGGTACGCTTTACTGGTGCTGTGTACACTCCGCAAATTGTTGCAGCAGCACTTGTTTCACATCTGGAACCCTTATTGGGAGTGGAACCCCTTGACATTCTGGAGCCAAGCGTTGGCGACGGATCTTTTTTACGCGCCATACACAACGTTCGAAAAGAAGATAGGCTTACCTTAGTCGATATCGACGCGGGGGTGATTGATCGACTTCGTCAGGAAACTTCTCTGGACGCTGACAGCAGAGTGACATTTCGGACAGGTGATTTTTTAGTTTACGCGTCAGAGTTAATGCGGTCAGGCCAGCAGTATTTTGATCTTATAATCGGTAACCCACCCTTCATTCGCGCCCACAACTTTTCATCAAATCTAAAAAGCGCTGTAGCGGACCTCGCAGAAGTTACAGGTTACGACAAGTCGGAGCTAAAAAATAGCTGGGCTGCATTTCTGGCCGCGTCTTCCAAGTTAGTTTCTAAGACGGGAATTTTAGCTTTTGTTCTGCCATACGAGCTCATTACTGTCGCGTATGGGCAAAAGGCACTCAGTCGTTTGGTGGAGCGCTTTAAGAGGGTTGATATATATGTATCAAGAGCTAAGGCGTTCCCCGAAATTGATCAAGATGCGTTGATAGTTATCGCCCAAAAGGTGCCGAAAGAGCCGCATGGCCTTTACATAAACAGAGTTTCGTCCCTACACGAACTAGAGCGGCAAGCCGTACCAAGCCTAGATATCGATGTTGGTAGCGACCGATCATTAGCGCTTAATTCTTTTTTGTTGACCGCAGATAGTTTAGGTCTGTTGCGGAAACTTAGAGCCAAGTGCCAGCGGCTGGAGGTTTACGCTGGCAGCGCGCCCGGTATCGTCTCTGCTGCAAACAGCTTTTTCATTCTCACCCAGTCTGAAGTCGAACGGCGCGGGTTTGACAAGGTCGTTGTGCCGATACTCAAAAAGGGAAGTTTTGCAAGCAGTCAACCTGTGTTTGCTAAGGCTGATTTTGATATGCTACGTGAGCGTGAGCCTGCTTTTTTACTATCCCTCAAGGGTCAAAAAGATCAACTTCCCGTCAACATTCAAAAATACATTGCTGAGGGAGAAGAGGCTCTCCTGCACCTCCGATACAAGTGCCGCAACAGGGCTAACTGGTATGAGGTGCCGATGGTCAAGCCTGAACTCGGATTTGTATTCAAACGAGCACATAGCTACCCTCGTCTTTGCGTAAACGAAGCCGGAGTTTTTCTGACTGACACAGCATACGGTTTGCGGATCAAAGAGGGCTACACCATTCGTGGCCTTACCTTTTCATTTTATAACAGTATGACCATGCTCTTTGCTGAAATCGACGGGCGTTTTTACGGGGGCGGCGTACTCGAACTTTCCCCAACGGAATTTAGGGGGCTTCCAATCGCGTATCACGAACCTACTGATGAGGAATACGCTGCATTTCTTTCGGTGCATGGCGAAGCTAGAGGACGGGTGGAACCCATTCTTGATTTTGGCGACACTTGGCTCGCAAGTAAACTGCGCTTAAGCATCCACGAAATACGCAGTTTAAGACGCAGTTGGATCGACGTGCGGAACCATCGTCTGAGACACAGCGGGCGCAACTGATATTGGTTGAGCGAGGCAGACTACTCCGTTTGACGTGAGCGTGGTTTTAACGCCGCATCGATAATGGCAGAAATCCAGATTAAATCATGCTCAGACAAAACTGCTAGCCTGCTAACAACGGCATTTAGCTGAGGGTTAAAACGATTATCAGTGGCATCAAGTCGGAACAGGCTCGCCGCGTCGGTTGAAAATACTTGCGATAGCTTTTCAATAGTTGCGAAGCTTGCGCCTATAGCGCCACTTTCAAGTTTCGCAATCATATCTAGGGACAGGTCAGTCTTATCCGCCAGCTGCTGCTGGGTCAGGTTAAGCCGATGTCGATGCGCCTTAACGCACAATCCAAATGTTGAACGAAGTCCGACCATCACGCCTCCAATGGAGGTGTGTAAATCGAGCTTCGCTAAAACCGTTATGGATTTAAAATAACATTTTGCAATTAATTGCACTCACAGGGCAATATGCTAGGATTAGAGTTGCCTACTCCAGCGAAAGAAGCCTGTGATGGATCGTAAAAATGATTCTTGCTCTGAAAATATAACGGCCATACGGGACGAAACAGTTAGCCTTACGCAACGATTAGCGCGACAACTTGCAGCGCAATCCCTGGATAGCAGCTCGACACAGCAAACAAGAAAGAAAGGAAAGGCGGCTATTGGCAGCAAGATGCGGGCTAGTTACGCGTGGGTTTCGGTTGTCGGAATAGCTACTATGCTTTCACTTTTCCAGTTGTCAAAGGGTGCTCTCGATACGACTCGAAGCGAGACCTCCAGAAAATTTGAAACCCATGAGCAGGCTAATTTTCAAACTAGCACCCTGCCCGATCCGATACGTTCAGAGTCGGGTTTCGAGTACATCACTGAGCAAGACACCTTCACAGGTGCGCAAGTGAATTTCGCTCGCGTGGAGAACTCTGACGGCCAAGCCTTATACATCGGCAAGCCTGACAAATTGCGAAAAGATTTTACAGGAAACACCGCGTTCGTTTTGTCAGCTGGCCGCTACATATGTTCCGCCCGACACGACTGGCACCTCGTGGATTTCATTTCTGCTAGGAACGGCGCAGTAGAATATCAATCTCAGTTTCGATGGGAAGTGACTAACAACAACAGAGCATTAACTATTCCGCCGGGACCGATTTCCGACAGTTTGCTAACTGAAATCACCAAAGCTCAACAGATTAGAATGAGATATCAGGATAGCTGTGGAACGGTTGAAACATTCATTTTCACAACTCAAGGCCTGACTGAAGCGCTTTCGCAGCTGGCAATTCCTTCATAAAATCAAGTTCATTTATGTCTCTCTAGCTCATCTAATCTCACTAAGACTTCAGCCAACGCCTTGCCAAATTCTACTCGATGAAACTCCTCCATGCGGATTTGTGCACGAAGGTTCTCAATTTCACTTTCAACAAAGCTGCGTTTCATGGCACGTCGAACCTGGCCTTGATCAGCCCACACGACGTCGGGATACGATGCTTCAAGCCGAGATATTATTTCAGCGTTAAGCGAACGATTTGCTTCGTTAGCACTAGCTTCGATCTGATCTTTGAGCGCTTGAGGCAAGCGAATTTTCATCTGCGTATCATCAGCCATCTGGATGATATGGACCATAGCGGTCTTGACTGCAATACTTCAGACAAATAAACCATAGCGGTCCAAACCATAAGGAGGCGTTATGCGGGAATTATCAGCATTCAACATCAGGATGCCGCTTGAATTAAAAACTTGGCTTATCGCAAGATCTCTAGAAAGCGGAAGAAGTCTTAACAGCGAAATCATGCAGCTCATACAGGCCGCCAGAAAAGCGGAGAAAAATTGATGCTGAAACAACAAACGAGCAGCGGACTTACGGCTGCTGTTTACGCACGGTTTTCAACCGACTTGCAAAACGAGCGCTCCACACAGGACCAGATCGACCTGTGCACTTCATATGCACGACGAGAGGGCCTGCACATTGTATCTACCTTTCAAGACCAAGCACGCTCGGGATCATCGATGCACGGACGTGATGGCCTTCATCAGTTGTTAGACGCGGCACATAGAGGCCTTTTCCAGGTAATAATTGTAGAGGCGTTGGATCGTCTAAGCCGAGACATTGAAGATCTAGCTGGGATCTACAAACGCTTGTCATTTGCGGGCATAAAACTCTTAGCCGTTCATGAAGGTGAAGCAAACACGGTCCTCATTGGCCTTCGTGGACTTGTAGGCCAGATGTATCGTGAAGATAACGTGCATAAAGTTCGAAGGGGTATGACCGGCTTGATTAAACAGGGCTTGACAGCTGGCGGACGTGCTTACGGCTATCGCTCTGATCCGGCAAATACTGGCAAGCCCACCATAGTGGAACAAGAAGCGATCATCGTTCGCCGCATCTTTACTGAATATCAATCGGGAAATTCACCGAAGGCTATCTGCCGACGTTTGAATGCTGAGCGCATCACAGCGCCACGTGGAAAGAAGTGGGCACCTTCCGCATTGATCGGCTCTGAGGAACGTGGCTCTGGGATGTTCCGTAATCAGATTTACGTTGGTCGTATCATTTGGAATAAGGTGCGCATGGTCAAAGACCCTGACACAGGTAAGCGCGTGTCGAGGCCTAATCCGGAAAGTGAATGGCATATCGCGGAAGCGCCTGAACTTAGGATTGTGCCTGCTGAACTCTTTGAAAGCGCACATAGGCAGTTGAAGTCCCGCTCTCACACAAATCGGAAAGACAACATGGCTGTCCACAGAAGGCCTAAGCGTCTGTTGTCCGGACTACTAGTATGCGGAGCCTGCCGCTCTGGAATGGCAGTAGCAGGCGTGGACAAGTCGGGGAAAACGCGTCTTCGTTGTTCCGCTCACACGAACAGCGGTTCTTGCCCAGCGCCAAAATCTTTCTATCTTGAAGAAGTGGAAGAGATGGTCATTTCAAGCCTCACGAGAGAGTTAGCCTCTCCTGAAAAGATATTCACCTACGCTAAGACGTATATGGAAAAGCGCCACGCGGACGCCGCCTACGAGAACCGCCAGCGTAATCAGATTGAAAGCAGATTGCTTGCAATCGAGAAGGACAATGCTCTTTTGCTAGACTGGATGTTACAAGGCGTTGGAGACCATGATTCGCTAGCTGCGAAGATGAAGTCACAAGGCCAGGAGAAGGACAGCCTCAAAGTGGAGTTGCGTGCTCTGCCTGCTAGCACGAATGTCACTGTCCATCCCGCCGCCATCAAAGCTTTTGCACAGCGCTTGCAGAATAACCGACCTAAACTGGAAATGGCTCTTCACCTACTTGACGACTTGGGGGAGCTGCCTGGACTTATCCGTGGCGTTATCAAAAGCATCACCCTCGACAAGACAGAAAAAGGAGCCATCAAGATGGATGTCACGAACTGGCTAGCACCTTTTTTGACCGGAGAAAGTGCTCCCCAGATAATAGGGGCTGGATCGTTGGTAGCGGGAGAGGGACTTGAACCCCCGACACGCGGATTATGATTCCGCTGCTCTAACCACCTGAGCTACCCCGCCACAGAGAAACGCAACAGTTTTATAACCGCCCGTTCCATCAGGATGAGCGGCTTATAAGGTGCCGCTCCCCAAAGTGTCAAGCGCAAGATGCGCAAAAACATGTGTTTCTACCATGCGGCAAAAACCGAGTGGTTTCAGGCGGCAACCTGATTTTGCAGAAGCGCCTTGAGAGACGCTTCCGCATCTGCCGAACGCTCTGACCTGTTGATGAAACCACCACCATAAACGCGTGCATCTGCGCCCGGTGCGGAATACAGCACGCAGGCTTGGCCGGGTGCCACACCCGCCTCGCCCACCATCAGATCGACATAGACGCCCTGCTCATCCACATGCAGCACGGCCTCCGCTGGTGGACGTGTGGAGCGAACCTTGGCGAAACAAGCAAAGCCGCCACTGGCATCACTTGCGAGATCGCCGTCGCCCAGCCAGTTCATGTCACGCAGATAAACGCGGTGCGTTTCCAGCGCCTCACGCGGGCCGACGATGACGCGACGACCACGGGCGTCCAGATGCACCACGTAAAGCGGTTCACCCGTCGCCACGCCAATGCCGCGACGCTGACCGATGGTGTAATGTACGATGCCATCGTGACGTCCGAGCACGCGCCCATCCAGATGCACGATATCGCCCACCAGCGCCGCGTTCGGCTTCAGCTTGTTGATGATATCGGTATATTTGCCCTGCGGCACAAAACAGATGTCCTGACTGTCCGCCTTTTTGGCGACAACGAGGCCCATCTCTTCGGCCAATTCGCGCGTTTCCGCTTTGGAAAGGCCACCCAGCGGAAAGCGCAAATAATCAATCTGCTCCTGCGTGGTAGCAAACAGGAACCAACTCTGGTCGCGGTCACTGTCAATCGGGCGATACAATGCGCGCCGGTTTGGATGACCGGGAACGGGGTTCAGCCGTGAGCGGATATAATGACCCGTCGCCAGCGCATCTGCGCCCAATTCCTGCGCCGTTGCCAGAAGATCGGCGAACTTGACTGTCTGGTTACAGGCAACACAAGGAACCGGCGTTTCACCCATCGCGTAGGCTTCGGCAAACGGGTTGATCACCGTTTCGCGGAAACGGGCTTCGTAATCCAGAACATAGTGCGGAATACCGAGCGTTTCACACACCCGGCGCGCATCGTCTATGTCCTGCCCCGCGCAACAGGAACCGGCGCGGTGCACGGCAGCGCCGTGGTCGTAAAGCTGAAGTGTTATGCCGAGGACATCATAGCCCTCGCGTTTGAGAATTCCGGCCACCACAGAAGAATCCACGCCGCCAGACATGGCGACGACAATCCGGGTATCTTCCGGTCTCTTGTCAAAATCGAGCGTGTTCACGTTTTTTCCAATCAGTCATACCGGGGTTCAAGGCCCCGCCGCCTGTCGTCCTATCCGGCTGCATATAGAAAAAATTGCCTCTATACGCAAGTACAGGGCGGAATGGCCGCCCTGTATTGAATGGAGAGATTAAAAACCTGCCTTATGCGCCCGCAGTTTTCTGTCCGTCGCCAATCCATTTGTCCCGCTCACGCCACAGCGCGGGCAGAGAAAGGAGTGCGATACCGGCAAAGGCAATCAGGGTTTTCTCCACCTGCGTCAGTTCCACCGTGCGGCCATCCAGATAATAGATGCCGTAGACGATTGCGACGTGCCAGACATAGACCTGCAAGGAGTGGCGACCGAGCAATTGCAGGAACTTCAGCGACAGCACCCAGATGACGCCAGCCGCAATTTTCTGAACCAGCGGATTATGATGCTTCGGACCTGCAATCAGCAACCACGTCAAACCAACGCCGACCGCAAGGAAGTTGATCAGGTAAACTGGACCGAAATCAGCACGGATTTCCATTGTCGAGAACTTGCCGAGCATGAATTCCGGCATCAGGTTCCACGCGGTTGCGATGCGCAGCGGCACGAAGAAGATGCAGACGATCAATGCGGCCTTGGCAATCCAGCTCCGCTGTGGCGAAAAGATTTTCGTCCACGCGATTTTATTCTGGGCTGTCATCGCACCCATAACCAACGCCGAATAGAACACAAGCTGCCAGCCAAACAGGTTGAAGCTGACACGGATGCCCTGTTCGTCCACACCCTTTACCAGTTCATTGACCGGTGCCGTGAAAAGCTGCTGCAAGCCAAGCTGACCCGCCATCCAGACCAGAAGCGAGCCGGCCATGACATAGGCCCACTTGCCATCAAGGCAGAGCTTTACCAGCAGCGGTGCAAAGATCATGTAGACGATGTACTGCGGGAGAATATCCATGAATGTCGGCTGGAACAGGAATGTCGCAATGGCGGCCAGACGCAGCGGATCATCAAAGGATGTCATGCCCAGCCAGTTGTACCAGATGTAAGGCGCATGAGGGATGACCATGCGGGCGAACAGCACAACGATGACCAGACCCATCGCGTATTTGTAAAGTTCAAGCGCCCTCGCCCAGATGAGATCACGGCCATTCTCATAACCGTATTTCATCATCTTGCGCGCATAGACCATGCCGATCAGCAGGCCGGACAGGAACACGAAGCCCTGCGCGTCTTCCACAAAGGCAAACTGCCTATGGTTGATTTCCATCAGCCAGAAACCACCCGCGAAAACGAGATGGTTGATCAGCATGAAGACGAGAAAATACCCGCGCATACCGTCGATCAGGTCAAAGCGTTTCATTTGAATTGCTCTCCATTTTCTCAGCGACCCCGTGGGACAAGGTTGCCTGATCCGAACTCCGGGATGGATCTGGGAGCCATCCGAACTTGGATCGTGAACGCTGTTTCAAGGCTGCGGTTCCGCCCTGAAGAACGTTTTCGCGCTCGCGTCAGTTTCACATTGATGTGTACTGCCCTTGGGTAAAGTGCAGCGACTGAACGCCGTATGAATAAAAAATGGCAAGACCAAGGGCGAATCGTGGCGAGTTATTACAACGGCTTAGACGGCAAGTCACCCCAAAACCTTGCTGGACAGGGCCTGTGAAAACAATATGGCCGGCGCAGAGATGTCTCTGCACCGGCCATATTAAACGTAAACTTTTTTCAACCGATCAGGCTGCGGCCTGAATTGCTGAAACCTGCCATTCAGAACCGTTGTTGCGAACGAATGTCCACAGCTCGGTTGTTTCTTCAGGCTTGTGTTCATCGCCCTGAACGATCTTGCCCGTATTGCGATCCCGCATGATGTCGATTGCGGAGTAACGCATGGCAACGGTCGCGTAATCCTTGCCCTCTTCGTGCCAGGCTTCAGCAACATCACCCTGCAACAGCGTCACATCGCGAACGTCGTTCTTCACGCCGCTGGTGGCATTGTCGCTCAGCTCTTCGGCCAGATAGGACATGGCTTCCGGCGTGGTCAGCTTGCGCAGTGTGCCGTAATCTTCAGCAGCATAAGCGGCCTGAACGCCTTCCAGAGTTTTCTGGAATGTTTCGAGGTCAACCTGCGTTACACCGATTTCATCGCCTTCCGACATCGCATTCTCATGCGGCACTGGCTTGGGCGCAACCGGGGCAGCAGTTGCAGCAGCAGCGGCGCTGGCGCCAGCAAAGGAACCAGCCTTGGCACCGATCTGCGGGATTTTAAAACCACCCTGCGAGCCCTGATTGTTCTGCGGTGCAGAATAATCATTGCGCGCCGAATTGTTACCGGCAGCACCACCAAAGGCGGGCTGACCCTGACGACGCGAAGCGAAGAAACGCATGGCGAGCACGATCAAACCACCAATCAGCAAGCCCTGAAGCAACATGCCGAAGAAACCGGCCATGCCGCCAAAGCCGCCGCCCATGAGCATGCCAAACAGGCCACCCATCAGCAAACCACCCATAAGGCCGCCCATCATGCCACCGAACATACCGCGGCTCTGCTGCGGTGCTTGCGCAGCATTAGGACGTGCTGGCTGGGCGGCGCCCGGCTGCGCTGTCGGATTGGTATTCGGCGTCATGCTGCGATTGATAGGCGCGGCTTGGCCGGGCGCTGTGCTTGTCGCAGGCGGTGCGGAAAATGTTCTTGTTCCACGGCTGCCCAGACCGCCGCCAGCGCGTCGCGCCTCGGCCATATCTACCGCCACGAACGAAACAGCAATTCCCAGTGCGGCAACCGCAAACAAACCTCTAAAGCGCCGAATGGCAGCAAACATCGTCTTCTCCTGTTGCACCGCCCTCCCATTGAGCGGCTTATTGAAAGCCATATAGCAACTATGGATCATCATTTTTAGTGACTTGGCATAAAATTTTTCGTGATATGCAACCCTTAGTATATTTCGGGTGGAAAACATAAAAAAACCGGCGCGGGATTTCTCCTGCGCCGGGTATTATCATCCTCAAAAGACAGATCGTTTTATGGTCAGTCGACGTTGAATGTCAGCGGCTTGACCTGACGGATGGCTGGGTTGGCGCGCAGCTTGTCCAGCACCTCTTCAGACACAGGACCATCGACATAAAGAAGCGCGATGGCATCGCCGCTTTCCTTTTCGCGACCCAGCTGGAAGTTGGCGATGTTGACGCCAGCCTCACCCAGTGTCGTACCCATGAAGCCGATCATGCCGGGAACGTCGGTGTTGGTGATGTAGATCATGTGCTGACCGACATCGGCGTCCAGATTGATGTTTTTGATCTGGATGAAGCGCGCCTTGCCATCGGAAAACACCGTTCCGGCAACCGAACGAACCTGATTTTCAGTCTTGACGGTCAGCTTGATGAAGCCGTCGTAAACGCCGGTCTTGTCACGCTTGACTTCGGAAAGGATGATGCCCTTTTCCTTGATCATAATAGGCGCGGAGACCATGTTGACGTCAGAAACCTGCGCACGAATGAGACCGGCCAGAAGAGCTGATGTCAGCGCCTTGGTGTTCATGTTGGCGGTTGCGCCATCATAAAGAATTTCGATTTCCTTGGTGGCGCTTTCCTGCACCTGACCAACAAAGGCACCCAGAACGTCTGCCAGCTTGATGAACGGCTTCAGGCGTGGCGCTTCATCTGCCGTGATCGACGGCATGTTGATGGCGTTGGAAACGGCGCCCTTGACGAGATAATCAGACATCTGCTCTGCAACCTGAAGCGCAACATTTTCCTGTGCTTCTGTTGTGGATGCACCAAGGTGCGGCGTGCAGACAACGTTCGGCAGGCCGAACAGCGGGCTTTCCGTTGCAGGTTCAACTTCAAACACGTCGAAACCGGCACCGGCGACATGGCCGGACTTGATGGCGGCAGCAAGTGCTGCCTCATCCACCAGACCACCACGGGCGCAGTTGATGATGCGAACACCGGGCTTGGTTTTGGCAAGGTTTTCAGCGCCCAGAATACCGCGTGTCTTGTCGGTCATCGGAACGTGCAGCGTGATGAAATCGGACTGCGCCAGAAGCTCGTCCAGTTCAACCTTCGTCACGCCCATTTCCTGCGCACGTTCTGGCGACAGGAAGGGGTCGTAAGCCAGAACATGCATCTTGAGGCCGAGGGCACGCGAGCAGACGATGCCGCCAATGTTGCCAGCACCGATGACGCCAAGCGTCTTGCCGGTGATTTCGACACCCATGAACTTGGACTTTTCCCACTTTCCAGCCTGCGTGGAAGCGTCGGCAGCTGGAAGCTGGCGGGCAACGGCAAACATCAGCGCAATCGCATGTTCTGCGGTGGTGATGGAATTGCCGAACGGCGTGTTCATGACGATGATGCCGCGGCGCGATGCAGCCGGAATATCAACGTTATCGACGCCGATACCGGCGCGACCGATGACCTTGAGGTTGGTCGCAGCTTCGATCAGCTTTTCCGTTGCCTTGGTGGCAGAACGAATGGCCAGACCATCATAATTGCCGATGATTTCGGCGAGCTTGTCTTTGTCCTTGCCGAGCTTCGGCTGGAAATCGACTTCAACGCCGCGATCACGGAAAATCTGGACGGCGGTTTCCGACAGTTCGTCAGATACGAGGACGCGAGGTGCCATCGTGTGGGCTCCTTGAAAAAGGTTTATTCATGAGAATGAGGCATGAGCGGCCCTGCACTGGCAGGGCCGGTAATCCAAAAAATCAGGCAGCAGCCTTGGCAAGCGATGCCTTCTGCGTCGCAAATGCCCAAGCCAACCATGGCATAACAGCCTGAAGATCAGCCGTTTCGATGGTGGCACCAGCCCAGATGCGAAGGCCGGAAGGCGCATCGCGGTAAGCACCGATATCCAGCGCAACATTTTCTTTTTCGAGCAGAGCAACAACGCCCTTGGCGAAATCAGCCTGTGCAGCAGCGTCCAGCACAGAGACGTCCTTGTCGACGATCTTCAGGCAAACGGACGTGTTGGAGCGGGTTTCGTCAACCACGGCCAGATTGGCAATCCAGTCATTTGCCGCAGTGAAGTCGAAAATGACCTTGGCATTGGCATCGGCGCGGGCGATCAGAGCCTGCAAACCACCGAGGTTCTTCGCCCACAGCAGCGCATCGATATAGTCTTCGACGCAGAGCATGGAAGGCGTGTTGATCGTTTCACCCGTAAAGATGCCTTCGATCAGCTTGCCGCCAGATGTCATGCGGAAAATCTTCGGCAGCGGCCATGCTGGTGCGTAAGACAGCAGACGCTCGACAGCGCGAGGAGAGAGAATGATAACGCCATGGCCACCCTCACCGCCAAGAACCTTCTGCCAGGAGAAGGTGACAACGTCGAGTTTGGAAAAGTCCATGTCCTGCGCAAATGCGGCAGATGTCGCATCGCAGATTGTCAGACCCTTGCGGTCCGCCGGAATGAAATCAGCATTCGGAACGCGAACGCCGGATGTGGTGCCGTTCCATGTAAAGACCACGTCACGGTCGAAATCGATCGTGGAAAGATCAGGCAGAAGACCGTAATCGGCTTCGATCTTGCGAACGTCCTTAAGCTTGAGCTGCTTGACCACATCGGTCACCCAGCCAGCGCCGAAGCTTTCCCACGCGACCATGTCGACGCCGCGTTCACCCAACAGCGACCACAGAGCCATTTCAACGGCACCGGTGTCGGATGCGGGAACGATACCAATGCGGTAATCGGCCGGAACATTCAGAACTTCGCGGGTGAGATCAATGGCCTGCTTGAGCTTGGCTTTGCCAACCTTGGCGCGATGCGAACGACCAAGCGGCGCATCAGCGAGAGCTTCTAGCGACCAACCGGGACGCTTCGAGCAAGGACCAGAAGAAAAATGCGTATTGCCCGGACGCAAATCCGGCTTCACGATATCAGTCATTTGACTACCCTTTCAGATAGGCGCTCCACGTTAGGGTGGAGTGTCCTGACAGCGTTGCTATTCCTCTCACCTCCCGGCGTCAAGCGGAATATGTCGCACGCAATAAGAATCTTGGTCCATATGCGCCATTGCTTTTAAAGCGACCAAAACAAAACCGCCCGCATCCAAAGGATACGAGCGGTTTAATGAATGCTGGGGCCTGAAGCTTATTTGTAAACGGCAGGCTGAAGCGGAATGTCGGCTGGCGGAATATACTGAGCCGTATCGCAACCGTTGAAGACATAACGGCCACCCACACGAACCTCATGCGAGGTCAAGCCCTTGTCACGGCCCGAACTGACAGCACCACTACCGCCAAACATTTCACCACTGCCGATTTGCCGGAAACGATAACCAACGTCAGCCTTGAGATTGCAGGTCACATCAATGGATGCACCAGCCATTAACGCATAGGCGAAGCGCCAGTTGCCCTTCCCTTCAAACTCGCAGCAACCACTGTCAAGTTTAACGGTATCCCACTTAACATGCGCTCCACCGATACCCGCACCCAGATAAGGGGTAATGCGACCGTATGTCCCAAGATCGACATAGGCGTTGGCCAGCAGGCTGTAGGCACGCAGTGATGAGCGGAAGTTATCAATACCGCCGCCTGTCGCATCAGCTTGGCCGCGGTAATCGGATTTCGCCATGTAATCGAACGTCAAGTCCGTGCGCAGGTAATTGTTGATCTGATAACCAACACCCGCACCGTAGAGGAAACTGTCATCGGACGATGTTCTGGAGGAGTGGATGAGAGTGTTTGTTCCGCCTGACGCGCGGCTGAACTCAAAGCTCCGGGACTTGTTGAACGAATAGCCTACATCACCGCGAAGATACCAGCCGCTTGCTTCCTGAACGGCCACTTCCGGTGGCGTGTCGATGAAAGCTGGTGGTGCAGCCTGATAGAGATCGGCTGCGAAAGCGGTTTGGCATGCCATCAAAGCGGCAACAACACCGATCAGGCTCTTTTTCATACTGCGGCTCCATAAACGGCAGGCGCACAAGATGTGGCACATACCCGTGAAATTCTTCATTTACGAAGCCTGAAGGAAAATGGTTAAATCAGAATTAAAATCTGAAATACTTGGGCCGCCTTCAATAAGATATATGGTTAATACTTTTTAAATGCCGGGTTTGAATTGTCGCCGCCCGGCAAAATATGCCTCCATTAGCACCCGCGCTTTCAAGTAAAAAGGCAAATACGAAACCCGAAAATGCCGATCAGTGAAATAATATTTTGTTAGCTAATATTATTTTCCTTATCGCAACAATGGTCTTTTAATATCAATATCACCGCGACATTCGGAAAAAAACGATAAGTAAATGCACTGCACTGCCGCAAAGATTATTTACCGCACGTCTGAATGTGGTGGCTCAGCAAACTGGCGTTTGCTTATTTCAGCATTGGCATAAATAGCGATCGAGCATGATGCGTTGGTCATAAGGGACATTTTCTCCCGCCCCTAACCATAGCGATTGCTACCGTAAAACTTATCCAGAAACTCTTCCAGGGTTCCTATTCTTGGGCATGACAGTGAAACACATCCTCGAATTTCTCCGGATTCCAGATCAAAATCCCGAGCTGTTAAAAGCACAATACCGGGCTTTTTCCAGACAGATGCCGATGATGTACTTCATTTTGATGTCGAGCACCTGGGCGCTTGCAGCAACGCATATGTCTGTCGCACCCGCATGGCTGACAATTTTCGTCCCTTCTGCCTTGACGATTGTGAGCGTGAGCCGCATGGCGTTTTGGTGGCGATCGCGCCACTGGACCCCATCATGGGAGCTGGCACTTTCCGCGCTGAAAAGAACAAGCGGCCTGTCCGTCGGCATTGCTATTGGTTTTACGCTCTGGGCGCTCCTGCTTTATCCTTACGGCGATGCCTATCAGCGGTCGCACATTGCCTTTTACATGGCCATCACGGTCATATCCTGCGCCTTCTGTCTAATGTATTTGCGTTCGGTGGCCTTTATGGTCGCCGCCATCGTCAATGGCACATTCATCGTTTTTTTCGCTGCAACGGGCGAAGCAACGTTTATCGCGATTGCTGCAAATATCCTGCTGGTTTCCTTCGGGATGCTGGCAGTATTGTCGGTGAACTACGGCAATTTCGAACGCATGATTGTTGCCCAGCAGAAAACCGAAGCATTGAGCAATGAAAATCTGCGGCTGGCCAACATAGACAGCCTGACCGGCCTGCCGAACAGGCGAGCGTTTTTCAAACATCTGACAGAACAATCCGACGCCGCGCGCAGCAGTGATAAACGCCTTGCCGTCGGCGTGATAGATCTCGATGGCTTCAAGCCGGTGAACGATCTCTACGGGCACTCATCCGGCGATCGCCTGTTGATGGACGTCAGCGAACGGCTGTCTGTTTTTTTCAATTCTGACGACATGTTTCTTGCCAGACTGGGCGGCGATGAATTCGCTTTCGTCATGTCTGACATCCCGCACAACCGGAATATCGTCGCGGAAGGTGACCGCATGTGTAGCCAGTTGCGGTTACCCTTCAACCTGCCGGATGCAACGATCATGATTTCCGGCTCCATTGGCATCGCGGTTTTTCCAGATGTTGCGTCCTGTCCGGAAGAACTGTTTGATCGCGCCGATTACGCGCTCTATCAGGGCAAACGCCAGAAGCGCGGCAACAGCACGCTGTTTACAGCCCGCCATATCGCTGAAATCCACCGCGATGCATGGATTGAACAGACCTTGAAACAGGCGGACCTTATCGCTGAACTGAAGGTGGTTTTCCAACCCATCGTCGATATCTCACGGCAAAAAACCACCGGTTTTGAAGCGCTGGCGCGTTGGAACAGCCCTCACCTCGGCAATGTATCCCCGGCGAAATTTATTCCGATTGCAGAGCGCGCAGGCATTATCAACAATTTGACGAGGCCGCTGCTGAAGAAAGCTCTGGCTGCGGCCAGTCAGTGGCCAGACGAGATGAGGCTGTCCTTCAATCTTTCGGCTCAGGATTTGAACAGCCCGGATGCTGTCGTCGCCATCATCGCCATCATTGAAGCCAGCGGCTTCGATGCGGCGCGGCTCGATCTTGAAATCACCGAAACGGCCTTCATCCATGATACGCGGCAGGCACGGCAATCCGTCGAGATGCTGCGAAGGACCGGTTGCGGCATTTCGTTGGATGATTTCGGCACGGGCTATTCCAGCCTGACATCGTTGCATTCGCTACCACTGACAAAGATCAAGATCGACCGCAGCTTCGTGCGCAACATACAGGACAATCCTGCAAGCTATAAGATCGTCAGATCCGTGCTGACACTCAGCCGGGAAATGGGATTGGACGCGATTGTCGAGGGCGTGGAAACCGCCGAGGAGATGGCGGTCATCAGCACGCTCGGCGGCAATCTGGTGCAGGGGTATCTCTGGTCTCCTCCTATAGAGGAAACAGCCATTCCCGATTTCCTCGCATCGGAAACATCTGCCCAAAGGCTAGCTTATCGCACGGCATAGTCATCCCACGAATTGTGGGCGTTTTCGCTGCTTATCGTCAAGCAGCCGTTTTAGCACTCGAAATCACACCGACAAGGTCGTTGACGATACGCTCGACCTGCGCGCTATCGTCGCCCTCCGCCATGACGCGGATAAGCGGTTCTGTGCCGGACGGGCGAATAACCAGACGACCCTTATTGGCCAATGCGCTTTCCGCATCGGCAATCGCCTGTTTCACGACAGGATTTTCCAAAGGCTTGCCACCGGAAATGCGGACATTTTTCAACAGTTGCGGCACAGGTTCAAACTTGCGGCAAACTTCGCTGACCGTGCGGCCAGAGCGTTTGACGCGGGCCAAAACCTGAAGTGCGGCCACAAGCCCATCACCCGTGGTGCCGTAATCGGACAACACGATATGGCCGGATTGCTCTCCACCCACGTTAAAATCATGGTTGCGCATATGCTCAACAACGTAACGGTCGCCGACCTTGGTGCGAGCAAGCGTCAGCCCCTTGCCGTCCAGAAAACGCTCAAGCCCTAGGTTTGACATGACGGTTGCGACAATGCCACCGCCGCGCAAAATATTGTCTTCCGCCCAGCTATCGGCAATCGTTGCCATCAACTGGTCACCATCCACGATCTGCCCACGCTCATCCACGATGATAACACGGTCCGCATCGCCATCCAGCGCAATGCCAATATCGGCGCGCACTTCATGCACCTTTTTCTGAAGTGTACCGGGATAGGTGGACCCGCATTCAAAATTGATGTTGGTGCCATTAGGCTCATTGCCGATGGTGACGATATCCGCACCAAGTTCCCACAGCGCTGCTGGCGCCACCTTATAGGCTGCACCGTTGGCGCAATCGATGGCAATCCGCAGACCGTCCAGCGTTACATCACGCGGCAAGGTGCGCTTTACAAATTCGATGTAGCGATAAATATCGCCGTCAACACGCTTGGCACGGCCAATCTCGCTTGGCTTGGCAAGCTGCGCGTAGATATCCTTGTCGAGCAAATCCTCGATCTCAAGCTCCAGCTCGTCGGAAAGCTTGTAGCCATCCGGGCCAAACAGCTTGATGCCATTGTCCTGAAACGGATTGTGCGAGGCGGAAATCATCACGCCGATATCAGCGCGCAACGAGCGCGTCAGCATGGCAACGGCAGGCGTGGGGATTGGTCCCAATAGAAACACATCAAGACCTGCAGCCGTAAAACCTGCCACCAGCGCATTTTCCAGCATGTAACCGGAAAGGCGGGTATCCTTGCCAATGACGACGCGGTGGCGGTGATTGCCACGCCGAAAAATCGTACCGACGGCAATACCAACACGCATCGCCAAATCCGGCGTCATCGGAAAGACGTTGGATTGGCCGCGAATACCATCGGTTCCGAAATAGCGACGTGTCATGTGAACTCCAGAATTTGCCCCGAGCTGACGAGAGCGTAAAAAAATACGCATCAGCTATTTTTCGCTAGATGCCATAAACAGCGGTAAACAGCACGTAAATTACCGCGAAGACCCAATATATCTTGTTACCAACCCGACATTATACGGCGGGCCAGATGTAAAAAAGCCGCCCGTAAAACGGACGGCTTTAAATTTTGCAATCAGATCAAAGGATCAGCGCGGCTGCGGCTCCAGACCGCCTTCGGCCTCGCCATCGCCCTTGGCTTCGTTCGAGCCATCCTTCTTCGAACCGGTCTTTGGCACAGCAGAACCGCGGCCCGGCGAATCATCACCCAGATCACGCGCAGGCTTTTCACCGCGAATCAGCGCCTTGATCTCTTCGCCCGTCAGCGTTTCATATTCCAGAAGACCTTCCGCAATGGCAACAAAGCCATCATGGTGATCCGTGAGAATACGGCGGGCTTCCGTGTAGGCGTCATCGATCAGGCGACGAACTTCGGTATCGATCGTTTTCGCGGTCGCTTCCGACACGTTCTTGGACTGCGAAACCGAATGACCAAGGAACACTTCCTGCTGGTTCTCACCGTATGCGACCTGACCGAGCGCATCAGAAAAGCCCCACTGCGTAACCATGGCGCGAGCAAGCTTGGTGGCCTGTTCAATGTCCGAAGACGCGCCCGACGTGATGTTTTCCTTGCCGAACGTCAGCTCTTCGGCGACACGGCCACCCATCATGATAATCAGACGCGACACCATCCACTTGTAGCTCATGGAATAGCGGTCGCCTTCCGGCAACTGCATGACCATGCCCAGCGCACGACCACGCGGAATGATCGTCGCCTTGTGCAACGGATCAGCCAGCGGAACCTTGAGCGCCGTAATGGCGTGACCGGCCTCATGATAGGCCGTCAGTTTCTTTTCGGCTTCGGTCATGGCGGACGAGCGGCGCTCGGCACCCATCATGATCTTGTCCTTGGCATCTTCAAATTCAGCCATCGTGACAACGCGCTTGTTGCGGCGTGCAGCCATCAACGCAGCTTCGTTGACGAGGTTCATCAGGTCGGCACCGGAAAAACCGGGCGTACCACGTGCCAGAACCTTGAGATCGACATTCGGTGCCAGCGGCACGTTGCGAACGTGAACTTTCAGAATGCGCTCACGACCAACGATATCCGGGTTGGGCACAACAACCTGACGGTCGAAACGGCCCGGACGCAGAAGTGCTGGGTCAAGAACGTCTGGGCGGTTGGTGGCGGCAATCAGGATAATACCCTCATTCGCCTCAAAGCCGTCCATCTCAACCAGCAACTGGTTCAGCGTCTGCTCGCGCTCATCGTTACCGCCGCCAAGACCGGCACCACGGTGGCGGCCAACGGCGTCGATTTCGTCGATGAAGATGATGCAAGGCGCGTTTTTCTTGGCCTGCTCGAACATGTCACGCACGCGGCTTGCGCCAACGCCGACGAACATTTCCACAAAGTCCGAACCGGAAATCGTGAAGAACGGCACGTTGGCTTCGCCCGCAACGGAGCGCGCCAGCAAGGTTTTACCCGTACCAGGAGGGCCGACAAGCAGCACACCACGAGGAATTTTGCCGCCCAGACGCTGGAACTTCTGCGGGTCGCGCAGGAATTCAACGATTTCTTCCAGATCCTGTTTGGCTTCATCCACGCCTGCAACATCGTCAAACGTCACACGTCCATGTGCTTCGGTCAGAAGCTTGGCTTTGGATTTGCCAAAGCCCATGGCGCCGCGCGAACCACCCTGCATCTGCCGCATGAAAAACAGCCAGACGCCGAGAATGAGGAACATTGGCAGCAACGTGCCAAGATAGCTCAGGAAGCCGGACGAACCATCGCTTTCAGGACGCGCCACGATCGTGACGTTCTTGGCCTGAAGACGGCCCATCAGCGCGTCGTCAATCACAGGAGAATAGGTCTGAAACGCAGTGCCATTTTCGGTGTAGGTTCCAAGAACCCGGTTGCCGGTGACAGTGACATCACGCACACGCCCGCTGTCCACATCGCGAAGGAATTGCGAATACGGAATCTCTCTCGAGCTCGATTGTGACGGCGACGATTGGAACATGCTGAACAACGCGATCAGCAACAGAGCAATCACTGCCCACAAGGCGAAATTTCTAAAATTTGGGTTCATCGAACTCCCCGAACTGCAACGGGCAAATGCGCGCCCGCCATTATGTTGACCCTAACATAAGGAGGACAGTTGCCGTTGCCAAGGCAGCGAGGGGAATGAGATGTGATTTGAGGTAAAAACTCTGAGAAAAATCGACGTAAAGAAGCGCTAACGTTTAAACCGGAGGCTGCGGGTAGGCTGAACGACCCAAAAGATGCGCTATGGCGTTTGCCAACCCAATATCCAAACGCGGCAGAAAAAGATCATATGGCGCCAGCATGGGACGGATTGTCACACCGCCGCTGTCATCTTGAAACACCGGCATGGTTTGCCAGGCACGCGTCGCAACGCCGGAAGGAACAGACGATGGAAAGTTCACCAGCATGTTCGGCACTGATGCGACACCAGAACCGCCGACAACCACATCGACCGCAGACGTATTGGTGACTTCAAACCGCTCATCCCAGACCCCAGTTGCGCCAGCCGAAATATGCAGCGACGGAACATCTCTGTTTTCCCGCACCAGATAAAGTCCCTCCTTGCGACGGTCGAACACAACGCGGCTGGCCGTCACCCTGCCCGGCTGACCTTTGCCAACAAACGCCATAACCCGATCCATGCTGTCCGCAGACACTGCAAACCGCCGCCCACCGATCACCGAAGCCAGCGCGGAAAGTGCATATCGCAAAATCGCAGGCTCCTCGCGCAATCCTTCAGCACGGATTTTGATCAGGCTCTGATGATGAGATTCGGTGTGTCTTTCAATCAGTTGGGCCGCCAGTGCAGAAAGTTCAGACCGCTTGCGCGCGTGATCAATCACCTCGACAGGCACTTCAGCAGGAAGGTTGCGCATTCGCACCCGCTCATATTTGGCATCGTCGTTGCTGGGATCATCGTACCAAGTCTGACCATGATCGGCCAAAAAATCTCGAATATCTTGCCGCGTGGAGTTGAGGAAGGGCCGCACGATCCAGTGGCGACCGTGATAAAGAACCGCATCCGCCATGCCAGCCAGACCCAGATTATCCTCCCGCACACTGCGGGCACTACGCATCGCAATCGTTTCCTGCTGATCGCCCTGCGTATGGCCGACCACGATCAGGTCCGTACGCATTTCACCGGCAACCGCGCCAATCAATGAATATCGCGCAAGCCGCGCCGCCGCCGAAATTCCGGTTTTGGGCTTTGGTTCATCCCACCGGCGAACATGGTGCACGATGCCGAATTGCGCGCAAAGCGCTGCCACACCGCGCGCTTCCTCTGCCGCTTCGGGGCGAAGCGCGTGGTCGATGGTCACAGCTTGGAGAGAAATATCGTCTCTGCCCGCATCGCCTATGGCCAGATGCAAAGCCAGTAACAAACCGGTGGAATCGCTGCCGCCTGAAATTGCAACGAGAATACGGGTGGGCTTTTGAATTTTTTTTATAAACAGCCGCGCTGCCTCAAGGGGCGCAAGCGGCTTTAACAAAGATGACATCGCCGCGGGACCGGGCGCGGGCTGGATTAACAGCTCAGACGTTTTTGCTCGCTGGTGACTTTGCCAAGAACGGTTTTGGACGCGCTAGGATAACGCTTTGGCACTTCGCGAAGTGTCGCGCAGGCGGTTTCCTTGTTGTCGAGGGCTGCCAGCGACATGCCAAGCTTCAAGAGCATCTCAGGTGCTTTGGGTGACTTGCTGTATGCCTGATGTGCGTTGAGGAACGTCTTTGCGGAATCGGTAAACTTGCCTTGCGAATATTGTGCTTCGCCAAGCCAGAAATTTGCATCCGCCGCTTTTCCGCCCTTCGGGTAGTCCTGAATATATTTGTCGAACCCCTGCTCCGCAGCTTTATAATCACCAGACAGGACGTGGCTGTAAGCAGCCTGATAGATATCGTTTTCGCTGGTCAGTGCTGCGGTGTTGACAGGATCGGGCGTAGAAGAGCGACCAGTTTCCACACCGGGCAGCTTGCCGGCAGAGTTGTTCGCATTCTGGTTCAAAGAACCGCCAATCGGCAGGCCGCGCGAATCAAGCTCGATGGAGCCGAGGGTGGTTTCGGCGGGCGCCGCATTGGAGCGCGGTGCCGTGGAGGTATGACCACCACCCATTGACGTTCCACTCCTTGAAGCGCCGTCGGGAGACGGCGTTTCAATGATGGTTGCAATGTCATCCGAAGGAGCCGCTGACGGAATGTCGGCCTCAGCCTTCTTTTTCGGCGCGGCTGGCGCGGACGCCTTTCCACTTTCAAGCTCCTGGAAACGGAACTCGTTGTCTTCCTGCGCTTTGCGGATAGTTTCCTGCATTTGCAGAAGCTGGAAACTCATTTCCTCAATACGACCATTCAATTGGCGAATCTGTTCTTCCAGCTGCTGCGCACGAACCGCATCGTTGCCCTGCATCTGCACATTCACCACCGGTGCCCGTTGCGAATTAACCGTACCGAAGGCCCCACCCGCACCAAACAGCGGCCCCGAAACGGCTGCGCCGCTCGAAGCCGTGAAGGTTGCTAGCCCCAGCAATCCCGCCACGACAAGTTTCTTCATCTTGCGTCCTGTCTCGTTGATTTGCGCCACAACGACGCAAAACCGGATTTTTTCCATATCGTTCAAAAAAGCAACTTAACTTCGGCCAAACTATGAAAAAAACAAAGGCGGCCCGAAGACCGCCTTTATATTTTCAATCAAAATGCCAGGTATCCACGCGGAAATCGGTTTCGATTTCGCAAAACTGGATAGATTAGAGCAACACACGCCGCTCTAACGCGGCAATTACATGCCTGCGCCACCCAATACGGTCACAGCACGACGGTTCTGCGACCAGCAGGAAATGTCATCGCACACCGCGACTGGACGTTCCTTACCGTAGGAAATCGTCTTCAGACGGTTTGCAGGAACGCCCTGCGAAGCCAAGAATTCCTTGGTAGCGGCTGCACGGCGTGCACCCAGCGCAAGGTTGTATTCGCGTGTGCCGCGTTCGTCGGCATGGCCTTCAACAGTGATGGCGTAGTTTGGATAACGAGACAGCCACTGTGCCTGACGCTGCAATGTCTGCTGGGCATCAGCACGGATGGATGTGCTATCGGTGTCGAAGAAGATGCGGTCGCCGACATTGACGGTGAAGTCCTGTGCAGAGCCAGGCGTTGCAGAACCTGCGCCACCGAGGCCAAGTTCGCCAGCGCTGTTCGGCATGTTCTTCTTGTTGGCGCAACCGGCCAAAGCCAGCGCGAGTGTCAGAGCGAGAACAGCCGGGTTACGAGCGAGTTTCTGCATTGGGCTGAGTGCCGAGGTTTGTGTACGGCTCATCGCCGGTCTCTCCTTAGAATTTCAGTAACGTTGCCAGACAATAACCGATTGCAGTTAATTGCCCCCAAACGATTATGGTTAACAGAAAGGAAATGTCCCGCTTTTTTTGCTCCCTCACAATATATTGCAGCAAGAAAACAGGGCAATTCCCGATGTACATGCGTAGAAAATATGACGGCAACCTTTTCATCGGATGCCGCCATCATGGCTAAATCAATCCAGGAGCGGCGACCAGGCCGGGTCGGACGCAAATGTCGGCGTCTTGACCAGCTGCTCGTTGTAACCCGTCAGATCGATGGAATAGAGCTGCGGACCACCCGAACCGGCATTCTGACGGAAGAACATCAAAACGCGACCGTTCGGTGCCCATGTCGGGCCTTCATTGTGGAAACCACTGGTCAGAATACGCTCACCAGAGCCATCTGGCTTCATCACACCGATGGAGAACTTGCCACCTGACTGCTTGGTAAAGGCAATCAGATCGCCGCGTGGAGACCATACCGGCGTAGAATAGGAGCCGTCACCGAAGGAAATGCGGGTCTGGCCAGAGCCATTGGCGCCCATCACGTAGATTTGCTGCCGACCGCCACGGTCACTTTCAAACGCAATGCGCTGACCATCCGGCGCATAGGACGGCGCCGTGTCGATGGCGCCGGTATTCGTCAACCGTGTCGTGGTGCGAGACCGCAGATCCATCGTGTAGATGTTGGCATTACCATCTTGCTGAAGGCTCATGATGACCTTCTGGCCATCTGGAGAGAAGCGTGGAGAGAACGTCATGCCGGGGAAATTGCCGACAACTTCGCGCTGTCCGGTTTCCAGCTGCAACAGGTAAACGCGCGGCTGTTGACCTTCAAACGACATGTACGTGACTTCCTGACGGCTTGGCGAGAAGCGCGGCGTCAGAACCAGGTCTTTCGTGTTGGTCAGGTTGCGAACGTTGAAACCATCCTGGTCCATGATGGACAATGCACGCTTGCGGTCGGTCTTCGGACCGCTTTCGGACACGAAAACAACGCGGGTGTCGAAGTAACCCTTCTCGCCCGTCACACGCTCATAGATCGCATCGGCGATGATATGGGCCACACGGCGCCAGTTTTCCGGCTGGGTAAAGAATTGCTGGCCCGCCATCTGCTGGCCCGCAAACGTATCCCACAAACGGAATTCCGCCCGCAGACGGCCATCCGCTTCTTTCGTCACACGGCCCGTCACCAGCGCCTGCGCGTTGATGACCTTCCAGTCTTCGAAACGTGGCTGCTGATCCGGGTTGCTGATCTTTTCGATGAACGCGTTTTTGTTGACCGGCGCAAAAAGACCGGAACGCTGAAGATCGGCAGCAATGACCTGCGAAACCTGCGCACCGATGCCATCAGCCGACATGAAATCGGTGATCGCAATGGGGAGCGGCTGGACGTTACCCTTGTTGATGTTGATCTGAACTTCAGCGTTCGCCGGTGTTACAGCAACGATCGAGAACAGCATGCCTGACGCAACCATTATTGCGCGAATGAGAGAGCACTTGATCATTTAGACAAGCCTTTCAGCTTCATACAAATTGTAAATCGATTTGGGTCTGCGTGTATGCATCGGTCCCAAACAGTCGGTTCAAAGAGCAAAGTCGGATGGGTCGAAGTTCAAGACCAGCGTATTCCATCCTTTTTCGCCGTCGTATTTTCCCGGAGGCAGATTTTGCAGTGGAGCGGACCTCAAAAGAGCACGGCGCGTGCTGCTTTCCACAGCCCGGCGCGTTCCATCCGGCCCGCCTGTAGCGGTAATCTCAGGCGTTCCGACAATATTGCCAGATTGGTCGAGTGAAACGCGGATAACCACCCGCACCTCGGAAACGCCCGTCAAGCCGGACACCATCGACCAGTTGCCCTGAATCTGGCCGCGAACATTGTCAATTTCGCTGGCGCTCAATCCGGTACCAATCGTTTTCTTCCCGCCAAGCGACGCCGTTTCCGTGGAGCGCTTCGCGCCGCCACCCGAAGGTGCCTGCTTGTTTAGCAAAGCGGAAATCTCGTCCGCATTAAATTCGCTGGCCTGAGACGCGGCAGACTTTGCGGTTTCCTGCTTGCGCTCTCCGGGCTTCTTATCGGACGGCTTCTCGTTCGATTTCGCCTGATCCGGTTTCTTTTCAGCCGGTTTTTCCGCGGGCTTCTGCTCGGCAGGTTTCTGTTCGGCCTGCGTTGGCGGCTCTGGCTTTACCTCAGGCGGCTGCGGACGGGAATTCGGTCGTGGCACATTCTGCGGCACGGGAATTTCGGCTGGTTCCTGGCTCTGCGGCGGAGGCTCTTGCGCCTGTTGCTCGACGGGCGGTTGTGCAGGCTTCGGCGGTGGCGTTACGTCCGGCTTCGGTGTGGGAAGAGAGGCCATTTCCTGTGGCTTCGGCGCAGAGGTTTCTTCCTTGACGATGTCTTTGACGTCGTTTGGCTTGGTATCGACAACCGGAGCAGGCTTTTCCTGTTTAGGCGGCGCAGCCGCACTCACATTGTTGTTGGGCTTTTCGGTCGGCGTTGGGGGGGCTTCAATATCATTGGTGTTGTTGCCGGCATGCTGCGCATTCGGCACCACATCCGGGCGATTGGTCGGAACGGGCGCGGACTTTTCAGCTTTAGGCGCATTCTTATCGCCCTGCTGAATTTGTGTCATCTCTTCCACGGACAGCAGCTCAACGGGCAGCGCCTCGGCTTGAGACACCTCTAACTGTGCCGGCGAGCCCAGAGAAACCAGGGCAAATGCCAGAAGCGAAGCGTGCACAATCGCAGATGTGGTAATGCTGCCCTTCATCGCTTTACGTCAATTGTCCTGTTTCTGTTGTGTGACGAGGCCGATATTCTTGAAGCCTGCGGACTGAATACGCGCCATCACATCTGCAACAACGCCGTAAGCAGCAACGGAATCTGCGCGCACGAAAATGCGTTCATTGTAGCCGGTGGTGGAAATGGCCTGAAGTTTGTCAGCCACTTCCGTGGCCTCGATCTGCGTTTCCTGCAAATGGATCTGTCCATTCGCATTGACGGAAATCGTGATCGGCTGTGTTTCTGAATTCAGCGCAGAGGCTGCCGTCTGCGGCAAATCCACAGGCACGCCGACCGTCATCATCGGTGCCGCCACCATGAAGATGATGAGCAGCACGAGCATGACGTCCACCAGTGGCGTCACGTTGATTTCACTGATCGCACCACCTCTGCGGCGCCCGCGACCCCGACGTCCACCGGAACCACCACCACCGCCGCCTGCTGACATACCCATAGTCTTTACTCCACTCGCTCAGTCGCGCTCTTACTGCGCTGCCTGACGGGTTTGCAGCTTCTCATCGATCTGGCGTGACAGAATTGCGGAGAATTCATCCGCAAAACCTTCCATCCGCGCATTGAGCTTGCCCGCATCGGCTGTAAACTTGTTGTAGGCGATAACCGCTGG
Source organism: Agrobacterium sp. rho-13.3 (assembly GCF_033957765.2). Lineage (NCBI taxonomy): Bacteria > Pseudomonadati > Pseudomonadota > Alphaproteobacteria > Hyphomicrobiales > Rhizobiaceae > Agrobacterium > Agrobacterium sp. rho-13.3. The sequence continues at coordinate 2,137,996 of NZ_CP192774.1, forward strand.
AATAGCTGCGACCAGACCGATTGCCGTCGCCAGAAGCGCTTCGGCAATACCCGGTGCAACCACCGCAAGGTTGGTTGATTTGGAACCGGCAATCGCCTGGAACGATGTCATGATACCGATAACCGTACCGAACAGACCGATGAACGGGCCAGCCGAACCGATCGTCGCCAAAGAGCCGAGGCGGGCGTCAAAGGTCTCGCCTTCACGCGCCATGGTCACGTCCATCGCACGGTCGATACGCATCTGAAGACCGATGGGCGAACGTGCGCCGCGCTCGAAAGACTTCTTCCATTCGCGCATGGCCGCCACGAAAATTGCCGCAAGACCGGTGTTCTGGCGCTCTGCCAGCGTCCGGTATAGCTCTTCCAGCGACTGGCCCGACCAGAAAACCTGTTCGAACTGGTCGAACTGGCGTCTCGCCTTGCCGAAGCTCACATATTTGTCGATGACGATGGCCCACGTCCAAACCGAGGCGGCGATAAGGCCGATCATAACCAGCTTGACGATGAGGCCAGCCTGCATGAACAGAGCCCAAAGACTTACGTCGTGCGTTGCCGCTGCCAAACCTGCCTGTTCCATAAATATCCAATCCCCGAATCCAAACGCCCGGTGCATGACCGGGCGATTTAAACGCGCATCAACGTTTGAAGCCTGCGGCCACTGCCGAGAAACCCCTTGAGTCATGCCCCGATAATGCCATTACGCCTTCCTTGCCGGTAAATTTGGTAAAAGGAAGGCGTGCGGCGCACAAATACCGGATGGTTAAGTAAGACTACATTATGGTTAAGGGAGTGTTACTAAACTGGCACTTTAAAGTGGACCTGCATATTTCAGGGTTTTCTTAGAGTCTGCTTGGAAACTCGGCGGCAGAGAGCGGGTGGGTGATTTTTGTGTCTGACAAGGAGAAGATCGAAGGCGCTATCTTGTGATATCGGCAAGATTTTAGACGCAGGCAGGCACAAAAATCACCCACCGGATCGACCCGTCCGACGTTTTCAAGCAGACTCTCAGTTCATAAACTTTTCGGCAATCGTTTCCGGCAGCCTTCGCGGTCTACCCTTGGCATTGATCGCGGCAATAATCACTTTTGCAGCAACCAAAAGTGTTTCGCCTCGCCGGATTTCCTGATTGAGCACCATCTTCGCCCCACCCGCTTTTTCAGTCAGCGTGGTGATCGTCAAAACATCATCCATCCGCGCCGGCGTTTTGAAGTCGATTTCCATGCGGTGAACCACAAAAACCAACCCCTCCTCATCCGCCGTCAAAAGCGCGCTCTGTTCACAGCCAAGGCACCGCAGATAATCCGTGCGGCCACGCTCCAGAAAATGCAGATAACGGGCGTGATAAACCAGACCGGAAAAATCCGTGTCCTCATAATAAACCCGCTGCGTCAGCCGGTGCCCGTGTTCGATGAGTTCGCCAGACAACGATACGGTAAGGTCAGTCATGCCCTGTTCCCAAATTGTGTTTCTGCGCGACACCTTCCCGAACAATACAATGCTCATACCGCTCCGGCAGTCGATCAATGTTCTGCGCAATAAAGGTGGGCCGCAAATCGTTCTCACGCAAAGCAGAAGGTGTCGCCGGCAACCAGCGAAATTCCACCTCTACGCCATCGACAACCCGGTGAACGATCTCGCTCTCATGGAACGGAAAGTCAGCTTCCAGATGCAGCAGATAATAAAAGGCCAATTCATGCGCATCATATTCGCCGTAACGGAAGAAGTTTTCAGCCGTCCATAAAAGGCGATCAATCCGCGCCTCCACATGCAGCTCTTCCCCAATCTCCCGCAGAATAGTCTCTTCCGAGCTTTCACCAATTTCCGCCCGCCCACCGGGAAGCGCCCAATAGCGGTCGGCAACACTCCGGTTCACCAAGAGATATCCGTTGTGAAAGATCAGCCCAGCCACACGAAAACTGAAAAACTGCGGCTTGTGGTCAAGCCGGATCATGTGGCGTTCAGCGGAATGGCTCATTTGTCGTCCAGATTGCCGTCATTCCAGACCACATGCTTCGTGGACGCCGGAAGGTTTTCGATTTCACCGGCGATGAAATAGGGCGGAATGTCCAGCGTCGTCAACGCCTCCTTGGTCGCCTTCACCCAGCGAAATTCCAGCGCATTGTCGCCGTCCTGAACGCGATGAACGATTTCTTGTTCATGGAAAGGAAATGTCTGCGGCAGGTCCATCAGGTAATAAAAACCAAGCTCGTGCCAGTCTTTGCCCTCATAATGAAAGAAATTTTCCACCACCCAGACGAGCCGTCCGACCTGAACCTCAGCGTTAAGTTCCTCCACCATTTCCCGCGCCAACGTCTCTTCCGATCGCTCACCCATTTCGGCACGCCCACCCGGAAACGTCCAGAATTTTTCATGCGCCGCACGGTGCACCAGCACATGCCCATCGCGAAACGCAATGCCGGCCACCCGCATCTGAAAAAGGCGCTTCGGCTTGAATTTTATGCGGATACGTTTGTCTTCACTCATGCGGTCGGCCCTGGAAACATCAAATCATCTTCCGTCCAACCTAGCGCGTCCATTTCCAATTTGCGAACCCCGGCATCATCACCCACAATAAATTCATCCAGTTGCGGCGGCTTGATCGCTGTTCCAGACAGCATCGCATGCACCTGCCCACGATGATGCGTCTGGTGCTGGAACAGATGTGTCAGAATATCGTCGGAGCGATCCTGTTGTATACGTTCTCCGCGATGAACCTGCACTGCGGCGCAAAGATCATCCGCTTTCAGTCCATCAACAAAAACGATCAGGTCGCTATCCAGTTTCGCCTGTGCATCCTGCAAGTCGACAGCGGTGGCGTAAGGCTCTTCCCACTCAAAGGCCGCATGTCCCAAAGTGCCGCCCTTCAGCGCGTCGAAATAAAACACATCGACCAGATGAATATGGTTCAAGGTTGCGCGAATGCTGGGAAAGAAGCTGGTCCGTGGAGCAACAAACTCCTCCTGGGAAAGCTTAAGACATTCACTGTGCAGCCGAAAATTGGCAAGGCGATTGTTTCGCGCCAGTTTCCTGAACACACGACAGAGATCATAACTCATAGCGCGCCCAATTCACGTCACCCCAATTCTTGCAACTCCGAATGGCTTTTCAAAACCCGCCCACCATCCTCCTGCTCAATCAGATAGGCGGGTTCATCTTTGCTGGCCTTGCGCTTGATGACGGAGCCTTCAATCTTGCGCTCCTTGCAAAGAACGGAAATGACGGGGCAACGAGATTGTTCCTCAAGCCTCTCCCAGATCGATCACCACAATCTCGGGCGGCGACATGAAACGGATTGGCGCGCCAGAGCAACCGAGGCCGCCGGAAACGATGAGATTTCGATTATCCTCCACCACATGCCCGTAAGCAAAACGCTCGCCAAAACGCGAGGGAACGACCGGACGCCAGCCAAACAGGTTGACCTGACCACCGTGGGTATGTCCGGAAAGCGTCAGCGAAACACGCTCCGGCACCGATATGAAAATATCCGGCTCATGTGCCAGCAGAATAATGGGCGCATCGTCGGTAATCTGCGCCAATGTTGCCGGAAGGTCATCCAGCCCGGTGCGTCTTCGTCCCTGAAGGTAAGCCCATTGATCTTCAAGACCGGCAATCCAGAATGGATGTTCGGGCGAACCAGACCGCACCGCGTCGTTGGAATGAACATGGATGCCCACTGCCCGCAACGCACGGTGTGCGACGGTTTCCTTCAGCCGCAGTCTCTGGGCCTCCGGGTCCTGCCACCAGTCATGATTGCCGCATATCGCGTGGACGCCGTAGGGCGCTTTTAATCCCGCCAGTGCCTGCGCCCACTCTTCGGGTTGCACCGTGCCAGTCACAAACTTCATGCCCGACATATAATCGCCGAGCAGCAACGTGATGTCGCCGCCCAGCGTGTTGGCGTAATCGCAAATCTTCGCTATTCGCTCTGCCGACATCCAAGGCTCACACGCGTGAATATCTGCCAGCGCCACGATGCGCAAACGCTGCCCGGATGGCCAATTGGGTGGGTTGATCCGGTAACGCGTCGTCGAAAGCCTCGCCAGTGGTTCAATACCACCGGCATACGCGCCGAGAGAAAAAAGCCCCGCCGCCATGGTCGCAGCCGTCTTGAGCAATGTCCGACGACTGATCAAAGCTATTCGTCCTCCAACGTCATACGAAACTGCGCCGCTTCCAAATCTTTCGGCGGCTGCAAGCCGAGATGCTTCCACGCGGTCGGTGTTAAAATACGGCCGCGCGGTGTACGCTGAATGAAGCCCTGCTGGATCATATAAGGCTCAATAATGTCCTCGATCGCATCACGCGGTTCGGAAAGCCCCGCCGCAATCGTTTCGATCCCCACCGGTCCGCCACCGAAATTCACCGCGATCATGGTCAGATAGCGCATGTCCAGCTGATCAAGCCCCATATTGTCCACGAGCAACCGCGTCAGCGCCTCATCGGCAATTTCACGCGTTACCGCTTCCACCCTTGCCACTTCGGCAAAGTCACGCACACGGCGCAACAGTCGGCCAGCAATGCGGGGCGTGCCACGCGCACGGCGGGCGATTTCACGCGCGCCTTCATCGGTCATCGGCAAACCCATCAACCGCGCACCACGCCGCACGATCAGCTCCAGCTCATCCACCGTGTAGAATGACAGTCGAACCGGAATGCCGAAACGATCCCGCAACGGATTGGTCAAAAGCCCGAGACGGGTCGTGGCCGCAACCAGCGTAAACTTCGAGAGATCGATCTTGACCGACCGCGCCGCCGGACCTTCGCCGATGATTAGGTCCAGTTGAAAATCCTCCATCGCCGGATAGAGAATTTCTTCCACTGCCGGGCTGAGACGATGGATTTCGTCGATAAACAGAACATCACGCTCTTCAAGATTGGTCAGCAGCGCCGCCAAATCCCCCGCTTTGGCGATGACCGGACCGGACGTGGAGCGAAAATTGACACCCAATTCCTTGGCCATAATCTGCGCCAGCGTGGTCTTGCCAAGGCCGGGCGGACCCACAAACAGAACGTGGTCCAGCGCCTCGCCACGGTTTTTCGCCGCCTCGATAAAAATCTTCAGATTGGCCCGTGCTTCCGACTGACCGGTAAAATCATCCAGCGTTTGCGGGCGCAGCGTGGTGTCGATATCCTCGCCGCGTTTCTCGGACGAAATCAGCCTTGCCGCCTCGCTCATGTTAAAAGTTCCATTCCCGGCACTGTGCTGGCCGCAACATTGTCGAACGTCATCGTCTTATCGCATCCGCGCTCACGGTTTTTCAGGGAAATAAAAATATCCGTAAACTCCTCGGAGTTCCGCTCCATCTCATCCAGCACCAACTCAATGACGTTCTCGTCTTCAAGCACGATATTGTCAGAATCAAGCAGACCCGAAAGGACGCGCTTCAACTCATCCCTCGTCATCTTGGCGTGCCGACGCGCCGTCCAGATAAATTCCATCAAAACAGTCGCGTTGATAAAACCGGGATTATCTTGCGATAGCCCTCCAAAGAGTTTCAGCGCCTTCCGAGATTGCTCCACATCGTCCTGAAGAACCAGACGCAGAAGAATGTTAGTATCGATGCCGATCATTTGGTCTTGATCACATGATCAACAACCGCATTCGCAATCACCGCATCCATGTCGCCTATCTCAAGCATTTCGGCACCGGGTCTATGCAGAATTCCGGCCAGCTCCGCCGCTTTTCGATTTTTGGCCCGGAGGGTGACCTCACCATTGCGCACAACATAGCGAATACGGTCTCCTGATTTCAAACTCAGAAGCTCCCTCACTTCGGCAGGCACCGTGGTCTGGCCTTTTGATGTCATCGTTCCATAAAAGACATTCATTCGATCGCTCCTTACATTTTCACAATAGTAAGGAATGTGAAAAATAGCAAGGATTCACCGCGAAAGCTCCTTCAAACCAAGCCGGATCAACTTGGCGCTATCGGCACCCTCACCGCCATTTTTCAATGCTGCGGCAACGGCGTTTGCGGCTTGGTCGCGGGAATAACCGAGATTGGTCAGCGCAGACACGGCATCGGCAACGGGTGCAGGCGCTACCCCTTCGCTCAGTTCCTGTTTGAATCCAATGGCGCCCGATGCTTCACCCGCAAATGCAGGAGCCTTGTTGCGAAGCTCCGTCACGATACGGATCGCCACTTTGGGGCCGACACCCGGCGCACGCGACACAACAACCTTGTCCTGGAGCGCGATAGCATTGGCCAGTTCGGATGGCGTCAAAGTCGAAAGCACCGCCAGTGCGACCTTGGAGCCCACACCTTGCACGCTTTGCAGCAGGTTGAACCACTCCCGCTCCAACGCAGTGGTGAAACCGAAAAGCTTCAACTGGTCTTCGCGCACATAGGTTTCGATGAAAAGCACGACGGCTTCCCCCGCAGACCCGAGCCGCGACAAGGTGCGCGCCGAACAATGCGCGACGTAACACACGCCATGCACATCGACGAGCACATGGTCGTCGCCGATTTCATCGATTGTGCCTTTGAGTTTCCCGATCATCATGACGCTTTCAATATAAAAAAATTAGCTGGCGGCCAGAACGCGCCGCATCCGGTCGCTGACGCGATTGTGAGCGTGGCAAATGGCAATTGCCAGAGCATCCGCCGCGTCATTGCCCTTGAATTCGGCCTTGGGCATCAGGATTTTCAGCATCATGTGGATTTGCTTCTTGTCGCCATGACCCACGCCGATCACGGATTTTTTGACGGCATTCGGTGCATATTCCGACACCGGCAAGCCCGCCCGCGCCGGAACCAGCATCGCAATGCCACGCGCCTGCCCCAGCTTCAACGTCGCCACAGCGTCCTTGTTCACGAAGGTCTGTTCTACCGCCGCTTCATCGGGCTGATGCGAATGCACGATTTCCGCCAAGCCATCATGCAACTGGCAAAGGCGCGAGGCCAGATCCATATCGCCATCGGACGTGACTGTTCCAGACGCCACAAAACGCAGGCTGTTGCCCAGCGTTTCTATGATGCCCCAGCCCATTCGCCTCAGCCCCGGATCAATCCCGATAATTCGAATCGCGTTCTGCATGCTTCACCCTATCCTTGAGTGACAAAACCTGCCAGCGATAAGTGAACAAAACGACAACATCCCTCAATGGAAAGGCGTTGGCTGCCAAAGGTTAAGACCTTTTCATCGGAGTTCCGATGTTTTCTCGCCCGCCGAAGAACAAGTTTTTCTGACACCACGATCAATTCGACGCGACTGCACTGGCAAATTCCGCAGTGCAACTTACATCGGGATAAACACGATAAAGCGCTGAGGAGCGTCCTATGATTCCCTTTTCCATTCTCGACCTCTCTCCCATCGGTGAGGGCGAAAACGCGAGCAAGGCGCTTGAAAACTCTCGCCGCATGGCCATCAAGGCCGAAGAACACGGCTATGAGCGCATCTGGCTTGCAGAACATCACGGCATGCCGGGCATTGCCAGCGCCGCGACATCGCTCGTTATTGCCCATGTCGGTGCTGCCACATCACGCATTCGAGTCGGTTCCGGCGGTATCATGCTGCCAAACCACTCACCGCTGGTCATTGCCGAACAGTTTGGCACCCTGGCCGCCCTGCTGCCGGGCCGTGTCGATCTGGGCCTTGGTCGCGCACCGGGAACGGACATGCGCACCGCCCGCGCGCTTCGCCGCAATCTGGATGCCGGTGCCGAAAACTTCCCGCACGATATCGTTGAATTACAGCGCTATCTCGGCGAACCGGAACCGGATCAGGCCATTCTGGCCGTGCCGGGCATGAATTCTCATGTGCCGATTTTCCTGCTTGGCTCCAGCGTGTACAGCGCCCATTTGGCCGCTGCCTTTGGCCTGCCCTATTCCTTCGCTTCACACTTTGCGCCGGATATGTTGATGGATGCCATCGCCATCTACCGCGAACGCTTCCAGCCGTCGGCAACACTGCAAAAGCCATACGTGATGGTCGGCGTGATGGGCGTAGGTGCCGATACGGATGAGGAAGCGGAATATCTCTTCACGTCCGCGCAGCAGCAATTCGTCAATCTGCGCAAAAATGTCCGCACCCAGTTTCCAAAGCCCGTGGAAAGCATGGACGGTCACTGGAGTGATATGGAGCGCATTACTGTCGATCACACGCTGCGATATGCAACCGTCGGCTCGCACGCCACAATCGAGCGGAAACTGGCTGACTTTCTTTCCGACACTGGCGCAGATGAACTGATTATCTCCATGCCCATCCACAGCATTGAAAAACGCCTGCGCTCCGTCGAGGTTTTCTCAGAGGTGCGTGGTGGATTGAAAATAGCGGCCTGAAAGCAAAGGCCCCGGAGCATCGCTGCCGGGGCCAATACACGAACTGTAAGCGAATATTCTTGCCTTAAAAATCAGGCAGAAAGCTTCGCCAGAACTTCCTCAGAAACTTCGAAGTTCGAATAGACGTTCTGCACGTCATCATCGTCTTCAAGGTTGTCGATAAGCTTCATCAGCGATTGTGCTTTTTCTTCATCGACCGGCACGGTGTTCTGCGCCTTCCAGATGGACTTGACGCTATCAGCTTCGCCCAGCACGCCTTCCAGCGCTTTGGACACCTCGTTCATCGCTTCAAAACCGCAGATGATCGTGTGGCCATCTTCGCTGGATTCAACGTCGTCGGCACCGGCTTCGATGGCCGCCTCCATCACCGTGTCAGCATCGCCCACGCCCACCTTGTAGGTAATTTCACCGACGCGGTCGAAGGAGAAGGACACTGATCCGGTTTCGCCCAATGCGCCGCCAGCCTTGGTGAAGATGGAGCGGACGTTGGAGGCTGTGCGGTTGCGGTTGTCAGTCAGCGCTTCAACGATAACCGCCGTGCCACCGGGGCCGTAGCCTTCGTAACGTACGTAATCGTAGTTTTCAGCATCAGCACCCGACGCCTTCTTGATGGCGCGGTCGATGTTGTCCTTCGGCATCGATTGCGCCTTGGCGTTTTGCACCGCCAGACGCAACGCCGCATTCATGGTCACATCCGGCAAGCCAGACTTGGCAGCGACGGTGATTTCACGCGCAAGCTTGGAAAACATCTTCGAACGGATCGAATCCTGTTTTCCCTTACGATGCATGATGTTTTTGAACTGTGAATGGCCAGCCATGGCACCCCTGATCGGATCGTTTGTTTGGATTGTGGGCCTTATAATTGCGATAGCCCGGCTGTTCAAGCCCGTAACATCGCTTCTAAAGCGCGTTGCGATCTTTCGAAGGAACGGAAATGTCCTCCCGTCGTTTTGATTATGAAACAACGAGAAACTGTAAGGAGACGATTTCATGGTCAGTCTGAGTGAAGCACGCGAAGCCCCTGCCCGTCAGCTTTGGGACGAGATTAATTCCTTGCACGCTGGCATGCTTGGTCTTGAGGGTCTCCATAGCCACATGCAGCCAATGGCGCCGCACGCCGACCCCAAAACAAATACAATCTGGTTTTATACCAAGAAGGATTCACATCTTGTGCAATCTTTGAAATCCGGTGCACGCGCGCATTTCTGCGTCGTGGGCAAGGATCACGACTATCACGCTTCCCTGTCGGGCAAGCTGGAGGTGCGCGATGACAAAGCCAAGATCGAAGAATACTGGAATTCCGTCACCGCTGCCTGGTACGAACACGGCAAGAATGATCCGCAGCTGACAATGCTCGCCTTGCATGTGGATGACGCAGACATCTGGGCCTCCACAGACAGCACCCTGAAATTCGGCTGGGAAATCGCCAAGGCCAATTTGACGGATGATAAGACGCCAGATGTCGGCGTCAGACAGCACCTGGCATTCGCCTAAGCTACTCTTCCCCGTCAAACGCCAATTCACATGCCTTTCGGCACGAGGATTTGTGGTTGGCGGGGAAGGTTTTTCATGGACACTCTGATGATGGTATCGCTAGCGTAGGCAATCTTGAACTGCGCACCGAATGTCGAGAGGAATTGCTCCAAGGCGCTCGGCTGATGCATCGGCAAAATCAGCGCAGAGCGCAGCCGTTTGACGATCCGGCTCATACTGTCCGACCCCATCGTCAACCCACCATCCACCGGCACCATCAATACATCCAGACGCCCGATTTGCGCATATTGCGTTTCGGTCAACTCATAATGCAAATGCCCCAGATGGCCGATGCACAGACCAGCCACTTCAAAAATGAAAATCGAGTTGCCGTCTTTTTGAAGCAATCCGCCACCGCCCCATCGGTCGCGGATATCAGACGTGACATTGCGAATATAAACATCGCCGACTTGCAGCTTGTGTTCGGCTTTTTCACCCGGCACATCGCTCCAGCCATGCAGCGCATAGTGGATCGCCGGATCAGGATGCAGTGTGTAATGTGTGGAATGGGCGTTGTTCATCGTCACCACAGTGGGTGTGACCGGGGGACGGTACACACCATTATAATCCGTCGCGATAATGACGCCGCCGGGCGACTCGATCGTGTAAGTCGAGTGGCCGATATATTGTATCTTCACCTCTTCCTTCGCCGTCGTTTGTGCCAATTGCACATCGGAGGTTTTGAAACTGGCGAAGGTTACACCCGGAATATTTTGAGCGATGGCCTGGCATTGGCTGACGGGAGGGCGGCTGGGTTGTTGCTGGGCTTGGGCGGCGTTAAGGCCCAGCAAAAGTCCGAACAGTGTGAGCATGACCATGCGAAGCATCAACACCACTCCCAACAATGAGGTAAGTGCGGGCAGGATGCTGGAAGGTTTGCGGATCGTCCAGACGCAAGCGCAGGGCTGCGCTCACATTATCGTCATCAATATCCATCCACTTCCGTCACCCCGGACTAGATCCGGGGGCCAGTCTCCTTGCGTCTGCATGGAGACAAGACGCTTTCGCGCCGCAGACGCGACGCTGCCGGATTCCGGCTCAAGGCCGGAATGACGGACGATGGGCAGTTGATCACGCCCAGAACGCCGGAATCGTCTCAGCAAGCCTCGGCCCAAGCCGCAACGGCGCAATCCTCTCCGCAAGCCCGGTGCTATCCGATATCTCGACACCAACGCCGCAGATGGTCGCGGGTCCATTGGCGGCCTCGAAACGGCCCTTTGGCATTTTGGAAATGAACCGGTTGATCGGCTCTTCTTTTTCCATACCCAGCGAAGAATCATAATCCCCGCACATGCCCGCATCCGACATATAGGCGGTGCCGCCGTTCAGGATTTGCGCGTCCGCTGTTGGCACATGCGTATGGGTGCCCACAACAAAGCTGGCGCGGCCATCGACGAAATGCCCGAAGCATTGCTTTTCGCTGGTGGCTTCCGCGTGGAAATCGAAGATGATGGCATCGGCCTGCTCACCCAGCGGGCAGGCACCCAGAATGCTCTCTGCCGAGCTGAACGGGTCGTCCAATTCCGGATGCATGAACACACGGCCCATAATGTTCGCCACCAGCACACGCGCACCGTTGCGGGCATAAAACAGGCCGGAGCCTTTGCCTGGTGTTCCCTTGGGATAATTGGCTGGCCGTAGAAACTGGTCATGCCGCTCACAGAAGGATACTGCCTCTTTCTGGTCCCAGACGTGGTTGCCGGTCGTCACGACATCGGCACCGGCATTGATCGTTTCGAGATAAATCTCCTCGGTAATGCCAAAGCCGCCAGCCGCGTTCTCACCGTTGACAACAACGAAATCCAGCTTGAGATCAGAAATCAGTCCCGGAAGACGCTCCCACACCGCCGTGCGGCCCGTCTTGCCAACCATATCTCCCAGAAAAAGTAGTCTCATTCCGCCGTCCTGCACCTGAAAAAACGTATGCCGCTCTCGGTCAGAACAGCGTCCAGCGCCACGTCATGCGCTTCCGCGGGCACTGATGGCACTTCCTGGCAGTCGAATGCAATGCCGATAAGGGTCGGATTCAGCCCTTTTGCATGCAATCTGGCAATTGCACGGTCATAATGCCCCGCGCCGTAGCCGATCCGATGGCCATTTGCGTCGAATGCAGACAGCGGCACCAGCAATATTTGCGGGTCCAGCACGGCGGCATTCTCATCCGGCCCGGTGGTGCCGAAGCCGGTTTTCACCAATTCTGCACCTTTTGCGAATTCACGAAACACGATGGTTTCGCGATCCAGAATAACCGGCAGACAGATGCGTGCGCGCTTTTTGCGCAGACCATCCATCAAAGGCCGCAAATCTGCCTCGGAGCGGATGGGCAGGAAACCTGAAACAATCGTTCCCGCAGCAGGGGTCAGCGCATCCGCGCCCTTGGTGGAAATCTCAAGACTTTTGGATTGCCGCTCTTCAACAGAAAGAGCGTCCCGCGAGGCGAGACGCTCAATCCTAATCTGTGCTTTGCTCAGATGATCAGAAACCATCAGGCCGCCCGGCTGACCAGAACCTTGTCAATCCGGTGCCCGTCCAGGTCGATCACTTCAAAGCGCCAGCCATTGCGGGTTACGTGTTCGCCAAGTTCCGGCAAACGGCGGAACTCGTCCAGCACCAGACCGGCGACCGTTTCGAATTCGGCATCGCCAGAAATCTGGAAGCCCATACGGTCGGCAAACTCGTCGGCTGGCATCCAGCCCGCCACTAGGAAGCTGCCATCTTCGCGCTCCACCATGGCCGGTTCTTCGCCATCATCTTCCTGAAATGCGCCGGTAATGGCTTCCAGAACGTCGCCAGAGCTGATGATGCCTTCGAAATGGCCGTACTCGTCGTAAACCAGAACCATGTGAACGGTCGAACGGCGCAGCGACTGAATAACATCCACGGCGCTGGTCAGATCCGAAACCACCGGAACCTCACGCAGCAATTCCCGGACATTCAGTTCCTTGCCAGATGCAAGCGCATCGAATGCATCCTTGGCAAAAAGAACGCCGAGAATCTCATCCGAACCGCCATTACGCACTGGCAAGCGAGAACGCTGGGTTGCGCGCAACTGCTCACGGATTTCTTCTGCCGTATCCTCGATATCCACCACTTCCACATCGCGGCGTGGCGTCATCAGACCACGGGCGTTGCGGTCGGCCAGTCGCATAACGCTGGTCAACATGGCGGATTCTTCGCTCTCGATCACACCGGCGCTATGGGCCTCTGCCAGAACCGTGCGAATTTCATCGTCGGTCACAGAGTTGTTCGACTGGCCGCTATGACCCAGCAGCGCAAGAATGAGCTTGCCGGAGCGATCCAGCAACCACACCAAAGGCGCGCCCACTCTGGACAGCATAATCATGGTCGGCGAAACCCGCACGGCAACCTTTTCAGGATCACGCAGGGCGATCTGCTTGGGCACCAGTTCGCCAACGATCAGCGAGAGATAGGTAATGGCAACGACCACGAGGCCAACACCAATGGCATCGGCCGCACGGTCCGGCACGCCCTGTTCCAAAAGCCATCCGGTAAAACGCGCACCAAGCGTCGCACCAGAGAATGCGCCCGACAAAACGCCAACAAGCGTAATACCGATCTGCACTGTGGACAGAAAACGTCCGGGATTTTCGGAAAGAGTGAGGGCCATTTTGGCCCCTCTGCTGCCTTGAGCGGCGAGCACTTTGAGCCTCGCCGGTCTCGAGGAAACGACGGCAAGCTCGGACATGGCAAGCACACCGTTCAAGACGGTGAGCAGAACCACGATCATAATTTCAGTAAACAAGTTTAGCTCTTCTGGGCTGTTGAACGGCATGTCGCGGTTGCAACCGCAATCGCCATGGTTGAAGCGGGAACGGACATACCAACGAGAATAATAGGGAATTGTTCCGCCAATGCAATGACCAGCATCCCAAATAATCAAGCCATACAGCCAGTTTCATAACGAGCTGAGATAAAAACCTGCACGCAGAATGTGAAGGTGCGATCCGCGGCAACCGATGGAGTTTTACGATCCTGGGTGCCTACAAACGTAGGTGGGCGCCGTGTGTCCAGCCCCACGGGACTGGCCAGGGACAGCTCCCTTTGGATCGAGTATGGCCCCAGGGATTGTGGTTCCTGTCGAGAGGCGCAGAACGCACCTTCTATATAGGATGGTTCTATGAATTGCGGAAGGGGTAACAGGCGGGAATATTGTGTTTGAGAGTTAATTCACGACAGGCTTTGGTCGTGCCACCAGCTTTTCCGTAATGCCATTCAGTTGCGCGGAAAGCGTGGAGATCGCATTCACCAGCAATTCGTCACTTTTTGCTTTGCTTTGCGCGGCACCATCGCTGGTTTTTTGCAGCGTTGCAATTTGGGCTTCGAGTGTCTCGATTTTGCGCGACAACTCCGACATTTCATCGGTAATCATGATGCCGGCCATAACAGTCACGCGCAGATCACCGATTTCGCCGAACTGGCTTTTCAAATGGCCGACATAGCGGTCAAACTGGCTGGCAAGATCGGTCAGGTGATCTTCCTGCCCCGCTTCGCACGCCATGCGATACGCCTTGCCATCGATCATCACCGTCACTTGAGCCATGATTTAATGTCCTTATCGGTCCAGCACGGCGCGGATAGTTTCCATCGCCGTCACCAGACGGCGCGAAACTTCGCGGTTGACTTCTTCGAGGCGATTGGCACGAAATTGCGATTGGTCAAGCTCCTGCGCCAGCCGTGCACGGTCTACATGCACACGCTTCACTTCGCTTTCCACTTCGCCATTTTCGCGCTGGCGCTCAATGCGCATATCAATAGCGTTTTCGAGGCTATTGATGGCGGAGCCTAGCTCCGACAGCGCGACGTGTATGGTTTTTTCCGCCGTCATCGTTTCTTCCAAACCGCAGGGAGCCAAGCCGAATCGTTATTGCTTGGTGTCAATCAGGGCCACTACACGATATGACTCGATTAACCCTCACGTCAATCAAACCAATACATTCAAGCACTTTGCGCTGTGGATGAATGCAGCACCGGAACGGCGTGAAGATGGCTGCTGCGGAAATATGGCCGGAACATGAAATGATTTTTGTTGCCGATCGAACCGCAATCCGCCCCGGTTTTATTGACTCATGCGCCCTACCTGCTATGGATCAACCCGCTTTTTGGATAGTCATAATGGCTATCTCCTATCACCCGGAACAGACGGAAAAGCCATGATTTCTCGCGACAAACACGACCGGATGGCCAATGCAATCCGCTTTCTTGCCATGGACGCTGTGGAGAAGGCCAATTCTGGCCACCCCGGCCTGCCATTGGGCGCAGCGGATGTCGCCACGGTTCTCTTCACACGCTACCTGAAGTTTGATCCGAAGGCCTGGCAGTGGCCAGACCGCGACCGATTCGTGCTGTCCGCAGGTCACGGCTCCATGCTGCTTTATTCGCTCCTGTATCTAACAGGCTACGAGGACATGACGATTGACGAGATCAAGCGTTTCCGTCAGCTCGGTTCCAAGACAGCGGGCCACCCGGAATATCACCACGCCACCGGCATTGAAACAACAACCGGCCCGCTCGGTCAGGGCATTGCCAATGCTGTCGGCATGGCCATTGCCGAACGTAAGCTGGAAGAAGAATTCGGCTCCGACCTTCAGAGCCACTTTACCTATGCACTGTGCGGTGATGGTTGCCTGATGGAAGGCATCAGCCACGAAGCGATTGCGCTTGCTGGCCACCTGAAGCTCAACAAGCTCGTTCTGTTCTGGGATGACAACAACATCACCATCGATGGCGAACTTGGCCTGTCGGACTCGACCGACCAGATTGCCCGCTTCAAGGCCGTCAACTGGAACACCATTAAGATCGATGGTCACGACCCGGAGGCAATTTCTGCCGCCATCGAAGCCGCACACGCATCCGACCGCCCAACCTTCATCGCCTGCAAAACCATCATTGGTTTCGGCGCACCAAACAAGCAGGGCACGCACAAGGTTCACGGCAATCCGCTGGGTGCCGAAGAAATCGCCGCAGCCCGCAAGTCGCTGAACTGGGAAGCAGACGCTTTCGTCATTCCAGAAGACGTGCTCGACGCATGGCGTCTGGCCGGTCTGCGCTCCACCAAGACCCGTCAGGATTGGGAAGCCCGCCTCGAAGCCACCGAAGCCGACAAGAAAGCCGAATTCAAGCGCCGCTTTGCTGGCGATCTAACCGGCAACTTCGACAGCTCCATCGACACGTTCAAGAAGAAGATTGCCGCCAACAACCCAACGGTTGCCACGCGCAAGGCTTCTGAGGACACACTTGAGGTCGTCAACGGCATTCTCTTGGAAACCATTGGTGGTTCTGCCGACCTGACACCATCCAACAACACCAAGACCAGCCAGATGAAGTCGATCACACCGACAGACTTCTCGGGCCGTTACCTGCACTACGGCATTCGCGAACACGGCATGGCTGCCGCCATGAACGGCATCGCGCTGCACGGCGGTCTTATTCCTTACGCCGGTGGCTTCATGATCTTCTCGGATTATTGCCGCCCGTCCATCCGTCTGGCTGCTCTGATGGGCATCCGCGTCGTCCACGTTCTGACGCATGACAGCATCGGCGTTGGCGAAGACGGCCCGACCCACCAGCCGGTCGAACAGATTGCAGCACTGCGCGCCATTCCAAACCTTCTGGTTTTCCGCCCTGCGGATGAAACGGAAACGGCAGAATCCTGGCAGATCGCGTTGCACGAAAAGCACCGCCCGTCGGCGCTGGCCCTTACCCGCCAGAACCTGACACCGGCCCGCAAGGAATATGAAGAAAAGAACCTTGTCGCTTACGGCGCCTACGAGCTTGTCTCGGCCAGCGATGCCAAGGTGTCCATCTTCGCCTCCGGCTCGGAAGTTGAAATCGCCTTGAAGGCTGCGGCAGACCTGAAGGTCAAGGGCATTTCCACCCGCGTCGTTTCCGTTCCCTGCTTCGAACTCTTCAAGGAACAGCCAGAAACGTATCGCAAGGCCATCATCGGCAATTCGCCGGTCAAGATTGGTGTTGAAGCCGCCATTCGTCAGGGCTGGGATTATTTCATCGGCAATGACGGCGCATTTGTCGGCATGCACTCCTTCGGTGCTTCTGCCCCTGCGAAGGATCTGTACGCCCAGTTCGGCATCACCGCAGACGCTGTGGTCGCTGCCGCCGAAGCGAAGTTGGGTTAAGGGCTTCCAGCCCTTTCCTTTCCATACAAAATCGAAAATATTGATCGGGAGTAGTACATGACTGTAAAAGTTGCCATCAACGGTTTTGGCCGCATCGGCCGCAACGTCCTTCGCGCCATCGTGGAGTCCGGCCGCACCGACATCGAAGTCGTTGCCATCAACGACCTTGGACCTGTTGAAACCAACGCTCACCTGCTGCGCTACGACAGCATCCACGGCAGGTTCCCTGCGGAGGTAAAGGTCGAGGGCGACACGATCACCGTGGGTGGCGGCAAGCCAATCAAGGTCACGGCAGTTCGCGATCCGGCACAGTTGCCACACAAGGAACTCGGCGTTGATATCGCGCTGGAATGCACAGGCATTTTTGTCGCTCGTGACAAGGCTGCTGCCCACCTCACCGCAGGTGCCAAGCGCGTTATCATCTCGGCTCCGGCTGAAGGCGCAGACCTGACGGTCGTGTTCGGCGTCAACCATGACCAGCTGACGAAGGATCACCTCGTCATCTCCAACGCATCCTGCACCACCAACTGCCTCGTGCCCGTTGTGAAGGTTCTGGACGACGTGCTTGGTATCGACCACGGCTTCATGACCACCATCCACTCCTACACCGGCGACCAGCCAACGCTGGACACCATGCACAAGGATCTGTACCGCGCCCGCGCCGCAGCCCTGTCCATGATCCCAACGTCCACTGGCGCTGCAAAGGCTGTTGGCCTTGTGTTGCCGCACCTGAAGGGCAAGCTGGACGGCACATCCATCCGCGTTCCAACGCCAAACGTCTCGGTCGTTGACTTCAAGTTTGTGGCCAAGAAGTCCACAACAGTGGAAGAAATCAACGAAGCCATCAAGGCTGCCTCCAACGGCCAGCTCAAGGGCATCCTCGGCTACACGGACGAGCCGCTGGTATCGCGTGACTTCAACCACGACAGCCACTCGTCGATCTTCGCGACAGACCAGACCAAGGTTCTGGAAGGCAACTTCGTTCGCATCCTGACCTGGTACGACAACGAGTGGGGCTTCTCCAACCGCATGTCCGACACAGCCGTGGCCTTCGCAAAGACCATCTGATTTGCTGATTGCAAATAAACAACCCGGCGGGAGCAATCCCGCCGGGTTTTGTTTTTTAAGTCTGCGACCATGGGCGCAAGACCACGATAAAAGAATTGTATTCCTATTATTGTCGGGTCAGTTAAGCGCCGTTTTCTGATCGAGTAGCTTCCCCTTGAAGGGAGCGACGTGAATCTCTCCTTCACGCTTGCGAGCCTCAGCAATATCAAAACTGTTCTGCATTCTCATGAGCGTGTCCATCGAAACACCGAATGCTTTTTCGATCCGCAACGCCATTTCCGACGAAAGATGGGAACGTTCATTCAGCAGGGCCGACAAAGCCGCTCGGGTAATACCGAGAACTTGCGCCGCGTTCGTGACAGACAGCCCAAGCGGCGCGATAATCTCACTTTTAATGAAACCGCCGGGATGAGCGGGGTTTTTCAGACGGATGCCTTGCATCGTACTCATAGCCACCTCCTAGTGGTAATCTTCATAGTCCAGATCGACGATTTCGATTTCGGCTTGATCGATCCGGAGCGTGATCCGCCAGTTTTTGGTTACGAACAGACTCCAGGTGCCTTTACGATCGCCTGTGAGCTGATGAGCCTTCCAACTGGGAACCGTTCGCAACTCATCTTCCCGTTCCATATCCTGAAGGAAAGAAACGATGCGAAGGAGTTTCGGCACCACGGTCGCCTGCAAGCCCGTCGCGTCATCATCTTCGATCAAACGGCGCAAACCTTTATGGACCACATCTCGGATTCTCATGGACTATCACTAACAAACGACCTGAAAAGCGTCAAGCTACACTATACACCAAGTTCTTCACATTGCCGCTTACGTCCCTGTATGGATCACAAGGATAATTTTTCCCTCATCCCGCCTTGCTCTGGTCCATTTTGATACGGAAAAATCAATCCTAGGGATTCGGTCGTGTGCCATGCGTATCGTGCCCTGCCGTATCATTCGATACACCCCGCCTTGCCCTGCCCCGCGCATCACTCGTTGCGTCGAGCCGTCCAAAACGTGGCGCATTGACTGCTGATGTGCAGCGCATGATCTGCGAGCGACCTTTTATAAAAGGACGTTGCGTGGATTCGTTTTATTTATTGCTGCTCGTCGCAACCGTCCTCGTTCTTGTCGCGGCCTTTTCCAGCCTCATTGCTTTTCGCTTCGGCGCGCCGCTGCTGCTGCTGTTTTTGATGATTGGTCTCGCCGCCGGCACGGATGGGCTGGGCATTCACTTCAGCAACAATCCGCTGGCCTATATGCTGGGTTCGCTGGTGCTGGCCGTCATCCTGTTTGATTCCGGTTTCGGCACCTCCATCCAGTCACTCAGGCTGTCCGCCGGTCCCTCTATTTCTTTAGCCACAGTCGGCGTTGTGCTGACCTCGGTTTTCTTCGCCGGTGCGGCAGCGCTTCTGCTTGGCCTTTCATGGCTGGAAGGACTGTTGCTCGGCTCCATCGTCGCCTCCACAGATGCGGCAGCCGTCTTCTTCCTGCTGCGCATTGGCGGCATTCACATTCGCGATCAGGTGCGCTCGACGCTGGAGGTCGAGTCCGGCACAAACGATCCGATGGCAATTTTCCTGACTATTGCTTTGGTGGAAGTGGTCTCGAAAGGCCAAGGGCTTGCCGGTTTCGACAGCAGCTTCCTACTTCTCTTCCTCAAGGAAATGGGGCTTGGCATTATTTTCGGTGTGCTCGGCGGGGTGATGATCGTCAATGTGGTCAACCGTTTTGCCGTAGACAGGGGCTTGGTGCCGATCCTCGTTCTGGCGCTGGCACTGCTGGTCTTTTCCTTCACCGGCGCGTTGCACGGCAGCGGATTTCTCGCGGTTTATGTCGCGGGCATCGTCGCGGGCAACCGCAAGATTATTGCCAAAGGTGCGATCCGTCGTTTCCATGAAGGCATGACATGGCTGGCGCAGATCATCATGTTCCTGATGCTTGGCCTTCTCGCCACACCGTCGCAATTCCCGGCCATCATTGTGCCTGCCGTGTTGCTGGCCCTGTTCCTCATCTTCATCGCAAGACCGCTGGCCGTGTGGTTGAGCCTGATGCCCTTCAACTATACCCAGCAGGAAACAACCTTTGTCGCATGGGTCGGCCTGCGCGGGGCTGTGTCCATTCTTCTTGCCATTCTGCCAGCGCTCGGCGGGTTGGAAGGGGCCGAAACCTATTTCAATGCCGCCTTCATCATCGTGCTGGTATCGCTTCTTTTGCAAGGCTGGACCATCAAACCCGTCGCCACCCGCCTCGGCCTCATCGTGCCGCCACGCATGGGCGATGTAGACAAGCTGGAAGTGGATTTGCCCGGCACCGCCAACCACGAACTGATTTCCTACCGCGTCGCCAGGGGCAGTGCCATTCTGCAAGGCGAACGCATTCCCCGCTGGGCCATGCCATCGCTGGTGGTGCGGGACGGCAAATCCATTCGTTACCAATATGCAGGTCGGTTGCGGGAAAACGATCTGGTGTATCTCTTCGTCATACCCAGCTACTCGCGCCTGCTGGACCGGCTGTTTGCCAGTGCCAAACCCGTGACGGAAGACGATGCGGACCTGTTCGGCACCTTCGCCATCTCTCCACAGCGCCCCGCCAAAGAATTCGATGCTTCTTACGGCCCCGGCCTGATTTCCATACAGGAACAATCACTCACGATTGCCGAACTCATCGCAGCCCGCCTTGGTGGCAAGGCAGAATATGCCGACCGCGTGCGACTCGGTTCGCTCGTCCTGATCGTGCGTGATCTGGATGAAAACCACGCAATTTCCAGTGTCGGCATTTCGCTGGAGCCGGTTGAACCCGCCACCGCACTGCCCGTCTTCATCAGTCTCAAAGACATCATCCAGCGGACCCGCACGCATTTTGCGCAAAAGCGGCAGCCACGTAAAACCTCAGCGGAAAATGATCTCTAACCGGCTTGCACCCACGTCCAAGCATAGTATGGTCGCCCGCGAAGCCATTCCTTTTTAAACGAAAATCAGGATCGACATATGCCCGCCTTCAAGACCCTTGATCACCTCACCGACATTTCCGGAAAGCGCGTTCTGGTTCGCGTCGATCTCAACGTGCCGGTTGCTGACGGCAAGGTCACGGACAAGACCCGTATCGAGCGCGTAGCGCCGACGATCCTCGAACTGTCGGCAAAAGGTGCAAAAGTCATTCTGCTCGCCCATTTTGGTCGCCCCAAGGGTGAGCCAGTGGCTGACATGTCGCTGTCCCTCATCACCTCGGCAGTGTCAGACGTTCTCGGCCATGAAGTTCATTTCGCCTCGGATGCCATCGGGGCACCTGCCGCAGATGCCGTCGCAAAGCTGAACAATGGTGACATTCTTCTTCTGGAAAACACCCGTTTCCACAAGGGCGAAGAAAATAACGATGCCGACTTCGTGGCAGAGCTGGCGAAGAACGGTGATATCTACATCAACGACGCCTTCTCCGCCGCCCACCGAGCCCACGCCTCCACGGAAGGTCTTGCCCGCCACCTGCCCGCTTACGCTGGCCGCACCATGCAGGCAGAGCTTGAAGCACTGGAAAAAGGCCTCGGAGCACCCGTCCGCCCTGTCGTTGCCATCGTCGGCGGCGCCAAGGTGTCCAGCAAGATCGACCTCTTGATGAACCTCGTGAAAAAGGTTGATGCGCTGGTGATCGGCGGTGGCATGGCCAACACCTTCCTCGCCGCCCGCGGCACCCATGTCGGCAAATCACTCTGCGAACATGACCTTGCCGAAACCGCAAAGCAGATCATGATCGAAGCCGCCACCGCTGGCTGCGCGATCGTTCTGCCGGAAGACGGCGTCATCGCCCGCGAATTCAAGGCCAACGCAGACAACGAGATCGTCGATATCAACGCCATCCCGGACGATGCAATGGTTCTCGATGTCGGTCCAAAATCGGTCGAGGCCATCAAGGGCTGGATTTCCCGCGCCGAAACACTGGTTTGGAACGGCCCGCTCGGCGCCTTCGAAATCGCGCCGTTCGACACGGCAACGGTTGCCGCCGCGCAATATGCGGCAGAACGCACAAAGTCAGGCAATCTCGTCTCCGTCGCTGGCGGCGGTGATACCGTTGCCGCGCTGAACCACGCAGGCGTCGCAGATGACTTCACCTACATCTCGACCGCTGGCGGCGCGTTCCTGGAATGGATGGAAGGTAAAGTCCTCCCCGGCGTCGCCGTTTTGACCGAACAAAAATAAGCGATCACGTTTTTTATAGAAATCTCAGAGAAAGCCGGGCAATATCATCATGTGTCCGGCTTTTAAATTTTTTAAAGATTTATAAAACTTTCAAACGATTGAAACGAATTCAATCGTTTCAATGATTTAGCCCGCCATTTTCCTGCCTAAGAACATCTGTTATCCCGGATAAATTGTGCCAAGGGAGATTGAAAATGACAGAGCGTCTTGAAGATATTGCAGTGACAATGGTTGCCAACGGCAAGGGTCTGCTGGCTGCGGACGAATCTACCGGCACCATCAAAAAGCGGTTTGACAGCATCAATCTGGAATCGACGGAGACCAGCCGCCGCGATTATCGCGAAATGCTGTTCCGCACAGACGATGCCATGACCAAGTGCATTTCCGGTGTCATTCTTTACGAGGAAACGCTGTTTCAGAAAGCCGCAGATGGCACGGCCTTCGTAGACATCATCAAAGCTGCGGGCAGCATTCCCGGCATCAAGGTCGATACCGGCGCAAAGCCTCAAGCATATTTTCCGGGTGAAACCGTCACCGAAGGTCTTGATGGCCTCGCAGACCGCCTCAAGACGTATTATGACGCCGGTGCCCGTTTCGCCAAGTGGCGCGGCGTCATCAACATCGGTGATGGCCTGCCCACATGGGGCTCCATCAAGGCGGATTCGCAGGCACTCGCCCGTTATGCCGCCCTTTGCCAGCAAGCGGGCATCGTGCCGATTGTCGAGCCCGAGGTGCTGATGGACGGCCAACCCGGTACCCACAGCATCGACCGCTGCGCTGAGGTGACCGAATGGGTTCTGCGCACCGTCTTTACCGATCTTTACGATGCTCGCGTCAACCTGGAAGGCATGATCCTGAAGCCGAACATGGTCATTGATGGCAAAAACGCCCGCAAAGCCTCCGTTGCCGAAGTGGCCGAAAAGACGATCAAAGTCTTGAAGGCCACCGTGCCCTCAGCCGTTCCGGGCGTGGCTTTCCTCTCTGGTGGCCAGTCCGCAGAAGAAGCAACCGCACATCTCTCCGCCATGAACAGCGGTTACGACCTGCCATGGTCCCTCACCTTCTCTTACGGTCGCGCGCTTCAGGATGCAGCGCTAAAAACATGGGGCGGCAAACCGGAAAACATCGCGGCTGGCCAACGCGCCTTCCGCCACCGCGCCGAAATGAACAGACTGGCTGCACTTGGCACATGGAAACAGGACTCAGAAAAAGCCGCCTGAGCTTTCATGCCCTAGCCACGATCCAGACACCGCCCGCAACCCTGTTGCGGGCGGTGTCTTTTTTTAAATGCCCTCCCCTTCAAAATCCGTCCGCGCCGACGCAAGATCATTTCCGCACGCTTTTCATGCCCGACATGCACCCGACACCGACCCGCCACTGGCCCGACAGTCGGCTTCGTGTCGTGGTGGCCGGGGGAAGTAGCGGGCAAATGTTCGGTATCGAACTTGGAGAGACGGCAATGCGAATACAGAAACTCAGACTTCAACGCGGCTGGTCGCAGGAGCAACTGGCGACGATCAGCGGGTTAAGCACCCGCACGATCCAGCGGATTGAGCGCGGACAGGCGCCAAGTCTTGAGACCCTGCAAACGTTGGCCGCCATCTTCGAGATCGATGTGTCGCAGCTCACCGAACAGGAGGATAAAGAGATGCCCATCACCGCAACCAACATCACCGAGGCCGAAGAAGCCGTTGCCTTTGCCCGCGTGCGCCGCATCAGGGCGTTTTATCTTCACGTCGTCAAATACGTCGCCATCATCGCGCTTCTCATCGTCATCAACATTGTCACCAGTCCGCATTATTTCTGGGCAATCTGGCCCGCTCTCGGCTGGGGCATCGGCCTCATCGGCCACGGGTTGAGCACTTTCGAAATGGTGCCCTTCCTCAATGCAGATTGGGAAAAACGGCAGGTCGAGCATTACCTCAAGCGGAAACTTTAGTTCAAAGGTTTCGGAGAGCGGGCTAGTCGGCCTTTGCTCTCCGCCCATTTCTTACAAACACTCACCTGCCGCTCAGCCATTGCAACGCATTGACCTTCGCGTAAAAGTAAACCTCAGTCTTTCGGGAGGGATTGATGAAGCAATTCGATGTGATTGTTGTCGGTGCGGGGCTTGCAGGGCTGGTGGCAGCAACGGAGGCAGCAGAGCGCGGCCTTAAAGTTTGCATTGTCGACCAAGAGGGTCGCCAAAACCTCGGGGGACAGGCGTTCTGGTCGCTGGGCGGGTTATTTTTCGTGGACAGTCCCGAGCAGCGCTTCATGCGGGTGCGCGACAGCCTTGATCTCGCCCGGCAGGACTGGTTCGGCTCCGCCGCATTCGACCGACCGGAAGATCATTGGCCGGGCATGTGGGCGGAGGCCTATCTCAATTTTGCCGCGGGTGAAAAGCGGGCTTGGCTGCATGGGCTTGGTATGCGGTGGTTTCCTGTCGTCGGCTGGGCAGAACGGGGCGGATCGCACGCCCATGGTCATGGCAACTCCGTGCCGCGCTTTCATGTGACCTGGGGAACCGGCCCCGGCGTGCTAGCGCCCTTCGTCAAAAAAGCCAAAGCCCTGGAAGACAGCGGCCAGATCATTTTCAAATTCCGGCATCAGGTGGACGCACTGGACAGTGCGAACGGCACTGTCATCGGCGTTTCCGGCACGGTGCTGGGTGATGATCCGGTTCAGCGCGGCGAAAAGAGCAGCCGTGATGTGATCGGAGATTTCCGTTTCGAGGCCTCGGCTGTGATCGTCACCTCCGGCGGCATTGGTGGCAATCACGATCTGGTGCGCCAGAACTGGCCGGTGGATCGTCTCGGTCAACCACCCGCAGACATGGTCTGCGGTGTTCCCGCCCATGTGGATGGGCGCATGATTGGCATTACCGAGGCGGCGGGTGGCACGGTCATCAACCGCGACCGCATGTGGCACTATACCGAAGGCGTGAAAAACCACGATCCGATCTGGCCCAACCACGGCATCCGCATCCTGCCCGGCCCATCCTCCTTCTGGTGCGATGCGAATGGCAATCGCCTCGCCGCACCGGCCATGCCGGGTTTCGATACACTCGGCACGCTGAAAATACTGCGGGAGCGGGGTAGCGATTACAGCTGGTTCATTCTCACCAAGGCGATCATCAAAAAGGAGTTCGCGCTGTCCGGTTCAGAGCAGAACCCGGACCTGACGGGCAAGAATATTCCGTTGCTGTTGAAACGTCTCGGCAAGGAGCCGCCCGGTCCGGTCAAGGCCTTCATGGAGCGCGGCGAGGATTTTGCCGTGCGCGATACGCTGGAAGAACTGGTGCAGGCGATGAACACCATCAGCGGTGAAGGTCGACTAGACCCCGCGCATATCCGCAAGCAGATCGAGGCAAGAGACCGCGAAATCGATAATCGCTTTAGTAAAGATGCGCAGATCACAGCCATTCGTGGAGCACGCAATTATCTTGGCGATAAATTGATGCGCACCGCCAAACCGCATCGGCTGCTGGACCCCGCAGCCGGTCCGCTGATTGCCGTGCGCCTGCACATCCTCACCCGCAAGACGCTGGGTGGGCTGCACACGGACCTCAACAGCCGCGTGCTGGATGGCGCGGGGCACCCGGTGCCCGGTCTTTATGCGGCGGGCGAAGTTGCGGGTTTCGGCGGCGGCGGAATGCACGGCTATAATGCGCTGGAAGGCACATTCCTTGGTGGATGCCTGTTTTCCGGTCGTGTGGCGGGCCGCAACGTGGGCGGTTGAAGTGTGATGCGTTTAGATTTTGTGTAGAGCTGGTTCTGTTGACTCCGTCACCCCGGACCTGATCCGGGGTCCAGCGCGATCAAGTCATTGATCGCAGAAGACTCTTCTGCGCCGCAGACGTGGCGCTGCTGGATACCGGCTCAAGGCCGGTATGACGGAACGGCTGGTTTTCTCCAGACGCTAAACCGTCTTCACCAGTGGCAAGACGTCTTCACGACCTGTCTCAAACTGAAGCCGGGCGAGTTTTGCGTAAAGCCCGCCCTGACGGATGAGGCTTTGATGGGTGCCTTCTTCGATGATGCGTCCTTCGTCCATCACCAGAATGCGGTCTGCCTTCAGCACAGTGGCAAGCCTGTGGGCGATGACGATGGTGGTGCGTTTGGCGATCAGTTGGTCCAGCGCCTTCTGCACCAGTGTTTCGCTCTCGGCATCCAGTGCCGAGGTTGCCTCGTCCAGCAGCAGAATGGGCGCATTTCGAAGGATAGCACGGGCAATCGCGATACGCTGGCGCTGGCCGCCGGAGAGGGTCACACCGCGTTCGCCGGCAATCGTGTCGTAACCGTCCGAAAGCTTGGTGATAAAGCCATCGGCCTGCGCGGCAACGGCAGCAGCACGCACCTCTTCGCGGGTCGCATCCGGTTTGCCGAAGGCGATGTTGTCATGGATCGACGTCGCGAAGATCGCCACATCCTGCGGCACGATGGCCAGTCGTGAGCGAAGCTCTTCCAGCGTCACGGAGCGGATATCGGTTCCATCAACGGTGATACGGCCTGCCTGCGGATCGTAGAAACGCATGAGCAGCGAGAAGACCGTGCTTTTGCCCGCACCCGATGGGCCGACGATGGCAACTGTTTCACCAGCAGAAACCGTGAAAGACAGGTCGCCGATGATCGGCTTGTCTGCACCCTGCGGATAATGGAACGCAACATTCTCGAAGCTGGCTTCGCCACGCGCAGGTACCGGCAAAGTGGCGGGATGCGCAGGATTTTCAACCGGAGATTTTTCGTGCAGCAGCTCTGCCAGACGCTCCGCCGCGCCACCCGCCTGCGAAAGCTCGCCCCAGACTTCGGACAGCTGACCAAGTGCGCTGGCAGCAATCACCGAATAGAGAACGAACTGGCTGAGTGTTCCGGCTGAAATCGTGCCGACCAGCACGCCGTGCGCGCCATACCACAGGATAGCAACAACGCTACCGAAGACGAAGCTGATGGCCACAGCGGTGAGGATGGCGCGGGCACTGATGGCAGCGCGCGCCCCTTGATAGGCTTTTTCGACAGCAGCATTGTAACGGCTGTTGGCCAACGGCTCTGTATTAAAAGACTGGATGGTGCGGCTTGCGGAAATCGTTTCCGCCGCAAAGGCGGCAGAGGCTGCCAGCGTATCCTGCGTGGTTCTGGAGCGGGACCGCACCGAACGTCCGAAAGCAATGAGCGGGAAAACGATGAACGGTATGGCCAGCAGCGCAAGACCTGCAAGGCTTGGGCTGGTGTAGACCATCATCACTACGCCACCGAGACAGAGCAGGATGTTGCGCAGAGCCACAGAAGCAGAAGAGCCGAAAGCGGACCTGATCTGCACGGTATCGGCAGTGAGCCGTGATGTCAGTTCGCCCGAATGATTTGCATCGAAGAAAGCTTGGGACAAAGACGTCAGATGCGCAAAAACATCGCGACGCAAATCAGCCACCACACGCTCGCCTATCGTCATGACGAAATAATAGCGCATGGCGCTGGCGAGTGCGAGAACCACGGCGATGGCCAGCAGCATGGCAAAATAATTGTTGATCATTGCGCCGTCTGCGCCCGTAAAACCGTGATCGATAATGCGGCGAACGGCCAGTGGCAAAGCCAGCGTGGTTGCGGAAGACAGGATAAGCGCAAACAACGCAGCAGTGACCAGACCGCGATATCGCTTGAGATAGGGAAACAGGCTCGCCAGCGGTTTTGGAGTTCTGCGCGTTGCCGATTTCTGTTCCTGGATATCCGCCACGTCTCTGCTCCTGCATGTGCCTGCGTTGGAATGGCTTTCACCAGCCTGCGGCGAAGTTCAAATCTGTCTTGTCAACTATGGCGCCAAGCATCTTGAGGCACTTGTTATCTCGGCGACCTTCATGTATAGGCTCCGCATCGAATTGGGAAGCCATGACCGTTAAGGTCTAAAGCTTCATTATTGAATTGGCTCAGTTGACGCAATTGCGGCAAATGGTCCGCATGTCACCAAAGCAGGAAGATTGTCATGAAGGCTGATATCCATCCCGACTATCACGTGATCAAAGTGGTCATGACCGATGGCACAGAATACCAAACACGTTCCACATGGGGTTCCGAGGGTCAGGTCATGAACCTTGAAATCGACCCAACGTCTCACCCGGCATGGACCGGCGGAAACCAGCAGATGCTGGACCGTGGCGGCCGTGTTTCCAAGTTCAACAAGCGTTTTGGCGGCCTCGGCCTCTAATACTTTTGAATTTACTGAATGCAAAAACCCTGGAGCGATCCAGGGTTTTTTGTTGTTTGGATGCGAGTGTGTTGCCGCCTTCCGTCATCCCGGACCTGATCCGGGATCCAGTGCGATCAAGTCCTTGATCGCAAAAGGCTCCTTCGCGCCATAGACGCGATGCTGCTGGATTCCGGCTCAAGGCCGCAATGACAGGGGACAAGAGTTTGCTAAATGAAAAGCCGTATTCGCAATAAAAAAAGCAGGCCGAAGCCTGCTTTTCAAAATCATGATGCCGCTGAAACTCAGTTACCCGAGAATGCCGTGCGCAGCAGGTTAAGCTGGGCCTGAACGCTGTTCTCATTGTCTGGAACCTTGGTGGCTTCAGCCGGGCGATAAATTTCGCGATCGAGAAGAGCGACGCGGTTCTGGAGGCGCAGCGAGCGCTCAACCAGATCGCGGAAAGACTCAGGCAGGTCATTCCAGCCTGGAGCGTTTCGGTCGACGTTGAAGTTGTCGAGACGTACCTTGTTCTTTTCGTTGATGACCTGATCGCGGCTCATCTCGCCATTGTTGACGGCGCGCTGGAGCAGCAGCCAAGAGGCCATCTGCATGAGGCGTGTGGTGAGGCGCATGGATTCTGCTGCGTAAAGCACAGATGCCATGCGGGGCAAAACCTTGGAGGCGGCGCGACCGGAACCGTCGAGATAAGTTGCCGTCTCTTCCACCAAAGTCATACCCTCAGAATAGAGAGTCTTAAATTGGTTCGATGCTGCGGCGTGGCCAGCAAAGCTTATGGTATTCAAAACTTGTTCTGACATTTTTTCACATCCTGCTGACGCATCATACTAACTGGCAACGGAAAAGCGGCTTAATAGTTCCGGCCTCTTTGTATTTTCAGGATGATATCAATAGCGCAATTGCGCAAGCTGATTATTAAAGAAAGGTTAATACCCACAGGTTTGGCAGGTTTGTTACCAGACAAAAAAAGAGCCGCAAAAGCGGCTCTCAAGGTAAAACAGGGAGAAAAATCAGACCAATTCGCCGATTGGAGAAACTGCCTGAGGCCCAGAAGAACTGGACATGTATAGTAATCACTCAGAAAGGTTAATTTACCATTAATGGTAAACGAGACGCTGACCCACGCCGTAACCTTAACGAGACGTTTCTTCGATACTCAAGAGCGGAAAAGACTTTCCGCCGCTTTTCTGCCAATCGACTTCTTCTCGCGCTCAACCTCCAGCCGCTGTATCTCCACCTGCAAAATATTGATGTGCGCGGTCAATTCATCGACAGACATAAGGCTGAGATCGCTGCCGACAATGTGAGTCGCCATGCTCTTTTTCGGTAGATCATCGTCGAAAAGGCTCATATTCCCGCTCCTTTTTCCAAATCCGCTTCGTCTTCCGGATATTGGGGCGCTCTTGGATCAAGCGATACACTTTCAGGCGTCACCAGCGGTGCCGTCGTCATGGTGGAGAAGTTGTCTTTCTCCTCCGTGGAAAGCGTGGCGCGCTGTCTCGACCGGAATATAGCATAGGCGGTGATGAGAAGATGCGATACCGCTGTCACCACAAAGAGTGCGTAGGGGCCGAAATATGTCATGATCGGACCACCAAGAGTGGGGCCGATGATGGTGCCGATGCCGTAAAGCAAGAGAAGTCCGCCTGACACTTTGACGAAATCTTCCGACGAAGCGTAGTCATTCGCATGTGCCACAGCGATGGGGTAGAGCGCATTGGCGGCTGCGCCATAAACGGCGATCATGCCAATTAGGAAATAGACGTGGCTGGGCTGGATGAGCGTGACAGCCAGACCAGCAAGCGCAGCCAGTCCAGAAAGTCCCGCCAGCACAAAACGGCGATCTATGCGGTCCGATAGCTTTCCGGCGGGAAACTGCGCCAGCGCGCCGACAAAAATCGTGACGCTGACCATGATGGCAATCGTTGTCGGATCAAGCCCTGCCCGCGCGCCAAAAACAGCGCCCAAGGTTCCATAAGCGCCATTGGCGATGCCAATCAGCAATATCCCGACGAAAGACACGGGTGAATTGCGATAAAGCCCTCGCAAATCCAGCTTCACCTTTTTCAGCGGCTTGGGACTTTCGGCCTTGGACAACATGGCCGGCATGATGGCGACACAATAAACGATGGCGCAGACCATAAAGAGCGTGGTGTTGCTGACATTGCCCAAGGGAACAACCATCTGGCCAGCAACGACGCCAAACAGTGTGATGGCGATGTAAAGCGAAAAGATCGCACCACGGCTTTCATTGGTGGCGCGCTCGTTCAGCCAGCTTTCGATAATCATCGATGTTCCGGCGGTGCAGA
Source organism: Agrobacterium sp. rho-13.3 (assembly GCF_033957765.2). Lineage (NCBI taxonomy): Bacteria > Pseudomonadati > Pseudomonadota > Alphaproteobacteria > Hyphomicrobiales > Rhizobiaceae > Agrobacterium > Agrobacterium sp. rho-13.3. The sequence continues at coordinate 2,168,704 of NZ_CP192774.1, forward strand.
AGCCCGTCAGGGCGCGCAGTGCAACCCAGGACACATCATCGATGAAAAGACCGGTGAGAAGCACAGTCAGGCAAATGAGCGCCACAAAACTGCCGAAAGCACGAATATGGCCCGCTCGCCGCACAATTGCCGGTGCAACAAAACAACCAATCACAAAGCCCGCAGCCCATGATGTACCCAGGAAACCCAGCACTTCGTTGGAGTAACCCTCTGCCGAACCACGCACGGGAAGCAGAAGACCTTGCAAGCCATTGCCCAGAAACAGAAACAAGGTGCTGGATAAAAGAGCGAATACGGGTAGAAGGTTTCTGCTCATAAAGCCACTCTCTTGCTGGGGCGATGGATTGTGTAAAACTGGTGGGGCTGTGCGCGAATAGTTTGCTGCCTTTGGTGAACACTAAAAATGTCCAGCCTGTGACATATCTTTAATAAAGCCAAAAGGTTTCGCGATGACGAAGGCAATCGGCCTTTTTTTACTTCTGGCGATGACCATTCAGATCATCCGCCCGCTGGGATGGCCGGGACTGCGAAAGCGTGGCGATTGCTGGAAAATCGCGGCTGCGGCCTTTGTGTTGTGGACACTCGTGTTGCTGTTGCGACCATGAGCTGCAAAGGCCTCTCAGGCCGCTATCGCTCCGTCAACTTCAACTCAATCCGGCGGTTTTGGGAGCGCGCTTCCGGAGTCTCACCGTCAGCCAATGGCTGATACTCGCCAAAACCTGCGGCAACCAAGCGATTGGCGGGAACACCCTGAGAGATAAGGTACTTGACGACTGACGTGGCGCGGGCAGACGAGAGTTCCCAGTTGTCGCGGAAACGGCCAGTGCCGGACAGCTGGACATTGTCGGTGTGACCATCCACACGCAGCACCCAGTTGATTTCGGCTGGAATTTCCTTGGCCAGATCGATCAGCGCGGTGGCAAGCTTGGCCATTTCAGCTTGTCCCGCCGGGTTCAGGTCGTTTCCGCCAGAGGGAAACAGAACCTCGGACTGGAACACGAAACGGTCTCCGACGATGCGGATATTTTCACGGTCAGACAGGATTTCCCGCAGGCGACCGAAGAAATCGGAGCGGTAACGGTTGAGTTCCTGCACGCGCTGCGCCAGCGCCACGTTAAGGCGTCGGCCGAGGTCGGCGATTTTGACCTGCGAAGACGAATCCTTGGCTTCCGAAGCCTGCAAGGCGGATTCCACAGAGGCGATCTGAGCGCGCAGCGCAGCAATCTGCTGGTTGAGAAGATCGATCTGCGCGGACGCCCGCGTGCCAGCCTGACGCGCATCTTCCAGTTCACCGGACAATTGCCCGGCCCGAACGGCGGCGGCTGAATTGTTGCCTGCGCCTGAGTCCAGCAAGGATTGCAGGCGGGAACGTTCGTTTTCGGATACGGCCAAGGTTGATTGAAGGTTGGCGAGCGTGTCTTCGATATCCTGCTTGCTGCCTTTTTCCAGCGCCAGCAATTCAGTCAGTTCCGAAATCTGCGTGTTCAGCCGTGTCAGAACTTCATCCTTGCCGGAAATTTCCCGCGAGAGGATGAATTGCGCCAGCACGAAAACCGTGAGCAGGAACATGATGGCCATGAGCAGCGTCGAGAGAGCATCGACGAAGCCGGGCCAATAATCCACGCCCCGGTCGCGGCGGCGGTTGCGCGCTAGCGCCATGGCTATTCGCTCCCGTTATCGTGGCGGGTGGAACGGGTGCCCGATTTCTGTTCGGCGTCGATGCGCGCAGAGAGCCGATCCAGTGTGCGGCGCAGCGCTCTGGCCTCCTCCTGCTGAGCTTCGATCCAGTCGCGCAGCATCTGCTGTTCGCCGCGCATGTTCTTGACCAGACCTTGAATGCCTTCCGCAAGGCTGGTCATGGCGGCCAGCGACCGTTCCGTGCTGACCGCACCATAACCGGCACTGGTTTTTGCCTCGCCCGTCACGTCCGTGCCAGTATCGGTCACGGACGATAGCCAGTTCTCAAGCTCCGTATAAAAACGGTTCTGGGCGCGACCGGCCTGAAGATCGAGAAAACCGAGGATGAGCGAGCCGGACAGGCCGAGGAGCGAGGACGAAAACGCCGTGCCCATGCCCGCCAGAGGCGCTGTGAGGCCTGACTTCAACGAGGACAGAATATCGTTGGTATCGCCAGCCTTTGGGTCCAGCCCCTGAATGACGTCGCTGATGGCACCAATCGTGCCAATCAAGCCCCAGAAGGTGCCGAGCAGGCCGAGGAAAACCAGAAGGCCGATCAGATAACGCGAGGTATCGCGTGATTCGTCCAGCCGCGTGGCGATGGAATCGAGGATGGAGCGCTGCGTGACGGTGGAGAGGCGCACTTCGCCACGCTTGCCGATGACGGAGTGCATGGGTGCGAGAAGCTTGGGCGTGCGGCCAGCCTTGTCGACATTGCCAGCAGCCTGAAAACCGTTGAACCAGCGCACTTCGGGTCGAAGGCTGAATATTTGCGAAAAGACCAGAATAATACCGATGACCAGAACACCAAGGATGAATCCGTTCAATCCGGGATTGGTCATAAAGGCCGACTGGGCCTGCCGGAAGAGAATGGCCGCGAGGAAGCCAACGATGATCAGGAAGATGATCATCGTCCACAAAAACGGCGTGGGGCTCGACAGCCTATGATGATATTGTTTCGTCACCGGTTTCTCGACGCCGACATCGAGCAATTCCGTATCCGCCATAACGTTCATTCCCTTTGGTACAGCCGCAACGTTCGCGCGAAAATCCCGATGGATTTCGGCAAGCGCGATCACAGGTCACACGGGAAGCTAGTTGAAAATTAAGACGAATTGAAGTGAAAAGCAGGTCACAGGGCAAGGGTTTTTATGTGTGGCCGGGAGAGCTGCGTTTTAAGGCGCTTTCGAGGGTCATGAGAGGCTCTGTGCTCCCCTCCCCACGTCATGCTCGGGCTTGTCCCGGGCATCTGCGACGTTGCGGTTGTTGCAACGGTGGTGGATCCTCGGGACAAGCCCGAGGATGACGTCAGAGCATCTGGCGACCCATTTCAGGAGCCATAGAGGCGAAGCTCAACGGCCCGGAATGGGACGGTTGACCACTTCGAGCAGTGCCTTCTGGATATATTCATTTCCGGCAACGACGCTGCCCTGATTGAGAATATCCTGTTGACCACCCATTTCGCTGACGAAACCACCGGCTTCGCGAATGAGGATAAGGCCAGCGGCAATATCCCACGGTGCAAGATCGGCTTCCCAGAAACCGTCGATGCGGCCTGCCGCAACATAGGCAAGGTCCAGAGACGCCGCGCCAAAGCGGCGGATGCCGGCGACTTCTCCCATGGTGTGGCGCAACTCGACAAGAAACTTGCCGTGGTTGCCACGACCCAGATGCGGCGCGCCGCAACTGACGACGCAATCGGACAGTACCTTGCGAGCGGCGACGCGAATACGGCGGTCGTTGAGGAACGCGCCGAAACCGCGTTCTGCGGTGTAAAGCTCATCCGTCGCAGGGTTGAAAATCACACCGGCGACGATTTCGCCGTTACGTTCCAGGGCGATGGAAACGGCAAACTGCGGAATGCCGTGCAGGAAGTTGGTGGTGCCATCCAGCGGATCGACGATCCAGCGGTGCGCGCCATCCGAACCCTTTTCCTCGCCACCTTCTTCACCAAGAAAGTCGTAGGTCGGGCGGGCCTTCATCAGCTCGTCGCGAACAATCTTTTCCGCCTTGATGTCTGCCTGCGAGACGAAATCGCTCGGTCCCTTCACGGAAACCTGAAGGTTCTGCACTTCGCCGAAGTCACGCGACAAAGATTTTCCCGCCTTGAGAGCGGCCTGAACCATGACATTGAGGAGGGCTGAGCGGGCCATGAAAATGTTCCTGAAAGGTGGCTGAACCTGCGGAAAAAAATTCCAGCGGGCATACAGATATGGTTTCTGATTGAAAGTTTGCGGTTCAAGACCACAAAACGCGCCGGAATTCAAGGCAAAAAGCCTTAGGCTCCCTGCGCGCTATGCAGGACGAAACCGATTGGCTGCCTCAATGGCTTTCTTCTGCTGTTCGTCTTCGATGCCGAGATAGAAATCTTCAAGGCCGGGGTCTTTCAATCCGGCACGGCGAGAGAGCACGTACCATTTGGCCGCTTCCACCGGGTCTGGCTTTGTGCCAAGCGCCTGAATGTAAAGATGGGCGACCTTGTTCTGGGCCACGACATTGCCCCGCTGTGCCGCGCCGTAAAGCCAGCGGAAGCCCTCTTCCAGATTGCGCTCACCGCCGATGCCGTTGACGAGCCAGATGCCGAGATCGACCTGCGCCGTATCGAAGCCTGCCTTGGCCGCGCGGGTCAGCCATTCGCGTGCTTTGGCTTTCTTTTCAGGCGGCGTATCCTTGAGGTTCCAGTAGATTTGCGAGACGGCATATTGCGCATCTGCGATGCCCTTGCCCGCTGATTTTTCATAAAAGGGCAAAGCAGCATGCAGGCCGTTCGGGCCGGGCGTCTGGGACACAAGGATTTGCGCCCAGTTGAACTCGGCCTCCGCATTGCCCGCTTCCGCCGCACGGCGCATATAATCATCCGCCAGCGCCTTGTCGTGCTTAGCGAGTTTGCCTTCCATCACGATCAGCGCGTATTTGAACATGGCAACGGGATCGCCGCCCTTGGCGGCCTGTTCATACCAGAAGGCAGCCGTCTTGTTATCGCGGGCAATGCCGAAGCCACGGGACATCATTTCCGCCACAAGCGTCTGGGCTGCGGCATCGCCGGTCTGTGCACGGGTCAAAGCCTTGTCCAGCGCCTGCACATATTCGCCGCGCTGGTAATGTCCAAAAGCATCGTCCACCTTGCCGGTGAATTTCTTTTCCGGCGGCAGCGGCGGCAATTCGGCGCCCATGCGCTGATAGACATTGACGCCGCCGGAAGGCTGCAAGTCTTTCTGCTCTTCTGAAACCACACGCCCCTTGCGGATCAGTTCGGCACCCGGATCGGACGGGCGAGACAGCACCTCCGGCCCGCCGGTATTGACGGGACCGAAATCGGTGTCCTCTTCTGGCATCGCTTCGTTGGCCGGACTTGGGGCATCGAGACCCGGCAGAAGTTGCGATGGGTTCGCGGCCTTATCCTGCGACTGCGCGTGATGCGGCATCACCGCAAAAAGCAGAGCAAAAGCCGAAACGGACACACGAAGCAGAAAAGAGCGAGCGATCATCGCTTGTATCAACCGCCAAACCGTGGCGCTTTTTCGTCAAGCAATGCGTTTGCTTCCGCCACCGCCTGTGCAGGGCCTCCCGCATAGCCAAACACGGCCTGACGCAGCGCCACGAATTCCACGCCGGTTTCAGAAACAGCCAAGGCAGAGGCGATATCGGAGCCGCCCATAACGATGGCGGGGATTTCGATCATCGATGCCCACCATTCGCCAAGCGCGAGATTCTTGGAATGGGCTTCCGGTTTGATGTCACCTTCCAGCTTGCCGAAGAACATATAGTCCGGGTTGCTCTCGCCCTGCTCCAGCGCCTTATGGCGGTCATCGGCATTGCCGCCACCTACGATCAGCTTGGGTGCGAAGTTTTCCACAGCCTCGGCCAGCGCTTGCGCATTGCCGACAACATGCAGGCCATCTGCCTTGGAGCGGCTTGCAGCGCGGCTATCGCCAGCCACCAGCGCTGCGGCACCGGCTTCCTGCACGATGGGCACCAGAACCTCGGTCAACTTCTGGAAGGTCGCATCATCCAGTCCATATTGCGGAATGATGACGGAGGCGACATCGCCGCCCCGCAATGCATCTTCCAATGTCTTGGCCTGATTTGCAGCATCATCGTTTGCAGGAACGATCAGAACGAGGCGGCAGCGATCTTGGGGTGCACTCATCAGTTTATCCATTTTCCGCAGACAGGACGCTTCGCCCGCAATCTGCACTCGTTTTCATGTCCTCTTTCCGATAAACCGGACAGGCGAAAGGATCAACCGTCCATCCATGCTGCTCGATTTTCATTTCTTTCTCGTCGCCATCCCCGCAGTCATCCTCGTTGGCCTTTCAAAAGGCGGGCTGGGCGGCGCTTTGGCGCTGATGGGCGTGCCTCTGATGGCGCTGGCCGTGCCACCCGTGCAGGCCGCGGCAATCTTTCTGCCCATCCTCATCGTTATGGATTTGGTCGCGCTGTGGGCATGGCGTCACCATAACCACCGCGAGACGTTGCTGATCCTTCTACCGGGTGCGATGATCGGCATCGGCGTTGGCTGGGCCACGTCTGCGATGATTTCTCCTGACACGATGCGGCTGGTTCTGGCGGCTGTCACCATCATTTTCGTGCTGCAATACTTCTACGAGCGTTTTGTGCTAGGGCCTAAGGTGGCCGTTGCCGCCAAACCGCAAAACCGCGCAAAAGCAACGATCTGGGGCTCTTTTTCCGGTTATGCCAGCTTCGTGGCCCATGCCGGTGGCCCGCCTTTCCAGATTTACGCCATGCCGCTAAAGCTCGACCCGAAAAGCTACACCGGCCTCAGCGTGCGTTTCTTCGCCATCGTCAATGCGGTCAAGCTGGTGTCGTATTTTGCGCTGGAAGCTCTGGATACCACCAATCTGCTGGCAGCGTTTTCGCTGCTGCCGGTGGCCATCGTCTCCACCATGCTGGGCGCGCGGGTGGTGAAATATCTCAAGCCAGCCACTTTTTATCCGCTGATGTATTCGATGGTATTTCTCGCCGCCCTGAAATTGCTGTGGGATGCGCTTCGTTAAAACCGCGAAGTATCCAAATAAAAAGCTCTGATCGCGAGTGCGACCAGAGCCATAATTTTCAAGCCGTCCCGTAAACGCTAATGGCGCCGGGAAGCAGACATTTTGTCAATTAATGCCTTGTCGAGATTTTCAATCTCTGCATTTCATCCTTCAGGCGCAGTTTTTTGCGTTTCAAATCCACAATCTGCTGATCATCTGAGGAGGGGGAAGCAAGAACAGTTTCGAGCTCCTCCTCAAGAGCACCGTGTTTCTTTTCGAGCGATGCAATATGAGCCTGAATGGTCATGCGGCACGTCCTTCCTTGTTGAACCTACCTCCAGCGCTCCATCGCTGGAGTTTCAGGTTTACGACGGCAATGTGACATGGAACGGCGCGCTTGTCGAAGGCAGAATCAAGGCAATATCTGGGCAAAATGGTCATAAGGGAAACTTCCCGTTACCGCTATTTGGTGGTACAGGCACCAGGACAAACAGTAAAATTGCCGGATGGCGGTCCGGTTGTATCAAAATGGGGATAAAAGCATGCCCGATCAGGACCACGCGGACGTTAGGCTGGCACTGGCGCGATTGCGACAGGAGCATGAGGACTACGATGCCGCGATCAACGCGATGATCCAGACCAATTGCGAAGCCTTGCGCATTCAGCGCATGAAGAAGAAAAAGCTGGTCATCAAGGACAAGATGACCCAGATCGAAGACCAGATTATCCCCGACATCATTGCCTGATACGGAGAGACCGTTGAGCACAGAGACACCGCCCGTCGCCATCATCATGGGAAGCCAGTCCGACTGGGAAACCATGAAAAACGCCGCCGATACGCTGGATGCGCTGGATATAGAATATGAAGCGCGCATCATTTCCGCCCACCGCACACCGGAGCGGATGTTCAGCTTCGCGACCGGCGCGCGTGAGGAAGGCTTCAAAGTCATCATCGCCGGTGCCGGGGGTGCGGCCCACCTTCCGGGCATGACGGCGGCTTTAACACCGCTTCCGGTGTTCGGCGTTCCGGTTCAATCGAAAACCATGTCGGGACAGGATAGCCTTTATTCCATCGTGCAGATGCCAGCAGGCATTCCGGTTGGCACATTGGCGATAGGCAAGGCAGGCGCCATCAACGCCGCCCTTCTGGCGGCGGCCGTTCTTGCGCTTTACGACGAAGATCTGGCCGACCGGCTGGATGAATATCGCGCCCGCCAGACGGCAGCGATTGCCGAATACCCCATGGACACCCCGCAATGACATCGGGAAAGATTGGGAAATCTGGAACCATCGGCATAATAGGCGGTGGGCAGCTTGCCCGCATGTTGGCCATGGCAGCTGCGCGCCTCAACTTCCGCACCATCGTGCTGGAGCCACAGGCTGACTGTCCGGCAGCGCAGGTCTGCAACCGCCAGATCGTTGCCGCTTATGACGACGAAAAGGCGCTGGCCGAACTGGCAAGCGTCTGCGATGTCGTAACCTATGAATTTGAAAACGTGCCTGTGGTGGCCGCGCAAACACTGGCCGCCTCCGTTCCAGTCTACCCTCCCCCGCAGGCGCTGAGTGCCTCGCAGGATCGGTTGACGGAAAAGCGTTTCCTGAACGATTGCGGCATTCCAACTGCCGGGTTCCGACAGGTGGACGATCAGGCAGGGCTGGAAGCTGCGCTTGCCGAATTTGGCGGCAAGGGCGTGCTGAAAACACGCCGCATGGGGTATGACGGCAAGGGACAGCGGGTTTTCAAAGGTGGCGAAGACCTGACCGGCGCATTTGCAGCACTGGGCAATGTCGCGCTGATTCTGGAAAGCTTCGTGCCGTTCGAGCGTGAAATCTCGATCATTGCGGCGCGTTTTCAGGATGGCACTGTCACCTGCTACGACCCGGCAGAAAACGTGCATCTGGGCGGCATTCTGCATACATCCACCATTCCGGCGCAACTCTCCGACGCGGCGAAAACGGTGGCAGTGGAATCGGCAGAAAAACTTCTCGCCGCACTCAACTACGTGGGCGTCGTCGGCATCGAGTTCTTCGTGCTGCCGGACGGATCGCTGGTGGCCAACGAGATGGCACCGCGTGTGCACAATACCGGCCACTGGACGGAAGCCGCCTGCGTGATCTCACAGTTTGAGCAGCATATTCGTGCTGTCGCAGGGCTTGCCCATGGCAGCACGCAGCGCCATTCGGATTGTGTGATGACAAATTTGATCGGTGACGACATCAACGACGTGCCACAATGGCTGGCAAAAAAAGACTGCCTCGTGCATCTTTATGGCAAGACGGAAGCGCGTGCGGGCCGCAAGATGGGCCATGTTACGCAACTGATAAATGCCGGAAAGCCGGGTGTTTCCAGCCAAATTGATGGATAGCGTGTTGACAGGCAAAGACTGACAGGGTATTTGCCAGCCAACCGAAAAAAGCGCGCCCCTGTTGCGCGTTTTTGATTGTTTAGATACGCGTGGCAAGAAGCGTCACGCCAAACTGCGGACCAGAAAAATGAAGATCAAGAATTCGCTTAAAGCGCTTAAGGCTCGTCACCGCGATAACCGTCTGGTTCGCCGCAAGGGCCGCGTATACATCATCAACAAGATGAACCCACGCTTCAAGGCTCGTCAGGGCTGATCCGCGTGCGGGTCGTTCGTCTGTCAAAGACGGATCACATTGTTGATAGACTACAAAATTTGATTTCATAATTGGCGCAGGCGGATTATCCTAACCGCATGCGCCAATTCTGTTTTCACGCTCTTCTTATTGCATCGCTCGGCTCCGCTGCTTTCAGCACGCTGTCCGCCGCTCTCCTTGTCCCTGCACAGGCAGCCGATTCGGCAAGCCAGACAGCAGCACCGCAAGGCCTATCCGAAGATTCGGTCAGCAGCCTTTTTTCCAGTCTGAGAAAAGAGCGTGATTCCCAAAAAGCCCGCGTTCTGGCCAACGAGATTGTCGGCGAGTGGAACGATTCCGGCAGCGCCACCATCAACCTTCTGATGAAATGGTCTGAAGAAGCATCCGGAGAAAAGCGGAAAGCCGCCGCTTACGATTTCCTTGATCAAGCCATTCTGCTGAAACCGAACTACGCCCAAGCCTGGTATCGCCGCGCTTTGGTGCATTACGCCGATGGCGACACCCGCAAGGCCATGGCAGACCTGAACACGACCTTGGAAAAAGAACCACGCTTTTTTCCGGCACTGGCCAGCCTCGCCAACATCCTCGAAAGCGGCGAGCGCAATGAGTTGGCGCTGAAGGTTTGGGAGCAGTATCTGGCGCTCTACCCAGCAGACAAGGAAGCCCAGAAGGAAGCGGACGATATTTCCGAAAAGCTTGCCGGCACGCGGAGTTAGAACCACTGCGCGCTTCCGTCATCCCGGACTTGATCCGGATCCAGTGCGATCAAGTCCTTGATCGCAAAAGACTCTTTCGCGCCGCAGACGCGCGCCTGCTGGATTCCGGCTCAAGGCCGGAATGACGGAGGGTTCTTGTTGAACGTCCCAATCAATCACACAAAGACATAAACATATCTTTATGTAACTTGACGCCCACTCACCTTTGCGCCATTGTCCGGCCATCGTGGTTCTGTGGACACTACCATCCAGAGCTAAGAGGGAATGCGGTGAAGGTGTGTTTCACACCCATGCCGTAGCTGCCCCCGCAACTGTAAGCGGCGAGCTTTCATCCACAATGTCACTGGGCGACAACCCGGGAAGACGGATGACGGTGTTGACCCGTGAGCCAGGAGACCTGCCACGATAGATAACGTCCACGGGCGGGGTGTCCCGGTGTGCCGCTTTCTGCGAACGGCATACGTGTGCCGTTTCAAAAGCGTACGCCCATGCCTTGCCCACAACCTTCGGGGTAAGGAACATGACACTCACGACCGCAAATCTCGGCTTTCCGAGAATCGGAAAACACCGCGAACTGAAATTCGCGCTGGAAGCCTACTGGACTGGAAAATCGGACCAGGCCGCACTGCTGGATGTGGCACGCCAACTGCGCGCCAAGAACTGGCAGCTACAGGCACGAAAGGGTCTGGACATCATTCCCTCCAATGATTTCAGCCTCTACGACCACGTTCTCGACACCGCCACGATGGTGGGTGCAATCCCCGCTGGCTATCACTGGCACGGCGGTAAGGTGGACTTGGACACCTATTTCGCTATGGCACGTGGTGCCACCGGCCAAGCGCACAGTGCCTGCGGGCATAACCATGGTGGCGAAGGCGTTGCGGCGCTGGAAATGACCAAATGGTTTGACACGAATTACCATTATCTCGTGCCGGAACTTCATGCGGCACAACAGTTTGTTCTCACTGAAAACAGACCACTTGCCGCGTTTCTGGAAGCAAGGGAACTCGGCATTCACACCCGTCCGGTGTTGCTGGGGCCGATCACCTTCCTCAAACTCTCCAAGACCACGGATGGCAGCGATGCCTTTGATCTGCTAGGCCGCTTGCTGCCGGTTTATGCCAGGATTTTGCAGGAGCTTTCCGACGCTAGCTGCGATTGGGTGCAGATCGACGAGCCCTGCCTTGCGCTTGATCTTTCCGACGGTGAGCGCGAGTTGGTGAAGTCCAGCTACGCAACGCTGTTTCAGGCGGCCCCTGAACTGAACGTGATGCTGGCCACCTATTTCGGTCCGTTGGGTGAAAACCTCAAAACAGCACTCGGCCTACCCGTCAGCGGTCTGCACATCGACGTGACACGCGGCAAGGAAGAGTGGAAGACGATTGCGGAGATTATTCCAGCACGGTTGACGCTGTCTCTGGGCATCATCGATGGACGCAATGTTTGGCGTGCCGATCTGGCAGACCTTGCCCGGGCGATCAGCGATATCAATGCTGAGCGCCCGGAGCTGCACATCCAGATCGCACCATCCTGCTCGCTTTTGCATGTGCCGATTGATGCGGAACTGGAAACCGATCTGGACGATGAGCTTCGCTCTTGGCTGTCTTTCGCTACGCAAAAGCTGGAAGAAATCTCCACGCTGCGTGACCTCGTTGATGGCAAAGTAGGCGCCATTGATCGCTTGCTGGAGAATACACGGCACCACTCGCCCCGCGTGAATGATCCCGCTGTGGCTAAGCGTCTCGGAGAACTGGTGGGCGTAACCCATAACCGCAAATCCGGCTTTGCAGAACGACAGGCCGTTCAGGAACAGCGTTTCCAACTGCCGCTGTTTCCGACAACGACCATCGGTTCCTTTCCGCAAACGCCGGAAGTGCGCAAGGCACGCTCTGCCCATGGCAAGGGTGCTTTGAGTGACAACCAATATCGCACGTTTCTGGAAAAAGAGACGGCTAACGCCATTCGCTGGCAGGAGGATATCGGACTTGATGTGCTGGTTCACGGCGAGTTCGAGCGCAATGACATGGTGCAATATTTCGGCGAACAGCTTTCCGGCTTCGCCTTCACCAAACACGCATGGGTGCAGAGCTATGGCTCGCGTTATGTGCGCCCGCCGATCATTTACGGCGATGTTTCGCGCCCGCAGTCGATGACAGTTAGCTGGTGGCAATTCGCGCAGGCGCAGACCGATAAGCCGATGAAGGGCATGTTGACCGGGCCGGTCACGATCCTCAACTGGTCGTTCGTGCGCGATGACCTGCCGCGTGAAACCGTGTGCCGCCAAATCGCGCTTGCCATTCGCGACGAAGTGATCGATCTCGAAAAGGCCGGTGCGGGCATGATCCAGATCGATGAGGCCGCCCTTCGGGAAGGACTGCCGCTGCGCAAGGCCGACTGGCAATATTACCTCGACTGGGCAGTCGAATCCTTCCGCATTTGCGCAAGCGATGTGGCCGACGAGACCCAGATTCACACCCATATGTGCTATTCCGAGTTCAACGACATCATGGATGCCATCACCGCCATGGATGCGGACGTGATTTCCATCGAAACATCCCGTTCGAAAATGGAATTGCTGGATGTGTTCAAGGACCAGGCCTACCCGAATGAAATCGGCCCCGGCGTTTACGACATCCACTCTCCGCGCGTGCCGGATATTTCCGAAATGCAAAACCTACTCCATCTCGCCCGCCAGCGTCTGAATGGTCGGCAATTGTGGGTGAACCCGGATTGCGGCCTGAAAACCCGCAAATGGGATGAGGTGAAACCGGCTCTGATGAACATGGTCGAGGCTGCGAAGGCGCAGCGAAACGGCGATTTGACGACGAAGGAACGCAAAACGGCGTAGCACCACAAAAAGAAACGCCGGGAGACATCCCGGCGTTGCATCGTCCAAAATCAATGAGGCTCAACCTCACTCCATGCCGAGTGCGGCCATGTAGGTCTGCAAGATCGTTTCTTCTTCGATACGCTCGTTGGCATCTTTCTTGCGAAGGCGGATGATGGTGCGGATGGCCTTGGTGTCGTAACCACGCCCCTTGGCTTCACCCATCACGTCCTTGATATCGCCCGAAATCGCGGCCTTTTCTTCTTCCAGACGCTCGATGCGCTCGATGAACTGGCGCAGTTCGGCGGCGGCTACGGTTTCGGTTGTCGCTGTTTCGTCCATCCTATCAATCCTTCACGGGTGGCGGTTCTTCTGGAAGAACCCTGTTCATTCAAAATCGGGTGAGGGTTTTGCCTCTTGCCGCAGGCTATGCGGCATAAATTTCAGGTTGGTGAACTGCCCGTCCCAAGGCCGCACGTCAAGCCGTTTCCGGTAATCAGGCCTATTCCTTCGGCCTGTTTTGCTCGAATGCGGCTTTCTGGGCATCGTTGGCATCGCCTTGATGCAGCCGTTTCCAGTCATCATAGGGCATGCCGTAGACGATCTCACGGGCGGCGTCCTTGCTGATGTCTTGGCCAGCCTCTTTCGCCGCATCCGTATACCAGTTGGACAGGCAGTTGCGGCAGAACCCGGCAAGGTTCATCAAATCGATATTCTGCACATCGCTTCGCTCGCGCAAATGCTGCAAAAGCCTGCGGAAAGCAGCGGCTTCGAATTCGGTTTGCTGTCTCTCGTCAAGGTCGCTCATCTTGCTCTCCAGTCAATATGGTCCCGCTCGCGAGGCGAACTGCTGATATTCGTGCAGGGTGGGATCATCGTTCATTGCGGCGAAAATGGGAGCGAGGCGTTGGCTCCACGCCGTAATCCCCGCCTCATCACCAATCAAATCCTGCCGCACTTCCAAAAGCGCGTGGGCAATGCCGTGTCTCATACAATGGTGATACATTGTGTCGCCCTTCAAGGCGCCATCATAAGGCTCATTGTCCCCCACCAGAATATCGCCCCCTGCCCGCAAATGCTCCAGCAAAGGCAAAACTGCACGGTGGTCCGTGTCCCACAACACGGCCGCGTGCCATGGGCGGGCAACATCTTTCCAGAACGGCGTATAGGAATGCAGGGAAAGCACCAGCGGCGCCTTGCCCGCTTGGCTGGCAACCTTGCCCAGCACCGAAGCCACGGCATTGTGATAGGGCCGGTGGTAGGTGTTGAGGCGCAAATCCCACTCATCCTGCGTCATGGGATGATTGCCGGGAATGATCGCGCCATCGGAAATCTTCATGATGAGTGTCGGATCGTCCTCACCGCGATTGGGGTCGATCAGCAGGCGCGAAAATCGGCCCATCACCGCAGGGACACCCAGACGCGCTGCCAGTTGCCGCGTCAAACCCTCAATACCGATATCGAAAGCGATATGACGTTGAAAAGCGGCTTGCGGCAGACCCAGATTGCCGTAGTGTGCGGGCAGAAGGTTCATGGCGTGATCTGCGATCAAAACCATGCCTTTGTCATAATCGCCTTCTATGATTTCGTATGGCTGGAAGTCTGACATATGTGATTTCTAGAGTCTGTAAGGGGGAGACGCTTGATGCCATGGCTTGACGCCACGCGCAAGTTAAGACGGCGAAACGGCGCTCCTCGGCACCGCACACGAGACCCCACAGAAATATAATCGATTGAAGTCTCGTTGACTTTCTTGGGCGTCCGCGCCAAGAAGTGTTTTCATTTTATAACCATGGAATCCGGATGGAAGCCGTGACACACACATTCTCCGCTCTCCTTGAAAAACATCGGCGCGTGATTCGCTTTTTCGCCGCAGCCGTCCTTTTCAGCACTCCCGTATTCGTCGCCGCGCCAGCGTGGGCGGATTTCCGTGTTTGCAACAGCACCCAGAACCTTGTGGGCGTCGCCATCGGCTATCGCGCGCAGGCTGGCTGGATCAGCGAAGGCTGGTGGCAAGTGCCCGCTTCCACATGTGCCACACTCATCGAGGGTGAGCTGGCATCACGCTATTATTACCTCTACGCCGAAGATGCCGCCCGTGGCGGCAGATGGACCGGCGACGTCAACATGTGCGTCGCGGAAAACGAGTTCAAAATCGACGGCGTGGATGATTGTTTTGCCCGTAGTTTCCAGCGAATGGGTTTCAAGGAATACGATACGGGCAGACAGGGAAGCTGGATGGTCCAGCTTTCTGACACGCCAGGCACACAGGAAAGTCAGAACTGATGAAGCGTAACCGCAAAGTCAAAATCCTTGCAACTCTCGGCCCAGCCTCATCCGATGAAGCGATGATCGAGAAGCTCCATCAGGCAGGCGCAGATCTCTTCCGCATCAATATGAGCCACGCCAGCCATGATGTGATGCGCACCCTGATCCAGCGCATCCGCTCCGTTGAAAGCCGCAATGGCCGTCCCATCGGCATTCTGGCCGACCTTCAGGGTCCAAAGCTGCGCGTCGGCAAATTTGCAGACACCAAGGTCGATCTGGTTGCAGGCCAAACCTTCACGCTGGATAACAACCAGGAACCGGGTGACAAGAACCGCGTCTTCCTGCCGCATCCTGAAATTCTTGAAGCCGTCAAGCCGGGCGACCGCCTGCTGATCGACGATGGCAAGCTGCACCTGCGCGCTGAAAAGTGCGATGGCACGAGCATCGTCACCACCGTTGTGTCCGGCACCAAGATTTCCGACCGCAAGGGCATCAGCCTTCCCGATACGCTTTTGGGCGTTGGCGTTTTGACCGACAAGGACCGCGTGGACCTTGATGCGGTTCTGGCAACCGACGAAGTAGACTGGGTAGCGCTATCATTCGTCCAGCGCCCGGAAGATCTGGTCGAAGTCCGCAAGATCGCCGGCAACCGCGTTGGTCTGATGTCCAAGATCGAAAAGCCACAGGCCGTTGAGCGCATCGAAGAAATCATCGCACTGTCCGACGCTCTCATGGTTGCCCGTGGCGACCTCGGCGTGGAAATGCCGCTGGAAGCCGTTCCCGGCATTCAGAAACAGCTGACACGCGCCTGCCGCCGGGCAGGAAAGCCGGTGGTCGTTGCCACGCAGATGCTGGAATCGATGATCTCAGCCGCTGTCCCAACCCGCGCCGAAGTATCAGACGTCGCAACTGCCGTGTTTGAAGGCGCAGACGCCATCATGCTGTCTGCTGAATCCGCATCGGGCGATTATCCAGTTGAAGCCGTCACCACCATGGCGTCCATTGCCAGCACGGTGGAGCAGGATCCTTACTACTCCAACATCATCTACGCGCAGCGTCCACAGCCGGAAGCAACCGGCGCAGACGCCATTTCGCTGGCTGCACGCCAGATCGCCGAAACACTCGGCCTGTCTGCGATCGTTACCTACACCTCATCGGGCACGACCGGCCTTCGCGCCGCGCGCGAGCGCCCACAGGTGCCGATCATTGCACTGTCGCCCATCATCCAGACCGCCCGTCGCCTTTCCGTTGTATGGGGTCTGCATTGCGTCGTCACCGGCGATGCAAGCGATCAGGACGACATGGTCAACCGCGCATGTCGCATTGTTGTGGATGAAGGTTTCGGCAAACCCGGCGACCGCATCATCATCTCCGCAGGCGTCCCATTGGGCACACCCGGTGCAACCAACATGGTGCGCATCGCCTATATCGGTTCGGACGGCCAAAGCGGCGTTTAACGAAACGGCATGGTGGCGGACGTTCGTTCCGCCGCCACCGTCTCATCTTCGAGAAACAAAAAAGGCGTAGCATTTGCTGCGCCTTTTTTGTTGGTCATGCTGG
This sequence comes from Agrobacterium sp. rho-13.3, assembly GCF_033957765.2. NCBI lineage: Bacteria > Pseudomonadati > Pseudomonadota > Alphaproteobacteria > Hyphomicrobiales > Rhizobiaceae > Agrobacterium > Agrobacterium sp. rho-13.3. The sequence goes on from NZ_CP192774.1 coordinate 2,185,368, forward strand.
TGACGATTATCCGTTGGCCTGATACGCGGCGATAACGATATCCACTTGCGCGGCATTCATCGCCTGCATCTGCGTTGTTGTGAACGCGAGAATATTGTCCGTGGACAGATTGCTCAGCGCCGTTGTCGTCAGACCGGCAATCGATGACTTCTTGATCGACGCAATCTCGGACTCGGTAAAGCTGTTGAGTTCCGCCGCAGACAGTGTTGCAACCTGCTTCACATTCAGGACAGCAATCTGTTGCGCGTCCAAAGCTTCGATGCTGTCTGAACTCAGCGCATCAAATTGCGCAGTTGTCAAAGCGGCGATCTGTTTAGTCGTCAGTGCTTCAAGCTTTGACGCATCGAGATTGGCAATAACATCCGTCGACAAACCAACGATCTGTTTTGGCGTCAGTCCAGAGAACTGCTCCGGCGTCAGCGCCGATAATTGCTCAGACGTCAACGCCTTCATCTGATCTGACGAAAGGGCAGCGATTTGCGCCGTGGTCAAAGCCACGATATTTTCTGTCGACAGACCAGCAAGTGTGGCCGTGCCCAAACCTGCAATGGCGGCCTTCTTCAGTGATGCAATTTCAGATGTCGTGAAGCTGTTCAGTTCGTCGGCAGAAAGCGTTGCCGCCTGTTTGGATGTGAGACCTGCCACCTGCACCTCGTCCAAAGCCTCGATGCTGGCGGAATTCAGCGCATCGAATTGCGCTGTCGTCAATGAGGCAATCTGTTTGGTGCTCAGGGCGGCAAGCTTCGTGCTGTCGAGGTTGGCAATGACATCGGTGGAAAGGCCGCTAATCTGTTTGGAGGTCAAGCCGGAAAACTGATCCGGCGTCAGCGCCGACAATTGCGCTGTGGTCAAAGCTTTCATCTGGTCCGACGACAAGGCAGCGACCTGCGCTGATGTCAGTGCTGCAATCCGGTCTGTCGAAAGACCAGCAAGTGAGGCGGTCGTCAATCCGGAAATGGCAGCCTTCTTGATCGATGCGATCTCCGAGGTGGTGAAGCTGTTGAGTTCGGCAGAAGACAGTGTCGCGACCTGCTTGGCAGTCAAGCCAGCGACCTGTTCATCATCCAAAGCCGCGATGCTGGCAGAGTTCAGCGCATCGAATTGCGCCGTCGTCAGCGCGGCAATCTGCTTTGTCGTCAGCGCCGAAAGCTTGGTGCTGTTCAGCGTGGAGAGCGCTTCGGTCGAAAGGCCGACAATCTGCTTGGCGGTGAATGCGGAAAACTGCTCTGTCGTCAGAGCCGACAGTTGAGCGGACGTCAGCGCCTTCACCTGATCTGACGAAAAGGCCGCGACCTGCGTTGTGGTCAAGGCCGCAATCCGGTCCGTCGAAAGACCGGCCAGCGCCGCCGTCCCCAATCCCGAAATCGATACTTTCTTGATCAGCGCGATTTCTGCGGTGGTGAAACTATTGAGTTCATCCGCAGACAAGGTGGCGACCTGCTGGGGGGTAAGGCCAGCAATTTGCTCATTGCCCAACGCCTGAATATTGGCTGAACTTAGCGCATCGAACTGTGCGGTCGTCAGTGATGAAATCTGGCGTGTGCTGAGAGCTGCAAGTTTGCTACTGGTCAGATTTGCAATCACATCCGTCGACAGACCGACAATCTGCTTGGATGTCAGAGCAGAAAATTGCTCCGGTGTGAGCGCAGAAAGCTGAGCAGAGGTGAGCGCCTTCATCTGGTCGGACGACAAGGCTCCGACCTGCGCCGTGGTCAACACGGCAATCCGGTCCGTCGAGAGACCAGCCAAAGCTGCGGTGCCCAATCCGGTCAGCGACGATTTTTTGATCGACGCAATCTCTGCCGTGGTGAAACTGTTGAGTTCATCCGCAGACAGTGTCGACACATGTTTTGCCGTCAGTGCGGAAATCTGCGTGCTATCCAGCGCCTGAATCTGCGTGCTGGAAAATCCGTCGAGTTGGCTCGTATAAAGTGCCGTCACCTGCGCGGTCGTCAAACCTGACACCTGCGCAGTGCCGAGGACAGCCAGTTGGCTCAACGTCAGACCCGTGACCGATTTGGGCGCGATGGAGCTGACAATCTGCGATGTGAGCGAGGAGACGACCGCCGTGCCCAGCACACCGATCTGGCTAGACGTAAACGCCTTGATCTGGCTGGAGCTTAGCTCGTTCAGGTCATCCGTGGTCAGCGATGCAACCGCCGAGGTGGAAAGCAGTGCGATCTGCTTGGTAGAAAAAGAAGCAATTATAGAAGTCATGAGCGCACGCCACCGTCTTACTGGCCAAGGCGCTGTTCACATGACGGCGTCACGCATTGACGTCAGACTTCAAGCCCGGATGACCAGCGCTTAAAATACCCGTCAGAACGTTCCGACCCGCCAAAAAATAGGGCTATAGCCGGACAACCGTTACATAAACAACGAATTTACAAGGAACATGGCTCGCAAGAACCGGCGCATTGAATGGCATCATGCATCCAGAGTTTCATTCAAACTCTGTCTTTGCGCCCCGAAACAAATGATGTTTCGTCCCGCTGCGGTCTTCACCCGAAACTCTTCGGACAGCAGCGAATATACTCGGTACACACGCAAAAGTAACAGCCTCGATATTGCGCGTCAAGCCACGGATATCATCCGTTGGACTGTCTCGCAAAAAAGACCTTCTCCTGCCTTTACAAACGAAAACCGCGGCATCGTCTTTATGAGCGATCCTGCGGTTTAAAACGCAAATGATGGTATTGATCCGGCCTAGTGCATTTTGATGGGTGTGCTGAAACGGCTGGAGTCGATTGCAGCGGCACCGGGGCGGAAGCTGGCGGTGGCGGCCGAGGCGGACATATCGTGGCTGAGCATCCGGTTGTTGATGACGCGCGGCGCCTTGACCGCACGGCCCGTAATGCCCTTGTCCTGGCTCAGCGCCCAATCAGAGATCGCTTCCTGCGTCAGACGTCCACCGCTGACCATGGCTTTTTCAGCAATGGCGGCTTCCTTTTTGCTCGGACGTGCGCCCTTGGTTGGCAAACCTGCACCCAGACCGCCATTGGCGCTTGGCTTCACGTCGAACGCGTCACCGAAGCCTTCCTCGCTCTTGACATAGGAACTCGTGTTGAGCTTGGCGGTTTGAACGGGCTTATCGGCAACCTTGTGATCGACGAGCGAAGGGAACTGCGCAGCCGTCGGCATGGCGGTTGCCGCATAGGCCGAGCGTGCAGACTGGCCACTCTGTTCCAGCGCTGCCACAACCATCGGCGAAAGCTCCGCCTGCTGTTGCTCAGCCTGGTCGTCCTGTCCTTCCAGATCGGAATTGGCAGAGGCAAGCAAGGCTTCTGCGACAGCCGGACGGTTGGCGGGCACAGGAATATGGGCGGCCAGAGCGTCGGCAGGCATGTTTTCAGATGCGAGAGACGCCATCTGCGACCCCTGCGCATCACCCTTCATGCCACGCGGTCCAAGCAGCGTTGGAACGGGAATGGAATATTGCGCCAGATCGGCAAACTTCTGTTCCGCAGGTGCTGCGGTTGGGGTTGGTGTCGTTGCAGCCTGAAGCGCATCCTGCGCCGCATTGCGCGCTGGAGAATAAAGCGCGGTGGCAAGGCCGTTCTGGCCATCCTGATTGCGGAATGCCGGACGTGCTGTCGGCAATGGCGCGGTTACGCCGGGAAGCGGCTGAGCAGAGGCCACGGCGACCGCCACGGGTGCTTCTTCCGGTTCCTGCGCCACAGGGGCAGGAGCGGAAGGCCGTGCTGCGGGTTCTGGCGACGCAATGCCTTCGGCATCTTCGTCCTCATCCCCACCACCGAAGAGCGTGGCCAGCAAAGTCTTGCGTTTGCCACCAGACGACGCCGAAGCCGGACCGGCACCGGCAGTGCTGGCAACCTGAACGGAGGACGAACTCACACGCTTCTTGTAATCGTTCATGGCCTGATCATAACCAGGCAAAGGCTTACCATCCGAAGGCAGGTGAATGGTGTTGCCATTCGGGAAAATCCGAACGAGTTCCTGACGGCTCATGCGTGGCCAGGCGCGGACACCGCCGACATCCATATGCACGAAAGGCGAACCGGAGGTCGGATAAAAACCAACGCCGCCGATCTGCATCTGCATACCTATTTCACGCAAACGAGCGAGCTTGACGCCGGGAATGTAAAAATCCATCGCCTTGCCGAGCGTGTGCTGGCTCTTTTCGGCGACACCCTTGGTGCGCGAGCGCAACATGCCGTTGGTTTCTGGCGAACGGAACGCGGACACAACGTTGATGTAGTCCGTCGCGCCAGAGCGGCGATAGACTTCCCAAACGAGGTCGAAAAGACGCGGATCCATTTTTGTGGGCTGGTTGCGACGCCAATCGCGCAGGAAACGGTTCATTTCCTGAAGACCCTTGGCGTCATACTTGCCGTTTCTCTTGAACGTGATGACGGCTTTTTCTTTTGTATGGATATAATAGAGCTTCAAACTGCGTGTTTCGGCGGCAGCTTCCGTCGCCGAAATTCCGAGTACGGGCACTGCGGCCAGCAAAAGGCATGCACAGGTGACAACGCGTGCCGACAGCTTCGTGCATATATCTTTAATCAGGCTGCGCGCTATCTTGCCCGAGAGCGCGATATTCCGATGCAGATAAGGCAATTTGATCCCCGCCTGGCAGACAATTTGTCAGATTGTCCCACATGAACCTCAATTACGGTCAGACGATGGCAATTTTGCCACACATCCACAACCTTCCTCTATATAGTGAATGCCTCACTAACAAGAAGTTTATAGACCGTAAGTGAATATCCTTGCCCGGAAGTTAACAAGTCCCAATTTCGCCAATCTACGCCTTATCCGCCGTAAAGAGAGCGTCACACGTCCAAAACGGATCGCTTGACGCTCTTATGACTTGAAAGCGCCATGCGCTTAGGCCGCGTCACGGAGTGGATCATCGGGATTAATGCCATAATCCTTCAACTTGCGGTAAAGGGTGGAGCGCCCGATGCCGAGTTTGCGGGCAACCTGGCTCATCTGCCCGCGATAGAACCGCAAGGCAAACCGGATCAGCTCTTCTTCGATATCGGCGATCTTGCGCACATTGCCGCTGTCATCCGTGCTGGCAATCAGGCTACCGCCGGGGAACGTAGAGGCCGATGATCGCTCATCGTCCGTCGCCATCGCTTCCATGACAGACATAATCTCTGCCGCACTGCTTCTGCTTTCGGGTGACGGTGGTGGCGCAACCAGCAGAGAACGCTCGGTTGGACGATGCATAATGTCTTGCTCGTCCACGTCGCCGGCAAACTCCGGCACCTGAAGCGCGATCTGCGGAAAGTCCGTTTCGGTCAACTCATCGCCCTGCGCCAGCACGACTGCGCGGAAGACGGCATTTTCCAGTTGGCGGATATTGCCCGGCCAGTCATAAGCGGTCAACAAGGCCAAGGCCCCGGCGCTGACACCCAGACCATGCGGCAGTTTTTGCTCGACCGAAAAACGCTCAGCAAAAACGCGCGCCAGGTAGGGCACATCTTCCTTGCGGCGGCGAAGGGCAGGAATGGTGATGGGGAACACGTTGAGGCGATAATACAGGTCTTCGCGGAAACGGCCTTCCTTCACCTCTTCGATCAGGTCCTTGTTGGTCGCCGAAATCAGCCGCACATTGACCTTCTGAACTCTGGACGAGCCGACGGTTTCGATCTCGCCCTGCTGAACGGCGCGCAGAAGCTTGACCTGCACCTCCAGCGGAAGATCACCGATCTCATCCAGAAACAATGTGCCACCATCGGCTTCCATAAATTTGCCGATGTGCTTTTCAGTAGCACCGGTAAAGGCACCCTTTTCATGGCCGAAGAGAATGCTTTCCACCAGATTATGCGGAATTGCACCGCAATTGACGGTGATGAAAGGCTTGGCCGCACGGTCGCCGCCAGACTGGATGGCGCGGGCAATCATTTCCTTGCCAACGCCGGATTCACCTTCCAGCACCACAGGAATGTTGGATTGTGCCGCACGCTGCGCCAGTTCGATGACGCGCAGCATCGCAGGGCTGGCCGATACGATATCGTTGAAGTTCACCGCATGATGACGCGAGCGGCGACCGGTGCGGGCTTTCGCCTCGCGCTGGTCCAGTTTCAATGCGTTGGAAATGGCTGCACCAATGCGTTCCGGCGAAACGGGCTTGACCACAAAATCGAAAGCACCAGCGCGCATGGCCTGCACCACCACATCGATGCCGCCCTGTCCGGTCTGTACGATGACGGGCACATCGGTGCCCAGTTCACCAACGGCTTTCAGGAATGACAGTCCATCCATTTCCGGCATCATGAGATCGAGCACGATGACGCTGATATCGCCCGTGTGCTGTTTCAACAGTTCCAGCCCCACCCTGCCATTTTCAGCAAGGATCGGGTGGTGTCCAAACCGTTCCACCGCGTTTTTGAGCAGGCGACGCTGAACGGGATCGTCATCGATAACGAGAACTTGCGCTGTCATTTTTGGCTCCGGTTTCCGGTTTATGAACCTGCTTCATGCAGACCCTTTGAACGGAATGTGCCATACGAGCCTTGAACATCCAGTTTTGAGAATTGCTTGCATTTTATGCATTGCCACAGGAAACACAGCCCCCATATGCTTCGATGCAGAGATAATGAGGACAGCCGGAATGACAGTGAAACCTTCGATCCCCACGCCCGCCTTTTCCACCGCAGAAGCAACCAGCGCCGCATTGGGCGACCTGCCGACATGGAAGCTCTCCGATCTTTATCCGTCTGCGGAGGGAGCCGAATATAAAGGCGCACTGGAAGAGGCGGCAAAAGCCGCCACGGCCTTTGAGGACAAATGGAAGGGCAAGCTGGAGGACGCCGCAAAGCTTTCCGGCAATGAGGGCATCGGTGCTGCGCTGAAAGAATATGAAGCGCTGGATGATCTGATTGGCCGCATCGGCTCTTTTGCGGGACTGACCTATTTTTCCGACACGTCCAACCCGGCCAATGGCAAGCTTTATGGCGATGCCCAATCGAAGCTGACCGATATTTCCGCGCATCTGCTGTTCTTTGCGCTGGAACTGAACCGCATCGATGATGCTGCGATAGATGCCGCCATCGCCAATGATCCGCTGACCGGTCATTACCGGCCATGGCTGATAGACTTGCGCAAGGACAAGCCGCATCAGCTGGATGACAGACTGGAACAGCTTTTCCTTGAAAAATCGATGACCAGCGCTGCCGCATTCAATCGCCTGTTCGATGAAACCATGACTGATCTGCGGTTCGACATCGATGGTGAAAGCGTCGCACTGGAAGTCACGCTCAACATGTTGCAGGAACCGGACCCGGAAACCCGCAAAAAGGCAGCGCAGGCTCTGAGCGCGACCTTCAAGGACAATCTGCGCGTTTTCACGCTGATTACCAACACGCTGGCCAAGGACAAGGACATCTCCGACCGCTGGCGCAAGTTCGAAGACATTGCCGACAGCCGCCACTTGGCAAACCGCGTGGAGCGCGAAGTTGTGGACGCGCTGGCCGCAGCCGTCAAACAGGCTTACCCACGCCTGTCGCATCGCTATTACGCGATGAAGGCGAAGTGGCTGGGCATGGAACAAATGAACTATTGGGACCGCAACGCCCCCCTGCCGGATAGCTCCAACGCGCTTATTTCATGGGAAGAGGCCAAGGACACGGTTCTGTCTGCCTATGGCGATTTTGCGCCTGAAATGGCCGATATCGCCCGCCGCTTCTTCGATGAGCAATGGATCGATGCCCCTGCTCGAACAGGCAAGGCACCGGGCGCTTTCGCCCACCCGACCGTACCTTCCGCTCATCCTTATGTGCTGGTCAACTATCTCGGAAAGCCGCGTGACGTGATGACCTTGGCCCACGAATTGGGCCATGGCGTGCATCAGGTGCTGGCAAGCGAACAGGGCGCGTTGATGTGCGCAACGCCGCTAACGCTGGCGGAAACGGCCTCCGTCTTTGGCGAAATGCTGACCTTCCGCAAGCTGCTGGATGGCACCGAGGACGCCCGAGAGCGCAAGGCAATGCTGGCCCGCAAGGTGGAGGACATGATCAACACGGTCGTGCGCCAGATTGCCTTTTACGATTTCGAGCGCAAGGTTCACACCGCCCGCAAGGACGGCGAACTCACTGCCGAGCAGATCGGTGAGCTGTGGCTTTCGGTTCAGGAGGAGAGCCTTGGACCGGCGATCAAGATTTCGGAAGGCTATGAAACATGGTGGACCTACATCCCCCACTTCATCCATTCTCCGTTTTACGTCTATGCCTATGCCTTCGGTGATTGCCTCGTAAACTCGCTTTATGCGGTCTATCAGAACGCAGAAACAGGTTTCCAGGACAAATATTTCGAGCTTCTGAAAGCCGGCGGCACTAAGCATCACTCCGAGCTTTTGAAGCCGTTCGGCCTTGATGCGACCGACCCAGCCTTCTGGAGCAAGGGCCTTTCGATGATCGAAGGACTGATCGACGAATTGGAAGCGCTCGATAAATAATCGCAAAACCGGCGCGGCTCCCATTTCGGGCAAGCTTCGCCGGTTTATGCTGGCTTACGTAACGGAATACGGACAGAGAGCATGAAACGCAAACCCGCCGACCTGACGTTGAGGGAAACGCTGCGCTGGGAACCCGTGGCCGGTTTCCAGAGGCTGGAGCAACATTTGCGCCGACTGGTGCGCTCTGCCGATGCGCTGGGATTTCGTGCACCCGTGGATACGGTCAAAGCGCTGACTGAAACCGTCAGCGGTGACGCGCCGATGACCGTACGCGTTGTGATGAATTACAAGGGCGAGCTGGATATTGCCGCCGAACCCTTCGTTGCGCTGCCTGCTGGAGTGGTCTGGCGGTTGAAGATCGCAGAAAAGACGCGGCTCGATTCCAGCGACACCTTCTACCGTCACAAATCGTCGCGCCGCGAACCCTATGATGCGGCGCGTGCGGAATTTTCTGCCAAAGAGGCAGACGAGGTTTTGCTGCTGAACGAGCGCGGCGAGATTTGCGAAGGCGCCACCACAAGCCTCTTCGTGGAAAGCCCCGATGGGCAACTGCTGACGCCGCCTCTGGACAGCGGCATTCTGCCGGGTGTGCTACGGGCAGACCTTATTCGCGAACGCAAGGCGCGTGGGCAGGCGTTGAGGCCGCAGGATTTACAAGGCCGCAAGCTGTTTGTCGGGAATTCTTTGCATGGGCTGGTGGCGGCGGAGTTGGTGTGAAGACCGTTCTCTGTGGATCGCGGTGAGCGTTGGTGGGTTTGGTTTACCCCCCTCTGCCCTGCCGGGCATCTCCCCCACAGGTAGGGAGATCGGCAAGTGGCGCGCGCTCGTCCATCTTGAACGCTGCGGATGAAATGAAGCCTTTGCGTCTCGCCGATCTCCCTCCTTGTGGGGGAGATGCCCGGCAGGGCAGAGGGGGGGTAAACCACAACCACCAACGCTCTTTAAATGCTCAAATCACTCCAAAACCCATTCCACCCGCGCCCGCCCTCTCTCCTTGGCGAGATAAAGCGCGCGATCTGCCCGCTGATAAAGATCGCTGCTGCTCTCTCCGGGCTGGTAGAGGGAAAGCCCAGCCGAACAGCTGTAGGAAAAATCCGTCGCACCCGGAAACGGGCAGGACGACGTCACCTTTTCCAGAAGCCGCTCAACGATGCCGATACATTCCGACAATATGGTGCGCGGCATGATCAGCATGAACTCCTCACCCCCAACCCGCCCGAAACAATCGGAACGGCGGATTGTGGAATGGGCAATCTTGACGAAGTCTCGCAGCACCGTGTCCCCGCCCTGATGGCCGAAGCGGTCATTGATACTTTTGAAGAAATCGATGTCCATGACGCAAAGTCCGAACGAGCTTTCGATGCCTTTCTGCACATTGTCGATCTGAACGCCGAGCTTGGTGAAGACGAAACGGCGGTTGGCGGTGCCAGTCAACTCGTCCGTTTGGGCTGCGCGCATGGCGATATCGCGGTCTTGACGCAGACTGCGCTGGTTTTGCCTCAGTGCCGTGATATCGCTACCAACGCACAACATCCAGCCATCCGTCTGCACCGTTTCGGTCATCCAGATCCAGCGACCATCATGCATATCCAGTTCCAGCCCGCGAAAAGGAAGCTTGCCCCGGCGTGATTGCGCCGACAGCAGCCACGCATCGAAATCGCTGGTGGTGATGATGAGACCGTTTTTATTGTGATAATTCGAGGAGATGATTTCAACCCAAGTGGGGAAAGCATCATCGGCCAGATTAAAGGCCTGGCGAAAGGCACGATTGGCGTGACGAAGCCGGTCATCCATATCGTAAAGCGCAATGAATACAGGCGTCATGTCCTGCAACGCGGCAACACGTTCTATAAGACTATCCAAATTGGCAGTCTCCTGACGCACAATCATCGACCTCCCGTTTTGGTTGAACCAAGCACTCACCTTCCCTTATTATACAACGCAAATTGGAAATGCGTAGTCCGAAGGTATGTGGATGATTTTATGACAAACCAATCTTTTGCGGTTTACCTTTTGCGCAGTCTTCATACGCCCGTCATCCGGCTACCCTTTATTGTTACAGGCTAATCATCTAGCTTAAGCCTTGTCTTCAAATAGGAAATTCAGAATGACGGAATTGGAACACCCGATTTACGGCGAAATTACCGGTCCTATCATCATGATCGGTTTCGGCTCCATCGGGCGCGGCACGCTTCCGTTGATCGAAAGGCATTTTAAGTTCGACGTATCCCGTCTGATCGTCATCGATCCCCGCGAGGATATTGCGGACTATCTGGCAAGCAGAAACATCCGGCACATCCGCACGCACCTCACTAAAGACAACTATAAGGAGGTGTTGAAACCGCTGGTGAAGGGCGTTGAGGGCCAAGGCTTCTGCGTCAACCTTTCGGTCGATGCCTCCTCCGTCGACCTGATGCGGCTTTGCCGCAAGCACGGCATTCTTTACATCGACACGGTCGTTGAGCCATGGCCTGGCTTCTACTTCGATACCGATGCGGACAATTCTGCGCGCACCAATTATGCGCTGCGCGCCACCATGCTGAAGGAAAAGGCCAAACGCCCCGGCGGCACGACGGCGGTGTCCACCTGTGGCGCAAACCCCGGCATGGTCTCGTGGTTCGTCAAACAGGCGCTGGTCAATCTGGCTCAAGACACCGGCCTCGAGTTCGAAGAACCCGCCTCGAACGACCGTGCAGGCTGGGCAAAGCTGATGCAGACGCTGGGCGTCAAAGGCGTGCATATCGCAGAACGCGATACCCAGCGCGCCAAGGAACCCAAACCCTTCAACACATTCTGGAACACATGGTCCGTGGAAGGCTTCATTGCCGAAGGTCTGCAACCGGCAGAACTGGGCTGGGGCAGCCATGAAAAATGGATGCCCAAGAACGCCAAAAAGCACAAACAGGGCAACAAAGCCGCTATCTTCCTTGATCAGCCGGGCGCAAGCACCCGCGTGCGGACATGGTGCCCTTCGCTCGGCGCGCAATATGGCCTGCTGGTGACGCACAACGAGGCAATTTCGATTTCGGATTATTTCACCGTGCATGACAAGCACGGTCATGTCGATTTCCGCCCCACCTGCCATTACGCATACCATCCGTGCAACGACGCGGTGCTGTCGCTTTATGAGATGTTCGGCAATGGCGGCATTGCGCAACCCGTTCAGCATGTTCTGACGGAGGCTGAGTTGACCGATGGATCGGATGAACTCGGCGTGCTGCTCTACGGCCATGAGAAAAACGCCTATTGGTATGGCTCGCGCTTGACATTGGAAGAAGCGCGACGCCTTGCGCCTGACCAGAATGCCACGGGCCTTCAGGTCAGCTCTGCTGTGCTGGCGGGCATGGTCTGGGCGTTGGAGAACCCTGAGGCTGGTATCGTTGAGGCCGACGAAGTCGATTACCACCGTTGCCTGAACATTCAGCGGCGCTATCTTGGCCCGGTGGAAGGTCACTATACGGACTGGACGCCGCTGGATGGCAGGCCGGGTTTTTTCCCGGAGGATATCGACAGGGACGACCCATGGCAGTTCCGCAATATTCTCGTGCGCGGATAGGCTTCACCAAGGCTGGTGCCGGTTTGCCACGCGAAGACTTTTGTTGGCTGTGTGGGGAACCGGTGCATAGCGAGCGTCGTTCGCTTGCAATAAATTAAACTTCCCGCCATGGTCTTTTTAGAAGATCGACAAGAATCGCAGGAGACGAAAGAGATGAATTTCAAGACAGGCGCTGCCTTGGCTCTGGCCGCAATTGCTGCCTCTTCATGTGTTCCTGCATCGCAATCTCCACGCCCTATGCCCGTTGCTGTGTCGCAAGGGCCTGCGGTAGACGGTCGCTGGATTGATAAAAACGGCATCGTCTCGACATTCCAGACCGGCGCATTCTCGACCCGCTCCACGGACACAAACACCCTGCTGGCATCCGGCACCTATGTCACGATCTCGCCGACGCTTTACGAGATCAACATGACATCGCTAGTGCGCAACACGCAGTCCCGCGTCAATTGCGCCCTCATCTCCCCATCGCAGCTCAACTGCACGACGGATACCAACAGCCAGTTCACACTGACACGTCACGGCTAATCGCGGTCGAACGTCTTTCCCACATTTGTTTCAACGCGCGCGTGCAGCGCGCGTTTTTTATTTGCGCAACCCTGTCATATTTCTACTTGCAGCAGATGCCGCGAGATGAAAACATCGGCATTCGAAAGACTGTCATACTTTCACATTAGCTATGATGACAGGGAACGGCTCCCAGCTTTTCCGCTCATTTAAAACAGGAGAGACCGAACGATGAACAGGATTTTGAGATTTGGACTGATGACGGCATCAGCCATTTCGCTTTCCGCTGGTGCGGCTTTGGCTGATTACCAACTCAACATTCTCCACATCAACGATCTGCATTCGCGCCTTGAAGCGATCAACAAATTCGATTCCACCTGCTCTGCTGCGGAAGCGGACAAGAAAGAATGCTTCGGCGGCATCGCGCGCGTGAAAAGCGCCATCGACGCACGCCGCGCCGAGCTTGGTGCCAATGCAAACCTTCTCGTTCTGGACGCTGGCGACCAGTTCCAGGGCTCCCTGTTTTACACACAATATAAAAGCGGCCCCGTTGCCGAATTCATGAACGGTATCGGCTTCGATGCCATGGCCATCGGCAACCATGAGTTCGATGATGGCCCGGCAGAATTGCTCAAGCTCATCAATGCGGTAAAATTCCCGATCATCTCCGGCAACACCAAGGCCGCTGACGGCTCTGAGGTGAAAGACAAGTTCAAGGGCTACATCATCAAGGATCTCGGCGGCCAGAAGGTGGCTGTTGTTTCCGTGCTGGCCAAGGACACCAACGAAACCTCTTCTCCCGGTGACAAGATTACGTTTGAAGACGAGATCGAATATCTGAAGGGTGCCGTCAAGGAAATCCAGGATCAGGGCGTCAACAAGATCGTCGTCCTCTCGCATGTCGGATACGTCAAGGATCAGGAAATCGCCAGATCGGTTGATGGTGTCGACGTGATTGTCGGCGGCCACAGCCACACGCTGTTGTCCAGCACGGACCCGAAGGCCGCTGGCCCCTACCCGACGCTGGTGAAGAACCCGTCCGGCGTCGATGTTCCAGTCGTCACGGCCTACGCTTATTCCAAATATCTTGGCGACCTGACTGTTACCTTCGATGACAATGGCGTGGTCAAATCCACCAACGGCGCACCAAAGCTGCTGGACGCATCCGTTACGCCAGATGAAGGTTTCACCAAGCGCGTTGCCGAACTTGCGGCTCCTTTGGAAGAAATGAAGAAGAAGGAAATCGGCACAAGTGAAACATCTATCGATGGTTCGCGTGAAGTTTGCCGTGCCAAGGAATGCACCATGGGCAACCTGGTGTCCGACGCGCTTCTGGACCGCGTGAAGGATCAGGGCATCACCATCGCCATCCAGAATGGCGGCGGTTTGCGCGCTTCCATCGATGCCGGTCCGGTGACGATGGGCGAAGTGCTGACGGTTCTGCCATTCCAGAATTCCATCGCCACGTTCCAGATCAAGGGTGCCGATCTTCTTGCGGCCCTTGAAAACGGCACAAGCCAGATCGAAGACGGTGCTGGTCGCTTCGTGCAGGCGGCTGGCCTGAAATACACCTTCGACCGCTCCAAGCCAGCGGGCAGCCGCGTCGTTTCGGTCGAGACCAAGGAAGGCGACAACTTCGTCAAGCTCGACCCTGAAAAGACCTATGGCGTCGTGACCAACAACTACACCCGCACTGGCGGCGATGGCTTCAAAACCTTCGCAACCAAGGCCATCAACGCCTACGACTTCGGACCAAGCCTTGAAGACGCGGTTGCCGCCTATATCGGCGCAAACAGCCCTTACAAGCCTTACCTCGATGGCCGTATCACCGATGCCACGCCTGCGGACTATGTAGCGCCACCAAAGGAAGCCGCAAAGCCAGCAACACCAGCGCCAGCGGCTGCACCAGCCACAACGGCGCAGGCTCCGGCAGCACCGGCGCCTGCCACACCTGCTCCTGCGACACCCGCACCGGCAGCCACCACACCGGCTGCGGCTGCGAAATACGTCGTCGCACGTGGTGACTCGCTGTGGAAAATCGCTGCTGAAAAATACGGCAATGGTCTGTTGTGGAAGAAGATCGCCGAAGCCAATGCGCTGAAGCGCCCGAACCATATCGAGATCGGTGAAGAACTGAACGTTCCAGCCAACTGATCGACACGTTGATGTTGGAGAAGCCGGTTCGCATGTGCGGACCGGCTTTTTTTCTTACTTTCGTCCTTAAGGCGCAAAGGCTTACCAACGTAAAGGATAATGCGCGTGGCTACCCCCCTCTGCCCTGCCGGGCATCTCCCCCACAGGTTGGGAGATCGGCAATTGGAAAGCCCTCGCATATCTCTAACGCTGCAAATTGCGTGATGAATGTGCATCTATCCAATCTCCCAACCTGTGGGGGAGATGCCCGGCAGGGCAGAGGGGGGTGAGCCACGCTCACTGCGGCCTATGACGACCAAAAAACCGTAAAGCGTTGAAATGCCGCGCCTCGTTTGTCAAATATCAATACCGATATGGAGATCAATGCATTACAAGTTGATCCACGACGCATGTGCGAACGTATTCCTCCACACCTCATGAGCATTCAGGACGATTTTATGGTCGCAGATATTTCCACACTCCCGGCAGATCATCCGAAAGTTTCCTTCGGCAAGGTCGGCGTTCTTCTCGTCAATCTCGGCACGCCCGACGGCACGGATTACAAATCCATGCGCCGTTATCTGGCAGAGTTCCTCAGTGACAAGCGCGTCATCGAATGGTCGCGGCTGTTCTGGTATCCCCTTCTCTACGGCATCATTCTGAACAAGCGCCCGCAGAAGGTCGGCAAGGCTTACCAGTCGATCTGGAATAACGATCTGAACGAAAGCTATCTGCGCACCTATACGCGCAATCAGGGCGTTAACTTAGGAGAAGCGCTGAAGGATTTGCCGAATGTGGTGGTGGACTGGGGCATGCGTTATGGCAAGCCCAGCATTGCAGAGCGTATGGACGCACTGAAAGCACAGGGTTGCGAGAAAATTCTGCTGTTTCCGCTTTATCCGCAATATGCGGCAGCGACCACGGCTACCGTCAACGACAAGGCTTTCGAATATCTGATGAAGCAGCGGTGGCAGCCGGCTCTCCGCACCGTGCCGCCCTACCATGATGACGAAACCTATATCGATGCGCTGGCGAATTCCGTGAAAAGCCATCTGGCGACGCTGGATTGGGAACCGGAAAAAATCGTCGCGTCCTTCCATGGCATTCCGCAATCCTACTTCAAAAAGGGAGATCCCTACCATTGCCAGTGCATGAAGACGGGCCGTTTGCTGCGCGAAAAGCTGGGTCTGGACAAAGATCGCTTCCTTGTCACCTTCCAGTCCCGTTTCGGACCGGAAGAATGGCTGCAACCCTACACCGACAAGACAGTTGAACGTCTGGCATCCGAGGGCGTCAAACGCATCGCCGTGATGAACCCCGGCTTTGTGTCCGACTGTCTGGAAACGTTGGAAGAAATTGCCGGCGAAGCGGGCGAAATCTTCCATCACCATGGCGGCGAGAAGTTTACGCATATTCCTTGCCTGAACGACAGCGCAGAGGGTATGCGGGTTCTCGAAAAAGTTGTACGCAGAGAGTTGCAAGGCTGGGTGTGATCCACACCCACAAGACGTGCAGGAGGATTGGGCATGGTTGATCTTGGTGGTTTCGATATCGTCGTCATAGTTGCGGTCATACTCGTCATTCTGACGCTGTTTGCCGGTATCAAAACCGTGCCGCAAGGGTTTCGTTACACGGTGGAACGCTTCGGACGCTACACCCGCACCCTTGAACCCGGCCTCAACATCATCGTGCCGTTCATCGAGCGTATCGGTACGCGCATGAACGTCATGGAACAGGTGCTGGATATTTCGCGCCAAGAAGTCATTACCCGTGATAATGCCAGCGTCACCGCTGATGCCGTGGCCTTCTATCAGGTGCTGAATGCCGCGCAGGCCGCCTATCAGATTTCCAACCTGGAAAACGCCATCCAGAACCTGACCATGACCAACATTCGCTCCGTCATGGGGTCGATGGATCTCGATGAGCTTCTCTCCAACCGCGATGCCATCAATGAACGGCTTTTGCGTGTTGTCGATGAGGCCGTTGGCCCATGGGGCATCAAGGTCACGCGCATCGAAATCAAGGACATCGCACCGCCAAAGGATCTTGTGGACAGCATGGGGCGCCAGATGAAGGCGGAACGTGAAAAACGCGCACAGGTTCTGGAAGCCGAGGGCTCCCGTGCCGCGCAAATCCTGCGGGCCGAAGGTGCCAAGCAATCCGCTATTCTGGAAGCCGAAGGCCAGCGCGAAGCCGCGTTCCGCGATGCCGAAGCCCGTGAACGTCTGGCCGAAGCCGAAGCCAATGCCACGCGCATGGTGTCTGAGGCGATTGCCGCAGGCGATATCAACGCCATCAACTACTTCATCGCCCAGAAATACACCGAAGCCATGTCCGATATCGGCACCGCCAAAAACTCGAAAATCGTGCTGATGCCGATGGAAGCCACCGCTCTGATCGGCTCGCTGGGCGGTATCGGTGCTATTGCCAGGGAAGTCTTCGGCAAAAACAATGATGCGCCAGTAGCAGCGCCAGAGACCCCACGCACCACGGCCAACCGACCGACCGTGCCACCCACCAGCCGCCCGACGGGACAGACGATCAACGTGACAATTCCCGGAAATCCGTTCGGTTCGTCCTCGGAGAAGTGAGATGATCCACAAGCTTGTCAGCGATCTGGGACCATGGAGCTGGTGGATTTTCGGCGTCGTCCTTCTGGCTGCTGAACTGGTGGCACCGGGCGTTTTCCTCATCTGGATCGGCGCTGCGGCTTTGGTTCTGGGCGCAGTTTCGTTGGCTCTGTGAGACACTGCCTTGTGGAGCTGGCAGCTGCAATTGCTGTTGTTTGCGGTGTTGTCGGTCGTCTTTGCGTTGCTTGGCCGCAGATATTACAGCAAAGACCGCGCCCCGACAGACGAGCCTTTTCTCAACCAACGCGAGGCCAGCCTAATTGGCCGCACAGCCACGCTTCAGGAACCGATAAAAGAAGGCAGAGGCCGCATAAAGCTAGATGATACATGGTGGCCAGTACAGGGGGCAGATACGCCCGCCGGTGCGCGCGTGCGTATCGTTTCCGCCCACGGACGCGCTCTGACGGTCGAACAAATTACGGATTAGGCGCGCGAGAACGCTGGCTTACGCCACGCCAATGCGCAGCAGGTCATGGAAATGCACCAGCCCAATGGGTCGGTGATACTCATCCACCACAATCAACGCGCCGATATGGTGCTTTTCCAGTGTCGCCAGTGCGGCGGTTGCCAGCACATTTTTCGTCACCGTTTTCGGGCTCTTCGTCATGATGTCATCGACGTGGAGTTCCGCAAGGTTGAGCGCCAGATTGCGGGCCATATCGCCCTCGGTGATGATGCCGCAAAGGCGACCATCTTCATCCAGAACAGCCACGCAACCGAAATGTTTGCGGGCAAGAACGCCAATCGCTTCCACCAAAGACGTGCCTTTGGGCACCAGTGGCAGGCGCTCGCCCGTGTGCATGATATCGCCCACGAGCGCGAGGCTGGCACCGAGTTTTCCGCCCGGATGAAACACGCGAAAATCACCGGCGGTAAAGCTTCTAGCTTCCAGAAGGGCTACGGCCAAGGCATCGCCCAGGGCAAGCTGCATCATGGTGGATGTCGTGGGTGCCAACCCATGCGGGCAAGCTTCCTGCTCATTGGGAAGCAAAAGGACGATGTCGGAGGACTTGGCGAGTGAGCCGTTTTCCGCACTGGTCAGCGCAATCAACGGAATGGAAAAACGCCGCGTGTAGTTGATGATGCTGCGAAGCTCGACGCTTTCGCCACCTTTGGAGATAGCAAGCACCACATCATTGCCGCCAATCATGCCCAGATCGCCATGGTTGGCTTCTGCCGCATGAACGAAGAAGGCGGGCGTTCCGGTGGATGCAAACGTGGCCGCCAGCTTGGAGCCGATATGGCCGCTTTTACCCACGCCGGTGATGATCAACCGGCCATCCGACTTGCCAATGGCATCGATGGCCCTGCAAAAAGCGTCACCGAGCTCGCCCAAAAGCGCTTGTTCCAGCGCTGCCAGACCGTTTTTCTCAATGGAAACGGTCCGCAAGGCGGACTCGATGGCGTTGTTTTCAACCAGTGTGACAGCTCTCGTAATCATGCGCGTTGAGATACTATTTTCCGCAAACCATGTCTATTGGCCAAGCGCTGACACTTGGCCATAAATGTTTTGACCTTCTCAACGCGCCATCTTTTTCTGTCCGGGCTCCAGACCGGCAGGGCATTGGCCAGCATAGGTGGCTTGGATATTGAAGGATTGCCGTTCGGCCTTACCGTCCGCGCCCGCAAATTCGGTGGTGGACTGAAAGCGATATTCGCTTTGAAAATCGCCTGAAAAATCGACAAGAAGTTTGACCTTTCCCGTGGAGGCCGTCTCGCATTCGGCAAGCAATGTCTGACCTTCAGCCGTCTTGGTAATGGACGTGAGTTTGCACTCCTTGCCGAAATCGCTCCAGACATCGCTGTTGACGAAGTCATCCTTGCTGTCATCGATGCAGGCCGACCAATTTGCAAAAACATTGTCCTGCGATTTTACCACCCACAATCCTGCCTTGCGGGCTGGCAGGTCGGACGCCAAAGCCACGCCGAAGGGCAGCAGCACCAAAATGGCAAGGGGAGCGGTCAATCGCGAAATTATGGTCACTGTCGTTTTTTCCTCTACGGTCATGAGAACGTGCAACGCCGTCTATAACCAGCGCGGGCATCGATTGCGCCCCCCAACCCGATGTTTTTCACAAAATGTTAACCATAAAATAACCCGCAACGGGCAGAATCGCGCATGGGAAGAATAGCAAAATAACCTGTTTTTTCTTTGTAAAACAGACGCTTGAATTAAGCGTTCAGTGTATGCAAAACAACGAAAAAACTGCGTTCAGGCAAAGATTTGAACAGACCCGGATAAGAGGAAGCATGGTTTTCCAGCGCACCGCAAAACGTCTGCCGACGTGGGGACAAGCCGCGGCGATGCTGCTGGTTTGCACCGTGCTGTGCCCGGCCACCAACAGCCTTGCCCAGTCCACCACGCAGCAGCAGCCAGCATCCGGCAGCGCCAGAACGCTGACGAGCGCTGATCCTTTTCTGGGGCAGAATGACCTTTCCGTCATCGACCCGGCGAGTGCCAGCCGACAAGATACAGCGCGCACCACACCCGCGACCGACGCAATCACCACCGGCACAATCCGCCCCGGCTCTAATCCGGGCGATCCGATTTCAGAGCCTGCGGATGAGGCAACGGCACTTTATGACGAACCGCAAAATCCCTATGAGCCGACCGTGGATGGTGGCGAGAACGCTGCCTCTGCCAACGCCAACGAGGCGCCCGGCATCCGCATTGGCACACTCACCCTGCGCCCCTCCATCAGCCAGACGCTAAACCATGAAAACAAGACGTTTCCGAATGCTTCGACCAGTCGCAATTACCTGACGACCGGCATTCGCGGCACACTGACCAGTGACTGGTCGCGCCATGCGCTGACCGTAACCGGCGAAGGCGCATATCAGCGCAATCTCGGCGGCAGCAGCGCGGGCGAGGAACCGACCGCCAACATTGGCGCTGACCTGCGACTTGATCTTGGCGATGCAACGCAAGCAAATCTGACCGCCGGATATGCATTCAGCCGCGAAGACACAAATGATCCCAACGCCGTTTCCGGTGCATCCGTGCAGGGCGGTGAACATGTATTTACCGGCGGCGCATCGATAGAGCGCAATGTCGGCATATTGAAAGCACTGGCCGCACTGGACCTGTCACGCACAGTCTACACGGACGCGAAAGGCATCAACGGGCAGTCCATCAGCCTTGCCGACCGTGATCGTTATGGTGCTGGCCTTCGTGGCCGCATCGGTTACGAGCTTTCCCCTGCTCTTATTCCTTTTCTGGAAGCAACCGCTGGGCTGACCAATTACGACCAGACGCGGGATAACACCGGCTACGAGCGCTCCTCCCAATCCTACGGCGCAAAAGTTGGCGCGCAGGTTGATCTCGGCGAAAAGCTGAAGGGCGAAGCGGCGATTGGTTATCTGCGCAAGGAGTATGACGATAACCGCCTATCTGCCATCAACGCCCTGGCACTGGACGGCAAACTCAATTGGTCACCACAGCGCGGCACCGATCTCAGCCTTGGCCTACGCACCACCATTGAGGACTTTGCGGGCGGACCGCAAGGCGGCTGGATTTCCCGCCAGTTGACGGCTGGCCTGACACAGCAATTGCGCAGCGATCTGGTGGCACGTTTGACCGCCGGATTGGAGCGGCGCTCCTATCTGACATCCACCATCGAAGACCAGACGGAATATGTCGCAGGGGTCGGCCTGACCTGGAGCATCAACCGCTATCTCGATCTGACCACCGATATCAGTTATGAAACGACGCCAGCCACTGACAACAGCGCATGGCGAATTGGCGCGGGCTTGACGCTGAAGCGTTAGTGGAGATCGCCGAAGTATCCTCCCCTCATGCTGAGGCGCTTTGCCAGAAGGGCAAAGCCTCGAAGCATCCAAACTCAGCTCACCACCTGCCGCCCGCATCCCCGCCCTTCGAGGCTCCTGCGGAGCAGCTCTCCTTCGACAAGCTCAGGATGATGGGTGAGGATGCTACCGTTGCGGATTGGTGCCGGGCTATCGCGTTAAAATAAAAATCCCGGCACGAGGCCGGGATGTAAACTCACTAGAATGCTTCGCGGAGTGCGGCCCACTTCTCCGTCATCCCGGACTTGATCCGGGATCCAGCCTCACGCGTCTGCGTGAGGATAAAGTCTATCGCGCCGCAGACGCGGCGCTGCTGGATGCCGGATCAAGTCCGGCATGACGGAATATCTGAGCAGCAACCTTACTTCAGCTTGCTGACCATCGCCTTCAACGGTCCTTCAATCGACGGGCGAATATCGCCGCGTTCAAGAGCGAAAGCGAGGTTGGCGAGAATGAAGCCGTCCTTTGCGCCGCAATCGAAAGTTTCGCCGTTGAAGTGATAACCGGCAAATTCCTGTGACTTGGCAAGCGTCAACATGCCGTCTGTCAGCTGGATTTCGTTACCGGCACCACGCTCCTGATTTTCAAGAATGTCGAAAATCTGTGGCTGGAGAATGTAGCGGCCATTGATATAGAAATTCGATGGTGCCGTTCCCTTGGCAGGTTTTTCGATCATTTGCGTGATCTTGAAGCCTTCGCCGACCGTTTCGCCAACACCGACGATACCGTATTTATGGGTCTGGTCCGGTTCACATTCCTGAACGGCAATCACGTTACCGCCAGTCTGGTCGTACAGATCGACCATGCCCTTGAGGCAGCTTTTCTGGGAATGCATGATCATGTCAGGCAAAAGCACCGCGAAAGGCTCATCACCGACGATATCACGCGCGCACCACACCGCGTGGCCAAGACCGAGCGGCACCTGCTGGCGGGTGAAGCTTGCCGTGCCTGCCTTTGGCAGAATGTTCGACAGAAGCGTCAGTTCGGCATTCTTGTTGCGCTCGCGCAGCATCTGTTCGAGTTCGAACTGAATGTCGAAATAATCCTCGATCACACCCTTGCCACGCCCTGTCACAAACACGAAATGCTCGATGCCCGCTTCAGCGGCTTCATCCACCACATATTGGATGACCGGCTTGTCCACCACGGTCAGCATTTCCTTCGGAACCGCTTTGGTCGCAGGCAGGAAACGCGTTCCAAGACCGGCAACCGGGAAAACCGCTTTCCGAATTTTTTTCTGTTCTACCACACATCCCTCCTCAGAGACTCAACTGGGTTCAAAACTCACGCACGACTTTGTTATCTCAAAAGTGGCAAACTTTTGTAAATGGTGACGTTACCTTTCGTTAATGGTAAAGAATTTGTTGACTTTGAGTTGGTATTACATCGTTGAGCACGATGCGTATCTCGCAATCGAAATGAAATTCGAGAGAAACGAAAGACTGACGATGAAAAAGCTGATCCTTTCCAACGTCCGCAAGTTTGGCTGCATGGCATTTGCGGGCATCGCAATCACCCTTGCGCCAGCCACCGCCAATGCGGATGCAGGTTTTAGACAGTGGATCAACCAGTTCTATGCCACCGCCGCACAGGAAGGCATTACGAAATCCACCTACCAGAAGGCATTTGCGGGCGTTAACGAGCCTGACCCGGATGCCTTGCGCAAGGCAACCTTCCAGCCGGAATTCACCACCAAAATCTGGGATTACGTCGACAGCCGCGTCAACCCTTACACGGTGCGGATTGGCCGCGAGATGAAGGCGAAGCACGCCACGACCCTCAACTGGATCGAGCGTAACTTCAAGGTGGACAAGCACATCATCCTCGCCATCTGGTCGATGGAGTCCAATTACGGTGCCGTTCTGGAAAAGCCGGAGCGCCTGCACAATATTCCACAGGCCTTGGCAACCCTTGCCTATTCCGACCCCAAGCGCGGCAAATTTGCCCGCACGCAGTTGATTGCGGCGCTGAAAATTCTTCAGAATGGCGACGTGACACCGAAGCAACTGACCGGCTCCTGGGCCGGTGCCATGGGCCACACGCAGTTCATTCCCACCAGCTACCTGCTGTATGCGGTGGATGCGGACGGCAATGGCAAACGCGATATCTGGCACTCCATTCCCGATGCGCTGGCAACAGCCGCCAATCTTCTGGCCAAAAATGGTTGGGAGCCAGGCAAGACATGGGGATATGAAGCAGCCGTTCCAGCCGGTGGCGCACGCTATGAAGGCCAGACCAAAAGTCTCGCGGAATGGCAGAAACTCGGTTTCGCCCGTCCCAACGGCAAAAACTTTGGGCGTGGATCGGACCGCGCCATGTTGAAAATGCAGGGCGGCGGAAACGGCCCCGGCTTCCTGATGACGAAAAATTTCTTCACCATCAAAAAATACAATTCGTCCGACAGCTATGCTCTGGCCGTGGGTCTTCTGGCCGACGAGATTGCCGGTTATGGCGGCATGCAGCAACGCTGGCCGCGCCCGGACAACACACTGGACGTCAAGGAAAAGTTCGAGTTGCAAAACCGCATGAAGGAACTCGGCTATTATGATGGCGAGGTCGATGGCAATTTCGGCTCCGGTTCCAAGGCCGCAATCAGTGCAATTCAAAAGCGCATGGGCATGGAAAACGATGGCGAACCATCGCGTATGTTGCTGCGCGCATTGCGCAATTGACAGCGCCTGCGGGCGGGAACAATATTAGAAAAAAATAAAGAACCGTCCGGGAGGTTCATGCCGTGGTGAACATAAGCACAGGCAACATCTGGAGCAGAACGCGGCGCAGCAGCGCCGTGTTTCTATTGCTCGTCATCTGCTTGCCCTTCGTTGCTGAAAACGCCAGTGCGCAGGAACAACGTGACCGCCGCACGCTGCTGGAAATGCTGTTTGGCGGTCCAAACATTCAAAACGACCGGCTTTATGCGCCAGACCGCCCGCCACAGCAAAGAATGCGACGCCCGCCGCAGCAACAGCAGCGTGATAACCGCGCGGTCATTCGCCCTCAGACTCCGCGCAAGACACCGTCCGTCGTACAGATGCGCACGGAAAAGCCTGCACCCGTTGCCAAGCTGGAAAATGCACGCCGTGTTCTGGTCATCGGTGATTTTCTGGCAGGCGGGATGGGTGAAGCGCTGGTTTCCACCTTCGAAAGCTCACCCGCCATCACCGTGGACGTGCGCTCCAACGGCTCATCCGGCCTTGTGCGGACGGATTATTACGACTGGTTTTCCACGCTACCGCAATTCATCAAGGAAACCAGCCCGGCAACCATCGTCATCATGATGGGCTCCAACGACCGTCAGCAGATGGTGATTGGCGATACCAAGGAAAAATACGGCACTGACCTGTGGCTCAAGGAATATGAGCGGCGCATCGATGCGTTGATTACTCTTGCCAAACGCCAGCAGGTGCCGGTTCTGTGGGTCGGTCTGCCCGCCTTTCAGTCTCCGTCGCTGACCGCCGATTTCGTCAACTTCAACCGCCTGTATCGCAGCCATATCGAAAAGCTTGGCGGCGAGTTCGTGGATGTGTGGGATGGATTTGTGGATGAAGGCGGCAAGTTCGTCACCACCGGTTATGATGTCAACGGTCAGCAGACGCGCTTGCGCGAGGCAGACGGCATCGGCATGACGGCTGCCGGTAAACAAAAGCTCGCCTTCTACGTCGAAAAATTCCTGCGCCGCCATCTGGATGGTGCCGGTCCCGACCTCATGAAACTCGACGGCAGCAACCTTCCCGCCCTCACCTCGCTACCAGCGCTCGGCATCGACGCGCAACAGGTGCGCACCCAGCCCATCAGCCTCACAGACCCAGACCTGGACGGCGGCGATGTACTTTTGGGCGACAAACCGGTCGCCAAACTGTCCGTCACCGAAACCCCTCGGGAAAAGCTGACCAAACGCGGGCTGATGGATGACGCACCGCTTGGCCGAGTCGATGATTATCGTATGCCGGTGCCAGCCGAGACGGCGGCGAAGTAAACAAAGCGTCATTATTTCACCTCGATAGTGCCGTTGACAAAAAGCACTTCACGTTGGCATTATTGCCAACATGAAGGCTGAAAAATTGCTGCATGAAAAGCGTGTTTTGCGCGATGGCGCGATTGTCGAAATGGTCATCTGGAAACTACCCACACCCGTGTGGGGAAGTGATCACGCCTACAAGTATCGTTTGTTTTTCGGCAGAGATGGCCGGCGGATCGTTTGCTTCGACAACGAACGCGGAAAAGGCGATCATTGCCATCTGGATGGGGAGGAGAAACCCTATCCATTCACCAGCGTCGAGCAACTGAGGAATGATTTCCTTGCAGAAGTCACGAGGAGGCTGAAGTCATGACGAAAGCACTCATTCAAATCCGTCAGGATGAAGACGATCTCGCCGCCATCAGCAGCATGGGAGATCGCTTTGTAAAAGCGTGGGAAACAGGGGATAAACAACACCCGGTTTCTATTCT
This sequence comes from Agrobacterium sp. rho-13.3, assembly GCF_033957765.2. Lineage (NCBI taxonomy): Bacteria > Pseudomonadati > Pseudomonadota > Alphaproteobacteria > Hyphomicrobiales > Rhizobiaceae > Agrobacterium > Agrobacterium sp. rho-13.3. The sequence goes on from NZ_CP192774.1 coordinate 2,210,875, forward strand.
GACGTTCACATCGCCCGCCCAACTTTTCAGCGTCATTACACCCAAGCGGTGGAAACTTATTGAGCAGCTCCAAAAAATCGGCCCGATCACCATTCGCGGCCTGTCCCGGGCGCTGGAGCGCGACGTGAAACGGGTCCACGACGATATTTCGTCACTTATGGAATGGGGAATTATTGAGAAAAACGACGATGGCATGATCTTTGTGCCATTTGATGAGATTGAAGCGGACTTTGTTCTGAGGGCTTCGCAAGCGGCCTAACGCGGCGCTCTGATGCAAATCCCGCATCACGAAATGTTAACGCCGGAACGATCCGTCTACGTTGCTGTTAAGCAATGGCTAAGCAAACACGCTTTGCATCAATGATGGATATGAGGAGTAAACATCATGGCACACCAAGGTGGAACACACGACCAGCACGGCAAAGCTGGCCAGAAGCCCGGCAAAAGCGGCGATGACAAAATGAAGAGCGCTTCTGCCGCAGACACCAAAAGTGGCAAGAAAACTGGTTCTGACGATAAAAATATGAAGGGTGGTCAATCAGACCATAAGAACAAGCACTGACCGCTTTTCACGATTCATAATAATCCCCGTAGTCTTACGGGGATTATTTTTTTGGATTGGGCAATGAGAGTGTGCCTCGCTTAACGCGGTAGAAGCGAGCTTCCCATCAATTCTTCATCGATGGCGCGGGCGGCCTGACGGCCTTCGCGGATGGCCCAGACGACCAGCGACTGACCGCGCCGAACGTCACCTGCCACCCACAACTTGTCCACCGACGACTTGTAATCGCGATCATTGGCAACAACGTTGGTGGAGCCGCGACGGTCGGTGTTGAGCGTCAACTTGCCTTCGAGGTCTTTCAGCACGCTATCGGTGAATGGACCGGAGAAGCCAATCGCGATGAAGGCAAGGTCTGCCTTGATGATGAATTCCGTGCCGGCAATCGGCTTGCGGCGGTCATCCACCTGGCAGCACTTCACGCCAGTCAAAACGCCGTCTTCATCGCCAACAAACTCAAGTGTCGCCACCTGAAATTCGCGGGCAGCACCTTCGGCCTGAGAGGATGATGTGCGCATCTTCGTTGCCCAATAAGGCCAGACGGCGAGCTTGTCTTCCTTTTCCGGCGGCATGGGGCGAATGTCGAGCTGCGTCACCTTGACCGCACCCTGACGGAACGCCGTGCCGACGCAGTCCGATGCCGTATCGCCACCGCCGACGACCACGACATGCTTGCCACCGGCAAGGATGGGATCGGAGGGCCAGCCGACGCTGTCGATGTTTTCACGACCGACACGGCGGTTCTGCTGCACGAGGTATGGCATGGCATCGTGCACGCCATGGAATTCCGTGCCGCCGATGCCGGCAGGACGTGGGGTTTCCGAGCCGCCGCAATAGAGCACGGCGTCATAATCTGCGGTCAGCTTCTCAACGGTCACGTCCACACCGACGTTGACGCCATAATGGAAGGTGACGCCTTCGCCCTTGATCTGCTCCACGCGACGATCGATGAAGTTCTTCTCCATCTTGAAGTCGGGAATACCATAACGCAGCAAACCGCCCGCCTTGGATTCGCGCTCATAGACATGCACGTCATGACCGGCACGGCCAAGCTGCTGGGCAGCGGCCAGACCGGATGGGCCGGAACCGATGATGGCGACCTTTTTGCCGGTATGAACAGTCGCAGGCTTCGGTACGATAAAGCCAAGCTCGTAAGCCTTGTCGGCAATCGCCTGTTCAACCGTCTTGATCGCAACCGGCGCATCTTCAAGGTTCAGCGTGCAGGCTTCCTCGCACGGTGCGGGACAGACACGGCCGGTGAACTCCGGAAAGTTGTTGGTGGAGTGGAGGTTGCGGATCGCCTCTTCCCAATTGTTGTTATAAACCAGATCGTTCCAGTCGGGGATCTGATTGTGAACCGGGCAGCCGGTCGGTCCGTGGCAATAGGGAATGCCGCAGTCCATGCAACGCGCCGCCTGCTTTTGCACTTCGGGATCCGACATGGGAATGGTGAATTCCCGGAAATGGCGAATACGATCCGACGCCGGCTGATACTTGCCAACCTGACGGTCTATTTCCAGAAAACCTGTAACCTTACCCATGTTATATCCTCACATCAAAGCAGGGCACCCGTCGGGGCCCAGTACCAATAAGCGCCGCCCACGGCTGCTCCCAGTACGATGAACTCAAGTCTGATCTCGCCGCTCGTCCAATAAGTCGCCGTGGGAATGGCGACCGCTGTGATCAGCGAGATCAGTCGGTGTAGTGTTCTCATGCGGCGGATTACTCCGCCGCCACGCCCAGCTTCATGCGCTCCATGTCCTCAAGCGCGCGGCGGTATTCGACCGGCATGACCTTGCGGAATTTGGGGCGGAACTCGCTCCAGCGGTCAAGGATGTCCTTGGCACGGTTGGAGTTTGTGTAATGGAAGTGGTTGGAGATCATCTGGTAGAGACGCTCTTCGTCGTGACGTGTCATGTCCTCGGAAACGTCCACACGTCCCTTGTGCATAAGATCGCCGCCGTGATGGTGCAGCTTTTCCAGCATGTCGTCTTCTTCCGGCACCGGCTCCAGTTCAACCATGGCCATGTTGCAGCGCTTGGCGAAATCCCCCTGCTCATCCAACACATAAGCCACGCCGCCAGACATGCCGGCCGCGAAGTTGCGGCCCGTTTCACCCAGAACCACGACAATGCCGCCAGTCATATATTCGCAACCGTGGTCACCCACGCCTTCGACAACGGCAATCGCGCCCGAGTTACGCACGGCGAAACGCTCGCCCGCCACGCCGCGGAAATAGCACTCTCCGGTAATGGCACCGTAAAGAACGGTGTTGCCGACGATGATGGAGTTTTCCGCAACGATACGGGTGTTTTCTGGCGGACGCACGATGATGCGGCCACCGGACAGACCCTTGCCGACATAATCGTTGCCGTCACCCACCAGATCAAAGGTGATGCCGCGTGCGAGGAACGCACCGAAGGACTGACCCGCCGTGCCGCGCAGCAGCACATGGATGGTGTCGTCCTTCAGGCCCTTATGACCCCAGCGCTTGGCAAGCGCGCCCGACAGCATCGCACCGGCAGAACGATCGACGTTCTTGATCGGCACTTCGAACACCACAGGTTCGCGGTTTTCCAGCGATGGCAGCGACTTTTCGATCAGCTTGCGGTCGAGAATGTCGTCAATCGGGTGCTTTTGACGCTCCGTCCAATAGGTCGCAGCCTTCGGCGCATCGACCTTGTGGAAGATGCGGCTGAAATCGAGACCCTTGGCCTTCCAGTGCGCAAGCATTTCATCCTTTTCCAGCAGTTCGGAAGCACCGATGATCTCGTCCAACTTAGCAACGCCAAGTGAGGCAAGAATTTCGCGCACTTCTTCGGCCACGAAGAAGAAATAGTTGATGACGTGTTCCGGTGCACCCTTGAAGCGCTTGCGCAGGACAGGATCCTGCGTGGCAACGCCCACAGGGCAGGTGTTCAAGTGGCACTTGCGCATCATGATGCAGCCAGCGGCAATGAGAGGCGCGGTTGCGAAACCGAACTCGTCTGCCCCCAGAAGTGCGCCAATGATGACATCCCGGCCCGTCTTCAAACCGCCATCCACCTGCAAGGCGATGCGCGAACGAAGGCCGTTCAGCACCAGCGTCTGCTGGGTTTCGGCAAGGCCGATTTCCCAAGGGGAACCGGCGTGCTTGAGCGAGGTGAGCGGAGACGCACCCGTGCCACCGTCAAAACCAGACACAGTGATATGGTCCGCACGCGCCTTGGCAACACCGGCGGCAACCGTGCCGACACCCACTTCCGACACCAGTTTCACGGAAACATCGGCTTCCGGGTTGACGTTCTTCAGGTCGTAGATCAGTTGCGCCAGATCTTCGATGGAATAGATATCATGGTGCGGCGGTGGCGAAATGAGGCCGACGCCCGGTGTGGAGTGGCGGGTCTTGGCAACTGTCGCATCCACCTTGTGACCGGGCAACTGACCGCCTTCGCCGGGCTTGGCACCCTGCGCGACCTTGATCTGCAACATATCTGCATTGACGAGATATTCTGTCGTCACACCGAACCGGCCAGAGGCAATCTGCTTGATAGCGGAGCGCTCAGGGTTCGGCTTGCCGTTGAGCAAAGGCAGGTAACGGTCGGATTCCTCGCCGCCCTCACCCGTGTTGGATTTACCGCCAATGCGGTTCATCGCAATCGCCAGCGTGGTGTGCGCTTCACGGCTGATGGAGCCGAAGGACATGGCACCGGTGGAGAAGCGCTTGACGATATCGACGGCAGGTTCGACCTCATCGATGGAAATAGGCTTGCGGCCCAGCGCTTCTGCTGACTTGACCTTGAACAGACCACGAATGGTGTTCATGCGCAGGCTGGTGTCGTTCACCATTTCTGCAAATTCGCGGTAACGCTCCTGGCTGTTGCCGCGCACGGCGTGCTGCAAGGTGGCCACTGCGTCCGGGCTCCAAGCATGGCTTTCGCCACGGATGCGGTAGGCGTATTCGCCACCGATATCCAGCGTGGTCGCAAGGATCGGATCCTTGCCAAAAGCGTCGGTGTGGCGGGCAACGGTTTCCTCAGCAATTTCCGTCAGGCCAACACCTTCAATCATGCTGGCAGTGCCGAAGAAATATTGCTCGATGAACTGCGAAGACAGGCCGATGGCGTCGAAAATCTGCGCGCCGCAATAGGACTGGTAGGTGGAAATGCCCATCTTGGACATAACCTTGAGAATGCCCTTACCCACGGCCTTGATGTAACGGTAAACGACTTCGTCGTCCGACACTTCCTTCGGAAACGCATTGTGCTTGTGCATATCCAGCAGCGTATCGAAGGCCAGATAAGGGTTGATCGCTTCCGCGCCATAACCGGCCAGCAAGCAGAAATGGTGGACCTCACGCGGCTCGCCGGTTTCGACAACCAGACCAACCGATGTGCGCAGACCCTTGCGGATCAGGTGGTGGTGAACGGCAGCGGTTGCCAGCAATGCCGGGATCGCGATGCGATCCGGTCCAAGCTGACGGTCAGACAGAACGATGATGTTGTAACCGCCACGAACGGCAGATTCCGCACGCTCGCACAGACGGTCCAGCATGTCAGGCATGCCTTCGGCGCCGCGCTCCACATCATAGGTGAAGTCCAGCGTCTTGGTGTCGAAACGGTCTTCCGTGTGGCCAATAGAGCGGATCTTCTCCAGATCGCCATTGGTCAGGATCGGCTGGCGCACTTCCAGACGCTTGGCACGCGCCGCACCTTCATGGTCGAGAATGTTCGGGCGCGGGCCGATGAAGGAAACAAGGCTCATCACCAGCTCTTCACGGATCGGGTCGATTGGCGGGTTGGTGACCTGCGCGAAGTTCTGCTTGAAATAGGTGTAAAGCAGCTTGGACTTGGACGACATGGCCGAAATCGGCGTATCCGTGCCCATGGAGCCGATGGCTTCCTGACCAGTGGTGGCCATAGGAGACATCAACAGCTTCGTGTCTTCGCTGGTGTAACCAAACGCCTGCTGGCGGTCGAGCAGCGACACGTCACGACGCAGGGCGCGAGGCTCTACGGGCTTCAAGTCTTCCAGAATAAGCTGCGTGCGGTCCAGCCACGTGCGGTATGGATGCTTGGCGGCAAGCTCATGCTTCACGTCCTCATCGGAAATGATCTCGCCCTTTTCCATGTCGATCAGCAGCATCTTGCCGGGCTGCAAACGCCACTTCTTGATGATGCGCTCTTCCGGCACCGGCAATGTGCCGGCTTCAGATGCCATGATGATGCGGTCGTCATCGGTCACGAGATAACGGGCGGGGCGCAGACCATTGCGGTCCAGCGTCGCGCCAATCTGCTTGCCATCGGTAAAGGCAACGGCGGCAGGGCCATCCCATGGCTCCATCAGGGCAGCGTGGTATTCGTAAAACGCCTTGCGTTCCGGCGACATGGACTGGTTGCCAGCCCAGGCTTCGGGGATCAGCATCATTACGGCGTGGGCCAGCGAGTAACCGCCGCGCACGAGGAATTCCAACGCGTTGTCGAAGCAGGCGGTGTCGGACTGGCCTTCGTAGGAAATCGGCCAGAGCTTGGAAATGTCGTCGCCAAACAGTGGCGAAGCAACAGAAGCCTGACGCGCCGCCATCCAGTTGACGTTGCCGCGCAGCGTATTGATTTCGCCGTTATGGGCAACCATGCGGTATGGGTGCGCCAGCTTCCAGGATGGGAAGGTGTTGGTCGAGAAACGCTGGTGCACCAGTGCAACCGCGCTTTCGAAACGTGGATCGGACAAGTCCTTATAATAGGCACCGACCTGATAGGCCAGGAACATGCCCTTATACACGATGGTCGAAGACGACAGCGAAACAGGATAGAAATCCTGCGATTCCTTGCCGCCACCCGCATTGTAAATGGTGTTGGAAATGACCTTGCGGATCAAGAACAGCTGACGCTCAAAATCGGCGTTATTGGCGGCATCGCGGCCAGCACCGATGAAAACCTGCACATGGTGCGGCTCGGTGGCGGCAATCTCAGGCGCTTCCGACAACGAAGAGTTATCGACAGGCACATCACGGAAGCCGAGGAACTGCTGCCCATGCTCACCGATAACGTCGATGGTGACCTTCTTGTAATGCTCGATCTGGGCGGCGTCACGCGACATGAAGATGTGGCCGACAGCATATTCGCCAGCCTTTGGCAGCGTCACGCCCTGAAGCGCCATTTCCTCACGGAAGAAGCGGTCTGGAATCTGCACGAGAATGCCAGCGCCATCGCCCATCAAAGGATCAGCGCCAACAGCGCCGCGATGGGTGAGGTTTTCGAGAATGAAAAGACCATCCTTGACGATCTGGTGCGACTTCTGACCCTTCATATGCGCTACAAAGCCAACGCCGCAGGCATCATGCTCGTTGCGCGGATCATAAAGACCCTGCTTTTCAGGCAGACCACCGATAGACGCGCGCAGGGCCGCAGCCTTTGGCTGGGCGTCCGTCGGACAGTCGTTGGTCAAGGTAGCAGTGGCGTTTTCGCCTTCCAGCTTGATGGTCATTTTTCGTCCCTCCTGCAAACAGGTTGCATGGCTTCACGCAGAGAGGCGGATGCTGACCCCTCCCCGTTTCCGAGATAGAGGCTTTGCATCCGCTTGTCAATTTAGGACAGTAATACTGTCTCAATTCCTGTTGAATTTTGGCAGAAACCATCTCTTTGTGCAAGACCGCATCATGAAAATATAAATAGGCTTTGTGACGGGAAATGTCGGGCAAGTGAATCCTGACGTAATTTTCTTCTACGAAGGGCGCGAAATAATTGCTTTCATTACCGGATTTGCCATTCGCGCGATAAGACCATAAAACGACAGTCGTTTGGCCGACCGGCCTGTTAAAAGATGTTCCATCATCCAATCGAAAGCGTTGAAACATGTTTTTTGCTTCTGATAACTGGGCCGGTGCCCACCCTGCCATCAACGAACGGCTGATGAAGGAATCCACCCGTTTTGCCGCCGCTTACGGCACGAGCGAGTTGGACAAGGCAATCGAGAAGCGTTTCAACGAAATCTTTGAGCGCGAAGTTGCCGTGTTTTTCGTCGGCACCGGAACCGCCGCCAACTCTCTGGCCATGGCCAGCGTTGCCCGCCCCGGCGGCATCGCCTTTTGCCATTCCGAAGCCCACGTCATTGAAGACGAGTGCGGCGCGCCGGTATATTTCTCCAACGCATCGCGCCTGATGCCGGTGGCCGGACCAAACGGCAAAATGCTGCCGAAAAACCTTGAAGCAGCGATTGGTCGCTTCCCGCCCGGCTCCATCCATCAGGGCCAGCCGATGCTCGTGACGGTCACACAGGCCACGGAACAGGGCACGATTTACGAACTCGATGAAATCGAGACAATCGCAAAGATTGCCAAAAATGCTGGCGTTCCCTTGCATATGGACGGCGCGCGGTTTGCCAACGCACTAACCGCACTCGACACAACACCCGCGGAAATGACGTGGAAACGCGGCGTCGATATTCTCTCTTTCGGCGCAACGAAGAACGGTTGCTGGTGCGCGGAAGCCATCGTTTATATGGACCCGAAAATGGCAGAAGACCTGCCCTTCATCCGCAAGCGTTCCGCCCAGCTTTTCTCCAAAACCCGGTTCATGGCCGCACAATTCGACGCCTATTTTGCCGACGATCTCTGGCTGGAACTTGCAGCCCACGCCAACGCCATGGCAACCCGCCTGCGCGAAGGCCTCTCCGCCTCCAACAGCGCTAGACTGGCATGGCCGACACAATCCAACGAATTGTTCGTGGTGCTGGACAAGGACAAGGCCAAAACCGCGCGTGAAAACGGCGCAAGCTTCTACGACTGGGTCGTCCCCCACGACATGCCGGAGCCGGTTGGCGAACACCAGCAACTCATCCGCCTCGTCACCAGCTTTGCAACATTGGAAAGCGACGTGGATGACTTCTTGCGGATTTGCGGAGCTGCCTAAGCAAAACTGCCCGGCACCATTCCCTTCGCCGTCACCAATGTCGACAGCGCCTTGACCAGTTCGGCGTCCGCTCCCTTGCGTGGCTGGAGGACAAATTCCACGTCTTCCAGCACCGGCAGCGCGCCTTTTGGTATTTCCCGCAGACCGGATGGCGCCATGCTGCGTGGTTGAACCAGAACGCCCATGCCAGCACGCGCCGCTGCCGTCAAACCGCTAAGGCTGCCGCAGGTGCAGACGATGCGCCACGCAACGCCGGCCCGGTCCAGCGCTTCTTGCGCAGCCTTGCGGGTGATGCTGGGTGGTGGAAATGCGATTAGCGGCAAGGCGTGTTCGCGCCCCAGCACCGCATCCGGGTCTTTTGCCAGCCAGATCAACGGTTCTCGATAGAGAAAATGTCCAAGCTGGTCTCCAAGCCGCCGTTTGGCCAGCACCACGTCCAACTCGCCATTGTCCTGCATCTGGTACAGCACGCCGCTCAGCGACACTGTCAGCTCCAGATCGACCAGCGGATAGAGCCGGGTAAACTCCTCCAATATCACCGTCAGACGGCTCGCGACAAAATCCTCGGAGACACCGAGCCGCAGCCGCCCGCGCAATTTGCTTTCCCCAAAGAGAGCCGCCACCTTGTTGTTGATATCCAGCATATTGCGGGCATATCCCAGCAACGCCTCGCCTTCCGGCGTCAGGCGAACGCGGTGGGTGTCACGCGCGATCAGCCTTTGACCGAGTGACGCCTCCAACCTTTGAATATGCTGGCTCAGCGTGGATTGACCGATGCCCAACCGTTCTGCGGCATGGGTGAAACTCATCGTCTGCTCCAGCGTTACGAAGCTGGCGAGGTGCTGTAGATTGAGCATGGTTATCCTGCATTGCGATAACTGTTAGTTTTTGCATCTGCTTTCATGATGAGCGATAAGATGTCTGAATTCAACGCATAAACCGGAAACGAAAAGAAGAGCCATTATGAGCCGCTTTCTGCCAGACCGCTTTACCATGATGCTGGTCGCAACCGTCATCCTTGCATCCCTGCTGCCTATCAGCGGCGAACCCGCCTATTATTTCGGTATCGCGACCAAGTTTGCGATTGCCCTTCTGTTCTTCCTGCACGGCGCAAGGCTGGCGCGAGACGTGGTGATTGCGGGCATTCTGCACTGGCGTCTGCATCTGGCCATTCTGCTGGTCACGTTCGGCCTGTTTCCGTTGATCGGCGTTGGCCTGGGATACATTCCTGAAAGCATTCTCCCCGCCCCGCTTTACATGGGTGTGCTGTTCCTCTGCGTTCTGCCGTCCACCGTGCAATCTTCCATCGCCTTTACGTCCATGGCGGGCGGCAATGTTCCGGCGGCAATCTGCGCCGCATCGGCATCCAACATTTTCGGCATGGTTTTGACGCCTCTGCTGGTCGGTCTGCTGTTTACCGTTGGCGGTCACGGCGGCGGTTTCTCGCTGGATGCTTTCGGCCAAATTTTCCTGCAATTGCTGCTGCCCTTCATTCTGGGCCAGGCTTTGCAGCCATGGATCGGCGACTGGATACGTGCCCGCAAGACGCTCCTTGCGCCCGTTGATCGCGGCTCCATCCTGATGGTCGTTTATCTGGCTTTCAGCCAGGCGGTGATTGAGGGCATCTGGCAGGAATTCACCGTACGCGATATCGGTGTGGTGGTTGGCATCAACATCGTACTGCTTGCGCTGATCCTGTGCATCACCATGTTCGGCAGCCGTTTGCTAGGCTTCAAGAAGGAAGATGAAATCACCATCACCTTCTGCGGCTCGAAGAAAAGCCTTGCCAGTGGTGTGCCCATGGCTGGTGCGATCTTCGCAGGCCAGAGCATTGGCGCCATCGTCCTGCCGATCATGCTGTTTCACCAGATCCAGCTTATGGCCTGCGCCGTGATTGCACAGCGTTATGCCAACAAAGCCAAGGCTGTCGAACATGCCAAGTCGGCTGAACTGTTGGCGGCACATGAAACAAAAACGGCCCTTCAATAAGGGCCGTTTCGCTTACCTATCCAAGCCAGTTTAGTTTACTTGAGCTGGCGTCACCTGCGCGTCGATCTGCTTTGGCTCATCCGAAATGTCTGAAACAATCGCAATACGGCGTGGTTTCATGGCTTCGGGAATGTTGCGAAGAAGATCGATGTGCAGCAGGCCGTTTTTCAAGGACGCGTTCTGCACCTCGACGTGATCGGCAAGCTGGAAGCGACGCTCGAAGGCGCGCTTGGCAATGCCGCGATAGAGGAATTCGCCTTCGCCATCCTTGGTTTCGTCGGCCTTTTCTGCCTTCACGGTCAAAACATTGGCGCGGGATTCGATGCTGAGTTCGGTCTCATCGAAACCGGCCACCGCCATGGTAATACGGTAGGCGTTTTCACCGGTACGCTCTATGTTGTAGGGCGGATAGGCTTGCGACTGCTCGGGCTGGCCGAGGCCATCGAGCATGGAAAAAAGGCGGTCGAAACCAACCGTGGACCGATAAAGCGGGGAAAAATCTACGTGACGCATGGTGTCCTCCTATGAGCGACTGTTTGCGGTTATGGCCCCCACCCCGAACTGGCGATGAGTGACCGGATACGGTCCCGTTCTGGCGACCGTGACAAACAGATGGGAAGACTTTTGCGGGACTTCAAGAGGGACACGATGCAAGCGCCTTACGCCTTGCTTTCTATTTCCGCTCGCCTTCCACGGACATGTCGAAGTGCACGACATTAGAGTAAATCGGCGTTCCGACATCCATGCTGTAGCGTGAGCGGAAGACATCGCCGGTTACGTTGAACGCAATCGATTTTCCGCTCCAGCGGGTCAGCTTCACATCGAAATTTTCCGTGCGCGTTTGACCCTTGGCGCTCAACTGGCCTGTCATGGTGGCCGTATCCGGCCCCGTTTGTTTGATCGAGCTGGAGCGGAAGTTGATGACATCGAAATTGACCGTGTCGAACACCGCAGTCGATTTTAAAAACGTATCGATCCGTTTTTCGCCTGACTCCACACTCTCTGGCCAGAGCGTAAACACAACGGTTGAATGTTGCAGATCGCCGCCTTCCAGCGTGAATGTGCCCGAAAACTTCCCGAACACGCCCTTGATGCCACCGCCGCCCACCTGACCAACGGAAAAGGCAATGCGAGACGATGGCGCAACGCCATATTTGCCCGCAACGTCACTCAACTTCGGCGCTTGCGCCGCCTGCCCTGAGCTTGCAGCCAAGATGGCAGAGACGAATAATCCAGACAGGTGGCGCAGTCTCATGGGCGTTTCTCCAGTGGCGGTGAATGACGTCGCCCAAGCATCCGCAACAAAACCTCATCGCGCCTTATGACATGATGATAAATGGCCGCCAGCGCATGAACGGCAACAAGACCAAGCACCGTATAGGCAAGCGTTGCGTGCACCGTAGACCACAAAATTTCCGCCTCTTCCGATTGCGCAAGCGGCAGATGCGGTACGACAACCACGTTGAACATGAAGGTGGGAATGCCAAGCGGCGAAACGGACGCTATCGCCCAGCCCGCCAGCGGCACCAGCACACCGAGCAGGAGCAGCAGCCGATGCACCGCCAATGACGCCCAGCGCTCCCATATTCCGAGCGTTGGCACCGGCGCGACTTTCGGCCAGAGGCCCCACTGCAAAAACCGCAAGACCGCAAGGCCAAGAACCAACATGCCGAAGGATTTATGCCACTGGAACAGTGAAAACTGGAGAGCCGGATCGGTATCAGGCCGTGTCATAACGTATCCAAGCGCCAGCAGACCGAGGATCAGCACGGCGATCAGCCAATGCAACAGGATCGCGAAAAAGCCGTAAGCATTCACAGAACCACGCACCATCGAAGTCCTCCGGGCGTTGCAAGACCCACTCTTGCGAGACGTCTCACAACAGTGGAACGCCGCGCTACCGCGATGTCTACCACATCTCGCGCAAAGCCGCTTGAAAATCGCACGGACACCAAGACCCTGGAAACTGAACACCATCTGAACGATGAGTTCGGAAATCGTTCAGTTTCAGCACGTTAGATATCAAGACATCGGAGGCAATCTCCGGCGGCAGAAGTATATCGTCCCTTCTTCTTCTGTCAGATTAGCCGGAACCGCGACTGCTAAGACCGACGGTTCCGGCAATTTTTCCTTTGACGTGCTTGAGCACTCAACCTATCCCGTTATGAAACACGTCTTCAGTGCCGCGCCGGAAAATACTCATGACCGAAGCCATTTTGCATGCGACCAAAGGCAACCCTGTGCCTGAAAACCATATTGCAGGCTATTTCACCGGCCACAGAAAAAAGAAGCTGCGTTACGCGATCTTTCGCTCCAACCAGTCCATCGCACGCGGCACCATCGTTCTGCTGCATGGCCGCAATGAATGTATCGAGAAATATTTCGAGACGATCAACGACCTCACCGCCAAGGGCTTCTGGGTTGCCACCTTCGACACACGCGGACAGGGTGGCTCCGAACGGTTGCTGAAAAAGCTGGACGCCGGTTACGTGCGTCACTTCTCGGATTATCAGAAGGATATTTCGCTGTTTCTGGAGCAGGTCGTGTTGCCGGATGCGCGCCTGCCCTTCTTTCTGCTGGCCCATTCCACCGGCGGGCTTGCCGCCCTTTCCATGGCGCCAGCACTCTCCAACCGCATTGAGCGCATGGCGCTTTCCTCGCCCTTCATCAGCCTGCGCGGCCAATCCATACCAACACCGGTGATCCGCATCATCGCAACCTGCCTGACCTTGATCGGCCTCGGCGGCGTACAGCTTGGCAAGGACCAGCGCGAACGCCAGTTCGACGGCAATCCACTGACGTCGGATCCTGCCCGTTTTGCCCGCAATCTGTCGCTGATCACCGAGCGCCCGGAGCTTTTCATCGGCGCACCCACGGCGCGCTGGTTGTTTGAAGTGCTGAACACCATGCCCTGGGTCATCCGGCAGGAGCATCTCACAAAAATCACCGTGCCGACGCTGCTGCTGGCCCCGGTGCTGGACGTCATCTCACCCTATGCGGCGCAGGAAGAGCTATCGCGCAATTTTCGTGCGGCACAACTCATCCCCGTCACAGGCGCACGGCACGAGCTTCTTTTGGAGCGTGACGTCTATCGCAGCCAGGCGCTGGCTGCGATAGACGCGTTCTTTGCACCTGAAGCTTAAAGTCCAGAGAGAAGCGCCAGCGCCTGCTCATGCAGCGCCTTGCTGCCAGCCGCAACGATGCGGCCTGCGGCTTCCGGCCTGCCGCCATCCCAATTGGTAATCACGCCGCCAGCCTGCTCGATGATGGGAATGAGCGCGCCGACATCATAGGGCTTCAGGCTGGTTTCGATGACCAGATCGACATGCCCAGAAGCCAGCAACGCATAGGCATAACAATCGGTGCCATAGCGGAACAGCCGAACCTTGTCCTGCACGGCGTTGTAGAGGGCCGCCTCTTGCGGCGTGAAAATGTGCGGAGACGTCGTGAACAAAATCGCGTCGGACAGCGCTTCACACGCCCGCGTCTTGATCTGCCTGTCGCCGCCCGGCCCGTAATACCAGGCCTTCTCACCATCGGCGAAATACCGCTCGCCCGTAAACGGCTGATCCATAACGCCCATCACAGAACGACCGTTGGACTGGAAGCCAATCAACGTGCCCCACACTGGAACACCGGAAATGAATGCGCGTGTGCCGTCAATCGGGTCGATAACCCAAACATGCTCGCGATCAAGCCCGACATCACCGTGTTCTTCGCCCAAAATACCGTGATCGGGAAATTCGCTGGTAATCAGCGCACGAATGGCAGTCTCGGCGGCCTGATCGCCTTCCGTCACCGGATCATAACCCCCGTCCAGCTTGTTGGCGACAGCAATGCCGGTGCGAAACCGTGGCAGGGTTTCCGCCTTCGCGGCATCGGCAAGACGAAAAAAGAAATCGCGATCTGGCAGCATGAACCCTCACCTTTTGAATCCCGCAACTCACATAGCGCATCGGACCGAAAAGTGTAACGCGGTTTTCGGAGATTCCGATGCTTAAACAAAAAATGGCGTGCTTGGGGCCGTTGCGTCCAATTGCTCCCTCAACTTCTCGAGAAAAGCCGCCAGAAAAGGCAAATCCCTTTAAAAAAGATCGAATAAAGTGCAAAGCCTGACCAAACTGAACAAATTGTAGGCAATTACAAAAATGATTGACAAATAAGCAGATTCGCAATAGCTTCATGTCACAGTCTTTGACTGTAAATACCCTCCTTGGGTGTTTCCTCCCTAGACTTGACCGCGCCAAGGCGCGGTTTTTTTTGCCGTCGATTCACATCGAAGGCTTGGGAACACAGTCAACGATAAGCATGATTATTCGGCGGCAAACGCCATCTCGACGGCGTATTCGGACACGAAATTCGACAATTGACGCATAAAGCCGTCCAGCGCAGCTTGGACAGCGTAAAATTCCGAGGTTTTCAGCAGCGTCTTTTCATCCACATACAGCGCCCGGTTCACTTCGATCTGCAAGGCATGCAACGAACGGATGGGCCGACCATAATGTTCGGTGATGAAACCGCCCGCATAAGGCTTGTTGCACACGGCAACAAAACCCAATTCTTCCAGAAAATGCAGTGCCGCGCGCGAAATTTCCGCCGATGCGCTGGTGCCGTAACGATCACCGATGATGATATCCGGCCTGACATTGGAACCCGCCAGACGAATATTGCCCGGCATGGAATGACAATCGATCAGCACCGCCATGCCGAAATTGGCATAGGTGCGCGAGATCAGCTTCCGCAAACAGGCGTGATACGGCTTGTAAATGCCTTCGATGCGCGAAAGCCCCTCGTCCACGGGCAGTCGATGCGCATAGATATCCATGTTTTCTGCTACGATGCGCGGCACGGTGCCAAGGCCGCCCGCCACGCGCATGGAGCCGATATTCGCATAAGGCGGCAGCGCCCCTTCGAACATGCGCGGATCAAGCTCGTAAGGCTCGCGGTTCACATCCAGATAGGCGCGCGGAAAAT
The DNA here is from genome assembly GCF_033957765.2 of Agrobacterium sp. rho-13.3. Classification (NCBI taxonomy): domain Bacteria; kingdom Pseudomonadati; phylum Pseudomonadota; class Alphaproteobacteria; order Hyphomicrobiales; family Rhizobiaceae; genus Agrobacterium; species Agrobacterium sp. rho-13.3. The sequence continues at coordinate 2,226,286 of NZ_CP192774.1, forward strand.
TGGCCTTGAGCAGCGGCGCACCCATGTCGATGGCACTTGCAAACAGCTCATCCACATAATGATCTTCCGAACGGCGGATCTCGTAACTGTCCAGCCGGGATGATTCGAGGAAGGAAATCGGGTAGCAGCGCCCGCTGTGCGGCGAATTATAAACAAACGGAATGCTGTGAACGTCTGGTTCGCACACTTCGAAAAGTTCGTACTCACCCGTGACCCAGTCCATTCCGCCCCGTTTACCATGTCATAATTCTGCCAGAAGCATCATGTTGCCAGTTAAGGCAGAGCAAGTCCATACTGGACATCAGTCAGCCAAGTCGTGATTCTATCGTTCACATGATATTTACTCAAAAAGCGGTATGATCGGGATAGGGTATCCCAACAATTCAGCAGTTACGGTCACTTAAATGGTACAGAAAATTCTTCTTGCAGAAGATGACAACGATATGCGCCGCTTTCTCGTGAAAGCGCTGGAGAAAGCCGGTTACAAGGTTTCCTCGTTCGACAACGGCGCGAGCGCCTATGACCGGCTTCGCGAAGAGCCTTTCTCGCTGCTCCTGACCGACATCGTCATGCCGGAAATGGACGGCATCGAGCTGGCACGCCGCGCCACCGAACTCGATCCTGACCTCAAGGTCATGTTCATCACCGGTTTTGCAGCCGTTGCGCTGAACGCTGATTCGAAGGCACCGAAGGACGCGAAGGTTCTTTCCAAGCCTTTCCACCTGCGTGATCTGGTCGATGAAGTGAACAAACTCCTTGTGGCATAAGGCTTCTGAAAAAGCTTTCACGAAACCGCAAAAAAGCAGTTGACGCTTCATCCGGTTTCGTGATTTATGCGCCTCAACGGAGGGCGTATAGCTCAGCGGGAGAGCACTACGTTGACATCGTAGGGGTCACAGGTTCAATCCCTGTTACGCCCACCATCCGAATTAAGTATCAAGGTCTTGCAAGAAATTGCGAGGCCTTTTTCTTTGCGATCTACGTTGCGACGACGTTTGGCTCATTCACCAATCAACGAGCAAGCTTCTCTCTGGACACGGCTCAAAAGCTGACAGCCATCCTACGCAATCTCGGACTTGTTGCTACAACGCTACAGCATTTTTTCCCCGGTGGGATAGATAGGAAGTCCATCGTATTCGGGACGCCTGAGATGAAAAAAATCATCATTGCTGCTGCTTTCATTTTTACCGCTTCAACTGCAAGTGCGGCGGACGCGGTTTATGAGGCTCCACAGGCGCCGGTGGCTGGAGATGTTACGACTTTCTCATGGACCGGCTTTACCGCCGGTGTACAGGGCGGATACGCCTGGGATAAGCAAGACCTTACCGGCATTGCCCCGGCAGGCGCACTGGATGCCAACTTCGACGGCGGCATTCTGGGTGGATTTGCAGGCTATAATTACCAGTTGGGCAACAACTGGGTTGTCGGCGTAGAAGGCGATTTTGACGGCAATTGGGGTGATGGCAGCCTTACCATTCTGGCCCCCGATAAGTATGAATACGGCATGGACTGGCAGGGCTCCGTTCGGGCGCGCGCGGGTTACGCATTCGACCGTGCGCTCGTTTATGGAACCGCTGGCTGGGCTATCGGGCGCGGCTATCTCGTCGTTCCCGGCTTCGACAAGCAAAAAGAGAGCTTCAACGGTTACACCGTTGGCGCTGGTGTCGATTATGCATTTACCGACTTGATTTTCGGTCGCGTCGAATATCGCTATACCAATTTCGGTGACAAGAATTACGACTTCGGTTCACTCGGACCGCTTCTTAATGGCGATATCGATCAGCATGCTGTTCGTGTCGGCCTCGGCGTCAAGTTTTAAACGCGATTATACAGCGCTCGGGGTGCCTTGGTTAGCTATCCCCGAGGCACCTCGGCATTGCCCTCCTGTTGGAAGAGCAGGAAACTGGTCTCAGACCTTCACCGGCTTCGGATTACCCTCGTCATCCACCGCAACCATGATGAACACTGCTTCCGTCACCTTGTCACGCGACTGCTGGGAGTGGCGGCGGGTCCAGGCTTCGATTTTGAGGGTGATGGATGTGCGTCCGACTTTTTCGATGCGGGTGTAGACGCACAGCGTATCGCCGATCTTGACCGGCTTCTTGAACACGATTTCATTGACGGCCACGGTTACGGTGCGTCCGCCCGCCACATCATTGGCACGCACGAAGGCGGCCAAGTCCATTTGTGACATGACCCATCCGCCAAAGATATCACCTGCGGGGTTGGCATCCGCAGGCATGGCCAGCGTGCGCAGTGTCAGTTCCATATCGTCCGGTGGATGCAATTCCATTGTAGAAACCTTTTCTCGTAACTCCCACCTTCCGATTACGAAAAGCAGACGCGACGGCCAATAGCCGTTTCGTCCTATCTGCATTGTCTGTGGTGCAAGGAATGCAGCCTGCACGGTAAGGTTAAATTAACCATACCGTGACACCCTGACATTGAATTATTTCATCTTCATATACTGGTAAACGCAGGCGAGGTCGGCGATGGCATATGACTGGAGTGGGAATAACATCAAGCAACAGCGCTATGACCGGGTGGTCCTTGCAGCGCTTCTGGCACTGGCCCTGTTCGTCACGATAACGCCGCTGGCGCTGTTCATGAGCACGGCACAACCGGGCCTGATCAAAACAACGGCGGTCAACGTAAAAGCGCCAAATCTGAAAATGTAGGTTCTACGCCTTCACCAAATCCAGATGCAGAACCCGTGGTGACAGCACCTGCAAGATGGTTTCTGAGCGACCGATATAGATGATGGCGGTGTCGTGCATCTCTGCCAGAACAGCGGCGAGCCGGTCTACCGTCTCCTTCTCCAGCCCTTCGAGAAGATCGTCGATAAACAGCCAACGCGGTTTTAACAAAATGGCATTGGCAACGCGAACGCAGGCCTGCTCGTCGGAATCGAATTTCTTGTCCCAGCGAATATTATCGTCCATGCGCGGAATGATGTGGCCGAGGCCGCACAATTCCATGGCGTCCAGAAAATCCTGTTCCTTGAATTTCTGCGGGCTGCGCGGATAGCAGAGAATTTCGCGCAGAGGCGCTGCCGGCAGATAACCGTGCTGAGCGATAAACAGCGTTTCCTCTCGCGCAGGCATGGCAATGCTGCCGCGCCCCCATGGCCAAAGCCCGGCAAGGGCCGCAAAAAACAGGCGCCGGTTCACGCCCTGATCGCCATTCACCATCAGCCGGTCCCCGACATTGATCTCCACGGGGGCTTCCCGCAGACGGAAAATGCGCGACATGTCCTGACCGCCAACTTCCGGGCAGATTTCAACCGACGTCAATCGGATCGGGCCGGAGCCGGATTTCTCGATGTCGATGGCGTTTCCGTGCCGCTCCACGCTGTCCATCTGGATCAGCGCGTTGCGAAACACCGAGACGCGCTGCAAGGTGGCTTTCCAGGCCGCGATGGGGCCGAAATTATCGATATACCAGCGCAAGGCTACGTTCACCTGGTTGAATGCACCAACGGCCATCATCAACCCGCCGAAGCTGAGATGTCCGGAAAAATAGACCGGTGCGGCGATCAGAATAGGTGCGACGATGGCAAGCCAGCCATAGCCGGACGACACCCATGTCAGATGCGTGAGCGCCATGGCGAGGCCGCGAATAACACCCAGCACCGCGTTGATATCCTCACCGATGCGGTGGCGTTCGTTCTTCTCGCCGCGCGCCAGCGTGATCGCGGTGAGATTTTCACTGGCCCGCATGAGCGAAAAGCGAAGCTCCGCTTCCTTGGAGTAACGCTCCGCATTCAGCGGCACCAGCCGATATCCCACGAGATTGCTGAGCAGCGAGGCAGAGCCCGCATAAATCAGCGCCGCCCAGACCATATAGCCCGGTATCGTCACCATGTTGCCGTTGATCTCAATGGCGAAACCCGCAGACAGACCCCAGAGAACACCGATAAAACTGATGAGCAAAATCGTGGCGTTGACGAGACCGATGGCCAAGGCCGTGCTGCTTTCAGCCAGATTGCGCACATCATCATGCAGGCGTTGATCCGGGTTGACGGCAATATTGCCGAAACCGGCAAGCCTTGCGGCGCGACCGGGCTTGAACCACTCGTCCACCATGTCCTTTGCCAGCCCTTCGCGCATGTTCAGCGCCGTCATCTGGTTCAGCCACGTCTGGAAAACGTTGAGAAGCAAAAGCGAACCGGCAATGACCGCAAAGACCTGCAACTGGTACAAAAACGAATTCAGATCACGCCGTTCCAGCGCATTGTAGAACGGCGCATTCCATTCATTCAGTTTGACCTGGCCGTAAGCCGTGACGAGAATGATGGTCAGCAAGGCACACATCAGAAGGATGAGCTTGCCACGGACACGGGATGTCCAAAACGCACTGCCCATCATGCCCAGCTGCGATCTGAAATTCAAATCGAAAGACGGGTAATTGATCGTCTCGGTGGACAGATTACCTTGCGTCATCAGTACCTTGCCATTTCTTGATAATCCGAAGTCCGGGTCTTGGGCAGATTTGGTGATTTGCGCCTGCGATCACAGCAATAGCATTCCGCCGGTACTTGTCCACAGGCGGCGTCAAACCCGGAAAAACACCATTTGCTCGAATGCGGAAAGCATTTGAAATGTTCCTTGCTTTATTCGCGTGCATTGCACAAAATCCAAGCAATTAAAGAGGGGCGGAAATATCCGCGCAAACCGGAAAACCGGGCAAGGGCACGCATGTCAATCAAAGCAAGCATCTATCATCTGACGCATTATAAATACGACAGACCGATCCGCCTTGGACCGCAGATCATCAGACTGAAGCCTGCGCCACACTCTCGCACCCATGTCATCAGCCATTCGTTGAAGGTTTCGCCCGCAAACCACTTCGTCAATTTGCAGCAAGACCCCTACGGCAATTTTCTGGCGCGTTATGTTTTTCCAGACCCCGTCACCGAGTTCAGGATAGAGGTCGATCTCGTCGCGGATATGACGGTTTATAATCCGTTCGATTTCTTCGTCGAGGAAAGCGCAACCTATTGGCCTTTCGAGTATCCAGAAACGCTGAAAGACGACCTTTCGATCTATAGAACGCCTGAGCAAACCGGGCCGCTGCTGACCGCACTTCTGCAAACCATCGACAAGACACAAGGCCAGCCGACCGTGGATATGGTGGTGGGCCTCAATGCCCGTCTGCAAAGCGAAATCGGCTATGTCATTCGCATGGAAACCGGTGTGCAAACACCGGAGGAAACGCTGGCATCCGCCAAGGGCTCTTGCCGTGACACCAGCTGGTTGCTGATACAAATTCTGCGCCATCTGGGTTTTGCCGCCCGCTTCGTTTCCGGTTATTTGATCCAGCTGGCACCGGACCTGAAAGCCTTGGACGGCCCTTCCGGTACGGAGGTGGATTTCACCGACCTGCACGCATGGGCAGAGGTTTATCTGCCCGGCGCCGGCTGGGTCGGGCTTGATCCGACGTCTGGGCTTTTGACCGGCGAGAGCCATGTTCCGCTGTCTGCGACACCGCATTACAGCAATGCCGCGCCTATTTCCGGCGGATATTATGGTGAGGCCAACACGGAATTTGCCTTCGATATGAAGGTCACGCGCGTGGCCGAGCACCCGCGCATCACCAAGCCTTTTTCCGACGAAAGCTGGGATCGCCTGAATGCGCTCGGCGAACAGGTGGACAAGGTTCTGGCGGAACAGGACGTGCGCCTGACCATGGGCGGTGAACCGACCTTCGTGTCGATCGATGACTTCGAAGCGGGGGAATGGAACACCGATGCCGTTGGTCCGACCAAGCGCGAGAAGGCCGATGTGCTGATCCGTAAACTGCGGGAGCGCTTCGCTCCCAATGGTTTCCTGCATTATGGTCAGGGCAAATGGTATCCCGGCGAAAGCCTGCCACGCTGGACGTTCTCGCTCTACTGGCGCAAGGACGGGCAATCGGTCTGGCACAATCCTGATCTGGTCGCACGCGAAGGCATCGACACCGGCGTCACTTCGGAAGATGCCGAAAAACTGCTGACCAACATCGCTTCCAATCTGGAGATTGCACCGGAACTGGTGCTGCCCGCTTTCGAAGACCCGGCGGAATGGCTGATCAAGGAAGGCAATCTGCCGGAGAATGTCGATCCATCGAATTCCAAGCTGAAAGACCCGGAAGAGCGCAACCGCATCGCCCGCGTTTTCGAGCGCGGCCTGACAACGCCCACCGGCTATATTCTGCCCGTGCAGGCTTGGAATGCGAAGGCAACCTCCGAAAAGCGCTGGATGAGCGAAAAATGGAAGACCCGGCGCGGCCGCATCTTCCTCGTGCCGGGCGATAGCCCAGTCGGTTATCGCATCCCGCTCGGCACCCTGCCTCATCTCCCGCCCTCGAAATTCCCCTATATCCACCCGGCGGACCCTTCGGTGCCCCGTGGCGCACTGCCCGATGCCGTTGCGCCCACGGCAAGAGCGCTGCCGGAAGCGTCGTTTCAGGCCAGCGAAAGCGCCACGCAGGAACGCATCGAGCAGTCGATCAGCGATATCCACGGTGAAGTCCGCACCGCCCTGTCGGTCGAGGCGCGGGATGGACGCCTCTGCGTCTTCATGCCGCCCGTGGAACGCATCGAGGACTATCTCGACCTCATCGCCGCCGCTGAAAAAGCCGCGACCGATCTCGGTCTGCCTATTCACATCGAAGGCTATACCCCGCCGCATGACGAGCGCATGAATGTCATTCGCGTGGCACCGGACCCGGGGGTCATCGAAGTCAACATTCACCCCGCCGCAAGCTGGAAAGACTGCGTCGACATCACCACCTCGGTGTATGAAGACGCCCGCCAGACGCGGCTGGGTGCCGATAAATTCATGATCGATGGTCGCCACACCGGCACCGGCGGTGGCAACCATGTGGTGGTGGGCGGGGCAAACCCCAATGACAGCCCGTTCCTGCGCCGTCCCGATCTGCTGAAAAGCCTCGTCCTGCACTGGCAGCGCCACCCGTCCCTGTCCTACATGTTTTCCGGCCTGTTCATCGGCCCGACAAGTCAGGCACCGCGCATAGATGAAGCGCGTCATGACAGCATGTACGAGCTGGAAATCGCCATGGCGCAGGTGCCGATGCCGGGTGAAGGCAGCGCACCGCTGCCTTGGCTGGTGGACCGCCTGTTCCGCAACCTGTTAACGGACGTGACCGGCAACACTCACCGCTCTGAAATCTGCATCGACAAGCTGTTCTCCCCGGATGGCCCGACCGGGCGCCTTGGCTTGGTGGAGTTCCGTGGCTTTGAAATGCCGCCAAATGCGCGCATGTCGCTGGCGCAGCAATTGCTGGTCCGCGCCATTATCGCCCGGTTCTGGAAAAACCCGGTGGGCGGCAAATTCGTGCGCTGGGGCACGGCGCTGGCCGACCGCTTCATGCTGCCGCACTACATCTGGGCCGATTTCCTCGATGTGCTGGCAGACCTGAAAGAAAACGGCTTCGACGTGAAACCGGAATGGTTTGCTGCCCAACTGGAGTTCCGTTTCCCCTTCTTCGGACAGGTGGAATATGAAGGCTCGAAGCTGGAGCTTCGTCAGGCGCTGGAACCATGGCATGTGATGGGTGAACAGGGTGCGATTGGCGGCACCGTACGATATGTGGATTCCTCGGTCGAGCGTTTGCAGGTGCGGCTGGAAACCTCCAATCCATCCCGTTATACCGTGGCCTGCAACGGGCGCGCCGTGCCGCTGAAACAGACGGACGAGTCCGGCGTTTCGGTTGCCGGCGTTCGTTTCAAGGCGTGGCAACCGTCACAGGGACTGCACCCTGCATTGCCGGTGAACACACCGCTAACCTTCGACATATATGATACATGGTCGAACCGATCGATCGGCGGCTGCATCTATCATGTTGCTCATCCGGGCGGTCGCACCTATGAGACTTTCCCCGTCAATGGAAACGAAGCGGAAGCCCGGCGGCTGGCGCGATTCGAGCCATGGGGACATACGGCCGGTCACTACACCTTGTGGCCGGAAACAGCATCGCCGGAATTTCCGCTGACGCTGGATTTGAGACGCCCGCAGGGAGTGTGAATTGGCTAAGGCACCGGCAATGGAACGGACGCACGAGAAAACCGGCATGGGCTCCATGCTGGGTTATCGCTCCATGCCCGGAATTGCCGATGAAATGCTGGACATCAACGGTCGCATTCGCCCGGTCTGGCAGCCTTTCGTCAAGGCGCTGGAGCGCATGGGCGAACGGGAATTGCACGAGCGTTTCTCCCGCACCGACCGTTATCTGCGCGATGCTGGCGTTTTTTACCGGGATTACAGTGCGCAGGGGAACACTGAGCGCAACTGGCCGATTTCCCACATTCCTGTCCTGATCGACGAGAAGGAATGGGAAGCGGTTTCAAAAGGTCTGATCCAGCGGGCAAACCTGCTGGAAATGATCGTTTCGGATTTTTACGGTGAAAACCGGCTGGTGCAGGAAGGTTATGTTCCACCTTCCCTGCTCGCTTCCAACCCGGAATATCTGCGTCCGCTGGCGGGCGTAAAACCCGCAGATGGCCATTACCTGCATTTCTGTTCCTTCGAAATTGGCCGTGGACCAGATGGCAACTGGTGGGTGCTGGCAGACCGCACGCAGGCTCCTTCGGGTGCCGGGTTTGCGCTGGAAAACCGCGTGGCAACCACCCGCGCTTTTTCAGATATCTATGCCGAAGCCCATGTCCACCGCCTCGCCTCCTTCTTCGGCGCGTTTCGCGATACATTGCAATCGCACCGCCAGCACCCGGATGATCGCATCGCTGTTCTGACACCCGGACCGGCCAGCGAAACCTATTTCGAACACGCCTATATCGCCCGTTACCTCGGCTTCATGCTGCTGCAAGGCGAAGACCTGACTGTCGTAAACAACCGCGTCATGGTGCGCACGGTCGCGGGCCTCAAGCCTATCGGCGTGTTGTGGCGGCGTCTGGATGCGTCCTACGCCGACCCGCTGGAGCTGGATCAGAACTCCCATATCGGCACGCCCGGCATGGTCCAGGCGCTGCGCTCCGGTTCGCTCAGCATCGTCAACGCACTGGGGTCCGGCATTCTGGAAACCCGCGCGCTGTTGGCCTTCATGCCCGCCATCTGCCGTCATCTGCTGGGCGAAGATTTGGCCATGCCGTCCATCGCCACATGGTGGTGCGGCCAGCCGTCCGAGCGGGAGCATGTGGCGCGCAACATCGAGCGCATGGTCATCGGCCCCGCCTATTCGCGCCTGCCGTTCTTTGATGATAACGGCCAGTCCGTGCTCGGTTCGTCGCTGCGCGAAACAGCCAAGGATTCCATCGGCGACTGGCTTGCCAGCGATGGCAACAAGCTGGTGGGCCAAGAGGTCGTGACGCTGTCCACCACGCCTGCCTATGTAGACGGCAAGCTGGTGCCGCGCCCCATGAGCCTGCGCGTCTTTGCGGCCCGTACCCAAGATGGCTGGCAGGTCATGCCCGGCGGCTTTGCCCGCATCGGCCGCAGCAACGACACGGCGGCCATTGCCATGCAGGCGGGCGGCAGTGCTGCCGATGTGTGGATCGTCAGCAGCAAGCCGGTGGAACGCACCACGCTTTTGCCTGCGGAAGAAAACTTCATCCGCAACATGCCGGGCAGTCTGCCCAGCCGCGCAGCGGACAATCTGTTCTGGCTGGGCCGCTATATCGAACGGGCCGAAGGCGCATTGCGCATCCTGCGCGCATGGCACGCCCGTTACGCCGAATCCGCCGATCCGAAACAGCCGCTTCTGGCGCATGTGACGAAGTATCTCGAAACCGTCGATATCGACGTCGAAGAAGCCGTTCCATCCAGCCTGATTGCCAACCTGAACAGCGCCATCTATTCCGCCAGCAACATCCGCGACCGCTTTTCGCCGGATGGCTGGCTGGCATTGAATGATCTCGCCAAAACCGCCCGCCGTTTCCAGAGCAAGGTTGCCGCAGGTGACGATGCCACCCACGCCATGACAATTCTGCTGCGCAAGCTGGCGGGCTTTGCCGGTCTGGTGCATGAAAACATGTACCGCTTCACCGGCTGGCGTTTCCTGGCCGTGGGCCGTTATCTGGAACGCGGGCTGCATCTCACCCGCCTTCTCGGCCATATGAGCGGCCCGGACGCGCCGGATGGTTCTTATGACATGCTGCTGGAAATCGGCGATAGCGTCATGACCCACCGCCGCCGCTACAATGTGAACACCGCAGGGCTTACTGTCATGGACCTTCTGGGTCTTGATCCGCTCAACCCGCGTTCCATTCTGTTCCAGCTCAATGAAATCCGCACCGAGGTGGAGCAACTGCCCAATGCCTTCGTCAACGGCCAGATGTCACCCTTTTACCGCGAGGCGATGCGCGTTCATTCCGGCCTTGCCGTGATGACACCGGAAAACCTCTCCCCCGCCGTCTTCCGGCAGTTGGAACAGGATCTGGAACATCTTTCGGACGTTCTTGCTCAGACATACCTCGGATAACACATGCTCTACGACCTTTCGCTGCACATGGGTTATCTCTATGACACGCTGGCATCTGGCGCACGCCACATCATCCGCATCATGCCGCTGTCCATACCCGGCAGACAGAGACTGATTGCCGGGACGCTTGACGTGTCCCCCTCACCGGAACAGCGGACAGCGTTTAACGATTTCTTCCAGCAAAGTGCGACGTCTGTGTTTCTGCGCGCGCCGCATGACAAGCTGGATATCCGTATGCAGGCCCGCGTCTCGGTGGAAGGCCCGTCGATCACGGCAGATTTCTCGCCGCAGCTGTCGAAACTGCCAGCGGAACTGGCCAGCGTCTGGTCGCTGGACGCACAATCACCGCACCATTTCGCGGGCGCCAGCCCGCGCATCGGCGAAAATGCCGCGATTGCGTCTTACGCCCGTGAGACGATCAAACCGGGCATGACGATCCGCGAAATCGCCCTTGCGCTCTGCAAACGCATCTACACAGATTTCAAGTATGACAGCGAAGCCACCACGGTGGACACCACACCGGCGGAGGCCTTCAAGCTGAAGCGCGGCGTCTGTCAGGATTTCTCGCATATCATGATTTCGGCACTGCGCAGCCTCGGCATTCCGGCAGGGTATGTCAGTGGCTTTCTGCGCACCATTCCGCCCGCCGGCAAGGAAAGGCTGGAAGGTGCAGACGCCATGCACGCATGGGTGCGCGTGTGGTGCGGCGAGGCCACCGGCTATATCGAACTCGACCCCACCAATGACATTATTGCGGGCAGCGACCACATCGTTGTCGGTTATGGACGCGACTATGCCGACATAGCCCCGGTCATCGGTGTTTTGAAGAGCTACGGTGACCAGCAGATTACCCAGGCCGTCGATGTCATCCCCGTCAAAACCTGAACCGTGCCAAAGACGGTCATATTGCGTATCACGATGACGCATGGGCCAGTTTGACCGGTGAATTCTGTCCCATTTTGAGCACTCCTTAAATTTGCTCACGTAACGTTAGGGAAATCTACATTACCCAACGATAGACCTCGGCATCAGGATCCAATTGTATAGGTGGACATGATGTTCAACGGTGCTGAACATAACACGACAATCCGCTCTTTCCTCGCCGACCGCAGGGGAAACTTCGCGTTGATGACAGCGATAACTTTGCCATTGCTGATGGGTTTTGCAGGCGCCGGTCTGGAACTCACAAAGGCCATGCAGGTCAAACATGATCTGCAAAATATTGCGGATTCCGGGACTTTGGCAGCAGCGACGTCGTTTCGCATATCCGAGGGCAAAAAAAGCGACGCCGAACTGATCACCGAAACCAGAAACTTCCTCAGCAATGCAGAATTCATGCAGGCGATGACCGAGGATGAGAAAAAAGATATTCTGGCAAATATCGGCACGGTCGCAACGCGCAGTGACACCTCCAAGGGCAAGTCCTTCCAGATTGCGACAACCGTGTCCTACAATATGCCCCTCAACCCCTTGCTTGGACTGGTAGGGGCAAAGTCGATCACGCTCTCCGCAACCAGTACGTCTGAAAGCAGCTTCAACAAGGGCGCTGCGATGTCGATGTATCTGGTGCTGGACCGATCCGGTTCCATGTCCTTCAAGACCGATACCATCGACAAGAGCAAAACATCCTGCCCGAACTACACCGCCAGCAACTGGGGCCAGACGCAGGCCAAGGTGACGTCAAGCCCTTGTTACGTCAACAAAAGCACGTCGCTGAAAACGGCCGTGAGCTATCTGGTGGATACGCTCAACAAATCCGATCCCACCTACAAAGCAAGCGGGCTGCCGGAATCCGACATGGTTCGCACCGGCGCCGTAGCCTATAATGATGCCAGCTTTTCTGCGCAGACGTTGGACTGGGGCACAAAGAAGGCAAACACCTATGTCCAGGCCATTCCGCAATTTCCGGAAGGCGGCACCAATGCGAATGCTGCGCTCAACGTCGCCTATGACGCGCTAAAGCAGAGCAATACCACCGAAAGCAAAGCGCAAGCCGAAAAGAAGAACAGCTCTTTTCAACGTTATATCGTGCTGATGACGGATGGCGAAATGACCGGGGCCAGCGCAGCTTGGAACGCCACCATCGACGCGCAGGTGCGTGCAACCTGCACCAAGGCCAAGGCCGACGACATCAGAATTTTCACCATTGCTTTCATGGCGCCGGACAAGGGCAAATCACTGCTTCAGGCCTGCGCGACAAGCGCTGAGAACTACTACGCGCCGGAAAATATGGAGCAGATCGTGGCGGCTTTTGGCGACATTGCCAAAAAAGCGTCCAGCGAGATGAGCCGTGTAACGAACTGACACCAGGCCAAATGCATCAGCAAGCCGCGAGAGCCGCAAGGTTCTTGCGGTTTTTTGCGTTTTGGGCCGGAGCAGATGGCGGATTCAAACGGTTAAATCATTCTCGTCTACCGAAAATCCTCTGTTGCAAGAGCCTGTGAACGATGCATAAATCGCATTCGACACAACATGACGGATCGACAGACTCAGGCTCCCTCCTCCCATCAAGGTGCTGACCGACCAATGATCAACAAACTCGCCACCAACGATCTTCCCCGTCCCGCCCCGCGCAGTTCAGACCCGGAAGTCCTTGCCAATGAAATCATCGAAAGACTGACCTACCGCATCGGCAAGGACGTGAAGGTTGCCAAACCGCACGACTGGCTGACAGCCACTATTCTGGTCGTCAGAGACCGCATCATCGACAAGTGGATGGAGTCTACCCGCAAGGCCTACCAGCACGATTCCAAGCGCGTTTATTATCTGTCGCTGGAGTTTCTGATCGGTCGCCTGATGCGCGATGCCATCTCCAACCTCGGCTTGCTCAGCGAGATCAAGGATGCGTTGACATCGCTGGGTGTCGAGCTGGACGTCATCTCCGCGCTGGAACCGGATGCGGCGCTGGGCAATGGTGGTCTTGGCCGTCTTGCCGCCTGCTTCATGGAATCCATGGCAACGGTCGATATTCCGGCCTACGGTTACGGCATTCGTTACGTGCACGGCCTGTTCCGCCAGCAGATGGCCGATGGCTGGCAGGTGGAATTGCCAGAGACATGGCTGGCCCATGGCAATCCGTGGGAATTCGAGCGTCGCGAAAGCTCCTATGAGATCGGTTATGGCGGCTCGGTGGAAACCATCGGCGGTTATGAAGAACCCCAGCGTTTCGTCTGGAAACCCGCCGAGCGCGTCATCGCCATGGCGGTGGATACCCCGGTTGTCGGCTGGCGCGGCACCCGCGTCAACACGCTGCGCCTGTGGTCTGCCCAGCCGATCGACCCGATCCTGCTCGACGCGTTCAACGCGGGCGATCACATCGGTGCACTGCGTGAAAGCAACAAGGCAGAAGCGCTGACCCGCGTGCTTTACCCTGCCGACGCCAATCCGGCAGGTCAGGAACTGCGGCTGCGGCAGGAGTTTTTCTTCTCGTCGGCCTCGCTTCAGGACATTCTGCGCCGCCATTTGCAGCAATATCCTGACTTCACGAGCCTGCCTGAGAAGGTCGCCATCCAGCTAAACGACACCCATCCGGCCATTTCCATCGCCGAGATGATGCGTCTTCTGTGCGATGTGCACGGTCTGGAATTCGATGAGGCCTGGGCCATCACCCGCGGCACGTTCTCCTACACCAACCACACACTTCTGCCCGAAGCGCTGGAAAGCTGGCCGGTGCCGTTGCTGGAGCGCGTGTTGCCGCGCCACATGCAGATCATCTATGCGATCAACGCCAACACGCTTCTTTTCGCCCGCAAGGAAAAGAAGATGGCGGATCAACAGATCCGCTCCGTTTCGCTGATCGAAGAAGGTGGCGAACGCCGCGTGCGTATGGGCAACCTCGCCTTCATCGGCTCGCACTCCATCAACGGCGTGTCGGCGCTTCATACCGAGTTGATGAAGGAAACGGTGTTTTCCGAGCTTCACACGCTCTATCCGGACCGCATCAACAACAAGACCAACGGCATTACGCCGCGCCGCTGGCTGATGCAGTGCAACCCCGGCCTCACCGGCCTCATTCGTGAAGCCATCGGCGATGACTTCCTGGATGATGCGGAAAAGCTGATCGCGCTGGACCGTTTTGCGGAAGACGCCGGTTTCCGCGAAAAATTCGCCGAAATCAAAAGGCTGAACAAGGTGCGTCTGGCCCAAACCGTCGCGCAGCGCATGGGCATCCGTGTCGATCCATCGGCCATGTTCGACATTCAGATCAAACGCATTCACGAATACAAGCGACAGCTCCTCAACCTCATCGAGACGGTCGCCCTTTACGACCAAATCCGTTCCCACCCGGAACTGGACTGGGTGCCGCGCGTTAAGTTCTTTGCTGGCAAGGCAGCGCCGAGTTATCACAACGCCAAGCTTATCATTAAGCTTGCCAATGATATCGCGCGCGTCATCAACAACGACCCGGCGGTGCGCGGACTTCTGAAGGTGGTGTTCATTCCCAACTACAACGTGTCCCTTGCGGAAATCATGGTTCCGGCAGCCGACCTGTCTGAACAGATTTCAACGGCGGGCATGGAAGCATCCGGCACCGGCAACATGAAATTCGGCCTGAACGGCGCGCTGACGATAGGCACGCTGGATGGTGCAAACGTCGAAATGCTTGAGCATCTGGGCAAGGAAAACATCGTCATTTTCGGCAAAACAGCCGCCGAAGTGTCGCAGGCCCGTGCTGAAGGTCACAATCCCCGCGCCATCATCGAAAGCTCGGTTGAGCTTTCACAGGCGCTGTCGTCCATTGCATCAGGCGTCTTCTCGCCGGATGACAGGTCGCGTTTCTCGGCCCTGATGGACGGCATCTACAACAATGACTGGTTCATGGTTGCTGCGGACTTCGATGCCTACGCGCAAGCCCAGCGTGACGTCGATGCCATCTGGAGCGAACCAACGAGCTGGTACGAAAAAACCGTGCGCAATACGGCACGCATGGGCTGGTTCTCGTCCGACCGGACGATCCGGCAATATGCAACCGAAATCTGGAGAGCCTAATGAAAAAACCGCTCAATTCTGCCGAAGAGAAAAAGACTGGCGCAACAGCAAAGGCTGAAATCGAGGCAATAAAGAGCGGTTTGCATTCCAACCCCTTCGCCGTACTCGGCGTGCATCAGACACCGGACGGTTTTGTCGCCCGGTGTTTCATTCCCGGCGCGGAAGCTGTCACAGTCATCAAGCTTGATGGCACGATTGCCGGTGAACTGACCTGCACCGACGAGGATGGTTTTTTCGAAGGCCCGGTCCAGCTTTCCAAACGCCAGCCGATCCGCTACCGCGCCGTGCGCGACGATGCGGAATGGGCCGTCACAGATCCGTACAGCTTCGGTCCGGTTCTCGGCCCCATGGATGATTATTACGTCCGCGAGGGTTCGCACCTGCGCCTGTTCGACAAGATGGGCGCGCACCCGTTGAAGCTGGAAGGCGTGGACGGTTTTCATTTCGCCGTATGGGCACCCAATGCCCGGCGTGTTTCGGTGGTGGGTGATTTCAACAATTGGGATGGCCGCCGCCACGTCATGCGCTTCCGCAAGGACACCGGCATCTGGGAAATCTTCGCACCGGATGTAAACGCCGGACGCGCCTATAAATTCGAGATTATCGGCCCGCATGGCGAGTTGTTGCCGCTCAAAGCCGATCCTTATGCCCGCCGTGCCGAGCTGCGGCCAAAAAATGCGTCCATCACCACGCCTGAACTTGTCCAGCAATGGAGCGACCAGACGCACCGGGAACACTGGGCCAGCATCGACCAGCGCCGCCAGCCGATCAGCATATACGAAGTGCACGCATCCTCGTGGCAGCATGGCGAAAACGGCGCGCTGCTGACATGGGACGAATTGGCAGCAAGGCTTATTCCTTACTGTGCCGATATGGGCTTTACCCATATCGAGTTCATGCCGATCACCGAACACCCCTATGATCCATCATGGGGCTATCAAACCACGGGCCTTTACGCACCAACCGCGCGTTTCGGAGAGCCGGAAGGGTTTGCCCGTTTCGTCAATGGCGCACACAAGATCGGCATCGGCGTCATTCTGGACTGGGTACCTGCCCACTTCCCGACGGACGCGCATGGCCTTCGTGAGTTCGATGGCACGGCCCTTTACGAACACGCCGATCCGCGTCAGGGTTTCCACCCGGACTGGAACACCGCGATCTACAATTTCGGGCGTGTCGAAGTCATGTCCTACCTCATCAACAATGCACTGTATTGGGCCGAGAAATTCCACCTCGACGGCCTGCGCGTCGATGCCGTCGCGTCCATGCTGTACCTCGATTATTCCCGCAAGGAGGGCGAATGGGTCGCCAACGAATATGGCGGGCGCGAAAATCTTGAATCGGTGCGTTTCCTTCAGCAGATGAACACGCTGATCTATGGCAACCACCCCGGCGTGATGACGATTGCCGAGGAATCCACCTCATGGCCCAAGGTCTCCCAGCCGGTGCACGAGGGCGGTCTGGGCTTTGGTTTCAAGTGGAACATGGGCTTCATGCATGACACGCTGAGCTATTTTTCGCGGGAGCCGGTGCATCGCAAATTCCACCATCAGGAACTGAGCTTCGGCCTGCTTTATGCCTTCAGCGAAAACTTCGTGCTGCCGATTTCTCACGATGAAGTGGTTCACGGCAAGGGCTCGATGATTGCCAAAATGCCGGGTGACGACTGGCAGAAATTTGCCAATCTGCGCGCCTATTACGCCTTCATGTGGGGATATCCGGGCAAGAAGCTGCTGTTCATGGGGCAGGAATTTGCGCAGTGGAGCGAGTGGAGTGAAAAAAGCCCGCTCGACTGGAACCTGCTGCAATACAACATGCATGAGGGAATGCGCCGCCTCGTGCGCGATCTCAACTTCACCTATCGGTCAAAAGCTGCACTGCACGCCCGTGATTGTGAGCCGGAAGGCTTCCAGTGGCTGAGCGCGGACGACCATGAAAACTCCGTCTTCGCATGGTTGCGTCTCGCACCGGGCGAAAAGCCGGTTGCCGTCATCTCCAATCTGACGCCGGTGTATCGGGAGAACTTTTACGTGCCACTGCCCACGGCAGGTCGCTGGCGCGAAGTGCTGAATACGGACGCCGAGATTTATGGGGGCAGCGGCAAGGGCAATGGCGGGCGGGTGCAAGCCGTGGATGCGGGTGGCACCATCGGCGCAACGCTGACGCTTCCGCCGCTGGCCGTCATAATGCTGGAACTCGAAAACTAAAGCATAGAACAAGATACCATACGGGAATTTCATGGGAGGATACCAATGAGTGAAAAAAGAATTCAGCCTCTGGCGCGTGATGCAATGGCCTATGTCCTCGCGGGCGGGCGCGGCAGCCGCCTGAAAGAGCTGACAGATCGGCGCGCAAAACCAGCCGTTTATTTTGGCGGCAAAGCACGTATCATCGATTTTGCTCTGTCGAATGCTCTCAATTCCGGCATTCGCCGCATTGGTGTTGCCACCCAATACAAGGCGCACTCGCTCATCCGCCACCTTCAGCGTGGCTGGGACTTTTTCCGCCCGGAACGCAACGAAAGCTTCGACATTCTGCCCGCTTCCCAGCGTGTGTCGGAGACACAGTGGTATGAAGGCACCGCCGACGCCGTTTATCAGAACATCGACATCATCGAGTCCCACGGCCCCGAATATATGGTCATCCTGGCAGGCGACCATATCTACAAGATGGACTATGAATACATGCTACAACAGCATGTGGATTCGGGTGCAGACGTCACCATCGGCTGCCTTGAAGTGCCGCGCATGGAAGCCGTCGGGTTCGGCGTCATGCACGTCGATGACAAAGATCGCATCATCGATTTCATCGAAAAACCCGCCAATCCGCCTGGCATTCCTGGCAATGAGGACTTTGCGCTCGCCTCCATGGGCATTTACGTGTTCCACACGAAATTCCTGATGGATTGCCTGCGCCGCGATGCCAGCGACCCCAATTCCAGCCGCGATTTCGGCAAGGATATCATTCCTCATATCGTCAAAAACGGCAAAGCCGTCGCGCATCGCTTCGCCGATAGCTGCGTGCGTTCCGATTTCGAACACGGCCCCTACTGGCGCGACGTGGGTACGATCGATGCCTATTGGCAGGCCAATATCGACCTGACAGACATTGTTCCCGATCTCGATATCTATGACAAATCCTGGCCGATCTGGACCTATGCGGAAATTCTGCCCCCTGCCAAATTTGTGCATGACGATGAAAATCGTCGTGGCTCGGCAACGTCGTCGGTCGTGGCGGGTGACTGCATCATCTCCGGTGCGTCGCTCAATCGCAGCCTGTTGTTCACAGGTGTTCGCGCCAATTCCTATTCCCGCCTTGAGAATGCCGTAGTGCTGCCGAGTGTGAAAATCGGTCGCCACGCCCAGCTTAGCAATGTGGTGATCGACCACGGTGTTGTCATTCCAGAGGGGCTGATTGTTGGCGAAGACCATGAACTGGATGCAAAGCGCTTCCGCCGCACTGACAGCGGTATTTGCCTGATAACCCAATCGATGATCGACAAGCTGGACCTGTAGTGCTCATGAATGTTCTTTCGGTTGCATCCGAAGTCTATCCACTCATCAAAACCGGGGGGCTCGCCGATGTTGCCGGCGCGCTTCCCATCGCGCTCAAAGCTTATGGCGTCAACACCCGCACACTTATTCCCGGCTACCCGGCAGTCAAAGCCGCCGTCCAGGATGCGGTGAAAATCGGCGAATTCTCCGATCTGCTGGGCGAACATGCCGATATTCTCGAAGCGCACCACGAAGGTCTCGACCTTTTGATCCTCGATGCGCCCGCTTTTTTCGACCGCCCGGCCGGTCCCTATCTGGATTCGACCGGCAAGGATTTTGCCGATAACTGGAAGCGTTTTGCAGCCCTGTCCCTTGCCGCCGCAGAGATCGCCGCTGGCAAATTACCGGGCTGGCAGCCAGACCTTTTGCACGCGCATGATTGGCAAGCCGCGATGGCCCCGGTCTACATGCGTTATGCGGAAACGCCGGAAATTCCGAGCATTCTGACCGTCCATAATATCGCTTTTCAGGGCCAGTTCGGCGCGAATATTTTCAGCGAGTTGCGCCTGCCTGCCCACGCTTTCGCTACCGAAAGCATTGAATATTATAACGATATCAGTTTCCTGAAAGGCGGCGTGCAAACGGCGACCGCCATCAGCACCGTCAGCCCGTCCTACGCCGAGGAAATCTTGACGCCGGAATTCGGCATGGGGCTGGATGGTGTCATGCGCGACCGCGCCCATGTGATGCACGGCATCGTCAATGGCATCGATGCGGATGTGTGGAACCCCGCCACCGACCATCTCATCCATGACAATTATTCCGCCGCCAACCTCAAGGCGCGTGCGCTCAGCAAAGCGGCTGTCGCCAGCCATTTCCGTATAGAGCATGATAGTGGCCCGCTGTTTTGCATCATCTCCCGCCTCACATGGCAAAAGGGCATCGACCTTGTGGCCGAGGTGGTGGACGATATCGTTGCCGCAGGCGCAAGGCTGGTCGTGCTGGGCGCTGGTGAAATTGCGCTGGAAGGCGCGCTTCTCGCCGCCGCATCCCGCCATCCGGGCCGCGTTGGCGTCGCCATCGGCTATAACGAACCGCTGTCGCATCTCATGCAGGCGGGCAGCGATGCCATTATCATTCCGTCCCGCTTCGAGCCATGCGGCCTGACCCAGCTTTACGCCCTTCGTTATGGCTGTATCCCCGTTGTTGCGCGCAATGGCGGGCTGAACGATACGGTCATCGATGCCAACCATGCGGCAATTGCTGCCAAGGTGGCCACCGGCGTGCAGTTTTCTTCCATCACCGCAGACGGTTTGCGGCAAGCCATTCGCCGTACCGTGCGCTATTATGACGAACCGAAACTGTGGACGCAGATGCAGAAGCAGGGCATGAAATCGGACGTTTCCTGGGAAAAAAGCGCAGGCCTTTATGCCGCGCTCTACGCCCAACTTATTTCGAAAGGCCAATAAATGACCATCAATACTGTCCAGACAAAACCGTTTCAGGACCAGAAGCCGGGCACTTCAGGCCTGCGCAAGAAGGTGCCGGTTTTCGCACAGGAAAACTACGCCGAAAACTTCATCCAGTCGATTTTCGATAGTCTGGAAGGGTTTGCCGGACAGGCTTTGGTGGTGGGCGGCGATGGCCGTTATTACAACCGCGAAGTCATTCAAAAGGTCATCAAAATGGCAGCAGCCGCTGGCTTCGGCAAGGTTCTGGTCGGTCAGGGCGGCATTCTTTCCACACCCGCCGCCTCCAACATCATCCGCAAATACAAGGCGTTCGGCGGCATCGTTCTGTCGGCCAGCCACAACCCCGGTGGCCCGAACGAAGACTTCGGCATCAAATACAACATCGGCAATGGCGGCCCCGCACCGGAGAAAATCACCGACGCTATTTTCGACCGCACCAAGTCGATTGAAACCTATCGCATCGCCGATGTTGCCGATATCGATCTCGATACCATCGGCACTTTCGATGTGGCTGGCATGGCGGTGGATGTTATCGACCCGGTTGCCGATTACGCTACGCTGATGGAAGAACTGTTCGATTTCGCCGCCATCCGCAACCTGATCGCGGGCGGCTTCAAGGTCGTGGTCGATAGCATGAGCGCCGTCACCGGCCCCTATGCCGTCGAAATCATCGAAAAACGCCTTGGCGCGCCAGCCGGGTCGGTGCGCAATTCCGTTCCCCTGCCGGATTTCGGCGGCCACCACCCGGACCCGAATCTTGTCCATGCCAAGGACATGTATGACGATGTGATGAGCGCGGCTGGCCCGGATTTCGGTGCCGCGTCCGATGGCGACGGCGACCGCAACATGGTGGTCGGCAAGGGTATGTTCGTCACCCCCTCCGACAGCCTTGCCATCATCGCCGCCAATGCAACGCTCGCGCCGGGTTATGCGGCTGGCATTTCCGGCATCGCCCGCTCCATGCCAACCAGTGCCGCCGCTGACCGCGTGGCCGAAAAGCTCGGAATCGGCATGTATGAGACGCCCACCGGCTGGAAGTTCTTCGGCAATCTTCTGGACGCAGGCAAAGTCACCGTCTGCGGCGAAGAGAGCTTTGGCACCGGCTCCAACCACGTCCGTGAAAAAGACGGCCTCTGGGCCGTGCTCTTCTGGCTGAACATCGTCGCGAGCCGCAAGGAAAGCGTCAAGGACATCGTCACGAAACATTGGGCCGAATATGGCCGCAACTATTATTCACGCCACGATTACGAAGAGGTCGACAGCGACGCCGCCAACACGCTGGTCAGCATCCTGCGCGAAAAGCTCGCCACCCTTCCCGGCACCAGCTACGGCGCGTTGAAGGTCAAGGCTGCGGACGACTTCGCCTATCTCGATCCGGTCGATCAATCCGTCAGCAAAAATCAGGGCATCCGCATCCTCTTCGAAGGCGGCTCCCGTATCGTCATCCGCCTCTCCGGCACCGGCACGGCGGGCGCAACGTTGCGGCTTTATGTCGAGCGTTATGAGCCAGATGCGGCACGTCACACCATCGATACGCAGGAAGCACTGGCGGATCTGATTGCCGTTGCGGACACGATTGCGGGGATCAAGAAGCACACGGGGCGTGATGCGCCGACGGTTATTACGTAACTTCAGGGTCGCGGGTGGGGTTTACCCCCCTCTGCCCTGCCGGGCATCTCCCCCTCAAGGGGGGAGATCGGCCAAGCGCTCTGGCAGCGCTTCATATACAGCATTCAAGATGGCCGAGAGGTTACCACGATTCGATCTCCCCCCTTGAGGGGGAGATGTCCGGCAGGACAGAGGGGGGTAAGCCCCACCCAAAAACCTCAAACCAAGAGCAAACCCCATGCACCCCACCGTTTTCCACCAAGGCCCCACCCTCACGGAAAACGGAACGGAATTTTCCGTCTATTCGCACCATGCCTCGCAGATCGACCTCTGCCTTTTCGACGCCACCGGCAAAACCGAAACCGCCCGCCTGCCCATGCAGCGCAGCGACGATGACGTCCACCGCGTCACCACAAATGCGCCGATCGGCACGCGATACGCCTTTCGCGCCCACGGTGTTTACGCACCTGAGCGCGGCCTGTGGTTCGACCCGTCAAAACTGCTGCTGGACCCCTACGCCACGGAAATCGACCGGGCCTTCCAGCACAATCCTGCGCAGTTCACTTTCGGCGCCGACACCGCAGACATGATGCCCAAAAGTATCGTCTCACATTACGAGCCGGTGAAGCGCCAGCCACCTCTCTTTACATCAGGCGGGCTGATCTACGAGGTTGCCGTCAAGCCGTTCACCATCCTTCATCCAGATGTGCCCGAAGCGATCAGGGGAACGGTTGCCGCCCTCGCCCACCCTGCCATATTAGCCCACCTCAAAAAAATCGGTGTCGATGCGATAGAACTGATGCCGATTACCGCATGGATCGATGAGCGCCACCTGCCGCCGCTTGGCCTCACCAATGGCTGGGGTTACAACCCCGTCGGCTTTATGGCGCTTGACCCGCGCCTGTGCCCCGGCGGTGTGAAGGAGCTGCGAGACACGGTAGCGACCCTCCACGACAATGGCATCGGCGTCATCCTCGACCTCGTGTTCAACCACACCGGCGAAAGCGACCGCTTCGGCTCCACACTGTCGCTGCGCGGGCTGGATAACCTTACCTATTTCCGCCATTTGGCCGACGATTCCGGCACGCTGGTCAACGATACCGGCACCGGCAACACGGTTGCCTGTGACCACCCACAGGTGCGCCAACTGGTGCTGGATACGTTGCGCCATTTCGTCGCTCACGCGGGCATAGACGGTTTCCGCTTCGATCTCGCGCCCGTTCTGGGCCGCACCGCACAAGGTTTCGATAGTGCCAGCGAAACACTGACCGCAATGCAAACCGACCCGCTGCTGCATGACCGCGTCCTCATCGCCGAACCTTGGGATATCGGTCCCGGCGGTTATCAGCTCGGCAATTTCCCGGACAACTTCCTCGAATGGAACGACCGCGCCCGCGATGATCTGCGTCGTTATTGGCGCGGCGATGCCTCCACCACCGGCGCGCTGGCCGATGCGCTGGCCGGCTCATCGCCGATCTTCTCGCGTCACAACCGAACAGCGACCCGCAGCGTCAATTTCCTCGCCGCCCATGATGGCTTCACCCTGTTCGATACGGTGTCCCACGAATACAAACACAATGAAGCCAACGGCGAGCAAAACCGCGATGGCCACAACGAAAACCATTCGTGGAACAACGGCTTTGAGGGTTTGACGGACAATGCAGCCATTGACGCCACGCGGATCGCCGATGTCAAAACCCTGCTCTCCACACTCTTCGTCACACGCGGCGTTATCATGCTGACGGCGGGGGACGAAGGCGGGCGTAGCCAGCAGGGCAACAACAATGCCTATTGTCAAGACAATGGCATCACCTGGGTGGACTGGTCAGCCCTGTCACCGGAGCTGATCGATCACACCGCCTTTCTCTCAACGCTGCGCAAACGCTTCAATGTCTTCGCTGAGATGAACTTCTTCTCGTCTGACGCTGTTCAATGGCTTTCACCCACCGGAAATCCTATGACGACAGGTGAATGGGAAAACCCGGAAGGCACGCCATTTGCCATGGTGGTGAAGACACGCGACAGCCAAACCGATGACGTCGTGACGCTTGCAATTCTGTTTAACCGTAGCCGCGATGTCGTGCCGTTCACCCTGCCCGGAGAAGGATGGCAGGCCATCGGCACGGACTTCGGCAACCCCGCCTACCTGCCTTCCCGCTCGGTGGTGTTCTATTTAAAGAGCTAATATTGCACCGCAAAAATGTCATTGTTCTTTAAGCGCACAGTTGTAAGCTTCAAAGCCTGACCGCGTTCAAACACCCATTCGTCGCGAGGAACCATGCCCAAAGAAATCTCTCTTGCCGAGGTGAAAAACTTGGTCGGCTCCGAGATCGGAGTATCGGACTGGATCACCGTCGACCAAACGATGATCGACGCCTTCGCCAAGTCCACGCTGGATGATCAGTTCATTCACACCGACCCGGAACGCGCCAAAGCCGAAAGCCCCTTCGGCGGCACCATCGCGCATGGTTTCCTGACGCTTTCGCTGCTGTCTGCCATGAACTACAGCGCCCTGCCCAAAATCCGCGAGCAGACCTTGGGCATCAATTACGGCTTCGACAAACTCCACTTCGTCTCACCCGTCAAAAGCGGCGCCCGCATTCGCGGCCACTTCACCCTCGCCGAAGCCCGCTTCCGCGGTGCCGCGATGCTGATGAACACCTATGACGTGACGGTGGAAATCGAAGACGAAAAAAAACCGGCCCTCACCGCCCGCTGGATCACCATCAGCCAGTTCGACCCGGAAGACAGGCCGGAGGATGATTAGGGGCAATACTGTTATCGCCTGATCCAGCGTAACAATCATCCCCGCTGGAAATCCCTGGTCCTCTGTCACACGAATTTGCGCCAGTACGCATTGCGCACAATGTTTTCGCTCTCACATCGGAACTTGTCCCTTTAATCCGCGTTGCATATCACACGCATTGAGGGGGAAAATTCAATGGCAACACCCGTGACTCAACCCGATAATTCAGCAGAGCCGCAGACCGAACTCAAACGCGTCATCGGCCCTGGACTTCTGCTTTTGTTCATCGTTGGTGATATTCTCGGCACCGGCATTTATGCCCTCACCGGGCAAGTTGCTGCGGAGGTCGGCGGCGTTGTCTGGCTGCCATTCCTCATCGCCTTCGGTGTCGCACTTCTCACCGCCTGCAGTTATCTGGAACTGGTGACGAAATATCCGAAGGCCGCGGGTGCTGCGCTGTATACGCACAAGGCGTTCGGTGTGCATTTCATCACCTTCCTCGTCGCCTTCACGGTCATGTCGTCCGGCGTCACATCCGCGTCCACCGCATCACGCTCATTCGCGGCCAACTTTACGACCGTTACCGGCTTCGATTTCGGAGCCTTTGGCGTGACCGGCGTTGCCATCGCCTTCATTGCCGCCATCGCCCTGATCAATTTCCGGGGTGTCGGCGAAAGCGTGAAGATGAATGTCGTGCTGACGGTGGTGGAACTCACCGGCCTGCTGATCATCATCGGCATCGGTTTCTGGGCCATCGGCAACGGACAGGGCGATGTATCGCGCGTCTGGACCTTCGAGCCAGCCGGAGACCACGGCGTTATCTGGTCTGTCGTCGCTGCGACGACACTCGCCTTTTTTGCCATGGTCGGCTTTGAGGATTCGGTCAACATGGCCGAAGAGTGCAAACAGCCTTCCCGCATCTTCCCGAAGGTGCTGCTGGGCGGTCTCGCCATCACGGGAGTCATCTATGTTCTCGTCGCCATTTCCGCCATCACGCTGGTTCCGGCCGCAGAACTCGGTGAAGGCGAAACGCCTTTGCTGAAGGTGGTTGCGGCAGGCGCGCCCAATTTCCCGATCGGCGTTTTCGGCATCATCACCATGTTCGCCGTTGCCAATTCCGCGCTGATCAACATGATGATGGCAAGCCGCCTGATTTACGGCATGAGCCGTGAAGGCGTGCTTCCCCCGGCGCTCGGAAAGGTCCATAAGGGCCGCCAGACACCCTATATCGCCATCATCTTTACATCGCTGATCGCCATCGGCCTCATCGCCTTTGCCGGTGGTGTGCCAGCCCTCGGCGGCACCACGGCGCTGCTGTTGCTGGGTGTCTTTACCATCGTCAATGTCGCGGTTCTGGTGCTGCGCAAGGACAAGGTTGCCCACAAGCATTTCCGCACCCCCACCATCCTGCCCATCATCGGCGCGGTCAGCTGCTTTTTCCTCGTCGGCCCGTGGACGGGGCGCGATCTGGTGCAATACTCCATCGCAGGCGTGCTGCTATTCATCGGTGTGTTGTTGTGGCTTGCCACGGTCGGCTTCATGCGGATGCAGGAGAAGGCGGCGTAAGAGGCGTCACGCTCTCCCACCCCGTCGCCCGCACATCCCACTCCGTCATTCCAGCCCTGAGCCAGAATGACGGAAAAAATTATTGCCCCGCGTCCCGCGCGCCCTCTTCCAACAGCCCAAACACATAATCCGCAAAAGACCGCCAGCATTCCACCCGAAATGTATCCTCGGCAATCCGCACCAGTACCACTTCCGCTTTGCCGAAAATGGTGCGGGAGCAGGCACCGACCGGAAACGCGGCAAGGGACAGATCCTGCGGGCATCCGGCGTTGATGGTGGCTTCCGCGCCCGTGCCGGAAACGGTGATGGCCACGTTGCGGTGCGAGACATCGGTTGCCGAATGGATGGCGGATACGGAGGCGCAGGCGTCGAGCAGGTTGCTTTCGCCTTGGTCGATTACCAGCCACTCGTCTGGCCCGAGCCAGAGTGCGGAGCGCAGGCCTGATGTCGCCGAGCTTTTCGGGCTTTGCGGCAGCTTGATATCCAGCGCCTGCGACAGTTCTTCCACCGCATCGGCCTTGGCGCGCAGCGAGATGCGGAAGGCGGGGGCGGCGATTTTAATGGAGACGGTGGCGGAACCGCCGCGTGTGCCATCCAGAACCAGCGTGCGGTTTGCCTGTGCAAGATCAGCCATTGATGCGGCCTCCTTCCTTGTCGAAGAACACCATGTCCGTCACCTCGACCGCAATCGTCTTGTCGGCCAGCGGAATGTAAAGCGTTTCGCCCAACCGGGCGCGACCACCGGCCACCAGGCCGAAGGCGATGGAGCGACCGAGATTTTCCGACCAATAGGCCGAGGTCACATGGCCGAGCATGGTCATGGGCTTGGGCTGGTTCGGATCGACAACGATCTGCCCGCCCTCTTCCGGCACGTCATGCGGATTTTTCGGCAAAAGCCCGACAAGTTGCTTGCGACCTTCACGCACCAGATCGGGGCGCTGCAAACCGCGAATGCCAACAAAGTCGGTCTTCTTTTTGGAAACCGCCCAGCCAAGACCGGCATCGTCCGGTGTTACCGTGCCATCGGTGTCTTGACCGACAATGATATAGCCCTTTTCGGCACGCAGAATATGCATGGTCTCGGTGCCATAAAGGCAACCGCCCACCGCCTCGGCGCGCTCGGCAATCGCCTTCCACACGGCAGGGCCGAAGTCGGCAGGCACGTTGATTTCAAACCCGAGTTCGCCCGTAAACGACACCCGGAACAACCGCGTCGGCACACCGCAAATCTTGCCCTCGGCCACAGCCATATGCGGGAAGGCTTCCGGCGAAATATCGATGCCTTCGACCAGAGGCGCGATAATCTCCCGCGCTTTCGGCCCCTGCACGGCAATCACCGCCCATTGTTCGGTGGCGGATGTCAGCCAGACGTTCAGATGCGGGAACTCGGTCTGGAGGTAATCTTCCATGTGTTGCAGCACGCGCGGCGCACCGCCGGTCGTCGTCGTGACGTGAAAACGGTCTTCCGCCAAACGCCCCACCACGCCGTCATCGTAAACGAAGCCATCTTCGCGGGTCATGATGCCATAACGGCAACGGCCCGGCTTCAGCGTGTCCCACGCATTGGTATAGAGCAGGTTCAGGAACTTAGCCGCATCCGGCCCCACAACCTCGATCTTGCCGAGCGTGGAGGCATCGAAGACGCCCACAGTTTCGCGCACCGTCTTGCACTCGCGGTTCACGGCCTGGTGCATGTCTTCGCCGGCACGCGGGTAGAACCATGCACGTTTCCAGTTGCCGACATCTTCGAACGAGGCACCGGCAGCTTCTTCCAGCGCGTGCATCGGCGTCTTGCGGGCGGGGTCGAACAGCGCCCCGCGTGAATGCGCAACCAGCGTGCCGAACGTAACCGGCGTGTAGGGTGCGCGGAACGTCGTCAGGCCCACTTTCGGCAAGTCACGGTTCAACGCCTCAGCCGCGATGGCAAGGCCGTGCATGTTGGAAAGCTTGCCCTGGTCAGACGCCATGCCGTTGGTGGTGAAGCGCTTGATATGCTCGATGGAATGCATGCCTTCGCGCACCGCAAGGCGAATATCCTTGGCGCAAACATCATGCTGGAAATCGATGAAGGCCTTGACGCTATCGGCCTCGCCAGCGCCGTCCGCAGCGCCAATCATGCCGCCGGTCCACGTCAGCGCATTGTTGCCGGAAAAGTCCACCGTCCCGCCACCAGCGGCAGCAGCCTCGGCAATCAGGTCTGCCAGATCATCCGTGCCGTTGCAGGCACCAATGGACACGCACTCCTGCACATGCACATCCGGCAGAAAACGCTGGTGTTCCGTGTCATATTTCAGCTTGCCGCGAGATTGCGAGAACAGATGCACAGACGGCGTCCAGCCGGCAGAAACGATCAGCGCATCCACCTTGATCTTGCGTTTTCCAGACCCGCCATTGCGCCCAACGGTGATGGAAGACACGCGCAGACGTCCGGCCGTGTCGTAAACACTATGGCCCGCCAGCACCTCAATGCCCAAAGCCCGCGCCTCATCCAGAAGCTTCACATCCGGGTTCTGGCGGCAATCCACGATGGCAGCGATCGAAACCCCTGCCCGCTTCAGGTCGAAGGCTGTCTCGTAAGCGGAATCATGGGCGGTGTAGACCGCCACATTGTGGCCCACCGTCACGCCGTACTGGTTGAGATAAGTCCTTGCCGCAGAGGCCAGCATAATGCCGGGGCGGTCATTGTTGGCAAACACCATGTGCCGCTCGATAGCACCGGTCGCCAGCACCACCTTCTTCGCCCGAACCTGCCACAGTCTCTCACGCGGTTCATGCAGCGCAGGTGTGGCCAAATGGTCGGTCACGCGCTCCGCAAGGCCAATGAAATTATGGTTGTAATAACCAAACACCGTCGTTCGCGTCAGAACCTGCACATTCGGCAGCGCTTTCAGTTCAGCCAGCGTCTTTTGCGCCCACGCATAACCGCTCACGCCATCGATTGTCGCGCCCGTATCGAACCGTAAAGCGCCACCAACCTCGGCGTTTTCATCGGCAACAATCACCTTCGCGCCGGTTTTCGCCGCAGCAAGCGCTGCCGTCAGACCGGCAACACCGCCACCCGCCACCAGCAGATCGCAATGGGCATAACGGCTGGCATAATGGTCCGTGTCGCCCTGCTTCGGCGCGCTACCAAGACCTGCTGCACGGCGAATGATCGGCTCATACAGCTTGTCCCACGCGGCCTTCGGCCACATGAAAGTCTTGTAGTAGAAGCCCGCGACAAACATCGGCGAGAAGAAATCGTTGATTGCGCCAACGTCGAAAGACAGCGACGGAAAGCGGTTCTGCGAGGAGACGATGGCCCCATCGAACACTTCCTGCACGGTCGCCCGCACATTGGGCTGACGGCGAGAGGCATCCCGCGAGACATCGATCAGCGCATTCGGCTCTTCCGGTCCGGCAGACAGAAATCCACGCGGGCGGTGATATTTAAACGAGCGCCCGATCAGATGCACACCATCGGCCAGCAGCGCGGAGGCAACCGTATCGCCCTGAAGCGCGGTGTGTATCTTGCCATCAAACGTAAAACGCGCCGTGCGAGCAGGCGTCAGGCGGCCAGCGCCTTTGATACGATAAGCGCCGCTCATCGGGCTGCTCCTTCGCTGGATGCTAAAACAGTGCCCTCATCCGGCTTCGGCTCTCCGGCCTTGTAGGTCAGATGAATCTTGTCGGTCACGGAATGACGGGCCGCATTGAAGAACCGGCCACAGCCATGAATGTGCCGCCAGCGCTCGAAAACCAGCCCCTTGTCATTGTCCCGCATGAAGAAAAACTCCGCGAATTCCTCGTCGGAAATGGCGGCAATGTTTTCGGGGCGCACAATATGCGCCTCCCCCGCCCAGCGGAATTCCAGCTCGGAACGCTCTTCTTCACAATACGGACAATGGATCAGCAGCATGGCTTTTTACCTAAAGAGAGCTTTCCGGAATCACCGTTCCGGCGGGTTGGTCACACAGGCGTTTTCCCATGGTGATATAGGACGACAGCCTGTTCATCAGTTCTTCGAAATTGGCAAAGGGCGCAAACCCACTGCCGCGCCCGATATTTACAACCGCCATCGCCATCGGGTTGGTGTCGATGTTGATCGGATATTCATTGTCGCCCTGCGCGTTCTCCGGCACGAAATAAACGAGTTTCTGCCCGAGACTCGGCGCGCACATCAACAGACCTTTATGTGCCGTAAACGGCCAATTGTCCTCACCCTGCGCTTTGGCAATCGTTTGCACGCGAAAATCACCGGCTTCCGGCACAAGCGTGTTTGCCTGCGCCGGAGACGCTGCAAATGTTGCGGCAAGAAGCGCGATCGGCATCATCAATGCGCCACCGCCGCCGCCGCCGCCTCATCGATCAGCCGTCCGCTGCGGAACCGCTCCAGATTAAGCCCCTCGGCCAGCTTGTGCGGCTCGCCACGGGCAATCAGATGCGCAAACAGATGCGCAGAACCCGGCGTGGCCTTGAAACCACCCGTACCCCAACCGCAATTCACGAACAGGTTCGGCACCGGCGTCGTGCTTTGAATGGCAGAGCGATCCGGCGTGTTGTCGGTAATGCCGCCCCATTGACGCATCATTTTCACACGGCGAAAAATCGGGAACAGCTCGCAGATCGCATCCAGCGTGTGGGTAATGATCTGCAAACCGCCGGTCTGGGAATAGGAATTATACTGGTCCGTGCCTGCCCCAATCACCAGCTCGCCCTTGTCCGATTGCGAGATATAAGCATGCACCGTGTTGGACATGACCACGCAAGGGAAAATCGGCTTCAACGGCTCGGACACCAGCGCCTGCAACGGGTTGGAGGCCAAAGGCACACGCACATCGGCCATCTTCATAATAACAGAAGAGTGCCCCGCCGCCGAAACGCCGATTTTCTTGGCGCCGATAAAGCCGCGATTGGTTTCCACACCCGTCACCGCGCCATCCGGTCCGCGCCTGATGGCCGTCACTTCACAGTTCTGGATCACATGCACGCCGCGATCCGATGCTGCACGCGCATAACCCCAGTTCACCGCATCATGTCGCGCCGTGCCGCCACGCCGCTGAAGCGCTGCACCATTGATCGCGTAACGCGCATTGGCGGAAATATCGAGCGGCGGACAGTAAGCCTTTGCCTGCTCCGGCGTCAGCCATTCATTGTCGATGCCATACAGCCGGTTGGCATTGATATGGCGCTTGAAGCTCTGCTGGTCGTGCACATTGTGCGACAGCATCATCACCCCACGCGCCGAATACATCACATTATAATTGAGATCCTGGCTCAAGCCTTCCCACAGCTTCAGGGAATGCTCGTAAATATCCATGCTCTCTTCATAGAGATAGTTGGAGCGGATGATGGTGGTGTTGCGCCCACTATTGCCGCCGCCGATCCAGCCTTTTTCCAGAACCGCGACATTGGTAATGCCGTGTTCCTTGGCCAGATAATAAGCCGCACCCAGACCATGGCCGCCGCCGCCAATGATGATGACATCATAGTCCTTGCGCGGTTCGGGAGATGCCCACTGCGCATCCCATCCCTTATGCCCGCGCAAAGCCTCACGAGCCACGGCGAAAACCGAATATTTGCGCATTGGCAAACCACTCCCTAGAAAACCGGCTGGACTATTCCGGTAGAACCATACACATGGCAAATCAATACAGACAGCATTGTTCCTTTTGCGACGCGGCGACGTGAATGTTTTGACATGGGCCATAAGAATGGTTTGTACGGCGCTTTTTGCAGCCTGTTCACAGTTAACGGCTGGACTTCGTGAAAATGATCTGATATTGCACCACACCAATCGCGTCGGCCAAATGGCCTACCGAACGATTTTTTGTTTGCTTGCGAATGCCTTTATTCACATGGCAAAATAACCAACCAAAGGAACGGGATTCACGTGCAGGTACTAGTCCGCGACAACAACGTTGATCAGGCGCTTCGCGCTCTCAAGAAGAAGATGCAGCGCGAAGGCATTTTCCGCGAAATGAAGATGCGTGATTACTACGAGAAGCCTTCCCAGAAGCGCGCTCGCGAAAAGGCTGAAGCTGTTCGCCGCGTTCGCAAGCTGGCACGCAAGCGCATGCAGCGCGAAGGCCTTATCGCAGGTCCACGCCCGGCTCCTAGCCGTTAATAGGCCGTCTTTTAGACGTTTTTGAATGCTTGTTGGGCGGGGGCGATTTTTTCGCCGCCGCTTTTTGAGTTTGTGACCGTGGAATTGGCTTCGGTAGAGGGAACCCATATCGCATGAATGCTGTTGATACCCGTCACTCCAGAAATTCGTCTGTGCTTTCAAGCGGCGTATCCCAGAGAAAAAAAATGCGGTTCCAATCTTCCCTCATCGTTTTCGGCATCATGGCAGCACTGTCCGGTTGCGCCACCACCACACAGACGAATGACGTTTTCCAGCTTGATCGTGCTCAGGGATCGCAGGAAAACATTGCCTCGCTAACCTCCGTCATCAATGCCAATCCACAAGACCCCGAAGGGTACAACGTGCGTGGCTCGGCATATGGTCGTGCTGGCGATTCCAAGCGTGCGATCGCAGATTTCGAGCGCGCCTTGCAGCTCAATCCGCGCTTCTATCAGGCCTATGCCAACCGCGCCCTCGTTTATCGCAACTCGGGTCAACAGAGCCAAGCCTTGCAGGATTATAATTCCGCGCTCCAGATCAATCCGAGCTATGATGTCGCCCTCATCGGTCGCGGCAATCTTTATCGCCAGACAGGCCGCGTCAACGAAGCCTTCAATGACTTTTCCGCCGCAATCAGCCTCGATACGACAGATGGCCGTGCATGGCACAATCGCGGCCTGATCTATCAGCTGCGCAACCAGCACGCTCAGGCCATCGAAGACTTCTCGAAGGCCATCTCGCTTTCCTCGAATTCGCCTGAACCCTACAATGGCCGTGGTATTTCCTACGTCGCGCTGAACGACGACGAAAACGCCTTCGCAGACTTCAACCACGCCATTGCGCTGGATGGCGATCTGGCCGAATCCTGGGCAAACCAGGCACTCGTTTACGAGCGCCGAGGCGAAAAAGACAAGGCCGCCAAATCCTACGGTCACGCCGCCCGCCTGGACCCGAAGTACAAGCCCGCCATAGACGGCCTGGCCCGCACCCGCGGCGCCCGCCCTTCGTAAGCGGCATCGGTCATATTCAGAACGAAAAAAGCCGGAAACGACGTTTCCGGCTTTTTTGATTCTCCGCGACAGGAATGCCGCGTGCAATCAGACAACGACGATTAAGGAGAGAAAGTGCTTCGCATTTTAGTGCTATTGGCCGCAGGTGTAAGTGTAAGCGGCTGCGGACTGACAAAGGTGCCTGAATTCATTCACGAGAAAGACGTGAGCAGGGTCAATGCCGTTGGTTCGAGCTTGGATACTGCCAGAGCCATGGCCACGCGCAATGGGTTTAAGTGCGACGACTATATAGATCGGAACCGCACTGTTGTGACGAAAGACAATGTCCAACGAAAAACCAACATCCTTCAGTGCCACAAGACGTCCCTTGATTTGGTCTGCCCGCAGCGCCGATATATCGTCTTTAATGCCGACGTTGAAAGCGGCAAAATTTACAGCATAGGCAAGCGTATAACCCAACATTCCTGCTTCTAGAGGACAATGTCGCGGAGCAGCAGGGACGCTCCGAGCATACGCCTGAGATGTGTGGCCCACCCTGCTTCAACAGCGCGCGGGCATCCCTTCCTTCACGACGTAGTCGATCTGCGGATCGTTGATAGCGGATGGATTGCCAAGCCGGGCAAGGCTCAAGCCAATGCCGCAAACCAATTCGGTTTAAATGGAGAGGCGCTCACAACACAAAAGCAGTCGAGAGAGACGCCTCTCTCGACCTGAAACCAACAAGATCAGAAGTGATTAACGCAACAGCACGAAACCGGCGACCGTCAGGATGACGAAGACGAGGAAGCCGCCGAAAAGGCCGCCTGTCGTGAAGAAACCGACAGCCATGGCAATCATGAGAACAGTGAGTAGCATCGTGCCGTATTTTGCGGCAGCCAGAAAGCCGTCATAGGTCTTTTCGTGCTCGGAATAATTCATCGCAGCACCGACTTCGACTGGACCCGTATGATGTTCGCTCATGCCATTTCCCCTTTAATATTCTACAACCCTGCCAGTCACTCCACGCACAACGCGACGGTGTCCCTCACGCAGCAGGCCCTGTAGAAAGCTCCGTGGCAAGACCTACCATAAGTTCCGTGAAAAATGCAATGGAAGCGGCTGCCTCCGTCAGAAACATATGCCGGTGGCGTGGTAGCACTCAAATCGCGTTGAACCTGTGCAGGCGGGCAACATAACCGCTCACAATTCTTCTGAAACACCTGTTTGCACCGCAGACTGCGCTATCGCGGTTGCATTTCGTAAATCCACCTCCTACACGAAATAGTGTGGGAGGAGTCCAAAGCTTGCCGGTTGAGGCGAGGCGCATATGTGCGCTTCGGGCGAAGCGATACGGACGACCCTCTCCGCAAACCCGCAAAGGGATCAAAGAGGGGATGAGAATGAAGGCTCTTCTAAGTGTGAGCGCCCTTATTGACTGGTTCAGTGAGGCCATGGGCAAGGTTGCAGGCTATCTCGTGCTGCTCTGCTGCCTTGTCAGCGCAGGCAACGCCATCGTGCGTTATGTTTTCAACTACAGCTCGAATGGCTGGCTGGAAATCCAGTGGTATATGTTCGCCTTCATCGTTCTGGTCGGCGCATCCTATACGCTGCGCATGAACGAGCATGTGCGGGTGGATATCATTTACGGTGCCATTTCAGCCCGCACCCGTATCTGGGTTGATATTATCGGGCTTCTCTTTTTCCTTCTTCCCGCATGTTTTTATCTCGCCTGGTTGAGCTGGCCGATGTTTGCCCTTTCCTGGGCTCAAAACGAGATTTCCTCCAACGCCGGCGGGCTGATCCGCTGGCCGGTGAAACTCATTATTTTCGCGGGCTTCGCATTGCTGGTCCTTCAGGGAATATCCGAAGTGGTGAAGCGCATCGCCGCGCTGAACGGGCTCTACCAGCTCGACACCAAATACGAAAAACCGCTCCAGTAACGTCAGCGTTGATCGAAGGATATTTCCATGTTCGCATACGGAATTTTGCCGCCGCTGATGTTCGTGGGCATGATCATTTTCATGCTCTACGGTTTTCCAGTGGCCTTCTCGCTTGCCACCGTCGGGCTGTTGTTCGGCGTCATCGGCATTTTCACGGAGCATTTTTCACCCGCCTTCATGCAAGCCCTGCCGCTTCGCATTTTCGGCATCATCTCCAATGATTTGTTGCTGGCCATTCCCTTCTTCACCTTCATGGGCGCCATTCTAGAGCGATGTGGACTGGCCGAAGATTTGCTGGAAGGCACCGGCAAACTGTTCGGCGCCGTCCCCGGCGGCCTTGCCTATGCCGTCATTCTCGTCGGTGCCATTCTGGGTGCGATCACCGGCACGGTTGCGGCTTCCGTCATCACCATGGGCGTCATTTCCCTGCCCATCATGCTGAAATATGGCTATAATCCGCGCCTTGCCACCGGCGTCATCGCCGCCTCCGGCACCATAACCCAGGTCATTCCGCCATCGCTGGTGCTGATCGTTCTGGCCGACCAGCTCGGCAAGTCTGTTGGCGACATGTATCTGGGTGCCATCGGACCTTCGATCCTGCAAGTCACGATTTTCCTGCTGTTCATCTTCGTGATGTCGAAACTGCGCCCCAAGGATTTGCCTGCCCTTCCGCCGGAAGCGCGCGGCGAACTCAATCGGGCGTTGGTCTTCAGAGTGCTGGCAGGCATGGTGCCGTCCATCGTGCTGATCTTCCTTGTGCTTGGCACCATTTTCATGGGTCTTGCCACGCCCACGGAGGCGGGCGCGCTTGGCGTCGTCGGTGCCATGGCGCTGGCCGCCGCCCACCGCCGCCTCAGCTGGGATCTGATCAAGCAGGGCATGCATTCCACCATGCACATCACATCGATGGTGGTGTTCATTCTGGTGGGTGCCACCTGCTTCAGCCTCGTCTTTCAGGGCATGGATGGTTCGCTGTGGATCGAACACATGCTGTCCGGCATTCCCGGCGGGCCAATCGGCTTCCTGATCTTCGTCAACATCTTCATTTTCTTTCTGGCCTTCTTCCTCGATTTCTTCGAGATCGCCTTCATTGTCGTGCCGATGCTGGCCCCGGTTGCCCAGGCGCTTGGCATCGACCTCATCTGGTTCGGCGTGCTGATCTGCATCAACATGCAAACCAGCTTCATGCATCCGCCGTTCGGTTTTGCGCTCTTCTATCTGCGGTCCATTGCACCCAGATCGGTCAAGACCTCGGACATCTACATGGGCGCGATACCCTGGCTCGGAATGCAGTTGATCCTCGTCGCCATCGTCATCTTCTGGCCAGAATCCGTCACCTACTGGCTGGACAAGGCCCCGCAGGTCGATCTCAACACCATCAAGATCGAAGTCCCTGCTTTTGGCAATCAGGGCGGCAACACCATGCCGAATTTCGGCCTGCCGCCGATGGATGGCGCACCAGCCCAGCCGGGTGGAAATGGACTGCCGGGAATGCCGAACCTGAACGAGCCGCCGAAGATCGGCCCGTGAGGGAAACACTTTTTACGTGTATAATAACGTATTAGATTGGTGAAGTGGAAGGCAGGGTTAGCCCCCTACCTTCCGTTTATTTAGTGCTTGAAATTGAGTCGGACAGTCATTGACCAGCCTGTCCGGCTTTTTCTTACAATAAACGTAATGCTAAACGGCTTTCGCATAGCATCACCTCCACAGTTGAACACCAAGGCCTTTGCCAAGGTCTGCGGGGGCCGTCTACGCCGATACTCCGGCTGGTCACCGAGTGTGCTGCTTTAGCATTCAGCTCCTGCGATCATAGAATTGAAATCCCATTTGTCGAGATAGCACAATTATTGAGAGCAAAACAAAACCCGGACCTTTCGATCCGGGTTCGCTTTCTGCACAGGAGTGTGATGACGGCTATAGCTTGCCGTTGCGTTGCTGGATCATCATGAACGTATCGAAGGTGTACTCCGCAAGCTGCATCCACAAATACCCTTCGCGCTTGAAAGCAACCTGATCGTCATAGACCTTCTTGAAGTCCGGGTTGACGGCTGAGATTTCCGCATAGACTTCAAGCGCCGCTTTATAGCAGGCATCGAGAATATCCTGACTGAAAGGCCGCAATGTTGCTCCTTCGGCGACGATCTGCTTGATCGCCGTCGGGTTCTTGGCGTCGTATTTCGCCATCATATTGGTGTTGGCAAAGGCGCAGGCATCCTGCAACACGGCCTGATATTGCTTCGGCAGGGTGTTCCATTTGTCCAGATTGACGAAGGAATGGATCACCGGACCGCCTTCCCAGAAGGCCGGATAATAGTAATATTTGGCGACCTTCTGGAAGCCGAGCTTGTGGTCGTCATAAGGACCAACCCACTCCGCCGCGTCGATGGTGCCTTTTTCCAGCGCCGGGTAGATATCACCACCGGCAATCTGCTGCGGAACAACCCCAAGCTTCTCCACCACCTTACCGGCCAGCCCGGCAATGCGCATCTTCACGCCCTTGAAGTCATCGACCGTGTTGATTTCCTTGCGGAACCAGCCACCCATCTGCACGCCGGTGTTGCCGGAAATCATGCCGTACAGATTATGCTTGGCGTAAAACTCGTTCAGCAGCTTGTTGCCGTTGCCCTCATAGAACCATGAATTCGTCAGGCGGGCATTCAGACCGAACGGAATGGCTGTTCCAATCGCAAATGTCGGGTCTTTACCGACATAATAATAGGAGCAGGTATGGCACATTTCCACTGTGCCGGAAGACACGGCATCGGCCGCTTGCAGACCCGGCACGATTTCACCGGCCGCGAAAATCTGGATATTGAAATTGCCGTCCGTGGCCGCTGACACATGGTTGGCGATGTCCTGCGCACCACCAAAAATCGTGTCCAGCGACTTTGGAAACGACGAGGTCAGACGCCAGGTGATTTTGCTGGTTTGTTGCGCAATGGCGGGTGCGGCCAGAACAGTTGCCGCAGCAGCCCACGCGCCCGTAACAGCACCTTTTTTGATAAACGAACGACGATCCATAAATATCCTCCCAGATACGAATCTCACCCTCAGCCGGACTCCCCTCCGCTATCAGGCATTGCAGAAGAAAAGCACGCGGATTTGCGGCTGACAAGCATCTCAACCAACAATAAACCCTCTGAAACAGCGCGTTTTCGCAACTTTTTTGGCGCATCCGCGTCACGAATAATATGCAACTGAAATATCGCCCATCACGCCTTATACTTTAGACCAAAGACATTGGCGGAAGGACACATGCGGCGCTTGACTATCCCCCCTCGTCGGCGTCACAAGAAACGAAGTCGACTTCGGAGCCATCATGTCCAAACCCATCATCGCCATTCCCGCCGATATAAGAGAGCTTGCGGGCGCGCAGTGGCATGCAACACCCACCCAATACCTTTCGGCCGCATTGAGGGTGGCGGATGTCATGTCCTTCATCATTCCGGCCTTCGAAGACGGCAATGATACCGATGCCATTCTGGATCGTGTGGACGGGCTTTTGGTCTCCGGCTCCGCCACCAATGTACACCCTTCCCTTTATGGGCTGGAGGCAAAGGAAAGCGATGGCCCGTTCGATCCCGCTCGTGACGCCACCAGCCTGCCCCTCATTCGCCGCGCCATAGAACGCGGCATTCCGATGCTCGCCATCTGCCGTGGCATTCAGGAGCTGAACGTGGCGCTGGGCGGAACCCTCGCCAGCGAAATTCAGGAGCAGCCCGGTATTTGGGACCATCGCAAGCCCGATGATGCGGACCGCGATGTCGCCTACTCCATCCGCCAGCCGGTCTTTGTGCGTGAAGGCTCCTGCATCGCCCAACACCTTGGCGTGACGGGTGAAGTGCAGATCAACTCACTGCACCGCCAGGCCATCGCTGAGACAGCTCCAAGACTTCAGGTGGAAGCAACGGCAGAAGACGGCACCATCGAAGCGGTTTCGGTAATCGACGCCAAAGGTTTCGCCGTCGGCGTGCAATGGCACCCGGAATATTGGGCCGAAACGGATGCTCCGTCGCGTGCCTTGTTCGAGGCGTTTGGCAAGGCTGTGCGGGAGTATAGGGCGAGCAAGGCTTAGACGGTTTTTTTGGAGAACAAGCACCGCTAGCACCGTCATGCCGGACCCGATCCGGCATCCAGCGCCGCGTGTCCACGCGGAAAAGACTCTTCCTACCACGATCCTAGCATATCAAAAGTTTTCTCGCCTTGCAGACGCAAGGCGGCTGGACCCCGCATCAGGTGCGGGGTGACGGAGGCATTGACACTGCCTCCGTCAAAAAGAGGTCTGGCCGAAAAAAAGCAGATCACCCCTTAACAGGCGTTTCCGGCACCGGCGTCAGCGCCTTGCGCTCCTTCAGCCAACCCAGCACATTGTCCGCCACCAGATCGGCCATGGCATTGCGGGTCGGAACGGAAGCGGAGGCGACGTGCGGCAGCAGCGTCACGTTCGGTAGCGACAGAAACGCATCTGGCACCTTCGGCTCGGCGTAAAACACGTCCAGACCGGCTGCGCCCAGAACACCATCCTGAAGCGCTTTCAACAGCGCGTCTTCATCGACGCTGGAACCGCGCCCGACATTGATGAACACGCCGTTCGAACCAAGGGCTGCAAAAATCTCGGCGTTGAGAACCTTGTGTGTCTCCGCCGTGCCCGGCACGATGCAGATCAGCACGTCCACGGCCTGCGCCATCTCCTTCAACGAAGCGTAATAGGTGTAGGGCAGTTCGGAGCGTTTGCTGCGGGTGTGATAACCGATCTCCACCTTAAACGGCTCCAGCCGCTTGGCGATTTCCTGACCGATGCGACCCATGCCGAACAGGCCAACCTTGCGGCCCCGCAGCGAAAACGGCGAGAGCGCAAATGGACCATTCGCCGCCCACTTGCCTTCACGCAGATAGCTTTCAGCCTGATACAGACGGCGCACGGTGTTGATGAGCAAAGCGATTGTGGTATCAGCCACTTCGTCGTTCAAAACGTCTGGCGTGTTGGTCACGACAATGCCGCGCGACGCCGCGTGTTTCGTATCCACCCCGTCATACCCCACACCGAAATTCGCAATGATTTCCAGGTTGGGCAGGGCATCGATCCAGCGTGCATTCACGCCACCGGACACGGCAATGGCCTTGATGCGGGCGGCAACATCGGCAGATAGCGCAGGCTCTGCACCTGACGGTGCGGTGATAATCTCCACCTGTCCTTCAAAGCGCTCCAAAACACGCGGATGGATTTTGCCCGGAACGAGAACGGTGGCTTTGCTATCTGACATGCTGGGTAGTCCTCCTGATATAAATCAGGGGCAAGCTAACCCATAGATTCACACAGCGAAACCCATTTTTAGTAAGTTATGGCACCCTAGACTTACTTGCGCGGAACACACGGGCTGGTGGATTGACGAATACGCATTTCCGGCTTGATGAGGTGAATACCATCGGGCTCATGGCTGCCTGCCAGCCTGTCCAGCAATGCACGCGCCGCCAGCCGTCCGACTTCCGCCTGACCGTTG
The DNA here is from genome assembly GCF_033957765.2 of Agrobacterium sp. rho-13.3. Taxonomy (NCBI): domain Bacteria; kingdom Pseudomonadati; phylum Pseudomonadota; class Alphaproteobacteria; order Hyphomicrobiales; family Rhizobiaceae; genus Agrobacterium; species Agrobacterium sp. rho-13.3. Next base: position 2,267,137 of record NZ_CP192774.1, read on the forward strand.
GAAACGGTGGTCAGCGCCGGTGTGGCAATGGCCGCTTCTTCCAGATCGTCATAGCCCGTGACCGAAATGTCCTTGCCCGGCACGAAACCGGCGCGGGAAATACCGTTCATCAGACCGATCGCCACAAGATCGTTCCAGCAAACGGCAGCCGTCGGTTTTTGTGGCAGGGACAGGAAGTTCACCGCCGCCTCGAACCCGCCCTGCTTGGAACGTGCACCGGGAATACGCAAATCAGGATCAACCTCGATGCCCGCCTTGCGCAGTGCATTGACATAGCCCTGATATCGGTCGCGTCCGGTTGATGTCTGGTCCGTGCCGCCCACCATGGCGATGGTACGGTGGCCAAGGCTGATGAGGTGGTTGGTGGCCAGCGAAATGCCATAACTGTCATCGCCGCGATAGGTCGGCATATCCACGCCATCCATCGAGCGCGCCACCAGAATGGCGGGCATGTCGTTTTCTTCCGCCAGCTTCAGGTCTTCCAGCGGCGTGCCGATGGCAGGCGACAGGATGATGCCGTCACTGCCGAGCTGCAACAGCGTTTCGATAAATGTGCGCTGCTTTTCAACGGAATCATAATGGTTGGACAGAATGAAGGTCTGGCGGCTGCGGTCCAGCTCGCTTTCGATGGCCTTGAGAATTTCCCCGTAAAACGGATTCATCACATCATGAAATACGACCCCCACAATGCCGGAGCGTGAGGTGCGCAGGCTGGCAGCACGGCGGTTATAAATATAACCCAGCGCACGCGCCTGTTCCTTGATTTTCTCGCGCGTGTCGGCCGCAACCAGCGGGCTGTCGCGCAGCGCAAGCGATATGGTGGCAGTCGAAAGCCCAAGGCTTTCGGCAATCGTCGACAGTTTTATCTTTTGCGCCACGGTCCCCTCCCAGTCACGCAACCGCACTCTGCGGCGTTTAAATTGTGACTAAACAATTTAAACAAATCGCGCAATCAATTTAAGAGTTTCAACTCAAGCAAGGACCGAAATACAAAAATTTAATCGATTAATTCAACAGGCTGCAAATTCGCATCGATGGCGCGCAGCAGTTTCACCACGGTTTTTACGTCCTTGGCCGACAGGCCATCGACAGCACGCGCACCGCAATCGGCAATCGATGCGTTGATATGCTCGACGCTTTTCAAACCCGCATCGGTCAGTTTGACCATGGTGAGGCGTCCGTCCCCTTCGCCCGCACTGCGTTCGACAAAGCCCTGCGCCTCCATGCGGCCAATGGTGCGCGTCATGGTCGGCGCTTTGACACCCAGCTTCTGGGCAATTTGCCCCGGCGTCATGCTGCCTTCCTGCGCCAAGGCGAGGATCACCCCGTCTTGCCCGGCGTAAAGACCCGAAGTTGCAAGGTTGTGGCTCAAAACCGTGCGCATGGACCGCGCCGCCTGCGTGATGGATTGCGCAAGCTCATCCGGGCTGAAGGAAATATCTTTCTTCTTGCCCGACTTGTCTTTTTTCGCCGCCTTGTTCTTTTTGGCCAGCTTATCCTTGCTCATCAGCAAATGCCTTTTCTGAAGTCGAGGACGAATAGAGCATTTCCGCCTTTCTCTGAAACGCAAAAATGCTCTAGCTCTTTGTTTTAACGCATTATCCGGACGCGAAACCGCTTCGCACTTTTGCTGGAAATGCTCTATATGGTCTTGGTAACATTTAACGAATACGGGCGCAGATCGCCAGATGCCAAACACATACACGCATATTCATGACAAAAACGTAACAGGCTCATTGCAGACCGAGCGCATTGCCGTGCTACCCTTGGGCGCACACGAGCAGCACGGGCCACATTTGCCGTTCGAAACCGATACGCTGATCGTCGAAGGCATCGTGCAACGGTTGAAGCAATCGCTCAGCGCCGATAGCCCGATCACCTTCCTGCCCGCCGAACCGGTCGGATATTCCATCGAACATATGAATGTCCCCGGCTCCAAAACGCTCAGCTTCGATGAGGCCGTCCACCGCTGGCTATCGATTGCGCAGGAACAGAACCGCAAAGGCATTCGCAAATTCGTGATGCTGAATGCCCATGGCGGCAATTCGCCACTGATGACGATTGTAGCCACCGAAGCGCGGGTGCGTTTCAACATGCTGGCTGTTGCAACCAGCTGGACCCGGTTCGGAGTGCCGCAGGGCGTTATCACACCTACCGACAAAGCCATCGATATCCATGGCGGGGATATTGAAACCTCGGTTATGCTGGCTCTTTACCCCGACCGCGTGGACATGGCGAAAGCCGAAAACTTCCCCTCGCGGCAGAGTGAATTCGCGCACCGTTTCAAACATTTGCGCGCCTATGGTCCCCATGCGTTCGGCTGGATCATGTCGGATCTCAACCCCCAAGGCGTCGCGGGTAACGCCGCTTCCGCCACGGCGCAAAAAGGCGAGACGCTGATAGCCCATGCCGTATCGGGCCTTTTGGAGCTCTTGGACGATGTCCGGGCCTTTGACATGAATTTGCTTGAAAGCTCGGTTCAAAAAACTTCGACAGATTCTCTTTGAACTCATTCCGCCACACGCCTATATGAACGGCAACGCTTTCAAAGGCCGCGTCCCGGCCATTTTCATTCGAGGTTTCCGATGACCGAAGCAGCAACAACCCTAAAGCCCATTCCCGTCACCGTGTTGACGGGATATCTCGGCGCTGGAAAAACCACACTCCTCAATCGCATCCTGTCCGAAAACCACGGCAAGAAATATGCGGTCATCGTCAACGAGTTTGGCGAAATCGGCATCGATAATGATCTGATCGTGGAATCCGACGAGGAAATCTACGAGATGAACAATGGCTGCGTGTGCTGCACCGTGCGCGGAGACTTGATCCGTGTCGTGGAAGGCCTGATGCGCCGTCCCGGCCGTTTCGATGGTATCATCGTCGAAACTACCGGCCTTGCTGATCCGGTTCCCGTCGCACAAACCTTCTTCATGGATGATGATGTGCGCGCCAAGACCGAACTCGACGCCGTGATCGCGCTGGTCGACGCAAAACATCTGCCGCTTCGCCTGAAGGACAGCCGCGAAGCCGAAGACCAGATCGCCTTTGCCGATGTCGTAGTCATCAACAAGACCGATCTCGTCAGCCCGGAAGAACTCGCCGTGATCGAAGACGTGGTTCGCGCCATCAACCCTTCCGCCCGCATCCACAAGACCAGCCGCTCCGGCGTCGATCTCGCCCATGTGCTCAATCAGGGTGCGTTCAATCTGGAGCGCGCGCTGGAAAACGATCCGCATTTCCTCGAACAGAGCCATGACGACCATGTGTGTGGACCGGATTGCGGCCATGATCACCACCATCATGACCACGATCATCATCATGGACACGACCATGGGCATGAGCATCATGACCATGACCACCACGAGCACGATCATAATCACGGGCATGGCCATCATCACGCGCCTGCCTCGCCCATCCATGATGTCACGGTTCAGTCCGTGTCGTTGCGCGGCGGCGAGATGAACCCGGACCGTTTCTTCCCGTGGATTCAGAAGGTCACGCAGACCGACGGCCCCAACATTCTGCGCCTCAAGGGCATCATCGCCTTCAAGGACGATGCGGAGCGTTACGTGGTGCAGGGCGTTCACATGATCATCGAAGGTGATCACCAGCGCGCATGGAAAGACGGCGAAAAACACGAGTCCCGCCTCGTGTTCATCGGTCGCAATCTGGATCGTGAAAAGCTGGAAAACAGCTTTAATGCGTGCGCTGCGACGGCGTGATCGTTGCCACACCATCCGTCATCCTCGGGCTTGGCCCGAGGATCTAATCGCGTCACCAAAAATTGAACGTTGCAGATGGTCGGGACAAGCCCGAGCATGACGACTGATAGGAATGCCCAATACCGCATACCTGCTTGCGACATACAAACCCATACAGAAAGACCGATACCCTATGCCCACCGTTGCTCCTCTTGACCTCGAAGGCCACGTCGTTGCGACGCATTTTCTGGGCGATATCCCGATGTTTGCCACCGCCGCCGGCACCATTCACCGGCTGGATGGCGGCGAAAAAGTCACCGAAGCGCATCAGGGTCTGCTGACCTGCATTCGCGATCCGCACAGCGCAACGCTTCTGACCGGCGGTGAAGATGGCAAGGTGCTGCGCATCGGCCATGACGGCGCGATAACCGAGCTTGCCCATGTGCCGCGCAAATGGATCAGCGTCGTTGCCGGCGGCCCGCAGGGTGCCGTTGCCTATGGCGTCGGAAAATCCAGCTTCGTGCGCCTGAACGATGGAACGGTGAAGGAATTCACCGAAGAGCGCACGGTGGAAGCCATCGCCTTTGCGCCAAAGGGTCTGCGCATTGCCGCCGCCCGGTATAACGGCGTGTCGCTGCACTGGGTGGCAACCGCAGGCGATCCGATCGATCTCGATTGGAAGGGTGCCCATACCGGCGTCACCTTCTCCGCAGATGGCAAATTCCTCGTCACCACCATGCAGGAAAACGCCCTGCACGGCTGGAAAATGGAAGCGACCAAAGGTGGAATGGAAACACGCCACATGCGCATGACCGGCTATCCGGCCAAGGTCAAATCCATCTCCTGGTCGTCCAAGGGCAAATGGCTGGCATCCTCCGGTGCGCCCGCCGCCATCGTATGGCCCTTTGCCAGCAAGGATGGCCCGATGGGCAAGGCACCGCTGGAACTAGGCACCCGCGCCAATATCATGGTCACGCATGTTGCATTCCACCCTGCCGAAGAGGTTCTCGCCATCGGTTTCGCCGACGGAATGATCCTCGGCGTACGCGTGGCCGACCAGAAAGAAGCCCTGCTTCGTCGCCCTGGAAAGGGCGCCATCACATCCATGTCCTGGAGCAGCACCGGCAAACTTCTGGCTTTCGCCTCTGAAGCGGGCGATTGCGGGATTATCGACATCACAGCCTGAATATTCTGTTTCAGAACATGAAAAAGGGGAGCTATGAAGCTCCCCTTCCGCAAGAGATGCGCGGAATTCAATTGCCTTAGTGGCGACGCTTCTTCTTGTTGTAGCCACGGTCGTTATCGTTGCCGATACCGTCCACCGATGTTTTGTTGCCATTCAGAATGCCACTCAAAATACCGGTCTTGTTGCCGTTCAGAATGCTGTTGTTGGACAGGAGACCGTTGAGGCCGAGATCGACATTTGGCGATACGACGACAAGCCCGCCCTTGTTGCTGTTGCCGGATAGAAGACCACCCAGCAGACCGCCCGCATGAGCAGGAGCGAAGGAAGCAATGGTAAGAGCGACAGTAGCACACGCGATTTTTGTAAGCATTTCTCTCTCCTTTAAGCTGTAGATCACCGCCGTCTGGCGTGTCTCAACAGTACAATTAGGATTATCTAATGCAAGCAGATGCTAATACTATAATGAACTGTTAATATTAATGTTTTCAATTTTCATAAAATACAAAACAAACGCCCAGAATGCCTTGAAGCCCGCCATCATGGCAAAACCTGTGGTGGTATCGTCAGCATTCATACAATATTGTTAACCACCTATCTATAAGATATCGCTCAATTAGGTATTGGGGATACGCATGGAAGTCCGCAGTCTCGTTGCGTTGCTTATCTGTGTCGCTTGTGCGCCTTCCGCACGGGCAGAACCGCGCATCACCTATGATACCGAGACGAAATACGACACGAATTACTTCGGCGATACCAACACCCTTCCCGCTTTCAGCCTGCGCACCAGCCTTGGTTTGGAAGGAGAGGTCGAGCGTGAGGGAACGAAGTTCGGATATTCCTTCAACCACCAGGAGGTGCGCGTTCCGCGTTACGGGTTTGCCAATGAGCACAATAGCTCGGTCAGTTTTTCCCTCTCCAAAAAGGTGTCCGACCGGTTGGAATGGAATGCGCAGATGCGCGGCACGCGAAGCGATGCCGGTGACATTTTTCTCAAATTACCGGATGAGGTGATCGGGTATCGCCGCCTTGATCACAAAATCGACCTCTCCACCTCGGCCACACTTGCGGCTTTCGGCGGCAAAAACACCCTGTCCGCCAGCTACGTCAGCCTGATGAAAGGCAAGGCGCATTTCCGGCCCGGTTATTTTCTGCCCGCCCGGCTGGAGGCCAATGAAGCCCTTTTAGGCCTCAAGGCCAACCACATCCGCGCGCTGGCAGGCGGTGAAGTCGGCCTCACGCTGGCCTACAACACCAGCCTGATACCCGATGGGCAGCAACTGAAATACGAACGCTTCCCCGCCACCAATCTTCGCGGCTCATTGGCATACGCCCGCAAATTTGGTGACAGCCTGACAATTCTCATGGAAGCGGGCGTCACGACCATCATGGGCGATGAGATCAGCAATCGCGTCAAGCGCACGCACCCTTATCTGCGCACCGAAGCCGAATGGGAACTCAATGACCGCCTCGCCTTCGGCGCCGGTTTTTCGCAGGACTACGCGCTGTATGATCTGGACGATCCGATCGCCGAGTTTCAGCGCCGCTGGAAACTGGTGATGAAAACCAAGCTCACGGACAAGCTGGATTTCGACGTGACGCTCGAGCGCTCGCGCAAAAACTGGATCTATTACGACTATCACAGCAGCGAAAAACGGCTGTCCGCATCCCTGACGCTCGACGCTGGCAAAGACCGGAAACTGGAACTGGAGTTCTCCCGCCTGCTCCACACCGAATATGACGAAACCGCCGCCTACCGCGGCAGCAGCATTTCCACCCGGTTCAGCGGCGCATTTTGATCTGTGATAACCCTGCGGAGCCGTCCTTTGGGCGGTCTTCGGGCCACATATTCTCAAAAAACAAAAATGGCCCCCGAAGGAGCCATTTTCAACGCCGTGAGCGATCTATCAGACAGAAAACCTGCGCCCGTTGGCAACCAGCATTCCGGCAGCGCCGTTCAGCCAGCCGTCTTTCAATTCCAGCGCCAGAAACCGCGACCGCTCAAACGGGCCGGGCATCACCAGATGCTGTGTCTGGGCAGTGAAGAAACCGAAACGCTCATAATAAGCCGCATCACCCACCAGTAAAATCGCGCCATGGTCGCGCTTTGAGGCCTCGGTGATGGCAGCACGCATCAAGGCAGAGCCGATGCCCTTGCCTTCATGGGCGGCGTCCACGGCCAGCGGACCGAGAAGAAGGGCCGCAACCGGCTGACCTTCCCGCGTGACACCCGCCTGAACGTTCCACAGGCGCACCGTGCCGATGACATGGCCATCTTCATCGCGGGCAACCAGTGCCAAGCCTTCGGCTGGAACACGACCGGCGCGCAGCTTTTCGGACGACTTGCGGCGGCGGCCAGCGCCCATGGCGGTGTCGAGCAGGCTCTCACGGGCAACGATGTCGCCTGGGTTCTCTGCGTCGATATGAAATGTCTGCGGTGTGAAAAATGCACGAACCGAATTGAGAACAGCGGCCATCCCGGCCTCCCGTCACCAAGCCGCCCACAAAGCGGCACCTTACATAAAAGCATGTCGCGCAAAAGTGCGTAGCGGTTTTGCGACAACAACATGCGAGAAAAAAGAGTTGATACGTCCCAGCCCGCCCTCAGTCCGAAAGAGATTCGGCAAGCGTTTAGCAAAAGCAGGAACGGGAAACCCGGAGAATGCCGCCTGCACCAAACAGGCGGCAGCTCACTCAGATAACGTAGGACTTCAGCGGCTCGAAACCGTTGAACGCCACCGCCGAATAGGTTGTGGTGTAGGCGCCGGTGCCTTCGATCAGAACTTCGTCACCAATGCTCAGCGAGACCGGCAGCGGGTACATGTTCTTTTCATAGAGCACGTCGGCGCTATCGCAGGTCGGACCAGCCAGAACGCAAAGCTCCATGTCGTCCTGATCGCGCTCGGTGCGGATCGGGTAACGAATGGCCTCGTCCATGGTTTCGGCCAAACCGCCGAACTTGCCGATGTCGAGGAACACCCAGCGGTGGTTGTCATTGTCGGACTTGCGCGAAACAAGCACGACTTCCGCCTTGATCACACCGGCATTGCCCACCATGCCGCGGCCCGGCTCGATGATGGTCTGTGGAATCTGGTTGCCGAAGTGCTTGCGAAGAGCAGCATCGATGGCCTGACCATATTCTTCGGCAGCCGGAACATCACGCAGGTACTTCGTTGGGAAGCCACCGCCCATGTTGACCATTTGCAGGTGGATGCCCTGCTTGGACAGCGATGCGAACACGCGCTTGGCATCGGCAAGGGCAGCGTCCCATGCGTTGAGGTTCATCATCTGCGAACCCACGTGGAAGGAGACACCATAGGACTCCAGACCAAGCTGATGGGCGTAAACGAGAACATCGACAGCCATCTGAGGCACGCAGCCGAACTTGCGCGAAAGCGGCCATTCGGCACCTTCACCATCGGTCAGAACGCGGCAGAATACACGGGCGCCGGGGGCTGCACGGGCAACCTTTTCAACTTCCTCATGGCTGTCCACGGCGAAGAGGTCGATGCCGAGTGCATGTGCACGCGCAACATCGCGTTCCTTCTTGATGGTGTTGCCATAAGAGATGCGGTTGGAAGTCGCACCGGCATCGAGCGCCATCTGGATTTCAGCCACGGAGGCGCAATCGAAGTTGGAGCCAAGCGATGCAAGCAGCTTGAGGATTTCTGGAGCCGGGTTTGCCTTGACCGCATAGTAGATTGCGCTGTTTGGCAATGCATGGCGGAAGGCATGGAAATTGTCGCGCACGACGTCGAGGTCAACCACGAGGCAAGGGCCTTCGGGACGACGGGTCTTGATGAAGTCGATAATGCGTGCAGTCGTCATCGTTGTATTCCCTCAAATGAACCGACCCCGGAAAAAATCCGGAGGACAAAGGGCGCTCAAGATACGCAAGACGAATCAGCCGGTGGAGGCGCAGATTCATTCGCATACGCTCAAGGCGCAAATGTGAACAACGCCCTGCCAGAGCATTATTCGGCTTTGTCTGCCATGGGATTGGAGGGAAACTTCCCAACCGCACTTACGGCAATGATGGTGTGCCTCTTCAGTACCCCGGCTGATGGAAAGCCGGCAGAGAACCAGAAAGGCCCGCACCGTCGTTGCTTCGTATGTCCTCGCATTTTCCGGTTGGCCGGAATAGCGACTGGAGGGGTTAATTCCAGGTACCTTACCGAGATCCTCACCAAATCGAGGGTCGGCGGACACACATGGGCACGTGCGACTTTGGGCAAGACGGGAGATAAGAATATTCGCGGTCATAATCAAGGGAATTTTTCATCATATCGATGTTTTTTTCATCACGCTATTTTATTCTTGAACGATCTGGCTCAACCGTTCAATTATGTCGAACAAACAGGAGAGTTTGATGGACACCCTCACCCGTATTCGCGCTTTTATTGATGTTGTCGAAGCGGAAGGCTTTTCCGCCGCCGCCCGCAAAACCGGGCGGTCCAAGGCGCTTTTGTCCAAATATGTCCGTGAGTTGGAAGATGATCTCGGCGCGCTGCTGCTCAACAGAACAACGCGGCAATTTTCGCTGACCGAAGCGGGTCATACCTATTATCGGACCGCCGCCGATATCCTCACGGAGATCGACAATCTGGCCGATCTGGTGCGGGAAAATAATGCCGACCTGAAAGGTAAACTCCGTCTTTCCGTGCCGCGCACCTTCATCGATGCGGAAATCGGCCAGAGCCTGATCGATTTTGCCAAGGAAAACCCGGAGCTTTCGCTGGAAATCGTTGCCGAAGACCGCTTCGTGGACCTGATCGAAGAAAACTTCGATATGGCGATCCGCATCACCAAGCTGGAAGATTCCGGCATGATTGCCAAGAAGCTGGCCGATTTTAGGGTCTATGCGGTGGCCACGCCGGATTTCGTGGATCGCCACGGCCCGCTGAATTCGCCGCAGGATTTGGGCAAGGTGCCCTGCATCGTGGATACCAACTCCCGCTTCCACAACCACATCCGTTATTTCGAACCCGGCGGCGGCACCAACTCGGTGGCGATTACCGGGCCGCTTGAAGTCAACAGTCCACAGGCCACCCTGCGTGCCGCCCGGTCCGGTCTCGGGGTTGCCATCGTGCCCGACTTCATCGCAAAACCGCATATTCTGTCCGGCGAACTCGTGACCCTGTTCGACGACTATATTTCGCGGGATCGCGGCATTTATGCCGTCTATCCGCACCGGCGTTATCTGCCCGCAAAGGTGCGCAGCTTCGTGGACTATCTGACAAACTGGTTCAAGAAGAACGTTTGAACCGTCACGGCCTCTTTATCGCACCAGCCGAAATTCGGTCCCAATTGACGTTAAAATCATTCAGCAGATTCGAGAGTCGAGACAGACAGACATCCATGAAAAACGCACTTTTGCCACTGGCCGTAAGCCTGTCCGCCTGTCTTGCGCCGATGACAGCCTTCGCGCACCCGCATATTTTTGCCGAAGCGCGGATGGAAATCATCGAGGGGGCCGATGGTAATTTGGAGGAAGTCCGCAACATCTGGCGTTTCGACGAGATGTTTTCCGCAAGCGTCGTGCTGGATTACGACAAGAACAGCGACGCAAAGCTCGACAAGGAAGAGTTGGCCGAAATCGGCAACACCGTCCATGAATCGCTCGCGGAATTTTCCTATTACACCTTCATCACCCAAAACGGAAAACCGGTTGATCTGGGCAAGCCGGATGCCATCCATGTCGATTATAAGGACAATCAAATCCTGATGTTCTTTTCCATGAAGCCGCAAAAACCACTCCCCATAAAGGGTTTGCTGAGCTTCGGCGCGTGGGATCCGACCATGTACACGGCGATCGATTTTGCCAAGGACACCGACCTCGTGGTGAAAGGCTCCCATCTGGCCGCCTGCAAACACAAGGTCATCCGTCCCAATCCCGACGAAATCATCTCCCAGAACCAGAACAACCTCACAGATGCCTTTTTCAACGATCCGACAGGAACGGACATGACAAAGCTGTTTGCCACCCGGCTGGAACTGACATGCTGATATCCTCTTCCCTGGTTCCTATGCTTGTCACGGGAATCCAGCCAGCCCAGTCCCGGGCTGAAAGAGTCTTTTCGCCGCGCAGACGCGCATCGACTGGATTCCGGTCACCAGGACAGGAATGAGGAAAAAAGATGCTAACAAACAGAAATAGCGCCCGACTTTGCGTTGTGACTAGCGCCCTGCTCCTTCTCACATTTTCCATTGTCCACGCCCAATCCCCCCTCGGCATCGGGTCGGCTGAACCGTCCATTTCCATCGGCGGGCCGCTGGCGCCGCTGTTCCAATGGATCAATGTTCACCAGCAATCCTTTTACCGTGCTCTGACCGGCGCGCTGAAAGCCATGCGCGAAGACCCGTGGGCGCTGACCTCCCTGGTCGGCCTGTCTTTCGCTTATGGTGTTTTCCACGCCGCAGGGCCGGGGCACGGCAAGGCGGTTATTTCGTCCTATATGATTGCCAATGAAACGCAGCTCAGGCGCGGCATTCTCATCTCGTTCATCTCGGCGCTGATACAGGGTGCTGTCGCCATCGCGCTGGTGGGCGCGGCCTATCTGGTGCTACGCGGCACCTCCATCACCATGACCAAGGCCACACAGGCGATGGAAATCACCAGCTTCGCCATGGTCGCCCTGTTCGGCGCGTGGTTGCTGTTTCGCAAGCTGCGCAGTCTTATGGTGAGGGTGGAACCCGCACCCGTGCTTGCTGTCGACAATGCCGCTCCCATCAAAACCGGAATGGGAACCGGACTTCGTTTCCAAGGCCAGCCGGTGTTTATCGATCATAGCCACAGCGGCGCGGGCGATGTCTGCACCACCTGCGGAAACGCCCACGCACCCGATCCTTCGCTGCTGCAATCGAAAGATTTCAGCCTGCCCGAAGCATGGTCCGCCATCATAGCCGTCGGCCTGCGGCCCTGCTCCGGCGCCATCATTGTCATGAGCTTTTCGCTGCTGAACGGCCTTTATCTCGGCGGCATCATGTCCGTTCTCGCCATGTCCATCGGCACGGCCATCACCGTATCCGTGCTGGCGTGCCTTGCAGTCAAGGCGAAGGATTTGGCGGTGCGGTATGCCGGTTCAGGCAGCACGCGGGCGATGCGCATTTCCACCGGCATCGAAATCGCCGGTGCGCTTGTCGTACTGCTGATGGGTCTTGGCCTGCTTGGCGCTTCGCTTCAGGCCTGAGTTCGTTCAGTGCTTGCGCTGATACCGGGCGCGCAGCCAGAACACCAGAAAGAAGGCCAGAACGGCCAGCGTATCGAACACTGCTGCGACCCAGACCGAATAATGCTCGGCCAGCCACAAGGTGATGGTCGGCATGATGAAAAACAGCAGACCGAACCCCAGCAGAATGGCGATGGCCGCGAACATGGCAGACTTATTGCTGTTGGCTGTCATGCGGAAAGTCCTGCGCGAATGTCTTCGAGTTTGCGTTTCTGAAGACCATCCGGGCCGAAATTCTCCGGCGCAAGCCAGGCTTCAAACGCCTCTCGGATCACCGGCCACTCGCCATCGATCATCGAAAACCATGCGGTATCGCGGTTGACGCCCTTGGAAATCATATGTTGGCGAAACACGCCTTCGAAGGTGAAGCCATAACGTTTCGCCGTGGCCTTGGATGGCTCGTTTTCATTGTGGCACTTCCACTCGTAACGGCGATGGTCCAGATCGTCGAACACATGTTTGGCCATCAGATAATGCGCTTCGGTTGCCAGCGGCGAACGCTGCATCTTGGCGCCATGCGCCACGGAGCCGACTTCAACCACGCCGTTTTTCGGATCGGGCCGCATATAACTCGCCATGCCCACAACATCACCCGTGGCATTTTCAAGGAACACGAGCGTCACCCAGCCCAGAGCTTTCTGCGCGCCTTCAATCCAGTCGCCAAACGCATCCGCATTGGGAAAGGCATCCTGCGGAAAATATTTCAGCAGATCATTGGTGCCCGACCCGCCCAGTGCGACCCAGAGATTTTCAAGATGCGCAGCCCGATCAAACGGCACCGCCGTCACAAAACGTCCTTCAAGCGTCACCGGCGCAGGCGCTGGGCATCCTTTAAACTGGCTGAGATCGCGCATTCTTTTCCTCATAAAATGACGGAAAAGACTTACGGTAGGTGGTGGGTAAAGACAACAGCGGATGTGGGAGGTTGGTGGGTGTGGCTCACCCCCCTCTGCCCTGCCGGGCATCTCCCCCACAAGGAGGGAGATTGGCTGGACGCAAGTTCCTCGCGCCTTCTTCAACGTTCAAGATGGGCGGGAGCTATCCACTTGCCGATCTCCCCACCTGTGGGGGAGATGCCCGGCAGGGCAGAGGGGGGTAGCCACACCCGCCAAAGCCCAATTCATGGAATGTCGTCAAACCTTCGCCGCAGACACCGTCGCCTCGATATGATCCACCAGCGCATCAGGCAAAGCCAGGCGCCCCGCCAGAAGGTCAAGATACCCACGCTCGGCGCGGCTGTCCGGCTCGATGGTCAAGCGTGACGCCGTATAAAGCTCCACCTTCTGCTCTTCGGTCTGGGCGGCAGCCACCAGCGCATCGATATCCAGCGGATCGGCCAGTTCTTTTTCGATGAATGCTTCCGCTTCATGGTCGAGGCCGGAGACCTGCACCTTTTCCATGATGCGCGCCCGCTCTTCCGCGTCGATATGGCCATCGGCCTTGGCGGCGGCAATCATGGCCTGCACCAAAGTCAGCGCAAAACTGTTGGAAAGTGTGGCCGATTGCGGGTGGAATGGGGAATCGACCGGCGGCGGCAACAGCACCTGTTGTGGCTGCGGCTGCGGAGCAGCTTCCGGTGCCTTGCCGGACTGGTAATTCTTGTAGGCCAGATAACCAAGACCGGCGATGGCGGCGATACCGCCGACGGCTGCGGCATTGCCGGCAAGCTTGCGTCCGGTTTTTGTGCCGAAGATGGCAGCAGCGATAGCGCCTGCCTTCAGGGGATTGTTCTTCGCTATGTCGGTGGCCTGGCCAGCCCGGTCACGCACGCTTCCCGAAAGGCCGGGAACCTGAGAGCCCAAAAACTGGTCTAGAAGCTTCTTCGCGTCGAACATTAAAATCTCCTGTTTCACTCGATATGAAACAGGAGATAGGGAGCCTTGCGGCAAAAACAAATGGTTGTGATGGTCACGCCATCGTGACCACCAGGACTTAGCCGCGCAGCGCTGCCGCTTCCGCTGCCAGCTTGGTGATGCCATCCCAATCACCGGCGACGATGAGTTCCTTTGGCGCAACCCATGAACCACCCACGCAAACGACGTTTGGCAGCGACAGGTAATTTTTGGCATTCTTCAGCGAAACACTGCCGGTTGGGCAGAACACCACGTCGGCAAGTGGAGACGACAATGCCTTGAGGTAGGGTGCGCCACCGGCCTGCTCGGCAGGGAAAAATTTCAGAACCTTGTAGCCCTTGTCACGCAGCACCATCACTTCGCTGGCTGTTGCAGCGCCGGGCAGAAGCGGTACTTTGGAATCTTTCGCCGCTTGCAGAACGCTCTTGTTCACGCCGGGGCTGACGATAAAGGTAGAACCAGCCTTGGCCGCCGCTTCAAAATCTTTTTCGTTGAGGATCGTGCCGGCACCCACATGAGCGCCTTCAACTTCGGCAGCCACAGCGCGGATAGCGTCCAGTGCGGCAGGTGTGCGCATGGTGATTTCGATGGCGTACAACCCACCAGCAACCAGCGCGCGCGCCAGAGGAACGGCAGAGGCAACATCGTCCACGATAAGAACAGGCACCACCGGCTGAAGTTTCAGGATGGAAAGCAGCTTTTGGGAATCCTGGGCCATGGCAATATCTCCTCTATTGAAACGATTGAATTTGGTTTTCAATTACCGCGCAAAGCCATGGCTGTCCAGCGCATCAGGCCGAAAATCGGCTCCGATTGCCGGAAAGCGCAATTCGTAGTTTCAATGAGTTAGAGCGCATTTAGCGCATCCGAATGGACACGCTGCGCTCCGCATAAAAACAAAATATTTCGGTTTCATTGCTTTTTCATGACAGTTGCATGCGCTAGGGTTGCCCGTAAATCGGGCAGGGTGTTGAATGGCAAAAGAAATTGAACGCAAATTTCTGGTTCGCAGCGATAGCTGGCGCGGCGAAATCACATCGCAGACACCTTTCCGCCAAGGCTATATCGTCTCGCTGGAAGACCGTTCCGTTCGCGTCCGCATCAAGGGAGACGATGCCGCGACCTTGACGATCAAGATCGGCGCAAGCAGCCTCATGCGCGATGAATATGAATATGACATCGCGGTGGCAGATGCGCAGGAGCTTCTGAGCACATCGCTGGGCATCGTCATCGAAAAAACCCGCTTTACCGTGGACCATGAAGGGTTCGTCTGGGAAATCGACGTGTTCGAAGGTCTCTATAGCGGTCTCATCGTTGCGGAGGTGGAGTTGAACTCTGAGACCGATCAACCCGCTTTGCCCGCATGGCTTGGCCCGGAAGTCACGGGCGACCGCCGCTATTCGAACCAATATCTGGCCACAGACGATCTTAGCGCAGAGTTGTGCCATGTCCTTCAAGGTTAACCCCGCCAAACCTTTTGTCGAAGAGCTTAAGAAAGTCGGCGTGGCGTTGATCGATGAGGCCGTGGCTGCACTGTCGCAGCAGCCGGATGGCCCGCACGCGGCGGTGCACGAGGCCCGCAAGAAGTTCAAACGGCTGCGCGCCCTGTACCGCTTCACGCACAACAAAGCGCCAGACTTCCGCGCCGCCGAAAACACCCGGTTTCGCGATATCGCCCGTTCCCTTTCCGCCGCGCGTGATGCGGCGGCACTGGTGGAAAACATCAGCTACCTCGAAACCTTCAGCCGCACAGACACGGAACGCCACGCCCTTGCCTCCGTGCATGAAACGTTGGCGAAGCGCCGTGACGCGATGACCAGCGACGATGGCGACCTGCCCGCCCGTATTCGTTCAGCCATTGCGGAATGTGAAAACGGCAAACAGGCCTTGCAGCACCTGTCCCTGCCACACAGTGACAAGACGGCGTTGAGCCTCATCACACACACATGGCGCAAGCAGCGGCAAAAGGCGCTGGATGCGCTCAGCGCCTGCCACACTGATGCCCATGACGAGAATTTCCATGATCTGCGCAAAAGCGGACAGGTTTACTGGATACATCTCGCCCTGTTGCGGCGGCTCTGGCCATCCGCCATGCGCGCCAAGAAAGTCGATGCCAAACGGCTGGTCGATCTGCTGGGCCATGAACATGACCTGTCCGTGCTTGCCGCTTTCGCCGACCGCGAACCGGATGTTTTCACAGGCGGCGACACGCTGGCTCTGTTGCTGGATGCGATCCTTCATCGCCAGCAGGCATTGCGTCAGGAGTGTCTTGAACTCGCCGACCATGTCTTTGCGGAATCGGCCAAAACCGAGAGCAAGATCATTGGTCTTTTGTGGAAAGACGCTGCGGGCTAGGCTGTGTGGCATGTTTTGACAAAATTCAAAACGTCACGATCGTCCCGTTATTCAGCGAAATATGATTGCGCAAAAGCCGATCTGGCTGTATTTCAGCCGCCATGACCGACACCTCTACCCTACCCCGCCCGGACTCCGCGCCGGATGCAACTGGCGACTTTCTCGTGGCAGCGCTCTATCATTTCGCCCGCTTCCCGCGGTTTGAAAGCGTGCGCGATCCGCTGTTCAAGCTGTGTCAGGAAAACGGCGTCAAAGGCACGCTGCTGCTGGCCGCCGAAGGCATCAATGGCACCATTGCCGGAACCGATGCGGGCATCGGCACCATCCTGGGTTATCTGCGCGCCCAGCCGGAATTTTCCGGCCTTGAGCACAAGGAAAGCCGCGCGTCCAAAATGCCTTTCGTGCGCATGAAGGTGAAGCTGAAGCAGGAAATCGTCACGATGGGCGTGCCGGATATCGATCCGAACCAGATCGTCGGCACCTATGTGGACCCGAAAGACTGGAACGAGCTGATCTCGGACCCGGACACGATCCTCATCGACACCCGCAACGAGTACGAAACCGCCATCGGTCTGTTCAAAGGCGCGGTCGATCCGCAAACCAAGACGTTCCGCGAGTTTCCAGATTGGGTGAAAAACAATCCCGGCCTCCACAACAAACCCAAGATCGCCATGTATTGCACCGGCGGCATTCGCTGCGAAAAGGCCACGGCCTTCATGAAGGATCAGGGCTTTGACGAGGTTTACCACCTCAAGGGCGGTATTCTGAAATATCTCGAAGAGGTGCCGGAAGAAAACAGCCTGTGGGAAGGCGCCTGCTTCGTCTTCGACGAACGTGTGTCCGTCGTTCACGGCCTGGCCGAAGGCGACCACAAACTCTGCCACGCCTGCCGCAATCCGATCACAGAGGACGTGCGCCGTTCACCGCAGTTCGAAGAAGGCGTGTCCTGCCCCAGCTGCTACGATGGCCGCACGGAGGAAGACCGCGAACGCTTCCGCAACCGCCAGAAACAGATCGACCTCGCTAAGAAGCGTGGTGACAAGCATATCGGGCGGTAGGGGGGCGTTTGCCCTCGCCTTTTTCCAAAAGGCTCTAGCAAGCCACACCCTCCGCCTGCAAAGCCCGCATCCCTCGTCCTTCGAGGGTCGCTCCGCTCCCGCCTCATGATGAGGGATGCTACCGTCTACGTCGCGGCATCTGATCTTCAAAATCACCGTCATATCGCCTCAGGTTCGGCAGGGCAGAGGCGGTAAACGACACCCTCCGCCTGCTGCCGTTGTCCTCCTCGCCGCATGCTCCGCCCTCATGCTGAGGCGCTTTGACCGCAGGGCAAAGCCTCGAAGCATCCGTTGGTTTGGCGCACCGCGTTCCGCATCCCTCGCCCTTCGAGGGTCGCTGCGGGGCACCTCTCCTTCGACAAGCTCAGGATGATGGATGAGGGACGCTACCGTCTGCGTCGCTGCATCTGATCTCCACAATCACCGTCATATCGGCTCAAGTTGGGCAGGGCAGAGGCGGTAAGCCCACCCTCTGCCTGCTGCCGTTGTCCTCCTCGCCGCTTGCTCCACCCTCATGCTGAGGCGCTTTGACCGCAGGGCAAAGCCTCGAAGCATCCGTTGGTCGGCGCACCGCGTTCCGCATCCCTCGCCCTTCGAGGCCCCTGCGGGACACCTCTCCTTCGACAAGCTCAGGATGATGGATGAGGGACGCTACCGTCTGCGACCCTTGACCTTCAAGAAACCTTCCGCTGCTTCACCGGCGTTTCCTGCGCGTGCAGCAACTCAGACACCTGCTCTGGCTGCAAAGGCTTGGCGAACAGATATCCCTGCAATTCATCACAGCCGCAAAGCTGCAAAATCGCTGCCTGATCTTCGGTTTCGATGCCCTCCGCCGTGACAGGAATGCCAAGGGCGCGGGCCAACGCCACCGTGGCGGTCAGCATTTCCAGCGAACGGCCACCCGTATCCAGCGCGGCCACCAGTGACTTGTCGATTTTCATGCGGTCGAAGCCGAAGCGGCGCAGATAACCGATACTTGCAAACCCGGAGCCGAAATCGTCCAGCGCGATGCTGACGCCGATCTGTTTCAGTTTTTCGATTGCCGTTGCCGCCCGTTCCGGGTGGTGAATGAAATACCCTTCGGTCATTTCCAGCATCACCCGGGCGGGCGCAATACCGTTGCTCTCCAGAATGGACAGCACATGCCCGGCAAAAGCGGGATTTCTAAATTGCACCGGCGAAATATTCACCGCCAGTTTCAGCCCCGGCCAATCCACCGCCGCCTCACAGGCTTTGCCCAGAACCGACAAACCAAGCTGATCGATCAGGCCACTGGTTTCCGCAGCAGCAATGAAGATATCCGGCGACACTGGACCGAAACCCGCGCGGTTCCAGCGCGCCAGGGCTTCCACGCCGATGATCTTGCGGCTGAGCGTGTTGACCACCGGCTGAAAGACGACCTTGATCTCGTCATGTTCAATCGCATATTTCAGGTCGGCTTCAAGCTGATTTTTTTCTTCGCGGCGCGTGTCCATATGCGGTTCATAGGACATGTAACGTCCGCGCCCGTTTTCCTTGGCTTCATACATCGCCATATCGGCCCGACGAAGAAGCTCTTCGCCATCGAGATCGCCGCCTCTGGAGACGGATGTGCCGATGCTGCACCCGATGGCGGCCACACGATCACCGATCATGAAGGGTTCGGAAAACAGGTCCAGCAGGGCGTCGCACAGCTTGCGGCCTTCGATGCGGGCGTTCTCGCCTTGTAGCGCAATCGCAAACTCATCGCCCCCCAGCCGCGCCAACAGCGCCTTTTCCGGCACCAGCACGCCAAGCGCCGCCGCCACACCCTTGATCAACAGATCGCCGACGCCATGACCGAAGGAATCGTTGACCTCCTTGAAACCATCCAGATCAAGATAGATCAGGTTGACATAGGAATTGTCCTGCCGGGATTTCCCCAAAAGCCGTTTTAAACCGAGAAACAGGCCGGGACGATTGTAAAGCCCACTCAGCCGGTCCCGCAGCAACTCCCTGCGCGCGCAGGCCTCGTCATCCTTCAGCTTCTTCAAAGCGGCAATGCCGATGGCCAGCAGGGCCACGAAAGACAATCCGGTAATGGCAATGGCGGTCAGCACCACGGGGCGAACTTCGCGCATACTGATATCGCCCGGCTTCTGGGAACGCCATGTCAGCTTGCCAAGAACCTCACCCTGCGGGTTGAAAATATTGACGAAATAAGGCGCCCGCGTTTGCACCGGCTGAAGCGAAAGGCCGTTGATGACATAGGTTGATGCAAGCTTGTCAACCTTATCCCGCGTCAAATGCCGTGCAAAAACCAGATAGCGTGGCCCCACGTCGGATTGTTCGAGCAGGCCGGATTTGTTGCGCACCAGCGCGACGCCGACGGCAGCGATTCCACCCTGCGTTCTGATGAAACCGGTGGCCTCCGGTGTCTCACCCGCTCTGGCGGAACGAACCGCCTGGATGAGATCCGGCATACCGTCACCGAAAAATGCCCCGATCGTCCAGGTCGCCGGGACACCATTGTGATAGGACATCAGAATGTGCTCGTCCTTATCGATCAGCACGGCGGTGTCGAACAACTCGCTGTTGACGGTCATGTCACCGTAATTGCTGACCAGCCATTCCATGCCACCCGGCGCATAGGCATAACGCGCCGCGTCATCCCATGCCGCATAATCGTTCAGGGTCGCCGCCAATTGGTCGCGGAACGTGGTCAGCGCGCCGGAGGTCGTCTCCAGAGAGCGCTTCTCGTCCAGCACATTGGTGTTTTGTGACACGTTGTTAAGGGCAGAAAGAATAAGGGCTGTGACGATGAAGACCACACATGCGAATGCGAAAAGCACGCCAGCAACTGCCGCTCTTCGACCGACCAACAGTTTCCCTACATCTTTAGGCAGCATTTATCAGCATCTTGTTCCCTCGTAGGCCTGCATCCTCCGGGCCAAGTGTTCAGAAGCTGTTAAAAAAGCAGGAAAACGCCCCTCAAATCGCACGGGTATCGCGCAATAGCTGCATCGTTTCGGATTAAAGCTAACCAGTCGTAAAAAAACCTCCCCCATTCGCATGGGAGAGGCCAAAGAAAACAACCAAAAGAATGGCTTACCAGGCAGGCACAACCGCGCCCTTGAATTTTTCAAGCACGAAAGCCTTCACTTCCGGGCTGTGGTAGGATTCCAGCAACGTCTTCACCCAAGGTGCATCCTTGTCGGCGCCGCGAACGGCGATGACGTTGATGTAAGGCGCCTTTTCGCCTTCACGGGCAATCGGATCCTTGGAAGGGTCAAGACCGGCTTCCAGCGCATAGTTGGTGTTGATGACAGACGCGTCGACATCATCCAAAGAACGCGGCAGCTGGGCAGCGTCGAGTTCTGCAAAGTTGATGTTCTTCTTGTTTTCCTTCACGTCAGCCGGGCCGATCTTCAGGCCCTTGCTTTCGTCCACCTTGATCAAGCCCTTGTCGGCGAGGATCAACAAAGCGCGACCGCCATTGGTCGGGTCGTTTGGAATGGCGATGGTTGCGCCGTCCTTCAACTCGTCGAGGCTCTTCACCTTCTTGGAATAGATGCCCATCGGGAAGTTGACGGACTGGCCGACGCTGACGAGATCGAACTTGCGATCCTTGACCTGATTGTCGAGGTAAGGCTGGTGCTGGAAGGAGTTGGCCTGCAACTCGCCGTCGTTCAGCGCCTGATTGGGAACGACATAGTCAGAAAATTCCAGAACTTCGATGTCCAGACCCTTCTTGGCGGCGATTTCCTTCACCTTTTCGATGATCTGCGCGTGTGGGCCGGGCGTTACGCCGATCTTGATGGTTTCGGCCAGTGCACTGCCTGCAAACAGGACGGCAAGCGAGGCTGCGATAATCAGTTTTTTCATGATGGGCTCCTTTGTTTTGTTGTTTTTGGTCTGGTTTAATTTTTGCGATTACGCTTGTCGAAGCGGCGCGCCAGCGTATCGCCAGCGCTCTGCACGATCTGCACAAGCACGATGAGAACGACGACCACCACGGCCATGACGTCAGGCATGAAGCGCTGATAACCGTAGCGAATGCCAAGATCACCCAGGCCACCGCCGCCAACAGCACCCACCATGGCCGAATAACCGATGAGGCTGACGAGTGTAAGTGTCAGCGCCAGCGTGATGCCGGGTCTGGCTTCGGCGAGCAAAACCTTGGTCACGATTTGAACAGGCGTTGCGCCCATGGCACGCGCCGCTTCGATCAGGCCCGTATCCACTTCGCGAATGGCCGCTTCCACCAGACGCGCCACGAAGGGCACGGTTGCCACCGTCAACGGTACGATGGCGGCAGAGGTGCCGATGGAGGTGCCGGTGATCAAACGCGTAAACGGAATGATGGCTACGACCAGAATGATGAACGGCGTGGAGCGGGCGGCATTGACGATCAGCCCGATGATACGGTTGGTCATCGGCGCTTCGAACAACTCACCCTTGCCACTGGTGGCGAGGAAAATGCCGATCGGCAGACCCAGCAGCGAGCCGATAAGGCCAGACACCGCCACCATATGCAGCGTCTGGAGAAGGGCTTTGTTCAGAACGGTCAAAAGCATATCAAGCGACATAACCGAGCACCTCCGTGGCAAGACCGGTTTGCGCATAAAAACGATTGGCGCGCTCCAGAACCTCAGCCGTCGCCGGATAGGACACCACCAGCGAACCAAACGGCGCACCGGAAATTTCCTCGATGGTTCCAGCCAGAATGTTCACATCCGGGCCGATCTCATTGATCAGCCGTGCGGTCAGCGGCTGGAAAGCCGTTGCACCGAAAAACACGAGACGCACCAGCACACGGTCCCCGGCTGATGCCTCTGCCTTCAGGCCGGACGTCACCCAATGCGGCAACTTCACGCCAACGGCGGAAGATAGCAGGCTGCGGGTCGTTTCGTGTTTGGCACCGGTGAAGATATCGAATGTGCTGCCTTCTTCGACAATCAAACCCTTGTCGATCACCGCAACCTGCGACGCAATGGTCTTCACCACCTCCATCTCATGGGTGATGAGAAGCACGGTCAGGCCAAGCTCGGCATTGATCTTCTTCAGCAGTTCCAGAATGGACTGCGTGGTTTCCGGGTCCAGCGCAGAGGTCGCCTCGTCAGACAGCAGCAGCTTCGGTTCGGTTGCCAGCGCACGCGCAATGCCGACACGCTGTTTCTGCCCACCGGACAGCTCTGCCGGATAACGGCCAGACTTATCGCCCAGCCCAACCAGATCGAGCAGTGGCCCGACCTTGCTTTTGATCTCGGCTTTCGACACACCAGCGATTTCCAGCGGCAAGGCCACATTGTCATAGGCGGTGCGCGACGACAGAAGATTGAAGTGCTGGAAGATCATGCCAACGGAACGGCGAAGCGTGCGCAGGCCCGCCTCATCCAGCGCGCCCACATCGACACCATCGACGATAACCTTGCCGGAGCTCGGTTTTTCCAGGCCGTTGACGAGGCGGATCAGCGTGGATTTGCCGGCACCGGAGCGGCCGATAATGCCGGAAATCGACCCTTTCGGCACGACATAGTCAACACCGCCCAGCGCTGTGAACGATGTATCACCGCCGGGGTCGCCAAAGGTTTTGGTCACGGCATCGAACACGACCATCGGGTCGCTGGCCGTTTCACCCGGCGGTGCGGCACTCGGTGGCGCAGCATTGGCCGCAAAATTTTGAAGTGTCATAAAAAGCTCTTCGGATCGAATTTATCGAGGTCTAAACCCGGCGGCAAAAAGGCCGCTTCTGCTCATGCTGCCAATCGGCACATTCGACAACGGAAGACGTTCCGGAGCATTACGTTAGCTTTCCTTGGTCGAAGCCGGGTTCGGCCTCTCTGTATCGCAAACATGCCCGCCTGCGATACAGTTTTATAGGTATGTTTTTTCAATTATCGGCGAACCGAAGAAAAAACGACCTCTGAGCCGGTGAGAGCGATCACTTTACCGTGGTAACGAACTGGTCGAGCGGGCGGCGGACCTTCTTGAGATTGACCAGCCAGTCGCCGTCTTCCTGACGATAGCCCAGCGGCAGGATCGTGACGGAGCGCAGACCCTTTTCGCGAAGACCGAGGATTTCATCCAGCTTTGCCGGATCGAAACCTTCCATCGGCGTGGAATCCACACCTTCGAACGCAGCCTGTGCAACCGCAATACCAAAGCCGATATAGGCCTGACGGGCAGCGTGTTCGAAGTTCACGTCGGCATCACGGCCCGGATAGGTCGCGAGAAGCTGCTGGCGGTACTTTTCCCAGCCTTCATTCTTGAAGCCGCGTTCGTCATTGGTCAGATCGAACATGTGGTTGATGCGCTCAACCGTATAATTGTCCCACGCCGCAAACACCAGAAGGTGCGAGCCTTCCGTGACCTGCGCCTGGTTCCAGGCGATTTCCTGAATCTTTGCGCGGGTTTCCGGGTTGGTGACGACGATGATTTCAAAAGGCTGCAAGCCGCTGGATGTCGGGGCAAGACGCGCCGCTTCGACAATGCGCGCGACCTTGTCTTCGGAAACGGTTTTCGAAGGGTCCATTTTCTTGGTGGCATAACGCCAGTTCAGTTTTTCAATCAGCATGGCAATCTCCTTGGGACTGGCCCCGTTTTGGTCTGCACGCATGTGCCGAGCCGGGCTTCCATAAAACCCCACACACATAAGCCATGCTGCGACGCACACAAGAAGGCACAGGGAAGTAACCATGCAGAATTCTCCCCGGTTCGCCTTTTCAAAAAGCGAACCGGGGGACTATCGAAACATCCGGCAAATGCGATGGCATCGACTTGGATGATAATGGTCTTGCATTTGCCGGACCGGATGGAAAACACTTTCACGATACCTATCTGAACGCCCGGTCTCTTGCCTGGCCAGGTGCAAGAGGTGGCGTCCACGAAACGGCCCTCTTTCGGAGAGGCCGCTTGTCGATACCGGCTTTCAAACCACGAGAGCGCCGCGCGTTGCACCCTTTTGCTTCGAAGCACCCCCATTATGCGGCAGGATGAAAGGGCGTGGAGAAAATTTTTTATAAGTGATTGATTTTGTTGGAAACTGTTTTTTTGTGGCTGGGGAGATTGGGATATTTTGCAAAAGAATGCCTCCCAATCTCCGTCATGCCGGACTTGATCCGGCATCCAGCGGCCTCGCGTCTGCGAGGCAAAAGAGTCTCTCAACCCAAGGACTTGGGTTGACTGGATCCCGGATCAAGTCCGGGATGACGGAATATGCAGGTCAGGCTCAGCCATACGCCAGCCGCCGCTTAAACGTAGCGATTGACCACGTTTTCGAGATATTCCTGACGACCGGACTTCGGCTCGGGATTGATGTTTTCCCGCTCCACCAGTGCCGCGATCTCGTCCAGCTTCACGTCGCCACGCAGCAGCTTCTGCGCATCCGCCGTGTTCCACTTGGCGTAACGGTCTGCCAGTGGCTGTGACAATGCCTTGTCTTCGATCATCTTCGCCGCAGCTTTCAGGCCGCGTGCGCAGCAATCCATGCCGCCGATGTGGCCGATCAACAGGTCGGCAGGGTCGAGAGACTGACGGCGCAATTTGGAATCGAAGTTGGTGCCACCATTCTTGAAACCGCCGCCGTCCAGAACGTGGTAATAGGCCAGCGCCATTTCCGGCACATTGTTCGGGAACTGGTCGGTATCCCAACCGGACTGGTAATCGTTGCGGTTCATATCGATGGAGCCGAAAATGCCGAAAGCATTTGCCATGGCCAGCTCATGCTCAAAGGAGTGACCGGCAAGAATGGCGTGGCCCTGCTCGATATTGACCTTCACTTCCTTGTCCAGACCATGCTTTTGCAGGAAGGCATAAACGGTCGCGACGTCGTAATCATACTGATGTTTGGTCGGCTCCTGCGGCTTTGGCTCGATCAGGATCGTGCCTTCAAAACCGATCTTGTATTTGTATTCCACAACCAAGTTGAGGAAGCGGCCAAGCTGGTCCAGCTCGCGCTTGACATCGGTGTTCAGCAGCGTCTCATACCCTTCGCGACCGCCCCACAGAACATAGTTCGCGCCATCAAGCTTCTTGGTGGCGTCAAGGCAGGTTTTGACGGTCGCTGCCGAATAAGCAAACACATCCGGATCCGGGTTGGTCGCGGCACCAGACATGAAGCGGCGATTGGAGAACAGGTTCGCCGTGCCCCACAGGAGCTTGACGCCGGTATCGGCCTGCTTCTGGCCGAAATAATCGACGATCTCGTTGAGGTTTCTGGTGTTTTCGGCAAAGGTCTTGCCTTCCGGGCGCACATCCGCATCGTGGAAGCAGTAGAACGGTGAACCGAGCAGCGAGAAGAATTCGAACGCCACATCGGCCTTCAGCTTGGCGGCCTGCATCGTGTCTTCAAACCATGGACGCTCGAATGTCTGGCCACCGAAGGGATCACCGCCGGGCCATGTGAAGGTGTGCCAATAGGCCACCGCAAAGCGCAAATGCTCTTCCATGCGCTTGCCACCGACGATTTCGTCCGGGTTGTAATGCCTGAAGGCCAGCGGGTTGGTGCTGTCTGGACCTTCATATTTGATCTTGGCGATATCGCCGAAAAAGCCTGTGCTCATGTGTGGTTCTCCTGTTGTATTTGGACCGTGTAACTATGGCAAAGACCCCCTCTGCCTGCCGGCATCTCCCCCACAAGGGGGGAGAAATTCGAGGCACGACCTTCGCCTTCATCACGAAGTTCGCGCGTGGCAGGTAAGCCCCTCCCCCTTGTGGGGAGGGGTTGGGGAGGGGTCTTGCGTCAATTCAAATGTTGCGTATTGCCGGATAAACCGCCCGATAACGCCCATAAGCCTCCTCATAAGCCGCAGCCAGTGCAGCAACCGGCTCTATCGTTTCCTCCGTTTTCGGCTGTGAACACACCGCAACCGGGTCCGCGCCCGTCGCGGCAATCAGCCCAAGACGCGCCGCGCCAAAGGCCGCGCCGAAATCGCCTTCCGCCGGAATATCCACCGGCACGCCAAGCGCTGTGGCAATCGACGCCAGCCAGTAACGGGAGCGCGAACCGCCACCAATCGCCGTCACCCGCGAAATAGACGTGCCTGCCGATTTCAGGGCTTCGAGATTATCGCGGATGGCAAAGGTCACGCCCTCGACCACAGCCTGTGTCAGCGCCTTGCGGTCGCTTTCATGGGAAAGCCCGATGAATGAGCCGCGAATGGCGGCATCATTGTGCGGTGTGCGTTCGCCGGAAAGATAAGGCGCGAAGGTTACGCCGGTTGGGGCTTTCAACGCATCGCCCAATTCGGCGGTCAGATCAGCAGCGGATTTCCCGGCAATGCCGGAATACCAGTTCAGCGCGTCCGTGGCGGAGAGAATGACGCCCATCTGGTGCCATGTGTTCGGCAAGGCGTGGCAGAATGCGTGAACCGCACTTTCCGGCTTCGGAAGATAAGACGCGTTGGCTGCAAACAGCACGCCAGATGTGCCGAGCGACACGAAGGCATGGCCTTCCGCAACCGTGCCCATGCCGCAGGCAGAGGCGGCATTGTCCCCCGCGCCACCGGCAACGACGACCTTGCCGGACATGCCCCATGCGGATGCCAGCGCGCCACGCAGCGTTCCGGCCTCATCTGTGCCTTCCACCAGCGATGGCATGTGCTTTTCATCCAGCCCGGTCGCCTCCAGCAATTCGGGGGACCATGTGCGCGCACCGGTATCCAGCCAGCTTGTGCCCGCCGAATCCGACATTTCCGAAATATATTCACCCGTCAGCCACAGCCGCAGATAATCCTTCGGCAACAGCACCTTGACGACTTTCGAGAAAATCTCCGGCTCGTTATTGGCCACCCAGACCAGCTTTGGTGCAGTAAAACCGGGAAATACGATGTTGCCGGTGATCTTGCGAAAACGGGGATCGGCGTCCAGTTTGGCGGCTTCGGCATAAGAGCGTGTGTCGTTCCACAAAATGCAGGGGCGCAGCACATCGCCGCTCGCATCCACCAAAGTCGCACCATGCATCTGGCCGGAAAGGCCGATGCCCTTGACCGCCGCAAGCGCCTTGGGAAACTTGGCTTTCAGCCCGGCAACGGCTGTTTCCGTCGCCTTGATCCAGTGGGCCGGATCCTGTTCCGACCAGCCGTGATGAGGGCGGGACACCTCCAGCGAACCATTGGCCGAACCGATGATCTTCTGGTCACCATCAATCAGCAGCGCTTTGACGCCGGATGTGCCTAAATCAAGACCGAGATACATGCTGTCCTCCATTCGCCAGAGCATCGGACCGAAAAGTGTGAAGCGGTTTTCGGGTAATCCGATGCTTAAATAAAAAGTTAGAGCGGCGGGACCAATTCCTTTTGTCCTCCCGCCGCTCTGATGAGTCTCAAGGCAGATTATCCCTGAGGAATATGTCGATGCGGATACGCTCCTGCGCTTCGATGACGGCAAGCCCATCTGCCCGCGCTTTCAGCACGCGAATGGCACTGCGCACCTCATGCCCGGCATCCTGGTTCAACACGGCATCCAGCACACCTTCACGCAGGGCATTGGTGGTGTTTTCGTTCAACTCATGGGCAATGACGCAAGGCGATAAGGGCGATGCTTTCAGCGCCTTGATCAGACCGCGATTGCCAGCGCCGAGGCTGTAGATGCCCAGAAGATCGGGATGGTTCTTGAAGCATTCTGTCGCCAGATGCTCGACCGTTTCCGGGTCATCGCGCCCTTCGAGCACCGGCAGAATGCGCAGATCGGGAAACTCGTTCTCCATCACATCGCGGAAGCCGTGGAGGCGCTCACGGTGGTCCCGCACCAACATGGAACCAGCCAGCACGGCGATATCGCCGCCGGCTTTGGGCAAAAACCGGCCCATCAGGCTGGCGGCCGTTCTTCCCGCCGCCACGTTATCCACACCGGCAAAATGGTCGCGCCGTGAACCGGTCAGATCAGACACCAGCGTCACGGCAGCAATACCGCTATCGCCCAGCCGATCCGTTGCCTCGACCACGTCCTCGGAATCAATCGCCACGAAAGCAACCCCGGATGGTTTTTCCTGCCGCGCCACCTCGAGCGCCTGGGCGAGCGCCGCCGCATCGAAAGGTGGCACTTCGATAATGCGGATGGAGGTCCGCTCGAGGTATGAGCGCGATGCCGCAGCCCGCACCTCGGCACGAAGACCGGCCATAAAGGAATTGTCATTGTTGGGAAGGATGAAAACCAGCGCGTAACTTCTGCCCTTGGCCAGATTGGCGGCGGCTATATCGCGCACATAGCCCAAGGCAGAAATCGCCGCCTCGACCTTGGCCCGCGTCACCGCATGAACCCCCGGACGCAGGTTTATCACCCGGTCGACGGTGGCAAGGCTGACGCCCGCTTTAGCGGCAATATCGTGAACTGTCGGCTTCATGTTGTCTCCCGCGCACTTCAATAGAGGAAGATTTGAGGTACGTAAATCAGAAAATGACGTACGTACCTCAAAATTTGGTTTGTGGGTATGGGGGCGCATAGCACTCCTCATCTTGAGGCGGGCGCACAGCGACCCTCGAAGGACGAGGACTGCGGGTAACGGCGGAGTGTGCAGCCGGATGCTTCGAGGGTCGCTTCGCTCCCGCCTCAGCATGAGGGCGGAGCATGTGGCGAGGAGTGAGACAGTAAAGATGGAGGGTGTGGCTCACCCCCTCTTTCCTGCCGCACTGATCCGATATGACGGAAGTTGCGGAGATCAGGTGCGGCATTGCAGACGGCAGCGTCCCTCATCCATCATCCTGAGTTTGTCGAAGGAGAGGTGCCCCGCAGGGGCCTCGAAGGGCGAGGGATGCGGAACGCGGTGCGCCAACCAACGGATGTTTCGAGGGCGCCGCGCGCCGCCTCAGCATGAGGGTGGAGGGTGTGGCGGGACGTGCAACGTTGAACGATGGAGGCTGTGGCTTACACCCCTCTGCCCTGCCGGGCATCTCCCCCACAGGTGGGGAGATTGGCTAGAGGCGGCCTTTCAAACATCTTGAACGCTGCGAATGAAGCGAAGAGCGTGCATCCTGCTAATCTCCCCACCTGTGGGGGAGATGCCCGGCAGGGCAGAGGGGTGTAAGCCACACCCGCCAACGCCAACAATTCGATGCTCGACAATAGATGATTTGGCAAACCTCCACCCCAAAATACGAAAGGAGCCGCCATTTCTGGCGACCCCTCAGCGCTGCGGTGGAACTTTTAAATCTTAGTGTGCGGCATCTGGTGGCGGCACTGTTTTGGGTTTTTTGATCAGCACTGTCAGGAAGATCAGTCCGGTAAACAAAAACGTCAATCCAAAGAACACATCGGCAAAACCCAGTAGCCATGCCTGTTGCGACACGGTGCCGACCAATTTCTTGATCGCGACGGATGCACCGTCGAGACCATAGGAATCGTAGTTCGCACCCACGCTGTTCAGCCATTCCAGCGCTGCGGGATTACCGTAGTTCACATGCTCGGCAATCCGCACATAGTGATCGTCGGTGCGCTGGCTGAGCACGGTGTTGATGACGGCAAGGCCGACCGCGCCGCCGAGGTTACGGGTGAGGTTGAACAGGCCGGATGCATTCTTGATGCGGGCGGGTGGCAGGGTGCCGAGTGCGATATTGTTGATCGGCACCATGCACATCATCAGTCCGAAACCACGCAGGATTTGCGGGATCAGCAGCTCATTGAAATCCCAGTCGGTCGTCACATAGGTCATGATCCATGTCCCCGCCGCAAAGGAGGTGAAGCCGATGGTCATCATCACGCGCAGGTCCAGCTTGGTGGAGAGCTTTCCCGCAATCGGCGCAGTGAAGAACATGGCCAGACCGGACACGAACATCGTTTCGCCGATCATCAGCGCATCGTAACCACGGATGCGACCGAGATAGAGCGGGTACATATAGGTCAGCCCGTAAAGCCCGATGCCCATGACGAAGGAAAACAGCGAGCCGATGGAGAAGTTTCGATCCGCGAAGGCTTTGAGATCGACAACCGGGAAATCCACCTTGAAGGCACGCCAGAAGAACACGACACCGCCGATGATCATGGCCATGGCGCCCAGCACGATGTGGTTGTCGTTGAACCAGTCCTTGTTGTTGCCCTCTTCCAGAACATATTCCATCGAGCCGAGGAAGACGGCCATGGAGAGAAGGCCCCACCAGTCGAACCTCTTCCAGAGCGAGCTTTCAGGCTTGTCGAAATCGATGAATTTCCACGTCACGATGGTGACGATGATGCCGGGAATGATGTTGACGAGGAACAGCCAGTGCCAGGAAAAAGCATTGGACAGATAACCACCCACCGTTGGCCCGATGGTGGGTGCCAGCGTTGCAACGAGGCCGATGATTGGCGACACGATGCTGCGCTTGGACGGCGGAAAGATGGTGAAGGCGGCGGCAAAGACGGATGGGATCATGCCGCCGCCTATGAAGCCCTGAATGGCACGGTAAACGATCATCTGGTCGATGTTCGTCGCCGTGGCACACAGGGCACTGGAAATGGTGAAACCGGCGGCGCAGGTGGCAAACAGCACCCGCGTCGAAAGAATACGCGCCAAGGTTCCCGAAAGCGGGATCATGATGACTTCGGCAATCAGGTAAGATGTCTGAACCCAGGCGATCTCATCCGACCCGGCACCCAGACCGGCCTGAATTTCCGCAAGGGATGCGGACACGATCTGAATGTCGAGGATCGACATGAACATGCCAAACACCATCGCGAAGAACGCGATGAGGCGTCTTTTGTCCATGGGAGGATCGACTGCGGCCACTCCGCCGCCCGCCATACTGGCTGTTGCCGCCATGATCTTGATCCTTAGAGCAATTCCAGCAACCGTGTGACGCGGTTTGATCTCTGGAATTGCGTGAAAACAATGTTACTTCGACTGATTCTGAGCCGTCTGTGTATTTTCGGGCGACGTGCGGGTATCCACATCGACAACCACACTCAAACCGGCACGCAACTTATGCTTGGCAAGGTCTTCCTTGGAGAAGACGACGCGAACCGGCACACGCTGGATGACCTTGGTAAAGTTGCCCGTGGCATTTTCCGGCGGCAGCATCGAGAAGATCGAGCCGGATGCAGGCGAAATGGACTGCACGGTGGCTTCGATATCGTGATCGCTGAACGCATCCACATGCACGCGCACCTTGGAACCCGGCTCGATTTTCGCGAGCTGCGTTTCCTTGAAGTTGGCGTCGATATAGAGGTCATCCATCGGCACCAGCGAAGCAAGGCGCTTGCCGACCGAAACCAGATCACCCGTCTGGACCGAAAGATTGCCGATGACGCCATCATAAGGGGCGCGCAGCACGGTGAAGGACAAGTCACGGTTGGCCTTGTCGCGGGCAATCTCCAGCGTCTTGACCGAGCCTTCGGCTTCCTTGCGCTGCGCCTTCAGCAATTCGATATTGGCCTGAGCCGAAACGACGCCTGCCTCACCGGCCACAACGTTGGCCTTGGCCTGTTCCATGGCGATCTGCGCATTATCAGACGATGCCGCGGTGCCGACGTCCTTGGCCTGAAGTTCGCTGGCGCGCTTCAGGTTGATTTCCGCACCACGGAGCGCTGCATCCAGCGCACCCTTCTGGGCCTGCGCCTGCTGAAGCGAAGCAACCGCACCGGCAATCTGCGCATCGATACGTGCAAGCGAAAGCTGCTGCGTTTCAAGCTGGGCTTCCGCCTGCTCCACCGCATTGCGATAGTCGCCATCATCCAGAGTGACAAGTGGATCACCGACCTTCACCTCCTGGTTGGCGATCACGTCGACCTTGGCGACATAACCGGACACCTTGGGCGAGATGACGGCGATGTCACCTTTAATATAGGCGTCATCCGTGGAGATGAGAAAACGACCGTCGGTCCACCATTGATAGCCATACCAGCCACCAGCTGCGAGAACGCCAATGACGATGACCGGCAGAACGAAAGATTTGCGCTTTTTCTTCTCCGGAGCCGCAGGCTGCACGGGGGCAGAACTCTGCTCAGCCGCAGCTGGCTTGTTCTCTTCCACACGCGCCTCGATCTCTTCGGACGAATTGACTGCTCGGACTGCACCGCTCTTCTGGGCCGACATCGCTCACACCATTCATTGTAATATAGTCAAGAAATTCGAACTGAACCGTTCGGTTCGATTGACATAATCGGTTTCTTACCACATATCAAGTCATATCGAACCAATTGGTTCGATATATTGAATCGAATCTGAAAATAAATTACGGATCGAGATCGTGAGCACAGAGACAAAAATCGAGGACATCTGCCCGGCCCTTTTACCGGGACGCTTTGCTGCGGGCGAAGACCCCGCCAAGCGGGACCAGATCCTTGAGGGCGCCTGGCGTGTGTTCAAGCGCAAGGGTTTCGATGCCGCCAGCATGAACGACATTACCAAGGAAGCTGCTGTTTCCAAAGGAACAATCTACGTTTATTTCCAGAGCAAGGATGATCTTTTCGCAGCCTTGATCGACCGGCACCGCGCGGCATTCGCCCTGTCCATGCGCGATATTCTGGCAGGCACGGAAGAAGTGCGTGACGGCCTCTGGCAGTTCGGTGATGCGTTTATTCACAAAGTGACATGTACTGACATGATACCTGCCATGCGCTCAGCGCTTGGCGTGCTCGACAGAATGCCCAAACTCTCCAAACGCTTTTTCGTGGCCGCACCAAACAATGTTCGCGTGGTGCTACGGGACTTTCTTCAACATCACGTCGATCAGGGAACGCTGGTCATTCCGGATGTGGACCTTGCCGCCCGCCAGTTCATCGAGCTTGCCACCGGCACTTTCTTCAAAATGCGTTTGTTCGGCGAATTGCAGGGCGAAGCCCCGCCGGACGAAGTAAAACACGTCCTTTCCAGCGCCATTCACGTTTTCATGGCCGCTTACGGAACCAAAGTCGCCTAAATCCATTCAGGTCCGAATTTTGCATCGAAACGTCAGGCGCAAAGAAAGTGCGAATGATGGCTGTCACACGCTTGTTTCCAGTGCAATCAATTATAAAACGTCTATCACTTGAAATTCTTCAATTTCTTGATCTGAAAGGAAAACAGGCCCGTGGATTCCATAATCCCTCTCTTGTCCGACCCGGCTGCATGGGTAGCGCTCGTCACCCTGATCGTCATGGAGGTCGTGCTTGGCATCGACAACCTGATTTTCATCTCGATTCTGACAAACAAACTGCCTGAAAATCAGCGGGAAAAAGCCCGCAAGATCGGTATCGGTTTGGCACTCGTCATGCGTCTTGGCCTGCTGGGCACCGTTGCATGGATCGTGCAGCTCACAGAGCCGGTGTTTGAAGTCTTCGGTCAGGGCTTTTCGTGGAAAGACCTTATCCTCATCGGCGGTGGCCTGTTCCTCGTCTGGAAGGCAACCAAGGAAATCCACCACAATGTGGACCCGGAAGATCACAAGGAAGACATGGTTGGCGGCGGCGCTGCCATCAACAGCTTCTCGGCAGCCATTGCCCAGATTCTGGTCCTCGACCTCGTCTTCTCGGTGGACAGCATCATCACCGCCGTTGGCATGACACCGCACGTTCCGATCATGGTCGTTGCCGTCGTGGTTGCCGTCACCGTCATGCTGCTGGCCGCCAATCCGCTGGCAAACTTCATCGAAAAGAACCCGACCATCGTGATGCTGGCGCTGGCGTTCCTGTTGATGATCGGTACGACGCTGATTGCCGAAGGCATGGGCTTCCACGTTCCGAAGGGCTACATCTATGCCGCCATGGCTTTCTCCGCGCTGGTGGAAGTGCTGAACATGGTGTCGCGCAACGCGCGCAAGAAGAAAAAAACCCTGCATTAAGCTTAAGGCAGCGCATGAACGATAAAGACGAGGCCCGCCGCAACGCGGGCCTCTTTTTTTGACAGCATGGCAAATATGCGTGAAATTCGATGGCATTAATGGCAGGGATTACGCCCATGGATTTCGTCATAAAAGCAGAGATGTCCTATCCCTTTGCCGAAACACTGGCCTTCACCGCGCAAAAGACGATGTATGATGGCAAGCAGATCGCAGCGGGTGACATGGTTTTTCTGTTTGCCAGCGAAAATGAAGGCGGACGGGGGTTGGTGGGGCGCGGTGTTGTGACCGCTGCTGTTCTTCTGCCGCGAAAGCCCGAACTGGTGCGGCAGACACCGCGTGTCGACCTGACCATCAGACGAACTGCCTCTGCCGTGAGGTCGCTGGGACGAACGGAACTTCGGCAGTTCACAACATGGAATGACGGTCAGCCCGGCACCGAGTTGAATTTCAAGCTCTACCGACAGGCGACCAACAAAATCGTCGGCATTTCAGATGAGGCCGCCCGATACCTCGCCAGTTTTTTCGATTGAACCGCGTGTGGCGCGACGTGTGGCTGCCTCATGCCGCTCCTGGCCCGCTAAACTTCCTAATTTTCTTGACGCATGGATCGTTATATGGCCTAAGCCATGCCTAATGGGAACGTGTGAAAGCAGCACTTCTGCGCCTGTTTACAACCGTTCCCGCCGCATCCAACGTCAATTTTTGTGATATTTGTCCCATCAGACCTGTATCACCATCCGTTACGACGAGTGAATTTCATGACCACTTCCGGCGTCCGCGTCCGTATTGCACCTTCCCCCACTGGCGAGCCCCATGTCGGCACCGCCTATATCGCTCTCTTCAACTATCTGTTTGCCAAAAAACACGGCGGCGAGTTCATTCTGCGCATCGAAGATACCGATGCGACGCGCTCGACACGCGAATATGAAGAGAAAGTGCTGGAAGCCCTGAAATGGACCGGCCTGACATGGTCTGAGGGTCCAGACATCGGCGGACCTTACGGCCCGTACCGCCAGTCCGACCGCAAGGACATGTACCAGCCTTACGCCGAAGAGCTGTTGGCCAAGGGCCACGCCTTCCGCTGTTTCTGCACCGCTGAACGGCTGACGGACATGCGCGAAGGACAGCGCGCCGCTGGCAAACCACCGAAATATGATGGTCTCTGCCTGCATTTGAAGGCCGAAGAGGTCACGACCCGCGTGGCCGCCGGTGAAGCCTCCGTCGTGCGGATGAAAATCCCGACCGAAGGCTCCTGCGATTTCAACGATGGCGTTTACGGCGATGTGAGCATTCCGTGGGACAGCGTCGACATGCAGGTTCTGATGAAGGCCGACGGTATGCCGACCTATCACATGGCCAACGTCATTGACGACCATCTGATGAAGATCACCCACGTCGCACGTGGCGAAGAGTGGTTGGCATCCGTGCCGAAACACATTCTGCTGTATCGTTATTTCGAGTGGGACCAGCCGGTATTTATGCACCTGTCGCTGATGCGCAATGCCGACAAATCCAAGCTGTCCAAGCGCAAGAACCCGACGTCGATCTCCTATTATTCGGCACTCGGCTACCTGCCGGAAGCGCTGATGAACTTCCTCGGCCTGTTCTTCATCCAGATTGGTGAAGGCGAAGAGCTTTTGACCATGGAAGAGCTGACACAAAAGTTCGACCCGGAAGCCTTGTCGAAAGCGGGCGCGATCTTCGACATTCAGAAGCTGGATTGGCTGAACGGTCGCTGGCTGCGCGAAAAGCTGACACCGGAAGAGTTCATTTCCCGCACCCTGGAATGGGCGATGGAAAATGCCCGTTTGACGGAAGGCCTGAAGCTTTCGCAGAGCCGCATCTCCAAGCTGGGCGATCTGCCGAACCTTGCAGGCTTCCTGCTGTCCAGCGATGTTGGCCTGACGCCTGCGTCTTTTGCAGGCCTGAAAAGCAAGCCGGAAGAAATCCACGAAATCCTGACCACGGTTGCCGCCGATCTGGAAAAGATGCCCGACTGGAACATCGAAGCCATCGAAGCGGAATTGCGCGACGTTGCGGAACGCACCGGCAAAAAGCTGCGCGTCGTGACACCGCCGCTGTTCGTTGCGGTGTCCGGCTCGTCCCGTTCGCTGCCGCTGTTTGACAGCATGGCCCTTCTGGGTCGCTCGGTTGTGCGCCAGCGCTTGAAGGTGGCAATTGCGGTTGCGGCGTCGATGGTTGGCAGTGGCGCTTAATTAAAGCGAAGCGGTTTCGATGTTCGCCGGCGCTCACCACGGACGTCATCCTCGGGCTTGACCCGAGGATCTGCGCCGGGTGCCATGAACACGAGATAAGCCGCTAGCGCGGTAGATCCTCGGGACAAACCCGAGGATGACTGATGTGGAAAGGTGCGGGCGCATATCAAACGTGTCCGCAGCAGAGAACAAAACAACCTGCCCGAAAAAGGCCCGACGATGACCGACAAGACAACTGAAACAACCGCCCTCTCCTCCGACGTTACGGAAGTGCGCCGCCAGAAACTGGCGCTGCTGCGCGACAAGATCGGTGATGTGTATCCGGCGCATTTCCACCGCACGCTGACCAATGCGGAACTGGCGGAAAAATATGCCGAGATCGAGCCCGACGTTGAAACCGGCGACACCGTAACGGTTGCGGGCCGTGTGTATTCCAACCGCAACTCCGGCATGTTCATGGATATCCATGATGCATCCGGCAAGGTGCAGATTTTTTCCCATAAGGATACGACACCGGAAGAAGCCCGCGATCTGCTGCCGCTGATCGATATCGGCGACATCATCGGTGTGACTGGAAAAGTGCGCCGCACCAAGCGCGGCGAGCTGACGATCAACGCCGAAGACATCACCATGCTGACCAAGTCTCTGCTGCCGATGCCAGAGAAGTGGAGCGGCATTACGGACATCGAAATCCGCTATCGCAAGCGCCATCTGGATATTCTGTCCAACGAAGAATCCAAGCTACGTTTCCAGCAGCGCTCCAAGATCATTTCCGGCATTCGCCGCTTCATGGAAGCGGAAGCCTTCCTCGAAGTCGAAACACCGATGCTGCAAACCATTTATGGTGGTGCGACGGCTGATCCGTTCAAGACATTCCACAACACGCTGAAACAGGACATGTATCTGCGCATCGCGCCGGAACTGTTCTTGAAGCGCACGCTGGTGTCGGGTCTGTCCGACAAGGTGTTCGAAATCAACCGCAACTTCCGCAATGAAGGCGTTTCCACCCGGCACAATCCAGAATTCACCATGATGGAATGCTACTGGGCCTATGCCGACTATGAAGACATTATGGGTCTGGTGGAGCGCCTGTTCGAAACGCTGGCCATCGCCATTCACGGCACGACCGAGCTGGACTTCCAGGGCACGCCGATTTCCTTCAAGGGTCCGTTCAAGCGGGTGCCGATGCCGGATGCGGTCAAGGAAGCGACGGGCATCGATTTCCTCGCGATTAAAACCGACGAAGAAGCCCGCGCTGCCGCCAAGGCCGCAGGTTTCGAAGTGGAAAAAGACTGGACATGGGGCGAATGCCTTGCCTTCATCTTTGAAGAAAAGGTCGAGGGAACGCTGATCCAGCCGAGCCACGTCACACATTTCCCGAAGGACATCTCGCCCTTCGCCAAGGAAGTGCCGGGCGAACCGCGTCTGGTGGAACGTTTCGAAAGCTACTGCAACGCCTGGGAAGTCGGCAATGCGTTTTCCGAACTCAACGACCCGGAAGAACAGCGCCGCCGCATGGTGGAGCAGCTGGAACAGGCCCATGCCCGTGGCGAAAAAGACAAGCAGCTTGACGATGAATTCCTCGACGCCATCGACCAGGGAATGCCGCCCGCCGGTGGCCTCGGCATCGGCGTCGATCGCCTCATCATGCTGTTGACCAACGCACCGTCGATCCGCGACGTTATTCTGTTCCCGGCAAGACGCCAGAAGGCGGATTGATCGCGGTATCTCGGCCTCTCGTCACCCCGGACCTGATCCGGGGTCCGGAGACCTGACGTCCGTAAGGTCAAAAAAGCTCTTTCAGCCCAAGGACTTGGGCTGACTGGATACCGGC
Source organism: Agrobacterium sp. rho-13.3 (assembly GCF_033957765.2). NCBI lineage: Bacteria > Pseudomonadati > Pseudomonadota > Alphaproteobacteria > Hyphomicrobiales > Rhizobiaceae > Agrobacterium > Agrobacterium sp. rho-13.3. The sequence goes on from NZ_CP192774.1 coordinate 2,305,257, forward strand.
TCAAGGCCGGTATGACGGAGCACGTGACTCGCAAGCTTACGTTAACGTCGGGGCTTGACTGTTTTGCCCACACCAAAAACCGGGGACACCATCGTCGCCGGTTTTTTTGTGCCTCATATTGGCTCAGGTGAAATCAGTGGCCAGATTTGGGCTCTTCGGCACCATGCGCCGCAGGCTCTTCCGCAACGGGCTTGTCGCTCGGTTCCGCCGCCACGGCCGTGGTGGACCCTTTTCCGAAAATCAGCGCCTTTATATAAGCGAAACTGAATATGCTAACGCTGTCATGCTCCGGCGTTGACGTGAGAAGTTGCGGGTCTTCCGTGACCGCAGACGCATCTGGCGAAGACGGTTCGCTGCCATGCGTGCCTTCCTGAGCGGCTTCCGGTGTTTCCTTGCCGTGTTCGTCGGCCGGTGCATCATGCGAAGGGGCTGCCTCGCCATGACCACCGCTTGGTTTGTCATGGCCTTTCGCGGGTGCGCCATGTCCAGCCGGTGCCGTTTCCGAGACCGGTTCGACACAATCGGTAAAATCCGTCAGGGCTGCGGAAATGGCCTGCGAGTCTTCCAGCGGAAGATCGATCCTCAAACCATAAAAAAGACCATCGCTGTTAGGCGCGCCATCATAATAAAAGGCGGAAAACGTCTGCGCGTCCGCACCATCCGGCAGTTTTTTCACATCGGGAATAAAAACAGCCTGTGCCGCAATGGCTCTGCCGCGCATGTTGGAGCGCAGGTCCGGTCCGTTTTGATCCAGCACCGACACCTGAACGAGATCGGGTTTCTGCTTGTCATACACCGCCTTTGCCACACGCAACGCGGTTTTGACACGCTCGGGACCATCACCGTCCTTGATGCGGATGAATTTGCGGATCCATAACGATCCGTTTTTCTTGATGTTGACGGTCTGGACCGTATTGCACTCAAGGCCGTTGATGGAAACGTGTGGCGTGCCAAAAAGACGTTCTTTTCCGACAAAAACAGCAGCAATACCCGATGCTCCTCCTAGAAGGAGGAACACGCCACCGATCAATACGAACTTGCGAGAAAACCGTATTCTTTTGAACACTGTCTTCACGTCGAACGTTCCGACATCAATAACCCCGTCTAAAACCCGTCATGCCCACATCGCCAAAAACAGCCGAGCCGCCAACCGAAACGGTTCGGCGGCAGCGAAAACTGCTTTCGTGCAGGGATCAACTCTGACCGTTTCTCCTTGAAGAAGATTTAACTTGTTAGAAAAACCACACCTTCAAGTGAACCATTTTTGGACTCAGGGAAAAAATCCGGCACACTCGCCATCCTCCTTATTGAGAATGATTTGCAATAGCATTGACAAAAGTGACTTTGCGCCTCAGATTGCTCCGAATTGATATTGCGAATTAATCGCATTAGGAGTTCTATAGGGCCATGAGATTATCGACGCTTCGTTCCATCCTCTGCGCTGCAACGCTTTTCCTGCCGTTTTCGGTTGGGGCCAGTGAAAAACCGAAGGTCGTCACCACCTTCACCATCATTGCCGACATGGCGCGCAATGTTGCCGGCGATGCCGCCGAGGTGGACAGCATTACCAAGCCGGGCGCTGAAATTCACAATTACCAGCCGACACCACGTGACATTCTCAAAGCCCGCAACGCCAATCTGGTTTTATGGAACGGCCTTAATCTCGAACTGTGGTTCCAGAAGTTTCTGGCCAATCTGGCCGCTGTGCCGAATGTGACGGTGAGCGAAGGCATCACGCCCATGTCGATCAATGGCGGTGCCTATCAGGGCAAGCCCAATCCACATGCGTGGATGTCGCCCGACAATGCGCTGATCTATGTCGAAAACATTCGCAAAGGCCTGACGCAGATCGACCCGGACCATGCGGACGTCTATGCCGCCAATGCCAAGGCCTATTCCGACAAGATCAAGAAAGAGATCCAGCCGATGCGCGATGCGATCGCCGCGCTGCCGGAAGAAAAGCGCTGGCTGGTGACGAGCGAAGGCGCGTTTTCTTATCTGGCGCGTGATTTCGGCCTGAAAGAACTATTTCTGTGGCCGGTCAATGCCGATAGCCAAGGCACGCCACAGCAGGTGCGTGGTGTGATCGATGCCATGCGTGAGCATAAGATCAATGTCATTTTCAGCGAAAGCACCGTGTCTCCCGACCCGGCAAAACAGGTGGCCAAGGAAACCGGCGCGGCTTATGGCGGCGTTCTTTATGTCGATTCGCTCAGCGAAGCAGACGGCCCGGTTCCCACCTACCTCGATCTGCTTCGCGTCACCACCGACACAATTGTGAAAGGCCTTGCCAAATGATGATGGGGAAGAGAAAGGGCGCAGAGGCAGGATTGACGGTCGATGATGTGACCGTAACCTACCGGAACGGCCACACGGCCCTGCGCAGCGCCAGCTTTTCCATTCCGCGCGGCACCATTACGGCCCTTGTCGGCGTCAATGGCGCAGGCAAATCCACCATCTTCAAGGCCATCATGGGCTTTATACCTTTGGCGGCAGGCAGTGTGTCGATCTTCGATCTACCCGCCCGCGACGCGCTGAAAAAGAACCTCGTCGCCTATGTGCCGCAGGCGGAAGAGGTGGACTGGAGTTTTCCGGTTCTGGTCGAAGACGTGGTGATGATGGGCCGGTACGGCCATATGAATTTCCTGCGCATTCCCACAAAACACGATCACCAGATGGTTGAAGACGCGCTGAAGCGCGTCAACATGATCGATTACCGAAAACGTCAGATCGGTGAGCTTTCCGGCGGGCAGAAAAAGCGGGTGTTTCTGGCCCGCGCACTGGCGCAGGAAGGTCAGGTCATTCTGCTGGATGAGCCTTTCACCGGCGTGGACGTGACAACCGAAGAACAGATCGTTACGCTTTTGAAAGCGCTGCGCGATGAAGGTCGGATCATGCTGGTCTCCACCCACAATCTCGGCAGCGTGCCGGAGTTTTGCGACCGCGCCGTGTTTGTCAAGGGCACCGTCATCGCAGCCGGTAAAACCGAAGACACCTTCACCGAAGAAAACCTGCAAAAAGCCTTTGGCGGCAGTCTTCGACACTTCATTCTGGGTGGTGCAGACCTTCACGATGATGCCGACACGCGCCGCCTGAAGGTCATTACCGATGACGAGCGGCCTTTCGTGATCTACGGCAACAACGGTCACATCGAGAAAAAAACCGAAAGAGAAGAGCAATGATCGATACTCTTCTTGAACCTTTTACCTATTCCTACATGCTGAACGCCATCTGGGTCAGCGCGCTGGTGGGTGGTGTCTGCGGGTTTCTGTCATCTTATCTGATGCTGAAAGGCTGGTCGCTGATTGGCGATGCGCTGTCCCACGCCATCGTTCCCGGTGTTGCCGGTGCCTATATGCTGGGCCTGCCCTTTTCACTCGGTGCATTTCTTTCCGGCGGACTGGCGGCAGGCGCCATGTTGTTTCTCAATCAGAAAACCCGGCTGAAGGAAGACGCGATCATCGGCTTGATCTTCACATCGTTTTTCGGTCTTGGCCTGTTCATGGTGTCGCTGTCGCCCACCTCCATCAACATTCAGACCATCGTACTCGGCAATATTCTGGCGATCACCACGGAAGATACTATCCAGCTCGCGCTTATCGGCGGCATCAGTCTGCTGGTGCTGGCAGTGAAATGGCGGGATTTCATGGTGGTGTTTTTCGATGAAAACCATGCCCGCACCGTAGGCCTGAACCCGGATGTGCTGAAAATCATCTTCTTCACCCTGCTTGCCGCCTCCACCGTTGCGGCCTTGCAGACGGTTGGCGCGTTTCTGGTGGTCGCCATGGTGGTGACGCCGGGGGCAACCGCCTATTTGCTGACCGACCGTTTTGAGCGGCTGATCGGCATGAGCTTCGGCATTGGTGCCGGAACCAGTTTCGTCGGTGCTTATCTCAGCTATTTCCTGGATGGCGCAACCGGCGGCATCATCGTGGTCTTGCAGACGCTGATCTTCCTGACCGCCTTCGTGTTTGCCCCCAAACACGGTTATCTCGCCTCTCGTGCCAAGGCCAAGGCAGCATTGGAGACCGCACCATGAGCGAATATCTGCAACTGGCTGTGCTGCCGTTTCAACTTCCCTTCATGCAATATGCCTTCATCATTACGCTGATGATTGCCGTGCCGATGGCGATGCTTTCCTGCATTTTGGTGCTGAAAGGCTGGTCGCTGATGGGGGATGCGGTGTCGCACGCCGTTCTGCCGGGCGTAGTCGTCGCCTACATCGCCGGTATTCCCTTTTCCATCGGGGCGTTTATTGCCGGCATGATCTGCGCGCTCGGCACGGGTTTTCTCAAGGAAAACAGCCGTATCAAGGAAGATACGGTGCTGGGCATCGTGTTCTCCGGCATGTTTGGCCTCGGCCTTGTGCTCTACGTCAAGGTGCAGAGCGATGTGCATCTGGATCATATTCTGTTTGGCGATATGCTGGGTGTGTCCATTGCGGATATCGTTGAGACCGGGCTGATCGCGCTGGCCGCAACGCTGTTTCTTCTTATTCTGCGCAAGGATCTGCTGGTCCATGCGTTTGATGCGCAGCACGCCAAGGCGATCGGCCTGCCGGTGCGCCTGTTACACTACGGGCTGCTGGCCGTTCTGTCTCTGACCGTGGTGGGCGCGTTGCAGGCCATCGGCATCATTTTGTCGGTTGCCATGCTGGTTGCGCCGGGCGCGATTGCCTTCCTCATCACCCGCCGTTTTGCGGATATGATGATGACAGCCGTGCTGGTTGCCGTCACATCGTCGCTCACCGGCATCTGGCTGAGTTTCCTCATCGATAGCGCACCGGCACCGACCATCGTTCTGGTCATGACCGGCATTTTCGTCATCGCGTTCATCCGCACAACGGTGCAGGCGAAGTCCACCAACCGGGCGGAAAGTGCAATCTGAGCAGGCAACCGGATTCTGAAAAGATTATTTCAGAATGCACGGAACTTACCTCCCCACTTCCGCGTCAATATACGCAGGTCGATGGCGTGGGCGCTCGACCGCATTAATTGACGGAAAAGGGAACGGCCATGCTGAAGTGGGCTCTTATATTCTTTGTTATCTCACTGATTGCCGGTGTTTTCGGCTTTACTGGAATCTCGGCGGCGACAGCGGGCATCGCCCGTATTCTGTTCTTCATCGCCGTGGTTGTGTTCCTGATCTTCCTGGTGCTCGCACTCATGGCGGGTCAAGCAATTCTGTAATGTGACAATGTGGCCGGGATTTTCCCGGCCACATTTCTGTTTGCTCTCCTCCATTCCATGGAAAGAATTACTGAAGCCGCTCTTGTTCGATGCCGATTGCGGGTATATACACGCATTCATGACCTCATCGAGCTGCTATTGCATCATGTTGCGCAAAGCGACCCGTCGCGTTTCTTCGATCTACGATGAAGCGCTGGAGCCTGTCGGCATCAACATCGGCCAATTCAGCCTGTTGAGAAACGTCGCCCGCCGCGCACCGATTTCCTTGACCGAGCTTGGCGCGGTGATGGAGCTTGATCGATCCACCATCGGTCGCAACACCAAAATCCTTGAGCGCATGACGTTGCTGGAAACCGTGGCGGGCAAGGACAGCCGCGAAGCGCTGCTTGTGCTGACGGACACAGGCAAGGACACGCTCGACCAGGCAATTCCGCTTTGGGAAGGCGCCCAGCATGCCATATCCACCAAACTCGGCAGCACCGCAGAGCAGTTTCACGACCTGCTGAACACACTCTGATTTTTTCAACATAATGCGGGTATATACACGCATAAAGCACAGGCACTTCCCATGATCTCGACATCGCTTGCCTCGGCCTTGAAGACACGCAATCTGCATTATGGCTGGGTTGTCGCCATCACCACCTTTTTGACCATGCTGGCAACGGCAGGCGCGATGGGATCGGCGGGCGTCATGATCGGCCCGTTGCGCGAGGAATTCGGCTGGAGCACCGCAGATATTTCCTTCGCCATGGCCGTTCGGCTTGTTCTGTTTGGCCTTCTGGGGCCTTTTGCCGCCGCATTCATGAACCATTTCGGCATTCGCAAGGTGGTCGCAACCGCACTGTCGATGATTGCCATGGGCATTATCGGTTCGTTTTTCATGACGCAGCTGTGGGAGCTCGTGCTGTTCTGGGGCGTGGTAGTGGGCGCAGGCACAGGCATGACGGCGCTGGTTTTGGGTGCGACCGTCGCCACCCGCTGGTTTTCCAAACGCCGTGGTCTGGTGGTTGGGTTGATGACGGCCAGCAATGCCACCGGCCAGCTGGTGTTTCTGCCGCTGCTGGCAGCCATGACCGAAGCCTATGGCTGGCGTATTGCGCTCACCTTCGTTCTCGCCATCATCAGCATGGCCATGCTTCTGGTGGCGTTTCTGATGCGCGACTACCCTTCGGACCTTGGTTTGCCAGCCTATGGTGACACCGCAATCTCGGCACCCGTGGCAAGAACAACGAAACTGCGCTCGCTGTTGATCTCACCGCTGGTGGCACTGCGCGATGCATCCCGCAGCGCGACATTCTGGGTTCTGTTTTTGACCTTTTTCATCTGCGGACTGAGCACCAACGGGCTGATACAGACCCACTGGATTTCCATCTGTGGTGATTTCGGCGTGGCAGCGGTGGGGGCCGCAGGAATGCTGGCGCTGATCGGCGTGTTCGATTTCATCGGCACCGTGTTGGCCGGATGGCTGTCTGACCGCTATGACAATCGCTGGCTGCTGTTCTGGTTTTACGGCCTGCGCGGCCTGTCGCTCATCTACCTGTCGCTTTCGGGCTTCGGCGTTTATGAACTATCGATCTTCGCGATTTTCTATGGACTGGACTGGGTGGCGACCGTGCCGCCAACCGTCAAACTTGCCGCCGAAAGTTTCGGGCGCGAAAAGGCCAACGTCACCTTCGGCTGGATATTCGCGGGCCATCAGCTGGGTGCCGCGACAGCCGCCTGGGGCGCGGGTTATCTGCGCACCGACTATGAAAGCTACATGCCAGCGCTTCAGATTGCTGGCGCCATGTGCATGTTGGCCGCCATCAGCGTCATGATGCTCAAGCGCCCCGGTGCACCGAAGCTTTCACCGCAGCCCGCCTGACATCCGATCAGGCGGTCCAGCCGCCATCGATGACGTGAATTTGGCCGGTGGTGAAACCCGCCTCGTCCGATGCCAGATAGGTTACAAGCGCCGCAATTTCCTGCGGCGTGGCAATGCGGCCCATCGGCTGGCGGGCGATGAAATCCGCCAGCGCCTGCTCATAATTGCCGGTGGCACGCAGGCGATCATGCAGCGACGGACTATCGACCGTGCCGGGGCAGATGGCGTTGCAGCGAATGCCCTTGGTCACGAAATCAGACGCGACGGATTTGGTGAGGCCGATGACGGCTGCTTTGGAGGCGGTATAAGCAAAACGGTTGGGCACGCCCTTTACGCTGGAGGCGACCGACGACATGTTGACGATGGCACCCTTGCCCTTTTCCAGCATGGCTGGAAGAAAGGCACGGCAGGTGCGGTACATGGCCTTGGCATTCAGATCGAAGGAAAAATCCCAGTCTTTTTCTTCGCAGTCCAGAATGGTGCCGGAATGCACGAAGCCGGCGCAGTTGAACAGCACATCGGCAGCGCCAACCTCTGCGGCCAGCGCCTTGACCGCATCCCCATCCAGCACGTTCAAAACCCGCGTCTGCGCATTTTTTAACGTGGCAAGGGCGCTTTCATTGATATCTGTTGCAATGACACGCGCGCCCAGTTCAATGAACCGTTCCGCCGTTGCCCGGCCAATGCCCTGCCCGGCTGCGGTGATGACGACTGTTTGGCCGGTGAAATCCTGCGCCATATATGTTCCTCCCACAGAACGTGCCTGCTAATATGCATCGACAATTCATATGTAAACAGTGTATTCATATGACGTCAAGTGAACTTGGCAGCACCACGTTAAGAAGAGACCAGATGACCGAAGACGAGAGTGAAAAATACCGCGCCCCCGCCTTGGATAAGGGGCTGGACATTCTGGAGCTTCTGGCGGCCACGGATGGCGGGCTGACGCAGGTGGAGATTGCCAAGGCCATCGGCAAAAGCCCCAACGAATTTTACCGTATGTTGGACCGGCTCGTGCGGCGCGGGTATGTTCAGCGACAGGACGGCGACCGTTTTTGTCTGACCCTGAAACTCTTCGGGCTTGCGCATTTTCACACGCCGGTGCGGCGTCTGGTGTCCTTTGCCGCCCCCGTGATGCGAGAGTTTTCGCAAAAGGCGGGTCAAGCCTGCCATCTGGCAGTGTATGATCGCGGTTTCGTGGTGGTCATCGCCCAGCAGGATTCCACCACCTATTGGGCGCTATCGATCCGCGTCGGTGCGCAGATGAGCCTGTTCAACACCGGCTCCGGCCATGTGCTGCTGGCGTTTCAAAATGATGCGCAACGTGACCTGATGATTGCCGAACAGTTGCGTGGCGGAGACGAGACATCCGTGCCGGACGGGCTTCTGGAGCGTCTTCAACAGATCAAAACCAACGGCTATGAGGTGATGAACAGCCTGCAAACCGCAGGCGTGCGCAACATTTCCGCTCCGGTTCTGACGCTGGATGGCACGGCCTTGGCCGTTGTGACCTGCCCCTATATCACGCCGCTGAACGTGGCATCGCCGACTGCCGATGACTGTGTTGACCTCATTCGTGAGACAGCTCGCCAAATTTCGGAAATTGCCGCCGGTCAGTAGAGAGCAATAAAAAACGCGACCGGCAGGGGACCGATCGCGTTTTCTTGACTGGAGATATTACACTCAAATAACGAGCCGGAACCGATAAGGTTCCAACCCTGATTAGGCGGCCAGTTCCTTGCGGACGATCTGGCGCAGAGATTCGAGATCCTTGGCGAACTGACGAATGCCTTCGGAAAGCTTCTCCGTTGCCATGGCGTCTTCGTTGAGGTGCCAGCGGAAGGCTTTCTCATCCAGAGACTGCAAAGGCTCGGCCTTCGCATCATCTGGCGAAAGCTTGCGCTCCAGCTTTCCTGTGTCCTTGTCGAGTTCTTCCAACAAAGCGGGGCTGATCGTCAGGCGGTCGCAACCGGCAAGGGCTTCGATCTCGCCGGCATTGCGGAAAGACGCGCCCATGACGACGGTGGAGATGCCGTTGGCCTTGTAATAATTGTAAATCTGGCGAACCGAAACAACGCCCGGATCGGTCTCTGCCGTGTAGTTCTCACCGGTGGACTTCTTGTACCAGTCCAGAATACGACCAACGAACGGGGAAATCAGGAAGGCTTTTGCTTCCGCGCAAGCAATGGCCTGAGCCTGCGAGAAGAGAAGCGTCAGATTGCAATCGATGCCTTCTGCCTGAAGCACTTCCGCAGCCTTGATGCCTTCCCAGGTGGACGCCAGCTTGATGAGAATGCGATCACGCTCGATACCACGGTCCTTATAGGACGCGATGATCTGGTGCGCCTTGGCGATGGAGGCTTTCGTATCGAAAGAAAGATCGGCGTCCACTTCTGTTGAAACGCGGCCGGGAACCAGATCCACGAGCGCTGCACCCACCGAAATGGCCAGGCGGTCTGCCACCGCACCAACCACGGCGTCAGAATTGCCGCCCTGCTTTTTACCCCAGGCGACGGCTTCCTTCACCGTATCTGCAAACACCGGCGTGCCCAGCGCCTTGAGAACGATGGACGGGTTGGTGGTGCAATCCACCGGCTTCAGCCGTGCAACGGCCTCGATATCGCCGGTATCGGCAACAACGGTTGTGATTGCGCGAAGTTGGTCAAGTTTGGACGTCATGCCGGTTGATCCTTGTGATCTTTGAAAACTGCTTCAACTGGGTTTCGTTCCCGCGCGACATCGCTGTCGAAAGCCGGAAACCGGTGTTTTCCCTATTCTGAGTATCGCTCAGCGCAAAGATCAAAGTCAAGACATTTGCGCATTGCAATTGACATATGTTTCACGGGTGCGATACTCGACCGGTGACGAAAGCATGGCGATAACAGTGGCAAAACTACGAAGAGAAACCCACACGGCCTATTCGGAAGCTGCATCGCTGCGGCTGCGGGCGGCATGGCTCTATTATAATCAAGGCATGACGCAGAAGGATGTGGCGGAAAAACTCGGTATCAGCCGTTCCACCGTCATCCGCCTTCTGGATGAGGCGATGAAGCGTTCCGAGGTCCAGATCTGGATCAATGAAGGCATCGAAGACTTCGTGGAACTGTCGGGCCAACTGGAGGCAGCGTACGGGCTGGATGAGGCCATCATCATTCCCTCTGCATCGGGAAAAGCCGAAGACATCGCCAAGGCGGTTGGCTTGGCGCTTGGGCAGTTTCTGTCGGAAGCCGTGCCGGACAACGCCACAATAGGTGTCGGCTGGGGCCGCACCATGACGGCATCGCTGTCCAGCTTCCGCCCGCCGCGCCGGGAAAACTGCAAGGTCGTCTCGCTTCTCGGCGGCATCGTCGCCGTGCACCAGACCAACCCGCTGGACTATACGTGGCGGCTGGCTAGTGCGCTGGGTGCGGAATGTTACATGTTCCTCGCGCCGCTGCTGGTGGATTCGGTCGAAACGCGCCAGTCGCTGATCGAAAAATGCGGATTGAACACGCTATTCGAACTGGCCGAGACCCTTGATCTCGCCATCGTCAGCTGCGGCGACATCGGCCCGCACTCCACGTCACTTTCGGAAGGTTTCATCTCCAAACAGACATTGGAAGAACTCGTCGCTGCGGGCTGCGTCTGCGACACCATGTTCAATTTCATCGACGCAGAAGGCCGTTCCGTCGATCACCCCATCAACCAGCGCGCCATGGCCATCGGCCTCGACACGCTGAAAAAGGCCAAACACATCGTTTTAGCCTCCGGCGGCGCCCACCGTGCCACCGCCATCCGCGCCACCATCCGCCGCATTGGCTGCAACACGCTGATTACGGATGAAGCGGCAGCGAGGGCGTTGCTGGAATTGGTTGAAAAGCAGGACTCAGTCTAAGATTACTGGCCATTCACGCGCGCCGTGCTGCACGAACAGAACTTCAATATCGTCATCGCGAACCCTATAAGCGACGATATAAGGCGTTCCGGGTATCACCAGCTCTCTTGTGCCCTCAATGTCTCCCGCTCGACCAATGAAGGGATTGGACGACAAAAGACTGCCGGTTTTTGTATGGATATACCGTACAATTCGGGCGGCTGCGACAGGATTTCGTTCCGCGATATAGTCGCCAATGGTCGCAAGTTCGCGAAGATACCGCCTCGTCCAAACGACATTCACGAATAGTCACGCCTGATTGTAACGGTTCAGAACCGCAGCGATTTCTTCTTCACTTGCGAAATTGCCTTGATCGGCGTCATCCAAACCAGCCTTCACACCCGCAGCCCATTGCTCTTGCCATGCAAGCGACCGGCCATAAGCCAATGCGTCTTCGACAATGCGGCTGCGCGTTAAATTCGTGCGTTGTGCAATCAAGTCCACGCGGCGGCTCAAATCGTCAGGCAGATCAATCGTGCTTTTCATCGTCGCTCGCAGTGACAACAACCAAGGGAAACTCATAGATATCACAGTGCCACTGCCAAGATCAAACCTTCCCCGTTTCCCAGCCCAGCATTGCCCGCTTTCGCGTCAGCCCCCAGTGATAACCCGTCAGCGCGCCGCTTTTGCCCAGTGCCCGGTGGCAGGGGACAACGAAGGAGATGGGGTTTGCGCCGATGGCGGCACCGACGGCGCGCGATGCTGTGGGTTGGCCGATATCGTTTGCGACGTGGGAATAGGTCACGGCTTTGCCCAGCGGTATTTTCAGGAGGCTTTGCCAGACGCGGACTTGAAAATCGGTGCCGAGCAGGACGACCCGCAGGGGCTGTTCGCTTTTCCATTTATCGGCATCGAAAATGCGGGTGGCATAATGGGCGGTAGCGGCGCTGTCTTCGATGTAGTCGGCATTTGGCCAGCGGCGCGACATGTCCTCGAAACAGGCTTTTTCTTCACCCGCATCCGCAAATGCGCAGCCTGCCAATCCGCGATCTGTGATCATGATGAGCGCCAGACCGAAGGGGGACGGATGGAAACCGTAACGGATTTGCAGGCCGCCGCCCTTGGCTTTCCATTCCCCCGGCGACATGGCTTCATGCGTGACGAAAAGATCATGCAGCCGGCTTGGGCCAGACATGCCGACCTCGATAGCGGCTTCCAGAAGCGGCAGGCTTTCCTCGCGCAACAGGCGCTTGGCGTGATCCAATGTCACGGCTTGCAGAAAGGCTTTTGGCGAAAGACCAGCCCAGCGGGTGAATGTTTTCTGCAACTGCGTGGGCGACTGGCCGAGCTGCGCGGCAATGGTTTCAAGCGAGGGCTGATCGCGGTAGTCCACCGTCAGAATTTCGATGACGCGCCGCACCGTTTCATAGTCCGAACCGACCGGCGTGATATCTTCATTCAACATGATGTTGGCGTTCATGGCGTTTCTCCTTGGAAACGACAAAACCACGCGGCGGCGGCTATCTCCACCCGTTTCTTGCGAAAAACACCTATATCTTGCGCCGTACGGTCGCCAAGGCACCGCGAAACGCCTTGGCAAAACTTTCACGATCATCCGGGTTGAGGAACGAGCCGATATCCGTCACCCGCCCCTCACCCGCCACATGCATGGAAACAATGCCGATATCATGTTGGCGTTTGACCCGGAAGCGCGCCCAGAACGGATTGAAATGGTACTCCACCATGCGGCCTGCGGGTGAAAACTTGCGGATGGACAGGCTGGTGCGCGACACGACCACCTCTTCCCGCGCTTTCGCAGCCCGGTAATTGGCCCGAAATGCGATATAGAGCAGAAGGAAATCCAGTCCTAAAAACAGACCGATCGGCCATGCACCCGTGACCATAAAGAAGATACCATAGAGAAGGCAGACCGCCCCGGTGAGGCACAAAAGAACGTGAAAACCCTTGCGCCCGAGAGAACGATAAGGAACAAGTTCCGCTGCAAATACCGGCTGCTCGTTAACCCCGTCCACGTTGCCGTCCTCAATAGCCAAAGTTAGAACATGACGATTGCCAAAAAACGATCCAGCACCCAAACGGTAAAAAAGTCAAACACAACGGCGCGCCGCAAGCCGGTGCGCGTCAAGACGCTCTATTCGCATGACGAGCTTGTGGAAATATTCCGGCGCTTTTCCATTCAAAGGCCAGAGCCGAAGGGCGAGCTGGAACACTCCAACCCCTTCACGCTGGTCGTGGCGGTGGCGCTGTCTGCGCAGGCAACGGATGTGGGCGTCAACCGGGCCACACGCGGCCTGTTTGCGGTGGCCGACACGCCGGAAAAGATGTTGGCGCTGGGCGAAGAACGCCTGATCGACCACATCAAAACCATCGGCCTTTATCGCAACAAGGCGAAAAACGTCATCGCACTATCGCAGATGCTGATCGATGATTTTGGCGGTGAGGTGCCGCGCACCCGTGAAGAGCTGATCCTGCTTCCCGGTGTAGGGCGCAAGACCGCCAATGTCGTGATGTCCATGGCGTTTGGCGTGGCGACCATGGCGGTGGATACGCATGTGTTTCGCATTGCCAACCGGCTCTGTCTTGCGCCGGGGAAAACCCCGGACGAAGTAGAAGACCGGTTGGTGCGGATCATTCCAGACGAATATCTGTTCCATGCCCACCACTGGCTGATCCTGCATGGCCGTTATTGTTGCAAGGCCCGCAAGCCGGAATGCGAACGCTGCGTGATTGCCGACATCTGTAAATCCCCGGAAAAGACGTGGGATATTCCCGCGCCCCTGGTGGAGTTACCGGCTCAACTGACCGGAGAATGATGGATCACGTTTGCTGACCGATTTGTGCAGATGCACCATCAGCGATGCGGCGAAAAGTGGCGTCAGCAGGTTGAGGAACGGGATTGCAAGAAATGCCGCAATCACCAGTCCCGCCATGAAGACGGTTGAGCCGTGCTTGGCGCGGAACGCCCGCGCATCCGCAGGCGTGCGAAAGCGCATGGCCGCGAACTCGAAAAATTCTCGCCCCAGCAGATAACCGTTGACCAGAAAAAATGCGATGAGATTGACGCCCGGAATGAAGAGCAGCAACAGCGCGATCATATTGCCGAGAATAACAACACCGAAGAATTTGACGGATGAGACCAGGGCTTCGCCGAGAGGCATGGCGTGGCCGGGCGGATCGCTCGGATAATCCTTTTTCTCGATCACTTCAGCCACATCATCGAGAAACAGACTTGCGATGACAGCGGTGACGGGCGAGATCAACAAGGCCAGCGCAAGCGCCAATCCTATCCCCGCCAGAATGGCCAGAACGAAACTCATCCAGCCCGCCCATTCCGGCATGCCGGGAACGAGCGAATCAAGCCACGGCAGCGCCAGCCAGATGAACAGGCTGCGAATGGCAAACCACAGGCCGACGAGCACCAGAAGGGTTAGTCCGAGAGATTTCCAGAACACCGAGCGTGTTTCAGCCGCAAAGAGATTCGTAAAAGCCTGCCGCGCCGCATCTAAAATCATGAATTTCCTCCATTTCGGCGCATTTACGATGAATCCATTGATCACTGGCGCTTGATTGAGCAGATAGTGACCGCTGTTTGCCTTGGCAAGAATTGCCTCTCCCAGCAGTAAAAAGAAAAAATTTCAACCCCCCATTTTGGGCTTGAAGAAAAGCAACCACTAAACTATAAAAAAGAACAGGCAAAAAGTCGTATATTCTTGTAGAGTGGGGATCAACGGGATGGCGATAGGCCTGATGGAAAACTAGTCGTTACGATAAGAACAGCGGAAATACCCGCTTGAACACCATCGTCCGCTAAAGACAAGAAAAACGAGGCGTCGTTGGAAAAGCTGCTGATTGATCTTACCCGTTCGATGAAAACCGGCACCCCGTCGGAAAGACGGATTGCCAAATATCTTATCGAACATCTTGCCGAACTTCCGTTCGAGACCGCTGCGACACTGGCGGAAAAACTGAGCCTCAGCCCCATGACGGTAGGCCGGTTTTTGCGGTCGCTCGGTTACCGGCAATTGAGCGATATTCGCGAGCATCTGCGTGAAGAAACACATATCACGGAGACCACACCTGCCGCACCGCAGGAAGCGCCGCAAACGCCACTGTCATCCTTGATGTTGCAGCAGATACAAGCCGTGCAGGCGGTGTATGATCTGGCTGGCCAATCGGTCTGGAAAACGGCACTGAACAACATTGCCGACAGCAAAAATGTGTATGTCGCCTCCTCCGCAGAAGGCTTCGGCATCTGCCGTTACTTTTATACCAAGCTGCTGGAATCGCGCGAACACGTGCATTACCTACAACGCGATGGCGCGACCTACATTGCGCTGATGGATGAGCCGATTGAAGGCACACTTCTGATCCTGATGGATTGCGGTGGCAACCTTGCCGCGTTGCAACGTCTGGCAAAAATGGCGATGAAAGCCGGTTACAAAACCATGCTGATCACCACACGGTTTTACGAATGGGGTCCGGACAGTGCAGACATCTGCCTGACCATACCGCTTGGCCAGAACGGTGGACACAGCATGTTGCAGCTGGTGGCGATTACCGAATTCATGCTGCATTCCCTCTCCCAGAAGAGCGAAAGCAGCCGCAGAGATCGATACCGTCGCATCGGTGAAATGCAACGCGCCTTAAACGCGTAGAGAATTTCCAGCGGTTTTGCGTTCGGATAATGCGCTAAAACAAATGGATAGAGCGTCTTCGCGTTTCGGAGAAAGGTGAAAACGCTCGAGAGATTTTAGATCCGGTCCAGCTCTTCGCGATGACGATACATCGCGAGAAAACGGCGATAGTCGCGGTCATAGCGCCCGGCTAAGGCCGGGTTGGACGGCTTCTCCTCGCCGCCGGGATACATGACCGCACCGGCGGCGACGAGACCCTTATGCACGCCGCCGGCGGATGCCGCCGTCATGGCCGTGCCCAGCAGAACGGCATCGGCCGTTGAGGGAACGACGATACGTTTTCCCGTCACATCCGCATAAAGCTCCATGAGCAGCGGATTGTGCACATGTCCACCGGTGACATGCAGCGTTTCCACCGCATAACCAAACCCCGCCATCGCATCCAGCACATGCCGCGCACCCAGCGCGATGGACACTGCCGTGCGCCAATACAGACGGCAGAGGCTGTCGAAAGACGTGTCCAACGTCAGCCCGCTGATCACGCCACGCGCGTGCGGATCGGCCAAGGGCGAGCGATTGCCATGAAAATCCGGCAGAACATGCAGGTGATCGGCGAAATCCTCCCCTTCGATGCCGCGCAGTTCCAGAACACGGTCAACGATGCGGGCATGGAGTGCGGAGGTTGGCTCCCCGCCTGCTGCGTGCATCTGAACGATGTGATCCAACAGAGCGCCTGTGGCCGATTGTCCACCCTCCACAAGCCAGTGGCCGGGCAGAACCGCCTGCCAGTATGGCCCCCAGAGACTGCGGCCCGGCATGAGCGTCGGTGTCAGCGTCACGAGGCAACTGGAGGTGCCGGCAATCAGCGCAACATTGCTGCCGACATCCGATTGCAGGCTGCCGCCCAGCGCTCCAAGCGCGCCGGCATAGGCATCGATCATGCCCGCCGCGACCTCACAGCCCGTATCCAGACCCAGCTCCTCTGCCGCCTGCGGGGAAAGCTTGCCGACACTTTCACCCGGTGCGACGGTGTGTGCAGGAAGAGCGCCCCGTTGCAGGAGATCATCGATGCCCGCGAGCTTGAGATAATCCTCGCTCCAGCCATTGTCTTTGTGGCTCAAAAAATTCCACTTGGCCGTCAACGTGCAATTGGAGCGCTTTGAGCTGCCGCTTGCCTTCCATGTCAAAAAATCGGCCAGATCGAAGAAATATCCAGCCTTTGCCCAGCTGTGCGGCAGATGTTTTTTCAGCCACATCAGCTTTGGAATCTGCATTTCCGGCGAGACGGTCTGGCCGGAAAAATTCAGCACCGGATGCCCGGATGCGGTCAGAAAATCGGCCTCCTGTATGGCGCGATGATCCAGCCAGACAATCGTATCGAAACGGTCCTCTGCCGTGCTGGAGACCGTAACCTGTTGCCCCGCCGGCCCGCGCACCACCAGCGAACAGGTGGCGTCAAACCCTATGGCGGCGATGTGTGCGGCAGGAATGGCGGCATCCCGCATCGCTTGGCGCACGGAGAGGCAAACGGAACTCCAGATATCGGCGGAATCATGCTCGGCATGATTTTCCTTCGGCCTGCGCATGAGAATGGGGTGTGTGGCGCGTGCCATCAGCGTGCCGCTTCCATCGAAAACGCCAGCACGCGCGCTGCCAGTGCCGACATCGACAGCGACGAGATGTTGACGCATCCCCCTCATTCCTGTCCTTGTGACAGGAATCCAGTCGACGCGCGGCGGCGCGGCGGAGAAATTCCTTTCAGCCCAAGGACTTGGTATGGCTGGAGTCCTGTGACAAGCACAGGAATGAGGGAAGAGTAGGTGTCGATGCGCACGTCAATCAGCCTTCATTCCGGAACTGCCGCGTATCTTGTGGTTCTCCACAAGTTGGACCAAATCCGGCATCGCGTCAAACACCAGATCGGGTTCAAGGCTGGCAATATGGTCCCGGAAAGCAGGAAAACGGGCGTGTGAGCCGCCGGTGAAGGCAAAGACGCGCATCCCTGCGGCTTTGGCTGCGGCAATTCCGGCGGGGCTGTCTTCGATGACGATGCAATCCTTCGGCGCCGCCTGCATCTGCTGTGCGGCGTGCAGGAAAAGATCGGGCGCGGGTTTGCCGTTTTTCACCATCGTAGCGCTGAAAATATGCGGCTCGAATTTCTCCAGCAGACCGGTGAGGCCCAGCGAATAACGAATACGCTCCGGCTGGCTGGAGGACGCCACGCAACGGGGCACCTCCAGACGATCAAGCGTCTCGCCCATGCCATCAATCGCTTTCAGTTCATCACGAAAACGCTCGAACAGAACGCTGCGCATATGGTCGAGGAAATCGATATCGGTCTCGATACCGTACTCCTCCCACAGTGTTGCCGTCATGCTGGTGATGCTGCGGCCAAGAAAGCGCTGATAGGCTTCCTCTTCGCTGATTTGAACGCCCTGATGAGCAACCATGTCGATGAGGACAGCAATCGACACAGGCTCACTGTCAACCAGAACGCCATCGCAATCAAAGATCAGCAGAGGGGCGTTTCCGGTTTGCATGGCGTGTCTCTTCCGTCAACTGATGAGCTTGTCGTCCAGATAAAGCTGTAGCGTCCTTGCCGTACCTTGGCTCCACAATGTCTTCAAGGCATGGGCGAAGCGATCCTGAAAAAGTTTCGATGTGGCAACCTCACCGAAAATATCATCAAGCGCAAGAAACGCCGCCGGATCGTCCTTCGCTGTGATCGCCGCCGCCTGCAAACGGTCCGCGCTCGTATCGTTAAAGGTGATCTGTTTGCCGCTGTCGGTGGTGCCGTAAAAATACCGGCACCAGAGCGCCGACACCAGCGAAAGACCGATAATGTCCTCACCCTGCGCCAAACGGTCTGCGGTGGAGGGCAAAACGAATTTCGGCTGGCGGTTGGAGCCATCCTGCGCCAAGCGCGGAATGGTATCGCCAATCTTCGGGTTCAGGAAACGCCGTTCGATCAGGTCGAAATAATCATTGAGATTGGTATTTGGTACCGGCGGAATAACTGGAATGATCTCTTCCTTCTCCAGCTTGGCAAGGAAGGCACGGATCAGCGGATGCTCCATCGCCTCATGCACGAAATGAATGTCGAGAAGAGCCGCCGGATAGGCAATGGCCGCATGGCCGCCGTTGAGAATACGGATTTTCATGTGTTCGTAAGGGGCGACTTCGGGCACGAACTGCACGCCGACCGTTTCCAGCGCCGGACGACCCGCCGGGAAATTGTCTTCCATTACCCATTGTTTGAATTCTTCGCAGAACACCGGCCAATTGTCCTCGATGCCGAAGTCATCGCGGACGATGGTGCGTTCACGCTCTCCCGTGGCGGGGGTGATGCGGTCGACCATGGAATTGGGGAAGGAGACGGTGTCGCTGATCCAGTTGGCAAAGGCCGGATCGGACAGCGCCGCAAGGCCGACAACCGCGTTTTTCGTGACCTTGCCATTGTGAGGAATGTTATCGCAGGACATGACGGTGAACGGCTGAAGCCCTTTGTCCCTGCGCGCTCTCAACCCGGCCACGATCAGGCCGAACACCGTCTTCGGTGCGGTTGGGTTTCTGCCATCATCAGTGATGGCCGGATGCTGCGGGTTGAACGACCCCGACGCATCGATGAAATAACCACCCTCGGTGATGGTCAGGGATACGATGCGGATTTTCGGATCGGCCAGCGTCTCGATGATGGAATGCGTGTCACCGATTTTCAGAATATCGATCATCGGGCCAGTTACGCGGGCGGCGGTGCGGTTGTTGTCCTGCTCCACCACGGTCGTCAGGAAATCCTGCGCGGCCAGCTTTTCCCGCATCACCGCATCGGAGGGTAAAACACCGGCACCGATGATGGCCCAGTCATGATCCGCACCCGTATTGAACAGGTCATCCAGATAGATCGCCTGATGCGCGCGGTGGAAATTGCCAACGCCGAAATGCACGATACCGGCAGAAAGATCGGCACGCGAATAGGACGGAACCACAGCCGTTGCTCTGGCCTGTTCAAGCGTCGCGAGCGAGAGTTTGCAGGTCATATGGCCAGGCCCTTGCTGTCGAACTTATGAATTTTGGTGTCATCCGGGGTGATGAACACCGTGTCGCCATGCTGGCAGGCAAATTCGCCACCGGCACGGGCTGTTATCATGCCGATATTCTCGACATTGATGTGCAGGAAGGTGTCGGAGCCGAGATGTTCGGCAACCGTGACCGTTCCCCGCCACAGGCCATTTTCCTTGGACAGCAGCAGATGTTCCGGGCGAACGCCGACCGTATCGCCGCCCTTGTCCTGCGCATAGGCACCCTTGACGAAATTCATGCGCGGCGAGCCGATGAAGCCCGCGACGAAGAGATTGGCGGGATTGCGGTAAAGCTCCATGGGCGAGCCGACCTGCTCGATATTGCCGCGATTGAGTACGACGATCTTGTCGGCCATGGTCATGGCTTCCACCTGATCATGCGTGACATAGACCATGGTGGTTTTCAGCGTGTTATGCAGCTCGGAAATTTCCAGCCGCATCGTGCCGCGAAGCGAGGCGTCGAGGTTCGACAAGGGCTCATCGAACAAAAACGCAGACGGCTCACGCACGATGGCGCGGCCGATGGCAACACGCTGGCGCTGACCACCGGAGAGCTGCGAGGGGCGGCGGTCCAGATAGTCGGTCAGGTTCAGAACGCTTGCGGCATCATTGACCTTCTTGTCGATGACGGCCTTATCGAGCTTGGCCATCTTCAGCGGAAAGCCGATATTGTTGCGCACGCTCATATGCGGATACAGCGCGTAGGACTGGAACACCATGGCAAGGCCGCGTTCTGCGGGTGCCTTTTCGGTGGCGTCCTTGCCATTGATGATGATCTGGCCGCCACTGACATCCTCAAGACCGGCAATCAACCGCAAGAGCGTGGACTTGCCGCAGCCGGAGGGGCCGACGAAAACCACGAACTCACCATCTTCGATATCCAGATCGATGGACGGAATGACCTTGGCTTCACCGAAGACCTTGGACACGTTTTTAAGGGAAATGCTGCCCATGTTCTTATCCTTATTTCACCGCGCCAAAGGTCAGGCCGCGAACGAGTTGTTTCTGACTGAACCAGCCAAGCACGAGGATCGGCGCAATCGCCATCATCGACGCGGCAGAAAGCTTCGCCCAGAACAGACCTTGCGGACTGGAGAAGGAGGCGATGAAAGCCGTCAGCGGCGCTGCATTGGTGGTGGTCAAACGGATGGTCCAGAAGGATTCGTTCCACGCCAGAATGATGTTGAGAAGCAGCGTGGAGGCGATACCGGGGATGGCCATCGGCGTCAGCACATAGATGATTTCATTCCATAAAGAGGCGCCGTCCATACGTGCCGCTTCCAGAATTTCGCCGGGAATTTCCCTGAAATATGTGTAGAGCATCCACACCACGATCGGCAGGTTGATGAGGGTGAGCATGAGCGTGAGGCCAATGCGGCTATCCAGAAGTCCGGCATTGCGGAACAAAAGATAGATCGGCACCAGCACCGCCACCGCAGGCATCATCTTGGTGGACAGCATCCACATCAAAATGTCCTTGGTGCGCTTGGTGGGCGAAAACGCCATGGCCCACGCCGCCGGAATGGCGATGATCAAAGCCAGAACGGTGGACCCGACGGAGAGCACCACGGAGTTCATGAACGGCTTGAAATAATCGCGCTGCGTGTTGACCACGATGTAGTTTTCCAGCGTTCCCGAGGGCCAAAGGCTGAACCCTGCAATGGCTTCCGGCTCGGTTTTGAGCGAGGTCAGGAAAGCATAGAGGATCGGGAAGAACAGGAGGAGAGCGACGATCCACGCGGCAATGGTGAAGCCGATTCTGGAGCGTGTCGAGACTTTGCGGGCCATGATCCTTACTCCATTCAATCGAGGTTTTTGCCGACGGCGCGCATCAGGAAGATGGCGACGATATTGGCAAGTATGACGGCGATGATGCCACCGGCCGATGCGCCACCCACATCATATCCAAGCAAGGCGGTGCGATAGATGAGGAAGGCAAGGTTGGTGGAAGCGTAACCCGGTCCGCCATTGGTGGTGACCAGAATTTCCGCATAAACACCGAGCAGGAAGATCGTCTGGATAAGAATGACGACCGTGATGGCACGCGCCATATGCGGTAACGTCAGATAGATGAAGCGGTTGATGAAGTTCGCGCCGTCCATTTCCGAGGCTTCCTTCTGTTCGCCGTCCAAGGACTGGAGTGCGGTGAGAAGAATGAGCGTTGCGAATGGCAGCCATTGCCACGACACGATGATGACGATGGACAGAAGCGGAAACTGCGAAAACCAATCCACCGGTTGCAGCCCGAAGAACCTGTTCAGGTCCGCAAGCACCCCATAGCCGGGATGCATGATCATGTTCTTCCAGACAAGGGCCGCAACCGGCGGCATGACGAAGAAAGGTGAAATGACGAGAATGCGAACGATGCCCTGCCCGAAAATCGGCTGATCCAGCAAAAGCGCAATGCCAATGCCGCCAATAACCGTGATGAGCAGCACACCACCAACGATGACCAGCGTGTTCCAGATGGACTGGAAGAAGGCCGGGTCGGTGTAGAAATACTGATAATTGAACAGACCGGCAAAGCTGACATTGCCCGGATTGAGCAGATTGTAGTTCTGGAATGAGAACCACAGCGTCATGGCCAAGGGTACGATCATCCATACCAGAAGTAGAATGACCGAAGGCGCCATCATAACCCGCGCCAGATTTTTGGTGTTTTGCGTCGCCATCGGATGGCTTCCTCCCCGTTTTTTAAGGGCCGGGTGCCTTGGAAAGCCCCTCCCCAACCCCTCCCCACAAGGGGGAGGGGCTTAACCCCGCCTCCCAGTTGGAGATTTTATCGAACCTTGGCCGCAGGCTTTCTCCCACCTTGTGGGGGAGATGGCCGGCAGGCCAGAGGGGGTTCTTTCTTTTTTTGGCAGGCTGTTCTTCTCGGACAAGTACCCGCCGCCCGACCCTCAAGGCCGGACGGCGATCTTCGGGAGGATTACTTGATGTATCCGGCGCGGGTCATTTCGCGCGTTGCCGTTGTCTGTGCACCCACAAGCGCATCATCAACGGTGGACTGACCGGCAACAACTGCCGAGAACAGCTGACCGACCGTGGTGCCGAGCGCCTGGAACTCAGGGATCGCGACGAACTGACCACCCGTATAAGGCACGGGCTTGACGGTTGGCTTGGTGATGTCGGCTGCGTTCATGGCTGCAAGCGTTGGCGCTGCGAAGGCTGCGGCCTTTTCGTAATCCGCATTCTTGTAGAGCGACGTGCGTGTGCCTGGAGGAACGTTGGCCCAGCCATCCTTGGAGGCGACAAGCTGGGTGTATTCCTTGCTGGTTGCCCAGGAGATGAATTTTTCAGCCGCATCAGCTTTTTTCGAGCTTTTTGGAATGGCGAGGTTCCAGGACCACAACCAGTTGCCATGGTTCTTCAACTCGCCCTGTGTCGGGAAGATTGCATAACCAACCTTGTCGGCGACAGTGGAATCCTTCGGGTTGGACACGAAGGAGGCCGCCACCGTGGCGTCGATCCACATGCCGCATTTGCCCTGCTGGAACAGCGTCAGGTTTTCGTTGAAACCGTTGGAGGAGGCACCGGACGGACCGGCATCCTTCATCAGATCAACATAAAACTTGAGCGCATTTTTCCACTCGGGCTGATCGAACTGCGGCTTCCATTTTTCATCGAACCAGCGACCACCGAAGGAGTTGGTGAGGGCGGTGATGAAGGCCATGTTCTCGCCCCAGCCCGCCTTGCCACGCAAGCAGATGCCGTTGATATCGGTCTTGCGGTCGGTGATTTTGCGGGCCGCATCGCCGATGAATTCCCATGTCGGGCTTTCCGGCATTTTCAGGCCTGCTTTATCAAACAGGTCTTTGCGATACATGATCATGGCGGATTCGCCGTAGAACGGTGCCGCGTAAAGCTTCGAATCCAGGGTCAAACCGCCACGGATCGATGGCAGCATGTCGTTGACGTCGTAACTGTCACCCAGCTTGTCGAGCGGCAGAAGCCAGCCCTGCTTGGCCCAGATTGGAACTTCATAGTTGCCGATGGTCATGATGTCATACTGGCCGCCATTGGTGGCGATATCGGTGGTGACGCGCTCACGCAGCACGTTTTCTTCCAGTGTGACCCACTCGACTTTGATGTCCGGGTTTTTGGTGGTGAATTCGGATGTCAGTCCCTGCATACGGATCATATCGCCGTTGTTGACGGTGGCGATGGTCAGCGTTTCTGCAGAAGCGAGGCCCGAAAAGGCGAGAGCCGAGCACGCGCCCAGCAGAATTGTCTTCAATGTCATGATCTTCCTCCCAGAAGAATTCTATGAGCATTCGCTTTGCTCGAGGGCAATTACTCACTTACGGACGAAAAAAGTCAAGCACCATCGTGCATTGCACTGCACAAGCAAAAGCTAACATGATGATTTAATGGTGACATTTCTGCTCAACGAGAGAGCAAATACTCGGCTGATGCCTCATCCGTGATGATGCCATTGAGCAAACCACCGCGCAAAGCCGCCAGAATGGCGGGTGATTTGCGCTGGCCCTGCGCGATGCCGATGACTGTCGAGGTCTGTCGCGACGGCAGCGGCACGGAGGCAACACGGTCATTGATGGAGTTTTCCAGAATGCGGCCCTCCCCATCAAAGAACCAGCCGCAGATTTCGCCCGCTGCACCCTTGGCAATCAGGTCTTTCATTTCGCTGACAGCCAAAAAACCATCAAGGCAAAGCGGCGCGTTCTCGCCCAGCTCACCAACGCCCACGAAGGTGACATTGGCCGCAGCACCCAGCGCCAGGGTGGAGCGCACCATGGACTGGTCATGCAGCAATTCCCGCTCTTCCGCAGAGGAACACAGCACCGGCAGGGGCATGGGAAAATGCCGCGCCTTGATGGCATCGGCCATGCTGAAGATGACGTTATAATAGGCCGCAGAACCATCCGGCCCGATATTGCCGGTGAGCGACACGATGCGATGTTGCGGGCATTCCATCGGCGGCAATTGATCGACCGCCGCCTTCAAGGTGCGGCCCGTGCCGATGGCCAGCACGATGGGGTCTGTCCTGCGCAGCCAGCGTTCGATTTCCGCAGCGCCCGCTTCGGCAATGCCCACGGTGGACGATACGCCCGCCGGATCGCTCGGCACCACTTCCACATATTTCAGCGAAAACCGTTCGCGCAGCGCTTCGCTTTTTTCCAGACAGGCGGCAATGGGATGATCCAGCCGGACCTTGATCAGCCGTTCGGCCACCGCCAGCGAAACAAGCCGCTGCGCCGTCTGGCGGGAAATGCCCATGGCCGCGGCAATCTCGTCTTGTGTGCGGCCCGCAACATAATAAAGCCACCCGGCTCTCGCCGCGTCGTCTAACCGCCCACTCATCTCGGATCGTTTGGCCATACCCTGCCCTTACGTCATCTTTTCTCAGTGCTGACATCTTTTGTAGCCTCGTGTCAAACGAAGGCTTCAAATCCAGAATGGCGTTATGATGAAGTACAAAATGGCTTTCGCAATGGCGTAGATAACACCGCTGACGACCACCAGCGACACGACCGAAATGACAGCACCCAACGCCGCAAACAGACCATCGCGCTCCAGAAGCGCAAAGGAAAAACAGCAGATGGCTATGGCTGGCAATATGTTGCCAAGCGGGATTGGCAAGGCAAGAATGACCGCCAGAACCAGACAAATAAGGCCAATCAGCCGCTCGCAAGCCGGATTGAGAAACGCCTGATACCGTGGCCGCAACAGTTTTTGAACACGGGAAAGAATAGGAACGATCTTGCTCACGACTTTGGCAAAATCCGCCCTCGCAATCGAGCGTTCTGAAATAATGCGCGGTAGCCACGGGGCTTTGCCCAGAAAAAGCTGACAGGCGAGAAACACCAAAGGCGCGCCAGTGATGGCCGATGTGCCGGGGGGTGTTGGAACGACATTTGGCAGCGCGAAAATCAACAGCAACGCACCGAAGGCACGATCTCCCATGGCAAGCAGAAGATCGCCAACGGAGACACGCATACGCGTTTCATCGAACGCCAAGCCTTGCAGGATTTCGATAAGGCCAGTGGGACCGGCGACGTGTTCTGCCACAGCTCCAGCAACGGGGCCGGAAGCAGCGTTATCGTCGGATATGTCGCGCAGCATTGTTTTTTCCAACTCCTGAGTCGAGGCCGCTTTAGCAGCACAATGGCGGCAGCAATACGACGCGGGTTTCACATTCTCGTTGGTTTCCTAGAGCGTTTCCGACTTTCTTCGAAAGGCGAAAACGCTCTAGCTCTTTGTTTTAACGCACTATCCGGACACAAAACCACGTCGCACTTTTGCTGGAAATGCTCTAATGCCGCGCCTTTGGGTCCAGCATATCCCGAAGGCCATCTCCCAACAGGTTGAGACCGAGAACCGCACAGGCGATGGTCAGCCCTGGCAGGATGGCCAGCCACGGCGCCGTGGAAAGATAGGTTTGCGATTCCCACAACATTCGCCCCCACGTGGGTGCAGGTGGCGGCATCCCAAGCCCGAGAAAGCTGAGGCCCGCCTCCGTCAAAATCGCCAGGCCAAGCTGAATGCTGACCTGCACGATGATGAGGTTGGAGAGGTTGGGCAGAATGTGGGTGACAGTAATGCCGCACCTGCTTCTGCCAATGCTTTCCGCCGCCAGAACGAAATCCCGTGCCCATAATTGCAGTGCAGCGCCACAGGTCAGGCGGGCGAAAACCGGCACCATGAAGGTGGCGATGGCAATGATGGCCGTGAAGCGCCCGGAGCCGATAAAAGCGCCGAGCATCATCGCAGACAGGATGGGCGGCAAGGCAAAAATGATATCGCAGATACGCATCGCAATGGTTTCAAACAGGCCGCGTTGTGCCGCAACGACAACGCCCAGCAGCGTGCCTAACGTCGCGCCAATCGCCACCGCCATGATGGAGGTGGACAGCGAATTCCACGCGCCCGCCATCAGCATGGACAGAATATCGCGACCGAAATGATCCGTACCCAGCAGCCCTTGCGTCAAAGGCGGTTTCAGCTTGTTGAGGATTTGTATTTTCGTCGGGGCGTGCGGTGTCCAGACGAGCGACAAAAGGGCAATCGCAACCAGCAGGCCGGTGATGACGGCACCAGCGAAAAAGGTTGGGCGACGGCGAAGGAATGTCATCATCGTGCACGCCCCCGCAAACGGGGGTCGATGAAGAGATAGGCGATATCGACCAGAAAATTCATGATGATCACCAGCGCGCAGAAAAACAGCACGACTGACTGCATGACGACGATATCGCGCTGCATCAGCGCCTGATAGGCCAGCCGCCCAAGGCCCGGCAGGTTGAACACATTCTCCACCAGCACGGCACCGGCAATCAGAAAGGTGAATTGCAGGCCGATCATGGTCACGACCGGGATCAGTGCGTTGGGCAGAACATGTTTCCACAACGTCGCCATTTCGCTGATACCCTTGGCGCGCACGGTGCGAACGAAATCCTCGTTCATCACTTCCAGCATGGCGGAACGGCAAACCCGCGTCAGCACGCCGGCCTGCGAAAAGGCCAGCGCCAAAGCCGGAAGCACCAGCGCCTTCAACGCCGCACCAAAACCGGCAGCCCAGCCGGGAAACCCACCCGCAGGCATCCAGCCAAGCGTGGTGGAAAACAGCAGGATCAATAGCAAGCCGACCCAGAAACCGGGAACGGAAATGCCCGCATGGGAAAATAGCGAGGAGGCAAAATCCAACGGCCCATCCCGATATCGCGCCGCCATGACACCCAGCGGCAAAGCGATGAGAATGGAAAGGCTGACGGCCATGAAGGCAAGCGGCAGCGTGACCGCCAACCGCTCGAAAATCAGCCCCGCCACCGGCACGCCATAGGTATAGGACTGCCCCAGATCGCCACGCAACATCGCAGCCAGCCAATGCAGGTATCGCAACGCCAGCGGCTGATCGAGGCCCATCTGCTTTTGCAACGCCGCCAGCGTATCCGGGCTGGCGGATGTGCCAAGCATGATCGCTGCCGGATCTCCCGGCAGCAGGCCCATGACCATGTAGATCAGGAAGGAGACGGCAAGCAGGGTGATGAGGAGGCTGAGGATGCGTTTGAGAATGAGGGCGGTCATGTCAGTGATAGCCCATAGTGGAAGACAGTGGGTGTGGTTCACCCCCCTCTGTCCTGCCGGACATCTCCCCCTCAAGGGGGGAGATCAGATCGTGGCTCACGCTCGACCACGTCGAACGTTGCGAGTTTGGCGATGTGGGTGCGTCTTTCCGATCTCCCCCCTTGAGGGGGAGATGCCCGGCAGGGCAGAGGGGGGTAAGCCACACGCTCTGCCCCCTAATAAACCGCGATCCGACCACCTGAACCTACTCTTCCCAATGCACATCCGTCAGCACGTTGGACGGGATTGGTTCATTTTCCCATAAGCCATCCAGCTTTTTGTCCCAGACTCCAAGCTTTGGCATGACGAACAGGAACAGTGCTGGCACGTCTTGCGCCAGAATTTCCTGCGCATCCGCATAAAGCTTTTCCTGTTGGGAAGGATCGGCTGTCAGTTCGACATTCTTGATGATCTCGTTGAAGGTCGGGTTTTTATAGTTGAAGTAGTAGGGATCACGCGAAAAAATATCGATATCCATCGGCTCCGCATGAGCCACGATGGTCATTTCGTAGTTCGCACCCTTCAGCACATCCGACACCCATTTCGCCGGAAATTCGGTGGTTTCGATGGTCATCGTTACGCCGATCTCGGCAAACATCGCCTGAAGAATTTGCGATGTGCGTTGGGCATAGGCCATCTGCGGGGCTTTGATGGTGAAGCTGAGACCGTTCGGATATCCGGCCTCCGCCAGCAGAGCCTTGGCCTTTGCGGCATCGTAAGGATGGGTGCCTGTCGTATCCACATAACCACGGTCGTTGGGTGTATAATGGCTGCCGATGGCCGTGCCGAAGCCGGACCATGCGCCGTCGATGACCGTGGCGCGGTCCACCGCCATCATCAAAGCCTGGCGCACGCGCTTGTCGTTAAACGGTTTGGTGGCATTGTTCATGCCGGCGACCACCTTCAACTCGGTATTGCCGACAAAGGTGCCGAGGCGCTTGTCGCCGTCGAAGGAAGACATCAGCTCCGGCGCGCCAAATTCAGGGAACGCATCCACATCACCGGCCTTCAGGGCTGCGGCCTGCGCCTGCGCATCGGGAATGAAACGGAACGTGGCTTTCTCCAGCGCAACGTCTATGTCCTTGTTCCAGTAATCCGCATTCTTCGCCAGTTCGACCTTGTCGCCCTTGGCCCAATTGACGAACTTGAACGGGCCAGTGCCGACAGGCGCGGTCTTGTTGGTTTCGGCAGACTTTGTGCCGACAATCACCGATGCGGGCCAGCCAAGCCAATACAACAGACTGCCTGCGGGCTGTTTCAGCTTCAAAACAAGCGTGTTGGCATCCGGCGATTCAATCGAATCGATGGCGGCAAAGAAGCGTTTTTGCGGATTGACGGAGGCCTCGCCACGGGCGCGGTCCAGCGATGCTTTTGCGACCGAGGAATTGAAAGCCTCGCCATCGTGGAATTTTACGCCCTCATGCAGCGTGAACGTATAGGTCTTGCCGTCTTCGGAAATATCCCAGCTTTGCGCCAGTTGCGGCTGGATTTTGCCGTCCTTGTCGATGGTCACAAGACCTTCGAAAATATTCTGCCAGGTGACCTGCCCGATGGCGACGGGGGCGGCAATTGTGGGGTCGAGGCCAGCCGGTTCAATGCCCATGCCTATCGTAACAGTGTTTTTGGGCGCGGCCAGAAGCGGCGCCGGCATGAACGACAGCGCAAGCACGCTGCTGAAAACAAGCCCTAGTGCCACACGACGTGTCAGCTTTACCGGCTGTGAAACATAACTGCTCATTCTCTTCCCCTGTCGTATAGCTTACGGTGAAAACATTTTGTGTTCATCGCGTTGCCGAAATCGCTACACGATATCGGACGAGAAAATCAACTCCTATTCTGAAAAAGGCTGGCCCATAAATTTTTCGATGAAATTGGCAAGCGTGGCAGCGGCAAAGGACAATTCGCGATCAGGCGCCACACAAAGCTCCATGTTGGTCCGCACGCCCTTGGTGCCAGCCAGAGGGATTGCGACCATCTGCCCGGCCTTGATCTCGCGGCGGACGGCCATGGCCGGCAGAACGGTGACTGCGGCCCGATCCAGCACAAGCTCTTTCAAAAGCTCCAGCGAACTGGCCGTGAACACCGGGTCCAGCGCAACACCGGCCTTGGCAAAAACCTCGTCAAAAGCCTGCCGTGCCGCAAAGGTTTTTTCAGGGAGTGCCAAGGGAAGCGTGGCGAGTTCGGCCAGGGAAATCCCGCCCTTCTTCGCAAGGGCGTGATCTGCGGGAAGGATGACGTCATAGCCGATTTCGCTGCGCGAGCGGATTTTGACCTCCGATGTTTTCGGCGCAAACAGCGTAATGGCAATATCGGCCTGCGCCGCCAACAGCGCATCGATGGCCTGGCGCGCACTGGTAATATGCACCTCAAAACGCAGCTTGGGATAGGCTTGGCTGAACTGCGCAAGCGCTGGCGCAAGCAAGCTGGCGACGGTTGCGCCATTGGCGTAAATCGTAACCTGCCCGCGCTCCAGCCCCTTGAGATCATCGATAAGCTGGTGGACATGGCCCAGCTCGCGCAGGGTTTTGCCAGCCCGTTCCGCCAAAAGCTCTCCCGCCGCCGTCAAGGTCACGCCCCGGCTGGAGCGCTCCACCAGCGGCGTGCCGAAATACTCCTCCAGATTTTCGATCTGGCGGCTGACGGCTGTGGGCGCAACATTGAGATTTTCCGCCGCCGCACGCATGGAATTGGTGCGGACAAGCTCATCGAAATACATCAATGCGCGTAGATTCATGGTGAGTTTCCAGTTTTTAATGATCCGTCATGCCGGACTTGATCCGGCATCCAGTGCGATCAAATCCTTGATCGCAGAAGACTCTATTCGTCTTGCAGACGCAAGACGGCTGGACCCCGGATCTCGTCCGGGTGACGGAGAATGAGGGAACAGGCGCCCCTCAATCGCGCACGAAACCCTCACTGGCAACCAGCAATTGCCGCGTATAATCGGCTGCAAAATTCCGGCTGTCCAATGCTGCCACATCCATTGTTTCCACCACCTTGCCGCTCTTCATCACCGCGAGGCGGTCGCACATGTGGCTGATGACGCCGAGATCGTGGCTGACCATGAGGAAGGTGAGGCCACGGTTTTTGCGGGCCTGTTCCAGCAGGTTGAGGATTTCCGCCTGAATGGAAGCATCCAGCGCCGACGTCGGCTCATCCAGCAGCAGAATTTTCGGCTCCAGAATAAGCGCTCGCGCAATGGCGATCCGCTGGCGCTGGCCGCCCGAAAGCTGGTGTGAATACCGGAACCGAAAGCCGGTCCCGAGACCAACCTCATCCAAAGCACGGGCGATGCGCCCCTCCTTGTCATCCAGACCGTGGATGATCAAAGGCTCCAGCAAAAGGGCGTCCACCGTCTGGCGCGGGTGCAGCGAACCATAGGGGTCTTGGAACACCATCTGCACATCGCGATAAAAGCTCTTCTCGCGAAATTTGCGCTCATAGGTCCGGCCTTCCACCATGAGGCTACCCTCATCAAAATGGTTGAGACCGGCGATGGCGCGCAAAAGCGTGGATTTACCCGACCCGGATTCACCGACAAGGCCGAAGGATTCGCCCTGCGCCACATCGATGCTGACACCATCCAGCGCCAGATGTCCGTCGAAATCCACGACCATGTCGGTGACGGAAAGAACTGTGGTCATGCGCGCCACTCCGCTTTGCGATCCAGAATGGGCAGAGGATGGCGGTGTTCGCCAATCTTCGGCAGACAATTCAGCAGGCCTTGCGTGTAAGGGTGTTTCGCGTTTTCAAGATTTGCCGAGGGCAGCTCCTCCACCACCTTGCCCGCATACATGACGATGACGCGGTCGCAGAACGACGATACCAGCCGCAGATCATGCGAGACGAAAATCAGCCCCATGCCGCGGTCCCGCACCAGCTTGTCGAGAATGCCCAGAACCTCCAACTGCACGGTCACATCCAGCGCCGATGTCGGCTCATCGGCGATCAGCAGTTCCGGGCCGCAGACCAGCATCATGGCGATCATCACACGCTGGCCCATGCCGCCGGAAACCTCGTGCGGATAAAGCTCATAGACCCGTTCCGGATCACGAATCTGCACCGCCTCCAGCATATCGAGCGCCCGCTTTTTGGCCGCCGATGAGCCGATGCGCTCATGCGTCTGCAAGGTTTCAACGATCTGGCGACCAATGCTCATCACCGGATTGAGCGAATATTTCGGGTCTTGAAGGATCATGGCAATGCGTTTGCCACGAATGCTGCGGCGTTGTTTGGCAGAGGCTTTCAGCAAATCGATATCGCCAAACCGCAAAGCATCCGCTTCGATTTTCGCGTGGCCGGGTGTCAGGCCCATGATGGCGCG
This sequence comes from Agrobacterium sp. rho-13.3, assembly GCF_033957765.2. Lineage (NCBI taxonomy): Bacteria > Pseudomonadati > Pseudomonadota > Alphaproteobacteria > Hyphomicrobiales > Rhizobiaceae > Agrobacterium > Agrobacterium sp. rho-13.3. The sequence goes on from NZ_CP192774.1 coordinate 2,337,303, forward strand.
TCCCGTCTGGGACTTGCCGGAGCCGGATTCGCCGACGATGCCGAGGCGCTCCTTGCCCAGCGAGAAGGACACGCCACGCACCGCTTCCACCAGCCCGGTGCGGGTGGGGAAACTGACGCGCAGGTTTTCCACCGTCAAAAGAGGCGTCATTGGCCAGCCTCCTTCGGGTCCAGCGCATCACGAAGGCCATCACCCAACAGGTTGAAACCAAGGCTGACGATGAGGATCGCGATGCCCGGCATGGCGGCCACCCACCATTGGTCGAGAATGAAACGACGACCCGACGCAATCATCGCGCCCCATTCCGGCAAGGGCGGCTGGGCGCCAAGGCCGAGGAAGCCGAGACCGGCAGCGGTGAGAATAATGCCCGCCATATCGAGCGTCACACGCACGATGAGCGATGAGAGACACAGCGGCATGACGTGCTTCAGAACGATGCGCCACGGCGATGCACCCATCAGCTTGATCGCCGCAATGAAATCGGAATTGCGGAATGTCATGGTTTCGGCGCGTGCAATACGCGCGTAGGGCGGCCATGAGGTGATCGCGATGGCCAGCACCGCATTTTCAATGCCCGGCCCCAAAGCCGCGACCAGTGCCAGCGCCAGAACCAGTTTCGGAAAAGCGAGGAAAATGTCGGTGATACGCATCAACACCGCATCCACCCAGCCACCCGCATAACCGGACACCGTGCCGACGATAAGGCCGACAGGTGCGGCAATGACGGCAACCAGCACCACCACAAAAAGCGTCAGGCGTGAGCCGTGAATGAGCCGCGAAAGAATATCACGGCCTTGGTCATCCGTGCCCAGCCAGTAACCCGACGTGCCGGGTGGCAGCAGACGGGCATTGCGCAAATCTCCCTGCACGGCAGAGTGCGGAGCGAGCACATTGGCAAAAATCGCCACCAGTACGAGTGCCAGAATAATGCCGAGACCGGCCAGCGCCAGCCGGTTTTCCGAAAAGCGCCGCCAGATGACATAGGCGCGGCCAAGCCGTGCCTGTTTGCGCGATGTTGGCCGGTCGGACAGCAGCCAGTCACGGCTATAGGGTTTCAACGTGGTCAAATCTGTCGTCATCGGCTGCGCGTCCTTGGATCGAGCGTCCGGTAGAGCAGATCGGACAGGAGATTGATGCTGATGAACACAGCGCCAATCACGATGGTGCCGCCGAGAACGGCGTTCATGTCCGCATTCTGCAAGGAATTGGTGATGTAAAGGCCAAGACCCGGCCACGCGAAGATGGTTTCCGTCAACACCGATCCTTCCAGCAGACCGGCATAGGACAGCACGATCACCGTCAGCAATGGCACGGCCGCATTGCGCAGCGCGTGGAACCAGATGATGCGGGTTTCGGACAGACCTTTTGCCCGTGCTGCGACGATATATTCCTGGCTGAGTTCATTCAGCATGAAGGAGCGCGTCATGCGGCTGATGTAAGCAAGCGAGAAATAACCGAGCAGACCGGCGGGCAGAATGATGTGGCGGAACAGATCCCACAGAACGTCCCATTGCCCCTGCCAGAACGCATCGAACATGTAAAACCCGGTGACGGGCGTGAAGGTGAATTCAAAAACGAGATCCATGCGACCGGGATAGGCAACCCAGTTCAACTTGGCGTAAAACACCACAAGCGCCAGCAGGCCGAGCCAGAAGATCGGCACGGAATATCCCACTAGCCCGATGATACGCACGATCTGGTCGATGAGACTGCCGCGTTTGACAGCCGCCAGAACGCCGAGCGGAATGCCGAAAACAGCGCCGATCAACGTGCCAATCGTCGCAAGTTCCATGGTGGCGGGAAACACTCTGATAATATCGACCATAACAGGATTGGTGGTCAGAACCGATGTGCCGAAATCACCCGTCAGCGCCTGTTTTATATACAGAAAAAACTGCTGCCAGAGCGGCAGGTTGAGGCCGAGCTCTTCGCGCACACGCTCCACCACATGCGCAGGCGCACGGTCCCCCACGATAGCCAGCGCAGGATCGATCGGCACAACGCGCCCGATGAAAAATGTAACCGCCAGCAGACCCAAAAAGGTGGTGATGACGGTGATGAGGAAGCCGAGAGTGGCTGTCAGGCGCTTGTTGGCGCGGCTTTTGCCGCGCCTGCGCCTTGGCGATGTTTCAAGGATGCTCAATGGACCAATCCTGCCGGATCATTCCTTCGAGATCGTGTAAACATAGTTGGTGTCGAAGCTCGGTCCGAGCTTCAGGCCCTTGAGCTTGCTGGAATAACCCGCCACTTCGGTCTGCTGGAAGATGACCACGAAAGGTCCGGTTTCCAGAACCTTCTTTTGCAGGTCTTCATAAATCTTCGCACGCTTGGCGCTGTCCTTTTCCAGAAGCGCAGACTGCGTTTCCTTCGTCAGCTCTGGAACATCCCAGGCATTGCGCCATGCCAGCGTCTTGTTCTTGCCTTCATCGGAATTGTCGTAGTTGATGGTGAAGGTTTCAGCATTCGAATTCGGGTCGAAATAGTCCGAACCCCACTGACCGATGTAGATGTCATGGGTGCGGGCGCGGAATTTCGTCAACGTCTGCTTGCCATCACCGGGAATGATTTCCAGCTTGATGCCAGCCTGCGCCAATGTCTGCTGCACGCTTTCAGCAATGCCGGTGACCGGCTGCGTGTTGCGCACATCCATGGTGACGGTGAAGCCATCCTTGAGACCGGCCTTGGCCAGAAGTTCCTTGGCCTTGGCGACGTCAAGCTTGTAAGGATTGTCATTCAACGCACCAAGCTGGCCTTTTGGCAGGAATGTCTGGTGGATTTCGCCAATGCCCTTGATCAGCGTCGCGCCAATCGCATCGTAGTCAACCAGATATTTGAATGCCTCGACGACTTCAGGCTTCTTTAGGTTCTCGTTTTTCTGGTTAAGGCTGAAGTAATACACGGTGCCCTTGGGGGCAGAGGTGACGGCAAGACCCGTCTTTTTGGAAACGGCTTCCATATCGCCCGGCTCCAGGTTGCGGGCCACGTCGATATCGCCATTTTCCAGCGCCAAACGCTGGCCGGAGCTTTCCTTCATGTGGCGATAAACAACACGCTTCAACTTGGGTTTGTCGCCATAATAATTCGGGTTGGCTTCAAAGATGACCGCTTCGTTGGCCTTCCAGCCAAGGATTTTGTAAGGGCCGGAACCGGCATAACCGGTTTTCAAAAACTCGTTGCCGAAATCCGTCTCGAATTTGTAATCGGCGGTCGGCTTTACGGCCTTGGCCTTTTCCGTCACCAGCTTCTTGTCCACAACGGACGCCACGGTGGCTGTCAAAACGTTGAGAACGAAGCTTGGCGCATAGGCCTTATCGACCGTCAGAACGAATGTGTGTGCATCGGTGGCTTTCGCCTTTTCGGTGATGTTATCGCCCTTCAAACCGAACTGCGTCAGCAGGAATGCTGGCGACTTGTCCAGCTTCACGGCCCGCTCGAAAGAGAAGGCAACGTCGTCAGCGGTGATCGGATTGCCGGATGCGAATTTGAGGCCGGATTTCAGCTTGAATGTGTAGGTCAGGCCATCTTCAGACGTCGTCCAGCTTTCGGCCAGATCACCCTTCACTTTGGACGTGTCGTTCAGATCGATGGACACCAGCTTGCTATAGGTGTTGCCGGTCACTTCCGCAGCCGAAAGCTCGAAAGCTTCACCCGGATCCAGCGTGATGATGTCGTCGATGGCAAAACCTTCGACCAGCGTATCGGCAGGCGTTGCGGCAAAAGCCTGTGGTGCAGCGAGAGACAGCATCGAAAGTGCCACACTGGTGGCGAGGATGCGGGCGGCTTTGTTGAGCGACGTGTTCATTGTTATCCCCAGTTATTATAAGGTTGATATCACTCTAAAGCATCGGACCGAAAAGTGTAGCGCGGTTTTCGGAAATTCCGATGCTTAAACAAAAGATTAGAGGGGCGGGACCTATGCCGATTTATCTCCCGCCGCTCTATTTTAGGCTGGCTCATGCCATGCTTGAGCCAAAACGCGCAGCCAGTTTTCCCGGCAAATTTTAGCAACTTCTGTATCAGCGTATCCTGCCGATTTCAGCGCCGCAACAAGATTATGATTGCCGCTGGCATCCCGGATTTCGGCCGGAACGGTGGCGCCGTCAAAGTCGGAACCCAGCGCCACGCAGTCTATGCCCATGCGCTCGACCATATAGTCGATATGCTGAACCATGGTGGATAAAGGCGTGTTGGCATCGTCCCGCGCATCTGATCGCAGCATGGTCACGGCGTAGTTCAGGCCCACCAATCCCTTGCTTTCCTTGATGGCGTCCATCTGTTTATCGGTCAGATTGCGCGCAACAGGCGTCAGCGCGTGGACGTTTGAATGGCTGGCGATCAGAGGCTGGTCGGTGGTTTTGGCCACATCCCAGAAGCCTTTTTCGGTGATGTGCGCCAGATCGATGAGAATGCCGAGCGTGTTGCAGCGCTTCACCAGTTCAAAACCGGCATCGGTCAAACCGGGTGCGGTATCCGGCGACATGGGGTAAGCAAAAGGCACACCGTGGCCGAAAATATTGTGGCGGCTCCACACCGGGCCGAGCGAGCGCAGGCCGGCTGCATAAAACACCTCCAGCGCATCCAGATTTTCGTCGATCGCCTCACAGCCTTCCATATGAAGCACGGCAGCGAACACGCCATCGGCCATGGATTTGCGAATGTCGTCCGTAGACCGGCAAAGCTTCCAGCCACCTGCCTGCTCGAGCCGCAGCGCAATCGCCGCCTTTTCCAGTGCGATATCGAGGGATGGCTGGCGCTCCAGAGGCGCAGCAAGCGGCGTGACGTAGTGGCCGTTTTCATCCGGCGGCTGAAGCACCAGATCGCCAGAGGGAATGTAAATGGCGCAGATGCCACCGGCCAATCCGCCCGCCTTGGCGCGCGGCGCGTCTATATGGCCTTCCCATGTTCCCTGCATAAACTCTGCGACGGGATCACTGCCCGACTTGCTGTTGCGCCACAAGCGAAGAAGCACATCGTTATGACCGTCGAAAACAAGTTGCATGCGAGACATTCCAAAAGGCGAGGTGTGAGGTTTTTCGAATGAAAACCATAGGTTGGCAGAGGCGTGAAATAACGCCACGCGAGGGCGCAGCAGCGTTTGCCGCGCCCATTCTCTCTGTCGTGAATGATCCTAGGACGATCCCTCACGGCTCCGCAAGTCAGAAATTGTGCAGGATGAAAAATTAATCAGTTGAGTTTGATCGTTGTCAGGAAAGCCAGACGTCGCCAGCCTTTTTCAACAGCGGTGTCGCGAAAACGCCCTGCACCCTGCCCGGCCATTGCGCGCCGAAATTTTGCAGTTTTTCCCGCCATCTGTCCGATTGCAGCATGGCAGCACCAATGACCACCGGATCGATATGCGAAGCCGACAAAAGCGAAAGACCGGCGACGATAGAGGTGCCGCTGGAAATTACATCATCCACCAAGGCGACACGTTTGCCTTCCAGCAGCGGCAGCATACGCGGATCGATATAAAGACGTTTTTGCTGCTCGGTGGTGATCGACGACATCGGCACGGAAAGCTCCTCCAGATACCAAAACTTGCGTGAGGTGCCGAGCGGCACATATCGGCTATGTCCGAGACGACGCGCAACTTCAGCCGCCAATGTGAGGCCCAAAGTCGGCAGACCGACCACCACATCCACATCGAAAAATTTGAGCTTATCCGCCAAATCCTGTGCCAGCGCTTCCAGCACGGGAAACGCCGCCTGATTGACAATCAGCGAGGCAAGGGCGTGTTCTCCATCTGCCAATGGCCGGATCGGCAAGCAAATTTGCCGCCCATCATCCAACACCGCAGGGTAAAAACCGGCATGAGGACCAGCCACATCGAAGCTCTCAGGCGCGTGAATGTCCTGCCAGAATTCGTGCGGCTTCATGAGCATTCCTTTCGCAGCGATTATATTTCGGTTCAATGCGCAGGTTTCTATTAATTTTCAGGGATTTCTGCACTAGAAAAAGACGACCATTTTGACTTTGAAGGAAATGCCACCCATGCCCCCGCTCGACCGGACCGGAAACGACCTGCCATTTCTGACCGCTTTCCGTCAAGACTTGCACGCACACCCGGAACTTGGTTTCGAGGAAGAGCGCACCAGCGCGCTTGTGGCAAAACATCTGGAAGAAGCCGGGATTGCGGTTCATCGCGGATTGGGCAAAACCGGCATTGTCGGCACGCTTCAGGTTGGCAATGGCACCCGCCGCATTGGCCTGCGTGCAGATATGGACGCGCTTGCCATGCCGGAACTTGCCGACCGGCCTTATAAATCGACCATATCAGGCAAGATGCACGCCTGCGGCCATGATGGGCACACCACAATGCTGCTGGGTGCCGTCCGCCATCTTGCCGCGACACGCAATTTTTCCGGCACCGTTCACTTCATCTTTCAGCCTGCCGAAGAAGGGCGCGGCGGCGCAAGGACAATGGTGGAGGATGGGCTGTTTAAGCTTTTCCCCTGCGATGCGGTCTATGGGCTGCACAATATGCCGGGTCTGGATGTGGATGAAATGGCCGTGGTCGAAGGCCCGCAACTGGCCTCTTCCGATAGCTGGCGCGTGACGTTCAAAGGTGTGGGAACTCACGGTGCAAAACCGCATCTGGGCCGCGATCCGATAACGGCGATGGGGAGTTTTCTGGCAGCGCTGCAAAGCATCGTCGGGCGCGTGATCGACCCGCTGCAACCGGCTGTCGTTAGTGCCTGCTCCGTGCAGGCGGGCGATCCCAAGGCGCTGAATGTAATTCCAGATGTTGTCGACATCGGTGGCACGGCCCGCGCCTACTCCGCCCATGTTCGCGATCAGTTGGAAGAGGAAATCGGACGGCTGGCAAACGGCACCGCCGCCATGTTTGGCATCGAAGCGAAATATGAATTCATCCGCCGCATTCCACCGGTGCTCAATGATGCGGATGCCACGGCGCGGGCTTTAAAGGCAGCAAAAAGCGTTTTCGGCGAAAAGGTTCGCACCGTCTACCCGCCCTCGACTGCGGGCGATGATTTTTCGTTCTTCGCAGCTGAAGCTCCGGGCTGCTACGTCTGGCTCGGCAACGGCCCTGCCGTCGATGGTGCGCTACACCACAACACGTCCTATGATTTCAACGATGATGCGATTGCGTCCGGCGTTGCCTTCTGGACGACGCTGGTGGAGCAGGAACTGGCGGCGGATTAACCGCCGCCCATCCTCACGCCAAAATCTCGATCACCGGCGTTTCCATCACCCGGCCCGTCAGCACATCGGCAATGCCCATGTCCGTCTGATGCGGGCCGATGTTGCAGGCGAGTGTGGCGCCGAAGCATGCCTTGAACACCAGATAAGGCGGCTGCCATTCCACGATGCGGCCAACGGCTTCGCGCACCATCTCGAAATCGGAGGCAACCGCTGGCAATGGCGCATCCGACACGAGGCCGGACAGCGGCAGCGGCAACAATGCTGTCACGTTACCACCGGATGCCACCGCCATCCCGCCGCCCGCCTCGATGACGGCGTTTGCGGCAACGGACATATCTTCGGCATTGCCGCCGAAGACCGTCAGATTGTGGCTGTCATGCGAAACCGTGGTGGCGAATGCGCCCTCCCATTTGCCCCAGCCGGTGAGGAAACCGGTTCTGGTGACGGGGTCCGCCTTGCCGTGGCGGTGGGTGACGGAAATCATCGTCGCACCTTCGGGCGGCACGACGAAACCAGCTTCCACAGCAGCTTCGACCTCTCCCCACTGGGTAAAACGCGGCCTGTCGATGGTCGCAAGCCTTACACGTTTGCTCTCGCTCTTCACCCTGAAATCGTCGGCAGAGCGTTTCGTCAGCTTCATGGAATCCCGCAAGGGCGCGGCATCCATCTGCGGAAGATCGACGAGCAATGTGCCGTTTTCTGCAACGGGCGTTCCGCTGGCCAGCACGTGGCGGGCGGCAAATTGCGAAAGGTCTTCGAACACCACGATATCGGCCCTACGACCGGCGGCAATGAGGCCGAGATCAATGCGTTGCAAACGCATGGCGGCGTTCAGCGTGGCAGCGCGCAGCGCCCATTCGGGCTTCAGCCCGTAGCGCACCAGCCGCCGCACCACATCGTCCAGCCCGCCGTGTTTCACGAGATCATCCGGAAAAACATCATCGGTACACAGCGTCACCGTCTGTGGCAGATGGCCGAGCGCGTTCAACGCTTCCACGAACTCTGGCAGAAGATGGTCGTGCGAACCGCGCAACTCAATCGTCAACCCGGCCCGCAGTTTCGACATGAAATCGTCAGCGGAGGTCAGCTCGTGATCGGACGTAATGCCCGCCGCCATGAAGGCGTTGAGATCGGCACCGGCCAAACCACGCGCATGGCCGCAGATCAGCTTGTCGGAAAGCAGACCTTCCTGAAGAATGGCGCTCATGCGCGGATCACGCTCGATGACGCCGCGCATATTCATCACTTCTGCGACGCCGCCGACTTCCGGCCAAAACAGCATTTCGGCCATGGCCGTCGCGTCGAAATCCCCGCCCGCCAGTTCCAGCCCCGGCGCGGATGGCACGCTGGATGGCGCGAGCAATATGGCGCGCAACGGCAAATCCCGGCTGGCCTGCGCGGCCCAGCACATGCCATCAATGCCATGAACATTGCCGAATTCGTGCGGATCCCAGACGATGGTGGTCACACCCCGTGCGACCACGGCCTGCGCATAGGCAGCCGGCGTAATCATCGAGCTTTCGACATGCATATGCGTGTCGATCAGCCCCGGCGAAACATAGGCACCTGTGGCATCGATGGTGCGGGCCGCATCTGTGCGCCCCCCAGTCTCGTGAACACTGGCAATCAGGGGGCCGACGATGCCGATATCGGCAGGGCGACGTTCGCCGGTCACCATATCCACAAGCGTGCCGCCAGAAATCAGAATATCGAAAGGCTGGTCGCCCCGCGCCGCAGCCACGGCACGGGCGCGGAGAGCATCGTCATTCATTGCATCGCGGTCGACGATGATGCCTGCTTCCCTCATCGGCTGGCCTCCAGACGCAGGGTGGCGAGAATGATGGCTTTCGCCCGTGGCGTATCCACTGTTTCGGCAAATTCAGCGTTGAATCGCGCGGCATGGGCGGCACGTGCCTCGACCACGGTTCGGCCACGCGTCAATCCACCATGAAGCTCGACATCGATGCGGGCCTTTTTCCAGCCGATACAATCCGGTGCAACCAGCGCAACGGCAGCGCATGGATCATAAAGCGCCATCGCGTTCCGACCACGGCTGGTGGCGATGGTGATAAAGCCCTCCAGCATATCGGCAAGCAACCCGGCGTTTTTTCCACCGGCTGCACGAACGGGCGTGACATCCGACATGCACGCCGTGACGTTGCGGCACAGATCAAGATCGACCATGCGCAGCGGCAGATCATGCGCAATGACAATCGCCAATGCGTCCGGATCGGCAAAGGCGTTGAACTCGGCAGACGCCGTGTGGTTGCCAGCCGTCACCCCACCGCCCATCCAGGTCAATTCCGTGATGCGGGCAGCAAGATCGGGCCTTGCAAGGCAAAGAGCGGCAATGTTGGTGAGCGGGCCGAGCGCAAGAATGCGCTTCTCACCCTTGCCATCTTCAAGCCAGCGACAGAGCGCTGCAAAAGCATCGCTATGCGGCAGTTCCGCAGCATCCGGCAACCCCACGCCGACCGTTGGAATGCCGGTTTCTCCGAGAATGATTTGTGCGGTTTCGATCTTTCCCAGAACCGGGCGTTGACGGCCTGCGTGGATGGGAAAGTCCCACGCAAAAGCAGAGGCCGCACCGGCAGCATTGCGCTGAACCTGCTCAAGCGGTGCATTGCCGAACACCAGCGAGATGCCATCGATTTGAAGCCCATGCGACTTCACCACCAGAATGGCGGCGATATCGTCAAACCCCATGTCGGTATCGATCCAGATGCCCATGATCAGCTGAACACCTTGAGGCTGGCGGCTTTTTCGACCGGAAGATCGAACGTCAGGCGCGTACCGAGATCATGCACCGGCAAAGCCGCATCCGTTTCAGCTTTGATGGCTCCAAGCGGGGTATCCAGCAGATATTCGCGGGTGTTGCCCGCAAAAGACGTGCCGCGCACGGTTCCCTCGAAAGGTCCTGAACCGAGGGTTACCATGCGCGGCCTCCAGGCCAGTCCCGCCGTACTCGGAACCTGGCCAGAAAGTGCTATGCGTCCATTGTCTGTTTTTAACTCAGCACCTTCTAGGCGGAAGATGTTTTCAAAGCCGACGAAATCGGCAACGAAGGATGAGACAGGCGCGTTATAAATCTCTTCCGGTGTGCCGATCTGCTCGATCGCACCGCTCTTCATCACAACGATACGGTCTGCCAGCGCCAGCGCTTCGACTTGGTCATGCGTCACGAAAATCATGGTGACACCGGTGGCCTTTTGTACGCGCTGAAGCTCGGTGCGCATTTCCAGCCGCAGCCGCGCATCGAGGTTCGACAAAGGTTCATCCAGAAGCAGAACCTTGGGGTCCATGACCATGGAACGGGCAAGTGCGACGCGCTGCTGTTGCCCGCCGGACAATTCGGCTGGCTTGCGGGATGCGAAGGTCGAAAGGCCGACAGATTTCAGGCCGGACGCAACCTTTTCATCCAGAGCCGTGCCCTTCATTCCCTTCAGCTTCAAACCGAAGGCGACGTTTTCGTAGACCGTCAGATGCGGGAACAGCGCGTAGGACTGAAACACCAGCCCCACTGCCCGTTTGTTGGCGGATACGCGGGTAATATCGACGCCATCCAGATCGATCCGACCACCAGCCACCGGCATCAGCCCGGCAATGGCACGCATGGTCGTGGTTTTGCCGCAGCCAGACGGGCCGAGCAGAGCGAGCAGCTCGCCCTTGCGGATGTCGAGGTTCAGATCCTTCACGGCAACGGAATTGCCATAGGCCAGCGACAGGTTCTGGAGCGAGAGGTATTTTGCATCAGACATAACGGGAGAACCCCAGAAAACGTTCGGCCATGAAAACAATGCCGATGGACAGGAAGGCGAGCAGCGAAGACAGCGCTGCAACGGATGGGTCGAAGACGATTTCCATATAACCCAGCATATCGATGGGCAGGGTGCGCACGCCGGGACCGGACAGGAACAGCGACACCGGCACCTGATTGAAGCTGGTGACGAAACCCAGAATGAACGCCGACAGAATGCCGCCGCGAATATTCGGCAGCACGACGCGGAAGAAAGCGCCCAATCGCGACGACCCGAGCAGGACTGCGGCTTCTTCGATATCCGAGCGCAGATTGGTGAGGCTGGCCGACACGACACGCACGGCATAGGGCAGGATCAGCGCCGTGTGGGCCAGAAACAGTGCCAATGTGATGCCGATGCCAAACGGCACGACGAAGTAACGCAGCAGCGCCAAGCCAACGATGATGCCCGGAACGATGATGGGGGCTGAGACGATGGTGCGGATGGTTTCCGAAAACGGCAGCTTGTAACGCGACATCGCATAGGATGCGGGAACGCCGAGGATGAGCGCGACGAATGTGCCGCCGATGGCGAGGAACATCGACATGGCAAAGCTATCGCGAAAGCTTTCAACCGTGAAAACCTTGGCGATCCATTTCAGCGAAAAACCCTGTGGCGGAAAGGCCAGCGTATCGCCTGCCGAAAACGAGGCTGCAACGATGATTAGAAACGGGCCGATCAGAAAACCGATGACCAAAGCGAGCGTGATGGGAATGAAGAGTTGCCTGGTCATTTTTTGTTCCTTGCCGTTGCAATGCGCTTGAGCAGGATGTTGGCCGCAAAGCTCATGACAATCAGAATGAAGGCGATGACGCTTGCCGCGACGAAATTATTGGACACCGTGACCTGCTGATACAGCAGCGTTTCCAGCATCAGAACCTTGGAACCGCCTAGGATGGCGGGGGTGATGTAGGCCGTGAGCGAGCCGGTGAAGACCAGCGTTCCGCCCACCACCAGACCTTCCTTGGTCAACGGCAGAATGACCTTCCAGAACACCTGCAACCAGTTGGCACCCAGAACCCGCGAGGCGGCGACAACATCTTTCGGCATGTTCTCCAGCGCACTGATCAACGAGATAATCATCAACGGCAGGAACAGCTGGAGAAGGCCGATGAAAACTGCCGTTTCGGAAAACAGAATGCGGATCGGCGCATCGGTCAGGCCCACCGCTTTCAGCGCTTCATTGACGATGCCGGTGCGGCCTAAAATGACGATCCACGCATAGGTGCGCGCCACCGGCGAAATCATCAACGGCAGAATAACGAGGTTGATCATGTGGCCTTTGGAGCCGGGCGGCAGGCTGACAATAGCAAAGGCCGCCACATAACCGATGACCGCAGCAACGGCGGTGACGATGGCACCCAGTTTCAGCGTGCGCAAAAACACCGCCCGGTTCAGCGGATCGGCGAAGAAATTCGTATAGGCGGCAAGCGTCCAGTGATCGCCGGTGCGAAACCCTTCCGACAACAACATCAACACCGGCACCATAAAAACCGCCGCCGCAAATATTGCGGCAGGCAAGGCAAGCGCCAGCGCCTCGGTACGGTTTTGAAACATGCAGTGTTCTCCGATGTTTAACTTTTCACCGCCTGTGTTTGGCGGAGGACTTTTGTTATTAAGCGTTGGTGGTTGCCAGCCCCCCTCTGCCCTGCCGGGCATCTCCCCCTCAGGTGGGGAGATCGGCAAGGTTTAAGCTCATCACCCCATTCGCAAACGTGCAGGAGTGAGGAGAGATAGCGTCATATCGATCTCCCCCTTGAGGGGGAGATGCACGGCAGGGCAGAGGGGGGGGGTGACGTGCGCCAGCACGTAGGCCCTACGCCCGGTGCCATCCTTACTGACCAACCTTCGCATTCCACTCAGACAGCCACTTGTCGCGGTTATCCAGCGTTACGTCGGACGGAATGAGTTGCAGGCTTTTCGCCGTTTCCTCGCCGTAGGTGATGTTGTTCGCCACGGCGTCGGACACTTTCACGTCCTTGTTGGTCGGGCTGTCCACCAGCTTTTCGGCAAGCGCCTTCTGCACATCGGTCGAGAGCCAGAAATCCATGAACTGAAGTGCCAGATCTTCGTTCTTGCCGCCCTTCGGCACGACGAGAACATTCATGCCGCCCGTCTGGCCTTCCTTTGGCGTTGCCCATGCCAGCGGCAGGTCAAGCTTGGTGAAAGGAGCCCAGGAGAAACGGCCGATCGGCGCTGCCCAGATTTCTTCCTGCTGCATCAACTGCACCAGCTGCGAGGATTTGACGTAGAATGTGACGATCTCGTCCTTCTTCTCCCCAACCGCCTCGATGGCACCAGACAGGTCCGGCGTATCCTTGCCGATGGCCTTGCCGAGCATGTAAAGCGCTGGTGGGCCTTGGTTGGTGGTGACATTCGGGAACGCGACATGGTCAACAACGCCGTCCTTCAAAAGATCAGCCCAGCTATCGACCTTCATCTTGTCGGTGCGGTAAACGATGGAGGTGGCGTAGAAGTTGACGCCAACGCTCATGCCATCGCCGTTCGGGTCCTTGGCGACATCGTAAAGCTTGGCAATATTCGGCACCTTGGAGGCATCGATCTTCTGGATCAAATCCTTGCGGGTGGCGGATAGGGCGTCAGCCATGGACACGATGGCCAGATCGATCACCGGATTGGCCTTGTTGGCTTCCATCTTGGCCAGACGCTCAACGCTGTTGCCGGTTTCGACAACCAGCTTGCAGCCGCATTTTTCTTCAAACGGCGTGTAAACGAGCTGCTTGAACTCGTCCTGCGCAAAGGCATAGACGGAAATCGTCAGCGTCTTGTCCTGCGCCTGGGCTGCGCCCATGGACAGCATCAGGGCGGTGCCGGATGCCAGAATGATCTTTTTCATGATGTTCGTTCTCCTGCTGTCGAGGTTTTGTTGTTTGCCTGCTTCTTATTGTTTGGCCCGGAAGAATGACGAACGATCAGTTCCATCACCACTTTCGAGATATCGGCCACCACTCCGCCTGAAACGGGGCTGTTGTCTGGGCTTTCCATATCGATGCTGCGCACCAGCGCCGTGATTGCCACGTCTGCAATGCGCGCCATATCCATGCGGATGGTCGTCAGAGCGGGGGTGACGACCGGAGCCCAGATGAGATCGTCAAAGCCGGTTACAGTAGCCTGCTCCGGCACATTGATGCCATCGCGCTGCAATTCTGTCAGAACCCTAAGCGCATGAAGATCGGACACCGCCGCAAAAGCCGTAAACCCTTGCGCAACCTTGTCCGCAACACCCAGCGGACAGCCTGCCCCGTTCTGTTTTTCCAGCGCGGAAATCCAGACGATCTCGGTGTGGGCTGCATTGGTGAGGCCAGAGCGAATGCCGCCGATGCGGTCATTCTGCACGTTGGAATCCGGGTTGTTGCCAATGATGACAACCCTGTCGTGACCAAGCTCTGCCAGATGGCGGCCAACCTGATGGCCCCCTTCCCAATGGTCGGCAGACACGGTGTTGCCGGGGGTCGAGGGGGAATCGATGACGGCAACGGGGCAATCGACAGTGCCGATGCGCGTGCCACGGCGCGGCACCACCACCATGCCTTCAACGCCGCGCTCGATCAGCCGGTTGATCGCCTGGGTCTGCATCGCCACGTCACCGTGCGAATCCGCGATAAGCACGCCGTAACCGGCAGCGGCAGCGGCTTTTTCGATAGCCTGCGCAATTTGTGGGAAAAGAGGATTGGCAATATCTGGCAGCACCAAACCCAACACGCCGCTTTTGCCGGTGCGCAAGGCACGACCGGCAACACTGGGCACATACCCAAGTTCGGCCGCCTTCTGGCGAACTTTTTCCGTCAATTCAGCCGATACGCGGCCCTTGCCGGAGAGCGCATTGGACACCGTCGCCGTCGACACATTGAGTGCCGAAGCGATAGCCGTCAGATTTGCACCTGTGCGACCGGAATTCATCCGTTCCCAATCTACTGATTAAACGTTTAATCAGAATAATTTGGATAGGGATTTTTGTCGAGTCGCAAACAGGTGGAATTTTGTGCGTTAAGTTTAAGTGGTTACAATCAGGGCAGAATTTCTACAGCGCGGCCTCTGGGCGAAATGCCTCGACTTCCGCCAGAAGCCATTGTTTGAACAGCACGACAGGCGCGTGGTTGATGCGCGATAGCGGCGCGACCGCATAATAGGAGCTGGGGCTTTTGACCTGATGATCGAATGCCGGAACGAGTTGTCCGGCCTTGAGTTCGATATCGATGAGGAAAAGCGGCATCAAGGCAACGCCCAGCCCGGCAATACAGCCCTGCGCGACACTGGAAAACTGTTCAAACCGCATGGCAGGCGCGTGGTGCGCGGCAATGCCTAAGCTTTGGAACCATTGATCCCAGGCACCGGGCCGCGATGCCATGTGCAGCAGCGGAAGCGATGAAATATCCTCCGGCTTGACGATGGGATGCTGCGCCAGAAAAGACGGGCTGCACACAGGTGCCACCATCTCATGCATCAGAAACGTGCTTTCCGCCGCAGGCCAATCCGGCAGGCCGATATGGATCGCCATATCGAGGCTTTCCTTCTCGAAATCGAACTGGCCGATGCGGGTTGCGAAATTGAGGGTAATTTCGGGATGCATCGCCACGAATCTGGGAATGCGCGGCACCAGCCAGCGGGTGCCGAAGGTGGGCAGCATGGCAAGGTTCAGCGTGTTGCCATGCGTTTTGGTCATAATCCGCAAGGATGCGGAGCGAATATCGCCGAGCGCCGTGCCGATGGCCTTGGCATAGGTTTGCCCCTCTGCCGTCAGCGTAACGCCACGCGCGCCACGCTCGAAAAGACGCACGCCAATCTGCTCCTCCAGCGACATAACCTGCCTGCTGATCGCCCCTTGCGTCAGGGAAAGCTCATCTGCCGCAAGCGAAAAACTACCCAGCCGCGCAACGGAATCAAATGCGGCAAGAGCGCTGGTGGAGGGCAGGAGTTTGCGGCTGAGCGAGGTCATGGCGCATTCCTATCTGTAATAACGGGATGAGTAAACATAGCTTGCCCCCATCCCTTCAAAGGCCAATAATCCACGCAAACATACTGGAGATTTTATTGTGAGCGAACGTGCATCATTCAATTGGCAGGACCCCTTCTTTCTGGAGGATCAGCTGACCGACGACGAGCGGATGATCCGTGATACGGCAGCCGCTTTTGCCAAATCCGAGCTTATGCCGCGCATCAACGAAGCCTATCTTTCCGAAACCTCCGAGCCGGAACTCTTTCGCCTGATGGGCCAGACCGGCCTGCTGGGTGTGACCCTGCCGGAAAAATACGGTGCAGCCGAAGCAAGCTATGTCGCTTACGGCCTCGTGGCCCGCGAAGTCGAGCGCATCGATAGCGGCTACCGCTCGATGATGAGCGTGCAGTCTTCTCTCGTGATCTACCCGATCTTTGCCTATGGATCGGAAGAGCAGAAAGACAAATATCTGCCTGGCCTCGTTTCCGGCGAACTGATCGGCTGCTTTGGCCTGACCGAGCCGGATGCCGGTTCTGACCCCAACGGCATGAAGACACGCGCCGAAAAGATCGCCGGTGGATATCGTCTGCGCGGCTCCAAGATGTGGATTTCCAATTCGCCGATTGCCGACGTGTTCGTCGTTTGGGCCAAGTCCGAAGCGCATGACAACCAGATCCGCGGTTTCGTGCTGGAAAAAGGCATGAAGGGCCTTTCCGCGCCGAAGATCGGCGGCAAGCTTTCGCTGCGCGCTTCCATCACCGGCGAAATCGTCATGGATGGGGTGGAAGTTGGCGAAGACGCACTTCTGCCCAATGTTTCGGGCCTGAAGGGTCCGTTCGGCTGCCTCAACCGCGCCCGCTACGGCATTTCATGGGGTGTGCTGGGTGCGGCGGAAGATTGCTGGTTCCGCGCCCATCAATATGGCATGGACCGCAAGCAGTTTGGCAAGCCGCTGGCTGGTATGCAGCTTTATCAAAAGAAACTGGCCGATATGCAGACGGAAATTACCCTTGGTCTTCAGGCGTCCCTGCGCGTCGGTCGTCTGTTCGACGAGCATCGCATGGCTCCGGAAATGATTTCCATCGTCAAGCGTAACAATTGCGGCAAAGCGCTGGATATCGCCCGTCAGGCCCGTGACATGCATGGCGGCAACGGCATTCAGATCGAATATCACGTCATGCGCCACGCGCAGAACCTTGAGACGGTCAACACCTATGAAGGCACGCATGATGTGCACGCGCTGATCCTGGGCCGCGCCCAGACCGGCATCCAGGCATTTTACTGAGAGCGATACTCCATCAGAACCGGCGGCGTCATGCCGCCGGTTTTTTGTTGCATTGCGAAATAAATAATACTTTTTCACGCTGTGGCCGGTTGAAACCTGCGCCACGCGAATTAATATAGAGATGTCATCACCGTCTCTGGCACGGCTCAAGTGCCATTCCGGAATTCGTTGCCGTCGATTGTCCTGCCACAAACGACACATCATGCAACGCCGGTAACATCCGAGACCGCCAGTAAACGCAAGCATCGGCACCATGCCGGTCGGTCAAGTCACGAAAGTATTCCAAATGCCAAGCTATCCCGATATCAAACTTCTCATCAATGGCGAATGGCGCGATGCGCTGTCCGGCAAGACCATTGCCGTGTCCGATCCTGCAACGGACGAAATCCTCGGCGCGATTGCCCATGCGGAAAAGGCAGATCTCGATCTCGCGCTTGAAGCGGCTGACAAGGGCTTCAAGGTTTGGCGCGATACATCGCCTTACGACCGCTCCAAGATCATGCGCAAGGCCGCTGACCTTCTGCGCGAGCGCAAGGACACGATTGCCTGGCTGATGACCCGCGAACAGGGCAAGCCACTTGCTCAGTCCGGCATGGAAGTGATGGGCGCCGCAGACACCATCGACTGGTTTGCCGAAGAAGCCCGCCGCACCTACGGTCAGGTCATTCCTGCTCGCGCAACCGGCGTTTCGCAGCTGGCGATCAAGGTGCCGGTCGGCCCTGTCGCCGCGTTTACGCCATGGAACTTCCCGATCAACCAGATCGTGCGCAAGCTTTCCGCGGCGCTGGCGGCTGGCTGCTCCATCATCGTCAAGGCACCGGAAGAAACACCTGCTTCGCCCGCAGAACTCATCCGCGCCTTCGTGGATGCCGGCGTTCCTGCTGGTGTTATCAATCTGGTGTACGGCGTGCCTGCGGAGATTTCCGAATATCTCATCCCGCATCCAATCATCCGTAAAATTTCCTTCACCGGTTCCACGCCTATCGGCAAGCATCTTGCAGCACTGGCTGGCAAGCACATGAAGCGCGCCACGATGGAACTCGGCGGCCACGCTCCTGTGCTGATTTTCGATGATGCCAACATCGACAAGGCCATCGAAATCATGGCGCTTTCGAAATTCCGCAATGCCGGTCAGGTCTGCGTCGCCCCAACGCGTTTCCTCGTTCAAGAGGGTGTCGCAAGCCGCTTCCTGGATGGTTTTGTCGAAGCTGCCAAGGCCGTCAAAGTCGGCAATGGCTTGGAAGACGGCGTGACCATGGGCCCGCTGGCCAATGAGCGCCGTATCCCCGCTATGGAAGCACTCATTCAGGATGCCGTCACTCATGGTGCGGAACTGAAGACCGGCGGCAAGCGCATCGGCAACAAGGGCAACTTCTTCGAGCCGACCGTGCTGGCCAACGTTCCGACATCTGCCAAGATCATGAACGACGAGCCGTTCGGTCCTGTTGCCATCGTCAACACGTTCAAGTCCTTCGACGATGCGATCTCGGAAGCAAACCGCCTGCCCTTCGGCCTGGCGTCGTTTGCCTTCACCGGCTCGGTCAAGACAGCGCATGAGCTTGGCCGACAGGTCGAGGCTGGCATGTTGACCATCAACCACAACGGCCTTGCGCTGCCCGAAGTCCCCTTCGGCGGCATCAAGGACAGCGGTTATGGCACCGAAGGTGGTTCGGAGGCCGTTGGCGCCTATCTGGAAACACGCTTCGTCAGCCAGATGAGCTGATCTTGAAATTGAAACCCGGCGCCCTAAAGCGCCGGGTTTTTCTTTTACGCCCTTGAACATCGCTGAATTTCCCGACAAAGAACAAAAAGTGAACAATGAGGATGTGGTGTTGGACGCAAACGAAACCTCAGCTCCGGCTTTGAAAGAGATTTTCAACCGCGAGCGGCTTCAGCACATTGCCGACCAGACCAAGGCCGTTCATCCGCCGCTCGACACTGCCGCCTTCATGACGCTTGCAACGGCCGATCTCGAAAGTCTCGGCATCATGCAACGCATGCGCCAGGTCGCGACCAGTCTTCACGCCACGCTGCCGGGGGATTATCCGGCCAATATCGCAATACTCAAAGCGCTGGCGCCACGCATCAATCACGGTTTCGCATCCATTTCGCTAGCCGAATATGTCGCGCTTTATGGCCTGGATCACTTCGATCTTTCGATGGATGCGTTGAAATATGTCACCCGTTTCGGCTCCGCCGAATTTGCCATTCGCCCGTTCATTTTGGCCAACATGCCGCGTGCACTGGCGCTGATGGAGGAATGGTCGCGGGATGAGAACGAACATGTCCGGCGGCTTGCCTGTGAAGGTTCCCGCCCGCGCTTGCCATGGTCTTTTCAGCTGAAAGCATTGATCGATGATCCAGAACCCGTCAGGACCATATTGGACAACCTCAAGACGGATGAGGCGCTGTATGTGCGCAAATCCGTGGCCAACCATCTGAACGATATCACAAAAAGCAATCCGGACTGGGTGCTGCGGCTGATCGAGACGTGGCCGAAGGACAATAAACACACGGTCTGGATCGTCAGGCAGGCACTCCGAACGCTCATCAAGAAAGGCCACGCGGACGCACTTGCGCATTTGGGCGCGCATGAAAAGGCAGATATTCGGCTAGATGAGTTTCGCGTATCACCGGAAAGCGTTGCCTTGGGAAATCCCGTGCGTATTTCTGCGGCCTTCACCTCCACCGCAGCGAAACCGCAAAAGCTGGTGGTCGATTATACCGTTCACTATGTGAAGAAAAGCGGTGGCGCATCGCCCAAGGTCTTCAAGTGGAAAGAAATCGATCTGCAACCGGGAGAAAGGGTTGCGCTATCGATTAGCCGCGCCATTCGTGATTTCACCACGCGCAAACACTATGCCGGAAAGCACGGCATAGTGCTTGTCATCAATGGCGAGACGGTTGCGGAAACCGCTTTCGAGCTTTTGACTTAGGATTTTTCACTCGGGAAAATCTTGGCGCGACGGATGACGACGTGGCCGCGATCGCCTGCCTCGACCTCCGTTTCCGGCGGCACATCGAATTCCAGAAGATCACCTTCGTTGGTCGCGGCAATCACACGGCGCTCGCCCGCACGGTCCAGCACGCGTGTGACCTGCGCGGGAATACCATCATGCAGGTCTTCCCATTCCAGATCACCGGGGCGGGCATAGATATCGACGGGACCATCTGCCTGACGATAGGCAAACGGCACCTCTGCCGCGCCGACAAAAACCTTGCCCGCACGCGCCACGCCGGAAATACGGTTCGCATCTCCCAGAAAACGCAAAACGAAGGATGAATTGGGCTGGCGGCAAACCTCGGTGGGCGTGCCTTGCTGCACGATCTCGCCCTGATTGAGAATGACAACACGGTCTGCAAGATCAAGCGCCTCTTCCTGATCATGCGTCACGAAAATCGTCGTGATGCCGAGTTCTTCGTGAATTTCGCGCAGCCAGCGGCGCAGATCGCGGCGCACATTGGCGTCCAGCGCACCGAATGGTTCATCCAGCAGCAGCACTTTCGGATCGACAGACAAAGCACGGGCCAGCGCCACACGCTGCCGCTGACCACCGGAAATCTGTGCCGGAAACCGCTCGCCCAGTCCATCCAGTTTCACCAGCCGCAAAAGCTCCGCCACGCGCGCTTCGATGGCCGATTTGTCGCGTTTGATCTTGGAAACCTTCAAGCCGAACGCGATGTTTTCGTTCAGGGTCATATGCGGGAAAAGCGCGTAATGCTGAAATACGAAACCGACGCCGCGATCCCGAACCGGAATGTTGGTCGCATCCTCATCCCCGAAATAGATGTGCCCGCCATCGGCATATTCCAGCCCGGCGACCATACGGAGAATAGTGGTTTTGCCAGAGCCGGACGGGCCGAGCAGCGCCAGCAATTCACCACTTTCGATGTCCAGAGAAACATCGCGCACCGCCCGAAAATTATCGAAGGTCTTCACCACATTTTCGAGGCGGATTTTCATGCGGTGGTCTCCGTGGCGACAGCATTGGTTTTTTGAAGGACACGCCCTGCCCCGCGCCGTTCCAGCGCGACCTTGGCAATGATGGTCACGACAGCGAGAGCAGCCAGAATGGACGCAGAGGCGAAGGCTCCTGCTGCCTGATAATCGTGATAAAGCAATTCGATATGCAGCGGCAGCGTATTGGTCTGGCCGCGAATATTGCCGGATACGACAGACACCGCGCCGAATTCGCCCATCACGCGAGCGTTGCACAGCACGACACCATACAGCAGCGCCCATTTGATATTTGGCAGGGTGACGAACAGGAATGTGCGCCAGCCGGATGCGCCAAGCGAGGTGGCCGCCTCTTCCAGATCACGCCCCTGCGCCTGCATCAGCGGTATCAACTCGCGCGCAACGAAGGGTGCCGTGACGAACATCGAGGCGATGACGATGCCCGGCAGGGCAAACAGCACCTTGATGTCGTAGCTCTCAAAGAACGGACCGAGCAGCCCTTGCAGGCCATACACAAAAAGATAGGCGACACCGGCGACGATGGGCGAGATGGAGAAGGGAATTTCGATGACCACCAGCAGAAAGCGCCGGCCCCAGAAATCGAACTTGGTGATGGCCCATGCCGCAGCAACACCAAACGCCGTATTGACAGGTACGGCAATCAGCGCCGTGATGACGGTGAGCATGATGGCGTGGCGGGTATCGGGGTGATTGATGGTGCCGATATAGACCTGCCACCCCTTCGAAAAGGCCTCGACCCCGATAATGGCAAGCGGCGCGACAACAAGAAGCGCGCCGATGATGAGCACGAAAGCAATCAGCGAACGGCGCACCCAAGGGGTATCACCCACACGCGGCGGCTTGCGACGGGACGAAACAGCGCTCATGAACTAGCTCCTCACCGTGTAACGCAAGGCGCGGGTCTGAAGATAATTGGTGACGGCCAGCATGACGAAAGCGGTGATCAGCAACACCGAGGCAATGGCGGCGGCGGCCTGATAATCATATTCTTCCAGCCGGATAAAAACGAGAAGCGAGGTGATTTCCGTTGAAAACGGCTGGTTGCCCGCGATGAAGATGATCGCCCCAAACTCGCCAAGGCTGCGCGCAAAGGACAGTGACAGGCCCGCCAGAATAGCGGGTGTCAGCAGCGGCAGGATAACCTTGCGGAAAATCGCGAAATCCGACCCCCCCAACGATTGCGCCGCCTCTTCCAAGGCCGGGTCCAGATCCTCCAGCACCGGCTGCACCGTACGGACAATGAAGGGCAGGCTGGTGAAGGCCATGGCAATGATGATGCCTAAAGGCGTATAGGCAACCTTGATCCCCGCAAGGGCGAGGACCGAGCCGAACCAGCCATTGCCAGCGAAAAGTGCCGTTAACGCGATGCCCGCAACAGCGGTGGGCAGCGCAAAAGGCAGGTCCACGATGGCATCAACGATACGGTAGCCGGGAAAACGGTAACGGGTCAGCACCCATGCCAGTGCCAGGCCGAAAATCATGTTGAACAGCGTGGCCGCAAGTGCACACAGCACCGTCACGCGGTAGCTGGCAACGGCACGCGGCGAGGAGATGATGGCCCAATATTCGGTGGGGCCGAGGCTTGCCGCCTTAAACACAAGGGCCGCAAGCGGAAGAACGATCATGATGCCGACATAAAGCAGGGTCACGCCGAGCGATAGCCGCAGTCCCGGCAAAACATTCCGTCTCAAACCCGTCCCCTATCATGAAAGAACGACCCGGCGGGAAGCCCCCACCGGGTCGATACAAAACTCAACGCATCAGCGATTAACGGTTGCCGTAAAGCGTATCAAGCACGGCACCCGATGCGAAGTGCTCTTTCTGGATTTTATCCCAGCCACCAAAGGCATCGTTGACGTTGACGAGGCGAATTGCCGGGAACTGATCCTTGAATTCACCAACAACCTTTTCGTTGTGGACGCGATGACCGAATTCCGCAGCAATGCGCTGGCCCTGTTCGGTGTAGAGGAAATCGAGATAGGTCTTTGCCAGTTCACGCGAACCGCGCTTGTCGACAACCTTGTCCACGACGGCAACCGGGAACTCCGACAGCAGGCTGACCGAAGGAACGACGCTTTCGACTTTTTCCTTGCCATATTGCTTGGCAATGCCGCGTGTTTCGGATTCGAACGTGATCAGCACGTCACCCACTTCACGCTCAACGAATGTCGTGGTCGCGGCGCGGCCTCCGGTGTCGAAGACGGGTGTGTTGTCGAAGATTTTCTTGACGAAACCTTTGATCTTGGCGTCATCACCCTTGAACTTTTCCGCAGCAAACGCGGTCGCGGCCAGATAGGTGTAGCGAGCGTTGCCCGACGTCTTCGGATTCGGGAAAACGATCTTCACATCGTCACGGACGAGATCATCCCAATCCTTGATGTTCTTGGGGTTTCCTGCCCGCACGAGGAAGGATGGGAACGAATAGAAGGGCGATGCATCATTGGCAAAATCCTTCTGCCAGTCGGCAGACACAAAGCCCCGCTTCACTAGGAAGTCGATGTCCGTCACCTGATTAAAGGTCACGACGTCAGCCGCAAGACCTTCCACGATGGCCCGTGCCTGCTTGGACGTGCCCGCATGAGACTGGTCGATGGTAACGCCCGGATGCGCCTTGATGAAAGCTTCATTTTCAGCCGCAAAAACCTCACGCGCAACGTCATAGGACGCATTCAGAAGTGTCTTCGGTTCCTGCGCATAGGCAGATGTAGACAGAAGCGTCGCGACAGCAGCGCCAATAAGCATAATCCGTTTCATAGTACCCCCAACAGCATCGATTGGCGGTCAAGATAAAGAAACGATCGAAGCTTCGCGAGGAATCACGCTCCTCATCGTTAGATAACATTAGAAATTTCAACTCTATCAGAGCTTGTATCTGAACGTATATTGTTCGGAGCGGAGCTCGATGCGTCGTTTCAGACCGTTAGAGCGTCGAAGAGACACGCGGCGGCCTAAAGACGATGATCCGGAAAAAGCGGCGGATTTCCTGATACGAAATATCGATCGAGATGCTGTTGCTGCACCTGCGAAAGCGCGTCGGGTTGCCACTTGGGATTGCGGTCCTTATCGATCAGCGCTGCCCGCACACCCTCGTAAAAATCATGGCCGCGCAATATTTCGCACCCCGCACCAAACTCGCGCTCAAGGCATTCTACCAGCCCGGAACTGTCTCGCCCCAACCGCAAAAGTCGCAATGTCAGTTTGAGGCTGGTGGGGGAGCGCGACTGTAATGTCGCCAATGTTTCCAGGGCAAAATCATCGTTCATCGCCGCAAGGACTGCGATTACGTCTTCGACCCTATCGAAACCAAAAGCAGCATTGATGGTGTCAATATTGGTCGCTAGGTGTCCAGCCGTTTCGGGCACGCTCGCAAAGCCCTCGATGATACGACCGATATCTGCGTCCGGCGATGTGTGCGCCAAGGCCTGAACCAGCTCCGGCAATGTTTCGGAGGCGACGTGATAATCCGCAAGCCCCGCATACATCGCGTCGGCTGCACCGATGTCGCGGCCCGTCAACCCGAGCCATGTTCCCACCTCTCCCGGCGCTTTTGGCAGCAGCCATGTGGCCCCCACATCCGGGAAGTAACCGATGGCCGTCTCCGGCATGGCAAGGCGCGTGCGCTCTGTGACGATGCGGTATCGACCATGCGCAGCAAGCCCAACCCCACCGCCCATCACGATGCCGTCCATCAGGGCGACATAAGGCTTCTGATAACGCGAAATGGTATAGTTCAGCGGAAACTCCTCCCGCCAGAAGCGGGTGCGATCCGCCTCGCTGGCTGTCCGCGCTTCGTAGATTTGCCGCACATCACCACCCGCGCAAAGGCCGCGCTCACCTTCCCCTGACAGGATGACACAGGCAATGTCTGGATCGCGGGAAAACACGTCCAGCCCGCTTCGCACGTCGGACACCATCGCTTCGTTGAGACTGTTGATGGCCTTGGGTCTGTTGAGGCGGATCAGGCCCGCGCTGCCGTTTTTTTCAACGATCACCTCATCTGTGGCTGTACCCTGCCGCATCATGCCTCCTCCACATCACCGCGCTTCTTCGCAGTGTGAAGCCCATGGCACCATCACGCAACTTTTATCGAACCATATTGATACAGATCAGTTAGACGCATGTTGAAATCGCTTAACAAACAACAACCATAGCGTTCTTGCAGTGCAGCAAATTCACTTGACCGATGAACGAATCATGGCATGTAATAAGGCCGTAAAATACCGGCACCGATTCCTGTGCAGCGTTCCAGCCGGACCATGCAGACGGCCCTTTTTGGGCGATGACATCGTAACAGGAGATTATTATGCAGGTTTCACAAGAGGATTGGATCAGCAAACGCGCCTACACATTGTGGGAAAGCGAAGGACATCCACATGGTCGCGATGCATATCATTGGGATCAGGCAAAACACGAATACAAGCTTCTGGAAAACTCGAAGGCGACCAAACCGGCAGTGCGGAAAAAAGCAGAGGTCAAAGACGCAGAACCGGCTAAACCCAAGAGCCGCACCGCCAAAAAATAAGCTCGTCTCGGCAGGCACTATTCAGGCAACAAAAAGCCCCGGGCAAGCGGGGCTTTTCGTGATGCATCCAGAAAATCCGGATCAGAACGTCAGGGCGCGGTCGCCGTTTTCGTCCTTGATGCGGCTTGGCAGGCCGATTTTGTTGAGGATGTTGAGGAATGGCTGCGGCGGCAGTTCTTCGACGTTCGCCATCTGCTTCACGTCCCACTCACCTGTTGCAATCAGCATGGCTGCGGCGACTGGCGGAACGCCTGCGGTGTAGGAAATGCCCTGTGAGCCAACCTCTTCGTAAGCTTCCTTGTGGTCAGCCACGTTGTAGATGAAGACTTCGCGTTCCTTGCCATCCTTGGTGCCTTTGACGACATCGCCAATGCAGGTCTTGCCGACATAATCGGGCGCCAGCGACGATGGATCGGGCAGCACGGCCTTGACCAGCTTCAGCGGCACGACTTCCAGACCTTCGGCGGTCTTCACCGGCTTTTCAGACAGCAGGCCGAGGTTTTTCAGAACGGTGAAGACGTTGATGTAGTGATCACCAAAGCCCATCCAGAAGCGCACATCTGCACCGCCCATGTTTCTGGACAGTGAATGCACTTCATCATGGCCGGTCAGATAGGCCTTCTGTTTGCCGACGACCGGCAGATCGAATTCCTGACCGACTTCAAACATCTGGTTCGTTTGCCACTGGTTTTTCTGCCAGGAGTAGACGACGCCGGTAAATTCGCGGAAATTGATTTCCGGATCGAAATTGGTCGAGAACCAGCGACCGTGGCTGCCCGCATTGATATCGACAATATCAACCGAGGATATGGTGTCGAAATACTCATCCTTGGCCAGACGCGCATAGGCGTTCACCACGCCCGGATCAAAGCCGATGCCGAGAATGGCGGTGACGCCTTTTTCCTTGCATTCAGCGGCACGCTGCCACTCGTAGTTTCCATACCACGGCGGCGCTTCGCAAATCTTGGTGGGATCCTCATGGATCGCCGTGTCCATATAGGCCACACCTGTATCGATACACGCACGAAGAACGGACATGTTGACGAACGAAGAACCGACATTGATGACGATCTGTACGCCGGTTTTCACGATCAAGGCTTTCGTCGCCTCGATATCCATCGCGTCAAGCGCATGGGCTTCAAGCTTTACATCAGTCTTGAGGCTCTTCTTTTCGCGTACGGACTCGACAATCTTGCGGCACTTACCAAGGGTACGTGACGCAATATGAATGTCTCCCAATACATCGCTGTTCTGGGCGCACTTATGCGCCACGACCTGTGCTACGCCACCGGCGCCGATGATGAGAACGTTCTTCTTCATTTCAGGTGATACCCCCTTTATCCCCGCAGGGATGAGTTTGTTGCAACGTGGAGCAGACTAGCTGCTCTTTAGTCTTCCTTTCGGCATCGGATTATCCGAAAACCGCTTCACACTTTTCGGTCCGATGCCCTAAGACAGGCTCTGCTCGAAATCGGCAAAGTCGAATTCACGGACGGCGCGAATGGAACCGTCCAGTTCCTTGATGGCAATGGTCGGCATTTTGACGCCATTGAACCAGTTTTTCTTGACCATGGTGTAACCGGCAGCATCCTGAAACGAGATCCGGTCGCCCACCTTCAGTTCGTTTTCGTAACGAAACTCTCCGAACACGTCGCCAGCAAGGCAAGACTTGCCACACACCATATAGGAATGGTCGCCTTCGTTCGGCAAAACCTTGGCGTTTTCGCGGTAGATCAGCAAATCCAGCATATGCGCTTCAATCGAGCTGTCGACGATGGCGAGGTTCTTGCCGTTGAACAGCGTGTCGAGAACCGTCACCTCAAGCGTCGTGCTTTTGGTGATCGAGGCTTCGCCGGGTTCCAGATAAACCTGAACACCGTAGGTTTCCGAGAATGCCTTAAGGCGATCGCAGAACTGGTCAACCGGGTAGTTGTCGCCGGTGAAGTGAATGCCGCCGCCAAGGCTAACCCATTCTGCCCGGTGAAGCAGCGAACCGAATTTCTCTTCGATCTGCGTCAACATGCGGTCGAACAGTTCGAAATCGCTGTTTTCGCAATTGTTATGGATCATGAAGCCGGAAATGCGGTCCATGACCTTTTCGACCTTGGCCACATCCCATTCACCCAGACGGCTGAAAGGCCGTGCCGGATCGGCAAGATCGAAGGTGGAGGAGCTGACCTGCGGGTTCAGGCGAAGGCCGCGCGTGATGCCGGCGGCCTTGTCGGCAAAACGCTCGAGCTGACCAATCGAATTGAAGATGATCTTGTCCGCATTGGAGATGACATCATCGATCTCATAGTCGGCATAGGCCACACTATAGGCATGCGTCTCGCCACCGAATTTTTCACGACCCAGACGCACTTCGTAAAGCGACGACGACGTTGTGCCATCCATATATTGCGACATGAAATCGAACACCGACCATGTGGCAAAACACTTAAGCGCCAACAAAGCCTTTGCGCCGGATTTTTCGCGCACATAGGCAATCTTCTCCATGTTGCGAAGAAGCTTTGTTTTGTCGATCAGGTAATAAGGTGTTTGCAGCATCGCCAGTCACGTCTTTAAATGGGTGAAGATCAGGGTGTCGTTTGACCGGCCTTATATGATGCTTGTGACAGGAAAACAAACCCGCAGCACAGATTCTGCATTCCATAGCGTTTTCCATGCCCGCCGATGGCTTTCTCGGAACCAAATGCCGTTCAGTACGTTTTGAAAACCAGACGCGGGCTATAAACTGGCTCACTGCCGCAAGGTTTATCTCTAAACGCAGCATTTTTGACATCAGCGACGAAAAGGAAACATCATGGCGACGGTTCGCAACGTGGAAGACAAGGTACGTGAAGCTCTCGAAGGCGGTGATGCAGCAGACGTATCTGCTCAGTTGACCCAGTTGCGGGAAGATCTGGCGAATTTGGCCAAGAGCGTGAAGGCGCTGGGCGTGGGTGTTTCCTCGGAAGTCAAAGCACAGGCAAGCCGCGTTGCCGACGACGCATTTGCAGCAGGTGAAGAAACCGTTGAAAATGTACGTCATGAAATTCAGACCTTGAATGACAATCTGGTTTATCAGGTTCAGAAAAATCCGCTTCAGTCCCTTGGCATTGCGGTGGCAGCAGGTTTCCTTATCGCCCTCGTCACCCGTCGCTAAGGCAGAACCATGCTTCAAACGCTGCTGCTTTATTTTGGCGACACCCAGCGCGAAGGTCGGCTTGTCACGCGCCGCATAAGGTCCACATTCATCTTGTGGGCCTTGGCGGGCGTGTTTTTTGTCATCGCCTTTATCGCTGCATTGATTGCCGGATCAATCTATATTGCAAAAGAACTCGGTGCCGGGCCTGCGGCACTGGTGATTGCTGGCGCGGCGTTTCTGCTCGGCGTCATCATGCTGATCATTCTTGCGATTATGCGCAGGCCGAGAGCCTATGTGGCAAACCCGATCGCACCCTTGGCAGCGGCGCCTTTGGCTGTTCAGGCACTGGCCGCAAGTGCGCTTCAGGCAAGACCGTTTACCACGCTGCTCACCGCTCTCGCGCTTGGCTTCATCGCCACCCGCACGACGGTGAAAAAGAAAAAGTAAACCGCCACTGAAAAAGCCGCCTCATCCCAAGGCGGCTTTTTTGTTGTGCGCGCTGCAATAATTTCATCCGCGATAAATTCCCGCTGCCCTCCTGCCGACAAAATGATAGGCAGTTTGCCAACACGTCTGTTGAAACGGAGAAGATGTTGGATGCGGAAAAAAGTCCTTGTTGTCGGCGGCGCCGGATATATTGGTTCCCACACCTGCCTGCTGCTTGCCGAACGCGGATATGAGCCGGTTGTTTTTGACAATCTCTCCAATGGCCACGAAGAATTCGTGCGCTGGGGGCCTTTCGAACAGGGCGATATTCGTGACCGTGCAAGGCTGGACGAGGTGTTTGCAAAACACAAGCCGGAAGCCGTATTGCACTTCGCCGCGCTGATCGAAGTTGGCGAATCCGTCAAAAACCCGGTGGCCTTCTACGACAACAACGTTATCGGCGCGCTGACCCTTCTCTCCGCCACGATGGATGCGGGTGTCAAAGCCTTCGTTTTCTCCTCCACCTGCGCGACTTATGGCCTGCCCGAACGTGTGCCGCTGGATGAAACCCACCGCCAAGCCCCGATCAACCCCTATGGCCGCACCAAATGGGTGGTCGAGCAGGCGTTGAAGGATTACAGCATCTACAAGGATTTGAAGTCCGTGATGCTGCGCTATTTCAATGCGGCGGGAGCAGATTTCGAAGGGCGCATTGGCGAATGGCACAAGCCTGAAACACACGCCATCCCGCTCGCCATTGAAGCCGCCTTGGGACGCCGTGAAGGTTTCAAGGTGTTCGGCACGGATTACGATACCCGCGACGGCACCTGCGTGCGCGACTATATCCATATTCTCGATCTGGCCGACGCCCATGTTCGGGCGGTGGATTATCTGCTGGCGGGCGGTGAAACCGTCGAACTCAACCTCGGCACCGGCACAGGAACAACGGTCAAGGAATTGCTCGACACGATTTCCGAAGTGTCAGGCCGCCCGTTCCCGGTGGAATATACCGACCGCCGCGAAGGCGATTCCACCACGCTGGTTGCCAACAACGACAAGGCCCGCGAAGTGCTGGGCTGGGAGCCGCAATATACACTCACGGATATCATCCGCTCCGCATGGCGCTGGCACTCATCACGAAATGCCAGCATTTAGGTAAAGATGGATAAGAGTATTTAGGAGGGTCCTCTGTGGCACTCACCTCGCCTAACACTCCGTCACCCCGGACCTGATCCGGGGTCCAGTCAACCCAAGTCCTTGGGTTGAAATACTCTTTTTTACCGCAGACGCGGCACCGCTGGATGCCGGATCAAGTCCGGCATGACGGAAAACTGAACAGCAGATCATCCTGCCGCCGCCAAAACCGGCTGTTCTGCACCGGCCCTGCGCGTTTCCGCATAGGCCATCATCAACGGCGATACACCTTTGATATCGTCGGCGCGTAGGACTTCGGACAGGTAATATTCAACGGTGCCGTCGCGATAAACGCCTTGGAAGCCACCAAGGCCTGCCACACAGCAAATATTCTGCAATTTTAACCGACCGTCCGCATCGGGTTTTAGTTCCTGCTCCACCAAGGCATCCAATGCGCGCTGACCAACATCAGCCGAAATTTCGGCAACGCCGAGGCGGGCGCCCTTCAGATAGAAGTAGGCGAACATGGCCGTGGCAGAGCTTTCCGCATAATTGCCTTCTACTTCAGGGCGGTCGATGACCTGTAACCAACGCCCGTCATCCGTCTGCAAGGCAGCGACCTTCTGCGCCAATGCCCCTGCGCGCCGTTCGATGTCGCCGCGCTGTTCGCCCTGCGGCAAGTGTTCGATAATGTCCACGAAGGCCATGGCAAGCCAACCGATGGCGCGTGCCCAATGGGCTGGCGAGTGGCCGGTGTCCTTATCCGCCCAGTCTTGTAGACGAGACTCGTCATAACCGTGACGATAAAGCGAGGATGCCTCGTCATAGGTCAGGTCGAGAGCAGTCAGAAACTGCTGTGCGGCTTCTTCCACCAATTCTGGCAGACCCGCAGCATTGGCATATTCCAGCTTGAACGGCAGCGCCATATACAGCCCATCAAGCCAGACCTGATGGGGATAACGCAGCTTGTGCCAGTAAGGACCGGCCTGTATGCGCGGGTGAAAATGCAACTGCTCGGCAAGCGGCTTTGCGGCATCCAGCCATTTGCGCTCACCCGTCAGACCGTAAAGATAGGTCAGAGCACGCCCGGCAAGCACATTGTCGATGTTGAATTCATCGATACGATATCCCGCCAACGTGTTTTTCGCATCAATCTGCCCACCTACCAATCGCAGCAGATGATCCAGCCAGCGCTGCTCACCGGTGGCTTCGTACAGCGTGATGAGGCCGCGATAGAGACATCCATCCTCGTAGCACCACGGTCCGCCTTTGTAATAATCATAATCGCGGGCGTAATTGTCAAAGTAGCTGTTCAGCATTGGCTCTGTCATTCTTGGTTGGATCGATGGACGCGGGAAAAAGCCCTGAAAGTGTCTTGAAATGCGTATTTTCGGCAACGATGCCCGCATGTCTGAGTGCTGGTAGATCGCTTGCCATTTCAGCGATTTCGGGTTCCGCATCCGGATTGAACGTGACGTGATAATTTTCGATCACCACATCGCGGATCGGCGCTTCCGGCAGGCCGTAAAATACCGCAGCAGCGGTTCCGGCACCGACCACTTCGACGTTGCGCAGAGTGAAGCCAGAAAGGCTTGGCGTTTCCGCCGTCACCGGCAGAGGTGTGCGCGATTGCACATAATCCGACCTGCCATCGGCATCACAGAAATAGAAGGCGTTGACCGCAATCGGCGTTGCGACATTGTCCATCCGGCACTCCACGACATGGATATTGGCAACCTCACCGCCACGTCCGCGCCTTGTCTTGATGCGCAGGCCGCGATCCGTCCCGACGAAATGGCAATGGCTGATGTTGATGTCGTACACGCCAGCGCTCATTTCACTGCCCATGACGACAGCGCCATGACCGCGCTCCATCAGGCAGTTGACGATATCGATGCGTTCCGTCGGGCGGTTCGGTCCGCCGAGTGAATGCCTCTTGCCCGCCTTGATGGCGATGCAATCATCACCCACCGAAATAAACAGCCCAATCAGGCGTACATCCTGACAGCATTCCGGGTTGAAACCATCCGTGTTGGGAGAGTTCGGTTCATTTTCAATGCGAAGATCCACAGCCAGAACGTGGTCACAGAGAACGGGATGCACCGTCCATGACGGCGAATTGCGGACGGTAAATCCGCTCAACGTCAGATCACGGCAACCGGAAAGGAACAGCGTGCGAGGACGGCGAGCGCCACGGCGGCTTTCCTTCGGCCACGTCCACCAGTCACCGCGATCACCACCACCGTCGATAATCCCAGCACCGGTAATGGTCAGCCCTTCACAATCGATGGCGTTGATAATGCTGGCGAACGTTGGCTCGGCCACACCTTCCCATGTTCCCAGCACACGTCCGTCTTCATGCCATGCCGGAAAGATGTGAAGGCCAGTCCAATCGGACTGAGATGACAGTTCCGCCCCCTGCTCTACCAGAAGCGTCATGTGGCTTTTCAGATAAAGTGGCCCTGTGTTCCAAAGCCCGGCGGGAATTCTAAGCGTGCCACCAACGGGAACGGCGGCAATGGCTTGGGCGATGGCTTGGGCGTTGTCTTCGAGAACAGGTGAGGCACCGAAATCGCGGATATCGATCAAGGCGCTTTCCACCTTGGTGGAAAAGGTGAAAACGGTATCGCCAATCGACACATCATAGATCTGGTCGGGCTCCAGGCCCGACACAGTGAAGGCCACGGATGAGGCATGGCCGCGCACCACGACAGCACCGCCGTCCGGCTTTGTCACGCTCCAGCTCAACCGCTGGTCCAGCGCGTAAAAATGCTTGTGGGCATCCACGCTGAATGTTGCGGTTCGAGATGATGCGGTGACGAGTTGAACGGCGGTGTTGGTCATGGGAGTTCCTGTCAAATACCTGTCAGCGCTTCATCGACGCCCGCGATGATTTCCGCTGCGGTATCCTCCGCAGATTGCTGGCCGTACGCGAAAGCTTCGAGGTTGCTATCGAAGGCTTCGGTGATGCGGGGGTGCTCGATGAGCGGCGACACGGTTGGACCCTCCGATTCGACCACAACCTTGTAGGCATCTGCCTGCACAGGCTTGATCTTGCCCGCATCCGTCAGCGTCTTGATGGCGATCTTGCTGGAGGGAATGCCGCGTGTCGCACCCAGAATGGTTACGGCCTCAGGATCGTTGAGCAGGCAATTGATGACCTGCGCAGCCGCTTTCGGATCCTTGCTGTTCTTCGAGATAGAAAACAGCATGGACGGCTTGCGATAAATACCCTCGGACTTGCCGCCTTCAGAGGTTGGCGAACGCGCGGAAACCAGTTCCAGCCCCTTTTCCAGAGGAGCAGCGATTTTGCCGTAGGTCGTGTCCCACTGGTAGGAGCTGGCGTAACGGCCATTGGCCCATTTTGGATTTTCAAACAGCGGGCGGTTGCCACCGGCAGACGAGTTTTTCCAGGATTCGATGACGCCCTTGTCCACCAGCGACTGATAGAAATTCAGCGCTTCGACCAGATCGGCCTCAGACCATGCCACTTTGTTGGTTTCCGGGTCGATGAAGGTTTTGCCGGTCATCTGCGTGGCGCGCAAAACCACGACGATACGGGCATTCAGGCCATTGCCTTCAGAGGGAGCAGCTTCAAACGGGTAATAATCATTGCCCAGCTTGGCTTTCAGAACTGGAGCTGCCGCAAACACGTCGTTCCATGTCTTCGGGATCGCAATGCCAGCCTTCTCATAGACGGTCTTGTTGTAGATGAAGATGCGGCCTGTCGTGGAGACAGGAACACCGTTCAATTTGCCCTTGACTGTCGCGCTTTTCAGATCGGCATCGGACCATTGGCTGAGGTCGATAATGTCCTTGTACTGGTTGAGATCGGCAAAACCGTCGCCGTTCTTGGAAAAGAGCGGCAGCCACGGCCAGTTGACCTGCATGATATCAGGGTCCGTGCGACCGGCCAGCTGCGTGGCGATTTTTTCCTGATGGCCTTGCCAGCCGGTGAATTCCGGCGAAATGGTGTGACCAAGCTTTGCGCCGCAAACCTTCAATGCTTCCTGCGTGGCCAGATGGCGGTCGTCGCTACCCCACCACGACATCCGCAGATTGGATGCATGTGCGTTCCCAAGGCTCGTTGCAGCCAACAAGGCTGCCATAATCAGTGCACGTTTCATTATATTTCCTCCCAATAAATCAACGTCGAAGATTGATGGTCATGCCAGGCTGATGTTTTCACCAGACTGGCGGCTGAAGACATGTGCGGATTTCGCGTCGGCCGTCAGCCAGACCTTGTCATCCTGCAATGCCTTGCGGTCGTATGCCTGTGCCGGAACCACGGCGATGACGCGGTTAGCGCCTGCCTGAATGTGCAGATAGACTTCGTGACCCATGAATTCGACATGGCTGATCCTGCCGGTCAGCGCATTGGCGGTTTCAGGCGCTGCGAGGCTGAAGTGCTGTGGACGCACACCCAGAATAATCTCCTTCGGTGCATTGGCATCCAGACGACCCGTGAGCTCAGGTCCAAGCTGGACCTTTTGCCCTGCGATGTTGATTGCGCCGTCGCTTTCCAGTGTCGCATTGATGAGGTTCATTTCCGGGCTGCCGATAAACCCGGCCACGAAGGAATTGGCAGGCTGGTTATAAAGCGTCACCGGATCGGCCACCTGCATGATGCGGCCTTCCTTCATCACGCAGATGCGGTCGCCCATGGTCATGGCTTCCGTCTGGTCGTGCGTTACATAAACGACGGTTGCCTGCTGGCCATCGGCCTTCAGACGCTTGTGCAGATCGGTAATGCGAACGCGCATCGATGCACGCAGCTTGGCGTCGAGGTTTGACAAGGGCTCATCGAACAGAAACACCTGCGGCTTCTTGATCAGCGCACGGCCAACGGCAACGCGCTGCGCCTGTCCACCGGACAGCTGCTTTGGCAGACGGTCCAGCAGGGCTTGAATCTCGAGCGTTTCGGAGACGTCCTGTGTCGCCTCTTCGATATCCTGCTTCGAGCGGCGTTTGAGGCGCATACTGAAGGACAGGTTCTTGCGCACCTTCATATGCGGATAAAGCGCATAGTTCTGGAACACCATGGAGATGCCGCGTTCACCGGGTGGCTTGTCGTTGACCAATTCGCCACCAATGCGGATTTCACCGCCGGTGATCCGCTCCAGACCGGCGATCATGCGCAGGGTCGTGGATTTGGCGCAGCCGGAAGGGCCCACCAGCACCATGAACTCACCATCTTCAATATCGAGATTGATGCCGTGCACAGCCCGGAAGGAAGAGTAGTCTTTTTCGAGATTCCTGAGTTGAAGACGTGCCATTTCGATTATCCTTTGATGCCGCCAGCAGAGATGCCGTCGATGAAGTATTTCTGCGCCACGAAAAACACGACGAGTGCAGGCGTGATGGCGAGGACAGACATGGACAGAATACGGTTCCAGTCGAATGCTTCGGTGGTGTCGATGGAGAGTTTCAGCGCCAGAGAGACCGGGTATTTCTCAATCGATGACAGATAGATCAGCGGTCCGAGGAAGTCGTTCATCGTCCACATGAACTGGAACAGGCAGACCGAAATCAGCGCCGGTGTCAGCAGGGGAACCACGATGAACAACAGGGTCTGCATGGTGGACGCGCCATCCACGCGGGCTGCCTCCTCCATGTCGCGCGGAATGGCGCGCAGGAACTGCACCAGCATGAAAACGAAGAAGGCATCACCCGCAAACGCCGAGGGAACCCAGAGCGGCAGGTAGGTGTCGAGCCAGCCCAGATCACGGAACAACAGATATTGCGGAATGCGCGTGACGACATTCGGCAGCAGCAGTGTTGCAATCAAAGACGCGAACAGGATTTTCTTGCCCGGAAATTCAAAACGGGCAAACCCATAGGCCACTGCCGTGCAGGAAATCGCCGTGCCGATCATTTTCGGCAGAACGATCCAGAGCGTGTTCAGGAAGAAGGTCGTGAAGGTGTAAGGCGTCGAGGTCTTCCAACCGTTGATATAACCGTCCAGCGTCGGGTTTTCTGGCCAGAAGCCCGGATTGTTGAAGATTTCCGCATTGGTCTTGAAGGATGCGCCAATCAACCAGATCAGCGGATAGAGCATCAACAAACCGACCCCAGCCAGCAGGACATACCGGAATGCGGCACTGATACGGGCGCGGAAACGTTCCTTGTCACGTGCCTTTTCGGCGTCGAGTGCGGCAGCGTCGATGTTGGAAATTGCGTGATCGACCATGATCAGCTCCTTTTATCGCCAGCGTAGTAAACCCAGTGGCGCGAGGACCAGAAGGCAACGACGGTAAGAACCATGATGATGACGAACAGAACCCATGCGATGGCCGAGGCATATCCCATGTCGAACCGCTTGAACGCTTCGTCATAAATATAGAGCGGCAGCAGATAGGTGGACTTCAGCGGACCGCCCTGCGTGATGATGTAGGGGCCGTTGAATTCCTGAAACGCCTGAACCATCTGCATGATCAGATTGAAGAAAATGACCGGTGTAATCAGCGGCAGTGTGATGTGTACGAAGGTCTTCCACTTGCCCGCACCGTCAATGGACGCGGCCTCATAAAGAGAGTTATCGACGCTCTGCAAGGCGGCGAGGAAGATGACCATGGCCGAACCAAACTGCCAGATGCGCAGCAGCGTAATGGTGAACAGGGCATTGGTCGGATCACCAAACCAGTTGACCGCTTCAAAACCAAGCAGCGCAAGGCCCATGTTGACGAGGCCGGTATCGGCAAAAATATAACGCCATAGAACCGCAACGGCGATGGAGCCGCCGAGGATGGACGGCACGTAATAGGCTGTGCGGAAAAAACTGATGAACTTCAGCTTGTAGTTCAGGATGACCGCAATGAAGAGCGCGAAGGCCAGCTTCAACGGCACCGTGGTGAACACGTAAATCAGCGTGACCCACAGGGATTTGCGGAACGTGCGGTCGTTGGTGAACAGCTTGATGTAGTTCGCCAATCCGGTGAAAACCGGTTGATCCAACAGGTTATAATTCGTGAAGCTGAGATAGAGCGATGCGAGGAAGGGAAGCGTGGTGAACACCAGCAGCCCGAGAATATAGGGTGAAAGATAAAACAGGCCGAGAAAACGGTTGTCTCCACTCATGCGGCAACTCCGGCAATCAAATTCGTCGGCCACCGCAGGGTTTTGGAACCACCAGCACGCCGGAACATCGTGTTGGCTCTGCTGCCTTCGGGAAGGCCAGCACAACCGTCGAGCGGTGAGTTGGAAACAGGGGAACGAACGCCCCGAACACCCTTGCCAGTGCATGCACGCCCCATGAGGAGGCCGCACGAAACCGCCGCGATGAATGATCCATCGCGTGACTTTACATGTTCTTGATTATGCATCGCTGTTAGTTGAGGAAAATCGCAATGCACCCGCACTCCCGCGAAAAGCATTCCAAAAAACCTCAAATCCTCCCGGTTTCCTCACCAGCCTGTTTCTTTTTTAGGCTCAAGAGATAATATGACTCTGGAACTGGCACGATGAAATTGACGTTTTCGGAAAAAGAGATGGACAAAATTGAAGGTAATTTTTTTGCCGAAATTCCGGTCAATGCGCTTGCGTTGACGCTGACGCGCTCGACCATCAAGATGTTGCATTCGCCCACATGGAGCATCGACAAAACCAACAGCGTGCATGATTTTCTGGTCTGCCTGACTGGAAAAGCCATCTACGAAATCGATGGCGAGACCATTATCATGGAGCCGGGAATGGCGATGCTGATCCCCGCCAATACGCGATTTGTTGGCCGTTGCTTGTCCAAAACGCTTTACACCGGCATCGCGCAACACTTCACGCTCGATCTCTTCGGACGCCTTGATCTGATTGCACAAATGGCATTGAGAAAAAGTGCGCCACTACCGCATTGGGATATCTTCGAGCCGATGGTGCGCCGGTATCACAACATTGCCCCACCCTCCTCCACATCGCTGATGCAACATCATCTTTTCATGGTACTTTTGATGGAGTTCACCAATGAAGCCTTCATAGAATGGCGCGAACAATCCGTTGGCAATGTGAACAACCCGGACGCCCTTTCGCTGGCGATCATGGTTGCGGCAAACCAGATTTCCATGGACCCCGTCAACCCGACCATCGGGGACCACGTTGTTCAATCCGCTCCCTATAATCCCGATTATTTCAAACGGGAATTCAAACGCCAGATTGGCTGGACACCGGCGAAGTTTCAGGAATTCAAGACAATGGAACGCGCCATGGGACTGCTGGCAAGCGGATGCAACGTCAAACAAGCCTCCGAGCAATCCGGATATACCGATGCCTATTATTTCTCACGCATGTTCAAACGTTAC
Organism: Agrobacterium sp. rho-13.3; assembly: GCF_033957765.2. NCBI lineage: Bacteria > Pseudomonadati > Pseudomonadota > Alphaproteobacteria > Hyphomicrobiales > Rhizobiaceae > Agrobacterium > Agrobacterium sp. rho-13.3. The sequence continues at coordinate 2,375,982 of NZ_CP192774.1, forward strand.
ATCGGCATAAGCCCGGCAGGCTACAAGGAGGCCGAACGCCGCCATCGGGAAGGCGCTTACCCTCGCGGCGAAGAGGATGGAAAAGTGGCCTATCCTCTGGTGCGACCGCAAAGTATGCCGCGTCTGGCAGATGAGCGATAAAACCCTGAACAAATTAATTGCTGGGACATAAAGCTCACAAAAAAACACCGGCCAGATGGCCGGTGTTTTCGCTACGATACAGGCGTTCGTAGCTCCTCTCTCCCAGGAAAGAGATTATGGCTTTGGTGCCGTCGTTGTTGCACCATCGGTCGCCGCAGGCGCTGCGGCCTTTTTTTCCTTCGTCGTCACGAACTCAGGAGCGGCCTTCAACGATTCGGATGTTTCGCTCGTGGTGAGGCGAACAGCGCCGTTCTGCGTGTCGCGGGTTACGGTCAGCTTGTCCAAGGGAACGGCCACGTCCTTTGCGCCGATTCCGAGGAAGCCACCGACACCGACCACGGCAGCGACAATGCCGCCATTTTCTTCCAGAATGAGGTTCGTTACGCTGCCGATGCTTTCATCGGTCGATGTGTAAACCGCATTGCCGATATAATCATTCGCGCTGATTTGCGTTGCGCCCTGCTCGGTCAGATAGGTTCCGCTAGACGCGCTTGGCGTTGCTGGAGCCATTGTCGTTGCGCCCGGTGTTGCAGGGGCAGCAGCACCCGGAGCGGCTGGTGCGGGTTGAGTTGTGCCCTGAGCGATGGCGATTGGCGCGAATGCTGTTGAACCCAAGAGGGCTACTGTCGCGATTGTTGCAAGAGTCTTTTTCATGATCGTACCTTCCTTCATCGTCATTCGAAACTGGTTCAAGGCAGGAAAAATTCGTTTCCGTCTGAACCTGTCGAATTGCAAACGGCGGAGGGCTGCAATTGGTTCCGCCTTTTTCTTAGGCATATTGAACAGATTACAGTCAAAAAATGACAGGAAAAGGGGCATATACTAAGCATTGCGAAGGCGAGCGGCTTCAGCCATTCTGTGCCTTATACATCATCATCAAGCACCCAGCCGAAATCGGCGAGACAATGCGGAACACTATCATTTTCAGGCTGAGACAACGCTTCGCGAATTTCTTCCCAACGGCGCCCATTGGCGTCTATCTCGTTATTATGACAACGGTTATTACGCTGCCGCTGATCATATTCGTTGGTTATCTCATGCTGAAACTGGAGGCGGATGAGCGGGAAGATTTGCAACGCGAAGCCGTGGAAGATGCCCGCACCATCAGCCGCAACGTCGATCGCCGCTTGCAGGAGATGTCGACCTCCCTCAATCTTCTTTCACAGTTTCCCGAACTGGAAAGCGGCGACCTCTCGGCATTTCACAAACGGGTGAGCGAGAGCCTCGAAAGTGAGGGGCTTTATGTGATCATCGCCACGGCAGACGGAAAACAGCGGCTGAACAGCCGCGTTCCTTATGACCGTCCGTTGGGCATCGTACCCCCGGACGTCAAACTATCGGCCGTCTTAGAGGGTAAACGTCTGGCGGTTTCGAATATTTTCTACGGCAACACCAGCAAGGAATGGGTCTTCAACGTCACCCTGCCGCTCACCCCCGCACTTTCCGCATCTGGCGATGCGCTGATCATGACGCAGAATGCCAGCGATTTAATAGGGCTGATTTCCACAGACGGCTTGCCAGCCGACTGGACGATTGCCGTGTTGGACGGCGACAATCGTGTCGTGGTCTCCAGCGAACCGGAAACAATTGCAGCCGGAAGCACATTCGATCAACCCCTGGCGACGGGCCAGATCCGCGGCTTTAGCGGCAGTTTCGAGGATGACAACAATAATATCTATGCCTATTCACAACTGCCGGGCTGGCAGTGGAAGGCTGTTGTTTGGGGATCATCCGCCAGCAGCCAATCGGCACTGGTTGGCACCTGGCGCAAAATGATGATCGGCAGTTTTGTGCTGGTGATGATTGCCATCACCGGAGCTTATCTGGTGGGTCGCCAGCTTCGTGGCTCGATCCGCGAGCTGGTGAATATGGCGCACCGCATCGGTCAGGGCGAAATCGTTTCTCCCATCGACACCAAGATAAAAGAAGCAAACCACGTTGCTGTCGCGCTCTCCAATGCGTCTTTCGATCGAAGTCAGGCGGAAGACCGCACCCATCTCATTCTGCATGAGCTTGTCCATCGCTCCAAAAACATGTTGACACTTGTGCAGGCGATGATGCGCCAGCTGGCGCGAGAAAACACGACGGTCGCGGAGTTTCAAAAAGAGGTCGATCACCGCCTGCGCGGGCTGGGAATGTCGATCAGCGCTTTGTCAGAGGTACAATGGCAAGGCCTTCCGATGCGCAAGCTGATTGAAACGCACTTGAACGTCTTCGGCAGCGTCGATCAACAGGTGAGGCTTGAGGGCGATGACTTTATGCTGTCGCCGGAAGCCGTGCAGAATTTCGGCCTTATCCTGCACGAGCTGACCACCAACTCCATCAAATATGGTGCCCTATCGAACCCGAATGGCATGATCGATATCGCGTGGCGCAGAGACACCCAAGAAGATCACGATCTGTTGAATGTCACCTGGGTGGAGAGTGGCGGCCCGGCAGCGGTTGCGCCAGAGCGTGAAGGCTTTGGCACGACCATCATAAAGCGGCACGCCGAAAGCGCATTTTCCGCTAATATTTCAATGGATTACAATGAACATGGGTTCCGCTGGACCATGGACGCACCCATGCGTCATTTTCTGAAACGAAAAAACCCGATCAGCGAGGATTGAAAAACCTATTCGAACGCGGGAACCAACTCGTAGTCGGTGCGTTTTTTCAGCAAGCCAAGCCGATCCCCGTCCCCCGCCTTGAGGCTTGGCGAAGCAGGTTTTGCCCCTGAAAACCTGCCATGAATAGCACGGCTCTGCGGAGCCGTGCTTTTTTGTGCACTCGATATCGCGTTTCGCAACACCTCAGATCAGAGATCAGGTGGAAAGGGGTGCGGGAAAGCGCAGGAAATATTCGATATCCTTAGCTGAAACCTTGTAGGCGGCCTCACCGCCCAAAGCCGCCGGAACGACCTTTTCCAACACAACACTGCCGAAATGGCTGCGTTTGCCGCCCTCAGTGGACGGCATCGCTGTTCCAGTTCCGTTGCCAATCGGCTCGTTCCAGCGCACCTCAAAAAAGTCTCCGTCCTTGCGACAATCAAGGGTGATGGACAGGTGCTGAGAGAGATTGCCGCCATGGCTGACAGTGTTCACGACCAGTTCGTGAAACGCCAGTCCGACATAAAGCGCGCCATTGGGATTGAGCAGAAGGTTTTCGCCTTTGACCTGAATAAGATGCGGATATTCAGGAAGATAGAGGTCCGATTGCTGTTTCAGCAGATCGAATATTTCGGCGCCACGCCAATCGGAATCGGTGATCAGGTCTTGCGATTGGGCCAGCGCATGAAGCCTGCCCCTGAACTTGCGCAGAAAGTCTTCCTTGGTGAAGCTGAAACGCGCCGTTTGCGAGGACAAGCTTTGTATGATGGCAAGAAGGTTTTTCGAGCGATGGCTCACCTCTCGTAACAGCGAGCGAAGCAATTGCTCACGCCGCCGTTCGGCGGTGATCTCCCTGATCGTCGTTTTCAACACCCGTTGCCCGGACATGTTGACGGTGGAATAGACGTGGAACTGAAAAACCCGGTCTTTACCGGCGCTGACTTCCAGCATCCCACGACTGCCCGCCGATGTGAGATCTTTTTTCAGATCGAACAATCGCGCAGCAAGATCTATTCCGAACAATGTTTCATCGTTCGGTTCATCACCAGGGTTCGGGGGTAGGTTCCAGACATCCGGGAGGTTCGCGATAAAGATATATTCCTTATCGCGGTCTTGCAGCATCACGGTCTCATCTGAATCCAGCAGGGCGAGCACGAGCGAATCGTGCAAGTCACCTTCATCTCGCCCCGCATTATGCCACGCCAGCCGATGCAATATGATCTCCTAACGGGGAAACGGCAGTAAAAGCCGGCATGCTTGAACCAAACATACCGGAATAACGCCGGGTCAGAACCCGAGTTCCAAAATATTCCTACGATCAGCGTTACTTATGCGGCGACTCGTGAAGTTTCATTAAAGAAAAGAGCCTGACTAATGAGAGCCTTCACCATATCTGGATTAAATGGCTTGGTGACGAGGAAGGTTGGCTCAGGGCGTTCGCCGGTCAAAAGACGCTCTGGGAAGGCCGTGATGAAGATCACGGGAAGGGTTGTCATCTGAAGGATTTCCTTCATGGCTTCCAGACCGGAGCTACCATCCGCAAGCTGAATGTCCGCAAGGATCATCTTCGGCTGGGTGCGGTGGAACAGCTCAAGGGCTTCCTTGTGCGTGCGTGCAATGCCGGTAACGTTGTGGCCAAGGTCGGTGACCATCTGTTCGATGTCCATCGCGATCAACGGCTCATCTTCGATAATCATAATGTCGGTTGCGACCTGACGGGCGATCTCGGACGCAGCTTCGTCAATCAGTTTTCCGACCTGAACTTCCGTAACGCGCAACACTTCGGCGACTTCTGAAATCGAAAACTCTTCCACCGTCGTCAAAAGGAACGCCTGACGTGGTACAGCGGGAACCGCAGACAGGTTGGCGGACGCGCGCTTTTCCCAGCCAGTCAGGTTTTCATCAGCCTGAATGTTGATGGTGACGGAACTAAAAATCGAGACAAACAATTGATAAAGCGACACACGATCGCTGCTCGTCTGCGGAAAAATGCTGATATCAGCAATCAATGCCTCCAGGCTGGCCGCAACATAAGCATCACCAGTGGACTGTGAACCGCAAACGGCACGGGCAAACCTGCGAAGATATGGCAAGTGCGGTGCGATGCGTGTAGAAACTGACATGGAATTCTCCCCTGAATATGCGGCTTGAAACACAAACCTGAACGCAAAAACGCGACACCTCAAAAAAAGTTCCGCAAGGCGGGAACTATTTTTTTAGCTACGCATTATTAGCGAGGTCACCAAAGGAATACCGGAAATCATGAGCATGTTTCAATCCGATCAGGATCCATCTGACAAAGGAGCGTCGTCACCGAGCGTTCCAGACTCGGGTCGCGCCGTTATCTCGCGCAAGTTACGAGAACTTTATGACGCCGTTCAGGATGAGGGAATTCCAGACAAATTTCTCGATCTCTTGGAAAAACTCGATGAGGCTGAAGCCAACGCGAAAGCTTCGAGGGGATGATGGAAACAGAACCGGTCAAGAACGAATATAATTTCAAGCGCGAAATGCTGGCAGCCCTGCCGAACCTGCGCGCGTTTGCCATCTCTCTTATCAGATCGCGTGACCGTGCGGACGACCTCGTCCAAGACACCATCATGAAGGCTTGGGCAAAACAGGACAGCTACCAACCCGGCACCAACATGCGGGCTTGGCTGGTAACGATCCTGCGCAACGAGTTTTACAGCCAGATCAGAAAATCAGGCCGTGAAGTGCAGGATACGGACGGCATCTACACATCGCGCCTTTCCGTGCCACCGGAACAGCATGGCTCTGTGGACCTTCAGGATTTCAAGACGGCGCTTGCAAAACTGCCAGAAGATCAACGTGAAGCCATTCTTCTGATCGGCGCATCAGGCTTTGCTTACGAAGAAGCTGCGGAAATTTGCGGTTGCCCTGTCGGCACCATCAAAAGCCGCGTCAGCCGCGCACGTCTTCGCCTTCAGGAATTGCTTGGCATCACGGACGAAAACGAGTTTGGACAGGATGCCCAGATTGCTGCCGTTACGGCTGCCGTCGCGGTTCGCTGAACTCAAACAAACAATGAAACGGCGTAGCACATGGCTGCGCCGTTTTTATATGCCCACATCTTTGACTGACTGCATGACCACGAAGGTCGATGTGTTGGCAACCGATGGCAGGCTGGATATTTTCTCACCCAGCACAAGCCGGTATTTGCGTATGTCCGTGGTGCGGACCTTCAGCAAATAATCGAATGCGCCCGCAATCATGTGGCACTCTTCGACCTCCTTGATTTTGCGCACCGCCGCATTGAAATCCTCCAGCGCTTTTTCCCGCGTGTCGGAAAGCTTCACTTCGGTGAATGCGATATGTTCGAGCCCCAGCTTGGCCGGATTGAGCGCGGCGCGGAAGCCCAGGATGAACCCCTCATCCACCAAACGTTTCAGCCGCGTCTGGCACGGCGTCTTCGACAGGCCGACATGCTTGGACAGTTGCAGCACGGACATACGCCCGTCCTCGCTTAAAGCCTCCAGTATCTTCATATCGAAGTGATCCAGATCGCCTGATTCTGACGGTTTTGCCATCCAAAATTCCTATCATGATCGACAATATAAGTCTATTTTCCCTTATTTACCCTCAAAATAAGACCATAGCAATTTTCTGCGAAGTGATATTCTCAAGTCAGGAGAAAAGCGCGGTTCGCCCACCTTTTCGATTTTCATTTAAGAGGCACGAGAGGACCAGACCGATGGCGGATCATGCAGCCGGCCTTGCAACACATGAGACAACCCAAATGGCCGAAATTTTCGCCAATTTCGCACCTCCGGTCCGTGCACAAAGTGCGTTGCGCAAAGCCATCACGGCAGCCTATCGCCGGTCTGAACCGGAGTGCCTTGCGCCTTTGCTCGAAGCGGCAGCGGTTACACCTGAGCAGGCAACAACAATCCGCAACACGACCCGCAAGCTGATCGAAGCACTGCGCGCCAAAGCCAAAGGCACCGGCGTTGAAGGGCTTGTGCAGGAATATTCTCTGTCCAGCCAGGAAGGTGTGGCACTGATGTGCCTTGCCGAAGCGCTGCTCCGCATTCCCGATGCCGCCACCCGTGATGCGCTGATCCGCGACAAGATCGCGACGGGCGACTGGAAATCGCATCTCGGCGGCGGTCGTTCGCTGTTCGTCAACGCTGCGACATGGGGCCTTGTTATAACAGGCAAGCTGACCTCCACCGTCAACGACAAGGGCCTCTCTGCTGCCCTCACCAAACTCATTTCGCGTGCCGGAGAGCCGGTCATTCGTCGCGGCGTCGATATGGCCATGCGGATGATGGGTGAGCAATTCGTCACCGGCCAAACCATTTCGGAAGCCATCAGCCGTTCGAAATCGCTCGAAGCACAAGGCTTTCAATATTCCTACGACATGCTGGGTGAAGCTGCGACCACGGCCAAGGACGCCGAGCGTTATTACCGCGATTACGAGCAGGCAATTCACGCCATCGGCAAGGCGTCTGCCGGTCGCGGTGTTTATGGCGGCCCCGGCATTTCCATCAAGCTTTCCGCGCTGCACCCGCGTTACGCCCGTGCGCAGGCGCAGCGCGTGATGGAAGAGCTTCTACCCCGCGTGAAAGCGCTGATGCTGCTGGCAAAAGGCTACAACATTGGTCTCAACATCGATGCCGAAGAAGCCGACCGGCTGGAACTATCGCTCGACCTGCTCGAAACTCTGGCGCTGGACCCGGAACTGGGCAGTTGGCAGGGACTTGGCTTCGTGGTGCAGGCCTATGGCCGCCGTTGCCCCTTCGTGCTGGATTACATCATCGATCTCGCCCGCCGCTCCAACCGCCGCATCATGGTGCGTCTGGTGAAGGGCGCCTATTGGGATGCCGAAATCAAACGTGCGCAACTGGACGGGTTGGACGATTTTCCGGTGTTTACGCGCAAGGTCCACACCGATGTGTCCTACATCGCCTGCGCCCGGCAGCTTTTGGCCGCGCGCGATGTGATTTTCCCGCAATTTGCGACGCACAACGCGCAGTCTCTCGGCACGATCTACCATCTGGCCGGACCGGACTTCAAAATTGGCGATTATGAATTCCAGTGCCTGCATGGCATGGGCGAACCGCTTTACTCGGAAGTCGTCGGCAAAAAGAACCTGGACCGTCCTTGCCGTTTTTATGCGCCGGTTGGCACGCATGAAACGCTGCTGGCCTATCTGGTGCGTCGCCTGTTGGAAAACGGTGCGAACTCCTCCTTCGTCAACCGCATTGCCGATCCCAACGTGCCGGTGGATGCGCTTCTGGAAGACCCGGTTGCCGTGGTCAAAGCCATGGCAACTCCCGGTGCACAACACGACAAGATTTTGAAACCCATTGATCTTTTCGGCGCACGCCGCAACTCGGCAGGGCTGGACCTTGCCAATGAAGACGCGCTTGCATCACTCAGCAAGGCATTGTCCGCCAGTGCACAAATGGAATGGAAGGCCGCAGGACCACATGCCTCCGGCTCCACGCGACCTGTCACCAACCCTGCCGATAGCAATGATGTCGTCGGTTTCGTCACTGAACCAACCGAGCAGGACGTAAAGCAGGCGCTGGAAACAGCCGCCGTTTCAACATGGCCAAAAATCAGCATAGATGCCCGCGCCGCCTGCCTCGAAAAAGCAGCCGATCTGATGCAAGAAAAGCTGCCGACCCTCCTGGGCCTCATCATGCGCGAAGCGGGAAAATCCGCAACGAACGCCATTGCCGAAGTGCGCGAAGCCATCGACTTCCTGCGTTATTATGCAGCGGAAGCCCGAAACACATTTGGTCCGAAGCAACAGGCGCTTGGCCCTGTCGTCTGCATCAGCCCGTGGAATTTCCCGCTGGCGATCTTCATCGGCCAGGTGGCGGCTGCACTGGTTGCGGGCAACCCGGTTTTGGCAAAACCAGCCGAAGAAACACCACTGATCGCTGCCGAGGGTGTGCGTTTGCTGCATGAAGCGGGCGTTCCCACAGATGCCGTGCAGCTTTTGCCCGGTGATGGCAGAACCGGCGCGCAACTGGTTGCCGCCCCGCAAACATCCGGTGTGATGTTCACCGGCTCCACCGAGGTCGCGCGCCTGATCCAGAAACAACTGGCTGGCCGCGTATCGAATGACGGTCGCCCCATTCCGCTGATTGCCGAAACCGGCGGCCAGAACGCCATGATCGTGGACTCCTCAGCATTGGCCGAACAGGTGGTTGCGGACGTGATTGCCTCGGCTTTCGATAGCGCCGGACAACGCTGCTCGGCCCTGCGTGTCCTTTGCCTTCAGGATGATGTGGCCGACAGAACGTTGGCGATGCTGAAAGGCGCGTTGCACGAACTGCGTATCGGCAGAACAGATCAATTGTCGGTGGATGTCGGGCCGGTGATTACCCTTGAAGCCAAGGAAAACATCGAAAAACATATCGAGGCCATGCGCAGCCTGGGCAACAGCATCGAGCAGATTGCGCCAGCAGGCGACACGAGCAACGGCACCTTCGTGCCACCAACCATAATCGAGTTGAAGTCGCTTGCCGATCTCAAACGCGAAGTGTTTGGCCCCGTTCTGCACGTTATCCGCTTCAAGCGCGAGAAACTCGACAGGCTGATAGACGACATCAACGCGACCGGTTACGGCCTCACATTCGGTCTTCACACACGGCTTGATACGACCATTGCGCATGTGCTTTCCCGCGTGAAGGCCGGCAATCTTTACGTCAACCGCAACATCATCGGGGCCGTTGTCGGCGTGCAGCCCTTCGGCGGCCGTGGCCTTTCCGGCACGGGTCCGAAAGCAGGTGGCCCGCTTTATCTCGGTCGTCTGACACAGGACGCGCCTGATGTAGAGCGCAAGGGCAGCCAGCACGATACCGCCGTGAGTGATTTCGCACACTGGCTGGACGGCAAAGGTGAAAATAACGCTGCCGAGGCAGCCCGTATATCCGCCAAGCTCTCAAGCCTTGGCTTCGAGACCGAGCTGGCCGGTCCTGTCGGTGAGCGCAATCTTTATGCCTTGCATCCTCGCGGTCAGGTTCTTCTCGCACCACAGACCGCACAGGGCCTTTACCGTCAGCTGGCGGCAGCGCTCTCGACCGGAAACACCGTGGTCATCGATAGGGAAACAGGCCTCGAAACGAAGTTGAGCGGACTGCCATCTTCAGTTGCCAGCCACATCACGTGGTCGAGCGATTGGGAGAAATCCGGGCCGTTCTCTGGCGCTCTGGTAGAAGGCAATGCGGAGCGTATCCGCCAAGTGAACAGCCGTATCACAGAGCTTTCCGGCCCGCTTGTTCTGGTGCAGGCCGCATCCAGCGACGCCTTGCAGGGAACAGACCAGCCCTACAATCTGAACTGGTTGCTGGAAGAAGTGTCCGTCAGCGTCAACACCACGGCAGCGGGTGGCAATGCCAGCCTGATGTCGATAGGCTAATAAAAAATCGGCTGGCGACGTGAACCCATCGCCAGCCGATCATTCAAAACATTATTCGATGTCGAAAGACACGCCCTGCGCCAGCGGCAACGCCTTCGAATAATTCACGGTGTTGGTGGCGCGGCGCATATAGGCCTTCCACGAATCCGACCCGGATTCACGACCGCCACCCGTTTCTTTTTCACCACCAAACGCGCCGCCAATTTCCGCACCTGACGTGCCGATATTGACGTTGGCAATGCCGCAATCCGAACCGTCAGCGGCAAGGAAACGCTCTGCCTCTTGAAGATCACGGGTAAAGATCGACGAGGACAGACCTGCGGCAACCGCGTTGTGATCAGCAATTGCCTGATCGAGATCGCTGTATTTGATGACATAGAGGATCGGCGCGAAGGTTTCATCCAGAACCGGGCCGACCTGCTTTGGCATCTCGACCAGCGCTGGCTTCACGTAGTAGCCGTTTGCCGCACCCGTATCGACACGCTGACCGCCGGCAACAACGCCGCCATGGGCCTTTGCTTCTTCCAGCGCCTTCTGCATGCCATCGAATGCGGCCTTGTCGACCAGCGGACCGACGAGTGCGGACGTTTCCAGCGGATTGCCAACGGAAACAGAAGCATAGGCTTTTTGCAGGCGTGGAACGAGCTGATCGTAAACGCTCTCATGCACGAACAGGCGGCGAAGCGTCGTGCAACGCTGGCCTGCCGTTCCCATCGCACCGAAGGCAATGGCACGCAGCGCCATGTCGAGATCGGCAGAGGGGCAAACAATACCGGCATTGTTACCGCCGAGCTCCAGAATGGCACGGGCGAAACGTTTGGCCAGACGCGGGCCAACATCGCGGCCCATGCGTGTCGAGCCGGTTGCCGACACCAATGGCACCTTGGGGTGATCGACCAGTGCTTCACCCACTGTGCGATCACCGATGATGATCTGGCTGAGATTTTCAGGCGCATCGCCAAAGCGGGCAACGGCCCGTTCAAAAATGCCCTGAACGGCAAGCGCCGTCAGCGGTGTCTTTTCCGATGGTTTCCAGACAACCGAGTTGCCGCAGACAATCGCCAGCGCCGCATTCCAGGACCAGACGGCAACCGGGAAGTTGAAGGCGGAAATAACACCGACAACGCCGAGCGGATGCCATGTTTCCATCATGCGGTGGCCGGGGCGCTCGGTGGCAATCGTCAGGCCGTACAGCTGACGGGAAAGACCGACCGCGAAATCGCAGATGTCGATCATTTCCTGCACTTCGCCCAACCCTTCGGACGGAATCTTGCCCGCTTCCAGCGACACCAGACGTCCAAGATCGGTCTTGAAGGCGCGCAGCTCTTCACCCAGAAGACGGATCAATTCGCCACGGCGCGGAGCCGGAACCAGACGCCATGCACGAAACGCGACATCGGCCTTTTCCACCACGGCGGCAACATCGGCAGCCGACACGGTTTTGAGGCTTGCGACCTGCTCACCCGTAACAGGGCTGAAAGACGGCATATCGCCGCCTTGATACAGATCGGAAGACACGCCCATCTTCGCCAGAAGCGCTGCGGCCTCCTTCACGACATCGACTTTGATTGTTGCTGCGGTCATAGCGAAGGCTCCGTTGTGTCGAAAATACCCATTTCATTCTCTTTCATGATCATATACGGGTTCAAGAGCCGTTTTCAAATGAGGAAACCGCGTGAGTTGATGCGAGAGTGGAATGGACACACGCAGACGCCTTGTTCCCGATATCGTAACCTTGCAGGCTTTCGAATGCGCGGCAAGGCATGGCAATTTCACACGTGCCTCCGAAGAGCTTAACCTGACCCAAAGCGCCGTCAGCCGCCAGATCAGCGATCTGGAAGCGCAAACCGGCATGTTGCTGTTCGAGCGCATCCGCCGCCGCGTGGTACTGTCCGATGCCGGGCGCAAGTTTTTGCCGGATGTACAACGGCTGTTGCAGCAATCCGAACAATTGATGGTGCGCGCCGTCACCGCTGGCACCTCCAGCGCAGCACTCTCCATCGCCACACTTCCAACGTTCGGTAGTCGGTGGCTGACCCCGCGCCTGCACAAATTCATGGCTGCCCACCCGGACACCATACTCACGGTCGGTTCGCGTTCGCAGCCCTTCGATTTTGATGAGGAAGGTTTCGATATCGCCATCCATTACGGACAGCCCGTGTGGGCGCATGGCACCTGCGCTTTTCTGTGCAACGAGGTGATCGTTCCCGTGGCGAGCCCGACACTGCTTTCCGCCCGACCTGTCGAAACCCATTCCGATATGCTGAACGGCCCTTTGCTGCATGTCAGCACCCGCCCGAAACTGTGGACCGAATGGTTCGAAATGAACGGACTTACCTCCGACAGTGCCTATCGCGGCAGTCGCTTCGACCAGTTTTCCATGCTCATCGAAGCCGCCGTCAGCGGGTTGGGTTTTGCGCTTTTGCCCAAATATCTGATCGAAGCCGAGTTGAAATCCGGGCTGCTGACTGTGGTGTTCGACGCGCCATTGAAGACGGAAAACAGCTACTACATCGCTCTGCCGGAAGGCCGTCAGGACAACATTCTGGCTCGGGCGTTTCACAACTGGCTTCTGGAGCAAGTGGGAAAACCACTATAATTTTACAGTCGATTGCGGAAAAACGGGTTCCAGCGAATGAAACCGAGGCGGATTTTCTCGCGCATCATCGTCAGCAATCCAGCCGATGCAATGACCAGCAGACCGAAAATCGCCATCGTGTCGGGGTACTCGCCAAAAAAGAATGCGCCGATGGCAACGGCCCATAATATTTGCGAATAATGCGACGGCGCAATCTGGCTGGCCGGTGCAATTTTTGTCGCCGTCAGCAGCGTTATCTGACCAACGGCGGTGCAGATGCCGATGACGATAAACGATCCAACCTGATGCAGTGTCGGCATTTGAAAATGCGGTGCCATCAGAAGTCCGTTAAAGACCAGACCATAGGTGACCAGCACGCCCATGATCGAGGTGCGCTTTTCCCGCCCGGCCAGCGATCGCAAAAGAACAATCGTCAAGCCAGCAAGAAAGGCGACACAAATCGCTGCAAGATGGCCAAGCTCGAGCGATTTGAAACCGGGACGCACCACCAGACACACGCCGATGATGCCGGCCATGACCGCAGACCAGCGCCATAAGCCTATGTCTTCCTTGAGGAAAATCGCAGAGAGGATGGTGACGAAAAGCGGCGACAGGAAGATCAGCGCATAGGCTTCTGCCAGTGGCACCGTCGTGAAGGCATAAATACCGAGAATGCCTGCAAACAGGCCGGAGATTGCACGCGCATTCACCGCCCATGGCCTGTTCATGCGCCAGAAATGACGCCAGCGCTCATCCCTCGGCTTGACGAAAAAGATAATGGCCGCCGAGGACAAAATACTGAAAAAGCCGATTTCGAAGACGCTGACCTGCGAGCCGAGCGACTTGATGGTGGCATCTCCCACGGAAAAGCTGGCGTAAGCGAGCAACCCCAGTAGAAAACCCTTTTGCATGGCAAAACAATCCCGGACGGACAAAAGGAAGGCAAGCGCAGCCAAAAGTCATCTATATTGGCCAATATTCCAACGACTCAAGGAATAGGCGGCGCAGATTACGTTGAATCTGGCTACGCCTGCGCAACCAAGCGCACAAGGCATAAAAACAGAAAAATCGGTCCCCTTGTTTTTGGGTCACGGTCAGCAGATTTCCGGGTCGATGGTGAAGAGTTCATTCGCCCGTGCAAAACCTCGAAGAGCATACCGACCGAGGGACACCATCAGGCCTTGCATGTTGTCCGGGCACATCACGACAAAATCCTTCGACATCACCGTGTCGCGGTCCACCGAACTGCAAAGCCCGCTGATGCGGCTGACCATATTGACGGCCGGGCCAACCACCGTGAAATCAAGGCGGCTGCGGCTGCCGATATTGCCATAAAACACCTCCCCCACATGCAGGCCCAGATACACATTCGTGGTTGGCAGACCTTCCAGATTACGGCGGGCGTTCAGGACCGTGAGATTGGTCCGCATGGTTATTTCCGCAGCAATCGCCGACGCGCAATCGGAGCGCTGATCTCCGGTGCGGAAGATCGCCAGAACCCCGTCACCGATCAGCTTCAACACACTGCCGCCATGGGCCTGAATGGCGTCGATGACCAGGCCGGCATAATCATTGAGAAACGGAATGATCTGATCTGGCTCTGCCTTGTCGGATATGCCGGTGAAATTTCGCAAGTCCGAAAACCACAAAACCGCGTCGATCTTTTCGACCTCGCCACGGGTTATCGTCCCGCTCATCACCTTTCGGCCTGCATCGCGGCCCAGATACACATCGCTGATCGTGCCGATGATCCTCATGCAACAGGCGGTTTTGACCGCCAGCGCGAGCGTCGGCAAAAGCAGCCTTAACGCTGCGAGCTCGTCATCATGAAAACCTTCAGGATGCCGCGTCAGCCAATGCGAATAAAATGCGTTCATCTCCCCGATGCTGCCGCGATCCGTAAAACGATGGATCGTCGCCAGATAGTCTGTATGGCCGGCATCTTTCAGTTCGGACAGTTTATGAAACGCCGTTTCCTCATTCATAAAAAAACGATGCCGGGCTTCATCCGCATTGTCTTTGATGAGGTGGAAGAATACGGAATTTTCCCAGGCCTCCCGCGCATTCCCATCGTCGGTAAAATCATAAACGCTGGAGGATTCGAATACATCGCGGCTATCCCAGCGAAAGGCGTGACCCTCGAAATCCGGGTGCAGCGTATCCATCAAAATCAGGGCAGAGGAAATCGCAAGGCCCGCAGCGTTGCATCGTTCACAGAAGCCGGACAGCAGCACCTCCTCCGCTATTCCTTCATAGCCCTGCTGTGAGAGCCAAAGCGAGATGTTCTGAAGGCTGGATTGCTGGATCATGAAAGATGGTGTTCCCCGAAGACATCAGCGAAAGACAATGATGATCAACGCTGTACTCAACGTGAGCGTTGCCTTTCTTCCGGTTCCTTTACAACAAATTCTTGAAATCGTCCGTTGAAAACCGGATGCACGCTTTCCCACGGCGGCGAAGGCGGATAAACAGCTATCCAAAATGCTGTTTGCCGCGCAAGCGTGGCTGGCGAAGCTCATCGCCGGCCTTAGACCCGAAAGGTTTTTTGATGCGTATTGTAATGATTGGCTCTGGTTATGTTGGGCTGGTTTCAGGTGCCTGTTTTGCCGATTTCGGTCATGATGTCATCTGTGTCGACAAGATGCCGGAAAAAATCGAGGCGCTGAAAAACGGTCAGATACCGATTTTTGAGCCCGGACTGGACGCCATCGTCGCCAGCAATGCCAAGTCGGGCCGCCTCAACTTCACGACAGAATTGACAAGTGCTGTCGCAGAGGCCGACGTCGTGTTCATCGCCGTTGGCACGCCGTCGCGCCGTGGCGATGGTCATGCCGATCTGGGTTATGTTTACGCAGCAGCCCGCGAAATCGCAGCCGCCGTGACCGGCTTTACCGTCATCGTCACCAAGTCCACCGTTCCGGTTGGCACGGGCGACGAGGTAGAACGCATCATCCGCGAGGAAAATCCGAATGCGGATATCGCGGTGGTGTCAAACCCGGAATTCCTGCGCGAAGGTGCAGCGATCGATGACTTCAAGCGCCCGGATCGCATCGTCGTCGGCCTGTCCGACGAACGCGCCCGCCCTGTCATGACGGAAGTGTACCGCCCGCTTTATCTCAACCAGTCGCCGCTGCTGTTCACCACACGCCGCACGTCCGAGCTGATCAAATACGCCGCCAATGCCTTCCTCGCCATGAAGATCACCTTCATCAACGAGATGGCCGACCTGAGTGAAAAGGTTGGCGCGGATATTCAAGACGTCTCGCGCGGCATCGGACTGGATGGCCGCATCGGCGCGAAATTTCTACATGCCGGTCCCGGTTACGGCGGCTCTTGTTTCCCGAAAGATACCCTGGCGCTGGCCAAGACCGCACAGGATTTCGACAGCCCGGTTCGCCTGATCGAAACAACCATCGCCGTTAATGACACCCGCAAGCGCGCCATGGGCCGCAAAGTTATCGCGGCTGTTGGCGGAGATGTGCGTGGCAAAAAAATCGCCGTGCTTGGCCTCACCTTCAAGCCCAACACCGACGACATGCGCGATAGCCCGGCCATTGCCGTGGTGCAGACACTTCAGGACGCCGGTGCCAAAGTCATGGGTTACGATCCTGAAGGCATGGCCAATGCACGCCACCTGATGGAAAATATCGATTACGCCAAGGGGCCTTATGAAGCGGCGCAGGATGCCGATGCGGTGGTGATCGTCACCGAGTGGAACCAGTTCCGCGCGCTCGATCTCGACCGTCTCAAGCGCATCATGAAAAACCCTGTTCTGGTGGATTTGCGAAATATCTATCGCCCGGATGAAGTGACGGCCCACGGCTTCACCTATGCGGGCATCGGCCGTCCGCAATAAAGCATCTGCGCAGAACATAAAGACAAGGCGATAAAATGCGATATCTGATCACCGGCACGGCAGGTTTCATCGGCTTTCATCTGGCAAAACGTTTGCTGGATGATGGCCATTTCGTCGTCGGTTTTGATGGAATGACGCAATATTACGATGTCGCCCTGAAGGAAAAGCGCCACGCCATTCTGGCGCGTTCCAACGGCTTCAAAGCCCAGATCGGTATGCTGGAAGATGCGGATGCTCTCAACCGCGCTGCCGACCTTGCTGAGCCGGAAGTCATCATCCACCTCGCCGCACAGGCAGGCGTGCGCTACAGCATCGATTGCCCGAAGGATTACGTGAACTCCAACCTGATGGGGTCGTGGAATATTCTCGAACTGGCCAAAACGCTCCAGCCAAAACATCTGCTGTTGGCCTCCACATCCTCCATCTACGGCTCCAACGACAAAGTGCCTTTCGCCGAGAGCGACAAGGCCGACGAGCCGATGACCATTTATGCCGCCACCAAAAAATCCATGGAACTGATGGCGCACAGCTATGCCCATCTGCACAAGGTGCCGACAACGGCCTTTCGCTTCTTCACCGTCTATGGACCGTGGGGACGCCCGGATATGGCCCTGTTCAAATTCGTCGATGCGATTTTGAAGGGCCAGCCCATCGATATTTACGGCGAAGGCAAAATGAGCCGCGATTTCACCTATATCGACGATCTGGTGGAGGGCATCGTCCGGCTCAGCCACATCGAACCATCCGAAGACAACCGCGTTTTGGCAGAGGGCGTCAACGATACGTTGTCGAAGCACGCACCGTTCCGCGTCGTCAATATTGGTGGCGGACAGCCGGTGGAACTGATGCGGTTCGTGGAAACCGTCGAGGACGTGCTGGGCCAAAAGGCCATCCGCAACATGCTGCCCATGCAGCAGGGCGATGTGCCGCGCACCTATGCCTCGCCCGATCTTTTGAAGGCGCTGACCGGCTATGCGCCGGAAACCACCATCGACAAGGGCGTTGCATCTTTCGTGGAATGGTATCGAAACTGGAAGGCAGGCGCGGCCTGAAGCATTTCAGACCGGCCGCCTCTCGCTGAAATTAGCTGCCTGCCTCGGCACCCTCATCCGTTTGCAAGATGCGCGAAAGTTCAGCACAGTTAGGATCGCTGGCATTCAGCAGTTGGGCCGGAGAAGTCCAGCCCAGGGTCACACCGGCAGCGGTCGTGACCGCCCATACCGGCTCTTCACCGGCGCGCTTCAACAATTGTGGTGCCTGCGCACTGATGCACTGTTGCGATTGCTGGAGCGTTTGCGCGGATACATTGGCGCGCTCCAGATGCTCTCGCACCTGCGCCTGAAGTGGGTCCACCACGAAGAGTGTCATGAGCCATGCTGCAATTTCGGATATCATAATAAGCCTCTGTATGTTCGGCGAACATGTCGGAAAAGGTCCGACATCGTGAAAGCACCGAAACTCTCACCAGAGGGGCCCGGACCAGCGGGTTGGCCCAGATGTGGGAGGTGGTCACGCCAATTCAAGGGACGTGCATCCGATTTCGGACGCGCACGCTTCCGATAAAGTCAGGGTCGTCGTATTATGGCTTCGCCTGCATCTCATGCGCGGCAATCAGTGCATCGAAACGCGGCTTGGCGCGGGCGGGATGGGCAATCGTCTTATAGCGCTCCGGCACGGTCGCCTCACCCACCTTGATCAACATCACCATGCCCATGCCGTAATGCGGCGAGCATTTGATGCCGTAAAAACCCTGCTTGTCGAAGGGAACCTCGATTTCCTCGTTGATCTTGCCTTTGAAACCGGCAGCACCTTCCGGCACCATGCCATCGATGGTCGCCGCATTGTGACTTTTATGGGTGGCAATGAATTTGACTTTATCGCCGGGCCTCAATGCTAGGAAATCAGGCTCGAACACCATGGAGCCTTTTTCGCCTTGGTTGAGCATTCTGACTTCAAATGTTTCGGCAAACGAGGCAGCGGCAGTCAGACCCACAAAAAGCACAGCTACGGAGATGGATCGAATAAAACTCATGTTACATTCCTTGGGTATTGATCAAATATCGTCACGCGGTGCGCGGTAACGGATGTGGCAGAGTTTTTCACCGTCGTGTTCCACATCCACCTCAACGCCGAAAACATCGCGGATGAGGTCCGCCGTAAAAACCGAACATGGCTTGCCGAGTGCCACCAGTTGCCCGCCTTTCATCACCGCCACACGGTCACAGAACATGGCGGCGTGGTTGAGATCGTGCAGGGCAGCAGCAACCGTCAGCTTCTGTTTGCGCACGAGATGCAGCAAGGCGATCTGATGGCCGATATCGAGGTGATTCGTCGGCTCATCAAGCAGCAGGATTTCCGGTTGTTGCGCCAGCGCGCGGGCAATATGCAGGCGCTGCCGTTCGCCGCCCGAAAGCGTGTGCCACATGCGCTGGACGAGATGCTGTGCATCCACATCCCGCAACGCCTGATCCACGATGGCGTCATCGCTTAGTGACCACGGAGACAAGGCACCAAGGTGAGGCGTGCGGCCAAGCTCCACTGCTTGGCGGGCATTGATGCGTTCTTGCGTTTCAGCCTGTTGTTCCACCAATGCAACGGCGCGGGCGATATCGCGACGGTTCAGACCTTGAATGTCCTGACCATCCAGCATAACAACGCCAGACCGGGATTTTCGCAAGCCAGACATCAGCGACATGAGGCTAGT
This sequence comes from Agrobacterium sp. rho-13.3, assembly GCF_033957765.2. NCBI lineage: Bacteria > Pseudomonadati > Pseudomonadota > Alphaproteobacteria > Hyphomicrobiales > Rhizobiaceae > Agrobacterium > Agrobacterium sp. rho-13.3. The sequence continues at coordinate 2,395,245 of NZ_CP192774.1, forward strand.
CTTGCCCGAGCCGTTTGGCCCGACAATGCCCAGAAACTCGCCGGGAATAATGTCGAGGCTGACATTCTTGACGATCTCCACGCCACCAGCGGACCAGCAGAGATTGCGTCCCGAAAGCATCATGCCGCGCTCCTGCGCTGGCTGAGAATGAGCGCAAAAGCCGGTGCGCCGAAGAGGGCAGTGATCACACCAATCGGCAGCACCTGCCCGGCAATAATCGTGCGCGAGACGATATCGGCAGCAATCATAAAGATAGCACCAATCAGCGCGGCGGCGGGCAACAAACTCCCGTGGCGAACACCAACAATCATGCGGGCCGCATGTGGAATAACCAGCCCGATAAAACCGATGGAGCCAACGATGCTGACCATGATGGCGGTCATCAAAGCTGAAACGCCAGCCAGGATAATATAGACCCGGCGAACCGGAATGCCGAGCGACGCCGCCGATTGCGAACCGAAGGTAAAGGCATCCAGCGCACGCGCGTGCCACAGGCAAACGGCAAAGCCGGCAAGTGCGATGGGCAGAGCCAGCGACACATCAGTCCAGCGCACACCGGACAGATTGCCGAGCAGCCAGAACATGATGCCCCGCGCCTGTTCCGCATTGGCAGCCTTGGTGACGATGAAGGATGTCAAAGCATTAAAAAGCTGTGATCCCGCCACACCGGCAAGAATGATCGCGCTGTTTCCGCGACCTGCGCGCAATGCCAAAAGGCTGACCAGCGCGAAGGCGACAAGCGCACCTAAAAAGGCACCGAGCGGCATGGTCAGCATACCCGCGCCAAAGCCCAGAATGGCAACGCCAACCGCGCCGGTAGACGCACCGGCAGAAATGCCGAGAATATAAGGATCGGCCAGCGGATTGCGCAAAAGTGACTGAAGGACGACACCGGAGACCGCTAACGATGCACCACAACACGCCGCGACCACCGCCCGGCTGAGGCGGTAATTCCAGACAATACCTTCATCGATCGCATCAAGCGAATAAGTCGCGTGAAACAGACGGTTCGCGACCGTCTTGGCGACCACATCCATGGGAATGGACGTCTCGCCAACTGCTGCGCCTAGCCAGAGCGCGAAAAGCAAACACCCGGCCGCCAGCAAAGCGGCACGGGTGAAGGTGAAACATGCGCCCATGCTCAGTTTGAGAGCCCGAGCTTAACGACTGCATCAGCCAGCACTTCAATGCCTTCGATGGTGCGGATCGTTGGGTTCATGGCCTGTGCATCCATCACAACGACATGGTCGTTTTTGACCGCAGGCATAAGGTTCGTCACCGGGTCTTCCTTCAAGAACTTCTGCTTCACGGCAGCGTCATCGGCAGGAAAGCGGCGGCGATCCATTTTACCGGCAACGATGATGGCGGGTTCGGATTTGGCAATGGTTTCCCAGCCAACCGTTGGCCATTCCTCTTCGCTGTCGATGACATTCTTGATGCCGAGCGCGGACATGATGTACCCGGGTGCGCCGTTCTTGCCTGCAACATAAGGGTCGATATCCAACTCTGCGCTGGAGAACCAGAACACCGCAGAAAGCTTGCCCTCCGCAGAGGCGATTTTCTTGCGCGCCGCGTCTTCACGCGCCTTCAGATCGGCAACCAGCTTTTCGCCCTTGTCCTGAACGTTGAAGATCTGCGCCAGTTCGGTGACTTCCTGATAGATCAGATCCATCGTGAACACGGAATGGCGCACGCCGTCTCCACCGGCACTGTTGTCTTTACCGACGCAATCGGCAGGTGATGTGTAGACGGGGATTTTCAATTCTTCGAACTGCTGCGGCTTGGCGACGATACCTTCAGGGCCGACATGCCACTGGAACTGCGCCGTGACGAGATCAGGCTTCTTGGCCAGAACACTTTCGAAGCTCGGATCATTATCGGCCAGACGCTCAACCTTGGCATTGGCTTCTTCATAACCCTTGATGACCGGGCCGATCCACACCGCCGTGCCGACGACCTTGTCCGCGAGACCCAGCAAATAAAGAATTTCCGTGGTGCTCTGGCCGATGGATACGGTGCGCAGCGGCGCATGAGTGAAGGTTACATCACGACCGCAATTGTTGAGCATCAAGGGATATTTTGTCTCGGCCGCATAGGCGGGTGGCATGGCAGTACCGAATGCAGCAACCGCAAAAGTCGCAGCGCAGATCGTGTGTCTGAAATTGAATGTCATTTCCGATTGGTCCCCGAAATCGTCAGCGGCCTCTCCACAGGAAAAGCCTTATTTGCACATGTGTGGAGGCTCACTCCAAAAAGGCATGGTCTGAAACGATCCGAAACGGGATATTTGCAGATGGAATAAGGCGCGTTGCGGCGCGAGATACAATCATGACGTCTCCTGCTCCGGGCATCCCCGCCCGTGACATTGGAATGAACTTTCAACGGCAGGTCTCCTGGCTCACGGATTTTCGTTTTCACCCGCCTTCCCGCGACATCGATCCGCAGTGGCTTGACGCTTTTCAAAGCGCCAGTGGGTTAGACAATCCGTCTACAGTTGCGGGGGCAGCCACGGCATTGAACCCAAAAAGGTTCGCACCGCATTCCCTATTATTCCTCACGATCACTCGCTCGAAACCGTCGCAAGCAGATAGACCTATTCCAAACCTCCCGTCAAGCATCCATCTTGTAATGTTATTACATATTCATAGCAAGGCGTACTGCCAACAAAAATCCCAAACAAATCAGTATCTTCTTACACCGAGGCCGGAAAGGTTGCCCTTCCCGGCCTCGAATGTCAGTTTATGTGGATGAAAATCAGGGCAGCGTGTAGGCGATCACATAATCGCCAGCTTTGGTGCCAACCGAGCCGTGTCCACCCGCAACGATGACAACATATTGTTTGCCGTCATCCATTGCATAGGTCATCGGCGTCGCCTGCCCGCCCGCCGGAAGGCGGGCTTCCCAGAGCTGTTTGCCGGATGTCAGATTGTAGGCACGCACGTAATTGTCAACAGCCGCACCGAGGAACGCCACGCCACCCTTGGTAATCATCGGGCCACCAATGCCAGGCACACCAACCTTGAAGGGCAGCGGCAGCGGCGTCATGTCATAGACAGTGCCGTTTTTGTGCTTGTAGGCCACATCACCGGTGCGCAGATCGGCCCCTGCAACGTAACCCCAAGGCGGGGCCTGGCAGGGAACGCCGAGCGGACCCAGAAACGGACCCATGAGGACACCGTAAGGCGCACCATCATTGCGGTTCAGGCCCTGCTCACTGCCCTTTTCATCCTGTCCTCTCGGTGGAATCTGGTCACGCGGCACGAGCTGTGAAGTAAAGGCGAGATAGGTCGGCATACCGAACATCACCTGACGCTCAGGATCAACCGCGACACTGCCCCAGTTGAATGTGCCGAAATTGCCGGGATAGATCAGCGATCCGTTCAAGGACGGAGGTGTGTAACGTCCCTTATAATTCAACTGGTGAAACCGGATGCGGCACGCCAGTTGGTCGAACATGGAGACGCCCCACATGTTCTTTTCCACCAGCGGATCAGGCTTGAACGACAGTGCCGAGGTGGGCTGGGTGGGTGCAGAAAAATCCTCGGGGATCGCACCGCCCGGGGCCGGTTCTTCCGTCACGGCGAGGAGCGGTTCGCCGCTGCGCCGGTCCAGAACATAAATGTCGCCCTGCTTGGTGGGGCCGACGAGAGCGGGAACCGTCTGGCCATCCTTTTTGGTAATGTCCAGCAACACTGGCTGAGCGGGAACATCCATATCCCACAGATCATGATGCACGGTCTGGCGCACCCAACGATCCTGCCCGGTGTTTATGTCCAGGGCGACGATGGATGATGAATATTTCTCGACATTTTCGCTGCGGCCCATGCCGAGTTGGTCGGGAACCTGATTTCCAAGCGGAATATAGACCAGCCCAAGCGCCTCATCGACGCTGAACACCGACCAGCTGTTGGGGGAGTTGGTCGTATAGGTCTGACCCGATGCAAGCGGTTGGGTCTGCGTCGGGTTTCCCGAATCCCAGTTCCAGATCAAAGCACCCGAATTGACGTCAAATGCACGGATGACACCAGACTGCTCCTGCGTCGAGTAGTTGTCGTTGACGGCACCACCGATGATGATCTTGTTGCCGGCAATGGCAGGCGGCGATGTGGAGTAATAATAGCCCGCAGGATTGTATTTCATGCCGGTTTCGAGGTGCAGAGTGCCTTGGTCTGCAAAGGATGTGCAGACCTGTCCGGTTGCCGCATCCAGCGCTATTAAACGCGCGTCGGATGTCGGCAGGTACACACGCTCAGCGCAGAGTGAACCAGCCTGTGCGGCGGCATCGGCGTAATAGGTCACACCACGGCAGGTCTGATGCTGGCGGTCCGGGTTCATGCCGGAGTTGGCATCATATTTCCACTTTTCCTTGCCGGTCGCGGCATCAACGGCAATGGCCCAATTGTGCGGGGTGCAGAGATAAAGCGAGTTGCCGACTTTTAAGGGCGTCACCTGATAGGTCGTTTCGCCCACATCATTGGGCAGTTTCACATCGCCGGTGCGGTAGCGCCAAGCCTCTTTCAGCTGACCCACATTGTCCGCATTGATCTGCGTCAGCGGCGAATAGCGCTGGCCGTAGGATGTGCGCCCATATTGATGCCATTCACCATCCGGCACGTCATTTCCGTAAGAGGGAGATGCGGAAACAATTTCGCTTGAAAGATCGCCTTGCAGATCATGCGGGTCTTGCGTCATCGCAAAGGCCGCAGCGCCGACGGAGACCAGAACCGCTGTCAGCAACGGCACGGCATTGGCGCCGTAAGAAATGCCAGTTGGGCTGGTGAAACCAAGTGGCTTTCTGATCCATGGCATCAAAAGCCACATGCCAATCAGGATAATGAAACCGCCGCGCGGTCCAAGTTGCCACCAGTCGAAACCGACTTCCCACAATGCCCAGATGAGCGTTGCAAGCACGAAAGCGGCATAAAAATGCAATGCCGCTTTGTTTCTCTGAAAAAGAAGAACAGCGGTGACCACAAATGCGATCCCTGCCAATGCATAATAAAAGCTTCCGCCCAGCATGACGAGCTGAGAGCCGAAGCCAAAAATTGCCAGTCCAATAAGCGTCAGGATAACCGCAGTTGATGTCACTGCCATGAAAAGCCCCCGGTGGTTTTCAGCCGGGGAAACACTATCAGGCCATAAAGGTTCCCGAAAAAATCACGTTTTCGCCATTTTGTGGAAATCGTTGAAGGCGTTTTTGATATCTTCGCGATTTTTCGAAGACGCAATAAGCGCCGCAAGCAGTATCCTGGCCTGTCCGGCACGCAGCGTGCGCGAATGGACTGCGCCAACGGCACCCATGTCATGACCACCGCCACCGCCGCCATAACCGGCAACCAGCCCGCCAACAGGCACGCGGCTGGAAACGACGACCGGCACGTTGTTTTCCGTGCAACGCTTAACCCCCTCGACGATCCGCGGATTGGCATTGCCGGAGCCAAGTGCGGCCAGCACGATACCGTTTGCGCCCGCTTTCAAGCTGGCATCGATATGTGTGGCATCGCAACCGGGATAAATAGCAACGATATCCACCCGAAGGTTGCTGACGTTTTGCGAAAAGCCAGGGCTATCGGGACAATCGACCTGACCGGAAAGATCGAACGCATCGCGCTCATCCGCAGAGCGTTTGTAAAGCCCCCACGCAGGCAACAGCTTGCCGCCGAAACAGAGAAGAACGCCCTTGTGGCTATTGGCAGCATTAGCCGCCGCCGCAATGGCGGCCGCGAGATTGCCCGGACCATCGGACTCCGGATGATCTGCCGTAAACTGTGCGCCAGTAAAAATAACAGGCTTGGTCAGCGCGTGCTGGAGATGAACCAGCAGGGCGCTTTCTTCCATCGCATCCGTTCCATGCAGAATGACGACGCCGGAAATGGTCGGGTCGGCAAGCTCTTTGCCCACCGCATCGCTGATGTCCTGCATATCGGATATGGTGAGGCTGGACGAATCCTTCGCCATCAACTCAACCGGCTTTACCGCCACATTGTCAGTGGAAATACCGCAAAGCAGGCTTTCGCCCGTCAGGGACGGTTTGGCAGCGCCGCTTTCATCACGTTTGCTGGCGATGGTGCCGCCGGTGGCTAGAACAGCCACCAGCTTTTTCGATTCCATAATACTCAATTCTGACCCCGGTGCGCAGTCGCGCCAGCGTTGCTCAATGCGTTGGCTTTCGCCAGTTCGTGAATGCGATTCCGCAACAGATACCACCCCGCGACAAGAGCCGGCACAATGATGACGAGAGAACCGACCGTCCATGTTCCAGCCGGATAATCCAGCGCCATCAGCACCAATACGCCGAAGAGAAAGATGAGCGTCAGTATGCCGGTATACGGCGCGCCGATCATTCTGAAATCAGGACGCTTCATTTCCCCCCGCCGCGACAGGTGCCACAGCTTGAGCTGGCATAACACGATGACGCCCCATGCGCAAATGATGCCAAGTGCCGCAACATTAAGGGCAATTTCGAACGCGGCAGCGGGAACGATGGCATTGAGAATGACGCCGATCACCGTCACGACGGCGGTAACGGCAATGCCGCCGTAAGGCACGCCCGCCTTGTTCATCTTGGCCAACGCCGCCGGTGCAGAACCGGAAATGGCCATGGAATGCAGAATGCGGCCGGTCGAATAGAGCCCCGCATTGAGCGAGGACAGAACCGCCGTCAGCACCACGAGGTTCATGATGATATCCGCACCCTGAATACCAATCGAACCGAAGAATGTCACGAACGGGCTCTCGCCAGCCTTATAGGCCGTGTAGGGCAGAAGCAGCGTCAGAAGCAGAACCGAACCGACATAAAACACCACCAGACGAACGACAACGGTGCGGATGGCACGGGGAATGACCTTGCGCGGATCTTCCGTTTCACCCGCCGTCGTGCCGATCAGCTCGATCGAGGCATAGGCAAAAAGCACCCCCTGAATGATGATAAAGGCGGGCAATATGCCATTCGGGAAGAAACCGCCATTATCGGTAATCAGGCTGAAACCTGTGGCATGGCCTTCAATCGGCGTGCCGAAGATGACGAAGTAGATACCGACGACAAGGAATGTCGCAAGTGCGATGACCTTGATGAGACTGAACCAGAATTCCAGTTCTCCAAACACTTTCACGGACAGCATGTTCATGGCCAGCACGATGACAAGCGCGCTGAGCGCAAAGACCCATTGGTCGATGCCTTGCAACCACGAAACATATTGCTTGAAGAAATTCATGTAGATCGCAACGGCGGTCACATCGGCAACCGATGTCATGGCCCAGTTCAGCCAGTACATCCAGCCCACGGCAAAGGCCATTTTCTCCCCGTAAAATTCACGGGCATAAGACACGAACGAACCGGAACTGGGCCTGTGCATGATAAGTTCGCCCAGTGCACGCAGCACCAGAAATGCGAAGAAGCCGCACAGGGCATAAACAAAAATCAACGCCGGTCCGGCCGCGGCCAAACGGCCACCTGCACCCAGAAATAGCCCGGTGCCGATAGCACCGCCGATGGCAATCATCTGGATTTGGCGTGGTTTAAGCGCCTTGTGGTATCCAAGTTCTTCCTGAACCTCCACCGGACGTCCATGATTTGGTGTGTTTAGATTATTGACTGACATCGCCCCTCCCTCAGAGCTCCTCACGCGCCAACCGGCTCCCTATTCATCACTCTGGAATCGGCGACTTTCATCCTCATAAAACCAACATGAGAGGATTTTTCCTGTCATGTTGTAAGACAGATTTTCCGATCAAATACTGGCCTTCAATTGCGGCGTCAACCCTCTGTTGGCCCGTTGACGCCCTCCAACACTCGGCGTACATAGATCATAATCTGTCAAGCAGCCTTACAGATATAAACGTAAATCAAGTGGAGGATAGTCTGGTGTCGATGCGGAAAGAACACGATCTTTTGGGTGAAAAGGAAGTACCGGCAGATGTCTATTGGGGTGTGCACACTGCCCGCGCCGCCGAAAATTTCCAGATTACAGGCACGACGATTGGCCGTTATCCCTATCTTATTCGCGGGCTGGCATTCGTGAAAGAAGCTGCCGCCAAGGCCAACCATGAACTCGGCTTGCTGGACACTCAGCGGCTGGACGCCATCGTTCAGGCCTGCCGTGAAATTCGGGATGGCGCATTGCACGACCAGTTCATTGTGGACGTTATTCAAGGTGGTGCCGGAACCTCCACCAATATGAATGCCAACGAGGTTATCGCCAACCGCGCCCTTGAAATTCTCGGCCATACCAAAGGTGATTACGCGCACCTGCACCCCAACGACCACGTCAATCTCAGCCAATCCACCAATGACGCCTACCCTACCGCCATCAATGTCGCGTTGATCGAATCCATCGATGATCTTGCAGCCTCGATGCTGGTTTTGCAGGAGGCGTTCGCCCGCAAGGCAACCGAGTTCGACGGTATTCTGAAAGTGGGCCGCACACAGTTGCAGGATGCCGTGCCCATGACATTAGGTCAGGAATTCCGCACCTTTGCCATCATGCTGGGCGAGGACCGCTCACGCCTGATCGAATCCGCCGCATTGCTGCATGAAATCAATCTTGGCGCCACCGCCATCGGCACCCGCCTGAATGCGCCCGCTGGCTATGCGGAGGTTGCCTGCGCGCACCTCGTGCAACTCACAGGTCGTCCGCTCGTCACCGCCGCCGACCTCATCGAAGCCACGCAAGACCCCGGCGCATTCGTGCACCTTTCCGGTGTCCTCAAGCGTGTCGCCGTCAAGCTGTCCAAAACCTGTAACGACCTGCGGCTGTTGTCTTCCGGTCCGCGCGCGGGCATTGGCGAGATTAACCTGCCAGCGGTGCAGGCCGGGTCCAGCATCATGCCGGGCAAGATCAATCCTGTCATTCCAGAAGTGGTCAATCAGGTCGCCTTCGCCGTCATCGGCAACGACATCACCATCACCATGGCCGCAGAAGGCGGACAGCTTCAGCTCAACGCCTTCGAGCCGATCATCGTGAAAGCACTGTCGGACAGCATCTCGCAACTCAGCGCGGCCTGCCGCACCCTTGCCGATCGCTGCGTCGATGGCATTACCGCCAATATCGAGATCATGGCCCGCAGGCTTGAAGAATCGCTTGGCCTTGCAACAGCACTCAACCCGCTGATCGGTTATTATGCGGCAACGCAGGTTGCGCAGGAAGCGTTGGCATCAGGCCGCACCGTGCCTGCCGTGGTTCTGGAAAAGGGTTATATGACCGCAGAACAATTGCAGTTGGCGCTAAGACCGGAATTGCTTGCAAATGTGCCGTTCAAAAACACGGCGAGCGTTCCACCGGAGCCCGAAACTGCGCCTTAGCGCAGCGCTTTTTCTTCGCCGATAATGGCGGTAACGGTCTGTTGGACCTGCCCGAGATGTGCTTCCATGGCGCTTCGGGCAGTTTCATCGGAACCGGCAGCGATGGCTTCGGCAATCAGGCGGTGTTCGACATTCGATGCAGCCTGACGCTGCGCCATAATGTTCAGCAGCTCCGATTGCTGACTGAGAGAGTCGCGGGCATCAGAAACCACCTTGGCGAACAGGGAGTTGCCGGAAGCTTCCGCAATGGCGCTGTGAAACTCCGAATCCAGCTTGACCCATTTGTGCGGATCGTGCTGCGCGTCCATCGCATCGCACAACTTCAAAATACGCGCCAGCTGCTCAGGCGTCCGTCTGACGGCGGCCCAGCCAGCGGCAGGAACTTCGATGAATGGCCGTGCTTCGATAAGATCACGGGCAGAATAACCAGCATAATGCAGTTCGCGACTGGGTCTGTCGGTCAGCACATAGGTACCACTGCCCGTCCGCGTCTGGGTCATGCCAAGGGTTTGCAAAGACCGCAGAGCTTCGCGAACAATGGGCCTGCTGACGCCATATCTGCCAGCAAGGTGCGTTTCGGAAGGCAAGCGGGTGCCGACAGTCAACCGCCCGGAGACGATTGCCATACGCAATTCTTCGAAAACCGATTCCGCCGCACTTTTTCGGCTAATCGGGCTTGTTTCTGATAACCAGTCCGCCCCTGCACTCATAGTGCCAACCTTCATAAAGGCGAGAGAGTTGTCAAGCGGTCTGACGAGAGGGTAATAGTTTTAACCCGTAACAACGCGGATAAAACAGCGGAACATGCATATATTTTAATCACGCCGAAAAAGATTGCAAATCTTCATGCGCTGCGCCATTTATGCGCACATGACGCAACGCGACCTGACAATTCTGGTGATCGATGAAAACGCCATTCGCGCCTCTATCATAGAGGAAGGTCTGCGCGAGGCTGGCCATGATCGCGTTACCGTCATCCACGAAGTTCACGGCGTCGCGCGGATTATCGACACACTCTGTCCTGACGTCATCGTCATTGATATAGAAAATCCAAACCGTGATATGATGGAACATTTGTTCCAATTGACCCGGACGGTCGGTCGCCCCATCGCAATGTTCGTGGATCGATCCGACACCGCATCCATTGAGGCGGCAGTCGAAGCGGGTGTTTCGGCTTACATCGTCGATGGACTGAAAAAAGAGCGCGTCAAACCCATTCTGGATATGGCTGTCAGCCGCTTCAATGCGTTCAGCCGCCTGAAACGGGAACTGGCAGACGCTAGATCAGCGCTTGAAGAACGCAAGATCGTTGAGCGCGCCAAGGGCATTTTGATGAAAATGCGCGGGCTTTCCGAAGAGGAGGCTTTCGCGCTGTTGCGCCAGACAGCGATGAACGAGAAGAAAAAACTGTCCGAGATCGCGCAAAGCGTGGTGACAGCAGCCGGTTTGCTGATGTGAACGGCTAAGGAGCAAGGCACATGACGACAACAATCGACGAGAGGAAAAAAGGCGGCACCCCCGCCCTGATCGGCAATGACAGCCAACGCACCTTGCGCGCCGGCTTCATTCCGCTTGTCGATGCATCGGTGCTGATTGCAGCCGCCGAATTCGGCTTTGCCGAACGGGAAGGCCTGAAGCTTGATCTGGTCAAGGACGTGTCCTGGGCCAATGTCCGCGACCGCCTGGCATTTCGGCAATTCGATATCGCCCATATGCTGTCACCTATGCCGGTCGCCTCAGCTCTGGATTTAGGTTCGAACCCCTCACCCACCATCACGCCATTTTCGCTTGGGCGCGGCGGCAATGCCATCACCTTGTCAGCCAAGCTTTTTGCGCGGATGCGTGAGGTTACAGGATTATCCGAAACCGCAAGCGCGCTGGAAAACGCCAAAGCGCTCAAAACCCTGCTTGACGAGATGCGCGCGCGTGGCGAAGCGGCACCGACATTTGGCGTTACCTACCCCTTCTCATCGCATAATTATGAGTTTCGCTATTGGCTGGCCGCAGGCGGAATTGACCCTGATACCGACGTCAAACTCGTCGTCGTGCCACCACCGCTGACATCCGACGCGCTGGCAGCCGGTGCCATAGATGGCTTTTGCGTTGGCGCACCTTGGAACATGGTGGCCAGCGAACGCGGCATTGGCCGCATTGTTGCCGCCAAACAGGACATCTGGCCATCGGCACCGGAAAAGGTTGTCGGCATGCGCCCGGAATGGGCGCAAGCCCAGCCCGAAGCCGTATCGCGCTTGATCGTGGCGCTGGATGCCGCTGCCCGCTGGTGCGACAAAGCCGAAAATCATGGGGCGCTGGCCGAAACACTGGCGGATGCCCGATATATAGCGGCGCCAGTCGAGATCATCCGGCAAGTTTTGGCCGGACGCTTCAACGTGGATGCACAGGGCAACCATAGGGTCATCGAACGTTATTTCACCTTCCACGACAACTTTGCCAATTACCCGCGCAAAAGTCAGGCACTGTGGATTTATAGCCAGATGATCCGCTGGGGCCAGACCACATTCTCAACCAACGCCGCGGAAGCGGCAGCATCAGCCTATCGAACCGATCTTTATCGCAACGCATTGGGCGCACAAAATGCCCCCTCAGAACCCGACATTCGCATCGAAGGCGATGCCGAAAATGACCGATTTATGGACGGCCATGTCTTCGATCCGAGCGCCATAGAGGACTATGTTCGGTCTTTTGCCGTGAGTGCAGGAACCAAAAATCATCGCGACGAAGACGAAGTGTGACCGTTCTGCGCTGCACAAAAGCTGCGCAATCCAGTCGCGCTTACCAACCATATGCGTAAATTATAAGCCGCCGATGCGGCGATTAAAATTTGACCAGCCATCAAGGTTTCCAAAAATAACCATTGCATTACAGATGCATAATCAAGAAATTTGAAACTGGCATAGCGCTTGCGTTCTAAAAATCACTCGGTCAACGGCGATCGAGGATAAAAGCGCTTCACCGCTGCTTACCAACGACACAGACGTCGCAAGGTTTTTGCTGTCCGGGATTTTTCTCCCGGCAAACGCAATCTCCGAGCGGCGTTTTTTTATTTCTGCACTTGGCAAACAAGCGCCCTCAAGGCGGCTCAAAAAATGGGGAACATGCGAATGAAACCGACATTCACTGGCAACATAGGCCGCCGCAGCATTCTGAAGACCACCGCAACAGCCGCTTTGATCACCGCAATAAAATCGTCATTTCCTTCAGGCGCTTTCGCAGCAACTGCCGTACCGGAAGTCACAGGCGCCAAGCTTGGCTATATCGCGCTGACAGATGCGGCACCGCTAGTTGTCGCGGCGGAAAAAGGCCTGTTTGCCAAATATGGCATGCCCGATGTGGAGGTCGCCAAGCAGGCATCCTGGGGTGCAACCCGCGATAATCTCGTTCTCGGCGGCGCATCGAACGGCATCGATGGTGCACATATGCTGACGCCGATGGCCTATCTCATTCACACCGGCAAGGTCACGCAGAACAACGTGCCCGCGCCGATGACCATTCTTGCGCGGCTGAACCTCGATAGCCAAGGCATCTCCGTTGCCAAGGAATATGCCGATACCGGCGTTCAGCTGGACGCTTCAAAGCTCAAAGCGGCATTTGAGAAAAAGAAGGCCGAAGGCAAGGAAATCAAGGCGGCCATGACCTTCCCAGGCGGGACGCATGATCTCTGGATCCGTTATTGGCTGGCGGCTGGCGGCATCAATCCAGACAAGGATGTCTCCACCATCGTTGTGCCTCCGCCGCAGATGGTCGCCAATATGAAGGTTGGCAACATGGATGTGTTCTGCGTGGGCGAGCCATGGAACGAACAACTCGTCAACCAAGGCATCGGCTTTACGGCCTGTACCACTGGCGAATTGTGGAAGAACCATCCTGAAAAGGCGCTCGGCATGCGCGCCGATTGGGTGGAGAAGAACCCAAATGCCGCAAAGGCCATTCTGATGGCCGTGATGGAAGCCCAGCAATGGTGCGACAGCATGGACAACAAGGATGAAATGGCGACCATATTGGGCAAGCGCCAATGGTTCAACGTGCCGCCAAAAGACGTGCTGGGCCGCCTGAAGGGTGACATCAATTACGGCAATGGCCGCGTGGCCCATGGCACCGACCTTTACATGAAGTTCTGGAAAGACGACGCGTCCTATCCGTTCCAGAGCCATGACAGCTGGTTCCTTGCCGAAAATATTCGCTGGGGCAAACTGCCTGCCAATACCGACATTAAAGCGCTGGTCACGCAGGTGAACCGTGAAGACCTGTGGCGCGCAGCCGCCAAGGATCTGGGTGTCGGTGCTGCCGATATCCCAATATCGAAATCCCGCGGCAAGGAAACCTTCTTCGATGGCAAGGTCTTCGACCCGGAAAATCCATCCGCCTATCTCGATAGCCTCTCCATCAAGGCCGCTTCGTAAGACGCTATCGCCCCTCCCCCAACAATGTGGACGGGGCAGAACTCGTGCAACGCACAATTTGGACAACAGGATCACACCATGACCGCAACCGCCCGCAAGACAGAAAGCATGGCAACACACGCCACCGTGCCGAAGAGTGGCACCGTTATCGCCATCCATCGCCGCCCGACACAGGTCCTGAATTTCGGGAGTATAGCCTCTACCATCGCTCGGAATGTCGTGCCGCCATTGGCCGTGCTGGCGATCATGCTGGGCATCTGGCAGGTGCTCTGTTCGGGGCCGAGCGCCACCTTGCCGCCACCAAGCCAGGTGTTTCAGGAAAGCTACGACCTGATTGTCCATCCGTTCTTCGTATATGGAACGCAGGATATCGGCCTTGGCTGGCGGGTGCTGATTTCTCTGGAACGCGTGGCATACGGTTTTGGCCTTGCCGCCATCGCTGGTGTGATTATGGGCGCGGTCATCGGCCAGTCCGTCTGGGCCATGCGCGGCCTGGATCCCATTTTTCAGGTTCTGCGCACCGTGCCGCCACTGGCTTGGTTGCCGCTTTCGCTGGCTGCTTTTCAGGATAGCAATCCCTCCGCCATCTTCGTGATCTTCATCACGTCGATCTGGCCCGTCATCATCAACACCGCCGTCGGTGTGCGCAATATTCCGCAGGACTACCGCAACGTGGCGCAGGTGTTGCGGCTGAACCAGCTGGAGTTTTTCTACAAGATCATGCTGCCATCGGCTGCGCCTTACATCTTCACCGGCCTTCGCATCGGTGTCGGCCTCTCTTGGCTGGCCATCGTTGCCGCTGAAATGCTGACGGGCGGCGTGGGCATCGGCTTCTTCATCTGGGATGCGTGGAATTCATCGCGCCTGCCCGACATCATCGTGGCACTCGCATATATCGGCGTTGTCGGCTTCGTGCTGGACAAGCTGGTGGCAGCGCTTGGCAAATTCATCACCCGCGGCGCGGCGGCAAACTGAGAGGACGGAGTGTTATGAACCCCTATCTCAAGCTCGATCATATCGACAAATATTTCGACAAGGGCGGCGTACGCGCCGAGGTGCTGAAAGGCATCAACCTCACCATCGGCAAGGGCGAATTCATTTCGGTCATCGGCCATTCCGGCTGCGGCAAGTCCACCATGCTGAACCTTATCGCGGGACTGACCAAGGTTTCGTCCGGCGTCGTTCTGCTGGAAAACCGCGAGGTCAACGAACCCGGCCCGGATCGGGCCGTGGTGTTTCAAAACCATAGCCTGCTGCCATGGTTGTCGGTCTATGAGAACGTCAACATCGGCGTCGAGAAGATCTTCCGCTATACCAAATCCAAGGCCGAGCGTCATGAATGGGTGATGCGCAACCTTGATCTGGTGCAGATGGCCCATGCCAAGGACAAGAAACCCTCTGAAATTTCCGGCGGCATGAAACAGCGTGTCGGCATTGCCCGTGCGCTGGCCATGGAACCCAAAATCCTGCTGCTGGACGAGCCTTTCGGTGCGCTGGATGCTCTGACCCGCGCCCATTTGCAGGATGCGGTGATGGAAATTCACGCCCGTCTTGGCAACACCATGATCATGATCACCCACGATGTCGACGAGGCCGTTCTGCTGTCGGATCGCATCGTTATGATGACCAATGGCCCTGCTGCCAGCATTGGCGACATTCTGGATGTGTCGCTTCCAAGGCGGCGCAACCGCATCGAACTTGCATCCGACCGAACCTATCTCAAATGCCGCGAAGCCGTGTTGAAGTTCCTCTACGAACGTCACCGCTTCGTCGAAGCTGCGGAGTAAAACCATGGCAGAAAAACTTGTCATCATCGGAAACGGCATGGCCCCGGGCCGGATGCTCGAAGAGCTCTTCGAGAAAGCGCCGGGCCGTTATCAAGTCACCATTTTCAACGCCGAGCCGCGCGTCAATTATGACCGCATCATGCTGTCACCGGTCCTGTCAGGTGAAAAGTCCTACGAGGACATCATCATCCATGGCGATGGCTGGTACATTCAGCACGGCATCACGCTTTATAAGGGCCACCGCATCGTCAACATCGATCGCGCTGCCAAAACCGTGACATCCGACCACGGCGTGACGGAAAGTTATGACAAGCTGGTCATCGCCACCGGTTCCGTGCCATTCATCATCCCGGTTCCGGGCAAGGATTTGCCAGGGGTCATCACCTACCGCGATCTGGACGACGTGGATGCAATGCTTCTCGCCGCGCAATCCCGCGAAAAGGCCATTGTCATCGGCGGCGGATTGCTGGGACTGGAAGCAGCGGCTGGTCTTTCCATGCGCGGCATGGATGTGACCGTGCTGCATGTGATGCCGACATTGATGGAACGTCAGCTCGACCCGGCAGCGGGTTATCTGTTGCAAAAGGCGATGGAAGATCGTGGCATCAAGGTCATTACCAAGGCCAACACCAAGCAAATTATCGGAACGGACAAGGTCGAGGGCATCGAACTCGACAACGGCGCCATTATTCCAGCAACGCTGGTGGTAATGGCTGTTGGTATACGTCCCAACTCGGGTCTGGCGAAAGACGCTGGCCTTGCGGTTAATCGCGGTATTGTCGTGGATGCCGGAATGCAGACCTCGGACGGCGATATTCTGTCTGTGGGTGAATGCGCTGAAGTGGGCGGCATGGTCTATGGCCTTGTGGCACCGCTCTATGAGATGGCCCGCATCGCCGCATCGCATCTTGCGGGCGATACCACGCCAGCCTTCGTCCATGCCGATACGCCAACCAAGCTCAAGGTTACGGGCATCAACCTGTTTTCCATCGGAGATTTTGCCGATGGTGATGACCGTGAGGAAATCGTGCTGCGCGATGCCACGGCTGGCGTCTATAAACGCGTTATTTTGAAAGACAACCGCATCATCGGCACCGTTCTTTACGGCGAAACTTCTGACGGCGCGTGGTTCAACGACCTGAAGAAAAAAGCCACCGATATTTCGGAAATGCGCGACACATTGATCTTCGGCCAGTCCTATCAGGGAGGGTCCCCACTGGACCCTATGGCGGCCGTTGCAGCCTTGCCGGATGATGCGGAAATCTGTGGCTGTAACGGCGTTTGCAAAGGCAAAATCACTTCGACCATCACGTCGAAGGGGCTGACATCGCTGGACGATGTTCGCGCACATACCAAGGCGTCGGCCTCGTGCGGTTCCTGCACTGGCCTTGTCGAACAATTGATGACACTGACGCTGGGCGATAGCTACAATCCGTCAGCCGTTCAGCCCATGTGCAACTGCACCGATCTCGGCCACGACGATGTGCGCCGTCTGATCAAGGCAAAGGGCTTGAAAACAATCCCTGCCGTGATGCAGGAACTGGAATGGAAAACATCCTGCGGCTGCGCGAAATGTCGTCCTGCGCTGAACTATTACCTCGTCTGTGACTGGCCGGATGAATATGCCGACGATTACCAGTCGCGCTACATCAACGAGCGTGTTCACGCCAACATCCAGAAGGACGGTACCTATTCCGTCGTCCCGCGCATGTGGGGCGGCGTGACAAACGCCGGCGAACTGCGTGCCATCGCAGATGTGGTGGACAAGTTCGAAATCCCGCTGGTGAAGGTCACCGGTGGCCAGCGCATCGACCTTCTCGGCATCGAAAAGGAAGATCTGCCTGCCGTCTGGGCCGATCTCGGCAAGGCCGGTTTCATTTCCGGTCAGGCCTATGCCAAGGGTCTGCGGACGGTGAAAACCTGCGTCGGTTCGGACTGGTGCCGCTTTGGTACGCAGGATTCGACCGGCTTCGGCATTCGCATCGAAAAATTCATGTGGGGTTCGTGGACACCTGCCAAGCTGAAGCTTGCCGTTTCCGGCTGTCCGCGCAACTGCGCCGAAGCCACCTGCAAGGATATCGGTGTGATCTGCGTGGATTCAGGTTTTGAAATCCACTTCGCCGGTGCAGCCGGTCTCGACATCAAAGGCACCGAAGTTTTGGGGCTGGTGAAGACCGAAGACGAGGCGCTGGAGCATATCGTGGCGCTGACCCAGATGTACCGCGAACAGGCCCGTTATCTGGAACGCATCTACAAGTGGGCCAAGCGCATCGGCTATGACGAGGTTCGCAGACAGATCATAGAGGATGGCGACAAGCGCCGTGCCTATTACGAGCGCTTCGTGTTCAGCCAGAAGTTCGCGCAGGTCGATCCCTGGTCTGAACGTGTGTCTGGCGAGCACAAGCATGAGTTCAAGCCCATGGCGACGATCGGGTTCAATCAAGCCGCAGAGTGACCACCCGTTTTAAAGCGGGTCGGACGCATGGCGTCGGGTGGGGCGAAAAGAGGAGTTTCGCCCCACCCAGAATTCTAACGAGGAAAAGCGGGATGAACACAATGAACTGGATCGATATCGGTACGATCTCCGACATTCCTCTGCGCGGCGCGCGCTGTGTCAAAACCCCGATGGGCAAGATCGCAGTATTCCGCACAGCAGAGAATGATGTCTACGCCATTGAAGACAATTGCCCGCACAAGGGCGGTCCGCTGTCACAGGGCATTGTGCATGGCGCGTCGGTAACATGCCCTTTGCACAACTGGGTCATTTCGCTGGAAACCGGCAAGGCTCTGGGCGCGGATGAAGGATCGGTACGAACCATTCCGGTCCGCAACGTCGATGGCAAGCTGTCGATTGCCACCGAAAGCCTGATGATCGCTGCGGAGTAACCATGGCAAAAGAGGTCAAAACCACCTGTCCTTACTGCGGTGTCGGCTGTGGTGTTATCGCAAAAATCGAAGACAGCGGCACTGTCTCCGTGAAGGGCGACCCCGACCATCCGGCCAATCTTGGACGCCTCTGTTCCAAGGGTTCGGCATTGGCCGAAACCATCGATCTGGATGGGCGGCTGCTTTATCCGCAGGTTAATGGTGAACGGGTGGAGTGGGACAACGCACTTGACCTCGTGGCCTCGAAATTTTCAGCTGCCATTGCCCAACACGGACCGGATTCGGTCGCCTTTTACGTTTCCGGCCAATTGCTGACGGAAGATTATTACGTCGCCAACAAGCTGATGAAAGGCTTCATCGGCTCTGCCAACATCGATACCAATTCGCGCCTCTGCATGTCCTCTTCCGTTGCGGGCCATCGCCGTGCTTTCGGCTCAGACACCGTTCCGGGCCTCTACGAAGACCTGTTTCTCGCCGATCTCGTCATCCTTACCGGTTCCAATCTGGCATGGTGTCACCCGGTCATCTATCAGCGCCTCACCGCCGCAAAGGCTGAGCGCCCGCAGATGCGGATCGTGGTAATCGACCCGCGCCGCACCATGACCTGCGATATTGCCGATCTTCATCTGGCCATCCGCCCGGATGGCGATGTGGCACTGTTTACGGGTCTGCTCGGACATTTGGCGAAAGGTCATGCAATTGACCGCGCCTATGTTGAAAGCTTCACCAACGGTTTTGAGGAGGCCACTCAGTCTGCGACTGGATTCACTTCCGACGAAATCTCCGAGGCAACCGGCCTTTCCACCGCTGAACTGACCCGCTTCTACGACCTGTTCGAAAACACCGAAAAAGTTGTCACCTGTTACAGTCAGGGCGTCAATCAATCCGCAAGCGGCACGGATAAAGTCAATGCCATCATCAACTGTCACCTCGCCACTGGGCGCATTGGCAAGTCGGGCATGGGACCGTTTTCGCTGACAGGCCAACCCAATGCCATGGGTGGGCGCGAAGTGGGCGGGCTGGCAAACATGCTGGCCGCCCATATGGATATCGAAAGTGCAGAGGACCGGGACCGCGTGCAGCGTTTTTGGGGGTCACCCGCTATCGCCACCAAACCGGGTCTGAAGGCGGTCGATCTGTTTAAGGCCGTTGCTGACGGTCGTATCAAAGCGCTGTGGATCATGGCGACCAACCCGGTTGTGTCCATGCCGGATGCCGGTGCCGTCGAAGCCGCACTCAAAATCTGCCCCTTCGTCGTCGTGTCCGATATGTTCGGGACAACGGACACGGCACGCTACGCACATGTGCTTCTCCCCTCGCTCGGCTGGGGTGAAAAAGACGGTACGGTCACCAATTCCGAACGCCGAATTTCCCGCCAGCGCGGCTATCTCCATTCCCCCTGCGAAGCAACAGCAGACTGGTGGCAGCTCTCGGAAGTGGGTCAGCGCATGGGTTTTGCAGATGCATTCGATTACGCAGGTCCAGCCGATATCTTCACCGAACATGCCAAACTCTCGGCCTTCGAAAACGAAGGATCGCGGGATTTCGACATCGGGGCATATTCTGCTCTAACGCAATCAGACTATGACGGCATGATACCCTTCAACTGGCCGCAGCCCGCCTCCGGGCAACGCGAAACAACCCGCTTTTTTGCCGATGGAAAATTCTATCATGCCGATGGAAAAGCCCATTTTATCAATCCGGCTTTGCCCCAAACACGCCAAACATCCAGGGACTACCCCCTCACCTTGAATACCGGCCGCATCCGCGACCAGTGGCACACTATGACCCGCACCGGCAAAAGCGCCCGCCTGTCATCACACATTGCCGAACCGTTTGTGGAACTACACCCACGCGATGCGTTTGACATGGGCATCGAAAGCGCCGACCTGACCGAAATCGAAAGCCCTCTTGGCAAGATCATTGTCCGAGCACTCGTGACGGACAGGCAGGCACGCGGCAATGTCTTCGTGCCCATGCACTGGAACGACCAATTCGCTGCCAATGCCCGTGTCGATAAACTGATACCACCCATAACCGACCCATTTTCCGGCCAGCCTGCGTCAAAAAACGTCGCCGTTACTGCACGCCGTTTTGAGGCGAAAGCCTATGCTTTTGCGGTGACACAGAAAAAGCCGAAGGGACTTGATCGCGCCTACTGGGCTTTGGCGAAGGCGGATGGCGGTTATCGTTTGGAAATGGCGTTTGAAGAAGTACCTGAGGACTGGATGAGTTGGGGGCGCACCGTTTTTGGCGTCGATCCCCACATCGACCCTATCGGCTATGCCGACAACAGTTCTGGTCAGATCCGCCTTGCTTTCTTTGACGGTGAAGCACTGCTTGCCGCTTTGTACGTTGCCAACACGCCCGTGGCAGTTGCCCGCAATTGGGCGATCTCCCAACTCTCCACCCGCCACGCAGATTTGTGCACACGGTTTGCGCTCGTTGCCGGTCGCCCCGGTGCTGGTAAAGCCGATCCCGGCGCAACCGTTTGTTCGTGTTTCAGCGTGGGGATAAATCAGATTGCATCAGCCATACGCGAGGGATGCCATACGGTTGAAGCTATCGGTAAAGCGCTGAATGCAGGAACCAATTGCGGCTCTTGCCGTGCCGAAATCCGTGGCATCATCGACGGTTGCCTTAAAACCGCAGCGGAGTGATTGCCTGTGTTTCCAGCTCTAAAAGGGGTTGTGATTGTCGCGAATATGGAATGAGGTGCCGCATGACCGAATCTTAAAGAAGATCACAGTGAATACCGATCCATTCCATATTCTAAAGACCGTCTACGGTTACGATACCTTCCGTGGACAGCAGGCCGATATCGTCCAGCATGTGATTGCCGGTAACAACGCATTCGTGTTGATGCCAACCGGTGGCGGCAAGTCTTTGTGTTATCAAATTCCCGCACTCGCCCGCCCCGGCATGGGGCTCGTTGTGTCTCCTTTGATTGCACTGATGGTCGATCAGGTCACGGCGCTACGGCAGGCTGGCGTGAGAGCCGAAGCACTCAACTCCAATCTTTCGCCAGATGAACGCCGTGTTCTCTGGTCCGATATTCGCGCCGGTCGTATTGATTTTCTCTATGCAGCACCCGAAACCCTGCTGAAACCCGACGTGCTGGATGCTCTGCAAAGTATCTCTTTATCGCTGATCGCAATCGACGAAGCCCATTGCCTCTCGCAGTGGGGCCACGATTTCAGGCCGCCCTATCGCCAGCTCGACCTGTTGATAGAGCGGTTTCCCGATACGCCCCGCATGGCGCTGACCGCGACGGCAGACGAACCGACCCGTGCCGAAATACTGGATCACATGCGGATCGAGGGCAGCGATGCCTTCATCGCCGGGTTTGATCGTCCCAATATTCGCTACGCCATCATGGAAAAGGACAATCCCCGCACACAGGTGAAACGTTTCCTGAAAGATCATCAGGGCGAAAGCGGCATCATTTATTGCCTGTCCAAAAGAAAGACCGAAGAAACGGCGGAATGGCTGCGCTCGGAAGGCTATGACGCGCTTTGTTATCATGCCGGCATGGAAAGAGCGGACCGCGAAGCAAACCAAAGCCGTTTCCAACTCGGCGACGACATCATCATGGTCGCCACCATCGCGTTTGGAATGGGCATCGATAAACCAGACGTGCGCTTCGTCGTTCACATCGACCTGCCCAGCAGCATCGAGGCCTATTATCAGGAAACGGGTCGCGCCGGTCGCGATGGTCTCCCATCCGATGTTTTGATGCTCTATGGCTCCGAAGATATGGCACTGCGCAACCGCTTTATCGAAAGCTCGGATGCGCCAGACCAACGCAAACATATGGAACGGCAAAAACTCGATGCCCTGCTCGGCTTGGCAGAAACAGCAGGATGCCGCCGGCAAGCGCTGCTGTCCTATTTCGGTGACCAATGTGAACCTTGCGGCAATTGCGACACCTGTGCGGAGCCGCCGGAACTGTTCGATGGCAGCATCTCGGTCCAAAAAATCCTCTCCTGTATTTACAGAACGGGAGAACGTTTCGGCCAAGCCTACATCATCAGCGTCTTGCTTGGGGCGGAAGATGAACGTATTACCCGTCTGGGCCATGACAGCATCACCACTTATGGCATCGGCAAAGAACACGACAACCGCACCTGGCGCGCCATCCTGCGCCAATTGATTGCTTTACGCCTGATCGAAGTGGACCTCGAAGGGCACGGCGGGCTGTCAATTTCCGAGACCGGGCGGCAATTCCTGCGAGAAAAACCAGCTCTCATGCTGCGAAAATCCCCACCACGCCGCACAGAGCGTCGCCAGGAAAACCGCCGCCAGGCATTGAGCGCTCTGCCAGACAGCGACGCAACGTTGTTTCAGGCGTTACGCGAACGGCGCATGGAAATAGCCCGCACCCAGAACCTCCCACCCTACGTAATTTTCCACGACAAAACCTTGATCGAACTCGCCACCGCAAAACCAACCTCCCGCGCGGAGATGGCAAGAGTGCCTGGCGTGGGCGAAGCCAAACTGGATCGCTACGGCCCTGCATTCCTTGAGGTGATTGCTGAGTCTCTATCGAATAATTGACGAACCACGGTAAGGGCAGGACTGGGTTGGTGCGGCCGACTTCAGTGGGAGAGCCTTATAGACGTCTTCGCTGGTCACCCGCATTGCTCCCGTTGCCTCATCGCTTTCATTGCCGTCTCTGCCCTGATGATCGTTTTGCTCTTTGCTTTTGCTGGGGTCTTGACGTTTGCATGTGGCAAGAGGAGGCTGGCGCTGCCCAATGAGTGGCGGCCTTGGAAGAGCTTATGGGAAGAGTTACGTCGATTGAAGGCCACGAACGCCAAAAGCCCCAGGAGGGGCTTTTTTGTTGGTCGTTTATTGTGGAATTATTTGGTTGCGGGGGCAGGATTTGAACCTGCGGCCTTCAGGTTATGAGCCTGACGAGCTACCGGGCTGCTCCACCCCGCGTTACCAGCGCAAGTTCGAAGAACTTGTCGCGCCAGAGCAAACACTTTTTGTTTGCGCCTCTACCGACTTTTGCGTTAGCAAAATGTCGTCTTTTCCGGTTTTTGCCGACGGCAAAATACCGTTTGCGTAAATCCTTTAGGATTTATGCCTGTTGCCGAGCAAATTGCGAAGCGATTTGTCTCGAGTAAGGACGCACTGCATTTCATTTCAAAAGCAAAAGGCCGCTTGATAGCGGCCCTTGGTATCGGCTGGGCCGAGGTATGTGATGAGAAGATGTTTTTGTTGTTTTACGTTGCGTTTTGCAGACCTGGCAGCGACCTACTCTCCCGCGTCTTAAGACGGAGTACCATTGGCGCTGGGGCGTTTCACGGCCGTGTTCGGAATGGGAACGGGTGCAGCCGCCCCGCAATAACCACCAGGTCGGCAAAACGCAACATATGTCCATGTTTTGGCATGGAAACTGTTGTTTCGAGAAGCTGGAGAACACGAGGTTCTTTTTTGTCTTAATACACGTCTCACTTGACCTATCCGTATTTCACCCTTGCTGCAGTGTGAGCGGGGCGTCCTACAGGACGATAGTCCGTCGCCAATCGTTTGGCGCGCCGTCCGCAGCGCCTTTGGCGCGTGAGGACAGAAGTCTCATCTTCATCTTCGATGAAGATGAACATAATCAATGGGAACGAAGAAGTCGATCGAGCTATTAGTAACGGTAAGCTTCACATGTTGCCATGCTTCCACACCCGTCCTATCAACGTGGTCGTCTTCCACGGCTCTGATAGGGAACACTCGTTTTCAGGTTGGTTTCCCGCTTAGATGCCTTCAGCGGTTATCCATTCCGTATATAGCTACTCTGCTATGCCCTTGGCAGGACAACAGATCCACCAGAGATACGTCCATCCCGGTCCTCTCGTACTAGGGACAGATCCTGTCAATATTCCTACACCCACGGCAGATAGGGACCGAACTGTCTCACGACGTTCTGAACCCAACTCACGTACCGCTTTAAATGGCGAACAGCCATACCCTTGGGACCTGCTCCAGCCCCAGGATGCGATGAGTCGACATCGAGGTGCCAAACAACCCCGTCGATATGGACTCTTGGGGGTCATCAGCCTGTTATCCCCGGCGTACCTTTTATCCGTTGAGCGATGGCCCTTCCACACGGGACCACCGGATCACTATGACCGACTTTCGTCTCTGCTCGACTTGTCAGTCTCGCAGTCAGGCTAGCTTATGCCATTGCACTCGACGACCGATTTCCGACCGGTCTGAGCTAACCATCGCGCGCCTCCGTTACTCTTTCGGAGGCGACCGCCCCAGTCAAACTACCCACCATACACTGTCCCGGATCCGGATAACGGACCGCGGTTAGACATCCACGAAGATAAGGGTGGTATTTCAAGGATGGCTCCACAAGAACTGGCGTCCCTGCTTCAAAGCCTACCACCTATCCTACACATGCCTTGGCGAATGCCAGTGTAAAGCTATAGTAAAGGTGCACGGGGTCTTTCCGTCTGACCGCAGGAACCCCGCATCTTCACGGGGAATTCAATTTCACTGAGTCTATGTTGGAGACAGCGGGGAAGTCGTTACGCCATTCGTGCAGGTCGGAACTTACCCGACAAGGAATTTCGCTACCTTAGGACCGTTATAGTTACGGCCGCCGTTTACTGGGGCTTCAGTTCAGAGCTTGCACCCCTCCCTTTAACCTTCCAGCACCGGGCAGGCGTCAGACCCTATACGTCGTATTGCTACTTCGCAGAGCCCTGTGTTTTTGATAAACAGTCGCTACCCCCTGGTCTGTGCCACCCTGACATACTTGCGTACGACAGGGTCACGCTTCTTCCGAAG
The DNA here is from genome assembly GCF_033957765.2 of Agrobacterium sp. rho-13.3. Classification (NCBI taxonomy): domain Bacteria; kingdom Pseudomonadati; phylum Pseudomonadota; class Alphaproteobacteria; order Hyphomicrobiales; family Rhizobiaceae; genus Agrobacterium; species Agrobacterium sp. rho-13.3. The sequence goes on from NZ_CP192774.1 coordinate 2,420,435, forward strand.
TTACGCGTGCAATTTGCCGAGTTCCTTCAACATAGTTCTCTCAAGCGCCTTGGTATACTCTACCTGACCACCTGTGTCGGTTTCGGGTACGGTCTATACGGTGGAGCTATTTCCTGGAACCTCTTCGCCGCACATTCAATCCAATAAGAATGTACAACACACGAGATCCGTCACTACCACCAGGCCCACGAATATTAACGTGGTTCCCATCGACTACGCGTGTCCGCCTCGTCTTAGGGGCCGGCTAACCCTGCTCAGATTAACTTTAAGCAGGAACCCTTGGTCTTTCGGCGAGGGAGTCTCTCACTCCCTTTATCGTTACTCATGTCAACATTCGCACTTCCGATATCTCCAGGGGCCCTCACGGGTCCCCCTTCACAGACTTACGGAACGCTCCGCTACCACAGCACAGTCACTATAACTGTACTATCCTCAGCTTCGGTGCATGGCTTTAGCCCCGTTACATTTTCGGCGCAAAGACCCTTATTTAGACCAGTGAGCTGTTACGCTTTCTTTAAATGATGGCTGCTTCTAAGCCAACATCCTGGTTGTTTTGGGATCCTCACATCCTTTCCCACTTAGCCATGACTTGGGGACCTTAGCTGGAGGTCAGGGTTGTTGCCCTCTTCACGACGGACGTTAGCACCCGCCGTGTGTCTGCCGATTAGTACTCCTCGGTATTCGGAGTTTGGTTAGGATCAGTAAGACGGTGAGTCCCCATAGCCCATCCAGTGCTCTACCCCCGAGGGTATTCGATCGACGCACTACCTAAATAGTTTTCGCGGAGAACCAGCTATTTCCGAGTTTGATTGGCCTTTCACCCCTAGCCACAAGTCATCCCAATCTATTGCAACAGATATGGGTTCGGCCCTCCAGTTGGTGTTACCCAACCTTCAGCCTGCTCATGGCTAGATCACTCGGTTTCGGGTCTAATGCAACAAACTAAACGCCCTATTCAGACTCGCTTTCGCTACGCCTACACCTACCGGCTTAAGCTTGCTTGCTACACTAAGTCGTTGACCCATTATACAAAAGGTACGCCGTCACTCTTTCGAGCTCCGACTGCTTGTAGGCATCCGGTTTCAGGTTCTATTTCACTCCCCTCGTCGGGGTGCTTTTCACCTTTCCCTCACGGTACTTGTTCGCTATCGGTCATGCACGAGTACTTAGGCTTGGAGAGTGGTCTCCCCATGTTCAGACAGGATTTCACGTGTCCCGCCCTACTCAAGGACAATGAGTGTTCTACGTCTACGGGGCTATCACCCGCTATGGCCGACTTTTCCAAATCGTTCGACTTTATTCCTCATTGCCACTGGCCTGGTCCGCGTTCGCTCGCCACTACTTACGGAGTCTCGGTTGATGTCCTTTCCTTCAGGTACTTAGATGTTTCAGTTCCCTGAGTTCGCTTCTTACCCCTATGTATTCGAAAGTAAGATACCTTATCATAATGCTTGGAAACCTGTTCAGTTCTGTCCTCACGGCCAAAGCCCTGCGGACGGCGCGGTGCAAAAGCACCGACGGGCTAGCGCCCTGTATGGGAGACCCAAACAGACCAACTAACCAACAAAACAGATTTCCCAAGCATTTAAGGTGGGTTGCCCCATTCGGAGATCCATGGATCAAAGCTTATTCGCAGCTCCCCACAGCTTATCGCAGCGTATCACGTCCTTCTTCGCCTGTGCATGCCAAGGCATCCACCAAATGCCCTTAATTCACTTCTTCGTTCTCATTGTCTATGCTCATCCATAGCCGTTCCGTTAGGAACGACAACCCGATTACCTTTTACAATCAGGTCATTTCTTGATGACATCGACGTGTCGATACAGTCCTCTTTGAAGGCACGCCGGTGCACTTCGAGGCCGTATCATTAAGACCAGCTTCTCGAGATATCATCCGGTGATGCGCGGTCAGGCAACACCAATCCAGCATATCCATCAGAGGAAGATCCTTAAATCTCCCAACAACGAACATGCCTTAGACAAGCTTTCCTACCTACTCCAATCCCTCCACCAATCCCGGCCGACTAAGCCATCACAAGGTTTCACTGAGACTGGGCTCGGACGCTT